>NZ_CP011270.1:4340000-6740000 GCF_001610835.1 Planctomyces sp. SH-PL14 | reverse complement strand
CTGGCTCTGGGGACAGGGGAAGGCGCCGTCGCTGACGCCGTTCAAGGAGCGGTACGGCGTTCAGGGGGCAGTCATTACTGCGGTGGACCTGCTCCGCGGGATTGGGCGGCTCCTCGGGTGGAGCGTCGTCGAAGTTCCGGGGGCGACGGGATACCTCGACACCGACTATGCCGCCAAGGGGCGGCATGCGATCCAGACGCTCCAGGCCGGAGCGGACTTCGTCGTCGTGCATGTCGAGGCGACCGACGAGGCCTCTCATGAGGGGCATGTGAGAGAGAAGGTGAAGGCGCTCGAGGAGATCGACCAGAAGATCGTCGGTCCCGTCCACGAGTATCTCCGGCAGCAGGGGGACTATCGGATTCTGGTGTCGCCGGACCATCCGACGTTCCTGCGGACGAAGACGCATAGCCACGGGTTTGTGCCGTTTACGATGTGCGGGCGGGGCTTTGGTCATAATGGCGCGCGGACGTACGACGAAGTTGCGGCGGCCGGGACGGGGGATGTCCTGATTCACGGTCACGACCTGATGGGCCGCTTCTTCGCCTGAGCAGTCACAAGGCCCTACCACCGGGTCCAGGGGCACCCTGGTGGGGGATGCAAGGGGGCCACGCCCCCTTGCCCGCCGGAGGCTGTCTCGTCGGGAGCTGTCTGAAGGAGATCGTGTCCAAACGCGGACACCGTGTCGTATGCCCCCTCACCAACCCGCGGGGATTACGTCGCAGGCGGTGTATTTTGAGGGAGTTCTCAACGCTGGCTCCACGAAGGGGACATCCGTTGTCTACCACGGTTCCTCACGGAAGTGCCTCCGGCGGCAAGGGGGTGAGACCCCCTTGACCCCAGGCTGCCGTGGCACGTTGGGTTTGAGCTATCGAGTCGTGCCGGCAAGAACGCGATCCGGGCGGTATCACGCATCCCGATGAACCGTCGCCGGTGAGAACGCCGGAAGACAAACCGCAATGTACTCCGCCCCGCCCGCCTCGGGACTGCTGTACCGCACCCACTCACCGCCATTCGTGATCACCGCCTCACCCGCCCGGACATCGAGCGTTCCCCCGCGATGCTCCACACGGAGACATCCCTTCAGGACCACCGTGTACTCGTCAAACTCCGGCGTCTGCCCCGGCTCACTCCAACCCTGAGGACTCACCATCCGGGCCACGCTGACGGAGTCCGTGGCGGAATTGACCCGCCCCACGAACTCTTCGATCGTCTTCGGCGGCGTTCCGGCGGCTTCGATTCGGGTCGGCTTCGGGATGTGACGCGGCATGCTGCAGATCCTCTTGAGGAAACGGTGGCCGAACGGTACTTCATCCGGCGTCCCGCGAGTAACCGACAAACGCCTTCCGGATTCACAGCACCGCCGCACAGGAACGAACGAGGGAGCGCATCGTGAAGACCGTATTCTGTGTGGCCTACGGCGGCGGCCACATCACCATCGTCGATCTCGTCTGCCGGGAACTGGCACAACGAGGTGACCTCCGCTTCCGGATCCTAGCCCTCACGGCCGCCTATGCCCAGGTGGTCGACCGCTACCCGGCCGGGACGGTGCGGAGGATCAGCGACTACCTGCCCCTCTTCGACGACCGCCTCGACGAGGTCCTCGACCACGGCCGGCGACTGGCCGCCGAACACCACAATCCGAAGGGGCCGGTCCCGCGGATCGAGTCGATCGCCTACCTGGGGCTCTCGTATTCGGATCTCGTCCGCGACCTCGGGCCGGAGGGGGCCGCAGAGCGATACCGGGAGCGGGCAAGGCAGGCGTTCCTGCCCGTCGAGACCCTGCGGCGGATCCTCGAGAGCGAACAGGCCGACATCGTCCTGTCGACGACCTCTCCCCGGTGCGAGCAGGCGGCGATCCGGGCGGGGAATGCACTCGGACTCCAGACAGTCCAGATCCTCGACCTCTTCGGCGAGCTCTATCCCCTCCCCGAAGCGCGGCATGTCGTCACCTCGGATGACGACTCGATCGCGACTCTGCAGGCCCAGGGGATCACGAGCTGCCGGTTCCACAACCTCGGACAGCCGGTGTTCGACGATACCGCCCGGCGGACCGCGGCGATCGACGGGGACGCGCTCCGGACCCGATTAGCGATCCCTCACGGCGCCCCGGTCGTCCTGATGGCAACCACTCCCCCCTGCCGGTTCCGCGACGATTTCTCCATCCACAGCTCCATCCCGCACGAGACGATCGGCCCCCAGATCTTCGGTGCCCTGGATGCCATTCATCGGGAGCGCGGGGCCGCGGTCCTGCTGCGACATCACCCGAACGAGCGGCTGGAGGACTATGCCCCGTGGCTCGCGGCCCACCCGCACATTCGGCCGATCAATGCCGCGCTCGATCTGTGCGAGTCGCTGGCGATCGCGGACGTCGTCGTCACCTCTTACTCCACGATCGCCGTCCAGGCCGAAGCGTGCGGCAAGCCGGCGGTGACCTATAACCACCTCCGCGGGGACCGCTTCCCCCTCCCCCGAGTCATGCGGCCCCCGTATCACTTTGCCGCAGATCTCAGCGAGTTGCAGTCTCGGATCGCGACCGCGCTCGATTCCGCCTCCCATCGACAGGCGACTGGAGCGGGAGATCGCGATTCCGCCCGCAGGATCTGCGACCTCCTGGCGAGTCTGTAGCGATCCGAATCAGGCCCGATGCATCACAGCGCCGTCTCCCGTTTGACCGTCTCTTCAGGTGCGGCTGACCGTCCCCTTCCCCTGTCACCGCCAACCTGAATCCGCGAGCACCGCGGCGACACTTCGGCGCGTTTCCGGTGTTCGAAAGGAGATTGCGAAAAGAGCCGTTGTCGGTCTTGCCCCTCATCCGAAAGGAGTGGTATGACGCGCCGCGGCCAGGATGGAGTGACGGAGTTGGTGATGGCCGAAGAGATGGACAACACGCTCAAGGTGACGCGGTTCCCCGCCGCCCCGGGAGAGCTGCGGAGTCCCAACTGCTTTCTGATTGGCGGAATTCGCTGCGCGACGACCTGGCTCTACGCGACGCTGGCGGAGCTCCCGGAGGTGGCGGTCTCGCTGGTCGAGAAGGAAACGCACTTCTTCAACACCCATTTCGACCTCGGCCTGGAGTGGTATCGGAACCAGTTCCCCCGCGACTCCCGCGCCCGCTGGGTCTTGGACGCGACGCCAAGCTATCTCGGTTCCCCCGAAGTCCCCTCGCGGATCCAGGAGTACTGCCCGGACGCGCGGCTCATTGCCATCCTTCGAAGCCCGGTCGAGCGGGCCTACAGCGACTACTGCCGCCGCCTCAACCACGGCGAGCTCACCCCGTCCATCGCGGACGAGCTGACGATCGACTCCCCGATGGTTCAGCACGGCCTCTACTACGAGCATCTCCAGCGGTACCTCGAACACTTCCCGCGCGAGCAGATCCTGGTCCTCCTCTACGATGACCTGCTGGCCGATCCGGTCTCGTTCTTTAATCAGGTCCGGGAATTCCTCGGGATCTCCAGCACGCTTCCAGAGTCGAAGCTCCGGGGGCGGGTCAACGAGACCAAGCCCCTCAAACGCTGGCCCTTTGTCCATCAGGTGCTCCGGTCGGGGTACCACACGATGCTTCACTGGCCCCTGCTCGGCCCGATGGCCCTCCGGCTGCGGCGCGGGAACTACCTGTGGGCCTACCACCGGCTCAACCAGGATCGATTCGCAGACTACCCGCCCCTCCCCGAGCCGCTCCGGCTGCGTCTGGAGGACTACTACCGCGACGACCTGCAGGCCCTCTCCGTGTGGCTGGGACGAGACCTGAGCCCCTGGATGGCTCCAGTCGCTTCCGAAGCGTAGCGCCGTCGGATTAAACACCAAGACACCAAGGGGGGCACCAAGAACACCAAGGATTTCAGCAGACGTCAAACCTTGGTGTTCTTGGTGAAGTCTTTGTGCCTTGGTGTTTAACTCCTTCTCTATCCGCAGTCGGAACCTGGGCCGGAACCTCGTGTTGCCCGATTTTCGGGATTTCGAGTACCGTCCCCGGGCCCTTCCGGCCGGTCAATGGCGATCCGGACCGGAGAGGCGTCTCGAGTGCCGCGTGAGCCGGCCTCGACGGTTCCGGATCACGACAGCAGCAAAGGTCACGGCGTGGGAATTCGCATCATTCCCCGGCTCGACATCAAGGGTCCCAACCTGGTGAAGGGGATTCACCTGGAGGGGCTGCGCGTCCTCGGAAAACCCGAACAGTTCGCCCGCTACTACTACGACCAGGGGGCCGACGAGCTGTTCTACATGGACGCCGTCGCCAGCCTCTACGAGCGGAACGGCCTCGCCGAAATCATTCGCCGGACCGCTGAGGAAATCCGCATTCCGCTCACCGTCGGCGGCGGCATCCGGAGCGTCGACGACGTCCGGCAGGCACTCCGCTGCGGGGCTGACAAAGTCGCAATCAACACCGCCGCGATCGCCCGACCGGCGATGATCCGCGAGGCGGCCGAGAGCTTCGGATCGTCGACGATCATCGTCTCGATCGAAGCGATCCGACACCCCGACGGGCGCTGGTACGCCTACACCGACTGCGGCCGGAACGAGACCGGCCGCGACGCAATCGAATGGGCCGCCGAGGCGATCGATCTCGGCGCCGGCGAGCTGGTCGTCACCTCCGTCGACCGCGAGGGAACCGGAAAAGGCTACGACATCGAGCTGACCCGCCGGATCGCCGAGTCCGCTCCGATCCCGGTCATCGCCTGCGGCGGGGCCGGCCAGAAGGAACACGTGCAGCAGGTCATCGAAGAGGGGCGGGCCGACGCCGTCAGCCTCGCCTCGTCCCTGCACTACCACTTCCTGAGCCAGTACGATGCCCTCGCCGAGGACTACCGCGGCGAAGGGAATACCGAGTTTCTCCGCAAGCAGGGGGGCGGCTCGGCGGCCGCGGCGAAGCACCTGTCGTGCTTCTCCCTCCCCGAACTGAAATCGTTCCTGACGTCGAACGGAATCGACTGTCGCTGCCTCGAATACGCCTAAGCTCCGGCCGGGCCGGAGGACACGGATGTCCGAACACCACTCACCGCGCGTTGCTCTCGTCGACTTCGGCCTCGGGAACCTCCACAGCGTTCTCCGGGCCTGCGAAGGGGCCGGCCTCTCGGCCGCCATCACGGACAAGAAGGCCGACGTCCTGGCGGCCGACGCCGTCCTGCTCCCCGGCGTCGGGGCCTTCGGCGACGCGATGAAAAATCTCAAAGCGGCCGACCTCGTCGGGCCGCTGCGGGCTCTCCACGCCGCCGGCCGGCCGATCATCGGCATCTGCCTCGGCCTCCAGCTCCTGATGCAGGAGAGCGAAGAGTTCGGCCACCACGCGGGCCTCGGCCTGATCGAGGGGACCGTGGTCCGCTTCCGCTCCCCCCGCGACGCTGCCCACCGCGAGCTCAAGGTCCCGCACGTCTCCTGGAGCCGGGTCCAGCGCCCCCGCCCCTCCGTCGCGAAGACCGCCGATCCCTGGTCCGGCACGCCGCTCGACGGCCTGCGGGACGGGACGCACATGTACTTCGTTCACTCGTACTACGTCTGCCCGACCGATCCGCGGGTCCGGCTCTCGATGACGCAGTATGGGGACGTCGAGTTCTGCTCGAGCGTCCGGTCGGGAAACACGATCGCCTTCCAGTTCCACCCGGAAAAGAGCGGCGCCGAGGGGCAGCGGATCTACCGCCAGATCGCTTCGTTCATTGAACAGTGCCGGTTGCACAAGGACGTCAAGAATGCCTGCTGAGAAGCTTGAAGCCTACTACGGCCTCCCGCACGAGGTCCGCTACTGCCGCCGCTGCGTCATGTCGAACCAGCGTCCGGCCTCGACCCCCGAGTTCAAGAACACGCCGGACCGCAAGATCCGGACGATGAACTTCGATGACCACGGCGTGTGCGACTCCTGCCGCTACGCCGACGTCAAGGAGGCGATCGACTGGAAGGTCCGCGAGGAACAGCTCCTGGCCCTCCTCGACAAGCACCGCAGCAAGGATGGCTCGTACGACTGCATCGTCCCCGGCAGCGGCGGCAAGGACAGCTGCGTCCAGGCGCACGTCCTCAAGTACAAGTACGGGATGCACCCGCTGACGGTCACCTGGCCGCCAATCCTCTATACGGATATCGGCTGGAAGAACTTCCGCGCGTGGCTCGACGTCGGCGGCTTCGACAACCTGTCGTTCAACCAGAACGGCAAGGTCATGCGGCTCCTGACGCGGCTCTCCATCGAGAACCTCCTGCACCCGTTCCAGACCTTCATCCTCGGTCAGAAGAACCTGGGGCCGAAGCTGGCCCTCAAGTACGGCATTCCCCTCGTCTTCTACGGCGAGAACGAAGCGGAGTACGGCAACCCGATCGCCGACAACAACGCCTCGCTGCGGGACAAGGCGTTCCACTCGATGCAGAACTTCGACGAGATCCGTCTCGCCGGTCTGCCGATCCGCCAGATTATGAGCGAGCACAACGTCGACCTCGCCGACCTCAAGGCGTACCTGCCGGCCGAAGCGTCGGACTACGACCGCTGCCCGGTCGAAGTCCATTACCTCGGCTATTACCTCAAGTGGACGCCGCAGGAGGCGTACTACTACGCGGTCGAGAACACGGGCTTCGAAGCGAATCCGTTCCGGACCGAGGGGACCTACAGCAAGTACAACAGCCTCGACGACAAGATCGACGGCTTTCACTACTACACGACGTACATCAAGTTCGGCATCGGCCGCACGACGTACGACGCCGCCCAGGAGATCCGCAACCGCCACCTGACCCGCGAAGACGGCGTGGCCCTGGTGAAGCGGTTCGACGGCGAGTTCCCGAAGAAGTATTTCCAGGAGGTCATGGACTACATCGGCCTCGCCCCGGAGCGGTTCCTGGAGCTGTGCGACAAGTTCCGCTCGCCGCACCTGTGGAAGCAGGAAGGTGGCGAATGGAAGCTCCGCCACCCGATCTGGCAAGAAGAACAGGCCCTTCGCGCCGCTGCGTGATCCGACACTCTGTTCTCCGAACTCTTATCTGTGTCCATCTGTGTTTATCTGTGGCTGATTCAGAATGGTTTTTAGCCACAGATGAACACAGATCAACACGGATAGGAGGGGAGTCACGGCGTTCCGAGGAGCCGCTTCGTTTCTTCGAGGAGGAACTTCGTGTCGACGAAGGGCTCCGCGGAGATGTCCTGCCAGCGGACGAGGCCGTCCGCGTCGATCAGGAAGCTCCCGTGGAGCGGCTGGGACTCGAAGTCGTCGTAGCAGCGGTAGGTCTTGAAGACGTCGAGCGAGCTGTTCGAGACGAGCGGGAACGGGAACTCGCTGCCGTAGCTCTTGCAGGCGAGCTGAAGACTGGCTGGATCGTCGGTTCCGATGGCGATGAGGCCGACGCCCCACTTCTCGAACTCCTCTTCGGCGGCGGCGAACTTCTGGAGCTGCTCGACGCAGTGCAGGCAGCCGTGCCCCAGATAGAACAGGACCACGACCGGACGTCCGCGGTAGGAGGCAAGCGACCGGACCGTGCCGCGGTGATCGGCGAGTTCCCACGACGGCGCCGGTGACGGGCTCCAGTGCGCGGGCCCGAGGGTGTCGAGGGGCGGGCGTTCGCCGAGGTCCTTAGCCGGTTCGAGCGCCACGCGCCAGTCCTCTGCGGCGCCGAGGTCGGCGAGGAACGGGCGGAGCCGTCCGAAGAGCGGCGTGTCGAGCGCCGCCATCGACGAGATCGCCTTGAGCTCATCAAACGCCTTGCGGGCCTCGTCCTTCTTGCCGGCCAGTGAGAGCGCCTCGACCTGCCGGACGAGCGGGATCGTCTCCTTCGGATTGTCGGCGACGTTCTTGCGGGCGGTTTCGATCCCCTTCTCCGTCTGGCCAGCGCGGACCTGCAGGACCGCCAGCAGCCCCTTGTCGGCCCGGCCGGACTTCTCGAAGGCGGTCAAGGCATCGCCGTAGGCCCGGTGTGCGAGATGGAGCTGTCCCTTGAGTTCATACAGGAACGGCTGCAGGGCGCTGATCTTACCGTCGAACTTCCCAGCGGCCGCCTGCCCCGCTTTCTCGATCTCCTCCGACTTCTTGTTCGCCTTGGCCGCCTCGTCTTTGGCCTTCTGGACCGCGGCGTCCCGCTCGTCGCGGAGCTTGCGTTCGGCCTCGATGAAGTCGGTCAGGATCGCCGAGCCCCGCAGCCCGTCGCCGGTCTGGAAGGCGGCCGCGGCAATCAGCGACTGGCGGCGGCGCTCGTCCGCCTCCTTGGCGACCGGCTCCAGGTATCGCGTCGACTCCAGTCGCAGGACCTCCGAACCCATCTCGAACTGCTGGAGGACGTCGTAGAGCCGGACACGGCCGAAGAAGGCGCTCGAGCCGCCGTCGTCGATCGTGTTCCACTTCGGATGCCGCGGCAGGTCGATCATGTTCTTGGCCAGCGCCACGGCGGCATGCGCGTCGCCGTTATGGATCAGGTTCCGGATCAGCCACTCGTTGTTGTGGGCGAAGTTGTGGATCTGATCGGGAAGCAGCCCGGCCCGCATCATGTGGGCATGGTCGACACGCGCGCTCGCCTCCTGCTGCCAGGCGGCGTCGTGGTAGCGGTGCAGCTTCGAATAGGTGTGGCCGGGCATGTGCCACATGTGGGCGATTCCCGGCGCGGACGGCCCCCCCATAGCAGCGGACTTGAGGGCCCGCTTGGCCTCCTTCTCGTCCCACAAGTGGATGACGTAGTGGTGGCAGGGGTGCATCGGACTGGCGGCGATGACCTCCTGCAGGAGGGCGTTGAGCGCCGTCGGACTGTGCATCGGCAGCCCCTTGGTCCGGCTCTGCCAGAGATGCAGGGCAAGGAAGGCCTTCGCTTCCAGGTCGTCCGGGAACTCGGAGACAATCTTCTCGAAGCTGTCGGCCAGTTTCTGCCGCCGCTCCCGCTCCTTCTCCTTCTTCTGCTCCGCGGTCAGCTTCTCGGGCGGCTTCTTGTCGGCCGGTTTCGCGGACTCGGCGGTTTCGGACTTCGTCTCCTTGGCCCCGTCCTTCGCTGTTTCGTCCTTTTTGGCGTCCTCTTTCTTCTCCGCCGACTTGGCCTCCGGCGAGCTCTTGAGGAACTCGCTCAGCCCGTCGATGTAGAGCTGTTCCCGCCGCGACGCCTTCTCCCGCCGCTTCACCGCCTCGGCGATGAAGCCGGCGGCGCGCTTGGCGTTCTCGGTGTTCGCCATCGCCATCCCCCAGTAGGCGATGGCACAGTCCGGATCGAGCATCGCCGCCTGACGGAACGACCGCTCCGCTTCCAGGTACCAGAACCCGTGAAGCTGCGCGACCCCCTGGTTCACAAAGGCCTGGACATCGGCGACCGCCGAGGTCGCCGGAAACGAAACCGTCCCGCTCGTCCCGAGCAGCGTCCCCTTCTGCCGCGGCCCTTCGTCGAAGACCTCGCCGTGGTACGAGTGCCCCGGCAGGGGGCCGTTCGGAGTCGACGTCTCCGCGGCGGCCGCGGTGGGAGCCGTGTCCGGCTTCTTCGCATCGTCCGCCAGACCGAACCGGCTCCCCGCGGCCAGACCCAGGAGACTCCAGGCGCACACCGCGGGAATCTGTCGCCGAACGGACCGGAACTGCATGCGTCTGACTCCCCTGAGAGACCGCGCCGGAGATCGGATTTTCCCGAATCCCCGCACGGATCACCCGTTGAGCATGCCCCACCCCATCCGAAAAGTCCAATGGATCGCAGGTTTCGGACCGAGTTTGGAACGGACCGCCGGATTACAAGACCGGCGTTGAGGACTCCCTCACGCTGTACAATTCCCGCGGGTTGGTAAGGGGGCATGCGACACGGTGTCCACGCTTGGATACGTGCTCCTTCAGACATCTCTCGACGGCCAAGCCTCCGGCGGGCAAGAGGGAGTTGCCCCCTTGCATCCCCCACCAGGGTGCCCCTGGACCCAGCTGGATCCCACCGTTTCCAGCAATTCGCCTTGTGCGGGACGTTCCGAACAGAGCGAGCATTCCCACAGATCTCCGGCCGAATCCCCCGGTCCCACCAAAGATTTCGTTGAAGAGGGTTTCCCGGGCACGATAACATCCACTGAGCCACGCCGCCCTTGCGCCGTTTCGTGCGCAGTCGGTCCGCCCGTCTCCCCCTGTTTCATCCGTCCGTCGCAGGCACGAGGTATCGGTCATGATGTTCAAGCGAAGCGTTCTCTTCGGACTGGCCCTGCTGACAAGCATGGCTTCGGCCGGCGCGGGCGAATTCAAGAAGCCGATCACCAAGCCCAAGTACGACCCCTCGGCCGAAAAGGTCGAGCTGTTTGACGGCATCGAGAGCAAGTCGCTCGACGTCGTCATGCGTCCCCAGAACGAGTTCGTCGGCAACGTGTTCATCAAGAACAACACCGACAAGCCGATCACCGTTGTCCTTCCCGACGCCGTCGTCGGCATCCAGGTCCACCCGCAGTTCGGCGGTGGAGGCATGGGCGGCGGCGGAATGGGCGGGATGGGTGGCGGAGGAATGGGCGGAATGGGCGGCGGCGGTCAGCAGGCAATGGGCGGCGGAATGGGCGGCGGTATGGGTGGAATGGGCGGCGGTGGAATGGGAGGCATGGGCGGCGGCGGAATGGGTGGGGGATTCTTCTCGATTCCCGCTGCTGAGACCGTCAAGGTCCAGATGAACTCGGTCTGCCTCGAGCATGGCAAGAAGAACCCGACGGCCCGCTCGACCTATCGCCTGGTCCCCGTTGAGCAGTTCAGCGACAAGCCGGAACTCAAAGTCCTCTGCTCGGCCATCGGCACGGGCAAGCTCGATCGCAATGTCGCCCAGGCGGCCGCGTGGCACCTTTCCAGCAACATGAGCTGGGATCAGCTCGCCAGCAAGATGTTCGACCGCGCTGCCGCGGCCGACGTCCCCTACTTCACCCGCGATCAGCTGGTGGCGGCCCATCAGCTCGTCCAGGGAGCCCAGGCCCGGGCCAAGGAGCTCGCCGCTCAGACTCAGGAAACGCCGGCCAGCACCGTGGAAACCCGGTCGCCCGGCAACAGCAACTGAGCTTCAGAAATCGACTGAATCGCCCAATCCCCCTGAGTCTCTCAGGGGGATTTTTGTTGCGCCAGGTCCCACCCGGAAGCCACGAAGACGTATCCATCCGTCCACGGCGCGAGCGAAAACCCTTCGGGTTGTGACGATCGTCGCTCTTCCGGTAATCTTCGCCGCTCTCTGCGGACGATCTGCGGAATGGATTCCTTCCACGTAGGGGAGCGTCCGGCCTGAAGTCACTGCCGACGGATCCCGGACCAGCACGCCATCGGGCGAGCAGGTCCAGCGGCCCGAAGCGGCGAGACACGGCGAGGACGCCTCAACGGATCGACATGATGTCCCATCCGTCTCGGTGTGCGCTGTTCCTGTGTTGCCTGTTCGGCACGTTTCCGATGGTCCTGCCGCGCTCTGCGGCGGCCGTGGAACCGCCGGCCGGACTCGCCACGCCGTCGGCCTCCCCCTCCCTCTTGCGTCTCACGTTCGTCGATCCCGGCAACCCGGTTCCGACCGTCCCGGCCCTCGACATCCGTCATAACGGCGACGTTTTCCTGAGCACCGACGGACGCCGGGTGACTCCCGCAGGCGGCCTGACCGACGCTGAGCTTCGCAGCCTGGCGGCCGAGCTGACGGAGCGGCACGGACTGCTCCAGATCTCGACGCCGATCCTCTGGCAGGAGATTGAATCGTCCGCCCGGACGACTGGCCTCCGCCCGGACGTCGCGGGTGCCGCGACGACCGTGATCGAAGTCCAGAGCGGAGAATTCCGGCATCGCGTCGAGTGTCCCGCGGTCGGCCTCCTGGCGCGCCGTTATCCCCAGATCGCCGACCTCCAGCGACTGGCCGCGATCCAGACCCGTCTTCAGAACGTCATGGCGGTACAGCAGGTGGGCGGCGGGGCTGCCGCCGATCTGCTGGCCCATGAAGGGACCACGCAGCTCCGCCAGAGCGATCCGCAGGCCGCTCCGTTCTCCTCCCGCGAGATTGCGATGGTCCGGACCCTCTCGGACGGCTCGCAGTTCGTCCAGTTCTTCCGCGACGCCCGGCCGCAGCCGGTGATCGTCACGCTGACCCGGTTTCCCGAGTCCGGACCACGGGTGTCGGTCCTGAACGGAGCCGCGGAGTTGCGATAGAGGACACTTGCCACTCCGTCGTCAAGAACCGGGTCCAGGAGCACCCTGGTGGGGGATGCAAGGGGGCCTGTGTTGTTTTCTTGGCCCCCTTGCCCGCCGGAGGCCTGGCCTTCGAGAGATGTCTGAAGGAGCACGTGTCCAAGCGCGGCCACCGTTCCGAATGCCCCTTCACCAACCCGCGGGGATTGCAAAGCGAGCGGGGTAGATTGAGGGAGTCCTCATGGCTGGCTCAACAAAGCGGGCGTCCGTTGTGTTCCACGGTTCCTCATGGAAGCGCCTCCGGCGGCAAGGGGTTTCCCCCTTGACCCCAGCTGCCGTAGCACGTTGGGTTTGAGCTATGGGAGCCGTGCCGGCAAGGCCGCGGCTCGATCAGCCATTCCGCCCGGCCACCTTCACGAAACACCATCGGGGCTGTCCCGCAGCGACGCTCCGTTCTACCATGCGGCCCACCCTCCCCTCTCTGCTGCGCTGCAGGATGTCCGGCTCTCGAACGTCACCCGCTGATCCGCAATACCGCAACTGGACCTGGCGCGTGCTCCAGTTCCTGATGCAGAATTTCTTCACGTTCTGGCTCGGATATCGGGTACGCGGACTGGAGCGGCTCCCCCCTGGCGGAGCGCTGTTCCTCATCAATCACCAGAGCTTTCTCGATCCGCTGTTCGCCGCCGCCGGACTGCATCGTCCGGTCAGCTACCTGGCCCGGGACAACCTGTTCCGCGTCCCGGTGATCGGCTCAATCCTCCGCGCCACCTACGTCATGCCGATCCGGCGGGAAGCAGCCGGGACTGAGAGCATGCGGCTCTCGATCGAGCGTTGCCGGCAGGGCTACTACGTCGGGCTGTTTCCCGAAGGGACGCGGACCCGCGACGGTTCCATCGGCGTGTTCAAACCGGGCTTCCTGGCAATCGCCCGGCGGGCGGGCGTGCCGGTCATTCCGATCGGAATCTCCGGGGCTTTTGAATCGTACCCGCGGAACGTCCTGTTCCCCCGGCCCGGCCGAATTCGCGTGGTGTACGGCGAGCCGATCAGCGTCGAGACGATCGACAGCTTTAGCCGCGAACGCCAGGACGACCTTGTCGCCCTGATCCGGGACCGGATCGTGGCCTGCCACGCGGAAGCGGAGGCGTGGCGACTCGGGCACGAGCTTGAGCGGGAGGCGTCATCTTCACCCGCGGCCGCCCCCGCGGAAGTCCCGTCACGCGTCGCTCTGCCGACGCCGGCCGTCAACGGCAACGGCAACGGGCATCACGGCCCGGTGTCCAACGACACTCCGACGGCCGCTCACTGAGAAAAACCGGTCCCCGAGCGAGGACCGGCGTTGCACACTCCCTCGCGGATCTAGCTGACAACCTTCTGGAACCGCGCGACGGCCTCTTCAATGTTCGCCCGGCTGTTGAACGCGCTCAGACGGAAGTAGCCTTCGCCGCACGCACCGAAGCCGCTTCCCGGCGTCCCAACCAGGTGGGCCTTCGAGAGGAGTTCATCGAAGAACTCCCAGCTCTTCATTCCCTTGGGGGTCTTGAGCCAGATGTACGGGGCGTTGACCCCGCCGTAGACGCTGATCCCGACCTTCTCCAGCCCCTCGCGGAGGAGCTTGGCGTTCGTCAGGTAGAACTGGATCAGTTCCTTCGTCTGCGCCTGCCCTTCCGGGGTGTAGACCGCGGCCGCCCCCTTCTGGATCGGGTAGGAGACGCCGTTGAACTTCGTCGTGTGGCGGCGGTTCCAGAGCGGATGAATCTCCTTCTTCTCGCCGCTGGCGGTCGTCCCCTTGAGCTGCTTCGGCACGACCGTGAACGCACACCGCGTCCCGGTGAAGCCCGCGTTCTTGCTGAAGCTCCGGAACTCGATCGCCACGTCCTTGGCCCCTTCGATCTCATAGATCGAGTGCGGGAGCGACGGATCGGTGATGAACGCCTCGTAGGCGGCATCGAAGAGGATGATCGCGTCGTTCGCCTTGGCGTAGGCGACCCACTGCTGGAGCGTCTCCTTCGTCGCGACGGTCCCGGTCGGGTTGTTGGGATAGCAGAGATAAATCAGGTCGACCTTTTCCTTCGGGAGGGTCGGCGTGAAGTCGTTCTCTGCCGTCGCCGGGAGGTAGACCAGTCCACCGTAGCGGCCGCTGTCGTCCGCGGCGCCGGTCCGGCCGCTCATGACGTTCGTGTCGACGTACACCGGGTAGACCGGGTCGAGGACCGCGACTTTGTTCTTCTCGCCGAAGATGTCGAGGATGTTCCCCGTGTCGCACTTCGAGCCGTCGGAGACGAAGATCTCGTCCGCGGCGATGTCGCAGCCACGGGCCTGGAAGTCGTGCTTAGCGATCGCTTCCCGGAGGAAGTCGTACCCCTGCTCCGGGCCGTACCCCTTGAAGGTGTTTCGATCGGCCATCTCGTCGACCGCCTTGTGCATCGCCTGGATGACGGCGGGGGGGAGCGGTTCGGTGACGTCGCCGATGCCGAGGCGGATGATCTTGGCAGCAGGATTGGCTTCGGCGAAGGCCTTCACCCGGCGGGCGATCTCGGGGAAGAGATATCCGGCCTTGAGCTTGAGGTAGTTTTCGTTGATCTGCGCCATGGAACGGTCGAGCTTTCGGGGACAGAACGGCAGTCGAATGCGGCCCCGTTTTAGGGGGCGGGCGAGGTGAACGCAACGATTCCTAATAACGTCATTTGGCGGGGTCCAGGGGGTACCCCTGGTGGGGAGTGCAGAGGGGCCTGCGTTATTTTTATGGCCCTTTGCCCGCCGGAGGCCCTCTCGTCGGAAATCACGGGAAGGAGTGCGTGTCCAGACGCGGACAACGTGTCGTATGCCCCCTCATCAACCCGCGGGGATTGCATCGCCAGGGGTGAATTTTGAGGGAGTCCTCAACGCTGGTCCCACAAAGGGGATATCCGTTACTTACCACGGTTCCTGATGGAAGTGCCTCCGGCGGAAAGGGGGCGTGGCCCCCTTGACCCTAGACGACCGTGGCACGTTGGGTTTGAGCTAGCATAGTCGTGCCGGCAAGGACGTGGTTCGAGCCTGCTCTCGACCGGGGCAATCCATCGACAACATTTGATGGACCACCGACGACTTGCCAG
Source organism: Planctomyces sp. SH-PL14 (assembly GCF_001610835.1). Classification (NCBI taxonomy): domain Bacteria; kingdom Pseudomonadati; phylum Planctomycetota; class Planctomycetia; order Planctomycetales; family Planctomycetaceae; genus Planctomyces; species Planctomyces sp. SH-PL14. The sequence continues at coordinate 6,724,864 of NZ_CP011270.1, read as the reverse complement.
ACTGGGCCACGCATCACGCGCCGCCGCTGCCAAGTCCTTCCCGACGCGAACGAGCGTCTCCCGCCTGATCGACAACGATGCTGAACATTCATCAGACAGCCGTTCCCCCCTACCGGGTTCGGTCGCTCCTCTTCCTCCTGCTCGCCATTGCCTGCGGAGCACCACGGCAGGTCCGAGCGGAGTCTCCTATCGTCGCCGAAAACCAGCAGACCGGGTCGACCGACTGGCAGTTGACCCGCGTCCGCGTCGATGGCGGCAAGTTCCGTTCGCCGTGGATCGAGGGCTATTGCCGGCAACAGAGTGTCAAGGCGGGCGAGACCGTCGAGATCTGCGTCTCGACCAATCCTCCCCTCCCCTACACCCTCGAGGTGTTCCGGACCGGCTACTACGGCGGACGGGGGGCACGGCTGATGACGAAGGTCGGACCGCTCGAAGGGAAGACTCAGCCAACACCCAAGCCGGGCGAGAAGAACCTCCATGAGTGCCGGTGGGACGTTTCACACAAGTTGACCATCCCGAAAGACTGGCTCAGCGGTGTGTACCTCGGCCGGTTGACGACCGTTCCGCAGGCCGAGAACGAGCCGTACTGGCAGAGCTACGTTATCTTCATCGTGACCGACGACCGGCCGGCCGACATCCTCTTCCAGTGCTCCGACAACACCTGGCAAGCCTACAACCGCTGGCCGGACAACTACTCGGTCTACACCCACCCCAAGGGGAACCAGGGCCCGTGGGCCGACGTCAGCTTCGACCGCCCGTACGGCCGCGAGGCACAGTTCGACGGCGTCGTGAACGATCCGCTGACGGTGGGAGCCGGGGAATACCTCCCGCTCGAATTCCCGATGGCCTATTGGCTCGAACAGCATGGCTATGACGTCACCTATTGCACGAACAGCGACCTGCTGACGCCGGACCGCGGACTCAAGTGCAAGACGTTCGTGAGCGTGGGGCATGACGAATACTGGGACATCCGTCAGTTCCGCAGCGTCGAAAAGATGCGGGACGAGGGGGTGAGCCTGATGTTCCTCTCCGGGAACTCGATCTGCTGGGTCACGCCGTACCGCGACAGTGCCGATGGCCGGCCGCACCGGATCATGTTCCGCGGCGGCCCCTACGGAGCGGACAACGATTACGCCGTCGGGCGGGAGAAGGACAACGGCCCCTTCCCCGAGCGCGGTCCCGACGAGGGGCTCCTGATGGGGGCCCGGAACATTGAGCCGGTCAACGGCGGCGGCGACTGGATCTGCACGAAGCCCGAGCACTGGATCTTCGAAGGGACCGGGATGAAGAAGGGGGACCGGATCCCCGGCCTCATCGGCTGGGAGTACCACGGGCAGCCGGCGGACATCCCTGGACTGGAAGTTGTCGGCGGCGGAACGGCGTGGGTCGGCGGCGTGCAGCCGCAGCAGTGGACCGCCACGGTCTATACCGGGCCGAAGGGGAACGTGGTGTTCAACGCCTCAACGATCTTCTGGGTCCAGGGGCTCTCGACTCCGCCGGGCCACGTGTTGCCGTGGTCGCACTGGAGTCGGCCGCACGGGCCGGATGAGCGTGTGCAGAAGATTACGGCCAACGTGCTGAAGCGGGCTTTGGCGAAATGATTTGTCGGGAATGGTGCGGGTGTGTTCACCGAGTGGTGGTCAGTGAGGCGACGTGTCATACGTCACCGGCTCAGATCACGTCCCTTGCCGGCACGACGATGCCCGCTCAAACCCAACGTGCCACGGCAGCCTGGGGTCAAGGGGGTCTCACCCCCTTGCCGCCGGAGGCGCTCCGGTGAGGAACCGTGGTAAGTCACGGGTGTCCCTTTGTGGAACCGGCGATGAGGACTCCCCTACCCCACGCCGCTGGCTTTGCTATCCCCGCGGGTTGGTGAGGGGGCATCCGACATGGTGTCCGCGTTTGGACACTCACGCCTTCAGACATCTCTCGACGGCCAGGCCTCCGGCGGGCAAGGGGGCGTGGCCCCCTTGCATCCCCCACCAGGGTCCCCCTGGACCCGGCTGGGAGGCGCACGGTTCCCCAACGTCATCCGAGATCGATCGCGCCCGCAGGAATCGTAGGGCCAGTCCCCCGTCCAGCAATTGACACCCCGCCGCCATCCCACATGATTGGCTGCGCCCCCGTTTCCCGCCTCTCCGCAAGGATGCTCCATGCCTGTCGCCGCGAATCTGACCCGCCAGTTCTCGGCGGCAGTCCGATCCAAGGGGGACAGCTACGCCCGCGACGGACTCGTTACGTTCACTTCGGTCAAGCTGCCGCGGATCGGCTGCGAGGTCCAGGGGAGCCTCGATGAGCCTTACAACGTGTTCCTCAAGCTGAGCGGCAAATCCCTGGAAGTCGCCTGCGACTGCCCCCACTACCTCGACGGCTCCCTCTGCAAACACATCTGGGCCTCGATCGTCAAAGCCGAACAACGCGGATACATCCGCACCCAACAGTTCACGAAAGGTGTCGTCGACTTCGACCACGAAGTCATCACGGCAGCCAATCTCGCGGAGTTCATGGGAGACGATCGCTTCGACGAGGAGGATGGCGATGAGGACAGCTTCGGCCAGAGGATCGACTTCGACGATGACGAGCCTGGAGTCAGCGGACCGCAGCCGCGGTATCTCTCCTCGGCCGATTTGAGGTCCACGCCGCCAGCCCGAGCCGACTGGAAGTCGCAGCTCTCTTTCCTGCGCTCCCCCGCCGGCGATCCCGCTTTGCCCCACGAGCGGGAGACGAGTCCGCTGGAATACGTGATCAACATCGGCCGGAGCGTCTCGACGTCCGCCCTCGTCGTCGAGGCCTACAGGCGCCAGACGCACGCGAACGGAACGGTGATGGTCGCGCCAGCCTCGCTGAACGGCGCGGCCGGCCTGAACGGACTGGAGGAAGTCGATCGACGCTTCGTGTCCCGCTTTCGGGCACTCGATCCGTCGCTGGATCGCAATCCCTATCAGCAATCCGGATACAACTTCTACAGCTACAATACTCCCCAGAACACCGCCCAGATCCTCTCCCCGGAGCCGAGCTTCGCGAGAGATCTGTGCGAGACCGGCCGGCTCCACTGGATCCTCAACACCGGCGTCCCGGTCCTGACCGCCCCGCTGCTCCGCTGGGATTCCGGAGCTCAGTACCGGCTGCGGCTCTCGGCCAGCGGTCCGCGAAACAAGACCGCCCGCCAGGAGTGGACCATCCAGGGGCAACTCGTCCGGGCCCGGGGTGACGCCGCTCCGACGACGGGGGACGGCAACAAGGATGAAGCGGCGATTGATCTCAAGACGCCGGTCCTGATCATGGACCGGATCGTCATCTTTGAGGACCGCGTGGCCGAGATCGACATCGGCTCGCAGGCGGGATGGGTCAAACTGCTCCGCCGCGACGGCCAGTTCGCCGTTCCCTTTGCGGACCGGGACAGCTTCCTCGACCTGCTCTGGTCCGGAAAGGAACTCCCGGACCTCGATTTTCCCCCGGAGCTTGTGCTGACCCGCGGGTCCGTGGCGCCCAGGCCGCGGCTGGTCCTCGGCCCCGTCACCGCCTCTCAGAAGGTGACGGCGGCGGTCCGCTTCGACTACGGGGAGGGGAGCGTCTCTCTGACGGACCCCGCCCCCGCGTGCGTCTCCCGGACCGAACAGACGGCCTATGACCGCGAACCGTCGGCGGAACGGGGCCACCTGCGGGACCTGCTGACCCTGGGGATGGAGCTGACACGGCGCTCCGCCGATGACGACCCCCATGTTTCGATGCCCCGCCGCGACGTTGCGGGCCACGTCCTGCATCTGGCCGAAAGCGGATGGACGGTCGTCGCCGACGGACGGGCGATCCGGCGGCCCGGCTCGTTCCAGCTCTCCGTCCGCAGCGGCGTCGACTGGTTCGATCTGGAGGGGACCTTCGACTTCGACGGAGTCACGGCCCGGCTGCCGGCGCTGCTCCGGGCCGTCGAGTCCGGAAGCAAGTACGTTCTGCTGGATGACGGAAGCCAGGGCCTCCTGCCCGAGGAGTGGCTCAAGAAGTACGGTGGGCTCTCCCGGCTGGGAGAGACGTCCGACGGCGCCATCCGATTCCGCTCATCGCAGGCCATGCTCCTCGACGCCCTGCTCTCCGCCCAGCCGGAGGCCGATCTCGACAAAGCGTTCCGCGCCTACCGCAAGCGGCTTCGCGCGTTTGATGGGGTCCGGTCCAAGTCGGCTCCCAAGTCCTTTCAGGGGACGCTTCGCGATTACCAGAAGCAGGGGCTCGGCTGGCTGAGGTTCCTGCGGGAGTTCCGGGTCGGCGGCTGTCTCGCCGACGACATGGGCCTCGGCAAGACGATCCAGGTCCTGGCCCACCTCGAATCGATTCGCGTCTCACGGAAGGAGTCGGAGCCCCGGAAGCCGTCGCTGGCAGTCGTTCCGAAGAGCCTCGTCTTCAACTGGCAGGACGAGGCGGCCCGCTTCACGCCACACCTCAAAGTCGTGGCTTACCACGGCATCGAGCGGCACGAAGGGTTCGAGGCGATGGCGGAGGCGGACCTGATCGTCACGACCTACGGGACACTCCGAAGGGATATCGAAAAGCTCAAAGAGGTCGACTTAGACACGGTGATCCTGGACGAAGCCCAGGCGATCAAGAACGCCAACTCCAACAGCGCCAAGGCGTGTCTCCTGCTGAAGTCGGACCACCGGCTCGCCATGACCGGAACACCCATCGAAAACCATCTCGGCGAGCTGTGGTCGCTGTTCGAGTTCCTCAACCCCGGCATGCTGGGGCGGTCAACGGCGTTCCACGCCCTTTCCCGCTCGACCGACGGCGACCCGACTGCCCTCACGCTCCTGGCACGGGCGATCGGGCCATACATCCTGCGGCGGACCAAGGCCCAGGTGCTGACCGAGCTCCCCGAGAAGACGGAACAGACGCTCTACGTCGATCTCTCCCCCAAGGAGCGGAAGCTCTACAACGAACTCCGGAACCACTACCGGGCCTCGCTCTCCGACACGATTGAGACCGAGGGTCTGGCGAAGTCCAAGATCCACGTTCTCGAAGCCCTGCTCCGACTGCGTCAGGCGGCGTGCCACCCGGGCCTGATCGACGCGGCCCGCGGGAAAGACGGCAGCGCCAAACTGGAGGCCCTGCTGGAGCAGGTCGAGGAGGCGGCCGCGGAGGGGCACAAGATCCTCGTCTTTTCCCAGTTCACGACGCTGCTGGCGCTCGTGGAAAGGGCTCTCAAGACCCGCAAGATCCCGTACGAGTATCTCGACGGAAAGACGGCGAATCGCAAGGCCCGCGTCTCCCGGTTCCAGTCGGAAGAGGAGTGCCGGGTGTTCCTGATCAGCCTGAAGGCCGGCGGACACGGCCTGAACCTGACCGCCGCGGACTACGTCTTCATCCTCGATCCGTGGTGGAACCCGGCGGTCGAGGCCCAGGCGATCGACCGCGCCCACCGGATGGGGCAGACGCGGAGCGTGTTCGCGTATCGAATCATCGCCCGCGACACCGTCGAGGAAAAAGTCCTCGAACTGCAGAAGCAGAAACGTGATCTCGCGGAGGCGATCATCTCGGAGAACGAGAGCCTGATCCGGAAACTGACGGCGGACGATCTGCAAATGCTGCTGAGTTAAGGACTGTCAGCGATCCGCCACGAGCCTGCCCGCAGGCAGGCGCCCGGCGCCGTACCGTTCCTTCGGCAGCTCCTGCCGCTGTGAGGACCTCCGGGCGGACCGCTCCAACTGCCGCTTTTGCCGGTCGCTCCGGCCGGCTCTCTCCCCCGCCTTGACCGGTTCCCCGTGGATGGAGGAGAACGGCACTCCCTTCGTGGAGAACGTCCGCCTCGGGCCCTCCCGGCCAACCCCGTTCCCACCGCACTGTCCGCCGCCTCGCCTCTCACTTCCCTTCACTGTCCCGCCCTTCAGGACCTCTCATGCGACGCCGCTCTCGATACCTGTGGGCCTGCGCCTTGTTCGGCATGAGCTTGACCGGCTGCGCCAAGATCCTCACCCAGCAGGCGATCGACCGCTTTGCCGCCGGCATCCAGGAGAAGGACCTCGACTCGCTCCGCGCGTCCTCCTCGCCCGAGTTCGAACAGCGGGCCCTGCGGCTTTCCGACGCCACGCAGGACCTCAAGGTCCTTAAGATCCCGACCGACAAGGCGAAGATCGTCAAGGTCCAGGACGTCAACAAGGACGAGCGGAAGGTCTACGTCGAAGTCGGCAAGGCGGCCCAGAAGCTCGAATACCGGCTCGTCCGCAGCGAAGAGACGCACCAGTGGGTGGTGGACGACGTCATCCTTCCTCCCAAGTCGACGAGCGCCAAGACCGCTCCGGTCAGCCGCTCCGTGGCGGAGCAGATGGACCTGCTCCTCTCGCTCCGTGAATTCCTCAATGCGTGGGACAAAGGCGAACGGGAACAGATCCTGGGCCTGTGCGGTCCAGACCTCCGGAAGGAGCTGGAAGGGCTCCCCGATCCGTGGCTCAAGCAGCTCTGCTCCCAGGTGGTCGCCGACGCGCCCAAGCACAAGTCGCTCCAGCCGGACGCCCGCGTCGACAAGGACCGCGCGTTCCTGATGCTCGGCAAGCTGGTGGTCGAGTTCCGCCACATCGACGGCCGGTGGCAGCTCCAGGACGCGGCGACCGACGCCAAGGATGAAACAGTCCGCTCCGTCCGCAAGCTGGCCGGCTGCCTCGTCCAGACGCAGACGTTCCTCACCGCGTACGGCAGCCAGATCAAGACGACGCTCGAAGAGGTGACGACTCCGGACTTCCACGGGACCTGTCTCGCCGAGGCGGACCTCGACGCCGTTCCGCTCCCCGTTCAGGCACTCCTGGGGCTCAAGTACGATGCCCGCCAGCAGAAGAACCGGACCGAGATCCTGCTGGACGGCCCGGGCGGGATCTACATGTTCACGCTGGTAACCGGAGACCTGGCCCCGCGCGATTCAACGCCGGCGGGCTCGGAGAACAGCTCTCCCAAGGTGGCCGAAGTCACGATCTTCGAGAAGGGGGGAAGCCAGGTGAAGCGGCTTTCCTCGATGTTCCTCTCGCAACAACTCCTGCACGTCTATGCGGACGCCCTGTCGAACCGGGACAAGATCCGGCTCGAAAAGATGTCGACGGAAGATTTCCGTCGCCGCGTCTGGGGCCGGGCGGACGAGTCGGTGCTCAAGTCGCTGCCGTTCCCCGAGGTCGAGGCGGCCCGCCCGGAAGTGACCGCCACGGTCTTCCAGGGGGACGTCACCGAAGTCACCGTCACCCAGGGCTCGCGGGCCCTGACCTATGTGCTCCACAGCACCAAGTCCGGACTGCTCGTCGACGACGTCCTGATGCCGGTCCTCGACCGCCCGAGTTCGCTCAAGGCCAACGCCGAGCAGCTCATCCCGATCTACCAGTTCGCTCTCGGCGTGCATCACGGAAGCATGAAGGCTCTCCGGCAGTCTTCCGATGACGGGCTCAACAAGATCGTCTGGATCCAGCTCCGGAGCGTTCCGGACTTCAACGACCTGTTCCACAGCGACGTCGTCAAGCGGCTGACCGCACCGGTCGAAGCGATGCGGACCGTCGACGCGTGGTCGGTCGTCCGGATCGGCCGCGGCAGGGAGACCGTCGACGTCAAGCTGGTCAAGGAAGCGGATCGGTACCTCGTACACGATATCACGTTCCACGAGGACACCACGGGAGCGGCGCAGGTCCATCTACTGCGAACGTTCCGCAATGAGATCGCCGCGTCGATGCAGCGGCAGTACCACGCCAATCACGACAAGATTCTCCCGGCGTCCGCCGAGATTCCGGTGATTGAGCCGACGCTGCAGCCTTCGGCCTCGCTGGGGCCGGTCCCGCTTTCTCCGACGCCGCGTCGGGGGGATGCACCGGGTGCTGTGCAGCCGGCTCTTTATGAGAAGTCTCCGTCGGCCCCGGAAGTGACGACGTTTCTGGAAGACGAAGTCGAAGTTCGCGAGTAGCAAACCGCGCTTGCCGGCACGACTCTGTTCGCTCAAACCCAACGTGCGACGGCCGCTGGGGTCAAGGGGGTCTCACCCCCTTGCCGCCGGAGGCACTCCTGTGAGGAACCGTTGGCAGCAACGGGCGTCCGCCTTGTGGGACCGGCGTTGAGGACTCGCTCAATCCACACCGCTTGCTTTGCAATTCCCGCGGGTTAGTTGAGGGGGGCATACGGCACGGTGTCCGCGCTTGGACACACACTCCTTTCGACGATGTCCGACGAGCCAGGCCTCCGGCGGGCAAAGGGGCGTTGCCCCTCTGCACTCCCCACCAGAGTAGCCCCTGGACTCGGTCCTAAGATCCCTACGGTTGCCACTCACTACCACGTCCGCGATGCTTCGCCCGAGCGATGTCCCAACATCCCGCTGGCGAAAATCTGATGCGGCCGATTCTCCTTCTGTCCCTGCTCTGCCTCTCCCCATCCCTCTTCGCGGAGGAGGCCCCGCCCCGATCCCTCGATCCGCGGCTCGCCATCACGCTCTTTGCCGAGAATCCGCAGATCGTCACCCCCACCGGGCTCGATGTCGATGAGCAGGGAACCGTCTGGGCCATCGAAAGCAACACCCACTTCCCCCCCAAAGACTACAAAGGGCACCCCAGCGACCGGCTCCTCGTCTTCCGGGACACCGACGGCGACGGCCGCGCAGAGTCTCCCAAGGTGTTCCTGGACGGCCTCAAGCACACCATGAGCGTGGCGGTCCGGCCCGCCTGGCTCGACCCGATCGTCGTCGAAGCCGGAACGAAGCCCGCCGACCGCCAGGTGTTCGTTGCGACCCGCCGGGAGATCCTGCTGCTTGAGGATGTCGACGGCGACGACCGGTGCGACCGCCAGACGCGGCTCGTCTGGCTCGACACCAAGGGGGACTACCCGCACAACGGCCTGGCGGGATTCGCCTTCGATCCCCTGGGAAAACTCTTCTTCGGCTTCGGCGAAAACCTGGGGGAACCGTACGCCATCCATTTCCGCGGGGCACCGGACCAGCCAATCAAAGGGGGCGGCGAGGGGGGCAACATCTACCGGATGAACCCCGACGGAACGGAGATGACGTTCTGGGCCACCGGCTTCTGGAACCCGCACGCGTCGTGCATCGATGCCTTCGGCCAGCTGTTCACCGTCGACAACGATCCCGACAGCCGCCCCCCCTGCCGCCTGCTGCACGTGATCCGCGGCGGCGACTACGGCTACCGGTTCCGCAACGGCCGCAAGGGGCTGCACCCCTTCACAGCCTGGAACGGCGAGCTCCCGGGAACGCTGCCGATGGTCGCGGGAACGGGCGAAGCCCCCTCCGGCGTCCTGGCGTATGAGAACGACGCGTTTCCCGAGGAATACCTCGGAAATCTGATGGCGACGAGCTGGGGTGACCACCGCATCGACCGGTTCCGGCTGAAGCCCAAGGGGGCCTCGGTCGAGTCGGTCGCGGAGCCGTTCATCGTCGGCGGAGAGACATTTCGGCCTGTCGGGATCGCGCTCGCTCCCGACGGGTCACTGTACTGCACCGACTGGGTGAAGCGCGACTACCAGCTCCACGGCCACGGCCGGATCTGGCGGGTCCACACGAAGGACCGCGCCAAGAAAGCGGCTGTCGCCGCATCGGCACCTGATCCGAAGGCGGTCTTCCCCGTCAGCGCCCGACGCCGCCAGGCCCGGTCGCTCGTCGAAACCGCAGAAGACCGCAAGCAACTCGTGACCCGCATTCTCGACCGCCGGTCGCCTACCCGCCTGCGAATGGAGGCGGTGTGGGCGCTGGCCAGCAGTCCGCAGGCGGCAGCCGATTTCCCCTTCACCCGAACCCCTGAGGCGATGACCGAGATCCGCCAGCATTTCGACGATCCGGTCTACCAGGAAGTGGTCGCTCTGGCGGAAGTGCCGCAGTTCGGGTTCCCGGACGACGCAAAGGTTCGCTTCAACTCCCTGATGAAGGAACTTTCGACCGACGAAAACATGGCCTTGCACCAGATGCGGTCACTCGTCCTGGGGGCGGCACAACTCATCCGCCAGCGGACAGGCGATTGGAAAGACGGTCCCGAGTGCTATCAATTTGGGATGTATGGCGAAGATCCCTTCGTGACGGCCACCGCCATCGACGAGATGATCCGAACGGGGTTTTCCCTGGGCGAAGAGACACCCCTTGGCCCGCACGAGATCATCCACCGCGGCCTTCTTCACCGCCGAAAGTCTCCCCGCGACGCCAAGACGATCCAGGATCTGCTGGCGAACGAGTCCCCGCCGGTCCGACGGTTCGCCGTGCAATGGGCTGCCGAAGAGAAGCTCACCGAACTGCGGCCGGGCGTTGCAAAGATCCTTGAGTCCGATTCGATGACCGCCGACCTGTTCCTCGCGACGCTCGCCGCGCTGGAGATGCTCGACGGCCGGTCGCCTCAGGACTTCGACAAGACTCCTCCCGGAAAGTACGTCCTGCCGCTGCTTCAGAAGCCCGAGACGACGGACGCCGTCCGCACCCAGGCGCTGAAGCTCCTCGGCTCCGAAACCGGCGGCGTTCCGGTCGAGGCGCTGACGAAGTGGGCGGAATCGCAGAACGACGCTCTGGCGGTGGAAGCGGTCCGTTCGCTCGCGACCGTTCCCAATCCCGCGGCGGAAGCGGCTCTGCTGCGGATCGCACAGGAAGAGGCCCGCCCCAAACCGCTGCGGCTCGAAGCGATTCTCGGATTGGCTTCCCGGGCTTTGGCGTCGAGTGCCGTACAGGAAGCGCTGCTCGCCCGCCTCTCCAAGAGCGGCGACGAGGAGGAGCAGGTCGAGATCCTGCGGACGCTCCGCCCCGCGGTTGTTACGCCCGGGATTGCTGCGGCCATCGAAGCGTGGTTCAAGACGATTGCCGCTCCCTCGAAGGCCCTTCGGGATCAGGAGCAGCTCACGCTTTCGCTCGCCGCCAGGGAGAAGCCAACCGAGATTCCGACCGCGGCCGCCTGGCTCAAGACCGCTGGCGCCCCAAAGGATCTTCCCGCGGGCGACGCCGCGCGGGGCCGCCGGGTCTTCTTCCACCCGGAAGGACCAGGATGCGTGAAGTGTCATGTCGTGGACGGACGCGGAGGCGCGGTCGGCCCGAACCTCTCCCGCATCGGCGGGGCGATGACTCTCGAGAAACTGATCGAGTCGATCCTCGATCCGAGCCGCGAGGTCTCCCCGCAGTTCACGTCATGGACGCTCGTCAGCATCGACGGCCAGGTCCTGACGGGGATGATCGTTCACGAGAACGAAGGGACGACGGTCCTGGGGGATTCGACCGGCAAGACGACGACGGTGAAGACGGCCGACGTGGAGGAGCGGGTCCCGCAGAAGACCTCGGTCATGCCCGAAAAGCTGGCGGAGCGGATGACCCGCCGGGAGTTCCTCGATCTGATCGCCTTCCTAGAGTCGCTTCGCTGAACGCGATCACCCGGGAAGAGGCCAGGATGCAGAGAACGGAAGCGAGAAACCCGGCGCATGAAAAAAGCTCTCCTGACGGAGAGCTTTTGAAGATCGGCAGTACACGCATCAGAAATTACTGGGCCGGAACGTTGTCCGGCGGCGGGGCCGTGCTCGGCTCGTGCTTCATCGCTTCGTAAACTTCGTTGCGATGAATCGAAACGTCGCGCGGGGCCTGAATCCCCAGGCGAACTTTGTCTCCACGGACTTCCACGACCGTGATGACAATGTTCTCGTTGATGACAATGCTCTCGTTCTTCTTCCTCGACAGCACCAACATGGCTCTACCTCATCCTGTGGAAGCCACCCCAGCCAACTACCCCATGCAGCGTTTTTCTACAAGTGTGCATCCACACACCAAAATAGTAGACCTGCCCCTCCCGACCGTCAACGAGTGACTTTTCAGAAAAAAAGTCAAGTCAATTCCCTGGACCAGCGCCGGGATGCGACACAATTCCGCAAGCGTCTTAACAGAAAGAGGTTACACGCAGCCGGCCGAGGATGGTTTCCGGCGAAATCGGCCGGTACACTCGACGAAGATTTTCTCGACTTTTCTGGAATCCGGCGTTTCATGGCTGACTACAACAAGTTTGATCCGCGTGTCGATTCCCTCGTCGTCGAAACCCGGACGGTCTTCGCCGACGATGTCCAGGGGCTCTCTCCGGAGGACCGGCACTGGCTGGCGGCGGCGATCCACAAGACGCCGGCGCTCGCCCGCAAGATCTCCTACGAGCGGACCCACACCGGTTTCATCCGCGAGATCCAGGTCGGCGCGGACGACGTGGCCCGGCTGTACGACGCGAAGCTCAGCACACGCTGAGAACAGCCCGAGCCGATCGGCGCCGGTCGGTATGAGCGGGCTACTGCGGGCGCCTCTCGCCCCGAACGTTCGAGACTGACGCGGTCCGTCACCTGCCGGGACGGAGTGTCGCGGGCTTCCGCACGGCAGGCCTTCGGAGGCCCGGACGCAGCATGGTCGTCGAAGACCGGTATCTGTTCCGCACGACGGACGGGGTCGAGCACCCGGTCCGCAAGTGGAGCGGCCCGGAGCTCGTTTCGCGGCGGGGAACGATCCTCTGCCTGCACGGGATCCAGAGCCATTCCGGCTGGTATCGCTGGTCGTGCGGCCGCCTGGCCGAGGCCGGCTGGTCGGTCCACTTCCCTGATCGGCGCGGATCGGGCCGGAGCAGTGAGCGGCGCGGCGACGCCCCCTCCGTCCAGCGGCTGATCGACGACGTCGCCGAGCTGGCCCGCGAGATCCATGAGGTGGAACTCCCCTGCGTCCTCCTGGGGCTGAGCTGGGGGGCCCGTCTCGCCGCCGTCGCAGCCGCGCGCCACCCGGACCTTTTCAACCGTCTCGTGCTCCTCTACCCGGGGATCCACACCCATATCCGCCCGACGCGGTGGCAGAGACTGGGACTGCGGCTGGCCCTGCTTTCCAGCCTGGGGCTGCGAACCGTGCCCATTCCGCTTCGGGACCCCTCCCTCTTCACCTCGGATCCGCAGTGGCAGGAGTTCATCCACAAGGACTTCCTGGCCCTGCACGACCTGACGCTCCGCTTCCTCGCCGCCAGCGAGTCACTGGCCGGGGAGGCCGAGAACTCCGCCGAAGCGATCCCGTTCCCGACCCTGATGCTTCTGTCGCAGAACGACCGGATCGTGGACAATACGGCGGCCCGCAACTGGTTCCACCGCCTGCCGGCCATTCGAAAAGAACTCGCCGTCATCCGGGGGGCCGAGCATACACTGGAGTTCGAGCCCAGCCGGGAGGAGTTCCTGTCGCGCCTCCTGGGATGGCTGAACTCCCCGTCGGAAGCGGAATGATGTCCGGATCGGCCAATGTCCATGCGATTCCCGAGGTCCGGCAGTTCCGGGCGGCGGTCCTGAAGTTCCGCGAGGAAGCGGGAGGCGGGATCGAGGCGATCCAGATGGAGCTCCAGCGGGTCAGCCAGTGGATCTCCCAGGACCGGCCGCTGTACTGGACGCAGCAGACCCGCAAGGCGTTCGACAATGTGTCGGCGACGCGGATCGCCCTCCAGAGCTGCCTGATGCGGGGGGTCGGGGACCGCAAGCCCTCCTGCATCGAGGAGAAGCAGGCCCACGAGGCGGCCAAGCGGCGACTGCAGCACTGCCAGGAGCAGGTGGAGCGGACCACCCGCTGGGCCGTCAAACTGAGTCACGAGACGGACGAGCTGCGAGGACGTCTGTCGGGGCTGCGGCGGGTGGTCGAGGCGGACGCACCGGCATTGGCTGATCTGTTGCTGAGGATCGCCGACCTGCTGGAGCAGTATGCCGACATCACGGCTCAAGGCAACGCTGCGGCTGAGGGCTGAAGTGCTCAGAGGGAGCGAAAGAGAGACCCTTGGAGAACGCGAGCCGAAGAAACGAAACTTGAGAGGACGGCAGATTGGGTCAGGCTGCTGTCAGTAGCGGGACTCGGCGTCAGCGTATCTCCAAGGGTCGGGCTGGGTCAGACAGTTTTTGGTAATGCACTCGTCGTGCCGTTCTGAAATGCAGCGCTGAAATCTCTTTTCACCAAGGATTTTCATTCAAGTTCGAATTCGTTGACGCCTAAGCGCCAGCGCCGCTACGATAAGATCGGCAATTTCGGCGCGTCAACGGCGCCGAAAACAGTGCACGCAGGTACAGACACATGGCCATCCACAGCACCTCGCAACGCCTGTTGACGATCGGGGCCGTGGTCAGCTTCCTCTACTGCATCGCGGCGATGTGGTTCGTGGCGACAAGCCCGGACATCGGCCTCCGCTGCCTGCTGACGAGCGAAACCCCATTCCGCCCCGGTCTGGAGATCCGCGCGCTCTCGACGGACCTTCGCTCTCACGGCGACGCGATCGCGTCGGGCGACACGCTGATTGAGCTCAACGGCGAACCGATCTACTCCTTCGTCGACTATGCGCGCGAGCTTCGGAACCTCCGCTCCGCCGTTCCACGGGTCGGAGCCCGGCTGAAGACCGCCGGCTTCGACACCCGGCTGCTCCAGGAGACCGATCCGCCGCGGCTGGTTGAGTCCGAAGAGGGACAGCGATACGTCCTCTGTCGGATCCGGACGCCTGACGAGCAGATCCGACGGACCTACGTCGAACTGACCCCTCCCCCGGCGGGGGCGGTGCTGCTGACGCTGCTGTGGCTGATGATCGAGACCCCGATTGTCCTATTGAGCGGGATCGCCTGCTGGCGGCGGCCGTTTGACCAGCCGCTCAACGTCTTCTTTGCGACGACGTTCGTCAGCCTCGTCGCCTTCGTCGGCGGCAATCACTGGTGGGTCATCGGCGGTATCCCGGCCCTGATCATTCCCTTCGGAGTGGCCGCCACCCTCTTCCCGGCGGTCCTGTTCCAGTTCTTCCTGACGTTCCCCGCGCCGAAGGAAATCGTCCGCCAGCATCCGAAGGCAACCTTCGGCCTGATCTACGGCATCCCGACGCTCGTGGCGTCAATCATCACCGTCCTCATCGCGCTGTCGTGGTGGCTTTCCGCGGACTACGGCCCCGGCCCCCTGGCTCGGGGGACGGAAGCGGTTCAGCGGCAGTTCGCCGCCATGGTCCTTCACGGTCTGCGATACGCCATCCAGGCTTACCTGCTGGTCGCCGGGGGTTACTTCATCGGGAGTCTGGCGGCGGCCCTTCACAGCATCGTCCACGCGCAGAACGTCATTGAACGGAACCAGGTCAAGTGGATTCTGTGGGCCGGAATCCTGGCGGCGATCCCGGTCACCTACTCCCTCTTCCTGGCTCTCTTCCGCCGGACCGATTTCGCCCTCGGCGCCGCTCAGCTCCCGATGTTCCTGGCGGGGGCCTCGTTTATGGTCGCTTACGCCATCGGCATCGCCCGCCACAAGCTGCTTCTGATCGATCAGGTTCTGACGCGGGGGATGTGGTACTACGTCAGCAACAGCCTTCTGTCGGTCGTCTTCAGCCTCTCGATCGCCCTGGGGGTCCTGTACGCCAGCCGGAATGACCTGGGGCTCCTCAACCGGACGCTGCCGCTGATTGGCCTGCTGATCCTGAGCGTCCTGACCCTCACCTGGATGAGGGATCGCATCCAGCGGTGGATCGACCGGCAGTTCTTCGGCGAGAAGTACCAACTCGACCGGGCCCTCCAGCGGATGAACCGCGCCGTGGCCAACCTGCTGGAGCGGGACGCCGTCGCCTCGAACCTCCTGAACTCCTGCTGCGAAGTTCTCCGGGTCGAGCTCGCAGCCCTTTACCTGTGGGACCATGCCCGGACCCGATTTTCCCTCGCGGCAATCGTCGGCAAGGGGGATTTTCCCCCCAACATCACGGTCGCCGATGAGGTGCTGCTGGTCCTGAAAAACGGAGCCTCATTCCAGCGGGTTCCCGGGGCGACCTCTCCGGAGCAGTCGCTGATCCGCCGGCTCGGGACAGAGCTTGTCACGGGGCTGGAGATCGACAGTGAAGTCGCGGGATTCCTGACGCTGGGGTCCAAGCCGAACGGGATGGCCTACACCGCCGAGGACGCGACCTTCCTCAATGCCCTCGGTCGAATCACGGGCGTCGCCTTCCACTGCGCCCGGGTCCATGAGGACCTGACGCGACTCAACGACGACCTCCAGTCGAAGTCGGTCAAGATCGTCGAGCAGGAGCGGCAGATCGCGATGCTGCAGAGCATTCTGGACAGCATCTCGCCGAACAACCGGTCCGCCAACGAACCGGCCGAAGGGCTGCAGCGGACCGCCATCGTGGGTCACGGGCCGGCGATGACCGAGGTCCTGGAAACGGTCCGCAAGGTTTCGAGCAGCGATGCCTCGGTTCTCGTCCGTGGCGAGAGCGGGACCGGCAAGGAGCTGCTGGCCCGCACGCTGCATGAGAACAGTCCCCGCCGCAATGGGCCGCTCGTAAGCGTCCACTGCGCGGCTCTCTCCCCTTCCCTGCTGGAGAGCGAGCTGTTCGGCCATGTGAAAGGGGCGTTCACCGACGCCCGCGAGGACAAGGTGGGGCGGTTTGCCCTGGCCCACAGCGGGACGCTGTTCCTCGACGAAATCGGGGACATCTCGCTGGACGTTCAGGTGAAGCTGCTGCGGGTGCT
The DNA here is from genome assembly GCF_001610835.1 of Planctomyces sp. SH-PL14. Classification (NCBI taxonomy): domain Bacteria; kingdom Pseudomonadati; phylum Planctomycetota; class Planctomycetia; order Planctomycetales; family Planctomycetaceae; genus Planctomyces; species Planctomyces sp. SH-PL14. The sequence continues at coordinate 6,708,421 of NZ_CP011270.1, read as the reverse complement.
GCAGGAGCGGACGTTCGAGCCAGTGGGGAGCACGAAGCCGGTGCAGGTCGATGTCCGGATCATCGCCGCCACGCACCAGAACCTGGAGCGGCTGATCCAGGAGCATCGTTTCCGCGAGGACCTTTATTACCGGCTGAACGTCATCACGGTGACGTTACCGGCGCTGCGGGAACGTCGCGAGGACATCCTGGAACTGGCGGCGCACTTCCTGAAGGGGGCGGCGGAGCGGGAGGGGCGGCGGATCACGCGGATCGACGATGCGGCGCTCGAGGCGCTGATGAACTACTCGTGGCCGGGGAACATCCGGGAGTTGCAGAACGCGGTGAACCGGTCGGTGGTGCTGGCCGAGAACGACATCATCACGCTGAAGGATTTGCCGACGGAGATCCGGCGGCCGGGTCGATCGTCGGCGACGGCCCGGGTGGTCGAGCCGAAGTTGCTGGGGGCTCCTTTGCCTGTGCCGCGGGCGCTGTCGAATCTGGGGCCGACGCGAACGATTGTTGTGGGTTCGGACGATGAGCGGGGGTTGTTGGCGGAGGCGCTGCAGAAGTGCGGGGGGAACAAGACTGAGGCGGCGAAGATTCTGGGGATGCCGCGGAGTACGTTCTTCTTCAAGCTGAAGCGGCACGGGCTGAAGTAAGTCTTCGCTTGAACCGCGTCCTGGCCGGCGCAGCTCTGCCACCTCAAACCCAACGTGCCACGGCAGCCTGGGGTCAAGGGGCCAAAGAAAGAACACAGGCCCCCTTGCCGCCGGAGGCACTTCCATGAGGAACCGTTGTGAACAACGGATGTCCCTTTGTGGGACCGGCGTAGAGGATTCACCGCTCGCTGTGGAATCCCGGCGGGTTGGTGAGGGGGCATCCGACACGCGGTCCGCGCTTGGACACCCCCTCCTTCAGACATCTCTCGACGGCCAGGCCTCCGGCGGGCAAAGGGGCGTTGCCCCTCTGCACTCCCCACCAGGGTGCCCCTGGACCCGGTGAGTCGGCGACCTTGGGTTAAACATCGGGGCTCGGGCGGCCAGGCGCCATATTCGAGCTGTCGTAGGCATCGCGGTCCGCCCTTATGCTCGAACCATGTCCTCGCCGACTCGACTCCCGCCACCTCAATCCCATCGTTCCACGGCAACCCGGTCCAGCGGGACGCTGGCTGGACCCGGGTTAAATGGGATGGTCGAATGGGTGCCCAAGTTTTCACCACGATCGCCGTTCCGGATCCATGATCTTTCGCACACTCCAGTCCTCCGTCATCACCACCTTCGGACGCGCCGCCCTCGAATCGGCCGCCACACCCAAATTCCGCCGCCTCCAATCCGCCATGCAGGAAGCGACCCGCTTCCAACGCGAATGGCTCATGCACCGCGTCGCCCAATGCCGCGACACCCGCTTCGGCCGCGATCACGGCTTCTCCGAAATCCGCTCCATCGCCGAATTCCGTAAACGCGTCCCGGTCTCCGGCTACGACTACTTCGCTCCCTACATCGACGCCGTCGCCGGCGGCGATCCCTCCGCCCTCATCCCCGCTCACGAAAAACTCCTCCGCTTCACGATCACGACCGGCAGCAGCGGCGTCCCCAAACTCAACCCGGTCACCACCACCTGGCTCAAGGAATACAAAGAGGTCTGGGACATCTGGGGCCTCAAACTGTTCCTCGACCACCCCACGCACCTGGGACGGAAGCTCCTCCAGATGGCGGGGACGTGGGACATGGGGACCACGCCCGGCGGCTACAAGATCAGCATGGTCAGCGCCCTCCTGGCCCGCTACACGAGTCCCTTCATCCGCCCGTTCTACGCCGTCCCCAGCGATCTCAACGACATCAAGGACCCGGTCGCACGCTACTACACCGCCTTGCGGCTGTGCATCCTCGACGACGTCGGCTGGATCATCCTCATGAACCCGGGGACGATGATCCGCCTCGCCCAGATCGGCGACGAGCATTCGGACGAGCTGATCCGCGACATCCACGACGGCACGCTCACGACGAAGCTTGACATCCCAAGCGAAATCCGCGAGCGGCTCTGCAGCCGACTGGCCCGCAAAAACCGCCGCGGGTCGGCGTGGCTCGAGGCGATCCGCAACCGGACCGGGCACCTCTATCCGCGGGACTACTGGCGGCAGCCGGTCGTCGGCGGCTGGATCGGCGGGACAGCGGGGTTCCAGGTCCGCTACGTCCGGGACTACTTCGGTGATGTTCCGCTGCGGGACATGGGGCTTGTTTCCAGCGAGGGGCGGCACACGATCCCTCTTGAAGACGGCCGCCCGGAAGGGGTCCCGGCGCTGGGAGCGGGGGCTTACGAGTTCGTCCCGGTCGATGAGATTGACCAGCCCCATCCGACGGCGCTCGATGGGCACGAGCTGATCGAGGGGCGGGACTACTATCTCGTGATGTCGACGTCGGCGGGTTACTACCGCTTCCACATTGGCGACGTTGTCCGCTGCAACGGCTTTATTGGCGAGGCGCCGCTGCTTGAGTTTGTTCAGAAGGGGACGCGCGTCGGCGATCTGGAAGGGGAGAAGGTGACGGAGCACCAGGTCCTTGAAGGGGCGCATCGCGCGGCGAAGACGCTGGGGATTCCGCTGGGGCTGTTCACGGCGATCCCGCGTCGACTTGAGCGCGAGCACCCGCGGTATGACTTTCTGGTTGAGATCACCGATCTGCCGGAAGAGGCCCAGGCCCGGCGGTTTCTGGAGGAGCTGGATCGGGAGCTGGCGGCGTTGAACTTCCTGTGGCGGGCTCGTCGGAAGGAGGGGACGCTAGCGCCGCCGCATCTTGTGCGGCTGCCGGAGGGGACGTGGGCTCGGTATGTGAGGGAGGAGACCGACCGGCGCGGGACGGGGGACTATCAGTACAAGCATCCGGGGCTTGTTCAGGATAGTACTTGGGGCGATCAGTTCGCGGCGGTCGATGTGGTTCGGACGTGAACTCCCATGTCGCCAGCCACACCGGGTCCAGGGGCACCCTGGTGGGGAGTGCAGAGGGGCCTGTGTTGTTTTTATTGGCCCTTTGCCCGCCGGAGGCCCACTCGTCGAGAGATGTCTGAAGGAGACCGTGTCCAAGCGCGGACGCCGTGTCGTATGCCCCCTCACCAATTCGCGGGGAATACAAAGCGAGCGGCGAGTCCCCATCGCCGGTACACAAAGGGGACACCCGTTGTTGACCACGGTTCCTCAGGGAAGCGCCTCCGGCGGCAAGGGGTTGCCCCCTTGACCCCGGCTGCCGTCGCACATTGGGTTTGAGCGAACAGAGTCGTGCCGGCAAGGACGTGGTTCGAGCGAGCGGGTCGGAATCAAACGCGGGTCCGGGCCCACCGCCCACTCAGCAACAGCAACGAACTCGCGATCCCGCGGAGCGTGATGTCCGCACACATCCCCATCCACGCCCCCCTCAGCCCCCACCCCGCACCGACGGCCCAATACGCCAGCGGAAGCCGGACAAAGACGGTCGAGAAGACGGTCAGGAGCATCGGCAGCCGCGTCTCCCCGGCCCCGCGGAGCGCGTACACGGAGACGATGCCGATCACGAGCAGCGGCTCAAACGCCGCCAGGAGCCGAAGCGCGTCCGCCCCGACCCGCCGCACCGCCTCGTCCTGGTGCATCAGCCCGAAGATCCGTTCCGCTCCGAAGTAGAACGCCAACCCCGCCAGCGCGCCGACGAAGATCACCTGCTGAAGGGCGGCGCGGGCTACCTGGATCGCCCGGCCCGGGAACCCGGCCCCTAGCCGATGCCCTACCAGCGTTGCCGTTGCGATCCCCCACGCCATCGCCGGCAGGTACGAGAGCGACTCCATCTCGATCCCCACGAAATGGGCCTTGAGAGCGGTATCCCCCGCCTGGTGAATGATCCGCAGAAAGAAGATCTGGGCACACCAAAGCGAGATCCCGTCCACCGCTGCCGGCAGCCCGATCCGCAGCATCCGGCGGACCAGAGACAACGCCTCGCCTCGCGAGACCGCCGTGAGCCGCACGCCCCCCAGCCCGAGCGCGAAACAGAGGGCCATCAGCGTCCCGCCGATCCACTTGGCGATGAACGTCCCGAAGATGATCCCGCTCGCCCCCAGGGACGGAATCGGACCGAACCCGTCGACAAAGCTCCACGCCATCAGGACGTTGACGGCACTCACGACCGAGAAGATCAGGAGCGGCGTCCGCATGTTCCCCGTCCCGCGGAGCGCGGCGGCCCCGACGATCGTGACGCTGAACGGGACCGCCGCGATCGCGTCCCATCGCAGGTACTCGACGGCGAGCGCCGCGGCCGTCGGCGAGAGTTTGAGGAACGCCGCCAGATACGGCGCGCCGGTCCAGGCGAGCGTTCCGTAGACGATCCCCGCCACCATCCCCAGGCCGAGCGAGACGGTCCCGATCCGGGCCGCGTAACGGGAGTCCCCCGCCCCCCAGGCCCTCGAGATCAGTGCGGTGGTCCCAGCCGAGACGAGCGTGAAAATCAGCGAGGCGAGCCAGCTCCCGTAGACTGTCGTGCCGACCGCCTCGGTCGCCTCAGCCGCCCCCGGGCCGGTGAGATGCCCCGACAGGTAGTAGTCCCACAGGCCGACGAAGAACTGGAGGCACTGCTCTGCCAGGACGGGCATCGCCAGCCGGATGATCTCCCATCCGATCGCGGGCTCCGGCTCCGACAGTCCTTCCGTGACACGGTCGTTGTCAGGCACGCCGGCGGCTCAAAACAGGTGCGAACGCGGTGAGCCCGGATTATTCTGGACGCCCTCCGTGCGGTCGAGCCTCGGATCGAAGAAGTTCACAGGGCTTGAGGCGATCTCCTCCGCCCCGCCCTGGCTCGGCCCCCTGACATCGAGAGAAAAGCTCCATGATCCGTTCCGCCGTCACGATCAGCCTCGTCGAGCAGGCCCGCGGGGGCCCTTTCGTCTTCTGGGACGACGTCGAGGCCGGGATCCGAAAGGCGGCGGAGCTCGGGTTCGACGCCGTCGAACTCTTCGCCCCCGGGCCGGACGCCGTCTCGGTGGAACGGGTCCGGTCGCTGCTCGACGGCCACGGCCTCAAGATGGCGGCGGTCGGGACCGGCGCCGGCTGGGTGATCCACAAACGGCAGCTCTGCGATCCGGATGCCGCGGGGAGAAGAGCCGCGATCGACTTCATCCGCTCCATGATCGACTTCGGCGGCGCGTTGGGAGCTCCGGCGATCATCGGCTCCATGCAGGGACGGTGGCAGGGCGAGGTCACGAAGCCCGCGGCGCTCGACATGCTCCTGGAGGCCCTCGTGGAACTGGGGGATCACGCCCGGCAATACGGCGTTCCACTGATCTACGAGCCGCTCAACCGCTACGAGACGAACCTCTGCAACACGCAACAGGACGGAGTCTCGCTGCTGGAACGGCACCCGGCGATCAACGTCCGGCTGCTGGCGGACCTGTTCCACATGAACATCGAGGAGACGTCGATCGCCGCCGGGCTCCGCGACGGGGGACGGTGGATCGGCCACGTCCACTTCGTCGATTCCAACCGCCGGCCGGCGGGACTCGGCCACATGGACTACGGGCCTGTCGCGGCCGCATTGAGCGAAATCGGATACGACCGGTACGCCTCGGCCGAAGCGTTCGCCTATCCCGATCCTGACGCCGCGGCCAGGCAGACGATCGAGACGTTCCGCCGCGTCTTCCGGTAAGGATCGGACAAAAAACAAACGCACGGTCCGTCGGGCGACGGACCGTGCGTTTTCAGATTCGCAGGCGACTCCGAACTCAGACGCCGGCCGACTCAAGCTGAGCCGCGGCCTTCGGCGGCACCGTGACAACCGGGTCCTTCCACTGGAAGCGGGACTGGATGACGATCCGCGCCAGCTTGAGGAGCATCGTCCGGTCGACGTGCGGACAGGGAAGGTGCGGAGCGGCGAGGCGGGTGTTCGTGGTGTCGAACTCCGGATCGTCGCGCCAGTAGGAGCTGTACACCTGCATGTGCTCGAAGAACAGGTCTTCGGCATCGTGGCGGGTCTCCCGGACCCGCTCTCCCGCGCCGTAGAACTCGACGCCGTAGACGCCGACCGACGCCTCGACGACGTCCCGCATGAGCCGCGTTGTTGCCGTGGCCCGGGGGGTCAGGTGGTAGGTCTTTCCGTGGTTCTCCGGGTGCGTGATGATCCAGCTCATCACTTCGGAGACCCAGTCGACCGGCACGAGGTTCTTCCGCTCGTGGCCGTCGAGATTGAACTTCACGAGGTCCGCCCGAGTCAGCCCGGTCGCATTGGGCTCACCCAGCTGCGAAACCAGGGTGTTGGCGATCTGCAGCATCGCGTAGAAGTTGTGATAGGTCGTGGTCATCCCGGTCTGGCTGTCCCCGATGATGATCCCCGGCCGGAAGACGGTCAGCGAGTCGAACATGTCCGGAGCCGCCCCCCGGACCAGTTCCTCCGCCTCGATCTTGCTCTGCTCGTAGCAGTTCGAGACCTCCTGGCCGACATTGACCTCATCCTCGAAGCAGCGGCCCACGCGTTTCCCCGCGACATAGGCGGTCGAGACGTGGAAGAACCGGCGGATGTCCGCCTGACGGCAGAACTCCAGGACGTTGCGCGTCCCGTCGACGTTCGTGCGGTACGGCTCCGCGTGCCGGCCGGTCGTGACGAAGGCGAGGCTGGCGGCATTGTGGATCAGGCCGTCGCAGTTCTCCGCCGCCCACTTGATCTGGTCGGCATTGAGGCCGAAGTCCGGCTGGTTGATGTCCCCTTCCAGAACCACCGGCCGCCCCAGCGAACGTCCGAGCTGGTTCTCCCAGGATCGCATCATCGCTTCGACGCGGACCTGCGGGGACTTCTTGCGGCTGGGGCGAACCAGAACCGCGAGGGGGACGTCCTGCTCGAGGAGATCCCGCACCAGATACCGTCCCAGGAGACCCGTGGCTCCCGTCAGAATCGTGTAACCCATCTGTGCTTCCGATTGCGGTCCGCCCGATGCGGCAACTGAGGGAGTTGGGACGCGGACAGCTGGACCCAATTCCAGCGATCCGGTCGGAACATCAGGCGACCAGAGTCATGACACCAGCCCTCTGACACGCGTCAGCGGGCACATAGCCGTGAGACAGTGTCCTCAAGGAACAACGTCCCTGAAGGAACAGCATCTCCAGCGGCCGAAGTCGACCGCCAAGCGCTCGACATCCATCGCGACCCAATTCACGTCGGACGTCAAGTTCTTCATGCTACCCGGGTCGATTCGTTGTCTCAACGGGCATTTACCCGTAGATGACAAAGTACCACCGGCGGGAATGTGAACAAGAGTACACACCCCTGTGTCGAGCAAGCAGGAACTATCTCGACCATTCGCACGCATCGCTTTGAGGGGTCGGCCCCCGACTCGGGGCCAATTCCACATCCGGCGGCGACCTCTGCCGGTCATAACCCCAAATCGCTCTCGGGCAGTCCGCTCAAGCTTGCCGCCCCTGCCGCCTGACCGGCGATCCGCGGCTCCGCGGCTCCTGATTGCCCGCCCCGCCGGGGTTTGGATTCAAGTTTCCGCGGCTCCGATCGCCGGGCTGGCTCCCCGCGGCTCGACAGGCCGGTTCCACTTAACCTCCCTTCTAAAAAGGGGTAATGTGCCGTCGCCGGAATAACGCCAAGGGAGGGTGTGGCATGCCAAAGGGAGTCGGAGTGCGCTGGGTCCGGATCGGGATTCTGGTGCTGGTCGCGCTGTTCCTCGTTTTGCCCAACGATGCTTGGGCGGCACTGGAAGACCCGATCTTTCGCCACGGCCGCCTGGAAGTCCGGGCCCTGCTCCGGGCCGGAGGGGCGATCGGTTACGTCGTCATCGCTCTCAGCATCGCGATGGTGGCCCTCGTCGTGGAGCACGTCCTGACGATCCGCCGCGGAGCGATGATCCCCTACGGGCTCGCCGAAGAGGTTCACAAACTCGTCTCCGCCGGCCAGATCGTGCAGGCTTACGAGCAGGCGAAGCGGTACCCGAGCTTTCTGGGCTACCTGCTGCAGTCGGGACTCCAGGAGGCCCAGTACGGCCACGACGCCGCCGAAAAGGCGATGGAAGACACGGCGGTCGAGCAGGCGGCCCGCCTGTCGCGGAGGATCGAATACCTCTCGCTGATCGGTGTTCTCGGCCCCCTGCTGGGGCTGATGGGGACCGTCTGGGGGATGATCCAGGCGTTCTCGGAATTCGCCGAGAAAGCCAACCCGCAGACCGCTGACTTTGCCCCCGGAATCTCCGAGGCTCTCGTCTCGACGTTCTTCGGTCTGACGCTGGCGATCCCCGCCCAGACGTTCTTTGCGATCTTCCGCAACCGGATCGACGAGTTCGTGGCCGAGGCGTCGCTGCTCGCCGGCCACGCGCTGGGGCCGCTCAAGAAGAGGCGGCCATGAGAGCCCCGACCCGCCGTCGCAGCTACGGAATGTCGCTCAACCTGACGCCGATGATCGACGTCGTGTTCAACCTCGTCATCTTCTTCCTGGTGACGTCGCACTTCGCCCGGAGCGAGGCGGTCGATCCGGTCGACCTGCCGAAGGCCACGCAGAGCGTCGAGGAGGAAAACCTCCCGCACCGGCTGGCGATCACGGTCCCGATCGACAAAACGTTGCGGGTCAACAGCCGCGAGGTGACGCTCGAGGAGATCCGCGAGATGCTGATCGCCGGCCGCCAGCACGAGGACTTTGCCGTCCAGATCCGGGCGGACAAGGCGGTCCCCTACGAGGCGGTCGAGCCGATCCTCCTGGAGTGCGCGAAGCTCGGCGTCACCCGGTTCGGGTTCAAGACCGTCGAGTGACCTTCCCTTCACCGCTCTCCGCGCCCGGGGTCAGGCGTCCGTGTTGGAGTGGAGGGCGATGCGGTTCCCTTCGCTGTCGAGAACCAGGGCCCGGTGACCGTGCGGCCCCATCGAATGGACCGCTTCCGTCACCATCCCGCCGTGCGTTTCCGCCTGCGCCACGGCGTCGCGGATCCGCCCGTCGACGTTGAAGTACACCAGGATCCCGCCGCTCGACGAAATCTGGTCGGGGTGCAGGATCAGGCAGCCGCCGTTGCCGTCGTGGTGATCCAGCACGCAGAACTGGTAGCCGTTGAACTCCTGTTTCGTGACCTGATTCTTGAGGACCGCTCCATAAAACCGGGCGGCCCGGTCGAGGTCGGCCACCGGGATATCGGCCCAGACGATCCGGTTCTTTTCCGTGTTGAAGTTGCTCATGGGAGGAGATGGAGGGAGGAGCCAGGATTCGGAATCTAGGAATCAGGATCCAGTGGAGCAGCGCCCGCGCCAAGCGCTGCGATGGGTCGAGGCGTCCTCCCGAAATCGTGGATCCTGATTCCCGGATCCGCCTTTCCTGCGGATTTCCCCTGTCGCAAACCGATATCGTCCGCTAGACTTCTCGCAGCACCCAAGGAATGCCGACGATTTCGGCAGGGTTGCTTTTGCAAATGCTTGCTCGTTTTGGCATCTCCCCGCTGGGGAATGTGTGGCCCGCGTCCAAGTGACCTGTGTCGATGAAGACCAGTGTCCAGGCGACCGGCGGCCTCCAAGACTTCTTGCCAACGCAAACGCAACGAGTGCGGCTCCCGTGTCGAATCACTCACAGATGAGTGTTCGACCAGCAACAGGCTTCTTCGCACGGATTCTCCGTGGGCAGGACCGTACCGGGCCGTGATGGGTGTGCTCAGTCCGCGTGTCGGATCGCGTGATCCGGCGGACTTGAGTGTCGCCATCGTCCCGCCTCTCAGCCTTATCCGCAGTCGCGTCCGGCTGACGGAACATCCTGAGTGGGACGGAGTGCGTCTGCGGACGGTCGAACGCGACCGTCGCGAGTGAATCCCTTGGAAGAGAGTTCGATTTGAAAAGCGTTTCGTTTGCTGACCTTCCCCTGCACGAAGACATCCAAGCCGTGCTGGTGGAAGAGGGCTACACCATTCCCACCCCGATCCAGGCGCAGGCCATCCCGCCGATCGACGAGGACCGCGACGTCCTCGGGACCGCCCAGACCGGGACGGGCAAGACGGCCGCCTTTGCCCTGCCCCTGCTGACCCGCATTCATGAAGAGCGCCGCGGCTGCCAGCCGAATTCCCCCCTCGTCCTGATCCTGTCCCCGACCCGCGAGCTTGCCTCGCAGATCAGCGAGAGCATCAAGACCTACGGCCGCCGGACCCATGTCCGCCAGACCGCCATCTTCGGCGGCGTCGGCCAGGGGACGCAGGTTCAGGCTCTCCGCAAGGGAGTCCACATCCTCGTCGCCACTCCGGGTCGCCTGCAGGACCTGATGAGTCAGGGTCACGTCCGGCTCGACCGCGTCGAAGTCCTCGTCCTCGACGAAGCGGACCAGATGTGCGACATGGGCTTCCTGCCCGACCTCAAGCGGATCGTCGCCAAGCTCCCGGCCGACCGGCAGTCGCTGTTCTTCTCTGCGACGATGCCGCCGACCGTGGCCGACTTTGCGAATTCGCTGCTGACCGATCCGGTCCACATCAGCGTCGCCCCGCAGTCGACGACGACCGAACGGGTCGAGCAGCGGGTCCTGATGATGCCGAACACGGCCAAGCGGGATACGCTCAACCGGTTGCTGCAGGACAACAACTTCTCGCAGGTTCTCGTCTTTGTCCGGACGAAGCGGCGGGCGGACATCGTCTGCCGGCAGCTCCGTCAGGCAGACGTGGACGCGGACTCGATCCACGGCGACAAGACGCAGGGGATGCGGACGCGGGCTCTGCTCCAGTTCCGCACCGGCCGGATCCGCGTGCTGGTGGCGACCGACGTCGCCGCCCGCGGGATCGACATCGACGGGATCTCGCACGTCATCAACTACGACATGCCGACCGACCCCGAGAGCTACGTCCACCGCATTGGCCGGACCGGCCGCGCGGGGGCCGAAGGGATCGCGGTCACGTTCTGCACCCCCGAGGACCAGGCCGACCTGCGGCTGATCGAGAAGACGATCAAGATGACGCTGAACAAGCGGGCGATTCCGGGATCCTCGATCCCCGCCGCGACGGACGCTGCCTCCCCTGCCCCGCAGAGCGGAAACGCTCCTGCCGGTGGCGGATCGCGGCGGCGTGGTCCCGCGGGACCTCGTCGTCCGGAGCAGCGGGCGAACCAGCAGCGGATCGCCGCCGAAGGGGGCGGTTCGCGTCCCGCTGGCGAGCGTCGGCGGGAATCCGACCGCCGCAACGGCGGCGAGCAGCGCCGCGGCGGTGAGTCGCGGCAGGCAGCTGGTCAGCGGCCTGCCGGGGAACGTCGTCCGGCTCGCCCCGGTCACCAGGCCGGCAGCACCGGCGCGGGACGGGGACATCAATCGCAGGGTGAATCCGGACGGGCCCGCCGCCCGGCTGGCGAGCAGCGTTCGGAGCAGTCGTCCGGTCAGGGGAACCAGGCCGGTGCGCCGCGCCGCCGTCGTTCCCGCCGCCCGGCCTCTCCGGCCGCCGCGCAGGGCGGTCGTTAATCTCGTCGGCAGCTACAATCTCAGGCCGGTCGTCCTTCACAGGGCGACCGGCCTTTTTTCATTCGTTGGGACGAGCATGCAGTCGCGCACCAAGAGCCGGGAACATTTTGAGCGGGCCAGTCGATCGATTCCGGGCGGGGTCAACAGCCCGGCCCGGGCCTTCGGCGGTGTCGGCGGGCACCCGTCGATCATCGCCCGCGGGGACCGGCAGTACCTGTACGACATCGATGGGAACCGGCTCCTCGACTACATCGGCTCCTGGGGGCCGCACATCCTGGGGCACCGGCACCCGGAGGTGATTGCCGCCATCACGCAGGCCCTCGAAACCGGCACGAGCTTTGGTGCGCCGACCGAAGCGGAGACGGAGCTCGCGGAGTTCATCGTCCACACGATTCCGTCGATCGAGAAGGTCCGGATGGTGAACTCCGGCACCGAAGCGACGATGAGCGCCATCCGGCTGGCCCGCGGCTTCACCGGGCGGAGCGTGATCGTCAAGTTCGCGGGCTGCTATCACGGGCATGTCGACAGCCTGCTCGTGCAGGCCGGGAGCGGGGCCCTGACGCTCGGCGTCCCGAGCAGCCCGGGCGTTCCAGCCGGTTGCACTGCCGACACTGTCAACCTGGAGTACAACGACGTTCAGGAGCTTTCCGACACGTTTGCCAAGCGGGGCTCGGAGATCGCCGCGGTGATCCTGGAGCCGGTCGTCGGCAACATGGGACTCGTGAAGCCGACGCCGGAGTTCCTCGCGGCCCTGCGGGAGCTCTGCACGCGGCACGGGGCTCTCCTGATTTTCGACGAGGTCATGACCGGTTTCCGGGTCGCCTTCGGCGGGGCTCAGGAGCTGTTCGGGATCAAGCCGGATTTGACGACGCTCGGAAAGATTGTCGGTGGGGGGATGCCGGTCGGCGCGTATGGCGGGCGGGCGGACGTGATGGACGCCATCTCGCCGGTCGGTCCGGTGTATCAGGCGGGAACGCTGTCAGGGAATCCGCTGGCGATGGCGAGCGGGCTGGCGACGCTGCGGGTCCTCAAGAAGACGAATCCTTACCCGGAGCTGGAAGCGAAGTCGGCGCGGTTGTGTGGGGAGCTGTCGAAGGCGGCGACGGCGGCGGGGATTCCGCATACCTGCCCGCGGGTGGGGAGCATGTTCACGTTGTTCTTCAATCCGGAGCCGGTGACTGGTTTCCGGGTGGCGAAGACTTCGGACACGCAGCGGTTTGCGAAGTTCTTCCATGGGATGTTGGGCCGTGGGATTTATCTGGCGTGCAGCCAGTTTGAAGCGCACTTCGTTTCAGCCTGCCATACGGATGAGGACATTGATGCGACGGTGCAGGCCGCGCGAGAAGTCTTCGCCACGCTGTAACGCCGACCGGGTCCAGGGGCACCCTGGTGGGGGGATGCAAGGGGGGCAACGCCCCTCTTGCCCGCCGGAGGCCCGTCTCGTCTCGATCTCTCTGAAGGAGCGAGGGTCCAAGCGCGGACAGCGTGCCGGATGTCCCGCACCAACCCGCGCGGACTCCAAAGCGAGAGGAGAGTTCTCAACGCCGGTTCCACAAAGGGGACGCCCGTTGTTTACCACGGTTCCTCGTTGAAGTGCCTCCGGCGGCAAGGGGGCAAGGCCCCCTTGACCCCAGCTGCCGTCGCACGATGGGTTTGAGCTATGGAGGCCGCGCCGGCGAGGACGCGGTTTGAGCCGTACATCAGCTTCGAATTGACCGTTTCGGCACTTTCGGCGTATATCGTCCGGATCCGTTTCGCCGGCTTTCCAGGGAGGGAAACCCCTTGTCGATCCTCAAACTCCGCCACATCGGGGAATACGTCGCCTTCCGGATGGTCGGCGTCGTCCTGGGGATCCTCTCCGTCGGTCAGACCAAGACCTTCGCCGAAACGACCGCGTGGGTCATGACCCGCGTCCTGCCGCGAAAAATCACCCGCTACAACGTCGCCTTCGAAAACATCCAGAAGTCCTTCCCGGACCGCTCACCCGCCGAAATCGACCGGATGATCCACGGGATGTGGGTCCACTTCGTCCGGCTCATGGCGGAGATGATCCAGCTCCCGCGGAAGGTCACCCTCACCAACTGCCGCGAAGTCTTCGTCTTCCGCCAGCGGGACCAGGCGGTCAAGGCCATCCTCTCCGGCCGCCCCGTCTTCATGCTGGGAGGCCACTACGGCAACTGGGAGGTCTCCACCGCCGCCTTCGGGCTGTTCGGATACCCGATGGGGATCATCGCCCGCGAGATGGACAACCCCTACCTGCACAACTGGTTCGTTCGGGCCCGGCAGTACACCGGCCACAAGCTCTACCTCAAGCGGGGGAGCTGGGACGAGATGGTGAAGCTCCTCCAGGCCGGAGGAAGCCTGGGACTTCTCGGCGACCAGGACGCCGGCAAGCGGGGAGTCTTCGTCGACTTCTTCGGCCGCCCCGCCTCGACCTTCAAGTCGATCGCCCTGATGGCGATGGAGTACAAGGCTCTCCTCATCGTCGGCTACGGCATTCGCTTGCCGGACCATCCGGACGCCCGCTGGGCCCGGTTCGAGATCGGTGTCGAGGACGTCATTGATCCGCTGGAAGTCGACTCCAACGACCCCGTGAAAGAGATCACGACCCGCTACACGCAGGCACTCGAGGCGGCGATTCGTCGGGCGCCAGAGCAGTACTTCTGGGTCCACCGCCGCTGGAAGACCGACGCTCCCGCGAAGCGAGTCCGGGCCAAGGACGCGGCTTGAAGCGGCTCGGGCCACTGAACCGAAGACGGTGCGTTGCGTAGTCGTTTTGTGAACCATGGAGACGGGCGCATCCGCGTCCCCCAGCATTACCGGCCCAGGAACCGGGTCCAGGGGCACCCTGGGGGGGAGTGCAGAGGGGCAACGCCCCTTTGCCCGCCGGAGGCTTGGCCGTCGAGAGATGTCTGAAGGAGTCCGTGTCCAATCGCGAACAACGTGCCGTATGCCCCCTCACCAACCCGCGGGGATTACAAAGCCAGCGGTGTTGTGTGGGTGAGTCCTCAACGTCGGTACCACAAAGGGGAGGTCCGTTGCGTACCACGGTTCCTCACAGGAAGTGCCTCCGGCGGCAAGGGGGCGTGGCCCCCTTGACCCCAGCCTGCCGGGGCACGTTGGGTTTGACGTAGCAACGCCGTGCCGGCAAGGACGCGGTTCGAGCCAAAGGCAATTCCCTCGCTCGCGCTTCGGGCTGATGGACGTCTCGGGACGACTACTTTCCCATCCGGATCCGCGCCAACGTGCTGAACTTGGCACTCCCTCCCCGCGGCGGCACCAGACGGAGAACCGTCGGCAGCCAGACCGGTTTCTCCTGCTTCTCTTCAACCAGCTCTTCGACGACCGGGAGGTTGGGATGCCGCGTCCCCGCATAGGGCTCGGGCGTTACGGGAGTGATGTAGAGCCGCTTCTTGGCGATGAACTCGGCGATCATGTCGGCAAAGTCCTGCGACATCCGGGTCCACAGCACGACCTTCGGATCGGCCCGCAGGACGAGCCCGAAGTCACCGCCCTTCTGCGCAAAGTTCCCGAAGTCATTCAGCAGCCGGTCGAACGTCACGTTGTCGTAGAACCGCACGTGCTCGACAACCGCGGCTGCGATCTGACCGTGCTCCGCCAGCTCCAGCCACTTGAGCTTGGGAGCCGCGCCGCTTCCGTCCTGAACATCCTGCTCGCCGCGGCGTTCTTCCTCCTCCATGATCTGCATGATCCGGCTGTCCGGAGTCGCCGGGCGGCAGCGGGTCCGGGCCCACTCCCGCAGGCCGAAGATCTGGTCCTCCATCGTGACGGAGAGCGGGACCAGGAGCTCCCGGGCATCGTCGAGGTCCTTGTCGCTCAGCATCCGCCCCTTGCTGTAGGACTCGATGATCGCGGCGTTCACGATCTGCTCGATCTCGGCCCCGCTGTAGCCTTCCGTGTTGTTCGACAGAGTTTCGATGTCGAACTTGTCCGGCTTCCAGCCCCGCTTCTTGAGGTGGATGCCGAAGATCATCTTCCGCTCGTGGAAGTTCGGCAGGTCGACGAAGAACATCTCGTCGAAGCGACCGCGCCGCAGGAGTTCCGGGGGGAGCTTCGAGACGTTGTTGGCGGTCGCCACGACGAACACCGGCGAGGTGTGCTCCTGAAGCCAGGTCAGGAACCGGGCGATGATCCGGGACATCGTGGCGTCGCCGCCCGAGCCCGCCTCGGAGTCGAAACCGGCAAACGCCTTGTCGATTTCTTCAAGCCAAAGCACCGAGGGAGCGATCATCTCCATCAACCGCAGCACTTCGCGGAGGTTCTGCTCGGAGCCGCCGCGCGTCGATTCGAGGAGGTTCGCCATGTCCATCCGGACGAGCGGGAAACCGAGGACGCGGGCGATCGCTTTGGCGCTGAGCGACTTTCCGCACCCCTGGACCCCGGCCAGCAGGACCCCCTTGGGATAGGAGATGCCCCGCGCCCGGGCGTCGGACGAGTAGGCTTCGGACCGCTGCTTCACCCAGTCCTTAAGGGCCTCGAGTCCGCCGATGCTGTCGATGCTTTCGTCGAGGTCGAAGAACTCCAGGAGGTCCGAGCCCTGGACCATGTGCCGCTTCTCGCGGACGAGCGCCGGGTAGACCTCCTCGGTGATCTCTTCGACGCCGGTGAGGGCTCGCGCGAAGGCTTTCCCGGCCTCGCGGGTCGTGAGGCCCAGGACCGCTTTCACCATGTGTTCTTCGTGGTTCGTCTCGACGGTCCGACCGGGCATCATGCGGTCGATGGTCGAGCGGAGGACGTCGGTCATTTCCTCGATCCCGGGGAGCGGGAGTTCGATTGAGGTGACGTCTTTGAGCAGTTCGATGGGGGTATTTTCGACCGGCCCCATCCAGACGAGGGTTTTCCGCTGTTCCGCCAGGATCGGCAGGAGGTCGCGGAGCTTGCGGGTGATTTTGGGGTCGCTGAGGTAGGGGTGGAAGTCCTTGAGGAGGAACAGGTGGTCGGGCTCGACGCGGGCGATCTGGTCGAGGAGTTCGAGGGGTTCGGGGACGGTTGTCTGGCGGGAGTCGAGGGGTGGTTGGGGGCCGCTGGTGATGGACCAGACGACGAAGCCTCGTTCGAGTTCGAGGGCGAGGTCGGCGAGGAGGTTTTCCCAGCGGTCCTCTTCGTAGGTGCGGAGGCTGATGAGGGAGTAACGGGAGAGGATCCGCGAGCGGAGGTCGTCGAGGACTTCGGTGGTCGTCATGGAGCGTGCCGGGGAGCCAGAAGCGAGGGGAGGTTGATCAGTCTACGGGTGTGAGGCGCGCCCCGCCATCGGCGCACGTGATCGCTCGAACCGCGTCCTCGCCGGCACGACTCCCATAGCTCAGACCCGACGTGCCACGGCAGGCTGGGGTCAAGGGGGTCTCACCCCCTTGCCGCCGGAGGCACTTCCATGAGGAACCGTGGTAAGCAACGGACGTCCCCTTTGTGGTGCCGGCGTTGAGGACTCCCTCACATCACACCGCTGGCTTTGCAATCCCCGCGGGTTGGTGAGGGGCATACGACACGTTGTTCGCGTTTGGACACTAACGCCTTCAGACATCTCTAGACGGGGAGGCCTCCGGCGGGCAAAGGGGCGTTGCCCCCCTTGCATCCCCCCACCAGGGTGCCCCTGGACCCAGCGAGATGGGATCGCGCTCTCTGGACGCGTCCGATGAAATCGAGAGACTGGACGCATGGGCCGAGACATCTCTGGCCACACCTCTGTTTCCGGTCAAAGGCCATCGACCGTGGGCAACATCGAATCCGAACACCCCGCCGCCACCCCGGACTCCCCCGCTCCGTCGCCCGACCTGACTCCCGCGCCCGACACAGCGCTCACTCTGACGCGGCGCGACCGGCTGTTCCTCAGCGGCTGCGCACTCGTCATCCTCGCCCTCATGACCCTGCGGATCGTCTCGCTTCGACTCCTCCGCCCCCCCGAAGTCGAAGTCTTCCGCTCACCCGAGAACACACTCGCCATGCGGGTCGAGATCAACTCCGCCACCTGGGTCGAGTGGATGCAGCTCGAAGGGATCGGCGAAACCACCGCCCGCAACATCGTCGCCGACCGGGAGAAGCGAGGTCCGTTCCAGAACGTGGAAGACGTCAGCCGCGTCCGAGGCATCGGCGACGCCAAACTCGCCGCCATGCGGCCCTACCTGCAATGCTCGGACTGCGACAAGTAGCGGACTGTCCTCTTACTCATCGTCATCCTGAAGCACCCTCACGGCCGTCAGCACCAGAAAGTGATCCGACAACTTCCGACGGTGGTCCTGCGACGAAGTGGGAGTCAGGACATACTGGTTCGAGTACCGGAACTCCTGCTGACCACTCGGAATGAGGATCCGGTCAAACGGGCTGCGGTACATCCCCTTGTCATACGTGACGACATTGGCCGAGTTCAGGTCCGTAAACCCCGCCTCCTTGTACGCCACCAGCGCCGGCTCCGTCTCGCTCAGGCAGTTCGTGTCCCCGAGCAGCACGATGTCCTCATCGTGGAAATGTGCCTTGATCGCCGGAAGCTGCGCCACCAGAGCCTCCGCCTCCTGCCGCCGGATCTGCTCCGTCGCGGGGAGCCCCGGCATCGAGTCATCGACACGATTCGACTTCATGTGAAGCGGAATGAGAACGAGGTCCGTCTTCCCCTCCCCGGCCGAGAACTTCACGGCGTGCGGAATCCGGTTCCACGTCGCGTCGCTCGCGAAGGCCACAGGGACCTTCATCGGCTCTCCCACCATCGTCGCCCGCTTGCGGTTCCAGGCGATCCCCGTGTGCCGCTCGGGACCGTCCGTGCGGTTGGCGAACAGAACGTAGGTCCAGTCCGCATCGTCCCCTTCGTTGACCCGCTGAAAGATCTGATCGAGAGCGGGACTCGTCATCGTCTCCGGAACGCCGTCGGTGTCCCAGATCTCCTCCAGGGCGAGGATGTCCACATCCGCCACCAGGAGATGCTCCGCAATGGCGGCGGGATGCTGGTTGGGGACACGGCCGCCGAGGTTCTCGATGTTCCAGGCGCCAATCTTGAGGTAGTCATCTGCGACAGCTGTACACACCGGAGTGAACAGAGCCAGAACCACCACGAAAGCCGAAAGAGACCGGTACGGCATCGGTGCCTCAGAGATGAACGGAGAAGGACGTGGGCCGGCAGACAGTGTCGCGATCCATTTTTAGAGCGTGTGAAGAGACGCAGCGTTGCGGGGGACTGCCGCGGCGAATCCCTCCCCAGGCCCAAACAAAAACCCCGGAGGTCATCCGGGGTTTGATCGATCGCAGCGTTGGGGAATCGGCGAACTACTTGCCGACTTTGAATCCCTTGCCGAAGGCGGTGTCCGAGAAGACGAGATCCCGCTGGGCATCCCCTTCCGCGGCAGCGACCTTCCCCTGGCACTTTTCACAGCAGAACTTGACGGTCACTTCGCCGACCTTGGCCGTCTTGTCCGGGTTGATCTTGCCGCCGGAGAGCGGGCACTTTTCCTGGGTCGCCTGCCCGGTCTGGACGAGCTGCTGGTTCGCCTTGGAGGCGTACTTGGCGGTGTCACCCTTGAAGGCGTCCGGGCAGCCGGGGCAGCAGAAGTAGACCTTCGCTCCCTTGTAGTCGACCGAAACGTCCTTGGTGATGTCCTTGCCGGACACCGGGCACTTGCCGGTAATCTTGTCTTCGGCCGCGCCGGCCAGAGTCACAACGAGAGCCAATCCGAGCAGAGACAGAAGTCCGCGTTTCATTGAACGTTCTCCCTGAGACGTTTGAGGGCCAGAGATATTTTAACGGACAGCCCGGACCGATCCGGGCTGGAGACATCGAGGCCACTTGGGAACGGTAACACGTGGGAAAGTTCCGATCAATTGTAGTCGGAACCGAGCGGCCGCCGACGCGGGGATTCTGCAGACCGGCCGAATTTCCTGGGGAGCAGGTCGCATCCCCCTGCGCCGGAACGCTACACTCGGGTTGACGATCAATCCTGGCATTCAATTCCTTCGGTCTGGCATGGAGCAGTCGACCGCCATCTCGCCCCCCTCTCCGACGCTCACGCAGCCGGGGACTCCCGCCAGCCGCCCGACAGCGGATCAGGTCGTCGACGCTCGCTCGCTCAATCTGCCCAACGCGATCACGCTGAGCCGGCTCGTGCTTTCCGTGGTCCTGTTCGGCCTCATCTGGTCGGGACGGTACTGGCAGACCTCGGCGATCGTCTTCATCGTCGCCGCGGCGACGGACTTCCTCGATGGCTATCTGGCCCGTAAGTACGGTCAGGTCACGGTCCTGGGACGGATCATGGATCCGTTCGTGGACAAGATCATCATCTGCGGGGCGTTCATCTTCCTGCAGCAGTGGGCCGGCAGCGGCGTCAACGCCTGGGTGACGCTCATCATCGTGGGCCGCGAGATGTTCATCACGAGCCTCCGCGGGTTCCTCGAACAGCGGGGGAAAGATTTCTCCGCGGCGTGGATCGGCAAGTGGAAGATGGGGGTGCAGTGCGTGGCGGTGTCGCTCGCCCTGCTCTCCCTCAGCCCCGAGTTCCGCGAGCTGTGGAGCGAATCGCTCGGTCTCTCCTGGACCGCGCTGATCTGGCTGCGGAACGGGACCGTGATGGCGACCGTGGGAATCACGGCCTACAGCGGCATCGAATACACGTGGCGGGCGCTGCGGCTGCTGTCGGAGTAATGCCGGGTCCAGGGGCACCCTGGTCAGGGAGTGCAGAGGGGAGAATCCCCTTTGCCCGCCGGAGGCTTTGGCCGTCGAGAGATGTCTGAAGGAGCCAGTGTCCAAGCGCGGACACAGTGCCGGATGCCCCCTCACCAATCCGCAGGGACCGCAAAGCGGGCGTTGAGTCCTCAACGCCGGTTCCTAAAAAAAACGAACATCCGCTGCGTGCCGAGCCCAGAAGGAGGCTCTACTTCTTCCAGCGGAAGATCCGGTGGTTCATGCTGTCGACGATGTAGAACGAGCCGTCCGGACGGACATGCACGCCGTGCGGCTCGTTGAAGGTGATCATGAGCGGATCGCCCCCGGTTCCCGAATCCCCCTTCTTTCCCGTGCCAGCGACGCGGGTGATCCGACCGTCAGTGGGGGTGTACTTCCGGATCACGTGGTTCGCCGTATCGGCGATGATCACGTTGTCGTCCAGGTCGATGCACAGGTGCTTCGGACCGTTCAGCGTCGCCAGCTTCGCGTCGCCATCGTCTCCCGTCAGCCCCGCCTTGCCCGTTCCGGCGAGGGTGTAGATCTTGCCATCGGGACGCACGACGCGGAGAGCGTGGCCGCCGCGCTCCAGGATGTAGACGTTCCCCTTCCGGTCGACGGTGCAGGCCCGCGGATCGACTAGCGGAGAGGTCCTGGCATCCGCGCCATCTTCCGGAAGGCCCTTCTTGCCATTGCCGGCCACGAGATCCACGACACCGGTCCCCATGTCGACAACGCGGATCCGGCGGTTGTCGAGGTCAGTCACGTAGAGCTTTTCTCCCGCCGGGTTGAAGGCGATGCAGAAGACGCCGGTAAAGAGAGCGGACTTCGCCGGTCCGCCGTCGCCGCCGTACTTCTTCTCCCCCGTCCCCGCGAAGGCTTCGATCACGCTGCTCTTGGGATCGTAGCGCCGGATACGGTTGTTCCAGGTGTCGGCCAGATAGACCTGTCCGTCGCGGCCCATCGCCAGGCTGTGCATCCCGTTGAACCGGGCCTGTCGCGCCGGGCCGCCGTCCCCATCGCTTCCGGTCGTCCCGTTCCCCCCGAGGATGCGGAAGGTCCCCTTCGTGTCGATCCCCAGGAGCCGTTCTCCCTTCAGTTCGACGACGTACGCGTTCCCCGCGGTGTCGAAGTCGATGCCGAACGGCTGGACGAACTTGGCCTCCGCTGCCGGGACGTTGTCCTCCCCCGTCCCTCCGCCGGCGAACAGGACCAGTTCGTCACCGCGGGCGGTCGCGATCGGTCCCAGGAGCAGGCCGAGAATCAGAAGCGTGCGCATCACGGAGACCTCTCGCTGAAGGACGCAGGGAAAACCGAAGACGGCGAAGCCACCGCTCAAGCGGTCGCATCGACGTCGGGCGCGAACCCGCGCCGCATCGTGTTCTCGGAGACGCAGACCGGAATCAGGAACTGGAGCAGGTAGTCCCGCCCCCCGGCCTTGGAGCCGATCCCGGACATCTTGTATCCGCCAAACGGATGCCGCTGGACCAGGGCCCCGGTGATGCCGCGGTTGATGTACAGGTTTCCGACCTGCAACTCCTGCTTCACCCGCTGCAGGTTGCGGGGGCTGCGGGAGTAGATCCCGGCGGTCAGGGCGTAGGGGGTCCGATTGGCGAAATCGATCGCCTCGTCGAGGTTTTTGGCCCGGATCACGGCGAGGACGGGCCCGAAGATCTCATCCTGGGCGATCCGCGCCGTCGGCTCCACATCGGCGAAGACGTGCGGGCCGACGTAGTAGCCCTCCTTCGTCAAGCCATCGGCTCCCATGGCGACGATCACCCGGTGCTCTTCCATCCCGACGGCGATGTAGTCCTGGATCCGCTTCTGGGCCTCTTCGTCGATCACGGGGCCGATCGACGTCGCGGGCTCCTCGGGCGGACCGATGCGGAGGCTTTCGACCGCCGGCTTGAGCCGCGCCAGGAAGGCGTCGTAGACCGCTCCCAGGACGATGACCCGCGAGCAGGCCGAGCACTTCTGGCCACTGTAGCCGAAGGCACTCTGGAGGACGCCGAGGACCGCCTCGTCGAGGTCGGCGTCGTCGTCGATAATGATGGCGTTCTTCCCGCCCATCTCGGCGACAACCCGCTTGACCATCGACTGCCGCGGGTCGGTGTCGGCGGCGTCCTTGTTGATCGCCAGCCCCACGGCCCGCGAGCCGGTGAAGACGATCATGTCGACGTCCGTGTGCGCGACGAGCGCCGGTCCCAGTTCCTCGCCGATACCGGGGAGGAAGTTGACGACGCCGTTCGGCAGTCCGGCGTCGCGGAACATTTCCATCAGCTTGGCCGCAACGACCGAAGACTGTTCCGCCGGCTTCATGACAACGGTGTTGCCGGCCACGAGCGCCGCGACGGTCATCCCGGTCAGGATCGCCAGCGGAAAGTTCCAGGGGGCGATCACGCCGACGACACCGCGGGGGCGGTAGGTGTAGGAATTCTCCTCACCCGGGAAGTCGCACTGGACGGTGACCGAGAGGTCCCGCATCTGGGCGGCGTAGTACATGCAGAAGTCGATCGCCTCCGCGACGTCGGCGTCCGCTTCCGCCCAGGTCTTGCCGCACTCGTAGATCTCCCAGGCGGCGAGCTCGAAGCGGCGGTTCCGCATCTCGGCGGCGATGACTTCGAGGTACTCCGCGCGCTGCTGGGCAGGTGTGCGGGACCAGCCGCGGTAGGCGCGGCGTGCGGCGTCGACCGCTTGCGGGACGTGGTCCGGGTGGGCGGCGGCGAGCGTGCCGACGACCTGCTTGCGATGGGCGGGGTTTTTCGACGTCAGCTTGGCGCGGGTGTCGATCGTCTTGCCGTTGATGACGAGGCCGTACTCGCCGCCGAGCTGGTCCGCGACATCGGCGAGGGCCTGTTCCATCGCTTCCCGCATGTCATCGCGGCTGAAGTCGGTGGGGGGCTCGTTCTGGAAGGGGTAGCCGGTGACAACCCATTCCGGCGGGGCCGGTTTGCCGGCGATGGGGGAGACGACGGTGTCCGAAGCGTCCGCCGCCCCGGCTTCCATTCCGAGCTCCTCATTCCGCTCGGTCACGTCGTCGACCGACGTCGTGGGGGACGAGGTGGACGAAACTGCCGTAGCCTTCTTCTTCGCCATTGATCGATCCATCTCCATGAAGCGGGAGACATCCTCCCTCTCCGGTCCGTCACCTGCTCGGCGATGCCGATCGCGGGTGGAAACCCGAAGTGTATCGGGGGAGGAACCGGCAATGTAGCGATCTCAAGAGAACGGTCTTCTCTCCGGTGCATTCGCCGATCGGTGGTCACCCAATACTGGCCCGTCGGGTCCAGGGGCACCCTGGTCAGGGGATGCAAGGGGGAGAATCCCCCTTGCCCGCCGGAGGCCTGGCCGTCGAGAGATGTCTGAAGAAGCGCGTGTCCAAACGCGGACACCGTGTCGTATGCCCCCTCACTAACCCGCGGGCATTGCAATGCTCGCGGTGTGTTCTGAGGGAGTCCTCAATGCCGGTCCCACAAAGGGGACATCCGTTGTGTACCACGGTTCCCCATCGAAAATGCCTCCGGCGGCAAGGGGGCGTGGCCCCCTTGACCCCAGGCTGCCGTGGCACGTTGGGTTTGAGCTATCGAGTCACACCGGCAAGAACGCGGTTTGAGCCAGCGGGACAAGCCCTCGTTGACCGACCACCATCCAGCGAATGCCCCCACCTACAGACCTTACCGAGGATCGTTATTCTCCGGCCGCCCCTCGATATAGAACCAGTTGTGGATCGGTTTGAGGATCTCTTGGACCTCCCGAACCAGCTGCGCATCGATCGGCTCCTCGGCCCAGCGGGCCCATTCCCGAACCCGTTCCGGCCGGGCGGTGCCGGTAATGCAGGTCGAGATTTCGGGATTCGCGATCGAGAACTGCAGCGCCAGCTTGGCGATGTCGCTTCCCGCCTTTCGGCAGTGCTCCGCCGCCCGGCGGGCGGTCTCGCGGACGAGCGGGGTCGCCTTGTGCCACTTCGGAAGCGGATCGTTTGAGAGAAGCCGGGCGGAGAACGGCGCGGCATTCATGATTCCAACCTTCTTCTCCTTCAGGTACGGGATCAGGTCCCCGAACATCGTGTTCTGAAGCGTGTAGTGGTTGTACGACAGGACGACGTCCAGCGGAGCCCGGTCGAGGACGTAACGGAAGATGTTCATCGGGTAGCCGCTGATCCCGACGTACTTCACCTTCCCCTTTTCCTGCTCCTTGCGGAGGGCCGGGAGCGTTTCCTCGACGATCTGCCGCATGTCGACAAACTCGATGTCGTGGCAGAGCATGATGTCGATGTACTCGACTCCCATCCGCTCCAGGCTGATGTCGACGCTTTCGAGCACGCGGCGGGCGGAGAAGTCGAAGTGCGTCCCGCTGTAGCGTCCAAGCTTGGTGCTGAGGACGTACGACTCCCGCGGAATCCCCCGCAGAGCGACACCGAGCAGCACCTCCGACATGCCGCGGCCGTAAAAGGGTGAGGTGTCGATGTAGTTCAGCCCGCACTCGAGCGCCGCGGGGACGGTTTTGAGGGCTTCGGCCAGATCGACCTGGCGGAACTCCTGACCGAGCGAGGACGCTCCGAAGCTCAGGACGGGGAGGGTCAGATCAGTGTGAGCGAGAGGGCGGCGCTGCATCGTGGGGATCCGAAGGTGCGAGTGGCCCTCGGATTGTGAAAGCGTCTCGGCCGGTTCGCAAACCAGAACCGCCAACCGATGTGGCGAGCGGGGGGCGGCAGCCCCCTGATGACGCGTTCAACCCGGCTCCCCCGAAGGAATTGAGCCACAGATGAACACAGATGCACACAGATCAAGGCGACCACGACAAGAGAGTCCCGGCAGGGACGACAGAAAATAGCCCCCCGTTTCAACGGGGGGACACACGTCGACATTTCGATCGAGTCCCGCCAGGGACGGAAGAACACAACGGTTCGCGGTCTCCCGATTCTCTCTTTCGTCCCTCACGGGACTGCCCGTGCGCGGCGGCCGATCCCCACCACTGAAGTGGTGGGCTATTTTCGGCCGTCCCTAACGGGACTTCAGCGCGCAACAACACATCTCCACAAAGGCGAGCGGGGGGCGTCAGCCCCCCTGATAGCGCCCAATACGGATTCCGGCGTTCTCCCAATCTCGGGTCTGATGCCCAGTCACGGTGGCTTCGCGGCAAGCGACGCCTGATCCCGAATCAGGGGGCTGACGCCCCCCGCTCGCCGGCCTGAATGCCCGCCTTGGCGATCCGCTCCCGCCATTCCGTCAGCGGCCGGGCGACCTTCCAGTTGTCGCTGTTCTCCTCGGGAACGATGTGGATCAGCACCACCTCGACCGTCTGATAGAGCGAGAGATCCTGTTTCTTATCGGCGAGCTCGACGACCTGCTCCGCCTTCGCCTCCGAGCGGGCTTCATCGGCCAGCGGACTCTCCGACACGCGGAGGACGATCCGCAGCGTGTTGACCGCGCCCGGCTGGTGGCTCTTGTGCTTGCCGCCGATCACCTGCGGCTGCGAGCCCGGAAACCGCTCGGCGAGGGCGACCTGCAACTGCCGGAACGGCCGGGTATAGAGGTCCCAGTAACCAAACAGCGCGCCGATGACCAGGAACGCAAACCCGAACATCCCGAACACGACCGTCCGCCCCGAGATCCGGCGATCGCGGTCGGCCCGGAGGACTCGGGGGGAGGCAGGTTCGGGTTCGGTCATGGGACGAGTTGCCAATGTGCGGCCAGGAGGACCTCAGACGCCAAAGATCCGCTCGACGTTGCCGCGGAGGATCTGCTGGCCGAGGGCGATCGCCCGCTCTTCGGGCCAGCGGCGGTTCGTCACGTATTCGTCGGCGAGGACCTTCGAGAGGATCCGGCGGTACATCCGGAACTTCGGCAGGCCGAACTCCAGCTTGTACATGTCGCTGTAGTAGCCGATCTGCTTGTTCTGCGGCACCGCCTCGATCCGAGCCCGGGTGTCGAGCTCGATGTAGGACGGGATGTTCGAATACCACCAGTGCCCGTTCGTCACGACGTTCGGGAAGATCCAGGCGTAGCTGACGAGTTCCTGGTTACTCGTCTGGGCCAGAACCGAGACCGGGAACGTGACCTGCGGGAAGGAGTTGAACAGCTCGCGGTACTGGATCAGCGAGACCCGCTGGTCGAACAGATCCTGTCCCTGGTAGACACCCGCCGCGTAGACCTTGCGGTTAACGCCGATCATCAGGTCGAACGGCAGCTTGTGCTCGGCGCAGTGCTCGGCCAACGTCCAGAAGACGTGCTGGCTCAGCAGTTCCGCATCAGACGGGATCAGGTCCCCGCCGGCGGCAACGCGGCGGAGGATTCCTTCGACCGTCAGGCCGTCGACTGGCCGCGGCGTGAACGACGGCGGGAGCGAGATCGCACACGCCTTGGCGTTGTGGTTCACGAAGTGCGTGAACAGCGCCCCGATCGCCTTGCGAAGGGTCACCGAGTCACCGACCTCGATGCCGGTCGCCTTGGCGAGCCGCTCGCGGGTCCCGGGCTTCGTGAAGTGGAAGACCAGATCGTCTGTCCGCAGGCAGGGGACGTAGCGCCGCGTGTCGAACCCGGTGAGGGGATCGTCGTAATCGTTCGTCAGGAACACCTTGTCGAGCCGGCTGATCTTGAGGACCTGCTCTTCCCAGTCCTTCTGTGCCATCTTGGCCGAGGCGGCGTCGTACAGCTTTTCCCAGTTCTTCGAGGTGATCCGCTCCTCCTCGAAGCCGAAAAACGTGCGGCAGAGATCCATCAGCCAGTCGAGCTGGGCCGTGTTCTCCAGGTCCGCGACCTTCTCGACGAGCCGGCCCACCTTCTCCTTGGGGCCGATGTCCGGGCTCTCGATCTTGGACTTCGGCAGTCCGGCCGAGTGCGCCAGCTCGGTGTAGTAGTGGTATCCCATGATGTCGGCCAGCGTCTTCGACGCAGCCGCATGCGGGTTGATGTGCGAGTGCGGATCGATCAGCGGAAACCGCTCGAGTTCGTCGAAAAGGCGCTGATGGAGTGGAGTCATTGGAAAGTCCTGGGGCCCGGAGCATGGAGGCGAGGGCCAGAGGAGGAATGGATAGTTCGATTGTCGCCGAAGCCGTTCGGACGACGATGTCGGCGTTAGGGGATGACCTTCTGCCCCGGGGGCTTGAGGCCTCGCCCCTAGGCCATATTCACATACACCTTGAGGTGGGTTCCCTCAGCCAGCAGACTCATGATCTTCTTGGGATCATCAATCCCCTGCACCGGCGTCGTCAGGATCTTCTTCGTGACGCCGGGGAACATCACCTCACCCAGCGCCATGTCGGCAATCCCCTTGGCAAAGTGCGTCCGATTGCCATTCACCGAGCCGACGAGCAGCTTGTTCCCCAGCACCCACTCCAGGTTGACCTTGTCCGAAGGAAAGTCCGAGAGGGTCTTGCTGCCGCCCGTGACGCTCGTCCAGACCAGCGCTCCGTTCAGGTTCAAGTACCGCATCGCCTCGAAAGCGACATGGCTGCTCCCCGTCGCCTCGACGATCAGGTCGGGGCGCCCCGTCTTCTTGACCAGTTCCTCGACCGGAGTCTCCTTGGTGCTGACATACGTCGCGCCGTACCCCCGGCAGATCTCCTCTTTCAGCCCCGGATTCGGGGTCCGGGCCAGGGTGTAGACCTGCAGACCACGGAGCCGGAGCATCATCGTCGTCAGCAGACCGATCTGCCCCGAGCCGGTGACCCAGGCGACCTTCGGCTCCCACACCTGCAGCCGCTGCTGCGCCAGGTACGCCTGCTCGATCGCCTTGGCACACACGCTGGCGGGCTCGGACAGAACGCCGATCTCCTTCATCCCGACGGGCACCTTGACGATGAACTCGGCGTCATCGACGAACTTCGACGTCATGTAGCCGTGCCGCAGGTTGATCCCGCGCTCGTAATACTCCTCGTGCCCCGTGATGTCGTTGCGGCCGATCTTGTCGTAAATCGTCGGCCCAGGACGGCGGACCGTGCAGGTGCAGTAGTCGCCGGGTTTCACATGGTCGACATTCGGACCGACTGCCTCGACCTGTCCGAAGACCTCGTGTCCCAGCACCAGGAAATCGAACCCCTCCGGCGCCCGACCGTAGAGAGCCTCATCGATCTCCTGATCCGTGGCGTCGACGCCGACCTGCAGCGTGCGGACGAGCACACCCCGTCCCCCGGGGATCTCCTCAAGGCGGGGTTCGGGAAGATCGGCGACGTGAGCGGAGTGCTTCACTCCGGCTCGAACGGCGAGGGCTTTCATGGACGGTCTCGTGTGGCGATGGACGCCTGTGAACTCTCGGGAAAACCGGGAGCTTAGTGGACGGCGGCGGGGGGAGTCGAGTAGTCCCGTCGCATTGAGCTGTTCGGAGTGCCTTCGCGGGAGGGTGTCCGTCGACGCGAACCACGTCCTGGCCGGCACGACTATGCCAGCTCAAACCCAACGTGCTACGGCAGCCTGGGGTCAAGGGGGCCACGCCCCCTTGCCGCCGGAGGCACTTCCATGAGGAACCGTGGTAAGCAACGGATGTCCCCTTTGTGGTACCGGCGTTGAGGACTCAGAGCTCGCTCTGGAATCCCCGCGGGTTGGTGAGGGGGCATACGACACGGTGTCCGCGCTTGGACACGAGCTCCTTCAGACATCTTCCGGCGAGACAGCCTCCGGCGGGCAAAGGGCCAAGAAAACAACACAGGCCCCTCTGCACTCCCCACCAGGGGTTCCCCCTGGACCCCGGTTTCTTGGGCCAGGGACGTTGGATTGGCGTGACGCGACTCACGCCCGGCGACCATTGGCTCAGTTGACTACGTTTCTTGGAGGCTGGCCAAGCAACACACGGCGACAGTTCTCACTCCCCTTGATCCGCATGTCATCCAGCCCCTGCTCCGAATAAAACGCGGAATGCGGATTGATAATGATCCGGTCGTGCGCCGGATGCGACGGGTCCCGCCACGCCCGGATCAGCGGATCATCCGCCGGCGGCGGCTCAATCTCCAGAACGTCCAGCCCCGCCCCCCGCAGATGATTCGCCTCCACCGCCCGCAAGACCGCATGAGCATCCACACACCCGCCCCGGGCCGTGTTGACGAGATACGACCCCGGCTTCATCTGGGCAATCGTCTTGTCGTTGAGAATGTGCTGCGTCTCCGCAGTCCGGGGCGTGTGGACGCTCACCACATCGCTCTGCCGCAGCAATTCCTCCAGCGTCTCGCATCGCCGAACGCCAAGCGCCTTGTCTGTCCCGTCGACAACATACGGGTCGTAGAAGACGACCTGGAACCCGAACGCCTTCGCCCGCAGCGCCGTGGCAGTCCCGATCCGGCCAATCCCGACGACGCCGAACGTCAGGCCGCGGAGCCGCTGAATCGGACGGACCTGCTCATAGATCCACGGCCCCTGATCATGCTGGCAGCGGCTGTTGAGGTAATGCACCCCTCGCATCAGCGTCAGCATCATCCCGATCGCCGAGTCCGCAACTTCTTCAGAGCCATAGTCCGGAACGTTCGCGACGTTGATCCCCCGCTCCCGCGCGTAGGCCCGATCGACGTTGTCGTACCCGACACCGCAGCGAACGATCAGCTTGCACTTCTTCAGCCGCTCGATCGTCTTCCGCGTGATCGAGATGAAGTGGTAGAGCATGATCGCGTCGGCCTCTTCGATCCGACCGACGAGGTCCTCCTCGCTGAAGGCATTCAGCGCGACGATGTCGGCGATGTCCCCCAGGATCCGCTCCTCATGCGTGAGCGGTGGGTTAATGAAATCCGAGACGACGACAAGCGGACGAGCCATGGCAGAAGAGCGCGATCGAGGAAGGAGCGAACGATCCAATCCGGAACGTCGGACGTTAGCAGCCCCGCGCCCCGACGGAAAAGGTTCGGTCGAACAGAAGCGGAATCCGAGGCCCGGGGGCGGCAGAAGTCACGGGTCGAAAGGGCGACGGAGCAACCCATCGAAGACGGGCGATATTCGAGGTTGTCATGAGCTGCCGCCGGTCCGCTTTCAGCGCAACTTGAGCCCGAATCGAAGCGGCCTTCCGAACAAACAAGACGGTGCCGGGCCGCGCGGAAGAATCGATCAAGATTCCCCAGTCGCCCGTCGATCATTGGGGAGGCACGCTCCGACGCAGGTTCGACCCTGCGGGTGAGGAAGACCGTGACGTCGACACCCCTCAGCGGCAAGAAATGCCGTTGAGGCGCCGATGACTATGTCTGTCGAGACAGCCCTGCGGGCTTTTCCGCGGGTGCCGGGTCTCCGTGCCGGGAGGGAACCCAATGCGGCCCACATTGCGATTGTTCTGCGGCGAGGACGAGGCCATTGCCCTGTCGCTGCCGAAGAAGACGATCACCTTCGGGGAACTGACCAAGCTTTTGAGCGACGCCGTCGACTCGCGCCGGACCTGGCTGCGGGACTTCGCCGACGATGAAGTGGCGATCACGCCCGATCTCTACGAGCTGCTGACTGCCTACAACCGCGTCCGCCCGGGAGCGTGAAGGTCGATAGGTCGGGGGGGGATGGGCTCGCAACGCTAGCCCAAACCGCGTTCTTGCCGGCGCAGTGTCGTTTGCTCAAGCCCAACGTGCTACGGCCGCTGGGGTCAAGGGGGCCACGCCCCCTTGCCGCCGGAGGCACTTTCGTAGCGGAACCGTGGGACACAACGGATGTCCGCTTTGTGGAACCAGCGTTGAGGACTCCCTCAAACCGCACCGCTGGCTTTGCAATCCCCGCGGGTTGGTGAGTGGTCATACGGCACCTTGTCCGCGCTTGGACACTTGCTCCTTCAGACATCGCTCGACGAGACGGCCTCCGGCGGGCAAAAGGGCGTTGCCCCTCTGCACTCCCCACCAGGGGTAACCCCTGGACCCCGGTTCTTGGGCCGGGAATGCTGGGGGACGCGGATGCGTATGTATGCTCAGCCCTAGACTCAGCAACGCCCGCCGATATTTCACAAAAGACCAGAATGCGGACCGTCACACCGCCCGCAGAACCGCGGCGACGCTCTGACCCATAATCGTCCGGTTCACGCTCATCGCCACGGAATTCCGTAGCCGCATCGGCTCGCGGACGACGTTAAGACGCCGGCACGCCGGGTCCGGATGCTCGTAGTTGAGCGTCATCGGCAGGCGGCCGTTCCGCAGGGCGAGGATGCTTCCCGCCAGCTCCACCGCGCCGGTCCCGGCATCGAAACTGCCGAGATAGCTCTTGAGGGCGGTGACCGGAATCTTCTCCGCCTCGGCGCCGAACGCCTGGTGGTACGCAACCGACTCGACGCAATCGTCGCGGCGGGTGCTCTTGCCGTGGGCGTTGATGTGTCCCAGGTCGCGAGGGGCAAGACCCGACTTCTGGAGCGACTGGCGGATGGCGTTGACCAGCCCCGCCCCCGTCGCCGCCCCGGTGCCGTCGCCATCGCAGCCGGCGCCGATCCCGAGAACTTCGCAGTAGATGTCCGCCCCGCGGGCCACGGCGTGGCCGTAACGCTCCAGGACGAACACCGCCGAGCCTTCGCCCACGACCGCGCCGTCGCGGTCCCGGTCGAACGGCCGGCAGGCCCGCAGCGGATCGTCGCTCCGGGAAAGGTCTTCGTAGAGGCAGATCCGGGAAATATCGACCGGATGAATGTGCGAGCTCGCCGCGCCGACGACCATCACGTCCGCCTGGCCGCGGTTGATGACGCGGATCGCCTCCTGCATCGCCAGGAGGGCGGAGGCTTCGGCGCTCGTGATCGTGTTGTTCGGGCCGCGGGCGTCGTGCTCGATCGCCACGTGACAGGCGGGCATGTTCGGAAGCTGCCGCAGGAGCCAGAGCGGGGCAATTTTCCCCATCTCGCTCTCGCCCCAGCGGGTGAAATTCTCGTCGTTCGTGCTGTCCTGGTAGGTCCGGGCCGCTTCCGCCAGTTCTTCCGGCGTGAACGAGATGTGGCCGCAGCCGAATTCGACCCCCATCCGCTCGGGATCGACGTCCCCTCGCCGCAGCCCGGCGTCCTTCATGGCGATCGAAGCGGCGGAGACACCCAGCTGGACGTCCCGCGACATGACCTTGAGGAACTTCTTCTGATAGATGAAGTCGAGCGGATTGAAATCGCGGACTTCGGCGGCGAGCTTGGTCGGAAGCGCCTGGTTCGGAACGGCGCGCAGCTCCCCGATCCCCGATCGACCTTCGATCAGGTTCCGCCAGAAGTTCTCTTTGCCGATACCGACCGGCGAGATGACCCCCACCCCGGTGACAACCACGCGGGGGGCGTGTTTCTCAGCCATCATAGACTGACCCCATACGGAACGACGTGTTCCTCCCCGTCCTGGGACACGGTGCCGATCCGTGGCTCAAAGGTACCCAACCTCTGAAGACCACTGTCCGAACTTCAAGCGCAACGGTGACGACCGGAGACCCTTCCGGAGATCAACGTACCTGAATCCAGCCAGAGGTCGTTGCAACGGTGTGTGTCAAATCCCCGACCCAATTCGGCGACCTGACCCCATTCATCGACTTTCCGTGGGTGAATCAATACCCGAAGGAACAGGCGGGGTCAAGGTTTTGCGCCCAACAAGTGGACACCAGAACACTAAACCGAGGGTCACTTCCCATCGGCAGGAACGCCGCCACGTGGCGATCCTGGTGAGCCGGCATGACCCGAAGGACAGGATAAACCAGAAAAAACAGAGAAACGAGGCAATTCCTCGCTACGGAATCAGAAGCCCCGATCCCGCCGCCCGGTCGAGACGCTGAAGCCAGTTGTTGTTCTCTTCGACACGCGTGTTGGAGCTCTCCAAGGCCCCCTGTTCGATCTGAATGGCAGTAGCGATCGGCGCCACGTCCTCGCCTCCCCCTGGAGGCATCAGGAGGCCACCGCCGAGCGGATGCTCCTTGAGCTCCCCTTCCCGCGGAACCGTCACGAGGGAGATGCGGCCCAGTTCCGTCACCTTCTGGTCCACGGAACGGCTCTGGGCGAGACCGTCGGGTGACACCGCGAGGACAGCGGAGTCCTCCGGCACGCGCATCTCCCCGGCCAAGGGAAAGACCGTCTCGCCGATCTTCACGCCGAGGCGCCGCTCACTGTCGAGTGCCATCGTTCCCCGGCGGGTCAGCGCCGTGCCATCCTGAGTCACGACCTCGAAAAAGCCGTCGCCAACGATCGCCAGATCCCAAGCGTTTCCGGTCTGCTCGGCCGGGGCCCGGCGAAGATCGATCCGCAGGGCCGCCGCGCGACAACCCGGCGATCCACCTTGGTCGACGTCGACGATCTCGGGGAGGAACTGGCGGTAGCCGGGAGTCGACGCGTGCAGCAGGTTCCGCTCGAGCTGCCGCACCGTCGCCGGAGCGACTGCGGCGGACCGCGGGACCATCTCCGGAGCGGAGGGCAAGGAGGCGAGTGGCGACGAGTGGACCGGGACGGGCGGAAGGTCCGCCGTCTGCGGCAGACCGGGCCCCGGCATCATGAGTCCCGGGGAGCCACTTCCCATCGATTTCCAGAGGTTCAGAATCTCGGCCGCCGCCTGCGGAGGGACGCCATGCAGGGTGTCGCGCCAGACTTCCCGTTCGTGGGGCGAGCCTCCCTGGAGTTCGCTGTCCACAAGGCTTTCGAGCGGTGAGGGCGCGGCGGATCCGCTGCTGCCAGCGGGCTTCAGCGGGGCGGCCTGGGTCTCGGGAAGCGGCTTCGGTTCGGAAACCACCGGCCGCTGCGGCTCGAATTCCTCAGCCGCTCCTTCCCGGGCCCCGATCGTCGTCGAAACGCCGAATTGCGGGCGGAAGGCATCGGCATTCACGATCCGGGGCCGCGCCGGAGGGGAGTCGGCGTCGGGAGCGGGATACGGCTCAAAACGGGAATCGGAGCCAGCCGGGAGCAGGGAGAGACGGGGAGAACCGTCGCCCGGACCTTCGTTTTCCGGCAGGATCAGGGACAGGCGGGGGCCATCGGCCGCTGCGGGCCGCTTGCGGGTCGCGAGGGACCAGGAGAGGTGGCCGACGGCGAACCCGATGGCGATTCCGAAGACCGCCCCGCACACAAAGTGACCGCGTCCTTGCGACATCACCGCTCTTCCCCCTTGATCTTCCCAGACGGACGACCCTGGAAACTACCGCGGCGATGCAAAACGGGACAAGACCAGTTCTTGCGGCGGTCATCCGAAGACCCCTCCCGCGCGCGTGACCATCCGGTCGGGCGTTTCCCTCAGGGCTGCGACAGGAAGCGTTTCAGGTCAACCTGCGGCCGGTCGATGACCTGCTTCTCCTCATCCTGATAGGTGTTGTCGAAGCGGTTGGCGTTCGCGATCTGCAGCCGAAGCGTCTCGGGCTCGTAGTACAGCCATCCCCGGTCTAGACCGCCCACCGACCACACGACGTCGACTTCGCCCGCTTTGATCGTCAGTTCGCCGCCGTCGTACTTTCCATCTGTGTAGAGCTCGTACACCCGCCCGCCGCCGGTCACCTCCTCCTTGGCTCCTTTGGCCAGAAAGCGGTAGCGATACTTCACCCCGTTCTCGTGGGGCTGCTCAAAGACGATCGCGGCCACCCCCTTCTCCGAGACGGCGACCACCATGGTGTCCTTGTAGAACACCGGCGCGGAAATCGGCTCGCGCGATTTGCGGGCTTCGCCGCCGCCGACTGCGTTGCCGACGGCCATGAGGCCGACTCCGGAGACCAATGCCGAGGCAACAAGAACTAGGCCCTTGACGCGCATGCTTCCGTCTCCGCTTGCCGGTGAACCGTTCGACAGCCGTGCGGGCAGTTTGCCGTTCCAACGTTTAGGGCGTCAATTCCCGATCGGGAGGTCACGGGTCATCGGCCATCCCGTTGGCTCGAACCACGCCCTCGCCGGCACAGTTCCCATCGTTCAAACCCAACGTGCCACGGCAGCCGGGGTCAAGTGGCCAAGAAACAACACAGGCCCCCTTGCCGCCGGAGGCGCTTCCATGAGGAACCGTGGTCAGCAACGGACGTCCGCTTTATGGAACCGGCGTTGAGACTCAACACTCGCCCTGGAGTCCTGGCGGGTTGGTGAGGGGGCATCCGGTACGGTGTCCGCGTTTGGACACAAACTCCTTCAGACATCCCTCGACGGCCAGGCCTCCGGCGGGCAAGAGGGCTTCGCCCCCTTGCATCCCCCACCAGGGGTGCCCCCCTGGACCCCGACTACGTCGCCAACGTTCGGCGCACAACCAGCATCACGACTGCGTCGCGGCACTCGCCCCACGCGCCAACTCTTCATCCCACTCATCAAGCAACGGCCAGTCCACAGCACACGTCCCGAAGTCCGCCATGTGCTGGTACTCCGTCAGACGGTCGATCGTCTTCTGGAGCATCTTATTGTCCTTGCGGAAGACCGGGCCGTGGCTGGGGAGGAGCCATTCGACATCGCCCTTCTTGATGCGCTCCAGCGACTTGATGAAGGCGGGGAGGTCCGACCCGTGGTGGGCGTCGATGTTGCCGACGCAGCCGTCGCGGTAGATGTTGTCCCCAGAGAACAGCAGGTTCCCCATCCGGAACGAGAGCTGGGCCGGGGCGTGGCCGGGGGTGTGCCAGACTTCGAGCTTGAGGTTGCCGAGGGTCAGCACGTCTCCTTCGTCAATCGTCCGGTCGAAGCCGACCTGGGGCAGGTCGATCGAGATCCCCTGCGCGGTGATCTCGGCGTAGGTCATGATCCGCTCGCCTTCGCGGAGGAGCCCTTCGGCCTGCGGGTGTCCGACGACCTGGGCCTGGGGCATCAGTTCCTTGGCCCGCTTGAGTCCCTGGATGTGGTCGACGTCCGCGTGGGTGGCGACGAGGTAGCGGCAGTTGGCGAGGCGGAAGTCGAGTTGGCGGATGAGTCCCAGGATGTCGTCGAGCGTGTCCTGGTAGCCGATGTCGATCAGCATCCAGTCGTCCCCGTCGTGGACGAGATAGACGCAGCAGCCCAGGCGGCGGCGGGCCTGGTGGTTCATCTCGATGACGTTGGGGAACAGTCCGGTCCGGGGGGGCATGGGCGAAACCTTCGACTCACGTGGCGAATGGAGCGAGGAGTTTACCGCATTGCCGTCGCTACCGTGTAGCCGCCGTGTCCTTATGCCATCCATAAGGTACGAGAAGGGACCCGATCTCAACTCCGGGTACCGCCGCTCCAGCCGGTCGTATAGTTCCGAGATGCCCCAGTGAAATGCGCCCAAGGCAAGAATCCACAGCAGGCAGGCCGAGCTCAACGTCAAAAGCCCAAGGATCGACCACCCCCTGGCCACCCAGAAACAGCCCCAGGCAGCACACGCAAAGAGAAGACTGATCAGCGGCAGCGACAACTTGAGATAGAATCGCCAACGAGCATCGCGGATCGCTCGTGCCCCGAGAAACCCGCTCAAGGACGCGACGAACGAAAGGACGGTGAAAAGCATCGACCATCCCATCGTTCTCTCCAACACCTCTGGGAATCAGCTTTCGTTCATCCCCTTCAGCCGCTCCTGGCGATCAAACTCGATCAGCGACTTTACCAGTTCATCCAGCTCCCCCGTCATGATCGCGTCCAGCTTGTGGAGCGTCAGACCAATCCGATGATCCGTCACCCGCGACTGCGGAAAGTTGTAGGTCCGGATCCGCTCGCTGCGGTCCCCCGACCCGATCAGGGTCCGCCGTTGATCCGCCCGCGCCTGCTGCGCCTTGTTCTGCTCCGCCTCCAGCAACCGGCTCCGCAGCATTCGCATCGCCTTGGCCCGGTTCTTGTGCTGGCTCTTCTCGTCCTGACACTTCACCGCAATCCCCGACGGGACGTGCGTGATCCGGACGGCGCTCTCGATCTTGTTCACCTTCTGACCGCCCGGCCCGCCCGCCCGCATCGTTTCGACGATCAGGTCTTTGTCGTTAATGTCGACTTCGACTTCTTCCGCCTCGGGAAGCACAGCCACCGTCGCGGCGCTCGTGTGGATCCGCCCCTGGGTCTCGGTCGCGGGGACGCGCTGGACCCGATGGCCCCCGCTCTCGAACTGGAGCGCGTGGAAAGCCCCTTCCCCGGAAACAGAGAAGACGATTTCCTTGAAGCCCCCCTGCTCCCCGGGACTGGCGTCCAGGATTTCCTGCGACCAGCCGCGGATGTCGACGTAGCGGGAATACATGTTGTAGAGGTCACCGGCAAACAGCGCCGCCTCGTCCCCGCCGGTCCCGCCGCGGATTTCCATGATGAGCCCGCCGCGGGTGATCGAGTCCCCCGCCGTCACCAGGTCCTCGAGCTCCGTCTTCATTCCCTCGAACTGCTGACGCAGCCCCTTGAGCTCCGACTCCGCGTAGGAACGGGTCTCGTCGTCCGCCTCCGCCTCCAGCATCCCTTCGAGATCCGCGATGTCGGTCGAGAGCTTGTTGAACGTCCGGACCGTCTCCGCCACCTTCCGCAGTCCGCCGTACTCCCGCTGCACCTCGACCATCTTCTGAGGATTGGCCAGCACCTCGGCACTCTGGAGCATCATCTCCAGCTCCTCAAACCGCCGCAGCTTCAGGTCCAGACTGGGGAACATGGTTTGACGCGTCCGGGAAGGGAGAACACCAGCTCGAGAAAACAGAACGGGCGGTTGGCCAGGGGCACCCCATCACCGACGGTACCGAAACCAACCACCGCGCAAAACAAAACGAGCGGGCGTCGCACCGGGTGCGTCGACCGCTCGTTGAGAGATGGCCGCTACTTGGAGGCTTCGCCCTCAGGCTTCTTGACGCCCCACTTCTTCTGGAACTTCTCGATCCGGCCGGCGGTGTCGATGAACTTCATCTTGCCGGTGAAGAACGGGTGCGAGGCAGCGCTGATGTCGATCGTGACGAGCGGATACTCGTTCCCGTCCTCCCACTTGATCTTCTCCTTGGAAGTCATCGTGGAGCGGGTCAGGAACTTGAAGTTGGCACCGATGTCGTGGAAGACGACCGGGTGATAGTCGGGATGGATGTCGTTCTTCATGGGACTTCAAAAGGCTGAGGGCCGAAAGCTCAAAGCTGACAGCCGACGCAGTGGACTGGACCGGACCGGAACACCAACCGATTAACGCTTCGAGAACTGGAAGCTGCGGCGGGCCTTCTTATGGCCATACTTCTTACGTTCAACCGCACGACCGTCGCGGCTCAGGAACTTGCCTTCGGCGAGGGTCGCGTGCAGCTGCGGGTTCTTGGCTTCAAGGGCACGGGCAATCCCGAGGACCATTGCCCCGGTCTGACCGGTCGGGCCGCCGCCGTTGACCTGGATGGCGATGTCAACCGCTTCCGCCATGTTCGTCGCCCGCAGCGGAGCGAGAACGTCGTGCTGGTCGCGGACGAGGGTCACGAATTCCTTGAACTCGCGGCCGTTGACGGTGATCTTGCCCGAGCCGTCCGTGATGCGGACGCGAGCAACGGCGGTCTTCCGACGGCCGGTCCCGAGAGCCGCACCAAAGCGGTCAATCTTACCCCGAATGACCGGAGCGGGACGCTCGACCGGCGCCACTTCGGCTTCGGCACCTTCGACGGCGCCGGTTCCCAGGGTCAGATCGCTTACAGCCTCGGTGGCGGGCAGAGTGTCAGTCGACATCAAACAAATCCTGGCAAACAGGCAGAGTCAAAGACGGGAAACAGGCAGACAGCCGGCGGGCAACAACGGGACGACGAGCCGACAGACTACTTGAGATAAGCGGGCAGTTCCTGCGGCTGCTGAGCCTGGTGAGGATGGTTCGTCCCCACGAAGAGCCGCAGGTTCTTGAGCATCTTGTACGCGAGCTTGTTCTTCGGCAGCATCCGGCGAACCGCTTCCCGGAGGATGAACGCCGGCTTCTTGGTGAGCAGCTCGGCGGCAGTGTCGGTGCGGTGACCACCCGGGTAACCCGTGTAACGGGAATAGCCCTTGGCGGCCATCTTGGTGGTGAAATACGGGCTTTCTTCGCGGGAGAGCTTCTTACCGCTGAAGCGGATCTTCTCGGCGTTGATCACCACGATGCAGTCACCGGACAGCACGTGCGGCGTGTACTCCGGCTTGTGCTTGCCCATGAGGATCGTCGCAATTTTCGTCGCCAGACGGCCCACGATCTGATTGTCCGCATCCACAACGTACCAGTTGGGTTGCGTCAATTCCTTCTTCGCCATGAACGTCTTGGACACTGCTCAGATCCTCTAACTCTCAACCACCAAATGGGATACGGATCCCCGGCCAAATGCGGAAACGCGCAGTGTATCGGAAGCGGCCCGTGCGTTCAACTGGAGCGGGGACAAAAGAGGCTGAAGGCGGAAGGCTTAAGGCCGAAGGAAGAAAAGGCGAATTGCGTCGCGACGACGGGAAGGCGACGGCGGACGTCTGTCTCGTTTGGCAGAGCCGGATCACGCGTCGCCTTCGGCCGACGGCGTCTCGTAGAGCAATTCTTCCGAAAGTCTTTGGACTTCACCTTTTCTGTCGAGGCACGCCAGGACGCTCTTCCCCTTGGCGACCAGCGTCCCCTGGCGGGTGACCTCGTAGGTGTGCTCCAGCTTGGCGAACGACATCCGCGAGATCCGGGTCGTCAGCGTCAGGAGATCGTCGTAACGCCCCGGGGTCTTGTAGTCGCACTCGATGTGGGTCACGACGAAAAACAACCCCCGCTCTTCCATCCGGCGGTAGCTCCCGCCCGCCGCGCGAAACAGCTCCGTCCGCCCCATTTCGAAATAGACGAAGAACGTCGCGTGGTGCAGGAAGGCCATCGCGTCCGTCTCGCTGTAGCGGACGCGGATCTCCATCGAGTGTTCGGTAAGGCGGGTCATCGGAGTCCGGTCTCAAGGGAGAGTCGACCGCGGCGGCGACGGGCTTCTCAACAGGTCGTCGATCTTCACATCCCGGTCGTAAGCGTGACGCAGGAACGAGTCGTTGGACGTGTTTTCCAGGAGCCGCCGCACGAGGTAGGCCATCCCTGGCAGCATTTCGCCGAACGGCGTGTAGACGCGGACCCGCTGGCCTTCTTCGGCGAACAGCAGGGCCTGATCTTCCGCCATGCCGTACAGCATCTGGATTTCCCAGGCCTCTTCCGGCAGCTCTTCGACGTCGGCGGCGGCCATCGCGTAGGCGAGGCTTCGCAGGTTGTGGCTGGCGATCGCCGGACGCAGCCATTCGTGATTCTGGAACAGGTAGCGGGTCTGCTGCTCGAAGTTGGCGTCGGTCTGCCATTTCTCCAGGTAGACGGGCGTCGGCCAGCCGCGGTACTGGGCCGCGACCGTCTCGTAGTCCCAGTAGGCCCCCTTGACCAGCCGGACCCACACCGGGGTCCCCCGCTCTTCCGCCCACTGCCGCAGCGAACGAAGATCCTCGCCCGAGTCGCGCAGGTAGGCCTGAATCACGATGCCGACGTGGTCCATTCGCTGGAATTCCTCTTCCAGCAGGACCTCCTTGAAGATCCGCAGCGTCAGGTTCTTGTAGTGGTAGTGCTCCATGTCAATGTGGACATGGGCGTCGTGCTCGAGGGCCGCCCGGAGGATCGGCCGCAGCCGGGCCTTGACCCGTTCCGAGGTCCCGCGGGCGTCGAGCGGCTTGAACTGGCTGTCGAGGGCACTCAGCTTGAGCGAGACGTTACACCGCGGCGCCCAGGTCCGGAGGTCGCGGTCGATGACCGGGTGCTCCGGCCACTTGGCGACCTGCGGCGCGAGTCCGGTGATCAGATCGAGGTAGGCCCGCTGGTAGGCTTCGGCCTCGGGTTCGCTGATGACCGCCTCGCCGAGGAGGTCGAGGGTGAAGGCGAGTCCTTTTTTCCGCAGTTTGGTGACCGCCTGGAAGATTTCGTCGACGCGGGAGCCGGCGATGAACCGTTCCGCCATTTTCCGGGCGTTGGTCCGGGCGCTGAAGGCGAGGGCCTTGCCGAGGAGCGAGTCATGCTCGGCGATGTCGAGCCCCAGGCGGGCGGCGAGGGGCAGCTTCAGCCGGACGTCTTCGAAGTATTCCTGGAGGTGCTGGGTGACGGACTCGCTCGAGCGAAGCATGGGGAGCGCGTCGACGAAGCGGAACATCTGGACTTTGACCGCCTGATCGGCCATGGCCCATTCGAGGACGTGATCGAGCCACCAGCGGGATTCGAACACGGTGGGACGTCGCCGTTCGAGGCGGTTCCAGATATCGCGGCCGATCTCCCGGGTCCGCTGTTCGATTTCGTCTTCCAATGCGGTCGAACTCGTCACCACCAAGCCACTCCTTTGCAAAACGGGAGCCCCGCATATTACGGGGGGCGAGGTGAAGCTGCCATCTCATGGAACGGATGGAAAACCGCAGTTGTCCCGCTGGCTCGAACCGCGTCCTTGCCGGCACGACTTCCATTGCTCAAACCCAATGTGCCACGGCCGCCTGGGGTCAAGGGGGTCTCAACCCCTTGCCGCCGGAGGCACTTTCATGAGGAACCGTGGTAAGCAACGGACCCCGCTTTGTGGCACCAGCTATGAGGACTCCCTCAAGCCACACCGCTGGCTTTGCAATCCCCGCGGGTTGGTGAGGGGGGCATCCGGCACGTTGTCCGCGCTTGGATACTCACTCCTTCAGACATCTCTCGACGGCCAGGCCTCCGGCGGGCAAAGGGGCGTTGCCCCCTTGCATCCCCCACCAGGGGTTCCCCCTGGACCCCGGTGTGATCAAAGCCGCTCCATTCCGCCTTCCGCCTCCGTCCGGGCCGCCTCAATGTCAATCGGCAGCCGCGCGGTAAACGTACTCCCCTTCCCGAACTCACTCTCCAACAAAATGTCGCCACCCAACAGCCGGCAAAGCTCGTTGACGATCGACAGACCCAGCCCCGTCCCTTCGTACTCACGAGTCAGCGGATTGCTCTGCCCCGGAATGGAACGCCCCTGCCGGAACTTGTCAAAAATCACCGACTGATCATCCAGCGGAATCCCGATCCCCGTATCCGTCACGATCAGATCAAAGAACTTCTCATCGTAACGCTTCGCCGTAATCCGGATCCGGCCTCCCTCGGGAGTGAACTTCACCGCGTTGGAGAGAAGGTTGTACAGAATCTGCTGGATCTTCCCCGCATCCTGCCGAACCACCGGAATCGCCGGATCGACCTCGGAATCAAGGCTGATGTTCTTCTTCTCGGCCAGCGGAAGCATCGAGCCGGCCAGCCGCTCCACGAGGTCGGCGACCACGAACTCGATGACGTGCAGCTGCATCTTCCCCGCCTCCATCTTGGCGAGGTCGAGGATGTCATTGATCAGCGTCATCAGGGCCCGGCCGGACACCTGGATATTCCCGACATACTTCTGCTGCCGCGTATCGAGGTTGTCCGCCGATGCCAGAACGTCGCTAAACCCCAGAATGCTGTTCAGTGGGGTCCGGAGCTCATGCGTCATCGTTGCCAGGAACTCGCTCCGAAGCTTGTTCATCTCATGCAGGCTGAGGTTGGCCTGGGCCAGTTCGTCGACCTTGTGATCGAGGCTGGCGTTCACCTCCTTGAGTTCGTCCTGCGTAGTCACAAGGTGGCGGAGCATGCGGTTGAAGGCGTGGCTCAGTTCCTCGAATTCGTCCCCCGTCCGGATGTCGGCCCGCTGCTCAAGGTCGCCGTGAGCAATCGAGTCCGAGACTTCTTTGAGGTGCTGCACCGGCCGCACCACGACGTACCGCACGATCGAGTACGTGGCGATCATCGCCAGGAAGCTCGTCACGATCGCCAGCGTGATCAGAATGGCGTTGTTGCGGGCAATGTCCCCTTCGGTCTCCTTGAGCTGAAACGTCACCTTGCCCACGCCCAGAAGGCCGTTCGGTTTGAGCTCCGGATCACTCCGCTGGTGGCAGGTGACGCAGTAGGGACGGGCCAGGATCGGCTGGAAGTAGAAGTCCTCACCGGTCTTGGGGCTGGGAGAAATGATGTAAGGGAGCGCCACCGCCGGATCGGCGAGCTGGTCCTTCATCTTCTTGAGCTCCTGCTCGATCTCCAGCACGGCGGACGATTCCGCGTCGTCGGCGGGGCGTTTCTCCGTGGGGGCCTTGGGATCGGCGGACAGGAACTTCCAGCGGTCCTCCCGCAGCGTCTCCGGCTTGAGCTCCTGCGACAGGTCCCGGATGTTCCGGCTCGACGCGAGGAGTTCGAATTCGCTGCCGAAGTTCGCGTCCTCGTGGGACGTGGCGTTGTGCTGCCAGTGGATCGAGCTCAGGTTGTGCGCGATGAGGAGCTGCACCCGCTGACGGAACTGATCGCGGACGACCCCCAGGTTGAGCTGGGCGTAAACGTAGAAGCTTCCCGAGATCAGGATCAGGAGGGCCCCCCCCAGAAAGAACCGCGTCTTGCGTTCCAGGCTTGTTTCGCCGAAGAGCCGCTTGATCGTGCGATACGACATGGGGAACGGAGGCGGGGGGAGACTGAAGGCGGAAGTCTTAAGACTGAAGGGAGAAGGATGATGGCCCGCCGCCAGTTTGGACAGAGAGCTTTCGCAAGTTGCCCAAAGCCGGCCGCGACTCCGCCCGACCGCCCCCTGGCCGCGTCACCGAACGCCGTTCCCCGCCCCGGGCCGCCTGTCCCCTGCCCTGTCGTGTTACCGACTGGCGAGCGAAACGTACGGCCGGGCTTCCACGCCGCGATAGCGGGCTCGCGGACGGATGATGTGACCGGTCTCCGCCTGCTCGATGGCGTGAGCGCACCAGCCGACCATCCGGGCCAGGACGAACACGACCGGAATCGCGTCCCGCGGGATTCCGAGGTAGTGCATCAGGCGGACGAACGACCAGTCGAGATTCGCCGGCTGCGTCCGGACTTCCCACACCGCCCGCTCGACGGCGTCGGCGATCTCTTCCATTGACGCGTGACCGCACCCTTCGGCGAGTTCCGCACAGTGGGTTTCGAGCGCCGCCGCCCGGGGATCGCAGTCCTTGAAGACCGGATGCCCAAACCCCGGCAGGGCGAGATCGGGATCCGAGTGAGCCTCGGCCCAGGCGACTGCCCGGTCCGCCGTTTCAACCTCCTCAAGCGAGTCCAGAACGCGATCATCCCCTCCCCCGGCCCGATCCCCCGACCGGACGGAGAGCGCCGCGGAGACCGCGGCAAAGACGTCGCTGCCGGTCGATCCGGCCAGCCGAGCCGCGAACGTCGACGGATTGAATTCGTGCTCGGCGGCGGCGATCAGGGCCGCCTCGAAGGCCCGCTCGAACAGGACTGGGGGCTCGTTCCCCGTGAACAGGTACATGATGTTCGCGCCGTAGCCCAGGTGGACCTGCGGCTCGAGCAGCGGCAGACCGCGGCGTCCC
This sequence comes from Planctomyces sp. SH-PL14, assembly GCF_001610835.1. Lineage (NCBI taxonomy): Bacteria > Pseudomonadati > Planctomycetota > Planctomycetia > Planctomycetales > Planctomycetaceae > Planctomyces > Planctomyces sp. SH-PL14. The sequence goes on along the minus strand of NZ_CP011270.1, from coordinate 6,664,283 downwards.
CGGTGCCACGCCGCGGCGATGAGCGGGGCCTTGGCCAGCAGCCGGACCGCCTGGGTCATTCCCCCCTGGAGCGGACCGTCGGCGGGCTGGAGGTCGAAATGCGCCAGCGTCGTGATCCCGGTGCGGAGAGCGTCGATCGGGGCGACGTGCATCGGCAGGCCGTCGAGGATGGCCAGGACCTGCTCGGGGAGCTCGCTCTCGTCGAGGACGATGCTCCGCAGGTCCGCCAGTTCCTCTTCGTTCGGCAGGTCCTCGTTGAGGAGGAGGTAGGCGACTTCCAGGAACGTCGAATCCTGGATCAGCTCGTGAATGCAGTAGCCGCGGTAGGTCAGCCCGTCGTCGAGGGAGGAGATATTCGTTTCCCCGGCAATGACCCCACGAAGTCCGGGATAGAAGATTTCCAGCGGCATGCGCGTCATCCCTGCAGAAGAGTTGATTCCGTTCTGTGTCACCCGAACGTCGAGACTGCCGGGCCGTTGTCGAGGGATCCTACCCGGTTCCGTTGCCGCCTACCACGATGGACGGCATCATCAGGCGCCCCGCGGGTTTGCACTCTTCGGAGGGTCCGCGGCGCTTGCCCAGATTGACTCATCTGCCCCTGCGAACCATGACTGACCGCCGCGCCGCGTTCGATCTTTCCCGCCGCTCGTTTCTGCGGGCCGCCCTGACTTCGGCTGTGGCGGTCCCCGCCTGGACCGGTGCCGCCTGGGGAGCGGGAGAATCAGCCAAGTCCGGGACTCCGCTGGGGATCGACAACTTTGCCGTGCGGGCGATGGGGTGGAAGGCTCCGCAGCTGATCGAATACGCGGCCAAGCTCCAGGTCGACATCCTGTTCATCACGGACCTCGACGCCTTCGAGAGCCTGGAGACGAAGGCCCTCGTGCCGATCCGCAAGCAGGCGGACGACGCAGGCCTCAAGATCTACCTCGGCTCCTGGAGCATCTGTCCGACCTCCACGACGTTCCGCAACAACCGCGGCACGGCCGAGGAGCACCTTCGGCTGGGGATCCGGGCGGCCAAAGATCTCGGTTCGCCGGTGATCCGCGTGATCCTCGGAAATGGTTCCGACCGGCTTACCCCGGGCGGTATCGAGGCCCGCATCGCAGACACGGTCAAAGTCTGCAAGGCGTGCCGGAGCGAGGCGATCGATTCGGGAGTGAAGATCGCCGTCGAGAACCATGCCGGCGATATGCAGTCGTGGGAGCTGGTCCAGCTGATCGAAGAGGCGGGCAAGGACTATGTCGGGGCGAACATGGACAGCGGAAACGCCGTCTGGACGCTTGAGGACCCGATGACGAATCTGGAGACGCTCGGTCCCTACGTCATCACGACGAGCCTTCGCGATTCGGCGATCTGGGAGAGCCCGAAGGGGCTGACGGTTCAGTGGACGGCGATGGGGGACGGCAACATTGACTGGAAGCCGTACTTCGCGCGGTTCGCGGAGCTTTGTCCCGGCATTCCGGTGAACATTGAGACGATCTCCGGATTCAACCGGGAGATCCCGTATCTGACGGAGGAGTTCTGGAAGGCGTGGCCGAAGTCGAAGGCGAAGGATCTGTCGCGGATGATCGCGATTGCCAAGACCGGCAAGCCGCGTGATCCGTGGTCGCCGCCGGCTGGCGCGGACCGGAAGCTGGCGGATCAGGAGTATCAGAAGAGCGAGATTGAGCGGAGCATTGCGTACTGCAAGAAGATGGGCCTGGGGCTGACTCCCGCGCGCTGATCGCCCCCGTTCATGCCGGCGCGGCGCCCATAGCTCAAACCCAATGTGCTACGGCCGATGGGGTCAAGGGGGTCTCACCCCCTTGCCGCCGGAGGCACTTCCATGAGGAACCGTGGCAAACGACGGGCTTTCCCTTTGCGGAACCGGCGTTGACGACTCACCGCACGCCCTGCACTCCCCGCGGGTTGGTGAGGGGGCATCCGGCACGTTGGCCGCGCCTGGACACTTACTCCTTCAGACATCCCCGACGGCCAGGCCTCCGGCGGGCAAAGGGGCGTTGCCCCTCTGCACTCCCCACCAGGGTAGCCCCTGGACCCGGTTGGTGGACGCGCTTCTGGTTTTCGCACATCGTTAGAAGCCGAACACATCCCACGTCTTCGGCAACGGCGCCGTGATCGTCAGCGGCTCATACCGAATCGGATGCAGGATCGTCAGCTGATACGCATGCAGCCCGATCGGGACGTCGTACTCATCGCTCTTCCGCGTCCCCGGAAACGACGTCGTCGCCCCGTACTGCGCATCGCCAACGATCGGCCAGCCCCGGCTCCCAAGCTGAATCCGGATCTGGTGCATCCGCCCCGTCCCCAGATCGACTTCGACAAGAGCCCTCCCCTTCGCCCGGGCAATCGTCCGGTACTTCAGCCGCGCTTCCCGAGCGTCCGGAGTGTCGGGCGTCGCGATGACCGTGCGGGGCTCATTCGGAATCCGATACAGCCAGTCGACTAACTCTCCGCTCTCCGGCTCCGGCGGCCGCTCGACAACCGCCCTGTACACCTTCTTCACCTGCCGCTCGGCAAACTGCTCCGCCAGCCGGGCCGCACACTTTGAGTTCCGCGAGAAGACCAGCACACCGGAGACCGGCCGGTCCAGACGATGCGGAACGCCGAGGTAGACCTCCCCGGGCTTGTTGTACTTGCGGGCGAGGTAGGCCTTCACCTCGTTGACGATGCTCGGAATCCCCGGTGGCCCCGCCTGCGAGACCATCCCCGGCGGCTTGTTGACGGCAATCACCGGCCCGTCCTCGCAAAGAATCTCCAGTGCTGCCGCCATGGTCTCCGCCACCGTCGCCGCTCACGCGTCAAAAGCCGCATGATAGAGACGCTCGAGGGCCCGTGCATCGACCGCGCGCGGATTGAATCGGGCGGTCCACTGCTCCGACGCTTCACCCGCCATCTGGGAGAAGAGGTCGCCATTCACCCCGCACGCGGACAAGGTCGTCGGCGACTCGGCCGCCTTGACATAGCTCGTGATCGCCCGGGCGAGGACTTCACCGCCCGTTTCGCCGGGCGGGACGTCCACTCCCAGGTCCCAGGCGAGATCCTGGTAGTGCGGGTCGACGAGCTCACTGTTGAACCGCAGGACATGCGGGAGCATGATCCCGATCGCAACACCGTGAACCGTTCCGAAGTGGGCCGAGAGCGGGTTCACCAGGGCGTGCGTCGCCCCCAGCATCGAATTCTCGATCGCCATCCCGGCCAGATGGGCGCCGAGCAGCATCGCCCCGCGGGCCTCAACGTCATCCGGGTTCGTCAGCACGATCGGGAAGGCTCGCGCCAGGAGATTCCAGGCGCGGCGGGCCACCAGCATCGACACCGGGTTCCGTGCCGTCGAGACGTAGCTTTCGAGGGCATGGCTCATCGCGTCGATCCCGGTCGCCGCGGTGACCGACGCCGGCATCGTGACCGTCAACTCCGCATCCAGGATGGCGATGCGGGCCGCGGCCTTCTTGTCGCCGCACGCCATTTTCATGTGCGTCTCGGCGTCCGCAATGACTGCGTAGGACTGGGCCTCGCTGCCCGTCCCGGAGGTCGTCGGGATCGCGATCAGGGGGAGCATCGGCCTGGTCGCCTTGTTGTTCCCCTTGTAGTCCTGCATCCGCCCGCCGTTCGTCAGGAGAAAATTGATCCCCTTGGCGGCGTCCATGCTGCTCCCGCCCCCGAGGCCGACGATCAGGTCGACCCCCCTCTCTTTCGCGAACGCGGTCCCGCGGTCGACATCCGCCGTTGTCGGATTGGGACGGACCTCGTCGAAAACGGCCACGTCGAAATCGGCCTCCCGCAGCAGCCCCGCAGCCCGGTCCTGGTGCCCCGCCTTCTTGAGCCCCGCGTCCGTCACCAGCAGAACCCTGTGACCGCCGATTTCGCGGGCCAGTTCACCGAGACGGGAGAGGGTTCCCGGGCCGAAGACGACACGGGTCCGGGGGTCGAAGTCGAAGGGTGCCAGTTCCGAGGAGAGGAGGTTGGGCTCGATCATCGGGGGAGGGCTGGGCGTGGGTTGGAGGGACTTCCGATTCTAAGAGGCGGGGGGCGATTCGGGGAGGGCGAGGCGTTTGTTGATGCGACCTCTTGTCCGGAATTCGGAGTGGAGTCGGACCGTCCCCGCGATCGTCGGGCGAAGCCGCTCGGGGGTCTTCGGTCCTATTGTGGGGAATCGGCTCCGGGGCTCCTTCAAGGGAAGATGAAAACGGCCCTTTCGGCGAAAAGAAGTCACTCGAGCGAAAACCCCTCCGGTCCCCTGCTCCACCCCGAGCCGATTCCTCGCGCCGCCACGGAAGCAGTGCCTGGAACGGGATTTCGGGAAGGGGCCCCCGGCCCGTGTCTTCTCAATAAGGAGTCTCTCGGATATCGTCGCCACGAATCCGGACTACCCCGGTCGCCGACCTCCCTGCGCGTGACCGAATTGTTCCCGACCAACGAGTGATGCCATGACGCTGGAAGAGATTCTGTTCGACGCCGAAGAACGTATGGACAAGGCGACCGACGTGTACCGGACGCAGCTGCAGGGTCTCCGCACCGGCCGGGCCACGCCGGGCCTCGTCGACTCGATCAAGGTCGAAGTGTACGGCACGTGGACCCCGCTCAAGCACATCGCGAACATCAGCTGTCCCGAGCCGCAGCAGATCGTGATCCGCCCGTTCAATGCCGCCCAGCTCCAGGACATCGTCAAGGGGATCCAGTCGAGCGACGCCGGGATGGCCCCGATGTCCGACGGCCGCATGGTCCGGATCAACGTCCCCGCCCTCTCCGGCGAGCGCCGCAAGGAGCTGATCCAGCGGGTCCACAAGATGGCCGAAGAGGCCCGCGTCGCCATCCGCAACATCCGCCGCGACGCCAACAAGGCGGTCGAGACGGCGGAAAAAGAGAAGACGATGACCGAGGACGAGGCGAAGGATGGCAAGGAACAGGTCCAGGAACTGACCAAGACCTACGAAACCAAGGTCAACGGCTTCGCGACGGACAAGGAAAAGGAACTGAACGAGTAGGGGGAGTTGTCAGTCGTCAGTTCTCAGTAAAACCTCAGCCCCGCGGGATCCGTTCCGCGGGCTTTTTCGTAGAACTGGCCGGCTTCGTCTCACTCTGCCCCGCCCCTCTGACTGACAACTGATTACTGAGAACTGAAAACTCACCATGTCCACGCTCCTCGAACGCTTCCTGCGGTACGTCCAGATCGATACGCAGTCGGATGAAACGAGCTCGACTTCGCCGAGCACTGCCAAGCAGCTCGTGTTGTCCCGGATGCTCGCCGACGAGTGTCGGGCGATGGGTCTGGCCGACGTCTCGTGCGATGAGCGCGGGATCGTGATGGCGACTGTTCCGTCGAACGTCCCGCACGACGCGCCGATGATCGTGTGGAACTCCCATGTCGACACGTCGCCCGAATACTCGGGCACGAACGTGAAACCGATCGTGCATCGGAACTACGCCGGAGGAGACCTCGTCCTGCCGGGCGACCCGACGAAGATCCTGACCGTGGCGGAGAATCCGTCGCTCAAGAAGCTCATCGGCGGGACGATCATCACGACCGACGGCACCACGCTGCTGGGGTCCGATGACAAGGCGGGGGTGGCGGAGATCATGAGCGCCGCCGCGCACCTCATGGCCCACTCCGAAATCCCGCATGGGCCGGTCCGGGTCTGCTTCACGGTCGATGAGGAGATCGGCCGGGGGATCGAAGGGCTCGACTTCCAGAAGCTCGGCGGAGTGTGCGGTTACACCCTCGACTCCGGCGGCATGGGGCGGATCGACTACGAGACGTTCTCGGCCGACCTGGCGATCGTCACTGTCCACGGGAGGAACACCCATCCCTCGGTCGGCAAGGGAGTGCTGGTCAACGCCATCCGGCTGCTCAGCCAGTTCCTCGACCGTCTCCCGCGGGAGGTCCTCTCTCCGGAGTCGACCGATGGCCGGGACGGGTTTCTCCATCCTTATCACATTGAAGGAGGGGTGGCGCAGGCGTCGGCGCGGATCATCCTCCGGGACTTCGAGACCGAGAAGCTGAAGGACCACGCCAACCTGCTCTCCGGGATCGCGGCGGAGCTCATGAAGCAGGAGCCGCGTTGTCGGATCGATGTCGAGATTCGGCGGCAGTACCGGAACATGCGGGATGGGCTGCAGAAGGAGCCGCGGGCTCTGGCGAAGGCGATTGAGGCGGTCCGCCGCACGGGCCAGGAGCCGCGGCTCGACATCATCCGCGGCGGGACGGATGGAGCGTTGATGACCGAAGCGGGTTTGCCGACGCCGAACCTCTCGTCCGGGCAGCACAATCCTCATTCGCCGCTCGAGTGGACGAGCCTGGAGGAGATGCAGAAGGCGGTCGACGTTCTGGTTCAGCTTGCGATTGCCTGGGCCGAGTAGCCATCTCGCTCCGGTCATATTCGCCGGGGTCCAGGGGTAACCCCTGGTGGGGAGTGCAGAGGGGCCTGTCTTGTTTTCTTGGCCCCCTTTGCCCGCCGGAGGCCTGGCCGTCGAAAGATATCTGAAGGAGATCGTGTCCAAACGCGGACACCGTGCCGTATGCCCCCTCACCAACCCGCGGGGATTGCAAAGCCAGCAGTGTGATTCAACGCGGGTACCACAAAAGGGACGCCCGTTGTGCCCCACGGTTCCTCATGGAAGCGCCTCCGGCGGCAAGGGGTTGCCCCCTTGACCCCGGCTGCCGTAGCACGTTGGGTCTGAGCTATCACGCCGTGCCGGCAAGGACGCGGTTCAAGAAAGCCGGAACGACGTGGCTACAAAAAAAACGCCCGACTTGCGTCGGGCGTCGAGTCCAGCAGCGGTCGCCGAAGATCTAGCTCTTCTGGCTGATCGTGAACTCTTCGAACTTCACCGACTGGTTCTCGCCGGAGAAGTTCTCGAAGACCTGAGCCACGATCTCGTGGAATTTGTTCTTCTGGACCGAGTAGAAGTTGTGCTTGCCGTCGCGGCGGGGCTCGATCAAACCGGCCACCCGCAGCAGGGCGAGGTGGTGGCTGACGGCCGGCTGGCTCTGGTTGAGCCGCTCGCAGAGAGCCGAGACGTGCAGCTCGCCTTCGCGGATCAGATACATGAGGATCTTGAGGCGGGTTTCGTCCGCCATCAGCTTGAAGACCTGCACAAGGTCCTTCTCGAGCTTATCCGACAGCTCGGGAATCTGGGTGGCCGTCGCCTTGGCCAACTGTGCATCCAACACGGCAGAATTCATGTCACTCTCGTTCTGAGAAGAGGGCGCCGGAAACGGGTCGTCCGAACCAGTCTCGGCTGGGAATATGGAGTCCGCTTTGTGCGGAAGTTCTTCGTCCAAAGGTCGGATCTTTCAGCGCCAACAAAAACACCGTGAGCGGGCCCTCGAAGTGAGGACGACTCCAGTTTTCCGAATTGGCGTGTTCTGATTGAAAACCGTTGCCAGAAGGGATGGGTGGCAACGGACGAAACTTACGTTTCGAACCATCAGGCTCGACAGCAGCCATCCGTCAGAAAGGATACGGAATGGGAAACAAGGCTGCGGGACATTGGCGAACCTGAGCGTTCGAAGGATCGTGTGCGACCGGCCGGATTATCATTCACTGATTCGAGGTCGTCAATGACCTTGTGGGGTCATGCACGAACAGCTTTTCCACAACGCGTTACCCAAAAGCCACTTACAACGCGATGAAAAGTTTGTGATCCTTCCCATGAACAGGACATTCCATCAAAATGTGTCGTTCCGTTAAAGGGAATTCCGGTGCCTTCGGAAAGAAAGCGGGGCAGAGCGCCACGCGGCGAACGCCCGAAAGCCCGCTCCAGAATCCGACGGTCCCCGCCCGTCGGAACCATCAGCGGAGCCGGTCCGCCTGAGAACGGGTGAGCCCCCTGCCGTCGACGTCGGAAAGGGCCTCGGGCCCGATTCCAGACGGATGTGCCGCCGGGTTTGGGCCTCAGACCGGGTTGTCCGTCCGAAACGGCCCCCCGAGATGCTCGCCGCCGTGAAAGCGGTCTAGCGGACCGGAGTGAAATCGTCGATTTCGGCGATCTGCGTCGGGGCCCCCGCGGCTGAGGTCGACACGCGACACGTCTGGCCGGGGACGAACTGCTGCTGGTTGTTTTCGACGCGAATCAGGGCCCGCGGCGACGGACCGTGGGAATCGAGCCGAAAGACCACGCCTTCCCCGGACTGCGATGGCTGCCCCGCCTGGATCCGGACGCCCGCTCCCGGCGCCAGCCGGGCCGCATCCGTCGCGGGAATCGCCACGGAGACGAACAGAGCGTTGATCGGCTGCAGAGTCACGACGGCCGGTCCCCCCGGGAGGATGTCCGCTCCCCTCTGGAACTGGATCTTCGTCACGACGCCTCCGGTCGGAGCCCGAATCAGGAGGGCTTCACGGGTGGCCTGCAGCCGACGGAATTCGAGATCGAGCTCGCGAAACCGGAGTTCGCGGTCCCGGGCTTCCTGTCCGGCGGCCGAGCGAGCCGCCGCCGCGCTCCACAGGTCCGCGGCTTCCTGCCGCGCCTGCTGGATGCGGGCCCACGCCGCATCCGAGTCCGATTCCAGCGTCGCCAGGATCTGACCGGTCGCGACCTGATCGCCGGCCGACACCGCGACCGAGCCGATCCGGCCGGCCTGAGCGAACCGGAGCGATACCTCGCTCGGCGACTCGAACACCCCGACAAACTCTCCCGCGGAAAGGGAGGCCGCGCTGAACGCGACGAGCCAGGCGGTCGCCAGCCATGAGTAGGTCGGTTTCAAGTCCACTCTCCCGAGACTTCCGGCCCGCCGGGTGCGTGCGGGCCAGCCCTTCGTCACATCGGACGGGCCTCGCGGGCCGGCCCATGCTCGTTCCGGCCCGCGAGGTCCAATCGGCAGAAAACTCGATTCCAGAGAGTCTGGGCAAACTGTTCACGGCCTCCCCCGCACCGCCCGACTGAAGGAAATCCTTCTCGACCGCGTCGAAGAGGCCAATCCCGACCGCAGCCCGCCGTACGACCGTCAGGGTCGCCGCAATCCGAAGGGTCCTCCCGCTGGCTGGTCACGGCATATCCCCTATCCGCGTCCTCATCCGCAGCCCGACCGGGCGACAATCCCGCATCGCGCCAACTCCTCCCTCCCCCCCTGCCGATCTTCAACAGGGCGCGTGCGGAGCCTACTCCCGCGCCTCGTCCCTGATTCCCGGTCCCGTTTCGCCCGGTCCCCCGCCTCCCTGCCGCCTCGGAGCCCCCATGTCCCCGCACGTCCGGACCGCTCGCGGACGTCGAGCCCTGCAGGTCTCGTTCATCGCGCTGTGCGTCTCCGGCGTGCTCTCGACGCACTGGCTGACGGAAAACCGGATGATTTCGATCGTCCGGGAACGCTCCAACCTGGCGCACGTCATCGCCTCGAACGCCTCGGTCCTCCTGACGCGCGGGGACAACGAGACGCTCCAGCGGACGATCGAACTGCTGCCGGAGATCCATCCGGAGATCGCGTCGGTCCGGCTCATTCCCGAAGGGGAGCAGCCGGCGATCACGTCGGCAACCCACCAGGACTGGGACACGGGATTCGCCGACCCCGAGCAGCATCTGGAGGTCCCCCTGTTCCAGGGCCAGCAGCGGTGGGGGACGCTCGACCTGCGGATGCATCCGATCCCCCGCATCGTCCCCTCCCTGCGGCTGGTTTCGATCTGGGTCGGGGCGGCGGCCATCCTGTTCCTCGTCCTGTACCAGATCTTCCGGACCGGAATGGCCCTGGCGGACTCGGCCGCCCTGACCGACTCGCTCGTCCCCGGCAAGATGCGGCGGCTCCTGGAGGGGCTGTCCGAAGGGGTGCTGGTCCTCGACGCGGGCGGACAGATCCAGTACGCCAACTCCGCGTTCTGCGGGCTGGTCAACAAGCCGCTCGAACTGCTGACGGGGAAGCGGCCCGAGATCCTGCCGTGGATCCTCCCTCCGAAGGACGACTTCAAGCCCCCCTGGACCGTGGTGATCCACGACGAGTGCCGGGTCGAGAACGCCACCCTCCACCTGCGGAACATCGACGGCCGGACACTCGTGCTGCGGGTGACGGCCTCTCCTCTCTATTCCGAGGGGGGGGCGTTCGCCGGCCAGATCGCCTCGTTCGACGACATCTCCCTGTTCGAGCAGTACAAGCTGGACCTGAGCGCCGCCCGCGATGCCGCCGAACAGGCGAGCCGGACCAAGAGCGAGTTCCTGGCCAACATCAGCCATGAGATCCGCACGCCGATGAACGCCATCCTGGGCTTCACGGACGTCCTCCGGCGGGGGCTGGCGGAGTCGCGGCAGCACGCCGTCGAATACCTCAACACGATCCACTCCAGCGGCACGCACCTCCTGGGGCTCATCAACGACGTCCTCGACCTCTCGAAGATTGAGGCGGGACACCTCCAGATCGAGACGCTCGAGACCCATCCGCACGAGATCCTGTTCGACGTCGTGAACGTCCTGGGGGTCAACGCCCGCGAGAAGGCGATCACGCTCCAGTACAGCTCCGCCGCGCCGATCCCGGAAGGGATCCAGTCCGACCCGACGCGGCTGCGGCAGATCCTCATGAACCTCGTCGGGAACGCGGTGAAGTTCACCGAGAAGGGGGGCGTGACGGTCGTCTCGTCCTACGAGGCGGAGAAAGGGAAAGCTCCGATCCTGCGGGTCGACGTCACCGATTCCGGCGTCGGGATGTCCGAGAGCGTCGTCGCGGGTCTGTTCGAGGCGTTCGTTCAGGCGGACTCGACCGTGACGCGAAAATTCGGCGGGACGGGACTGGGGCTCGTCATCAGCCGGCGGTACGCGCGGGCGATGGGGGGTGACATCGTCGTCACCAGCCAGCCCGGCGAGGGGAGCACGTTTTCGCTGCGGATTCCGACCGGAAACACCAAGGGGTTCCGGCTCACGACGGCGGACGAGGCGCTGGTCGAGATCCGGAACCGCCAGCAGAACCGCAACACCAATCCCGTGTCGATCCGGCTGCGAAAGTGCCGGATCCTGGTGGTCGACGACGGCGAGGCGAACCGCCGCCTCCTCTGCCTGGTCCTCAAGCGGGCCGGAGCCACGGTGGAGCAGGCGATCAACGGGCAGGAGGCAGTCGACATCGTCTCCCTCCGGGACTTCGACGTCGTCCTGATGGACATGCAGATGCCGGTCAAGGACGGATACACGGCGACGCGCGAACTCCGCGACCACAACTTCCGCAAGCCGATCATCGCCCTCACCGGGCACGCCATGACCGGGGACGACGAGAAGTGCCTGGAGGCCGGATGCTCTGACTTCCTGACGAAGCCGGTCGACATCGACGTCCTGCTCGGCCGGATCGCCAACATCGTCGGGCGGGCCGAAGAACCGGCGGAACCGGCGAGCCTCCCCGCCCCGGCAGCGGCCCCCCAGGAGCCGGCAGCTTCCTCCCGCGGTACCGGCCCCCGGACCGCCTCGGAAAGCGGCATTCTGTCCGCCCCGTTCCCTCACCGGGAGATCCGGACCGTCCAGCCTCCCCTCTCCACCGCCCCCACCGCTCCCGTCGCTGCTCCCGCGACGGCAGCGTACTCACCCCTTCCCGTGCCGGACGAGACCGGCCGGGAGTTCACCCGCCCCTCCCTCCGTCTCCTGGAGGCGGCCCGCACCCGCGGCGGCCCCCTCCCTGCCCCACCGGCGCCGCCCCCCCTCCGCAAAGAGGGTCCGATCACCTCGCGTCTGCCAATGAGCGACCCGGAATTCCGGTCGATCGTCGAGCAGTTCGTCGGCAAGCTCCGGGACGAGCACCGGCTGATGATCGCGGACCTGCATCCGGGCGGGCTCGAATCCCTCGCCCGGCGGGGGCATTGGCTCAAAGGGGCGGGCGGAACCGTAGGGTTCCCCGAATTCACCACGCCAGCCCGGGATCTGGAGCGGGCTGCCCAGGAGAAGAATCCCCAGGCAGCCGCTCAGGCGATCCAGGCCATCGGCGAGCTCCTCGGACGGGTCGAGATTTCCGCCTGACGCCGTCGGAGACGGCGGCACAACCGCTGCGACCGCTCCATCCGGTTCCGGGGATTCGGACGTTCCGTTGAGAAATCGCCACGCGGCACGCGGCGAGTGACCTATCAGTTGAAGAAGGCAGGGAGGCTGTCCCATCGGAAACGCCTCATGCTGTCCTCGATCTCCCCGCTCGATCACATCCCCACCGACCCGACTCCGGCCCCCGCACCCGCGGTCCCGCGGACCGGGGGAGGTTCGCAGCCGCGACCGTTCGACCTGTTCGCGCACCGCCGCTCGGTCAACGTCAAGAACGCGCGGATCGCGATCATCGACGACGAGGAGCTGAACGTCCGCGTCGTCCGGAAGCACCTGGCGGACGCGGGCTATTCGAATTTTCTCCCGATCACCGATTCGAGGCAGGCGATCGCCAGCATCCGGGCGGACCGGCCCGACCTGATCCTGCTCGACATCATGATGCCCGAAGTGAGCGGGCTCGACATCCTGCATCTCCTGAGCCTGGAAGACCGCCTGCGGCAGATTCCCGTCCTGATCCTCTCGGCCTCGACCGAGGTGGAGCTCAAGCGGGTCTGCCTGGAGCTGGGGGTCACGGACTTCCTCGCCAAGCCGGTCGATCCGTACGAGCTCCTCCCCCGCGTCCGGAACGTCCTCCTCAGCAAGCACGACCGGGACCAGCTCGCCCAGCACGCCGAACAGCTCGAAGAGCAGGTCCGCCAGCGGACCGCCGAGCTCGCCGCCTCCCGCGAGGAGGTCGTGCACTGCCTGGCCCGGGCCGCGGAATACCGCGACGACGACACAGGCCGGCACGTCGTCCGCGTTGGAAAGTACGTCGGGGTCATCGCCCGCGAGCTTGGCTACGCCGAGTCGCGGGTTGAGGTCCTGGAGCTAGCCGCGCAGCTTCACGACATCGGCAAGATCGGCGTCCCGGACGCGGTGCTGCGGAAGCCCGGCAAGTTCGAGCCGGACGAGCTCGAGCGGATCCGCCGGCACTGCGCAATGGGGAAGGACATCATCTCCCCGCTGACCAGCTCCGACTGGCGGATGCTCAAGAGCCACGCCAACCTGGGGGCGAACCTGCTGAACGTCGCCAGTTCGCCGCTCCTGATGCTCGCGGCCCGGATCGCCCAGACGCACCATGAGCGGTGGGACGGGACGGGGTATCCGCTGGGGTTGCAGGGGGAAGACATCCCGATCGAAGGCCGGATGACCGCCGTGGCGGACGTTTTCGACGCGCTGAGCACGAAGCGTCCCTACAAGCCCGCCTTCCCCCGCGAGAAGTGCTTCGCGATCCTCAACGAAGGCCGCGGCACGCACTTCGATCCGACGGTGCTGGACGCCTTCTTCCGCCGCAGCGCCGAAATCATCGAAATCCAGATGGACTACATGGACATGGACTCCCGCACGGAGGCCTGACCGGAAACCGTCGTTCCGGGCACGACCACCGGGGCCAAGGGCGACCCCGGTGGGGGATGCAAGGGGGACTGTCTTGTTCTTCTTTGGGCCCCCTTGCCCGCCGAAGGCCTGTCTCTTCGGACGCCATCGGAAACCTTGCGTGTCCAAGCGCGGACAGCGTGCCGTATGCCCCCTCACCAAACCGCAGGGAGTCCGGTCACGGCCCGGTCAGGATCAGCCGGATGTCGTCGGTGTCCGGACGGTCGCCATAGCCATTCCCGTTGTCGTCCCGCCCGTTGCGCCCGACGCTGTAAATGATCGTCCGCTCCCCGGTCCGGGCCATCTTCAGCGGCGCGTCGGAAAAGGGGTCACTGGGTAGCGCTCCCGCCCCCTCGGCCGGGAGATCGCGTCCTTCCGCGACGGCGATTCGCAGCTGGAAGGCCCCCTTCGCAACCGCCGTTCGAGCGAGATCTTCGGTCAGGATCTCTTCGTTGTTGACGCCGAAGCTGATGAATCGGGCCGCAAGGAAGTCCGCCAGGAGGGTCGTCGGCTCCTGGAAAATCGACCGGGCCATCGCGGCGACAAGATCGGTGTCGGTCCCGACGCGACGATCGGCCTCGTGCAGGGGGCTGACCGCCTTCTCGATGTCGCGCAACCGCAACGCGTGCTCCTCCGCCTTCATGGCCGCCGCGACCGCGTCGTAGGTCTGATTCCCACGCGTCAGGACCGCGTTGATGTCCATGCCGCTGACGACCAGCTGATTTGCGGCCCAGTTCCCCTTTCCCCCGATCCAGCTTTCCAGCAGGAGATCTCCCGACTTCAGCCTCAGCAGGAAGTCCAGGTAGAGATACCGCTCGGATTCCACCGCCTCGTGAAACGGCCTCGGGATCGCAACCTCCGAGAGTTCCTCCCACTTCCGACGCAGTTCGTCCGCGGGGTGCGGGGAGACGGAAAGCCACTCGGCCAGCGGAGCCCAGGCCAGCCCGCGAACGCTCGCCGCCAGATGCCACTCCACCAGCAATTCTCCCCCCTGGATGTGCCGCGCGATCCGGATCACGGTGAGCAGATCGCTCCAGGCGCCGTCGAGGTCCCCTGCTCCGATCCGCCGCATGGAACGGCAGGCGAGCATCCGGGCGACCGTGCGGGCTCCATCGACGTGGGCCAACGACTGGAACACGAGCGGCTCGCCCTCCAGCCGGAAAAGCGGGGTAAAGGCCTTGGGGCGTCGGGCGGCCGTGGTCACCGCGGCAAGGAGTGCCTCGTTCTCTTCCAGCCACCGCTGGATCGCGGGGTGATCCTCGGGGAGCCAGGGGCGGGACGACGTCGTCCGCATCTGTTCCGTCAGGTCCGCGGAGAGCCCCAACCGGGCGGCGATCGGAGTCAGTTCGCGGATCTGCGGCTCAGCGGGAATGCGGACCTCGAGACGCAGCTCGAGCTGTTTCCGGCGGGCCTCCGGAATCCGGCCGACGCTCCCCATCGCCCCCCACATGGCCGCCCAGAAGTTCTCCTCCGGTTTGACTCCGGCCCGCCGCCGACGATTGAGGAACTCGACATAGTCGGGGTAGCCCTCATCCGTCAGCGGCGCCGTGATGACGGTGGTCTGCGGGCCGAGCCGCAGGCCGACTTCGGCGGCCGAACGCCGACGCAGCGGGTCGGCCCCCTCCACGCCGCGAGGGGCTGCGGACCACATCATCCCGCAGGCAAGAACAGCGAGCGTCAGGAGGTGGCGCATCGATCGTGCTTCATCGAATCCGGAGGTAAAAACCGAGTCCGGAGTTTACGGCAGATCGAGGACAATGCGGATGTCGTCGTTTCCCGGCCCCTCCTCGTGCTCTTTGGCCCCGTCGTCCTGCCGGTCGGGCCCCACGCTGTAGAGGACGAACTGCTTCTCCGTCCGCTGCGAGCGGAGCGCCGCGCCGGAGAATGGGTCGAGGGGATAGGAGGCGTTGACCGTCATCGCCGCCGCTCCGCTGTCGGCCATCTGGATCCTGGCCAGGAAAGCGGCTTTCATGAGAGCCCGCTTGGCCGCATCCGCGACCGACTGGATCTCCAGAATCTCGATGCTTCGGGCGTCAAAACGGACGAGAAACTGGGCCAGGAAACGGTCCTGCCCTTCCAGGAGAGACTGGAGGAACACCGGCATCAGATTCCCTTCGCCTCCGATCCGCTGCTGGACCTCCTCGAGGGGCTTCACGATCTCGCGGAGACCGACGAGGCGGGTCGCCTGATGGTCGAGCTTCAGCACCGCGTCCAGCGCGTCCAAGATCCGGTTCCCCTCGCGGAGAACCTCGTTCAGGTCCACGGCGTCGACGACCAGCTGGTTGGTGGCGGCGTGATCCCGGCTGCCGGTGAACATCTCGATCGAACAGGCCCCCGACTTGAGAGCCAGCACCTTCTCCAGGAACTCGAACCGCATCGTCTCCAGGGTTGCGGACGCGGACCAGACCGGGATGACCGAGGCCCATTCCAAGCGCCGGCGTTCGAGCTCCTCTGCCGCGAGCGAAGTCCGGGACAGCCAGTGCCCGAGCGGCTTCCGCAAGGACGCCCGCATCTCCATCCCGCACAGGCGATCGAACAGGAAGTCTTCCCGCTCCAGGTGCCCCGCGATGCGATGCGCGGTCATCAGGTCGCTCCAGGCCCCTTCATGATCACCATCCCCCAGGCACCGCATCGCCCGGATCTTCAGCAGGCGGGCCACGGACCGGGCCGCCGCCACGTGCGCGACGGTCCTTGTGGTCACACGTGGGTCGGAAATCCCCAGCACTGGCATCCAGCCCCGCGGGCGGCGAGCCGCCTCGGACGCTCTTGCGAGGACCTCGTCGTTGACATCGAGCCAGAGCTGAAGCTCGGGATGGTCTCCCCGCCGCCAGGGACCCGATTGCGCCTGCCCAACGGCTTTGCTCAGCGCCGCCTCCGCCTCCCCTGTCACCCCGACCAGGGTCCAGAGCGCTTCCATCCGGGGTTCGGAATCGATGTCGCTCAGCAGTCCGCGCTCGACCCGCTCCAGAAGCGGCTCCGGGAGGCGCTCGATGTTCCCCACCGCCCCCCACATCGCGGCCCAGAAGTTCTCCTCCTTCGGGACGCCGGCGCTCATCCGCCGGTTGAGGAACTCGACGTAGTCCGGATAGCCGTCGGCCGTCCGCGGTTCTGAAATGACCGTCGTCTCCGGCCCCCATTCCAGCCCGATCTCCGCGGCCGTGGGTCGGTCCGGCTCGGCTGCGGCGACCTTCGCCATCAGACCCGCGCCGACCAACGCGGCGCAGAACAGACAGACGAGAGGCCGCATGAAGAGACGGATCTCCCGGTCCAACGTTCGACTCAGAACGGTCTGGCCCATTTCGCTCTCCCGAAACGTCGAGGCGCGTTTTCGCGCCTCGACGCGGGAGATACGTTCCGAACGTCCCAAACGCAAAAGGAAACTCACCCCGCGGCGGCGTTCGTCGGAACCAGGCGTTCCGTCCGCGGGAACCGGCTGTGACCTGCGGACCGCGGATGCGCGAGCCGAGTTCAGCCTCCCCCCTGGAGACCTTCGAGGCGATCCTTCGTGTCCTTGTAGTCGTAGTCCCGTTCGAGGACGCGGCCGTAGTATTCTTCGGCCTTGGCCGGATCCTTCAGTTCTTCCGCAATCCGGCCCGCCCAGTAGTAGCACTCCTTGAAGAGCTCGGGATCAAAGTCGAAGTTCAGATCGGGGATCGCCCGCTCGAACTGCCCCCGGGCGAGGCTGAGCTTCTTGTCGTACATGAAGCTCTTGCCGAGGTTGAACAGCGCCTTGACCTTGAGTCGCGGGTCCTGGGTCGCCTTCTGGAACAGCGGGATGGCCTGGGCCCAGTTCTGGACCCGCATGTAGCGGGAGGCCAGCTCATACTTCCGGCCGAGGTCCGCCGGATACCGCTCGGTCCGTCGCTGGAGGACTTCGATCTCCCGCTTAAGCAGTTCTTCGGCCAGGGACCGGGCGTGCAGGCGGGCCTGCTCGTTCTCCCCCTTGCTCGCTTCGACCTTGGCGTTCTCCAGGTTCCGCTCAAGGAGCAGGAGGTCGATATCCTCGATCTTCTCCCGGACGTCGGGCGAGTTGCCGCTGACCGCGAGCCCCTGATTGAGGACCTCGATCGCTTCCTCGAACTTGTTGGCCCGCTTGTAGAACTCGCCGAGCTTGAGGTAGTGCTCCAGCCGCGTCGGCTCCTTGCGGATGGCGTGCTTGAGGTCCAGCTCGATCGACTGGCCGGGGGCGGCCGCTTCCCGCTGCGGCTTCGCGAAGACGTTCGGTTCCTTCATCGCCTCGCGCGAGGTCGTCGCCCCTTCGACCTTCTCCGCCACCTTCTGCGACTGGAGACGGGTCATCTCCGACCGGGCCTGGGCGTCGGTCGGGTCGAGGTTGTAGAGGTGCTGCCAGATCTTGGTCGCCTCGTCGTACTCCCCCTTCTCCTTGAGGACTTCGGCGAGCCGGACGTTGATGTCGCGGTTCTTGAGGTCGAGCCCCCGCGCGAAGTTGAGGCTGAACTTGGCGATGTCCAGAAAGCCGCGGGCCCGGGCCACTTCGCCGAGCTCGACATTCAGGGCGACGTCCCAAGGGTTCAGCATCAGCCCTTCTTCGCAGGCCAGGTCGGCCTCGGCCCAGGTCTGGGCGACCTTGGCCTTCTTGATCCGGCCCCGGATCCCGGTCAGCTTCATCTTGGCGAGGGTGCCGGCCCCGGTCTTGTTGTCCTTGTACCGCTTGCACTGGCTGTTGCGGAGGAGCTGGCGGAAGTTCAGCTTGTCCGGACAGAACTTGACGGCGTTGAGGAACATCTCCCCCGCCAGGTCCCAGTTCAGCTTCTCGACCGCCTCGACCCCGCGCTTGTAGCAGAGCGTGGCCCGCTTGATGTTGTCTTCGCTGTTGCGGAACTCGGGCTGTTCGTCGCTCATCGCTGTTGCTACCGCCGTAGTCATGACCACTCTCCTCCTGACCTGATCGGTGGGAACGGGAGAGTTGATTCCACTGCGCCCGAGCCGATCCCGGCTCCGGGGCACCGGAACCATACTCCAGACAGGAGGCCGGTTGAATTCTACGGGCGAAAGCGGCGCCGGTCACGAATGCCGCGAGGCAATTTGGCCGATCCGCCTCGCCGCGTCCGTCCCTACGGCAGCCAGATCGGCTTCGTGCCGGGAATCGCGGTCTTTTCCCGCATTCGCCGGGCTTTGATCCTTAAATACGGGGCGACGTACATGCCGCGATGACGGAAGTTCCCCGGTTTTGCCGCCGGATCGCCCCGTTTCGGCTCGGTAAGGTCCTCGATCACGAAGCCCGCCCGGCACAGCCCGCCGACGAGTTCTTCCCAGCGATGGAGGTACTCCGTCGCCCCCGGCTCCCGGTACGACGTGTCCCCGACCGGCGGAAGCGGGTCGTCGCCGATGTAGTACGGAATCCCGATGACGTACCGGTCATGCCGATCCCGGTCGACCACCTGCAGACACGTGGGGGTCTTGTGCTGGCTGATGTAGAGGCCCTTGTCCCGGAGGACGCGGGCGATCTCGTTGTAGACGTCCTGGAGCCGCGGGATGTAGCAGGTGCTGACCGGCTGGTGGACGATGTCGAAGCTGGCGTCTTCGAGCATCGAGAGGTTGTCCATGCTCCCTTCAAGGATCGTCATCGAAAGTCCGCGGCGGTCGGCCTCCTGCCGGTCGAGGGCCAGCATCGAGGGGCTGAGGTCGACGACCGTGACGTTCGCCCCGGCGCACGCATAAAGGACCGACTGCCAGCCGCCGGCCGCCGCCAGGCAGAGGACGTTGAGCCCCTGGACGCTGCCGGGGAGCCAGCCCCGGCCGTCGAGCGGGACGAGCGGGTGGGCGCACTCCTCGTCCGTGGCGGTGTGGGCGAACTGGCTTTTCGACTCGGCCAGGTAGTTCCAGGCGTGGCGGTTCTGTTCGAGGTGGGACATGCGGACAGCGTAGCGGCGAGTGTCCGATTGGGAGAGGCTGGAGGCTTAAGGCGGAAGGCCGAAGGTAGAGAGGACGGCCGATCTCCCACAGTTGCTCGGAGAGCGGGCCCGGGCAACGGGACCTGCCTTCTTTGAATCGTGGAGCTCGATCTCTCCGCAATTCCCGCCCCCTCTGTCACAAATTCGCTCACCCGGGAGTCCTCTTGGTGAATTGGCCGATCGTCGGCCCGGAAACAGGACTTCAGATTGAGAGGAAAGCCATGGCTCGCACGATCATCGCTCTGACGCTAGGCGTTTCATTTGGAATCGCCGGCATGTGCGCCTTGCCGAAGGACGGGGCCGACAAGGTCCGGCTGATCTCCATGCAGGAGATCACGGAAAAGCTCGACGGACACGAGACGAACACCAGCGTGGTCGAGGTGACGCTCGGCCCGGGAGTCGCGGGGAAACCGCACCGGCATCCGGGACCGGTCTTCGGCTATGTGCTGGAGGGGACTTACGAACTCGGGATCGACGACCAGCCGACGAAGATCTTCAAGGCGGGCGAGACGTTCTACGAGCCGACCGGCTGCCTGCACCGGGTGTCAAAGAACCCGGCGGAGACGGGAACGACGCGGGTCCTGGCCGTCGTCCTGCATCCCCGCGATGCCAAGCAGCTCGCCATCCCCGAGGCGGACAAGTAGGCCCCGCTGAGCATCCCGGGAGGCGATCCCGCGGCCGACACCGACAGCACCCGTGCGGCGGCCCCTCCTGTTCCTCTGATCCCGATCGAGCAATCCGCCATGACTTCGAAACGTCGCGACTGGGCCCTGACCGGGGCGGAGTGGTTCCTGCGGATTGCCCTGGCCACCACGTATCTCTCCGCCGTCGCCGACCGGTTCGGGTTCTGGGGACCGCCGGGAACCCCCGGCGTCGCCTGGGGGGCCTGGCAGCCGTTCCTGGAGTATGCGTCGCTCCTCAACAGGTACGCGCCCGCTGCGGTGCAGCCCGCCCTGGCCTGGACCGCGACGATTGCCGAGGGGATTCTGGCGGTGGGACTGCTCGTCGGATGGCGGCTCGGCTGGTTTGCGGCGGCCTCGGGGGTGCTGCTGTCGATCTTCGGCGTGACGATGATCGCCGCGCTGGGCGTGAAGCCGCCGCTCGACTATTCGGTGTTCACCGGAGCGGCCGCTTCGTTTCTGCTGGCTGCGCATCGGCGTTCGGAATGCGCCGACGACCGGCCCCCGGAATCGGGGAGCTGAGACGGCCGCGTGAACTCCCGCCGAGTTTCCCGTGAACCCCTGGGAATTCCGCGTGTCCGGCGAGGGCCAGGATTTTCCCGGATTCCGAGCTGGTGTTGGGAACGGGCCGGCGCGTTGCGTAGAATTCGGCGGGTCGCGTCCAGCGGCCGGAAAGCCGATTCAACGGGACCGAGTTCCACGGACGCAGTCCTCAGGAGACGAAAAACACTTGGGTGAGCCGACTCGCGACAAACTGAAAGTTCACGCCCAGCGGGCGATTCTTGTGGCCGTCGTCGACCCTCGCGAACAGCGCGGGAAGGACAAGGCCCTGGAAGAAATGCAGGGGCTGGTGGAAACGGCCGGAGCGGAGGTCGTCGGCTCGGTCGTCCAGATGCGGGACAAACCCGACATCGGGACCTATATCGGCAGCGGCAAAATCGATGAGCTCCGGGAGCTGATCCACGCCACCGACGCGAACCTGATCGCCTTCGACAACAGCCTTTCGCCATCACAGGCCAAGGCGGTCGAGGAGCTGACGAAGACGCAGGTGGTCGACCGGAGCGAGGTGATCCTCGACATCTTCGCCACGCATGCCCGGACGCACGAGTCCCGGCTGCAGGTCGAACTCGCACAGCTCCTTTATATGCGGTCCCGCCTGACGCGGATGTGGACCCACCTTGAGCGTATCGCCGGCGGTATCGTCGGCGGACGCGGTCCTGGTGAAAAGCAGCTCGAAACCGACCGCCGGCTCATCGACAAGCGGATCACCGACCTCAAGCGGAAGCTGGCCGAGGTCGAGAAGCGCCGCGAGCGGGAAGTCGCGGGCCGCAAGGAGAAGATGACGGTCTCGCTCGTTGGCTATACGAACGCCGGCAAGAGCACGCTGATGCGGGCTTTGACCGGGGCGGACGTCTATATCGCCAACCAGCTGTTCGCCACGCTCGACACGCGGACCCGCTCGTGGACGATTCCCCACTGGGGGGACGTGCTGCTGAGCGACACCGTCGGATTCATCCGGAACCTGCCCCACCATCTCGTCGCCTCGTTCCGGTCGACGCTGGAGGAGGCCCGGCACGCCGATCTGCTGCTGCATGTCGTGGATGCCAGCCATCCGGAGGCGCAGCTCCAGATCACGACGGTGCAAGAGGTTCTGGGGGAGCTGGGGGTGGAGGACCATCACCCGCTGCTCGTTCTGAACAAGACCGACGCAGTGGAGGACCGCTCGTTCCTGGATGTTCTCCAGTCGCGATATCCGGAGGCGATCTCGGTCAGTGCGGTGGAGGGGACGGGGATCGCGGAGTTGGGGCGGGCGGTGGCCGACCGCTTGAGCGACGGGTTCATGAAGGCCCGGGTGGAGGGGTCGGCTGGGAATGGCCGGCTGCTGCGGTATCTGCAGCAGCATTCGGAGCTTCTCAAGACGGAGTATGATGAGAATCAGGTCGCTTACGAATGCCGGCTGCCGCGGCGGTTTACGTGGGCGGTGGAGCAGGAGGGGGGCGTGGTGATTCCGCTCGATGGAACGGTTCTCAACGGCAAGGCGAATGAGGAGTGAGCTCGCCGGCCTCCAACCAGCACTCTCAAAGGACGGCCCCACAAGCCGTCCTTTTCTTTTTCTATCGGGTCCAGGGTCCCCCTGGTGGGGAGTGCAGAGGGGCAACGCCCCTTTGCCCGCCGGAGGCCTGGCCGTCGAGAGATATCTGAAGGAGCACATGTCCAGGCGCGGACACCGTGCCGGATGCCCCCTCACTACTCCGCGGAGATTGCAAAGCGAGCGGTTGCGTGTGGGGGAGTCCTCAACGCTGGTCCCACAAAGGGGACGCCCGTTGCTTACAACGGTTCCTCACAGGAATGCCTCCGGCGGCAAGGGGGTGAGACCCCCTTGACCCCGGCGGCCGTCGCACATTGGGTTTGAGCTATGAACGCTGCGCCGGCGAGTGCGCGTTCGAAGAGTGCCTCACGGATTGAATTCCCCGCCGACGGTCACGACGATCTGAAGACTCCCCACTCTGGACGAACCGCCATGCCGCTCGCCTGCCGACTCCTCGTCATCGCCCTCCTCCTCCTGACCGGCCTCGGCACAACCGCCCCCGCCGACGACAAGCCATTCCTCCGCCCCGGCGAACGCGTCCTGTTCCTCGGCGACTCCAACACCAACGCCGGACACTACATCGTCTACCTCGAAGCCTGGCTGACGAAACATCACCCGACCGAGACCTACGAACTCCTCAACCTCGGCCTCCCCAGCGAAACCTCAAGCGGCCTCTCCGAACCAGCTCACCCCTTCCCCCGCCCCACCGTCCACGAGCGCCTCGACCGGGCCCTGGAAAAAGTGAAGCCCCAGGTCGTCATCGCCTGCTACGGGATGAACGACGGCATCTACTACCCGCCGTCGCCGGAACGCCTGGATGCCTACAAGAAGGGGATGAAGATCATCGCCGACAAGTCCCGGGCGATCGGAGCCCGGATCTGCTTCCTCACTCCCCCGCCCTTCGAAGCGGACGCCCTCCGGCCCGGCGGAAAACTCCGGCCGGCTGGCGAGAAGGAATACGCCTGGTTCGCCCCCTACGAGAAGTACGACGACGCCCTGGCCGAGTTCTCGGCGGCGGTCCTGAAAATGGACAAGGACGTCGACATGGTTGTCGACATCCGCACGCCGCTGCTCGACTTTCTGAAGCGCAAGCAAGCCGCAGACGCGAAGTACCACCTCGCCGGAGACGGGATCCACTTCAACACGGACGGCCACGAGGTCATCGCCCGCACGCTCTGGTCCGCCTGGCATCTCCAGCCCACTGACCCCGGTCCGCTCCCGACCGGCGAACGGCTCAATCTTCATTCGCAGCGCCAGACGCTCCTCCACAACGCCTGGCTCGTCCACGTCGGCCACAAACGTCCCGACATGCCAAAGGGCGAACCGCTCGACACGGCGCAGGGCAAAGCGGCGGAGCTTCTCAAGAAGATCGACGGCACGCCGTAGCACATCAGGGTCTGGTTCATGCCCCTTGAGGACGTCAAATCGCCGAACGAGACGCCGACAGGCCGGAATGTGAGCTCAGCCTGGTACGTGGCAACAGGTTTTCTCGTCCTCGTCCTTCTGGTCGCGATGCTGCTCCCCGCCGTGCAGCAAGTCGGGAGCCGGCCAATTCCGCAGGTTTACCGGAACATGCGGCAGATCGTCATTGCGCTGGCGACATACGAAGCGAAACATGGGGCGTTTCCCTACGACCCGCGCGGAGCAGAGTACGCACTCTACAGACTGTCGGCAGAACTGCCGGCATCCGTCTTCGACGGCTATCCCAGAAGGCAACCGCGTGCGGAGGCTCGGTGGGATCACACTCAAGGGCGCCTGGAACAGTCCGATTTCGAGTATCTCAATCCGCCTCGACTGCAAGGTTCTCCATCGCACTGGGTTCTCCTCGCCGAGAAACCTCAGGAGGGATATGACTCCGTGATTCTGATGACGGGCGATAGCGGCAGGACGGCCTGCCGCACCCCGGAGAAGACATCGAAGGATCTCCTTGGCAATTGGGAAACGTCCGATCAGTTTCTGATCAAAGACGAGGTTCTGTACCGGGAATGGGAGTCGGTACCACTGCCCCAGGGACGCATGTCGAGCCATGGCAACTCCTGGGTGGCGGACGGATCGATCTGGAACACACGGGACACCCAGCATGACTACGGCAGAGTTCAGATCGACTTCGAATACAAGAATGGCGAACTGGTGAAACGGACGTTTCGGTCCCCGGAAGGGACCATCACCGATCAGGTCACGACCGACGCACTCGGGAGGATCGTGGCGTTTGAGCGGGAGCCGACGAACTGGAAGGATTTCTGGCCAGTCCGAGAAGAAGTCCCTTGAGCAACTGGAGGCGACGATCCGGTTCGGACCGTCGAGACTTCTCGACTCAGTCTTTACGATGCTTCGATGATTCCTGAGCTCTCCTCTCTCCTCGAAACCCTGATCCGCCACGAGGCTCCCGACGAGTTCCAGGTCGAGTCGGCCATCGGCGCGCTGATGGACGGCCGCGCCCATGAGGCGGAGACCGCGGCCCTGTTGACGGGGCTCGCCATCGCGGGCGAAACCGGAGAGCTGCTGGCCGGAGCCGCGCGGGCCATGCGGCAACGGGCCTCGACGATCCCCACCCGGCGGACGGGACTCCTCGACACCTGCGGCACCGGCGGGGACCGGCTGAACACCTTCAACATCAGTACCGCGACGGCAATCGTCGCCGCGGCGAGCGGGGTGCCGGTCGCGAAGCACGGGAACCGTAGCGCGACCAGCACGAGCGGCTCGGCGGACGTCCTGGAGTCGCTCGGACTGAATTTGAACCTGACGCCGGACGAAGTCGGCCGGTGCCTCGATGAAACGGGACTCGGGTTCTGCTTCGCCCGGACGCTTCACACGGCGATGCGGCACGTCGGCCCGGTCCGGGCGATGCTCGGATTCCGGACGATCTTCAACCTCCTCGGCCCGCTGACGAACCCGGCTAGAGCGGAGTTCCAGCTCATCGGCACGAACCGGACCGCCACCGCCGCCCTGATGGCCGATGCAGCCCGGCGCCTGGGGACGAACCGCACGCTCGTCGTCTGCGGGAACGATCAGCTCGACGAAGTCGCCCTGTGGGGGACGACGCGGGTCTTTGAGGTCCGGGGGGGCGAGATCGAGGAGCGGATCTGGACCGCCGCCGACTTCGGACTCCCCGAATGCCGCGTGGAAGACCTGCGGATCACCGGCGCCGACTCCAGTGCCCAGACGATCCGCGGCATCCTCTCGGGCGTTCAGGGACCGGCCCGCAACATGGTCCTGGCCAACACCGCTGCCGCCCTGCTTGTCTCGGGCCGCGCGGCGTCGCTTCAAGAGGGGGTCCGGACCGCGGCCGAGACCCTCGATTCCGGCCGGGGAGCGGCGTTCCTGGAGCGACTCGCGCGGTGGACGCAGTCCGCCTCGCGCCCCCAGGGAACGTGAGCCGGAAACCCGTTTCCTGCGGAGAGTTCGGTTTCGAGACGGGAGTCGCTTCCCGGCCTCAGAGGGATTGTTCCAATCGGAACTTCCCTCCATAATCGAACCCGCACCACGAAACCCCGAACGGAGTCGCAGCATGCCCGTCTACCAGGACAACGCCGAGTCGATCGGCAAAACCCCGCTCGTCAAAATCAACCGCCTGACCAAGGGACTCAAGGCGACCGTCCTGGCCAAGATCGAAGGCCGCAACCCCGCCTACAGCGTCAAGTGCCGCATCGGCGCGGCGATGATCTGGGACGCCGAGAAGTCGGGCAAACTCAAGCCGGGAATGCAGGTTGTCGAGCCGACCAGCGGCAACACCGGAATCGCCCTGGCCTACGTCTGTGCCGCCAAGGGATACCCCCTGACGCTCACGATGCCGGACACGATGTCGATCGAGCGGCGGATGCTCCTCAAGGCGTTCGGTGCCACGCTCGTCCTGACCCCCGGGGCCGAGGGGATGCCGGGCGCGATCGCCAAAGCGGAAGAGATCGCCAAGGATCCCAGCTACTTCATCCCCCAGCAGTTCGAGAACCCCGCCAACCCGGCGATCCACGTCGTCACGACCGGCCCTGAGATCTGGGACGACACGAACGGCAACGTCGACATCTTTGTGGCGGGGGTCGGCACCGGCGGAACGATCACCGGCGTCTCGCGGTACTTCAAGGAAGTCCGCGGCAAGAAGATCCAGTCGATCGCCGTCGAACCGTCCGGCAGCCCGGTCCTTTCCGGTGGTCAGCGAGGGAAACACAAGATTCAGGGATTGGGCGCCGGCTTCATCCCGAAGATCCTCGACATGAAGCTGATCGACGAGGTGATCCAGGTCACAGACGAGGAGTCGCTCGAAATGGCTCCCCGGTTGGCTCGCGAAGAGGGGATCCTGGCGGGGATCAGCTGCGGCGCCGCGATGGCCGCCGCCGTCAAGGTTGCTGCCCGTCCTGAGAACGAAGGGAAGACGATCGTCGTCGTCCTGCCCGACTCCGGCGAACGCTACCTCTCGACGCCGATGTTCGATTTTACCAGAAGCTAGTCATCAGTCGTCAGTTGTTAGTTTTCAGTCAGAGGCGCGGCACGTCGCGAGCACTCTGACTGAAAACCGATGACGGACAACTGAAAACCCTGATCTCTCTGCTGATGTCTTTCGAAGCTGAACTCCAAGTCGCCCTGAAGGCGGTCGCCGTGGCCGCCCGGGTTTGCCAGTCGGTCCAGTCCCGGATCACCCGCGAGTCGATCGAGAAGAAAGACCGCAGCCCGGTCACGATCGCAGACTTCGCGTCCCAGGCGGCGATCTGCCGGATTCTGGGAGACGCTTTCCCCGGCGATGAGATCGTCGGCGAGGAGGAGGCCGAGGCCCTCAAGGCTCCGGACAACGCCCGCCATATGGGGGACCTGCGGTCCGAGCTTTCGAAAGTCGGCATCGACGCCAGCGAGGCCGATCTCTGCGAGTGGATCGACCGCGGCAACGGACAGGGGGGAAGCGGGCGGTTCTGGACGCTCGACCCGATCGACGGCACCAAGGGGTTCCTCCGGGGCGAGCAGTACGCGGTCTCGCTGGCTCTCATCGTCCACGGCCGGATTGAGCTGGGGGTGCTGGGCTGCCCCAACCTCTCGTCCGCGGACGCCTGGGATAATGCCAAGGGGGTCCTGATGTCGGCGGTCCGGGGACAGGGGACGCAGCTCCGTCCGCTGTCGCAGCCCGATGCCGCTCCGCAGGCGGTCCGCACGAGTTCGACGACCCGCGCCGACATGGCCCGGGTCTGCGAATCGGTCGAGTCCGGCCACAGCTCGCAGGATGCCAGTGCCCTGATCGCCGCAAAGCTCGGGATCACCGCTCCGCCGGTCCGGATGGACAGTCAGGCCAAGTACGCCACCGTCGCCCGCGGGGAATCGGACATCTATCTCCGCCTCCCGACCCGGGCGGATTACCGCGAGAAGATCTGGGACCACGCCGGCGGCGTGATCTGCGTCGAAGAAGCCGGCGGCCGGGTCACGGACGTCGACGGCCGGCCGCTCGATTTCTCGCTGGGACGCGAGCTGCGCGAGAACCGCGGTGTCGTCGTGACGAACGGCGGCCTGCATGAAGCGGTCGTGGCGGCGGTTAAGTCCGTGCTGGGATGACGGGTGGAGAGACGCCGCCTGAGCCCGATATTTTCGCTCCAAGGCAGCGAATCGGAGTTCGCCGATCCAACGCAGCCCTGGTCATCCGATCGCTTTCACCGCTCGGCCTCACTCCCTAGTCTCTAGTCCCTAGACCCTCGTCCCTCCCTCCCCCCCGCCATGCCCACACTGATCCGCGTCGGCCACAGTCCTGATCCCGACGATGCCTTCATGTTCCACGCCCTCACGAACGACAAGGTCGACACGGGGGATTACCGCTTCACGCATCAGCTCCAGGACATCGAGACGCTGAACCACCGGGCTCTCAAGGGGGAGCTGGAGCTGACGGCGGTGAGCCTGCACGGCTATTCGTTCATGACGGACAAGTACGCCTTGTGCGCGTGCGGATGCAGCATGGGGGATGGTTACGGCCCGATGGTCGTCACCCCCAAGCCGATGAAGATCGAGGATCTGGCGGGCAAGACGATCGCCATTCCCGGCACGCTGACGACTGCGTTCCTGGCTCTGCGGTTGTGTCTGAAGTCGAAGGGACTCGACGCCGCTCCGGCAGAAGAAGTCGGGGCTCCGGCCGGTCTCGCCGGCGAGACGACGGTGCGGTTTGTGATCCGCCCGTTTGACGAGATCCTGAATCTCGTCGAGAAGGGCGAGGTTGATGCCGGGCTGATCATTCACGAGGGACAGCTGACGTATCAGAACCAGGGCCTGCACCTGGTTGTCGATCTTGGCGTGTGGTGGATGGAGGAGACGGGGTTGCCGCTGCCGCTGGGCGGGAACGCGATCCGGAAGGACTTGGGCCGGAAGGCGATGGATGAGGTGACCGCGCTGCTCAAGAAGAGCATTGAGTACGCTCTGGCGCACCGGAAGGAAGCGCTCGACTATGCGATGAAGTATGGGCGGGATCTCGATGTGGCGAAGTCGGACAAGTTTGTCGGGATGTATGTGAACGACTGGACGCTCGACTTTGGTCCTCGGGGCCGTGAGGCAGTCGCGCTGTTGCTGAAGAAGGGATATGAGGCGGGGATCATTCCGAACCCGGTCGAGCTGGAATTCATCGGGTAGTGCCTCACCGGGTCCAGGGGCCCCCTGGTGGGGAGTGCAGAGGGGCAACGCCCCTTTGCCCGCCGGAGGCCGTCTCGTCGAGAGTTGTCTGAAGGAGCGAGTGTCCAGGCGCGGACAACGTGCCGGATGCCCCCTCACCAACCCGCGGGGATTGCAGAGCGAGCGGGGAGTCCTCAACGCTGGTACCACAAAGGGGCCGCCCATTGCTTACAACGGTTCCTCTCAGGAGTGCCTCCGGCGGCAAGGGGGCGTGGCCCCCTTGACCTACCCCTTTCAAGGTCGTTTGTCTTTGCGTTTCTCAAGGAGTCTGGCGGTCGAGAGGTGATCGTTGCGGCGTCCTGTTTTCGCGGGAGGCGGGTGTTTCGGACCTCGCTTCCGCTTGGGATACCGGGACAACTTCACCGTCTTCGCCAGACGAACCAGCTCCTTCGCCAGCCCCTGGGGGCACAACCCCTGGTGCCAGAACCACGCCGAAGCCTCCACAGCGATCTCCAGGCCGCAGTGCGTCAGCAGCACGTCATGCATCAGGTGATAGTCGGACAGCGTCGCCTCGATCGTCTCCCAGCCGTGAACCGACTTCAGCGCCCCCTTGACCACCGCATACGTGTTCCAGGCCACCACCGCCACGGCAAACGAGAACAGGGCCGCCCGCGGATAGCCCAGCGTTTCCACCTCGCACCGCAGAACCTCCGTCAGACACTGGAACGCCTCTTCGATCGTCCACCGCAGGCGGTACGCCTCCACCACCTCGCCGGCCGGGACTGTTTCGGCCGGAAGATTCGTCAGGATGTGGACTTCGCTCTCCCCCTGGTTCGTCGGTCCGTCCAGTTCGATCGTCAGCCGCCGGACCGGCAGCGTCTGGCCCTCATAGTTCAGGTCCAGGATCTGCTCGAACATCATCCCCGTCACCGTCCGGCCGATCCGCCGCCGCTTCCCCTCCCGCTCCCAGGAGAGGGTCGAGCCATGTTGACGGATCACAAAGAAGGCCGAACGCTGCACGATTCCGAACAGGATCCGGCTCGTGCAGAAGTTCCGGTCGGCGACGAGCACCATCCCCTTCCGCAACCGCTCCAGCAGCTCCGGGACGAGCGAGCGTTCCTGGGCATGGCCATCCTCGCCGGGAACAAGTTCCGTGATCAGCCCCCGACGAAGGTCCAGCAGGGCCAGCGTCTGTCCGGGGAGGGCCGCTTCGCGGGTCGTCCGCAACTCGGCAAGCCGGTGCTCCGTGCTGGCCAGGTGATTCCCGTCGACACAATAGACGTCGTACGTCTTCAGTCCCCCGGTCAGCACGGGTGGCCGCAGGCCCGGCAGAGCATCGATGGCTCGTGCGGCATCGCGGGCGGTCTCGCGGACCAGGGCGGCCGTGACGGCCGGTTCAAGCCGTCGAAGTTTGTCGTACAGGGCCTGGGGTGAGATGTCGAGCTTGTCCTGAGCCGCCAGATAGGCGGCATGGACAGACGGCTGCGAACGGGTGGCGACAGCCGACATGATCGCCACGAGCTGCGAGAACAGGAGCTGGCGGCTGTATTGCCGCTGGGCGGCCCGCTGGAAGACCTCATCCAGCCGCTCGGGCCGCAGCAGGTTCTCCAGAACGGCCCGCACCATGACCGCGGCGGGACAGCATTCGACAAAACGCTCCAACACTTCGGCTGGCAACATCCCTGTTGTCCTCTCCAGGAGTCCGTCGCAACCTCCAGACAGAGACAGGGTAAGGACTGACTCGCTCACCTTTAAAGGGGTACCCCCTTGACCCCATGCTGCCGTCGCACGTTGGGTTTGAGCGAGCAGAGTCGTGCCGGCAAGGACGCGGTTCGCCTACCGAACTTGCTCCACCGTCACCGCCGTCCCGTAAGCGAGGACTTCCGTCACCCCCGCCATCACCTCATTGGCGTCATACCGCACACCAATCACCGCATTCGCCCCCCGCTCATCGGCATGCTGAATCATCAGCTCATACGCATCCTGCCGCGCCCGCTCACACAGCTGCGTATAGATCGTGATGTTCCCGCCAAAGATCGTCTGCAGCCCCGCGGCAAAGTTGCCCACGACGCTCCGCGACCGACACACGATCCCGCGGACCAGGCCATGACTGGCCACGATCCGGCACCCCGGAAGTTCAAAAGCACCCGTCACAAAATGTTCATCGATCATGGTGGTGAGGAGTTCGGAGTCATGGGCTGAAGAACCGCCGGCGGCGGTGGAGGCGGCGTTGCCGGCTCGGGCGCCAGGGCCCGTTCCCTTTCGCGATCCTCGCGAAGCCGGCGGAGCATCTCGATGTGGACTTCGGTCCCCAGCAGCTTCGGATCGCTGCTGTTGCCGTTGACGATCTCAGGGATCGGAAGAGCGTCGAACCACTCCTGCGCACTGATCCGCCCCTCCGGGGTCCAGATGAGCTGCCCCGGCTTCAGGATCGACTCCATCCAGACCTCGGACTCGGTCGTCAGCTTTCCGTCCGCCGCGACGAGCTTGTAGCCCACGGAATAGTGGCAGACCCCCTGAAGACGGCCCCCCGTCTCCTGCATCCCGGCGTTGAGATAGACCTTCCCCTCCTGCCGCGGCGCCTGCGGGTCGAGCGTCACCGGCAGTTCGGCGACCCAGATCCCTTCCTGATCGCTCGGCTTGAGAAACGAATACGGGGGGACCTCTTCCCCGGTCCCCTGCGCATTGATGTGCTTGGCCGACATCCCCACTGCTCCCATCATCTCGCCCGTGAAGAGCGAGGGAGCCGCAAACGGCGCTTTCGCGATCAAGACCTGGACCGTCGCCCGCGCGGGAATCGGATCGCCCCAGATCAGCGGCTGCCCCGCCGGATCGAGGAGATGGATTTCGAAGGTCGCCGTCCGGTAATAGCCCCCGTTGAAGAGGGCCGGGCTCCGCTCGTCGTTCCCGCGATAGTATTTCCCCCCCATCCGCGGCGCGTGAACGGGTCGGACAGTCCGCTCCGGATCCGCATCCATCTTGCTGAGCTGCTTCTGCAGCTTGGTCACTTCCCCCTGCAGCCGCGGAATCTCCGCAAGCCGGCTGCGCGTCCAGAGGACCAGCGCCCCGACCGTCACCGCCAGGAACCCGGCGAGCTGCCACGCCCGCGAGACGTGAGCCCACCGCTCCGCCCAGGGGCTGACCGGCTCCCCCTTCCTGAGCTGCGCCCGCCGCGTCTCACGGGCCCGCTCCAGGAACAGGACCACGATCGCGAGCGGTATCAGGAAGTAGAGGGCGGGCACGATCGTCTTTCCGTACCACTCCTCCCACTTGCTCAGCAGCCAGCCGGCGGCCGTTTCCCACCACGCCTCCTGGTACGGCGTGAACTTGGCCACCATTTTCTCCGGCCAGACGGCACCGGCGCGGATCCAGGCTTCGAACTTCTGGAGCGACGCCTCGTCGAGCGGCGGCCCTTCGAGCGGCATCCGGTCCCCCGGTTCCATCGACCGGAGCCGCCGCAGGATCTCGTTCTTCTCCGGAGGCAGCATCAGGACGCTCCGGCCCGAATCCCCTCCCTTTTCCGCCGCTACGCGGGAATCGAGCCGCAGGTCGCCGTCCTGCTTCATCGGGCCGTGACAACGGAGGCAATGCTGGGCGAGCAGCGGCTGGATGTCTCGATTGAAATCCACCATCGGAGCGGACGGCGGCGGCATGTCAGGAGCGGCGGCCGCAGCGAAGGCGGCGACCGGCCCGGACAGAATCAGGAGAGACAACAGGACAAGGCACGTACGCACGCGAGGTGCTCCGACGACCAAGACGAGGAGCCTCGATTGTACGCCCTCGCAGCGCGGGATGCCTCAGCGCCCCGAGGAGAGTCCTCGGACGCGGACGCTATCGTCCATCGACGATGGCTGATGTAATGCGACGTGGCGAGGGTGACGCGCCGCCGCCTCCCGCCGATTCGACATTTCCCCCCGGAGCGATTCTTCCCGATGAACTTTCGTCTTCTCGCCCTCTTCGTGTGTCTGTGGCCCCTGGCGGCATCGGCGGACGACGTCCCCTGGCTCAAGGATGTGCTGGCTCCGGAGACCGCGGCAAACGTTCCGGTCTGGAAGCCGCTGACACCCCTGCTTCAGGACGCCGCCGGCACCCCGATCGCGTCGCTCGATGCGTGGAATGCCCGGCGGGACACTCTCCGCAGTGAGTGGCGCACGTTCCTCGGCCCGATGCCAAAACGGCCGGCCGACCTGGAGATCAAGTCGATCTCCAAGGAGACCTTCGACTGGGGAACGCGCGAGCTCGTCGAGTACACGGGCGAGCCGGGCCTTCGGGAGCGAGCCTACATCCTCCGCCCCGCCGGGGACGCGAAGCCGGGAACGCGGGCCGGAATCGTCGCGCTCCATCCGACGACCGCCCTGACGATCGACGCCATCGCCGGCGTCCAGGGGGAAGACCGGCAGCACACCGGGCTCAAGCTCGCCGGGGCGGGCTTTGTCGTCGTCTGCCCGATGAACTTCCTCTGGAAGGACGCCAAGACGCTCAATGTTGCGGTCGAGAAGTTCCAGGCCCGCCATCCGGACGCGAAGGGGATGGCGAAGATGCTCTACGACGCCGAGCGGGGCGTCGACCTGCTGCTGGCGCAGCCCGACGTCGATGCCAAACGCGTGGCCGCGTTCGGCCATTCACTCGGGGCGAAGGAAGTTCTCTATCTGCTCGCGTTCGACGACCGCGTCCATGCCGGAGTCGCCAGCGAAGGAGGCATCGCCCTCGACTCCACGAACTGGGACGCCGCCTGGTATCTCGGCCCGATGGCGAAGGACTCGAAATGGTCCCGCAACCACCACGAGCTTCTGGCCCTGATCGCCCCCCGGCCGTTCCTCGTCATCGGCGGCGAACACGGCCCAGGTGCGGCGGACGGCACGCGCTCGCTCCCCTACCTCCGCGCCGCGGAGCCCGTCTACGCCCTCTACGGCTCCCCCGCGCGGCTCGGCCTCCTCAACCACGGCATGGGACATCCGCTGACGCCGGACGCCTTCGCCAAGGGAGTCGAGTGGCTACGGACATACACGGAGTGAGAGGGACCAGGTGCCAGGCAATTCCTCCTGATCCTTGATACCTGCCACTTGAAACTTGGAACTTCGTCCTCCCCCAAATGCCGCAACCGCGGCGAAACTGGTCCTTCGGACCGTCTCGTCGCGGTTGTCTTGGCATCGCCCCCGAAAACAGGCCCGCCGTTTTCTTCGACTAGCGCTGAATCGTTCCGGTGTTCTTCGGATCGTTAGCGGCCGACTGCGTCGGAGCGCCCCCCGGCTGCGTCGCGGTGGCCGGGTTGGCCGGCTGGGCGACGGCGGCGCCGTTGGCGTTCCAGTTCGAGACGGTCCAGACCGGGTAGGTCTCGACGACCGTGCTGCCGAGGTCCTGAAGGAGCTGGCGGAACTTGGCCTGGGTCATCCCTTCGTTCGGGAACGAACGCTGGAGGACGAACCGGCGGTTGTTCGGGATGTAGGCAAAGAACTTGCCGCTTCCCATGGCGTCGTTCGTGGCGAGCATCCGCAGGAGGGCGTTGCGGGGGACGTCGGCCGCGTTCTTCGGGAGCTCGTCGAGCCAGGCCATGATCCAGATCGACTGCTGGTCGGTGCTGAGCACCGACGACATCGAGAGAGTCCATTCCTGATCGTCGAGCGTCGCCCGGAAGGCGAAGTCGTACCGCTGCTGCTGCTTCTCCGGCTTCAGGCCGAGAGCGGCCACGAGCTGGCCGAGCTGTTCTTCATTGACGCCGCCGGCGGGAACCGCGGCGGGGGCGGCAGCCGCCGGAGCGGCGGCGGGCTGCTGGGCGAGAGCAAGGCGGGCCAGAGGGGCTCCGGCGAGGACGCCGAGGGTCGCACCGGCCAGAATCCATTTGCGCGCAAGACTTTTCATCGAGATGACACTCCCTTGTCCGATGGCCGGCTCGCGTCGTCGGAGCCGGTCGACCACTTTCCTCCACCGCCGCGGCCTGGGCCGCGAGGGCGCCGGGTGCGGCAGGGAACCTCCCTGCCTGGGATCGCAGCCCATCGGACGGGGACGGGTCACTTCATGAGGTAATCGAGACAGATCTGCGACCAGGTCTCGAATTCGTCCCGACTCCGGATCAACTCTGCGGGTTCTGCGAATCCTGACTCTATGATCGACTCTTCACGGGGGCGAACTTTGGGCGCTTCCAGATCAAAAATGTGAACAATTCCCAAATGGACCCGGCCCACTTCCGTCAAGTCGTCATTGATGAGCCCCACGCATTCTTCGCGGAAGGCGGACTCCAGGAACACCTCTTCGGCAATTTCCCGCCGCATCGCCTCCCGGTAAACCGACTCGACGGCGTGCTGGTCGTCCGACGAGATGTGCCCGCCAATCCCGACCGACCGCTTGCTGCGGAGACGTCCGTCCCCCTGCAGCTTGCCGCGGCGGTAGTGAAAAATCTTCCCTTCGCAGCGGAAGATGCAGTACGGAATGAGCTGCTTGTAGCTGGGGTCGACTTCGACTTCCGAGCGGGGCCGGTAGCTCGTGTAGGAGGGATCGAGCAGCACGTCGAGGTACCGCGCCGCGTCCGCCGTGAAGCCCTGGAAGACTCCGACCTGATGAAAGAGAAGCGTCGGCGTCACGAGAACGTGCTCGACGGAATCGACGGGCTGAACGGGAGAAGTCATGGGGTTTGAAGAGGGTGGGGATTAAACACCAAGGCACCAAGGAGGCACGAAGGACACTAAGAGAGACCGGCTCGCACCACTCTTTCCCCTTTGTGTTCTTCGTGAATCCTTTGTGTCTTGGTGTTTAATCCGGTCCTGAAACGCAAACGGCCTTGAGGAACGGCTCCTCAAGGTCGTTTGCTCGTATCGGGAGTCTGATCGGGCTCACGCCCGATCTCAACTCAGTCTTCCTTGCGGTCGGCCAGGAGCGCCTTGTGCGAGAGCTTGACGCGGTTCTGCTCGTCGACGGCGATCACCTTGACCTCCAGCTTGTCGCCGACCTTGACCACGTCGTGGACCGACTTGACGTAGCCTTCGGCCAGCTCGCTGATGTGGCACAGGCCGTCCTTGCCCGGAGCGATCTCGATGAAGGCTCCGAAGTCCTTGATCGAGCTGACGGTCCCCATGTAGACGCGGCCGACCTTGATCTCTTCGGTCAGGGCCTCGAGGCGGGCCATGGCGGCGTCGCACGCCTGCTTGTTGGCACCGGCGATCGTGACCGTCCCGTCGTCGACGACGTCGATCGTCGTCTGGGTCTCTTCCTGCATGGCGCGGATCGTCTTGCCCCCCGGGCCGATGAGGAGGCCGATCTTCTCCGGATCGATCTTCGTGCTGAGGACCCGCGGCGCACTGGCCGAGAGTTCGGTCCGCGGACGGCGGATCGTGGTCAGCATGATCTTGAGGAGCTCGCGGCGGGCTTCGCGGGCCTGAGCCAGGGTCGCCCGGATGATCTCTTCGTTGATCCCGTCGATCTTCAGGTCGAGCTGAATCCCGGTGATGCCGTGCGGCGTCCCGGCGATCTTGAAGTCCATATCGCCGAAGTGGTCTTCGTCCCCGATGATGTCGGTCAGGAGGACGTACTTGCTTCCTTCTTTGACGAGGCCGATCGAGATCCCGGCCACCGGCTGCTGGAGCGGGATCCCCGCGTCCATCATGGCCAGGGTCCCGCTGCACACGCTGGCCATCGAGCTCGAGCCGTTCGACTCGGTGATGTCCGAAATGACCTTGACCGTGTAGGGGAACGCGTCCGCCTTCGGCAGGACCCAGGCGAGCGACCGCTCGGCGAGGGCACCGTGGCCGATTTCCCGGCGTCCCGGTCCGCGGATCGGGCGGCATTCGCCGACCGAGTACGACGGGAAGTTGTACTCGAGCATGAAGCCCTTGGACTGCTCGCCGTACAGCGAGTCGTTCCGCTGCTGGTCGCGGACGGTGCCGAGGACGATCGTGCAGAGCGACTGCGTTTCACCGCGGGTGAAGAGGGACGAGCCGTGGACGCGGGGGATGACCGAGACGTCGCAGTTGACGTTGCGGAGCTGGTTCAGCGGGCGGCCGTCGAGACGGTTGCCGCTGAGGGTCAGCTCGCGGCAGACGTGGTGATCGAGGTCCGAGAAGGCGGCCTTCAGCTGGTCGACGGTCCGGCCGTCTTCCAGGGCGGTCGTCTTGTTCGGGAAGTACTTCTCGACGAGGGCTTCCTTGACCTTGGCGGTCGCGGCGGAGCGCTCGGACTTCTTCGGGTTCTGGCGGGCCGCCTTGATCTGCTCGTACGCTTCGGTCTTCACGACGCCGGCGAACGGGTTGTCGGCGGGCTTCTTGAACTCGACCGGCTTCTTGTCAATCTTGGCGACGAGATCCTTTTGGAGCTGGCAGAGTTCCTTGATGACCTTGTGGCCGAACATCAGAGCGTCGGCCATCTGCTCTTCGGGAATCTTGTTCCCGAAGCCTTCGATCATGAGGATCGATTCCGTGCTTCCCGCGACCACGAGGTCGAGGTCGCTCTTTTCGATCTGCTCCTTCGTCGGGAACGCGATGAACTGGCCGTCGATCAGGCCGACGCGGGCACCGGCGATCGGTCCCTGGAACGGGAGCGGCGCGACCATCAGGGCGCTGCTGGCCGCGGTGATCGACCAGACGTCCGGATCGTTCTCGCCATCAAAGGCGAGGACGCTGGCGATGATCTGGACTTCGTCCCGGTAGCCTTCCGGGAAGAGCGGGCGGATCGGGCGGTCGGTCAGGCGGGACGTCAGAATTTCCTTCTGCGTCGGACGGCCTTCCCGCTTCAGAAATCCGCCGGGGAACTTACCGGCGGCAGCCAGCCGCTCGCGGTATTCGACGGTCAGGGGGAAGAAATCGGTCCCGGGACGGGACGGGCCGCTCTGGGCGGCGGTGAAGACGAGGGTTTCTCCAAACTGAACCTGCACGGCCCCATCGGCCTG
This sequence comes from Planctomyces sp. SH-PL14, assembly GCF_001610835.1. Lineage (NCBI taxonomy): Bacteria > Pseudomonadati > Planctomycetota > Planctomycetia > Planctomycetales > Planctomycetaceae > Planctomyces > Planctomyces sp. SH-PL14. The sequence continues at coordinate 6,626,813 of NZ_CP011270.1, read as the reverse complement.
CTTGGCGATCTCACCGGTGGTGATGGTGACTGTCCGGCCAGCGACTTCCTTCGATACGGATACCTTCACGGGTTTCTCTTTTCTATCAGCAACGACAACGACTCTCTGAACCTGCCCTGCCCCCAGCGGGTCTGGAAGACGCCCACGCATCGCGGTCCGCAGCAGCGGAAATCCGTCTCCAGAGCACTTCGACCCCACCTGGTTCTGCCGCCGCCTCCCGACCCTGTGCCGGATGACAGCCTACCGACTCTTGAGCAGCCGGACGGGAAGTCGCAAAACCCGTCCGAAACAACCGGCTCGACGCGGCCTGTCCGCGGAGCCCCTGATCGATTGCTCGACCGCTACATGCCTTCCGAGCCCGTCGGTCCCATCCGCCCCGGTGGCAGATGGATTTGCTCCCGACGATCCGCCCGATCAGCAACACCTCAAACAGCCGGTCCCGGATCCCGCGGCCACGAGCCCGCATGCACGCGCCGATGGAAACCCGGCCCCCGACAAAACGAAAGCAGGACGGAGAGCTTCCGTCCTGCGAGCGAATCTACTTGCGGAGATTCAGGCGGCCGATCAGGTCCAGGTAACGCTGGGGATCGGACCGCTTGACGTATTCGAGAAGCTGGCGGCGGCGGCTGACCATCATCAGCAGGCCGCGGCGACCGGCATGGTCCTTCATATGGGACCGGAGATGCTCGGTCAGAGTGTTGATCTTGGTCGTCAGGACCGCGACCTGCACGTCCGGGGAGCCGGTGTCTTCCGGGCTGCGACGGTACTCGCTGATCACCGCGGTCTTGCGTTCTTTGGTAATTGTCATGAATCGAACTCCATCGATGATCGCCCGATCATCTCCCGGTCATTTTGTGGAAGGGAGGAGGTTAACGAGAGTGACCGCCGAGTTCAAGGATTCTCGCCAGCGTCGACCCAGTGAACAAACGAACAAGCCGTAGGCGCGTGCGGAGAACCGGCAGGCTACTTCTCCCCGGCATAGATCCGGGCCAGTTCCACGAGCAGCGGCTCGATTTGCTCAAGATAGCGGCTTTCGTCCATGTCGGCCCGGCGGCTCCGCATCGCGGCGAGGGTCTTTTCGATCTCATCCCGCCGGGTTCGCTGCTCCGGCGAAAGCGTTTCCTCGCGATTTCCGGGAACGAGCACGAGCCGGGCCGCCAAAGGGCCGTCGAGCGCCGCCCCCTCCTTCGCCCCCTTGACCGGCCGGATCCCCTGGAAAAAATCCGGTGGCGTCCCCAGTTTGTCGCCGTTGTCGTCAAGCAGGGCGTGCTCCGTCTGGAGCCGGGTGTCGCCCGCGTAGAACTCCGCGGTCCGGGCCGCGGCGGCGAGCCACGCTTCGAGAAGCGACGTCTGTTCGTCCTTGTCGAGATCCGCCGCCGGATCGGCAATCGCCTCCGCCAGATAGCCCCCCAGGCGGGCGAAGTTGTACTCATGCCCGCTCCGGGTCGCCGTGACGACCACCCGGCCGGGCCCCGAAAGCTCCGCCAGGAACGGGCCGCTCGCCGACGCACTGTTGATGACCGCCACCGGCCGCTTGACCGGCCGGAGCCATTCGGAGAGGTCTCCGGGGGTCAGATCGGGCCCCCGCAGATTGAACCGGGCGACCTTTCCATCAAACGTCCCGTGTCCGATCAGAACCAGCCAGAGTGGAGAGGTGCGGCCCTGCGCGTCCGTCAGAGCCTTCTTCAGCCGATCCCGGTCGCTCGTCTCGCCAGCGTCGTCGAGACCGATCACCTGCAACTCCGCCTTGGCCTTCTCCGCGGCGGCCTTCCAGTTCCCGCTCCAGGTCCGGAACGGTTCCGCGAATGACTCTTCCCCGGCCGCCCCGACGACAACGATCACCGTGGCCGCTTCCGGCGTCGGAGCCTCGGCCGAGAGCGGACCGCTCGACACCAGCAGGACAAAGGCACACGCCCAAAAGCAGAGCGTCCGGAGTCCGCCGCCGCGAAGGACCATCCCGATCTGTCGATCCGCTTCCATCACGGCACCCCTTTCATCCGCCGCAGCGCCCATTCCCCGATCAGGCACACCATCGCCAGCGTCGCCACGCTCCACTGGTGCCACAGCGGGTACGTCCAGTTCTCCACGACCGGGATCTTGCGATTGGGGAGACCCGTCACGAAGTCTCCGAGTCCATCGGGCGACAGCACTTCGCCGCCGCTCTCCTGGGCCATCCGGGTCAGGAGAGCCTCGTTCCCGGTGAGCCGCGAGAACTCCTCGGTCTCAGGCTCGACCGCCCAACCGGTCGAACGCCCCCCGACCTCGCTCCCGTCGGCATCGGTCGCCTTGACCTCGGCCCGGTAGGTCCCGGCGACGCGGGGCGCAAAGCTCGCCACGTATTCTCCCGGCGTCCGGTCGCTCGCCTCCGCGACGAGCTGGATCTCCCGCCCGTCGGGCGTTTTCACGGCGACCGTGATCGTCGCGTTGTCGAGCGGGGCGTACTCCTTGTCCCGCGTCCGGATCACGAGGTCCACCGGCGCGAGACCGGGTCCCGTCTTCCGCTTCACATCGACCTCAACCCGTTGCGGCACGTCCGCCACCAGCCAGCGGACCGTCTGCCGCCAGGACTTTTCGAAATCGCTGTCCTTCGGCTCGTCCCGCTTGAGCTCCCACCGCCAGAGGTCGCCGATCAGGATCGAGCCGACCCGACCCCGGCCGAACGGCTGGACCGCCAGCGCCGGTCGCGAGCCCCCCTCCTCCGTCTCGACCTCCGCCAGGACCGAAGCCCCCGGCTTGATCGACTCGATCCGGTTGAACGACCGGAAGGGGGGCATCGTGGCGAGCCGTTTCTCTTCTTCCTGCTCGTTGGCCTTCACCCGGACCCAGGGCTGGACCCAGCCCTCGCGGGTCAGCTTGAGACGATGCTCCCCCGGCGTCTCGGAAGGGGCGGCCCGGTCGAGATAGACCGGCAGCATGTCTCCGACGGGCGTCCGGACATAACCCCCTTCGGCGAACGAGTCCTTGCCGCCGAGCATCAGGAGTCCGCCGCCCCGCTGGCTGACGAACCGCTCGATCAGCGAAAGCTGGTCCTGGTTGAAAAACGCCGCCTCGATGTCGTCGAGGACGATCGCGTGGTAGCGGAAGAGATCTTCCGAACTCTTGGGAAACCCGCCCTTGAGCTCCTCCTGGTCCTCGGCCCCCAGCCGGATCAGGACCGGCTCGTCGTACTGCTCGGCGGTCTCGTCCTTGTCGTTGCCGAAGCCGCGAAAGAGGGGGTTCGTCCGCTCCCCCGTGCGGCTCAGGAAGTTGAACTTCGGCTCCTTTTTGGCGACCCGCAGGAGCCCGACGAGCTTCACCTCGTCGTCCGACTCGACCGAGCGGCGGAGGAACTTGTACTCCCAGTTCGGGGAGCCACCCACATAGAGAACGCGGAACGGGCCCCCGCCGCGGTCGACCGTCGCGTAGCGGCGGTTGTTGGCGAGCGTCGCCTCCTCGCTCGTGAACTCGCCGGGCTTCTTGTTCTCTTCCCCTTCGAGGGCCGCTTCGACCTGGTAGAAACTGATCCCCGCCTTCTCGGGCTTGATGAGGAACCGCTCCGAAAGCCGCTTTCCGTCCGCCGCCAGCGTCCGCCGCTCGACCTCTTTCCCCGCCTCGTCCACGACGCGGACGACGATCTTCTTCCCCGTCACCGCCTTCGCCGCAAACTCCGCCTGGATCGTGACCGGCGCGGCGTCGAAGTTTGTCGTCGTGACCGAGACGCCGGAGACCGAGACATCGGGTGATTCCTGCCCCGAGGCGACCTTCACGGGATAGACCGGCGGCAGCGACTTCCAGTCCCCCGCGTCATCCGCGAGGTCGGTCGCGTTGCCGTCCGAGAGGAGCAGGATCCCGGCGACCGGCTGTCCGCGAAAACGGTCGCGGAGGGAGGCGAGCGTCGTCGCGATCGACGAGGACTCCCCTTCGAATTCGAGCTTCGAAAAATCCTCGACTGGCTGGACGGACGAATCGAAGGTGTAGCGGCGGACATCGAAATCCTGCCCCAGCCGCGTCAGCCACTCCGCATCGGGAGCGAGCTGCTTCTGAATCCCCGCCCCCCGCGACTCCCGCTCGCCGGGGTTCGTGAGCTGGAGGCTGCGGCTCGTATCGGCCACGACGAGGAACAGGTTGCTCCCCGGCCGGGGCCGCGTGCCGGTGTAGAGCGGCTCGACGAGACAGACGCCGAGCAGGACGATCCCCAGGGACTTGAGGATCGGCGCGACGACGCCGGCCCAGCCCCGCGGCCGGCCGCGGGAGAGATTCCAGGCAAGCATCGCGAGCGCGGCCGCGATCAGCAGGATCGCAGGAGCGAGCCAGGTGCGGGCTCCCAGGACAATGGCGGCGAGGGGCAACAGAAGAAGCATCAGAGGGGGAAGAAGAAGAGGTTGAACACCGAGATATGGAGAGGCACAGAGGAGGAGAAGTCAGGCGGACGAGGATGAGGCGCTGAGGGGCCACAAACCTCCATCTCCGGGAGGGCTCCGGCGACGCCAGCGGTGAACGTGCCATGCTCTGCCCATGCACTCCCTCCTCTCTATGATCTCTGTGCCTCTGTGTTTCCAATCCCCAAGCGCCGCAGCCACATTCAGCCCCCACCCGCTCCGCCGAGCCGCTCGTAGTAGCGGCGGGTCTTCTCGGCGTACTCGGGGGCGACCGGGTCGCGGTCGAGCGGGACGAGGGCTTTCTTCCCGGCACGGCGAAGGAGTTCCTGCGCGACGCGGTTCTCGAGTTCGATCAAGGGCTCGGCGACCTGTCGTCGGACGAGGTCCCAGTTCGGCTCCTTGGAGTGCCGCTTGAACTCGGCCCGCATCGCGCGGGCCTGTTCGCGGATCCGCGCCGCGAGGGCTCGCATCTCGGGATCGTCGACCATCTCCTCGACGTCGCGGAGCCGGTCCGACCACTCGCGGAAATCTTCCCCGACGAGCGGCGAGCGCTCCTGCGGGGCCATCTCGATGTTCCCGCCCCCCGACGTGATCGCTCCCCCGCCGTTCGGACTCCCGTCGGGCCGCGGCCCATCGGAAAGCCGGCTCGGCTGACGAGCGCCCCGTTGCCGCGGATCGGTCTGGTTCCCGCGCGGGCGGTTTCCGGTCCCTTGTCCCCCGCCCTGGCCTTGTCCTTCACCGGGCATCGGCGAGTCCGCTTCTCCCTGTTGTCCGGATTGGCCCTGCTGTCCGCGCTGCCCACGCTGGCCTTGCTGGCCCCGCGGCCCCGGCTGTCCCGGCTGCTGACCACCGGGCTGCTGGCCCTGACCGGATGGACTCTGGCCGGACGGGTTCTGACCGGCCTGGCCCTCCATCGGCTGCTCGCCCGGTTCTCCGGCAGGCATCGGCTCTCCGCCGGGTTGCCCCCCCGGCATCGGCGAGCCGCCGTTCATTGGTGAACGCTGTCCCCGCCCCTGGCCTGGCTGCGGGCCGGGTTGCTGTCCCGGCATCGGCGACTCGGTCTCCGGCCGCTCTGCCGTTCCCTGACCCGGACGTTCCCCGGGCTCGCCCTCCATCGGCTCCCCGGCCGTTCCTTCGCCCGGCGTCTCGCGGCCCGGCTGGGACTGCGACCGGCGACTCTGTCCGGGCCGCTCCCCTTCGCGCGGCATCGGCGATTCGCCTTCCGGCTGCCCAAGCTGTCCCGGCTGCGAGGGATCTTCGCCGATGTGCTGCGACGACATCGGCTCTTCGTTCCCCTCCCGCTGGCCGGCTGCCGCTCCGTCGCGGGGCGTCTGGTCTCCTGGCCGCTGCGGCGGCTCCGCGCCGTTGCGGGTCATTTCGCCGTTCAGATCCCGGGAGAGAGTCTGAAGTTCCTGGCGGGCGCGGCGGAGGGCCTCGGTGTCGTCGCCGATGACGCCATCCGCCGCTTTCTCGATCCCCTGCCGGAGTTTTTCGATTCCCTGATTGGCGATCGATTCGATCCGCTGGGCATCCTCCGCGAAGCCCCGGCGGATCGCCTGCTCGGAGACCTGCAGGGCCCGGTCGACTTCGGTGTCGCGGGCGTCGCGGGCGGTCTCGTACAGCCGCTCGGACAGGAGGGGCTCGGTCTCGGCCGCCTCGTCGATCGTCTGCCGCATCTGCTCCTGCAGGTCCGAGAACCGCTGCCGCTGCTGCGACAGTTCCTCGCCAATCTTCTCCCGTCCCTGCGGTCCCTGCTCGCGCAGGGTCGGGGCCTGGCCCATCGGAGGGCTCGCTTCGTCCTTGATCTTCTGCGCCAGCTCCTTCTCCTTCTCGTCGAGCTCGCGGGCCGCCTGCCGCATCTGCCGCATCTCGTCGGTGAACCCTTCCGAGGCACGGCGGCGGAACTCTTCCCGCAGCTCGTCGAACTGCTCCTCGGCCCGCGTCCCGGCCGCGGCCGCCTGCGTGACCCGCTCATTCTCCAGCGACTCCGACGCCTTCCGGACTTCCTCGCGGGTCTCCTGCAGCTGCTCCCGCTGCTCCGAGAGCCGCTCCGAGTTCTCCGGCTGGTCGAGCCGCGACTGGAGCTCTTCCGTGTCCTGAAGGATCTGGCGCTGCTCGTCCTGCAGCCGCTTGAGCTGCTTGCGGACCTCTTCCTTCTGCTGTTCGGTCTCGGCTGCCGTCAGCGCCGTCTGGAGCTCCTTCAGACGCTCGTTGAGGTCGGTCTGCCGGCGGGCGAGCTCGCGGAGGCGATTGAGGACCTGCCGGTTCTCCCGCTGCTCGGCGGTCTCTTCCTGCCGCTGCTGCGCGGTCCGCTCGGTCTCGTACCGGCTCTCCTGGTCCTTGAGATCGAGCTGGTTCATCTGCTGCCGCTGCTGCTGGGACCGCCCGGCTCCCTGCCCCTGGCCTTGCTGCTGCTGTTGCCGGACGATCTCGTGCTCCCGGGCCCGCAGCTTGAGCAGCCCCTGGTAGGCCGCCTGCTCGGCCGAAAGAGCCGGCCGCAGGGCCTCGGGCTCCTGCTTGTCGTGCGACCGTTCGAGTTCCGTGATCGCCGTCGACATGTGCCGCAGGATGTCCTGAACGTAGCCCTTGGACTTCTCGTCCTGCACCTTCGAGCGGAGCTCGTTCGCCATCTCGAGCGCCTGCTGCTGCGACGCTTCGAGCTGCTCGACGTCGCTCTGGAAGGCGGGCGTGACGGTCTTGGTGATCTCCCGGCGGAGGACCTTCCAGGTGGCGTTGATGATGTCCTTCTGGAGCTTCGCCAGCTCCTCCGCCTGCTGCCCGGCAGGACTCTGGCCCTGCTGCTGTTGCTGCTGCTGGGCCCCCCGCGGCTGCGGCTGCCCCTGGCGGAAGAGCTCTTCGAACGGCCGGACCTCGCCGAAGTACATGTCGCTCGCGGTCCGGCGGAGCTGGCCGTCGGGACCGATGTCGTCCGCCCACCAGAAATAGGAGAGGAGCTCGTCCGGCTTGGCGTCGAGCTCTTCGAGGCGGATCTGCGACGCGATCTCCCGCTTGTCGCGGGCTTTGCCGTTTTCGATCAGCGTCACATCGACCGGGTCCTTGCCGGCCAGGGAGTAGGAGACTCCGGCCTTCGGGAGGCCAAAGTCGTCGACGATCGTGGCCCGCACGTCGAGCTCCTCGATCGCCGAGAGCTCCATGTCCCGGCCGGGAAAGAGGGGCTTGATCGTCGGCGGGCGGTTCGGGTTGACGTTGATCCGGAACTCGGCCGGTTTGACGTTCTTCCGGCCGGCGTCGTCGACGAGGTCGAGCCGGTACTTGCGGGTCTCGGTGCAGAGGAGCGTCACCTCATAGGTCGCCGGCTCGGACGCGGCGGCGAGGACGATCGGCGGCTGCGGGGTCTCCTTGGCGAGATCGGCCAGCACGGCGCTCACCACCGGCTTATTGAGTTTGCAGCGGAGCGTGACGCTCGTCCCCTCGACGACCGAGACGGTCCGGACATCCTGCAGGAGCCGCTCCTCCATCCCGGTGTAGGCGGGGAAGACGAGCTTCGCGTCGGCCCGTTCGAGCCGCGGGTACTCGAACACCGTGGCCCGATAGGTCGGCGAGACCTGCCCTTCGGCATCGACATGGTACGTGAGGGTCCGGTCGACCGACGGAATCCGTCCGCCGAAGACCGGGTCGCTCAGGCTGGCCGACATCGCGAGTACCGACACCTCGCCCCCTTCGGGATGGAAGTGAAGCGTCGCCTGCGGCGGCATCGTCCCCGCGATCCGGGCCAGAACGAGAAGACTTGTCCCCTTCTCGACCTCGGTATCGCCCGGCTCGACCGTCACCGCGAAGCCGTTCCCCGGGAGGAGCGCCCTGAGCGGCTCGGCGACAAGGCCGGCCGCCATCGCGGGCGGAACGAAGCGGGCGACCGCCACGACGACCACGACAAACAGCAGGAACGTGGCGACATTGGCGAACGCGGCAAAGAGGAGCTGCCGGCGGGAGACGATCTCGGCCCACGGGTTCTTGCGGGAGTGGTCGAGCGCCTGCTGGATGACGCTCGCCTGGAGGAAGCCGAACCGCCCGTCGGGAAGATCGGGACGGAGCTCGATCGCCGCCAGGAGCGACTGCTTGAGGTCCGGGAACCGCTGTTCGAGCTGCCGGGCGACCCACTCCTCGTTGGCGGCGGAGCGGAAGACCCACCAGAGGCCGACGGCGGCGAGGACACAGGGCGCGAGGCACAGGACCGGAATCACGGCGGAGGCCGGGAGCGACGTCGCGATCCGGACGCCGAGAACGACCGCTCCCAGGAGGGCGGCGAGGAGCCAGACGACCGCCAGAACCTGCCAGGTCCGGAGCCGCCGGTAGCGGGCCGCGACGCGGTCGAGCTGCATCCGCAAACGGGTCTGAATCATGTGACGGCCTCAGCCGAAGGGAGCGGCGACGCGGAGCCGGAGGGGGGCGATCCCGCGGCCGAACGTCCCGAGTACCAGGTTTCTGCCATGACGAGGAGCAGGCAGCCGACGATCAGCCACCGCCAGACTTTCTGGCGGCTTTCGAGTTCGACGTCCCGCTGCTGGCGGATCTTTCCGAGCCGCTCGGTCTGCGTGGCGACCGTCCCGAGCCGCACGCCAAGCTGTTCCAGCGACTCGACCGGAAGCGGCGCGGTGTCGCTCTCGGCCGCCGGAATATTGACCGCGAACGTGAGCACATCCGCCCCCATCCCCGCGCCCTGGTAGATCCCGGGGACGGTCGTTTCTGTGAACCGGGCCTCGGAGAGAGGAACCGACACATCCCGCCCCTCGGGCGTTCGGACGACAACCGGACCATCGCGGTCCGCTCGCAGAGGAATCGGCGTGCCGACCGGAATCCCGGCGAGCAGCCGCGCCGAGCCGAGGGTCTGGTCGAGCAGCCCGCCGAGGAACATCACGAACTTGCTGGAGAGGGCGAGCTGGCTGTCGTCCGGGTGCCAGCCACTCGTCATGACGAGAATCCGCCCCTTCCCGACCGGACGCTCGATGAGCCACGGCGTGCCGTCATCGAAGCGGGCCACGGCGCGGCTCGCTCCCCCTTCGGTCAGCCGGACCGGGCGATGCTGCCAGAAGTGGATCTTCGTGAAGTCGCTGTAGCGGGGATTGGCGAACGGAACGAACAGCGGATGCGTGAAGTCGATCTCGCCGAGCAGCTGATACTCCCGCTTCCCCTTCGCGGCGGCGGCCTCCGGGATCTCGATGTCGTCGAGGAGCCGCGGCAGCCAGTCCCGTGTCCCGTCGCTCGCCGCCACGACGAGCAGCGTCCCTCCCCGCTCGACCTCTTTCAGGTGACGATCGGCGATCGCATCGTCAGGCCGCGCCGTAACCACGGTGACGGTGGGCGCGACAGCAGCCGGAGCGTCGGCCGTTCCATCGACGATCTCGATCGCCCGATACGGGTCGTCGAGGGTCGCGATCTGAAGGTAGTACCGCAGCCCATTGGGGTCATCCGCTTTCTCGGGGCCGTAGTACGGAATCAGGACGGTCGGCTTCGCGAGCGGGACGACGTAGTGCGTGTTGTCGAACTCGTGATCGTCGCCGTGGAGGATGATCCGGTCGAAGACGGCGTTCCCTTCCGGCCGGGGGAGCTTCACGACGCGGCTCTCGCCCGCCGGGACGTAGACCGCGACGTCCGTCTCCTTCGACCCGCCGGTGTCCGTCGCGGTCCCCCAGCGGACGAAGAACTGATCGACCGTCGAATCGGCGGCGCTCGCCACCTTGACCCGCGGCTCGGCGTTCGGCTCGTCCGCCGCTGTGGAAAGGAGCTGCACGGCGGCATTCGAGGTCTTGGCAGGCACGAGGAGTCGGGAAACGACGCGGACCCGCTCGGGCCACTCATACGCCTGGAGGGCTTCGAGCCGGCTCCCCTTCTGAAGGTCGCTGATGAGAATGATCTGCGGCTCGGAGAGGGACTGCTGGACGTCGCTCGACGCATCGAGCTCCCCGGCGAGCGTCGTCAGCGCCAGCCCCAGGTCTCCCGTGCTCCAGGTCGGCTTCATCTCCCGCGCGCTCGTCAGCAGAAGCTGCGCGGCGGCCGCTTCATCGACCGAGGGATCGCGGTCGAAACCGACGACCGTCTCCAGCCGGTCGCTAAACCGGAACAGGGCGACATCGTCCTGCGGCGAAACCTGCTTGAGTTCGTCTTCGACCTTCGCGATCGCCTGCTGCCACAGGTCGCCGCGGCGAAGGCTGGCGCTGCCGTCGACGAGGATCGCAATCCGCCGTCGCGGTAGGTCGCTTACCGAAAGGAGAGCCGACTCGCGGAGGAACGGCCGTGTGAAGGCGAGGGCCAGGAGGGCCAGGACGCCCAGCCGCATCAGGAGGAGAAAAATCTGGTCGAGCCGGCTGCGGCGGGTGAGCCGCGGCGGGGTCGGCGAGAGGAACATCAGCGAGCTGAAGACCTGCTTCCCCTTGGGGGTCCGGCGGATCAGGTGCAGGACCAGCGGCAGCGACAGCGCGGCGAGCCCGGCGAGGTAGAGCGGAGCGAGGAGTCCCATCAGCTGGCCCCCCTTCCGCGGACCGCCGGACGCCGGGCGACCTGCCGGCCGCGGCGCATCCGGGCGTTCAGGAGATCGAAGAGGGCGTGCTCCAGGGGCTGATCGGTCGTGAGGTCATAGAGGTCGACCCCCAACCGGCTGCAGAGGGTCTTGAGCGACTCGGCGTGGGCGGCGAACCGCTCGCGGTACTGGCCGCGGATCGCGTCCGGGTCGACATACAGCTCCCGTCCGGTCTCGACGTCCTGAAACATCGTCGGGTCCTGGAACGGGAAGTCCCGCTCGGCCGGATCGAGCGTCCGCAGCAGGACGACCTCGTGCCCTTGCGACCGGAGATAGCCGAGGCGGACCTCCAGCATCTCGGGGGGCGCCAGGAGATCGGAGAGGAGGACCACCATCCCCCGCTTGCGGGCGGTCTTGGCAATCTGCTCCAGCGGCGCGGCGATATCGGTCGCGGTCCCGGCCGGGGCCCGTTCGAGAGCGACGAAGATCCTGTGGAGATGCCCTGGGCGATACCGCGCCGGCAGGTAGTCGTGGATCTCCCGGTCGAAGGTGACGAGCCCCACGCCGTCCCGCTGCTGGGCCAGGAAGTAGGCGATCGTCGCGGCCGCGGTCTTGGCGTAAGTCGCCTTGTCGTAGTCGAGCGATCCGTAGCTCATCGACCGGCTGAGGTCGACGAGCAGGTAGCACCGCAGATTGGTCTCGTCCTCGAACCGCTTGAGGTAGTACCGGTCGCTCCGGGCATAGAGTTTCCAGTCGAGATACCGCGGGTCGTCCCCCGGCGTGTACTGGCGATACTCCGTGAACTCGACCGAGAAGCCGTGGTACGGACTGCGGTGCATCCCGCTCAGAAAACCTTCGACCACGAGCCGCGCGCGGAGCTCCAGGTTCTTGATCCGCATCAGCGTCGCGGGATCGAGATAGGAGCGGCCGGTCGCAGTGGCCGCGGCGGAGATGGGGTTGGCTTTCGGCATTCCAAGCAGTTCAACGAAGGAGACTCAACAGCCCGGCCGCGACGCACCGCTACGGGGCCGGAACGTGTTCCAGCAGCCGGTTGATGACGTTGTCGACCGTCACCCCCTCGGCCTCCGCCCGGTAGCCGACGAGGATCCGGTGCCGGAGCGTCGGATGAACGAGGGCCTTGATGTCGTCGGGGGTCGCGTGGCTGCGGCCCGAGAGGAGCGCCCGGGCCTTGGCCCCCAGGACGAGGTACTGCGCCGCCCGCGTCCCCGCTCCCCAGCTGACCCAGTTCGTGACGAAGTCCGGCGTCCCCTTCTGGCCCGGCCGGCTCGCCGAGGCCAGCCGCACCGCGTAGCGGATGACGTCCTCCGAGATCGGGACCCGCTGGACGACTTCGTGGAACCGCTTCACGTCTTCGCCGGTGAACAGCGGCTCGATCTTGGCCGAGCGCCGGGAGGTCGTCTGCTTCACGACGGCGACTTCGTCGTTCTCGGGCAGGTAGTCGATGAGGACATTGAACATGAACCGGTCGAGCTGCGCCTCGGGGAGCGGGTACGTCCCCTCCATCTCGATCGGGTTCTGCGTCGCCAGGACGAAGAACGGCTCCTCCAGGACATACCGCTGGCCCGCGACCGTGACCTGATGCTCCTGCATTGCTTCGAGGAGCGCCGCCTGGGTCTTGGGGGGCGTGCGGTTGATTTCGTCCGCCAGGATGACGTTGCCGAAGATCGGCCCCTTCACGAACTGCATCTTCCGGTGGCCGCCGGTCTCCTGCTCCAGGATCTCGGTCCCGGTGATGTCGGCGGGCATCAGGTCCGGCGTGAACTGGATCCGCTGGAACTGGAGATGGAAGATCTGCGCGATCGACCGGACGAGGAGCGTCTTCGCGAGCCCCGGCGCCCCGGTGATGAGGCAGTGCCCGCCGGCGAAGAGGCTGATCAGCAGCTGCTCGACGACGTCGTGCTGGCCGACGATCGTTTTCGACAGCTCGGCGTCGATCTTCTTGCGGCTGGAGCGGATCTGCTCGACCGTCTGCTGTTCCAGCTCGTACTCATCCAGTTCAGGGATCACTCTTGGCTCGCTGTTAGGAGACTAAACACCAAGACACGAAGGAGGCACCAAGATCACGAAGAGGAGAAAGCATGCACTTGCTCTCGATTCTTTGTGTCCTTCGTGCCTCCTTGGTGTCTTCGTGTTTCCAATTCCATCAATGGGTCATGGCGTACGTGACGATGTTGATGCCGAGGGGATAACTCCACTTCTCCGACATCTCGCGGAAGTAGTCGGGGGATTCTCCCTCGCGCTCCCAGCCGTCCCCCAGGTCCGTGTTGTGGCAGATGATCGCCATCATCCGCCCCTTGTCGTCGAACAGGCCGCGGTAGTGCGGCTCCTGAGCGTCGAACCGCTCGGCGGTATAGCCGCTCATCCAGGCGTGGATGCTCGGGACCTGCGGCTTCTTCTTGAGGTCATAGACGATGTGGAAGATCTCATGCTCGAGCGGCAACTCGACCGGCTCCTTGTCCGGAAAGGCCCGCTTGATGTTCCGGTAGAAGCCTTCCCATTCGGCTTCCCCCCAGAAGTCGTCCACCATCAGGAAGCCGCCGTTGAGCAGGTACTTCCGCAGGGCCGCGACCTCGGCCTCTTCCAGCCACATGTCCCCCGGCTCGATGATGTAGATGAACGGGTAGTCGAAGAGCTGCGGATCGGTTAGCTCCAGGATCTTGCCGTTGGGATCGACTTCGAGTGCCGTCAGTTCATGGAGGCGATAGGAGAAGTTCAGGTCCGCGTCCGGGTAGTCGGTCTGCCACTTGAAGCCCCGCCCGCCATAGGAGCCGTACCGGATGCGCACGAAGGTAAAGACGTCGTGCTTGAACTGCTCGCTGTTCTTCCAGTCCGGGACGCCGTTGCGGTCGACGATCTCGGACGGAGCCTCCCGCCGCCACCGGCCGCGCTGGGCCACCGCGACGGTCGCCAGCGAGCCGACGACGACAAGCGCCAGCAGCATGAGCGAACGGCGGCGGAGCGAAGGGGGGCGGTTCATGCGGGTGTCGATCGGGGGCCTGGGAACGGGAAACGTCTCGGCTTCAAAACGCGACACGTCTCTTTTCGGTCACTGCGGGCAACGGCGGCGGTGGAGGGACGAGAGGCTCCTCCGTTGTCGGGGACGCGGCATCGGAAGGTTTCGGGGCGGGACTGCTCGGAGAGGGAGTGTCGCTGACGATTTCCAGCAGAAGCCGCTGTGCCGCCCGGTAACGGGGGGTCTCTTCGAGAGCGAGGAGGACATGCCGCTTTGCATCGGTCGGGCTGCCGGCGAGCTGGTGCGCCCGTGCGAGTTGATAGTGCGCCTCGGCCCGATCGAACGGATCGAGCCGCAGCAGCGCCGAGCGGCTTTCGACCGCCAGCGGATAGTCTTTGAGCTCGATCGCCGCGACCGCCAGACGCCGGTAGGGCTGCGGGTTGAGCGGGTTGACCGCCAGCCAGCGGAGCCCCTGCTCGCGAACGGTGCCCCAGTCCTTTTCTGAAACGGCGAGCTCGGTGAGCCGGTCGAGGACGTCGACCTGATCGTCGGTCAGTTCCGTCAGCGCCAGGAGAGCCGCTTTCTCTTCGGCCGCGTCTCCCCGCCCCCGCCCGATCCGGGCCAGCCGGGCCTGTGGGCTGGTCGCCCCCTCATCGTGCGGAAAGAGCGAGAGCATCGTCTCGGCGACGGCGCGGGCCTCTTCCCACCGTTTCGCCTCGATGAGCTGGTCCGCCTTCCGGGCGAGAGCGGCGTAGTTGTGCGGATGGCGGCTCAGGTAGTCGTCGATGATCCGCAGGTCAGCCTTGGCCGGGAGCTCCGGCGGCGCCCAGTCGGCCAGCGGCGCCATCGCGTGCGCCGCGACGCGGGCGTACTCGGCGAACTTGGCGTCGAGCTCTTCGATCGAGCCGGTGTGCCGACCGAGGGCTTCGTTGATCGGCATTCCGACCGCCAGGTCATCGAGGACTTTCTTGACGGTCGCCAGTCCGTGGTTCTCGACGAGGTACTGAACGACGAGCGACGACTCGAAGTAGGCGAACTGGAGGTGCAGGCCGGACTTGGGCCCCAGGAATGCGCCGCTGAGCTTGCTGACCGGGACGAAGTCGTCCCCGAGGATCATCTGCCGGTACTGGGGAGTCATCGCCTGCCCCCACCGCGGGTCGGCCTGCCGCTCCTCATAGACCGAGATTCCCTCGCTGAGCCAGCGAGGCATCTTGTTACGGGTCTTGTTCAGCGTGACGACGTGACAGAACTCATGCCACAGCGTCGCCTCCCAGCAGGCGGGAGTCCGTCCCTGAGACGCCGGGCTGTTGGCCGTGATGACCGTCCCGAAGCAGACCGCCAGGAACCCCGCTCCCCCCGGCATCCCGAAGGTCCGGATGGCAAAATCCTCCTGCCGCGGGAACATCTCGACGATGATCGGTCCGGGAAGTTCGACCTCGTACTTCGCGCACAGATCGTGCTTGGCCCGCTTCAAGAGCGCGAGAACCCGCTCGCCGTACAGGTCCGCCTCGCGGGCGTCCATCCGAAGCTGGAACCCGTCGGACTCGATCGTCCGGAACTCCGCAAGGCTCTCCTGGAGGACGACGAGGTTGTGGGCGTGGACGTTGTATTCGTCCGTCTCGGAGACCTCCTGTGCCAATCGGAGTCCTTCCTCTTCCTGCCCCAGCCGGAGCAGGTCCTGCGCGAGCTGGGACTTCGCCGCGAGGAACTTGCCGTCGAAGGCGAGCGCCTGCCGCTGGTACGCCTCCCCTTCGCGGAACCGGTACTTCTGCGACAGCTTCTTCCCGATCAGATGATCGACGTCCGGGTTCTGCTTCCAGAACTCGAGCGCCTTGTCCCGCAGCCGTTTCTCTTCGTCCAGCTTGTTGTTGAGATGGGCCAGAACCGCCCGGTAGGCCAGTGCCCGCGGATGGCGGGGATTGACCGCCTCGATCTCCGCGAGCACCTTTTCGGCCTCGGCGTAGCGTTCGGCGTCGACATGGTTGTCGACGACCAGCAACAGCGCCCCGACATGCCGGGGGTTTTGCGTGAGCGCCGCGGTGACCTCTTCCTGGACCTTCTCGTCGTCGCTGGGAGCGAAGGCCCGCGCCAGACCGACGTGGGCGTCAGCGCTGTTCGGATCGAGCTTGATCGCCTGCTCGTAGGCTTCCGCCGCGAGCTGGTAGTCGGACTTCTCCAGCGCCAGGTCGCCGCTGGCGATGTGGACGTCAGCGTAGTTCGGCTCGCGTTTCTTGATCGGCCCGTAGATGCCGCTGAGGACTTTCTTCGGATCGACTCCCTGGTCGAGCATCAGCCGGGCGATGTCGAGCTGGTTGGGGGAATCGCTGTACCGCCAGGCGAACTGCGTGACGAACTGCCGGATCTCTTCGTCGAAGCGGGCAACCCGTTCCGGCTGTCCGTTGAAGCGGACGACCTCACGGCCGATCCAGCGGAGCCGCACGCTCTGCGGCAGTTTTCCGATCCCCGCGTCCAGGGCGGCGAGGGCTTCTGGGTAACGTCCTTGCTGCATCTCGGCGCGGACGAGGAGGACGTGCAGGTTCTCGCTGTACGGGTTCCGGGGGATCTCGGCAGTCACATCCGCCGCGGACTCCTGGTACTTGCCGGAGCGATAGAGGGCCATCGCGGAGTCATAGTCGGCCGAGGCGGCCTGGCAGAGCAGCACCGCCACTATGAGGGCGAGCCATAGCGCCGCCCCCTTCATCCGGGGGAGCTCGTCCACCTGCCTCCAACACCGGGAGCGTCGTCCGTCCGAAGAGACCGGACCGCGGGAACTCCAGCGGAGGCATTCAGGCATCAAATGCGCGTCCCCTGCGTCTATGTCCCTCCGAGGGAGTGCCCAATGAGGGCCGTTTCCGCCGGAGAGACTTCGAGAGTGCCGGGATTCGGACCGATGCGAGAGAGCCGTCGCACGCCTTCTGCCGCAACATCTCACCACAGTTGCCACGAGTGTAATTCGCGGGTCGACAGCGCACCATCGCC
Source organism: Planctomyces sp. SH-PL14 (assembly GCF_001610835.1). Taxonomy (NCBI): domain Bacteria; kingdom Pseudomonadati; phylum Planctomycetota; class Planctomycetia; order Planctomycetales; family Planctomycetaceae; genus Planctomyces; species Planctomyces sp. SH-PL14. The sequence continues at coordinate 6,610,027 of NZ_CP011270.1, read as the reverse complement.
GGGGACAGCTCCCCGACCGAATCCGCGCGATCCCGCTTGACGGGAGACTGTCACACCGGCGGCGAGAGGCGTCGCCAAGTTTCACCGGGACTTAAGAGTGTCCCGGTGCGGCCGACGTGCGCGGCCCTCCGCTCACTCGGGAAGGGTGAATGAGAGCGTCTTCCGCGCACCGTCGCGGAGGACGCCAACCTCCACGCGGGCTCCCGGCTTGAGGTCCGACATCGTGTAGGCCAGGAGATCGGTCTCGCGGACGAGATCGGCGCGGCCGTCGAAGGAGACGAGGATGTCCCCTTTCTGGAAGCCCGCCTTCTGTGCGACGTTGTGCGGCGGGTACTGGCCGACGTGCTTGATCCGAAGCGCCATGGCGTTCGGTTCGAGCTTCAGCGGCGCCCGCTCTTCGGCCGGGACCGCCTCGCTGAAGATCCCGCCGGTTCCCCAGCGGCGGAGCGTCCAGCTCGAAGCCCGCCAGGCGATGTCGTCCTTCCGCCGCCAGCCGGGGGCCAGCGTCATCGTCAGCGTCTTCTTCGCCCCTCCGCGGGTGACGACTGCCTCGACCGGTCCCCCTTCGGCCGGGACGTGGTGCAGGAACCACTGCACGTCGGCGATGCTCAGAGGGATCTGTCCACCCAGGCTCTCGATGACGTCGCCCGCCTCGAAACCGGCCTTGGCCGCTGGCGACTCGGGCTCGCCCCGTTCCACCGTGGCGCATTCTCGCGGATCGAGGATCAGGCCGAGGCTTTTGGGGTGCGGATAGGGGAACAGAACCTTGTCGGCCAGCCGTCCGCCGTCTTTCTCGCGATGCCAGGACTTCAGGGCTTCTCCGACCTGATGGCAGTGGATGCAGCTCTTGACGATCTCACCTGAGGTCGCGAGCGCGGGGCCGTATTTGTCCTTGAGCTCGGGGAACTTCTCCGGCGAAGCGACTTCCGGTGCCGGGCCGCGTTTTCCTTCCACGAGCGGCTGGCCCGCGGGCCACTTTGCGTGCAGGTCGAGTGCTTTCTGCATCGCCTTTCCGAGGCCGTCGATCGAGACGTCGTCGTGCCAGTCGGTGCGGTGGGAGCGGGTCCCGAAGCGGCCGTAGATCTGTCCTTCCGCGTTGAGGAGGAAGACGGCGAAGGACTGATCGTAGTCGTACTGGAAGGTGGCGAGGTCGAGGCCGTTGGTGGAGATCTGGCGGACGCGGACGAACTTATCGAGGAGGGGAGCGACGGCGGGGTGCTGGTCGATCAGTTCGTCGTCGAGTTTGACGCATTCCTCGCAGGGGATGCAGCGGAGGACGACGATGAGGGGTTTGCCCGAGGACTTGGCTTCGGCGAATCCACGGGGGAGGTCGTTGTAGATCCAGTAGCCGGTCTTCTCGACTTTCTGGCGATCGTTGCGGACTTTTTCTTCGCGGGTCTGGGCGAGGGCGAGGGAGGAGATGAAGAAGCAGGCCAGCGTGGCGAGGAGATGACGCGGCATGTGTGGCTCCGGCTAGAGAAACTCGTGGCGATGGAGACGTGGTCGGAGGGTAGGGAATGAGAATTGCCGACCGCAACCAAAGAACCAAGTCCTCCCTTGCCGGGGTCCAGGGGGAACCCCTGGTGGGGAGTGCAGAGGGGCAACGCCCCTTTGCCCGCCGGAGGCCTAGCCGCCGAGAGGTGTCGGAAAGAGTACGTGTCCAAGCGCGGACACCGTGCCGTATGCCCCCTCAACAACCCGCGGCGTCTTCACGGCGAGCGGTGATCCTCAACGCCGGTACCACAAAGCGGACGCCCGTTGCTTACCACGGTTCCTCATAGAAGCGCCTCCGGCGGCAAGGGGGTGAGACCCCCTTGACCCCGGCTGCCGTGGCACGTTGGGTTTGAGCAAGCAGAGTCGTGCCGGCAAGAACGCGGTTCAGCTGACGCTCGGAGCCGTGAACGTCCACCCGCACTGCGGACACTCCACCGCACTTGCCATCTCCGCTCCGCAGGCGAGACAGACATTGTCAGCCGGCAGCTCAGCCCTCGCCTCCGGACGCTCCGCTTCAAGCGTCCGCAGAAGCTCCCGGGCGATCGCGACGTCCTCGTCCGCCACCAGCAACCGCGGAGCCGTCGGCCACCCGAACGGAAGCTCCCCCACCACCCCCTGCAGGATCTCGTTCTCGACCATCACCGGAATGCCCGCCTCCTCCAGCCGCAGCCGGACCACATGGGCCTCTGGAACATTCCGCGGCCGGCAGATTTCGCGAAAGCGTGTCTGTTCGTCTGCCATCCTCCGACCTCCCGGCAACTCCCCGATGACTCTTCGTCCTCACCGAATTGTAGCGCGGAGCCCGACCACGACGACCTTCGCTTTACCCCAGGGCCCGCATGTCGGCCTGCGCCACCGAATCACGAGACGCGTGCTCGGCCCGAGCGCTATCAACCGCGCCGCGGAACTCCTCCCGCACGCTCTCTGGCAAAGAGAGGGTGCAGGTGAACCCGTTGCCGGTCCCCACCACCGCCTGACCCCGCGGTGTCCACCGGACGGAGCGGATCGCCTTCCACGGAAAGAAGACACCGTAGAGATCGAGACCTTCGCTCCGAACCCGCAAGGGCTGCATCGCCCGGAACACGAGATATGCGGAGAGCAGCAGCGTGAACAACCCAAGGATCTGGAACTCGAGTCGATCCGCTTCCACGATCAGCTTCACACCGTATAGTCCCGCGAGCGTCAGCAGTCCCACGGTCCACGCCCACCCGGGACGCCGCCCCGCCTCAGCCAGCACCCGGCCCTTCAGCGCCGGCCATGCGGACACCTGCTCGGGATCCTGATACAGCCCGAGCGTGACCAGAAGATGCTGCAGGTCGAGCATCAGGAAGTCGATCATCGCCACTCCCTCAGATCGTCGCCGCGCTCCGCGGCCTCAGCCCCTCAAACCGAAGAGGTCGCTGGATCTCCAGCCGGCACAGCCGCGGCTTCGGATCGAGAGGGATCGAACGGGATCCCCAGGCTCCTCTCCAGAATCGCACCGCACCGATCGGCCTGATCGGCGGGAACGTCGAGCGTGAACGTACAGTGCGACGTCGTCTGAAACACGACGGTCGTCGCGTTCTTCCAGCGGCCGCTCTTAAAAGCATCCCAAGGAAGACCGCCCCCGGCAGTCACGATTCCCCGTTCGCGAATCTCATATCGGGCCAGCAGCCATGAGTATTGGGCCCCGGCCATGACCACGAACCCGAACTGCGCCAGCGGTCCGAATGGGGTCCGGTCGGGTAAGAGCGTGTTTGCCAGGACGAGGCCCGTCATCCAGACCGCTGAAAAGAGACGGAAACCCCCGGCCCACCGAACCCGGCCGCATTCAACGAGAACCGGCCCCAACCGACGGAACAGCCGCTTCTCACGCACGAACTGCAGCGCCAGCGGAATCGACACCAGGAGTGCCAGGGCAACATACCACGTCATATTGGCCTCACATGGAACGGACAGAGTCCTGATCGGAGCGATCCGCCTCCGTCCCAGATTACCGCGGCGGGGGGCGTCTCGATAGACGAACGCCGATCGTTCGACTGCGGATCATCGGAAAGGTATCAACCGCAGTCTCCGGTCCCCTTTGAGGTTGCGAATGTCCCTCCCCTGCCCTGTGGCCCCCCGTCGTTCCCTGCCTCGTCGGCTTTATATTCTGGCCGTCGTCGGAGGCATGGCGGCGTTCCTTTCCGCGGGGCCGCTGCACGCCGCCCGCTGGCATGTGAACTGTGAAACGGGAAAGGACACCGCCGGCGGACACGAGGACGCCCCCTTTGCCACGATTCAGAAGGCGATCCAGACGGCCAGGGACGGCGACGTGATCGAGCTCCACCCCCAGGGAGCGGTCTTCCGGCAGTCGGCCACCTTCCACAACCGCTCGAACCTCACGATCGAAGGGAACGACGTCACGCTCGACGGCGCGGACCCGCTCCCCGCGGACGGTTGGGAAGAAGTCGAGCCCGGCCTCGTCCGGCGAAAGCTCCCGCGGCCCGCCCTCGACCGACACCTGCTCATTACTAGTGGACGGATGGAGCGGATGGGACGGACGCAGAGCGCGAACTCGCCCGCGTTCCCGGCTGTGGCGGACTTGAAGCGCGGACAGTTCTGCTTTGAGAACGACGGCGAGAAGTCGGGATGGCTCTACGTCCGCGGCTCGACGAAGAACCTGGAGTGGGCCACCCGGGTCAACGGCATCGCCACGGGAGGGACGTGCCGGAACCTTGTCGTCCGGAACCTCAATACGCGGAACTTCCTGAACGACGGCTTCAACATCCACGGCGGCTGCCGGGAACTGCGGTTCGAAAGCATCACCGGCTACGACTGCTTCGACGAAGGGTTCTCGGCGCACGAGACGAGCGAATGCCAGATCGACGGCGGCCGGTTCTACGGAAACGAAAACGGCGTGGCGGACGTCAACTCGTCGGAGACGATCTACCGGAACTGCGAGTTCACCGGGAACGTCAATTTCGAGGTCCTGTTCGCCGGCGCCGCGCACCAGCTCATCGACTGCCGGATCGTGAACACGACCGCCGTCACCGCCCTCTCGGCCGGCCCCCGCGCCAAGGACGCGTCGTTCGACCTCAAGCTGATCCGGGTCGCTATCGACGCCCCGGACCGGCCGAAGCCGGGACGGGCGCGGGTCAGCGGCGGAACCCTGACCGTGGAGGAGGGGACGCTGGGGAACATGAATTTCGATTCCACCGGCACCCGCTCGCCGGACAAGACCGCCGATCCCGGCCGAAGCTGACCGGCAATGCCGCAGCGTAACCTCTTGCTCTCCAGGCAGATGCCGCCAGGCTCCGACCGCTCGTCGAAACCTCGAAAGAATATTCTGTAACAGATCGTCCGCGATCCCGCTTCGAGACTCAGGCCGGGGCAATCCGCTCCCGCCGCGAGAGACTCAGGAGTGAAGATCATGGTCAGGACACGTCTTTTCCGCCGGGTGAACGCCCTGCTGATGCTGTTGATGCTGAGCCAGTCGGCCGCCCACGCGGGGCCCCCGGGCTTTGGCGGTAAGGGTAACTTCGGTGGCAAGGGGAACTTTGTCCGGCAGGGCTCGTCGGACTCCCGTTCCCGCGGGACCGGCGGCTTCGGAAACGGAAACGGTGGCAACGGCAACGGCGGTGGCGGGAGCTTCAAGGGGGGCGGCGTCACGACCTTCCCCAAGTTCACTCCGAAGTTCCCGACCAACGGCACGCACGTCCCGCCTGTGACCGGTCACAAGTTCCCGACCGGCCCGGTCACGACGCCGAAGTTCCCCACGTTCCCGACCAAGTTCCCCACGGGAACCGGGTCCGGCCCGTTCAAGCCCCCGACGTTCCCGACGGGGCCGTTCAAGCCGCCCGTGGGAACCGGACCGATCGTCGGTCCCGTGAAGCCGCCGACGTTTCCAAGCGGGCCGTTCGGACCGTTCAAGCCGCCGTTCGGAACGGGCGTTGGCCCCGTGAAGCCTCCCAAGTTCCCCGGCGGACCGATTGGTCCCATTAAGCCGCCGATCGGTCCTATCGGTCCGGTTGTCGGTCCCGTGAAACCGCCCATCGGCCCGATCAAGCCCCCGATTGGCCCCATCGGCCCGGTTGTCGGTCCGGTGAAGCCCCCGATCGGCCCCATCAAACCGCCGATCGGTCCCATCGGTCCGGTCAAGCCGCCGGTCGGTGGACACGACGATCACGACCACGGGCATGGTCACGGCCACGGGCATGGTCACGGCCATCACCACCCGCACTGGCCCTACTGGCCGGGGGGATGGTGGCCGACGACCTCGGCCTGGAACCCCTGGCCCGGCTGCTACGGCGGATTCCGTCTGCCGGTCGTCCAGCCCTGCCCGATCCCGGTGTATGAGCCGGTCTACACGTCGGTGCCGGCCCCCGCGGTCAGCGTGACGCAGTCCGCCTCGGTCGCCGCACCGGTGGCTACGATGCGGACGGTCGACCTGAGCATCGCCGGCGTCCAGGTGATGGACCGCGGAACCGCGGAGCGCGGGATGCGGCTGCGGGTGAAGGTTGCCAACAAGGGACCGATGGACCTCATGGACGCAAGCCGCGTGGCCGCCTTTGCCGCGAACTCGGGAGAGCCGACGGGAGAACTCCCCCGCTCGATGGCGATGCTGAACGGCCTCGCGGCGGGGCAGACGAAGGAAGTCGAGATCGACATGCCGGTGACGGCGAACGGGATGCCGATGCTGATCGCCGGCGTCGAGCTCCCGGAGAACTATGTCGATGCCAACGACAAGGACAACGTCGCCCAGGGCCCGGTTGATCAGCTCCTCGGGATGCAGACCGCAGCGAACTGAACGCCGTGTCGCTCACGACACCTCGAAGAGATCGCCTTCCGGAGCGACCTCACCCGATGACCTCGGAAGCGACCGCTTCCGAGGTTTCCTTATTTCCGTCCCTCATCGCCCCCCGGCCATCGCTCATCGATCCGACCGGCGGAGGAACTCCGTCAGCGTGTTGAGGTCGTTCTGAAGCCGGCGGAACAGCAGCAGGGCGAAGGCGAACCCCAGCCCCCCGGCCACCGCCGTGAGAATCAGCGACCGACGCTGACCGTCCCCCACAACCGCGAGCACGGCGGTCGAGAGCATCGGGACGAGCGCCGCCAGGGCGAGATAGAACCAGGAGTGCCGATGGAGGCGTTCCAGCCCCTCGATGTCCGCCCCGTGGGGGACGTTCCACCGCAGCAGGACCGGATAGAAGTTCCGGACCGCCAGTGCCGAGACCGCCAGGAACGGATAGGCGGAGGCGATCAGGCCGCACAGCGTCAGCGACGCCAGGAAGTGAATCACGACCGCGCCGGGCAGCTCTCCCAGGATGAGCCAGAGCGAGACGGGATACGCGGGGGCGGCGAGGAGCCAGAGGCTCAACCCGATGGCGGCCGCGACGTGACCCAGGTTGAGACACCGGCGGCGGACGCCCGCCAGCTCCTCGGCCGACAGGCTCTCCGCGTAGTTCGCCTGCAGGCAGCGGGAGATCTCTCGGGCGAAGACCACCGCCAGGAAGGCGCCGACGGGGAACGCGATCAGGTTGATGACCGACTGGACCCGCATGAACGTCGGCTCGGCGGCCGGCCACTGCGTCGCGATGACGTGCGCGTTGTGCAGAAAATTGCAGACGGCCGCGACCGCGTTGGGGAAGACGGTGACCGCCGTCATCGCCAGGACGGGATGCCGCGGCACGATCCCTTCCCACCCGCCGCGGGTTCCCCGGAACAGCCTCCGGGCGGCCGGATTGAGGGACAGCTCCAGCTCCGTCGCCAGGTCGATCGCCGAGGCGAACCGGTCCGCTGGCTCCGGCGCCAGGCAGCGACGGAGCGTCTCGGCCAGACCGGGCGCGGCTGCGTCGAGCGCCCCATCGTCGAGCCCGGCCGGCCGCGATGTTCTGCGTTCGATCGTGAGCCGCTCGATCCATCGCGCCGGGAGATCTCGTCCCGGCGGCGAGCCACGGAAGGGACGCCCCCCCGTCAGCAGTTCGCTGAGCAACATCCCCAGCGAATACAGGTCGCAACGGACATCGAGATCAGCCGGAGACCGGGGATGCTGCGGATTGAGAGCTTCCAGATGCTCCGGAGCCATGTAGGCGAGGCTTCCGCCGAACTGCGACTCCGCGGAGGCGTCCGGAAGCTGGCTGCTGAAACTGACGTTGAAGTCCGCCAGCTTGGGGGTCCCGTCCGCCATGAGGAGGACGTTCGCCGGTTTGAGGTCGCGGTGCAGAACCCCCTTGCCATGGGCATAGGCCAGGGCCCGCGCGAGACGGCTGCCGATCCAGGCGACGACCTGCGGCCAGGCCAGTCCCGCCAGCTCGCGGGAGACAGGCGATTCGGCCGGGCGGGATTCGCCCCGGGCGTCGAGGATGGCGGCCACGCCGTCGAGATAGTGCCGCCCGGTCCGGCTCCGCGGCGCGACGTCGCCGAGCCGCTGGATGACGTCATCCAGGGTCCCTCCCGCCGCGTACTGCATATAGAGGAGACGGAGCCGCCGTTCGGGGAGCTGCTGCTGGTCGTAGACCCGGATGATGTGGTCGTGGTCCAGTTGGGCGAGGGTCTGCGGTTCGGTCCCGGCGTCGGCCGAGACCTTGAGGGCCACCAGCCGCTGCATCGACGTCTGCCGCGCGAGGAACACCGCCCCGAAGGCCCCCTCCCCCAGCCGGATCAGGAGCTCGAAATCGCCGATCGTCTCCCCCGGCCGCAGGTCGACGCGGGGCCGTCTTCCAGAACCGGCGGCGTGCGTCGAGTGCAGCGCCGGATCCATCCCGAACAGGTGCCGCAGCTCCGCCGCCCGGCCGGGGAACCTTTGGAAATACTCACCGGCCTGAACCACGTCCCCTGCCAGCCGGCGGACGTGGAACTCCTCGAGGATCACGGAGGCCGGAATCTCCCCCAGGTCGGGAACATCCGGGAGGTAGTCCTCGACCAGCCGACGGAGTCCCTGCCGCCACCGCTGTTCGAGATCGAGCTTGATGAGCTCCGCCGCGACGATCGCCCGCGTGCTTCCGTTCGCTTCGAGAACGTATTCCGCAATCGTCGGCGGATAGCCTCCTTCAGACCAGGCATTCGAAAACGCCTCGACAATCCGGGCCACCTCGTCCCAGTCGGCTCCGGCGGCCTGGGCGCGGCGGTCGAGGCGTTCATCGCGCCATGTATTGTCGTCCTCCGGCGGCCGGCGGCTCGCCAGTTCCGAACGCGGGACAGGACGCGACGAATCGGTCACGGAGACTCGAAGTGCGGGGAGAGTGTTGTGCGAAAGCAGAACGAGCCGGGGACATCCCGGACGGCCACGCGGCTCTCGTCATCTTCCCTCAACTCGAAGCGGGATGCCACCCGCATGGCCCGTCCTGGGGCCCGCCGCTACGATCCCCACGCGCCGAAACGCCCGAACGACACAGCAGGATGATGGCCGAACCGGACAATCCGATTTCGATCACCGATGAGGCGTCGCTCGGCCGCTTCGTTCAGGAGAGCCGCCGGCCGCTCCTGGTCTACATCGACCGCAATCTGGGGCCGGCCCTCCGCAAGAAGGTCGAGCCCGAGGACATCCTCCAGGAAGTGACGGTCTCGGCCCTCGCCTCGCTCGATCCGTTCCTGGTCCCCGGGCGGGACCCGTTCCGGCTCCTGTGCCAGATGGCGGAGCAGCGGATCATCGACGCCCATCGGCACCACACCGCCCAGCGCCGCAGCAGCGAGCGGGAACGGGAGCTCGACCGTCCTGCCGCGACGGACGCCAGCGCGAACTTCGTGGACTGGCTTGTCGCCAGCATGACCTCAGCCAGTCAGGCGTACTCGCGAAATCAGCGGGAGCTGCAACTCGCCCTCGCCGTCGAGCAGCTCAGCCCTGAGCAGCAGACCGCCCTCCGGCTTCGATACGTTGAGCAGTTGCCGACGAAGGAGATCGCGGCGCGGCTCGGCAAGACCGACGGTGCCGTCCGGGTGCTGTTGAGCCGGACGGTCGCCGAGTTGCAGAGCCGCCTGGGGATCGCGTGACTTCGGTTAATGGTCCCTGCTCGGACAATCACTCGCCGAGAAGCCGCACCAGGGTCGGCTCCATCGCCTCGGCCCACACGCGGTAGCCCTCTTCGCTGAGATGGAGGTGGTCCGGAGCGAGCCCCGGCCGGAACTCGCCCGTCTCGATCAGGAATGAGGGGCCGATATCGAGGAAGGTCACGCCTCCCTGATCCTCCATCGACTCTTTCAGAGAGGCGTTGATGTTCTGGATCCGCTGGCGGTGGGGGTTCTTGGGGTCTTTTCCTCGGGGAAGGAGGCCCAGCAGGAGGATCTTGGTTTGCGGCGATTTCTTCTGGATCGTCTCGCAGACGGCTCGAATCCCCGCAACGATCTCGTCGTCCGTGTTCTCGCGGACGTTGTGCGAGGTGAGGTTGTTGGTCCCGATCAGGACGACCGCGACCTTCGGAGCGATTCCTTCGAACTCACCGTTCTCAAGCCGCCACAGGACCTGCTGTGTGCGGTCCCAGCCGAAGCCGAGGTTGGCGGCGTTCCGCTTGGCGTAGTAATCGTCCCAGACCTTCTGACCGGAGGAGCGGTTGGGTTGCGGGCGTCCGCCCCAGAGGTGGGTGATGGAGTCGCCGATGAAGATGAGGTCGGGCGGGGTTTCGGCGATGGTCTTGCGGACGGCGGCGTGGCGTTCGTTCCAGTCGTAGAAGTCTTTTTCGCAGGCGGGGGCGGGGAGGATGGCGGTGTTTTCGACGGCGGGGGCGGCGGCTTGCGGCTTGTCGTCGGCGAAGGAGGGAACTGTGACGAGCAGGAGGGTGAGGCTGGTGAGAAAGGCTCGTCGCATGGAGGGGCTCCGTGGATCGGGTTGGGGAAGCCGTATCACAGCGAGGCCCCCAGGTCGATTTCAATGGTGGCTCAAACACCGTCTTTGCCGGCACAGCTGTGCTCGCTCAAACCCAACGTGCCACGGCAGCCGGGGTCAAGGGGGCCTCGCCCCTTGCCGCCGGAGGCATTTTCGTCGCGGAACCGTGGGACACAACGGACGTCCCCTTTGTGGAACCAGCGTTGAGGACTCACCGCTCGCCCTGGAATCCCCGCGGGTTGGTGAGGGGGCATCCGACACGTCGTCCGCGTTTGGACACACAAGGTTTCCGATGGTGTCCGACGGCTAGGCCTCCGGCGGGCAAGAGGGCGTTGCCCCCTTGCATCCCCCACCAGGGTAGCCCCTGGACCCGGTTCTTGAGCGGCACTTCGATGGTTCATCACCGGTAGCCATCGTATGATTAACCGACATTGATGCGTTCGTCTCCTCCACGGAGCCCGGTCCGATGCGGTTGTGGTTCGTCATCCCGGCAATCCTCCTCTCCCTCACCACCCAGCCTGGGCAGGCCGCCCCTCCCATCGACTTCAACCGGGACATCCGCCCCCTCCTCTCCAATAACTGCTTCTTCTGCCACGGCCCCGACCCCGCCGAACGCAAAGGGGGCGTCGACGGCCTCCGCCTCGACACCTTCGAGGGCGCCACCACCGACCTCGGCTCCGGCCACGTCGCGATTTCACCCGGCAAACCCGACACCAGCGCCCTCCTCGAACGCATCACCACCGATGACCCCGACCTCCAGATGCCCCCCAAGGGCAAAGGCAAACGCCTCACCCCCGCCGAAGTCGAACTCGTCCGCGAATGGATCCGCCAAGGAGCCAAATACGCCAAACACTGGTCCTACGAACTCCCCATCCGCCCCCCCGTCCCCGCAGTGAAGAACACAGCGTGGCCCCGGAACGACGTCGACCGCTTCCTCCTCGCCTGCCTCGAAAAAGAAGGCCTCTCCCCCGCCCCCGAAGCGGACCGCGCCTCGCTCATCCGCCGCGCCAGCCTAGACCTCATCGGCCTCCCACCCACCCCCGAAGAAGTCGACGCCTTCGTCCAGGACACCCGCCCCGACGCCTACGAACAGATGATCGACGCCCTCCTGAGCAAGGACACGTACGGCGAACACTGGGCGCGACTGTGGCTGGACCTCGCCCGCTACGCCGATAGCGCCGGCTACGCCGATGACCCTTCCCGCACGATCTGGGCGTACCGCGACTGGGTCATCCAGGCCTACAACGGAAACATGCCGTTCGACCAGTTCACAGTCGAACAGATCGCCGGCGACCTCCTCCCCAGCCCCACCCGCTCCCAGCTCGTCGCCACGGCGTTCCACCGCAACACCCTGACCAACAACGAAGGGGGCACGAACGACGAGGAGTTCCGGAACGTCGCCATCGTCGACCGCGTCAACACCACGATGGCGGTCTGGATGGGAACGACGATCGCCTGCGCCCAGTGCCACACGCACAAGTACGACCCGCTCTCCCAGGAGGAATTCTTCCGCCTGTTCGCGATCTTCAACAACACGGACGACGCCGACCGCCGCGACGAATCCCCCCTCGTCGAGCTCTGGTCCGACGAACAGCTCCGCCGCAAGGAAGACTGGACCAAGCAGATCGCCACCCTGGAACAGAAGCTCAAAACCGCGACTCCCGAACTCTCCGCCGCCCAGGCCGAATGGGAACGATCCCTCCCCCGCGAAGTCGCTTGGCGGAACCGGACGCCGAGCCGCTTTGAATCGAAGGCGGGTCTGACGGCGGCCATCCGCGAAGACGGCACCGTGCGGGTCGAGAAGGAGGCGGCGACCGACACCTACACCGTCGAACTTCCCATCGTGACGGCCGAGACCGTGACGGCACTCCGTCTCGAAACGCAGCCCGGCGCCGGCCTCCCCGGCCAGGGGGCGGGATTCGGCGGAGGAAACTTCGTCGTGACCCGCGTCGGGATGAGCGTCGTCCCGCCGACGGGGACGCAGGTCGCCGGGCGGTTCGTGCGGATCGAGATCCCCGGTCCGCAGAAGATCCTCTCGCTGGCCGAGGTCCAGGTCCTCCGCGGGACGGACAACCTCGCCAGCCGCGGCGAGGCGTCCCAGAGCACGACCGACTACAACGGCCCAGCCAAGCTGGCCATCGACGGGAACCCGGACGGCGACTACGCCCAGGGCTCGGTGACCCACACCGCGATCTCCGACGATCCGTGGTGGGAGCTCGACCTCAAGGGGACCGAGGCGATCGACTCGATCGTCCTCTGGAACCGGACGGGCGGCGTCGAGAACCGGCTCTCGAACTTCCGCCTCACGCTCCTTGATGACCAGCGGAAGCCGGTATGGCAGGAAGAGGTCGCCGAAGCCCCGATGCCGAGCCGGACGTCTTCGCTGAGCGGAGCCCGCGGCATCCGCTTCACGACCGCCCTGGCCGACTACGCCCAGAAGGACTTCCCCGCCGCAGGTGTCCTCGACGCTCCCGCCGAAAAAGGAAATAAGAACGCAAAGCGTCCGGAACAGAATGGATGGGCCGTCGGCGGAGCGATCGATCAGCCGCATCAGCTGACGCTCATCCCCGAGTCCCCCGTCGAGCTCCCGGCCGGCGGCCGGCTGGTCGTCATGATCGAGCAGTCCTCCCCGCACCCCAATCACCTCCTCGGCCAGTTCCGCCTCGCGACGACGACCGAGCCCAAGATCTCCGAGTTCGCCCGCGTCCCCTCGAAAATCCTCGAGATCGTCGGTCTCCCGGCCGACCAGCGGACCGCCGAACAGTCGACCGCCATTCAAGAGTTCTTCCTGTCGACAACGCCCCTGCTCCAACCGACCCACGACCAGCTGGCTCTCGTCCGGAAGCAACTCGCCGACGCCAAGCCCGAGACAACGGTCCCGGTGATGAAGGAGCTCGCCAAGGAGACCCGCCGTGTCACCCGGCTCCAGCATCGCGGAAACTTCCTGGACCTCGGCCAGGAGGTTCATGAAGGGATCCCGGCCGTCTTTGCGACCGGCACCCCATCGACCCCGATGAGCCGGCTCGATCTTGCGAAGTGGCTCATCAGCGATACGAATCCCATGACGGCCCGCATCCTCGTCAATCGCTACTGGGAGCAGCTCTTCGGCATCGGGATCGTCCGGACGAGCGAAGAGTTCGGCTCCCAGGGAGAGCTCCCCTATCACCCGGAGTTGCTCGACTGGCTCGCCACGGAGATCGTCCGGGAACGGTGGGACGCCAAGGCTCTGCTGCGGCTCCTCGTCACCTCGTCCGCCTATCGCCAGTCGTCGCGCGTTTCTCCCGAACTCTACGAGCGCGACCCGGACAACCGCCTCGTCGCCCGCGGCCCCCGCTTCCGGCTTCCGGCCGAGACGATCCGCGACCAGGCCCTGTTCGTCTCCGGACTCCTCAGCCCCAAGATGTACGGCCCGCCGACCAAGCCGCCGCAGCCGTCGACGGGACTCAACGCGGCCTTCGGCGCCGGGATCGACTGGCAGACCAGCACCGGCGACGACAAGTTCCGCCGCGGCCTCTACACGACCTGGCGGCGGTCGAACCCGTACCCGTCGATGACGACCTTCGACGCCCCCAACCGCGAGGTCTGCACGATCAGCCGCTCGCGGACCAATACTCCGCTCCAGGCGCTCGTCACTCTGAACGACCCGGTCTTCATCGAAGCCTCCCAGGCCCTGGCCCGCCGGATGGCCGCACACGGTGCGACGCCGGCGGAGCACCTGGAACTGGGCTTCCGACTGTGCGCGAGCCGCAGCCCTTCGGCGACCGAATCGGCTCGACTCATCGCCCTCTACGAGCAGCTCAAGACGGAGTTCGACGCCGCTCCGGAGAAGGCCAAGGCGGTCGCCACGAAGCCCCTCGGCGACCTGCCGGCCGGCCTCGCCCCGCCCGAAGCGGCGGCGTGGACGGTCGTTGCCAACGTCCTTCTCAATCTCGACGAAGTCCTGATGAAGCGGTAGGGGCATCCAGCGGCTGCCATCGGCGATAAGCCCTCTTATCCGTGTTCATCTGTGTTTATCTGTGGCTGAACTGATCTGATTGAGCCACGGATGAACACAGATGGACACAGATAGGAAAGGGCAAGAAAAGAAGCCGGCAGGGAACTGATGTCCCCTGCCGGCTTCGAACTCTCAGACTGGCGTCCCGCACGCCGCGGGACCGGTCATCTCACTGGCCCTGCTGCTTCTGAATGCCGAACATCACCAGCTTGGAGATGTTCTGGGCGTTCTCGACCGGCAGGCTGAACTTGGCGCGAATCGCGTCCTTCTCGATCCCGATCGCCCCTCCCATGAAGGACGGAGCGACTTCCAGAGCGTCGAGCTCGCTCGGATCGAACGGGAGCTGGGCTCCGAAGTTCCCGGCCTGCTTGGCTCCGCGGACCGCCAGCGTCGGCAGGTCGAGCATCCACACGAGGTTCGACTCGGGGAGCAGGGTCTTGCTGAACGCCACGGCCGGGCTCGTCGCGCTGGCCGACTTGTAGGTCTTGAGCGCGGCTTCCATCAGTTCCTTGCCGCCGCCGAAGGCCTGCAGATACCCCTTGTCGAGGTAGGCGACGCGGGCCACCATCCCGTCCGGACCAAAGGCGATGGTCTGGAACGCGGCGGCCTGCGGGTCTTCGACTTCCTGCTTCATCGTGATGACGTCGATCTTCGTGCCACCGATCGTCTCGGCGTCTTCGGCAAGCGTCGTCTCCTGCTTGAGGCCCGGAGCTTCGATCGTCCCCATGCTCTTCGTGATCGCCCGCATCTGCTTCTTGAGGGTGTCGACCGGTCCGCACTCGGTCACGCCAACGGCCTTCAGCAGGCCCGTGGCCGCGTCGCCGATGTCGAACGAGGTCGCCATCCCGGAGAACTTGACCCCCTTCATCCCGTCGAGAGCCTTGGTCATGGCCGCCTTCTGGGCCTCGTCCTTCAGCATCTCGGCGTTGTACTTCATCCCCCACTGCATCAGGGCCTGGATGTCGGCCGAAATCCCAAGGTATCCAACCGAGTCGCCCGGCAGCTTGCCCAGGAGCGCCATCTTGGAGCGGGGATGGGCCGCGAGCGCCTTCGACGTGCTGGAGTCCTCTTCGAAGACCGCGTAGTCCTCGATCTTCAGGCCGGTCTTGTCGGCGTTGAGAGCAATCGTCAGCTCTTCGGCGTCACCGAGGGCGGCGAGGGCCTTGTCGAGCATCGTCGAATAGACGGCGAGCATCGGCTTGATCTGTTCGCCCTGCGGGCCGAGCTGCTCTCCGAGCTGTTCGATCGCGGCATGCCCCTGCGTCTGGGCGGCGTCGATCTCGTCCTCATATGCTTCGGCAAGCTGGGCGACGTTGATGTAGATCGCCAGGTCGCCGGCGTAGAAGAGCTTGTCCCCTTCTTCGCTCATGTTCTCTTCAATCGAGTCCTCCGCCTTGACCGCCTCGGGGACTCCCTTGTCCTTGTCGGCGTAGTAGACCCAGTCGCCGTCGACGACCGCGGTCATCTTCGAATCAATGGCATCCTTCATCGCGTCGGCGTCCGTCGCCGGGATGGCGAAGACGACGTTCGGCTCCCCTTCACCGCTCGCGTAAACGATGATGAACCAGTCCTCTTCGCGGTCGACGCCGGCGAGCGTCGGGTTCGAGAGGGCGACGCCGATCAGGCCCCCCTGCTGCTCGACCTGTTCTCCGAAGCCGGGCTGAATCGCATCGACCAGTTCCGCAATCTGCTTGAGCGTCTTGTCGAACTCGCTCAGCCGGATCACGACCGAGGCATCCGACGAAAACCGCGCCAGGGGACTCTTGTCCTCCTGGGCAAGAGCCGCCCCCGCGCAGCACAACCACCCACCAACGGCCACCACGAACCAGCGCAACATGTGAGACATCTCCTGAGAAGGAACGCCGGACAGACTCCTGTGCCGACGGCTGTTTGCAATTCGATCGGAAGCGCGACCCCCACTGGCGACGCACGCTAAGCGGGAAAACCCGGTTTGGCTATCCCTTTTTGCAAAGATCGCGAGTCGCCGCGCGGTACCGCGAGACGGTCCCAATCACGCGGGCTGATGGGACTGCAGATCGGGACAGGATCGCTGATGTTCGCGATCCAGAACGGAGCGCAGTGCGGAATGGATCATCGGCCAAGTGCCAAAGAGGAGAGGACGGCCGGCGAAAATCACGCCCGCGTGGCGGAGGAAACAGCATCGACGTTGTGCTTCATCGGAATGAGCGCACGCTGCACGGAGAGGCCGACCGCAACTGACTGACCAGTCAGTTCTGCCCCGTGCTCAGGATGCTGCAGCTGCCCGACGTACCGAGAGAATTCCGCTCACGTCCCTGTCCCAAGCCGGCCCGGCCAGGACAGCCACCGCGTCACAGAAACAGAGTCGCCCCACCGACGGCGTCGTCGGTGGGGCGAAATGACTCAGTGGTAACCAAGGGAACTATCCCAGGTACCGCTTCGTGATGTCGCCGTAGGCGTCGATCCGGCGATCGCGGAGGAACGGCCAGTGGGTCCGCTGGTAGTCGAGCCGGCCCAGGTCGCATTCGGTGATCAGGATCTCTTCCTTGTCGACGCTCGCCTTCTTGAGAATCACCCCCTGCGGGTCGCAGACAAAGCTCTGCCCCCAGAACTCGAGCCCGCCATCCTTCGCTCCCTCGTGACCGATCCGGTTGACTGAGGCGACATAGACGCCGTTGGCGATGGCGTGGCTCCGCTGGATCGTCTCCCACGAGCTGTGCTGCCCCGCCCCCTGCTCCGCCTTCTCGGTCGGATGCCAGCCGATGGCCGTCGGGTAGAAGAGGATCTCCGCTCCGGCGAGCGCGGTGAGCCGGGCCCCTTCCGGATACCACTGATCCCAGCAGATCAGGACGCCGACCTTGCCGAACTTCGTCGGAAAGACCTTGAAGCCGAGGTCACCGGGCGTGAAGTAGAATTTTTCATAGAAGAGCGGGTCGTCCGGAATGTGCATCTTCCGGTAGAGCCCCATCAGGCTCCCGTCGGTGTCGAACACCGCAGCCGTGTTGTGGTACAGCCCCGCCGCCCGCTGCTCGAACAGCGACGCGATGACGACGACTCCGTTGTCTTTCGCGACCTTCGAGAACGCCTCGGTCGACGGCCCGGGGATCGTCTCGGCGAGTTCGAAGCAGGCGTAGTCTTCGGACTGGCAGAAGTATTCGGAGCAGAACAGCTCCTGCGTGCTGATGATCTGGGCCCCCTGCTTGGCCGCCTTGTCGACGAGAGCGACGGTCCGCGCGCGGTTGTCCGCCACGTCCTTCGTCGCATGCGTCTGCACGAGACCGACCCGCACCTTCCGAGACTGACCTGCCATCTGCGTTCCTCATCCTCGGCACCGCCGGACGAACCCTCGAATCAACCGTGGCGAGGGGACTGTCCGGGACCGGCGCGACAGAAGTATTGACCCGGCGATCCCCTGGGACAAGACAACGAAACCCGGCGAGGGCAATTTGCCGCGAGCCTTCGTGCCCGAGACGCGGACGGGCCATGAAAGCGTTGACTTTGCAGTTGGTCCGACGAGCCGAATTCCCGGGGTTCGGGACGTTACAGGACTCGAACCTTTGCGGTCCGGAGGAGCGGGAGCTCCAACGGTGACCACACTCATCTGGATCGTCGGCCACGCGGCACTCTTTGGCGGGACGGCCCTGCTCTCCCGATCGGGGATCAGCGGAGGGAGCAGCATCGCGTTCTTCGGCTTCGCTCCCGCGCTGGGACTCTGGCAGGCGGCTCTCCTCCCCGCCGTCGATGGGCGCTGGCAGTGGCCCGTCCTGACGTGTGCAGGAGTGTTGATCGCCCAGTTCTTTCCGTGGATGTTCGCGTGGCAATTCGGCCTCCTGCTGGGACTGGCCCAGTTCGGCCTGCTGCAGGAGAGCGGCTATCGGCGGGCGGGACTCTGGCTGGTGGCGAGTTCCGCGGGGTGGGCCGCGGGAGGCCTCGTCGGCAGCCTCTGGGTCGCACCGGCGACCGCAGAACTCGGCTGCGATCCCGCGGCTGCGATCACCGGCCTCCTTTATGGAGCCGCGACCGCCGCAGCGCTGGCGGTTCTGCAGAGGGACGGTCGACAACCGCGACGTCCGTGGTCGGAGCCGTGAGGGGGGCATTCGCCGGATGGTGGTCGGTCAACGAGGGAACACGTCCTTGCCGGCTCGACTCTGCTCGCTCAAACGCAACGTGCCACGGCCACTGGGGTCAAGGGGGCCTCGCCCCCTTGCCGCCGGAGGCACTTCCTGTGAGGAACCGTGGGACACAACGGATGTCCGCTTTGTGGTACCGGCGTTGAGGACTCCCCCAACCTACACCGCTCGCTTTGCAATCCCAGCGGGTTGGTGAGGGGGTACACGACACGTTGTCCGCGCTTGGACACGTGCTCCTTCAGACATCTCTCGACGAGACGGCCTCCGGCGGGCAAAGGGGCGTTGCCCCTCTGCACTCCCTACCAGGGGTGCCCCCTGGACCCCGGTGGGCCGACACTGGGTGACTACCAATCGGCGAATGCACCCAAGCCGTGACATCGCCATATCCTGGCAGGACGCTGACACCGCAACTCCCTATACTTCCGGGCTTCCCCACTCCAGCCCCTCCTGGCCTTGCGTTACCACACCCTCATCATCGGCGCCGGTATGTCCGGGTTGGCGGCTGGAATCCGGCTCGCCTACTACGAGAAACCGGTTTGCATCCTCGAGCGCCACACCACCATCGGCGGCCTGAACTCGTTCTACCGCCTCCGCGGGCGAAACTACGACGTCGGCCTGCACGCCGTCACGAACTACGCCCCGCCCGGGACCCGGACCGGCCCGCTCGCCAAGCTCCTCAAACAGCTCCGGCTCCGCTGGGACGATTTTTCGCTCAAACCGCAGTGCGGATCGGCGGTCGTCTTCCCCGGCCGGCGGCTCAATTTCACCAACGATTTCCCGGCCTTTGTCGATGAAGTCGCGGCGGTCTTCCCGCAGCAGGCGGACCGCTTCCGCCGCCTCGTCGAGACGATCAACGCCTTCGACGAGCTGGACCTGTCGCAGGAGCCGGTCTCGGCCCGCAAGGTCCTTCAGGAGCACCTGAGCGATCCGGTCCTGATCGACATGCTCTTCTGCCCGCTGATGTTCTACGGGTCGGCAATCCCGCACGACATGGACTTCAGCCAGTTCGTCATCATGTTCAAGAGCATTTTCCAGCAGGGGTTCGGCCGGCCGCTCGACGGCGTCCGGCAGATCCTCAAGGTGCTGACCCGGCACTTCAAAGAGCTGGGGGGCGAGCTGAAGCTCCGCCACGGCGTGCGGGAGATCAAGGTCGAAAACGGCAGGGCGGTCGGCGTGATCCTCGACGACGGCCGGGAGATCGAGGCGGACAACGTCCTCTCCTCCGCCGGGGCCGCCGAAACGGTCGACCTCCTGCCGGGAACGAACCGGGAAACGGTCCCCCGCCCCGCCGAGGGGGAACTGTCGTTCAACGAGACGATCTTTGTCCTCGACAAGCAGCCGGCGGACCTCGGCCACCGCGAAACGATCATTTTCTACAACGACTCCGAGCGGTTCACCTACGCCGTTCCGGACGAGCCGTGCGATGTCCGGAGCCTGATCGTCTGCTCGCCGAACAATTTTCGATACGAGGAAGGACCAGGGTCTGGGGACGAGGGACTAGGGACGGCGGAGGCAAAGCCACCCTTGGAAGACGGGATCGTCCGGATCACCGCTCTGGCGAACCCGGCCTACTGGTTTTCCCTCCCGGACGAGGAATACGCCCGGCAAAAAGCGGCCTGGGGGGACCGGATGGTCGAGTCCGCCCTGCGGTTCATGCCCGACTTCCGCCCGCACGTCGTCGACACGGACATTTTCACCCCCAAGACCATCAAGCGGTTCACCGGCCACGCCCGCGGGGCGGTCTACGGCGCGCCGCGAAAGATCCTCACAGGGGAGACGCCCGTCGAAAACCTGTTCCTGTGCGGCACCGACCAGGGATTCCTCGGGATCATCGGCTCGATGCTTTCGGGAATCACGATCGCGAACAATCAGTTGCTTCGTGATCCGCCCGCGTGAAACACTGTTGTCCACACAAAAGTTCCGGTATTCACAAGGTGCCCTGAACCTCGCGCTTCAACACGGTGTCCTGAAGCCACCCAAATTTCTTCGACAGAGACGTTCGGGCCCCATTCCACACCCTTCGAACCCTCAAGGGCCACAGCCCTTCTCACCAGAACCCCGATGGCAGCCAAGGACAAAGGCGACGACAAGAAGAACACCGACCGGGTCGTGTGCCGGAACCGCCGCGCGCGGCACGACTACGAGATCTTGGACGAGATCGAGTGCGGGATCGTCCTCATGGGGAGCGAGGTCAAGAGCATCCGCAACGGCAAGGTGACGATCGACGAGGCCTTCGGCCGGGTCGAAAACGAGGAACTGTGGCTGTTTGGCGCCGACATCGCGGAGTACCCGCAGGCGTCGTACATGAACCATGTCCGGAAGCGGCAGCGGAAACTCCTCGTCAAGAAGCGCGACCTGCGGAAGTTCGCCGAGACCGCCGAGCAGCGGGGGTTTACGCTGATCGCCCTCGACGTCCATTTCACGCGGGGAATCGTGAAGGTGACGCTGGCGGTCGGCAAGGGACGGAAAGAGCACGACAAGCGGGACAAACTGAAGAAGAACGAGGCGGGCCGGCAGATCCGCGAGGCCGTACGAAAACGCGGTTAGCCGAGTGCGCGAGAGCGAAATGGAAGGCGCGGCCTTTCTCCGCCGTGAGAAACCGATGCCACCGCTGGGAATCACATTTCTGCAAGAAACCCCTCTTTGACACCCCCAAAACCCGGCAGTAGACTCGCGACGCCGGAGCACAACTGCGGGGGCGTTCTGCCCTCCGACCGCAGGATCCGGCCCCCGTCCCAGGCGGATACCAGGTCGCGTGTATCAGCCCAAGGAACCCGACGACAACCAGATTGCCCAGCAGGCGAAAGCCACCGCCACGGCAATCGAGTGGGTCTCTCGGATCTTGGCGATCGTGGCCGTGATGGTGCTTCCCGGGCTGGGAGGAACCTGGCTGGACAGCCGGTTCGGAACGCAGGTGTTCACCCTGGCGGGTTTCGCCCTCGGGCTGACGATTGGAATCGTCGCCCTGCTGGCGGTCGTCAAAGCGCCGCCGACCAAGATCCCGTCCAACAAGACACCCCGGCCGCCGAGTTCGTAAAACGTGAGTGAACCGGACGACGCGGCAGAGATGAAGGCCTCCGGGCCACAGACTTCACCCCCCGCGACTCCGCGGACGCCGAAACCTCCCAGACAGCCCCCGTCCCGACGACTTGTCGCCGGCTGCTGCCTGATGTTGTCGGTCGTCATGGCGGTCGGGGGATGCATCGGGGCCGCCATCGGCCACGAGCGATACGGGTCCAATGGGATCGTCTCCGCCCTCCTGGCGGCGGTGATCTGCTGGATCGCCTCCCTCAGCGCCCTGCTGCTGGTCGCGATCACAGCCGCCACCCCGAACGCCCTGACCGGAACGTTCGGTGCGATGGGATTGAGAACGGGAGTTCCCCTGGCGTCCGCCTTTGTTCTGGCGGTCTCCAGCCCGACGCTGGCGAAGGCCGGCATCGTGGGGATGCTCCTGTGCTTTTTTCTCGTTTCGTTAATGGTTGAAACCGTTTTGTCGGTCGTTATCGTGAGCGCCCCTTCGGCTGGGGCCTCACACAACACGGAATCGAACACGTCTTCGAAAACCCATGGCTGACCCGATCCTCCACATCAAGGACAGCTATTTCTTCGAGGTCCCTCGTTTTCTGTGGCGTCCTGTCTACCACTCGAAGAGCGACGTCCCCGAGTTCCTCGTCAAGGCGCACCCCACGTCGTCGCCGAAGGAATTCACCGACGCGATGGCCGGGAAGATCCTGATCCCCCAGCCGTTCGGGACGCTGAAGAATCTCTACGAGAAGGAATCGGGCTTCGCGATCTCGCGGTTCATGATCGTCGAAACGATCGCCGCGATCCTCGTCTTCTGGATGTTCAAGAGCCTCGCCGACCGCGTGAAGGCGGGCGAGCCCCCGCGGGGCCGCGGCTGGAACGCTCTGGAAACCAGCCTCGTCTTCATCCGTGACGAAG
This sequence comes from Planctomyces sp. SH-PL14, assembly GCF_001610835.1. Taxonomy (NCBI): domain Bacteria; kingdom Pseudomonadati; phylum Planctomycetota; class Planctomycetia; order Planctomycetales; family Planctomycetaceae; genus Planctomyces; species Planctomyces sp. SH-PL14. The sequence continues at coordinate 6,587,709 of NZ_CP011270.1, read as the reverse complement.
TCGCCCACCCGGCGATCGGCCACGGTTACGAGAAGTTCGTCCCCTACCTGTGGACGGTCTTCTTCTTCATCCTGACGATGAACCTGTTCGGCATGCTCCCCTGGGTCGGAGCGGCGACGGGGGCCTTCGGGGTGACGCTGACGCTGGGGATCATGACCTTCCTGGTCGGCCTCGTGTACGGCACCAAGGAACTGGGCGTGGCGGGCTTCTGGCTGAATCTTGTTCCGCACATGGACCTGCCGGCCTGGCTCTTCCCGCTCAAGATCGGCATTTTCTTCATCGAACTCCTGGGGACGATCATCAAGCACGCGGTGCTGGGGATTCGACTCCTGGCGAATATGGTGGCGGGCCACCTCGTGCTCCTGGCGATCCTTGGCATGGTCGTCGCGGCCGCCAAGGCGAGCACCGGAGTCTTCCTGACGACCTCGGTCCTCAGCGTCTTCGGAGCGGCGACGCTCAGCGTCCTGGAACTCGGCGTCGCCTTCCTTCAGGCGTACGTATTCACCTTCCTGTCGGCCCTGTTCATTTCCGCCGCCACCCATCACCACTAAGCCACAACTGCCGGACGGACTCCCTCGGTGTTCCGCTCCGCATGACGTGTTCCGTTGAAATTGTCGACTCTCCGCGGCAGCGGGTCGTGGAGAGTGTGAATCACTGGTCAGAGGTTTTCCTCACAAGCTGGGAGTAGTGTCCGTGAGCAAGTTCGTTCGAGTTCTCTCTGTCATGATCGCGGTCGTCCTGATCACCGCCGCACCGGCCATGGCCCAGGCTCCTGGCGCCGTCAATCCGCCGCTGATCACGTTCTCCGGAGCCTTCGGCGCCGGCCTCGTCGCCATCGGCGCTTCCTACGGCATCAGCAAGCTGGCCGCCGCCGCTCTCGAGAGCATGGCCCGCCAGCCGGAAGTCGCCGGCAACATCCAGATCGCCATGATCATCGCGGCCGCCCTTATCGAAGGTTTCACCTTCTTCGCGATCTTCGTCTGCATGCAGCAGAACCCGTGGGCGGCTAACTGAATCCGGACGACCGGCTGACCCCGGTCGCCCTCCTGCCGCTACAGCCGCGGGTCCTGCCCGCGTGATGCCTCGGTCGCTTGTCGATAGGTGCCTCCGTGCAACGCATTCGCCGTCTCGTCCTGACGATCGCCCTCTCGCTGGGATTCACCCTGGCCGCCGGCTCCGCCGCGCGGGCCCAGGAAGCCCCCCCCGCACCGGCCGCCGCAGCCCCTGCTGCCGGCGAAGCCGCTCATGGCGACGCTCATGCCGATCACGGTCACGGCGGGCACCACGCCCACATCGGCGAAGATGTCAGCAAGGCGGTGAAGGACCCTTCGGAGTTCTCGCCCGACCTCGCGATCTACACCTTCATCGTCTTCCTCGTGCTGTTCTTCAGCCTCCAGTCCCTGGCCTGGCCGAAGATCTCCGGGGCGCTCGATGCCCGTGAAGCGGGAATCCGGCAGGCGATCGCCGATGCCGAGACCTCGCGTCTCCAGGCCGAGTCGTTCATGAAGGAGCACAAGGGGCGTCTCGAGGCGGTGGAAGAGCACGTCAAGGGGCTCGTTGCCGAAGGTCGCCGCGATGCGGAGACCGTCAAGGCGAGCATCCTGAAGCAGGCGGAAGCGGAAGCGGAAGCGATCAAGAACCGCGCTCTCGCCGAGATCAGCCGGGCCAAGGACCAGGCGCTCAGCGAGATCTTCGACTCGCTGGCCGGCCAGGTCAGCGCGGCGACGGAGCGGGTTCTCGGAAGCGGCCTGAGCGGGGCGGACCATGACCGCCTCATCCGGGACGCTATCAATCAGGTTTCGTCCAAGGCGTAAGGGAGCAAGCAGGTCTTTGGTGAAGTGTTGCCGGCAATCCGCTGGCGGTCGGGTCGCGGTTTCCGCTGCCTGTCGTCCGCTGCCCTAACTTTCGCCGACTCCTCGAACCACGATGACGACGCACATCGAACAAGCACCGGTCCGCCCCACCCATGTCCTGGCTGATCCCAGCGAGCAGGCCGTGGCGCGGGTCTACGCGGTGTCCTATCTCGATGCCGCCCAGCAGGCGGGTCAGCACGACCCGCTTGAGGACTTGGAGTCGTTCGTTTCCGAGGTTCTCGGAAGCTCCCGCGATTTCAATTCGCTTCTGACCTCGGTCGTTACGACCCGGGAGCAGAAGGCGGAACTGATCGACCGCATCGTCAAGCCGCGGGCGTCGGAGTTCTTTACGAACTTCCTGCACGTCCTGGCCCGGCACGAACGGCTCGACCTGCTTCCGGTCATTGCCCAGCAGGCGCGGTTGGAGTTCGACGTCCGGTCGAATCGCAAGCGGGTGGCGGTCAAGAGCGCAGTCCCGCTCAGCGATGAGCAGTCCGGCGCCGTGGCCGAGCGTTTAAGAAGTACATTCGGTTTCGAGCCCATTCTCGAAACGCAGGTCGACCCCTCCCTGTTGGGAGGGTTGGTCGTTCAGGTCGGCGACACCGTTTACGACGGTTCACTGCGCACTCAGCTCAAGTCACTCAAGCAGCGTTTGCGCGAGAGGTACCTCAATGAAATTCAAAGCGGACGAAATCGCTTCAGTATTGACGGGTGAAATTGCCAACTTCCAGGGGCAGCTCCAGACTGCCGAAGTGGGCAAGGTCATCGAGGTCGGGGACGGGATCGCCCGCGCCGTCGGTCTCTCCTCCGCCATGGCGGGGGAGATGGTCGAGTTCAAGAGCGGCACGCGCGGCATGTGCTTCAACCTGGAAGAGAACTCCGTGGGGATCGTGATCCTCGGGGACTATCTCAAGATCCAGGAAGGGGACGAAGTCAAGACGACCGGCGCGCTCCTCTCGGTTCCCGTCGGGGAATCGATGATCGGCCGCGTCATCGACCCGCTCGGCAACCCGCTCGACGGCAAGGGCCCGGTCATCACCGACCAGACCCGCCCGATCGAGTTCCCGGCCCCCGGCGTCGCCCAGCGGCAGCCGGTCAAGCAGCCGCTCCAGACCGGGATCAAGGCGGTCGACGCCATGACCCCCGTCGGCCGCGGCCAGCGGGAACTGATCATCGGCGACCGCAAGACCGGCAAGTCGGCCGTCGCGATCGACACGATCATCAACCAGAAGGGCGGCGACGTCATCTGTATCTACGTCGCCTGCGGACAGCGGGCGTCGTCGGTCGCCGGGATCGTGGAAGCGCTCCGCGAGAAAGGCGCGATGGACTACACCATCGTCGTCTCCGCGTCCGCTTCGGACCCCGCTCCGCTGCAGTACTTCGCCCCCTACGCCGGGGCGGCGATCGCCGAACACTTCATGTACCAGGGGAAGCACACCCTGTGCGTGTACGACGACCTGACGAAGCAGGCCCAGGCCTACCGCCAGATGTCGCTCCTCATGCGGCGTCCTCCCGGACGCGAGGCGTATCCCGGGGACATCTTCTACTGCCACAGCCGCCTCCTCGAACGCGCGGCCAAGCTCTCGGACGAGCTCGGCGGCGGCTCGATGACCGCCCTGCCGATCATCGAAACGCTCGAAGGGGAAGTGTCGGCCTACATCCCGACGAACGTGATTTCGATCACGGACGGCCAGATCTACCTCGAACCGTCGCTGTTCTTCGCCGGGGTCCGCCCCGCCATCAACGTCGGTATTTCCGTGTCTCGCGTCGGTGGTAACGCCCAGACGAAGGCCATGAAAAAGGTCGCCGGCTCGCTCCGTCTCGACCTCGCCGCCTTCCGCGAACTGGAAGCGTTCGCCCAGCTCGGTACCGAACTCGACAAGGCGACGCAGACACAGCTCGACCGCGGCAAGCGGATGATCGAGCTCCTCAAGCAGCCGCAGTACGAGCCGCTCTCCTTCGCCGACCAAGTCATCTCGATCTACGCCGGTACGAAGGGGTACCTCGACCACGTTCCGGTCGCCCGCGTGGCCGAAGCCGAGAAGCAGCTCCTCCAGTTCATCCGCGATGAGAAGTCGGAAGTCCGCGACGCCCTTCTGAACACGAAGGACCTGAGCGGCGACACCGAGAACCTCCTCAAGGCCGCCCTGGAAGCGTTCCGCGCCCGGTACAAGTACGAGACCGCTCCGGCCGCAGCAGCCGCCCCGACCGCAGCGGCGGCTCCGAAGGCCGAACCGAAGAAGGCTGTGGCCGCCCACTAGTCGGTGCCAAGCGGACCATCGGTCGGCGGAGCTTCGGCTCGGCCGACCGGTTACTGACAACCGAGAACTGACGACTCCCCATGGCCAACGCTCGACTTCTTGTGAAGCGCCGCAAGGCGGTTCGGAATATTGCCAAGATCACGCGGACGATGGAACTCATCGCCACCGCGCGGTTCAAGAAGGCAATGGACCGGGCTGCCGCCGCCGCGTCGTACACGAAGAAGATCAACGAGATCGTCGCCGACCTGGCCAAGGCGAAGCTGAGCTTCGAGCACCCGCTCCTGAAGCAGCCGGCGGAAGAGAAGAACGTCGTCCTCCTGATCCTGACGTCGAACCGCGGCCTGTGCGGCGGCTACAACTCGGGTCTCCTGCGGCTGGCGATGGCTCGCCTGAAGGAGCTCCGGGCTCAGGGGAAGAACGTTCAGATCGAGATGTCGGGCCGTCGCGGGATCGCCTTCGCCAAGTTCGAAAAGCTGCCGCTGGCCCACAGCTACACCGAGTTCGAAGACAAGCCTCGTTTCGACGAGGTCAACCCGATCGCGACCCGCTACATCAACGACTTCATCGCGGGAAAGATTGACCGCGTCGACGTCGTCTACCAGCGGTTCCTGTCGGCGGCCCGTCAGCAGGCGTCGGTCCAGACCCTTCTGCCGATCGGCGACCTCGCCGAAGAAGCCGGAAGCGGGACGACGAACGTCGACTACGAGTTCCTGCCGAGCCCGCGGGAGATCCTGGAGCAGATCGTCCCGGAGGCCTTCAAGGCCCGGTTCTTCAAGTGCTTCCTCGATTCGGCGGTCGGTGAGCAGATTGCCCGCCGCGTCGCCATGAAGGCGGCCAACGAGAACGCGCAGGACATGATCAAGTCCCTCTCGATGGCCTACAACCGGGCTCGCCAGAGCCAGATCACGTCGGAACTCAGCGAAATCATCGGCGGCGCCGCCGCTTTGGAATAACGGAACGAGCTGCCTCCTTCCGTCTCACTCAGGAACTACGACATGGTTACCGCTTCCAATACCGGTCGCGTGACGCAGATCATCGGCTCGACGTTCGACGTTGAGTTCGCGCCCGACCGTCTTCCGGACATCTTCAACGCCGTCAAGATCCAGGCTGAGACCAAGGGCGTCGCGGTCAAGGTGACCGGCGAGGTCCAGCAGCACCTCGGCGGCGGACGCGTCCGCTGCATCGCTCTCGGGACGACGGACGGAATGGTCCGCGGGATGGAGGTCCTCGACACGGGCGCTCCGCTCGCCGTTCCTGTCGGCAAGGAAACCCTGGGCCGCGTCTTCAACGTCACCGGCGACGTCATCGACGGCCGTGGTCCCGTGAATGCCGCCGAGCAGTGGCCGATCCACCGGGCTCCCCCGAAGAACGAAGACCTCTCGTCGAAGACGGAAGTCTTCGAAACCGGGATCAAGGTCGTCGACCTCCTGACGCCGTTTGTCCGCGGCGGTAAGGCGGGTCTGTTCGGCGGTGCCGGTCTCGGTAAGACCGTCATTCTGCAGGAGCTCATCGCCCGTATCGCCAGTGCCCACGGGGGTTACTCGGTGTTCGCCGGCGTGGGTGAGCGGACCCGCGAAGGGAACGACCTCTGGCTCGAAATGCAGGAAACGGAGATCGGCAACACCGGTCGTTCGGTCATCGAACAGACCTGCATGGTGTTCGGCCAGATGAACGAGCCCCCCGGAGCCCGTCTCCGCGTCGCTCTCTCGGCCCTGACGATGGCCGAATGGTTCCGCGACGCGACCGGGGCCGACACGCTCCTGTTCGTCGACAACATCTTCCGGTTCTCGCAGGCCGGTTCGGAAGTGTCTGCTCTTCTCGGCCGTATGCCGAGCGCCGTCGGTTACCAGCCGACCCTGGCGACCGAGCTCGGTGCTCTTCAGGAGCGGATCACCTCGACGAAGCGCGGGGCCATTACGTCGGTGCAGGCGGTGTACGTCCCTGCCGACGACCCGACGGACCCTGCTCCGGCGACGGCGTTCAGCCACCTGGACGCGTTCATTTATCTGGAGCGGAAGATCGCCGAGAAGGGGATTTATCCCGCGATCGATCCGCTGGCTTCGTCGAGCCGAATTCTCGACCCGCAGATCGTCGGGGAGAACCACTACCGCGTGGCTCGCCGGGTTCAGAAGACTCTCCAGCGGTATCGCGAACTGCAGGACATCATCGCGATCCTCGGGGTCGACGAACTGGCGGAAGAAGACAAGCTGATCGTTCTCCGGGCTCGCCGGATCGAGCGGTTCCTGTCGCAGCCGTTCCTTGTGGCGGAAGCGTTCACCGGCAAGAAGGGGAACATTACCCCGCTGGCCGAGACGATCCGCAGCTTCGATGAGATCTGTGACGGCAAGTGGGATCATCTGCCGGAATCGGCGTTCATGTATGTGGGTGTGATCGAAGAAGCGGCTGAACAGGCGAAGCGGATGGCCGCGGCGGTCTAGTTCGCCCGTCGAAGTCCAAGAACTAAAGGCACGCTTTCCGGAAACGGAAGGCGTGCCTTTTTTTGTTCACCGGGGTCCAGGGGGTAACCCCTGGTGGGGGATGCAAGGGGGCCACGCCCCCTTGCCCGCCGGAGGCCTGGCCGTCGAGAGTTTCTCTGAAGGAGTGCGTATCCAAACGCGGACAACGTGCCGTATGCCCCCTCACCAACCCGCCGGGATTGCAGAGCGAGCGGTGAGTCCTCAACGCCGGCTGCCCAAAGCGGTCGCCCGTTACTTACCACGGTTCCTCGTGGAAGCGCCTCCGGCGGCAAGGGGTTCCCCCCTTGACCCCGGCTGCCGGCGCACGTTGGGTCTGAGCAAGCGACGCTGTGCCGGCAAGGACGTCGTTCGCGACTTCCAACAACGCCAGTCCACCCTTTCCGCGAATACATCAACGAATTCACCCGCCGTTGGCCCCTGCCTCGCCTTTCTGATAACTTACCACCTGATGTGCCCTGCCCATCGGCTTCAGGCTCCGCGATCCTCCCTCGTTCCGCACCCCCTTCAATGACCGGTAACGCTTTCGGTTCCCGCAGCACCCTCAAGACCTCCCACGGCGATTACACCATCTTCCGCCTCGACGCCCTCGAAAAGGCGGGCCTGGGACCGATCGACAAGCTCCCCTACTCGATCCGCGTACTGCTCGAAGCGTGCCTCCGGAACGTCGACGACTTCATCGTCAACGAAGAACACGTCAAAGAAGTCGCCCAGTGGAAGGCGGCCAAGCCCAAGGAAGTCGAAATCCCGTTCATGCCGGGACGCGTCGTCCTCCAGGACTTCACCGGCGTCCCGGCCGTCGTCGACCTCGCCGCCCTCCGGGCCGCCATGGTCCGCATGGGCGGCGATCCCAAGAAGATCAACCCCCTCGTCCAGTGCGACCTCGTCATCGACCACTCCGTTCAGGTCGATGAATTCGCCACCGCCACCGCCCTCCAGCGGAATATCGACATCGAGTTCGAACGGAACATGGAACGCTACCAGTTCCTCAAGTGGGGACAGAAGGCGTTCCAGAACTTCCGCGTCGTTCCCCCCGCGACCGGCATCGTCCACCAGGTGAACCTCGAATACCTGGCGACCGTCGTCCTCGAGAAGAACGGCGTCGCCTATCCCGACTCGCTCGTCGGGACCGACAGCCACACCACCATGATCAACGGCCTGGGGGTCGTCGGCTGGGGGGTCGGCGGGATCGAGGCCGAAGCGGTGATGCTCGGCCAGCCGATCTACATGCTCATGCCGGAAGTCGTTGGCTTCCGCCTTACCGGCCAGCTCCCCGAAGGGGCGACCGCGACCGACATGGTCCTCACCGTCACCCAGATGCTCCGCAAGCACGGGGTCGTCGGGAAGTTCGTCGAGTTCTTCGGCCCCGGCCTCGACGCGATGTCGCTCGCCGACCGCGCCACGATCGCCAACATGGCCCCCGAATACGGAGCGACGATCGGGTTCTTCCCGGTCGACCACGAGACCCTCCGGTACCTCGAGCGGACCGGCCGCCCGCGGGCGGTCCTCGACCTCGTCGAGAGCTACTACAAGGAACAGGGCCTCTTCCGCACGCCCGGCTCGCCGGACCCGATTTTCACCAGCACGCTCGAACTCGACCTGTCGGTCGTCCAGCCCTCGATGGCCGGCCCGAAGCGACCGCAGGACCGGATCCTCCTCAAGGACATGAAGACGAACTGGCGGAAGGACCTCGCCGGCGCGTTCGGCAAGGCCGAAGCCTCGAAGCCGGTCGAGATCAAGGCGGCCCAGTCGATCTCCGACAGCCTCATCGCCGGCGACGATCCGCCGGTCCCCGGAGCAAACGGCGGCCCGGTCTCGATCACCGACGGCGCCGTCGTCATCGCCGCCATCACGAGCTGCACGAATACGAGTAACCCGAGCGTCATGATCGGCGCCGGCCTCGTTGCCAAGAAGGCGGTCGCCAAGGGCCTGACCCGCAAGCCGTGGGTCAAGTCGAGCCTCGCCCCCGGCAGCCGCGTCGTGACTGACTACCTCAACCGGGCCGGCCTCACGCCGCACCTCGACGCCCTCGGTTTCCAGACCGTCGGCTACGGATGCACGACCTGCATCGGAAACTCGGGTCCGCTGCCGGAGCCGGTCGCCCAGGCGATCGTCGACGGGAATCTCGTGGCGACCTCGGTCCTCTCGGGGAACCGGAACTTCGAAGGCCGCGTGCAGCAGCACGTGAAGGCGAATTACCTCGCCAGCCCGCCGCTCGTCGTCGCCTACGCCCTCGCCGGGACGACAGACATCGACCTCGACACCGAGCCGCTCGGCAACGACACCAAGGGCGAACCGGTGTTCCTCAAGGACATCTGGCCGACGCAGAAGGAGATCTCGGACGCCATCGCCAAGAGCATGTCGCCCGATATGTTCGTCCGCGAATACTCGCACGCCGCCGACGGTCCTCCGGAGTGGCAGGCGATCGCAGGCACGACCGGCGACCTGTACGAGTGGGACAAGGACAGCACCTACATCCAGGAGCCCCCGTTCTTCGTCGACATGCCGGCGGTCCCCAAGCCGATCGGCTCGATCAAGAATGCCCGCGTCCTCGTCTCGGTCGCCGACTCGGTCACGACCGACCACATCAGCCCGGCCGGCAACATCAAGAAGGATTCGCCGGCCGGACTCTATTTGCAGAAGCACGGCGTGAAGCCGGACGACTTCAACAGCTACGGCGCCCGCCGCGGCAACGACCGGGTCATGACCCGCGGCACGTTCGCCAACATCCGCCTCAAGAACCTGCTTGTCCCGGGTGTCGAGGGGAACGCCACCAAGTTCCTCCCGACGGGCGAGCAGATGTCGATCTTCGACGCCTCGGTCAAGTACCAGGCGGCCTCGATCCCGCTGATGGTCCTGGCCGGCAAGGAGTACGGAACGGGCTCCTCCCGCGACTGGGCCGCCAAGGGGACGTACCTGCTCGGCGTCCGCTGCGTCATCGCTGAAAGCTTCGAGCGGATCCACCGCTCGAACCTCGTCGGCATGGGAGTCCTGCCGCTCCAGTTCCGTGAAGGGGAAAACCGCGAGACCCTCGGCCTCGACGGAACCGAGACCTTCGAAGTCGCTCTGAACGACAGCCTCAAGCCCCGGCAGGCGGTCGAAGTCACGGCGACCAAGACCGATGGCGACGTGGTCCACTTCGTCACGACCTGCCGGATCGATACCCCGGTCGAAGTCGAGTATTACCGCAACGGCGGGATCATGCACAACGTGCTCCGGTCGCTGCTCAAGTCCTCGAGCGAAGCCGCCGCGGACCCCGCCATCTGAACCGATTCGGTCCGGGCGGGCGGATCGACTCCGCTCGCCCGGACGGGTTGCCTTGCGTCCGCTCCGCTCGCGTCCCCCGCCCTGCCCCTCCGCCGCCCCCCGCTCCTCGGTTCCGGGATGATCCCGACCGGAGTTATCCGTGCCCTCTGGAAGCTCGATCCTGGAGTTCGGCAAGCAGGTGGCCACGGGCCCGCAGTGGGGCCGTTTCCGGGGGATCGTCTACCGCTACGCGTTTCTGTTCGTCCTCTACGCCCTCTCGATCGGGCCGATGTACTGGCGGTGGTATGAGGCGGTCTATGCGAGCGGCTCCTCGTGGGTCGTCGCGTTCTACTATCCGCTGTGGGTCCTGGCCGGCGTGTTTCCTCCGCTGGGTCACTTTCTGAACTGGTACGTGCGGCTGTGGATCCTGTAGCGGCCATACCGGACATCCCGATCGCCTCGCTCGATGATCCGCGGCTCGCGTCCTACCGGGACGTCAAAACAAAGCGAGCCGAGGCCCGCGAAGGGAAGTTCATCGCCGAGGGGCACCGCGTCGTCGAGCGGCTGCTCGCGAGCCGCTATCCCGTTGAGTCGATCCTGGCAACGGACCGGCGGCGGCATCTCCTCGACCGCGTCGACCTCCGCGGCGCCCCGGTCCTGCTGCTCCCCGAGGACCTCGCCAGCGAGCTGGTCGGGTATCAGTTCCACGGCGGGATCATGGCCTGCGGCACGCGGCTGCCGGGACCGGCGATCGGCGACCTCTTCCCGCCAGCGACGGACGCGGCCGCCGACTCGGTGCCAGTCGAGCTTGTCGTCGTCTGCCCGCGGATCACCGACCCGGACAACCTCGGCGGGCTGATGCGGCTGTGCCGGGCGTTCGGAGCCGCGGCCCTGGTCGTCGGGCCGCCGAGCGTCGATCCCTTCAGCCGCCGCGTCCTTCGCGTCTCGATGGGGAACGCGTTCCACCTGCCGATCGTTCAGCCGACGGATCTCGGCGGGACTCTGTCGGACCTCAAGGCGGCGGGCTTCGAGCTGGCGGCAACGCTCCTCGATCCGGCCGCTGTGCCGCTCGCGACGATGGCCCGCCCGCGGCGGCTGGCGCTGCTCCTCGGGAACGAGGCGGATGGGCTCGAGCCGGAGTGGGCCGAGCGCTGCGACCACAAAGTCCTGATCCCGATGGCCCTCGGGACCGATTCCCTTAACGTCACGGTTTCGGCCGGGATCTTCCTCTACCACTTCACGCAGGTCGCCGTGCAGTTTCCCGCGTCCGGCTCATGACGCTTCGGCCAGCCGATCGACGAGGATGTCGACAATGCCGGGGTGCAGTCCGATCGGCGGAGCGAGCAGGAAACGGATGGCCGGATGCTGTCCGGCGAACTCGCGGCGGAACTCTTCCAGGTCCTCGGTGACGTGCGCGCCGGCCGAGAGGAAGAACGGAAGCATCCGCACCGTTGCCGCCCCGGCATCGACGCACTTCTGCAGGGCGGTCGGAATCGAAGGCTCCGCCAGTTCGAGGTAGGCGATTTCGATCCGGTCCTGCGGCAGGCGCGGATGGAGCAGTTCGGCCAGGCGGACGAGGTCTGCATTGGCTTCGGGGCGGCGGCTGCCGTGGGCGATCAGGACGGTGGCGGCGAGTTCAGTCAAAACGACCTCATAAGGAGACGAGCTTATTATGCGCCCCCCCACATCACAGTCCTACTGGGTCCAGGGGGCCCCTGGTGGGGAGTGCAGAGGGGCAACGCCCCTTTGCCCGCCGGAGGCCCTCTCGTCGAGAGATATCTGAAGGAGAGAGTGTCCAAACGCGGACACCGTGCCGGATGCCCCCTCACCTAACCCGCAGGGATTCCAGAGCGAGCGTTCCAGTGTGAGGGAGTCCTCAACACCGTCTCCACAAAGGGGACGTCCGTTGTGTACGACGGTTCCTCACCGGAATGCCTCCGGCGGCAAGGGGGCCAAAGAAACAACACAGGCCCCCTTGACCCCAGGCTGCCGTGGCACATTGGGTTTGAGCTATGGGAGCTTTACCGGCAAGGACGCGGTCGACGCAGCACTCGCCTCCAGCCCGCGGATCGTCGCCGCCGCAAGCGCCGCCGGCGAATGCGACTCGCGCACCCCCCTGGCGCCCCGCTCCCCAAGCCGCCGCCGCTCGGCCCGGTCCGCCTTCAGTCGGGAAAACGTGTCAGCCAGGGCGACAGGATTCTTCGGTGGAACCAGCAGCCCTCCCTCGGTTGCCTCCAGCAGCTCGGGGAACGCCCCGTGGGCTGGCTGAACGACCGGAACGCCCGTCGCCAGGGCTTCCAGGACGTAGATCCCCTTCGGTTCCAGGAACTCGGTGGGGACCGACAGGACGTCAATACTCCGGTAGAAGTCACGTTTCTCTTCGAGCGTGTCGGGACTGCCGACGAACTCCACTGCTCCATCCAGTTTCTGAGCGCGGGCCTTGAGGTTCTCGACCCACTTCACATGGCGTTCCGGCAGATAGCCGCCGATCCGCAGCCGCGAGTCGGGATGGCTCCGGTGGTGGATCTCGAAGGCGTCGATCAGATGGTGCAGCCCCTTCTCGGGAGCGAGCCGGGCGAAGTAGCCGATCGTGAACGGCGCGTCCGCCGGACGGGGCTCGGCCGGAACGGGAAGCTCGCTGGCATCGATCGAGAGCGGGATCGTGAAGAACTTTTCGACGGGCAACTGCAGGTACGCGGCGATGTAGTCGCGGTAGAAGGCGCTGTGGGCGATGAACCCGTCGAACTCCGCCGCCCGGGCGCTGATCCGCTCGACTGCCTGCCGCCGGAGCGCCGGCGTCAGTTCGTCGAGGAAAACATCATCTCCCTGGAGGATGCAGTAGACCGGCCCCCGGTAAAGCTCCTTGAGCCGCCGCACCGCCCCGCACAGGAGAGCGTTGCTGAAGATCACGGCATCGGGATTGAGGTCCCGGAGGAACCGGGCCAGTTCATCCCCCGCCTCGCGGAGCGGCCCCGCCTCCCCTTCGAGGATCGCGAGCGTCAGGTCGCCGAGATCGGCCGCGCTGTTGCTGACTCCGCCGGCCCAGCGGGTGATCGCCGAGATCACACCGGGGCGGTCGAGCCACTTTTTGAAAACCGGCGGGAGACTCCGCCACAGCCGGGAGCGGGCGTCGAGATAGACGTTGATCCCGCCGAAGAAGACCCGGTCGATGCTGAGGTCTTCTTCATCAACCCGGATCGGCGTGTAGGTCGGGATCAGCGTCGCCCGGTGGCCAGCCGCGATCAGCGCGCGGGCCCAGGCGTTGTCGTGCATGCACGAGCCGCAGAACATACCCGCGCCGCCGGCGGTGACGATCGCAATGTGCATTCGGGTGCCGCGTCCACTCTCTCCGGCGATTCTCCGGGTTTCCGGTCCGTCGCGGCCACGCGCGCGACGTGCTGGCGAGGCCGCCTATTTTACCGGGAGAGGACCACCGGGTGTGTCCCGATTCGACGGGAATCCTCTCCCGCGGCGCCGCGGGAACTACATCCGCGCGTACAGCGACTCGGGAAGCCACCGGAGGAGCCACGCGATGAGCCGCCATCGCCGTGTGACGTAAGCGTGGCGGCGGCGGCGAAGGATCGCGCCGTAGATCTGCCGGGCCGCGACCTGCGGCGAGGCGACCCAGAATTTTCCCTCACCCTTCGCCATCGCGGTGTCGACGAAGCCGGGCTGGATGTCCGTGACGGCAATCGGCAGCCGCTTCTTGATCGCCCGGCAGCGGAGCGCCTCCAGGTAGTTCGAGAGGAACGCCTTCGACGCCCCGTAGGCGGGCGCGGCTGCTCCTCCGCGGATCGCTGCGATCGAGGAGATCCCGACGAGGTGTCCCCGCCCTGCCCGCTCGAACTCCCGAAAGGCGGCCCCTGCCAGAGCCGCACAGCCGGTGACGTTCACTGCGATTGTCTGCTGCTCCTCAGGCCAGCTCAGGTCGGGATTCAGAAAGCCGACGCCGGACGAGAGGACCACCAGCTCGACCCCACCGAGCTGTGCCATCAGTTCGGCAAAGCGAACCTGAGCCGCTTCGACGTCCGCGAGATCAGCCACCGTGACGATTCCGGGCGACGTCATCCTGCGCGCGGTCTCTTCCAGCTCTTCGTGCCGGCGGGCCATCAGACCAACAGACCACCCCGCCTGCGACAGCACGATCGCCAGTTCGCGGCCGATCCCGGAGCTCGCCCCGACGATGATCGCCCGCTTGGACTCGACTCCGCCGGAACGGCCCGCCGCACTATTCGGTGCGGTCATCGGCGTCATCACTCCGCTCCTCGCGCGTCTTCTGGGCCGAGCCGACGACAGTGACGATGTCGCTCTCGCCGAGCAGCACCCGCCGGTTGTCCTCGTAGACGACGAGCACCTTACGGGCGAGGATCTCCTGCCCGATGACCTTCCCCTTGCCGTCGCGGGTGATGACGAATTTCCCTACGCCCGGGAGTTCCTTGCGGTATTCCTCGTAGGTGTCGTACTCGTAGCGGAGGCAGCACTTGAGGCGTCCACAGCGGCCGGAGATTTTGGCGGGATCGAGCGTCGCCTTCTGGAGCTTGGCCATCTTCATCGAGACCGGGGGCATCTCGTGGAGGTGCGTGTTGCAGCAGACCGGCTTGCCACAGTCGCCGTAGTCCGCGAGGAGCTTCGCCTCGTCGCGGATCCCCATCTGCCGCAGCTCGATCCGCAGGTTGAACCGCTTGGCCATCGACTTGACCAGTTCGCGGAAGTCGATGCGGGCCTCGGAGACGTAGTAGAAGGTGAGCTTTTCGCCGCCGAAGAGGTGTTCGACATCGACGAGCTGCATCGCGAGCTTGTGTTCCTCGACGAGTTCGCGGGCGATCAGGAAGGCGTCCTGTTCCTTCCGCCACAGCTCATCGCGGAGCCGTTCGTCGTCGGCGTTCGCCTGCCGCATGACCCGGCCGACGGGATCCTGGCCGCCGAGGTACTCCCGGGTCCGCTCGGTCGCCTCGCAGAGGACTTCGCCCCATTCCAGTCCGCGGGGGCTGCGGACGATGACCTGAGCCCCACGGGCGTAGACGTCGTCCTGTTTGACGCCGAACTCCGCGACCTGCCGCATCATGCCGAAGCGAACTACGTAGCGAGTGGGCATGGGGCGATCGAACCTGGGAGAGAAAGCGAGACTCGGTGCCGACTGTAGAGGGATTTTTCGGAGCGGCCTAGTCCACCGGGTCCAGGGGGACCCTGGTCAGGGGGTGCAGGGGGGCCTGTGTTGTTTCTTTGGCCCCCTTGCCCGCCGGAGGCCTGGCTCGTCGGACAACATCGGCAGGAGTGCGTATCCAAACGCGGACACCGTGCCGCATGCCCCATTACCAACCCGCGGGGATTGCAAAGCCAGCGGTGTGGTATGAGGGAGTCCTCAACGCTGGTACCACAATGCGGACATCCGTTGTGTACCACGGTTCCTCATGGAAGTGCCTCCGGCGGCAAGGGGCGTGGCCCCTTGACCCCGGCTGCCGTGGCACGTTGGGTTTGAGCTATGGGCGTCCGTCCGGCCAGAACGCCGTGCGCTAGGCCAGGGCCGGCTGCTCGGCTGCGGCTTCGTGGCCAGATGGCGACTCATGGTGGTCGTCAACAATGATCTCAAAACCGAGGTCCTTGATCATCTCAAAGTCGAGCTCGGGGCTCTGCCCCTTCGTCGTCAGGTAGTCACTGACGAACAGCGAGTTGGCAGCGTAAAGTCCCATGGCCTGCATCGAACGCAGGTTGAGCTCCCGTCCGCCAGCGATGCGGATCTCGACCGCCGGGTGGGCGAGCCGGAGAAGGCAGAGGACCTTCAGGCAGTACCGCGGGTCGAGGTCGTGCTTCCGCTGGAGCGGGGTGCCGTCGACGGCGTGCAGGAAGTTGACCGGGATCGACGCGACCTTCAGGCCGTGCAGGTCCATGATCACGTCGATGATGTCTTCGTTCTGCTCGCCCATCCCGACGATCAGGCCGCTGCAGAGCTCCATCCCCGCGTTCTTGACGACGTTGAGCGTGTCGACGCGGTCGGCGTAGGTGTGGGTGGTGCAGATCTCGGGGTAGAACCGCTCGCTCGTGTTGAGGTTGTGGTTGACGCGGTCGACGCCGGCATCGGCCAGCCGCTGGGCCTGCTCAGGCTTGAGGAAGCCGAGGCAGACGCAGATGTGGAGGCCAAGTTCATCCTTGATCTTCCTGACGACGCCGCAGACGTGGTCAACTTCGCGGTCGCTGGGGCCGCGGCCGCTGGCGACGATGCAGTAGGTGCGGGAGTTGAGTTCCTTGGCCCGGCGGGCGCCGTCCATGAGGACGCGTTCGTTGGCGATGACGTACTTGTCGATCTCGGCTTCGGAGATGACGGACTGCGAGCAGTAGTGGCAGTCTTCGGGGCAGAGGCCGCTTTTGGCGTTCTTGAGAAGGTAGAAGTGAACCTTGAGTCCGAAGTGTTGCTGTCGGACGCGGAAGGTGGCGGCGAGGAGGTCGAGGATCTCGACGTCGGGGCATTCGAGGATCGAGCGGCATTCGTCGCGATCCAGCTGGTGCCCGTTCAAGACTTGTCCGGCGAGTCTGTGCCACCGGGACGAAACCGACGATTCTGCAGCGACCATTCTGCGTATTTCCTGCGAAGTGATAAGCCCGTGGACAATACAAATCCGGTGAGGAGGTGTCCACCGGCGTCGCAGGAGCCAGGGTGCCGGTAAGGCTGCCGTGCGAACAATGACAGAAACGTGATCCTGGAAACGTCGACCGGGGTCCAGGGGCTGGCCCCTGGTGGGGAGTGGAGAGGGGCCTGTCTTGTTTTCTTGGCCCTTTGCCCGCCGGAGGCCTGGCCGTCGAGAGATGTCTGAAGGAGCGCGCGTCCAAGCGCGGACAACGTGCCGGATGCTCCTTCAAGAACCCGCGGGGATATCGCAACGAGCGTTGAGTCTTCAACGCGGGCACCACAAAGGGGACGTCCGTCACTTACCACGGTTCCTCACAGGAGTGCCTCCGGCGGCAAGGGGTTGCCCCCTTGACCCCAGCGGCCGTGGCACGTTGGGTTTGAGCAATCAAAGCCGCGCCGGCGAGGACGCGGTTTGGAGTGGCCTCAGAATCGGCACGACCGGATTCGTACACCCCCTTCACCAGGCGGAAACAACCCGGCAACCACCTCCCGCACTCACGCGACCTAGGCTCTCCTGCGTGCGGAATGCTGCCAATCCGCCACACCGGATCGCCAGCCGCGAGGTAAGCCGTTTGTATGGACTGATTTCAATCCGATCCGAATCGATCCGGTTCGCAACCTCCCCCCGCGCCGCGGCGCCAATCACCCCCAGCGCCGGCCCCACCACCGACCTCACCGGACTGCGGGAGGACGTCGCCCGCCTCAGTGACTTCCTCGGAACCCTCGACCGCCTCCAGATCCGGAAACAGTCCGAAACTCGGACCGAGACCGTCATCGGCGCCGCCGCCCAATCACCACTCGGCACCAACCTCGGCCTCCAGGACCGTCAGGCCAGCGCCGCACGGCTCGAATCCACAACCCAGCTCAACACCACCCCCACCTCCTACACCCCCTTCGGTCCCTCGTTCAACGGCGCATCGACCGCGCTCCCCACCATCGGCGGAGTCTATAACGGCCAGAACGGCTCCCAGACCCTCACCTTCCGGGTCGCCGGCGGCAACGGCACCGTCGGCTCCGCGCTCTTCACCCGCGTCGAGGTCCGGGATGAGTCGAACCAGCTCCTCGACAACATCAGCATCGGATTCCAGCCCGCCGGGTCCGTCTACACGCTTCAGAACGGCCTGACGCTCTCACTCTCCAGCGGCACCCTGCGGGTCAACAACACCTTCACGGTCGAAGTCTTCGCCAACGTCGGCAGCGCCCCCGACCCGTCCAAGGCGTTCAACGGCACGCGCAACAACTCCCCCAACCTGCAGCCGGGTCTGGCGGTCACGAGCGGCTCGTTCCGCGTGAACGGCGCCACGATCAACGTCCTGGCCAACGACTCCATCAACTCCGTCCTGACGAAGATCACACAGTCCACCGCCGGAGTGACCGCCACCTACGACGCCGCCGGGGAACGAGTCCTCCTCACCCAGAAGACCGAAGGGGCGGCCCCCACGATCACGCTCGACAACGACACCTCCGGCTTCCTGGCCGCCGCCAAGCTGACCGGAGCCCCCCTCTCCCCCGGTCAGGACGCAGGGAACGATGCCGACCGGCCCCTCGGCGAGTTGGCCGGCTTTCAGGGGGTCACGTCCGGCTCGCTCGTCGTGAACGGCGAAGAGATCGCCTTCAACACCGCCGCCGATTCGCTCCGCTCGATCCTGGACCGCGTCTCCCAGTCCCTCACCGGCGCCGATGCGACGCTCGATGCCGCGGGACAGCGGGTGCAGTTCCGATCGCGGAACGCCTCGGCGAACCTGTCGCTGGATGACAACGGCACGGGTCTTCTGTCCGCCCTCGGCCTGACGTCGGCGACCTATGAGCCGAGCCGGAGTGAAACGACGTATCGCCGCACCGTGTCGACGGTCGTGCCGCAGCAGGCGCGGAACACGGCGGTGGCGGTCGAGAGGTTCGCGGAGTTGTTCAGCGACCTGTTCGATGAGGAGAACGCGGGCTCCTACGCCGCCCAGTTGCGAAAGTCCGTGGAGCGGGTCGTCACCGCGGGAGCGCCGTCGGACCTTGATACCTTCCGGACGCAGCTTGGCCTGACGTTCGACTTCCGCGGCGATGCGACTCAGGCCGCGCGGGCGGAAGACGACGACGCCCTGGCATCGAGGATCCGGAAGAACGCCGCCCAGTACAACCGGCTCATGTTCGGCGATGCGACACGATCGTCCGGCCTGGTCGACGACCTGCGAACGTTGCTGGAGAAGGCGGAAGCGGACCTGAACCGGCAGATGGTCGGCTTGGGGGTCAAGGGCTAGAAGTTGCCCGCGACGAGACCGAAGACCGAACGTCGCGAGAACCTATCGCCCCACCGGGTCCAGGGGCACCCTGGTGGGGGATGCAAGGGGGCAACGCCCTCTTGCCCGCCGGAGGCCTGGCCGTCGAAAGATGTCTGAAGGAGTGAGTGTCCAAGCGCGGACACCGTGCCGTATGCCCCCTCACCAACCCGCGGGGATTGCATCGCAAGCGGTGTGATGTGAGGGAGTCCTCAACGCCGGTACCACAAAGGGGACATCTGTTGTGTCCCACGGTTCCGCGACGAAAATGCCTCCGGCGGCAAGGGGGCCAAAGAAACAACACAGGCCCCTTGACCCCAGGCTGCCGGGGCACGTTGGGTTTGAGGTAGCAGCGTCGTGCCGGCAAGGACGGTTTTGGGGCGTCCCACAGAATCGGCACGACTGGCTTCGTACACGCCCTTCACCGGGCCGACAGAGCCCCAAGTCCGCAGATCGTTCCACGGCGTCCATCCAGCCGCTCCTGCGGGCTCACAGAAGCGTGTCGATCCTCCGCAGTCCCTCCAGCGCTCCCAGCGGGATCGACACCGTTCCGACCGGGCCATCGGGATCGCGAGGGTTGATGCGGATTACCTGATCGGCGAGCGATTCACAGGCCATCCGAATCGACGGGATCGCCGTTCCGGCGCCGAGTTCGACGACGGCGATCCGACGCTGTCTCACCGTCCGCATCCAGGTCTCGAAGCGACGTCTCTGCTGGTTCGACCGCGCCCCAATCCAACCGTAGTCACCGAACATGAGGACGTTCGGCCGGGCGAGCGCTCCGCAGCCCGGGCAGCGCGGCAATGGCGAACAGGTGCGGACCGCCTCGTCGATGTCGAACGTCAGTCCCGGCTCCGGCCAGATGTCGCTCGTTCGGCCGCACCGTTTGACGCACTGTAGATGATGAATCGATCCGTGGATCTCAACGATCCGCTCCGGGTCGAACCCCGCCTTGGAGAACTGCCCGTCGACGTTGCTCGTGACGACGAATCCGCCGAGCAGCTTCGAGTCCATCCAGGTCTTGAGGATCCAGAAGCCCGCGTGCGGCGGCGTATCGCGATAGAGCTGCAAGCGATGGCCGAAGAAGCCCCACGCCAGCTCAGGGTCTCGATCGAACCAGTACGGGTTCGACATCTCCGAAAACTGGCGCCCTTTGAACGCCGGATACGCCCGCCAGAACCCCTCGGGCCCACGGAAGTCCGGCAGCCCAGAGTCGACTCCCATGCCGGCCCCGGCGCCGATGACGATCGCCTCGGCGTCGCGGATCAGGTTGGCCGCTTCGGCAACAGCGGCGTCGACGCCCGCCGGATCCACAGTCGCCCCGCCCTTCGTCAGTGATTGAACAGGAACTCGCGGCTGCTCAGGATTGCCCAGAACAGGTCCTCGACCGCGCCGCGGAGCTCGGTCTCCGGCGTCTGGTTCAGGACCGTCAGGAGGTTCGAACGTTCCTGGGCCGTCGGATACCGCGAGAGTGAACAGAGGTACGCTTCGTCGACGAGGGCCTCGGGGGACATTCCGCTCGCGTGGAGCCGCATGAGTTTCTCGACGCGGCTATCGGCTGCCTTCAGCTTCTGGTTCACGGTGTCGCCGTTGGCGATGTGGAGTACCTGAACCATGCTCGGCTCGTCGGACCGCTCGCACTCGCAGGTGATCCGCCGCTGATTCCGGCCGAACGCCTGGAGGAAGTAGTTGTCGACGGCGCTGTCGTAGAGCTGAATCGCCCGCGTCCCCTTGGGATAGAAGTCGGTCTTCTGCTTGTCCGCCCCCGGGAAGGCGATCTGCGTGAAGTCGCTCGGAACCTCCGCCACCTGGCAGACCGCATCGTGCATGACCTCGGCCATCATCCGCTTGGGGTAGTAGCGGCTGTAGAACCGCTGCTCAGTCTTGTTCTCCTCCAGCGGCTGGCTGGTCCGCTGGTAGGCGTTCGACTGGAGGATGAGCTTCATCAGCGACTTGAGATCGAACTTGTTGTCGACGAGGTGCTTCGCCGCCGCGTTTAGAAGCGCGTCATTGCTGGACGGGTTCGAGGCCCGCATGTCGTCCACCTGCTCGACGAGCCCGACGCCGAAGAAATTCTTCCAGACGCGGTTCGTGATCGAGCGGGCGAAGTACGGATTCTCCGGCGAGGTCATCCACTTCGCCAGATGAATGCGGCGGTCCGACGGATCCTCAAACGCAACCGGGACGCCATCGAGCGGCGTCGGCGGCTGCGGTTTGCCGGTCCGCGGCTGGATCAGGTCGCCGATATCCGCGACATACAGCGTCCGCTTGCCGTCCCCGTTCCGCGGCTCCCCGCCCCACCCCTTGGCCCGGACCCGGGCGAAGAGGTTGGCCATCGCGTAGTACTGGTCGTTGGTCCATTTCTCGAGCGGATGGTTGTGGCACTTGGCACAGGCGATCGAGAGCCCGAGGAACGCCTGGCAGGCGTTCTCGGTCATGTTCTCGGGGTCTTGGTGGAGGGCGTAGAAGTTGGTTGCGCCGTTCTCGGTGCTGCTCCCCACGGCCGTCAGGATCTCGCGGACGAACTGATCCCACGGCGTATTGGCGGCGATGTTCTTCCGGATCCAGCCGTAGTACGCCTTGATCGCCTCCGGCCGCAGCAGCGTGCCGTTCAGCATCAGGACGTCGGACGTGCGGTAGGTCCAGTAATCGACGAACTCCGGCCGGGCCAGGAGGGCGTCGATGAGCTTGTCCCGCTTGTCGGCCGACGCGTCCCCCAGGAACGTCCGAACCTCGTCGGTCGTCGGCAGCGTCCCGATCGTGTCGAGGTAGACGCGGCGGACGAACTCGGCATCGTCGCTCTGCGGCGACGGCGGGAGGTTCAGGCTCTTGAGCTTGGCGTCGATCAGTTCGTCGAGGACGTTCCGCGGCTTCTGGGCGAAGGCGGAGTCCGGGACCTGATTGGGGTACGGCACCGTGACGCTCGCGATCACGAGCTTGCTGGAATACCACGCGACGAGCGCTCCTTCGCCGTGGCCGACGATCGAAACGAGCCCGTTGTCGTCGACGCGGGCGACCGCCTCATTCGCCGAAGACCACTTCACCCACGGGGTGACGTCGCGGCTCGTCCCGTTCGAGAAATGTGCCCGGACGACGAGCTGCTCGGCGTCTTTCACCTTCAGCACCGCTCGCTCCGGAAGGATTTCCAGCCGGCTCACCTCGGGGTCATCGGCCTGCGGTTCGGTGGCCCCGCTGGCGATCCAATCCGCCAGAATGCGGTAGTCGACCGACTCGGTCTCGAACCGCAGTCCTCCCTTGTGCGGGATGGCGCCGGAGGGCTTGGCGATCAGGAGGCTGCGGCCCGGATCGGCCAGCTCGATGCGGCGGCCGCGGTCCTGCTTGACGATCGTGAAGTGGTCGGTGACCGGATCGTACCCTCGCAGCGAGAGCCGGAAGCCCCCCTTCCCGGCCAGCGCGCCATGGCACGCCCCGGAGTTGCAGTTCAGCTTCGAGAGAATGGGGAGAACGTCGTGCCGGAAACTCAGGGCGGACGGTTGGTCCATTCCGGAGACGCTGACCTTCATCGTGGCGGAGCGGTCGCCGACTTTGGCCGTGATCTCGGCCTGACCGTTCCCCTTCGGACGGGCGATCCCCTCTTCGACGACCACAACTTCGGGGTCGCTCGAAACGAACTCGACGCCGGTTCGAAGCTGTTCGGTCGCGGTGCCGTCGATCGTTTTTTCGACGAGGACGCGTTGGAACGCCTTCGTTCCCTGGAGCGTGAACTGGGACGGTAAAGCGACGACGGCGTCCTCGGCCCACCCGGTCGATGAGGCAAAAAGGAGCAGGAGCGCGGCGAAGAGCGGGCGGAGCACGGGAACGGTTCCTTTCCGGCGGCGATCGGCGAACCGGCAGACGTCTATCAAATCAGAGGCAGTCGATCCGTTATTGTGTCGGACGGTGGGAGGAGTCTCAACTCTGGCGGATGCATTGGTTGCTCAAACCCCGTCCTCGCCGGCGCGACTCTGATCGCTCAAACCCAACGTGCCACGGCAGCCGGGGTCCAGGGGGCAACCCCTTGCCGCCGGAGGCGCTTCTATGAGGAACCGTGGTAAGCAACGGGCGTCCGCTTTGTGGTACCGGCGTTGAGGATCACCGCTCGCCCAGGAATCCGCGCGGGTTGGTGCGGGGGCATCCGGCACACTGTCCGCGTTTGGACACGATCTCCTTCAGACGTCTCTCGACGACCAGGCCTCCGGCGGGCAAGGAGGCTTCGCCCCCTTGCATCCCCCACCAGGGGTACCCCCTGGACCCCGCTATTGCCAAGCACGCTGGGGCTGCCGATTGCGCAAGATTTTCCACCAAACGATTCCCCCGGATTTTCCGACCAGCCCCGTCACGTGATTGAGTCACGCCAAATCCCGCCGATACAATACCCACACGCATCTTCCGGGAGCCTGGAGTGCCCGTCCCCGTTCAACCTTGGATCCGCCGCACTGTTCTCGGGGGCCTCTTCGGCGGCCTTCTCGCCGCGCATCCCTTGTCGGCCACGGGCGACGTCATCCGCCTCAAGAACGGCGGCGAACTGCGGGGCCTCGTCAGCAAAACCTCCGCCCCCCAGGACCCCACCGTCCTCATCCGCAGCACCAGCGGCACCGAGATCACGGTCGACCGCTCCGAAATCGAGTTCATCTCCACCCGCTCCCCCCTCATCGAGGAATACCACACCCGCGCCCGCCGCGTCCCCAACACCGTCGAGGCCCACTGGGAACTCGCCGCCTGGTGCCTCCAGCGGCAGATGCAGACGCAGCGGCGCGAGGAGCTGGAACGGATCGTCGAGATCGACCCGAACCACGTTGATGCCCGCAAGTCGCTCGGCCACGTCCGCTACCAGGGGGAATGGATGTCGAAAGACGACTCCATGGCCCGCCAGGGATACGTCAAATACAAGGGCCGCTACGTCACCGAACACGAGTTCGACCTGCTCGAAAAGACCGCGTCCGAACGGGCCGCCGAAGCGGACTGGCACCCCAAGGTCCGCCGCTGGGTCAACATGCTGACCGACCGCGACCCTCTCCGCCGGACCGAAGGAGAGCAGGCCCTCCGTGGCATCACCGACCCGGACGCCGTCTCCGGCCTGAATCAGTTCCTGGCGAGCCACAAAAACCCGCACGGCCGCAAGATGTTCGTCGACATCGTCTCGCGGATTCCGGGGAAGAAGCCCGTCCGCCGACTCGTCGACCGGATCCTCCTCGACCCCGAGCAGGTCGTCCGCGAGGCCGCCCTCGCCGGCATCGCCCCCGATCAGTCCGAAGAGGCGGTGCGGTATCTCCTCCCCGGCCTCAAGAACAAGGACAACGCCGTCATCCGCCGCGCCGCGGTCGGGATCGGCAAATTCGGCGACCGCCGCACGGTCCCCAACCTGATCGCGGCCCTCATCAGCTCGCATCGGATCACGGTCCAGGTCCCCTCCTCCAACGCGCTCGGCTTCGCCAACACCCCCGGCGGCGTCGCGCAGGTGAACCCGAACAACTACAACGGCCTCTATCCCAGCCAGATCGAAGGGATGGCCCTCACCGGCCAGATGCCGTACGGCGCGATCGTGATCCCCGAGCCGAACGAGATCATCCACACGGCCAACGTGAACGTGGATGTCCGGAACGAAGAAGTCCTCCTCGCCCTGCGGAAGATCACGGGGAAGGACTTTGGCTACGACCAGCGGGCCTGGCAGCGGTGGCACGCCGTGAACGACGACTCCCGCGGATAAGCCCGCAGTTCCTGCCGCGCTTCGCGCCAGCGAGGTTTTTTCGATCGCTCATGGCGCTGGGTGCGTTCGCTGGATGGTGGCCAGCCATTTCGCCCCCCAACCGGGTCCAGGGGCACCCTGGTGGGGGATGCAAGGGGGCAACGCCCTCTTGCCCGCCGGAGGCCTGGCCGTCGGGAGATGTCTGAAGGAGCACGTGTCCAAGCGCGGACACCGTGTCGTATGCCCCCTCACCAACCCGCTGGGATTGCAAAGCAAGCGGTGTAGATTGAGGGAGTCCTCAACGCCGGTACCACAAAGCGGACGTCCGTTGCGTACCGCGGTTCCTCATGGAAGTGCCTCCGGCGGCAAGGGGGTTGCCCCCCCTTGACCTCCAGCGGCCGTGGCACGTTGGGATTGAGCAAACAGAGCTGCGCCGGCAAGAACGCGGTCCGAGACAGCGGGACGCACCACCCCGCCAAAAACCAAGAACCCCGAGCATCCGGGCCAACGGCCGGGACATTCGGGGTTCTGCATTCGGGCGGGCGTGAAGCGATCTCGGCAGCCGCGTGTTACCGCTGGCCGCCCGTCTGC
This sequence comes from Planctomyces sp. SH-PL14, assembly GCF_001610835.1. Classification (NCBI taxonomy): domain Bacteria; kingdom Pseudomonadati; phylum Planctomycetota; class Planctomycetia; order Planctomycetales; family Planctomycetaceae; genus Planctomyces; species Planctomyces sp. SH-PL14. The sequence continues at coordinate 6,562,706 of NZ_CP011270.1, read as the reverse complement.
TGGACTTCCCGGTGGAGCTTCTGGGCGGCGGTCAGCTTCTGGTGAAACTGGTTCGGCTGGCAGAAGCCCTCGTACCGACCGAGAAGATCCGCTTCCGGCGAGAGGACGATCGTGCACGGGAGCTTCGAAACTTCGAGGATCTCACCGACCTTCGGCTCCGCATCGACGTCGATGTGAACCGGCACAAAGTTCATGTTGATGTACTTGGCCAGGTTTTCGTTGCCGAGCGTCTGGCTCTCGAGCTTCTTGCAGAACGTGCACCACTCCGCCCCGAAGACGAGAAGCATCGGCTTGCCGGTCTTCTGCGAAACCTTGTGGGCCGTCTGGAGATTCGGCTGCCAGGCGACGTTCGACTTCTGCGGGCCGGCCCCCCACGTCGCGGCCACGATCACCAGCAGGCCCATTGCCAGTACGGCCGATCCGAACGCCTTCCGCATTGCCCGACTCCTTGGATTGAGAGCGCCACTGGAAGTCAAATCGGCATAACCGGCCCAGCAGGTTTGATCGATCCGCCCGGAACGAACGGTCAGTGACGCAAAACAAGGCAGATTGCCCCCAGCCCACCCAGATTCGCAGGTTCTGGATGGCAGTCGGGACGATGCCAGGCTCGTCCGAGATCAGCGGGGGGTCTCCGCGGCAGCGGGCTTCGGATGGTGAAAGGCGATGGCGGTCGCGGTGGCGTACTTCCGGCAGTGCGAGATCGTGATCAGGACCTGGTCGATCCCCAGCCCCCTGGCGTACTCCGCCGCTCCGCCGGTGAGTTGGATCACCGGCTGCCCGCTGCGGCGGGACTGAACCTCGATGTCGGTCCAGCCCACTCCCTTGGTGAAGCCCGTCCCCAGGGTCTTCATGACCGCCTCCTTGGCGGCCCATCGCCCGGCGTAGTGCTGGTTGCACGCCTTCTTGACTCGGCAGTATTCGATCTCCTGCTCGGTAAAGACCCGCTTGAGAAACAGATCGCCATGCCGGTCGATCATCTCTCCGATGCGGTCCACCTCAACAATGTCCGTCCCCAGTCCGATGATCATTGCGGCGTACTTTCTCCTGTCCGCGGGACGGTCGTCTGGACCGGGCGGCACTGTCACAGAATCCACCGGACAGGATAGGGGACGGGACGCTCCGGTCAGAGTGTCGAGGCGTCATGCACGGGGCGATTTGCCGTCAGGGTTGTGGCGAACCGCAGCAGAAGCCTTCATTTGTCCGTCAAAGGGAACACAGTTCACCGGCCGTCGCGGCTCGCTCAAGACGATGTGTGAATTCGCGTCCACACCTTGACTCGACAACCCTCCAACCTAACGTAGCATCTAGAATTCCCGATTTTTTCGTCCTCGGGCGAGTCGGCAAATCCCTCATCCCCGCGCTTTCGCGGATCACCACCAACAGAGTCACTGAGAGTCGAGTCGAGATGCTTAAAGTTTTTCGTAGACGGCAGGCTGGATTCACGTTGATTGAGCTCTTGGTGGTGATTGCGATCATCGCCGTGCTCGTCGCCATCCTGCTCCCCGCCGTTCAGCAGGCCCGCGAAGCCGCCCGCCGGTCGCAGTGCGGCAACAATCTCAAGCAGCTTGGGATCGCGATGCACAGCTACCACGAGGTGGCCGGGCAGTTCCCGATCAGCGGCGGCGTCACCATCGCCGGCAACCGCGCCTGGGAAGCCGGGAACCATCGCAAGGGGAGCGTGCTGCTGAAGCTCCTTCCGTTTGTGGATCAGGGAGCCCTGTACAACAAGGTCGACTTCCAGCTCGACGTCGAGGCGGGACAGAACTACACGGAACTCCGTACGAAAAAGATCCCGACCTTCATCTGCCCGTCCGATCCGGCCGGCGGGATGAACTCGAACAACGGCAACGCGCTGTCCAACTATTCGCCGTCGGTCGGCGCCCAGCGGATGATCAACTGCGCCGCCTACCCGGGGAACCACTTCGGAAACGGTGCGGGCGAACCGTTCTCCAATCGCGCGGGCGACATCTCCGGGATGTTTGCCATGGAAGCCTGGGGGGCCCGCGTGGCCGACGTCTCAGACGGGCTGTCGAACACGATCATGGTCGGCGAGGTCGTTCCGGTCTGCTCCGATCACACGAACCGCGCCTGGTGGAGCACCTCCGCCCTGTGGGCCGCAACGACCGGTCCCATGAACTACCCGATCAACATCGCCGGTTGCCCGGGCAACGGCAGCACGATTGGCTGCAATACGATCTCGGACCGGGCCACGGCCATCGCCTTCAAGTCGCTGCACGTCGGCGGCGCCCAATTCCTTCTCGGCGACGGGGGCGTGCGGTTCATCACCGAGAACATCGACTACGATAACTATCAGCGGCTCGGCGATCGTCGCGACAACAAGTCCGTCGCGGACTTCTAAATCCGTCGGCGCGCCCCGCGGTCGGCGACCGGGATGACGCCCCGTCGGTGGTTTTGTCCCGTTCACGCCCGGATGCGGCGTCTTCCTGTGAGATCCCTCTCCGACGAGGGATCTCCTTTTTTGTGCCGGTGCTGTTTCTCCGGCCGTTCTCGCTTCCTGCTCGACTCTCCGCCAAGGGCGACTGCCCGTCGTCCGATTCCCTCAAGGTTTCGGCCGCCGCTCGCTCCCGGCGTCTATTTCAAGATCGTTTCCCATGTTCAATTCCTATCGCATTGTGCTCGGTGGTGTCCTGTTCCTGGCCGCAGGCTGCGGACAAAAGGCAGTGGAACAACCTCAGACGATTCCTGTCACGGGAACGGTCACCTACCGCGGCAAAGCCGTGGAGGGGGCCGTCGTGAGCCTGCTGACCGAACAGGTCTCGCACGCCGCCACCGGGACCACCGACGCCGCGGGCAAGTTTACGTTGTCGACCTTCCGTCCCAACGATGGCGCCGTCCCGGGCAGCCACCGAGCGACGATCATCAAGCTCGATCCCGCGTTGCAACAGCAGGCGGGTGAAGACGCGAATGCCTACACGTCACGGGTGCTCGGCAAAGATCCGGGCCGTTCACTCCTTCCGGCCAAGTACGCCAGCGTCCGGACCACGGTGATCACTCCGCAGGTCAAGGGCCCCGGTCCGGTTGACCTGCAGTTGGAGCTTATGGATTGATCGGCCGGTGCTGGTGGTCGTCGCACAATGGGATTGAACGGATTGCGTGGGCGGTCACCTTTTGTCCTGCTGTCTCAAACCGCGTGCTTGCCGGCTGCGCGCTGTTGGCTCGAACCCAACTTCCACCGGCCAAGGGTCAAGGGGGTCACCCCTTGCCGCCGGAGGCACTTCTATGAGGAACCGTGGTAAGCAACGGGCGTCCGCTTTGTGGTACCGGCGTTGAGGATCACCGCTCGCCCAGGAATCCGCGCGGGTTGGTGCGGGGGCATCCGGCACCCTGTCCGCGTTTGGACACGATCTCCTTCAGACGTCTCTCGACGGCCAGGCCTCCGGCGGGCAAGGAGGCTTCGCCCCCTTGCATCCCCCACCAGGGGTACCCCCTGGACCCGGTCAGACGGTGAGCCTTCAGGAGGCCCGTAGCACGATCCTGATCGCTACTCATCGCCCTGCTCAGCGGCGATGGCCGCGAACAACGTCTTGAGCAACAGATCGTCCGCCCGGAGAGTCGCGGTCAACCCCGCCTCCGACGCACGAAGCTTCAGTGAGACCTCGTCCGCCTCCCCCGCGCGGATCGCATCGGCCATCGCGTCCCGCACGCGAACCGGCCCATCCCCCTTGGCGGCGATGATGCCGGCCCACGGACGCAGATGCATGGAAAGCATCGCCACCGGCGAGCCTTCCCGAGCCCCGTCCGACGGCTCCGCCGGCGAGACAAGCGACTTGAGGGTGCTTTCGATCGGCGCACCTCCCATTCCGATCCAGATCGCGCCGTGGCCGGTTCCGATATAGATCGAGGGAGCCGCGCCAAACACCTCCTCATCCTCCGCCCGCGGATCGGCCGGCGTGATCCGGTGGAACGCGATTCCCTCCGTCACCAGAGCCTTCATCGCGATCGACTTCACGTCCTCGTGCTTGGCCGCCTCGGGAAGAATCCAGCCCAGCAGCGTCTCGGCCTCGTCGGTCAGCCCCGACCGGACCGCCGCGGCGAGCGAGATCGTGCTCTGCTCCGTTGGCGTGACTGCCACAAACCCGTCGTAGCGCTCTCCGCACAGCCCATCCTGGACAAGATCCAGGATCTGGCGAACCAGCTTCGCCTCGACCTCGTTCGTGACTTCGCCGTCCGTCCGGGCGGCGATCTTGTCGAGGACGTCCTGAGTCCCCTTCCGAATGAACTCCGGCGTCCGGCAGGAGATCGCGAGGACCCCCGCCGCCGAGCGGCCCACCGGCTCCGAGAACTGCGACTCGACCGGCAGTTCGGCAATCGCCCGCTCGAGCGAACTGCCGTCCCGCGGCACGAACGACGCCACCGCCACGACCTGCCGGCGACCGGCATCGATATCCACGGTCAGGACGGTTCCCGAGAGATCCCGCAGGATCGTCCGGCCGGCGGTCAGCAGGACATCCAGGACACCCTGCCGGATAGCAAACTCGGCCTCGTCCTCCGACTCCCGCTGCGTCCGTTCCTGGTCGCGGTCGCGCTCCATCTTGCGGATGACTTCGGCCCGGATCGCCTCGGGAAGCCCCGCCCAGTTGAGCCGCACCACGATGTCGGGCTGTGAACCCTCCGAAGTCCCGACGATCGATTCCGGCGCCAGGTCCTTCAGCAACTCCTCCTGCTCGCTCACGACCGCCCACCCGTCGATGACCCGCACCGGAATCGTCCGCCGCGGGGCTTCGAGCACGAACCGTCCCTCGGACTCCCCGGCGACGAGCTTGGCCCGCTTTGTCATCCCGATCGTCTTCTGGAGAGCGGTCGTGTCGATCACCGGGACGAGGAGCGCGACATCCATGTGCTTGCCGACCTTACCGTCCGCCGGCACATAAGCCGCCAGACAGATCGGGCGGGCCCGGTCGAGCCCCCGCAGGTCGTTCACGATCCCCGGCAGCCCGCGGACAAATCCGGCGAGTTCCGGCCGCTCGGCGAGGGCCGTGAGGTAGTCGACATCCTCCAGCAGTCGGTTCACCCCCGCGACGCGGACCACGAACAGCGGCTCCCGCGCCAGGGCCGTGCAGGCGGCCAGCAAGAGGCAGGCGGCACCGAGCCACGACGGGAGCCGCCGGAGGAGACCGGTGGCGAGCGGGCGAGACGGCGAAGCGAAAGATTCAGTCATGAGGGAAGCATGAGTCGGTCGGCAGGAACACCGCAAGCGAAGCATCAGGGGCAGATACCCGGCGCAACGCCGGACAGTTTCGACCATTCGCCGTCATAGAGCGATCGCGCTGCCGGTCGCAGCCCCCTCGCGAGATCGAGGCGGGCCGAGCTCCCTCTTCCCGACTTGAGCCAAACTCCCCGACCGCCGCAGGAATCGCGGACTTCGGCAGAAACTGCGCGGGGAGCCGCAGGATCGGCCGATCGATGCCGATCGTCGAAAGTCGTCGAGCCTGCAGGGACTTACGCGCAGAATCGACCTCTCGGACTGGCCAAGAGGCCCCTGCGCCCGGCAACGGGCCGCCGGAACGTCTTGTTCCGTTTCGGCAATCCCTGCTAGTTTTCGCCGTAACCATTGGCGCATTCTGATGCTGCCGACGGTTCCCATCCCTCGATTTCCCCCCTTCGTGCCGTTGCCCGCCCCCGCCCCGGCGTCCGCCCAGGTCGCCCTCCCCTTCCCCGGCGGTCCGCAGCACATCGAGATCCCCATGCCCACGACTGAGCTGCCTTCGACTTTCGCCGTCGCGCGCCGCCACTCGCCGAATCTCCACCCCCTCGCGTCCCGCGTCTGGCGGTTCTGCATGGGTATTGCGGGGCTGGTCTGGATCGGACTTGCCTGCTCCCTGTGCGGCTGCGGGGCGACGAGCAGCATGGCCTACAACTACTCGGGCCGCCGGGCCTTCAAGCAGGGGAACTACGAGGTCGCCCGTCGTGACTTCGAGCAGGCGGTCGCCGCGAATCCGGACAATGCGGATTACGCCTTCAACCTCGCGGCCGCCATGCACAAGCAGGGGGACCTTCCCGCCGCCGAGCAGGCGTACCGCCGCGGCATCGCCGCCGATCCGACGCACCAGCCCTCCTACCACGGCCTCGCCAAGCTGATGCAGGATCAGGGGCGGACCAACGACGCCACGCAACTCCTCTCCGCCTGGGCCGGAAGCCAGCCGAACTCGGCCGAGCCGCAGCTCGAACTGGCCGCGCTCCACGGCAACACCGGCAACCTCACGGCGGCGGAGCAGTCGCTGCAGCGGGCCCGCCAGATCAGCCCCCGCGATTCCCGCGTGCTGGCCCACATGGGGCAGATCTATGGCCGCCAGGGAAGAAACCCGGAAGCGGTCGCGATGTACAACCAGGCGATTGGCCTCGATCCGACGCAGCAGCAGTATCAGGCCCAGGCCGCCGCGCTGTCGGGCTCGGCGGGCGGGAATGGGATCATCACCGCGTCGTTCGACGGCCAGCCGACCGGGCAGGCGAGCATGATGTCGCAGGGTGGGGAGATGCCGCAGGGCGGTTCTGTCCCGGGTCCGATGAACGCCGTCGCGGCCCAGCAGTATCAGCAGTATTTTGATCCGGGGAGTCTTCCTCCGGGGGGGCAGATTGTCAGTGTGACTGTTGATGGTAAGCCGGTGGCGCCGGGGACGAATCCGTTCGCTCAGAATGTCTCTTTCAGTGGTGGCGGGGTCCCGACGGCGACGACGTGGTCGACGCAGCCGATGCCGCAGGCGACGTCAACTGCTCCGACGCAGAGTGCAGGCCTGATGAGCGTCCCAGCATTCTAAATCACCGGGTCCAGGGGCACCCTGGTGGGGAGTGCAGAGGGGCAACGCCCCTTTGCCCGCCGGAGGCCTGGCCGTCGGGAGATGTCTGAAGGAGATCGTGTCCAAGCGCGGACACCGTGTCGTATGCCCCCCTCACCAACCCGCGGGGATTGCAAATCGAGTGTGGAATCCCCAACGCCGGTACCACAAAAGGGATGTCCGTTGCTGACCACGGTTCCCCATCGAAAATGCCTCCGGCGGCAAGGGGGCGTGGCCCCCTTGCCCCCAGCCTGCCGTGGCACGTTGGGTTTGAGCTAACAACGTCGTGCCGGCAAGCGCGCGTCTCGCCTCCCCAACGCAGCTCCCCCCGTTTGTCAATCTCAACTTCCGGCTCCAAAGCGGACTCCGCTCGTCCGATCGCCCGAATGGACTAAACTCCCAATCCAACCCGGTTTGAGCCGAATCTCCCCACCATCGTCGCCGCAGCCTGATGAGCAAAGCTTCCGTCGCCTTCTTCTGGCACCAACATCAGCCCTACTACCCCGACGACATCACCGGCGAAACGCTGATGCCGTGGGTCCGGCTCCACGGCACGAAGGACTACATCGGCATGGCCCTCCACATCCAGGAGGTCCCTGAGTTCCGCTGCTCCATCAACCTCGTCCCCAGCCTCGTCGTCCAGATCCAGCGATACGTCAACGGCGGCAGCGACCGCCACCTCGACGTCTCCCGCGCTCCCGCCGACAGCCTCGACCGGACCGACGCCTACTACCTGCTCGATCATTTCTTCATGGCCAACCCGGCCAACATGATCGACCCGTACCCCCGGTACCGCGAGCTCTACCACAAGCGGTCCCCCGGCCGGTTCACCGGAGAACAGGCCCTCTCGCACTTCAACGTACAGGACCTCCGCGACCTCCAGGTCTGGAGCAACCTCACCTGGATCCACGAGCTCGTCTTCGAACAGGACAAGGAACTCCGCAAGTTCCGCGAGAAAGGCCGCGACTGGACCGAAGCCGAAAAGGCCTGGCTCCTCGAGAAGCAGCGGGCCATCATGGCCGACATCCTGCCGCTCCACGCCAAACTCTCGGCCGGCGGCCAGGTCGAGCTGACGACCACCCCCTTCTACCACCCGATCCTCCCGCTCCTGTGGGACAAGCGGGCCGCCCGCCAGGCGATGCCGCAGTGCGACCTCCCCAAGTACCTCGACCAGTACAAGGAAGACGCCCGGCAACACCTCAAGATGGGGGTCGCCCAACACGAAGAGGTCTTCGGCTCCAAGCCCCGCGGCATGTGGCCTTCGGAAGGCTCGGTCTCGCAGGACATCCTCGGCGCGATTGCCGAGACTGGCATCGAGTGGATCGCCACCGACGAAGAGATCCTGTCGCACTCGACCGACTTCTTCGTCCACCGGACCGCATCGCACCACATCAACCGCCCGGAGATGCTCTACCGCCCGTGGCGCGTCGAGGCGGACGGCCAGAGCCTCCAGATCATCTTCCGCGACCACGGCCTGAGCGACCTCGTCGGCTTCGAGTACCAGCGGAATCCGGACTCGGTCTGGTCCGCCAAGGACATGCTCCACAAGTGCACGGACATCGGCCGCGCCTGCCGCGGGCACTCGGGGGGCAACCCGCCGCTGATTCCGATCATCCTCGACGGCGAAAACTGCTGGGAGTACTACCGCGACGGCGGCGTGACGTTCCTCCGCACGCTCTACCGTGAAGCGGCGAAGCATCCGTACCTGGAACCGGTCCGGGTCCAGGACCACCTCGACCGCCACCCGGCGACCGACAAGATCAACCGCCTCTTCGCCGGAAGCTGGATCAACCACGACTTCTACATCTGGATCGGCCACCGCGAAGACCGCGACGCCTGGGACGCCCTGCACCTCGCCCGCGAAGTGCTCGTCAAGGCGGAGAAGGCGGCGAAGCACTCCGCCGAGGTCCTGACCGCCGCCCGCCGCGAACTCATGATCGCGGAAGGAAGCGACTGGTTCTGGTGGTACGGCGACGATCACAGTTCGGCCCAGGACGCGCTGTTCGACCAGCTCTTCCGCCGCCACCTGCAGAACATCTACCAGCTCCTCGGCGAAGCGGTCCCCTCGCATCTCTTCCGCCCGATCAAGCGGCTGGAGAAGCGGATCATCCACTCGCAGCCGCGGAGCCTGCTGCGGGTCCGGTTCGACGCCAAGCGGAATTACTTCGACTGGCTCATGGCCGGCGTCTACACCGCCGGCAGCGAACGCGGGACGATGACCAAGGTCACGACCGGCGTCATCAAGCAGGTCTACTTCGGCTTCGACAACGAGAACCTGCTCGTGCGGGTCGACACGACCGGCAAGGCGGCAGAAGACTTGGCCGACGTGGACGAACTCCGGCTGCGGTTCCTCGAACCGGACGGGACCGAAGTCCGGATTCCGATCTCGGACGGGAAGGCGGGAACACCAACGTTCCTGCGGGACGGCAAAGAGTCGCCGGCCACGGGAATCCGGGTCGCCCTTTCCGACCTCGTGGAGATCGGCGTCCCGCTGGCGTCGCTGGGGGTCAAGCCGGGGGCGTCGCTGCACCTCTTCGTCGAGGTCTACAGCGAGCGGCAGAGTCTCGACCGAGCCCCGGGCGAAGGCTACATCGACGCCGCCGTCCCCTCGACCGACTTCGACCAGCGGATGTGGCAGGTGTAGTGAGTCGCCTTCGGATGGTCGAACGCATTACTCGGGACTGTCGTCGAGCTCGGAGTCGACTACAGAGCACTCCGACCATTCAAGCAACTCGATCCAGGAGTTCCACGTTTCGACGGGACTGATTTCGGCCTCCTCCTGCAAGATCGCCTCGTGGTTGAACTGGCGGAGCGGGTCCTTCGTTGAAAGTGCGTTGAAGCCTCGCAGGGGAAGACAGATCGGATCGTAGAAACGGCTGACAGCACGACCGATCTGCAGGAGACGATTTGTCTTCATCCACTGAGCGAGGATCGGATCTCGAAACGGGGCCACGCTGAGATCGTTCGAGGACCGTCCTCCCTGGCTCGCAAACATCAAGAGCGGGCCGATCTCCAACTGCGGATAGGTATATCGGGACACCAGACTTCGAAAGAAAGCCGGGCAAGTTCCGTTCGCATCTTGTTCAAGGGTCTGAACGACACTGAGATTGTTCGCCCTGCGGATCTCGATTCCCTTCGCCTGCAGGTTCGCGACGACACGATCGACTCTGGCATCCACCTGATTGTCGCTCATTCCTGCACTCGCAAAGGTTGCAGTCGCCTTGCCTGGAGTGCGGCGACGGCGGCGAGTCCCACCGGAATCAGCGTCCACCGCCACCACGGCGGCCCAAACACAATCGTGGCGTTAAACAGGATGAAGGCGAAGAAGGCGTGAACCGCCCCGCGGTAGGCGGAACTGCGGACGGCGGGCCAGGTCCACAGAAGCACGAGGTCGGCGAACCACCACGCCAGGAAGACGTAGTTGACGTAGATCCCCTCCCCCACCGCCTGCCCGAGGGCCTGGGCGGTCCGTTCGGCGGTGTGCTGCATCGCCGCGGCGTGACTCCAGTGATGGAGATAGTGAAACGCCAGCCCGACGTGAACGAGAAACACACCCCCAGCGATCGTCCACGCGACATCCGAGACCAGCCGAGCCCGCTCACTCCCCGCCCCCGTGCGGGGCCGCCACAGCCAGCTCCCGATCGAGACAGCATAAGCCGCCACCGCCGCGCGGGCAGTCCAGACGACCAGGCTCTCCTGAAAGGGTGTCATGGCACCACTGTAGCCATCTTGCTCCGCAAGATGAGCGCAAGGCAGAGAGACCTATACACGGTGGAACCGGCGGGCCTTGAGCTCGAACCGCGGAAGCGAGTTCATCTCCGCCAGGGCAACTTCCGTCTGAAACCCCAGCCGCTCCCGAAACGCCCGCTGCACAACGCTGGCCAGCGCGGCCGCGACCTCTGCCGTGCGGGGCTCGACTTCGAGGACGAGATGCGGCATCGCCCGCACCGTCTTCACCGTCGCCCGGTACTCAATCACGTCGGGAATCGACCGCATCACCGCATCGATGCTCGACGGAAAGACGTTGTTCCCGCGGATCACGACCATGTCGTCGGTCCGGCCGAGGATCCCTCCGGGCAACCGTAGCGTCTCAGCCCCATCGGGAGCGGGCGTCGTGGCGGCCCGGACGAGGTCGCCAGTCCGGTAGCGCAGTACCGGCTGGCCGTGGCGGCCGAGGTTCGTGATCACGAGCTCGCCCAGTTCACCCGCCGGGATCGGCTCGCCGGTCTCGGGATGGACGATCTCGCCGATGCACTCGGACTCCAGGATCCGCAGCACACCCGGTTCGCACTCGTGCTCGATCCCGAGCGAGCCGATGTCGGTCATCCCCCAGTGGTCGAAGACCCGGGCTCCCCAGACGTCGTGAATCCGATCGCGGATCGGCTCCAGGCACGCCCCCGGTTCGCCGGCGAAGATGAACCGTCGGACCGAGGCCTTGCGGAGGTCCATCCCCCGCTGCTCGGCGACGTCGGTCATCCGGAGGGCGTAGGTCGGGGTGCAGCAGACGACGGTGGCGCGGTTCTCGACGATCACGTCGAGCCGCGTCTCGGTCGCCAGCCCGCCGAGGGGGAGGCAGCGGTAGCCGCGGCGGACGGCGCCATCGAAGGCGGCCCAGAAGCCGATGAACGGGCCGAAGGAGAACGGGAAGGCGACGACGGCGTCGCGTTCGACGCCGGCGGCGGTGTAGATCTGGCTCCAGCACCGCATGAACCAGTCCCAGCTGTCCTGGGTGTCGAGCCACCGCATGGGGCGACCGGTCGTGCCGGAGGTCTGGTGGAGGCGGACGTACTGCGGGAGCGGGAACGTCAGGTTGGTGCCGTAGGGGGCGTGGGTGTTCTGGTCGTCGACGAGTTCCTGCTTCGTCGTGAACGGGAGGCGGCGGAAGTCGGCGAGGCTGGTGATTTCCGGAGTGACGCCGGCGACCTGGAGCCGCGCTGTCCAGAAGGGGTTGCGCTGCCAGAGGGCGCGCAGCAGCATGCGGAGTTTGTTGAGCTGAACGCGTTCGATCGCAGTGCGGGAGGCGGGAAGCGAATCCATTCCCGTATCGTGAATCGGAGTCGGGTCTCCGACAAGCCTGCCGAACGGCGTCCTTGCCGATGCGACACTGCTACCTCAAACCCAACGTGCGACGGCAGCCTGGGGTCAAGGGGGCCAAAAAAACAACACAGGCCCTTGCCGCCGGAGGCACTTCAACGAGGAACCTTGGTAAACAACGGATGTCCGCTTTGTGGGACCAGCGTTGAGAACTCGCCGCTCGCACTGGAATCCCCGCGGGTTGGTAAGGGGGCATACGACACAGTGTCCGCGTCTGGACACTCACTCCTTCAGACATCTCTCGACGGCCAGGCCTCCGGCGGGCAAAGGAGCGTTGCCCCTCTGCACTCCCCACCAGGGTGCCCCTGGACCCGGTTGGTCAGTATTTGGCAACGACCAATCGACGAATGCGCCCTCCCGACCCGCCACGACCCGGACCGTCCAGATCATCGCGTGGCGCCTCGCCCGTCCGCCGACGGACCAACCTCAAAGACACGCAGGCCCGCCGGCGCAGCCAGAATCAGCGAGCCCGCCGCACCGGACAGCCAGCCCCCCTGAATCCCCTCCCTGCCCCGCTCGCCACGGAACGGAAGAGGGACACGATGCACGACACTTCCGCGGGCCAGATCAACCGTCAGCAGATCCTCATTCGTCGACCAGAACAGATCGCGCCCCGCCTGCCACCCCGGCCCCATCCCTGCATCCGGAAACCGCAGCCGCCACATCGGCTTCCCCGACCAGATATGGACCCCCGTCAGCGACCGTCCCGCGAAAGCGACAATCCTCTCACCGCGAGCGACCGCCGCCTCGATCTCGTCGTCAAACTCGGCCGTCCACTCCCGCCGCCCGTCCTCCCAGTCGAGACAGGCCGCCGTCCGCGGACCAACGACCGCATAGATCGTCCCCTTCTCTACCAGCGGAACGATCGTGGCCGTCAGGTCCGAACCCGGCTCACCCGCCCCCTCCCGCCGGCTCTCGCGAACGACCCACTCCACCGACCCATCATCCAACCGCAACAGCGCCACCAGCCCCGCCACGTTGAGCACAATCCGCCCGGACGCGGCCACGAGCACCTCGCGTCCCCACAGCGGATCCGCCTCGGACAGCACGGTCCCCACAGCCCGCAGCCACAGCCGCTGGCCGGTCCTCGCCGAAAGACACGCCACCCCCAACTGTGACTCCGTCCCCGGCGTCCGGACCACCGCCAGGACCCGGTCTTCGGAGACGACCGGCGAACTGGCAAACCCCCACGACTGCGACCGGTCCAGATCCCCCGCCATCGTCGACCACAGCAGTTTTCCCTCCCCGGCCTTCAGGTCGAGGGCCACAATGCGGGAGGTATCGTTCTGCAGAAGCGACAGCCGGTTCGGCTTCCCGCCGACGCCGAGGCGGACAAAGCCGACCCCGTCACCAATCGCCGGACGATGAAGCGGCCGCGGCCAGGGATCCGTCAACGGGGCCGGATCGGTCTCGAAGACGGAGCCGTCATCCTCGCGCTTCCCCGAAGGCCACGCCGGCCGGCCGGTCCGAAGATCGAGGGCTCGGACGCGGTCGTTTGTCGAAGCCAGCAGCACGTTCGACCAGGCGGCCGGAACCTCCTGTACGACGCGGTCGCCGAAGGATGGAACCGCTCCACCCGCCGACGACCAGCGAAGACCGTTCACCCGTGTTTCGGCGGCGGACCCGGCTCCCTGCCAGGGTGCCGATCCCCCTCCGGCGGGCCGATGCGCCCTCCGCTCTTCGATCGTCTCTAAAATCAGCTCCTTCAATAGTCCCTCCCGACCGCCGATCGTTCCGGTCGCATCGGGAAAGTTGTCATAGAGCCGCCCGACACATCCGTTGGCGGAATCGATGTCATTGAGCAGCAGGTGACACAGGGCCACACGCGCCCAAACCAGCGGCTGGGCCATCGTTGGCGATGGGTAGTTCCGGGCGATCATTCCCTCGGCGATCAGCGACCGCCACACGTCCCGTGCAGCGGCAATCTCCCCCGCCTGCCAATACCGCTCCCCAAGACGCCACAGCGCCCCTTCGGCCGGCGTACTGGCAAAGAACTCCGTCACCAGCCGTTCCAGCCGCGGCACGTCGCCGGCCGCCTCCGCTTCCCGAAACAACTCGGACGCCTGCGCATCGACCCGCTGGCGGTACGCCGCCAGCCCCTCCGGCTCCAGCGCGGCGGTGATCTCGCTGACGCGCCGCGGAACGCTCACCCACCGCCCCGGCTCCGCTTCGACGAGGTCCCGCCGATACTCGCGGAGGACTTCATCGAGAAGCCGGAACGCCTCATCCCACTGCTTCGCGGACAGAAAGTCTTCGGCCGCTTCGATCCGTTTCTCCGCCAAAGGCGAAACGCCGTCGAGCGTGTACTCCAGCTTCGGCGGCGCGGCCCCGGCAATCACTCCACAGAGACAGACGACCAGCCCGGCCCAGAGCCGCAAACCGCTTGCCGTCGGCCACAAGACATTCGCAAGTCGTGATGGCGGTTCCTGATCCAAACAGCACCTTCCGGCGGCGAGCAAGTCGACTCCGGCATCCTAACGCCGCGCCCGGGGAGGGCGAAGCTCCTGCTGAGCCGCGCAGGTTCCTGAAGGCATCCGACCTGTCGCAATCTCGCAACGTGTTCGATGTTCAACCGCAAAGGCGTCGTTCGCGGCAGACGGATGACGAACGCGTTCAGCGACGGCAAAACTCCTGTCAATTCGGCAAACGAACGGAACGACTCCTTGTCCCCCTCCTTCCCCGGGACTAGCATGCCGTTGAGCTCTTCGGAGCTTACACCTCTGCGGTGTTCGATCACGAATTGTGAAGTGCGCGGACCCTACAACTATCTCGCAGGGGGCTGCACTTTCGGCTGCGTGTATATCCGGGTGACCGATTCGTCGGCACCACGGCTCACACAACCCGGAAGCGCGGTTTCCACCTCAAACTGCGGGTCCAGCCAGACAGTTCGAACGGCACAGGCGGAGGTTCTTTTTTGCGCCGAGGGTGGCGCGGAGTTTGGGCCAGTTTTCGCGGGAAGGGTGTCCTCAATACGAGTCCCGGCATGACCGCGGTGGAACGGTGACGTTCCTGAAGTGCGGCAGGACGGCGAGACAGTCCGACAACAGTCACCAGGGAACCCCAGGAGCGAACTGTGGCCGCGGTCTTGTTGAGCGTGTTGATTGCGGGGTGCGTCTCAGTCGCCGTAGCAAGTCTCATCTGGCGAATCCGGTCGCAGCGAAGTCTCTCGGCCACAGCGCTGCTGTCGAAAACATTCTTCGCGTGCCTTCTTTCGGCTTCGGGGCTGGTCCTTTCCACCGCAATGTGTGCTTCCAGTGTGGCGAGCCACATTCAGTTCGAGGATGAAGCGACGCTGCGATTCGTTCTTGAGCTGACCGGCGTGTTGACCAGGGGCTTCCAATTCGCGGCCCTTCCTCTCGGACTCGTGTTCTTTCTCTCAACCTTCCTGTTCGCGTCTGACATCCGAGACATGGTTCAAGACGGGTGGCACAGGACCGAGGCCGTCTCCGGGGAAGGTTCGTCGTAGGCTGGGTTGAGTCTTCGAAACCCAGCGCTCTGCTGGAATCTCGCCACAGACCTTCGCGTTCGGCGGGGCCGGCCTTCCGGTTGAGACTCAAGCCGTCGCTGCTTGTGCGGGCCGATCTCTCACGGCAGAATCGGGCCACGTCCATCAGTCCCCCTTTCGAGGCCACGTCCCATGCGCTCCGGGACCGGTTGCACGCTGATTCGGAACGGCCAGCTCGTCGACGGAAACGGCACTCCGCCGATCCCCGACGCTGCCCTGCTCATTGAAGAGGGCCGGATCGCTTACGCCGGCCCGATCGCCGGACTGGCCGCCGCGGGTCACCCGCGGGACCGAGAGCCGGACCAGACGATCGACGCCCGCGGCGGAACGATCCTGCCGGGGCTCGTCGAGGCCCATTTCCACCCGACCTACTTCAACGTCGCGGCCCTCGAAGACCTCGATATCAAGTACCCGGTCGAATACGTCACGCTCCTCGCGGCTTGCAACGCCAAGCTGGCCCTGGAATGTGGCTACACTTCCGCCCGCAGCGGAGGGAGCCTGTTCAACATCGACTTCTGGCTCAAGAAGGCGATCGAAGAGGACCAGATGCCGGGCCCGCGGCTCGCCGCCAGCGGGCGGGAGATCTGCGGCGCCGGCGGCCTGATGGACTGGAACCCGGACTTCCGCAAGATCGGGATGGAAGGGCTGGTTCTGATCGTCAACGGCCCGCACGAGGCGCGGCAGGCGGTCCGCAAACTCGTCAAGGACGGCGTCGAGTGGGTCAAGACCTACCCCACGGGCGACGCCGCCTCGCCGGACATCAACGACCACCACACACTCTGCATGACCTTCGAGGAGATGGCGGCGGTTGTCTCGACCGCCCACAACCATGGACTCAAGGTGACCGGCCACTGCCGCGCCACCGAAGGGATCAAGAACGCCCTTCGCGCCGGCTACGACGCGATCGAGCACGGCACGTTCATGGACGACGAGGCGATGGACCTGCTGCTGGAGCGGGACGTCCCTTGCGTGCCCGCCCTCTACTTCGAATACGCGAGCATCGTCCGCGGCCCCGAGTTCGGTCTGCCGCCGCGGGTCATCGACGGCCACAAGGAGACGCTCGAAGGGGGCGCCGAGAGCGCCCGCCGGATCCTCAAGGCGGGCGGCCGGCTCGGCATGGGGGGCGACTACGGCTTCGCCTGGAACCCGCACGGCGACTACGCCCGCGAGCTGACATTCTTCGTCCGGCACGTCGGCTTCACGCCGCTCGAAACGCTCCGCTGCGCCACCCGGAACGGAGCGGAGATCCTCGGCCGCGGCCACGAGCTCGGGACGCTCGAACCGGGCAAACTGGCGGACGTCCTGATCGTCGACGGCGACGTCGTCGCGGATATCTCCGTCCTCGAAGACCGCCGGCGATTCATCGCCGTCCTGCAGGGCGGCATCGTCAAAGCGGGCCAGCTCGCCAGGACGCTGGGCAATTGACGTCCCGTTCTGTCGCCCTCCCCTTGCTGGTTCGCAGGCGCCCGGCGCGGTCGCGCCGTGTCATCGCCCTCGGATCGAGCCCGGCACGCCGAAGGCGTGAAACGCCATCGCCTGGGGCAACGCGCCGGGAACGGGACTCCGCGTTTCGATCCCCAGGGCGGTCAAGCTTCAGGAATGAGTCTGCGGCCTGCGCGGCCCGATGCTGCGAACGGCCAGCTCGACCGCGAGCACGGTCGCAAACATCAGCGGCGGCGTGAAGATCGGCGTTCCGAGCAGCAGAAGCCCCATTCCAATGTTCGCGCCCCCGCCATTGTACGGCGTCAGAAACTCAATGAGCTCCATCCAGATCGTGAACACGTTGATGACGACTCCGACCGCCGCCCCGAAGCACAGGCTCGGCATCGAGACGAGGTACCGGCCCCGGCCTTGAGACCGGGCCACCAGCCCGAGCACCAAGAACGAAAGGCAAGGAGACAGGACCAGCATCAGGCCGAGCGTCGGATGCTCCCGGAAATTGAACTTCATCCAGAAGACATCGGCGGCCAGATGAGCCGCCCCGAGCAGGATCCCCAGCCCAGCCGCTCCCTTCAGGAACCATCGCCGCCGTTCGTCGCTCAGGTTTCGGCTCATTGCCATCTCCTCACTCCGCAGGCGTTCGAAACACAGTCACCACCGCAGTCTCCATTCCCAGGCCGCCATTCCAGCCCAGATCAGCAGGACGCTCAGCCCGCCGCCGGCTCCCACGACCGCGGACTGTGACCGGCGTCCCATCAACCACAGACCAACGGAAGTCCCCCAACACAGAAGCCGCTGCGGCGAGAAGGGGGCCAGCAGGACCGATCCAAGCAGAAAGAAGTACGTCTCCCGACCGTCGGCCCAGCTCCCCGCTCGATACGACAGCCCCAGCCACGCCCCCGCCGCGAACAGGGTCAGAAACCACGCGACGCCCCCCAACGCGCTGGAAACGCCGTCGGCGAAAGCGGAAACCGGATCGTCCCGGGTCATCGTGCGAACCTCACCGGATCGACGGGAGACGTCTCCCGCCTGCTACCACTGGCGAAGCGGCCGCCGGAAAGTCACGCGGGATTTCGGAAGATTCTCAAGGCGCCATCCGAGGGCCGATATCGCTGCAGAGCCGAGTCACGCGCCGCGCGGACGAACCGACAACGGAGGCACTGCTCATCGCTCAAACACGCAGCCAGCGAAGAGCTGAGCGGGATCGTGGGCGATTGACGTCGGATCGAGCAAAGGCCTCCCGTTCGCCCTCGACCTTCAGCCTTCCGCCTCAAGCCTCTTCCCCCGCCCCCTAACGAGGCTCCAGCGACGATCGCGACCGTTTCGCCGCCGCCGACACCGACTGCGGACTGAACTCCCGCACCAGCGTCTCCGCGAAGCTGAGATCCGGCTTCAGGATCGGATGCTTGTACTGCTCCACGCTCCCGCCGGGCCGCGTCTGCCGGTCCCGAATGAACCGCTCCCAGGTCCCCGCCCCCAGAATCCGCAACCCTACGGCAGCCAACCGCTGCGTCTTCCGCTTGTCGGCGTACTCAATGTTCCCGGCCCGCAGCAGCCCCTCCAGCACCTCGGCGAACTGAACCCACCGCGCCGCCGGCGTCGTCTCATCCTCCTCCACCAGCAACTCGTATCGCGGTGGGTCTCCCCAGGCCGGACAGAGCGTCACCGGAGGGAGACACAGCCCCGTCTGCTCGCTCGCCCCCCGCAGCGCCTCGGCCACCTGCGATTCCGTGAGCTTCTCTCCCGTGATACTGGAGATGTGCGCCCCCTTGTGCCGGAACTCCAGCACCGGCGTCGTCCCCAGAAACCCGGTGCAGCGGACAACATCGCGGATGTCGTAGCGGTACAGCCCCGAGGCCGTCGTCAGCAGGATGAAATACTCCTCCCCCTCCCGCAGTTCGTCGGCCAGCAGGACCGTCGGCGACGCCGATTCGATCTCGCTCACCGGAATGAACTCGAAGAAGTGGGTCCCGACATCGAGCGGCCCCGCCGACGTGTTGTCCCCCAGCGGCAGCGTCATCCGCCCTTCGCTCGCCGAGAGTCCGTGATCGCGGAACGGAACATCGCCGTACCACTCGCGAACCTGCGGCAGATACGCCCCCACGCTCCCGCCGGTCCAGACCGCGATGACCTGCAGGTCCGGCCAGACGTCGCGCGGCCGGAGCATCCCGGCCTTCTCGGCGAGCCTATCCAGGACGCGGGCCCGCGCGGGATCCCGCCGCCGGATCCACGGACGGAGCCGGTCGTGATCGGCGGAGCCGTACGGGAACTCGCTCGAGAGCGTGCCGTCGCGGACATCGCGAATGAGAGACTCGGCATACCGGACCGCCAGCTTCGCCATCAGGACCAGCGTGCTTGGGTTGGCGGTCATCAGCGAGCCGACATGCGGGTCGGCAATCCCCAGCCGCAGCGCGGCGTAATACTTCGCCTCCGGGTCGGCGACCTTCGTCACAGCGTCCGGGACGGTGTAGAGCAGCTTGATCACCCGCCCCTGCATGGCTTGGACGAGCCCGCTGATGTTCCCGCACGGCAGCCCGGAGGGGGAGCGGAACTGGTCGTGATCGCTCACCGCCTGGAACAGGTTCATCCGGTGCAGGCGCGGATGATCGTCGAAGTTCCGGATCCCCCACACCTGCCAGCCGCGGCGGTAATCGTCGAGGAACCGACGCGTGATCGGGATCGACTTCGAAGCGGCGGTCGTGCCGCTCGTCTGCGCGAACATGATGGGCGGGTTGGCCTGGCCGAGGAGCGCAGTCGCCTCTCCCCGCATCGTCCGTTCGATGTAGGGCCGGAACGCTTCGTAGCCCGCCACTGGCACCCGTCGCCGGAATTCCTCGATCGTAAGCGTGCTATCGAGACCCCGTTCCCGGCTGAACGCGCTGTCGGCGTTCAGGGCGAGGATCGTTCGCAGGCTCACCTGCTGAGCGTCGCGACAGTTCTGCAGGAGATGCAGGTATTCGCGGGCGTGACGGCGCGTTCGATAGCGGACTCCGGCCCCTCCCAGATATCGCAAATGACGCCACATGCACCAGGATTCCGCGATTTGTTGCGATCCGACATCAATATCTGTGTCGGGTGCACTCCGTTTGCTAAGCTCGCGTGTTGCCCGTCTTGGAGCGGACGTTCACGGTTTTTCCGGCATCTCACAGGAAAACTCGCGAGCATGGCTTTCGCCGAACTCGAACCTTACTCCCCCCCGTCGTCCGGGGAGATCCCGATTCTCGATGTAGACCGTGCGGCGTCTATCAACCGCAAGCATCAACTGCTGGCGGAATACATTTCTCTCAAGAACGTCGACGGACTGCTCCTCCGCTCTCCAGCCAACTTCGCCTGGTTCACCTGCGGAACGGAAAACACCCGCCCGGGCACGCTGGACCCGGTTGCCGCGCTGTTCATCACCCGCGACGTCCGCGTGATCCTGACGAGCAACGTGGACTCGAGCCACATCTTCGATCATCAGCTCAACGGCCTCGGTTTCCAGGTCAAGGAGCGCCCCTGGCAGGAGATCACCGGGACGCTCTGCAACGACATGTGCCGCGGCCGCAATGTCCTTTACGACACGGGCCCGCAGAGCATCGACGCGGAGCTGCAGGACTTCCGGCGGACGTTGACCGATCTGGAGGCGAACCGGATCCGCGTGCTGGCCCGGGAAGTCACCCATGCTGTCGAGGCGACGGCTCGCAGTTTCAGTCAGGGAGAGAATGAGTCCGAGGTCGCGGGGCACCTGGCCCACCGCCTGTTGCGGCACGGCATCACTCCCTATCGCCTGCAGGTGATGGCGGACTTTCAGGGTCACCGGTATCGCCACTGGGGCTTTGGGACCGACACGGTCAACCGGCACTGCGTGCTCTCGGCGATCGGCCGCCGCAACGGGCTTTATGTCGGGGTCTCCCGCAGTGTCTGTTTCGGTCAGCCCCCCGCATCGATTGTTGAAACCCACAATGCGGCAACGCTGGTGCTGGCGACCGCCATGCACTTCTCGCTCGCGGGCTGGTCGATCGGCGAGACCTGGAAACGGGTCCACCGCATTTATGAGAAGTTCGGCGTGGCGGACGAATGGCGGCTGGCGGATCAGGGGGAGACGCTGGGGTATGACCAGCCGGGGCTGACGGTCCGTCCGGACGAGCCGGCAACCCTGGGCAGTGGCACCGTGGTGCACTGGCATCCCGGGGTTCGTTTTGCGCTGACGGGTGAGACGGTGCTGGTTCAACCGGAGGGTCCGGAGTGGCTCACGATTCCGGATCAATGGCCGATGCTGGGCATCACGGTCAAAGGGGAGAGGCATTCGTTCCCGGATGTTCTTTGCCGCGAGACCGGCACAGGCTGGGAATAGAGGGGCTGCACTTCACCGGGTCCAGGGGCACCCTGGTGGGGGATGCAAGGGGGCAACGCCCTCTTGCCCGCCGGAGGCCTGGCCGTCGAAAGATGCCTGAAGGAGTGAGTGTCCAAGCGCGGACACCGTGCCGTATGCCCCTCACCAACCCGCGGGGATACCAGAGCGAGCGGTGTGATGTGAGGGAGTCCTCAACGCTGGTACCACAAAAGGGACATCCGTTGTTTACCACGGTTCCTCATGGAAGTGCCTCCGGCGGCAAGGGGGCCTGTGTTGTTTTTTGGCCCGCTTGACCCCAGCGGCCGTGGCACGTTGGGTTTCACCTAGCGCAGTCGTGCCGGCACGAAAGCGGTTCGAGCCGACGACCGACCGCTTACTTCCGCTTCAGAACGTAAATCACATCCTGCGTCCAGTCGTCCAGCTTCTGCGGCTTGTCGATATCGCAGTGAAAGTTGTAGGTCTCGACGACCTCAAACTCCGGTACACGCCCCAGCAGATCCCGCATCTCCGACATCGTGTAGGTCCGGTAATGCATCTCGTCATCAATCCGGAACTCCTCCGTCGGACCGACGACGTCAATCGTCATCCCGAGATACTCCATCCGCCCCGGCCGATCGATCTTCTTGGTCCACATGTGGGACGTCACCGAGGTCCCACCCCGCTTCGCGGACCATGACTCCTCGTCGCACAGCTCCCCTCGCTTCGCGAGCAGGTGCAGCCCCAGCAGGTAAATCCCGCCCCGATTCAAGGCCTCCGCCATGCAGCGGAGATGCCCCTCCGCCTGCTCCTCCGTCCCCAGATGACGAAACGTATTGATCAGGTTAAATCCCGCGTCGACCTTCCGTTTCAGCCGAAAAGCGGACATGTCCCCCACCTCGACGGTCTCGGGGAGCCCGTGCCTCCGCAGCCGGCGATTGCAGTAGGCGACCGCCTTGGGATTGAGGTCGTTGCCTGACGCCTCGTACCCGCGTTTGGCAAGCTTCACCAGCAGCCGGCCGGTCCCGCACGCCGGCTCGAACACCCGTTTCACGGTCCGCCGAGAATGCTTCTCCAGAGCCGCCTCGATGAACTTCAGCTCCGTCCCCCAGTCGGCGTTGAACACCATGTCGTAATACTTGGGGAAGTCGTAAATGCTGGCGGCGACGGTTTTCAGCTTGGGCATGACACCGGCGGAGAGGGATGGGGCGGACGGAAAACGAGCGAGCGTAGCAGCGCCGCAGCCTCCTGTCGCCGCTTGACGACCCACACCGCACTAGGCACGATAAATTCGAACTCGACGGCTCAGTCGAGGGGGCGATCAGCCGTTTTTGGCGTCGGAGGGGATGGGATGTTGCGGCGCCGCTCCGGCTTCACACTGATCGAACTGCTCGTCGTCATCGCCATCATCGCCATCCTGGTGGCGCTCCTGCTCCCCGCCGTCCAGCAGGCCCGCGAAGCGGCCCGCGCCACGCGGTGCCGGGCCAATCTCAAGCAGATCGGGATCGCCCTCTACAGCTACCACGAGGTGTTCGGCATCTTTCCGCCGACCTTCAACATGCGGGCCGACTACACGGACAACGCCTACGACTCGCGATCGTGGTGCCAGTTCGCCCTCCCGTATCTCGATCAGGCGGCGATCTACCACAAGATCGACTTCGACAAGCACTTCAACGCGTCCGCCGCCCCGGGCGACCCGGGGGTGCAGCAGAACTACGCCGTCTCGCAGCTCGTCATCCCGGTTTTCCTCTGCCCGTCGGACTCCACGAACAACCAGGGCCGGCTGGACACTCGCGGAGACATGAGGGCCGCCAACACCTACGGCGTGACGAATTACAAGCTCTGCTCCGGCTCGAACTGGGCTTGGGGAACGTTCATCAACTCCTCCCCCCGGGGCCGCTTCGCCAACCACCCCAACGGCCTCGACGCTGCCAACGGGTTCCAGGGGCGGTGCGCCGACGGCCTGATCACCACCCGGGAAGCGCAGATCCGCGACGGGACCAGCAACACGCTCGCGGGGGGCGAGGCGGTGGCCGGACTGTGCACGCGGTCGATGTGGTACTGGTTCAACAGCGTCAACGCGACGGCCGCCATTCCGCTCAATCACTATGTGCTGAACAGCTTTCCGCCGGACGACTGGCCCAACAACTACGCCTTTGCCAGCTACCACGAGGGGGGCGCGAACTTCCTGATGGCCGACGGCGGGATCAAGTTCCTGTCGGAGAACATCGACCTCCAGAGCTACCGGTTCCTGGCAACGATCGACGGCAGCGACCCGGTCCCGGCCATCGAATGACACCCCCGTCGATCCCCGTTGCCTTCCACTTTCACCAGGCGTTCTGAATTTTTCCGCTTCGACTGTCGGGCCAACGTCCTCCCTGAGTCCGACATTCCCATGAGCCCCAGCCTGCACGCCTGTCTACTTCTGGTTCCGCTCCTGGCCGCCGGATGTGGAGGGAAGCCGCGGATCCCGAACCTGAGCCCCGTCCGCGGCGTCGTGACCTACAAGGGGTCGCCGGCCGCGGGCCTGAACGTCAGTTTCGTACCCGCCTCCGGCCCCGCCGCCTTCGCGACGACCGGCTCGGACGGAACATTTGTTCTCAAGACCAACGGACAGTCCGGAGCAGTCGCCGGAAAGCACGCCATCTGCCTCGCCCCTTCCACACCCCCGCCGATGCCCGGAACGCCGGAATCGAAACGTCCCCTCCAACCGATTTTCCCTGCGAAGTACGCCAACTTGAGGACCTCCGGCCTGACCGCCACGGTCCCGACCGACGGCAAACCGGTTGAACTGATTTTGAAAGACTAATCAAATCGCGATGAGGTCGCCGGATCCCCCTTGACGACCGGTCGTGAATCTGTCCGGAAACGACGTAAACCCGCCCCACTCAATTGACACTCCGCGGGCGCATTCTTATCATCCCTCGCTTCCCACCCCGCTCCCGGTGTCTCGAGGGCGGGGTGCTTTCGTCGGAAAGCATTGACGTAAGCAGAGTTGCAACGCGACGTGCGGCAGCTCAGGCACTGAAACAAGAGGTAACGTTCGGTGGCTGGCAACGAGCGAATTCGAATTCGGATGGAAGCCTACGATCACACGGTGCTCGATCAGTCGGCTTCCGACATCGTTGACACGGCCAAGCGGACGGGGGCGGTGGTTCACGGACCGATTCCGCTCCCCACGCGGATCGAGCGTTATACCGTCCTCCGCAGCCCGCACATTGACAAGAAGTCCCGCGAGCAGTTCGAAATCCGGACGCACAAGCGGGTGATCGATATCGTCCAGCCGACCGGCAAGACGATCGACGCTCTCAACAAGCTGTCGCTCCCCGCCGGCGTGGACATCAAGATCAAGGCCACGACTTAGGCCGGCCGGACGGCCCCGGCTGCAGCCAGCCGAGCCAAATGGCAGATGTAGTCGCACAGCAGTGGAACGAATCGGTTAAGCGTACGGATCGAACGAAGAGACGGACGGACGGACAAGCCCATTCTGAAGCCGGTTCGCATCTGGCGAGCCGAGGACACGATTCCCCACGGTCTCGCAGGAGCGGACCGAGTCGCGAAGGATCGTGCAGACCCCGTTAAAGTGAATCCCTCTGGCTTTGTCGCCAGAGATATCGTGCAAGGTCATCGCCATGCCAGTCGGTATTCTCGGACGCAAGATTGGAATGACGCAGGTCTACGACGCGCAGGGGAACATCCACTCCGCCACCGTCGTCGAAGCTGGCCCGTGCACGGTCCTGCAGGTCAAGACGAAGGATCGCGACGGCTACGAAGCGGTTCAGCTCGGATTCGACGACAAGATCAGCGACAAGGACAAGGATCGCCCGGAAGACCAGCGGAAGCGGTCGCGGGCCTCCCGCGCCGAACGCGGCCACGTCGCCGACCTTAAGAGCAAGCGGCAGAAGAAGCTCGCCGAGTCCGGCGTCCCCGCCGTGCCGAAGGCCGGCTGCGAAGCCAAGCGTTTCGTCCGTGAATTCCGCGTCGACGGCGAAACGGTCGAAGTCCAGGTCGGTCACGTCGTCGCGGCGGACAGCTTCGACGGAGTCGCCCGGGTCGACGTCATCGGCACCAGCAAGGGCCGTGGCTTCACCGGGGTTATGAAGCGGCACAACTTCTCCGGTACCTGCGCGAGCCACGGTGTCAAGAAGGCCCACCGCAAGCCCGGAAGCATCGGTAACAACACCTACCCCTCCCGCGTGTGGAAGGGGAAGCGGATGGCCGGTCACTTCGGTAACGAGCGCTGCACCTCGCGGAATCTCCGCGTGCTGCAGATCGACAAGGACAACAACATGATCGTCGTCGAAGGCTCGATCCCGGGCCCGAACGGCGGTTACGTGATGATCCAGCGGGCCAAGTAGGCCTCGAGAACGATTCCGAGCCCTCCCCCCGCCAGCCGCACAAGACATCGCCCCCGGGCCCTGAGCCCTGGACGACCCTCAAGGTGAGATCATGATTTCGGTTCCCGTCGTCGACATGTCTGGCAAGACCGTCGGCAAGTACGAGTTCGATGGAGCAGACCTTGCTGACCGGATCAGCAAGCAGCTGCTGCACGAAGTCGTGATCATGTACGAAGCGAACAAGCGGGCCGGAACGTTCAAGACCAAGACCCGGTCGGAAGTCGCCGGCAGCAAGAAGAAGCTGTTCAAGCAGAAGGGCACCGGTAACGCCCGTGCGGGCGGAAAGCGGTCCCCCACCCGCGTCGGCGGTGGTCACGCCTTCGCCAAGGTCCCCCGGGACTTCGGCTACCGGATGCCGCGGAAATCGCTCCAGATCGCCACCAAGATGGCCCTCCTGAGCAAGTTCCAGGACGGCGAAGCGATCGTCGTCGACAGCATCGCGATCAACGAACCCAAGACCAAGGTCGTCTCGACCCTCCTCAAGGCCCTCGGCGTGCAGGACCAGTCCTGCCTGCTGACGACCAAGGACCACGACGCCACCGTCTGGCGGTGTGCCCGCAACATCGAAAAGCTGTGGGTCTCGCCGTCGAAGGAACTCAACGCGTACGACCTGCTGCACCAGAAGCGGCTGATCGTCACCAAGGACGCCCTGGACGCCCTCCGCGGCAAGTAACGCAGACTATCGCCCCATCCGCAGCCGCGGACGGTATCGGTTTCGTCCGCCATTGCGGACACCAGTGGGTTGCCGCCACGGCCGCAACCGGATGACGAGCCTCAACATGTCCAAGATCGCAAAGCCCGGAATCGTTCTCGAGCCGCACCAGGTGATCCTTCGTCCGCTCGTCACGGAAAAGGGAACGCACCACGCGGAGCGTTACAACGCCTACCAGTTCGAAGTCGCGATGATCGCGACCAAGGACGACATCCGGAAGGCCGTGTCGGAGCTGTGGGGCGTTCGCGTCGCCGCCGTCCGGACGCAGCTCTACAAGGGGAAGCCGCGGCGGTTCAAGACCAAGATGGGTCACACCCGCGACTGGAAGAAGGCGATCGTCAAGCTGCACGATGAAGACCGGATCTCGTTCTTCTAAGTTCACTGCGGTCGATCGAGCCGGCCCCCTCCTCCGGGGTCACTGAAGACAAGACGACAAGACGGAAGACAAGGGAACACTCCCATGGGAATTCGCTTCTACAAACCGACGAGTCCTGGCCGCCGCGGGGCGTCCGTCAGCGACTTCGCGGACCTGACGTGCCGTAAGAAGCAGCCGGAAAAGTCCCTGACGGTCCGCCTCCCGAAGCCCTCGGGTCGCAACCATCACGGTCGGATCACCACCCGTCATCGCGGGGGCGGTCACAAGTACCAGTACCGCATCATCGACTTCAAGCGGGACAAGGACGATATTCCGGCGAAGGTCGCCTTCATCGAATACGATCCGAACCGCACGGCCCGCATCGCCCTGCTCCACTACACGGACGGGGAAAAGCGGTACATCATCGCTCCGCTGGGCCTCAAGGCCGGCGACGTGATTTACAGCGGAACGAAGTATGAGCCCAAGGTCGGCAACTGCATGCCGCTGACTCATATTCCGCCCGGAACGCAGATTTACAACATCGAGCTCCAGCCTGGACGCGGCGGCCAGATGGTCCGCAGTGCCGGCACCCTGGCGGTCCTGAACGCCCGCGACAAGCAGTGGGCCCAGATCACCCTGCCGTCGGGCGAAGTCCGCCGGATTCCGGCGACCTGCCGCGCCACGATCGGCCAGGTCGGTAACCTCGATCATTCGAAGATTGTTCTCGGTAAGGCCGGACGTAAGCGGTGGATGGGAATTCGCCCCACCGTCCGCGGTTCGGCGATGAACCCGATCGCTCACCCGATGGGTGGGGGTGAAGGTCGTCGCTCGGGTGGTCGTCACCCGGTCAGCCCCACCGGAAAGCTGGCGAAGGGTGGAAACACCCGGAAGCGCCGCAAGCCGTCGAGCCGGGCGATCGTTCGTCGCCGCGTCTCCCGCCGGTACGGCCAGAAGAAGATTTGATCGCAACCATTTGAAGTCGTGCCCCGCTCGGGCGGGGTGTCGGGACGAGTCGGAGTCGAAGGACACAGGCCATGGGACGTTCACTCAAGAAGGGTCCGTTTATCGACGAGAAGCTGGCGGCCAAGGTCGCCAAGCTGGAAGCGTCGGGACGCAAGGATCCGATCAAGACCTGGGCTCGTCGGTCCACCATTCCCCCGACGTTCGTGGGCTTCACGTTCCTGGTCCACAACGGCCGGCAGCACATCAACGTGTATGTGACCGAAGACATGGTCGGCCACAAGCTCGGCGAATTCGCTCCGACCCGGACCTTCCGCGGTCACGGAGCCAAGGGCAACAAGTAAGCCCTTCGAACAGATCAAGCGGTCGTGTGACCGCAGTGTGAGAGGCGAATGCCTCTCGAGGATCCAGACATGGCGATCGTCAAAGCCCATCACAAGTACGCCCGCATCTCCGCCCGGAAGGTTCGTCCCTTCGCGGACATGATCCGCGGCCTGACCGTCGAGCAGGCTCGCGAAGCCCTCAAGTACGTTCCGAATCGCGGCGCCCGGTTCCTCGAGAAGGTCCTGAACAGCGCCGCCGCCAACGCGGAAGACCGCGGGGCC
Organism: Planctomyces sp. SH-PL14; assembly: GCF_001610835.1. Lineage (NCBI taxonomy): Bacteria > Pseudomonadati > Planctomycetota > Planctomycetia > Planctomycetales > Planctomycetaceae > Planctomyces > Planctomyces sp. SH-PL14. The sequence goes on along the minus strand of NZ_CP011270.1, from coordinate 6,534,535 downwards.
CGGAACATCGAGGGGCTGATCGTCGAGGACGCCCAGGTTGACGGCGGCCCGATGTTCAAGCGGATCCGCCCGCGTGCCCGCGGGATGGTCTACACCCTCCGCAAGCGGTTCGCCCACATTCATATCGGCGTCGACGCCCCGGAAGTCGAAGCTAAGTAATCGCATCGCGTTACGGACCGGAAGCTCAACGCGGCTCCGGCCCACAGCCCAAAAGCCCAGATCCAGCAGTCGAAACATGGGACAGAAGACACGACCTACCGGATTTCGCGTCGGCATCGTCGAAGAGCACCGCAGCCGGTGGTTCGCGCCGAAGCGGGAGTTCGGTGCGCTGCTCGTCGAAGACTTCAAGATCCGCCGGTTCATCCGCAAGGAGTACCGGGCGGCCGCCATCGAGAAGGTCGAGATCGAGCGGACCCGCGACCAGGTCATCGTCCTCCTGCACAGTGCCCGTCCCGGGATCATCATCGGGAAGAAGGGTTCGGAGATCGACAAGCTCAAGGCTCGTCTGGAAGACCTGACCGGTCGCCGGATGGAAGTCAAGATCGTCGAAATCAACAACCCGTTCCGCTGCCCGTTCCTCGTCGCCGAAGACATCGCCCAGCAGCTCGCCAAGCGCGGCAGCTTCCGCCGGGCGATCAAGCGGACGCTCGACCAGGTCATGGAAGCGGGTGCGTACGGAGTCAAGATTCAGCTCTCGGGACGTCTCGGGGGCGCGGAAATGTCACGGTGTGAGAAGGCGAGCCGGGGGTCGATCCCCCTCTCCACCCTTCAGCGTCACGTGGCGTATGGATTTACGATCTCCCAGACCGCGATGGGCTCCATCGGCGTGAAGGTGTGGATCGATCTCGGAAATTATTCGGACGAGGAGACCGGCGATGGCGCTAATGCCCAAACGGGTCAAGCATCGAAAAAGCCAAAGAGGTCGCATAAAAGGTAATGCGACCCGTGGCAACACGGTCGTCTTCGGTGAGTTTGGTCTGCAGTCGATCGACGCCGGCCATATCAGCGCCGTTACGATCGAAGCGTGCCGCATCGCCGCGAATCAGTACATTCGCGGTGAGGGGAAGCTGCACATCCGCATTTTCCCGAACAAGCCCGTGACCGCCCGCCCGCTGGAAACCCGAATGGGTACCGGTAAGGGCGAGCCGGATCACTGGGTCGCCGTGGTCAAGCCTGGCCTCGTGCTGTTCGAGATCGCGGGTGGCACCAAGGACCTGGCGCGGGAATGTTTCAACCGGGTGGCCCACAAGCTCCCGCTGAACGTCCGCATGATCGAACGCCGTCCGGGCTGATCCCCGGACGTGGGTGTCCCTGCGAAGCCGCAGACTCCACCTTCCACTTCAGATTTCAGTCTCAACCATGTCCAAAGCCAAAGAACTTCGCGAAATGAGCGTGGAGCAGCTGACCGCCGAAGAAGCGGCGGCCAAGAAGGAGCTGTTCCGCCTGCGGATTCAGGCCTCCACGGAGAAGCTGGATACTCCCAGCAAGCTCCGGGAACTGCGCCGCCAGATCGCCCGCATCAAGACGATCACCCACCAGCGGGCGACCGACGCCGCCAAGAAATAGGCCAAGGACCGCCGGAGCGGCCGGATCCAGGCCGCGTCGAGATCGCCGGCCCGAGACAGCCGGCACAGACAGACAGTTCGGGAACAGGGTTAGACCATGCGACGGCATTTGATTGGATTGGTGAAGAGCGACACGCTGAGCAAGACCCGGCGCGTCGAAGTTCCGCGGACCTACCGGCACCCGAAGTACGGGAAGATTGTCCGGGCCCGGACCGTCTGCCACGTCCACGATGAAAACAACGAGTCGCACGTCGGCGACACGGTCGAGATCGAAGAATCCCGCCCGCTGTCGAAGCTGAAGCGGTGGAACCTCGTCCGCATCGTCCAGAAGGCGAGCGCGGCGGTTGGCGTCACCACGGTCGACCCGGCCTCGTCCGAAGCCGCCGCCACCTGAACCGGCTGAGCCCAGAGACGGAACGAGCGATCGCTCGACTCCCCTTCCCCAGACAGACCGTCGCCGACTGACGAGGCGACCGACCAGACTGCCGGCGTGATGCCGGCAGCGATATTTCCAAGAGAGGTCGAACCATGATTCACATGCAGACCATGGTCGATATTGCAGACAACACCGGCGCCAAGAGCGCGCGGTGCATCCGCGTGATGGGTGGCACGGGCCGCCGCAGCGCCGGCCTGGGCGACATCGTGATGGTCGCCATCCAGAAGTCGATCGCCGGGGCCGCCGAACCGGTCAAGAAGGGGAAGGTCGCCCGGGCGGTCATCGTCCGGACCAAGAAGGCCTACCGCCGGGCTGACGGCAGCTACGTCCGCTTCGACAAGAACGCGGTCGTCCTGATCGACGCCGACGGCAATCCCCGCGGCACGCGTATCTTCGGCGCCGTCGCCAAGGAACTCCGCGATCGGAAGTTCATGAAGATCATCAGTCTCGCGGCCGAAGTCGTCTGAGACACCCGCCGCACCTTTGCCCTCGCCCTTGAATGGCCCGTGAGAGTGGCCCTGCAAGTCCAGGCACGATAGACTGCGGGATTCCACCGCAGTTCCGCCTACCGTAAAGCCTTAGCCATGAAGATCAAAAAAGGGGACATGGTCCTCCTGACCGCCGGCGATGAAGCGACCGCGACGCCGCGCAAGGTGACGGAAGTCGTCGATGGGGGCGAGCGTGTTGTCCTCGAAGGGGTCAACCTCGTCTACAAGCACGTCAAGAAGGGCCACCCCAAGAGCCCGCAGGGGGGCCGCCTCCGCCTGGAGAAGTCGGTCAGCGCCTCGAACGTCGCCTATTACTGCGACTCCTGCAAGAAGGGGGTTCGCCTCGGATACCGCTTCCAGCCGGACGGCTCGAAGGAGCGGTATTGCAAAAAGTGCGGCACGTCCGCCGGCCAGGTGAGCCCGGCCCGCGCACGCTATGCGAAGACGAAGTAACTGATTACACTGTTTGGCCCAAACATTCGCTGCGGTGTGAACGGTCCGCTTCGTTGACCGCTCCGCCCCGGCAGGAAAGAGACAAGAGATGGCCGCCCGGCTGCAAGACCATTATCGGAAGGAACTCGCGAAGGAACTTGGGGAAAAGCTGAACACCAAGAATCCGCACGCGATTCCGCAGATCACCAAGATCGTTGTCAGCATGGGCGTGGGGAAGGCTGTCCAGGATCAGAAGATCCTCGAAGAAGTCTCCGAACACCTCAGCCAGCTCACCGGCCAGCGGGCGGCGATTACCCGGGCCCGGAAGTCTGTTTCGCAGTTCAAGCTGCGTGAAGGCCTCGCCATCGGCTGCCGCGTGACGCTTCGCGGCCAGCGGATGTACGAGTTCCTCGACCGCCTCATCACCCTCGCTCTCCCCCGCGTCCGCGACTTCCGGGGCGTCAACCCGAAGGCCTTCGACGGCCGCGGGAATTACAGCCTGGGCCTCGGCGAGCAGACCGTCTTCCCGGAAATCCAGGCGGACAAGATCAAGACGACGCAGGGGATGAACATCGCCATCTGCACGTCGGCCGGGAACGATGAAGGGGGCAAGGCCCTCCTCGACGCGTTCAAGTTTCCGTTCCGCAAGGACGGCGCGGCCAAGTAGTTTTCGTTCAACACGTTAGACCTCGTCCAGGGACTCCAGACGAGACGCCGGGGTGGAAATCCCGGCCTCCAGTCCCTCGACCCTAGACCCCTAAGGGACTGGCATGGCCAGCAAAGCCAAGATCGCCAAGGCGAACCGCAAGCCCAAGTTCAGCAGCCGGAAGGAAAACCGGTGTCAGCTGTGCGGCCGCCCGAGCGCCGTGTACCGCAAGTTCACGGTCTGCCGCATCTGTTTCCGGAACCTGGCCCTCGACGGCCTGATCCCGGGTGTCCGCAAGGCGAGCTGGTAGTCCCGGGCAGCGGGTTTTGACCTGGCTGCAGGATTTGAAGAGAGCACTCAAGCTATGATGACCGACCCGATCGCCGACATGCTGACCCGGATGCGCAACGCGATCCAGATCGAGCGTCCATTCGTCGACATGCCCTCCTCCAAGGAGAAGGTCGCCGTCGCCGCCGCGCTCCAGCGTGAAGGTTACATCTGGGACTCCGAAGTCCTGGAGACCGAAGGACAGCCCGGCAAGACCCTGCGGGTCAACCTGAAGTACGGCCAGAACGGCGAGCCGCTGATTCAGATGATCAAGCGGGTCAGCAAGCCCGGCCTGCGGATTTACCAGGGAGTCGCCGAGCTCAAGGGAGTTCGCCAGGGTCTCGGAATCCGGATCCTGTCGACGAACGCCGGCGTGCTGAGCGACCGCGAAGCCAAGGCCAAGAACGTTGGCGGCGAAGTCCTCTGCGAACTGTACTAGTTGATTCGGCCGCTGCGGCGGCCTGTTCGGATTTGAGCCGCCTCGGAGCGGCTCCTCCAGCGAGATCGCTCGCTGACCTCCTGCTGGCGGGCAAACTCGCCAGTCCGTTTGAGTCCAAACCACAGCGGCGTGAGCCATGTCGAGAATCGGAAAGAAGCCTGTCCCCGTCGCCGCCGGCCTGGATATCGCAGTCCAGTCGGGGACGCTGAAGGTCAAGGGCCCCAAGGGGGAGCTGTCGCTCCGCTGGCATCCGGCCATGGCCGTCAAGTGGAACAGCGACGCCCGTGAGATCGTCGTCGAGCGTCCGGATGACGCCCGCCAGAACCGCGCTCTTCACGGCCTGACCCGCGCCATGATCGCCAACATGGTTGAAGGGGTTCAGAAGCCGTACGAGAAGAAGCTCGAAATCGTCGGCGTCGGTTACCAGGCGGTCCTCAAGGGGAAGAAGCTGGCCCTGACCGTCGGTTTCGCCAACGTCATCGAACTGCCGATTCCGGCCGGGATCACCTGCACCGTCCCGACCCCGACCTCGGTCGTCGTGACCGGCATCGACAAGGGAGTCGTCGGCCAGTTCGCCGCCAACATCCGCCGCGTCCGTCCCCCCGAGCCGTACAAGGGCAAGGGAATCCGATACTCGGGCGAACAGGTTCGCCGCAAGGCTGGTAAGGCTGTGATGAAGTAGGCCTCACTTTAAGTGGGTCCCTTCGGACGCGGTGAATGGAAGCCGGGTTGCTAATGGCAGACCGGGCAGAACAGAGCACAAGAGACAGACAGCGGCCCTGCACAATCCAGGGTCTTGGGAGTCAGAGACATGCGACTTGAGAAGCGTATTGCGAAGCAGCGGGAACGTCGGACGTTTCGCGTCCGGAACCGCTGCCGGGCGACCGGCCGGCCGCGCCTGTCGATCTTCCGCAGCAACAACCACATTTACGCCCAGCTGATCGACGACGAAGCGGGTGTGACGATCGCCTCCGCCAGCTCGACCGAGAAGGAACTGGGGGGCGCCGCCAAGGACAATGGCAACAAGGAAGCGGCCGCCCGCGTCGGTGCCGCGATCGGCAAGCGGGCCATCGCCAAGGGAGTTTCGGTCGTGTCGTTCGACCGCGGTTCCTATCGATATCATGGCCGCGTTGCCGCATTGGCGGACGCTGCTCGTGAAGCCGGCCTTCAGTTTTAATACACTCCAGAGTATTTTCAGGACCCCGCGGACAGATCCGTCCGAGGTGTCGACCCACGGGAGTTCGCAGTGGCAGGGGAACGGGAACAAGGACAAGGCGGCGGCGGCAGCTCACCCGAGAAGATCGTTCAGATCCGTCGGTGCGCCTGCGTGGTGAAGGGTGGCCGCCGGTTCAGCTTTGCGGCGCTCGTGGTCGTCGGCGATGAACGGGGCAAGGTCGGCTACGGCTACGCCAAGGGCGTGGAAGTGCCGAACGCCGTGGACAAGGCCAAGAAGTACGCCGAGCGGTCGCTGAAGCAGTTTCCGCTCGAAGGGACGACGATTCCGCACGTCGTGGAAGGCCGTTACGGCGCCTCCCGCGTCCTGCTGATGCCCGCCGCTCCTGGAACCGGCATCATCGCCGGGGCCACGGTGCGGGCGGTCGTCGAGTCGGTCGGCGTCCGGGACATCCTCACCAAGAAGCGCGGGTCCAGCAACCCGTCGAATGTTGTCAAGGCGACGATGGACGCCCTCAGCAAGCTCCGGACGCGTGAAGACGTCGCCCGCCTGCGGGGCATCGAAGTCTGAGACCGGCCCCGGCTGGCGGTTGTAGTGGGTTCCGACGGCATAGCCCGGGACGGGACAGTTCGGACGGCACAGGTTACACGAAGAGGGATTCGGGTCGCGACGACCGGCGAATCCAAGGATTACGGCTCCCATGATCATTCACGACGTCCACCAGGGAATCCACGCCCACAAGCCGCGCAAGCGGATTGGCCGCGGTTGCGGTTCGGGCCACGGCAAGACCTCGGGCCGCGGTCACAAGGGTCAGGGAAGCCGTCGCGGTTCGGCCGTCAAGGCGAACTTCGAAGGGGGTCAGAAGCCCCTCCTCCGCCTCGTCGCCAAGCGGGGTTTCAACAACCGCGCCCACGCCCCCAAGATCCTCGAGATCAACCTCAAGTGGCTTGAGCTCAAGTTCGAGAGCGGCGCGGTGGTCAACGAGGAATCGCTGAAGACCGTCGGCCTCGCCAAGGGCCGTTACGACGTCATCAAGGTCCTTGGCAACGGCGACCTGAACAAGAAGCTGACCGTCCAGGCCCACCGCTTCTCCGCCCAGGCGGAACAGAAGATCCAGGCGGCGGGTGGCACGGTTGAAAAGATTCTGTCATAGTCCGCGTGGCCGCCCGGGCTAGATCAGAGACCGATCGAACGTACCGATCAAGCGTTAGGGTGCCCTGCCTCGCGGAGTTCCGGCTTTTCCAAGCGAAGGCTCCCGTCGCAGGGACACGGTAGAGCAGAACGCTCTAGCGGCGGCCAGCAGGTGATTGCGAACGGCTTTTCCGTCCGCCACCCCAGTAGAGTGGACTCCCGACGGTTCCCCGTTCCACGCGGCATTCCGTTTGTCAGGGCTGCTCGCTGCGGATGGCCAACCGAACCGTCCGCTTCCGGTCACCGGCTCTGGTGGTGACCGGCAAGGGCGTTCCTTCCGGCTCCCCGAACGGTCTTCCCGGAAGCGTGTCTTTCCGCGAAGATCCGGTCCGTAGTGTCAGGCGGAAGGGACTCGAAACATGCTTTCGCGTTTGTTGATGGTCTTCAAGATTCCGGAACTCCGGCAGAAGATCATCCTGACGTTGATTCTGCTCGCCGTGTACCGGCTCGGCTACTCGCTTCTCCTGCCGATCATCGATCAGGAGCGATTCGTCGAGATCCTGCAGCGCACCAGCCAGGGGACACTCGGCCAGATCATGCAGACGATGTCGCTCTTCTCGGCCGGCGCGCTGGGGAACGCGACAATCTTCGGACTGGGGATCATGCCGTATATCTCGGCGTCGATCATTTTCCAGCTCCTGGGGACCGTCTATCCCCCGCTCGAAGCCCTTCAGAAGGAAGGGGAAGCGGGCCGCAAGAAGATTAACGAGTACACCCGCTACGCGACCGTCGCCATTGCCCTCGCTCAGAGCTTCTTCTGGGTCCGCGTCCTCCAGAGCCAGGGGCAGGCCGACGGCGGCACCGGCTTCCTGCTCTCGGACTATTCCGGCATCTGGTACCAGATCATGGCGGCCTTCATGATGACCGCCGGGACCGTGCTCCTGATGTGGATTGGCGAGCAGATCGACGAATACGGCATCGGCAACGGGATCTCGCTCCTGATCATGGCGGGGATCCTGGCCCAGATGCCGCGGGCCCTGGGGGAAATCCTCGCTCCGGCGTTCCAGAGCGGCCGGTTCAACATCAAGCTCGGCAGCGACGCCGGGGTCGACAAGCTGCTGCTGCTCGTCTTCCTCTTCGTGGCGGTCATCATCGGCGTCGTGGCGATCACGCAGGCCCAGCGGCGGATCCCAATCCAGAGCGCGAAGCACGTCCGCGGCCGCCGGGTCCTGGGCGGGACGCGGCAGTTCCTCCCGCTCCGGCTCAACCAGTCGGGCGTCATGCCGATCATCTTCGCGTCGAGCCTCCTCGTCATCCCGCAGATGATCTTCAGCTGGGCCTACCAGGTCTTCCCCAGCCAGATCTGGCTGCTCACGCTGTCGCAGCTCTTCGGCCTCGACCGGGGCTTCGTCTACAACGTCTGCTACATCCTCCTGATCTACTTCTTTGCCTACTTCTGGACGTCGATCACCTTCAACCCGAAGGAAATGGCCGACAACCTGAAGGACTACGGAAGCTTCGTCCCGGGGTATCGCCCCGGCCAGCGGACCGCCGAGTACCTGGACGACGTGATGCACCGCGTCACCTACGTCGGGGCCGGGGCCCTGGCCCTGATCGCGATCGTCCCGACCCTCATGGCGGCGGGGATGAACATCAACCCGCTCGTGGCGAGCTTCTACGGAGGAACGGGTCTCATGATCGTCGTCTCCGTGGCCCTCGACGTCGTGCAGAAGATCGACAGCCACCTCGTCATGCGGGGTAAGGGCGGTCTCCTCGAGACCGACGAGAACCTGTAGGCCCTGGCCTTCGGTTCGGCTGCCGTCCGATTCCGACCGCGTTGATTCCGATTCAACGCGGTCTTTTCGTTTCCGCCCCGGTCGCCCCCTCACGGAGGCGGTCTTCGGGGCACCTCGTCACTCTCGCTTCGCTACGATTCCCGCATGATCACGCTCAAGTCTCCCCGCGAAATCGCCCTCATGCAGGAGGCGGGCAAGCTCGTCGCCGAGGCGCACCGCATCGCCGCCTCGATGATGACGCCGGGGGTCGAGACGCGGGCGATCGACAGGGAGATCGAGGCCCTCTTCGAGCGGCACAAGGCGGAGCCCCTTTTCAAGGGGTATCCGGGCAAAGTCCCCTTCCCCGCCGTGACCTGCATCAGCCCCAACGAGCAGGTCGTGCACGGCATTCCCGGGGATTACCGGCTCAAGGAGGGGGACATCATCAGCGTCGACACCGGCTGCCGCCTCGCCGGCTGGTGCGCGGACTCCGCCTGGACCTACGCCGTCGGAACGATCAGCCCTCAGAAGCAGAAGCTGATGCAGTGCGGCGAGGAGGCCCTGCGGGAAGCGATCCGCGGCCTGACAACTGAGCGAAAATGGTCCGCGATCGCCCGCCGGATGGAGAAAGTGATCCACGCCGCCGGCTGCAGCATCGTCGAGGAGTTCGTCGGCCACGGGATCGGCCGGAAGATGCACGAGTCGCCGCAGATCCCGAATTACGTCTCGAAGGAGCTGGCCAAGGAGGACTTCGAGATCCGTCCGGGACTCGTCCTGGCGATCGAGCCGATGATCAACGCCGGCCGGAAGGGAATCAAGGTCCTGCGGGACCACTGGACCGCCGTCACGGTCGACGGCCAGCCGAGCGTCCACTTCGAACACACGGTCGCCGTCACGAAGGACGGGCCGCTTCTGGTCACGGCAGGGGTGGGTGGAGATTTCCGCTGGTGAACAGAACCCCCAAGTGACAACCACATCACAGCCAATGTCGGGCAAACGTTCCCAGCTCGAACTGAAACGAATCGTCGAAGCGGCTCTTGCCAAGATCTGCCCGCTTCCCGACGCCGCCCTATGGCTCGTCGTGAATCACGTGGCCGCGACCGGCCACCCGATTCGCTCGCTTCGCGTGGCCGCAACCCTGCATTTTCTCTCCGAGGGTTCGCCCTTCTGCTGTGGCGAACCGATGTGCCACCTCGGGCTCTCTCGCAAACGCCTCGATGAACTCGGAGAAGAAGTTCGCCTGCTCCTTCACCTGAGGCACGAGGTGAGCCTCGATTTCCCATCGGGAATCAGTGTCCATTGTCACCCCGGCGTCACCTTTCAGCCGCAGAACCCGCGTGACACTGATGACGTCTGAGCGGGCCGTGACAGCATGACCCAGGGGGTGAACGGGGACAACGACGACGTCAGAAGTCGTACCAGATCCCCGCCCCGCCGAGCGTCTCGCGGCGGCCGACGAACTCCCACTGCATCGCCGGGCCGTTGTAGAACTGGAAGCCGGCTCGCCACAGGTGGTTCGAGTACCGTCCCCGCCATTGCCAGCCGGCCACGAGGTTGAAGCTCGTGATCCAGCCGTCGTCCTGGCGGGTGTGGCCGTTCACGGCGGCGAACGGCGTCCCCTTGAGCCCCGTCGGCCCCTGCGGGCTGTACTGGATCCCGTACTGGAACTCGAGCGGCTCCGCTCCGCCGTCGACCGCCGCCAGCCCGACTTCCCCGTAGATCTGGATGGAGTCCGAGACCTCGTAGAACGTGCCGAAGATCGCCGAGTCGCGGACGTAGTTGATCCGCTGGTAGGCGGGGTTCGCCAGCAGGAACTCATCCCCGGCGTGCGAGCTCAGGTGATAGTAGCCCGCCTTGAACGCCCAGGGACCTTCCCGCCAGACGCTCAGGAAGCCGATCCGGTAATCGGTCGCATCAAGGGGGGCCGATTCTTCGAAGACCTGAACGCGGGCGAGCGCGGCCCCCTCGAGCTGCAGTTCCCAGCCCTCGGGATGGACGTCGTCGAGCGTCCCCTTGCGGAGGAGCGACATGCGGCCCCCGAGCGCCGTTTCCCAGCGCCAGATCCCGTCCGGTCCGCGGAGCCAGACCGCCTGGAAGCGGGGCTCCTTCTCACCGGCGAGGTAGGACGGGTACATCACGCCGTCCGGAAGCAGCTGCCAGACGTCGTCGGACAGCAGGGACCGGGGGACATCGACCGGCGGCCCGGCCGGAACGACGTCTGGCGGAACCGGCGGGACCACCTCTTCAAAGGCCATCCGCTGGACGGGCCCCACCTTGGGCTCCTTGAAGACCGCTTCGGCATCGCGGCAGTCCCAGTCATCGAGCGTCTGCCGCCCGACCGGATCCGCCGGGGCCTCAAAGACCTCCTCGATCCTATCGAGCCGGACCAGCCCTCCGGGCCGAACCGCTTCGCGGGCGAGGGCCTGTGCGGGCAACAGTCCCGCCGCCGCCCACAGGAATGCGGCGGAGGCGGTCAATCGACAGAGAGTTCCGAACGTTCGCAATCGCTCCCTCCCGGGGGTCTCGGTCGAGAGTCGTATCGGCGGGGAGTCCGCATGGACTCATCGCAACGGATGCTCTGCCGGACGGGATTGAGCGTGGCGTGTGCGTCATTCGGGTCAGTCAAACTTTGCGGGGGTCGGCGGGCCGACTCGCCGGCACACCCCGCAGTGTCAACGGCAATTCTGTACAGAAATCCACTTGTACGAAAGCCACTAGTATAATAGAAAACACATCTGAACAAAGGTTCTGTTCGCCGTCGATACTTGACTGTCGATGGTGGGACGCACGCGGTCGACGAACGGCTCTGCAAAGGGGACCACCCTGAAAAAGGTGGTTTCAGAAGAGCGAGCGGTCGGGAGGACAGTCGAATGTCATTTGAGCGGACGACCCTGACGCAGCGGCAGCAGGAGATCTACGAGTTCATCAAGGACAAGATCCTGAATCGGGGCTACGGGCCGACGGTACGTGAGATCGGCTCGGCGTTCGAGATCCGCTCCCCCAACGGCGTCATGTGCCATCTCAAGGCCCTGGAGCGGAAGGGGCTCATCCTGCGGGAGCAGGGGATGTCCCGGGCCATCCAGCTCACCGACCAGCCGCAGCTCAAGCGGGCCAGCCTCCCGATGTGCGGCCAGATCGCCGCCGGTACGCCGGTCCTGGCGGTCGAGCAGGCGGAGCGGATCGACTTCGGTCCCCTCTTTCAGGACGCCGACCACTTCTGCCTGAAGGTCCGCGGGGAGTCGATGATCGACGCCCATATCGCGGACGGGGACTACGCGGTGATCCGCAAGCAGCCGCATGCCCGCGATGGAGAGATCGTGGCGGCCCTCGTCGACCATGACGACGCGACTCTCAAGAAGTTCTACCGCGAGGATCACCGGTACCGCCTCGAGCCCTGCAACCCGACGATGTCGCCGATCTACTCTCAGAACGTCGAGATCCTGGGGGTCCTGGTCGGCCTGATCCGGAACTACTGAGCCTTGAGCCACCTGCCGTCAGCCGTCAGCATTGAGTGAAGATGCCGACAACTGATGGTTTCGTGGCTCGGCGTCGTTCCTCCCCTCGAGATCCGCATGGCGTGGCGGTTCTTCTTCGTCGGCCTTGTGTTCGGCCTGACCACCGCACTGCCGGTGGATGCGGCCGATCCGTGGCTTGCCGGTTCGTCGGTCTCCGCGGCCCTCGAAGAACCGTGCCTCGCTCTCTTCAATAAGAAGCCGATCCGTCTGGCCCTCCGCGATCTCAGCGGGCAACTGCGGATCGCGATGGTGCTGGACCGCCGCTGTGATCCCAACCGGACGGTCACGCTCGCCGACAATCGCCTCTCGCTGAAAGAGGCATTGGCGGCAGCCGCCGAGCAATCCGGAACGGCCATGACGACCGTGGGGAGCGTCCTCTACTTCGGTCCGCCGGAGAGCGCCGGCGCGCTGCGGACGATGGCGGAACTGCGACGAATGGAGCTGACCGCGAGCCCCCCCAAGCGCCGCGCGGAGCTCGCCCGCCCGCGGGAGGTCGCGTGGGCCGATCTCGCCGAACCACGGGAGGTCCTCGACCGCCTCACCCGCCCCGCCGGCCTGCGGGTGCTGAACCCGGAGCAGCTCCCCTATGACCTCATGGCGGAAGAGACGCTTCCGCAGTCGTCGACCGTCGAGAGCCTGACGCTCTTCTGCGCCCAGTTCGGCCTCGGGTTCGAATGGTCGGAGAACGCGGCTGCGATTCGCCTCGTCCCCTTCCCTGCCGCGGCGACGATCACCCGCCCGCACCCGGTCCCCGCCGCAAGGATGAAAGAGATCACGGGCCAGATCCGGTCGGCGTGGCCCGAGCTGGCGGTCACCACGACGGCGGGGAAGGTCGAGTTCGCGGGGCGGATCGAACAGCACGAGCAGGTCGAAGAGTGGATCCGCCCCGCTTCCAAGCCCGTCCGGCCCAAGCCGAAGCCGGTCGATCTCTCCCGCAAGCGGCTCACGTTCCGGGTCGCCCAGACGCCGGCCCGGGACGTCCTCAAGGCCCTCGAGGCGACCGGGCTGGCCTTCGACGTCGCGGAAGGGATCGACCTCGACACCCGTCTCTCGCTGGAGCTCCGCGACGCGACTCCCGCGGAAGTCGTGGAGGCGATCGCCGCTCAGCTCCGGGCGGTCTCCGAGATTGACGGGACGACGGCCCGCCTGAAACCGGAGGCCGGCACTCGCTGACCGCTCCGCCCGTGGTCTTATCGGGGACGGGCCGTCTCGGTGAGCGAGCGGGTCCGGACCGCGAGGAGAGCCAGATCGAACGGGCGGCGGAAGCGGTCGTCGAAGCCGCCGGACATCCAGAAGTCGTTCCCATCTTCATCGCCGACGAGGGCGATCGTCCGCACGGGACCGGCCTTGAGTCCCTTCACGGCCCGGAGGACCCGGGCGGCATCGCCGGCGCCGAACCGGGAGTCGATGACGACGCATTCCGGCTCACTCTCGGCAACGACGATCCCGGCCTCGAAGAGCGACGCGGCCCGCTTCGCACTCACGCCGACCGCGGCGAGTTCCGCCTGGAGCGCCTCCCACTCCGTCTCCGGCAGGCCGATGACGAGGGCGTGCCGCTCCGCGTCGTCGGCGAGTTCCCCGAGGGGCATGCGGTGGGCCCGCATGAACTCGATGAGGTTGTCCCTCGGGATGCGGCGATCCTGTGAGCCGGGAACGCGATAGCCCTTGAGCCGGCCGGAGTCGAACCACTTTCCGACGGTCCGGGGGGCGACCTGGCAGATCCGGGCAACATCGCCCGTGGTCAGAATCGAGTGATCGGCGGAACGGAGCATGGCATGGACTCGCAGGGAGGGAGAGCGGGTGCGGGGAGAAGAGAGCGTCCCGGCCGGAAGTCGTCAGTCCATGACGTGCGGTTGTGAGCAATGCATGGGGCGTGCCTTTTGGGCGGCGCGTCAAGGGAGTGTGGCGGCCTCTTGTGATCCTCAGGGATTTCGGGGTCTGTGGGGCAAGCCAAGGGGTTGATGCCGGGCAGGGTTTGCAATCCGGCCCGTATTCGAGTGCAGGATTTACACGAGTGCAGTCGCCGATCGAGGAGTGAGTCCGATTCCGGTGCCTCAATGCACGTCCTTGCCGGCACGGCTCTGCTACCTCAAACCCAACGTGCGACGGCAGCCGGGGTCAAGGGGGCCTCGCCCCCTTGCCGCCGGAGGCACTCCTGTGAGGAACCGTGGTACACAACGGGCGATCGTTTTGTGGGACCGGCGTTGAGAACTCACCGCTCGCTTTGCAATCCCCGCGGGTTGTTGAGGGGGCATACGGAACGTCGTCCGCGTCTGGATGCTCACTCCTTCAGACATCTCTCGACGGCCAGGCCTCCGGCGGGCAAAGGGCCAAGAAAACAACACAGGCCCCTCTGCACTCCCCACCAGGGGTGCCCCTGGACCCCGGCTGGATCCTTCATCCGCCTCCACGCCACACGACATGCCCTCTGCGTGCACGGCCCCCGAATCCACTTGCGACAAACGCATCAGCCACCGACAATGCGTCGCTTGTCTCACTGGCGCCGGGGAGACCGTCGTTGCTCGACATCTCGACACACTCAGGTGGATTGTGTGACGGCCTCACCCGCCGCAGCCTGCTTCGCGCCGGGGGACTGGGGCTTCTGACCGGGGGCCTTGCCGCGGCGCAACCGCTGACGGCTCTCGCACAGACCGGCTCGATCTCGTTCGGCCGCGCCAAGCGGTGCATCGTCCTCTTCCTGATGGGGGGCCCACCGCAGCATTCGACCTGGGATCCCAAACCCGACGCAGTGGCGGAAGTTCGGGGAGAGATCGCTCCGATCGCAACCAGCGTCCCGGGCCTTCTGATCGGCGAGGGATACCCGCGGCTGGCATCGCTGATGGACCGGTTCGCGGTCCTGCGGGCGGTCGTGACGGATGACAACGCCCATTCGTCGAGCGGCTACTTCATGCTCACGGGGCACCCGCACATCCCGATGAACGCGGAGAACGCCAACCCCGGCTTCCCGAATGACCGCCCCAATGTGGCGGCAATCGTCCAGCACCTGCAGTCCGGCCATCCGCTTCTCCCGCCCGCCGTGCGGCTGCCGCATCACATCTTCAATACCGATCAGTCGGTCTGGCCGGGGCAGGAGTCAGGTTACCTGGGGCACGCGGCGAATCCGTGGCTGTTCCGCTGCGAGCCGGGCTCGGCGAACTACGACGTCCCCGACTTCCGGCTCGCGGCCGATGTCTCGCTCGACCGGCTCGGTTCGCGTCGGTCGCTCCTGAGCCAGATGGACGAGCAGCTCCGCGCGCTCGCGGCCCAGCAGACGATGGAGCGGTTTGATCGCGAGCAGCGGCAGGCTTTCGAACTCCTTTCCTCCGCGGGGGCCCGAGCCGCCTGCGACCTCAGCCTCGAACCGGCCGAGGTCCGCGACCGTTACGGACGGACTCAGTTCGGTCAGAGCGTCCTCCTGGCCCGCCGTCTCGCGGAAGCGGGAGTCTCCTTCATTCATGTGAACTGGTTTCGAGGAGCGGACGAGCCGTCCGATGCCCCCTGCTGGGACAGCCACACGATGGAGACCGAGCGGCTGCGGACCGTGCTCATGCCGCCGACGGACCTCGCCGCTTCGGCCCTCGTCGAAGACCTGGAACACCGCGGCATGCTCGATGACACGCTGGTCTGCATCCTGAGCGAGTTCGGCCGGACGCCACGCTTCAACGGCCGAGGCGGACGAGATCATTGGGGCCACGTCTTTTCTGTGGCCCTCGCTGGCGGCGGCATCCGCGGCGGCGTGGTCCATGGCGCGTCGGACGCCCAGGGAGCCTATCCGCTGGAAGGGATCGTCCGCCCGCAGGACCTGACCGCCACGATCCTCCACTGCCTCGGCTTCGCGCCGACGACCGAGATCCACGACATGGTTGGCCGGCCGTTCCCGGTGAGTCCGGGTGAGCTCATCGCGGCGGTGACGTAGGAAGAGACGCAAGGCAAGAGGATCAGCGTCGCGCCGTCACCGCGACGCCGGCACCTGTGAAGTCTTGGGCATGGGGCAATGCGGGAGCCCCATGTCGCCCGTGTCGTTGCAGAACGGCGGAAGATTTCGCCGCTGGCGGATCCAGTTCAGGCCGTGCAGCACGCCCTTGTGGTAGACGAACCACCGCATCAGCTTCCGCTTGCCGCGAAAACTGAGGCAGGCGAGGCCGACCAGAATGGTCAGCACCCCCTGCCCCGGAAGGACGAGCATCGCGATCCCCGCGAGGATGAGGATCACGCCGACAAAATTCCGCGCGAGGCGGACGGCGATCGTCTTCCACGACCAGTCCTCCATCGGCAGCTCGGGACGAACAAAGTAGTCCTCCGGCATCCGACAGACGATCCAGGGAAGCAACGCCAACGTCCCCAAGAACATCACGACGGTGCCGCCGATCATCCACCACATCGCGGCAGTCGACTCAAACAGCTTGGCGATCAGCATCTCCGCCTCCACAACCGGCCGGTATCCAATCCGCGCCTCTCAGGGCGCGGGAACGATTCTTTTCGCGAATCGCCCCGGGCTCGCAGAGGGGAGAACGAGCAGATTCCCTGCCAGGTTCACCCGGACCGCTCCGGTTTTCGTGCATCGGACGGAACTTATTTCGAGTGTGCCACTTGCACGGCACTAACGAAGTTGCCGATCGGCTTCCCCTTCCGTCGGAAATCCAGCCCCGGCGGTCAGCTTTCGCCGGGTGATCCCGCGGCAGACGCGAAACGCCGGCTGATCCGGTCGAACCGGATCGTCAGCAGCACAGCCGCCAGGAAGAGAGCCACGATGAACCCGCTCCAGATCCCGTCCGCCTGCTGCCCCCGACCGATCGCCAGCCAATAGGCGACCGGAACACCGATCACCCAGTAGACGACCACCGTGATGAGCGCCGGGACCGAGGTGTCCTTCAGTCCCCGCAGGCAGGCGTTCGACGCCACCTGGAAACCGTCGAAGAGCTGGAACACGGCGGCATAGAGCAGCAGCCGGCTCATCAGCGTCAGGACGGCCGGATCGCTCGAATAGAGCCGCGCGATGGGTCCCGGCGCGAGCGCCAGGAGCGTCGCGCAGCCCAGCATGATGAAGGCCGCCAGGCCGATGCCGGTGAACCCGGCGCGGCGGACCGCCGCCGGATCCCGCCGGCCCACGGCCTGCCCGACGCGAATCGAGGCCGCGGTCGAAATCCCCAGCGGAATCATGAACGTCACGGAAGCGACGTTGAGCGCCGCCTGGTGGGCCGCCACCACGGTGTCGCCGAACCGGCCCAGGAGAAGGGCACCGGCCGCAAACAGCGTGCATTCCATGAACAGGCCGACCCCGATCGGAGTTCCGAGAGCGAGCAGCTTGCGGATGTCGGCCCACCGCGGCCACTCGAACCGCTCGAAGACCCGGTAAGGGCGATACCCGCCGGAGAAATAGACCCAGCTGGCCATCATGAAGAAGTTCAGCCACAGGACGATGGCGCTCGCCACACCGCAGCCGACGCCGCCGAGTCGCGGCATGCCGAAGTGGCCGTACATGAAGACCCAGTTGCCGAAGACGTTCATCGGGAAACTGAGGAGGCTGATGAAGAACATCGGCCGTGTCCGCGATACTCCGTCGCTCATTCCCCGGAGGGCGATCTGGCAATACATCGCCGGCAGGCCCCACGCGATGGCCGTGAGGTAGCCCATCGCCCCCGGAATCAGGTCGGCGTTCACGTCCAAAGCGTGGAAGATCGGCTCGCAGAACTGCGCCGCGCCCGCTGTGAACACCCCCAGCACGAGCGCCACCCACAGCCCCTGGTGAAGCTGCCGGCCGATCTCGTCGTGCCGTCCGGCCCCGTAGAGCTGGGAGACCGTCGGACTGACCGACATCAGAACCCCCATTCCGTAGAGGCAGAGCGGATAGAACACCCCGCCCCCGAGCGCGACGGAGGCCAGGTCCGCCGCCCCCAGCCGACCCGCCATGACGGTGTCAGTCGCGCTGAGCAGGATCTGGGCGAGCTGCGTGCCGACGACCGGGCCCCCCAGGATCAGGGTCTCGCGGACTTCGGTCTTCCAGACAGACCAGGGGATCGCTGGCCGGGACACGGGCGGAGCCTGCGTCCCCGGTGTCGCGGGGGGCCGTTGCGAGGCGGTCGGCGTTGGCATCATCACTCCCTTTCAGAATGTCAGGCCAACGCATTCACGCGGCGCAGCGGGACAGGTTACACTTCCGGCCCGCGTTCTGCCGCCTCGCCTCTCGAACGAGCGGCAGGGCGAACGTTGGACCGGCGCTCCGCAAAAAGGTTCGGTCCGGGAGCGACTCCTTCCCGGCCCGTTGCACCAGGCATTTCCGGAACTCTTTGCGGCTCCGGAGATTCGGTTGTCCCCCAGAGCCCTTC
This sequence comes from Planctomyces sp. SH-PL14, assembly GCF_001610835.1. NCBI lineage: Bacteria > Pseudomonadati > Planctomycetota > Planctomycetia > Planctomycetales > Planctomycetaceae > Planctomyces > Planctomyces sp. SH-PL14. Next base: position 6,516,281 of record NZ_CP011270.1, on the reverse strand, counting down.
ATGATCTCCCTCCGGAACATTCATAAACGTTTCGCCGGAAACCATGTGCTGCGGGGAGTCTCGCTGGAAGTGGCCAAGGGCGAAGTCTGCGTCCTGCTTGGCCCGTCGGGCGGGGGCAAGAGCACACTCCTGCGAACGATCAACGGCCTCGAGACGTTCGACGACGGGGCGATCCAGGTCGATGAGATCACGCTCGGCCCCGCCAGCGACCCGAACCGCGATACCTCGCTGACCGCCATCCGCAAGCGGGTCGGGATGGTCTTCCAGCAGTTCCACCTCTTCCCGCACCGCAGCGTCCTCGACAACATCCTCGAGGCCCCGGTTCATGTTCTCGGCCGGCCCCGCAAGGAAGTCGTCCCCGAGGCGGAAGCCCTACTGGAGCGGGTGGGGATGATCGAAAAGATCCACGAGATGCCGGGAGCCCTCTCGGGCGGCCAGCAGCAGCGGGCGGCGATCGCCCGGGCCCTGGCGATGAAGCCCGAAGTGATCCTGTTCGACGAGCCGACGAGCGCCCTCGACCCGCGGTCGACCGCCGAAGTCGTCGGCGTGATCTCGGACCTCGCCAAGAGCGGCCAGACGATGATCGTCGTCACGCATGCCATGGGGTTCGCCCGCGCGGTCGGCCATCGGGTCCACGTCATGGAAGCGGGACGGGTGGCCGAATCGGGGCCACCCGAGCAGATCTTCGGTTCGCCGCAGACGGAAACGACCCGCAAGCTGCTCGCCCAGTCGTCGCTGAACTGACCCATCTGGCGGTCTAGTCCCCTGCTCCGCCCCGCGGAAACCGGCATCGAGAGGCCCCCATGCTGCGAGCCCTGTTGCGGTCCCTCGTCCTTGGCCTGCTCCTGGCGACCGGCGCGGCCCGGACGCCGGCCTCCGGTCAGGAGACCGCGGCGACTCCCCTGCCGGGGGGCGTGGCCTTCGATCTCAAGGCTCTCTCCGTCGTTCCCGAAGTCTTTCCCGCCAAGGAGCTCGAAGTCGAAGGGGTCGAGACCTTCTTCTACGCCGGTCCGAAGCTTCAGGGGAAACCGACGCGGATCTTTGCCTACCGCGGAGTCCCGAAGCCGAAAGCGGGCGAAGCCACCGGGAAGGTTCCGGGGATCGTCCTGATCCATGGCGGCGGCGGGACGGCGTTCGACCGCTGGGTCAAGCTCTGGAACGGCCGCGGGTACGCCGCGATCGCGATGGACCTGTGCGGCTGCGTGCCGATCGGGAGCTACGGCAAATGGGAGCGGCACGAGCATGGCGGCCCCCCGGGTTGGGACGCCAGCTTCGGACAGCTCGACTCCCCGGTCGAAGACCAGTGGACGTACCACGCCGTCAGCGCCGTCGCGCTCGGCCACACGCTGCTCCGCGCGCATCCCGATGTCGACTCCGAGCGGATCGGCATGACCGGGATCTCGTGGGGGGGCTACATGACCTCGGTCGTCTCGGGGGTCGACTCCCGATTCCGGTTCGCCGTCCCGGTCTATGGCTGCGGCTTCCTGGGGGACAATTCCGCCTGGCTGGGCCGGTTGGAGATGATCGGCCCTGAGAAGTCCGCCCTGTGGCTCAAGCAGTGGGATCCGTCACACTATCTCCCCAAGGCGAAGATGCCGTTCCTGTGGGTCAACGGGACGAACGACTTCGCCTACCCGATGGACTCCTGGCAGAAGTCGTATCGCCTGCCGGAGGCCGACCGGACGCTCTGTCTGCGAATCCGGATGCCGCATGGGCACGGAGCGGCGGGAGAGAATCCCGAGGAGATCCACGCCTTCGCCAACCAGATCCTGACCGGCGGCGCTCCCCTTGCCCGGATCGCGAAGCAGGGCCGGACCGAGACGGAACTGTGGTGTGAGTTCGAAGCCGCGCAGCCGATCGCCAAGGCGGAGCTCTGTTTCACCAGCGACAGCGGGGCCTGGAAGGACCGCAAGTGGGAAGCGGCCGCGGCAACCCTCGACGCCGCCGGCAAGCGAGCCTCAGCGGCCATCCCGGCCGCCGCCACGGTCGCCTACCTCAATCTCTTCGACGATCGCAACTGTGTCGTGAGCACGGAACACATCGAGCTCAAGCCTCCCGCCCCGGTCAAGCAGGACTGACTCCGCGCGACTGGCTCTGATTGGGTGCGTTCGCTGGATGGCGGTCGGAGGAGTGGTGTGCCGGCTGACGGATGCCCCAGTGCATAGCCTCACCGGGTCCAGGGGCACCCTGGTGGGGAGTGCAGAGGGGCAACGCCCCTTTGCCCGCCGGAGGCCGTCTCGTCGGAAACTGTCGGAAGGAGTGCGTATCCGAGCGCGAACAACGTGTCGGATGCCCCCTCACCAACCCGCGAGGATTGCAAAGCCAGCGGTGCGGTTTGAGAGAGTCCTCAAGGTCGGTACCACAAAGGGGACATTCGTCGTGTACCACGGTTCCTCATAGAAGTGCCTCCGGCGGCAAGGGGTGACCCCCTTGACCCCCAGGCTGCCGTCGCACGTTGGGTTTGAGCGAGCAGAGCCGCGCCGGCAAGGACGTGGTTCGAGACACCGTGGTCAGACTCACTCCTCGAACGACCACCGTTCGACGAATACCCCCAGCTCTAATCCGTGTTCATCTGCGGCTAAAAAATCGATTCGGGCCACAGATCGCCACAGAGAGAATCACGCCGCGCGGCGGACCGGCTCGATCATCCGGTTCGTCACCGCCACCGGAAACGGGATCGTCGCCCGCTCGAGCGGCATTCGGACCTCCAGCCAGTCGAGGATCAGCTTCGCCGTATGGTACCAGTCCGGCTCCGTCAGCAGCTCGTGGAGATGGTCGCGGAGCGTCAGCAGACTCTTGTCGTGCGCGGCGACCTGCGGATACCACCGCAGCGGAGCGTTCGGACAGACCACCTCGTCCCGTTCCCCCTGGAGCAGCAGCAGCGGAGTCGTCATCGCCCCGGCTGCCTCCCAAGCCTCCTCAACCGCCTCCTGGACCCGGAAGTACCAGCTCGCGGTGACCGTTCGATGCCGCAAGGGATCCTTGTCGCGGGCGCGGCGGGCCTCGTGACAGCGCGTCACCTGAGACGACTGGATCGGGCTGCGGAACCGCGCCGTCGGGGCGACCGCCAGGCAAAGCTTGCCGAGCAGAATTTTGAGCGGCGGAACACGCAGCCCCATCGCCAGCAGGGGTGAAAGGGCCACGAGGGCGCCGATGCGGTCGGGCCGGGTCTGGGCATAGCGGATCCCCGTCAGCCCCCCCATGCTGTGGGCCACCAGGACCGTCCGGTCGGGAATCGCCCCGATGTGCGCCAGAACGACGTCGAGGTCCTCAAGGTACTGCTCAAACCGCTGCAGGTGCGTCGGCGTCCCCCCGGACCGGCCGTGACCACGAAGATCCCCGGCGACTACCGACCAGCCGCGGCCGGCCGCCATTCGGGCGAACCGGTCGTACCTGTCGCCGTGCTCCCCCGTCCCGTGGACGATCACCAGCGTGCGGTCGGGCGAACGTTCTTCCGGTGCGTAGCAGCGCAGGTAGAGCGCAGTTCCGTCGGCGGCGGGGACCACCGAATCGGTCCGTGCAACGGGAAGATCCCGAGGCATCATGCGCGGCGACTCCTTCGACGCCATGCCCCCCTCACTGGGCGACGGCAGATTTGGCCGGTCGAACGACCCCGCTTGATCGTTACCGGCCTGTCCAGCTTTATCGGCGCGAAGAAACCGTGCAGGCGAAGAAATCGAACGGTCTGTCGCGAAAGTGATCTTCTTCGGCCACCGTCCGCCCGGGGCCGCAAGAGACACGATTGAGCCCGCCGGCCGCTCCAGGCGGCGCGTTCACAGCCGCGGAAATCCGCGAACCTTCACTCGCGACGCGGGTTCTCGCATCTTTGCGTCCCGCTGGTATCATGCCCTCCGCCGGCACCCCGCAGGAGATCCTCCCGCGGCGGAACTTCCGCCGGATGCCTCGCTGAGGCATGCCCCCGTAGCTCAGTAGGATAGAGCGCCCGTTTCCTAAATGGGAGGCCACAGGTTCGACTCCTGTCGGGGGTATTTTCTTCGTTCAGATGGGCAGCGTTTCTCCTCGTGTAACAGGCTTTTCGTTGGATTCGCCCCCGACCTGCCGAGTATCCGGTGCCGGCGTTTTCAAGCTTCGTCAACTCTGGACGAACAGGGACCGCGAATCAGCGTTGTCTTGCGCCTCCCGCGCGACCTAGCGTACGCGGTTGATGCTTACTGCAGGTCTTATGGATTCGCACGGGAGGTCCGGTCACATGCTGCAGGAACTCGCCCTGGCGGCGGTCGCTTGGTCTGCTGTTATTCCCGCTGGCGAATGGGGTTCAGCCGTGCTGAATCACTTCGCGACAGAGCAGCGTGTTGAAACGCAGCCGCCTTTCGAGGAAACGATCCTTGTTGAGGACCTTGTGCCCACCGAGAGGGTCTCAATTCGGGTCACCGGTGCGGATGGAAGCTCGCAATGTGTCACGGGCTGCGTCGAAGAGGTCGCTGAAGGGCGAATCGTCCTCAGCCGTTCGTTCACTCAACAGGAAAGAGTCCAGTTTCTTACGGCGGACTGGGCGGAGGGAATCCCGTACTTCCAATCGCATTGGGGCACCCACTTAGTGGGTCGTGAGCTGATCTACCGAGGTGTCAGCGTCATTCCTGTCGCTGCCGCTGCGGAAATCGGCCCCGCAGAATGGCGAGACTGGATCGTGGATGGGCCGCCTCCGTCTCTGATGGTCCACGTCGTCGGGCCGAATGCGTGGCATCCCTCGCCACGTGACGATTTTTGAGGGCCACGACAGCTGTCGGTGACATCCTTACAAATCGCAACGCCTGGGCCACCAAGAAAGAAACCCCGCCGAAGCGGGGTTTTGGAAAGTAGGACTCTCTAGTTGGTCTCGACTATGACGTCGGAAAAGAGGCCTTCCGTCCCCACGTCGACAAACAGACCGACGCCGCCGTCCGCAGCGTCGCCAAGCTTCAGGTCCGTCACCACGATCGCCGGTTGAGCCGCGCCGTTGACATACAGTTTCGCCTCGGCCCCCTTCACGACGATCTTCAAGTCAATCCACTCGTTCAGCCCCATGTCCGCGTAGGACTCGTACTTCTCCGGCGACTCTTTCCGCAGACGCTGGAATTTGAAGTCCGGGTAGGCAAAGTATTGAATCGAATGGTTCCGACGTACCTGATCGTCGACCCGTGCGTTCCCTGGCCGGACGTAGATGCACTCGAACTTGGAGTTGTCGTCGCCGATCCGGAAGGCAATGCCGATGAAGCCCCTCGCGAAGTCGGGAGCATCTTTCGCCAGCCGACTCATGACTCTCGCCTTGATTGTGCCGTTCTTGAAGGTCACACCCTTGAGCCTCGCAAACGTCGCCGAGTCGAACTCTTTCACGCCCGGGTCTTTGACGACACAAATCACGTTTCTCCCATCGACCGCTTCCGAGGTGACAGACACATTGATCGGTTGCACGGAGCCTCGGTCGATGTCCTCGCCGAAGCCGATAGCGGCCGACAGGGCAAACACAGTGACGGCAACGCCAGCCAAGACTTTCTGAATCATTGAGAACCTCTGTTGTGGTGCGAGCCATTTTACGCGGCACGAGGCAACGACTCCGTGGGACCCGTCACAAAACGAACAAACCCCGCCGTGGCGCGGTTTGACTCCGAGTGATTTGGAATACGATGGGTATCGAGCTTCCCCGTTGTTCTCTCAGGGACTCGACTCCTGTCGAACGTACCTCCAGCTGGGCGATCGACGCAGAGCTTCCCTTATTCGGCCGTGTTCGACGCCATCGCAGGCGACGAAATCTGCTGAAGCCCCTCGAGCGCCTGCCGACGGTCGGGCCGGGCGACCTGTGACAGTGGCTGTCCGTCCTTGAGGAACACAAGTGTCGGCCAGAGTTTGACGCCGAAGGACCGCCCGAGCGGTTGCCCGGGGCCGTCCTCGACCGTGAAGTGCTGCACGTCCGGGAACTGCTGCAGCAGCGACTCGAGCGTCGGGGCAAGGACGCGACAGTAGCCGCACCACTCGGTCCCGAATTCGAGGACCGCCGGCCCCTTCAGTTCCGTTACCTGCTGCCGGGTCCAGGTCGTTGCGTCTTCGGACATGATTCTTTGCTCTTCTCGCAGGTCGGGATGCGAACACCGCTGATGGCACCATTGTAGGTTCCGGCATCTTCATTGGCGGTCCACGGCTGGCGGTCCCGAAGGTTTGCGTACGCTCTCTCCTATCTGGACACCTTCGCCACTCGATCCCTTTCCGTGCGGACGTCCGCGGCGAAAAATGAGCGGTCATGCCCGATCCCAATGGCCACAAACTGTTCGTCAACCTCGGTGCCTCGCAGACGCGGCGGCGGCTCAAAGGCTTCGGCCACGGCGTCCGGAAGATTCTCAGCGCGGGCAAGAACCGCTCCTACGTGATTCACACCGCCACCGGCCGGCATCTGGAGTCGCTCAAGGCCCAGTTCGCGGATGTCGGCTGCGCGGAGTCGGAGCGGGAGTTGAGCGAACCGATCGAGAACCTGCGGAACGTCGGCCCGACTTCGGCGGAGAAGCTCCGGTCCGTCGGCGTCCTTTCGCGAGCCGATCTCGAACGGCTCGGGCCGGTCACGGCCTACCGGCTTGTTCGTGACGCTCACCCGGAAGTGACGCTCAATCTTCTGTGGACTCTGGCGGCGGGTGTGGACGACCAGGACTGGCGGGAGCTTTCCGAGGCGACGAAGCAGTCCCTTCAGTCGCGTCTTCGGGACGGTGAGTTGTTGTGATCAGAACCGACGACTCCGCACTCCAATTGCGCAACCCAACCGGGGTCCAGGGGGTAACCCCTGGTGGGGGATGCAAGGGGGCAACGCCCCTTTGCCCGCCGGAGGCCTGGCCCGTCGAGAGTTGTCTGAAGGAGCACGTGCCCAATCGCGAACATGGTTCCGGATGCACCTTCACCAACCCGCCGGGATTGCAAAGCAAGCGGTCTGGTTTGAGGGAGTCCTCAACGCTGGTTCCACAAAACGGATATCCGTTGTGTCCCACGGTTCCTCAAGGAAATGCCTCCGGCGGCAAGGGGGTGAGACCCCCTTGACCCCCGTGGCCGTCGCACGATGAATGGCGTAACGAAAGTCCCTCCGGCAAGGACACTGTTCGATCCAGCGGGACAGGCCGCTCCCCTCCGGTCGCTACTCTCCCGCCCGGCAAGCCGTCACACTACACCCGACAAATGCCGACGGGTCGCACTCGTGAACCAGTCTCCCGCTCGGACATCCATCGATTGTTCGCCCGGAGAGCGTGATGTCGAGACCCGCCGTACTGGCCCTGGCCACAGGGGCCCTGCTCCTCTTGTCGATTCTCCCACCCTCGGTCCGCGCCCAGGATCCCCCCGCCACCAAGCCCCCCGCCAAACCGATCAAGGCCCTTCTTGTCGCCGGCGGCTGCTGCCACGACTACGCCGGCCAGACCAAGGTCCTCAGCAAAGGGATCTCCGAGCGGGCCTTCGTCCAGGTCGACGTCTACTGGACCGACGACAAGGGAACCGCCCCCGTCTTCCCCCTCTACGAGAAGCCGGACTGGGCCAAAGGCTACGACGTCATCATCCATGACGAGTGTGCCTCCAGCATCAACGACAAGGCCCTCATCCAGCGGATCCTCGACACCCACGAGACGATCCCGGCGGTGAACCTCCACTGCGGCATGCACAGCTTCCGCACCGGGACCGACATGTGGTTCGACTTCCTCGGCGTGCAGTCGAGCGCCCACGGCCCCCAGGAGCCGATCCGGATCGAGTTCGTCGACAAGGACCACCCGATCACGAAGCCGCTCGAAAACTGGCAGACGATCAAGGAAGAGCTCTACAACAACGTCAAGCTCCACGGCGCCCACCCGCTCGCCATCGGCAAGCAGACCTACAAGAAGAACGGCCAGGAGGTCACGGACGAATACGTCGTCGCCTGGACCAACGACAAGCAGGGAGCCAGGAGCTTCAGCACGACGATCGGCCACAACACCGACACCGTCGCCGACCCCAAGTATCTCGATCTCGTGACCCGCGGCCTCCTCTGGTCCTGCGGCAAGCTCACCCCAGAGTACTTCGTCCCCTTCACCGGCGAGAACAAGGTCACCTTCATCCCCTCGAAGGCCCAGGCTCAGGCCCCCGCCGCGGCTCCCACGGTCCTGGGGACGATGCCGAAGAACGCGACCCTCGTGAAGCTCTCGGCCTCCAGCTCCGAAGGGCACAACCCGATGATCGGCGCCGTCGACGGCAACCCGCAGACGCGGTGGTGCGCCGCGGGCGGGAACTACCCGCAGTGGCTCCAGCTCGAGCTCCCCAAGCCGCACAAGCTCGAAGCGATCACGCTCACGTGGGAGAGCAACAATGCCTACGAGTACCGCGTCGAAGGCTCCGCCGACGGCAACACCTGGACGCTCCTCCTCGACGCAACGAAGAACACCCAGCCTGGCATCCACGAGGACAAGCTCATCACGGCCGACCCGGTCAAGTTCGTCCGGATCACCGGGACCGGGATGAAGCACGGCGGCTGGTGCAGCATCCGCGAAATCGTCCTCAAAGGGGACGGGATCCAGTCGCTCTGGCCCGCGGGGGCGGACGGCAAGCCGTTCGAAGCAAAGCCGACGCTCGCCGATCCCTACTCCAAGGAAGGGAACGTCCCGCCGAAAGCGGAGAAGCTGACGCCGGAGAAGGAAGCAGCGATCCTCAAGGACATCACCGTCCCGGACGGGTTCGACGTGACGGTCTTCGCCGCCCCGCCGATGGTGAACTACCCGGTCTTCGTTGCCGCCGCGCCGGACGGAACGCTGTTTGTCAGCTCGGACGGCAACGGCTCGCTTGGGCGCTCGCCGAAGCGGGGCCGGGTCATCCGCCTGAAGGACACCGACGGCGACGGACGGGCCGACGAAACGAACGTCTTCTGCGAGATCGACGCTCCCCGCGGCCTCGTGTGGGACCATGACCGCCTGTACTTGATGCACCCGCCGCACCTCAGCGTCTTCATCGACAAGGACGGCGACGGCAAGTCGGACGAGCAGAAGGTTCTCGTGAAGGACCTCGCCTTCGGTTACGCCGATCGTCCCGCCGACCACACGACCAACGGGATGAGCCTCGGCGTCGACGGCTGGCTCTACATCGCTGGCGGGGACTTCGGGTTCCTGAACGCCGAAGGGACCGACGGCCGGAAGGTCCAGCACCGCGGCGGCGGCGTCCTGCGGGTCCGCCCGGACGGAACGGGGCTGGAGATCTACTCGACCGGCACGCGGAACATTCTCGAAGTCGCGATCAGCCCCGCGATGGAAATGTTCGCCCGCGACAACACGAACGACGGCGGCGGATGGGACGTCCGGCTGCACCACTTCACTGGCGGGGACGACCACGGCTACCCGCGGCTCTACAAGAACTTCAACGACGAGTGCGTGCAGCCACTCGCCGACTACGGCGGCGGCTCGGGCTGCGGCGCAGTCTACATCGACGAGCCCGGCTTCGGGAAGTGGAACGACGCGCCGTTCACCGCCGACTGGGGAACCGGCTCGCTCTACCGCCACACCGTCGAGCCCAAGGGATCGACATTCGCGGAAACGGCCAAGCCCGAACCGTTCATCCGCATGACCCGCCCCACCGATGCCGACGTCGACGCCCTGAGCCGCGTCTACTGCGCGAGCTGGAAGGGGGCCACGTTCAACTGGGAAGGTCCGGACGTCGGCTACATCGTCTGCGTGAAGCCGAAGGGGTTTCGCGCCGAGCCGCTCCCGAATTTTGCTAAGGCCACGGGCGATGAGCTCGTCCGGCAGTTCGAATCGCCGAGCTATCGCCGCCGCGTCGAGGCCCAGCGGGAACTGGTCCGCCGCGGCGACAAGCGGAGCGACGAACTCCTCGCCCGCGGCCTGCGGCAGCAGAACGACGCCCGAGCCCTCGCCGGTAAGCTGACCGGCTCCGCATCGGATGCCGATGTCGTCGCGAACCTGGGAGCGGAGGATCCGGTCATCCGGCACATCGCCATCCGAGAAGCGGCCCGCCGCCGTCTCTCGAAGGGATGCTTCGACACCCTGACCTCCAGCGGTCCGCAGCGGGCCGGTGCCCTGCGGGCTCTCGCGATGATGCACGAGCCCGAAGTCGTCACCGGCCTGATTGCCCGACTCGAACAGGAGCGCGACACCGCCAGCCGGCTCGGCCTTCTTTCCGCTTTGTGCCGGCTCCACTACCACGAAGGGACGTGGAAGGGGGACTCGTGGGGGACGCGGCCCGATACCCGCGGCCCGTACTACCAGCCCGAAGCCTGGAGCGAGACCCCGCGGATCGCCGCCGTCCTGAAGGCGACGCTCCAGACCGCTTCGCCTGAGGAAGCGGGACACCTCGTCCGCGAGATGAACCGCAACCGGATTCAGTCGAACGAGGCGCTGGAACAGATCATCGCCCTCGCGAAGTCGAACCCGAAGCTCGTCCCGGACGCGGTCCTCCAGATGGCGGCGGTCGACACGGTCCCCCCCGCGGGAATCCCGCTCGTCCTCGAGGCCGCCCGCAGTCGGGACGCTTCCCCCGCCACACTCGCCGGGGCGGTCGCGATCCTGTCAAAGTCGAATGAGCCCGCCGCGGTCCCGGCGCTGCTGGCAGCCTTGGCGACCCTCGATGAAGCGAAGGGATCGGGTAAGGACCAGGAAGCAGCCCGGAACGCGTTCCTCGCCGCGACCGTGATCGAGAGCCAGCACGCCGCCGTCGAAGAGGCCGCCGAGAAAGCCGAGGGCCGCGCCGCCGACTGGGCCAGTGCCGCCCTGCTGACCCTCGCCTCCCGCAACAACGGCAGCCCGGAAGCTCGCGATGCCGCGCAGAAGGCGATCCGAACCGCCTGGGCCACGCCGGCCCGCCGGATCCAGCTCATCAAGGCCGCGGCCCGCATCCGCAGCCACGCCATCGACGACGAAATCCTCTTTGCCGAAGGGGATGAGGACAAAGCGGTCGCCGAGGCGGCCCGCCGGGCGATTGGCGACCTGAAGCTCAGCCGCCGGGCACCGGACACCAGCCCCAAGATCGGCTCGCTCCCGCCGGAGCAGGTCATCGCCCAGGTCGTCCCCCGCAAGGGAGACCCAGGGCTCGGCGAGCTCCTCTTCACCAAGGCCAACTGCATCGCCTGTCACACAACGTCGAAGGATCAGGCCCAGAAAGGCCCGTTCCTCGGCAGCATCGCCAAGACCTACAAGCGGCCGGACCTCGCGACCGCGATCCTGATCCCGAGCAAGACGATCGCCCAGGGCTTCACCACGAACGTGATCGTCCTGACCGACGGCCGGGTCGTCACCGGCTTCGTCACGAACGAGGAGAGCGACCGGGTCACGCTCCGGGACGCGCAAGCGAAGGAATATGTGATCAGCAAGGCCGACATCGAAGAGCGCGGCACGCAGCCCGTCTCCATGATGCCTGAGGGTGTCATGAAGAACTACACGCTCCATGAGCTGGCGTCGCTGCTGGACTACCTGGAGGCGCTCTCGGTCAAGTGATCGGCACCGTCTCTTTTCGCCTCACCCGCCTCCGGTCGCTCGCCGGATGAGGCCAAGGACGGTAGCGTGTCCCCTTGGACACAACCGCAGTCCTCAGCCCCCGGGAGAACAGGGCGACCTGTCGTCACTTTCTCCAGCGATCACGGCAAATTTCCGTAAACTTCACGGCGAATCAACATGCAGAGTCGAAACTGATCTAGACAGGTACCAGCGCCTTATGCCCATGCACACGCCCGTTCGCTGCGGAGATCCGGAACACGACGGATCGCGTTCGTCCCGGCGGATGGTGAGGGAGAGTGCCCTGGGTGGAGCGGAGGACCCGCTCCCTGGACCGCAGCATCCTGTGGAGGCCATATGGTTTCGCGAGCCTGGGCTGGGAAAGCCCGTCCGATCCGCACCCTGTTCCTGAGCGACGTTCACCTGGGCAGCCGGCATGCCCAGACGGGCCCCCTGCTGGAGTTCCTGGGACGCTGGATTCCCAGTCAGGTCTATGTCGTCGGCGACTTCGTGGATGGGTGGCAGTGGCGTCGCGGCTGCTGGCATCAGGATTACAGCCGCATCCTGAACGTCTTCGAGTACTGGGCCGACCACGGAACCACGATCCACTACACCCCCGGCAACCACGACAACTTCCTCCGTGACCCCGAAATCGCCCGCGTCATCGAGCGGCAGCTCGGCTTCGTGGAGATCCAGGACGAGTTCCAGGCCGACATGATCGACGGCCGCAAGCTTCTCGTCATGCACGGGGACCAGTTCGATCTTGTGGAAGGCTCCGCGCAGTGGGTCTCCAAGATGAGCACGGTGGTCTACGACAGCATCCTGACCGCCAACTGGCACCTGAGCCGCATGGTCCGCCGGCACCATGTCAGCCCATACGACTTGTGTGCCCGCGCGAAGAAGCGGGTCAAGCAGGTGATCCGCTTCCTGAGCTCCTTCGAGTCGACGATCCTCGAGTACGCCCGGGCGAAGGGGTGCGACGGGGTCATGTGCGGACACCTTCATACCCCGATCATTTCTCCCCGCGGGGAGATGGTGTACTGCAACACCGGGGACTGGGTCGAGAACTGCACCGCCATCATCGAGCACGACGACGGCGAACTGCGGCTCGAGCACTTCTACACCGGCGACCGTCTCCGCCCGAGGAGCTCCCGCAAAGGGGCGGCTCCGATGGGCCTGGAGAACTGGAGTGCCGCGGCTCCGTCGCTTAACCTGATGCAGAGCCCGTCTCTCAATCTCGTGCAGGGCACGGGATTGATCCCTGAATCGTCCATGACCGAGCCGAGTTGCTGAGGTCGCTGTCTGCGGCCGCCCCGCCCGTCGGGCCCGCCGCGGATCTGGAGCTAGAACATGTTGGAATCTCTCCGCAGCCGCTGGTTCAGCCTGATTCACCTCAAGAATCTCGTCTACAACCAGTGCTGGGAGGATCCGCGGCTTGACCGGGAAGCGCTCGAGCTCACCGAGCGGGACAACCTCGTCGTCATCACGTCGGCCGGATGCAATGCCCTCGACTACGTCCTGGCGGGAGCGGGCCGCGTCACCGCGGTCGACATCAACCCGATCCAGAACGCGCTGCTGGAGCTCAAGGTCGCGGGGATCCGCCATCTCCCGTACGAGACCTTCTTCCAGATCTTCGGCGAAGGTCACTGCGACCGCTGGGCCGAAGCCTATGCCGCCATGCGGCCCTCCCTGAGCCCGATCGCGGCCGGGTTCTGGGACAAGCGCGGGGAAAAATTCTTCAACAGCCGGCGGAGCTTCTATTTCCGCGGCTCGTCGGGCCTCTTCGCCTGGCTGGTGAACGGCTACATCAACCGCGTCGCCAAGATCCGCGGCCCGGTCGAGGCGGTCCTCGGCGCCAAGACGCTCGAAGAGCAGGCGGAGATCTATCACCGCGAGCGGCTCAAGGTCCGGCTCTTCCGTCCGGCGATCCGCTGGGCCCTCCGGCGGGACACCACGATGGCGATGCTCGGCGTTCCGGCCAGCCAGCGCCGTCAGATCGACCGCGACTACCCGGGGGGCATCGCCGCCTTCATCATGGACCGGGTCGAAGAGGTCTTCACCCGCCAGTCGCTCGCCGACAACTACTTCTGGCGGGTCTACCTGACCGGCAAGTACACCCAGGAGTGCTGCCCCGAGTACCTCAAGCCCGCCAACTTCGAGACTCTCAAGAACGGCGCGGTCGACCGGCTGAAGATCTTCACCGGTCCGCTGCTCCGGTTCCTGTTGGAAGCCGAGCAGCCTCTGACGCGGCTCGTCCTCCTCGACCACATGGACTGGCTCTACGAGCACCAGCCGGACACCCTCCGGGGAGAATGGCAGGCGATCCTCGAGCGTTCGACGCCGGACGTCCGGATCCTGTGGCGGAGCGCCGGCGGCCGCTGCGACTTCGTCAACCCGGTCAAGGTGACGGTCGACGGCAAGCCGACGACCGTGGGGGACGTGCTCGAATACGACCGCGACCTGGCGGGACGGCTCCACACCCGCGATCGGGTCAACACCTACGGCAGCTTTGCGATCGCCCGCCGGAAGTCGACCGTCGCCCCGAGCGCGTGAGTTCGGTAGAACGAACTTCACGCCGCGACCGTCGGCCGCGTCTCCCTCGTCTTCTTCGCTTCTGGCTCTCCATGTCGTTCGCCAACCTCGCCCGCGATGCCCGCGTCCTGTGGCAGATGTGTGTCCATCCGCACGGCGGAGCGACGCACAAGGACCGGCTGGACAGCTTCTACGCGGGACAGGCGGACGCCTACGACCACTTCCGGAAGCGGCTCCTCCACGGCCGGCAGGAGATGATCGACTCCGTCCCGACGCCGGTCGGCGGCGTATGGGTCGATCTCGGGGCCGGGACCGGCGAGAACGCCGAGCGGATCGGCGAGCGACTCAAGGATGTCCGGCAGCTGTATCTCGTAGACCTCTGCCCGTCTCTCCTCCGCGTGGCCCGGGAGCGGATCGCACGGCACGGCTGGACGAACGTGGAAGCGGTCGAGGCGGACGCCACGCAGTACCGCCCCGCGACCGGCGAGGCGGACGTCGTCACCTTCTCCTACTCGCTGACGATGATCCCCGACTGGTTCCGGGTGATCGACCAGGCGCTGACCTGGCTCAAGCCGGGAGGGATGCTGGGGGTGGTCGACTTCTACACCGCCCGCAAGCACCCGGGCGAAGGCTCGGCACGGCACGGCCGGATGTCGCGGCTCTTCTGGCCGGCATGGTTCGGGTCGTCGAACGTCTTCCTGAACCCGGACCACATCCCGTATCTCCAGTCGCGTCTGGAGACGGTCCAGCTCATCGAGGCCCAGGGCAAGGTCCCGTACCTGCCGCTCGTGCGGGCGCCGTACTACCGCTTCCTCGGCCGGACGCCGCAGAGTTAAACACCAAGACACCAAGGAGGCACAAAGAGCACAAAGGCTGCCCTCCGACATGCCTTCCCTTTGTGTTCTTGGTGAAGTCTTTGTGTCTTGGTGTTTAACGATCCGCTCCGCCTTCGTCTGGAAGCGGGAGAGCTACATCAGCGCCAGCGGGTTCTCGCGGGTCTTGAGCGGGAGTGAGACCGGCCCGCCGACGCGGTGCGACTCGAAGACCGCGGCGATCATCTGGATGATCTGCCGGCAGTCCTCGGCGGAACATCTCGTCGTCCGCTCCGCCTCGATCGATTCGATGAGGTCGTTGATCGCGGCGATGTGCCCTCCCTGGTAGCTCCCATCCTTTCGCGGCTCCGGCTGGTCGATTCCGGCCGACGTGATCTTCTGCCATCCCTTGCCCGACCGCCCCGGGGACCATGCGGCGTCCTTCAGGATGTAGGCCGGAGCCAGGTATCCGCTCTCCATCTCCAAAACTCCCTTGGAGCCGAAGACCTGGATCGCAAACCGCGTCGGCGCGCCTCCTACCCCCTTGCGGGAGGCGAAGTGCCCGAAGGCCCCGCTGGGGAACGCATACGTCGCCTGGACGTTGTCCCCCGCCAGGAGTCCGATCCCCTCGGCCCCTTGGGCGACGTCCGCCTTGCCGACCGGATGCCCCCCCTGCATGACGGTCGCCGAGCACGAGAGCGCGTCGGCTCCGGCGAGCGAGCGCATCAGGCCGAAGACGTGCGAGCCGAGGACCCATAGGTCTTCGCCGCCTCCCCGGCGGTCTTCTTTGCCGCGGGCCCGCAGTTCCAGGACATCGCCGATCTCTCCCTGGCGGAGGATCGAGCGGACGGTGTCGAGGACGGGGGAATACTGGCTGATGTGGGCGATGCCGAGCTTGAGGTGCCGCATCTCGAGCTGCGTGACCGCTTCGTCGCATTCGGCGAGGGTGCGGCAGAACGGCTTCTCCATATAGACATGGCACCCTGCTTCAGCCGCGGCCAGGATCATGTCCCGGTGCTGGTCGATCCACCGGGGGCAGATGGCGACGATGTCGAGTTTCTCCTCGGAGAGCATGTCCCGGTAGCGGCGGTAGGCCTTCTTCGCCCCGATCCGCTTCTGCGCCTCGGCGAGGCCGGCTTCGTGTTCGTCGGCGACGGCTGCGATCTCGACGTTCGGGAGCCTGGTGAACGCCATGTCGACGGCGTGGCCGTAGTCGCCGCGTCCTGTGTGCCCGATGATCCCGACGCGATAGGTCCGTGGCATGTCGTGAGGCCTGCGATCGGGGGCGGCGCTTCGCCGGGCTTCAACGCTGATGCCCGCCCGTGGCCGCCTCGTCCGATTTTAGAGAGTGTTTCGCACGGCCAATTGGATCGCAATGGTGATCCGGCAAGGCGACCTACTGGGTTCAGGGGCACCCTGGTCGGGGATGCAAGGGGGCCTGTGTTGTTTCTCTGGCCCCCTTGCCCGCCGGAGGCTTGGCCGTCGAGAGATGTCTGACAGAGTAACGCGGACGACGTGTCGTATGCCCCCTCCAGGCCGCGGGGATTCCGGAGCGGACGTCCATTGCTTACCACGGTTTCTCATGGAAGCGCCTCCGGCGGCAAGGGGGCCTGTGTTGTTTTTTGGCCCCTTGACCCCGGCTGCCGTCGCACGTTGGGTTTGAACTAGCAACACCGTGCCGGCAAGGACGGCTTCGAACCAGTGGGACAAGACATCGGGCGAATGAGAGATCACGTTCGAACGGCTGACTTCGTCCGCGTCTCGATAACTCCGCCCACCAAACTGGGCAGCGTGGGGAACCTGTCGGTGATGAACCAGCCTGATCGTGTGGAAGACAAAATCCATGTCCGGGCCTTGATGGAATAACGTCCCCGATCCGCTGTCGGCCCAGATGCACACGCAGCAACTGCTTTGGAGACCAAGGTTTTTGCTCATTCTCGTCGCGACTTTCGAAAACGGGAGCGGCGAATCGAAAGTACGGCACGCTGCATGCATTTTGATCCATCGTTCCTGCAACCGCAGGATGAGGTGATCCGATGTCTCAACCAATTCATGTGTTCTGGAATGGAGATGCCAGCAGGGCGAGTGCCTTGCAGCAGTTCCGTCAGACACTGGATCGTCAGCGTGACGTCACCGTTCACGACGCGGGTGACCTCGGGACAGAAGTCCACTCAGTCCTCCGTTCCCACGCCGACTCGGATGTGCGACTCGTCGCCGCCGGGGGCGATGGGACTGTGAGCGCCGTCGCCGCGGCGATCGTGGAACAGCAGGCCGCGCGAGCCACGCTCGCGGTGTTGCCGCTTGGAACAGGAAACGACCTCGCCCGGTCGCTTGGCATGCCTCTGGATCTCGAAGAAGCCTTTGAGGTCTGCCGCTCCGGCGACACGGCTGCCATCGACGCGATCGAGGCGACCAGCGCGGAAGGACAACGCCTCGTCTTCAACATGGCGACGGCGGGAAACACGGGACGGTTCGTCGATTCGATCGATGAGGACTTCAAGAAACAGTGGGGGGTCTTCTCCTACGTCCGCGCCGGAGTGATGGCGCTGGCGGACCTGACACCCTATGAGCTGCAAGTGGAGGTCGATGGCCGGCCCCTGCCGCGGTGCGAGGCGATCAATGTGTTCATCGCCAACGGCCGCAGCTCGGGAGGGGGCGTTCAAGTAGCACCACAGGCGTCGCTCAGCGATGGCCTCCTGGACTACGTGATTGTCCTGAACGGATCCATCGGCCGGCTCACGAGCCTGGCGGCGGACTACGTGATGGACCGGCTGCTCGAGAACGATCTGATCGTTCACGGGCAGGCCCGGTCGATCACGCTGAAGGGAAGTCCCCCGCTGAAGTTTTCAACGGATGGAGAGAGTGTCTCAACTCCATTGTCACGGTTCTCCGTTCGCCCGAGAGCTCTCTCGGCGGTGGTCGGCCCGCTGGTGACCGCCACTCCCATCGGAGCCCCGGTATCGGAGGTCGCAGAGGAGTTTCCTCTCATGGCGTGGAGTTGAGTTTCCCAAAACGTCGGCGGCCGACCTTCTGCGGAAGAGGTGGCTGACCTGGATCATCACCTGTTCCGCAACTGAGGAGTCTGATCATGTCCAGTATTCGAACCCTGCTGCTGGCGACCGTTGCGGCCGTCGGCGCCCTGACGATGGCCCCGACTGAGTCGAAGGCTCAGTACTACTACGGCGGGGGTGGGTACTACGCCCGGCCGTATTACGGTGGCTACTACGGCGGCTACGGCTACAACCGCGGCTACTACGGACGCGGCTACGGCTACAACCGCGGCTACTACGGCGGCCGTGGCTACGGCTACGGTGGCTACGGCTACTACGGCGGTCGTCGAGGCTACAGCGTCTCGACTCCGTGGGGTGGCTTCAGCTATGGCCGCGGCGGCCGGTGGTGGTAATCCGCCACGTCAACTTGGATGACACGAAAAACCGCCGTCAGTTCGACGGCGGTTTTTTCCTTTTGATGGCGCGTCGAACGATATGGGAGCAGGAAGTCCAAGGGATTTCGGCATCTTCAGCCGACCAGTCCCGCGCGGCCCCCGATTTGCCATCCCCAATTGCGTAACATGCCCTGACCGGTCCTGGCCGTATCCATTTCGGCCGTGTCCAGTTCCCTTATGCGCTCGAACAGCAGGAGTCCGTCATGATCCCTTTTCGATGGAAGTCATTCGGACTCGCCTGCGGAACCGCTGGCGTGCTGCTGCTGAATGTCGCGTTCGCCGACAAGAAAGATAAGGCGAGCCGAGGAGCTCCCGAGCGCCCCGCCGCCGGTCCGCGCGGGGCCGAGTCCCGCCCGGCCCCGCCACCGCGATCCGCCCCCCCGGCCCCCCATCCCGGCCGTCGGCTCCTCCTTCGATTGCTGCTCCCCCGTCCGGCCGCGCGTCGGGCGGTCCACCGCGATCGTCCGGCCGTGAACGATCGGCTCCTCCGGCGGCCCCCAGCATCGCCACCCCCTCGCCGCCGATTGCTCCCCCGTCGAACAACCGGTCACCCGGGCGGGTCCCGGACATCGGCCGCTCCATGGAGCGGGGCCGGCAGGTGGAAACACGCCGTCCTCCCAGTGCTCCTGCGGGCCAGGTGAACGCGCAGCTCCCCGGCCGCGGTCCCGGCGGACTCCCCGGAAATCCTCCGAGTGTTCCATCGCTTCCCAACGCCGGCCGCCTTCCCAGCGGACCGCCCGCCGGTGCCCCGGGGATCCCGTCGGGCCGGATTCCGGGAGGACCTCCCGCTGGTGTGCCGAGAGTCCCGTCCGTCCCGACGCCGGGCCGCGGCTCAGGAGTCCCTTCCAACCCGATCCCGTCGAACCCGATTCCTTCAGTCCCCTCGACTCCTTCGATCCCCCGGCCCGGTCGCGGCTCGGGAGTCCCGTCAGGAATCACTCCGTCTGTTCCCTCGGTCCCCAATCCCGGCCGCCTTCCGGGAAGGCCGGGCGCTGGAACGCCTGACACTCCCTCGATGCCAAGACCAGGCCGCGGCCCCGGCATCCCTTCAACGGACCTGCCCGGTGTGCCGTCGACACCCGGCCGTGTTCCGGGCACCCCGTCGGCCAACACTCCCACCCTGCCCCTCCCGGGCAACACGCTCCCCGGTCGTCCGGGACGGGATGGAGTGACCCCCTCGATCCCAACCCCCGGTCGCGGCGATGTGGGTCGGGGACCGAATGGTCGCCCCGGCATCCCAGGCGTAACGCCAGGTTCGCTTCCCGGCGGCATCCCAGGGCGCGACGGCGGTCCGGGACGCGACCGCGACCGCGGCCCTGGGCTGAGCGACAACATCGCCCGCGATCCAGGCAGCCGCCCGGTCAAGCAGTTGCGGATCGATCCCAAGCTCCGCCTCGACAACCTTGTCCAGGATCCCAAGGTCGCCGGCGGGCTGCCGGACCTTCGCCGGGTCCGGGACGAGAACGACCTGCGGCAGGCGTTCGACCGGCTGCGGACCAATGACGCCGTTCGTTCCAATCCGCAGCTTGCGGCCCTGAATCTGGACCGCGTCTCCGGCCGGTTCCAGACGCGGATCCGCGACAACGACTTCGCCCCGCTCGTCCAGTCCCGGATCGGCCGGCAGTACGACCTGGACCGGCAGTTCAACCTCTACCGTCGTGGGGACGTGACACGGCAGCTCAACCTCAACACGACCCTCGTCGCGAACGGGGGCTGGGGACGGCGGCGGTCGGGACCGATCTTCGCCGGCTACACGGGATCGAGCTTCAGCGTCTGGTATCCCGGCCCGCGATGGTATCCCCGCTGGGCCTGGCAGCCGATCTGGAGCCCCTGGGTCAGCTGGTCCTTCTGGCCGACCGTCCTGCCGATTTACGACCCGCGGCCGTTCTACTGCCGTCCGTACTTCTACGACCCGTGTCCGCCGATCGTGGTCTATGACTACCCGGTCTGGCAGCCGCTCCCGATCGTCACCGCCGGAACCTGGGTCGATGTCCCGCCGGTGGTCGTGCCGGCGGAAGACCTCCAGCTGCTGGCGGTCCGGTTCGTCGATCCGGGGCACGTCACGGAGAAGCTCGGCCCCCGGTTCCGCGTCTGGTTGCGGAACAACAGCAAGACGGAGATCCGCCAGCCGTTCGACGTCTCGCTGTTCGCCACCAACACGCAGCAGCTGGCCGGCAACGTCCAGCAGTCGGGCGTGACGATTCCCGAGATCGCTCCGGAAGCGACGGTCTCGATCGACATCCGGCTGCCGTTCGAGGCGAACGCCATGAACCGCGACACCGACGGCTCACCGATGCCGTTCGAGTTCCTGCACGCCGTCGTCGACAGCCGCGGCGCCCTGCCGGAAGCGGACAAGGCGAACAACGGCGCCGTCCTGAACCGCGGCGAGATCTACTCGGTCGACCCGGCCGCCTTCTCGACGGACGTCACCGCCGCTGCCCCTGGCACGGTGGTCTCGCTCGCCGGTGAAGGGTTTGGTCCGGAGCCGGGCCAGCTCATCGTGACGGTCGGCGACCAGCAGCTCTCGGCGGAGATCCGGGGGTGGTACGACCTCGGCGTGCAGTTCACGGTACCGAATGTCGGTGGGAATTCAGCCGCGGATGCTCAGGTCCTGGTGATCCGCGGTGACGGCGCCTCGAGCAACCCGGTGCCGCTGAGCGTCGCGCCGGAGGGGATGATCGGGACGCTCCCGACTCCGCCGGCCCCCATGCCGCCGAGCCCTGAGATCCGGTAGTTTCTTCCTGCGTCAAAACAGAAGGGGAGGTGACTCGGTCACCTCCCCTCTTTTTGTTGTTTCTGCCTGAATGCCGCCGAGCCACAGAGTGTGGTTTTGCGCGGGAGGCGTAGTCGATGAAGGTGGGCCTATCCGCAAACTTGAACCACGTCCTCGCCGGCGCAGCTCCCATAGCTCAAACCCAACGTTCCACGGCAGCCTGGGGTCAAGGGGGCCACGCCCCCTTGCCGCCGGAGGCATTTTCGTTGAGGAACCGTGGGACACAACGGACATCCCCTTTGGGCAAACAGCGTTGAGGACTCCCTCACATCACACCGCCCACATTGCAATCCCCGCGGGTTGGTGAGGGGGCATACGGCACGGTGTCCGCGTTTGGATACTCGCTCCTTCAGCTTGGTCGAGACGAGACGGGCCTCCGGCGGGCAAGGGGGTGTGACCCCCTTGCATCCCCCACCAGGGTGCCCCTGGACCCGGTGAGGTCAATTGCGTTGGAGACCTATCGTTCCACGGGTCTCACCAAGGCGTCTCCATCATCCCCACGATCTGCCGCGCCAACTGATCGGCCGCCTGCTGCTGAGCGACGGCGAGCGACTGTCCAGTCTCCGGGGCGAAGCTGACGTCCGTCAGGAGCTGGACGACGTTCCCCGGAAGAGCCATCGAGCGTTCAGCCAGCGGCTGCCCCGTCCGGACGTCTTCCCACTTGATCTCGATGCCGTACTGCATCTCGAGTTCGCGGGGGTCGTCAAACTTCGTCTGGTTCTCGACCCGCTTGGAGATCGAAACGACCCGTCCCGTCAGCCGGGTATCGGCCCCCGGCTCCTTGGCCAGTCGATACGGAGTCCGGAGCTGGATCTGCTTCTGAACCGACTCGGTGAGCTGGAGCTCGAAACCCCGTCGGAAGGAGTCGGTCGTGAAGGTCGGAACGTGAACCGTCCGGACCTCCGCGGCGTAAGGAGCGCCCATGCGATAACCGCATCCGCTGGTCGCCAGCCAGCAGACAGCGCACATCGCGATGACCGTTCTCTGGATCATTCCGATACGAGGAACCTATTCATCGAGTGAGGCCGAACCGGCCGCCGGCGCCACGAGCGGAGGTTCCGCGGAGTCGCTGCCGGGGGACTGCAGGTCGGGGGCCTTGGGAGCCCGCCGGAGCGGGTTGGGGAACTGGAACCGCCGCGGCTCCTTGGGTTCGGCTTTCTCTTCGGCCGGAGCGTCGGGAACAACCGCCTTTTCCGGCGGAGGCGACGGGGGCGCGGCCGGGGGACGGGATTCGGGTGCCTCGGCCGACTTCTCGCCTCCTGGCCACCAGCCGGGGGTCCGGCCGCGGGATGCGACGTCGCGGTTCGTCTCCTGGAGCTTCTTGCGGGCCAGGTCCGCATACGGGCTCTTCGGATACTTGTTGATCAGCACGTTGCAGTAGAGCTCGACCGACTTCGGCGAATTCTTCGCTTCGTAGAACTCGACCTTGTCCCAGATCCGCTCGACTTCCGCGTCGTACATCCGCCGCAGCTCGCCGGCGAGCCGGGTCCGCTGTTCATCGGAGAGATCGGGGAAGATCCGCAGGGCGGCTTCCTTGAGCTTGATCGCCTCGTCGAGCGACTTGCCGTCGTAGGACGGGCCCTGGTAGGACGCCAACGTCACATGCGAGCCGAGCATGAACGCGTCTTCAAAGTGCTTGCTGTCCGGATACTGCTCGCGGAGCAGCTTGTAGAGCCGGGCCGACTCCGTGAAGTCCCCGGTCCGCAGGTGGTAGTTGGCGGAGAGCATCAGGGCGTCGTCCGCCAGCGGTCCGGTCGTATCGTGCAGCCAGATCGAGCGGAGTGCCTGGAGGGCCCGGCCGTCGGTGTCGAATGTCGGCCGCGTCCGGTCCGCCACGTTCGGCAGGATGCCGCTGCGCGCCGCCTTGGGCTTGAGGCTCTCTTTCCGCTGCTCCTCGCCGGAGGTTGCCTGGATGTCGCCGTCGTCGGGGACCGGGTCCTTGACGTCGAGCCAGTACCGGGCGATGCGGAAGAGCTGCCGCGTCGTATGGTCCATGTGCCGCGTCGACGGATAGCGGTTCAGCAGGTCGTCATACGAGTCCTGGGCGTAGGAGTACCGCTTCTGGGCGAACTGGCACTCCGCCAGCATGAACAGGGAGTCTTCCTCGATCGGATCGCCGAAGTTCGAATAGGGGTCCCACTTGGCAGCGTTCTTGACGCCGATCCAGTTGTCCCAGCGGACCTGCCAGGTCTCGTAGCTCTTGCGGCGTTCCTTGGCGAGAGTCTTGAAGGCCTTCTCGGCCTCCTTGTACTTGCCCGCGTTGTAGAGGTCTTCGGCCGCCTGGTACTCGGGGAGCCCTTCGATCGCCGCCTCATTCCCCTGGGCGATCGCCGTTTCCTTTTCCCGCTGCCAGTTCCGGGCGTTCAGGAGTCGCTGCGTGGGCCCCTGGATGTTGTAGTCGCCGTCCCGCTGCTCCTCTTTGTTGGTTCCCTTGTCGGCGACCATCGTCACGGTCGTGTTGCGGGAGCGGGTGGTTGCCTGGCAACCCGTCAGGACGGAGATCCACAAGCACCCGAGCGCGGCGCCCCGCCAGCGGCGGGATCGGACTCCGAAGGTGATGCGGCAGTTGAGGGACATCCGTGTCGGGTTCAGGTTCCAGTCTCGTCCATTGAGGCTAGAACTTGAGATAGGCCAGCATTTTGGGTCGACGCTCCAGGATGTGGGCGATGGCCGCCGTCAGGAGACGTCTCAGTTCCCGCGATGCGAGCGGAGGAAGGGGAAGGGATGAGGAGGACGAAAGGGAAGGGTCGGACGGGGAGGAAACGTCGGAGGGCCTGAGCAGGTTTCGCAGGACCGAGATCGTCTCCGGGTGAATTGAGGTGTGTTCATACTCCGGCCGGCCGCACTTGTCACAGATCAGTCCCCCCTGCGAGACCCAGAACCGGGCAGTTTCGCCGGAGTCGACCGGCCGCCCGCAAATCTCGCAGGCTTCAAAGGAGGGGAGGTGTCCGATCTCGTGAAGGAGCCGCAGCTCGAACTGGAAAACCGGGAGGCGATGGTCGTCCTCGAGCGAGAGTCGCAGGAGGGCATCGGTCGCCGCCGCGTACAGGTGAGGATGGGGATCATCCTCCAGAGTCAGCCCATCCAGGAGCTCGGCCACGTAGTACCCGGCGTACAGGCTCGACAGGTTCTTGCCGTGCGGCTGAAACCGGCGAATCAGTTGGGTTTCCGTGGCCAGATCCAGGGCGGAAGACTCCTTCCTGATGAACACTAGGTGACATTCGGAAAGGAGGTCAAGAGCGCCTTCGAAGGGCCCTTTGAGGCGTTTCGCTCCTTTCGCCAGAGCGCTGATTTTGCCGAAATCCCGCGTGAAGAAGGTGACGACGCGGCTGCTCTCGCTGAAGTCGGCCAGGCGGATGACGAGGGCTTCGGTCTTCTCGGTGGACATGTGGGAATGATAGGAGGCGGGGGGCGATCGAGGACATCCACGGGACGACATCCAAAGTCACCGGGTCCAGGGGCACCCTGGTGGGGGATGCAAGGGGGCCACGCCCCTTTGCCCGCCGGAGGCCTGGCCGTCGAGAGATGTCTGAAGGAGCGCGTGTCCAAGCGCGGACGACGTGCCGGATGCCCCCCTCACCAACACGCGGGGATTGCAAAGCGAGCGGTGTGATGTGTGGGAGCCCTCAACGCCGGGTACCACAAAGGGGACGTCCGTTGCTTACCACGGTTTCTCATCGAACGGCCTCCGGCGGCAAGGGGGTTCCCCCCTTGACCCCAGCTGCCGTCGCACATTGGGTTTGAGCGAGCGGAGTCGTGCCGGCGAGAACGCGGTTCGAGCCAGAGGCCCCACTACACACGCTCCTATCCTTCCGATAGCCTTCCAGTCACACGCTTTCTGACCTCAGCCTCTTCTCTCACCATGCCGCT
This sequence comes from Planctomyces sp. SH-PL14, assembly GCF_001610835.1. Classification (NCBI taxonomy): domain Bacteria; kingdom Pseudomonadati; phylum Planctomycetota; class Planctomycetia; order Planctomycetales; family Planctomycetaceae; genus Planctomyces; species Planctomyces sp. SH-PL14. Next base: position 6,491,420 of record NZ_CP011270.1, on the reverse strand, counting down.
CAACGTCAAGTCCACTGCCCTCAGCGCGGACGAAGGTCCGCACGTCGCTCTCCTCCAGGAAGCGGGCTTCACCGTCCAGCCAGTCGACCGCACGCTCGACTACTGGAACCCGGACACCCTCATCCGCGAAGCCCAGGGATGCTGCGCCATCGTCGCCGGCTCGGAACCCTACACCCGCGACGTCCTCCACGCCCTCCCCGGTCTGCGGGTCCTGGCTCGCACCGGCGTCGGCTTCGACGCCATCGACACCAAGACCTGCGACGAGCTTGAGATCGTCGTCGCCACGACCCCCGGCGTGAACCACCACGCCGTCGCCGAGCACGCCATCGCGATGCTCATGGCGATCGGCCGCGGCTTCCCCTTCCGCGACCTCGAATGCCGCCGCGGCCAGTGGCTGCGGGTCCAGACCCCCCGAATCATGGGCTCCACGATCGGGATCGTCGGCCTCGGCCGGATCGGCCAGGCGGTCGCCACCCGCGCCGTTGGCCTGGGGATGAACGTCCTCTCCTGCGAGCCCTATCCGAACCCGGAATTCGTGCAGACCTGGGGCATCGAGCTCACCTCGCTCGACGATCTCCTCTCCCGCTCCGACTACGTGACGCTCCACAACCCGGCGACCGCTGAGACGCGGCACATGATGAACGCCGAGCGAATCGGCCAAATGAAGCCCGGCTCGGTCCTGATCAACACCGCCCGCGGCTCGCTGATCGACGAGAAGGCGCTCTACGACGCCCTCAAGTCCAAGCACCTCCGCGGAGCGGGTCTCGACGTCTTTGAGAAAGAGCCCCTCGCCAAGAGCAGCCCGCTGCTGGAGTTCGAGAACGTGATCTTCTGCGGCCACCTCGCCGGTCTCGATGTCGAAAGCCAGCGGGACACGCTCACGATGTGCGCCGACACGATCACCCGCCTCAAGAACGGCGGCTGGCCCTCGGAGCGGATTCAGAACCTCAAGGGCCGCTCCGACTGGAAGTGGTAGTCGGAGCGATTGCTCCTCAACGCCTCGATCCGGGCGCTGACCTCGAAGGCCAACAAAAAAGCCGACTCTCCTTTCGGAGAGTCGGCTGGTCGTTGCCAACAATAGGACTTCGAAGCTTAGAAGTCTTGGACCTTGTCGCCACCGTCCTTGGAGCCAATGGCGCCCCAGACGCCGTAGGGGCTCGGGCCGCTGGTCGCCGGACCAATGGCCAGATTGCCGGTGTCGATGCTGTCGCTGATCGTCCGCACAGCACCGTCCGACATCACGGCATTGACAGTCCCCGCGTGACGGCTCGAAGGCGGGAGCAACGTGTGCGAGTTGTCGGCATTCGTATTGCCGCCTTCACCGCAGGACGGAGCGTTCGGACCAAGGATCGTGTGGAAGCCAACCCGCTCCGGCTGGCCGTCCGTGTAGACGTATCCACGCTTTCCCTTCACAGAAATCCCCGGGATGAAAAACCCGTTCGAGGCCTGCGTGAGACAGACGCCCGGAATCGCCGGGGTGCCGAAGGTGACGTTGTTGGCAATCCCTTCGATGGCCGGGTAGGCGTTCGCCGTCGTCGTCACCGCAGCGAATTCCGCTTTGCAGTGTTCGCTCATGGCAATCGTGTTGCTCGTTCCGTCCTGGATGTCGCCGATTCGAACGCAGCGCTGGTAGCCGAACAAGCCGCGGACAGTACCCGCACTCACGTTGTCGCGAATCGGACCGTCGCCCATGCTGAATGCATAACTGTGCTGCATCTGGCCGGCGGAGATTTCGCGATCGGAAGGACACTGGTAGGTCGGAATCTTAACGTTCCAGACCGCCCACCCGTCCCAGCCGGCGGGGCCGCCCGAGGCGTGGGTCGCATCCCCCTGCTGGATCTTTCCGTAGAGTGCTCCCTGATCAATGTACGGGAGCATCGGGACAAAGCCGCTCAGGCGGTTGTAGTTCCCGTCGTAATAGGGGCTGGCATTCGTCCCGCCGTTGCCGCTGCCACCTTTGCGTGCCATGAAGCAGCCGAACACTTCATGGTAGCTGTGGAGGGCGATTCCGATCTGCTTCAGATTGTTCTTGCACTGGGAATTCCGCGCCGCTTCCCGCGCCTGCTGAACGGCGGGGAGAAGAATGGCGACCAGTACAGCGATGATGGCGATGACAACCAGGAGTTCGATCAGCGTGAACCCCTTGCGACTCCGTACGACCATGAAGCGACCAACTCCACTCAAAAAGACCGAATCTCCTGGCAAACAGCCGGCCACAGCGCATGACCTTCAGCCGCGCTCCACCGCACCCGTGGCGAAGCCTTCAGAAAATCCCTGGGCCCGGAATTATGTGAGGAAACGAAGAAGTGTCAACGGGCATATGTACATAGATTAATGTTGCGACGCACCTAAACACTTGGTCAGTCCCAATCGCCAGTAGGGATCGGCGGAGAACAGTCAAATTCAGGCAAAACTCAGAATGGCGAGCGTGCGACGACCCTTTGCGAATCGGCCGTGAAGAATAGAATCTCGCATTGCATCGGTCGGGCGTTCTCATGGATCGCCCCGTCCGCCCTTGAACCTTCACTTCGGCTCTTCGTTCATGACGCGTTCTCTCCTGTTCTGCCTCCTGTCTGCCGTCCTGGCCGGTTGCGGCAGCAGCGCCCCCCCACCCAAGGGCCCTGCGGTCTACAAGGCGGGAGGGACGGTGACCTTCAAGGGGCAGCCAGTCGAGGGGGCCACGGTCACGTTCCTGAGCACCGACGGCAAGCTTGGGGCCTATGCCACGACGGATGCCGCAGGCAAGTTCGCCCTGACGACTCATTCAGCCGGCGACGGAGCCCCGGCGGGAGATTACATGGTTGCCGTGACCAAGATGGAGGCTCCCAAGGGAGGTCAGGGCTCGGGCTCTCCCGAAACCGGGGACTACCGTCCGCCCGCAGAAAATCAGCCTCCCCCGAAGAACCTGCTGCCGGCCAAGTACGCCTCCCCCTCGCCGATGGGATTGAAGGCAACCATCAAGCCGGAAGGCCCGAACGACATCCCGCTTGACCTGATGTAGTCGAAATTCTGCACCATCGATGCAAAGAGGGCGGTCGAGATTGTCTCGACCGCCCTCTTTTTACGTTCATGGCACGCAGAAAGGGCTACTTCCAGTACTTTTGAGTCACCCACAGGACCGCAAGCGGGCCGGTCACGAAGGCCAGCATCCAGGCGTAGCCGAGAAACTTGTAGTCGGCGAGATAGGGCTTGAGGGTCTCGCTGAACTCCATCAGCTTGAACGCCATGGGGATCATGACGCTCCAGCACATGATCAGGAGGCCCGTCTGCTTCCGGCTTGCCTGCTCCTCGGCAGGCAGTTCTTTGAAGGGGATTTTCGCTTCCGCGGCCTTGGACGACTTGCCGCCTCCGCCATCGGACTTCGCCGCCTTCCCTTTGGCCCCCTTGCCGCCGGACTTGGCTGGAGCGGCGCTCGATTTGGCTTCGTCGCGCGCGCCGGGGGCGTAGTACTTGGCGATCGCCTGGCTGACCGCCCGCGGGGTGGCGAGGACCGCCCGGACCGGGACGTCGTACCGCAGCCGCAGTTCGTCTTCCAGTTCATGCTCCAGTTCGTCCACGCACGCCACGAGCAGCCGGTCGTCGTCGATGAACAGCGGGACGAAGGTGTGCTTCTTGACGAGCTGGCGGGGGACCTGATCGAGGATGTCGTCCTCGGGGAGCATGTCCTCGAGGTCGACGTAGGAGAACCCCAGCTGGATGGCGAGCGCCTGGGCGGCGGCATCCGCTTCGACGAGCTTCATCTGCACGACCGCGTCCCGATGGGAGAGCCCGCGCTTGCCGGCGAACTCTTCCACTTCGGTCTTCTGCTGCCGCGAAATCTTTCCCTGCTTGACGAGCACGTCCAGGAGCGGAGCCCGGCCGAAGGAGTCCTTGCGGACCGGAACTTCGCGCCCCATCCCCTCGTCGTACTCGGTCTTGCGGTCGAGGTCCGTGAGGCAGAGCATCGCCTTGGCGAGCTCATTCAGGATCTCCTGCGACTTGACCGAATACTGCCCGGAGGCGTACTTGCGGACGTGGGTATTGAGCTTCTTGTAGTGGGCGCGAATCTTGTCCGTGTCGTCTTCGAACCGCTTGACCCGCAGCAGCTCGTAGTGATCGGGCGGACGCGGCCCGTCGGGAATCCCCAGCCATTCCTTGTAGAAATCCATGGACGCCGATCTCGATGAATCGCGACAGAGGTTTGTGATGTGAACCCGAGTGTAGCAAAGCGAATCGCGCGGGCGGAATTTTCGAAGGAGTGGTTTTCCCGGCGAGCCCCTTCTCCAGCCCGCGACCGACCGACCCCGAAGGTCGAAAGCCGACCTCGAAGGACCGAAGGCCGATCGCGCCACGCCGGGTGGTGAGAAATCAGCCACCGCCGCGCCGGAGAGCGGGGGCAGCCGCCGGGGACACGTCTTGCCGGGAGTCGGAGCGCAAAGTATCTTCCTATCGAGGACTTGCGGCATATCCGATGTATCCGGCCCCCTCCTCTGGACGATAGTCCGGGACGAGCCCGGTCGCATGCGGGCCCACTTCAATACGCCAAAACTTCGCGGTTCCGTCACAAATTGGGAGACAATGCACTGGGTTGGTCCGGAATCGTATCGATCGTTCTCGCCTGCGGCCTGTCGCTCCTGACCTGGCTTCAGTCGCGCGCTCCTCGGCGGGCCTTGCGCCAGGCCCTGGACAACGGGTATCCCGCGCTGTTCGGCGACTATACCCCCAAGGCCCAGATCGTCCTCTGCCTCCGCGGCAGCGACCCGTTCCTCGACCGCTGTCTCTCGGGGCTCGTCCATCAGGACTACCCGGACTACAAGGTCCTGATCGTCGTCGACACCGAGACCGACGAGGCGCTCCCCCATGTCCGTGAACTGCAGGCGCTGCATGGGGCGGACCGGGTCGAGGTGATGATCCGGGACCACGCCTTCTCAACCTGCACCCGCAAGGCGAGCAGTCTGCACTGCGCCTACAGCCGCACCCCGGACGACGTTGAAGTCATCGCGACCTGCGACGGCGACGCGATCACCCATCCGACCTGGCTGCGGGAGCTCGTCGCTCCGATGAAGGACCCGCGGGTCCTGGCCTCGACCGGCAACCGCTGGTATTCCCCCCAGGGGAGCGACCCGGTGGGACTGCTGCGGTTCTACTGGAACGGCATGGCTGTCCCGTCGATGGTCCAGTACCACATCCCATGGGGTGGAAGCCTGGCGCTTCGCCGAGAGGTGTTTCGCGATCCGGAGTACCTCGACCTTCTGGCCCATGCCTTCAGCGAGGACACGCAGCTCGCCAACTTCCTGGACCGGCGGAACACGAGCGCCGTGCCGGTCATTCCGCTGGTGATGCTGAACGAGGAGCGGACGTCGTTCGCCTCGTTCTGGGGCTTCCTCCTCCGCCAGATGTTGGCGGCGCGGCTGCATCACCCGGCGGCCAATTGGGTTCTTCTGCAGGCGATGCTCCTCGGCGCCCTGGGCTGGGTCTGCCTCCCCTGGACGATCTACGAAGGGGGAGCCAACATCGCGACATGGGGGATCTGCACGTTCCTCTATGGAACCGTTGTGCAGGTTATGGTCCTCCAGTTCGACGGCCTTGTCCGCAAGCTGCTCAGGGAATGGCGCGGAGTGACGCTCCGGCGATACGACCTGGGACAGATTCTGAGCTGCTCCTTCGCCCTGCTATTCCTCGGGTTCTATTATCCGGCGGCCGTCCTGACCGCCTGGCTGACGCGGCGCCACGAATGGCGCGGGATCACGTACCGGATCGAGCCGCACAGCGTGGCGATCGTCGACGAGCAGGAGTTCCGGTCCACGCCGGAGGTTCGCCCCGAAACGCCGGCCAAGTCCGCTTCCTGAGTGCCGGGTTCCCCGGGAAACGGTCCCTCGTCGCCGCGGCCCGAACCGGATTTGTTGAACCGGCGTCCCCATGGAGACGTTGTCCCACAAAGACCGCCGTCGCGGACACGATCGACCATGTCGGGTGGATCGAACGGCCCCGCTTCCCTGCGACCGACGCCCTGGAGAGACGGATGCTCGATCAGATTCTGACCCATCTGCGGGAACGGGGGATTCAGTGGGGAATCACGATCCTGCTGGCGTCGCTCACCGGGTGGTACGGGTATTGGCGGGCCCGTCAGAAGTGGCAGCGGAAGGAGTATCTCGACCGGATCAATGTGTCGCTGAACCTGTTCGTCGACAACACGCTGCTGATCCGCACGCTTCTCGAGAAGAGCTGTGAGGACATCTTTCTCAATAAGGTGGCGGTGAGCGAGGTCCTCAGGGCGTCCCAGCGGACGACCGAGGCGAATCCGCTGCTCCCGCTGCCGCAGGCGGAGTACTGGTACTACCTGAACTCTGTCCTGAACGAGGTCTCGGAGAAGTTTGCCGCGGGCCTCATCCGACGTGATCTTGGGCAGCCGGTCGTGACGGGCCGGTATCTGGTGGCCCTGACGTTCGAGTGTGCCGGGGAGATGAAGACCCGGAAGGTGCGGGCGATGGTGATCCGCAAGGACGTGTTGCTTGGCCTTCCGGAGGAAACGCCGAAGTTCACGAGCCCGCATCACATCACGCGGTGGAAGACGCTGCACATCATGAAGGCGGCGTATCAGAAGACGCCGTGGCAGTTCATTGAGATGGAACTGTGCCTTTAGGGTGACTTGGTCCTCACCTCACCGGGTCCAGGGGCACCCTGGTGGGGAGTGCAGAGGGGCAACGCCCCTTTGCCCGCCGGAGGCCCTCTCGTCGGGTGATGTCTGAAAGAGATCGTGTCCAATCGCGGACACCGCGTCGTATGCCCCCTCATCTAACCCGCGGGGATTGCAAAGTGAGCGGTATCGGTTGAGGGAGTCCTCATAGCGGGTACCACAAAGGGGACGCCCGTTGTGTCCCACGGTTCCTCGTGGAAGTGCCTCCGGCGGCAAGGGGTTGCCCCCTTGACCCCAGCGGCCGTAGCACGTTGGGTTTGAGCTAGCGACGCTGCTCCGGCCGGGACGGTGTTCAGCTTTTCAGTTGGCGGCGACCGGCACACGCTCCATCCGCGGCGTGCTGCGAGCAATCTGCATCGCCTCAGCCAACGTCGTCACCACCCGGCTCGCCCCCCACTCGCGCATCCGGTTCGCCATCCGCTCCTTGCCCCCCGGATACCCCCACCGGCACACGACCACATTCAGATTCCGCTCCCGCTGCCGGATCCGCTTCAGCAGGTAACGGAGCTGAACCGCCCCTCCCCCTCCGAGAGCGGAAAGAAACAGGATGTCCGGCCGATCCCGCTCCACATGCTCCAGAAGCTCCGCCGCGAGCATCGAATCCGACATCGTATCGAGCGTTCCGCCCGTCGCCTGCAACGAGTTCGAGAGCATCCGCAACGCAAGGGCGTCCGCCCGGTCCTGGACCGCGCACCCCAGCATGCGGATCTCCAGCGCCGGCTCGACCGCCGCATCGCCCCGGACCATCGGGTCCGGGACCGCTAGTTCGTCGACCAGATCTTCCGTCGACTTCCAGATGAAATCGATCTGCCGCGCGCTGAGCTGCCCCCCCACACGATCCCGTTCCGCGAGCGCCAGCGCCGGAACGACGATCGAGTCATACACGCCGACAAGCCCCCGCTGCGCCTCATGCTCCTCCAGGAGCGACTCCGCCTCCTCCTGGTCCCCCGCCAGTAGCCGCTGGTAATAGATAACGTACGTTTCGAGCGGCGGCTCATCCCCGAGGGCGATCCCCAGCGACTGCAGCTGCGGCACGTGCTTTCCGAGCACCGCCAGCATCACGGTCATCGGGACGGAGAGCACGAGCCCCACCGGTCCCCACACCCACGTCCAGAACGTGGCCGTGACAAGGATGGCAATGATCGAGACACCCGCGCTGTGCCCATAGGCCAGCGGCTCGACGACGTTGTTCGTAAACAGCTCCAGAACCAGGAACAGTCCGCCGGTGTAGATCAGCGGCATCCAGCTTTCGAACTGGACGGCGGCCATCGCCACCGGCAGGACCGTAGCGGCAATCGGGCCGATGTAGGGAAGGAACCGCAGGACGAACGCCAGGAACCCCCACATCAGGGCGTACTCGATCCCGATCGCCAGCAGGCCCAGCGTCACAGCCAGCCCGAAGCCGCCGTTGACGAGCGCGTTCATCAGCAGGTAGCGGCTGATCCGGCTCCCCATCTCCCCCAGCGTGTTCGTGGTCAGCGTCAGCTTCCCGGTCCCCATCAGCCGCACGACCCGGTCGCGGACATCCTCCCGCTGAATCAGCAGGAAGATGACCAGCACCGTCACGATCCCGAACGTGGCGAGGGGATTCGCGAGCGACGTCAGCGCGATCGCGATCGCCGCCCACCGCGAGGTCGGCTCCGGGACGACCTGAACCTTCTGGGGCTCACGGCGGCCGTCGAGAATCTCCTTGAAGAACGGCTCGTCCTTGGGAGGCTCGGACGAAGGCTTCGTCCCCGCCTCGATGGCGTTCATGAGGTGGTCCATCGCCTGCTGGAACTTGTGCATCGTCCCGCTGGAGGAATCGCTCCCCCGCAGACGCTCCAGCTTGACGACGAGCTGCTTCTGATACTCGGGAATCCGGTTGGCGAGATCGACCAGCTGCAGACTGACGACCCAGCCCACTCCCAGGGCCGAAAGCATCAGAGCGGCGACGACCGTGACGACGGAAGCAATCCGTCCGATCCATCGCTCCAGCCGATGAACGATCGGGTGCAGGAGCATGGCGAACAGGACCGCCAGCGCGAACGGGACGAGAATCGAACTTCCGAAGTAAAGAATCGTGACCGTCAGCACGATCCCCAACAGCACTTGGACGCTGCGGAAACCGGCCGCCGCCCCCCACGCTCCCTCCGCCCCCCGGCCGGCGGCGGACTCTCGAAGCGGCGCGACAGAGTCGGCACCGGTTCCCCGCCCCGCGCGGGACGGGATCGAGGAGGTGTTCGCTGAACTCTGCGAAGACGGTTTCATGAACTCGGAGCCACGAGAACAAGGAACGGGCGACGCCGCTTTTCCAAAACACCGACCGGACTACGGACCGCGACGGCGGGAATACGCGCCGTACAGCACAAGGACCAGAATCGCGCCGATCGTCGACATGATCAGGCCGCTCGTATGCAGCCGCGTGTCGCGGGGATCGACGCCGCTGAAACCAGACGAAATCGCTCCACCGACAATCGATCCGAGAAGTCCCAGGCCGATCGTCGTCATGCATCCCATCGAGTGATTGCCCGGGACGAGCGCTCGCGCGATCAGGCCGGCAAAGAAGCCGATGAGAATCCACCAGAAAAAGCCAAGCATGCCTGCTCCCTCACCCGGACGCGGTCCGACGAGCGCGCTGCCCACGATCGACGCGCGGACGTCTTCACCGGGAAAGCCCAGAAGCAAACAACGCGCCACTTGAGACGGCGCAAGCAATTCCTTCGCCCCGGCGAGCCGAAACCGGGCATTTCATGGGAAAGTTCGTGGAGACCGGTCGCCGCGGGCCGCAGTACCGTCTCTCAAGGTGGTCGCCGCGGAGACACGCCGGGCGCAAAGCCGTGGCGGATGGAGTCGTAATTCCGTTGCGGCCGGAGATCAGGCCGCCTTCGGCAGCGCCACCGCGTCGGAGATCGGCAGGATCGTGGGAGCCGGCGTCGCGACGGCGGCGGGCATTTCCTCGGCGTGAAGCGGCTCCAGATGGAACCCGCGCTTCGACGACTTGGCGACAAAGTCGAAGATCAGACGGCCGGTCGGCGTCTCCATGGCGGCATCGAGCCGTTCGACGGCGGTCTTCAGCGTGCTCGGCGTCCGGCAGAGAATCCGGAACGCGGTCTTGGCCTCTTCCATGTCGTCCCGGCCGATCCCCGCCCGCCGCATACCGACGCGGTTAATCCCGGCACAGAGTCCGTGACCGTCGACCATGAAGTAGGGGACGACGTCCTGGGTGATCTTCGACAGCCCGCCGATCATCGCGAACTCGCCGATCCGGCAGAACTGGTGGACGCCGGTGTTGCCGGAAATCACCGCCCGGCGGCCGACTTCGACATAGCCCCCCAGCAGCACGCCGTTGACCAGCATCACGTCGTCCCGGACGACACAGTTGTGACCGACGTGCGCGCCGGCCATCAGGATGCAGCGGTCGCCGATGCTCGTGACCGATTCCGGGATCGTCCCGCGATGGACGGTGACGTTCTCCCGCAGCGTGGTCTGGTTCCCGATCCGGACCGAGGAGTGATGTCCCTGGAAGGCCCGGTCCTGTGGGAGGTCGCCGACGACCGTCCCGGTGTGGATCCGACACTCGGAACCGATTTCCGTGTCGCCGAGAATGTGGACGAATGGCGAAAGGACCGTCCCGGCTCCGATCCGAACCGGGCCTTCGATCACGCAGTACGCCCCGATGGAGGCGGTGGGATCGATCACGGCCGCAGAGTCGATGACGGCGGTCGGATGTACAGCCATGGTGAGACGTCCTGTCTTCTGCCTGTCTTGTTGCCGGCGTTGTCGCTCGGGGCGCCGCGCATAGGGTCAGCCAGGGCCTCGGAACGTCCGGTTCCAACTCCCCCCCTGCCCCACCTCAACCTGGATCTTTTCAGGTCGTTCGTGCGGAACGACACGCCGACTGTACGGCGACCAGTCCATTCCATTCGCGCACGCGCGGTTACGCTATCGTAACTTCGACAATCGCTGCTAGAGCAATCTGAGGAGCCTCAAGGACCGATCCCCCTCCCCGCACGAAGTCGCGCCCAGCCATGGGCCGACGCCGCTTTTTCCACGCGGGAACTGACTTCGGAAGACTGTCGCGCCAGCCGGTCGACCGCTACCATGGCCACGCCGTTGACGGCCACGGCCCTCTGACATGTTCTGCACCGGGTTCGGACAGTGCCTGACCAGCGTCGCCTTAAGGACATCGCGAGTCGATATGACGTCGAAGTGGCGCGGCAAGTCAACCGCACGCGCGTCTGGAGACGCCGGCTGGTCTGGCTCTCCGGCGTCCTGACGCTGTTCCTGCTGATCCCCGTCCTCGGCGGCGATCACCGGGCATTCCAGGCCCGCCCCATCTCGGACGGGCACCGGGTCTTCGAGAAGAACTGCAAGGCGTGCCACGACCAGTCGTTCGCCACCTTCCGCCGGCTGCTGCACTTCGACAACCGGATCCACTCCACCTCCGACGCGCAGTGCCAGACCTGCCACGCGGAGACGAGCGAGAACCACATCCATCAGCAGTTCACGGTGAACGGCCGGTTCCCGGACAAGCTCCTGCTGGGGGACTTCCTGACCGGAACCGCGATCACGGACCTCGAGAAGCAGTTTGACGAGATCGGCTGCGCGGGGTGCCACGTCGAGCACAACGGCGGGTCGCTCCTGGCGGCGATCACGGACGAGCACTGCACCCGCTGCCACGCCAAGCTCGCTCCGACCCTCCCCGATCCGAAGTTCCAGCTCACGATGGGGAGTTTCCACGACCATCCCGAGTTCGCGATCCTCCGCGATCCCCCGCCCGACACCTCCGTCCCCGGCCGCCACCGGGCGCTTCAGCTCACGCGGCTCGAAGAAGGACAGCTGGTTGACAACGTCGCCCTCGAGTTCAACCACCACTTGCACCTTGAGCCGAACCTGATCGCGGGGAAGGACAAGACGCGTACGCTGGCCTGCGTCGACTGCCACGAGCGGGACGTCAGCGGGGCTTACCTGCGGCCGATCAACTTCGAGCGGCACTGCCAGGAATGCCACAAGCTCGGTTTCAAGGCGACCGGCGAGCTGCCGCACGAAGCCCCCGAGATCATCCGCGGGATCCTCGTCGACCGGCTCAGCGCCACCGCCGCCCAGCAGACGCAGCCGCCGCAGGATCCGCTCGGCGGACCGACGAAAGCCCCCTCGAAGCCGACGAAGGCCGGCGACTTCTCCGCTCTCTATGAGGAGTGGGAGCAGCGGCTCTTCTCGTCGTCGCAGAAGTCGGTCGAGCCCGGCCGCCCCGAGCTCAAGTCGCTCCTCGAATCGGCCTGTACGAAGTGCCATAAGACGGAGAAGTCCGAAGAGGGCTCGCGGGTCTCCTGGAAGGTCGTCCCGCCGCGGATTCCGGAGCGATGGATGCCGCACAGCCGCTTCCGCCACGACCGGCATGAATCGATGAGCTGCGAGGCGTGCCACACCCGCAACGGGCTCCCGTACAAGGACATCGACACCAAGACGCTCTACCCGACGCTTCCGGCGAACGCGAACGAACTGGCGACGGTGTTTGCCAGCACGACGTCGCGGGACATCCTGATGCCGGCGATCGAGGTCTGTCAGAAGTGTCACGGCCAGCGGGCGGTCAACACCGGGACGGTGGCAGTCGGCGCCGGGTGCATCGAGTGCCACCTGTTCCACCACGGCGCCCGGGACAAGGTGACCAAGACCGGCATCCGCGAGTTCCTGGAGGGTCGTTCGCCAGCGGGCCGTCCGGAGGATCGCCAGCCCGCCATTCCGTCGGAGGCGCTGCAATGACGGGCGCCGCCCCGAGCCAGCCGCGAAAGGGAAAGCGGGGCGTCCGCGCGGCCTCGGCTCTCCTGTTCGCCCTGGCTGTCGGAGGGGGAACCGCCTTCCGTCCGGGGCTCGAAGCGAAGACGCCTGATGCGACGACGCCAGCTTCGGCCCCCGCCGCCTCCTCGGGCTCCAGCCAGGCGATCGGCAAACCGCTCGGCAGCCCGTCGTGCTCCACGACCGCCTGCCACGGAAGTTTGACCGTCGATCCCAGGCCGACGGCGATCCGCGGCGATGAGTTCCACGTCTGGCTCGACGACCCGCACTCGCACGCCTACGCGGTGCTGTTCGAAGAGCGTTCACGCCACATGATGCGGAACCTCGGCGTGGCGGACGACAACCTCGTCCCCCGCCCCGGCAAAGAGGCGGAGTTCCAGCGGTACTGGGACAGCTGCCTCGCCTGCCACGGTCCGGGGGACGCCCACTCCGGAAAGCCTTCGGTCGCCCGCGGCCCGTCTCTCTCCGAAGGGGTGAGCTGCGAAGGGTGCCACGGGAACGCGAGCCAGTGGATCCAGGTTCACTACCGGCCTGAGTGGCTCAAGTACACAAACGAGCAGAAGGCAAAGCTGGGTTTCCTCGACACGGAGACTCCGCTGTCGCGGGCCAGGATCTGCACGTCGTGCCACGTCGGAGACGCGGGACGGGACGTGAACCACGACCTCATCGCCGCGGGACATCCGGGGATGAAGTTCGACATGTCGTGGTACCAGACGCTTATCCCGTCGCACTGGAAAGAGAACCGGACCGGAGCCGCCAAGCCAGAGACCGCGCCGCAGCCGATGCGGGACTGGCTCGTCGGCCAGCTGGTCGGGGCCTCGACGGCGCTGCAGCAGCTGGAGCGGCGGGCGGCGCTCTCGACGCAGGGGAAAGCTCCCTGGCCGGAGCTTTCGGAGTACAGCTGTTTCGCCTGTCATCATGACCTGGAGTCCAATTCCTGGCGCCAGGAGCGGGGCTTCTGGCAGCCGGCCGCCGACGCGAACGAGTTCCACTACGCCCGGCAGGGGAACACCCGCGTGCAGCTGGCGTGGGGGAACTGGACGCTCGAATCGCTTGGACGGGTCGCGGAGGCGTTTGAGTCCGACGCTTCGAAGACGTTCGTGACGTCGTTCGCCGCTCTCTCCCGAACGCTGTCGTCCGGTCTCCAAGCCAAGGCCGAAACGGTCCAGGCGGAAGCCCGAACCGCGGCGGAGGATCTCGACCGCTGGATCGAGAGCCTGCAGTCGACGACGGACGCGGAGATCCGGAAGACGCTGCGGAACGTCCTGGCTGAGAAGTCGGGGGGCGAGACCAACACCGCATGGTCGGTCGGAACGTGGGACCGGGCGGCGATTCTGGTGCTGGGGCTGACGGCTCCGTATCGCTCCGTTCCGGACAAGGCACCTGAGCCGCTGCGGGACGTGCTTCAGCGGATTCGGTTCACGAACGATGCGGAAACCGTGTTCGACAGCCCGATCCATTTCCGTGGGCCGGTCGGTGCGTCCGAGCCGGAGAAGGCGAGCGAGCGGGAACGCATCCGCCGCCTGATCGAAGAGCTGGTGAAGGCAGACGGCTAAGCGTCCTTGCCGGCACAGCTATGCTACCTCAAACCCAACGTGCTACGGCAGCCTGGGGTCAAGGGGGCCACGCCCCCTTGCCGCCGGAGGCGCTTCCATGAGGAACCGTGGTACACAACGGACGTCCCCTTTGTGGAACCGGCGTTGAGGACTCACCGCTCGCTTTGCATTCCCCGCGGGTTGGCGTGGGGGCATACGGCACGGTGTACGCGCTTGGACACGGACTCCTTCAGACATCTCTCGACGGCCAGGCCTCCGGCGGGCAAAGGGGCGTTGCCCCCTTGCATCCCCCACCAGGGTGCCCCTGGACCCGGCTCTTATGCGACACGCTGTCCGAAGAGTCACTCCGGGGCAGTCGCGGTTCGCGCAGCCGGACGACCCGTGCTTCGCGTACTCGGATCAATCCGCATCACCGCCGTCAGCCCATCACGAAGAAGATCCTCCCGATTCTCCACCTCAGCCCACACCCGCACCTGCTGACTCACCTCATTCACCACCGGATCCACAAACGTCACCCGACCCGTGAAATACGGCCGCTGCCCATCCGCCTTCGCCTCCAGACCCGTCACCGCCACCGTCACCGGATTCCCCTTCCGAAGGAGCAAACTCTCCGGCACAGACACAAACCCCTCCACCCGCATCACGGAGAAGTTGCCAATCTCAATCAGCGGATCACCCGGGTGCACCGCCTCACCCAGCTGCTTGTGCACCCGCAACACCACCCCGTCAAAAGGAGCCGTAATCCGGAACGACTCCAAAGCGACCTCCGCCTCCCGCCGCCGCAAATCCGCCAGCTCCAGCCGAAACGTCGCCTGCTGAATCTGCAGCACCGCCCGCTCCGCCGCCAACCGCAACTTCCGGATCTCCAGCTCCGAATGCCCCCCCGGCACATCTCGGTTCAGCTCCGCCGCCTTCGAATACTCCAGCGTCGCCAGTTCGCTCGCCTTCTCGGCAAAACGAAGATCGATCTCGTTCGCAGCCTCTTTCCGGGCAATCAGAAGACTCTGCCGCGCCGCCTGATCCCGTAACCGGGCCACCAGGTCCCCCTTGCGGACCATCTCCCCTTCGCGGAACAGAACCTCCGTCAGAACCCCCAACTTCTCACCCGCCACCGCCGCCCGCTGCATCACGCTCACGCGGCAGTTCGGGACATGCACACCGGGCTCCTCAGCCCACGATCCGGCCGGGGCACAGACGAGGGCGGCAACAGTCCAGACGGCAAACAGCAGACAGCGGGACATGGGGACCCCTCGGCGAGACCCGGTGGAACGGACGACGAGGGAACTTACGGGCGAGTCCGCCGCCGTCACAAGACGAAAACCGTCTTGACCCATACCCCGATTCCAGTGGAACTTACGCCGTCACAGACGGGCCCGGAGCGCCCGTCCGAAGCAGGCCGCCCGCGCGGCATTCGTCCGGACCGGGGTGGAAAAGGATTTCCCAGATGGCACGACCGCCGCTTCCAACACCACCCGCCGCGTCCCCTTCCCTCGCGACAGAAGCCGGCTCGTCCTCGGCCGCCCCCGTCGGCCTGGCACTCCACGCCGCCGTCGAACAAGTCCGCCGTCTCATCACCAAGGACTGCGCCCCGCTCGAGTTCTTCGACAAGCTCCTCGCCCTCCTGACCGCGGATCACCCCGCCGCAATCGGCGCGATCTGGATGGCGGGGACGAAGCAGCAGAACGCAATGGGCCTGCTGACCCATCTGCGGTTCCTCGAAACCGGCGTTATGAATGACCGCCGGACCTCCGTCTCCTGCCAGCACCTGCTGATCGACGGCTGGCAGGCCGAAGGCCCCCTGACCCGCCGCCACACCCTCGGCGTCACGATCCCCTTCCCCTTCACGGCCCTGATCCCCATCCGGGACTCCGGGAAGAAGATCGGCCTGATTCAGCTCTTCACCGACGAAGAGATCGACTTCGAAGAACCGGAGATCGTCTCCGCCGTCACCGAGCTCATCGACCTCGTCGAGCGGTTCCTCCGCCGCGCCGGCCAGGCCGAAAAGGTTTCCGACCACGGAGCCTTTTTCCCGGAGTTTGAAGCGTTCGTCCGGCGGCTGCACGGCTCGCTCGATCCGTCCGAGACGATGCTCACCGCCGCCCACGAACTGCGGCCGATCGTCCACTGCGACCGGGTCAGCTTCTTCGAACACCGCCGCCGCAAGCCGGTCCTCGCGGCGGCCAGCGGACAAAAGACCGTCAACTCCCGCTCGCGGCAGGTGCAGCTCCTGCAGTCGCTCGCCCTCGGCGTCGTCCGGACCGGCCGCCGCTTCCAGTTCACCGGCGAAGGGGACGAGCTCCCGGGGGATATCTCGCGCACGCTCGCCGAGTACATCGAAGCCAGTTCGGCCCAGGTGATCCTGATCGAGCCGGTCTTCGCCACCGCCCCGGCCGGAAAGAACGGCAAGCCGTCGACCGCCCCGCGGAAGATCCTGGGGGCGATCGCCTTCGAATACTTCACCGAGAGTCTTCCCCACCCGGCCCTCGCGGCGCGGCTCGCCCCGTGTCTCGAACAGGTGTCGCTGGCTCTCGAGAACGCCCGGCGGCACCGGCGGCTGACGATGGTGCCCGGGTTCCAGACCGCGGGGTTCCTGGCCGAGCTCCTTCGCGGGTCGCGGTTGATGTGGGTGGTGCTTGCGGTCGCGTGCCTTGCCTGGACGATGTGGTTCCTGGCGACGAGCGAGATCCCGCTTCCGATTGAATGCCGGGGACATCTGATGCCGGTCGTCCGGCGGGATGTCTATGCGGCCCTTGATGGCGAAGTCGCGGAGGTGCTGGTCCGCGAGTCCCAGGCGGTTCAGGCGGGAGACATCCTGGTCCGGATGCAGTCGACGCCGATCGAGGACTCGATCCGGGAACGGTCGAGCCAGCTGGAAGAGAAGCTGAAGCGGGTCGATGCGACGCGGGCGGAGCTGCGGACGGCGCTGGCCGGGCAGTCGCGGGAGCAGTCAGCCCGGCTGCAGGCCCAGATGGCGGTGCTGAGCCAGGAGATCAAGACGCTTCGCGAGCAGCTGGTGGTCGATGAGGCGGAGCGGGAGAAGCTGGTCGTGAAGGCCCCGATCGCGGGGACGGTGACGACGTCCGATCCGGTGAAGACGCTGATGGGTCGGCCGGTGCAGCGGGGGGAGACGCTTCTGACCGTCATGGATGAGACCGGCCCTTGGCATGTGGAGATGTCGGTGCCAGAGAAGCGGGCCGGGCACCTGCTGACGTGGGCGGCGGAGCATCCGGAGATTGCGGTGGAGTACCGGGCGGTGGCTCGGCCGGAGCAGACGCATCCGGGGCGGATTGAGCGGATTGGAGATCGGTCCGTCGTCACGCCGGAGTTGGGGACGGCGGTACCAGTGTATGGGACGATGGAGACGGAGACGTTGCCGCTGCGGCGGATCGGGATGGAGGTGAATGCGCGGTTGGAGTGTGCTCCTCGGAGCCGGCTGTTTGTGTACTTCGGTGAGTTCCAGGAGTACCTGCAGCGCAACTGGTGGATTGAGTAGACAAAACGTGTCCTTGCCGACACGACGCTGCTACCTTAAACCCATTGTGCCATGGCAGCCTGGGGTCAAGGGGGCCACGCCCCCTTGCCGCCGGAGGCACTTCCATGAGGAACCGTTGTAAGCAACGGACGTCCCCTTTATGGAACCGGCGCTGAGGATTCCCTCACAACACACCGCTGGCTTTGCGATTCCCGCGGGTTGGTGAGAGGGCATACGGCACGTTGTCCGCGTTTGGACACTCACTCCTTCAGAGAGACTCTCGACGGCCAGGCCTCCGGCGGGCAAAGGGGCGTTGCCCCTCTGCACTCCCCACCAGGGTGCCCCTGGACCCGGTTCTTAGAAGATCGTGTCCGTCAACAAGTCCACATGCGGATCGAGACCCAACGAATCAAACATCCGCGACTGACGCGTCTCCTGCTGCAGCATCCGCCCACGATCACTCTCGCCACGCTGCTCCAACAGAATCTGAGCCTCATAAAACGGCTTCACCCACCGCCCCGGCAACTCCATCCGCCGCCGACGACGCCCCGACTCCATCAACCGCCGATGCCGCTCCGGCCCCAGCGCCCGAAGCAGATCGTCTTCCAGCGATACAAAGAACTGAAACGACCCCGGATCCCCCTGCCGCGCACTGCGTCCCACCAGCTGCCGATCCACCCGGGCCGAACTGTTCAGCTCAATCGCCAAAACATGCAGCCCGCCGGCCGTCCGGACCGACTCATGCAGCTTGATGTCCGTCCCCCGCCCCGCCATGTTCGTCGCCACGGTCACCATCCCGGGCTCACCCGCCGCCTCCACGATCCGGGCCTCCTGCTCATGATGCCGGGCATGCAGAACCTGCGCGGTAATTCCCGCATCCGCCAGCCGCTTCGCACACAGCTCGGATGAGTGAACGGACGAAGTCCCCACCAGCACCGACCGCCCCGCCGCCACCAGCCGGCCAATCTCTTCGGTCACCGCCGCCAGCTTGGCCTCCAGCGTCGAGAACACCCGCGTCGACGCCTCCTGCCGCCGGCAACGCCGATGCGGCGGAATGACCTGCACCGCCACGCGATACACATCACGCAACTCCTCAGCCACGTCGGTCGCAGTCCCGGTCATCCCGCACAGGTGGCCGTACTTCTTCATATAGCTCTGCAGCGTGATCCGGGCTGCCGTCCCCATCGGATCGCTGAACGCCACCCCCGCCTGAACCTCAATCGCCTGCTGCAGCCCGTCCTGCCACTTCCGGCCGGGAAGCACGCGCCCCGTCCCCTCGTCGACGATCTCGACCTTCCCATCAAGAACAATGTAATCCCGCTCCCCGCGATAACACTCGCGGGCGACCAGCGACCGCTCGACCTGGGCGAACAACCGATCCGTCGGAAACCGGCCGATCTGCGGCGGCCGTCCCGTCAGGAGCACGGACCGGCACCCCGCCTGCGTCAGCTTGGCCGAGCGTTTCTCCCGGTCCAGCCGATAGTGGCGGTCAGCGATGAGTTTCGCGGAGGTCGCATCGCACCAGCGGAAGAGCACCTGTTCATCCGGCGGGCACGGCTGCGGACAGGAGATGATGAGCGGCGTACTCGCCTGATCGATGAGGATGCTGTCTGCTTCGTCCACGAGAGCAAAGTGATGCCCCCGCTGGAGCAGCCCCGGACAGGGAGCCCCTTCGCGTCGCCCGGCTGCCGTTCCGAAGGCCTTCGTCAGGGTCATGGTGTCGATCAGGAAGTCGAAGCCGAACTGCTTCTCTGTCCCATATGTGACGTCCTGCTGGTAAGCCCGGGCTCGCTCCTCCTGCGGCTTGGCGTGGAGGATGTAGCCCACAGTCAGGCCGAACTCTTCGAGGACCGGCAGCGCAAACTCCGCATCCCGCTTGGCGAGATACTCGTTGGAAGTCATGACATGCGCCCCCCGCCCGTCGAGCGCCCCGAGGACGATCGGCATGAGAGCGGTGAGCGTCTTCCCTTCGCCGGTCTGCATTTCGGCGATGTTGCCGCGGGCCATCACCAGCGCCCCGCGAATCTGGACCGGATGGTGCGCCATCCCGAGCTTGCGGCGGGAGATCTCCCGGACGAGCCCATAGACCGGAACGACGAGCCGGCGGACATCCTCCCCTTCCTGTACCGCGGCCCGGAGGGCCAGGGCCCGGGACCGGACCTCCTGATCGGAGCAGCTCTGCCACCGTGTCGATTCGCGGAAGATCTGGCCAATCTCCAGCTGGAGCGCCACGTCGCGAACGAGGCGGGGCAGCGGCCACGCATGGACGCGTCCCAGAAGTGCCGGTCCGGTAATCGAAGGCCCCGTGATCGAAGGTCCGGTGACCATCAGGACGCCCCTCCGGCGGGGAAGGTGCGATAGAACGCGCGGTACAACCACTCGCCGATCGTGTTGGCCGGATTGTCGAGCTGACACGTCCCCCGCATCCCGACGAGCAGCGGCAGAGCCTCACCCTCCAGCCGGACGACGACGCGATAGAGCCGGCGGTCGGGAACTTCGTCGTCCTCCGCAGACTGGGTCGTGATCTGCCCGCCGCTCTTCTTCGACAGGGCGGCCGGCACGGTGCTCTCATCGGCGGCAGCGATCGACTCCACGGTCCCGTGGATCGTCCGGCCGGGAAACGCCTCCAAGCGCAGATCGACGGTCCCGTCAGCGGCGATCGTCCCCAGCTGCTCCTGATCGACCCACGCGACCGCCTGCCAGCCCCGTTCCGGGACGATGCTGCACAGGTGTGTCCGACGCAGGACATGCGACTCCAGCCGCTGCGAATTCAAAGCACCGACCCGCAGGCCGGGGACCGAAGCATCCTGACCGCCCGAGGTGTCGGCTTCCGGCGGCGCGGTCAGGATCCGGCCGCTGACAGGAGCCCGGACGCTCAGACGCTGCCGATCCGTCCGGGCATGTTCGAGTTGGTACAACACCGTCCGCAGCCCTTCGCGGGCCAGGGCATTGAGGTCGGGATCGGAAATCGCCCGGGCCAGTTCGGAATCGGTCTCGAGCGTCCGGATCTTTCCTTCGAGCTCGATGACCCGATGGTCGAACTCGGTGTTCACCAGTTCGGCAATCGGCTGTCCCGCCTCGACCCGCTCCCCTTCCCGAACGAGGAGCGACTGCAGTCGGCCAGGGGACTCGGAATAAACGTGCTGAACGCCGCGGGCTTCGACAATCAGCGGAGCGGTGACGTGAAACGGCATCGGACACGAGAGAACGAACCACCCCAATCCGCCGACGACGCTTCCGACCGCCAGCAGCCGGATCGGCGCCGACCGCCGCAGGTCCTGGGTCTGGACCGCCTTCCACCCGCTGTTCAGGAAGAGTCCCGCCGCCGCCACCACGCTGGCAAGGGCGTAGCCCCAGGCCAGGACCTGCAGGCCGTACGGTTCCAGCACGCTGTAGAGGAACAGGCCGACCCCCAGGACCATCGACCAGCGGTAGCCCGCCGAGCCGAGTCCGTAGGCGACGTAGCCGATCCGGGAACGGGGAGTCATGAGCGGGTTGTCGGGCATTTCGGCTCCCAGCAAGGTCCACCACAAAGCATCCTGCATCGCCTGTTGCGACCGGGACTGCAGGTTCGGCACGCCAAACAGGTCCTGCAGCAGGTAGTAACCGTCGTACCGCAACAGCGGATTCGCGTTGAAGAGCAGCGTCGAGACCGATCCGACGACGACGATCTGCAGACAGAGCGAGTGAAACAGCCCCGGCACCGAGAACCACCACAGCCACAGGGCGACCGAGGCAATCAGCAGCTCGACATACATCCCCGCCGCCGAAACCACCATCCGGTGTCCGCGGCGGGAAAGCATCCAGGAATCGGACACGTCGCAATACAGGCACGGGCTGAAGACGAGGAACGCCGCACCGATCGTCTGCGATTCCCCTCCGAACCGCCGGCAGGCCACGCCGTGCCCGAATTCGTGAAGAATTTTGAGGCCGCCGACCACGCACCACAGCGTCATCAGGTTCTGGCCGGTCAGCGTCTCGTCGAGCGACGGCAGCTGCCGCTGAAATTCTTCGAAGTGACTCAGCAGAAACAACCCGGTCCACAGGCCGAACAGGGCCGCCAGCCCGAAGGCCCACGGCGTGAACAGCCACCCAAAACAGTCGGTCAGAAGCACCAGAAAGGTCCGGGCGTTCCATCCGGGGAGCCGGATGAAGAGCAGACTCGTCAGCCGGCGTTTCCACCGCTGGACCCGCTCCTTCTTCTGCTGGTCCACGACGGCAGCCGCCGTTCCCGGCCGGGAGCTCCAGACGAGCCCTTTGTCGTGCAAATCGAACAGAATTCCCCGAATCTGGCCGACATCGAACCGCCGGTACTCCGGATCGGAGTGGAGGACCGCCACCACGTCGTCCAGCGAGCGGGTCCCGTCGAGGAGTTTCAGGACGCGGTGCTGCACCGGAAGCAGCCGCAGGTAGGTCAATCCCAGCGGATCCTTGACCACGTAGTGCCGGCGGCCGCGAACGTCGATCTCCTGGACCTGCAGGTCCGCCCGGCAGACCAGCGGCAGCGCGCGTTGGGAAGAAGGAGGGAGCACGTCCTGTGATCCGGTTGGGAAGGGCGCGGAACCGCCCCCGCTCCCCCCGTTCCATTGGCGAAACGAGAAGTGCGGCATATACCTCACCCTGCACATCGGGGTAAACACCAAAACCAGGCGGCGCCATGAGGGGGCCGCGGGCAAAATCTCCGGCCGGCGCCACCATGACGGACACTCGACGCAAGCATCGGATTCTCATTCTCGGCGGCGGTTTCGCTGGCGTGCACGCGGCGAAGGACCTGGAGTCCCTCATGACGCGGGACGAGCGGGACGACATCGAGGTGACGCTCGTCACCAACGAAAACTACATGGTTTTCCAGCCGCTGCTCCCCGAGGTCATCTCGGGGACCATCGAGACCCTGCACTGCATCACCCCCATCCGCCGCCTCGCCCGCCGGACGCAAATCTACACCCGCCCGATCGAAGCGATCGACCTCGTCAACAAGACGGTCCAGCTCGGCGGCGAGTTCCAGCCCAAGCTCCTGACGCTCCATTACGACCAGCTCGTCATCGGCCTGGGGACCCGGCTCAACTACAAGCTGGTCCCGGGGATGCGGGAGCACGCCACGCCGTTCAAGTACCTGGGGGACGCCCTCCGGCTGCGGAACGAGACGGTCGGGATGCTGGAAGAGGCGGACATCGAGACCGATCCGGTCGAGAAGAAAAAGCTCCTGACGTTCGTGGTCGCCGGGGGGGGCTTCTCGGGGGTCGAGTGTCTCGCCGAGCTCAACGACTTCCTCCAGACCGCCGTGAAGGCGTATCAGCACATCAACTACTCCGAGATCCGCTGCATTCTTCTGCAGAGCGCCGACCGGATCCTCCCCGAGCTGGACCCGCGGCTCGCCAGCTACGCTCACAAGATCCTTGAAAAGCGCGGCATCGAGATCCGGCTCAACACCCGTCTCAAGGCGGTCTCGGCCGACTCCGTTCTCGTCCAGGCCAAGGGGAGCAAGGAGCAGGAGCAGATCGCGACCCGGACCGTCGTCACGACCGTCCCCGCCGCTCCCTCCCCGTTGATCGAGACCCTCCCCTGCCCGTGCGACGCCGGCCGGATCAAGGTCAACGAGTTCCTGGAAGTCCCCGAGTACCCGGGCGTCTGGGCCCTTGGCGACTGCGCGGCGGTCCCGCAGAAGGACGGCATCATCTCGCCGCCGACCGCCCAGCACGCCATTCGCCAGGCCCGGACCTGCGCCACGAACATCCTGGCGACGATCCGTCATACGAAGAAGAAGCCGTTCCTCTTCACCGGTCTCGGAAAGCTCGCCTCGCTGGGGCGGGGCTCCGCCGTCGCCGAGGTGTTCGGCATCCGGCTGTGGGGAATTCCGGCGTGGATGTTCTGGCGGGCGGTGTACCTCTCCAAGATCCCGGGCTTCGACCGCAAGGTTCGGATCGCTCTCGACTGGCTGCTGGACTTCATCCTCCCGCGGGACATCACCCAGGTCCGGATCTTCCGTCCGGACAACGTCGTCTCGCAGCACTTCCATGCCGGTGAGACGGTCTTTGACGCCGGGGACTTCGGCGACAAGCTCTATGCCATCGCGGACGGCGAGGTTGAGGTCGTGAAGAACGACAACGTCGTCGCCACGCTCTCCGCGGGGGATGTCTTCGGGGAGGTCGCCCTCGTGTCGGACCAGCCCCGGAACGCCCGGATCCGGGCCAAGACCGACGTGAACGTCATCACGGTCTCGCGGCAGGCGTTCAAGCGGCTCGTCGCGCATCTTCCCGGGGTGCGTCCCGCGATCCACGAGATCATGCAGGCGCACGGCTTCACGCTTCCGCTGCACGACTCGGCCGAGATGCCGACCAACGGGCCGGCCGCAGGGGCTGGAGCGGTGGCACCGGCGGCGGCGGGCGCAGCGGTGAAAGAGGGATAGGCCGACTTTGACGGGCGGGATCCGGACGGGATTGCGGGCATTGGCCGGGAGCGGCTGGTCGGGGGAGCTAGGGTTGTCGGGTCACCCCGCTCCCCCGTTTCAGTGGATAGTCCCGATGTCGATCCCGACTCCGGATCCGCATGCTCCGCCTCCCAACGTCCTCTGCCGCCAGTTCCTCGTGGATGGACTGCGGCCCGGGTCGCAGATTCTCGACATCGGTTGCGGCCATGGCGAGCTCATGACCGACCTCCGCCAGCGGGGGCATCGCGTCCAGGGGGTCGAGATCGATAAGCGGCTCGTCGCGGAATGCTGCGAGGCCGGGCTGTCGGTCCGACATGGCCGGGCTGAGGAGTTGCCGTTCGGCGATGCCGAGTTCGACGCGATCGTTTCGAGCGTGGTGATTCCGTACACGGACCAGCAGAACATTTTCGCGGAGTGGTCGCGCGTTCTCCGGCCGGGGGGCGTGATCAACATCACCTGCCACGGCGTGGGGTATGGGTTGCACTACGCGCTCACGGAGCCGGGCCGGCGGGTTTATGGATGCCGGATGCTCGTCAATACGGCGGTTTACTCGGTGACCGGCCGTCGGCTTCCCGGTTTCTGGGGAGACACGCTTTGTCAGACGCATCGGCAGATCGCGCGTTATGCCGAGAAGGCGGGGCTGACGCTGGGTGAGACGTTTGTTGTGGACCGGTTCCTGGGTTGTTCGCGGTTTGTCGGGTTCCGGTTGGCGAAGCCGGCCGTGGTTCCGTCCGTGGACTCGATTCTGACGGCGACGCTGGAGCAGATCGCAAGGTTTGAAGGAACGATCTATGTCGAGCCGGAGCAGCTTGAGCACGCCACATCGAATCGATAAGTAGCCAGCGTCCAGGATACGGGTCCGTTGTGGCGTAACAGCGGACTCATAAAACCGGGTCCAGGGGCACCCTGGTGGGGAGTGCAGAGGGGCAACGCCCCTTTGCCCGCCGGAGGCCTGACCGTCGAGAGATGCCTGAAGGTGTGAGTGTCCAAGCGCGGACAACGTGCCGGATGCCCGCTCACCAACCCGCGGGGATTGCAGAGCGACCAGTGAGTCCTCGACGCCGGTCCCACAAAGGGGACGTCTGTTGTGTCCCACGGTTCCGCGACGAAAATGCCTCCGGCGGCAAGGGGGCGTGGCCCCCTTGACCCCAGCCTGCCGTCGCGCGTTGGGTTTGAGCTATCGGCGCTGCGCCGGCATGGACGTGGTTCGGGACACCGGGATCGGCCTGAACCCGGTGGGATGGAGAATCGACGGCGTCGCAATCTAAACTTGCGGACGCTCGCTCCCCCCCACGCCCCACCGTCCCCCGCCCCCCGCCCCAAGCCATGACATCCCTCAAGTCCCGCCTCCAACGCGGCGAACGCGTCAACGTCTTTGCCATCGGCCGCATCTTCCACCCCAACATCATCGAGATGTACGGGATCCACGGCGGCTTCCAGGGCTTCTGGATCGACGAAGAACACACCGGTCTCGGTATGAAGGACATCGAGCTCGCCACCATGG
This sequence comes from Planctomyces sp. SH-PL14, assembly GCF_001610835.1. NCBI lineage: Bacteria > Pseudomonadati > Planctomycetota > Planctomycetia > Planctomycetales > Planctomycetaceae > Planctomyces > Planctomyces sp. SH-PL14. The sequence continues at coordinate 6,466,007 of NZ_CP011270.1, read as the reverse complement.
CCGGCCGAGCCGCGGGCCTCGACAGCTTCGTCCGCCTCGCACCCACCGACTACGCCAAAGTCATGCGGATGTTCGAAGCGGGCGCCGGCGGCGTCATGGCCGCCCAGATCAACTCCCCCGCCGAAGCCGAACGCATCGTCCAATGGGTCAAGTTCGCCCCCCGCGGTCGCCGCGGCGTCAACGTCGGCGGCTATGACGGCCGGTACAACACCCTCGGCCTCGCTGAGTTCTGCGAGAAGTCGAACCGCGAAACCTTCGTCGCCATCCAGATCGAAACCGCCCAGGCAGTCCAGACCTGCGACGAAATCGCCGCCATCGACGGCGTCGACCTCCTCTTCATCGGCCCCTCCGACCTCAGCCAGGAACTCGGCGTCCCCGGCCAGTTCATGCACGAGCGCTGCCTCGAAGCGATCGACCGCGTTGCCGCCGCCTGCCGCCGCCACGGCAAGACCTGGGGCGCGGTCACGACGACTCCCGAACACGCCGCGATGCTCGTCGAGAAGGGCTGCCTCATGCTCTCCCCGACGAACGACGTCCGCTCCATGAACGCCGGCATCCAGTCGGTGAAGCAGACCTTCGGCCGGTTCTTCACCGACAAGACCTCCTGACCGGAGCGCTCCGCGGCGACGGGCGCCGACATGAAACTCTTCTACGGCAACTTCGACTTCGAAGCGGGCCTCACCGGCCAGCCCGCCTCCACTCCCGCAGTCCGACGGATCCAGGCGGAGCTGGCCACCGCCTGGATCGCCGTCGCGGACGAAGGGGACGCCATCTGGTGTCCCGAGCCGATCCCGCCCGACTTCTGGGACGGCCTCGTCGCACAAGGCCTCCCGCGAGTCATCGCGATCGGCCCCGGCGCCACGGTGCCGCGCGATGCCGAGTTCGTTCCGTGGGGATGGAACTCCGACGCCGTCGCATGGGCCCGCCGACACGGCCTCACCCCCACGCCTCCACCCCTCGACATCGTCCGCGCCGCCAACAGCCGGCAGTTCTCGTTCGCGATGGAGCAGGAGACCGGGACCGCCCTCGCCGGCTCAGCCGAGTGCCGCACATGGGAGGACCTCGCCGCGTGCACTCGTGAGCTCGGGGACGCGCGGTGGGTCATCAAGGCCCAGTACAGTCACGCCGCGCGGGAGCGTCTTCTCGGCCGTGGCTCGCCGAACGAGACCGCGGAGCAATGGGCCCGCAAGCGGATCGCCCGGGACGGCGCGGTCTATCTCGAACCATGGGTGGAACGGATCGCCGAGGTCGGCGTGCAGTGGGACCTCCGGGCCGGAAACGCCCCGCAGCTCGTCGGCGTCACGCCCCTGCTCTGCCATCCGGACGGCCGATATCTCGGCAGCCTGTTCCGCTCCGCTAAGACCGAGCGGTGGTGGGACGAGGCGGTCCACGACACTCGACCGGTAGCGGAGCGGCTGACTCGGGACGGCTACTTCGGCCCGCTCGGCATCGACTCCATGCTGTACCGCGACGGGGCGGCGAAACGGGTCCGGCCGATCCAGGACATCAACGCCCGCTGGACCATGGGCCGGCTCAGCCTCGGCTGGCGCCGGCTACCCCACCAGGACGCCGACGGACTCTGGCTGCATGGCGAAATCCCGCAAGACCTTGTGAACGCGGCCATCCGCATCCTTGCTGTCACCCCGCCGAAAATCGGAGAACGCCCCACAAACTACTGTACAACAGTCCTCTTTCCCCAGGGTTTCCACGGAGAAACGGGATTCGGGCCGGGATTCCATTGCGGGACGTTTCCAATTCGCCACGATGATTAAATAGTGCCACGCTCTCAGACGGTGTCCCTGTCGAAGATTGTGGAAAGCCCGCCGGCGGCGTCCCCCGTCCCTGCGGCAAACTCCTCAGACTGGATGCGGTGGAGTGAGCTCTCAACCGGTGGAACCCATTGACAGCGTTCCAACATCGGTGAGAATTTGAGAAGTACGCCTTGATGCCTCGCTAACGGTTCTCCGCATGATCGCGAAACTCATTCCGGCTGACGGAGGACCTCCCCTGGTGATCAAGCGCGAAGTGTCGCTGATCGGTCGCAAGAGCGGCCTGTGCGACATCGTGTTGGATCACTCCAGCATCTCGAAGCTGCACTGCGTTCTTGCCCGGACAGACGGCCTTCTGTTCATTCGCGATCTCGGCAGCACGAACGGCACCAAGGTGAATGGCCAGCGTGTGACGCGGGCCGCCCTGCTCCCAGGCGACGAAGTCTCGTTTGCCTCCGTCCGCTTCCAGGTGTTCCTCGGCCCCGGCCAGACAAGCTCCATCCACGAAGAGCACACGGAAGTCCTGAACCTCCCGCACGAGGTCGTGAAGCTCAACTTCGATGATGATGTCCTTGAGGACGAGGACTCCTTCGCTCCGCCTCGCAAGGCCGCCCCGCAGGAGCAGGAGTATCCCGAAGACTCCCGCGAGTACGCGGTCTGATCTCTTTGACCGCGCACGCTGCCTTTCGTTCCCGTCCGCCGCACAGCGCGTCTTCTGCTTCTCGATTCTCTTCCCGCTTGCGCGCCTTCTGCCGCCTCCCGCTTCCCTTTCGTCGATCCGCCGCCAGCGACTAGCCTGAGCGTCCGACTTCACCAGCGCACAGGCCAGGGGACATGGACACCGCGGCGGCTCCGACATCGCACTTCGTCAACGGCGTCGAGATCGTCGACACCTTCGCCGAAGCGTTCCCCATCAAGGCCGCGCGGCTCGTCATCACCGCCGCCACCGCCCGCTGGGCCCGCACCGCCGCCACCGTCCTCTGCGGCAACGCCACGAGCGTCATCGCCTGCGACGTCGAAGCGGCAATCGAACGCGAGATCCCGGCGGACGACACGCCCGACGGACGTCCCGGCGTTTCGGTGCTGGCGTTCGGGTTCAGCACCGACGGACTCGGGAAGGCGCTCCAGTCCCGCGTCGGCCAGTGCGTCCTCACCTGCCCGACGACCGCCTGCTTCAACGGAATCTTCGACTGTCCGAAGGAGAAGCGGATCCGGATCGGCGGCGCGATCCGGTACTTCGGCGACGGCTTCCAGAAGTCGAAGAAGCTCGGCGACCGGCGATACTGGCGGATCCCGGTCATGGACGGAGAGTTTCTCTGCGAGGACTGGTTCGGCACCCAGACCGGCATCGCGGGGGGGAACCTCCTCTTCTGCGGCCGCAGCGCCGCCGTGACACTCCAGGCCACCGAGGCGGCGGTCGACGCGATCCGCGCGCTCACGGACGTCGCCCTCCCCTTCCCCGGCGGCATCGTCCGGTCGGGGAGCAAGGTCGGCTCGCGGTATCCGAAGCTCAAGGCGAGCACCAATGACGCCTACTGCCCGACGCTGCGGGGGACGACGGCGTCCGAACTGCCGCCGGAGTGCCAGGCGGTCTACGAGATCGTCATCGACGGCCTGAGCTTCGCGGCCGTGCAGGCGGCAATGAAGGCCGGGCTGCATGCGGCCGCCACTCAGCCGGGCCTGCTACGAATCACCGCGGGCAACTATGGCGGCAAGCTTGGCAAGCACCACTTCGCGCTGAAGGACCTGCTGTAACGGCGAATGTCCGCTTCGCGGGAAGGGACGTGCTCGGCTGTCGTCCCGGACTTGTGGGCTGGTTGTTAAACACCAAGACACCAAGGGGGCACCAAGAGCACAAAGGGGTGTTCTCGCGTATCGATGCCGTTGAAGGTTCGGAACGAATGGTTTGTCCCGGTGGCTCGAACACTCTTCTCGCCGGCGCGACTTTCATTGCTCAGACCCAACGTGCGACGGCAGCCTGGGGTCAAGGGGGCCACGCCCCCTTGCCGCCGGAGGCATTTTCGTCGCGGAACCGTGGGACACAACGGATGTCCCCTTTGTGGTACCCGCTATGAGGACTCCCTCAATTCACACCGCTTACATTGCAATCCCCGCGGGTTGGTGAGGGGGCATACGGCACGTTGTCCGTGTTTGGACACAGCGCGTTTCAGATATCTCTCGACGGCCAGGCCTCCGGCGGGCAAAGGGCCAAGAAAACGACACAGGCCCCTCTGCACTCCCCACCAGGGTGCCCCTGGACCCGGTGAAGACATCGTTGAATGCCGGCCCTCCCGCTGCGCTCCGTTCTTGTCGCGGCCCCCGGCGGTCGTCATCTTCAGCAATCCCTCCTGGAGTTCCCCGCCATGCTGACCGCCGAATCCCGCCTCCGCGACTTCCCGCCTCTCCGCGAGATGGCCTACTTCAACACAGCCGCCGAAGGGGTCTCGCCCCTCGCCGTCCGCGACGCCTTCCTCGAATACTTCGAACACAAACAGCGCGGCATGGACGGCCGCGTCCCCCACTTCGCCGCCCTCGACGAAACCAAGGCCCTCGTCGCCCGCTTCTACGGACTCACCACCGACGAAGTCGCCATCTGCTCCTGCTCCTCCGAAGCCTACAACCTCGCCGCCATGGCCCTCCGGCTCCGCGAAGGGGACGAAGTCGTCGTCAACGATCTCGACTTCCCCGCCGGCGTCACCCCCTGGCTCCAGAAGGAATCCCCCGCCACCGTCAAGGTCTGGCGGTCCCGCGGCGGAGCCCTGCGGACCGAAGACCTGATCCCTCTGCTCTCGCCGAAGACGCGGCTCGTCACGACCTCCCTCGTCAGCTTCTACAACGGCTACCGCCTCCCGCTCGCCCCCGTCCGCGACGCCGTCCGCCGCCACTCCTCCGCCCTCTTCTCCGTCGACGTCACTCAGGCCCTCGGACGCATCCCGCTCGAACTCGACGACGTCGACCTGATCGTCAGCTCGACCCACAAGTGGATCCTCGCCTCGCACGGGGGCGGTCTCGTCGGCGTCCGCTCGCAGCGGGCGGCCGAACTGACGGCCCCCGCCGGCGGCTGGTACCACCTCCAGGACGCCTTCGGCGCCAACCGCTTCGACGAAGCGATCAGCCGCCCGGGCGCACCGAGCTTCGCGGTCGGGATGCCGAACTTCCCGGCGATTTACGCCATCCGCGCCGGCCTGCGGTACATCGAGTCCGCCGGCGTCGACGCCATCGACGCCCACGCCCGCCCGCTCACCGAAGGGCTTCTTCACGAGATCAAGAAGTTTCCGGTCGAGCTGCTGACGCCGACCGATGTCCCGCCGGCGGGGATCATCGCCTTCCGGCATCCGAAGGCGGACGAGATCCATCGGCAGCTGCTGGCGGAGCAGATCCACGTCATGAGCCACGCCGGCCGTCTGCGGATCGCGGTCCACGGCTACAACACCCCGGCCGATGTTGACCGCCTGCTCCGCACCCTGACCACCGCTCTCCGGTCGGTGTGACTCGCTCACCCGCGTCTCGCGGTTCGCTCAGCCGCGAGATTCTTTGTGCGCGGCACCATTACGGGCGAAACTTTTCCCGCGCGAAGCGTTTCCATAGACAGCCGGCTGTCGGGCAGGCGGCTGGGAGATCGCGTCGAGCGGGACGCTCTCCGTCCAGCAGTCCATTCCGCCCGGCTTCCGTTTGTTAATTCGGCGTCCAGTCAACTTACCGAAAATACGCGGTACTGTTATGGTCTGGATCCCCAAGGTGTGGAGGTTCAATGAGAGGGCATGTTCCTGCGGCAGAGTTGCTCCTGCTCGCAATCCTCTATTTCGGTACGGTTTGCGGTAGTGCCGGCCTTTCCCTGTTCACTTCAGTCGCCGTGGACGGCGCGGATTGGGCTCGCGCCAGATTCTCCATTCAGGAGTTGAAGCCGCTCGCCATCTCCGCCCGGGAAGCGCAGTTCCGCATCCTGACCTGCACCCACCCGACGAACTTCGCCTACGAGACCACTGAAGTCCGGCACGACAACGAGCCCGACTTCAGCATGTCGGATTCGAAGAACCACTGATCGGGCCGCGGTCTCTCTCTTGAAGTCGGCTTCACATCCCGGCAGCCCTCGCTGCCGGGCTCCCGCTCCGGGCCAGCCACGACGCGCCGAACAGCCGCACGGCTGTTTCGTCCGCAGAAGTGAAACACCAAGACACAAAGATCTCACAAAGGTCACCAAGGCGCTCCCCTTTGAGCATCTCACCTTCGTGCTCTTGGTGCCTTCGTGTTTAACCGACCGGCTCACTTCCGTCCTGCGTCATACACCTTCTGCCCGGCCAGATAGGTCGCGAGGACAGTCGTCTTCCGCACGTCCTCGACAGGACAGCTCAGCAGGTCGGTGTCGACGATCACGAAGTCGGCGAGCTTGCCTGGTTCGAGGGAGCCGACCTTCTCTTCGAGCTTCATCAGGTAGGCGTTGTTCCAGGTGTAGAAGCGGATCACCTGCTCGCGGCTGAGGGCCTCCTCCGGATGGAGCGTCCCTTCGAACCACTTTGCCTGCCGCGTCAGCGCGACCCACATCCCGAGGAACGGGTGGTACGGATTCACGGACGTCTCGGCGTCGATCCGCTGCATGTGGTCGCTCCCGCCTCCCGCGATCGCTCCTGCTTCGAACAGACTCTTCAGCGGCTGGAAGTATCGCAGCCGTTCATTGCCGAACTGCCGGACCAGAGTGCGGGTGTCGAGATAGAGCCACGCGGGCTGGATGTCGACCGGGATCTGGAGTCGGGCGCACATCCCGACCGCCTCACGGCTCATGAAGTTGGAGTGCGTCAGGCTCGACCGCGTCGGCCCGACGGGGGTCGTCTTGTTGACCTCGTCATACGCCCCGAGGAGAGCATGGACCGCGCCGTCCCCGACGCTGTGGGCGGTGAACGCCAGCCCGCGTTCGACACAGGCCCTCACGGCCGGCGTCAGAGTCTCCGGCGGAATGTAGAGCAGGCCGCGGTACTGGTTGTCGTCGATCCCGTAGATCTGGCTGACGCCCCACGGCTCGCGCATGTACGCGCTGCCGGTCAGCATCCCGCCATCGAGGAAGACTTTCACTCCCAGGATCCGGACCAGATCGTCGTCCGTCGTGAACGCCGGATCGGCGGCGAGCTTATCGAGGTCCGCGACGACCTTCTCGATCGGCTGGTCGACCTTCAGGCTCCGCGACATCCGCACCCGGACCGTCAGTTCCCCTGCCTCGCGCAGCCGGAGGTACTGCTCCTGGCCCCCGGAGCTGCAGTTCCGGTCGATCACGCCGGTGATCCCCCAGCGGTTGTAGTCTGCAAAGAGCAGCTTCAGCCTCGCGTCGGACTCGGCGGCGGTCGGCGACCGGCCGGACGAGCCCTGCGTCTTGATGTACCGCCCGGCCGTCCGGATGATCCCGGTCGGCTCGCCCGCCTCGTCCCGCTCGATCTTCCCCGCTCCGGTTTCGCGGAACTCCTTGTCGATCCCGTTCAGCTTGAGAGCCAGCGAGTTGACCGAGGCGTCGGGCCCCGTGCTGAACATGACGGGATGCTTCGGGGCTGCCTCGTCGAGTTCCTTCCGATTCGGATACCGCTGCTCCTTCAGACGGGTGATGAACACCTGCCGCAGCGTGATCCAATCCCCTTCCGGCACGACCTTCGTTCGTGCCCGGACATAGTCCAGCACATCGGCGATCGACTCCATCGCCGGGATCGGATGGTCGAACTCATGCAGGCTCGCCCCGCCGGGATGAACGTGCGAGTCGATCAGCCCCGGCAGAACCATCTTCCCCTGGAGGTCGACCACCTCCGTCTTGTCGCCGCGATGCTTGAGGATCTCCTCCGTCGTCCCGACGGCAACGATCTTCGATCCCAAGACCGCCATTGCGGACGCGATCGAAAACCCCTTATCGACCGTAACCACGCGGCCCGAATGGACGATCAGGTCCGCGGGCTCCGCTCCCCGCGCTGAACTGAGCCAGCTCAGAAACATGCCCGCGAACAGGTACGCCGAACAGAGGCGAGGGACGGACACGATTCCGGTCATGCGGTTCATCTCCGTCACCTCGCTGCTCCCACTCGAAAACTTCGTCACGGCGTGCCCGAAGGCCGATTCACTTGGCCGTCGCGAACCGTTCCCGCGCCGCCTTCTGGAAGGCGGGCTGGATCTTTCCGCCGTCATCGTTGGCATAGCCGCCGTGCTGGACCATGTAGACGAAGATCAACCCAGCCTTCTTGTCGATGGTCATGTTCGTGGCATGCGCCCCGCCGTGACCGAACGAGTTCCCGTCGGTCGAGAACCCCAGTCCGTAGCTCTCCTTGACCGACTGCGGCGTCTGCCGCTTCGTCAGTTCGTGGACCGCCTCCGGTGAGAGGATCTGCTTCCCGTCGACCGTTCCGTCGTTGAGGATCATGCGGCAGAAGCGGGCCATGTCCTCGGCAGTCCCGAACAGTCCGCCGCCGGGCATCGGGTACCGTCCTTCGTGCTTCTGCAGCGGGTACTGGAGCTGCGAGATCGGGAACGCCTCGAGATTGGTCTTGGCCTTGTCGGGCCGGTAGGACTTGGCGAGCCGCGCAACCTGTTCCTCGGTCGGCCAGAAGCTGGTGTCTTTCATTCCGAGCGGGCGCAGGAGGCGTTCCTCGAGGAACTGTTCGTACGGCATGCCGCTGACGACTTCGATGATCCGCCCGGCGCTGTTGATGCCGGCATTGCTGTACTGGTACTTCGTCCCCGGATCGTAGATCAGCGGCGTGATGGCGTAGCTGCGGACGGCGTCTTTGAGCGGCAGGCCGTCGAGGGTCGGCGTCTCCAGTTCGGACTTGAACGGCATGCCGCTCGTGTGCGAGAGAGCTTCGCGGACGGTCGGCGGGTGGGAGGGCTTCTTTAGGAGGACGTGGCTGCCGTCCTTCTCCACTTCCATCCACAGGGTCTTGAACTCCGGCAGGTATTTTTCGACGGGGTCGTCGAGTTTCACCTTTCCTTCGTCAACGAGGATCATCACGGCCGCGGCGGTGATCGGCTTCGACATGGAAGCGATCCAGAAGACGGTTTCCGGCGCCATCGGCTTCTGGCGTTCGATGTCCGCGAAGCCGACGCTCTCGGTCGCCAGTGTCTTGTTTTTGTCGGACACGACGAGGACGGCTCCGGCCAGCGTGTGCTTCTCAACGAACGGAGCGAGTGCCGCGGCGAGGGTCTTTTCGTTGGCGGCCTCCTGTGCCAGCAGCCGGGAACCGGTGGACGGGAGAGCCAGGGAAGAGAGCGAGAGGGCAGCCACGAGAGCAGCCCGGGACGACAGCCAGTGGAGAGAGCGAATCGGAGAGCGCGAGACGCCAAGCATGCGACACATCCTGAACGAGTGGAACGCGGAACCCATTCAGGGTTGTTTATAGAAAAGCAGAACGGCGAACAACGATGCCCGAGCACGGGGCATGTCCGACCGGTCCAGGGGCACCCTGGTCAGGGGATGCAAGGGGGAGAATCCCCCTTGCCCGCCGGAGGCCTGACCGTCGAGAGACATCTGAAGGAGTAAGTGTCCAATCGCGAACAACGTGCCGTATGCCCCCTCACCAACACGCGGGTACCCCGAAGGGGACGTCCGTTGTTGACCACGGTTCCTCATGGAAGTGCCTCCGGCGGCAAGGGGGCGTGGCCCCCTTGACCCCAGGCTGCCGTGGCACATTGGGTTTGAGCAATCAGAGCTGCGCCGGCATCAACGCGGTTCAGATCGTCTTCTTCAACAGCTTCTTGAACGCCGACCACGGCTTCGTGTTCGCCACATCACCCTTTGTCAGCCCCGCCCGCCGAGCCTGATACACCCCATACTCCATCGCCTCAAACCCCGCCGTACTGTGAGCATCGGTGTTGATGACGATCGGAATCCCCAGATCCCGAGCCGCCGCCGCATGGATATCGTCCAGATCCAGCCGCGCCGGATTGGCATTGATCTCCATCATCACCCCATGGTCCGCCGCCGCCTTCAGCACATCCTCAAAATCCACATCCGCCGGCGCCCGCCGTCCAATGATCCGCCCCGTCGGATGCCCGATCACCGACACATACGGATTGCGAATGGCTGTCACCAGCCGCTTCCGGATCTGATCGCGCGGCTGCTTCAGCCCATAGTGCAACACCGCCACCACCCACTCCGCCTCCTGCAGGATCTCGTCCGGCAGGTCCATTGTGGCATCTTCCAGGATGTCGCACTCGATGCCGCACAGTACTTCAATCCCGGAGATCGACTTCCGCACCGACTGAATCGCCCGCCAGTGCTCCAGACACCGCGGCCCATCCAGCCCATTCGCCATCGCGACCCGCTTCGAGTGGTCCGTGATCGCGATGTACTTGAGACCGCGGGCCTTCGCCGCTTCCGCCATCTCCAGAATCGACGCCGTCCCGTCAGACGCCGTCGTGTGCATGTGCAGGTCCCCCTGGATGTCCTCCAGCTCCAGCAGCTTCGGCAGTTTCCCCTGCTCGGCCAGCTCAATCTCGCCGCGGTTCTCCCGCAGCTCAGGCGGAATCCACTCCAGGTCGACCGCCCGATAGATCTCTTCCTCGGTCCGCCCCGCGACCGGCTTGTCATCGCGGAACAGCCCCCACTCGTTCAGCTTCAGCCCCCGCTCCTGCGCCCGGCGGCGAATGACGATGTTGTGCTCCTTCGACCCCGTGAAGTACTGCATCGCCGCCCCATAGGACTCCTCGGGAACGACCCGCAGGTCCAGCTCCAGCCCCTCCGTCAGCCGCACCCGCTGCTTCGTCTCCCCCCGCTGCAGCACCGCGGCGACCAGCGGGTTCGCCGCCAGCTTGTCCATCACCGCCTCGGGCTCGGTCGACGTCGCGAGCACATCCAGGTCCGCGCACGTCTCCCGCCGCCGTCGACAGCTCCCCGCCACGTCGCACTGCTTCACCGCCGTCAGCGTCCGGAGGTCCGCCACGATCGCATCGGCCAGGATCTTCGCCTCCGCCAGATAAACCCGCTGCCCCGCCTGCTCGGCCATCGGCAGCCCTTCCAGGATCATCTGGGCCGTCTTCTTCCCGAATCCTTTGAGGGCCGCGATCTGCCCCCCCTCGGCCGCCGCCTTCAGCGCCTCGAGCGTCTTGACCTTGAGCTCCGTCAGAAGCGTGGCGACCTTCTTCGGCCCCAACCCTGGAATCCGAAGGATCTTGAGCGCCACCGGCGGCACCTGCTTGCGAATCTCCTCCAGCTGCGGCAGCGCCCCGGTCTCGACGATGACGACGATCTTCTTCGCCAGGTCCTCGCCGATCCCCGGCAGCTCGGTCAGGGCCGCCACCCCCTGCTCCGCCAGCGTCTCGATCGACTCGCTCAGGCTTTCGATCGTCCGCGAGGCGTTCCGGTACGCCCGCACGCGAAACGAATTCGCCCCCTGAATCTCCAGCAGGTCGCCAAGCTCATCGAACAGGCGGGCAATTTCAGGGTTCTGCATGGTCTCTCGGCCAATCGTCGTTCGAGACCGGACGAAAACCTCGCCGGTCGTCAGCCGACCACATTATATTGATTGGGCCATTCGCCGCCCTCCTGACCGCCGCGCTCCTGCCATGCACACACCGGACTCCATCCCGCGTCGTCCTTCGGGCGCCCGCAACGCCCGAGGCTCCGTTTCCAAAGCCGTCGCCCTGACGCTGGGGCTCCTCGCCGCCGCCGGAGCGGTCGCCGGGTTCTGGCTGCTCGCCACGGTCGGGACCGCAACGAAAGCGATGGCGGCCGACGGCCCGCTGCAGGACAAGACCCTCGTCGCCTGGGTCGCTCCGGCCAACCTGACGCAGCGCGGCGGCAGCGCCCTGACGCTCGACGACCTCGGCGGTCACTTCGACGGCATCGTCTTCGGAGAACTCACCCCGGCCAGGTGGATGGCGGGGAGCGAGTTTTACCGGCGGACGATGCAAAACCAGGAGAACTGGCCCGCCGAAACGGCGACGCCCGCCAAGCTCGTCCAGATCGCCATCACCTACCGGGGCCGGACGGTCACCACCTACCACGACGGCGTGGAGTATTCGCGGCACGAGATCGCCGACGCGCCCGTCTCGTTCGGCCCGGGAACGGTCGTCATGATCGGTCCGCGGCACATCGCGAACCGGCAGTTCTTCGCGGGCGCCATCGAGGACGCCCGCATCTACGACGCCGCCCTGACGGCGCAGGAGATCGCGGCCCTGCGGCCGGACACCAACGGCGGTCCCGCGCCGTGGGCGTGGTGGAGTTTCGATGAGAAGACGGCCCGGGAGCGGACCGGCCGCTTCCCGCAAGTTCGACTGCAAGGGGGAGCGAAAGTGGAAGAAGGTCGGTTGATCCTGAATGGGCAAGGCGCGGCGCTCTTCGCCGCGGTGGAGGCGGGCGTCGTCGAAGAGACCGCCGCCAAATCCGCGCCGGAGACGGAGACGCCCGCCAGAGCCCCGGTCCCCGCGGAGCAGTACGTTCTCAACTACCACCTCATGCATCCGGGGGGAGACAGCGTCCCGGGAGACCCCAATGCCGCGTTCTGCCTCGACGGGGTCTACCACCTGCACTACATCCTCGGGCATCCGTGGAATGGGAAGCACTCCTTTTCGTTCGTCCACGTGACGAGCCCGGACATGCTCCACTGGACGTGGCAGCCGACCCAGCTTCAGCCGTCGTTCACCGGCCACGGCATGTTCAGCGGCACCGGATTCCTGACCAAGGAGGGCCGCCCCGCCGCGATCTATCACGGCGAGTCCTCGGGCCGGAACCAGATCGCGATCGCCAAGGACAACCAGCTCTCCGCGTGGGAGAAGCCCTACCCCGTCGAGCCGAAGAATCCGGACGGCACCGAAGCCAAAGTCCAGCACTGGGACCCGGACTGCTTCCTGATCGGCGACACCTACTACTCCATCTCCGGCGGCGAGAATCCCCCGCTCTTCAAGTCCCAGGACCTCAAGAACTGGACCGTCGTCGGCCCGTTCCTGCAGCGGGACCTTCCCGACGTCGCGATCGGCGAGGACATCTCGTGCCCCAACTTCTTCCCGATCGGCGACAAGTGGATGCTGCTGTGCATCTCGCACGACCTCGGCTGCCGCTACTACCTCGGCGACTGGGACGCCAAGGCGGAGCAGTTCGTGCCTGAGCGTCACGGCCGGATGAATTTCCGGCGCGACGGCCAGAGCCTCTTTGGCCGCAGTTCCTGGCGGGTCGACTACTTCGCTCCCGAGAGCGTGAAAACGCCCGACGGCCGCCGCGTCATGTGGTCCTGGCTGGCGACGCTCGACCGGAACAACGGCCACATGGACCTGCGGACGATCCAGTCTCTCCCCCGCGAGCTGAGCCTCGCGGAAGACGGCAGCCTCCGGATCCAACCGCTTCGCGAGCTTGAGTCGCTCCGCCACGATCCGGTGACCGCCAGCGACATCGCCCTCACCGACATCGCCCGGGACCTCCTCGCCGACAAGCTTCCGAAGGGCAAGACGATCGCCCAGCTACCGGGCGAAGCGGCTGAGCTCCGGATCACGATCCCGCGGCGGGAAGCCCTTCGAAAACTCTTCGGAATCACGCTCTTCGCCGACGGCCAGGGGGGTGGGCTTCCGATCATTTTCCGTCCGGAAACCGGAGCGCTGCGGGTCGGCACGTCTGAGGCCCCGTTCGCGATCTCCGACCTGCCGGAGAACGAGGACATCGAACTGCGGATCTTTGTCGACCGCTACCTCGTGGAAGTCTTCGTCAACGGCCGCCAGGCCCTCATCGGCTCCTACCCGAACCACACCGGCAAGCTGAACGTCGAGGCGTTTACCATCGGCGCCCCCACGACGTTCAAGACGGTGGATGTCTGGAAGCTCCACCCGACGAACCAGGGATTTCGAGAGGCCCAAACGGACAGAAAGTGGGAACCGGCCACCAGTATTCCATAAGACGGCCGATCGGGAGGGCGAAGGGCGAGGATGAGCCCGGTATCTCGAATCCCGTCCTTGCCGGCGCGGCTCTGTTTGCTCAAACCCATTGTGCGACGGCAGCCTGGGGTCAAGGGGGCCACGCCCCCTTGCCGCCGGAGGCACTCCTGTGAGGAACCGTGGTAAGCAACGGACGTCCCCTTTGTGGGACCAGCGTTGAGGACTCCCTCAAACCACACAGCGTGCTTTGGAGTCCCCGCGGGTTGGTGAGGGGGCATGCGACACGTCGTCCGCGCTTGGACACGTCCCCCTTCCGATCTTGTTCGACGAGACGGCCTCCGGCGGGCAAGAGGGCGTTGCCCCCTTGCATCCCCCACCAGGGGTGACCCCCTGGACCCCGGTTTCCTTTGTCCGCTGGCACGCCGCCACCATCCAGCAAACAGACGCCGGCACTACTCGACCGGAAGGCGGGTCGTCATCCAGCGCTCCGCCACGCGGACAATGACCGCCGAGAGGGCACAGACCGTCGCCCCCCACGCCAGATCGACGAGCGTCATCCTCAGCGAGAACTTCTCGATGGTGGCCCGATTCGTCAGGTCATAGACCCCGTACACAATCAGGCCGAACAGCGCTCCCCAGCCCGCCGCCTGGCCCACCGTCGCCTCCGCGCCCATCGCCGGCCGGACGAACGCGACAATCCCCAGCGGAATGAGAGCATAAACCAGCACGGCCGGAATCCACCGGGGCGAGAGCCCCCCGTCCGCTCCACGTTTCGCCAGCTCCCCCAGCTCCGCGTTGTAGAACGCTTTCATCACCACGCCGATCCATACGGCGTCGATCGCCAGGAAGATCGGCAGCAGAATCAGGTACAGCTTGATCGCCATCGGACGGGCTCCGGCAAGGTGTCGTGGAGTCGACCGCAAGGAACGCGCCGCCGCAACTCTGGAAATTGTTTCTTCCACCAGTTAAATCGACCTCCGCAGTGCGGGTCAGGGGCGATGTCGCGGTTCGCGCCACCGCGGTAGGCCCTGCCCGAACAGGATCGAGCGTCCGGATGAAGATCGCGATTGTCGGCGGCGGAATCTCGGGATTGATCGCCGCCGAAGACCTGCGAGACCGTCACGACGTGACGCTGCTGGAAGCCCGGCCGGCGCTCGGCGGCCACACCCACACGGTCGACGTCACGCTCCACGGCCGCCGCTACGCCATCGACACCGGGTTCATCGTCTTCAATGACCGGACCTACCCCCGCTTCTGCCGCCGGCTCGAGGAATGGGGGGTCGCCTCCGACCCCACGGATATGAGCTTCAGCGTCCGCGACGACGCGGCCCGCCTCGAATACAACGGCTCCACCCTCAACGGCCTCTTCGCGCAGCGGCGGAATCTCTTCTCGCCCAGGTTCCACCGCCTGATCCGGGACATCCTCCGCTTCAACCGGGAAGGGACCGCCCTCGCCCTCGATCCGCCGGGTGACGAAATCACGGTCCGCCGCTTCCTGGAGGACGGCCGCTACTCCCGCGCGTTCGCCGACCAGTATCTCCTGCCGATGGGGGCCGCGATCTGGTCCTGCCCGACCGGGACCTTCGAGCAGTTCCCGATGCGGTTCATCGCGGAGTTCTACCACCACCACGGCCTCCTCAGCATCCGCGACCGGCCGCAGTGGCGGGTCATCCGCGGCGGTTCGCGAACCTACATCGAGGCCCTCCTCCGCCGCTGGAACGGCGGCGTCCGACTGCGACTCGGAACCTCGGTCGAAGGGGCCCGCCGCGGCCCGGACGGGGTCGAACTGGACCTGGCCGGAGGAGAGCGGGAAACGTTCGACCACGTCATCTTCGCCTGCCACAGCGATCAGGCCCTGCGGATCCTGCGGGACCCGGGCGACGCGGAGCGGGAGGTGCTCTCGGGGTTTCCGTACAGCCGCAACATCGCGGTCCTGCATACGGACGTCCGCTTCCTCCCCCGCCGCCGAAGGGCCTGGGCGAGCTGGAACTACCTGTGCCGCAGCGAGGACGCCTCGGCCCCCGCGACCCTGACCTACTGCATGAACATCCTGCAGCACATCGCCTCGAACGATGTCTTCTGCGTCACGCTGAACTGCGAAGAGGCGATCGATCCCGCCCGCGTCCTCGGCCGGTTCGTCTACGAACATCCGATCTTCTCGGTCCGTCGCCGCGCCCTCCAGACGCGGCACGCGGAACTTCTCGGCCGGAACCGGACCTCGTACTGCGGGGCGTACTGGGGGAACGGCTTCCACGAAGACGGCGTCGCCAGCGGGATGGCGGCGGCCGCGGCGGTCCACCGCCTCGCCGGAACCGGCCCGTCCGAAGCCGCGTCGCCGCCACCGCCGCAGGGGAGCCTCCTGACCGCCTCATGAAAAGCTGCCTCTACGAAGGGACCGTGACGCATCGCCGGAGAACACCGGTCGAGCATGCCTTTTCGTACGCGCTCTACATGACCTATCTCGACCTCGCGGAGCTTCCCCCGCTCCTCGACCGCCCGGGGCTGTGGTCCGCCCGCTGGCCGGCGGTGGCCCGGTTCCGCCGCGCCGACTACCTCGGTCCCCCCGAGGAACCGCTCGATGAATCGGTCCGGAACCTTGTCGAGAGTCGCCTCGGCTTCCGGCCGCAGGGCCCCGTCCGGCTCCTGACGAACCTGCGGTCGTTCGGCTTCAAGATGAACCCGGTCAGCTTCTACTTCGGGTTCTCGCCGGACGAGCGGCTGGAAGTGCTCGTCGCCGAGGTGACCAACACCCCCTGGAACGAACGGCACTGCTACGTCCTCGATCTGCGGGACGGCCCCGTGGAAGGCCCCCGCCGCCCGGTCGTCCCGAAAGCGTTCCACGTCTCGCCGTTCCTCGCGATGGCCTTCGACTACACGTGGCGGATCGAGCCCCCCGGCGAGCGGCTGCGGCTCTCTATCGAAAACGTCGCCGCGGAGGGATCGCCCTTCGACGCCGCCCTCGCCCTCCGCCGCGTCCCCTGGACTGCCTGGAACCGCACGCGGGTTCTCCTCCAGTATCCGCTCATGACGCTCCGGGTCGTCGCGGGAATCTACTGGCAGGCTCTGCGGCTGTGGCGGAAGCGAGTCCCCTACGTCCCGCATCCGGGCCGTGCGGGTCCGGCCGTGCCGGAGCCTGCATCCAGCACCGGGCAAACCTTGCCTGCGGCCCCTTCGCCCCCTCGTCCCGATCTCACACGCGTTCCGGCACCTGATGTCCACGACCACTGTTGAATGCGGCACTCTTCCGACCGTCCGCCCCGGCCTCCTCCAGCGGTTCGCTCGGTCCGTCGTCTTCCGCGCCCTGGGAGCGATCCGCCGCGGCCGGCTGATCGTGACCGACTCCCTCGGCACCGAGGCATTCGCTGGCCCGGCCGCCGGTCCCGAGGTGGCGATCACCGTCCGCGACCCGGCGTTCTACGGAAAGATGCTGCGGGGCGGGGTCAATGCCGTCGACGACGCCTACCTCGACGGCGGCTGGGACTGCGACAACCTGACGGCCCTCTTCCGGCTCTTCATCCAGAGCCCCGACTCGACGGACCAGCTCTCGACGAACCGCTGGTCCTGGCTCTCGCGGCTCCGCGAGCGACGCGCCCATCTCCGCCGGTCGAACACCCGCGGCGGCAGCCGCAGCAACATCCGCTCGCACTACGACCTCGGCAACGACTTCTTCCGGCTGTGGCTCGATGAAACGATGGCCTACTCGAGCGGCGTCTTCCCGACGTTCGACGCCACGCTCCGCGAGGCCTCACTCGAAAAGTTCGACCGCGTCTGCCGCAAGCTCGATCTCCAGCCGACCGACCACGTGCTGGAAATCGGAAGCGGCTGGGGCGGCTTCGCGATCCACGCCGCCACGCGCTACGGCTGCCGGGTCACGACCGCCACGATCTCGCAGGAGCAATACCGGGTCGCCTGCGAACGGATCGAGGCCCACGGCCTTCGCGACCGCGTCGAAGTCCTTTGCTGCGACTACCGCGACCTCCCCGGTCAGTACGACAAGCTCGTCTCCATCGAGATGGTCGAGGCGGTCGGCGACGAATTCCTGGACGACTACTTCCGGCAGTGTGGCCGCCTGCTCCGGCCGCACGGATCGTTCGTGATCCAGGCGATCGTCATGCCGGAGCGGCGCTACCCCCAGTACCGCCGGTCGGTCGACTTCATCCAGCGGCACGTCTTCCCCGGCGGCTTCCTCCCCTCGGTGTCGGCGATCCTGGAGTCGATCGGCCGGACGAGCGACCTGCGGCTCTCGCACCTTGAGGACTTCTCGCCGCACTACGCCGAGACTCTCCGCCGCTGGCGGGCCGCCTTCCTGGAGCGACTCGCGGAGGTCCGCGCGCTCGGCTATCCGGAGCGGTTCATCCGCCTGTGGGACTACTACCTCTGCTACTGCGAAGCGGTTTTCGCCGAGCGGGAGGTCGGAGTCGTCCAGATCCAGTTCGACAAGGCCGAGTGCCCCGCCGACCCGCTCCAGATCGGCGGCCGCGCGGCGTCGCGCCCGCTCGACACCGCCACGACCACACCCGTCCCCTCACCGGTCTCGCCGGGAGAGACGCGGAGCGCGACATGAGCTGGACCGACCTCGGGATCGCGGCCGCCGAACGGGGACTCGTTCCCGACCCGGTCCTGCGGAACGTCATCCGCCGTCTCTGCCGCCGCCGGCTCCGCGACTGTGAACGGGACTACCCCCGCCGCGACGGCGTCCCGTCCTTCCTCCCCTGCCTCCGGACCGGACCGATCGCCCTTGTCCCGGAACGGGCGAATGAGCAGCACTACGAAATCCCGCCGGCGTTCTTCGAGGCGGTCCTCGGCCCGCGGCGGAAGTACAGCTGCTGCCTGTTCCGGACTCCCTCCGCGACGCTCATCGAAGCCGAAGACGCCGCCCTCGAGGAGACCGCCCGCAACGCGGATCTCTCCAACGGCCAGCAAGTCCTGGAACTTGGCTGCGGCTGGGGATCGCTCTCGCTCTGGATGGCGGAGCGCTATCCGCAAAGCCTCATCACCGCCGTCTCAAACTCCGCTCCACAGCGGCAGTTCATCGAAGCCCAGGCACGACAACGGGGCTTCACGAACCTGACCGTCGTGACGGCCGACATGAACACGTTCGATCCGGCGAACGCGTCCACCGTCCCGACGGAGTTCGACCGCGTCGTCTCCGTGGAAATGTTCGAGCACATGCGGAACTACGACCGGCTCCTGGAGCGGATCGCCCGCTGGCTCGCTCCCGACGGCCGGCTGTTCGTCCACGTCTTCTGCCACCGCGACCACCTCTATCCCTTCGAGGAGGCGGACCCGTCCGACTGGATGGCCCGGCACTTCTTCTCCGGCGGCCTGATGCCGAGCCGCGACCTGTTCCGCTGGTTCGACAATCGGTTCACCGTCGAAGCTCAGGCGGACTGGAACGGCACGCACTACGAACTGACCTCGAACGCCTGGCTGGCGAACCTCGACGCCCGCCGCCAGGAGGTCGAACAGATCCTGACGAAGACCTACGGCCCCGCCGACGCCGCGCGGTGGCTCCACCGCTGGCGGATGTTTTTCCTCGCCGTCGCAGAGCTGTTCGGACTGGCCGGCGGGAACGAGTGGTGCGTCACCCAGTGCCGGCTCCGCCCCGTCCGTTAGCAGGCAGTCCGGGAACACCCGTTGCAGCACCAACGCGACTGACACGAGACCCCGGAGACGAAACCATGTCGCCGCTCGCCGCCACCCTCGCCATGACGCTGGGAGTCACGCTGGTGATCATGCTTGTCCTGTGGATCCTCGCCACCCTCCGGCGGGACGTGAGCCTCGTCGACATCTACTGGGGACTCGGCTTCCCCGTCGTCGCCTGGCTCGCCCTCTTCCGCAACGGTTCCGCACCGCGGCCGCTGGTCATGGCGATCTTTGTGACGGTCTGGGGCGTCCGGCTGGCCGCCTACCTCCTGTGGCGGAAGTGGGGCGAAGGCGAAGACCGCCGCTACACCGCCATGCGGGACCACCACGGCCCCAAGTTCTGGTGGGTCAGCCTCTTCACGGTGTTCCTGCTCCAGGGGGTGATCCTGTGGTGGGTGGCGTTCCCCTTCCAGGTCGCCGCGGTCCACGCCGGCCCGAAGGCGATGACGTGGTCCGACATCACCGGCGCCGCGCTCTGGCTGGTCGGCTTCCTGTTCGAAGCGATCGGCGACACCCAGATGGCCCGCTTCCAGTCCGACGCCGCCAACAAGGGACAGGTCATGGACCGCGGCCTGTGGCGATACACCCGGCATCCGAACTACTTTGGCGAGTTCCTCATGGCCTGGGGGTACTACCTGCTGAGCCTCGCCGCCGGCGGCGGGTGGACCTTCCTCAGCCCCCTGATCATGACCGCCCTGCTCCTCAAGGTCTCAGGAGTCTCCCTCCTCGAGTCCACGATCACCGCCAGGCGCCCCGGCTATGCCGACTATCAGCGTCGAACTAACGCCTTCCTCCCCTGGCCCCCGCGAAACCCGGCTTCTCCGTAGCCCCGGCCTCCCCCTGGTCTCACCACCAGAACAAACGACGCAGCAACGGGCCGACCGCGCCGGCGCCCGCCCAACGATGCCGCGGAGCGATTCCGCCAGTAGAATCCCCCCATGCCTACCGCCGAACAATACCTGAAACCCGAAGTCATCCAGTCGGTCGCCCGGCTCGACCTCCGGGCCAAGTTCATCGTCGAAGGCTTCCTCTCCGGTCTCCACGCCTCCCCCTTCCAGGGGTTCAGCGTCGAGTTCAGCGAACACCGCCGCTACACCCAGGGGGACGACCTCAAGGACATCGACTGGCTCGTCTACGCCAAGACCGACCGCTACTACGTCAAGAAGTACCAGGCCGAGACCAACATCACGGGCTACCTCCTGATGGACCTCTCGGAGAGCATGGCCTACACCTACCGCCAGCAGCTCACCAAGTTCGAATACTCGATCTGCCTCGCTGCCGCTCTCGCCTACCTCATGATCCACCAGCAGGATCCGGTCGGCGTCGTGACCTTCGACGAGAAGGTCCGGGCCAGCCTCCCCGCCCGCAGCAAGCGGACCCAGCTCGCCAACATCCTGACGCTCCTCGCCAAGGCCAAGCCGACCGGCCCCACCGAGATTGCCCGCAACCTCCGGCAGGTCGCCGCGATGGTCCGGCACAAGAGCCTCATGATGCTCTTCTCCGACCTCCTGACCGAACCCCAGCCGGTCCTCGACGCCATCCGCCTCCTCCGGTTCTCGGGCCACGACGTGATCGTGTTCCACGTCCTCGACGAAGCGGAAGTGAAATTCCCGTTCAGCGGGATGCTCGACCTCCGCGATCCCGAGTCGGGCGAGACCATGATTGTCGACGCCCAGGGGATCCAGGCGGACTACCTCGACGAGCTCAAGAAGCTCCGCGCGATGTACCGCAAGGAGTGCCGCGCCGCGGGAGCGGACTTCGTCGAGATCGACACCAGCATGCGGTTCGACAAAGCCCTCGTCGAATACCTCTCCCAGCGCCGCGCTCGGTTCTGACCTGACCGGGTCCCGCCGGGGACGAAAGAAGACTGACTGTTATGGAACGACGAACATTTCTCCGCGACGCCCTCGGTTCCACGCTTGCCCTCTCGGCGCTCGCCCCGGCGTCGACAATCGCTGCCGAGGGGGAAGCCTCTGCGAAGAGTGAGCCTCTCCTCCAGGGGGCGCCGGTGGTGACCGGCCCCGCGGCCGAGTCACTCACGATCCTCCAGGCGGTCCGTCGGCCGGCGACGGGATACCTGGAACTCCAGGGGAAAGCCGATTCCTGGCAGCGGATCGACGCCGAGTCCGCCGGCCTCCTCCCCTACGACCACCACGTCCTCAAGTTCCGGCTCCCGCCGCTGCCGGCCGGACAGGAGATCCGGTACCGCGTCACCGCCACTCCCGTCGACTTCCAGAACGCCTACAAGATCCTCCCCGGGGAGGCGACGACCTCAGAGACGCACAGCGTCCGCACCCTCAATCCGGACGCGGCTGAGACAAAGTTCGTCATCTGGAACGACACCCACGAGAACCTGCCGACGATCCAGTCCCTCGTCGCCGCTACGGAAAAGCTGCGGCCCGACTTTCTCCTCTGGAACGGCGACCAGACGAACGACATCTACGACGAAGCGAAGATGGGGAACCAGTACCTCGCCCCGAACGGGCTGACGGTCGCCGCGGAATGGCCTCTCGCCTACGCCCGCGGCAACCACGACGTCCGCGGCCCGGCGGCCCGCTCGCTCTCCCGGTTCACGGGGACTCCGGACGACCGCTTCTATTACGCCTTCCGCAGCGGTCCCCTGGCGGCCCTGGTCATGGACACCGGCGAAGACAAGACCGACGACCACCCCGTCTTCGGCGGACTGGCCGCCTTCCGGGCGATGCGCGACCGGCAGACCGCGTGGCTGGCGAAGGCGATCGAAGAACCCGGGTTCGCCGCGGCGCCGCACAAGGTCCTGTTCTGCCACATCCCCCTGTGGTGGACGACCGAAGAGCAGAGCGAAAACGGGCCTTGGACGTTCAGCCGCGTCTGCCGCGACGCCTGGCTTCCGCTCCTCCGGAAAGGGGGGATCAAGCTCGTCATCTCCGGCCACACGCATGACGCCAAGTGGCTGCCGGCCGCCGAAGGTCGGCCGATTCCCCAGCTGATCGGCGGCGGCCCGAAGCCGCAGGGGGCCACGATCATCGCCGGCACGGCGACGAAGGAGCGATTGACGCTCACGATGTCCCGCCTCGACGGCTCGATTCTGGAAACGGTCAACCTGTGAGGTCTTGGGAACTCGCGTTTCAGCAGCCCCGCGCGGCGCGAGGGAGGGGAAGTCGCGATCGGCCGCCCGCAGGGCGAATGCCGTCCGCGTTCACGTTTCCCTAACGCGTTCGCCCTATGAAACCCTTCCGCTCACTGCGGAAGAGGAACGGGAATGCAACGCACCTGCTATCGACTCGCCGTCTTCCTGAGCGCGTTCCTGCTGTTCCAGCTGCAGCCCCTCATCGCCAAGGCGATCACGCCGTCGTTCGGCGGAAGCGCCATGGTCTGGACGAGCTGCATGCTGTTCTTCCAGATCGCGCTCCTGGGGGGATACCTCTACGCGCACAGCCTGGCCCAGTACACGGTCCGCACGCAGGCGGTCATGCACTGGCTCGTCCTCGCAGCGGCCCTGCCGTTCCTGACGATCCTGCCGCACTTCCAGTCTGAGGCGGTTCTCTCTCAACCGCTGGCGACTCTCGTCCGGGGACTGGCGACTTCGGTCGGGCCGACCTTCCTCCTTCTGAGCGCCACCGCTCCCCTGCTCCAGCGGTGGTACGCCGCCCTCGGCGAGCGGAACCCCTATCGCCTCTACGCCGACTCGAACGCCGGGTCGCTGCTCGGTCTCCTGACCTACCCGCTCGTGGTCGAGCCGCTCCTCGACACGCCGGCGCAGGCGGCTCTGTGGGCCGGCCTCGCCAGCTTCGAACTCGCTCTCTTCGGCCTCCTGCTCGTCTGGCTCTGGCAGGCCGACCCCCGCCCGGATTTTTCCCTGGCGTCCGAGTCCGACGAGCCTTCCGCGTGGATCGCGGACTCCGGCCTCTGGATCGTCCTCTCGGCTCTTCCTTGCGCCGTGCTCCTGGCGGTGACGAACAAGATCAGCCTGGAAGTCGCCCCGATCCCGCTGCTGTGGATCATTCCGCTGGCCCTCTACCTCGTCACGTTCATCCTCAGCTTCGGACGGCGCGGCCTGGGGCCCGCGTGGCTGCTGCCGGCCGCGACGGCCGGTTCGCTCCTGCTGGCGGGAACACTCCTGCGACTGCGCAATCCGTCGCTCGCCGGACTGTGCGTCTCGCTGTACGGCGTCCTGTTCTTCTGCTGCCTGCTCTGCCACCGCGAACTCGCCCGCCGCAAACCGGGACCGGCCCGGCTGACACAGTACTACCTGTGCATGTCTCTGGGAGGCGCCCTCGGGACGCTCTTCGTCTCGCTCGGCGCTCCGCTCGTTTTCACGACCTATCTCGAATTGCCGCTCGTGGTGGCGGCCGCGGTGGCCCTGGCGATCGCCATTCGGCCCGGCCCGGCCGCGGTGGTCGGCTCGGGAAAGACCCCAGCGCCGCAGCACGAAGAGACCGTTCCGCGGATCGTGACGAGCCTCACCGGGTTCGCGGCGATTGCGCTCTGGCTGAGTCCCGACCTGACGGGTCTCGCCCAGAGCCTCCCGGCCGCTCTTCACGGCCGCACCGTCACGCCCGTTCCCGAGTTGGGGGCGTTCCTCCCGTTGCTGCTGCTCGGCGTGGGTGGTCTGTTGGCGTGGTCCCCGCGGGAAGGTCGCGCCCGCCAGCTGCCGATGGCCTGGTGGCGACAGGCGCTGCGGTGGCTTGCGATCACCGGCCTGGCGCTTGGATTGGCCGGGGCGCTCGCGGCGGCGTTCGTGCTGGGAGTGAGTCTCTTCGGGCTCCGGACGGAGGTTCGTTCCGAGGCCCTCTCGCTGGTGACCAGTCCCGTGCTGCTGTGGGGGCTGGGGGCACTGACGCTGGTCGGCATCGGGAGGAGGCGGGAACAAGTCCCGGCGACGAATCCGCCTGAACCGGGCGGCAGCGATCGCCTGCCTGCGGCGGACTGGCCCGCCCTGCTGTGGACGGCGGCCGGCACTCTCCTGCTGACGCGCGTCCTTGTCGAGTCCCTCGTCGCGGACGCGCCGGCCGTGTGGTGGCTGGCGAGTCTCGTGATCGGAGGCCCCTTCCTCGTGTCGCGTGACCGGGTCGCGGCGCACGGGACCGGACTGGCAGCGGGACTCTTAGCCGTCGTCTCGATCCCCGCCGCCCTGGCGTTGGCAAGCCAGTCGGTTCCCTATGGCTCGGCCATCTCGCTCAGCCTCCAGATCCTGATGGCGATGATTTGCGTCGGCCTGGCCCGCGGCCGTTGCCGGAGACCGAACGACTCGCAGGGATGGACCACTGGGGAAGTCGGGGGGGCTGCGGCGGCCCTGGTCCTGGGAGTGCTGTTTCCGCAGCTCCCGGGCCCGGTTCTCTTCACCGGCTGCGGGCTCGCGGCGGCGTGGCAACTGGGGGGCGGCGAGCTGTTTCCGGCTCGAACCCGTCTGAGCTCTCTCGTCTCCGCGGCGGTGGTGATCGCCGTCGGGCTGTCGTGCAGCCTGCTTGCCAGCCCGAAGCCCGAGGGAGAAGTCCTGCTGGCGCGGCGGAACTTCTACGGCACGCTCCGCGTTGAAGACCGCTGGGAGCCGGTGGCGGTCCGGGAGTTCATTCATGGGAGCGTCTCTCACGGACGGCAGTACCTGGAGCCCGGTCGTCGGGATGAGCCGACCATGTACTACCACCGCGGGAGCGGGATCGGGCGGCTGCTCGACGCCACCAGCGGCCGTCCGCGGAACATCGCCGCGGTCGGCCTCGGCGTGGGGACGATCGCGGCGTATGGGCAGCCGGGGGACCGGATCCGCTTTTTCGAGATCGATCCCGATGTCGAAGAGATCGCCCGCCGCGACTTCAGCTTTCTCAAAGAGAGCCGGGCGGCGGTCGACGTTGTCGTGGCGGACGGCCGTCTCGCCCTGGAGCGGGACCGCGGGACCTACGACATCGTGATTCTCGACGCCTTTTCCGGGGACGCCATCCCGACGCATCTTTTGACCGCCGAGGCCCTGGCGCTCGATCTCGAGCGGCTGCGGCCGGAGGGGTTCCTGGCGCTGCATGTCAGCAATTCGCACCTCGACCTGACGCCGATCGTCAACGACCACGCCCGCCGGATGGGGTTGAATCTCACCTATGTCGACTACCACGAGCCGGGACCGCATCCGCGATCGCTCTGGGCGATCCTGTCGCGTGGTCGGGTGCCGGTCGAGGGGACGATGGATTCGCCGGCGGTCAGCTCACGGGCGTTTGCATGGACGGACCGCCGGCACAGTCTGCTGGGGCTGCTGCGTGTGAGACAGTCCAAATGATGGGGAGAGGCTGGAGGCTTAAGGCGGAAGGCTGAAGGTAGAGCAGAGTGTCACAGCCCACCGGGCCCAGGGGCACCCTGGTGGGGAGTGCAGAGGGGCCTGTGTTGTTTTTCTGGCCCTTTGCCCGCCGGAGGCCTGGCCGTCGAGAGATGTCTGAAGGAGCAAGTGCCCAAGCACGGACAACGTGCCGTATGCCCCCTCACCAACCCGCGGGGATTGCAAAGCGAGCGGTGAGTCCTCAACGCCGGTACCACAAAGGGGACGTCCGTTGCTTACAACGGTTCCTCACAGGAGTGCCTCCGGCGGCAAGGGGGCCTGTGTTGTTTCTTGGCCCCTTGACCCCGGCTGCCGTAGCACGTTGGGTTTGAGCGAGCAGAGTCGTGCCGGCAAGGACGTCTCAGTGCCGATGGCCGGACATCATGGCCGCGCGGGCCTTGGCGTCTTCCGCTTCCAGGATCTTGCCGCAGCGCATGTAGATGACGGAGAGCTGCGTGTAGGAGAAGGTGTCGTTGGGGGCGATCTCGACCACCTTGCGGGCGTGGGCAATCGCGTCGTCGAACTTCCCGAGCCGGTGGAAGTAGACCGCCAGAGCCGAGTGGGTCTCGACGTGGTTGGGATCGATCGCCAGGACTTCCTGCAGCTTCGCCACCGCCCCGGCCAGGTCGCCGGCGTCCTTCAGCTTGATCGCGGCGTCGTAGATCTCATGCGGGGCGGGGGAAGACATCGAAACTCCAGGGTCGGCAAAGTGGTCGACCGAATGATAGGCCAGCAGCGGAAGAGTGTCGACAATGGCGCGAACGCTCCTGGCCTACAGTTTCAGCGAGCCGTCGTGAACGAACTGCTGGGGTTGAGCCCGGGCGAAGTCGGCCAGATGAGGCTCCCACATCGACCAACCGCTGTACGCGGCGGAGTACTCGCCATACAGCGCGTCGACGGCTTCGAAGTCGGACTGTGTCTGTCGGTGGAACTCCTTCCACTCGGCAATCGATCCACGTTGCCGCAGACTTTCGTCCAGCATCCAGCGGTCGCGATAGAGGGGATGCTCCCGCTCCAATCGGGTGTTGATGCTCAGGATCTTTTCCAGAAGTTCGACGCACTGATCGGCTTGAATCAGCCGGGCTCCTTCCAGGGTCTCTGCGGTCAGTTGCCCGCTGCAATTTGTCAGCCACTGCGAATAGCCGCCGTTGTCCGCCTCGCTGGCAAACAGGAACAGGCAGTAGCCGGCGCGGAGTCCAGGCGGAAGCGTGGCGACCAGTTCTCGGTCGTTGGACGCCCCAATCAGGTTCTGAAGCGGTTCAAAGAGCTTCCAGCAGTAAAGCCAGATGGCCCAGGAGAGGTCTTCGTCGCGCAGACTTTCCAACAGGACAAGGTCGAACGCCCAGGGAGCCTCTCCGAGATCCTGACCGCAATGGCACTTGGGAAGCCGGCGGGAAACCGGTTTGTGACAGCGGGGACAGCAGATGATGTCGGGCATGTGGCAAACCCGAATCGGAGAGATCGCCCGGATGACAAACGGTGGCGAGGCGACCGGCAATGATCATAGATTTCTGCCATGCTCACCGTCGAACAGGCCTTCGAAAAGATCCTTGCCGCGGTCATCCCGCGAAACCCGTTGCCGCTCCCGCTCAACGAGGCGCTCGGACTGACGCTGGCGGAAGACGTTGTCAGCGGCGTCGATTCCCCGCCCTTCGACAAGTCGATGATGGACGGCTACGCGGTCCGGACGGCCGATGTGACGGCGGGTGTCGAACTGCCGGTCGTGGCGGAGGTCATGGCGGGGAGTCTCTTCAGCGGAGAAGTCGCCCCGGGGCAGGCGGTCCGGATCATGACCGGGGCTCCGATCCCGACTGGTGCGGACGCCATCGTGCGGGTCGAGGACACCGAGACGCTCGACGAGGGGCGCCGGGTTCGAATCCGGCTCGCGTCGCTGAAGTCCGGGCGGGACATCGTTCCCCGCGGTCAGTCGATGCGGGCCGGGGAGACGGTCCTCCCGGCGGGACGGATCCTCCGCGCCTGCGAGATCGGCCTGCTCGCCGAGTTGGGACATCCCCGCGTCTCCGTTCGTCCCCGCCCGACGGTGGCGGTGATCGCCACCGGAGATGAGCTCGTTCCCGTGGGGGCGGTCCCCGGCCCCGCGCAGATCCGTAACACGAATGAGCCGATGCTGACGGCCCAGATCCGCCAGTGCGGTGCAGAGCCCCGCCCGCTCGGGATTGCCCGCGACAATGCGGCGGAACTGGAGAGCCGGATTCGGGCGGGTCTTCAGGCGGACATCCTCTGTCTTTCCGGGGGGGTCTCGGCCGGGAAGCTCGATCTCGTCCCCGCGGCGCTGGCGGCGTGCGGCGTTGTCGAGAACTTCCACAAGCTGGCGATGAAACCGGGGAAACCCTTGTGGTTCGGGGAGCTGCCGGCGGAGCGGAGTGCTGATCGTAAGTCGCACTGGATATTCGGATTGCCGGGAAATCCGGTCAGCAGTATGGTTTGTTTTGACCTGTTCGTCCGGACGGCCCTGCGCCGGCTGCAGGGGATCGATCCGGCGTTGCCGGCGCCGATCCCTGCCCGCATCGGAACGGACCTCGCGTTCAAGGATGACCGCCCGACCTGGCTCCCCGTTCGAGTCGAATGGAGCGCCGACGGACCGGTGGTGCATCCGGTCGGATGGCGGGGCTCCTCCGACCTGCGGGCGACCGTGGAAGCCCACGGGACGGCCCACTTTCCGGCGGGCGAACGGCAATACCACCGGGGGGATGCGGTTGCGTTCTTCGCGTGGTGACGGTTGCCTTTGTCCCACGCCTACCGCTCCGGTTTCACGGAAGAAGCCGCCATGCCGACGACGCTCATGGAACCCGCGCCCGCTCCTCCCGCTTCCGGGGCCACTCCCCCTCCGGCTTCCGGCTCCGCGATTCCGAGCCGCCCGAAGCGCTCCGACGCGGACATCTCGGTCGCCGAGATCATCTCCCGCGCCCGCGCCCGGGTGGTCGCCCCGGTATCGAAAACGCCGTGGCTCCTCTCGACGGTCTCGGCCGTCGCCCTGTGGGCCAGCTTCACCCCCCTCGACTTCGGTCCGCTGGCCTGGGTCGCCCTCGTGCCGGTGCTCCTGCTCGTCCGCATGCCGCAGGCGACGCGGAAGATGTACCTCGCCCTGGCGGTCGGCGGCTGGCTCTTCTCCCTGATGACGCTCCAGTGGATGCGGCTGGGGGACCCGGCGATGTACTTCGCCTGGGCCGCTCTCGCGTTCTATGTCGGACTCTACTTCCCGGTGTTCGTCGGGCTGGCCCGCATCGCCGTGCACCGGCTGCACGTCCCGCTCCTCGTTTCGGCCCCCCTGGTGTGGGTCGGACTGGAGTACGCCCGCGCGTACATCATGACCGGCTTCGCGTGGTACTACCTCGGTCACACGCAGCATCACTGGATCAACCTCCTGCAGGTCAGCGACCTCGTGGGGGCCTACGGCGTCAGCTTCCTCGTCATGATGGGGAATGCCTGCGTTGCGGAGCTCATCC
Organism: Planctomyces sp. SH-PL14; assembly: GCF_001610835.1. Classification (NCBI taxonomy): domain Bacteria; kingdom Pseudomonadati; phylum Planctomycetota; class Planctomycetia; order Planctomycetales; family Planctomycetaceae; genus Planctomyces; species Planctomyces sp. SH-PL14. The sequence goes on along the minus strand of NZ_CP011270.1, from coordinate 6,437,019 downwards.
CGGCTTCGGCCTTTGAGAAACTCAAGCTGGTGCCGCAGTCGACCGCGGAGGAGACCGCCAGGCTCGACCGGCCGTTCGGAGCCCACGCGATCGCGGTCGGGGCGACCGTGCTGTCCCTGGTCGCGGTCCTGGCCTACGGCTCCGTCCGGCGGTCTCAGGCGGACTTCCAGCCGGGGCCGCGGATCGGGCTCGTCCAGGGGAATTTTCCCTCGTCGCTGAAGCATGAGGAGAACCAGCTCGGCCGGATCTGGCAGACACACCGGTCCCTGACCGGGCTCGCGACGCGGCAGCAGGCCGAGCTCATTGTCTGGCCGGAAACGATGTTCCGCTGGCCGTACCCCGCTCTCGATCCGACCCTCTCCGAAGAACAGATCAAGGCTCTCCATCAGGATCTCTCCCTCGAGTTCTGGAAAGACACCCAGGCCGAGAAGAGCCTCCGGGACATGAGCGAAGCCAGCCGGGCGGCCCTGGTCATCGGCGCCGACGTCTTCGCGGGGGACCAGGAAGGGATGCGGGTCTACAACTCGGCCCTCTTCTTCGAACCGGGACAGGGTCTGGCCGGCCGGTACGACAAGCTCCACCGGGTGCCGTTCGGTGAGTACGTCCCCATGAGGGAGCTGTTCCCGTTCCTCGCCACGCTCACTCCGGCGGCCGGCGGGATGGGACTCTCGGCAGGCGAACACGTTCACGTCTTCCAGCACAAGGACCACCGCCTCGTTCCGCTCATCTGCTTTGAGGACACCGTCCCGCAGCTCGTTCGGGCCGCGGTCAAGGCGACCCGCGATGAGAACGGCAAGGAGATCGACTGCCTCGTCAACCTGACGAACGACGGCTGGTTCCACGGCTCGAGCGAGCTCGACCAGCACCTGATCACCGCCTCCTTCCGCTGCATCGAGACCCGCGTGCCGATGGTCCGGGCGGTCAACACCGGGATCTCGGCCTTCATCGACGGCGACGGCGTGATCCGCGAGCCGAACCTGTTCCTCGACTTCGACGCCATGATGAAGCAGCCCGTCGACAACGGCCGCGCCGACCCCACCCGCCCTGTGGCGACCCCCGTCGATGCCCGGACCTCGATGCGCGATCCCAAGACCGGCCGCTACCACAAGGAGCTGAACGCCGTCCTGGTCAGCGAGGTCCCCCTCGACGGACGGACGAGCCTCTATGTCCGCTGGGGGGATTGGTTCGCGGGACTCTGCCTGCTGTTTACCTTCGGGATGCTGGTCGTCGGACTGGCCGGGATCGGAAAGCCCAGGACCCCGGTCCTCGACCTCGCGGCCTGAGAGGTTTCCGGCCCCTCTTCATCTTGAACGGCGGCGGAAGTGTACATAAGATCACTTCGTCTTTGCCCCCGGACGAAGGTGGATCATGCGGCACGGCTCTCAACTCGATCCGCCGAACCGGTTCGAACAGTTTCACGCCGTCCCCGACTCGGAACACCTGGAGTGGGACACGGAGTACCTGGAGGGGCGGTTCTCGCGGTCGATCGAGTACCTGACGGACGCGTCGCAGTCGATCGTGACGCAGAACGATTCGCCGGACATCCACTTCCGGTACAGCGTCAATCCGTACCGGGGGTGCGTCCACGGATGCGCCTACTGCTACGCCCGCAACACGCACGAGTACCTGGGCTTCAACGCCGGCCTCGACTTTGAGACGAAGATCGTCGTCAAGCACGACGCCCCGCGGCTGCTGCGGGAGTTCCTGGCCCGCGACGCATGGAAGCCGGAGCCGATCATCTTCTGCGGCGTGACCGACTGCTATCAGCCGGCGGAGCGGGAGTTCCGGATCACGCGGGGATGTCTTGAGGTCGCCCGGGAGTGCCATCAGCCAGTGAGCCTCATCACGAAGAACGCCCTCGTCGTTCGCGACCTGGACATCCTCGGCGAGATGGCGGCACGCTCGCTGGCTCATGTCAATCTGTCGGTCACGACCCTCGACCCGCAGCTCGCGCGGGAGATGGAGCCCCGGACCAGCATCCCCACAGCCCGACTGCGGGCGGTCGAGACGCTCGCCCGGGCCGGGGTCCCGGTCCGGGTCATGATGGGGCCGATCATTCCGGGGCTGAACGACAGCGAGATCCCCCAGGTCCTCAAAGCGGCCCGCGACGTCGGGGCGACGGATGCCCGGTACGTCCTTCTGCGGCTGCCGATCACGGTGGAGCCGGTCTTTCTGGAATGGCTCCGCCGGACGCAGCCGCTGAAGGCGGAGCGGGTGGAAAGCCTGATCCGGCAGACGCGGGGGGGAAAGCTGTACCGCTCGGAATGGGGGGAGCGACAGCGGGGGACAGGGCTGATCGCCGAGCAGATCGAACAGCTGTTCCAGACGCTCCGGAAGAAGCTGGGCTTCGAAAACCTTCCGTCGCTCGACGTCTCGCAGTTTGTCTCGCCCCGGCCGGCTTCGGGACAGCTTCGACTCTTTTGAAACCGGCTCCGTTGTTGCCAATTTGCATCGTGGCCCTCGGCCCCGTCGAGAAGCAGTAGACGAGTCCGGGAGGGCCGGGAAGGTACGGAAGAACCGTTCACAGGATTTTTGCCGATCTGTCCGGATTCCGCTTCGTTTATGGATTCCGATTTTTAGACTGGGGAGTGGGCCGGGGGTGCCCGGGGCTGAGGGGAATGACTCAGGAGGGACGGTTCATGCCTTCAATCGCTATGCCACGTTTGGTTCCAGCGGCCATGGATGATCCGGTCCCGTCGGATTCGGGATCGCAGTGGTTTCTTCCCTGCGAACTCCTGAACACGGCGCACTCGCTCGAGCAGCAGGTGACCTGCCAGCTCAAGCAGTCGCCGGGAATGCGGTTCCGCGACCTGTCGGTCCATCGGTTGCCGGACGGCGTCTGCCTGACGGGGGTCGTCGAACTCGACGACGATGCGGCGGATGTCTGCGACATCGCCCGTCGGGTGCGGGGGGTGGACCGGGTCGTCAATCGGCTCATCTCCTACGGGACGATCAAGATCGACCAGTAGCGGGCCAGATCGACCGGTCGTCGACAAGATACGCCGCAGGCGTCGCTGGCTCGGAGCGGGCACTCCGGGCGGGCCTGTCGGACCGCCGAACGATCTCGTTCGGCGGGTCGGGTGGAGAAAGCGGGCTTTCCGGCGGGCGCGGAGATCTTTTTCGCTCGGTAAAGGATGCTGCGGCTTGGACTTGAAAACCCGTGTTCCGCGGCTACGATGCCTCGCTCCCCCGCGGCCCACGTGGCGGAATTGGCAGACGCGCTAGGTTGAGGGCCTAGTGAGGTAACACTCGTACAGGTTCAAGTCCTGTCGTGGGCACTGTTGGATCCTCCAAGGACTTACGGCAAAAGCCGTGAGTCCTTTTTTGTTGCGCGGAGCCCGTGACGGGCTGCGGGGTCAGGCAGGCGGAAGTCGATCGCGGGGCCGGGCAGCCGGGGCTCTGCTGTGAGATGGCCCCGGCTGCGTCGTCTGCTTGCTGTCGTCTCGAACGCTACTTGATGGCCGCGCTGCGGCGGGTGAAGAAGTAGCCCCAGGTTGTGACCTGCCCGGCCCGCTGGGCGGGGTCGGTCCAGACTTCTTTGCCGTCGAGCTTGAGGGTCACTTTGGTGGCCGTCATGTGCATGGGGGTGTAGGTCCAGCGGCGGCTGCCATCCGGTTGCGTCTCAACCTGGATGACCAGGAGGACGGTGGGATTTGTTCCGCCGGCATGGGAGAACACGGCACCATAGGGCACCCCCTGGTCTGGTGCGTTGAACTCGAAGATCGGTCGGGCGACGACACGGAGGACCTCCGGAAACTCGCTCCGGCCCTTTTCCGGGCCTGTCTCAGCGGTGAAGCGGCGGTTGAGGGTGCGGGCTTCGAATGGCCACCGGGCGGCGTTGTCGTTGACGGTCGCTTCCGGGATGGCGGTCACGGGGACCGAGGCCGTGGTTTTCTGATCGCCCGGTACGTTCGGCCAGCGGCCCTCGATGATGCCGGGCGAGGAGGAGGCGAGGCACCAGGTCCAGAGCGGGGAGCCGGCGTTCCAGTCGTTGACTTCGAGTTTCTGGAAGAGGGCGGGACGTTCGCCATCCAGCCAGACCCAGAGGGTGGAGTCCTTGATGAAGCGGGTCTCGTCGCCATAGGAGACAAGCGGCTGGGGGTGGAGCTTGATCGGCCGCGGCTCGGCGGCCTTGTCGTCCCGGACGGTCAGGGCGAGCCCGTTGACCAGCGTCCGCATGGCCTGTTGTGCCGGGCGGTCGGCGGCGGCCTGCGGCTCGGCGGGCGGGTCTTCCGCGGGCTTGTCCTGCGCGGTGAGCGGAAGAGCAAACAGCGCGATCCCCAGGCAGCCCGCAATCAGGCGACGCGTGAGGGCTCGAACCGGGTCGTGTGAAGCAAACATCGACTTTCCTTCCATGCTCAATTGAGGGCCCATGCCAGAACGTCCGGGGCGGACCGGCTTGGTCCTTCGGAGTGGCTGCGTTCAGACGATACGGGGGCCGCGACCGGGTCCGCAAGGACCGACATTCGTGAGAGGACGCCTCCTGGCCGGAATTCCTTGAGACGTTGGCGTGCGGCCGGTTCCGCTTCCCGAGTTGCCTAATCGGCACAATCCTTCCAGAAGGAAACGCGAGGACTACGAAGCGGGACATCCGAGCCGGGGCGGCTCCACGAGACGGGCGGATCGTCCGAAACAATAACGCGGCCGTAAGGAACTCGGGCAGGGTGTGCTTTCGGGCGAGGCAGAGGATGCCTCTTCCGCGGAAAATGGGGCCGAAGCGACATCGAGCGAACTCTTGAACAAGCAGGCTGGGAGGCCGTCTATGTTTCGTCGCTCAACTTGCGGGTTGGCCATCGCGATGGCGCTCGGGCTATTCGGCGCTTGGTGCCGGCCGGCCATGGCTCAGCAATGGCTGGCCAACCCGGGCACGAACAACTGGAATGACGATGCGAACTGGGTCGGAGGCCTGGCGCCCAGCGGAGCGGGTGCGACGGCGATCTTCGACAGCTCGACGGTCACGTCTCTGTTCTTCTCGGCCGACACGGTCATCGGGGGGATGACGTTCAACGCCGGCGCGCCGGCGTACGATTTCAATGTCGCCACGGCACTCACTTTTTCCGGGGCCGGGATTGTCAACAACTCGGCCAATCGTCCTACGCTGAACCTTGTGTTTGGCGGACCGGTGACCTTTCTCAACTCGGCCAGTGCCGGTGATGCGTTGCTCCTCAATGGCGACGTGACCTTTGCCAACGCCTCCACGGCGGCAAACGCCCAGATCGACGTCAATGGAGCCCTCATCTTTCAGGATGCGTCCTCGGCGGGGAACGCCGTGATCACTGATCTCTTCGGGAGTGACAGAGTCGAGTTTCGGGACACGGCGACGGCGGCCAACGCCACGATTGACTTCGACGCAGGCGCTGTTGCGTTCCTGGGCAATTCCACGGCGGGAAACGCCGCCATTTCTGTTTCGGGCCTCAGCATTCTCCTGTTTGAAGACAACGCTACGGCGGGGAACGCGACCCTGACGATGGGCCCCGTCGGACGAGCGGAGTTCTTTGGCAACGCGACGGCCGGCAACGCTTCGATTACGACCGGCTTCGCTTCGACTCTGAACTTTTACGGAAACGCCACCGCGGGTAACGCCACGCTGACCCTCAACGGGTTTGGAGTGGACTTCAATGGCAACTCGACGGCGGGCGATGCCACCCTTCTGAACAACAGCCTGATCGTTTTCCGGGGGAACTCGACTGGTGGGAATGCCGCGGTCGTCAACGCAGCGACCGCCGACGTCGACATCAGCCAGCTGAACTCGGCCGGCACCACTCTGGGATCGATTGCGGGGGAAGGGACGATCTCCCTGGGGAGCAAGACCCTGCAGATTGGCGGCAATGACGCCAGTACGCAGTTCAGCGGTGTCATCCGTGATGGGGGTGCAGGTGGGGGAACGGGGGGCTCGCTCACGAAGGTGGGGACCGGCACCCTCGCCCTGGCAGGAAGCAACACGTACACCGGCGTCACAACGATCCAGGAGGGGACGCTCCTCATCACCGGCTCGACGACGTCCGATACGACCGTTGAAGCCGGAGGCACGCTGGCGGGGACCGGCACGATTGTTGGCGACGTCTTCAATGGCGGGATCGTGGATCCGGGCAATGCCGGGATCGGCACGTTCACCATCGACGGGAACTACACAGGGACCGGCGGCGTGCTCCGGATCGAATCGGTGCTGGGGAACAGCAGCTCCCCGGCCGATCTGCTGGTCGTCAACGGGAACGTCAGCGGTCAGTCCTTCGTTCAGGTGGTGAACAACGGCGGGCTGGGGGCTCCGACCACGGGCGACGGGATCCGGATCGTCGACGTCGGCGGGGTCTCGGCGGCCAATGCCTTCGTGCTGGCGGGACCGGTGAACGCCGGAGCGTATAACTACCAGCTCTTTCTGGGGGGCTCCGGCGATCCGAACGACTGGTTCCTGCGAAGCGGCTTGCGTCCCGCGGCTGCGGCCTATCCGATTGTCCCCTCGCTGGCCCAGGAGTACGGCGCTCGCCTGCTCGGGACGCTCCACCGGCGCCTGGGGGCGCAGGAACAACTTCGCGACCGGGCCGATCTCCTCGACGAGCCCTACTTCAACGGCGGCTGGGGCCGGACCATCGGACTGGGAGGCGAACAGACCGGCGGAGGAACGCCGTTCGACTATCAGCTCGCCGCGGGACAGGGGGGGATCGACCTCTTCCACGACGAGGTCGCGGGGGGCATCCATCACTACGCCGGCGTGTATGTGGCAGGCGGCCAGGGACGGGCGGATGCGGGTGGTCAGGTGGCGCGACTCGCTCTCGATGCGGCGTCAGTCGGAGGTTACTGGACCTGGTATGGACCGAGCGACGGATACCTGGACGCGGTCGTCCAGGGAACCTGGTACGAGGGAACGGCGACGACCGTCGACGGAAGCGGGATTCGTCCGAAGGGAGCGGGTCTGGCGACGTCGCTGGAAGCGGGATATCCGATCCGGGTCGGCGAAACGTTCCTGATCCAGCCGCAGGCCCAGATGGTGTACCAGACCTTCGACTTCCAATCGCAGCGGGATGCGGCGTCGATCACCTCGTTCAACGACAATGATTCGTTCCGCGGTCGTCTGGGAGTGCGGGGAGCCCGGACGATTGCCTTGCGGGAGACGCGGGCCGGGGGGCCGCGACTGCTGACCGTGGGCCTGACCGCGGACAGCTGGGGAGAGTTTCTCGGCGACAATGTGGCCACTCTGACGGCCCTGGACGGCAGCAATCCGCTGAGCTTCGCATCGGACATGGGAGGGGCGTGGGCCGAGATCGGCGGAGACGTGACGGTTCAGGTCACGCAGCACGCGTCGCTGTACGGAAGCGGCCAGTACGCGCGGGGCTTCGAGGGGGATCGGGCAGCCACGATGGGGAGTCTCGGGCTGCGGCTGAACTACTGAGCAGGGCGAGCGAACACGGATCGGCGGATCGGCCCACCTCCTCCTCTCTATGCTCTCTGCACCCCTGTGTTTCTTTCTTCCGGAAGAGTTTTGAAACACAGAGAAACGGAGGACACAGAGGAGAGTCGAGGATTCATCGGCCGCGGACGCGACCGCTGCGGCTCGGCAGGAGCCTCGCCCCCCCATGTGCTGGAAGACCAAACCAGGGCCGTTGGCCCTGGCTGGCGGAAGGGATGGTCCTTTGGGCCAGAGCGGCTGAAGAGGAATGCCGACCTGTAGGCCGGCAACGTCCGTGCTACGGCCCTATGCCGGTTCCTTCGGCGGCGCGAGGACGTCGATGTGGTGCTTCACCGACTCCTTCAGGGCATCGAGGTTGTAGCCCCCTTCGAGGAGACTGACGATCCGCCCTTCGCAGTGCGTCTGGGCGACCTGAAGGACGTGCTCCGTCAGGGCGGCGAAGTCTTCGCTCTCGAGACCGAGCGAGCCGATCGGATCGGAGCGGTGGGCGTCGAAGCCGGCGCTGATCAGGAGGAGCTGCGGCTTGACCCGCTCCGTGAAGGTGTCGATCGACCGCCGGAACGCCGCGAGATAGTCCTCCCGGCTGATGCCGAAGCGGAGCGGGACGTTGCGGATCGCGCCGAGCCCGCGGCCTTCGCCGATCTCGTCGCTGTCGCCGGTCCCCGGATAGAACGGGAAACGGTGGAGCGAGAGGAAGTAGACGTTGCCGTCCCGATAGAAGATGTCCTGCGTCCCGTTCCCGTGGTGGACGTCCCAGTCGACGATCAGAACCCGGTCGAGTTCGTGCTTCTTCCGGGCGTAGGCGGCCGCGAGAGCGACGTTGTTGAAGAGACAGAAGCCCATCGCCCGCCCGGCGAGCGCGTGGTGTCCGGGGGGGCGGACAAGACACAGGGCGCGGCGGTCCTCGCCCGTCATGACGGCATCGACGGCCGCGAGCGCGGTCCCGGCGGCGTCCTTGGCGACGCCGAGCGACTCCTTCGCGACAATCGTGTCGGGATCGATCTTCCCGCCGCCGTCCGCGGAGAACTTCTCGAGACGGTCGAGATAGGCCGGCTCGTGAACGAGGAGCAGCTCGTCGCGGGTGATGGTCCGCAGGGGCCTACGGGTCACCCGCGCGGCAATCTCCGGCTGCTCGACCAGCCCCATGAGCCGCTCGATCCGGGCCGGCTGCTCGGGGTGATTGCCGGTCTCGTGATGGGTAAAGCGGTTGTCGGCATACAGCAGCATCGCGACCTCCCGGCTGCGGTCCATTCCTTCGGATTAAACACCAAGGCACAAAGGTCGCACCAAGGGCACCAAGAAAGCAATCACCGCCCCACTTCGTCCCCTTTGTGCCATCTTGGTGTCTTGGTGTTTAATCTTCCCCCCTCGAAGCGGCTCAGGCCAGCCCCGTGTGCCGCAGGAGGGCCGCGGCATTGGGCTCGCGGCCGCGGAAGGAGCGGTAGACCTCCATCGGGTGCTGGCTTCCGCCGAGGGCCAGGACCGTGTCCCGGAACAGGCGGCCGGTCGTCTGGACCGCGTCCTCGTTGTCGAGCCCCGCCTCCTCGAAGGCCGAGAAGGCGTCGGCGCTCAGGACCTCGGCCCACTTGTAGCTGTAGTACCCGGCCGAATAGCCGCCGGCGAAGATGTGCGAGAAGGCGCACAAGAACCGGTCGCGAGGGTCCATCGGCAGAACGGCGGTCCGCTCCATGACCCGCTTCTGGACGTCGAAGATCGTCTCGCCGCCCTCGGGATCGAACTTCGTGTGCAGTTCCATGTCGGTCATGCCGAACGTGATCTGGCGGAGCATCATCGAGCCGGCCCGGAACGTTTTGGCGGCGACGAGCTTTTCGTAGAGATCGTTCGGGAGCGGGGCGCCGGTCTTGTAGTGCCGGGCAAGGCTCATCAGCGTGGGGCGGTGATAACACCAGTTCTCCATGAACTGGCTCGGGAGCTCGACCGCGTCCCACTCGACGCCGCTGATCCCCGCGACTTCCGGATGCTCGACCGTCGTCAGCATGTGCTGCAGGCCGTGGCCGAACTCGTGGAACAGGGTCTCGACTTCGCGGAAGGTCATCAGGGCCGGCTCGTTCCCGACCGGCGGCGTGCAGTTGCAGACAAGGTGCGCGACCGGATGCTGCAGGGAGCCGTCGATCCGCCGGCGGGTGAGGCAGTCGTCCATCCAGGCACCGGGCCGCTTGTTCTCCGGCCGCGAGTACGGGTCGTAGTAGAACCCGGCGATCTCCTGGCCCGCTTCGTTCAGGATCATGAAGTAGCGGGCGTCCTGGTGCCACACGGGCGCCTGGCCGTCCGCCGGGACGACCGTGATCCCGAACAGCCGCTGCAGGAGCTGGAACAGTCCGTCGAGGACCTTCTCATGGGCGAAGTAGGGCCGCAGCTCTTCGTCGGTGAAATTGAACTTCCGCTCGCGGAGCCGCTCCGCCCAGAACGGGACGTCCCAGTGCTCGATCGGGCCCGCCTGGCCGGAGGCGATCGCCAGTTCGTGGAGCTCGATCATGTCCTTCTCTCCCGCCGGACGGGCGGCGGCAAGAAGGGTCTCGAACATCTCGTGGACCGTCTCGGCCTTGCCCGCCATCTTCTCGGCGAGGCTCACCTGGGCGAAGTTCTCATAGCCGAGGAGCCGGGCCTTCTCCCGCTTGAGCTTCAGGATCTGCCGGCAGAGCTCCGTGTTGTCGAACTCTCCGGACGAGGCCCGCGTCATGTAGGCGTGGTACGCCTCTTCGCGGAGGGCCCGGTTGCGGCAGTGCTGCAGGAACGGGTTGTAGGAGGGGAGATCGAGCGTGATCTTCCACGGGCCCGCTTCGGGGGTCGCCTCGGCGGCCCCTTCCGGCTTCGACTTGTTGTAAGACTGGGCGGCAAGGCTGCGGAGCGAGAGCGGGAGACCGGCCCCGTCTTCTTCCTCCGTCACGATGAGCGACCAGGCCTTCGTCGAATCGAGGACATGGTTCGAGAACTCCGTCGAGAGCCGCGAGAGCTCCTTCTCGATGTCGTTGAACCGCTGCCGCTCATCGCCCGCGAGCCCGATCCCGGAGAGTTCCGTGGCCAGGATCCGCTGATCGACGATCCGCTGCTGGACCGGCGTGAGGGTCTTCCAGACGTCGTTGGCCTTAATGTACTTGAGGGTCTTGTAGATCGGCTCGCTCTGCCGCATCCGCAGCCCGAACTCGACCACCTTGGGGAGGGCCTCTTCATAGGCGGCCCGCAGCTCCGGCGAATTCAGGACGCCGAAGAGGTGCGCTACGGGCCCCCAGGCCCGCTCGAACCGCCGGTTGATCCGGTCGATCGGGGCCATCAGGCCGTCCCAGGTCGGCTGGAGGTGGATCTCGAGATCCTCAAGCTGCGTCCGCGAGTCCGCCAGGACTTCCTCGATCGCCGGCAGGATGTGCTCGGGCCGGATGGCGTCGAAGGCGGGGAGTCCGGAGGTGGCGAGCAGCGGGTTCGACATGCAGTCCTCGTGAAGGTACGGCGGCCGCGCGCGGCGCCTCCTGCACGATAGAGCATTTTCGATGGCGGACGAACCCCCGTGCCGCGATTTCCGCAGCGGTCCGCAGAGAGCGGGCGGTCAGGCGGCAGCACGCCTCCGCCCGCCGCCCGTGCCGTCGATCAGGGGGCGGGACCCCGCGGGACCAGCGGGAGGAAGGGGCCGATGAGGATCGAGACCTCGTACGGCTCTCCGGACATCTCGGTCCACTGCTTCTGCTGGGCCTCGGTGAGGACCTCAGCCACGATCACTTCGTCGAGGAGCCGCCGAAACTCGTTGAAGGCCGCTTCGACCTGCTGCGGAGTCCCGGTCGGACGGGGCGGGCGCGGGAGCACGCCGCTCTGCATCAGGATTCCGATCTTCCGGTTCTGCTCCTCGGTGAACTTCAGCATCTCCGCGATCTCCGGATCGGAGCGGAGGCTGGGAAGCAGCCCCTGGTGCTGGCGGACCAGCTGCGTCAGCCGCGTTTCGATCTTGGGCGAGAACTCCTCCTTGATGAGCTTCCGCACGGCGTCCCGGCGGTCGGTCGCAATCTCCCGGAGCCGGAGGGGTTCGACTTCCGGCGGGTTCTCCTTGATGACGTCGGCGTCCCCCTGCTGAAGCCGGGGGATCACCTCGCGGACCTTTTCAACCTGAGGGGGCGTCAGCTTGAGCTCCTGCTGGATCGCCGGGTCGACGAGCAGACGGCCATAGGTCCCGCCGCTGAGCACGACCGGAATCTTGACCTTCCCGACATTCCCGCCCCCCTTGATCGCCATCATGAGCGGCAGTCGCCCCTCCAGGAGCGATCCGCACAGCGCCTCCCAGCGCCGCTTCTGGCCGGCGTCGAGGATCTCCGCTTCCGCGGTCCGCAACGAGGCGAAGTCGGCCCCTCCCAGGCGCGGGGGGAGACCGCCGATCGGCAGGGCCGCGACCCGTTCCTGCTGCGTTTCGGTCAGTTTCAGGTCGCTCGCCAGCCCCGGATCTTCCTGGACGGCGTATCGCAGGCCGACGCACTGGTAGCGGACCTGCTCCACCCGGTGGGCCGCCTCCTTCCCGAGAGCCTCTTCGACGAGCGCCGCGCACTCCCGGAGCTGGGGGACGGACTTCCCGGGCTGAGTCTCCGACTGCGACGCCGCGAGGGCCTTCGCGTGGAGTTCCTTCGACAGCGATTCGGGAACTTCGGCGACTTTCAGGTCCTCCAGCACCCGGGGGTTGGCCAGGAGACGGAGGTACTGCTCGGGGGGCGAGATCAGCCCCCACTCGATGACCGGAGTCGCCGGCGGCCGGGGCTCCTGGCCCGTGGCGCCGCCAGCCAGGAGCGTCAGCAGCAGGACCAACGCGGAGATCGCGGGAAGACGCTTCACGGGAGAGGCTCCTCAACGAGAGACCGCCGGGAGGACGGGACGCCGGTCGGAATCGGCCCGGGTCGCGCCATCGGCTGGAGCGAGTTTGCGACCCGTCCGGACACCACACAAGCGGCACTCGCCGACTTCAACGAAAAAGCGGGACCCCGAGCAGCTCGGGACCCCGCCAGTTGAGCTAGGCTCTGACGCGTTTCAGATGCCGTAAGGGCTGTAGTAGTAGGAGAGCTCGGCAACGTCCGAGGCGTACGTTTCGAAGATCGCCGACACGAACCAGAGGTAGCTGCGGCCTTCGTACTGGTACGTGTAGTTCCCGAAGAGGGCCGAGTAGTAGCAGAACGTCGAGGCGTCGGACTGGTAGCTGTAGACCTTGGCGTTGTAGGCGTACTCCGTGTAGACCAGGCCGTAGTAGCCGTAGATGTACGCGTAGTACTCGTAGGTCGTGGGCGACGGCGACTGCTGGTAGGCCCCGCCCGCGTACACCAGACCGTCATAGGCCAGCGAGTACGCGTAGTAGTCGAGCCCGGCCGCCTTCGCCTGGCTCGGCGCCGAAGCGAACAGCGAGATGCCGACCAGCAGGGCCAGCAGAGTTTTCTTGACAGTGAACATTCGAACCCCCTCGTCTTGTCACGGCGGCAACAGGAATTTCATCACAGCGAGCCCGCGACTGCCCAGACCGGATGATGGACACGTTCGGAGTAACCGCCGCAATCGCTCCAAGCCGAGAGTGGCAGTGTCGAAGGTATCGAGCCGTTGACCCCTGTCAACAAGAATGACCCATACCACCCATTTTGCCAAACAGATCGGCAGGATCGGGGTGGACGGATCTCTCTGCAGGGAAGACACAACCGGTCTGGTCCCTGCCGGCGCTCAGGAAGAGCGGACCTGTCGAACCGGGATCTCGGATTGCGGTTGCATTCCGTCGGCCAGCCAAAGCGGTGCAGCATTCCCCTCGCCCCCGGGGGACCGCCGACTTCGTCGAGGGCTTCTCGCGAGCTGCCGGTCCGCCTGCGCGGAGGGAATATCCGGGGCAGGAACGGCATCACGGCGGCCGACAGGAAGTCCCCGCTCGATCTCCGCAGCGACTCGGCCCACTGGCCTCTTCACCCGCTCGCGGTCACTCGCGGCCGCGGTTCGCTTCGGAGGTTCGCGACCGCGGCGGAGGGGCGGGAAGGAAGGGGAGCAGCTTCAGGTCGACATCGAGCGGCTCGCCCGTCAGCTCCTTCCAGACGTCCCGCTGCTCGGCGGTGAGGACCTGGTCAAAGATCGCCTCGTCGACGATCCGGCGATACTCCCGAAACTGGCCGAACATCTCCGGGGTCGGGCGGCCCACGACTCGCGGCGGAGTCGGCAGCGCGCCGCTCTGCAGCAGAAACGCCAGCTTGTCGTGCTGCTCGTTCGTCACGGCCAGAAGCCGCTCGATTTCCGGATCAGACCGCAGCGAAGGCAGGAGGCCCGCCTGCTGCCGCGCAATCTGGGAGACACGCTTCTCGACCTCGGTGCCGAGGGTGTCCTGGATCGTCTTCCGGGCCGCATCGCGACGCTTCTCGGCCAGGCTGGCCAGTTCGTCATACTCCACCCGTTCCGGAACCCCTTCGAGCGCCGCGGCGTCCCCCTCCTTGAGAGCGGTGATCAGGCCGTCCAGCTTCCCCTGCTGACGCTCCGTGATCGACAGATCTTTCTGAACGGCCGGATCTCCGAGAACCCGGGCGAAGCCCCCGCCGGCCAGAAGCTGCGGCACGCGGACCTTGCCCCCGAATCCGGCCACCGAGATCAGCGGCGGGAGCTGCACGGTCGAGGGCGTTCCGCAGGCCTCCTGCCACTTGCCGCGCTGGGACTCCGTGAGAAACCGGAGCTCGACCGCCCGCAGCGCCTCTCCCGAACTCCCGCCGAGCTGCTCGGGGAGCCCCGCAATCGGCAGCTCGCCGAGCCCGGCCGTCTGCGACGGACTGAGGCTGAGGGCCCTGGCCAGTGCCGGATCGGCCTTGGCGGCAAACCGCAGCCCGAGCGCCTGGAAACGGAGTTCCCGCAGCCGCTTCGCCGGGGCGCGGCCGCAGTGCTTTTCCACGATCGCCAGATATTCGGCCGGATCGGTCGGGGGGCCTTCCGCCCCTTTCTCCGTCGGGGGCCCTTCGGCCCTTTTTTCGATCGGAAGCCCTTCGGCCCCTTTGGTGGAGTCGCTTACCTCGGCCGAGCCGCCTCCCCGGACCAGCTGTCGCAGGTCGGCCAGCATTTCCTGCGGCGGCGACTCGACTCCGATCTCTTTCCCAACCTCTTTGAGCTTCAGCAGCATCGCGAACTGCTCCGCCGTCGAGAGCGGAATCCAAGAGGCCGAAGGAGCCGCGGGAGCCGTACGGCCGGCGGGAAGCGGCCGGCCGCCCGGCGGAGGGCCGCCGCCAGGGAGCGGGCGTCCGGGACGGGGGGCCTGAGCGGGCCCCGCCAGCGCCACGAGAATCAGCATCCAGTGGAGGGATCCGAACATCGATCGTACCTCGCGGAAAAAGCCTGGATCGAACGGTGTTCAATCCAGGCTTCGCTCTGCCATTCATCAGGAAAATGCTCTGCCCGACGGCCGATCAGTACCCATAGAAGCCGTAGTAGTAGGCGTAGAGCGAGAAATAGGACCCCTCATAGCCATAAAGCGAGGAGATCAGGAAGTAGAAGCTGCTCACCTCATAGTAATAGGTGTACTCCGAATACAGCGCCGAGTAATACAGCAGATAGTAAGCGTCGTAGGAGTAATCGGAGTCGTAGAAGTAGGCGTATTCGGCATACGCATAGCCGTAGTAGCCGTAATAGTAGGCGTAGAAGGCGTTGTCCGTGTAGTCGCCGTAGTAGCTGATGTCGTCGTAAATACCGTACAGAGCAAAAACATAGGTATCGTACGCGATATCGTAAGCATACGAACCGAAGCTGTATGCCTCAGCCTTCTTCGGCGTCGCGCCAAAGAGCGTCAGCCCCACCACCAATGCCATTAAGCCCGACTTCAAAGCGCCCATGACAAACCCCCTCCTCATTGCCACAAAGAAGAAGACGCACCAAGCTGCTCGTGGCACCCGCGCCTGGAGCCTTAACCCGCTTAACGCCCGTGCGCAAATTCCCGCCTCTGGAGAGCTCAGAAGCTGAATTGCCAGTGAAGAGCCTACCGGTTCTAACGATGAAGTCAACGACGCTCCCGGGGAAACCCGGATTTTCGCACAAGTCACACAAACCAGGGATTGACGGAGGTCTGGGCCGTCTCCAACCCGGGGGCCAAAGCCGTTCTGGGCGATCTTTCGTGGCCTAACTAAAGCGAGAGACGGCGGGAGTGTCGCAAACGCGTCGGCGCGTGGCGGTCCCCGGTCAGTAGACGACGCGCGGGACCGTCGCCGCGGGACCGGGAGCGGGAGAGGGGCCCATCCGGCGGACGGGGCCGGTTGCAACTCCAGAGGGACCCGGTATCATCGGCGGTTTCGTCTCCGCCGAATTTGGTACGCGCGGAGCCGGGGTTTCCATCGACCGGATCGTAACTCAGGCATGGCTCAATTCGATTTTCTCTCGACCCTGCGCGATTCCTCCTCGTTCGGAAAAGACGACGTCCGGCGGATGCTGAGCGCCGCCTCGGGCGTCGGAGCGGGGGAATTCCGGCGGGCCGTCGAAACGGTCAACACGGAAGCGAGCGCCAACCCGACCCTCCGCGTGCGGGCCGGGATCGGCTTCTTCCTCCTCGGGAACCCGCAGCGGGCGATCGAGACCCTCTCCGGCTGCAAGGACGGACTCGGCCGGTACTACCTCGGACAGGCGTACTCCAGCCTCGGCAAGCATGAAGACGCCGCCCGCGAATTCGACGAAGCGGCCAAGCTCGGCGAAAACAAGATCGAGTGCATCCTCCGCCGCGCCGGCGAACTGCGGCGGCTCGGCCAGCTCGACAAGTCCGAAGAGCTGATCCGCAGCACGGGAGCGGAAGGGGCTCGTCTGGCCGAATATTCGTACCAGATGGGCTGCGTCATGTCCGACCGCGGCGACACCTACGGCGCTATCGAGTACTTCGAGCGGGCGGTCGACATGGACCCGCACCACCAGCGGGCTCTCTTCTCGCTGGCGGTCCAGGCCTCCCGGCAGGGGAACGACGACGACGCGATCCGCCTCTACGAGCGGTGCCTCTCCAAGCCGCCGTTCTTCTCCAACGCGCTCCTCAACCTGGGGCTGCTGTACGAGGACAAGGACAACTTCCCGGCCGCCAAGTACTGCTTTGAGCGGGTCCTCAAGTACGACCCGAACAACGAGCGGGCGACCCTGTACCTCAAGGACATCGAAGCGACGAGCGGCCAGTTCGTCGACGACGAGACCCTCAAGCAGCAGCAGAAGCTCGAGCAGCTCCTGGCCCGCCCGGTCACCGACTTCGAACTGTCGGTCCGCAGCCGCAACTGCCTCCAGGGGATGAATATCCAGAGCCTCGGCGACCTGACGATGATCTCCGAACAGGAGCTCCTCGCCGGGAAGAACTTCGGCGAGACGTCGCTGAAGGAAGTCCGCGAGCTGATGGGCCTGCACGGCCTCAAGATCGGAATGAACCTGCACGAGAAGCCGCGGGAAGCGAGCGTCGACTACCGCGACCTCTCCCCGGAAGAGCAGGCGATCCTCGGCCAGCCGGTTGCCGACCTCAACCTGTCGGTCCGCAGCCGCAAGTGTATGACCCGCCTCGGCATCACGACGATCGGCGAGCTGACCTCCCGGACGCCCGACGAGCTCCTCTCCGCCAAGAACTTCGGCGTGACGTCGCTCAACGAAATCCGGGCCAAGCTGACCGAGGTCAACCTCAAGCTGCGGAACGACTGATCGGTCCGGCGTTCCAGTGAACTCGATCGGCCATCGGCGCCCTGCGTGCCGATGGCCGATGTCGTTTTGCCAGATGGCTCTCTCCGGGGTTTACTGCCAGCCGTCGCGAATGCGGACTGGTCCGGCGAGCCGACGCGGTAGAATCCTCCATCGTCTTCTGCAGCGTGACGCTGCTCCCCCTCCCCACCGTCCTGATCGAACTGCAGCGGATGTCCCACAGGCCCTCAGCCCCTGCTCCCCTCGCGCCGGAACTGCTGGCTCCAGCCGGTTCGCGGGAGTCCATCCGGGCGGCGATCGAGAACGGGGCCGATGCGGTCTACTTTGGCCTCGACGTCGGCTTCAACGCCCGCGCCCGGGCGACGAACATGACCCCCGGCGACCTGCCGGAGATCCTGGCGGAGCTGCACCAGCGGGGGGTGAAGGGGTACGTCACACTCAACACGCTCGTCTTCACCGATGAGCTGCCGGAGTTCGAGAACGTCGTCCGGCATGTCGCCCGGTGCGGCGTCGACGCCGTGCTGCTGCAGGACCTGGGAGCGGTCCGGCTTGTCCGCGAGATCTGCCCGGACCTTGCCATCCACGCCTCGACGCAGATGACGCTGACGAGCGCCGAGTGCGTTCGCGAAGCGGCGGCCCTCGGCGTCAACCGGGTCGTGCTGGCCCGCGAGCTGTCGGTCGCCGAGATCCGCTCGATCGCCGGCGAGTGCGACGTGCCGCTGGAGGCGTTCGTCCACGGGGCCCTGTGTGTCGCCTACTCCGGTCAGTGCCTGACGAGCGAATCACTCGGAGGCCGCAGCGCCAACCGCGGCCAGTGCGCCCAGGCGTGCCGGCTCCCCTACGACCTGATCGTCGACGGGGCGGATGTCGACCTCGGCGACCAGAAGTACCTCCTCAGCCCGCAGGACCTCGCCGCCTATGCTCTGGCGGATGACCTGATCGAGGCCGGGGTGATCTCGTTCAAGATCGAAGGCCGGCTCAAGACCCCCGAATACGTGGCGAACATCACCCGCCACTACCGCCGGGCAATCGACGCCGCGATGGCGGGCCGGAAGGTCGACTTCACCGCTGAAGAGGTCCGGGAGATGGAGCTCTCCTTCTCCCGCGGATTCTCGCCCGGGTGGCTTCAGGGCAACGACCACAAGATGCTGGTCCCCGGCCTCAGCTCGACCAAGCGGGGAGTGCTGCTCGGCGAAGTCGTCAGCGTCTCGCACCGGACCGTCGATGTCCGGCTCGCGGCGCCGCTGCGGCGGGGGGACGGGATTGTCTTCGAAGGGGACCGGACGACGAACTCCGAGCAGGGGGGCCGCGTCTACGAGATCCTCCGTCGGCGGATCCGCATCGAGGACGTGGCCGATTCCGGCGTCGTCGAGCTGGAGTTCCAGCACGGGGCGATCGATTTTTCCCTCCTCCGTCCGGGTCTCAAGGTCTGGAAGACCGACGATCCGCAGCTGACGAACCGCCTGCGGAAGACCTTCACCGGGCCGCAGATCCACCGCCGCGTGCCGATCGCGGTCACGGTCCGGGCCGCGGTCGGAGAGTCCCTGGCCCTTTCGGCCACGACTGACTCGGGGCACGCCGTCACGGTCGCCTCCGAGCAAACGCTGGAGACTGCCCGGAAGCACCCTGCCACGCGGGAACAGCTGACGGAGCAGATGGACCGGCTCGGGGCGAGCGTTTACGAGCTGCGGTCGGTCGCCGTGGAGATCGACGGCGCGCCGATGGTCCCGCTGAGTCTTCTCTCCGAACTGCGGCGGCAGTTGATCGAACGGCTCGATGCCGCCGGCACCGCCCCTCCGCCGCGGCGGATCCGCGAAGACTCCGCGCTCACGGAGCTCCGCTCACGGCTCGCGGCTTCGAGTGCCGGCTCCGAGAGTGGAGCGGCTCCACCTGTCCTTCGCGTCCTGAGCCGCAGCCTCGCGCAGCTGCGGCACCTCCTGACGCACGAAGGCCTCGAGCACTACGTCGACTTCGCCGACATCCGCGAGTATCGCGAAGCAGTCGCCCTCGCCCGCGACGCCGGCCGCCCGCTGTTCCTCGCGACGCCGCGGATCCAGAAGCCGGACGAGATCGGCATCTTTCACCTGCTTGCCAAGTACGCCCCGGACGGTGTCCTGGTCCGGAACCTTTCCGGGATGCGGTACTTCCGCGAGAAGGAGATTCCGTTCGTCGCCGATTTCTCGCTGAACGTCACCAATGAACTGACAACGGACTACCTCCTCTCCTTCGGCAGCGGCCGGGTCACCGCCTCGTACGACCTCAACCGCGACCAGCTCCTCGACCTCGTCCGGGTCGTCCCGGCCTCCGCACTCGAAGTCGTGGTCCACCAGCACATGCCGATGTTCCACATGGAGCACTGCGTGTTCTGCGCCGTGATCTCCCCCGGGACGAACAAGACGAACTGCGGCCGCCCCTGCGACACCCACGAGGTCAAGCTGCGGGACCGGATCGGGATGCAGCACCCGCTGACGGCCGACGTCGGCTGCCGGAACACCCTGTTCAACGCCGTCCCGCAGAGCGCCGCGGAGGTCGTCCCCGCGCTCCTCGCGCAGGGGATCGCGAACTACCGTCTGGAGTTCCTGAGCGAGACTCCGGAGGAGATGGACGCCGTCCTCCGGCTCTACCGGCAGCTCCTCGCGGGCGAAGTCACCGGCCGCGACGTCTGGACAGGCCTGCGGGCGGCGAATCGCGTCGGCGTTACACGGGGCACGCTGGAAGAGCGCCGCAATCCACTCGCAATCCTGTGACAGCCGTCGTTCATCGCCCGGCATCCCCTGCCTTGATCTGTGTCTATCTGTGTTCATCAGTGGCATAAAAATTCATCAGCCACGGATCAACACAGATGAACACAGATCAGATCCGCAGAGAATTGCCATCAGTGGCTCTCAGCGAAACGAGATCAGGAAGACGCCCGTGATCGAAGTCGAACTCAAGTTCCGGGTGCCCGAAGGAAAGACGATCGCCTCGCTCGTCGCCGAGATCGGCGGACGGGCGGGCGAGACGGTCCGGCAGATCGACGTCTACTACCAGCACCCTGCCCGCGACTTCCGCGCGACCGACGAGGCATTCCGGATCCGGGCAGTCGGCGAGCGGAACTGTCTGACCTACAAGGGCCCCCTTCTCGACCGCGTCAGCAAGACGCGGAAGGAGATCGAGATCGACTTCGCCGAGGGGGACAGCGCCCGCCGCAGCATGGAAGAGATGCTCACCGCGCTCGGGTTCGTCGCGCGGCCGGCGGTCGTCAAGGACCGGACCGAGTATGAGGGCCGCGTCGATTCACTCGACCTGCATCTCTGCCACGACCGGGTCGAGGGGCTCGGGGAGTTCGTCGAGCTGGAGACGCTTGCCGACGAACCCCGCTGGACCGTGGCCCGCGATGCCCTGCTTGCCCTCGCCGCGCGGCTGGGACTGGGGGAATCGGAACGGCGGTCTTACCTGGTGATGCTGCTGGAGCGGAGCGGCTTCGACGAGGGTTGATAGTCGATCGACCCATCGCGGCTCGGCCGGAGCCTCCCCCTCCCGGAGCGCAGCGTTCTTCCGGGAAGAATCAGGCGGCGCGACGGACGGCGTGAGCGTGTCCCTGCGACTCGAGCCTGGCCTTCGTCTTTTTTTTGGCCCGGGTGAAGAGGCACAGGAGGACCGGCAGCAGCACGAGTTCGCCGAGGAGCGACGCCAGCATCTGGGCCGACATCATCCAGCCGAAGCGGCACGTCGGGCGGAAGCTGCTGAGGCACAGGGCCAGCATGCTGACCGCGCTGATGAACGTGCTCTCGACGAGCGGGCGTCCGGAGTGCTCGAGGGCCGCCTGGCACGCTTCGATCGGCGTTCCCCCTTCGTCGAGCTTCTCACGGAAGGCGACGAGGAAGTGGAACGTGCAGTCGACCGAGATCCCGATCGCGATGCTTCCGGTCATCATCATCCCGATGTCGACCGGCACCCCGGCGTATCCGATCAGGCCGAAGACGAGCCAGATCGGCAGGATGTTGGGGATCATCGCCAGGGCCGCCATCTTGAACGAGCGGAGGGCGACGACCATCACGATCGAGATCATCCCGACCGCACCGGTGAAGCTCTGCCAGAACCCGGTGAAGATCTCGTTCTGGGCATTCACGAGGAGCGGCGAGACGCCGGTATACTCGATCGGCAGGCCGGCGGTGAGCTTCTCCAGGTCGCTGCACGCCACGGCCGGCGAGACCCCGGGCTGGATGCGGACCGAGATCCGCCACAGCCGCTGCTGCTGGGCGAGGTAGCCCTGGCTCGCCTGCTGCGACTGAGCCTTTCCGAGCATGGTCCCGAGCTCGGTCGGGCTGTCGGGAAGCTGTTTCGGGAAAAAGTCGGCGACGGAGAAGGTGTGCCGGACCCCCGGCATCGCCCGGATCATCCCTTCCCACTCCTGGACCTTCTTGAGCCGCTCGACGAACGAGGAGCCGGTCAGGCCGAAGTCGATCACCGCTTCGATCGAGTTCACGCTCGTCAGTTCGCTGTCGACCCGCTTGAGGTCGCTCGTGACGATGCTGTTCCGCGGGAGGAAGTCGACCGGGTCGATCTTCGGCTCCAGCATCGAGATCCCGATCCCGACGAGCACGAGGCCCGCCATCGAGTACTGGAAGATCCGCCAGCGGTGCCGGCCGATCCAGCCACCCCAGGCGTGGAAGTCGAAGTGCATCCGCCCTTCCTGGACCGTGCAGGCGGGCCAGATCGTGCAGAGGGCGGGGGTGATCCCCAGACCGACGACGACCGCGACCGTCGCTCCGAAGGCGGTGGCGAAACCGAACTGGTTCACCGGGCCGATCGAGCTGATGTTGAGCGAGAGGAGGCCGAGGAGCGTCGTGAGGGTCGACCAGAGGCAGGGGGCGAGCGAGTCCTTCATCGCCTTGCGGAGCGGGTCTTCCGCGCCCGACGCCTTGGCGGCCGAGTAGTAGTCGAGGAAGTGGACGGCGATCGAGAGGGTGAAGGTCATCACCATGACGCTCAGGGCGCCCATGATGAAGTTCATCTCCCCGCCGAAGTATTTGACGGTCGCCTGCGTGAGGTAGATGCTCCAGAGGGTGACCCCCAGGAGCGAGAGGCTCATCCGCCAGTGGCCGATCGAGTACTGGAGCAGCCCCAGGCAGATCACGACCGTCAGGCCGAAGAACTTGATCGATGCCTGCGGGCTTCCGAGCCGGTCGAGCTCGGTCACGACGACGGCGGCTCCGGTCAGGAAGGCTTCGGGGTTCTGGAGGCGGCAGTAGTCGAGGACTTCCCGGACCCGCTGGACGACGCCGGAGCGGTCCGCGGTCCCGGCATGGTTCAGGACGACCATGATTCCGTCGAGCGTCGCCTTCTCGCCGACGAGGAGGCCGGTGACGCGGCGGCGGGCTTCGTCGGCGTCGACGCCGAATTCGCCCATGCGGTCGATCATCCGGGTCGGGGTCCAGACGGCACCGACGCCGTGGGTCGTCTCGATCCGTTTCGCGACCGCCTCGACGAGCCGGGGCTCCATCTGGGGGGAGACGCCGACGACGATGACTTCTTCGAGGCCGAAGTTCCGCTTGAAGTCCTCGTACCGTGCCCGGACGGGAGTGTTGCGGGGGAGCCAGGTCTCGATATCGTTGTTGGACTTCCCCTTGGAGGCCTGATACCAGAGGAAGGGGGTGCTGATGAGCACCAGGAGGAGGAGCGGGCGACTGATGCGCTGATAGAGAGCTGTGATCATCCGGATCCTCTGGGCTCCGCGCACCGCGCAGACACGATCGACGTGTCTTCCGTCTATCGTCGCCGGTTGGCGGGGGGTGCGAGAGCAAGTGGGTTGGATCGGAGCGGATGGGTGGGGGGGGTTCCGGTCCTGCGGGCTGGAGAATGCAGTCCGCGCGATGCCACCGGCGAACATTGCCGGGGTCCAGGGGGCACCCCTGGTGGGGAGTGCAGAGGGGCAACGCCCCTTTGCCCGCCGGAGGCCTGACCGTCGAGAGATGTCTGAAGGAGATCGTGTCCAAGCGCGGACGACGTGCCGTATGCCCCCTTATCACCCCCCCGGGGAGTGCAAAGCGAGCGGTGCGTTCTCGACGCCCGTTCAACAAAGCGGACGCCCGTTGCTTACCACGGTTCCTCATGGAAGTGCCTCCGGCGGCAAGGGGGTGAGACCCCCTTGACCCCAGCGGCCGTAGCACGTTGGGTTTGAGCTATGGAAGCCGCGCCGGCGAGGACGCGGTTTGCGTCAGCGGACAAGCCCTCTAAAACGTCAACGACCACCCCGAAGGGTGGTCGCTGGAGTTCTCTCGTTGAGCGGATCCGTTACCGCTTCGTGAACGTGTTCGGACCGCGAAGAATCTCAAGGGCCTTCACGACGTCCGGATCGTTCTCGGCATCAACCTCGCCCAGCCGCCGCTCGAACTGCTCCCCTTCCGGAACTTCGACGTCCGGCTTCACACCGATCTTGCCGAGCGTGTCCCCCTTGGGCGAGTAGAACTTGGCGGTCGTCAGACGGACCCCACAGCTCAGGCGGATGTCGTAGATGCTCTGGACAGACCACTTTCCGTAAGTGTTCCGGCCGACGATCTGGCCCCGCTTGTGATCCCGGATCGCCCCCGCCACGATCTCGCTGGCACTGGCACTGTTGCCGTCGACCAGCAGAACGAGCGGCATGTTGTACGTGCCGGGCCGATGGGCCGTATAAGTGAAGTTCTGGTCGGCATTCCGGCCGCGGGTCGAGACCAGCACCCCTTCTTCAATGAAACGGTCCAGAATTTCGACGGAAGCGGGGAGCAGGCCGCCGGGATTCCCCCGCAGGTCCCACACCAGCGACTTCATCCCTTCCTGCTCCAGCTGAGCCAGAGCGGCATCCAGCTCCGCCACCGAGCCCTGCTGGAAGCCGGTCATCTGGATGTAGCCGACACCGTTCGACCGATCGATGATCTTGACCACCGGCAGGCTGCGGACCTTCACCGGACGGCGGGTGCAGGCGACGTTCAGGTTCTCGCTGCTGCGGATGACCTCCAGCTGAACACGCGAACCCTCCTGGCCGCTCAGCAGGTTGGCCGATTCGTCGGTCGACATGAACCGGCAATCGGTTCCATCGATCCGGGCGATCAGATCCCCGGCCCGAAGACCGGACTCGGCCGCCGGGCTCTCCGGCAGGACCTGGACCAGACGCATCCCCTTGCCGACTTCCGCCTCGAGAACGATTCCGATCCCGACGAACGAACCGCGGATGTTGCTGTAAAGGTCGCCGCGACGGCCGGGGCTGAGGACGTTGCTGTAGTCGTCGAGGCAGTTGCAGGCCCCGAAGACGTATTCCATGACGACCGCACCCGGATCGAGACCGAGCTGGTCCTGCGCCAGAGCACAGACTTCGCTGATCGTCTGCCGGGCTCCCTCCTTATAGTAGACCGGCTTGTTCCAGTAGCGGGTGCGGAGGACGTCGCGGAACGCCTTGAGGCGGTCGTCCGCCACGCCGAACAGGTTGTTTTCGAGGAACCGCTCGTTCGAGAGGGCCAGCCACAGGCTTTCCGTCCCGTGAGCCACGATCGAGGTCGTGTTGATCGGATCGACGAAGTGGTTCTGGATATTGTCCAGGACGTCGTCAAACAGCGTCAGGGCGGTCTCGCGGTCGAGCGTCCGGAGCTGCTTCGTGAACGAAGGATCGGTGTAGCGCCGCTCGACGGCGAACTGGAACTGCGACCGGCGGAGGCCGTAGCTCAGGGCCTCGTCCTGCGGCCAGGTCTTGAGGGCCTGCTTGTAGAGGTCGATCGCGTCGCGCCACTTCCGCTCCCGTTCGAGGCGGGCGGCGTCCGTCGCGGCGGTCTTGGCGTCCGTCAGCCGCAGCGGCTCGGCGGTGGCCTGGCTCATCCCTGCGACGGCGGCCCCGAAGAAGACCGTGGCCCGCAGCAGAGACCGGCGGAGCGCTGCGCCACCGAAGACGGAGCGTTCCCAAATCGACCGACGCAATGACGAACACGACATCAGCGTTTCCCCCACACGCTGCCGGCGGGAACCGCGTGAATTGCGGCTGGTCCCGGAGGCGGCGGACTCTGGTCACCGCCGTGAATCGAAACGCGCCTCTCAGGGGCAACGTCAGAACACATTCACGACGGGCTTCTGGGAACCTAGGTCACTCTGCCAAGAGGACAAACGCCGTGCAAGCGCCGAGGTGAACCAAAATGGAATCATCGGTTGTGAATCGTCGCATTCGCTTTCTCGCGGACGACTGCCATGGACCTTACCGCTGGTTCCGCGTGGGGAAAAAGCGAAGACTTTGCGCTCCCCTCTCGCGCCGCGGGACGAAACGTCATCCGCACATGTGAAGATGGTCCGGTTGTGCCGACGCGTTACGTCCGGTCAACATCGGATTATGCGGGCTGAGCGGAAAACGCGGGGGCCTGCGGCGGGAGAAGCGGTACAGTTCATTCAACCGGCAGAGCCCGACAGGAGGTCAGGCTCGGTTCGGCAGGATTCACCCGTGAGACCCGAGATTCCGGAAATTCAGGTTGAAATCCATTGCGTCGCTTTTCCGATAAGAACCTCAGTGGATTCATCTCGACATCCATCGGAGTGATGAGACCGAACGCCTGGGCGATCAGGCGAGTGGTGTCGAGGGGAATCGGGGGGCAGTTGTTGGTATGTGACCGGCCACAGGAGCAGGGATGTCCTTGCGCCTTCAGTACCGGCCCGCTCCCCAGGAGCAGACTCGCGTCTGCCACGCGCACGTAATGTGACTGCGAAGAACTCTGGCCAGGCGATGACCAGGGGGGGACTTCGTTTCACGCCGGCAACGGACACGGTTGCCGCTGACGGGCGCACGTTTTGTCGGCCCGACGACATGGTGACTCGCCCCAGGACCCACGGGCAAGGACGCCGGCCATGTCGGGGGGGACGATCGAGGGATGACCTCGAACCCGGACAAAAATGAAGATTTGGAGAGCCCCGCTATGAGGACAATTTTCACGACCGGACAGGTTGCCAAGATCTGTAAGGTCGCACCCCGCACCGTCAGCAAATGGTTCGATTCGGGCCGGCTGCGTGGGTATCGGATTCCTGGCTCCCAGGACCGCCGCATTCCCCGCGAGCATCTGATCCGGTTCCTCAAGGAACACGGAATGCCCCTGGGTGAGCTCGAAGATGAGGCGATGGGCAAGCTGCTCCTCGTCGGCATCGACGGAGCCGTCCGCGGCAACCTCACCGCCATCCTTACGGCGGAAGAGTTCAAGACCGAATTCGCGGCCAGCGGATTCGAAGCCGGCATCCAGGCGGAATCGCTGCATCCCGATTGCGTCGTCATCGACTTCGCAATGGGCCGCAACGAAGCCCTGATGATTGCCGCCAACCTCCGCAAGAATGCGGACTACGCAGACACCGTTCTGATCGCCCTCCTCTCGGACGATGACAACGCGGCCGGATTCGACCGGTCGATGTTCAACGAAACGTTCCGCAAGCCGTTCGACTCAGCCCTGCTGGCCGAACGCGTCCGGACCCTCGTCAACCGCAAGAAGCAGTTGGCGTAAGTCGGACACGCGGACGCTGCCGCCAATACGGATTGCCGGCACTCGTTCGGCCCCGTCATGGAAGATGGGCACGTTCGATGTCAGGAGCGAAGTGCGTGCGAAAGGCGATTCAGGCACACAGCGGGCTCTCCACCCGCAACGCCTCGAAACTCTCGAAACCGTGGGTCCATCAAACCCGAGGGCGAGAGGTGGAGCGGAAGAACCGAGATGTGCCGGGAAACCCTGACGAACTCACGGAGCGAATGACCAGGACACGGACGAGGTGACGCGACCGGAATCGCGGATGAGCGGCTTGAATCAAGCGGCCGAAGACGTCTCGGGGGAGACGAACTTCGGCCGCTTTTGTTTTTTGAGGGAGGGAGACAGGCTGAAGACCGAAGGCTGAAGGTAGAGAGGACAATTCCGCCTCTGGTGGAGAGAGAGCCCCGTTTGAACCCGCCTGTTTCCCTCTACCTTCCGCCTTCCGCCTTAAGCCTTCCGCCTCCCCTCTACTTCGACACTTGGTTCCTGAGTCTCTGCAGCTCCTCCAGCGCCTGATCCGGCGTCCAGCCGGTGATGTCGAGGCGGCGGATCTCGTCCACGACCGGGTGCTCTTCCGGGTTGAACAGGACGAGCTGCTTATGCTTCGACGTCCGCTTCCGCTGCGGGATTGTGGTCTTCCCCGTGACGTCCTGATGGTCGTTCTCGAGTTGGTGCAGGATCGTGTCCGCGCGGGCGATGACATGCCGCGGAACGCCGGCGAGGCGGGCGACGTGGATCCCGTAGCTGCGGTCCGCCGCCCCGGGGACGATCTTGTGCAGGAAGACGAGCTCTCCCCCCTGCTCATGCACCGCGACGTTCCAGTTGATCGCGTTCGGGAGCGAATCCGGGAGCGCCGTGAGCTCGTGGTAGTGCGTCGCGAAGAGGGTCCGGCAGCGGAGCTCGTCGTGGATGTACTCCGTGATCGCCCACGCCAGCGAGATCCCGTCGTAGGTGCTCGTCCCGCGGCCGATCTCGTCGAGGATCACAAGACTGCGGTCCGAGGCGGCGTTCAGAATCCGGGCCGCCTCGGTCATCTCGACCATGAACGTGCTCTGACCGCGGCCAAGTTCGTCGCTCGCCCCGACGCGGGCAAAGATCCGGTCCGCGATCCCGATCGTCGCCGCGCTCGCCGGGATGAACGAGCCCATCTGGGCCAGGATCGTCAGCAGCGCCGCCTGCCGGATGTAGGTGCTCTTCCCCGCCATGTTGGGGCCGGTGATGAGCTGGATGAAGGGGGAGGGAGGAGGAGAGGCTGAAGGCGGAAGGCTGAAGGCTGAAGGCTCTGAGGGAGCAGCGATGTTGAGAGTTCGCCGCGGCGAAGGGGCTCCCGTTCCTGGGGCAACCGGTCCGCGGGGGACGCCGAGGAGGATGTCGTTCGGAACGAAGGCGCCGCTCTTCAGGATCTTGTCGAGGACCGGGTGGCGGCCCTCACGGATATCGAGGACCGGCTCGCTCACGACGCGGGGCCGGACGTACCGCTGCTGGACCGCCAGGGTCGCCAGCGAAATCAGGACGTCAATCTGGGCCAGCGTCTCGGCGGTCTGTTGCAGCCGCCGGCACTCGGCGTTCACCCGGTCCCGCAGTCGCGAGAAGATCTCGTTCTCAAGGGCGATCCCCCGCTCTTCCGCCCGCAGGACCTTGTCCTCGTACTCCTTGAGAGCGGGCGTGATGAACCGCTCCTGGTTCTTGAGCGTCTGCTTGCGGATGTAGTCGACCGGGACCTTCTCGAAGTGGGCGGCGGTGACTTCGAGGTAATAGCCGAAGACCTTGTTGAAGCCCACCTTGAGGCTGTGAATCCCGGTCCGCTGGATCTCTTGGGCCTGGTACTCGGCGATCCACTTCTTGCCGCCGCGGGCCAGGTCGCGGAACTCGTCGAGCGGGGCGGAATACCCGTCGCGGATCATCCCCCCTTCGCTCGTGATCAGCGGAGCTTCGTCGACGATCGCCGCCTCGATCTCGCCGCGGATCTCGCCGCACAGGTCGAGCCGGACTTCGAGCGTCCGGAGCAGGTCTGACGAGCGGCCGATGAGTTTCGCCTTCAGCCGCGGCAGGAGCCCGAGTGTCCGGCCGAGCGCCGCCAGATCGCGGGGCGAGGCCCGGAGTGTCGCCACGCGGGCACAGAGCCGCTGGAGGTCGTACGCCTGCTGAAGCTGCTCCCGGAGATCGCGGCAGAGGGCCGAGTCCCGCGTCAGCTCTTCGACCGCATCGAGCCGCCGGTGGATCGCGGCCGGATCGGTCAGCGGATTGGAAAGCCAGTCCGCCAGAAGGCGGGCCCCCATCGCCGTCGAGGTCTCATCGATCGCCTCCAGCAGGCTCCCTTCCCGCTCGTTGCTGCGGATCGTCCGGGTCAGTTCGAGGCTGCGGCGGGTCGCCTCGTCGATGAGAAGGTTCGCCCCGCGGCGGTACGGTTCCAGCCGCACGACGTGACCGGCGGAGGCCTTCTGGGTCTCCTGCACATAGTCGAGCAGCGCCCCGGCGGCCGTGACTCCCGGCGACTCGGTTTCGACGTCGAACCCTTCGAGAGTGGCCGTCTGAAAGTGCTTCAGCAGCCGCTCCAGGCACTGCGTCGCGGAGAAGCACCACGCCGGCCGGTGGGTGAGGACCATCCCGCTCAGCTCGGACAGCCGGAGGATCGTCGGATCCTGGCGCAGGTTCTCGGCGACAAGGCACTCCGACGGCCGCAGCCGCGCGAGTTCGTCGAGGAGGGCAGCCGCCGGAAGACCGAGGGGCGACGGCTCGGCCGCAGATGATCCCCGTCCCGCATTCTTCCCGTCGCCCTTCCGCCGAACCGCTTCCACCTTCCCCACATCCATGCACTGGAACAGTCCGGTCGAGAGCTCCATCCACGCCAGGCCGATCGATTCCTTCATCGGGATGACGGCCGCGAGGTAGTTGCTCTCCTTCGGATCGAGAAGCGCGTCATCGGTCAGCGTGCCGGGGGTGACGATCCGGGTCACTTCCCGGCGGACCATCCCCTTGGCGGTCTTGGGGTCCTCGACCTGTTCGCAGATCGCCGCCTTGTGCCCCGCGGCGATGAGCTTGTGGAGGTAGCCTTCGAGAGCGTGGTACGGAAAGCCGGCCATCGGGACCGGGTTCGCCGAGCCCTTGTCACGGCTCGTCAGCGTCAGCCCCAGGACGCGCGCGGCGATCTCCGCGTCCTCGTGGAACAGCTCATAAAAGTCCCCCATCCGAAACAGGAGGATCGTTCCCGGAGTCTCGGCTTTGACTTCGAGATACCGCTGCATCATCGGCGTCAGCTTCGCCGGATCGACGGTGGACATGGGGCGCAGACTAGGGACTGGGGACGAGGGTCTGGGGAGAGGCGGCGAGGGTGACCATTCGGAGATCGAGTTGCAAGGGAGTTGGCGGCGAGGTCCCTGGCTATGTGTGTCCCAGATCTCCGGGGAGAAATCCAACCGGCCGGTGGAGGGGAAGATGTCGGGAGGGCGAGGCTCCTGCCGAGCCGCGGCGGTGGAACACGTCTCCAATCGCCCCTCGTCCCCGCCGACGAGAGACAGGCTGTTCCCCAGGAATTAGGGGCGGGACGTCGAGGCGACAAAGGGAACGCGTTTGTGAACCTTCGCGGCTCGGCAGGAGCCTCGCCCTCCCAGTCCCAACGATCAGGCCTTCACCACCCGAAAGATGCTACCGACTTTCCAGGCACACACTCCCTGGTTCCCCTGAGTGTGGCTGCATTGGCGTTGATTTGAATGTTGCGAAGGGGCCGATCAGACTCTCGCCTGCCAACCGAGACACCACTCGAAGGGAGCCCCGATGCTCACGCTCAACGTCCTGCTCACCGTCAAGAACGAAGCCGACATCCCCAAGGTCAGCGACCTGCTGAAGCTGCAGTGCCAGCTCTCGAAGAAGGAACCGGGCTGCGTGCGGTTCAACGTCTACCACTCGAAGAACCAGCCGAACCTGTTCATCCTCAACGAGCACTGGGAGTCGCAGGAAGCCCTCGACGAACACCGCAAGGCCCACGCCTACCAGACGGTCTACGCCCCGCAGGTCATTCCGCTCGTTGACCGCACGCCGCATCCGTGTGATCTGGTGGAGTAGGAGCAGGTCTAGGGATGACTGAGCGAACGGGATACATGCGCGGGAGGTCCAGTTTTGTCCCGCCACCTCGAACCGCGTCCTCGCCGGTTTCGCTCGGATTGCTCAAGCCCAACGTGCCACGGCAGCCTGGGGTCAAGGGGCCAAGAAACAACACAGGCCCCCTTGCCGCCGGAGGCCTCTTCTACGCGGAACCGTGGGGCACAACAGGTTTCCGCTTTAGGTCACCGGCGTTGAGGGCTCCCCCAGATCACACCGCTGGCTTTGCAATCCCCGCGGGTTGGTGAGGGGGCATACGGCACGGTGTCCGCGCTTGGACACGATCTCCTTCAGACATCTCTCGACGGCCAGGCCTCCGGCGGGCAAAGGGGCGTCGCCCCTCTGCACTCCCCACCAGGGCCCGCCCTGGACCCGGTTTGACGGAGTTCCCAACTCGTTTCCCTAGCCTCCTTCCCCCCTCAAAACGGAAACAGCGTCCGCAACTCTTCCTTCGTCGGCTGACGGCCGTACTCGCAGATCTCAAAAGTCTCGGCGAACCGGATCCCCTTCCCCTTCTCTTCGCCATACCACTCCACAAGAACGTCGCGGAACTTGTTCGCCTCATCCCCGTGCCGGCGCTCCCACCGCTGCTTGAGCCACGCCCTCCGAGCCGGCAAATCCGCCGCCGGCGGGACATTGCGGACGTACTCCTCGCTCCCCGACGCCCCCCCTTCGTAGACCTGCGACTCCAGCTCGTGAACGGCATCGAGCTTCTTCTCGAACACATCATCGAGCGCGACCGCCACGTCCGCCTGGAACGGGTACGGCTTCTTGAACCCATCGCTCGAATAGAGAAACACCGGGTTCTTCTTAAGCGGCGGAACCTCAGGACAGATAAACGGCACCGTCACCATAAAGGCGGCGTCCTGCACAAGGACCCCGACGTAGCGGTGGTCCGGGTGGTAGTCCCACGGCCGATGGGCGATGACGATGTCCGCCTTCCACTCGCGGATCAGACGGGTGATCGTCTTGCGATTCTCCAGCGTCGGCTCCAGCTCGCCGTCGTGGATGTCGAGAACCTGCGAGGTGGTCCCCATCACCTTCGCCGCCGCTTCGCACTCGCCAGCCCGGCGGATCGCCAACGGCCCCCCCGCCATCCGCCAGTGCCCGATGTCCCCATTCGTCACGGAGACCAGCTTCACCTGATGCCCCTGCCGGGCCCACTTGATCGCCGTCCCGCCGGTCTTGAACTCCGCGTCATCAGGATGGGCCCCGAAGACGATGATCCGCAGCGGCTCGTCGGCGGCGGTCGAGACGACAGGAGCCGACGCGAACATCAGAAACGCGAGACCGGAGAGCCATCGAAACCAGGTCATGCGGAAATCCTCCGAGCGGGGGCAACGTGGACGAACGCCACCAGCCCGAAGCGCCAGCGAGGGAACGTGCGTCCGGTCCTCGCTCGCGCTTCGGGCTGGCGTGATGACTTCTCAGCGGTTCAGGCGACTCGCGACCTACTGGATCGGCGAGTAGTCGGTCGCGTTCATGAACAGCGACTTCACTCCCATCGGCACGGTCAGCGAGCCGCCGGCCTTCTCTTCCGAAGCCTTGCGCGCCGCCGTCCACTCGGGGTCCTTGCCGAAGGCGGCGAAAGACTCCTTCGCCGCGTCGCGGGACTTGTGGGAGATGATGTAGATCAGCGTGTCTTTGGCGCCGGGCTGATCGGCCATCGGAGACCAGTAGGCGATGTTCGTCGCCCCGTGCTTCTCAAACAGCTTGCAGGTGTGGTCCCGGAACCGGGCGTGGAGCGCGTCGAGGTTCCCTTCCGAAGCGGTGTAGGTCCGCAGCTCGAAGACCCGCGGCGAGTCCTTCTTGAGCTCCACCGGGACGGAGTAATCGGTCAGGTTCAGGAACAGCGACTCCGCCTTGGCGACCAGCTTCCCGTCCCGCTCGCTCTCGGCCTTCGCCTTCTGCCATTCCGGATCGGCCTGGAACGCCTTCCACGACGCCTCGCGGGCCTCGCGGCTCGGATAGACCAGGAAGTAAATCAGCTTGCGGTCCGGGTTCTCGATCGGCACCCAGTAACCGACGTTCTGAATCCCGTGTTTCTCGAACAGCTTGAGGGTGTGATCGCGGAACCGGGCATGGAGCGCATCCAGCTTCCCCTCGGGGGCGTAGTAGGTCCGCATCTCATAGACGCTGGTCGAGGGCTCGGCCGCCGAGGCCGCGGAACCCGCCACGATCGATCCGGCGAACACGGCCACCAGGGCCGCCACAGACAGCAGTCGCAACATCAGTCATCTCCCAGGGGACTTGGCTCGGGGTGACATTAGGATCGACTGATGGGACTGTCCATCGAGGGGAGAGCGTGTGTCTCGAAAGTCGGTGGCGTCTCTCGACCGGGGAAGCCTGATCGCCGGCGACCGGCAGGGCGAAGCTCATCTTGAGCTGCAGCGATCGCCACCGCCCCCGATGTGTCGCTCCCCCCTCTCGTCTTCTCTCTGTGTCCTCCGTTCCTCTGTGTTTTCCTTCCGGAGGAATTTTGAAACACAGAGGAACGGAGATCACAGAGGACACGGAGGACACAATAAGGAGTACGCCAATGAACAGGGAAAACCCGCGGAAGGGCGAAGTGAATCCCCCGCCCCCTTCTGGTAACCTTCACCCTTTGACGACCTCTCGCGTTTCCGCGTCCGACTCCATGACCGCTTCGACCGACCCTGACCTCCCGGCGACCGAAGTCTCTTCCACCGCCGACGCCGGATCGCGGATCCAGAAGCTCTCGGTCAGCGTCGTCAACAAGATCGCCGCCGGGGAAGTCATCGAGCGCCCGGCGAGCGTCGTGAAGGAGCTCGTCGAGAACTCGATCGACGCCCTCGCGACCCGGATCGAAGTCGACATCGGCCAGGGGGGCGCGGAGCTGATCCGGATCCTCGACAACGGCGAGGGGATCCATCCAGACGATCTCCTGCTGGCGGTGACGCCGCACGCCACGAGCAAGATCCGCGAGGCGGACGACCTGTTCCACGTCCGCTCGATGGGGTTCCGCGGCGAAGCCCTGGCGTCGATCGCCGAAGTCTCGCAGTTCCGCATCCGCTCGCGGCGGGCCGAGCATCCGATCGGCCATGAGCTGCAGGTCGACGCCGGCATCCTCAAAGAGCCGATCCCGAGCGGCGGCCCGGTCGGAACGACCATCGAGGTCAAGCAGCTCTTCGTCAGCACGCCGGTCCGCCGGAAGTTCCTCAAGTCGCCGTCGACCGAGTTCGCCCATATCGCCGAACAGTTCACGCGGCTGGCCTTGGCGAATCCGAACCTCCACATGGTCCTGCGGCACAACGACCGCACGATCTATGAGCTCCCGGCGACAGACCAGCTCCGCGAGCGGCTGGAGCTATTCTACGGCTCCGAACTGGCGAAGCACCTGATCCCGATCGAAGGGGAGCGGGACGGCAACCGACTGTGGGGCTTCGTGGCCCATCCGAGCCAGACGAAGCCGACCCGCAAGGGGCAGTACCTGTTCCTCAACGGCCGCTGGATTCAGGACCGGACGCTCCAGCAGGCACTGACCGAATCGTACCGCGGGCTGGTCATGGTGGGGCGATATCCGATCGCCTTCCTGTTCCTCGAGATGTCGCCGGAGAACGTCGACGTCAACGTCCATCCCACGAAGTCAGAAGTCCGGTTCCTCGACAGTCAGCCGCTGTTCCGGCTCGTGCTGGCGACGATCCGGACGAAGTTCCTGTCGATGAATCTCGACTCGAACCTCGACGCCCGCGGGATGCAGTCCGGCGGCGGGGTGAAGACCGGCAGCGGATTCGTCTTGTCGAGCCTGGGGGGACCAAGCGAGACGAGTCGCGCCGAGGGCGACGGCGAGTGGGAGCAGCGGCCGACAATGCAGCAGGAGCTCGCCTCCTGGATCGACCGTCAGCTCTCCCCCGCCCCGCCGGCGCCGAGTCTCTTCGACCGCCCGGCCAGCAGCGACGGCGACGCTGAACGCACCGCGTTCCCCGCCCGGGCCGTCGAGGGCCATGAACGGGATTCGGGAGACACCGCCCCGCGGTCCTCCTCATGGAGTGCCGATGCCGCCCCCGCGCCGTTCCGGCCCTATCCCGACTTCGGCGCCCCGCGACCGGCGGTGTCCGCTCCAGACGACCGCTTCGCCGATTCAGGTCCTCCCGCCGAGCGTTTCTCTCCGACGGAGGTCGAGCCGCGTCCCTCGTCCATCGTCTACGCCCCGACCGCACACGATGTGTCCGCGCCAACGTCGGCCGGTGCCGAAGTCCGGGCGATGCAGGTCCATGACTGCTACCTCATTGTCGAGACGACGGAGGGGATCCAGCTCATCGACCAGCACGCGCTCCACGAGCGGATCATGTACGAGCGGCTGCGGGAGCGGGTCCTGGCGAAGTCGGTCGAGGTCCAGCGACTCCTGATCCCGGTGACGATCGAACTGTCGCCGCGGGAAGTCGGCCTGCTGATCGACCAGACCGATGTCTTGGCCGAGCTCGGGCTGCAGGTGCAGTCGTTCAGCGGCAACACCGTTGCGCTGACGGGCTATCCGACGATGCTGGCCAAGGCGGACCCGGCGGAGATCCTGCGGCACGTCGTCGACGAGCTGGAGGCGTCCGGTCAGAAGGTGACGCGGCGGGATCTCCTCGATTCGATCCTGCACATGATGTCGTGCAAGGCGGCGATCAAGGCGGGTCAGCGGCTGAAGCCGGAGGAGATCGAGTCGCTGCTGGCCCAGCGACATCTCGTGGACGATGCCCACCACTGTCCGCACGGGAGGCCGACGGCGCTGATGCTCTCGCGGGTGGAGCTGGACCGGCAGTTCGGCCGTTTGGGTTCCTAACGGGGATGCACAAACCGCGTCCTTGCCGGCACAGCTGTGTTTGCTCTAACCCAACGTGCCACGGCAGCCGGGGTCAAGGGGGTCACCCCTTGCCGCCGGAGGCGCTTCGATGAGGAACCGTGGTAGGTAACGGGCGACCGCTTTGTGGAACCAGCGTTGAGGACTCCCTCAAAGTACACCCCTCGCGTTGCAATCCCCGCGGGTTGGTGAGGGGGCATCCGATACGTCGTCCGCGCTTGGATACGAACTCCTTCCGATGGTTCCCGACGAGACAGGCCTCCGGCGGGCAGGGGGTGGCCCCTGCACGCCACCAGGGCATCCGCCCTAGACCCGGTTCTCTTCGCCGTAACTCCCATCTTCACAAGGAATTCGCATCCGTCAAAATGACCTCCCACCCAGCGATTTCCTTGCCAGCGTCTTGTTTATGGTGGGGGCCTTCCCCTATTCTGCGGCGGTCCGTTTCCAACGGGTCAGGCCCTCCGGCCGTGCGCGGAGGCCGGTTTCGTCTGTTCTGTCTCGTCTGTCCAAGGATTGTTTTCCGATGCCGACCGCCATGCCCAAACTTCAGCCGTACAAGGTCAAGGACATGTCCCTGGCCGAATTCGGTCGCAAGGAGATCGAGATCGCCGAGCACGAAATGCCCGGCCTCATGTCCCTCCGCAAGAAGTACGGCGCCTCGAAGCCGCTCAAGGGGGCCCGCATCGCCGGCTGCCTCCACATGACGATCCAGACGGCCGTCCTGATCGAGACCCTCACGGCCCTCGGCGCCGAAGTGAAGTGGTCGAGCTGCAACATCTTCTCGACCCAGGACCACGCCGCCGCCGCCATCGCCGCCGCCGGCATCCCGGTCTACGCCTGGAAGGGTGAGACCGCAGAAGAGTTCGACTGGTGCATCGAGCAGACCCTGTTCTGGGACGACGGCCAGCCCCTCAACATGATCCTCGACGACGGCGGCGACCTCACCGTCATGGTCCACGACAAGTTCCCCGAGCTCCTCCAGGGGATCAAGGGTCTGTCGGAAGAGACGACGACCGGCGTCCACCGCCTGTACCAGATGCACGCCGCCGGCAAGCTGGCCGTTCCGGCGATCAACGTCAACGACTCGGTCACCAAGAGCAAGTTCGACAACCTGTACGGCTGCCGTGAATCGCTCGGCGACGGGATCAAGCGGGCGACCGACGTGATGGTCGCCGGCAAGATCGTCGTCGTCGCCGGTTACGGCGACGTCGGCAAGGGCTGTGCGGACGCGATGCGGGGCCTCGGCGCCCGCGTGATCGTCACCGAAATCGACCCGATCTGCGCCCTCCAGGCGGCGATGGAAGGGTACGAGATCACGACGATGGAAGAGATCGCTCCGAAGGGCGATATCTTCGTGACGACGACCGGCTGCCGGGACATCATCCGCGGCGAGCACCTCGACGTGATGAAGAACAACGCCATCGTCTGCAACATCGGCCACTTTGACCTCGAGATCGACGTCGCCTACCTGAACGGCCGCAAGGACATCAAGCGGGTCACGATCAAGACCGACGCGCAGGCCGGCGGCCCGGTCCATCGTTACGTCTACCCGGACGGCAAGGGGATCCTGATGCTCGCCGAAGGGCGGCTAGTGAACCTCGGCTGCGCGACCGGCCACCCGAGCTTCGTGATGTCCAACAGCTTCACGAACCAGGTCATCGCGCAGCTGGAGCTGTGGGAGCGGGCCGAGCAGTACTCGATCGGCGTCCACACGCTGCCGAAGCACCTCGATGAAGAAGTCGCCCGGCTGCACCTCGACCAGCTCGGTGTCAAGCTGACGAAGCTGACGCCGACGCAGGCGGACTACCTGGGAATCCCGGTGAACGGCCCATACAAGCCGGATCATTACCGCTACTAAGAGTCGGTTGTTGCTCGCGGATAGCAATCAGAAGCGGCGGACGAAAGTCCGCCGCTTTTTTATTTCTAAGAGGAGATGGAAGAGCCAAGCCCACCGCGACGTCTATCCACCGGGTCCAGGGGCTACCCTGGTGGGGAGTGCAGAGGGGCAACGCCCCTTTGCCCGCCGGAGGCCTGGCCGTCGAGAGTCGTCAGAAGGAGCATGTATCCAGCACGGACAACGTATGGGATTCCCACTCACCAATCCGCGGGGATTCCAAAGCGAGCCGTGAGTCCTCAACGCTGGCACCAGAGAGGGGACATCCATTGTTTGCCACGGCCCCCCAGGCTGCCGTCGCACATTGGGTTTGACGTAGCAACGTAGTGCCGGGGGGGGCCGTGGCGAGAACCCTTCTTGACGAAGGGCCTCGCGCACGGGGCCCGCCTCACCGTTCGATGTCGTGCCCGGTGCGATTGAGACGACAACGAAGACCCTCTGCCCGCCCGCCTTCGGCAGACTCGGCCTCCGTCCGCTGCGATCACTCCGTGTAGCCCGGATTCGAGCTCGACATTTTCTCCCGACATCTGCTCAAACTGAATCAGGACTCCATATCTATTGGCGTCCGATGCGGGCAAACTGTGCAGTCAAAAATCAGAAGAATCGAAAATAGTCATTCGTCAGCCACGGCCAGCGCGTTGATGAAGTCATGAATACTCCTCGTCCAACGGACTCCCAGTTCGCGTGGTTTGCCGAGGTCGCCCGCGAACTGAGAGCGATCGCGGAGAGGGCTCTCTCCAAGGAGCGGCCGGGGCATTCGCTCCAGCCCACCCTGCTCGTGAACGACGCCTACTTCCGACTGCTCAAACAGCGGAACGTCGACCGGGGCAATCGGAACCGGGTCCTGGCGGTCGGCGCGAGGATCATTCGGCGGCGTCTCGTGGAGTACGGACGAAATCGACGGCGGCGGGTGGAACAGGCGCCGGGTGCGACTTCGGAAACACTCATGGTTTCTGTCGCGGGGTCCGGCGAGGACTTCGACATCGTCGACCTGAACGACGCCCTGGTGGCCCTGAAGAAGCTGCACCGGCGATCCGCCCAAGTCGTCGAACTGAAGTATTTCGGCGGCCTCAGGAACAAGGAGATCGCCGAACTGCTGGGAGTCACGCGTGGCACCGTGCACACGGACTGGAGATTCGCGAAGGCGTTTCTCTACGACGCCCTGAAAGGATGATGACCTTCTCCCATGGCGATCCCAGACGGCGAGAATCTTTATGACCTTTACCGCGAGGCCAAGGATGTCCCTTCCGCCGACCGCCAGTCCTGGGTCCGGGCGCGCTGCGGCGACTCCCCGGAAACCGCGGACCTTGTTCTCCGGCTCCTGGCGGCGGACGACGTCAACTCCGGCTTCCTGGGGGAGTCTGGAGGCGATAGCGCCAGTGGAGCGTCAGCGAGCACCAACTCCGGTGCAACGGGTCACGTGGACTCGCCCCTGGAACTGCTGCCCGGGAAGCTGCGGCAGATCGCCTCTCTGGCCGAGACGTTCCCCGGCGAAGGCGCGGAATCACATCCGTCGGGATTCGACAATGCCGACCGGAAGACGACGGGCTCACCGCTTCTCGACGACTACGAGATCCTCGGAGAAATCAGTAGTGGCGGGATGGGGATCGTGTACCGGGCTCGTCAGAGAAGCCTGAACCGACCTGTCGCGCTGAAGATGATTCGGAGCGGGACCACCGCCTCCCCGCAGGAGATCCACCGCTTTCAGGCGGAAGCGAAGGCGGCCGCCTCGCTGGCCCATCCGGGAATCGTCCCGATTTTCGACCGGGGTGAATGGAAAGGGTATCACTACTTCTCGATGCCGTACGTGGAGGGGGGGAAGCCTGGAGGATCGGCTGGCGGACGGTCCGTTGTCGAGTACCGTTGCCGCCTGGTTCGTCACGCGGATCGCCCGAGCCGTTCACTACGCGCACACGCAGGGGATCGTCCACCGGGACCTCAAGCCAAAGAACGTCCTCATCGATCGGGATGACCACCCGAGGGTCGCGGATTTCGGCCTCGCCAAACGGCTGGAGGCGGAAAGCGGTGTGACCCTCCCCGGCCAGATCATGGGGACGGCCAGCTACATGGCTCCCGAGCAGGCCGAGGGAGACGTCGAACGGATCAGCCCCAGGTCCGACATCTACTCCCTTGGGGCGATTCTCTACTGCCTGGTCGTCGGCCGCCCCCCGTTTCAGGCGGCCAGCGTCCTCGAAACGTTGAAGCAGATCATCGAACGTGACCCGATTCCCCCGCGCCAGGTGACCCCCTCGATCGCAGTGGACATCCAGACGATCTGCCTCAAGTGTCTCGCCAAAAATCCGGCCGATCGGTACGAGACGGCGGAAGCGCTGGCTGAGGACCTGCAGCGTTTTCTGGATGGCGATGCCATCGTGGCTCGAATGACCTGCCCCCTGCAGAGACTGTGGCAGCGATTGCGGCGGCTGGTTCGCAGGACCGGTCTCACGACGATCGGGGCGCTCCTGCTGGCGATCGTCACCACGGTCGTCTCGATTCGGCAGGGGATTGAGCTAAGAGACAAGGATGCGGAGATCACCAGCCTCAGGGTGACCATACGGTCCCTGGTCGTTCATTGGGCTCTCGATCCCTCTCTCCTCGAATCGCCCCCGCCGGACGACGGTCAAGGCCCCGATCTCCTTCGCCGGATGCGTGTGGCGACGGACGACGACTTCATCCTGGACCTCCTGGGAGCAAGACAACCTCACGCGCTCCTCTGGAGTGTGTTGAACGGAACTGTGCACCGGTAGTCCGGAAGGGAACACGGAGTCGTGATCCGCTCTCGTCGCTTCGCCCCGGCGACTCGACGGCTGTCCTGGAAAAACCGGGACGGATGGGGGGTAAGACGTTGCGCGATGGCTTCGTCTCATGGCTGTGGGCAAGGCCGAATGGCCTGCCGGTCAACTCTGTTGTCAGCCTCGGGAGCTTCGATCATGTCCAACGTCATTTCGGCCCGGCCTCAGAACGTTTCCGCTCTCTCCGACCGCGAGAGCAGGCCGTCGGGGCTCACATCGCTGGCCGCTCGCGTGGAGGCCGCTGGGCAGTTCGCGATCCCGTACAGCCTCGTTGTGGTTCTGGTCTATATCGGGGCCTTGAAGTTCACGGCCTACGAGGCGGAAGGGATCAGCGGGCTGGTCCGCAACAGTCCGCTGATGTCCTGGACGTACTCGTTCTTCAGTGTGCGGGGCCTGTCGGCACTCATCGGGTCCTCGGAACTCGTGATCGCGGGCCTGATCGCCCTGCGTCCCTGGTCGGCCCGGGCGTCGGCGGTCGGCGGCCTGCTCGCGATCGGCATGTTCCTCACGACGCTCAGTTTCCTGTTTTCGACGCCGGGGGTCGTGGAAGCCTCGGTCGGATTCCCCGCGCTCTCCGGGATGCCGGGACAGTTCCTCCTCAAAGATGTGGTCCTGCTGGGGGCCGCCCTCTGGACGCTGGGCGATTCTCTGAAGGCGCTCGCCTCCGGACGGTAGGCCGCCGTCGATCTCCGGGAGCCGCGTCCGCGATCGGACCGGCTCAGGCGTCGATGGACAAGGAGGCAGCCTTTCCGGCAAGCTGCGGCCTGCGGACCGGATGGGCGTTGTGCACAAAGGGACCGGCAGCGAGACAGGCGCGTGGAACGGGAGCCGTCATACACCGACGATTGGACAGACCGCCTGAAGGCCGGCGGCCCGGTTCGCGATCATGCCCTCGCGGAACTGACCCGGCTGCTGACCCGCGGTTTGGCGAAGTCGCTGTCCCAGCGCTACGGGGGAGGCGTCCTGGTGGAGGACGTCGTTCAGGAGGCGATCCTCCGCATCCTGGCCTCGCTCGATCAGTTCGCGGGCCGGAGCCGGTTCACAACCTGGGCGATGACGATCGCCACCCGTATCGGGATCGATGAGTTGCGGCGGAAGCACTACCGGGCGGTCTCGCTCGACTCGATGACGGGAGCGCACCTCCGTATCGCGGTCCCGGCGGCTGGAGGCGAGCTGGCGGACGGGGAAGTCGATCGTCGCCGCATGCTCGAAACGCTCAGGATGCTGATCGACACGGTCCTGACCGAGAAGCAGCGGGAGGCGACGCAGGGGCTCCTGGATGGCCTGCCGGTCGAGGAGATCGCCCGGCGGACCGGGAGCAATCGGAATGCGGTCTATAAACTGGTCCACGATGCGCGGATGCGGCTCCGCGACGGCTTTGAGGCGGCCGGGATCTCGCCCAGCGACGTGAACGCCGTTTTTGCCTGAGGAGGGAGGACCGCGAGATGTCACTTTCCGACGAGCAGATCTCCGATCTGGTCAGACTCGCCGCGACCGCCGAGACGGATCGGCTCGACTGTGACGGCTGCTTTGCGCAACTGGCGGCCTTCGCGGAGCTGGAACTGGCTCACAAGGAGATTCCGGAAGCGCTCCGGGCCGTCGAGGTGCATCTCCGTCAGTGCCAGTGCTGCCAGGCGGAGTTTGAGGCGCTGATGGAGGGGTTACGGAGCCTCGAAGACGAATCCCAGTCCGATTTCGGTGGCTGAACACCAAGGCTCCCATGAAAGCCAGTCTCTTCGCTGTCGCGGTCGGTGTTTGCCTGGGGGCGGTTTCGTCCATCGGCCTGGCCCAGGAAGCAGCCTCCACGTCACCCGTTGTTCGTGCGTTTCCTGGAGCCGAAGGCTGGGGAGCGGCCAGCGTCGGCGGGCGCGGTGGGCGGGTCATCCGCGTCACCAATCTCAACGGCGCCGGGCCGGGGAGCCTGGCCGAGGCGTGTGCCGCGGCGGGACCGCGGATCGTGGTCTTCGACGTGAGCGGCGTCATCCGCGGAGATGTCCGGATCACCCAGCCGCACATCACGATCGCCGGACAGACCGCGCCGGGCGCGGGGATCACCATTGAAGGGCTGGTCTCCACGTACGACCACGGCGTCCACGATGTCATTATCCGTCACTTGCGAGTTCGCCCGCCCCGCAGCACAGGCCAGGGGGGAGATTGTCTTCAGATCGGCGGCCTCGGGCCGCGACGGAGCGGGACGTACAACGTCATTCTCGACCACCTCTCGGTGAGCTGGGGAAACGACGAGGTCATCGACCTCTATCACGCCCATGACGTGACGGTCCAGTGGTGCTCCATCGAGGAATCGGACGATCAGGGGCATGAAAAGGGGGCCCACAACTTCGGACTGATCTCCGCAGCGGAGGACAGCGGAGCGGTGTCGCTGCACCACAACCTCTGGGCTCATCACGCCCGCCGCGTCCCCTGCCTCGCCCCGTACCGGACGAACGCGGCGGGGGACTTCTGCAACAACGTGGTCTACAACTGCCGCGGCGGATACACCGACGATGGCCACGGCGCCCGGGCCCGCAGCCCGGTGAACCTGCACCGGAACTACTACCGCCGCGGCCCGCAGACGATGGACCGGATCTATCCCTACGCCCTCTCTCCGGAGATGGACTATTACGTCGCGGACAACCACTTCGAGGGGTGGGGCGACCAGGGGCACCCGCGGCACTGGCGGTACGGGGGCGGCGCCGGGAGCGTGCCGCGGTGGATCCAGTTCAACAACAACGGCCGCGAGCTGGCGGAACCGGCGCAGGTTCCTCCGATCACCACTGTCGACGCCAAGGCGGCCTATGAGGTCGTCCTCGCCCAGGCCGGCTGCTGGCCGCGCGATCGGGTGACGAAACGGACGGTGGAGGAAGTCCAGGGACAGTCCGGCCAATGGGGCCGCAACGCCCCCCTGAAGCCGACCGACGAATGGTTCCTGGAGGGGCTGTCTCCCGGAACAGCCCCCCGGGACACGGATCGCGACGGTCTTCCCGACGACTGGGAACAGGCCCACGGACTGGACCTCCGCGATCCGGCCGACGCGGGCCGGATTGTGCCAACGGGTGGATCCGAGGGGGACCGGCACCGGGGGTATCCTTACCTCGAGTTCTATCTGAACGAGCGGGCCGACCGCCTTGTTCCCCGATAGGACCGCCGCGACGGGCCGCGGGTCGCGGGTCCTGAACGCCGAGCGACCTCGCAAGCTCCCCTCGCTGGAGGCCGCGAACTCCCATCTCTCCGTCGCTACACTGGGACCGCGGCACACAGGGCACCCCCAGCGCAAAGGGAGCGGCCATGAAGAAGATTCTCGAGCGGCTGAAGCAGTCCCAGGCGGACCATCGGGAACGGCGGCGGAAAACCGGGTTTGAGTTCGCGCTCGCCGATCGCGTGGGACTTCTCTCTCGCGAAGGGTGGGACGCCGTCGCCGCGGGGGCCTCGATCTTCCTCCAGCGGGACGTGCTCGAGGCGATCGAAACAGCCGGTCCCCGCGAGATCAGCCCGCGTTATGCGCTGATCGCCGAACAGGGACGGCCGGTCGCCGCCCTCTCGGCCCAGATGATCTCGATCGGCGGAAGCCGCCTCGTCGGACGAGCGGCCACGGGCGCCAACACCCGGGAGAAATCGCTCAAGGCCCGGACCCAGGACACCCTCAAGCAACTGGGCAAGAAGGGGACAGCCGCGGTCAAGGCCCGCGTTCTCGTCGGCGGCAACCTGCTCGCCTGGGGGAACCACGGCATCGCGATCGCCCCCGGGGAGGATGC
Organism: Planctomyces sp. SH-PL14; assembly: GCF_001610835.1. Classification (NCBI taxonomy): domain Bacteria; kingdom Pseudomonadati; phylum Planctomycetota; class Planctomycetia; order Planctomycetales; family Planctomycetaceae; genus Planctomyces; species Planctomyces sp. SH-PL14. Next base: position 6,393,129 of record NZ_CP011270.1, on the reverse strand, counting down.
GGCGCGGCTCTGGCCCGCCATCGCGGAGGCGATGTACCGGATCCGTGCTTCGGAAGGCCTGTTCGATCAGACCGATTACGTCCTCATCAAGGACATCCCCGCTCCGCTGCGGGCCGGCAGCGAAGCGCTCCGGCGTTTCGGGTACCGCCCCGTCGAGACCGACCCCGACATGCTCCTCGCGATCCCCTCCGCGTGGCGGGGGTACGACGACTACCTCGGAAGCCTGAACTCCCGCTACAGGAAATCGGCCCGCGGGATCGCTGCGGATGTCGAATCGGCGGGGTATGGCGTCGAATCACTTTCGGACTGCGGCGGCCACGAGCGCCGCATCCACGAGCTGTACGGGAACGTCCACAACCGGGCCTCGATCCGTCCCGTCACCGCCCCGGAGAGCTACCTCCCTGCCCTGGCCCGGGCGCTCGGCCCCGACCGGTTCCGCTGCACGCTGCTCCGCCGGGGAGACGATGTGGCCGGGTTCGTGACCACGCTCAAGGATGGCGACACCGCGATCGGCTACTACATCGGGATCGACTACGCGGCGAACGAGCAGGTGCCGGTCTATCTGCGGCTGCTGCAGGCGACCGTGGCGGACGCCATTTCTCTCGGCTGCCGGCAACTGTCGCTGGGGCGGACCGCTCTCGAACCGAAGGCCCGCCTCGGGGCCAAGCCCCTCCCGCTCTCGGTCTGGGTCCGGCACCGGGTCTCGGTCATGAACTACCTGATCCGCCCGCTCCTGGGAGCCATCCCGCACGACGAACCTCCCGAACGCTCCGCCCAGAAGTGAAGGGGCCGAGGCCAGCGATGCCTGCACACCTCAAACCGCTCGTCGACGAAATCCTCCGGACGTACCGGCTCCCTCCGACCGGCCTGCACGGCGTCGCCCATTGGGCGCGAGTCCTCGAGAACGGACGGCGTCTGGCCGGCGAAACCGGCGCGGAGATCGCGGTCGTCGAGCTCTTTGCGGTCTTCCACGACGCGCGGCGCGTCAACGAAGGGTACGACCCCGATCATGGACCGCGCGGGGCGAAGCTGGCAACGAAGCTCCGCGGTTCGCTCTTCGAGCTGGAGGAGGGTGCGTTCCGCCTGCTCTGCCGGGCCTGCGAGGGGCATACCCACGAATTGACGCACCCCGACGTCACGATCCAGACCTGCTGGGACGCCGATCGGCTCGACCTGGGACGGGTCGGCATCGAGCCCCACCCGAGCCGCCTCTGTACGGAGGCGGCGCGACGCCCCGAAACGCGGAAGTGGGCTGACGGACGGGCGTGCTTCCAGTTCCTCCCCGACTTCGTCCTCACCGCCTGGGACATTGACCTCCAGGGCGTTCACACCGAGTCCTGTTTCGAAGAGCCGTCGACCGATGACGAATGAACCGATCTCCGGAATCCGAATCGCCTTCGCCCGAGCGATCCTCGCCGCGATGGTTCTGTTCTCCATCCGCCCCGCAGGGGCGGCGGACCAGAAAGGGGCCAAGCCGGACGCGACCGCGACCAAGCCTCCCATCCCGATGATCATCGACGTCGACATGGAGTCGGACTGCGACGACGCGGGAGCCCTCGCGATGGCGCATGCCCTGGCCGACCAGGGGGAATGCGAAATCCTGGCGATCCTCTCCTGCTCGCGACACCGCTGGACCGTCCCCTGCATCGACGCCATCAACACCTACTACGGCCGCCCGAACCTGCCGATCGGCCAGGTCGCCAAAGGGGTGGACCAGGACTCCCGCTATGCCCGGTACGTCGCCGAACACTTTCCGAACGATTGCACCCGCGAATCTGCAGTCGAAGCGGTCTCGCTGCAGCGGCGGCTTCTGGCGGGTGCGAAGGACGGGAGCGTGGTCTTCGTGACGCTCGGCTACCTGACGAACCAGCGGGACCTGCTGGCAAGCGGTCCCGACGAGCACAGCCCGCTGGGTGGCCGCGACCTGGTCCGTCAGAAAGTGAAAGCTCTCGTCAGCATGGGAAGCCGCTACCCGGCCGATACGGCGCCGCCCCAGAAGACCCAGGCAGGGGCCTGGGGCAATTTCCGCCCCGATCCGCAGTCGGCCATCACCGTCACGGAACAGTGGCCGACCCTGATTCACTTTACCGGCGGAGGAGAGTTCGCGATGCGGTGCGGCAGCGGCGAACGGCTGCACGAAACGCCCGAGTCGAACCCCGTCCGCAAGGTGTATGAGCTCTTCTTCGCCGGACGTTCTCCGGCCGCGACCTCCACCCGGCAGCACAGCGCCGACCAGGTGGCAGTGTGGATCGCCGTCCGGGGAATCGAGCCGTTCTTCCGGGTCGTCACGGAAGGCCACAACGAGATCGACGTCTACGGCCGCAACGCCTGGAAGCCGTCGCCGGACGACTCCCGGCAGCAGTACACGTCGGACTTCACGGACGGCGTCGATCCCACGGCGGCCTCGGAGGCCTTCAACGAACTGATGAATCGGCCTCCGGCGCGCCGATCCGCCGCGCCGGACCGCCCCTGACGCCACGCACGGCATACATGACCGCCCGCATCCTCTACTGCAGGTGATGCCTCAGTTCCGTCGCGACCTGCCGCAGGGACGCCCGAACGGCGGGGATGGTGGCAAGCGGATTCAGCAGCCCCCAGTCGTGAATCATCCCGTCGTAGCGGACGACCGTCACATCGACACCGGCGTCGTTCAGCTTGCGGGCATACGCCTCTCCTTCGTCGCGGAGAACGTCGTGCTCCGCGACCTGAATGAGCGCCGGCGGCAGCCCTCGCAGTTCGTCCGGGGCGGCTCGGAGGGGCGACGCGTAGCTCGTGGCGCGTTCCTCGGGATCGGTCGTGTAGTGATCCCAGAACCACATCATCATGTTCCGGGTCAGGAACCGTCCCTCGGCATACTGGTGGTACGAGCCGGTCTCGAAGCTGGCGTCGGTGACGGGCCACATCAGGACCTGCAGCCGGATCTCCGGACCGCCCAGCGCTTTGGCCATGAGAGCGACAACCGCCGCCATGTTGCCGCCGACGCTGTTCCCGACGACCGCCAGCCGCCGGCCGTCCAGGTTCAGGGTCTGGCCGGACTCGGCAACCCACTTCGTGGCCGCGTAGGCCTGGTTGATGGCGACGGGAAACCGGGCTTCCGGCGACGGAGTGTAGTTCACGAAGACCGCCGCCGCCCCGGAACCGGCCACCAGGTCCCGGACGAAGCGTTCGTGCGTCGGGAAGTCCCCCAGGACCCAGCCTCCCCCGTGGAAGAACATGAACACGGGGAGCGTCGATTTCACCCCCGCCGGCCGCACGACCGTGAGTTCGACGCTCTGCCCCTCGTGATCGAATGACGCCCGGGAAACGTCGCACGGTGGCAGTTCCACCGCCACGGAGGACTGCGCGGAGACAAGGACCGCGCGGGCCTCAGCGGGCGACATCTTCTCCATCGGTTTCCCTCCGCTGGAGTTCAGTTCCTTGAGGAAGTCACGAATCCGAAAGTCGATCGCCGGGTCAGCGGCGGGGTCCAGGGTTGGCATCGGAAACATCCTTTCGGAGAAGTACCGGAAATCGGGCCGATGGACAGCGTAGCCGAAAGCAACCCTCATTCCGCGGGACGGATCGCCAGGATGTCCCGTTGAGGCGACTCCGTGGCCGGCCCGAAGTCCGATCCGGCACATCCGTCGTGGCCAGTTTTGGGCCGGTGGGAGACATGGCTGGTCTACTGGGCCCGCGTCCGGTAGAGCGCGGCGGAAGCTTCCCGGACGTCGTCCCATATCACCACGACACCCCGGGCGAGATACGAGGTTTGGATCCGTCGCTGGGACTCGTCGAAGCCGTCGCGAAATTCCCGGCGGAAGACTTCGATTCCCGTCTTGTCCCACGATCCGAATTCGTACTCGATCGCCCGGGACTCGCCCACGCTTCGGTCCACCGTCGCCGGACAGCGAGAGGTGAGCGTCAGCGATTTTTCCCAACCGGCGAGGTGGCCGCGCAGCTCTTCGACGATCCATGGTTCGCCACGTCTGGGAGGACCCTCCCCTGGAGAACGAAGGGGACGTGGAGGATGTCACGGCCAGACTGCATCTGGCCACCTCGCGTGAGAACGTCGGCCTGCCTCGGCCCAGAGACTTCATCCTGAACGCCCGCGCATGACGCCGTCAAGAGGCGCCATCAATCGACTGCCGACTCAGGATCAGCCGACTGGTCGCGGGCACTGTCGCGAGTCCCCCTCGACGGCAGCCTCACCAAAGGCCCACAGGCTGTTCGACGTCTCGCTGCGCCCGATCAAATCAACGTCGACGCCCAAAGCAGCAAGCGATCATCACCACGCCAGCACGCATGCCGGAAATTGTCGTCCACCTCACACCGCCGTTCGACCTGACCTGAGAGATCCGGCCGAACAGCGGCTCCGGAGGCCGGAACTACTTGAGCTTGTCCAACAGCTTCTTGGCGGCCGCTTTGACCTGATCGGGAGTTTGAGCTCTCTCGAGAGCCTGATAGTCCGGCATCAGACTCTTGTCCGTTTTCTCGACCATTTCCGACATCCCCGCCAGGGCGCTTCCGCCGCTTCCGCTTTCGGCCACATACTTCAGCCGCTCCTTCAACTGGTCGGCGGAACTGACCTCCGGCGAAACGGAGGGGGCGGGGGCGGGAGCGCCGGATCCACATCCGAACGCGAGCGAGACGATCATCAGAGCGCAAAGGTGGCGAGCGGCCATACTTGGAGAACCTCGGCAGGGTACGACAAAACCCTTCGGGGTGGTCCCCGAAGGGTCGAGAGAGCCAGTCAGCAGGAGTGAACTATTCGATCGGCGGGACGCTCTGCCCGTCCAGTCGCGAGCCGTATCGCTGGTAGACTTCCCAGTCGATCGCTTCGCCGAAGAACTTGACCGATCCGTCGGCCAGCATCGTCATGACGCCGCCGGCGTGCTTGCTGCGGGCCGCGTGCATGCCGCGACCATCGTAGTTGCATCCCGCACAATGGAATGTCACGTTCGGCGTCTGTGAATTCGGCGTCAACAGAGTCGTGAAGCCGGTTCGAGACTGTTGGCCCCGGATCCACTTCTCGCCCACCCGGTTGCCGTTGAAGGTCGTGATCGCAACCGCAGCCGCCGACCAGCCGTCGATCGTGGCCTTCGTAAGGGTGGGATAGGAGTCCGGAGCGGCGTTGGCACCGGAGATCCCGTTCCCTTCCCGGACTTTCGCCAGATTGGCAGGCGTTCCCAGTGCTCCCCCCTGATCGGTCGTGACGATTTCGGCGAAGGCGATCACGTTGCTCGTGCCGTCATTGATGTCGCCGATCCGGACCCAGACCGACTGGTTGAAGATCCCGTTCTGGTCCGTGGTCCCGATCCCCCAGCCCTTGTTCGAACCAGCGCATCCGGCGTAGTTGTTCCAATCCACGCGATCCTGCGGGGGGCTGTCCGAGGGGCAGAGGAAGCCGGCCACCCGCTTGGAGTTCAATCCAAGAATCGATTCCGCGCTAACCGTTCCGTCGTCGTTCGCCCGGCGATTCTGATCGATGAGGGGAATGATCTGGTTGTAGAGTGCGGACTGATCCATCAACGGCAGCAGCATCGTGTGTGCGCTGTAGGATCGCCAGCCGTTTCCGGCATTCCCTTCAACCACCGGCCCCTGCACCATGCGGGGAAACATCCCGTGAATTTCGTGGTAGCCGTGAAGGGCGATTCCGAACTGCTTCAGGTTGTTGGTGCAGGTCGAACGGCGGGCCGCTTCGCGGGCTTGTTGAACGGCAGGAAGCAGGATGGCGACCAGAACCGCGATGATGGCGATGACCACCAGCAGCTCGATCAGAGTGAATCCACGTCGGCGCAACATGTGACAGGTCCCCCGAAAAACTGACGTTTTGATGAATGCCCGAAAGAGAAAGAAGCTGGAGTCTCCGGATATCTTCCGTGACGCAGCTGCATCAGTCAACGTGAATGTGTGTTTTAGGTGAACGCGGAAGGGACGGTCCCTTCGCAGATCCCTGTGGCCCCTGCCCATGGCCCCGGACTTGAGGGCCAATCGGCTGAGTTTGACTTCGACCGGCGAACTGCGAGACGGAGAACTTCGTTCGAACGAAGGCTCCGCCTGCAAGAGTAAACGCAGACCGCCATCAATGTTCATCTGACATTCGGAAGAACGTCTCATGCGTCTGCTGGTTTTCGCCGTCTTCGGCTCATTTTTCCTCGGCATCCGCCCGGCCGATGGGCAGGAATCGATTCCTTCGCCGTTCGATTCTGAACGGACCCGTCTGGTGGACCTCAGCCTCCCTCTCAATGAGCGGACGCCGGTCTGGCCCGGGGAGCGGGCGGCTCCGTTTCGGTTGCAGACGATCGATACGCTCGAGAAGGACGGGATGCTCGCCAAGGCGTTCACGATGCCTGAGCACATGGGGACGCACATCGATGCCCCGAACCACTTCGTGGCGGACCGGCCGGGGGTCGATGGGATCGCGGCCTCGCAGCTCTTCGGTCCCGGGGTGCGGATCGATATGTCGCTGAAGGGGGAGCAGGACGCGGACGCGATGCTCACCGTGGACGATCTCGAGCTATGGGAGCGGCGGCATGGGCAGATCCCTAAAGGGACAATCGTCCTGCTCCAGACCGGCTGGGGACGGCATGTCGGGAACGTCGACCGCTACCAGAACCGGGATGCGACCGGAAAACTCCACTTTCCCGGCTACTCCGCGGAGGCGGCTGACTGGCTGGTCCGCGAACGCGATATCCGCGGGATCGGGATCGATACGATGAGCGTCGACCGGGGTCTCTCGTCGAAGTTCGAGATTCATCACGTTGTTCTCAAGGCGGGCCGCTACGCGCTTGAGAACGTCACGAACGTTGAAGACCTGCCGGCGACCGGCTTCGGTGTCATCGTCGCCCCGATCAAGATCGAGAATGGCTCCGGCGGGCCGACGCGCATCTGGGCGACCGTGGCGAAGTGACGCCGGGCCGAAGGAGAGGCGCCGTCTCCGAGACGCAGCTCCGCTCGGCGTTGACGCTGATCCGGTCAGTCATTCTGATCGCGGGACTTTCGCTGCTGGCTCGAACGCCCTCCCTCGATTCGCCGTGTGTCAGACCCCGCATTGGCCGCGGCGGCACTCCCGATCGGATTCGCCATGACACCTGATCCACGCCTCATTGACGTGTTCGATTCAGCCGGAGAACCGTACCGGAAGGCGTTCAGCACGTTCCTCGCCCACACCGACCAGAAGGCCAACGCGATGGTCTGGCTGGAGCGGGAGATCGAGGCCCTCCCCCGTCGCGGCACGTTCATCGACGCCGGAGCGGGGAACGGAAAGCTCACCCAGATCCTGCAGGAGCGATTCACGAAGACGATCGCGATCGAGCCGAACTCGTCGCTGCGGGCGGACCTCATCGCCGCCTGTCCGGACGCGACCGCGCTCGGGGAAATCATCTCCCGGGCAGAGCCCCCCGCCCCCGGCGACTTCGTCCTCTGCTCGCACGTCTTCTACTACATCGACCGCACCGAGTGGGCCGCAACCCTCCGCCGCCTTGCCAGCTGGGTTGCTCCCGGGGGCGTCCTGGCGATCGCCCTCCAACATCACGGGACCGACTGCATGCGGATGCTCCATCACTTCACGGGGCTAAGATTCGACCTCTCGTCCGTCGCCGAGAGCTTCGCCGGGGAGTTCGCGGACGAGTTCGACGTCCGGCACGATCTCGTGGAGGCCCACATCACGACGGACTCGCTGGAACCGGCCTACGAGATTGCCGTGTTCATGCTGAACCTGATCCCGCTTCCGTCGCCTCCTGCGCGGGATGACGTGAGAGAATACGTCGCTCGGCACTTCGCTCAGCCGGACGGGCAATATCGCTTCTCGTGCCACCAGCAGTTTGTCCGCGTTCAGCGCCGCGGTACGGCGCACTGAGTTCCCGTCGCCGTTGTGGATTGGACGGTTCCTCGATGGAAGCGCCTCCGGCGGCCAGGGCTTCCAGCCCTGGACCCGGGGTTCCTCTACTGGCTTGCCGCGTGCAGCCGCCACCAGGCTCCTTCAACCCAGAAGTACGTCGAATAGTAGAGGCGCGAATAGTCGTACCTGGCGATCACCCGCTCGATCGCCTCCCGGTGGCGAAGCACCACCTCGCGGTCCGGACATAACGTCACGATCCACGCCGCCGACGTCGGCTCACGGATGAACGCCGTCTCCTTCTGCCGTCGCGGCGACACCTTGAGATACGCCCGCAATTGCTCCTGAGCGACGCTCACCGCCTCCTGTTCGGTCCGCTGCGGCTTCCAGAGCGGCAGCATCGACGCCCGCCAGTCCATCTCGAAGTGGCTCGCATCCTGCGGATCAAACTCCATCGCGAGCGGCAGACTCTCCGCCGCCAGCCGGGCACTGGCCGCCAGTCCCCGGGCATACGTCTCCTTGAGCTCTGGATCGGCCTCCAGTTCCCACAGCCCTCGCAGTGCACCGACGCCGGCGCACGACGTCCAGTTGTGCGTCTTGGCGTAGAAGAACGCCATCCCGGCCTCGCATACCTCCCGCTTCGTGCGGTTCCCCTCACCACCGCGGCGGGCGAGTTCGAGCCGGTACTTCTCATCCCAGGCTGCATCGCCCGTGAGACGGTGCATCATCTTCATCGTGAACAGCTTCCGAGCCACCTCTTCAAAGTGGAATCCCTCGAACGTCCCCCGCGTCCCGAACGGGGCTTCAGCTGGCATCGTCCAGCCGCGGGCGGCGATGACCTCGACGTTCGAGGTCAGGTGTTTCGCGATCCGGGTCTTCTCCGCCTCCGTCGCGATCGCTGACTCACGGTATCGCCAGAGCCCTGTCAGCCAGGGGAGCGTCTGGTCGTTCGATCCCATCGCGTAGTGGGACGTTCCGTCGGTGCTGGCGCCGCGGCCGACGAAGCCTTTCACGTCGCTGAGGGAGTTCAGGAACAGGAGCCCTTCCATGAGCCGCCGGGCTTTCGCGGCGTCCTCGTCGGAGCGGGAGTGCTCCCACCGCAGGACTGCGGCGTCCATGTACATGCCGCCGAACATGGCTCCGTTCTCGATCGGGGTCCACCAGCCGAGGGCGTTTGGTTTTCCTTCGCGGCACTCTTCGGGCGTGGGACAGGTGACGGTGCCGTCGAGGTCGGTGAAGTCGAGCATGACTCCGTGCCGGTCGACGAAGCGTCGCCAGATCTCCTGATGTGCCTGTTCGACCGCTTCGGCCGGTGGTGCCGCGAGAAGAGGCGACGGTCCTGTTGATCGAGCGAAGAGGACAACGGCCAAGAGGAGGAACGAGCGCATCGGCACCTCAAGAATCGGAGTGACGGCGGAAGTCATCGTCAACCCCGCGATCACGGTCAAGCGTGCACATCGAACCGGGTCCAGGGGCACCCTGGTCAGGGGGTGCAGGGGGCAGAATGCCCCTTGCCCGCCGGAGGCCCTCTCGTCGAGAGATGTCTGAAGGAGAGCGTGTCCAAACGCGGAGACCGTGCCGTATGCCCGCTCACCAACCCGCGGGGATTCCAGAACGAGCGGTGAGTTCTCAACGCCGGTTCCACAAAGCGGACATCCGTTGCTTACCACGGTTCCTCATGGAAGAGGCCTCCGGCGGCAAGGGGGCGTGGCCCCCTTGACCCCAGGCTGCCGTAGCACGTTGGATTTGAGCTATGGGGGCTGTGCCGGCAAGTACGTCGTTCGCCGTGGCAAACTGGGGGGACTGCTGAAACCTGCCATTCGCCCAATCGCCGCCAATTGCCGATGCGGGCGTCTCAAACCCAACTTGACGTTGCCCCCTCCCGCGAGTTGCCGGGAAACTCCCGTCGCAGGTCCCTGAGCCGGTCCCGCGCGGCGCTCACGTCGCGAGATCGGCCCGGCGACCCGCGTCGGGCATCGCCCCGGCCTCAGTGAGTAGGATGCTCCCGAGCATGGACCGCGTTCGTTCCGTCATCAACCTCCTCCGCCAGTGCGCATTCGCTCTGGCGCTGGCGGGATGCGCGAGCGTCGCCCGGGACTACCCTCCGCCCCCCTTCCCTCTCCCGTCCGATAGCCAGCCCGAGGAGTCGCTCGGCGAGACCGACGATCCGTCGGAAGGGCTCGTCCAACTGACGAGCGGCGGCGGCAGCCTCAGCGGCACCCAGGAAGCCCCCCGGCACATCCTCGTCCTCTCCGGAGGAGGCGTGAACGGAGCCTTCACCGCGGGCGTCCTCGCCGGATGGTCGGAATCGGGAACGCGGCCGCAGTTCGACATCGTGACCGGCATCAGTACCGGCGCCCTCGTGGCCCCCTTTGCCTTCCTCGGGCGGGAGTACGACGGGACGCTGCAGCGCGTCTACACCTCCAAGGAGGCGACGCAGGTCTACAGCCCGCGACCGCTGCTGTTCTGGTCGGACGCGCTGGCCAGTTCGGAACCGCTCCGGAAGCGGATCGAGAACGAGATCACCGACGAACTCCTCCGGCACATCGCGGTCGAGCATCGCCGCGGACGGAGACTGTTTGCGGGAACGACCAGCCTCGACTCCCAGGAGCTGGTGGTGTGGGACCTGGGGGCGATCGCCGCGGGGGACGATCCGAACCGGACACGTCTTTTCCGCGACGTTCTGCTCGCCTCCTGCTCCGTCCCCGGGCTTCTTCCTCCGGTCCCGATCAACATCCAGGTCGAAGGGAAGCCGTACACGGAGCTCCACGTGGATGGCAGCGTCAGCACGTCGATGCTGCTGCTCCCGCAGATGCTCGGCATCGACCGGCAGGATGTCGCGGCATCGCTGGATGCGGCGAACTCGCACGTCTACGTGATCGTGGCCGGTAAGGCGATTCCTGACCGGATGCCGGTGGAGCGGGAGCTTCTCCAGATCACAGGCGCGTCGCTGCAGGGGGTCCTCAAGTCGCTCCAGACGCATGAGCTCAACCGGATCCAGCTCCTGACGCAGTTCACGGGAGCGACGTTCCACCTGGCGGCCATCCCGCCGCACATCCTGCTCAGTACCAGCTCGCTGAAGTTCGATATCGAGACGATGCAGCGGCTGTACCGGACCGGCCGGGAGATCGGATCGAGTTCCGACGCGTGGCTGGCCAAGCCGCCCGGGGTCGCCCCGGGGGAAGGCTCCGCCCCGCGGACGGGGTCGCGGATCGTCGTCCGGCCGTCGCGGTCGCAGAGCGACGCGTTCACTTTTGATCCCGAGGTCGAGCTCAAACGAACCGTGCCGCGGTCGTCGACTTCCGCGGTTCGGGGCATCCACTGACGCCGGCCCGTCTCGTCACTCGGTCGAGTCCGCCAGGTTGAAGACGTCGCGGTCGGTTCCGAAGGCGGAGAAGTACGGTTCTTTGGGAACCCAGACATCGACTGCTGGTCGTTCCCAGACAATCGACTCTCCCCTCTTGGCCCGCGTCGCGGCGGCTCCCATCCGGAAGAAGGCGTACTGCCAGCGGCGTTCCCCGCCGGCTTCCGCAACCGCCTCGAGGGCGAGGACGGATTCCGGGTTCGTTCCGGCGCTGAATGCGAACAGGGCGCCGTCGATCAGTCCGTGGTCGGCGTCCGCGTAGCGATGGATCGGACGGATGAGGAGCCGCAGTTCGTCCGTCTGGGTGGGGAACGATTCGGACGACGTGAACTGGCGGGCGAGGTCTTTCATCTGCCGGAGCCGTTCGTTGGCGGACTCGGCGACGGCCGGGGCGTCGGGGCACTTTTTCCATTCGGTCCCGGAGTGAGGGGGCGACCATTTCCAGCCGGCCGCGGAGGTGACGGTGACCGGTTCGTCGGCGAGGGCGGTCAGTTCGCAGCTCCACTTGGAGCCGGCGTTGTCGGGGAGCTGTTCGAAGAAGATGGCGGTGAGTGCTTTGGGACGTCCGGTTGTACCCCAGGCCCAGACAGCGCCGTCGGTGGTGACGGTCAGTCCTCCGGGGTTGCTGTAGCGGAGGAGCGGGGTTTCGACGAGTTTGACCGGTGTGGCTGGTTCGGCTCCGGCGGTCACCTTGAGTGAGGCGACGCGGCGGTGCATGGCTTTGAGGACGTCTGCGGAGGAGGGTTCGTCCGCAGACGCGGCGGTAGTGACCGCGATCGCGAGAAGGCCTATGAGAGTGCGGAACCAAGTTGTCCGCTTTGGGTCACCGCTGCACCGCAGGACGTGCTGAGCTGTTTTCATCGGAACCCTCAAGCCCGGGCCGAATCATGCCACCAAAATAGACAATTAGTCTACCACGTCAAGAGGGCATTCGACCGCGCCACAGCCACACCGGGTCCAGGGGCACCCCTGGTGGGGAGTGCAGAGGGGCAACGCCCCTTTGCCCGCCGGAGGCTTGGCCGTCGAGAGATGTCTGAAGGAGATCGTGTCCAAGCGCGGACACCGTGCCGTATGCCCCCTCACCAACCCGCCGGGAGTGCATCGCCAGCGGTGTATTTGAGAGAGTCCTCAACGCCGGTCCCACAAAGCGAACGTCCGTCGTTTACCACGGTTCCTCATGGAAGTGCCTCCGGCGGCAAGGGGGTGAGACCCCCTTGCCCCCAACGGCCGTAGCACGTTGGGTTTGAGGTGGCATAGCCGTGCCGGCAAGCGCGCTGATCGACCTCAGGCCGGCAGGTCGACTTCCAGCGACTTCGTAATCTCGTCGAACTCGGGGTACGTCTCCCCCTCTTCGTGATCCGTCACCTGATACATCACGAACAGCGTGTGCTGCTCCGACTGAAACGCCCGCAGATGGGCCGTATTGCACAGCTCCATACAGAAGAAATCGACGTCGATCGCCACCGCCGGCCGCCGCGCGATCGTCGCCTTCACCTCGCGGACCTCGACGTCCGGATACTCCTCCTGGTAAGCGTCGAGCGCCTCGTCAAGCACTTCCTCGGGAGCGGGCCGCTCGGCCAACAGCGTCAGGGACCAGAAGCAGGCGGGATCGCGCATCACGGTGATCGTGACCTGCTCCTCGTCCCCCTCCTCTTCGTTGAGGGTCCACTTCTCGGGATAGCGGAACTGGATGCCGAAATTGCGGTACAGCTGACTCATGGCAAAATCCAAAACGGAGCCGGCCACCGGGCGTGACCGACTCCGTTGATTGTACGAACGGATTCCTATTTGGCTCGACCTCACGGCGTCACCGCCGCCTCTGCGGGCCTCAGAGTCTGAGCGGCTCAGTGGCCGCCGGCCTTGTCTTCGCCGACCTGCGTGACCATGTAGTTGCCGATCCCCATCTTGGCGATCAGGTCGAGCTGAGCCTCGAGCCAGTCGATGCTGTCTTCGCTCTCCTTGATGATCTGCTCCATGATCATCTTGCTGGCGGCGTCCTTTTCGGCGGTCGCGATCACGACCCCCTGGTTGTACGTCACGCTGGCATTCTTCTCGAGCGCCAGGGCGTTCTCGAGCTGCTCCTTAACGTCCGAACCGACGCGGATCACGTCGTAGCGCGCGATCTCGGGAACCCCTTCCAGGAACAGAATCCGGTCGATGAGCATGTCGGCATGCTTCATCTCATCGATCGATTCTTCGTAGTGGTGGGCGGCCAGGCGGTTCAGGCCCCAGTTCTTGCACATCTTGCTCTGCACGAAGTACTGGTTGATCGCCGTCAGTTCGATGGTCAGCCCGGCGTTGAGGGCGTCGATGACTTTCTGGCTGCCTTGCATGATGTCGTTCCGGTTTCGATGCGTGTGCTGTGAAGAGAGGAATCATAGAAATCGCCCCCCCGTTGCGGCTACCCGCCGGTCCCGTGTTGGCGGCATTTCCAGCGAACTGAGAGCGGGACTCACGCGAGATGGAATCTCAATAGCCCTGGCAGCCGGACGGACGTCACGTTCGAGCGATTACCGCTCGCCGCGGAGCAGCCCGGCGTCATCCAGCGTCCGGACGAGCTCCCGCACCAGGGGCCCCGCGGCCTTCCCCCCCGAGCCGCCATGTTCCAGAAACACGACGAATGCCACCCGCGGCTCCTCGGCCGGGGCATATCCGGCGAACCACGCATGATCCTGCTTCCCGCCGCCCGCCTCGGCCGTCCCAGTCTTCCCTGCGATGGCGACCCGGCCGAGATGGGCGCTCCGCCCCGTCCCCTGCGGGTCCTCGACAACCAGACGCAGCGCCTCGCGAATCCGCTCCAGCGTTCCAGGAATGAGCCCTTCGATCGGCTGAGCGGCACGCTCCGGTCCGGAGGCGAACTCAACCAGTTCCATCGTTCCCTGCCCTCCGGCGGACGGCGACTCATCCCCCGGTGCCTGACGCAAATGCAGCGGCACCAGCGTCCCTCCGTTGGCGACGGCCGCCATCATCCGGGCGACCTGCAGCGGCGTGACCGTGAGCGAAGCCTGCCCGACGGCGAGCTGCCGTGTCGTCCCCGGGTACCACTTTCCGCCGCCGCCGCGCGGATTGGGAACCGCCCCGACCCGTTCGCCCGGCAGGTCGATCCCCGTCCGGACGCCGAAACCGAAACGATACGCCCAGTCCTCCAGCGGACCGGGACCGAGCCGCGTCGCCATGTCGAAGAAGTAGACGTTGCACGACCAGCACAGGGCGTCGCCCAGCGTCGTCTCGCCATGCCCGCGGCCGGTGTGGCGATAGACGGCACAGCGGTCGCGGTCGGGCTCGTTCAGAAACCCGCGGCAGAGGAAGGGCTCGTCCGGCTGGATCGCCCCTTCCTGCAGTCCGGCCACGGCGGAGACCACCTTGAACACCGATCCCGGCGGCACGGCGGCCTGCGTCAGTCGCGCGAAGAGAGGCCGCCGCGGATCCTTTGCGATCTGTTTCCACGAGTCGCGGTCCGGATGGAGAAGCAGTTGCTGATCGACGCGGGGTGCGGTCGCCGCGGCCAGAAGCGCCCCCGTCCGGATATCGACCGCGACGACACAGCCGCCGGTTGGAGACGAGACCTCGTTCACTTCCTCGGGGAGCGATTCGGGAACGCGGTTCGACCCGGCCGACAGGGCACCATCGAGGAGCTGCTCCGCGCGAAGCTGAACCGCCAGGTCGAAGGTCAGTGTGACATCGTGCCCATCTCGCGGTTCGCGGACGATGACCGACGACAGCGTCTCGCCGCGCCGGTTTCGTGTGATCCGCCGCACGCCGCGCTGGCCGCGGAGGACCGCCTCGTAGGTCCGCTCGATCCCTCCCTGCCCGATCCGGTCACCGGCGCGATAGTCGAGCGGGTCGCCGCCGGGATACCGCTCCTGGCGGACGGCCAGGTCCTCCGGCCGGATCTCCTGACGCAGGCCGAGAACGTGGGCCGCCAGGTCGCCGTGAGGATAGACCCGGTCGGTCGCGACGTGTGTCTTCACGCCGGGGAACCGTGCCCCCTGGGACTCGACCGCTGCGACGACCGGGAGCGGGACGTTTCGGACGAGGATGTGATCGTTGAGCTGCTCCTGGATGACGAGCGGGTCGCGGCGATCGCGCTGCGGCGGGGTGGTCAGCTCCTTGACGACTCGGTCCCACAGGCCCGGCAGGCCGGGTCGGGCCGGGGCTTCGGCGAGGGGAGCCGAGGCCGGCTCGGTCGGTGCTCCGCCGCGGCGGGCTTCGACGGCGCGGAGCATTCGCTCCACGCGGGTCTGGATCGCCTGGCGGGAACTCGCAAGCTCTTCGGCGGGGCGGCCGGTGACATCGACGAGTCCTTGCCAGAGGCGGACCCGCTCACGGAGGACTTCTTCGCGGGCGGCGGCGAGCTTCGCTTTCTTGCGGCGGTCCGAGGGGGCGAGGCGTTCACGGGCTGTGGCTGTAAGCCAGGCGTCGTTGGCCGGTTCTTCGAGCCAGCGATAGTGGATCAGGAGGTCAAACCGTGGGGCGTCGTAGGCGAGGACTTGGCCGTCGGCCGAGAGGATCCGGCCGTCGCGGGCGGGGATGGGTTCGAGCGACTCGACGGGGCGGTCCCAGACAGCGAGGAAGCGGTCGCGGGCTCCTCCCTGGATCCAGACGATGCGGGCCGCGATGAGGGAGAAGAGCGTGAGGAAGGCGAGGAAGAGGAGTGCGAGGCGGGCGGTGGGCGCAGCGTCGACCGACCACCGCTCGGGGTGCGGGTCGGCGGTGAACGTGGGTCGGGGAGCGTCTCGCATCCTGCGTTTCGTCGGAAGTTGAAGCGGTTCGGTAACATGCGGAGGCAATTTTCGTCCAGACGAGTGTTCAAACCGCGTCCTCGCCGGCACGGCTATGCCACCTCAAACCCAACGTGCGACGGCAGCCTGGGGTCAAGGGGGTCTCACCCCCTTGACCCCGGAGGCACTTCTATGAGGAACCGTGGTAAGCAACGGACGACCGCCTTGGGGGAGCCGGCGTCGAGGACTCACCGCTCGGTCCGTAATCCTCTCGGGTTGGTGAGGGGGCATCCGGCACGTTGTCCGCGCTTGGACACTCCCTCCTTCAGACGGTGCCCGACGAGACGGCCTCCGGCGGGCAAGGGGCATTCTGCCCCCTGCACCCCCTGACCAGGGTGCCCCTGGACCCGGTGAGGCCAGAGAGCCGTCCGTCCTCTACAGCGGAACCCCGGATGCATACACTGTGTCTCCGAGCCCTCTCCCGGAAATCGCCGCATGTCCACCTCGCTCAAATTCGCGATCGTCAACCCCGCCGAAAACGACGACGTCTGGCAATCCATCCGCGCCGAAGTCGCCGAGGAAGTCGCCCGCACACCCATGCTGGCCAGCTTCCTCCACGCCACCGTCCTCAAACACAACCGCCTCGAAGACGCTCTCAGCTTCCACCTCGCCAACAAACTCGCCGCCCCCAGCCTCCAGGAAATGTCCATCCGGGAGATGTTCGACGAAGCCTTCGCCGAACCCCGCATCGGTGAAGCGATCCGCGCCGACCTCCGCGCCGTCCGCGAACGGGACCCCGCAGCCCGCGAGTTTTCGGTCCCTTTCCTGTATTTCAAGGGCTTTCTCGCCCTCCAGGCCTACCGCGTCGCCCACCACCTCTGGATGACCAACGCCCGCTCGATGGCGGTCTACATGCAGAGCCGGATCTCCGAAGTCTTCGCCGTCGACATCCACCCCGCGGCCCGCATCGGCTCGGGAATCCTCCTCGACCACGGAACCAGCATCGTCATCGGTGAAACGGCCGTCGTCGGAGACGACGTCTCGATCCTTCACGAAGTCACCCTCGGCGGAACGGGCAAGTCCTGCGGCGACCGCCATCCCAAAGTGCATTGCGGCGTCCTGATCGGCGCCGGAGCCAAGGTCCTGGGAAACATCGTGATCGGCGAAGGAGCCAAGATCGGCGCCGGAAGTGTCGTCCTCGATCCGGTCGCCCCGCACACGACCGTCGCCGGGGTCCCGGCCCGCGTCGTCGGCCGCCCCGAAGTCGCCCGCCCTGCCCTGGAAATGAACCAGTGCTTCCAGCACGAGTTCTACGACGGCGATGGAATTTGAGGGGAGTCGTCAGTTTTCAGTCATCAGTGGGCGATTCAACATTACTGTTACTTGATACTTGGCTCCTGACGCTTCTCCCCGGCGGGACGCCAGCAACCCCCGCTTGAACCCCACGGCCCCTTCCCCTAGCATCGCACGCCGACGATGGTGGTCCGCTCACCGCCGAAGTCGTCCTAAAGTATTGTTTGCATGCGACTTGGGTGACGGATGTCGATTCCCCCGATTCTCGTCTACATCGGCGTCCTGATCGGATTCGTGCTGACGAACCTGATCCTGACCCACATCATCGGTCCGACGAAGCACACGCCCGTCAAGGACATGCCGTACGAGTCCGGAATGGACCCGATCGGCGACGCCCGCCAGCCGTTCGACGTCAAGTTCTATCTCGTCGCGATCCTGTTCCTCGTGTTCGACGTGGAACTCCTGTTCCTCTACCCCTGGGCGGTGAGCGCATACACCGGCGAAGGGGGAATCCCGATCGAGCTCCGCGGCACCGTCTTCGGCATCATGCTCGTCTTCATGGCCACGCTCGTCATTGCCTACGTTTATGCGTGGCGCAAGGGTGTGTTCAAGTGGCGGTAAAGTTGGAGTAGGGCGCAGGGACAAGTGCCCCGGGCCCAGAGAAGACGACGGGATCAGGCCACGACGAAAAGCGATGCCGATTCCGCTGCCCCGTCCGGTACAATTCGACTAGCGAACATTGAAATTGAAGGCCCCGCCTGTGGCTCCCGGCCGCAGGCTCCGGGCCCCAGCCCCCAGGCTCCCCATGGTCGACAGCACCACCAACTCCCGTTCCGGCCTGCCCGACAACGTCTTCCTGACGACCATCGACGCCGCCGCCAACTGGGCCCGCTCGAACAGCCTGTGGCCGATGCCCTTCGCCACCGCCTGCTGCGGCATCGAACTGATGGCGACCGCCTCCAGCCGGTTCGACCTCGCCCGCTTCGGCGCCGAGGTGATGCGGTTCTCCCCTCGCCAGTGCGACCTCATGATCGTCGCCGGCCGGGTCGCGATGAAGATGCTCCCGGTTCTCCAGCGGATCTGGCTCCAGATGCCCGAACCGAAGTGGTGTATCTCGATGGGCGCCTGTGCCTGCACCGGCGGGGTGTTCGACACCTACGCCGTCGTTCAGGGTGTGGACCGCTTCATCCCGGTCGACCTCTACATCCCCGGCTGCCCGCCGCGTCCGGAACAGCTCATCGCCGCTCTGATCGAGATGCAGAGCAAGATCATGAACACCGGCACGTTCGACGGCCGCGAGTTCGCCCACCGCACGCAGGCCACCGGCCCCGTGCCGCTCGACCTCGACGAAATCCGCCGCGCCAAGGAAGCGGCCCTGGTCGAAGGGCTCGAAATCTTCCAGCCGCCGAAGCTCGGCTAGAACACAAGGCCTGCCGCCCAACGCTCCACTGCCCGCGCCGCCGCCGACTGAAACTGACGACCGACCACTGACAACTCCCCATGTTGAACCTCCAGCCGCTCCTCGATCAGTTTCAGGCCACCACGAGCCAGTTCCGTGACAACGTGCGGGTTGTCGTCGCGGCCGACAAGGCTCACGCGCTCCTGACCACGCTCAAGGAGCAGCACGGCTTCGACATGCTCGTCGACATCACCGCCGTCGACTACCTGGAGTACGAAGGGGCGACGGACCGCTTCGGCGTCGTCTACTGCGTCCTGAGCACAGAGACCGGCGAGCGGCTCGTTGTGAAGACGCACGTCAACGAGCCGAACCCGACGCTCCCAACCGCCACGAACCTGTGGCGCGGGGCCGACTGGATGGAGCGGGAAGTGTTCGACATGTTCGGCATCACCTTTGCCGGCCACCCGGACCTCCGCCGGATCCTGATGCCCGAAGAATTCACGTCCTACCCGCTCCGCAAGGACTACCCGCTCAAGGGCCGCGGCGAGCGCCACAACTTCCCGGTCATCACCCGCTCCGAGAGCTAGCGCATGGCTTCGACAGCCAGCCCGCCGCGAGTCACGCCGGACGATCTGCTCAAGATGCCGGACGGCGATCACTTCGAACTCGTGGACGGACAGCTGGTCGAGGACCGCATGAGCAACGAGTCCGCCTGGATCTGCCTCGAAATCGCCAGCCTCCTCCGGGAGTACGCCAGGGTCGATGGTCGCGGCGTGGCCTTCGCGGACGGACTGCAGCTTCGCTGCTTCCCGGACGATTCGGACCGCATCCGCAAGCCGGACGCCTGTTACTTCAGTGCGGCGCGGTTCAAGCCGGATCTCTTCCCGCAGGGCTACTGCCCGATCGCACCGGAGCTGGTCGTTGAGGTCGTCTCACCGCATGACGCCTATTACGAAGTCGAGCGCAAGGTCTACGAATACCTCGACGCCGGCGTGCTCCTGATCTGGGTCATCAGCCCCGAGAGCCGAACGATCGTCGCGTACGACCGATCGGGCCGGATCGATCACCTCACGTCGTCGCAGACCCTCACGGGGAACGACGTGCTGCCCGGTTTCCAGTGCCGCGTCGACTCGCTCTTTCCGCCGCACCGCTCTTAAACCTGTCCGGTTCGCCTCACTCGTATGCGATCCGTGCCGCCATCGGCATGCGGCGGCCGGTTCCGAAGGCCCGCTCCGAGAGCTTGATCCCCGGGGCCATCTGCCGCCGCTTGAACTCGTTGCGGTCGAGCCGCACCGCCACCCACTTCACGACCTCGGCCGGGAACTTTTCGCTGAGGATCTTCACGGACTCCTCGCGCTCGATCAGCCCTTCGAGGATGCCGTCGAGGATCGGGTATGGCGGGAGCGTGTCCTGGTCGAACTGGTTCGGGGCCAGCTCAGCGCTCGGAGCCTTTTCGATGGTGCTGTAGGGGATGACCTCCCGCCCCTCGCGCTCGTTGACGTAGCGGGAGACCGCATAGACGTCCCGCTTGAAGAGGTCGCTCAGGACGGCGAAGCCGCCGCACATGTCGCCGTAGAGCGTGCAGTAGCCGACCGCGAGCTCGCTCTTGTTCCCCGTCGCCAGGGCGAGCCAGTTGTAGCGGTTGCTGCGGGTCATCACGATCGCGCCGCGGACCCGGGCCTGGAGGTTCTGGTCCGCCAGCCCCTGCGGCTGCGAGGAGAGATCCTCGCCGATCGTTTCCAGCGTCTCATAGGAACGGTGGACCGCGTCGATCGGAATCACCTGAGCGTCGACCCCGAGCGCCTTGGCGAGCGCCATGGCGTCGTCGACACTGTGCCGGCTGCTGTAGCGGCTCGGCATCAGGAGGCCGTGGACATGCTCCGGCCCGACCGCCTTGGCGGCGATGTAGCAGGCGAGCGCGCTGTCGATCCCCCCCGAGAGGCCGAGCACACAGTCGCGGAACCCGCACTTCCGCATGTAGTCCCGCAGGCCCAGGACCAGGGCATCGAGGATCGTTCCCTCGCGCGAGTCGTGGCGGAGGGAGTGGACCGGCCCCAGGTCTTCGAGATCGACCACCCGGTAGTCGACGTCAAACCCCTTCCCCTGCCAGACGACACCGCCGGCGCGGTCGAGGACGAGGCTGTTGCCGTCGAAGATCAGATCGTCGTTTCCGCCGACCTGGTTGACGAAGACAAAGGGGTGCTCGTGCCGGGCAACGTGGCGGCCCAGCAGCCGGTACCGCCGGCCCGGCTTCCCGACCTCAAAGGGGCTGGCCGAGAGATTGATGAAGACGTCCACGCCGAGCGCCGCCAGTTCTTCGACCGGATCGGGGAATGGCCGGGGGTCGATGTGGTAGGAGGTCTCCGGCTCCTTCCACCACGCGTCTTCACAGATGTGGATCCCGAGCTTCCAGCCGTCGTACTCGATCGGGGCGACGTACTCGGCCGGGCGGAAATACCGCCGCTCGTCGAAGACGTCGTAGTTCGGGAGAAGCATCTTCTGAACGGTCGCCACGATCTTTCCGCCGGCCAGCAGGCTCGCAGCGTTCGCGATCCGTCCCTCGGGGACCTTGCGGGCGGTCGGATGCCCGACGAGGACGGCGGGACCGCTGCGGAACCGCGTCGCGAGTTCTTCGACCACCTCATCGCAGTGCTCGACGAATCCCGCGCGGAGCAGCAGGTCCTTGGGCGGATAGCCGCTGATGTACAGCTCGGGGGTGACGACCAGTTCCGCCTGGTCCGATTGCGCCTGTCCGACGACGGCCGCCAGCCGGTCGGCATTCCCCTGCAGGTCGCCGACGGTCGGGTTGAGCTGAGCCAGTGCCAGACGCATGCGGAACCTTTGTGACGGAGTGAGGGACGGGATTGGGACCGGTCGGTGGATCCCCCGGAATCTTAACAGAACGATTCAATTCGCGGTGACTGTCCGGCCGAACCACGGGGGACCGGCCCACGATCGTCCGATCCGCCGCGAATCCACCAGCCAAACTGGATGGATCTGCGACGGAAAACCGGCGGTCGCCGACAGAATGGGATCTGTCCGTCCGAGTCGCACGCCAATGCGGGAAACCGTGTTCACGCGTCGTTGACAGAGAGCGGGCAGCCACTAAAGTTTGGGCACACGACGGCCCCATCGTCTAGAGGCCCAGGACATCAGATTTTCAGTCTGAGTACCGGGGTTCGAATCCCCGTGGGGTCACTTTCGAGAGCGCCCGCTGCCCCTCTAGGCAGCGGGCGTTTTTTCATTTGCCGGCGGCGTTTTCTCTCCGCGAAATCACGCGGGCGCCGTCAACCGCCGGAGCTCTTCGTTCTCGAAGGCCCGCGATCTCTTCTTCGTCGTACGACGTGTCCGGGCCGTGCATTCCCGCCGCGATCCCCGCTTCCTTCGGCAATTCACGGCGACTTCCGGCCCGCCGATTGCATCGGTAGGATTTCCTGTGTTCACAACTCATGAAGCCGTAGTTAATATTTGAGTATTCCATTTTTCCGGAGGGTCTCATGATGAGAGTTCCCCCATTCGCTGAGCTGGTGATTCTGACCACGCTGTTCTGCGGCGTGATCGCTGGCGAAACGACTCTGGACATCGCGGGATCGATGGTCTACGAGCAGCGCAGCTTTTCGGACGCCATTCATCTGGCCTTCTCCACGCAGGGGGGCCGGTACACGGATGAAGAGCTCAGTAGTCCATTCAGGAGCGAGACTTCCGTCTCCTGGCGCTCACCCTGACCATCGCCATCCGCCCGGGCTTTCTGAGCCAGACCTCTTCCGCTTCCGGCCCTCGCTGGGAACGACCGTGACCGGTGTTCTCTTCTCCCGCACCAGGTCTTCTCACCTCTCCTGACGACAAGACTGCTCGACCGTTTGCTCTCGCCGCTCCGACGTGGAGAATGCCCTCTTTGAATCCGGGGGTTCCCGGCCTGAACTGAGAGCATGATGGCGAAACGGGGACCTGTCCGGACGACGAAACCGTGGGTGCCTCCCGCCTGGGCACCGGGTGCCTTCGCCGCGGCAATCGCGATTCTGCTGACCGGGATCTTCTGGGCCCCGCTGTGGAACGGAGCGAGCTTCGTCGGGGGGGACACCTACCCGTACTTCTACCCTCAGAAGACGTTCCTTTCGGACCAGTTCCGCCAGGGGACGTTTCCGCTGTGGAACAACCTCGTCGGCGAGGGCTATCCGCTGCTCGCCGAGAGTCAGACCGGCGTCCTCTATCCGCCCCATCTGGTCCTGTACCGGCTGTTCGAGACTCAGACTGCCTACAACCTCAGCCATCTGCTTCACGCCGTAGCCGCGTTCCTGGGAACATGGCTTCTGGCGCGGCGCCTCGGCCTCTTGCCCTTCGGCTCGCTCTTCTGCGGGCTGGTCTTCGTCTACGGCTGGTTTCCGGCCCGGGCCTGCCTCGAATGGGCGATCATCGGCGGCGCGTATTTCCCCTTCCTCCTGTGGGCCGCGGAGTTCTGGCTCCAGCAGCGCCGCCTGCGATGGCTGGTCACGATCGCGATCCTGCTCGCGGTCTTCCTGTTCGCAGGCCACTTCCACCTGGCCTTCATCACGCTCCTGGCGGTCGTTGGCTACGCCCTCCTCCGCCCGGCCCTGGTTCCCGAAGTCGAAGCTCCGGCCTCCACGGCCCCTCCCGCCTCTGCGCCGAACGGATGGCGGGACCGTCTTCTGACATCGTCCGGATTGCTGGCCGCGATCGCCGTCGGGTTCCTGCTCGCCGCCGTCCAGATCCTGCCGACGCTCGAACTCCGCGAGCGGAGCCAGCGGTTCGATTTCTCGAGCGAACACAACCCGCTCTACGGCCGGATCCCGGTCCCGTACCTCAGCCACATTGCCGCTCCGTGGATGTGGTTCAACGATGAGACCAACCCCGACACGGTCCTCGGCGGATCGAACCGCGTCGAAGCCCACCTGTACTGCGGCCTGATCCCGCTGGCCTTGGCCCTGTGGGTCGCCTGGACGCACTTCCGGGAGCGCCGCTGGACGGTCGTGACGGCGTGGCTGGTCCTCGGCGTGGTCTTTCTCGCCCTGGCGACCGGGGAGCCACTGGTCTGGCTCAAGGCCCTGCCGGGGTTCAGCTTCTTCCGCGGGGCGGGACGCTACGGAATGGTCACCGCCTTCTCGATCGCCCTGGCCAGCGGTGCCGGGATCGACCGCCTCCTCGCCGGACGCAGCCTCGGCACCGCGACCGTGGCGCTCACCCTCCTCATGGGGGTCACGGCCTACGACCTCTATCGCGTCGTCCCCTACGTCAGCTACGTGGTGACCGTCCCCTCGCCGCTCCAGTACCGCAGCAAAAGCGAAGTCCGGGAGATCCTCCGGCGGACGCCGCAGGCCCGCGTCTTCGGCCCCGGCCAGAACGTCCTGACGATCCTCGGCGTCTCGCAGCTCCCCGTGTACCTCGGGATCGGCCCCGCCGAGTATTTTTCCCCCAAGCTGAATCCCCCGAAGCTCCCCGAAGACCGTCCGCCGACGGACGAAGAGATTGCCGAACACGTCCGGTGGTTCCGCGAATCCGGCATCACGCATGTCCTCGGGCAGAAGCGGTGGGACAGTTCCCGCTGGCCGCTGAAGCTCGTCTGGCAGGGCTTCGACGAATTCCTGAACCGCGCCTGGGGCCAGTTCGACAGGCCGCTCTATCTCTACGAGCTAGCCGACGCGACGGGGCGACTGGAACTCGGCCAGGGAGCTCAGGGAACGGCCCGGATCGCGAAGTATGAGGCCGACCGCGTCACGCTCGAATGTGACCTCGCCTCACCGGGACAGGTCGTCCTCAAGGACCTCGCCTATCCGGGCTGGACGGTCACCGTCGACGGTGAACCGTCGACCGCGGAAGTGGCCCTCGAACGCTTCCGCGCGGTCGAAGTCCCAGCAGGCGTTCACACGGTCGAGTGGCTCTATCGGCCCCGGAGCGTTTACAGGGGAGGCCTCCTCAGTACGGCGACGGCGTTCGGCGGACTGCTCGCCCTCGGAGTCGTGCGTCTCAAGAGACGTTCGGTGATCAGCGCGCCACACTGAGCACGGTGCCGGCATAGCCAGCCAGGTCCGGGTCGAAAGGGTCCCCATCCCAGACTTCCCCCTCGCCCCCGCGCTGGAAGTCCTCGTACACGTAAACCGTCTCTCTCGTTTCGCCCGGATCGATCACCCTCATCGCCAGCGGACGTCCCGTCTTGGCGTCGAGCAGGACCTCGACCGTGCGATAGTTCTGGTGCCAGGCTCTCCACAGGCCTTCGAGCTTCAGATGGATTTGCCGCTTAGGGTCTTGTTTGGGCCCCGTTGTGATCGCGAAGGTCTTGGCCCGATCGGCAGCACGAAACTCATGGAACGGTGAAGCGGGTAGAGAATAGAGGCCAGACAGCCACAGCGGCGGAGCCTCGCATCGGTCGAAGGTCTTGGCGTCATGATTCACGGTGATCATGGACCGGCCTCGAACCACATACGATTCCGCGCCGCTCGCCGCAATCTTGTAGGGCCGGCCGGTCCGATCCTGGCGAGTCTCGGTCTCGCCCCCTTTGGGCAAGTTTCGCGGCGCGCGGAAATCGAGACGAACGGAGTTCTCGTCCCAGAACATTTCCCCCTCCGCCCGGGTTTCGACTCCGAACACTGAGTCATAGATGTAACGGCGGAACCGGACGCGTTGACGGAGAGCCGGCCGGTTGAAGTGAGCCCAAAGTTCCAGGCTTGGTGCGACCCCCGACGGCAGAGGAGGGGCCGGCCCCTCCGCCCTGCCATTTGTATCCAGAGGCAGGATGGCGAGCCGCTCAAAGAAGGTTTTCCAGCGTTCCTCACGATCAGCGTCCAGTGTTCTCCACCACGCGTCGAAGGGTGTTACATGGAAGTCGGTTTCGAGCCTCGCCAGCGGCGGCGGAGGGGGGACAGCCGGCGCCGTTTCCTGCGGACCGAGGAGCAAATAGATGAGTAAAGCCGTCAGCATGAAGCCCTCCCTGGATCGCTGAAGCGTGCCACACGCGGTCTGGTACGGCAATCCCGAGTCTTTCCGGACCGCTCCTACACTGAGCCAAGCCCGTACAAATCCTCAGGGCGCTGTGTGCAGAGTGGCATCGACGTAGCCCTTCAGGTCGAGCCGAAAGGGATCTCCGTGCCAGACCTCCCCCGGACCGCCGCGCTGGACCTCCTGGTAGACATAGACCGTCTGGACCGCCCGCGAGTCGACGATCTTCATCGCCTGCGGACGCCCCGTCTTCGGGTCGAGCAGGATCTCGACACGGCCGTAGCTCCGCCGCCAGCCGTCCCACAGGCCGCGGAGCCGGAGGTGGATGCGTTCTTCGGTCGCGGTGAGCCCCCCCGGGTCGATCGCAAAGGTCCGTTGCCGGTCGGCCGGATCGAATTTGAGAAACGGGGAGATCGCGGGAAACCTCGCTCTCCAGGTGTTCCGGGCGTTCCGGGGCGGCTCCTGATGCCGCACAAACGTCTTCTCCTCGTGGTTCGCGACGACCACCGATTCACCGCGAACGACATACGACGCCCGCCTCGCCCCTACCACCGTGTAGGGCTGGCCGCTGCGATCCTTGCGAGCCGGATTCACGCCCGGCTTGGGGAGCTTCGCGGGGGGATTCAGATCGAGACGAGCCGAAGTCTGATCCCAGAAGAGCTCCCCGTCCGCTCGCGTCTCGACCCCCGAGATCGGCTCATAGAGGTAGCGGGTGAACCGCACGCGATAGCGGAGGACCGGCTGATTGAAGCGGGCCCACAGCTCCACGCTCGACGCGGTGGCCGGCTCCAGCGACGGGGCGTCTTCCTCGGCGCGACCATGACTGTCGAACGGCAGAACGGCAGAACGCTCTGCGTACGCCTGCTTCCAATTTTGATCCCAGGATTCGGCCAGCGACCTTGCCCACCCGTCGAGGGGACCTTCGCCGGAATCGGCTTCGACGACGACCGGCAACGGCGGCGGAGGGGGGACCTCGGACGCCCAACTCACCTGGCCGACCAACCAACATGCAAGCAGCACCGTCTGCATCGAGGCCCTCCTGAGATTGAACCATCCTGCTCATCCTCGTCCGGTCCAACAAGCCGGACGTTTGCGCAGCTGGCACAAACGTTCACCAACCCTGCGGCCCCAGCCCGGTTGCGGAGTCCCAACCGACAAATCTTTGAATTCGCCCCGCAACCTGCCGACAACGCATCAACGAATGTTGAAGCAGGCTTGAACTCCCCTTCCTCCTATGCGACGCTACCGATCCGCGCTCCCACCACCTTTCCTGCCTGGTGAGACCGAATGTCCCGCCCCTTCTCCACCCCGCCCGCGGCCGCCTCGCTCCGCTCCTCCTTCGCCCATCCCGCCGTCTCGCGGCGGTCGATGATCCAGGCCGGGGCCGTCGGACTGCTGGGGCTGTCGATGGACTCCGCCTCCGCTCTCCAGGCGGCCGATGTCGTGACCGGGTCGACGGGGAAGGCCAAGTCGATCATCTACATCTTCCTGTCGGGGGGCCTCGGCCAGCACGACAGCTTCGACCTCAAGCCGAACGCGCCCGACACGATCCGCGGCGAGTTCAACCCGATCTCGACCGCGACCCCCGGCATCGAGATCTGCGAGCACCTGCCGCTCCTGGCGAAGCGGAGCCGCGACTGGGCCCTCGTCCGGTCGCTGACGCATCCGAGCAACGACCATTCGCTCGCCCACCACATCATGCTGACGGGCCGCGCCGAGAAGCCGCCGCGGTTCCTCCCGGACAAGCCGCAGTCGAGCGACTGGCCCGCAATGGCCTCGGTCGTCGGCGCCGTGACGCGGCCGCGGAACAACCTTCCGCCGGCGGTCGTCCTGCCGGAGCGGCTCGTCCACCGGACCGGACGGACGATCCCCGGCCAGTTCGGCGGCACGATGGGCTCCCGCGGCGACGCTTGGTTCGTCGAAGCCTCCCCATACAACAGCGTCACCTACGGCGCGTACCCCGAGTACGAGTTCCACCACGCCAACGGAGCCGAGCACAATAAGGCGATGGCCTTCACGGTCCCGCAGCTCTCGCTCCCCGAGGGGCTCCTCGAAAAGCGTTTCCAGACGCGGCTCGATCTTCTGGAGACGATCGAAACCCAGCGCCGTGAGCTGGAGCGGAACGCGACCCAGGCCAAGTTCGACCGTTACCGGGACGCGGCCGTCACCCTCCTGACCGAGAAGCGGGTCCGGGCCTCGTTCGACGTCCTCAACGCTCCGGCCGAGATCCAGGAGCGGTACGGCAAGAACTCGTTCGGCTGGTCGCTCCTCATGGCCCGGCGGCTCGTCGAGGCGGGGGTCAACTTCGTGCAGGTGAACCTCGGCAACAACGAGGCGTGGGACACCCACGGCAACGCCTTCCCGCACCTCAAGAATTTTCTCTTCCCCCCGACCGACCGGGCCGTCGCCGCACTGCTGGACGACCTTCGCGATTCGGGGCTGCTCGACTCCACGCTCGTCGTCATGGCGGGCGAGTTCGGACGGACGCCGAAGACCTCGACGCTGACCGCTCACTACAAAGGCCCGGGACGCGATCACTGGGGGGGCGTCCAGACCGCGTTCTTCGCCGGCGGCGGCGTCCGCGGCGGTCAGGTCATCGGCAGCTCCGACGCCCAGGGGGCCTACCCGGCCGCTCTGCCGCAGACTCCGGAGAACATGGCGGCCACGATCTACTCCGCCCTCGGCATCCCCGAGTCGGCCGCCTGGCACGACGAACAGAACCGCCCGCACCACATCTATCAGGGGGATGTGATCCCCGGCCTGATGGGGTGAGAGGGGACGAGGGACTAGGGTCTAGAGACGAGGGACCAGCGGCGGCGTTGGGGAGCTCACACGAGCCCGCAGCGCCAGCGGGGGATTTTCCTCGTCGTGCCTCCCTCGCTGGCGCTTCAGGCTGGTGTGGTGGCGTGCCCCTCGGCGGTTCTCAGTGCGTCTCTCCCTCTTTGAAATTGACCTGCCCTCTTGGGAGCTTTTGAATGGTTCGTTTTGCGGCCTTTGTCTTCGTCGTCCTGCTCAGTGGCCCAATGGCCCGTGCCGCCGATCCGCCGGCGAGTCCATTCCGGGCCGGGGCCGCGACGAGCGACCTGACGCCCGAACTCGGCTCGGAGATCATCGGCGGGTTCGCGCCGTTCCCCGCCACGCATGTCCACGATGACCTCCGCGCACGCTGCCTTGTCCTGGACGACGGGCAGACCCGGCTCGCCATCGTCGTCTGCGATCTCCTGGGGATCGGGCGGAGCGTCAGCACAGAGGCCCGCCGGATCATCATGGAGACGACCGGGATTCCACCGGAGCAGGTCCTGATCTCCGCGACGCACACCCATTCCGCCGCGAGCGCCCTCGGGCAGAACCGTTTCAAGAACGACCAGGAGCTCGACAACTACCAGAAATTCATCGCCCGCCGGATCGCCGACGGGGTCCGTTCGGCCGCCAACACGCTCCGTCCCGCCGAGCTGGCGATCGGGACCGTCGAGATCCCCGAGCATGTCTTCAACCGCCGCTGGTTCATGAAGGAGGGGACGATGCCCGAGAACCCCTTCGGCAAGATCGACAAGGCGAAGATGAATCCCCCCGCCGGGAGCCCGAACCTTGTGAAGCCGGTCGGGCCGACCGATCCCACGGTCTCGATCGTCTCCGTACGCGAGCCGGGCGGACCGCCGATCTCGGTCTTCGCCACCTACTCGCTGCACTACGTCGGCGGGGTGGGGAACGGCCACATCTCGAGCGACTACTACGGGATGTTCTGCACCGAGCTGGCCCGGCTCCTCGATGCCGAGCACCTCGATCCGCCGTTCGCCGCCCTCCTGGCCAACGGGACGAGCGGCGACATCAACAACATCGACTTCAAGAACCCGCGGCCCGGCAAGAAGCCCTACGAGCAGATGCGGTACGTCGCGCACGACGTGGCGAAGCGTGTCCACGCCAAACTCCCGGAGCTGACCTACAAGACGGACGTCAAACTCGCGGCCCGTTACCGGGAACCTGTCCTCAAGTGGCGCCGCGCCACGGACGCCGAGTTGCAGTGGGCCAAGGACACACTCACGAACCGTCCCGAGGTCCCGGGCAAGACCGACCTCTCCCGGATCTACGCGCAGCGGACGCTTTCCCTGGCCGAGTATCCCGAGACGACGCCGGTTCCGGTCCAGGTCTTCCGGATCGGTGACGCGGCGATCGGGACGATGCCGTGTGAGGTCTTCTGTGAGATCGGTCTCGAGTTCCGCGAGCGGTCCGGTCTCAAGCCCGCCTGGATGGTCTCGCTGAACCACGGGTACTACGGCTATCTGCCGACGCCGGCGCAGCACGACCTTGGCGGCTACGAGACGTGGATCGGGACCAACCGCCTGGAGCGGGACGCCTCGGTCAAACTGCTCGACCAGCTGATTGAGATGGTTGGCGAGATTGATTGAGTGAGAGAGGGTTAGCCACAGATGAACACAGATAAACACGGATAAGAGGAGGTGGCGCGGTCAGGAGGGATCGCGCCAACCGTCATTCGCTCGGAGCCTGCGGATGTCCACCTTGGGGCGCCCGAAGTTGATCAGGAGACACAGCGGGAGCTTGGCCGCTTTCAGATAGTTCAAGCACTGGGCGGCAAACGCCTCGTTGTGCTCGCGAGTCGCCTTGACCTCGATCAACAGGACTCGTTCGACCAGTAGGTCCGCGATGTAGTCTCCAACTGTAACGCCCTTGTAGATGACGGGGAGCGGAATCTGCGACTCGACCACGATCGAGCTCAGCCGCAGCTCATGTGCAAGGGCGTTCTCGTAAACGCGCTCCAGGAAACCGCATCCCAGTGTATTGCCAACCTGAAACGCGCATCCAATGACGCGCTCCGTCAGGGCGTTCAACTCCTGTTCGGTCATCGAACACCCCGCCAGAGAAAAGCGGCCACACGACAAACACTGAAAATGGATAAAAGGAACAGCCCGACCTGCCGCCCCTCTTATCCGTGTTTATCTGTGTTCATCTGTGGCTAAAAAACTTCTTCTCAATGCACGCGCATCCCCGGCTTCGCCCCGCTGTCGGCGCGGAGGAGGAAGACGTCGCTGCCGCCTGGGCCGACGGCGAGGACCATCCCCTCGCTGAGGCCGAACTTCATCTGCCGCGGCTTCAGGTTCGCGCAACAGATGACGAGCTGGCCGATCATGTCTTCGGGCTTGTACGCCTTCTTGATCCCGGCGAAGACGTTGCGAGTCACGTCCCCGCCCAGACTCAGCGTCAGCTGGAGCAGCTTGTCCGCCCCTTCCACATGCTTGGCCTCGATGACGCGGGCGACGCGGAGGTCCGCCTTCATCAAATCGTCAATCGAGCAGTGATCCGCCACGAGCGGCTCGGCGGCAAGCTGATCACCGCTGTCCGCCACGAGGGCTTCCCCTTCACGAACCGCTTCGGCCGCCTGCTGCTCCGCCGACTCCACGGCGACAGCCATCTTCTGGACCTGAGGTTCCGCCGGCTTCGATTCATCAACCATCGCACTCACCTTCTTCGGTTCGACTCGTTTCATCATGTGCTGGTACTCGTGGACGGTCTTGTCCACGAGCGGCGTCTGGGCGTCGGCCCAAGTTGTAACCGGCGTCCCCAGGAGCTCGCCCGTCTGCTGCGCCAGCCGCGGCAGGACCGGAGCGAGGTAGACCACGATCTGCCGGAACAGATTGAGGCCGATCGAGCAGATCGCGCGGACCTCTTCCTGCCGGGCCGGATCCTTGCGGACCATCCAGGGCTGCGTGCGGTCGATGTACTCGTTCGCCCGGTTGGCGAGCTCGACGATCTCCCGCATCGCGGCGTTGTAGTCGCACGCCTCGTACAGCTCGGCGATCCGCT
This sequence comes from Planctomyces sp. SH-PL14, assembly GCF_001610835.1. Classification (NCBI taxonomy): domain Bacteria; kingdom Pseudomonadati; phylum Planctomycetota; class Planctomycetia; order Planctomycetales; family Planctomycetaceae; genus Planctomyces; species Planctomyces sp. SH-PL14. The sequence continues at coordinate 6,361,765 of NZ_CP011270.1, read as the reverse complement.
CGCTCGCCGCCGCTCCCTGGGCGAACAGCCCGCCGTCATCCGGATAGGTCGGAGCGAGGGTCTGCCCGGCCAGAAGCTTCGCGCACCGGCTGGCGATGTTCACCACTTTGCCGACGAGATCGGAGTCGATCTTCTTCTGGAAGTCGTCGAGGTTCAGGTCCAGGTCGTCGAGCCGCGTCCCCTGCTTGGAGGCGTAGTAGTACCGCAGGTAGCTCGGATCGAGATGCTTGAGGTACGTCGCGGCGCTGATGAAGGTCCCGTCCCGCTTGGACATCTTCTTCCCGTCGACCGTCAGGAAGCCGTGGATGTGGACCTTCTTCGGGAGGTTGAACCCGGCGGTCTTGAGCATCGCCGGCCAGAACAGTGTATGGAAATACGTGATGTCCTTGCCGATGAAGTGGTGGACCTCTGTGGCCGGGTTCTTCCACCAGTCGTCGAGCTTCTCTCCGTTCTTCTGGCACCACTCGGCGGTCGAGGCGATGTAGCCGATCGGAGCGTCGAACCAGACGTACCAGAAGTTCCCCGGGCTGTCGGGGATCTCGAAGCCGAAATACTTCGCCGGGCGCGAGACGTCCCAGTCCCGCAGCGGCTCGTTGAGGAAATGATTCTTGAGGTAGTTGGCGGTCTCGCTCTGGAGGGCGCCGCTCGTCTGCGTCCACTGATCAAGGAACTCGTGCAGTCCTTCGATCTGGACGAACAGCTGAGTGCTCTCTCTCGGGACCGGTGTCGCTCCGGAGAGCGTGCTCTTGGGATTGATCAGGTCCGTCGGCGCATACTGCGTCAGGCAAACTTCACAGCCGTCACCATGCTGATCCGCCGTGCCGCATTTGGGACAGGTTCCCTTCACGAACCGGTCCGCCAGGAACGTCTGGAATTCCGGATCGTAGAGCCGCTCCGAAGTCCGCTCGACGACCACGTCGGCCTTCCGCAGCGCCCCCCAGATCTCGTGGCACAGTTCGCGGTTCTCTTCGCTGTTCGTGCTGCCGTAGTTGTCGAAGGCGATGTCGAACCCGGAGAAGTCCCGGACGTGGGCCTCCCGCATATCGGCGATGACCGCTTCCTCTGTCCGCCCCTCCTGACGGGCGCGGATCATGATCGCGGTGCCGTGGGTGTCGTCGGCACACATAAAGACGCACCGGTGCCCGCGAAGCTTCTGGAAGCGGACCCAGATATCGGTCTGGATGTATTCGACCAGGTGCCCGATGTGGATGTGCCCGTTGGCGTACGGGAGAGCGGAAGTGACGAGGATGCGGCGTTCTGACATGCGGTGGTCCGTGGGGAGCAGCGGCAAGTGGGGATTGTAGTGGAGGGAGGCCGAGGTCCTAGGGCCTCAGGTCCAGGGCCGAAAAGGACCGAGGGTTTTTCTCCCACGAGCCCCGGTGGCCGGGCTCGAGCCTCCAGGCCGTTTCTGCCGTAACCTCCTTGAGGAAAACTGGTTGGAATCCCGATTCCCGGCGGAAACCAGCAGAAACCGACGGTCCGGAGGGCCGGTTGCGGCGAATGCTGCCGGACAGGAGAGACAAAACCGCGGTCGGTCTGGTTCATCGGCAAAGACGGCGGTTATAAGCCTCGACATCGTCGCCCCGGCGGCGATTCCCTTCCTGAAATCCCTCCGGACGTCCGAAGCCCCCCCCTTCCCTTCCCCGGTGGCCCGGCCGTCCCTGCGTCCCCTTTCTGGCCCTAGTCCCTAGGCCCCAGACCCTGGACCAATCATGCCCCTCCCCACCCTGCGACGCCTCGCCCTCCTGTCTCTCCTGTGCGTCTTCGCTCTCGAACTCAGCGGGTGCTGTGGTTGCTGGCCCCGGCCGTTCCTGGCCCGGCGGATGCGGCTTCGCGACGCCGAGTGGCGGGCGATGGAGCTCTGCAACGAGAACCAGATGCTGATGGGGCAGATGCAGGAGAGCCAGATGATGTCGAGCCAGCTCCAGCAAGAACTGGCCGGCGCCAAGCAGTCGCTCGACATCGCCAACCAGCGGCTGGCGAATCTCAACGACGAGCGGGAGAAGCTGCACAACAAGTATTCGAGCATGCTCGCCAGCCAGAAGAACCCGCTCAACGGGGCTCTCAGCAAGCGGTTTGAAGAGCTGGCCCGGCGGTTCCCGGACTTCGAGTTCGACCCGGTCACGGGTGTCAGCAAGTTCAACGAGGACCTGCTGTTCGGATCGGGGAGCGACGCTCTGCGGCAGGAGGCCCACGCCCTGCTCAACGAGTTCGCTGCGATCGTCAACGATGCCGAGGCGAAGCAGTTCCATGTGCTGGTCGTCGGGCATACGGATGACCAGCCGGTCGTGCGGCCTGCGACCAAGGCCCGCCATGACTCGAACTGGGAGCTGTCGGCTCACCGGGCGACGTCGGTCGTGAAGCACCTTGCGAAGAACGGTGTCTCTGAGTACCGGATGGGGATTGGCGGCTACAGCAAGCATCAGCCGGTCGTGACGAATGTCAGCGAGCCGAACCGTCAAAAGAACCGCCGCGTCGAGATTTACGTCCTGGCTCCCGAGGCGACGATTGTCGGGTACAACGCGGACCGCGTCGTGCGGTAGAGATTGAGCCTCTGAGAATGAGAAGCGTCAGAGGGATGCGATCCCTCTGACGCTTTTTTCGTTTCCCCCTGGCGCGGGCGACTGAACGACGTCCTCGCCGGCGCGACGCCCATAGCTCAAACCCAACGTGCGACGGCAGCCGGGGTCAAGGGGGTCACCCCTTGCCGCCGGAGGCCTCTTCTATGAGTAACTGTGGTAAGCCACGGACGTCCCCTTTGTGGAACCGGCGTTGAGAACTCACCGATCGCCCTGGAATCCCCGCGGGTTGGTGAGGGGGCATACGGCACGGTGTCCGCGTTTGGACACAAACTCCTTCAGACATCTCTCGACGGCCAGGCCTCCGGCGGGCAAGAGGGCGTTGCCCCCTTGCATCCCCCACCAGGGTGCCCCTGGACCCGGTTCTTTGACTACACCCTCGGCAGGCTCTGGTCGGCGACCCAATCCACAAAATTCTGGAACTCCGGCTCGTACTCCTCCACCGGATCCTCCTTCAACTCCGCTCCCGTACTGACCCACGTCATAAAGTCCTGCTTGAACAGCGGGACATTCGAGTGCGGCTCGGGAGCGTGAATCGCAGCCAGCGCTTCGGACACCTCGGCGGCGGACTCGAATCGAGGCTCGGACGGCTTGGCCATCAACCGCGAGACAATCGCCTGCAGCTCGTCGGGAACGTCCGGATTGAACAGCTTCAGCGGCCGCGGCGTCTCCGTCGCGTGCCGAAGCATCTGCCGCACCGGATCCGCATCGGGGAACGGCACCTGCCCCGCCAAGGCGTGGTACAGCGTGCACCCCAGGCTGTAGAGATCGGTCGAAACGTCCGCCTGGTTCGGATCCCGAGCCTGAACGGCGGACATATAGGCGTAGGTCCCGACCGGATCCGCATGCTGGACCTGCTCCGCGGGGGTCTCCTCCGTGAGCGAATCCAGGAACGCCAGAGCGTCGAGGGCCGCCCCGAACTCCATGATCTTCACCATCCCGTAGGCGGTGATCCACAGGTTGGCGGGGCAGATGTCGCGATGGATAATCTCCTGCGAGTGCAGGTACTCAAGCCCCGTCGCCGCCTGTGCGATGAGCTGGCAGGCGTCCTCGATCGGCAGCGCCCCCTCCCGGTCGAGCCGCTTCTGGAGCGTCTCGCCGTTCAGCTCTTCCATGGCGATGAACGTGACGTCGCCCACCTTCCCAACCTGGAACGTCTTGATGACGTGCAGGTTGTCGACCAGCACACCAACGCGGGCCTCCCGCCCCAGCCGCGCCACCCGCTCCGGGTTCTGCCCCAGGGAGGCCGGAAAAACCTTCAGGCTGACCGGCTGGTCGAACTCCGCATGGACCGCCCGGTAGACGTTCCCCAGCCGCCCCGCCGCCACATAGGACTGCACGCGGTACGGGCCCAGCATGTACGGCCCCGGAATCCCCGCGAGCAGGGCGGCCGCCTGGAAGTCGGTCAGGATCTGCTGCGCCGCCAGCGAGCGGATGAACTCATCCCCCTGTTCGTCCGTCCCTCCCGACTCCCGCCACGCCTGGCGATGTCGCTCGAGACCGGACTCGGTCAAAAGTCCGCCGGAGGCGATCAGTTCTTGAACCTGGTCGACGTTCATGGTGCCCTTCTTGCGCATTGCCCGCGAGAGCCGCGAGGGACGCGGCCACGATCGGAGTCTACCATTTCGGGCGCGCGGTTCGCACTCCGACGGACTGGCGTCACTCAAACGCCGACTTGTCACCCGTCCCAGCCCGGAGCGTCTCATGCCCAGCATTCAGCCCATCGTCACCTGCCTGTGGTTCGATCATCAGGCGGAAGAGGCGGCCAAATTTTATACAGCGATCTTCCCCAACTCGCGGATCGGCCGGACGGCCCACTACGGCGAAGCCGGCAAGGAGTACCACGGAAAGGAGCCGGGCTCGGTGCTGACGGTCGAGTTCGAGCTCAACGGAGTTCCGTTCACGGGACTCAACGGCGGCCCGATCTTCCGATTCAACGAGGCGATCTCGTTCCAGGTGATGTGCGACACGCAGGAGGAAGTCGATCACTACTGGGTGAAGCTCAACGAAGACGGCGACCCGAGTGCCCAGCAGTGCGGCTGGCTGAAAGACAAGTTCGGCGTCTCTTGGCAGATCGTCCCGAAGGTCCTGCCGGAGCTCATCTCCGGACCGGACCCGGTGAAGTCCCAGCGGGCCATGCAGGCGATGTTCTAGATGAAGAAGCTCGACATCGAAGTCCTCCGGAAAGCCTACGCCGGTTGAGTCCCGACACGCCGGTCACCTCGTCCGCCACCGCCCTTCTCTGCCCCGCCGCCATCCTGATGATCCGCCTCCGCCCCTACCGCCCCGATGACGGCCCCCGGTTGCTCCACCTGTTCCGCGACACGATCCGCCGCGTGAACATCCGCGACTATCCCGCCAGCCAGATCACCGCCTGGGCCTCGGACGAGATCGACGCATCGGCATGGTGCCGGCGGTTTGAGGACCGCTTCGTCGTCGTGGCGGAGGACAGTTCCGAGCCGCCGCGCGTGGCAGGCTTCGCCGAGCTGGAGCCCGATGGACACATCGACCGGGTCTACGTCTCGGCGGACCACCAGCGGCAGGGCGTCGGCCGGGCGATGCTGCAAGCGATCCTGGCCGAAGCGGAACGGCAGGGGCTCGAGCGGCTCTTTGTCGAAGCGAGCCTCACCGCGCTCCCGTTCTTCGAATCGCTCGGCTTCTCGACGATCGCCCGGCAGACGGTCGAGTGCCGTGGCGAGCGGCTTGTGAATGTGCGGATGGAGTGGCTTCGCTCCGAAACGTTGTAGGCCGTAACCGGCTCAGGCTGGCTCGCCGATCAGCATGCAGTGGATGTCGAGCGGGGGAAGCTCGACCGTGGTCCGGTCCCCTTCGTGGATGACGCGAGGCTGGATGTTCCCTGGCTCGACGTGGAACCGCCTCGGGACGCTGGCCCGATCGCGAAACGTGACGCGGATGCCATGGATCGGGAGTGACTCCTCGCGGAGCGGGACGTCGGTCCCCGGAAGGCCGTGCCCCGCCGTCGTCTGCACGTTGTTCAGGAAGTGGATCACAAGCTGGCGACTGTCAGTTCCCTCGACATCCCGCTCCTTGAAGGTCACCCCGACGCACCGCGGCGCGGTGACCTGGATCGGGGGTGGCCCGCCGGCGGCCCATTCGATCGCCCGGTTAAAGAGAATCCGCTCGTAGGGGTAGGCGTAGCTCCACAGCCCCGCATCGACGCCCGCCGCAAAGTAGACGACCCGCCCGCGTCCGACGGTTCGGGCGACGATCGCGGGCGACGCGGCCTGGTCCATCGGGACGCCCCCCTCTCCGTCGGGAATCAGTCGGGCCGCAACCTCCTCCGGCTTCTCCGGGTGACTGACCAGAACCTGCGGGCCTTTGAACCGGGACCGCTTCGCCGGGACGAGCGCCTGGAGTCCTTCGAAGTCGACGAGGGGATGGGCCTCCCACGCCAGCGTCGCGGCACCGACTCGCTGCTGCCAGTACCGCTCGTCGAGCGCGATGGCGAAGTTCGGATCGATCGGCGCCTTCCCCACCGTCGTCTGCGGCCGCCCTCGGTACGAGACACCGAAGAGATCGGCCAGCCCGAAGTCCTTCCGGGGCTGGCCGAGTTCGTCACACAGCGAGGACTCCGTCGAGGCGACGAGCCCCCCGCCCTCGGTCACGTATCTCCGGATCGCTTCGATCTGGACCTCGGACAAGGCTGCGGCGTTCGGGAGGACCAGCACGCGGAACTTCGCCAGCGATTCGGCCGTCACATCCCAGTCGTTGAGGAGCGACAGCGGCAGATGGTCTTCGAGCGCCGCGCGGTACGCTCCCAGCGGCGCGGGGAGGAACCGCTCGGCGATATCCCGGTAGGCGTAGAACTGCCGCGTCTGCTCGCTGACGAGCATCGCGCACCACGGTAGCGGTCGGGCCCTGGTGATCCACGGCTCGCGGCGTTTCGTCTCGGCGAAGATTGGGGCGGCCCCCTCGACGCCGTTCGTCCAGCCGACCGAGTGGGCGGTCGTGCTCCCGTGGGCCAGGACCTGCATCGAGCGGATCATTCGCTCGTGGGCCGGAAAACTGTCGCCGCTGTAGGGGTTGCCCCGCGACATCAGGTACGGCTCGCACCCGTTGGGACCGTAGCCCGCCACGCACGCCAGGTACTCCGCCCCGAACGACGGGATGACACTCATTCCGAGGTTCGTTTCGTCGAGCCACCATTCCTGCATCGGCAGGTCGATCAGCCGGTTGAGCCGCGCCGGCATCGCCCGGGGCGAATGGAGGAAGTGCCCGTACCGTCCGGCGTTGACGGTCCAGGTCATGATGACGGCGTCGGGCCGCAGCCCCTTGAGCCGGGCCTGCAGCCGGGCGTAGTGCTGCTCCAGTTTCTCGCCTCGCCAGACGAGGTAGCGGCGATAGGCGACGTCATCGAGATTGACCGCCGGCGGAAGCTCCTGCCCGGCCTCGGCCCGGTAGGCGGCGCGGCAGGTCCCGCAGTAGCAGAGAGGCGGCGCGTAGTTGCCGTCGAACGAGTAGCCGTCGAGGCCGTAGTCGGTCATCAGCTCCGCGCAGAGCTCAATGAGGTAGTCCCCCCACGGGCCGAGGTTGCAGGGGATCCGGGTCCCGAGGTTCCCCTCCTCCGGAACGACCGCCAGTGACTTTTCGCCGGGCTCCGGCGCGACCCGCCATTCGGGGTGGGCCTGCATCGCCGCGACGGAGGGGAATGGGGGGAGGCCCAGGACGAGCCGCATTCCGTGGCGGTGTGTTTCGTCGACGAACTGCCGCAGAGAGGTCTGTTCTTCTGGCTTGAGGTTTCCACGGTCCCGCCGCAGGGGGTAGTAGGGCCAGACGGCGTTGCCGTGGACGACCTGAACGCCGGCGCGGGCGACGTCGGGAACGAGCCCCGGAGCGAGGAACGACATGCGGGTGACGTCGCGAACCCAGTCGGGGATCGTGATTGAGGGGAGCGGCGCCGCGGCCCCCTTCACCTCGGCCGCAGCGGCGAACAATTCGAGTCCCTGGGTTCCGGCGATCCCGGCCGCGCCGGACGCAACGAGAAACTGCCGTCGACTCAAGGATCGCGTCATGGGAGCGCTCCACGAAACAGAACCGCTGTTGGCCGCATCGAACCAACGGATGATGCCCTACTCATCCCAACCGGGTCCAGGGGCACCCTGGTGGGGAGTGCAGAGGGGCAACGCCCCTTTGCCCGCCGGAGGCCTGGCCGTCGAGAGATGTCTGAAGGAACGCGTGTCCAACCGCGGACAACGCGCCGGATGCCCCCTCACCAGCCCACGGGAATTCCAGGGCGAGCGTGGAGTCCTCAACGCTGGTCCCACAAAAGGAACATCCGTTGCTGACCACGGTTCCTCACAGAAGCGCCTCCGGCGGCAAGGGGCTGTGTTGTTTTCTTGGCCCCTTGACCCCGGCTGCCGTGGCACGTTGGGTTTGAGCCATGAAAGTCCGTCCGGCATGAACGTGGTTCCGCCCACCCGCCCGAAAAGCGAACGGCCCACCGCTTTCGTCCATCCACAGACGTCCGATAGACTCGACCCGCTCCACCACATCGAGCCCCCTCCCCGCGCAACGCGACGGAAAATTCCTGCCAGCAAGGTCCCGCCGATGCCGTTGTCCCTTCGCCGTCTGCTCCCCCTGACAACCCTGACAGCTCTTGGCCTCCTCGCCGGAGCATCACTCCTCCTGGCAGATGCCACGACCGACTCCGAGAAGCGGCTTCTCGACGACGTCCGCCAGCTCGCCTCCGACGAATGGGAAGGCCGCGGCCTCGGCACCCAGGGGATCAACAAAGCGGCCGACTTCATCCGCGACCAGTTCGCTGCGGCCGGACTCAACGTCACCGTCGACGACGGTGACGCCTTCCAGGAGTTCGACGTCGTCAACGGCGTCGAACTGGAAGGGACCAACGAACTCGCGCTGGTCGGACCGGACGGGAAGGCGACGCCCCTCAAGATCAAAGGGGACTTCGAAGTCGGCTCGTTCGGCGACAGCGGGACACTCGACACGCCCCTCGTCTTCGTCGGCTACGGCATCGACATCGAAGGGGCCTACAACGACTACGACGGCATCGACGTCAAGGACAAGGTCGTCGTCCTGATGCGGCGGACCCCTCAGCAGGACGCCAAGGACGGACCGTTCTCCGGCCACGGCGCCGCCCAGTACGGAGCCCTCCGGACCAAGGTCAGCAACGCCTTCCGCCGCGGGGCCAAGGGGATCATCCTCCTCAACGACCCGCACACCGGTCGCGACGACGCCGCCCGGCTTCAGGAGCAGCTCGAGAAAGCACGCAGCCGCATCGCCGAAGCGGCCCTCGCCTTCGACTCCACGCCCGCGGACAAGAACGAAGAGGTCCGCAAGACCCTCGCCGAAGCAGCCAAGCACTACCGCGAAGTGAAGGAACAGGTCGAGAAGAACGACACCGACCCGCTGATGGCCTTCGGCTACGGCGGCGCGAAGCCGGGGGACTCGGTCCCGATCTTCCACCTCAAGCGCTCCGTCCTCGACCCGGTCCTCAAGGCGACCCTCAAGAAGACCTCTGAGGAGATCGAGGCCGAGATCGACAAGACCGGCAAGCCCCTCTCCGCCGACCTGATCGGCTGGAAAGCGGTCGGCCAGGTTCACCTCAAAGTCCTCCGGGCGAAGATCAAGAACGTCGTCGGCGTCCTCGAACCGGCCGCCGGCCCGCTCGCCAAGGAGACGATCGTCGTCGGAGCCCACTACGATCACCTCGGCTACGGCGAGGAAGGCTCGATGCTGCCGGGCTCGAAGGAAATCCACAACGGGGCGGACGACAACGCCTCGGGGACCGCGGGGCTGTTGGAACTCGTCCGCCGCCTCTCCGCCGAGCGGGAGCGGATCCCGCGACGGATCGTCTTCATCGCCTTCACCGGCGAAGAACGGGGCCTCCTCGGCTCGGCCTACTACGTCAAGACGCCGCTCGTGCCGCTCGAAGACACGATCGCGATGTTCAACCTCGACATGATCGGCCGCCTCGACGCCGACAAGCTCACGGTCTACGGCACCGGAACCGCCCCGGTCTGGAACGCGCTCGTCGACGAAGCGAACAAGTCGCTCAAGTTCGAGATCACGAAGAAGCCCGAAGGGTTCGGCCCGAGCGACCACTCATCGTTCTACGCCAAAAAGATCCCGGTGATGCATGTCTTCACGGGACTGCATGCCGACTACCACCGCCCGGCGGACGACTGGGACAAGCTCAACGTCCCCGGCATGCGGCGGATCTGCGACTTCTACGAGCAGCTCATCCTGGGGATCGCCCGGGCGGACAAGCGGCCGGAGTACATCCGGATCGAAGGGAATTCGCAGCTCGCCCGCGAAGGAAGCCGGCCCTACTTCGGCAGCATCCCGGACTTCAACAGCGATGCGAAGGGGTACGCCATCCAGGGGGTCGCGCCGGACAGCCCGGCCGAGAAGGGTGGGATCAAGGCGGGGGACGTCATCATCGGCGTCGGCAAGGACAAGGTCGGCAGCCTCGACGACTTCGATCTCGCGCTGCGGAAGTTCAAAGCGGGAGAAGAGGTGGACGTCACCGTCCGCCGCGGGATGGAGGAGGTCACGCTGAAGGTGACCCTCGCCAAGCCGCGGGCCTGAGCCACCTCTGCCGCGTCTGACCCCCGCCTCCATTCTTGACGGCCGACGGACCATGCCCCCCCTGCTGACGCCCCTTCAGGACCGACTTCGCCGCCGGCTGCCGCGAGGCTTCGTCCTGACGGTCGTGATCCTGCTCCTCGTCGCGGGAGCCGGTTTCCGTCTGCGGGCTGCGAAGTTCGGCGCGGTGAACAGAGCCCTCGACGAGCAGTTCCATTACACGCCAGAGTCAGCCCGGACCTTCCTGGCGACCATCGGCGACGAGGGGCGGACGCTCTATGTCCGCACGCTCCTGTCGCTCGATCTCGTCTTCCCGGTCCTGTTCGCGACGCTCCTGGCGATCCCGCTGGCCCGGCTCTATCCCAGGGCCGGCCCCCGGCTCCTCTGGCTGCCGGTCGGGATCGTCCTCGCCGACTGGGGAGAGAACGGACTCCTGGCGTCGATCGCGTCCGATCCGAACGCCGCCTCAGACGCCCGGATCGTCGCCGCGTCGCTCCTGACGAAGCTCAAGTGGAGCCTCATCGCCACCGCGGGGGTCGCGATCCTGGTCGGATTCCGCCGCCGGGCTCGCGACCGATCCGCCGCTACTTCCGGACCTGCTTGAGTCCCTGGTCCTTCGCGGCGGGGACGGGGTCCTCGAACGGCAGGGCCTTGAGGAACTCGACGAGGTCGGCGACTTCTGTCTTCGAAAGCTGGCTCGTCTTGCCGTGGCGGTCGCCGGCGTTCTGCGTCGTCAGAACCTCTTCGAGCGTCGCCGCGGTGCCATCGTGGAGGTACGGGGCGGAGCGATAGAGACCGAGCAGCGTCGGGCTGTCGTACTTCGTTCCCATCTTCTCGGACTTGTCTGCGGTGCCGGTCCCGACGTCGTGCATCGTGAACTTTTCGCCCGGCCGGGAGTCACTGTAGAACGCGCCGCTGTGGCACTTGGCACAGCCGACCGCTTCCGAGTGGAACAGCGTCTGACCACGCTTCGCGGCGGCCGATAGGCCGTTCCTGGCGTACGGGCTCAGCGGGAACTGGTGGGAGTTCGAGTAGACCGCGAGGGCGTCGAGTTCCTTCGAAAGGCCGCTGTTCGGATTGGCGAGCGAATCGTGGATCCGGCCCTTCACGAGCCCCCGGCCCTGCATCAGCGGTCCGCGGACGGTGTGTTCGAAGTCCTGGACTTCATCGCGGTCCGCCGACCAGTGGAGCGGATGCGTCCAGGCGAGGCCGGCGAGGGGCTGCGTCTGCCGCAGGCCCTCGGGCTGCTGCCAGGTCCGGCCATCGGGGTCGCCGTCGGGATGGCAGCTCGAGCAGGAGATCCACCGCAATCCGACCATTGGCTGCTTCGCGAGATAGAACAGCCGCTTGCCGAGCCACATCTCCTCGTCGTGCGGGTTCTCGCAGGTCTGAATCTTGCCGAGCGGCTCGCCGCTCCCGGCGTCGTAGGAGACGACCTGATAGTCGAGGGCGTTGTAGACGTAGAACCGCTCGCCGTCGGGCGAGACGCGGACTGCGCGGGGATTCGCCCCGAGCTGGATGAGCTGCCGGAACTTGATCTCGCGGTAGTTATCGTCGAGGACGTCGCAGACGAACATGTCGTCCGTTCCGCCGAACACGACGAAGAGCCGCGAGCCGTCGGGCGAGACCGCGACTTCCGACGGGTTGGCGGTCACATACGTTCCGCGGAAGGAGTCCATCTGGACCCGCCGCCGCCGCGACTCTTCCTTCGAGTCGGTGTCGATCATGCTGATGTATGGAAAGATCGAGCCGTCCCCCTGGGCGACCGTGATCCGCGAGCGGATATGTGGGACGTATGCCTTGGGTCGCGAGGGATGGAGGATGATCTGCCGGGCGAGGTTGTCCTGCGCGGAGCCGACCCATTCCTCGACCACCTGGCCGGTGGCGGTGTCGACCGCTTTCACGATCCCGGTGTAGTACTCAGTGACGTAGAGCCGCGTCCCGTCCGGACCGAGGGCGAGCCCGCGGAGGAACTGGCCGGCGGACCACTCCTGTGTGATCTTCCCGGACGCCGCGTCGATAGCCAGGACCTTCCCCGGGTAGTCGAGCGTGGCATAGATCGTCGCGCCGTCCTTCGAGGCCACGACGCTGTAGGGTTCGTCGAAGACTTCGATCGATTGCTTCGTCTCGCCCGTCTCGGCCGAGACCACCTTGATGAGGTCGTCGCCGTAGACCGCGACGGCAACATCGTGCGAGTCGCCGAGGAACGTCACTCCTTCGGGATGGAGGCCGATCGGGAGGACGTGAGTTGTCTTCTTCGAGGACAGGTCGATGATCGAGAGGCTGTTGGCGTCGCGATTGGCGCACGCCATCAGCTTCCCGTCGGTCGAGATGTCCATGAGGCTGTTCGACGTTCCCGCCGTGGCCTCTTGCACCGAGATCGCCAGACACCAGGCCAGAAGAAGACCGAGGCCAATCCGTCGCACCATCGAAACCTCCACCGTCGCGATCAATGCAGTCATCTCGCTCCGCGGGATGAGCCTGCCAGCCGAGCCAGTGATCCCGAATCATGTCGAGGCGCCCCCGCTCTCGGAATCCTGGTCCTAACTTATACGACCTCGGTTCTGTTTTGTGTACGTCGGATCCGCTCCGCAGACGCTTCCTCGATCGCGGCAGACCAGCAGGGCCGATCAACCGGGTCCAGGGGCACCCTGGTGGGGGGATGCAAGGGGGGAGAATCCCCCTTTGCCCGCCGGAGGCCTGGCCGTCGAGAGATGTCTGAAGGAGTACGTATCCAAACGCGGACAAGGTGCCGGATGCCCCATCACGAACACGCGGGGAGTGCATCGCAAGCGGTGTATTTTGAGGGAGTCCTCAACGCCGGTCCCATAAAGGAAACATCCGTTGTATCCCACGGTTCCTCACCAGACTGCCTCCGGCGGCAAGGGGTGACCCCCTTGACCCCGGCTGCCGTCGCACGTTGGGTTTGAGCAAACAGCGCTCTGCCGGCCAGAACGCGATCTGGACCGGCGCGCTACTCTGTGGCGTCTCAATTGCACTCGGCCACAAGCGGTCCCGCCAGTTCCTTCAAAAAGAACAAACGCCCCGGCTGCGTCGGCATGTAGCTCGAAGGAATCCACGGACTCGGACCGTGCCGCAGCGTCATCCACAGGCTCAAACCCTGCCACATCATCCCGCGCCCCAGCGTCCCGTCCGCCCCGCCAATGATCTTATCAGCACTCAGGAACAGCGCCGGCCCAATCGTGTTGGCATATGCCGGAACAAGCGTCGTCCGGCTCTTGAAGCTGGTAATCGCGTTCTGCTCCACCGTCAGCGGATGAAGCTTCGCCCCGATCCGGTACGACTGCTGCTTCCACTCCGCCTCGGTCTTGTATTCCGCCGCAAAGTGCGGCTCCCAGAAAGCGATGTGACAGACCCGCCCGATCCCGAAGATCACCCCCAGCTTCGCCCCGCCAGACTTCAACTCGCCAATCCGGTCGGCGTAAGTCGGCAGATTCTTCTTCAGTGCAAAATTCCGCTGCTTCTTGGGGACGGTCAACTTGCCGAGCGGCCCGTAGAACGCCTGCTCCATCGCGTACTGGAACGCCCCGGGATTGGTCGACGGCAGAGTGTTCCCCTGGGCGTCGCTCCACTCATCCATGTTGAAGCCGAAGACGTGGTCGCATGGCACACCCCACTCGGTCAGGAAATAGACCGCCCAGCGGTACATCCCCATGGGCCCGACGGGCAGAATCAGGGCCAGCTTCTCGCCGGCGTCGCGGCTCTGCTTGATCGTGAGGGCGATCTCGTGGCCGAGTAGCGTGTCGAAGTCGTGGATCGAGTCGCAGGGGACCGGCTGGAACTTGGGATGCCAGAACTTCTGGCGGATGGTGATCGACTTCGGGTCGTCGTCGACGCAGGCGTCAATCTTCTTGAGATCCCACCCGGCGGGGAAAAAATGTTCCATCAGCGAGCCGGGGAGAGTCGTCAGCAAATCCATCGGGAAAGATCCTCAAAGCAGGTGAGTTGCCGCGCGCATCCGGATTCTGTCGAAAGCCCGGCAGCGATGCCACGGAAGCTGCGTTCAGCCGTCAGCAAGAGCCGTCCAGACTGCGGCCGAAGCCACTGCGTGTGGAATCGGAACGGGTCTGATCTGCGTTCATCTGTGTTCATCCGTGGCAAAAAACATTGTTGAGCCACAGATGAACACAGATGCACACGGACAAAGACAGGTCGGAGATCGGGTACGGCCGAAAACATTCGCGTTGCCCGGTTTTGCGGGGCTCGGCTACAAAACGGCCTGAAAATTCCTCACCTCAGGACGACGGGACCATGGACGGCGCCCCCTCTGACTCCTCTCCCGCCCCCGCCCCTCCCCTTGCCCCCGCGGCGGCTTCGCCTTCGACGGGGACGCGACTCAAGGCCGGGCTCTGGGCCCTTGCCGCCCTTCCCTGCCTGCTGGCGGTCATCGTCCACGCCCAGCCGGTCCGGCCCGCGCCGCTCGCGGCTGCGGTCGAACGGCCGCCGCTCGCCTTTGACCAGTACACCGTCAACCTCCATGAAGTCGCCCTCCAGCCGGTGATCAGCGCCTTCTTCCAGTTCACAAACCGCGGCGACAAGCCGATCCAGATCACCAAGGTCGAGCCGAGCTGCGGCTGTATCACCCCGCGGCTCTACGACGGCAAGAAGGACTACGGCCCCGGCGAGCGGGGGCGGTTCACCGTCGGCGTGAAGACCGACCGCGAGCAGGCGGGACCGAAGGAGTACCTGACCAAGGTCGAGTACGTCGCCGACGGGCGGACTTACGAGGAGACGCTCGCCCTGCGAGTGATCCTGCCGAAGCAGAAGGTGACGGTCGAGCCACCCGAGGTCTATTTCTACCAGCTCACCGGCCAGCCCGATTCGCGGACGATCCACGTCGTCGACACGCGCGGGGGCCAGCTCGAGGTCGTGTCCGCCGAGATCAACTCGCCCCACGCCCAGGTCACAGTGGGCCGCCTGGAAGTCGACGACGACGGCCGGCGGCGGTACCCGATCCGGATTGATGTGGCGGGCGAGGTCCCCTCCGGACGCAACTTTGCCAGGCTGACCATCAAGACCAATGACGAGGACTTCGACGCGATCCAGGTCGGAGTTCTGATCCAGGGCCCCACCAGCGGTGTCGTCCCGGCCTCCGGTATCCGCCCCAGCGCGGGCCCCAGTACTGGGACGAAACGGCCAGCGTCCCGCGAGTAACCGGCCTGGCCCCGTCCTGGGCTGACGGCTGATCTCTGACAGCGGACCGCTTCTACTGCGGCCGCCAGGGGAGCAGATACGGCCACGGGAGCAGGAAGGCGTGGTGCTTGAAGAGCTCCGCCCGGCCGTGCTCGCCGATGAACTGCGTGAAGTAGAGGATGAAGGTGAAGACCGCCAGGACCGCCAGCATGAGCGGGAAGCGGATCGCCGTCCTCGTGATCCACCACGAGCGTTTTCCCTGCACTTTCCGCCGCGTCGCCCGGTGATAGGCCCAGCCTGTCAGAACGCGGGCGGGGTAGTTCGAGGCGATGAAAATCAGCGTGATGGGCCAGAGGGCGTCGGGCGGCAGCAGGAACGCTTTGAAGAGGTAAATCGGCAGGGCCAGGACGTAGACGAACAGGACCGTGACGAGCCACGTCAGCGGGGCGTAGCCGAAGAGGTCCCGGACCGCCCGCAGTTCGAAGCCGGCCCGCCACTCGTTCGTCGACGCGAACCGTGCCTGGAGGAACGGCAGCCAGGAGAAGACGAGCACCAGCATCATCCCGCCGACAAGCGGCAGCAGCACGGCGGGCCCATCCGGGCGCTTCGCCGCCGCGAAGACCGCCGAGGGAATCACAAGCCAGGCGAGTCCGACCAGGAACCCGCGGAGGCCGAGCGAAAAGTGGTGCCGGAACTGGAGCCGTGAGACGAAGTCACGGACATGGTCGCTGGCGGTCTCCCAGTAGTTCCCTTCGCGGAGCCGGCGGCGGAACCAGAGCACGTTCTTGAGCGGCCGGAAGAACGTCCAGAACGATCCGCCGCGGGCGAGGGCCAGACAGAGGTGGGTCGAGATCAGCGCCCAGAGAACGAGCGCGGCGAAGTGGAGCTTCCGGTCGGCCGGTCCGCCGGGGTCGATGATCCGGGCATCCGCCGCGGCGAAGGAGACCAGCCGGAGCGGCAGGATCCAGAGGTAAACGCCGAGCGCAATCGCCCCGAGCCGCGGGGCGACGTCGAGCAGGAGAAAGCCGTTCCGGAGCTTCCCGGTGCGGGCGACACGGCCCTCCACCTCCAGCAGGTAGCCGAGGGCGGCGACGTTCACGATCGGGATGGCGGCAATCACCGCCAGCAGGAGGATCAGGCTCCCCACGCCGAAAATCGCCCGAACGAGCCAGCCCGTCGCCCGGATCGGATGCCGCCACGGGACCGGGCAGGCCCCAAGCCGCCATCCACCGGGGTTGTCGTCCGAGGTTGGGACTTCGGCCGACGCCGGCCTCTCCACCGCCGTACCCGGATCCGCGGCGTCGACAAGCGTCTCATCGAGCGGGTGGGGGTGCGGTTCGAGCGTCGCCGTCTGGATCATGGCCGTTTCGATCAGGGGTCCCGGCCGCCACGACCTAAGCGGTGGCAGAAACGCCTCTTAGAGCACGAGTCCTCGTGGGAATTACCCTGCCGAATGTCGGCCGGTTTCAGGGATTGGGGCGAACCACGTCCCCGCCGGCACAGCTCCCGCCCGCTCAATCCCATCGTTCCACGGCCACCGGGGTCAAGGGGGCAACCCCTTGCCGCCGGAGGCCTCTTCGACGAGGAACCGCGGTAAGTAACGGGCGTCCGCTTTGTGGAACCGGCGTTGAGAACTCCACGCTCGCCCTGGGGTCCCCCCGGGTTGGTGAGGAGGCATACGGCACGGTGTCCGCGCTTGGACACACAAGATTTCCAATGGTGTCCGACGAGACAGCCTCCGGCGGGCAAAGGGCCGTTGCCCCTCTGCACTCCCCACCAGGGGTACCCCCTGGACCCCGGTTAGAGACGTAGTGCCGGCCCCGTATCCAGCGAACTTACCCCCGGCATCCCACCCCAGCGAATGGGGTAGGCAAACTTCGCGAAGATCAGTACCATTCCCGACTTCCGATTTTTCCGGGCGGGACCGCGCCTATTGGATGAGCCACGTTGACTCATCGCCGGTCGCGTTCAGAAAGGTCAAAACCCAGCAGCATGACTCCAGGAGTGTTGCCTGGAGGCGCGGCGACGCGCAAGGGTCCACATGGTCGATCGCAATTTGATTCGTGAATTCCAGGTTTCGGACGAAGATCTCGAAGCCGAACTCGGCGATGTCCTCCGTCAGCTCGATGACGGCGAAGGCTACGCCGACCAGATCTACGACGAAACCGCCCAGTCCTTCGACGTCAACCAGCTCGTCAAGGGCGTGGTGCTGAGCATCGATGGAGACGATGTCCTCGTCGATATCGGCTACAAGAGCGAAGGAACCGTCCACCTCTCCGAATGGGGTGATGACGAAGAAAAGCCGAAGACCGGCGACACGATCGAGGTCCTCCTCGAAGAAGTCGAAGACAACTACGGCCTCGTGCTCCTCTCGAAGCGCAAGGCGGACCGGGCCCGTGAGTGGATCTGGTTCACCACGAACTTCAAAGAAGGGGACAAGGTCTCCGGCACCGTCACCCGCCAGATCAAGGGCGGTCTGCTGGTGAACATCAGCCAGGGAGCCTCGACGGCGCCTCCAGGACAGGGGATCAACCTGTTCCTGCCGGCCAGCCAGGTCGACATCCGCCGTCCGCAGCGGATCGAAGCCTACATCGGCCAGCACATCGACTGCGTGGTCCTCAAGATCGACGAGACCCGCCGCAACGTCGTCGTCAGCCGCCGCAAGCTGATCGAAGACATGCGGGCCGAGATGAAGCGGAATCTCCTCGCCGAGATTTCCGAAGGTCAGATCCGCAAGGGGGTCGTCAAGAACATCGCCGACTTCGGCGCGTTCGTGGACTTGGGCGGGATCGACGGTCTGCTCCACATCACCGACATGTCGTGGAAGCGGATCCATCACCCGACCGAAATGGTCAAGATCGACGACGAAATCGAAGTCAAGATCCTGCACATCGACCGGGAGAAGGAAAAGATCGCTCTCGGCCTGAAGCAGAAGCTGCCTTCGCCTTGGGAAAACGTTTCGCAGAAGTACCCGGTCGGCTCGCGCGTCGAAGGCGAAGTCGTCAACGTGATGAACTACGGGGCCTTCGTGAAGCTCGAAGACGGGATCGAAGGTCTCGTCCACATCAGCGAAATGTCCTGGACCAAGCGGGTTTCCCATCCGGACGAGCTCGTCAAGAAGGGGGACAAGGTCGAGGTTGTTGTTCTCAACATCAACACCGACAAGCAGGAAATCTCGCTGGGGATGAAGCAGACCCAGCCGAATCCGTGGGACAACGTCACGGCCAAGTACCCGATCGGAACGACGGTCACGGGAACGGTGCGGAACCTCACGAACTACGGTGCGTTCATCGAGCTGGAAGAGGGGGTCGACGGCCTCCTGCACGTCAGCGACATGAGCTGGACCCGCAAGATTTCGAACCCCAGCGAAATGCTGAAGAAGGGGGACGTCCTCACTTGCCAGGTGATCTCGGTCGACGAGGTCCGCAAGCGGATTGCTCTCGGCATGAAGCAGCTGGAGAACGATCCGTGGGAAAACCGGATTCCTCAGCAGTACAAGCCGGGTTCGATCGTCGAGGGCAAGGTCACGAAGATCACCAACTTTGGTGTCTTCGTCGAACTGGAAGAGCAGCTCGAAGGCCTCTTGCATGTGTCTGAGCTCGGCGAAGCCGGCGAAGACCAGCTCAAGGTTGGCGACAGCGTCCAGGTCAAGATCCTGCGGATCGACACGGACGACCGGAAGATCGGCCTCAGCCGCAAGCTGGACGCTCCGGTCGAGCAGCCGGAAGTGACCCAGAGCGATCGCCCGGCGGCTCCGAAGGAGCTCAAGGGTGGTATGGGGGACACGGGTGGCCCGCTGTTCCAGATGCCGGGCAAGAACTGAGTTGTTGGCGGCTAGCCGCCAGCGATTCGCCTGAGAAACGAAGCACTCCGGAGGCCAAATGGCGTCCGGGGTGTTTTTGTGCGCAGAGCCAAAACCGCGTCCTGGCCGGCACGAGGGTGCTACCTCAAACCCAACGTGCCATGGCAGCTGGGGTCAAGGGGGCAACCCCTTGCCGCCGGAGGCGCTTCAATGAGGAACCGCGGTGAGCAACGGGCGTCCCCTTTGTAATACCAGCGTTGAGGACTCCCTCACTCGATAACGCTGGCCTTGTAATCCTCGCGGGTTGGTGAGGGGGGCATACGACACGCTGTCCGCGCTTGGACACGTGCTCCTTCCACTATCTCTCGACGAGACGGCCTCCGGCGGGCAAGGAGGCGTTGCCCCCTTGCATCCCCCACCAGGGGTACCCCCTGGACCCCGGCTAGGGCCTGCTCATGAGCGCCCGACGCCGTTCGCCACAGCCCACTCCACCAGCTGCAGAAACGGCGGCGAGAACTTCTCCGGCGACGTCCGCGCCATCTCCGCCACGTACGCAAACGGCCTGAACTCAACCGCCGCCACCTCGCCCGGATCCGGACGAGGCGTCGCATCCGTCGTGCACCGGTAAAGAACCGTGTGCTCGTAAGCCGTCGCCGGCGATGCCGGAAGCGACGTCAACCGCGTCAGCTCCGCCCGAATCCCCAACTCCTCTTCAAGCTCCCGCGGCGCCGCCTCGTCATACGTCTCGCCCGCCGACAGATGCCCAGACGCCGACGACGTATAGGTCGAAGGAAACTCATCCTTCGTCGCCGACCGCATATGGGTCAGCAGCTCCCCACTGGAATTGAACACCCAGATATGCACCGCCCGGTGCAAGAGCTTGCGGGCATGCACCACCGACCGCGGCGCCTGCCCGATCACATTGTCCTGCTCATCACAGACGTCGAAGATCTCTTCCGACATGAAGTCCCAGAAGACGAGGCGGAATCAGGAGCGATTGGAGGGAGGGAACGCCTTGGCGTAGTTCTCATGGAACAGGGCCTCGGACATCGGCTTCGTCATGTCGACCCCCTTCTCCTTGAACGCGGGGCCGACACGGCGGCTGTACTGCCACTCATCCGGATCGACCGAGCCGTTCTTGTTTCGGTCCAGGCTTCCAAACATCGACCGTGAAGCCGTCGTCCCCAAACCGGAAGTCGTCGAAGGCGCTGCCGGGGTGGCCGGCGCCCCAGGCGTCGGCATCGGAGTGGACGTACCAGGGGCCGAAGGGGGAGCCAGCGGCGCTCCAGGGGTGCCAGGCGGCCGCGTTCCCGCCACGGCAGGAGCCGCTGCCGCGGTCTGCCCGCGGGTCTTGTCGAACTCGGCAGAGGTCACCATCCCGTCGCCGTTGGGATCACGGACGCCAAAGTCCGCCGCCAACCGCTTGCCGGCCCGCCACTCGCGGAAGGAAAGCTGACCATCGCGATCGAGATCCAGCCCCTGGAACTCGGACGAGCCCTGCCCGCGCGAATTCCCGGACGGAGCCGGCGTGGAACCGGGCATCGGAAGGGGCGTCGGCCCCAGCACCGTGGCTGCGGTCCGCTTGCGAAGCGCATCGGTCAGGGCCGGAAGCTTCGCCTCAAAGGCCTCACGGGGAATCCCCTGCTCAGCGGAAACCTTTTCCTTCGTCAGCCATTCGCGGATCGGCTCTGGAAGCTGGTCGAACTCGGCCTGCGACAGCGTGCCGTCCCCATCCTTGTCGTAGTAACGGAAGACCGCCGGATGCGGAGCGGGCGCGGGAGGCGTCGCGACAACGGTCCCGGCGGGCGACACCATCGGCATCGGCGCGGCCGAACCAGCCTCGGTCTTCGGAGCCGTGTCAGGCGCGAGGGTCGGTTCAACCGGCTTGTCCGACGAAGCCGCTGGGGCCGGTGCGGCGACGGGAGCCTTCGGGGCGGCCGCCGGAGCGTCCTGGGCCGAGACCGGGGACTGGCTGGCGACGAACACGCCGAGCAGGCAGAGGGTCCGGACGTCGGTCAGGAAACGGGGCATGGCGGGCAGTT
This sequence comes from Planctomyces sp. SH-PL14, assembly GCF_001610835.1. Lineage (NCBI taxonomy): Bacteria > Pseudomonadati > Planctomycetota > Planctomycetia > Planctomycetales > Planctomycetaceae > Planctomyces > Planctomyces sp. SH-PL14. The sequence continues at coordinate 6,340,619 of NZ_CP011270.1, read as the reverse complement.
CCGGATAGCGGACGGCGCGGCGGATTCGCGTCGGAAAGTGAGAAACTGTCTCACGATCGACGACCGGAAGCCATCCCCTTCACTTGCGATAAACCTCGGCCGGATCGAACACTCGTTCGCCGACCACTTCGACCTTCCGCGTCGCGGGATCGATCTTGCGGAAGAAACAGCTCTTGTACCCCTCGTGGCAGGCTGCCCCGCCGATCTGGTTCACCTTCACAAGCAGCGTATCGGCGTCGCAATCGTAGTAGATCGACTTAAGTTCCTGGACGTTGCCGGACTCCTCGCCCTTTCGCCACAACTTCTTGCGGCTGCGGCTGTAATAGCAGACCCGCCCAGTCTGGAGCGTCTCGTCGTACGCCTCCTGGTTCATGTAGGCCAGCATCAGGACATCGCCGCTCGACTCGTCCTGGGCGACGACCGGAATGAGCACGGACTTTTCGAAGTTGGGGCCGTCTTGCGACATGGGGCGGGGGCTGTGTTGGGGGGGAAAACGATGAGTTCAGGTCAGACGCCGCGGAACGGCTGAGGGTTCGCATTGTAGCTTGCGGTTCCCGCCCGATGAGCCCCAGCCGGCCCGGCTTCGAAAAATCGGGGAAGCGGCATCGGTCTGCCCCCTCGCTCGGCCGTCGTCGCCCGCTCAGGCCTCTTCGGTCGGCGGAGCGGGCTTGTGTTCGTTGGCGAAGCGTTCCATGGCCCGGAGCGTTTCCGCGCTGACGTGGTGCTCGATCCCTTCCGCGTCGATGGCGGCGATGCGGTCGCCGACGCCGAGGGCCCGGAGGAAGCGCTCCACGATCTCGTGGCGGGTGCGGGCGGTGCGAGCGGTTTTCTGGCCGGTGGGAGTGAGAGTGACGGGTCCGTAGGGTTCGGTCTGGACGTAGCCGTCGCGGACGAGGCGGGCGACGGTGCGGTTGACCGTGACGTGGCTGACGCCGAAGTGCTTGGCCAGGTCGGTGACGCGGCACTTCCCGGTCGTGCGGACGAGGTCATCGATCGCTTCGACGTAGTCCTCCGCCAGTTCCGTGGCGTGATCGCGACGGGTCCGGGCGTGCGGGCTGGCGGGGCGCGGGGAAGACGTCATTCCGGTTCCTGAGGAGCGAGGCAGACGACATCATGAGGAGTCCCGGCGGGGTGTCAAACGGCCTTTTTAACACCATCCTCGGCGGACGGATCTCCCACGCGAACGCAGCGTCATTCTCCAGTTGGGGGTCAAGGAGGCCAAAGAAACAACACAGCCCCCCTTGCCGCCGGAGGCACTTCAATGAGGAACCGCGGTAAGCAGCGGATGATCGCTTTGTAGAGCCGGCGTTGAGGACTCCCTCCAGATACACCGCCTGCGATGCAATTGCCACGGGTTGGTGAGGGGGGCATCCGGCACGTTGCCCGCGCTTGGACACTCACTCCTTCAGACATCTCTCGACGGCCAGGCCTCCGGCGGGCAAGAGGGCGTTGCCCCCTTGCATCCCCCACCAGGGGTACCCCCTGGACCCCGGTTCAAGCGGATTCCTCTCGCGGAGCTGCTGCCTCTCCACCGTCTTCAGCCGGCTCTTCCTCAATCCTTGTCCGCGACATCGGCCGACGCATCTCCGCCGACATCGGCAGATCGTCCAGACTCCCCAACGCATACGCCTCCAGAAACTGCCGCGTCGTCCCATACAGATACGGCTTACCCAGCGAATCGTCCTCACCCACGATCTTCACCAGGTTCCGCTCCATCAACTGCTTCACAATCTCCGCCGACTGCACCCCCCGCACCGACTCAATATCCGCCCGCGTCAACGGCTGCCGATACGCAATGATCGACAACGTCTCCATCGCCACCGCAGAAAGCCGCAACCGCGCCTGCCGCTGATGAATCCGGTCCAACCACGGCGCAAACACCGGGTCCGTCAAAAGCTGATACCCCGTCGCCAGCCGCTCAATCCGGAACGCCGACCGCGTCCGGTCATAAGCGGTGTTCAGCTCCGAAATCGCCTGCCGAACCTCCGCGACCTCAGCCAGCCCCGCAAACTGCAACAGCTTCCGCTCTGACAAAGCCCCTTCCGCCACCATCAGCGCCGCCTCGACCCGCGCCGCCTTCGACGTCCGGACCGTCAGGGGAAGCGTCGATCGTTCACTCGACTCGGCCGCGGCAATCGTCCGCCGCCGAAAGAAAACCCGGCGGAACTCCGCGGCATTCCGCGTCTCAGTCGCCCGGGCAATGGGCGAACGCAGCGGGCCAGACAAAGAATGACCGGTCATGAACACAGAACGTCAGCCCGGAAGAACGGGGCGTGATTCCGCCAGGGCGGGAACGATCAGCGGGAGTACGAGACGCCGGAGTTCGAATACGCGAACCGCTTCTGCATCCAGCCATCGATCTGCCGCAGCACGCCATCCACAGCCGCCAAGGGTTCCGGAGCCTCGGCTTCAAACCGGCGGGTCACCCGCGGATCGTCGCCCGGCGAGAACATGCACACGAACAGGAAGTTGTCGGCGGTCGCACCGCGTTCGAGATGGAAGTGCGTAACCCCCAGCTCCGCCAGCCGCTGCCGGGCCGCCTTCCAGGTCAGGTTCGAGCTCCCCGCTTCCATATAAGCGCGAGGCTCAGCACCGTGATCGCGGCCTTCTTCGTCCGACGAAAAACTGCTGTGGCTGGCGGGGCGGGCATTGCCGCGAGCGTCGTCGCGGCTGGCGAACTCGTCGCGCTTCCACTGCGGGGTGCCCCGGTCCGAGCGGGACTCGCGGTCTTCGGCGAACTTGTCACCGAACGCCGGCGCGCCCTCTTCGTCGTGGCCGTGGTGAGCGTGGTCCTCGTGACCGTCGCCGCGGGAACGGCGGCGGCGGGAGGCGGGTTCTTCTTCGTCGAAGTAGTTGCCGCGGACGATGTCGTCGTCCTGCGACTTGTTGAAGAGGGACCCGGGAGCCATCTGTGGAATCCCGAAGACCGCCATCAGACCGATGGCCGAGAGCGGGACCGACATGAGAAAGGCCGCGATCGTACTTCTCATGGAAAGGGACCTCCGTGTCCGGAACGCGGCGTCATGCCCTTATCCGGCAAAATCGGCCGGACCGTTCGGGCGGGGATGCTACCGGGCGCGTCGAAACGGGACAACTCCAGTTTGCCGGGAGGGAGCGCCCCGGCCCGAAGCGTGCAGAAGCCCCGATACGCGGCCGGATGTATTTGACAAACTTTCCCCAATCGTTACCTTTTGCCCTCCGGCCAGGAATCGCTCAACCCACTGCGGTGGGCTGACCGATACCAGTCGGGCACCGGCATCATGCCGGCCCCTTCCAAGGGGCTTGTTGATGTCGGCCCAACATTGGGGGATTAGCTCAGTTGGGAGAGCGCTTGCATGGCATGCAAGAGGTGAGCGGTTCGAGCCCGCTATCCTCCACCTTCAAACCCGCCTGCGAACTTCGCACGGCGGGTTTTTCTTTTGGATTCGCGAGAATCCGTCGGCGATCGCTGAACGCCGGCCCCCGTCCGCGCGGCTTCCCTGTGGACTGACGTTTCCCGCAGCGGACTTTCGAGCATGGCCCCGCACCGGCACGATCCTCTTGAGGCCCTCAACGAGCAGCTGCTCGTCCTGCGGGCTCAGGGGAACGACCGGGCGGCGTTCCATGACCTGATGGCGCTCTATGACCGCCGCGTGGCCTACTACGTCCGGCGGATGTTGAGCGATCCGGCCCAGGCCCTGGATGTGACGCAGGAAATCTGGCTGCGGGTCTATCGGCGGCTGCCGACGTTGCGGTCTCCGGCTGCCTTTCGAGTGTGGCTGTATCGGATTGCGCATGACCTGGTCGTGACGCACTGCCGACGCCGGCCGCGGGAGGAGAGCCGGGATGATCTCGACGGACTCTCGGAGGGGGATGTCGGGAACGAGTTCGAGTTACTGGAACGAGCCGAGCTCGTGCATCACGGACTGGCGCAGTTGACGTCGGAGCAGCGGGAGGTGTTGACGCTGCGGTTTCTGGAGGGACTGGAGCCGGCGGAGATCGCGTCGGTGGTGCAGTGTCCGGCGGGGACGGTTCGCTCGCGGCTGCACTATGCGTTGCGGGCCATCCGCCGGCTCATTGAAGGAGACCATCATGCCGGATCATGACCCGACTGCCCGGCTTATCGAGAACCTGTTGTCACAAGACCCTGACCTGACCCAAGACGCTCTGAGGAGACAACGCATGGAACTGGAACTGAAGCTGGAAGAGACGGAGGAGTTCGCGAAGAAGGTCCGCCGGGCCTCGTTGATCGGGGTGGGGATCACAGTGGCGTTCTGGATCGGGATCCTGCCGTTCGAGTTTTTTCGGTTGGGTGCGATCCACTGGGCCCGCGTGACCTATGTGGTTCTGGGGAACCTCAGCCTGTTGACGACGGGTGTTCTGCTGACGCTGTACTGGCACAAGTATCGTCCGGCGATTGATCGCCAGCGGGTGGACCTGCAGATGACCATGTTGCGGGACATGCAGCGGCAGATTGAGGAGATTCGTGCAGCGGTGAAGCGAGACTGATCGTGATAACCCACGACAACGCCCCTCACCGGGTCCAGGGGCACCCTGGTGGGGAGTGCAGAGGGGCCTGTGTTGTTTTCTTGGCCCTTTGCCCGCCGGAGGCCTGGCCGTCGGAAGATGTCTGAAGGAGCACGTGTCCAGGCACGGACAGCGTGCCGTATGCCCCCTCACCAACCCGTGGTGAGTCCGGAGCGAGCGGGGAGTCCTCAACGCCGGTTCTACAAAGCGGACGCCCGTTGTGCCCCACGGCTCCTCACAGAAGTGCCTCCGGCGGCAAGGGGGCGTGGCCCCCTTGACCCCAGGCTGCCGTAGCACGATGGGTTTGAGCTGGCACAGCTATGCCGGCAAGGACGCTACTTCCCGCCCAGCGCCGGCGCGAACGTCTCTTCGTGAAAGCCCACAAACAACGTCTTCCCCCGACGGATCGTCGGTGCCCGCAAGTTCCCCGTCGGCCCGATCAGAAGCGCCAGCAGCTCCTCCTCGGTCGGCTGCTCCTTCTTGAGATCGATCCCGACCGGCTTCGTCCCCTTCGAAGCGACAATCCGGTTCACCTGCGACACCAGTTCCTTCGCGTCGTCAAAGCTCAGCTTGGTCTTGTTGGCGCTCACCACTTCCTTGGCCGACAGACCACACTGCTCCAGCAGCGCATCCATCCGGCTGCACGTCTTGCAGCCCTTACGGTGGTAATACCAGTCGACTTGAGCAGCCATCGCGAGGTCCTCTCCGGAAAAGGAGCCGGAGGTTACAGAACACCCGCGCCGATCGTCCATCGGACGACCAGCGCGCCAGCAGAGCCCGATCGCCGATCCCGGGAGGGCGAAGCTCCTGCTGAGCCGCGAAGGTTCGCAGGAGCATCCCCACGGTCGTCTTTGCCTCGTTCTCGCTGGGCCAGGGAGATGATCGGACACCTTCTCCACCGCCGCGGCTCGGCCGGAGCCTCGCCCTCCCGATAGGCACAGAAGCGGCGACGTCAGGCGGTCGCCCGCTGCTGAGCGGCGACTTCCCGACGATGCTTCCAGGCCCCGATCAGTACCGGCAGGATGCTGATGAAGATGATCATCAGCGTCACCTTCTCGAAGTTCTTCTCGACCCACGGGATCTGCCCGAGGAAGTACCCCGCCATCGTCATCGAGACGACCCAGCCGATCCCGCCCGCGATGTTGTAGAGAGCGAACTGCCGGTAGTTCATCCCCGCCACGCCGGCCACAAAGGGCGTGAACGTTCGGACGAGAGGGACGAACCGGGCCAGGATAATCGCCTTGCCGCCGTGCCGATCATAGAACGCCTTGGCCGCCATCAGGTGCTCGTGCTTCACGAAACGCAGCCGGCCCTTCTCGAAGACATGCACCCCCGCCCGATGGCCGAGCGAGTAGTTGAGCGCGTCTCCCACAATCGCCGCCACAGAGAGGATCGTCAGGATCAGGGTGAGGTCGAACACCCGCTGGCTGGCCAGGAATCCCGTCGCAAAGAGGAGCGAGTCCCCCGGCAGGAAGAACCCGATCAGGAGCCCGGTCTCGCTGAAGATGATCGCGGTGAGCAGCACATAGCCGACCCAGCCGTAGGCGGCGGCCATGACACGGAGGTTTTCCGGCTTGGCCAGACCGATCAGCCACTGCACCCACGCCATCGCCTGAGACATTCCACTCTGCCTGTTCGAATCTCGAAGGAATTGCCGAGTCCGGCAGTCGAATGCGGGACGGTCGAAATTGTGCCGCCGGCCGATGAAGTTTTCGCGTCGCCCTCGTCTTCACGGGCCTCCGCCGCGACAGGGCCATCGCCGCCTCCCGACCGGTCGCCGGACACATCCAGTGTAGAGCACGCCCGGCGGCCCGCCGACACGGACCGCCACCGCGACACGGAGAAATTCTCGAAGAGGACCGCAACCGGACGCTTTCTTTCGGGGTACAGCCGATGCTGACAGAACGGTTGTTGCGGTTATATGATCCCGACCGATCTGTCGCTCCAGGGCATCGGCCCCGGCGGATTTGTTCACCAATCACTCGGACGCTGTTACGGAAAGGGATGTCGGAGATGGGGATTTTCACTCGGGCCGCCGCCAAGGTGCGATCGGCTTGCGCGGTGTGTGCAGTGCTGGTCGTCAGCCCGTTGATGGCGGCGGATCGAGCCCCCGCCGACCGGCTGGTTCCCAGCGGCGCGACGGTCTTCTTCGAGATCTCCGACCTGCCGGCCCTCAAGGAATCGTGGAGCAAGGCCGCCCTCGGACAGCTCTGGAACTCGTCGCAGATGGCCGAGTTCCGCAAGGAAATCGAGGCCAAGTACGAAGAAGCCCTGAAGGACGCGGAGAAGGAAGGGGTTCCCCTCAAGGCCCTCCTCGAGCTGCCGCAGGGCGAGATCGCCTTCGCCGTCGTTCGTGAAGAAGACGGCCCGGTCGGCGGAGTTGCCTTCCTCGACTACGGCGACAAGAGCAAGGACCTCGAGACCGCCCTGAACCTGCTCGACAAGGCTCTCGAAGAAAAGGGAGCCGAGCGCTCGACCGACACCGTCGCCGGCACCGAGATCACCGTCTTCACCTTCAAGAAGGATGACGGCGAAGAGGTCCCGCAGAAGGTTGCTTACTGCACGAAGGATGAAACGCTGGTCTTTGCGACGAGCGCCGACCTGATCGAAGGGGTCCTGGGCCGCTGGGACGGCAAGAGCGACGAGTGCCTGGCCGAAGACGAGGTCTACGGCTACATCGCCGAGAAGTGCCAGGGCGATTCGGAAGACATCGCCTTCAGCTACTTCGCCAGCCCGATCGAGCTAGTCCAGGGGATCATGGAATCGAACGAGGAGCTCTCGTTCCAGGCGGTCGTCTTCAACACCTACGTCCAGTCGCTCGGCTTCGGCCAGCTCAAGGGGGTCGGTGGAGCCGCGGAAATCGGCGGCGAGGACTACGACTCTTGGGCCAAGACGTTCATCTACTCCGACCAGCCCTCCAAGGGCGTGATGAAGATCTTCCAGTTCCCGGCGATCAAGGCGGAAGTTCCCGCCTGGGTTGAGGAGAGCGTCGCTCAGTACAGCTCGTTCAACTGGGACGCGCAGGCGGCGTGGCAGGGGATCCTGGCGGTCGGCGACGCGGTTCAGAGCCGGCAGGGAGCCACGGCGGCGATGGTCGACAAGCTCGCCAAGCAGCCGCCGAACATTCACATCAAGAAGGACGTCATCGACCAGCTCAGCGGCAAGCTGCAGCTCATCTCCAAGGGGATCGAAGAAGGCAAGGACGGCGGCCAGCCGCAGGAGAAGCAGGTCTTCCTGCTCGAACTCAAGGGTGAGTCGCAGATCAAGGACCTGATCGGCCGTCTGGCCGGCATGGCTCCGCAGGTTGAGAAGCGTGATTTCCAGGGGACGACGATCTATGAAGTCCCGGCGGGTGGTGCGCTGCAGCCGGCCTTTGCCGTTGCGAACGGTCAGCTCATGATCAGCACGAGCGTGGAGTCGATCGAGGGGATCCTGCGGACTGGCAAGGCGGACAAGCCGCTCTCGGCCAACGCGGACTTCAAGGCCCTGATGGAAGACACGCCGGAAACGGTCTCGATGTTCACGTTCAGCCGGCTCGACAAGGCTCTCGAAGGGCTTTACGAGATGGCCCGGACCGGCAAGATCGACGGTCTGACCGAAGCCGAGGTCGACTTCAGCAAGCTGCCGGAGTTCGATTCGGTGCGGAAGTACTTCCGTCCGCAGATGAGCTACGCGATCCCGGACGAGAACGGTGCCGTGATCGAGAACTTCACGCTGCCGCTGAAGTGATGACGTCAGCGAGACGATGAGTCTTGAACCCCGTCGTCGGCACATGCCGTCGGCGGGGTTTGTTTTTGCGCGCTGGCTCGAACGACGTCCTTGCCGGCACGGCTCTGTTTGCTCAAGCCCATCGTGCGACGGCAGCCGGGGTCAAGGGGGTCTCACCCCCTTGCCGCCGGAGGCGCTTCGATGAGGAACCGCGGTAAGCGACGGACGACCGCTTTGTGGAACCGGCGCTGAGAACTCACCGCCCGCTATGCAATCCCCGTGGGTTGGTGAGGGGGCATACGACACGTCGTCCGCGCTTGGACACGCCCTCCTTCAGGCATCTCTCGACGGCCAGGCCTCCGGCGGGCAAAGGGGCGTTGCCCCTCTGCACTCCCCACCAGGGGTGACCCCCTGGACCCCGGTCTGATGCTCGATGAGTCCCGATTCGGGAACTTTTCTCACTACCGCAGCGTCTTGCACCGGCGGAAACCCGTTCACCACAATCCGCCAAACACTCCCCCAACGAGGCCGGATATGCGCACATCTGGATCGAACTGGCGTCACGTGTGTGTTCTCAACTGGGCCCGCCAGGCCCTCCTCCTGGCTGCGATCGTCCTGGGAATCACCTCCCCAGCCTCAGCCCTCATCCTCGGGGGCGAAGGAAACGACCCGATCAACGACCCCGGCTGGCCCGCTGGAGCCGCCGCTGTCTTCAATACCGAATCCCGCATCGCCTACTGGGAAGGCCCCCCCTTCGGGGGCGGACAGTACCACGCCGAATGCCGCGGCAACGCGGCCGTCTTCAACCTCGTCCTCGAAGACTTCGCCAAGATCGAGGCCAAGACAAAACGCCTCGTCGTCCATGACGGCGAAGGAGCCAGCTTCTGGCTCAACACGAACAGCGCCCCCGAAAAGAAGGCGGCCGCCGTCACCGACTGGACCTTCATCGTCTGGGTTCCGGCCAACTGGCAGCGGCAGCGCAAACTTCCAGTCGGCTTCCGCCCGCCCGACGTCCTCCCGGATCGCGAAGAGCCCCCCGTCCAGATCGACGTCTACACCGGCGGACGGATCATCTGGTCCGACGTCGTCGTCCCCGAAGGGATCGAAGTCGTCGACGAACGCCTCGAAGCCCACGGCTTTAAACCATCGGATGGCACCGTTCTCGAAGGAATCGTAACCGCAGCCGACGGCGGCAAGCCGGTGGCCGCCACGATCTCGATCGAGGAGATGGAGTCCAATCCCAAGGGGGGCTACCTCTACACCGAGAAGACGAAGGCCACGACCGATGCCACAGGCCGCTGGGTCGTCAAGAACTGTCCGCCGGGGCGAATTCGGCTCGTCGCGCGGGCCGACGGCCACGCGCCGCGGGTCCTGGGGCACCGGCAGGTGACCGACGAACCACGGTGGGCCAGCCTCCCGACGTCGCTCGCCAAGTCGGCGACGATCACCGGCCAGGTCGTCGACGGTGACGGAAAGCCGCTCGAAGGGGTCAAGGTCCGCCTGGACCAGGTCTCGGCCGGCGACGGCATGCAGTACGAGATCCCGGACGACCGCGAGTTCGTGACCGCCGCCGACGGCCGGTTCAAGGCCGAGGCCCTCCCTCGCGGGACCGCCGCTCTCTGGACCTGGAAAGAAGGCTACTGCAAGCTCGGCTTGGCCCAGCCGATGAAGACGCCTGCGGAGGACGTCGTCCTCAAGATGTTCCCTGCCGCGGAAGTCACAATCACGGTGCCGGAGGATCTTCTCCCGACATCGGGAGGCTACATCGTCAACATGGTCCCCAAGGGGGGCGAAGCGGTCGGAAAGTGGTCCGGCTCGGGGAACATCGACGGCGACCGGAAGATGGTGTTCCGCAACGTCCCGCCGGGCGAATACCGGATCACCGGGCGTCCCAACCCCGGCAGCGCAAACGACGAGACGCCACCCGTGGCGGTCGACCTCAAGGGGGGCGAGAAGACCGAGGTAACGCTCAAGCCCAAGTCGTAATGGACCAGCGGCTCAGCAGGCTTCGAGCAGTGAGATGTCGTGGTCAACCATCAGGTTGACCAGTTGCTCAAACGTGACCTTGGGCTTCCAGCCCAGGTCGTTCCGGGCCCGCGTTGCGTCGCCGATCAGGAGATCGACTTCGGCGGGCCGGAAGAACTGCGGGTCGACCTCGACCAATACCTCTCCCGAGGGGCCGATCCCGCGCTCGTTGACTCCAGAGCCCTGCCATGAAAGCGGCAGGCCGGCACGGTCGAAGGCGAGTGAGCAGAACTCGCGGACCGCGTGGGTCTCGCCGGTGGCGATGACGTAGTCGCGGGGCTCTTGGGCCTGGAGCATGAGCCACATCGCCTCGACGAAGTCCCCCGCAAAGCCCCAGTCGCGGCGGGCCTCGAGGTTTCCGAGCTTCAGAACCCGTTGCCGGCCGGCCGCGATAGCCGCGGCGGCCCGGGTGATCTTCCGCGTCACGAAGGTCTCGCCGCGGCGCGGCGACTCGTGATTGAAGAGGATCCCGTTGACGGCGAACATCGCGTAGGACTCGCGGTAGACACGGGTGATTTCGAAGGAGTAGGCCTTGGCGGCGCCGTAGGGGCTGCGGGGGTGGAAGGGGGTCGTCTCGGTCTGGGGGGTCTCGCGGACCTTGCCGTACAGCTCGGAGGTCGACGCCTGGTAGAACTTCGCGGGGAGCTGGAGCTGGTGGATCGCTTCGAGCATTCGGACGGTCCCGACGCCGGTAACGTCGGCCGTGTATTCGGGCATCTCGAAGCTGACGTGGACGTGAGACTGGGCGCCGAGGTTGTAGATCTCGTCGGGGCGGACCTCGTCGAGGATGCGGCGGATGGACGAGGTGTCGGAGAGATCGCCGTGGCAGAGGTGGAGGCGGGTGTCCTCGCGGCGCATCGCGTATTCGAGCGGAGAGAGCCGCTGGGTGTTGCGGAGGGAGGACCGCCGCATCATTCCCCAGACTTCGTAGCCTTTCTGTACGAGCAGTTCGGCGAGGTAGGACCCATCCTGCCCGGTAACTCCGGTGACGAGGGCTTTGCGGGCGAGTCGGGGAGGGAGCAGGCTCATTGGTGCATCGTGGTTCTTGGGGAAACGGTCATGGTATCGCGTTGGCGGGTCGCCGGGCTATGGGGAGGGGGCGGAGGGGAGGCTTGAGGCGGAAGGTGGAGGGCCTAAAGGTCGTCAGCGCGTACCATCGTCGCGGCCTCACCAGGGTCCAGGGGGCACCCTGGTGGGGGATGCAAGGGGGCAACGCCCTCTTGCCCGCCGGAGGCCTGGCCGTCGAGAGATGTCTGAAGGAGTAAGTATCCAATCGCGGACACGGTGCTGTGTGCCCCCTCATCAACCCGCGGGGATTGCAGAGCGAGCGATGAGTTCTCAACGCCGGTACCACAAAACGGTCGCCCGTTGTGTACCACGGGGCCTCACTGAAGCGCCTCCGGCGGCAAGGGGGTGAGACCCCCTTGACCCCAGCGGCCGTCGCACGATGGGTTTGAGCGAGCACAGCCGTGCCGGCATCTGCGTCTTTCGCCGCTACATCCGCAATTCCACGTCCTGAAGCAGCTGCACATACAGAATGACCGCAGCAAAGAACGCGAACGCGTTCAACAGAATCCCGGTAATCGCCCGGGCCCGCTGCGACGTGTTCAGATTCACGATTCCCAGCACGATCCCAGGCACCGAGGTCAGGATCGCGAAGGCCGGAATGCAGACCATCGCCAACGAGAGCCCGCCCAGAAACATCGACACCGTCGCCAGCATCCCCAGCGATTCGTCGCCGCCGGCATCCTCTTCGACCAGCCCCGTCCCCATCCCCACCCCGCCCGCCGTTCCCCTGGCCGTCCAGCCCGGCGAACCCGATGACGCCGGACGATGAGGATTCGCGGCGGAGGTCCCGCCGTCCCGAGGCAGGCTTCCGAGGACGTAGGCGCCGTCCGACAGGCTCCCCTCGTCGACGACGAGAAACCGTCCCCGGCAGGCGGGACATTCGACCTGCCGCCCCATCCGCCGCTCGTCGAGCGAGACGGTCCGGTCGCACAACGGACAGGGGATCGAGATCGTCATGAGACTTCGCCGGGCGATGCCGCGCCGGCACCTTTGTTCCAGGGGTGGGAATCGTGTATTTCTACCGCTTGTCGCACATGCGCGACCTCTTGACAACACGTCTGGAAAAAAGACCGACAGGCAATTCCGTGGCAGACAAAGTCGTTTTGGCGTACAGCGGTGGTTTGGATACGTCGGTCCTCGTGGGCTGGCTGATGGACGAGGGCTACGAAGTCCACTGCCTGTACGTGGACCTCGGCCAGCCGTGCGAAAACCGGCAGGAGATCCTCGAGAAGGCCCGCAAGATCGGGGCCGCCTCGTCGGAAGCGGTTGACGCTCGCGAGGAGCTCTGCCGCGACTTCGCCTTCCCGGTCATGCAGTGGCAGGCCAAGTACGAGAACATCTATCTCCTCGGCACCTCGATCGCCCGGCCGCTCATCGCCAAGAAGTGCCTGGAGCGGGCCCGCGAAGTCGGCGCCGTCGCCTTTGCCCACGGGGCGACCGGCAAGGGAAACGACCAGTGCCGGTTCCAGCTCGCCGCCGAGGCGCTGCAGCCGGACGTCAAGATCATCGCTCCGTGGCGGATGGAGAAGTACCGGGCCCAGTTCCCCGGCCGCAAGGAGATGATCGAGTACTGCGAGAAGAAGAACATTCCGGTGAAGGCGAGCATCGCCAAGCCGTATTCGAGCGACGAGAACTGCCTCCACATCAGCTACGAGGCGGGGAAGCTCGAGGATCCGCAGGTGGACGGGATCGCGACGGTCGACTTCGGGATGACGGTCTCGCCGCAGGAGGCTCCGGACAAGGAAGAGGTCGTGACGATCGGCTTCGCGTCGGGCGTTCCGATCTCGGTGAACGGGAAGAAGCTGAATGCCGATGACCTGGTTCTGAAGCTGAACGAGATCGGCGGCCGGAATGGTGTCGGCCGGATCGACATCATTGAGAACCGCTTCGTGGGGATGAAGAGCCGCGGCGTGTACGAGGCTCCGGGGATGACGCTGCTGTATGCCGCGCACCAGGGTCTGGAGCAGATGACGCTCGACCGGGACCTGACGCACCTGCGGGACCGGCTGGCGCCGGAAGTGGCCGAGATGGTGTATTACGGCTTCTGGTACTGCGCGAAGATGGACGCCCTGATGGCGTTCCTGGAAGAGACGGAGAAGCCGGTGACCGGGGAAGTGCAGCTGACGCTGTATAAGGGGAACGTGCGGGTGAGCAGCCGCAAGTCGCCGTTCAGCCTGTACGACGATGCGATTGCCTCGATGGAGGCGGGTGGCAGCTATAACCAGACGGATGCGGAAGGTTTCCTGCGGATCATGGGTCTGCCGCTGCGAGTCCAGGGCCGAGTCCGTCCGCGAAGCTACTGAACCGGGTCCAGGGGCACCCTGGTGGGGAGTGCAGAGGGGCAACGCCCTTTTGCCCGCCGGAGGCCCTCTCGTCGAGAGATGTCTGAAGGAGATCGTGTCCAAGCGCGGACAACGTGTCGTATGCCCCCTCACCAATCCGCGGGGATTGCAGAGCGAGCGGTGTGGCTGGAGGGAGTTCTCAACGCGGGTACCACAAAGGGGACATCCGTTGTTGACAACGGTTCCTCATAGAAGTGCCTCCGGCGGCAAGGGGTTGCCCCCTTGACCCCGGCTGCCGTCGCACGTTGGGTTTGAGCAAGCAGAGTCGCGCCGGCGAGCAGATCGTTTGGCGAACGCACTGGCGCCCCTCCACACAGCTCCCATCGCGTCCCCGCCCTTCCCGGCGTACGATGGAACCGGCACACCCCGTGACCGGCCATCGCCGGCACGAAGCCGCTGTGCTCCAGGGAGGCGCGCGATGGTCCGTTCGGTCTGGATCCTGTTGGTGCTGGGATGTCTCGGCGCGGCCGGTGGTGCGTCGGCCCAGGACAAGACCTCTCCGGTCAAATCGGAAGCCGCATCCCCTGCTCCGCCGACCGCCTCCGCTTCCAGTGAGGCGAACACCGGCCTGAAAGTCCCGCCGGTCTTCTCCAAAAAGAAGCCCGAGACGCTCGCCGACCTGCGGGAGATGGAAGCCCATCTCAAAGCGGTCGCGGCCAAGGTCGGTCCGACGGTCGTGGGGCTGCAGATCGGCCGGGCCCAGGGGAGCGGGGTCATCGTCACCGGGGATGGGTATGTGCTGACGGCCGGCCACGTCTCGGGCGCTCCGGACGGACGGGCACGGGTGATCCTGCCGTCAGGTCAGATCGTCGAGGGGCGAACGCTCGGACGGGTGCGGGGCTCGGACGCCGGCCTCATCAAGATCCAGGGAGAACGCACCGACTGGCCGCACACCGCCATGGCGGCGGAAGGCTCCATCGAAGAGGGAGAGTGGTGCCTCACGCTCGGCCACCCAGGCGGATTCAATAAGGAGCGGGCCGCGCCGCTGCGGTTCGGCCGGGTTCTGGGGATGTCTCCGAACACGATCCAGACCGACTGCGAACTCGTCGGCGGCGATTCGGGGGGGCCGGTCTTCGACATGGCGGGACAGGTGATCGGGATCAACAGCCGCATCGGGCCGCAGACGGCGATGAACTTCCACGTGGCGATCGACGTCTATCGCGAGCACTGGGAGACAATGAAGTCGGGCGAGGACGTCAAGGAGCACTCGGGGGCGTTCCTGGGGATCGCGGGGACAAAGGTCTCGGCCGGGCTCAAGATCACCAAGGTGTTCCGGGACTCGCCGGCGGACAAGGCGGGACTGAAGGCGGATGACGTCCTGGTGACCTTTCAGGGAAAGAAGGTCGACGAGCTGGAGCAGCTGATCGAGCTCGTGGGCGAGGAGGAGCCGGGTCGCAAGGTGCGACTGCAGGTCCTGCGGGACGGGAAGCCGAAGGATTTCGAGCTCACTCTGGCCGTGCTGCCGGACTAGGTTCTGCCTGGGAGGCGGGACACCAGCCCGAAGCGCCGGCGAGGGAATTCACGCTTCGCCCCTCGCTGGCGCTTCGGGCTGGTGTGAATGTGCAGTGCCGGCCGGGACACGGTTCTTGCGATTCCTTGTCGTCCCGCCGGAAAAACCGGAAAATCTTCCGAACCGGCCTCCGGCCACCGTGTCCGGTTGCCCGGCGACTCGCAACTTCGTCCTCTGGCCTGGTGCACCGCACCACACGAACGCGTCTATCTTGTTTCGCCAATGAGCCCCCGCCCTCCGCGGGAGACGTTTCTTCTCTTCCTGTTTCGACTCTTTCCGTTCGCGCCGGTCGCAACCCGCGCCGCGGGCCTGCCGGCCAAACACCGAGCCAAAGCGCTCTCCGGGCACATGAAAACACTCTCTGCGGGAGAATTCACTCCCCGTCAGGCGGCGTGCGTCGACACCGTTCGCCGCTGCCTCGCCTTTCATCCCCTCATCCACCTCTCGGCCCGCGACGGTACCGGCCGGACCAGCATCCTCGAAGCTCTTCACAAGGAGCTCGGGGGGTCGATGGTCACCATCCGGGACTACGTGAAGGTGACCGCCGGCAAGCCTCCGCTGGGAACCGACGAGTGGCTGTGCGACCTCCTGATCCGCCGGCTGAAGAAGCACGAGACCGTCTTCGTCGACGACTTCCACCTCGCCCAGGCGGTCTCCCAGAACTGCAACAACCCCCGCTCCGATTACCTGTCCGCCGCCATGGAAGCGGTCTCGGATTACGCCGAGCGGTCCGGCCGCCGGCTGATCGTCGCGACCCAGGGGCGTCTCAATGAAGAACTCGCCAAGCGGATGGTCGGCTGCGGAATCGGGCTCTTCGCGGAAGAGGACTTCGCCGCGATCGGAAGGAACTGCCTGGGGGATTCGAGCCAGCAGGTTGACTGGACCAAGGTCCACCGCTTCGCTCCGTACCTCACCGCGCGGGAGCTCCGCAAAAGCTGCGCGTGGCTCGTGGCGCACGAGACCCCGCTCGACACCGACTCGCTGCTCGAGTACCTGGCGAGCCACCATCTCGCGAGCAACGTCGAGATCGACGAGGTCGACGACATCGAACTCTCCGATCTCTTCGGAGTCGATGAGGTCGTGGCCGCTCTGGAGGAGAACATCGTCCTCCCGCTGACGGACGACGAACTGGCCGAGGAACTCGACCTGCAGCCCAAGCGGGGCGTCCTGCTCGCGGGGCCCCCGGGAACCGGCAAGACGACCGTCGGCCGGGCCCTGGCGCATCGCCTCGGAGGAAAGTTCTTTCTGGTCGACGGGACGGCGATCTCGGGGACCGATCACTTCTACCACCAGATCGACTTCACCTTCCGCCGGGCGGTCCACAACTCACCGTCGGTCGTGTTCATCGACGACAGCGACGTGATCTTCGAGAGCGGCAAGGAGCACGGACTTTACCGCTACCTGCTGACGAAGCTCGACGGGCTGGAGAGCGCGAGCGCCGGGCGGGTCTGCGTCATGCTGACGGCGATGGACGTCGGCAACATCCCGCCGGCCCTCGTCCGATCCGGGCGGATCGAGCTGTGGCTCGAAATGCGTCTGCCGGATCCGGCAGCCCGGCAGAAGATCCTGGAGCAGCACATCGACGGCCAACCGCTGTTCGAGGGGGTCGACCTGGCTCCCGTCGTCGAGCGATCGGACGAGTTCTCGGGGGCGGACCTCAAGCGGCTCGTGCAGGACGCCAAGCTGGCGTACGCGGGAGACCGGAAGGCGAACCGGCCGACGGTCCCGATCGGGGAACGGCTCGTGGCCGCGGCAAACCAGATCCGCCGCAACCGGGAGGTCTACGCGGAGGCCGAAGCGCGGGCGAATGCTCGCCGGCCGACGCGTCCGCAGTGGTTCAGCCCAATGTCGGACTTTCACCGGGCCGGTGTATCACAGAACGGCAATGGCGACGCGGACTGAGACGACGAGCGTGCTTGCCGGCACGACGCTGTTTGCTCAGCCCCAATGTTCCACGGCATCTGGGGTCAAGGGGCCAAAAAAGCGACGCAGGCCCCTTGCCGCCGGAGGCACTCCTGTGAGGAACCTTGGTCAGCAACGGGCGTCCGCTTTGTGGAACCGGCGTTGAGAACTCCACACCCGCTCTGCAATCCCTGCGGGTTGGTGAGGGGGCATCCGGCACGGTGTCCGCGCTTGGACACGTGCTCCTTCAGAGAGACTCCCGACGAGAGGGCCTCCGGCGGGCAAAGGGGCTTTGCCCCTCTGCACTCCCCACCAGGGGCGAGCCCCTGGACCCCGGTGAAGAAACGTTGGGGCGTCCGTCTTACATTGTCGGCGCACTGGGCACTGCATCCGGCCGATCAGGTTGGTACTGCCACTCCGCCGCGCCATCGAACTCGAACTCACGAATGTTCGGGTCGAACTGGTCGCCCCGGCGATGGAACTTCTGGACCAGCACCTTCCGCCACTGCGACTTCGCCTCCCCTTCGGCGCCGCGGGTCTCGTAGATGTTCGTGATCCCCGAAACGATCAGCTTGAAGAAGTCGGTCTGGGGATCGATCCCCCGCCACGTGGCGACGCCGTAAACGTACGGCACATCCGGCGTCCCCGCCGCAACCGCCTCGGGAAGGTTCTGGACGATATGGACCGAATCCTTGTACGTGTACGGCTTCTCGACCTTGTTGATCGCCGCGACCGCCTCCGGAATGATCATGTCGAGCTGGATCCGCGTCGGAACCTGCGACTGCGGATTGTCGTACGTCACCAGCGTGAACTGCGGCAGGAACTTGGGAGTCCCCGGCACCGGCTCGAGCGGATTGATCGGCTCCGCCCCGCCCGGATCGCGTCCCTGGACAGGACGCCGCACGACGCGGTAGCACAGATACCAGATCTGCTCCCGCTTCTTCTTTCCCGTCGCCTTATCGAGGACTTCGACAAACATCAGCCGCATCGGCTTGTAGGCGATGTCCATCACCCACAGTTCCGGCTGCCGGGCCAGCTCTTCACCGGAGGCGACGCCGGGGACGAGCCGGGCGAACCCCATGTCGAGCCGCTCCTGGGCGAACGCGCCCAGCGGCAGCCAGGCTCCGGCGAGCGCCGTCGCGAGGGCTCCCCGCAGGACGTCGCGGCGGGTCAGGGAGAGAGACGCGTCAGACATGAAGGAGTCCCTTGTGATTCCCTGAATCGGGTGCTGTTCCCGGCCAGGGCGTTTCCCCGAACCGGGCATTCGCCGGAACGGGTCCGGCCGCCCGCGGCGGGTCATTCGAATGTATCGACCGCCGAAAAACGTGGTCAATTCGTTTCCCGCGAGCGGGTTGCGTTTCGCGGAGGTTTCCGTCGCCGCACCACCGCGATGGCCGGATCCGGCGTCACAGTCCGCACAGAGCGACCGCCTTTTCCCGCCGCCGTCCGCGTCTTCCGGCTGGCGCCGCTCAGGCGGCCCGGCGGCCTACCTGCCGCTGCGGAAGGCGGATCGACTCCGGTTCCGCCTGGGTTTCTTGGCGGCGGGTGTACTTTCCGATCTGGGCACTGATCATGAGGATCATGGTGCAGATCACCACGGCGGCGCCGCAGCCAAGAATCGCCATCTGGTCATCGGACATGATGTTCCCTCCTCCGTGAAAGGCCCGCTCGGGACCGTTGGGAAGTCTCGCTCCGGGCGCGCAGGGCTCATCCCGGCGGGAGTTCTTCCACAGTCGTTTTCGGTTGGGAGGTGGCGGAGGGTGGAATGTCCCGCAAGTCGCGGGGCGACGTTCTTCGAAGGGGGATTCAAGGTGCGCGTCGGGAAGCGGAGTCGGGCCGCGCAGGGAGTGACGGTGGGGTGAGTTGGCGGGACTTTGCCGGCTGTTCCACCGGGTCCAGGGGCACCCTGGTGGGGAGTGCAGAGGGGCAACGCCCCTTTGCCCGCCGGAGGCCTGGCCGTCGAGAGATGTCTGAAGGAGTCAGTGTCCAAACGCGGACAACGTGCCGGATGCCCCTTCACCAACCCGCGGGGATTGCGGAGCGAGCGATGAGTTCTCAACGCCGGTTCCACAAAACGGACGTCCGTTGCTGACCGCGGTTCCTCATGGAAGTGCCTCCGGCGGCAAGGGGGTGAGACCCCCTTGACCCCGACTGCCGTCGCACATCGGGTTTGAGCGAACAGCGTCGTGCCGGCAAGAACGTCGTACCGCCCGCCCCGTCGGTGCAACCCGCACAAGCGAGCCTGTCAATACCTTGCACCGGACGAATCCAGGAACCACCCCGGAAACTGGGTAAGCTCTGCCGTCTTTTCCGACAGATGACGAGATCCCACACGCTCCACCCGCTTTCCCCACGATTGTGCTCAAGTTCCCTCCGAGCGGAATTTAGGATGGTCGGGGAACGCCTGCGCGTTCGGAGTGTCCCGTCGGCTGCGGCGACATCTCCGAAGATTCGCGACGTGCGTCCCCCCTGCGAAAAGTTGATGCCGTGACGGTCATGGCGCACTTGATGCAGGCTCCCCTCAGCGGCAGGATGGACTTTGCTGCGTGACCGACCGGCGGGAATTGACCCGATGGCCGGGCGGTCTGTGTCGAACGGACTCGGTTCACGTCTTCTCTACGGAGAATTGTGATGAAGCGAGCCTTCCTGAGCGTGGCGGCCCTGTTGGCCTCCCTATCGGGCGGGACAGCATGGGCCTCGGCCTGTTGCAGTCCCGGTTACAACTGTTGCCCGGTGTCGAGCTGCCAGCCGACAGCCTGCTACACCGCCTGTCGCGTTGAACGGGAAACCTGCTACCGCACGGTCTATGAGACCGTCTGCGAGCCACAGCAGATCACGGTCAACCGCACGGTTTACGACAACGTCTGCGAAGACGTCCACGAGACCTGCTACCGCACTGTCATGGAACAGTGCCAGCGCGAAGTCCAGTACCAGGTGCAGCGGCCAGTCTACGAGACCTCCTGCCGCGTCGAAGAATACCAGGTCCAGCGGCCCGTCACCGAGACGGCCTACCGCAACGTCTCCTATCAGGTCCAGCGGCCCGTCTGCGAAACGGTCAACCGCCAGGTGACCCGCACGGTCTACCGCAACGTCGTCGAGAACTGCCCGCAGACGATCTGCCGGACGGTCATGCGGCAGGTGACCGAGACGGTCAACCAGGAACGCTGCTACACCGTCATGCAGCCGGTCACGACTTACCGGACCGTCACCCGCGACTGCGGAACGTGGCAGATGCAGCAGTCCTTCCGCCCGGGACCGGTCGTCCCGCGGATCGTCTGGAACTGCGGCTGCCCACGAGTCTGCTACGTCCAGTGCCCCGGCACGACGGTCTGCAACCGCGTCTGGTGCCCCAACATCGTCGCCCAGCAGATCCCCTGCACGAGCTACCAGCCGCAGGTGGTCCGCCAGTCCTGCCCGATCCAGGTCTGCCGCTGGGTCCCCCAGCAGGTGAGCGAGACGATCAACCGCCAGGTCTGCCGGGTCGTCCCGGAACAGGTCTGCGAAAACATCCCGGTCCAGGTGACCCGGATGGTCTGCGAGACGGTCAACCGCCAGGTCCCCTACCAGGTCTGCCGGATGGTCTGCGAAACCCGCCAGCGTCAGATCCCGGTCCAGACCTGCAAGATGGTCTGCGAAACCAAGACCTGCCGCGTCCCGTACTGCGTCGCCAAGCAGGTCCCCTACACGGTGACCCGCAAGGTGAGCCGGACGGTCTGCCGCCAGGAGCCGGTCTGCTACACGCGGATGGTTTCCAAGGTGGTCCCCCGCCAGGTCGCCTACGAGGTCTGCCGGATGGTCCCGGTGACGAACTGCTGCGACACCGCCGCTCCGGCTGGAGTTCCTGCTCCGGTCACCGGTTCGCCGGCCGTCGCTCCCGGATCGATCACCACGTTCGATCCCTCCTACTCGGTCCCTTCGACCACGCCGAACATCCTGACGGTGCCGGGTGCGGTCGACACCGAAGTGGCCAAGCCGATTCTGACGCCGGAACCGGTTCTTCCTCGCGATGACGCCGGAACCGGCGCTCGTAGCCGTGAAGAGTCGGGTCCTAAGCTTAACCCCGTCGACCGGCCCGGTCCGACGGCGAATGGGAAATTCAAGCGGTTCGGCCGCGTCCCCGCGATGGCCTTGAACTAGACTGAAGACGAAAGGCCCCACGGCCGGGGCCACACGAAGCACGACCTTCCCGGGTCTGCATCACTACGAAGAACGGGACGAACCGGCATTGAGGCTGGGACGTCCCGTTCGCCGTTTTTAGGGAGGCCCCGGGGCAAGGGGCTCGCTCTGAGGGCCCACGAGGAACGCTCATTTCCTCCTGAAGACGGCCTGGCCCCAGGCCGCAGGCTTCCGGCCATCGACCTTCTCCTCAATTCTTCATGAACCATCAAGTTATGGCATTCGGATTGTGACGAATACGGTGCTTCTGCGCGTCTTTCTTCTCGGACGGAACGCAGTCGTCCGGTAAACTAGGCGGGGATCGGGATATCATCCGCCGATCTACGAAGGCGGGGCGAAACCGCGCCGGGTTTGGCGGGTTTCATTCCCGACCGAATTGTGTGTGTTCCGACGTTGGAAGCGGTCCGACTGGTGCCAGTGCACGGCCAGCCGGACCGGAGCGGTCATGCCGGCGACCGCAGTAAACGTCCGTTCACGCGGCAGTCTTGTCCCACGACAGATTCGCCGAAGCGCCTGATCAGCGCGTGCCAGAAGGCAGTCCGAATACGACAGTCCGGACATCGTCGTCCGTGTGTTGGGAGCAGTCCATGCGGTCACGGGTTTCCAGGTTGTTCAGCCTCGTCATCACGTCGGCCCTCCTGTGCTCGGGGGTCATCGCCCAGGACGGAGAGCGGGGACGCGGCGGACCGCCGGGAGGCGGCGGACAGGGCGGTGGTCCTGGCGGATTCCGTGGGGGCGGACCGGGAGGCGGAGGAGGTCCGCGGGGCGGCTTCGGCGGCGGCGGGATCCTCGACGAACTGCGGCGGGATTCCGTGAAGTCCGAGGTCGGGCTGACGGACGACCAGTCGGAGAAGCTGCGGAAGATCTCGGAAGAGACGGACTTCTTCGGCAAGATGGGCCCGGCGTTTCAGAAGATGCGGTCCGCCGAGACCGAAGAGCAGCGGGCCGCGGCCCGCGAAGAGATGCGCGTCGCCGGCGAGGCCCTGAACGCGGAAGTCGAGGCCAAGGCCAAGCTGGTCCTGGACGAAAAGCAGTTCACCCGCGCCCGGCAGATCAACCTCCAGCGGCAGGGGACCCGCGCGCTGACCCGCACCGACGTCGCCAAGGAGCTCGGATACAGCCCGCAGCAGATTGAGCAGATGCGGGCGCTCCAGACCGAGTACGACAACGCCCGTTTCCAGCAGGGCTTCCAGGCGAGCGAAGAGGACCGCCAGAAGCTGCGGGACGACTTCGAAGCCAAGATGAACGGCGTCCTGACGGCGGACCAGAAGTCCAAGTGGACGACGAGCCTCGGCGCCGCTGCTCCCGAAGACACCAACGACCGGTGGGACCGGGGTGGTGGACGGGACCGCGGCCGCGGCGGGTCGCGGAACGCCAACAGCACCCCCGGCGTCCCGTTCATCGAAGCGGTCCCCGAAGGAGCGGTGCCGACAATCGATTTCGGCGCAGGCGCGATGCTGGCCGCCGTCCCAGGCGGAACGGCCCCGCCCAAGGGAACGACCGAACAGCCGGCCGCAGCGCCCGCCTCGGGCGGACTCGCCAGCGACGTCCGGATGTCCTTCAACTTCCGTTACGCCCCGTGGGCTGAAGTCCTCAAGCTGTTCGCCGAGCGGGCGGGCCTGACGCTCGACCTCACCGAGACTCCGCCGGGAACGTTCAACTACTACGACAAGAAGTCGTACACGCCGACCGAGGCGCTCGACATCCTCAACGGCTACCTGCTGCAGAAGGGGTACATCCTCGTCCGCCGCGACGAGTTCCTCGTCTGCCTGCGGCTCGACGGCAACCCGATTCCGCCGAACCTCATTCCCGAGATCCGCCCCTCCGAGCTCGACCTGCGGGGACGGAATGAACTGCTGACGGTCGCCTTCCCGGTGACGGGGGTCGACGTCAGCCAGGTCGCCAAGGAACTCGACTCCCTCCGCGGACCGCAGGGCTCAGTCGTCGGCCTCAAGTCGACGAACACGATCATGGCCACCGACACCGGGGCCAACCTCCGCCGCATCCGGGACATCGTCGACAGCCTGGCGAGCCAGCACTCGCCGCAGGACCGGGTCTTCCGGGCGTATGCGGTCAAGAACATCGACGCCTACGACGCGGAAACGATCGTCAAGAGCCTGCTCGGCATCGCCAAGCCGGTCTCGAACGTCAGCAGCTCGGCCGGTGGGGACTCCCGGTTCGGGGGCTTTGGCGGCGGCTTCGGCGGCGGCGGGTTTGGAGACCGCGGCCGCGGGGACCGCGACCCGCGCGAGATGCAGGCGATGATGCAGCGGGCGCAGTCGGCCGCCTCGCCGACCGGCCACACCCAGGTCACCGCGGACGAACGGACGAACAAGCTCCTCGTCACTGCCACGATCGCCGAGCACGACATCGTCAAGTCGGCTCTCGAGACGGTCGACGTCGAGGGCGAAGGGGGGGGCCGCGGCAGCCGCAAGCCGTACCTCGTCGTCTACAAGATCGACAACGCGGATCCCCGCGAAGTGACGAAGTCGATCGACTCGATCATGCCCGGGATCGTCATCAATGAGGACGGCCGCAACGGCAAGATCCACATCATGGCGACGCAGGAGCAGCATCGCGAAGTCGAGGCGCTGATCCGCCAGATGGACGGCGTCGGCCTCGGGGCGCAGCAGGTCATCGTGATCCCGCTCGTGAAGAAGGATCCCGTCGCCGTTGCCGCGACGATCCGGTCGATGTTCGCCACCGACGGGCAGAACGCCCCGACGGTCGAGGCGGACCTCGCGGGCCGGCAGGTCATGGTCCGCGGCACGCTCGACCAGGTGACGCAGGTCAAGAACCTCCTGACGCAGCTTGGCGAAGACGGCACCGGCCAGAAGCCGTCCGAGCGGGGGATGGTGCGGACCTTCTCCCTCTACGGCCGCGATCCGGAAGAGGTGATGCCGCTGATCGAAAAGATCTGGGCGAACGAGTCTCCGACTCCGATCCGGATCGTCACGCCCGACCAGCGAGGTCTGATCCGCGGGATGCGGGCGCCGACCGGAGAGACCCCGGCGTCCTCGCCCGCGCGTCCCGCTGCCCTCCCCCTGGAGGAGCCGCGGAGTGCGGTTGATCCCCAGGGAGCGCCGGCCGCCTCTCCGCCCAGCACGCCGACTTCCGCGCCGAACGACCGTGACGGAACGCAGGCCCGCGTCCGGCGGGGCGACGATTCCGCCCTTCAGTTCGTCGACGTCTCCAGCGACGCGGAGCCGGCCCCCGCCCGCCTGGCTCAGGCGGGTGCGGCGCAACCAGCGGAAACCCCGCCGAACGCGGGCTCCGCGACTCCACAGCGTCCCGCGCCGATGCCGCAGGGGGGAGAGGGGGCCCCCGCCGCCCCGCCGGCGAGCAGTCCCCGGAATCCCGCGGTACAGAACAATCCCAAGGCCCCGCCCGTCATCGTGACGGTCGTCGGCGGAGAGCTGATCCTCTCGTCGACCGATGAAGCGTCGCTCGACCGGCTGGAGGAGATGCTGGAAAGCACGCTTGCCTCGATTCCGATCCGGAACTCGTGGACCGTCTTCACACTCCGCTCGGCGGACGCGACCGAAGCGGCCACCATGCTGGAGCAGCTCATCCCGGACAGCCGGGTCATGTCATCGTCGAGCTCTTCCGGAACGTTCGGCAGCCTGACCAGCGGCCTGTCGGGCTTCGGCTCGACGATGATGGACGCCACGGGGATCACCTCGACTCTCGCCACGAACAGCCTGCGGATCATCCCCGAGCCGCGGCTGAACGCCCTCTTCGTCTCCGGACCGCCGCACCGCGTCCGGGAAGTGGAAGAGATGCTCGACATCCTCGACCTGTCGGAGCTCCCGGACACCGACCGGGACCGTCAGCCGCGGATGATCCCCGTCGAGTACGCCGACGTGGCGGACGTCTTCACGTCCGTCCGGGAGCTGTATCGCGACTACACCGAAGAAGGGATGCAGGCCCAGATGATGGGAGGCCGCGGAGGCCCCAACATCATGGCGATGATGATGGGGGGGGGAGGCCGCGGGAACGAGCAGGGTCGTCCGCCGCAGATCAAGCTGGCCCTCTCGATGGACGACCAGACGAATACGCTGATCGTCTCGGCCAATGACTCGCTGTACAACGAGATCCGCGAACTCGTGGGGCAGCTCGACAAGGCGGCTCTCGACTCCCGCAAGTCGGTCCGGATCGTCTCGCTGGAGAACACGAACGCGGCGGTCATTTCCAGCACTCTCGGGACACTGATGCCCAAGGTGCGGGTCTCGTCGTCGCGGGGGCGGAGCCGGCCAACGACGAACGACGGGCAGAGCGGCGGACAGCCGACGACGCCTCCCGCTCCGAATCCGGATGATCTTCGCCGGATGTTCGAGCAGCGGATGCAGAACCGCGGCGGGAGCGGCGGAGGTGGAGGCGGCGCACCGAGCGGGTTCACCCCGGGTGGTGGCGGAGGAGGCGGCCGGACGTTTGGCGGCGGGGACTCCGGACGGGGGAACCGCGGTGGGGGCGACAGCGGTCGTTCGCGGGGGAACTTCGGTGGGTTCGGCGGTTTCGGTGGTGGCAACTTCGGCGGCGGCGGAAACCGCGGCGGCCGCTAAAGATCACCGGGGTCCAGGGGGTAACCCCTGGTAGGGAGTGCAGAGGGGCAACGCCCCTTTGCCCGCCGGAGGCCCTCTCGTCGGGAGTCTCTCTGAAGGAGCACGTGTCCAAACGCGGACAACGTGTCGTATGCCCCTTCACCAACCCGCGGGCATTGCAAAGCGAGCGGTGAGTTCTCAACGCCGGTCCCACAAAGGGGAGGTCCGTTGTGTCCCACGGTTCCTCAGGGAAGCGCCTCCGGCGGCAAGGGGTTGCCCCCTTGACCCCGGCTGCCGTAGCACGTTGGGTTTGACGTAGCACCGTCGTGCCGGCAAGCACGTTACTCGCCCCGCATGCGGAACGGCGCACTCAGCACGATCCCCCGCACCGCGGCCGAAACCCGCATCCCTTCCTTCCGCACACGATCCACAACCCCGTCCACGGCACACTTGTCGTAATACTCCAGCCCCCGCCCCAAGGCAAAAGTCAGCAGCTTCTCGACAAAGCACCGCGCAAACTCCTCCTCCCGCTGCCGCAGAATCGCCGTCAATTCCGTCGCTCCACGGAACGTCTCACCCGTCGGCAACGTCCCCGTGCTGTCGACCTCAAACCGCCCATCCTTCTCCCGCCACCGGCCAATGGCGTCATAGTTCTCCAGGCCAAATCCCAGCTCGTCCATCACCTTGTGACACGAAGCACACCCCGCGTCCGCCCGGTGCATCTCCAGCTGCTTCCGCAGCGGCAGATCGGGATTCGACTTCTGCGTCTCCTCCAGCCCCGGCACCACCGGCGGCGGATCGGGCGGTCTGTCCCCCAACAGATTCGCCAGGATCCACTCCCCGCGCTTCACGGGTGAAGTCCGGTTGGGATACGACGTCAGCGTCAGGATGCTGGCATGCGTCAGCAGCCCCCGCCGCCCCTCGGGGAGCGTCACGCGGCGGAACTCGTCCCCGTCGATCCCCTCAATCCGGTAGAGCCGCGCCAGCCGCTCGTTCACAAACGAGTAGTCGGCCGCGATCAGGTCCGTCAGCGGCCGGTCCTCCCGAAGGATCGAGCCGAAGAACATCTCCGTCTCGGTCGCCATGTCCTCGCGGAGCCGCTGAGTGAACTCAGGGAACTGCTGGACGTCCGGCGAGACCTCCTCCGTAAAGAGCTTCCGCAGGGCCAGCCACTGCGAGGCGAAGTTGTCGATCAGCGCCGACGACCGCGGATCGTCGAGCATCCGCCGGACCTGTTCGGTCAGCACCTCGTCGCTCGACAGCCTCCCCTGCTCCGCCAGGGCCGAGAGTTCCTCGTCCGGCATGCTGCTCCACAGGAAGTACGACAGCCGGGACGCCAGCTCATGATCCGTCAGCCGCCGCGCGCCGTTCCCGGAACCCGGGCGGCCGTTCTCCACGCGGAAGAGGAACTGCGGCGCGACGAGGACCGCCTGAAGGGCCACCTGCACGCCCCGCTCGTACGGATCCCCCCGCTCCATGGCGACGGGGACAAAGCGGGTGAACTTCGCGATCTCCTCCTCCGTCACCGGCCGGCGGAAAGCCCGGCGGACGATCGGAGCGAGCGTCTCCCGCGCGGCCCGCAGGATCTCGGCACCGCGGCCCTCGCCGGCCAGCTTCTCCGGATCCGGCTGGACGAGCGTCACCTTCGAGGCCGGCCCGTCAAGGTCCGGCAGGTTTTCGATGGGCCCGCGGACCCGAAGACGGTGGACCGAGGCGGTCGGGATCGGATCTTCCGGCTTCCGATCCCGGTTGCCGGAGAGCGACAGCGACACCTTCTGCGAGCCGACCTCGAGCGCCGTCTTCTGCCGGAAGGTCTGTGTCTTCCTCCCCACGACATCGAACCGCAGGACATCGTCCTCACCCATCCGGAGGCTCGTCCGCGGAAGATCGCGGCCCATCGGCTCCCCGGAGACGATCCACTGGGCCTCGTAGGTCCCGCGTTTCTTCACGTCGATCTCGACCGAGAACTCTCCCCGCCCCGTCAGGGTCCGGGTCCCGTCGTCTTCGTCGCGCGTGCTTCCCCGTTCGGACAGTTCCTTCGGCGTCCAGGTCCGGTCGAAGGCCCGCTCATCCGGGACGACGGCCGCGCGCTGCGCCACCTGCTCGGCCGCCGCGAGGTACTTTTCGATGAGGAGCGGCGGGACCGAAAGGACGTCGCCGATGTTGTCGAACCCGTGGCCGACGTCGTCCTGCGGCAGGAATGCGCTGACATCGAGATCGACCGCCAGGAGGTCGCGGACGGTGTTGCGGTACTCCGACCGGTTGAGCCGCCGGACGGTGACGCGCCCCGGATGCGGCGGCCCGTTGCAGTCGACATAGAAGAGCGCATGGTCGAGCCAGGCGGCGATCTTCTCCCGCTCCTCCTTCGTCGGCTGCGGGGCGTCGCTGGGGGGCATCGCCCCGATCCGCACCCGCTCGAAGACCTTGGTCCACTGCTCGCGGTGCTTCAGGATCGAAGCCAGGTCCCGGTCGCCATCGATGACGAGCCCCCCCTCCTGCGTCTCCTGCGTGTGGCAGTCATAGCAGTAGGTCTTGAGGAGCGGGCGGATCTCGGTCGCAAAGTCGGGCTGAGCGGGAGCCGCCGGCGCGGTCTCCTCCGCGTGGACCACATTGGCTCCGGGAAGAATCGCCGCCTGATGCGCGAACGGGAGCTGGAACAGGCCCAGCACGACCAGCAGCCCTACGGCGAGCGACGTCCAGAGCGGCCACCGGGATCGTCGCCGCGGAGAACGCGCGGAGGGCCTGGTGGCGGCGAAGGCGCGGTGCCGGGTCCGGACTTCGTAGGACTGGCCGCAGTCCGTCACCGGGCAGACCGCCCGGCCCTCGGCCGACATCTCCTCGATGGAGAAGACGGTCCCGCATTTCCGGCATCGAATGTGGCGAGACATTGTGGGAGTTTTCAGTCGTCAGTTTTCAGTGGATGCCATGAGCGACGCGCCCAGGCGTCTGTCTTCGCTACAGCGTGCTCTTCATCGAGAACAGTTCGATGCAGTTGTTGTCCGGGTCGAGGACGTAGATCTGGATCGGCCCGTCGGGCCGGTTCTTGGGACCGGAGACGATCGCAATCCCGTGCTCCTTGAGGACCTCGATCGTCCGGGCGGCGTCCTCGACCTCGAACGCTACGTGCCGTGTCCGGCTGACGGCGGCGGAAGGATCGATCGTCGCCCCGGCGGGACCGGACTGGTCGTGCTCGTGGATCAGGTGAATGTAGGTCGCTCCGGCGGAGAACCACAGCCCCCGGAACGGGAAGTTCGGCCGCGGCGCCGGCTGCATCCCGAGGGCGTCCTCATAGAACCGCCGCGACGTGTCGAGGTCCTTCACGACGAACGTGACATGGTCAATCTGCCGGACGCCAATCGATCGCATTGCTGTCTGCCGGGGAGGGTTCACGGGGGAATTCATTGTAAACGACAACGCATCAAACCGACCTGCTGTGTGGCCACTTCTCTGCCGACCGGGAATCCCGGCCGCTCAATCCCTGTCGCCACGAACGCGACAGAAACTGCGCCGGCCTCACAGGATCTCCGCTGCCTGATATCTCGGCAGCCTCGCGGGCGGACGCTTCGGAACATTCGTGGAAGACGAAACCGTAACCTGCCTGCATGAAACGGGTTATCGGATCGCAACATCCTCTTAACGGCAACCCGGCATGGTAAGTGCGATTCTGCCTCATCGCTGGGTGCGTGTCCGATTTGCCTCGCAGCGAACTCACCGGGACGGTGACCACACTCTCTGTTTGACACGTGCGCAGCAGTCATGGACGTGAGTCGAGTGAGATGAAGTACGGCTTTCTGATCGATATGGACGGTGTTCTGTATCGAGGCTCCCAGTTGATCTCTGGTGCGGATCGGTTTATCGAACAGTTGCGGCTGAGAGAAATCCCTTTCCGGTTTCTCACGAACAACAGCCAGCGGACACGGCGCGACGTCGTTACGAAGCTGCAGCGGATGGGGATCGACGTTGAAGAGGAACACGTCTTCACCTGCGCGATGGCGACCGCCCGGTACCTCGCCGAACAGAAGCCCAACGGCACCGCCTTCGTCATCGGCGAAGGAGGACTGCTGACGGCGCTGCACAATCACGGCTACTCGGTCGTCGATCACGACCCCGATTACGTTGTCGTCGGCGAAGGGCGGACGTTCAACCTGGAGCTCGTCGAAGCTGCGGTCCGGATGATCCTGGGCGGAGCGAAGCTGATCGCGACGAACCTCGATCCGAACTGCCCCACGCACAACGGCCTACGCCCCGGCTGCGGGGCCATGGTGGCGATGCTCGAGACCGCGACGGGCGTCAAAGCGTTCAGCGTCGGGAAGCCGAGCCCCTACATGATGCGGGCCGCCCGAAAGGAGCTGGGGCTCTCGACCGACGAGACGACGATGATCGGCGACACGATGGAGACCGACATCCTCGGCGGTGTCCAGCTCGGAATGCACGCCGCGCTCGTCCTCAGCGGCGGCACCAAGCGGGAAGACCTCCATCGGTTCGCCTACCGTCCCGATCTGGTGGTCGAGTCGCTGGCGGAGATGACGGCCCTCCTCGAAGAGAACGACTGGCACCCCCCCTGGTACGGCCCGGCCCCGCTGAAGAACGGCCAGCGGCGCGTCGGCCGCGAGCTCGTCTCAAGCTACTGAGCCCTCTGGTTCGGGAGGGCGAGGCTCCCGCCGAGCCGCAAGCCAGTTGCAGCCTGCGATTCGGCCAGTCCGCCCTACCCGCGGGACGCGACCAGCCGCAGCGCCACGTCGATCGCGGCCTGCATCCCGGACGGGTCCGCTTTCCCCCCTCCCTGCCAGGCGATGTCGAACGCCGTCCCCTGGCTGGGGCTCGTGCGGATGATCGGCAGGCCGAGCGTGACGTTCACCGCCCGGTGGAAGCCGATCAGCTTGAGGGCGATGTGCCCCTGGTCGTGGTACATCGCCACGACGCCGTCGAACTCCCCTTCGACCGCCCGCTTCAGCAGCGTATCGGCGGGATACGGTCCCACGGCATCGAGGCCGTCGCGTCGCGAGCCGGCGACCGCAGGACCGATGACGCGCATCTCCTCCTCGCCGAACAGCCCCTCTTCGCCGGCATGCGGATTCAGGGCGCAGACGCCGATCCGCCGCGTCGGCTGTCCGATCCGCTGCAGGAAATGATCGACGAGTTCGATCGTCTCGCGGATCCGGTTCTCCGTCAGGAGCCCCGGCACGCTGGCAATCGACGTGTGCAGCGTGGCATGGGCGACGCTGAGCGCATTCGGGTTCCTCACCCCCGCTGCGTCGGCTTCGGCCGGCGGTAGGTAGAGCATCATGGCATACTCGGCGACGCCGCACTCGTGGGCCAGGATCTCGGTGTGGCCGGGGAAGTCGAGTCCCGCCTGATGCAGCGCGTACTTGTTGAGCGGCGCGGTGACGATGGCGTCGATCCGGTCGGCCAGGGCCGCCCGGGTCGCCGCGACGAGCCAGTCGTAGGCGGCCTGCCCCGCCCGGGCATCGACCTTCGCCGGCGGGAGCGAGCCGACGTCCGCCGCCGAAGGATTCCAGCACGCCAGGGCTTCGCCCCCTCGGTCAGCGTCCTCCGGGCCATCGACTTCGACGACCATCCGGGATGCCCCGACGAGCGCCAGCGCCCGCCGCAGGACGTCGGGGTGTCCGACGATGACGGGCAGGAAGGACTCGGCCGGAAACGTGGCCAGGGCACGGACGACCGTTTCGGGACCGACGCCGCACACATCCCCCAGCGTGAGGGCGATCGTGGGACGGTGGTCGGTCATCGGAATGTCTCCGCCTGGGCGAGCGGCGCGCCGGCCTGATCCTTCCCGGAGACGATCGTCGGCCGGTCACCGAGCGGCCACGTGATCCCCAGGGCGAGGTCGTTCCACAGCACCGTCCGCTCGAACTGAGGGGCGTAGAGGGCCGTGCACTTGTAGAGGACGTCCGCGGTGTCGGAGAGGACGTAGAAGCCGTGGGCGAAGCCGGGGGGGATGTAGATGCTTCGTCCGTTCGATTCCGAGAGTTCGACGCCGAACCACTGTCCGAAGGTCGGGGAGGATCGCCGCAGGTCGACGGCGACGTCGAAGATCGTTCCGGTCAGGGCGGTGACGAGTTTTCCCTGGGGCTGCTCGATCTGGTAGTGCAGTCCGCGGACGACGCCGCGACGTGAGCGGGAGAGGTTGTCCTGGACGAATGTCATCTCCAGTCCGGCTGCGCTGAACTTCTGGGCGTGGTGCAGTTCGCGGAAGTATCCCCGTTCGTCGTGAAAGAGGGGTGTTTCGAGAACCACTACGCCGTCGAGCGGAGCGGGGGTGGACTTCATCGGGGGCTCTCAGGGCTGGAAAAACGCCTATTGTGGCACCCTTGACCACCTCCGACCACTCCATCGCTGCCCTGACCGGGTCCAGGGATCCCCTGGTGGCGTGCAGGGGCCACCCCCTGCCCGCCGGAGGCCTGGCCGTCGAGAGATGTCTGAAGGAGTGCATATCCAAACGCGGACACCGTGCCGTATGCCCCTCACCAACCCGCGGGAACGCCAGAGCGAGCGTTCCGATGTGAGCGAGTCCTTCACGCCGGAACCACAAAGCGGACACCCGTTGTTTACCACGGTTCCTCACAGGAGCGCCTCCGGTGGCAAGGGTCTGTGTTGTGTCTTGGGGCCCTTGACTCCGGCTTTCGGCTCCTCCCGCTGGAACGCCGTCACCCCCTCCGATTTGGCTGACACTCCGCCGGCGCTATAATCCGGCGGCATTCAATTTCACCACACTCCCGGTCCGGAAGGCGGAGACGAAGTGGCCCAGGAAGCGACAGCGGTCAAAAAACCAGGCAATCTGCGAGAGCTCCGCGAGAGCGGGTGGGTTTCCAAGACGATCAAAGACGAGCTGCGGGACAATTTCCTCAAGGCCCTCGCCTCCGGGGAAACGCTCTTCCCCGGGATCCTGGGCTACGACAGCACCGTCATCCCCGAGATCAGCATCGCCCTCATCGCCGGGCACGACATGCTCTTCCTCGGCGAAAAAGGCCAGGGCAAAAGCCGCCTGATGCGAACCCTCGCCCGGTTCCTCGACGACGAAATCCCCTACATCGCCCACCCCGAGATCCCGCTCCACGACGATCCGTACAAGCCAATCACCCGCCTCGGCCGCGAACTCGTCGCCAGCGTCCCCGAAGAAGAGGTCCCCATCGCCTGGTGGCCCCGCTCGGAACGCTACGTCGAACGGCTCGCCCCGGGAACCAAGTTCGCCGACATCATCGGCGAGATCGACCCCGCCAAACTCGCCGGCGGCACCAGCATGTCGGCCGAGTCCGCCCTGCACTTCGGGCTCATCCCCCGCATGCACCGCGGGATCTTCGCCATGAACGAAGTCCCCGAACTGGACGAGCTGGTTCAGGTCGGGATGTTCAACATCCTCGAAGAGCGCGACGTCCAGATCCGCGGCTACCCCGTCCGGTTCGATATCGACGTTCTCATTCTCTTCTCGGCGAACCCCGCCACCTACAACCGCAGCGGCAAGGTGATTCCGCAGCTCAAGGACCGGATCGGGTCGGTGATCCACACCCACTATCCGCGGGAGCGTGATCTCGGCATCGACATCATGGAGCAGGAAGCGGGGCTCGACCTCGGCGGTCGCTTCCCCGTTGTCGTGCCGCGGTTCATGAAGGAGATCGTCGAAGAGATCAGCATCGCCGCCCGGAAGTCGAAATACATCGACCACGCCAGCGGCGTCAGCGCCCGGTTCAGCATCGCCAACTACCGGACCATGATCGCCAGCGCCCGGCAGCGTTCCGCCCGCCTCAGTGAAGCCCCGGCGGTTCCCCGGATCAGCGACCTCGGCCACCTCTACTCGTCGTCGCTGGGCAAGCTGGAGCTCGACCTGATGGGGAGCCACCAGATGAGCGAGCGGCAGATCCTCGACTCCCTCGTCGCCGAGGCGGTCCGCAAGGTGTTCGAGGAGTACGTCGACCGGCACGGCCTGGAGGAGATTGCCCAGATCTTCTGCCAGGGGGTGAAAATCGAAGTCGGCGACCTGTTGCCCTCGGCCCAGTACACAGAGCGGCTCAAGCGCGTCCCTCCGGCATGGGACAAGGCCTTCGAGCTCAACGCCTCGAGCGACCCGGCGGTCCGGGCCTCGTGCGTCGAGTTCGTCCTCGCCGGCCTCTACGCCACCGACCAGATCTCCCGCGCCCAGACCAACGGGCGGATCCGTTACGAAACCTGACGAATTTTAAACACCAAGACACTAAGGAGGCACCAAGGACACAAAGGGGTTAAAGGTGACGCCGTCTCACCGACCGCGATGCCTTTCCCTGGAGTTCTTCTTGGTGCTCTTTGTGCCTCCTTGGTGTCTTGGTGTTGAATCCCCTCCCCGCCAATCAGCAGCCACAAAACATGAAGCCGGAATCGCTTGGCGGGATCATCCATTCGTACCAGCGGTACGACCCCCAGAACTTCCCGAGCCCGACGCAGCCGCCGCCGGACCTCGTCTCGCCAGCATTCGAGCACATGCTCGCGTACGGCGACATGGACGAGCTGACGGAGGAGCAGCTCGCCAACGCGGTGAAGCTCGACATCAACCAGATCGCCGGCCTCGGCCCGACGCTGGAGTCGCTCCGCAAAATGCTCGAGGAGCGGAAGCGGAAGATCCTCGAAACCTATGAGACGACGAAGGTCGTCAAAGAGGCAGCCAAGGCGTTCGAGCAGCAGGCCGCTACGACCCACGCCCCCAAGGAGCACGCCGAGTCGCTCCGCCGCGCGGTGAAGGACGAGCAGCTCCGCGAACTCGAACGGCTCTGGTACCGCGCCGGCGGCGAGCGTTCCAAGTTCGCCCGCGAGCTCCTGAAGCTCGTCGATAAGCTGGGGGAAAAATACCAGATCGATGAGCTAGCGGGGAAATACGAGTTCACCGGCCGCGAATCGCTGACGGTCGAGGAAGGGCTGGCGGTCAAGGAGGAGCTGGAGACGATCGACCGGCTTCTGAAGCAGCTCGAAGAGGCCAAGAAGAACGCCCAGGTCGCCCTGATCGACCTCTCGGAGATGAGCCAGTTCGCCAGCGAAGAGCAGATGGGCGAGCTCGACCGGCTGCAGCAGCAGGTCGAACAGCTCCTGCAGCGGATGGCCGAAGAGCAGGGGCTCGAAAAGTCCGGCCGCGGCTACAAAATGACCCCCAAGGCGTACCGCATCTTCCAGGGGCGATTGCTGGAGCAGATCTTCAGCCAGCTCCAGGCGTCGCGAAGCGGCCGGCACCAGGGGCCGATCGTCGGCGAGGGAGCGGTCGAGCTGCCGACGACGAAGGACTACGAGTTCGGCGATTCGGTCGCCCAGATGGACATCGTCCAGTCGATGATGAACGCCATCGTCCGCGGCGGCCCGCAGGTTCCGCTGCGGATGAAGGCGGAAGACATCGTCATCCACCGCACCAAGAACAACCCCAAGTGCGCCACCGCGGTCCTGATGGACATGAGCGGCTCGATGGGGCACGGCGGCCAGTACATCAACGTCAAGCGGATGGCCCTCGCCCTCGACGGCCTGATCCGCAAGGAGTACCCCGGCGACTTCCTGCAGTTCATCGAGATGGCGAGCTTCGCCAAGCCGGTTCATCCGAGCGGAATCGCGGCCCTGATGCCCAAGCCGGTGACGATCTTCAACCCGGTCGTCCGCCTGCGGGCCGATATGTCCCGCCCCGAGATCAGCGAGAGCGACGTCCCGCCGCACTTCACGAACATCCAGCACGCGCTGCAGCTCGGGCGGCAGTTCCTCACGACCCGCGACACGCCGAACCGGCAGATGGTCCTTATCACGGACGGCCTGCCGACCGCCCACTTCGAGGGCTCGCACCTCTACCTGCTCTACCCGTCCGATCAGAAGACGGAACAGGCGACGATGCGGGAAGCGCTCCTCTGCCAGCGGGAGGGAATCGTGATCAACATCTTCCTCCTGTCGAGCTGGTCGCAGTCGGAAGAGGACATCCGCTTTGCCCACCGCCTCGCCGAGACGACGAAGGGCCGCGTCTTCTTCACAGCCGGCCGAGACCTCGACCGCTTCGTCGTCTGGGACTACGTGAACCGCCGGAAGAGCATCATCAGCTGAGGGAGCCAGGATTAAACACCAAGACACAAAGGAGGCACCAAGGACACGAAGGAGCGGAACTGCGTTTCCTTTGCCTTGTCTTCTCTTGGTGATCTTTGTGCCTCCTTTGTGCCTTGGTGTTTAACCTCTTTCCGACCGGCATCTGGCTGGGTCAGGCGTGCGACTTGGGCGGCTGATACGTCCCGGCGACGTTGCCGAAGCTCAGGGCGATCCGGTTCCAGCCGTTGATCGCCACGGCGGCCCAGGTCAGGTCCGCGACCTCCTTTTCGGAGAACTGTTCGCGGGTCTTCTGGTAGAGAGCGTCGGAGGGGGCGCCGTCGGCGATCCGAGTCACGCGTTCGACCCAGGCGAGGGCGGTCCGTTCGCGTTCGGAGAAAAACGGCGTCTCGTGCCAGGCTGAGAGGGTGTAGATCCGCTGCTCGGTCTCGCCGGCCGCGCGGGCGTCCTTGGTGTGCATGTCGAGGCAGTAGGCGCAGCCGTTGATCTGCGAGCAGCGGATCTTGATCAGTTCGAACAGGCTGCGTTCGAGTCCGCAGCCCGACAGGTACTTTTCGAGGCCGTAGAAGGCCCGGACCGCTTCGGGGGCAGTCGTGGCATAGTCGATGCGAGGGGTCATGTGAGGCTCCTGGGAGAGGAAGTGCGTTTCGTCCATCTGCAGTAAGGACGAACGGAGCCTCGTATTTGTGACAGCCCTGGCTGCATTCTTGGGACGGACCGCGCGGCCGTAGCCACCCGAGACCTCCAGTGAGGACTGGTTCAAGCCAACGGAAGTTCCCTCTCGACTCGCCGCCGAATCACCGTCACCGAGTGAGTTCAGCGAGTCCCCAGCCACGGCGTCGACGTCCGCGAGAGAGGGATTCGCGGGCGGAGACCGCCAGGACCACCGGCGCCAGGAGGGAGCAGATCCCCAGCCGCAACCAGTCGGACCGGACGAACATCATCCCGTCCCGGCTGCCGAGCGAGACCGTCACGGCGAAGCCGGCCCCCAGCCCGATCACAACGAGGCTCGAGAACACGAGGAGCAGCCACTGGCGAGGACGGTCATGGCGGCGTTCCTGAAGCGCGCCGACCATTCGGGCGTCAAGCAGCATCAGGACCATGCAGCCGATTGCCGTGACCGCCAGCGACGCGGCGGCCCAGAGCAGCGTGGTCGGCCAGGACGAAGGTCCCCTTCCCCGGATGGCGATCGCCAGCGGGACGACGACGAGTTCGAGGGCCGCGAGCGCCGCGACGAGCCCGGTCGTGATCCGTGTCGCATGACGAAAGAGCGTCTCCCCCTCGCGCCGCTGGACGAGACGATCGATGCGATCGAGTCCGCTGGCGCCGGGGAGAGGCGTGAACATCCATTGTTCGAACTGTGGGACAGAGTCTTGCAGGCTGCGGGTCAGCTCGTCGATCGGGCCCAACCGCCGGAGAACGCGTTCGGCGGGGGAACCGGTCCCCTCGCGATCGATCTCCTCCTGCCAGCCGGCCGCCAGGTGCGCGGCCAGCTCTTCACGCATCCGGTCTTTCCGCGTGTCGCTCGCCCGGACGGGGCCTACGACCTGTTCAATGGCCTCGATGAAGACCTGCGGATTCATGTCGGCACTCCCAGGATACGGCCGATGGTCGAGACGAAATGCGACCAGTCTTCGCGGCGGCGGACCAGGTCGCGTCGCCCCTTATCGGTGAGGCGGTAGATTCGGCGCCGCGGCCCGCGGCGGCCCTGCGTGTCATCTTCCCACTCCCCGCGGATCAGGCGGGCTTCTTCGAGGCGATAGAGAACGGGGTACAGAGTCCCCTCCTTGAGGCTCAGGGCCCCGCAGCCGAGTTCTTCGAGCCGACGAAGGACCTCAAAGCCGTGGGCCTCCCCCCGTTCCAGGGTGGAAAGCACCATGGCGTCGAGGTGGCCACGAAGCGTGTCTCGCTCGATCCTTTGCATGACTGATTATTTAGACAGACTGAGTAAAAAGTCAAGCGGAGATGCTCAGGGGCGGTTTCTTCCGCGTGTTTGTGTCAGCGGACAGTCCTGTCAGGAAGCACATCCGGCGGCGCGTCGGCCGTCACGCTCCGCTCGTTTCGTCATCACTCGGCCCGGTAGAGAACGGCCTCGCAGGTCGCAAACGCCGGAAACATGACCTTTCGATACCAGTCGGATGGAATTTCCGGAAACCGCCGCTCCATGTGATCAGTGAGCAAGCGAAATCCCTGATCGCTTTCGGTGACCTCGATCCATAGCGTCCCGCCTTCCGTCGTCCCGGTGCCCGCCACTTCGAAGCACAGGCAGATTTCATCGTAGGAGAGGAGATCGATCTTGTACGTCCGGATCTCACGGACCTCCTCCCACCGGACGTGAATGGATTCCCCCTTGGGGGGAGAGAGCGTGAAGCCGCTTGAATCAGAGTCCAGCCGTGCGTCCATGACGTCCCACGTTCAATGATCTGGTTCTACCCCGGTCCAATCACTTACCAGTCCAATCACGCGAACGCGGTCCGACAGGATGCTTCCGGGACCGATCCGCCTCTGAGTCGCGGCAGACAAGGGACTGTTACCGGGCCTCCGCCTTCGCTTCCGCCTCGATCGCGGCCCACAGGGCATCGGCGATCGCCTTCATTCCCTTGTCCCCCGGGTGGGCGGCAACACCGTCGTGGTCGATCTTCCGCTCGGAGCGGGCCATCATCGACGGATCGCGGCCAATCTCCCCAAGATCGACAAACGTCGCCCCGACGGCCTTTGCGGATTCGCGAAGGACGGCGTCCTTGTCCGGAGCGACCCAGAAGTTGCCTCGGACGACGACCTTTCGCGCCCCGGCCGCGTTGATCGCCTTCAGCAGGGCGTCCAGTGATGTCCGAAAGCGGTCCCGGTCGGCGTCCTCCTTCAGCGCGGCGACATTCTCGCCGATGGCGACGATCACGAGCTCCGGCCGGAACGCCAGCTCCTCCTTGAGCTCCGTCGCAATGTTGTACTGGTCGAGAGTCCGTTCAAAGGCGGCAATGTTCTTGATCCGGACCTGCGGCTCACCCCCCGCCGCAGCCGCGATCTTCGCCGTCAGGAGATGGACGTAGTCCTTCGCCTGGGACGAAGCGGCCATCCCCCAGTTCCCGGTCCACCCGATCTTCTCCGCCGGGCCGTGCAGCGTGATCGAGTTCCCGAGATACAGGACGCGGTCGCAGGCGATCGATCCGACATGGAGCGGCGACGCGGTCCCCCGCCCTGGCGTCGTGCTCGCCCGGTCCCCAGCCGGCGGGTCCGCGAGACAAAGAAGCGGCAAGGCCAGCCCCAGGCACAGACCAATAGCGGACAGACGGCAGCAGTTGGACATCGCAGCGGATCCTTAACGCGGAGACTTCGGAGGTTTGAAGTCTATCAGGACCTCCCGGCAGTCACCCTACGACCTCGAAGCGGCAGGGCCGATTCACTGCCGAACCGCGATCACGAGCCAGTCTGTCCAACAGAAAACGACGGTCGCGCCCAGACCGACCGTCCCTCTCCCTGCAGTCTTCCGCCTGAAACCTCCCCCCCAAAAGAAAGAACGCCCGAAGAAGACTTCGGGCGTTCGCGTCATTCAGATTGTCGCAGCGATCAGGCGGTCTTCATCGCCGCGGCGAGAATCCGCGACGTGCTCGGACGCATGATCCGGGGATCGACCTGCTCACCCTTCTGGAGGGTGTTGCGGACGTCCTTGCCCGAGATCGACACGGGCTTCTCGCCCGGGTGCTTCTCGGTCAGGTCGACGCGGCCGCACGACTCGTAGAAGGCGGCGAAGCCGACCTTGACCGGGGTGATCTTCAGGTCGCCCTTGAGCTTGCCGAAGATTTCCTGGGCGTCGAAGTCGCCCCAGATGTTCGAGCCGTCGGAGTACGGCACGTCGGCGTGCTTACGGCCGATGATGATGTGGCTGTAGCCCATGTTCTGACGGTAGATGCCGTGCATCACCGCTTCCTTGGGGCCGCCGTAGAACATCT
Organism: Planctomyces sp. SH-PL14; assembly: GCF_001610835.1. Taxonomy (NCBI): domain Bacteria; kingdom Pseudomonadati; phylum Planctomycetota; class Planctomycetia; order Planctomycetales; family Planctomycetaceae; genus Planctomyces; species Planctomyces sp. SH-PL14. The sequence goes on along the minus strand of NZ_CP011270.1, from coordinate 6,300,841 downwards.
TGATGTCGAGGCCGAGCAGCTTGACGCGATCGGGCACCGACTCCTTCCGCGGGCCCCACAGGGCCTGGTCGCTGTCGCCGTCGCCGAGCTGGCGTTCGGTGATCAGCTTCTCGTAGGTGTCCATCCGGATTTCGGCGTTGACGTCGTCACCCTTCGTCTCGCCGATGAGCGGGTTCAGGACGGCGCCGGCGTTCTTCCCTTCGCGGATCAGGGTCTCGAGACCGTAGACCAGCGCGTATTCGTGAGCCCGGTGCAGGGGGTTCCGGGTCTGGAAGGCGACGACCGCGTCCCAGCCGGATTCGGCGATCAGCTTGCGGACTTCCCGCGGCGTCAGGACGTACTTGCCGAACTTGGCGTTCTTCGGCTGCGGCAGGGCGCGGAGGGTGCCCCCGATGAGGTGCGTGTTGTTCGCGTCCCCTTCGAGAACCATCTTGGCGCCGGCGTGGTCGACGCGGTCGGTCTGGTAGACCGACTGGATGTACTTGAGCTTCGGCCAGGCGTAGACGTCTTCAACGTCCAGGATCGCGACGACTTCGTTGGCCGGGTTCGTCAGGGCGACCTTCTGGCCGGCCTTGAGTTCCTTGGCCTGAGCGGCGGTGACCGGGAACGCGATGGGAATCGTCCAGGCGTAGAGCTTGCCGTTGTTCTCGATGACCGATTCATCGAGGACGCGGTTGTAGACCGCGGAGGTCATGGGCCCCTTGAGCGGGCTCAGGGTTCCGTCGGCGAAGCGGTAGACGCTGGAGAGGTCGGCGGCGGAGACCGGGACCTTCGGGAGCGCTTCGGCTTCGGCCTTGAACGCCGCGACATCGGCGTCCTTGACGGTCAGGCAGACGGGTTCAGACAAGCCACCATGCGGAGCAATCAGATCGGCCATGTTCAAATCGGAAAGGGATGTGGTTACGAGATAACGGTCGAGAACTGGACTGTGTTCGCGACGCAGGTGTCACGACACGGACAAAGTTCAAAACACAGCCGGGAAACGACCCACTCGTCCGCCGGGACGTCGGCAAACCACGTGCGTGCCGAAGCGCGGCGCGAAAGTAGGGCATCGCCCGGAGGTCGTCAAGACTGGGGAAATCAACGCCGCCCCGCCCGTTCCCTGTGCCTCGCCGGGCCGGGCCTCCCCGGAAGCTCGCCCGCCGACGTGCTGGCCCCGCCATCGCCAGCCTGATCGGTCGTCCATCAACTGTCGGCCAGGGGCTCGAGAGGAATCCGTCCGCCCTAACATGCTGTGAACACGACGCTTGCAGATCTCTCACCGGAATGGTCCTTCTTCCTCGCCCCGGAAGGCCTACCATTTGCTCAACCAGGCAATGACCTCCACAACTCACAGATATAGGAGAGAGTCATGTCTGGGAAAACCGATGAAATCAAAGGCCGGGTGAAGGAAGCCGCCGGGGCGATCACCGACGACGATCAGCTTCGCCGGGAAGGGAAGATCGATCAGGCGATGGGCAAGACGAAGCAAGTCGCCGAAGACATGATCGAGAAGGCGAAGGACATCGCCCAGAACGTGAACAAGCCTCGTTGATCGGAAGGTCGCGAGGCAGAGTATAGGCTTGGACGGTCGGATGGTCCTCCGGGATCGCCGCCGCCGAGCCGCAAGTCGCACAAGCTCTGGTCCCCAAAGTGGGGATCGGGGCTTGTTTCGTTTTCCGGGTCCCGTTCGCCGGTGACGCGGTCCGGCTGATGGAGGCGTGATGGCGCGGGGAGTCTTCGCTCCTCGTGAATTCGGCCGGCCGGATTGCGTTTGCAGAGAGAGCTGCCAGAGTCGTAGTCCTCTTATGAAGGGCATCCCTGCTTCCCCTGGTTTGAGATCCCATCATGTGGTTCACCGAGAATCCCTGGCCGCCGATCTTCCTGTTCCTTAGCGGAGCGGTCGTCTTCGGGATCGCCTGGAGCGGAGCTCAGCGGATGATCTACCTCGCCGGGATCGGGCTGATGCTGGCTCTCGCAGGGGGGACCTATTATCTGGAGCAGGCGATCGTCACCGACCGCGAGCAGATCGACGCCTCGGTTCACGACTTGGTCCGTCAGTTCCAGCGGCAGAACCGTCCGGGGACGCTGCAGTACATTTCGACGTCTCCCCAGGCGAAAACGCTTTACGACCTCGCCGATCACGCGATCGATGTCGTCGAGGTCGGGAACGATATTCACGTCACCGATGTCCAGGTCGAGGTCCTGTCGCAGGGGACGCGGGCGAGTTCTCATTTCCGGGTCAATGGGACGGTGGGCCTTCGCGGGCATGGTGCGGGATCGCATTTCCCCTTCCGTTTCCGGGCCCGCTGGCAGAAGGAGCCGGCGGGCTGGAAGATGGTGGAGATTCAGGACCTCGATCCGATCAATGGAAACGAGCTGAACCGCTTCAACTACGTCAATGTCCCGGCCCGCTGACCGCGCCCTTGCCGCCGGAGGCGCTTCCATGAGAAACCGTGGTAGGTACCGGACGTCCGCTTTGTGGAAACGGCGTTCCGGACTCACGGCTCGCCCTGGAATCCCCGTGGGTTGATGTGGAGGGCATCCGGTACGTTGCCCGCGTTTGGACACGATCTCCTTCAGACATCTCTCGACGGCCAGGCCTCCGGCGGGCAAATGGGCGTTGCCCCCTTGCATCCCCCACCAGGGGTACCCCCTGGACCCCGGTAGGGGGTGGACGCAATTCGCTATGATCGGGGCCTCTCCTGTGAGGCCGATCATGACGATGCTCGAAAAGCTGCTGCTCCCCGAGATCCGCGAACTCATCGCGGAACGCGACGTCGACACCCTCCGCGACGTCCTCAACCGCTGGGAACCCGCCGACCTCGGCATGCTCTTCGACGACCTCTCCAGCGAAGAAGACCTCGTCGCCTTTCAATGCCTCGACGCACCCCGCGCCGCACGAGCCTTCGAATACCTCGAATGGTCCGTCCAGGAACAACTCAGCCGGCTCCTCCCTGAACCCGACCTGCGGTTCATCCTCAACGAACTCTCGCCCGACGACCGCACCGCCTTCCTCAGCGGCTTCGGCCCCGAAGAGATCGAGCGGCTCCTCACGCTGCTCACGCCGGAAAACCAGCGCGTCGCCCGGTCCCTCCTCGCCTACGGAGAAGGAACCGTCGGCCGGCTCATGACCCCCGACCTGATCGCCGTCCGCGAGGAATGGACGATCACCGACGTCCTGAAACACGTCCGCGCCGTCGGCCGCGACAGCGAGTCCCTGAATGCCGTCTACGTCCTCGACGACTCGCACCACCTCATCGACGACATCCGGATGCGGGAGATCCTCCTCGCCCCCCCGGACGCCCAGGTCCGAAGCCTGATGAACGGACAGTTCGTCGCGCTCCGGGTGACCGACGCCGAGACGACCGCGGTCGAGCTCTTCCGGAAATACGACCGGTCCGTCCTTCCCGTCGTTGACTCCAAAGGAGTCCTCGTGGGAGTCGTGACGGTCGACGACGTCCTCGATGTCGCCGAGGAAACCGCCACCCGCGAGGCCCAGAGGTTCGGGGGCCTCGAAGCCCTCGACGAGCCCTACATCGCCACCCCGGTCGGAACCCTCGTCCGCAAGCGGGCCACCTGGCTCGTGATCCTCTTCGTGGGGGAACTCCTGACCGCCACCGCGATGGGCTTCTTCGAGGAGGAGATCGAAAAAGCGGTCGTCCTGGCCCTCTTCGTCCCGCTCATCATCTCCAGCGGCGGGAACTCCGGGTCACAGGCGGCGACCCTCATCGTGCGGGCCCTGGCGGTGGGCGAGATCGCGCTGCGGGACTGGAAGCTCGTCCTCAAGCGGGAGCTGTTCTCCGGCCTCCTCCTCGGCCTTGTCCTGGGGACGATCGGCTTCGTCCGGATCGCCCTGTGGTCCTCGTTCTCCTCCGTCTACGGGCCGCACTGGCCGCTGATCGGCCTGACCGTGGCGATCTCGCTCGTCGGGATCGTGCTCTGGGGGACCCTCTCGGGATCGATGCTCCCCTTTCTGATCAAGCGCTGCGGCCTCGACCCGGCGACCTCCTCCGCCCCCTTCGTGGCGACACTGGTCGATGTGACCGGCCTCGTCATCTACTTCAGTGTCGCGCTTCTCTTCCTCCGCGGAACACTTCTGTAGGGATGACGTCCTGACGACTGAGCCTCGCGCGCGAGGCATCGGTGCAGGTTCCTGATTAGAAGAGACTGGAAACACAGAGAACACGGAGAGGGACGGCCGGAGAGTCGACGGTTGCAAGGTTTTCGAGAGGGAGAGAAAGAGCCACAGATCAACACGGATGAACACAGATTCGGGCAGGAAGGTGCCCCCACGGCCTCCCGTCCGGCGTCTGCGTCTTTTCTCTCCGTGTCCTCTGTGCCTCTGTGTTTCAAAACCCGAAGGCGTTACGAAACGCAACAGCATCGGCAGCGATGAGCGACGGACCTGCCCCTGGGCAGCACCGGACACCGTGTCCCGCACCGCGCACCGTTCCATCTTTGCTCGACAAAAAGGAAAACCACCTGTGCGACGCGAAGTCGTCCAGGTGGCTTTGAGAGAGTGTTCCGAACCGTGCCCGGGCCGGCGGTTATTCCTTGACGAGCTTGGCCGGCGGGACGAAGGCGGCGATTCGATTGAAAGCGGCCAGCACGTCCGCCTCCATCTCGGCCACGCTCTGATCGCCCGGGACATGGATGTAGATCCCCCGCCCCAGCCACGCGATCGCCGACATCAGGTCCTGGTCCGCCCCCAGCCCCACCGACATGCAGTGAATCGTGTAGCCGGCGTCGACCGCCTCCTTGGCCTTCACGAGGGCGTACTGGGCGGCCGTGTTCGTCGTCGTGTAGTCCGCGGTTCCGTTGTTGTCGTAGTCGAACAGCGTGTTCCAGTTCCAGCCGTTCGGCATCTGCAGGGTGCCGTTCCGGTTCGCCAGACCGTCGGTCATCAGGACGATCGTCGGGCGGGTTCCGGGACGCTTCGAGTTGTCGAGCATCAGCTTGCCGCGGGCGATCCCGTCACCAATGTTCGTGTTGTTCGTGTAGTGAGCCGCCTGACGGTGGCCGACGATCTGCCGCAGGTCCGCAAACTTGTCGCAGATCGGGTTGGAGCTGAGGTTGATGTTGTAGCCGTCGTAGTTGAGCGTGTGCTCGTCGACCGCCGTATCGGCATAGCAGACCAGCCCCAGCTCATCGCCAAAGCCGAGGTCCTCGACGAACGTCGCCAGCAGCTGCGCCCCCTGCTTGACCGAGTGGAACGGGTAGTGCGGCGTCCGCCACAGGTCGTTGCACTGGGAGTAGCTCGGATAGGTCCGCATCAGGTAGTCGACGAGGCACATCCCGCCGTACTTGTGGCGGTAGCCGGCGGTATTGATGTAGCTGTCCGTCTGGCAGAAGGTGATGAAACCGTCCCAGCTTCCGGCGGCATAAGGCCACGACACGCTGTTCCAGCCGAACTTGGCCTTGGCCGCGGCATTCGACGTGAAGGCCAGATTGACGGTGGTCGTCGGCGGCGAGGAGCCGTTGGGATTCGCCACGGTGACGGTGTACGACCCCATCTTGACCGTCACGCTGCTCACGTAGGTCCCGTTACCGGAGACCGTCCGGTCCTTCACCGATCCCGAGACGTTCGTGGTCGAGCTTCCGCCGCCGTAGTAGTTCAGGACGATCTGCGTGATGTTCGTGTTCGTCACCACGCGGTAGTTGGGATGGTTGAACGTCACGGTCGCGGTCCGGCTGCTGCTGGAGCCGGAACCGGAGTCAGGGTCGCCGTTCGTCGTGTACTGGATGCGGACGTTCGCGGCCGTGATCGTCTTGGCCGTGCCGCTGCGGGTGAACGTTCCGCTCGTCCCGGAGGCGGTGAGCGTGGAAGTCGTGTTGTCGCTGTAGGTCAGCGTCACCTGGTTCATGGCCCGCGTCAGGTTGCTGACTACGAACTGCGTGTTCCGGAACTCCCCCGTACCGCTCTGGCTGTTGCTCGTGACCGTGTAACCCGCCCAGGCGGGCGTGAACGGGAGCGTCCCGTAATTCCGGACGGCGATGAGCGCGCTCCAGATGTTCTGCATGTTGGTCTCGATGGCCGACTGCGAACGCAGGCTGAGCGACGTATAGGTGCTGTCGTCGTTCATGGAGCCGGAGTAGTCGAGCACGGCCACGATGTCACGGGCTTCGACGTAGGCGGTGGCCGAGGTCTGGAGCTGCTGGGTGTCGCGGCCGAAGACCGGGGCGAAGAAGAGGGGCAGGAGCCCGTCCGGAGCGGACGTGTCGTCCTCGGTCCGCCGGGCGTGGACCCGGACGGTGTTGGCCGGCGTGGAGCCCCAGCTCACCGAATACGCCTTGGTCTGGGCGTTCTGCGTCCGGAGTCCGAACTCGACGTCCTGCTGCGGATCGACGTAGATCCCGTTCAGTCCGGCGATCTCGGCCGCCTTGAGGCGGGCCTGCTGCATCGCGTAGGCGGTCACGTCCTGGACGTCCGGCCCCGCGTTCTGTACGGCATTCGTGATCTCCAGGGCCGCCGCCAGCGCCGCGGCATCGACGCCGTTCTGCATCTGGCTCCGCGTGACGGAGATGTAGCCCAGGTCCACCGAGAAGGCGACGAACGCCATCATCGCCACCAGGCAGACGACGCCCAGGACCATGAACGACCCGCGCCGGCCGGAGCCGACCGGCTGCCGGGAGTATTGACTGGTAACAGCGTGCATCGAACCATCCCCCCACGGCACCGGACACCCTGGCGGTTTCGTCGCCAGCGGCCTGCGGTCCCCCCCGACTGTCTTCATCGATCCCGAGACGCCTGGACCGGATTCAGTTTGTCACCTGCGAACGTCCCATGCGGTAGACCGCCGAGAACGACAGCGTCCGCCCCGAGAGATAGTCCGCCGGCAACCGGCTGACCTGCGAGTAGGGAACGCTGGCGGTGATCCGAAAGCTCTTCAGGTAGTTCGCCTCGTCCGAAAGATTGAACGTGGCGGAGCTGTCGGCGTGCGTGATCGTGATCGTGACCCGGTCTCCGGCGATCCCGTTCGCCGACAGGAAGTTGCGGATGTCCTGCGTGACCTTCTGATTGAGCGTCTGGGTGGACGAGGTGACTTCGCTGAGGTCCATCGACGCGGTCCGGGCCCCTTCGCGGACGGCGGCGCACAGGTCCCCGCTGACCTGGAAGGCATGCCCGGCTTCCGTCATGCCGAGGATCAGCAGGAGGAAGAGGGGGGCCATGAGCGCGAACTCCACCGTCGCCATCCCTCGCGAGAGGGAGCGTCGTAGCCGGGACGGTGTGTGGATTCGTGTCGCTTTCATGGATTATTCGTGCCGCATGACCGCCTGACCGACCAGGTTCAGCTCCCGCGCCCAGAAGGGGGGGAGCAGCGCGACGCGGTCGTAGGGGACCGTGATGCGGACCAGAAACAGCTGCGAGTCGTCTGCGTTCTTGACTTCGATGTTCGGCAGGGACGAGTAATCGACATCGCGGGCGTCGACGCCGGCGTTGTCGAAGACCGACGCGTCCTTGACCAGCACGGTCGCCTCGCTGGAGGCAAAGGAGGATCCCAGGATCTCGTTGACGCGAGCCCGGACCTGGGCGGTCGTCACATCCTCCACCGTCCCCAGGCGTGCGGCGATGCGGGCCGCGTTATTCAACGTGTTCATGACCAGGTTGACGTGCCCGAACTCCACGAGTCCCATCAGGAACACCATGAAGACCGGAAAGACGAGCGCGAACTCGACGATGTAGGTCCCGCGGCGCGCGGCCCCTCTTCCGGATTGACGGAAGGCAGGACGACGATGACGGACCGACTGCATTTCGCTTCAACCTAGACTTCGAGCCCGCCGCCGTGGCGCAGGCTGCGAATGGACTCCGACTCCCTTCAACCCTAGGTCACGCGCAGAATGGTGCAAAAAAAATATTGGACTTTCGGAATTGTCCCAGCGTTAACGCGCATCCCGAACGCGGCGGCTTTTCCGCCAACCCGCCGCAAGCGTCGGGACGCCGGTCGATCCGCAAACGGCGATTTGAGGTTTTTCCAAGCGAGCCCGCCTCGAACCTCGCTGCAACTTTCATGACCGCCCCCGCGCCGAGCCCGCCGGATTTTTCGCCTCCCCTCAAGAGAAGGAGATTGCCAGACGAGATCCGCGTCGCCCTTCCGCGGGTGCCGGGAGAGGTTGTGAAAGAGGAACATTCGCCCGAGGACGGTGGCCACCGCGGCGGCAGGCGATGACTCCCATTCGATCATCCGGCCATCAGTCTGTTGGATCGAGACGCGAGACAAACGACTGGCACTTCCTGCACAATCGGTCCCTTCGGAGGAATTCTTCTTCCCCCTCCTCGCATTCCGCTGGCGAATGAGGAGATGTGACACACTTTCGAGTGTCCCCTCCCGATCCCCTCTCCTCCTCCCCTGCCCTGGGCGGACGACGGACATGGAAACCCTCGATACTCTCCTCCGCGGCCTTCGGATCGGCGCGCCCCGCAGCACCGCCGCCGCACCGCGTCCTCCCGGTTCCCCGGAAGGAGACCGGCCTTCCGCGGCCCCGCTCTCCTCTCAGGCTCCTGCGTCCCCGGCGAACGACGAGACACCGGCCCCGCCGCAGTCCGTTCCCGTCCCCCGCCCCACAGCCGTCGAGACAACGGCCGCCCCGGCTGCCACGACGTCGCGGGCAAACCGAGTCGGGCTGCTGGAACGGGAGCTGCGGAACTTCATCCTCAATGAGCCGACCCGGCCCCCTTCACCGCTGCGGCCCAAGGAAGTCGATCCCCGCGCCGAACCGGTCTTCGAGCCCACCGCCCCCCGCTCCCTCGAGGAGGCGGGCCTGACGGAGAGCGATGTCGGCTCGCTGGTCCTCAAGTTCCTGCTCCCCCGATCGGTGGAGACCGGATACCAGATCGCCAACCAGATCGGCCTCCGGTTTCCGATCATCGACCAGATCCTCCGGCAGCTCAAACAGGACAAGCTCCTCACCTACAAGAACAGCCTCACGGCCGGCGACTACCTCTACGAGCTGACGGACGAAGGACGGGTCCGGGGGGAGAAGCTGAGCCGGCAGACGACTTACTGCGGGACCGCTCCCGTCTCGCTGGCCCACTATGCGGCCTCCGTGACGGCCCAGACTCTCTCCGGCCGCAAGCCGCCGCTCACCGCAATCCGCGAGGCGATGGGGGACCTCAATCTGAAGGACAGTCTCCTCAGCGGGATCGGCCAGGCGATCCACTCCGGCCGGGGGATGTTCCTCTTCGGCCCGCCGGGGAACGGAAAGACGAGCATCGCCGAGCGGATCACGAAGTCGTTCGGCGACACGATCTGGATCCCGCGCGCGGTCCACGCCAACGGCGAGATCATCCGCCTCTTCGACCCGAACCGCCACCGGCTCGCCCCGTCGCTCTCGACGGAGGAGCGGAAGGAGATCGACGGCCGCTGGGTGCAGATCCAGCGTCCGACGATCATTGCCGGCGGCGAGCTGCGGATGGAGAACCTGGAGATCACCTACATCCGCAGCACCGGGATCGGCGAAGCCCCGCTGCAGATGAAATCGAATTGCGGCACCCTGCTCATCGACGACTTCGGCCGTCAGCGGATGCCGGTCGACGAGCTCCTGAACCGCTGGATCGTCCCGCTGGAGCAGCGGCACGACTACCTGCAGCTCGAGAGCGGCCGGTCGATCCAGGTCCCCTTCGACCAGTTGATCGTCTTCTCCAGCAACCTCGAGCCGAAGGACCTCGTGGACGACGCCTTCCTCCGCCGGATCCCCTACAAGATTGAAGTCCGCGATCCCTCGGAAGAGGAGTTCCGCGCCCTCTTCCTGCGGCAATGCCGCGAGCTGGGCTTCGAGGTCTCCCAGGCGGACGTCGACTATCTGATCCAGTCGCACTACCGGCCCAAGAACTGGCCGTTCCGCTACTGCCATCCGCGGGACATCCTGCGACAGATCGAGAACCGCTGCACCCTCCATGGCCTGCCGCGGGCCGTCACAAAAGACGCCATCGACGCCGCGGTGCAGAACTATTTTTCGATCATGTTGTGAGGAAGTTGTCAGTCATCAGTTGTCAGTTCTCAGTCAGACGAGGCCGTGCCGGCTGCGAACTGACAACTGAGAACTCTCAATAAAACAACGACATCACGGTGTGGGCCACCGCCAGAATCAGCAGCACCATCGACAGGATGATGTGCGGGAAGAGCCAGCCGTGGAGCCAGTTGTGGATCCGCTGCTGCGACATCAGCTGCCGTCGCTCGTCGCAGGCGACGCGGATCTCCTCCACTGCGGGCCGCAGGCGGGTCGGCACGCTCCCTTCGAGCCGCGAAATGCGGGCGAGCGCCAGCGTCGGGCTGGCGAGCGGGTGCTCCCGGGTCGCGGACGGGCTGAGAAACGACAGGACGTCCTCACAGAAGAACTTCGCCAGCTCCCCTTCCGGCGAATAGTTCTCGTCCAGCGGCGAGACGACGAAATCCATCAGGACCGACGAGGAGATCGTCGCGTTCGTGAGGGAACTCTTGGCCTTGCCGGTCTTGGAGCTGGTCTGGAGCGAGGCGATCGACGAGAGGGTCACGGTCGGGCCGGAACGTTTCTCTTCCGCCTTCATCGCCTCGGCGAGCGCCTCCGGGCCGCAGGCAGCCAGGACCGCTTCCTCGGTCAGCTTCCGCAGCCGGCCGCAGGCAATGGGAATCTGCTCCGTAATGGCCTGGGCGGGGACGGCGGCGGTCATGTACCGCGGCAGGTACTGCTGGAGGATGACGCCGAAGATCCCGCTGAAGATGACGATGCCGAAGACCGCCATCAGGACCTGCTCCAGCGAGCCGCCGAGCCGGAAACCGGCGTGAAACAGGATCAGGGGGACGCTCCACAGCCCGATCCAGAGGTGCCCCCGCAACCAGCCCTTGGCGGTTCCGACCCGGGCGCCGGGGACCTTTTTCCGCGCCGGGAGGAGCCCGGCGATGATCATGCAGATCGAACCGGCGATCCCGAACAGCAATCCCTGCCAGGTGCCGCCGCGAGGACCGTTGACCGCGGAGGTGGCGTACCACCAGTAGGCGGCGGACGAGAGCAGGACGACGGCGATCGTCGCCAGCAGCCACGACCGGTGCGTGCGGTTCAGCAGCATTCCCTACCCCCAACTCCCCACATCATGCGGACAGCCCCGTCTGGCAGGCCCTTCGGCGAGAACCGCGAATTGCCACGGAGGCCGCGTCACCATAAACTCGGTTGATCGCTAAAGCTACAGGAACTCGGACAGTTCAGGAAGGCGCGGGATGAGTGCGGAAGCAGCGGCCGGGGCAGCGGCAGTTGGAGCAGCGGGTGCGCCCGCACCGGCACTCAAGGCTCTCGCCATCAAGGCGGAGATCAAGCTCAAGAACCGCCCGGGGGATGACTTCATCACCTCCAACGAGGCGGCGGCCTTCGAGATTTTCCGCCGCCTGGCCAAGTCGGCTCCCGTGACCCGCTATCCGGGGTCGGTCGTTCTCCGCAGCTATCGGCAGGGGGAGCTGATCTGCCAGCAGGGGCAGGAGGGGGGGAGCGCCTTCTACATCCCGACCGGCGAGGACATGCAGCGGTTCCGGGAGATCAAGGGGACGATCAAGGACACGATGGAGATCCCCTTCTCCACCGATCCCGGCCGGGACAAGCAGGTCCTGACGGCGCGAATCCTTTCGGGGCGGACGACCGCCAAGAAGAAGGGCTTTTTCAGTTCGCTGTTCGGGAGCAAGGGCTCGAAGACCGTCGGGATGGGGGTCAAGGCGCCCAAGGCGATTCCGAACGACGGGCCGACCGACATCGACGCCAACACCCGCGAGGCCCCTCTGTTTGAAGGGGACATGTTCGGCGAGATGAGCTGCATGACGTTCGCCCCCCGTTCGGCGACGGTCATTGCGCGGCGGGACTGCCGGTTGATCGAGTTCAACCGGAACATTTTCGACCACATGCAGCAGGACAAGAACCACAACGACTGGGTCAACTCGGTCTACATCTCCCGCGTCCTCGACACCCACCTCCGCCGCCTGGAGATCTTCCAGGACTTCGACGACGCCCAGATCGAGACGCTGCGGAAAGGGGTCTCGCTGGAGGTAGTCGACCCGGGGGCGATCATCTGCGAAGAGGGAGAAGAGGCGACGGAAGACAAGGCGCTGGACGTGTTCATCGTCCGCAGCGGCGTGGTCCAGGTGGCGAGTAACGTGAGCGTCTCGCTCAAGTATTCGGACATCCTGAACTGGAAGGGGTTCTGCGAGGCGCTGGTCAAGAGCGGCGGAATCGTGACGGCGGCCGCCGCGGAGCCGAAGGCGATCGTCAAGGCAGCCCCGACCAAGGTGGCGGCCGCAGCCGCCGCCGGAGCAGCTGCGGTCCCCAAGGCCGCGGCGGCGCTGGCCCCGGCCGAGCCGGGCAAGAAGCCCTCCCCGGCCGACATGCTGGCCGCCATGAAGGCCAAGAAGGCGGGCGATGGCGGGGGAGCCGCACCGGCTGCTCCAGCGGCCGCACCCGCCGAGGGAAAGAAGCCGAGTCCGCAGGACATCCTGGCCGCCATGCGGGCCAAGAAAGCCGCTGCCGAAGGGGGAGCCGCCCCCGCCGCCGAAGCCTCTCCCGCGCCAGCCCCCGCCGCGGACGAAGGCGCCCCGAAGAAGAAGCCGAACCCGCAGGAGATGCTGGCGGCGATGAAGGCCAAGAAGGCCGCCGCCGAAGGGGGCGCTGCTCCCGCTCCGGTCGCCGAAGAACCGGCCCCCGCACCGGCCGCTGAGGAGCCGGCGAAGAAGAAGCCCAATCCGCAGGAAATGCTCGCGGCCATGAAGGCCAAGAAGGCCGCCGCCGAGGGGGGCGCCGCTCCTGCTCCGGTCGCCGAGGAACCACCTGCCGCGGCCCCCGCCGCCGAAGAGCCCGCCAAGAAGAAGCCGAACCCGCAGGAAATGCTCGCGGCCATGAAGGCCAAGAAGGCCGCCGCCGAAGGGGGCGCTGCTCCCGCTCCGGTCGCGGAAGAACCAGCTGCCGCGACCCCCGCCGCCGCGGAACCGGTCAAGAAGAAGCCGAACCCGCAGGAAATGCTCGCGGCCATGAAGGCCAAAAAGGCCGCCGCCGAAGGGGGCGCTGCGCCGGCTCCGGTCGCCGAAGAACCGGCTGCCGCGGTGCCGGCAGCCGAGGAGCCGGTCAAGAAGAAGCCGAGCCCCCAGGACATGCTCGCCGCCATGAAGGCCAAGAAGGCGGCGGCCGAAGGGGGCGCTCCGGCCGAAACCCCGGCGCCGACCGCAGCGGCTCCCGCTGCTGCTCCCAAGAAGGCCAGCCCGCAGGACATGCTCGCGGCGATCCGGGCCAGGAAGGCCGGGGGTGACGCCGGCGCCGCGCCGGCCGAGGCCGCTCCTGCTGCACCGGCCGCTCCACCCACCGCCCCGGTGGCGGCGGCGACTCCCAAGGCAGCGCCGGCCGCTGATCCGGAACCGGAGAAGGAGCCGGACTGGGACGTCTTCGACAAGTACCTGATGTCGGACGAAGGGGGTCTGGGCGACAATATCGGGGCCTCGCTCATCATTCCTCCGCCGGTCGCCAGCTCGCTGAAAGCGGCGGCACCTTCCCCCTCTCCGTCCAAATCGCCGGCCCCCGCCGCCCCGCCGAAGGCGGCGGCTACCGCGCCGGCCGCCGCCCCTGTCGCCGCGGCTCCCCTGAAGGCGGCCGCGCCGGCGGCCCCCAAGGCGGCGCCGGCCCAGCTGGTTCGCGTCTCGCTCCCGCCGTCGACCGCCAGCCCGCCGGCGCTCGTTTTCCTGTGGCTGAGCGACAAGGTCCAGGACCTCGTCCGGGAGGTGGCGAACGCTCCGGCCGCCGGACCGAGCCGCGAGACGTGCGAGATCATCCTGCAGGCGATCAATGAGCTGATCCGCTCGCGGGCGTTCCTGGGCTCCAAGGGATTCGAAGAGGAGTACGAGCACGCCGAGGTGAGCCGGTACACGGCGTCGTTCCCCGGCGGCTTCAAGGGGATCAAGGACAAGTGGTCCGAGCTTGAGCTGCGGACCGCCGGCCGCGTCCTCATCCCGCACCTTTATCCCAAGCTGATCCAGCAGCGCGAGGAGTCGCAGGGGCCGCCGCGGATCCTGGCGTACCTCTCCCGCGGCGACTGCTTCGGCGAGATCGCGGTCATCCGCAAGGAGCCGCGGAGCGCGAGCTGTATCGCCTATGACCATGCTTCGAACGACCCCAAGCGCCGCAAGGGGCGGGTGGAGCTCGTGCGGATCTCGGGCGCCGTGTTCCGCAAGCTGATGCGGGAGTCCCGCTCGCTCTCCAAGAAGATGCGGGAGTCGGCGACCCGCCGGCTCCGCGAGAGCGCGAAGAAGGAAGACAGCTCGGCCGCAACGGCGATCACCTCCTCGAAGGAGTTCCAGGATCTGGGGCTGTTCCAGGGGAGCCGGCTCCTCCTGATCGACCTCGATTCCTGCACCCGCTGCGGGGACTGCGTCAACGCCTGTATCGAGACGCATGACGACGGTTACTCGCGGCTGTTCCTCGACGGGCCGCGGTTCGACCGGTTCCTGATTCCGTCCGCCTGCCGGAGCTGTCTCAACCCGTCGTGCATGATCGGCTGCCCGGTCGGCTCGATCATGCGGGGAGACAACGGCCAGATCGAGATCGCGGACTGGTGCATCGGATGCGAGAAGTGTGCGGAGCAGTGTCCGTACGACTCGATCCAGATGCACGACCTGGGGCTGATCCCGGACCAGTCGATCGGCTGGACGTTCGCGACCCGCAAGCGGGTCAGTCCGAACTGGTATTCCTCGCGGCGGGCGTCGGGGCGGTGGTCCTCGGGGCTCTCGCCGTTCACGTGGACGACGGAGTTCGTCCATTCGCTGCCGCGGCACCGGGGGAACTGGGAGCAGGAGGAAGTCCTCGATCTCTGTTTCCGGCATCTGTTCGACGCTCCGCGGGGGGACCGGTCCTCCCGGATGTATCGCCTCATCCTGCAGGCCAAGGGGGCGACGCCATCGGTGTGGCTCAACGGGGAGCCGCTGAAGCTGTCGCAGTCGATGGCCCAGTCGAACCGCGGGGAGCATGAGGCGGATGTCTCGGCGGAGAAGTTCCGGCGGTCGGGGAACGTGCTGGCGGTCGAGCTGTTGCGAAAGGAATTTGCGAAGCTCGGCGAGCCTCTCTTCTCCGCGCGACTCGACGCGGTTCCGGAGGCGGGAGCGCGGGCGATGGAAGTCGCCGGTCCGGATCAGCGGCCGGAGCTGGAACTGGTGACGCACCGGGCGGCGGTCTGCGACCTGTGCAGCCACTTGCCGAGTCAGGATCCGGCGTGTGTTTCGAGCTGTCCGCACGATGCGGCGATCCGGGTGAATCCGCTGGTGAATTTCCCGGTGTGACGAGGCTGAAGACTCAAGGCGGAAGGCCGAAGGTCGATGGGGCGGCCGATCACGTGACCAACGCTCCTGTCTCACCGGGTCCAGGGGCACCCTGGTGAGGGGATGCAAGGGGGGTCACACCCCTCTTGCCCGCCGGAGGCCGACCGTCGGGAGCCGTTGAAAGCGGGTTGTGTCCGATCGCGGCTCGGTGCGAGATGCCCCCTCCCCTCTTCGCGGCCTGCGTTGACGAACCGAGAGCAGCAGGTCCATCGGAGGCGCACGGATACTGGACGCGCGCTGACCTTTCCGATTCGTCAGCTCGGGCGGCAATGGGACGCGGCCGGTAGAACCGGGGCGACGGCGGGCCTATCATCGGCCGCGGGTTCCGGGCGTTCACGCGGTCTCGAGCCGCGGCGCCACTCATCCGCTGTACACCCCCTCGTCGAGATCGGGATATGCGCCGCTTCCGTTCCCTCGGTTCCGGGATCGCCCCCTGGCTGCCGGTCGCCTCGCTCCTGGTGGCCCTCCTTCTCGGCGGACCCGGCGACGCCGCGGCGGCCGAGCCGGCCCCCTTCACCGGCGCCCGCTCGGAATGGCACGACGGGTTCGCCCGGTATGACTACCTCCTGGATGAGGAGACGCTCCAGATCGAACCATTCGAGCGGCCGGAGAAGGAGGGCTTCGGCATCCAGGATCCTCCGGCGGGGAAGCGGCGGTGCCTCGTCGTCGCGCCGAAGAAGCCGGCCGACGGAAATCCGTGGTCGTGGCAGGGGTGCTACTGGGACCATCAGCCGCAGGCGGAGGTGGAGCTTCTCCGCCGCGGATACCACATCGCCTACGTCTCGGCGAACGCGGCGCTGAAGCCGGACAAGACCTGGGAAGCGTGGTACGCGTTCCTGACGGAGAAACACGGGCTCTCCCCGCGGCCCGCATTCGTCGGCATGAGCCGCGGCGGCGAGTACGCCTACACCTGGGCCACGCGGCACCCGGACAAGGTCTCCTGCGTCTACGGCGACAACCCGGCGATTCACCCCGAGGCGCTCGGGCGGCTCGGGGACCTCGCCAGGGCCGAGGTCCCGCTGCTGCATGTCTGCGGCAGCATCGACCCGCTCCTCGACCGCTGCTCCAACACGATCGAGACGATCTACCGCCAGCTCGGCGGGAAGATTTCCGTGGTCATCAAGGAAGGAGTGGGTCACCATCCCCACAGCCTCCGCGATCCCAAACTGATCGCGGACTTCATCACGGCCAGCTTTCCTGCGCCGGAGAGAACCGTCCCGGACGTGATCGCCGTGGGGGGAGCCGGGCGGGTGACCCGCTCCGCTTTCTACGGCGCGCCGGCGACCTACGAGGAAGTCCCGCAGGAAGGGACGTTCCTGACGCGGCGGGGACCGCTGTTCAGCCCGTTCTACGATCGCTACGCCTTCGGCCTCGATGGCGTCGAAGGGACCGTGCAGGTGATCCTGCCACGGAAGGCCGCGGCCGGAAACCCGTGGGTCTTCCGGGCCGACATCCCGACCGCCGCCTCGACCGTCGATCTCGCGCTCCTCGCCGAGGGGGTCGCGATCGTCGTCGGTCCGGTCCCCTACAACGGCGACGGTCCCCGCGCCCAAGACTGGAACAAGGTCTACGCCCACCTCACGAAGTACGGGTTCTCGAACCGCCCCGTCCTGGCGGGCTCCGGAGGGGCAGCAGGCGAAGCGTACGCCTGGGCGATCGCCAACCCGGACAAGGTGGCGTGCCTCTACGGCGAGAACCCGATGCTGCGGTGCACGATGACGAAGGCCCAGCCGATGGACGGCCTCGAGACGCTGGCGAAGGCGCATGTCCCGATCATCCATTCCTGCGGCACCCGCGACCCGCTCCTGGACCGCGAATCGCGCGTCGCCGAAGCCAAGTACCGCGCGCTCGGCGGCACGTTCGCGCTATTGGCGATCGAAGGGACCGGTCCCCTTCCGACGCCGCCGCGGAAAGTGGCGCTGATCGTGAAGCTCCTCCTGGGCCACATCGCCGGCCCGTCCGCGGAGTCGCCCGCCCGGTAGGGCATGCGGATTACCGCTTCGGCTCGTAGCGCAGCGCCACCGCCCCCGAGGCAAACTCGCGCCGGCCGACCAGCCTCAGGTCGACGTACTTCGACAGCCCCGCGAACAACGTCCGTCCGTGCCCCACGAGCCTGGGGTGCACGATGAACTCGTACTCGTCGATCAGCCCCATTTCGGCGAGCGCCAGCGGGAGCGTCACCCCTCCCGTGTACAGCCCCTCCCCCGGCTCCTCCTTGAGCTGCTGAACGGTCTTTCCCAGGTCCCCGCGGACGAGCTCCGCGTTCCAGTCGACGCGGTCGAGCGTGCTGGAGACGACGTGCTTCCTGGCCGCGTGGATCGATCGGGCGAATGGCTCCGTCCACTCCGGCATCCAGTCCGGCCGCACTCCAGTCTCCGCGACCGGCCGCCACGCGGACTCCATCATTTCGTAGATCACCCGGCCGAAAATGAGGGCATCGGCCCGCGCGATCCCCTCCGCCGCGTAACGATGCAGCTCCTCGTCCGGGACCATCTCCCGATGATCGCAGCACCCGTCCAGCGAGACATTGATGGAAAATCGAAGGGGTCGCATGGCGGCAGCATACCGGTCGCCGGGTCGCCAGACCACGGGACGTGGCGCGGGTGAAGAAGGCTCATCGAGGGGAAGAACGTCCTCTCACCGCCGTACTTTGTCCCGCCCTGCCCGGCGCTGGCCTGGCCGCCGCCGGCCCGATGGTCGTTTGCCGGCACGGGACGAGGTATCTTCCGGCACTGGACCTCGTCGCCTCGCGAGACTCCGGCGCGGCCCCGGACATTCGGCGCGGCGGCGGGAGCCCGCCCTTTCGAAATGGAGGACGCTGCATGTCGCCTGTCCGGTTCCTGCTTGTCTGGTCCGTCGTCTCGGCATGCGGCGCCTTGCGGGCCGCCGATGAGCCGGCGGAGCTGCGTCCGCCCTTCCGCTGGTCGCTGTCGGCCTCCCTCGTCCGGCCCGCCGAGCGCTCCTCCGACCGGTGCGTCTCGATCAAGGATCCGACGGTCGTCCGCCACGACGGAAAGTGGCACCTCTTCTGCACGATCCGGAGCGAGAAGCGGACGCACCAGATCGAGAACCTCGCCTTCGACGACTGGAAGAACGCCGACGCCGCGCCGCGGCACGTCCTCACGTTGAACGACGGGTACTTCTGCGCCCCGCAGGTGTTCTACTACGCGCCGCACAAGCTCTGGTATCTCGTCTATCAGGTGAGCGAGAAGGGGCACCGGCAGGGGCTTCAGCCGGCCTACTCGACCACGGCGGACCTCGGCGATCCCGCGTCCTGGACGAAGCCGCGGCTGATGTTCTCCCGCGATCCCGAGAGCGTGAAATCGTGGATCGACTTCTGGGTGATCTGCGACGAGACCCACGGGCGTCTCTTCTTTACGTCGAACGACGGCCGGATGTGGCGGTCCGACGCCCTCCTGGCCGACTTTCCGCTCGGCTGGAACGAGCCGAAGATCGTTCTCCAGGGAGACATCTTCGAGGCCAGCCAAACGTACCGCGTGAAGGAGACCGAACGATACCTGACGATCATCGAGGCGATCGGCCACGGACGGCGATACTACAAGGCCTATGACTCGGACCGGCTCGATGGGGAGTGGTCGCCGCTGGCGGATTCCTGGGAGCGGCCGTTCGCCTCGTCGGAGAACGTGGTCCCGGATGTCTCCCCGCGGTGGACCGACCACATCAGCCATGGAGAGTTCCTGCGGCTCGGGGTCGACGAGCGGATGGAGATCTCGGTGAAGAAGCTGGAGTTCCTGATCCAGGGGGTTCGCGACGAGAACTACCGTGGACGGAAGTACGGCGAGATCCCCTGGGAGCTCGGTTTGCTGCGGGCCCTTCCTCCCGGCGCCGATTGACGCCCGCCCCTTCCGCTCCCAGCTTTCCATCGTGAGGCGGCCTCCACTCCGATTTGTCCGACCGCCGCGTGAGAGATTCCACCGAGTCACGGTCCAAGCCGACCTCGTTCCCGTGAGCCATCTGATGAGATCCGTCTTTTTGACTGCCCTGCTGGGGTTGTTCGCGGTGAGTGCCTCTCCGGTCCGGGGAGGCGACTTCGCTACCGCCACGCTCGACGCGACGTTCAAGCTGTTTCACAAGGACTCGACCGCCGCGTGCGTCCTGATTCGGCGCGACCGTTCGCCGGAGGACGAGAGCCTCTACCTGGCGACGGCGGCCCACGTGCTGGAGCGGACGAAAGGCGAGACCGCGATCCTGGTACTCAGGGAACAGCGTGACGACGGCTCCTATGTCCGGCGCGACCACACGATCGCCGTCCGGCAAGGGGACGAGCCCCTGTGGGTGAAGCATCCCACGGAGGATGCGGCGGTCCTCCGGCTGGCGGAGAACCTGCCGGTTCCAGTCGCGCCGCTGCCGGCGTCCGCGCTGGCGGACGAAGCGTCGCTCCGGGATGCCGGGCTGCACATCTGCAGTCCGATCTTCGCCCTCTCCTACCCGCAGCGGTTCGAGGCGAACGAGGCGGGGTTTGCCGTGGCGCGGCAGGGAATCATTGCCAGCCATCCGTTCCTGCCGATCGAGCGGCATCACACGTTCCTCGCCGACCTGACGGCGTTCAGCGGCGACAGCGGAGGGCCGGTCTTTGTCGAGGGGAAGAACGGGAACCCGCTGCTCATCGGGATGGCCCTCGCCCAGTACCGGCACGACGAGCGGATCACGACGGAGTTCGAAGAGCGGACGGTGCATGTTCCGCTGGGGCTGAGCATGGTGCTCCACGCCCAGTTCGTTCGGGAGACGATCGAGACCGCGTCCAAGGCGGCCTCGTCCAAGTAGCACGACCCGGCTGTTCGGCAGTGACCCCCGAAATCTATGATGACCGGGCTCTGACCTCACGGAACTCTGCCGATGGCCTTCCTTCGCGCGCTGCTCGTGTGTTGTCTCTTCGCAGCCGTTGCCGCGGCCGCTCGGGCCGATGAGCCTGCGATCGGGGATACCATCGGCGACCTGCGGTTCAAGGACATCCGCTCGCTCAATCGGTCGCTTCGCGATCTCGGCGAGAACAAGGGGACGTCCTGGTCTTCACCAACACGACCTGCCCGATCGTCCAGAAGTCGTGGCCGCGGCTCGTCCGGATGGAGGAGGCGTTCCGGCCGCGGGGGGTCCAGTTCGTCGGCGTGAATGTCGGCCCGGACGATGAGATCGCCGAGATCGCCCAGCAGGGGATCGACTTTGGCGTCCCCTTTCCGCTCGTGAAGGATGTCGACGGCTCGTGCGCGAAGGCCCTGGGGGTGCGGCGGACGCCGGAGGTGGCGGTCCTCGACGCGGACGGGCGGCTCCGGTATCGCGGGCAGATCGACGATCAGAATCGTCTCGGCGGCGCGCGGCCGCAGCCGACCCGCGACGACCTGCGTCTGGCCCTCGAGGACCTGCTGGCCGGACGGGAGGTCGCGGTGCGCGAGACGCCGGTCGACGGATGCCTGATCCCGGAGTTCGCGGCCGCGACGGGATCGACCGCGCCTCGTGCCGCGGAACCGGTCACCTTTCATGAGCACATCGTCCCGCTCCTCCAGGTTCACTGCCAGGAGTGTCACCACACGGGGGGCGGAGCGCCGTTCCCGCTGATGACGCACGAAGAGACGAGCAGCCAGGGAGCCATGATCGCGGAGGTGGTGGCCGACCGCCGGATGCCCCCCTGGCACGCCGCGCGGAGCGAACACTTTGCCAACGAGCGGGGGCTGACTTCGGCCGAGCGGCGGCGCGTGATCGACTGGGTGCGGGCCGGGTGCCCGGCGGGGGACACGGCAAAGGCGCCGCCGCCGCGGACGTTCCCGGACGGAAAGTGGGAGATCGGCGAGCCGGACCTCGTGCTGAAGGCGGTCGAGACCCACAGCCTGCCGGCGGACGGATTCGTCGACTACCGGTACGTCGTCCTGCCGCACCTGTTCCTGCAGGAGACCTGGATCTCGGCGGCGGAGACCCTCCCCTCCAATCCGGCCGTGGTCCACCACTGCAACATGGGCTATTTCCAAATCGGCAAGGAGTTCGACGACAGCAACTTCATCACAGGGCGGGTCCCGGGGGGGACGGCGATGCGTCTCGACGACGGCTACGCCCTGCGGATCCCGGCAGGGTCGGTGGTGGGCTTGCAGATCCACTACACAACGACCGGCAAGCCAGAGAAGAACCGGATGTCGGTCGGGTTCCGGTATCCGCGGGGGGTCGTCCGCAAGGAGCTGAAGCACCTGCAGGTCACGACCTCGAAGTTCGCCATCCCGCCGGGGGCGGGGGCCCACGAGGTCCGGGCGAGTCGCACGCTCCCCTGCGACGCGACCGGCGTGGGGATGTTCGCCCACATGCACCTGCGGGGGAAGGACATGACGTTCCTGGCGCATCCCCCCGAAGCCGGGGACGCCGGCGCGTCGGGACCCGAAGTGGGACCGGACCGGTTACTGTCGATTCCGAACTACCACTACGACTGGCAGCAGAACTACCGGTGGGCGCCGGGGGACAAGCGGTTCGCGAAGGGAACGCGGATCGAGGTGATCGCGCACTTCGACAACTCGCGGTTCAACCCGTTCAATCCCGACCCGGAGGCGACGGTGCGGAACGGACCGCAGACCATTCACGAGATGATGTTCGGGTTTTTCTTCTACACCGACGACAACGAGACGCTGGACCTGCGGACGGATCCGAAGAACGGACACGTCGTGCGTTGAGGTTTTTCGCTCGGACCGCTCGGCCATGTCCGTTGTGGTTTGGACCGTTCCTCATTGAAAGTGCCTCCGGCGGCCAGGGCTTCCAGCCCTGGACCCGGGGCTCTGGTTCCTCTCACTTCAGCGAACGCCTGCCAACCGAAGACTACTTCCCCTTCTTCCCGAACGCCTCAACATCCTTGGCCGCCTTTGTCGGCGTTCCCGGCTTGTCGAGGAATCCCAGATCCTTGAACCAGTCGATGTAGCGGTCCGTCCAGGTGGCAAACGGAATACCGCCCCGGGCCGTGAGCCCTCCCCCGTGCCCGCCGTTGCCATAGATGTGCATCTCGAGATTCGGAACCCCCGCCTTCAGCATCGCCGTGAAGTAGTCGGCGGCCCACAGGGCATGGACCCGGTCACCGGGGCCGGCCGAGGCGATGAAGCTCGGCGGGCAGTTCTTGGGGATCTTCGTCTCCGGGGCCTTCGTAAACGGCGTCGGGCCGGGGTAGATCACCCCGACAAAGTCCGGTCGCGGGGAGACCTTGGCCAGGGGATCGGCGGAGCCGGAGTTCTCTTTTTCAAAGTCGTCAAAGAAGAGGGCCGTCGGCGCGGAGAGTTCCGCGCCCGCGGAAAAGCCCATGATCCCGATCCGGGCGGGGTCGAGCTTCCACTCGGCGGCGTGCGAGCGGACGAGACGGATCGCCTGGAAGGCGTCGTTCACGGCGTCCGTGGTCGGTTCGTAGCCGTCGATCCGCAGGCGGTTGCGGAGGATGATCGTCGAGACGCCGTACTTCTTGAAGAACGGGACGAAGTCCCCCCCTTCAGGTCCGACCCACAGGATCTGATGCCCGCCCCCGGGAGCAATGATGACCGCCGCGCCGGTGTTCGCCGGGTCATCACCGGCCAGGTGGACCTCGATCGAGGGGTTGTGGACGCCGATGACGTTGAGCGTCTTGTCCGACTTTCCCTTCGTGTTGTACTGCTCCGCCTCGTGCAGCTTCTCCCGCTTGAGCTTCGGCGAGTCCGCCGGATAGAGCGGGAGAACCTGCCCGCCGGCGATGATCGGCTGCGGGACGAACGGCTTCCGGGCCGCGTCCTGAGCGAGGACGCCCCGGCCCGGCATCAACGGACAGAGAGCCAGACAAAGAAGGAGGGAACGGAGGGGGAATCTCATGAGCGGCTTTCCGGAGGAACAGCAGGGGAAGGGCGACGGACTACGGGAGTCCGTTGCGGCGGGTCGCAGTAGAGGGTGGGGGATCGCGAGCGGCAATTCCAGGCCAGCCCGGAGCCGTTCGCGCTGGCCGGCTCGTGCCGAGCGGCCAAGTGAGGCGTGAATCCCCCGCGCCACGGAGACGGTCGGCGTCCGGCAGTTAGGAGAGGTCGCGTCCTGAGCTCACTTACCCCTCCACTGCCGCCCGCGGAGAACGATCAGACGGAGTCCGTTTCAGCGATGGCGAAACTCGGCTCGCCCGTTCAACGTCGTCCGTCATCCGGGGCTCCCAGCCGCTCCCGCAGCCGCCTGGCTCCGTACGTCCCCCGGATGCAGAACGGACAGGTGCAGTACGGCGGCTTCCCCTTCGCTGACGGGGAGAACCGCCAGCCCACGACTTGAGGCACCTTCCGGATCGCGTGCAACTCATCGACTTCGATCCGCCGCGGAATCACGACTTCCCAGCCTCGAGCGTCCTCGGCGGAGGAGAACGCGCATACCGCTTCGGCGGCGGTCATCCAGCGGTGGGGCTGGCCGTAGTGGCCAACCCAGACCGCCTCTTCGTCGGGAATCCGAAAGTACACCCCCGACATGAGACCCGAACTGTTTCGCCTCAGCTCCCGCAGCCACTGGTGCGAGAGGAAAAAGTTCCTCGTCACCGGAACGGCAAAGAGTCCTACGGGGAATTCTCCTCCAGGACGTCGCAACCGGGCGATGCCGCTTCGGCGAATTCGGGCCAGGCACGAATTCGAAGCCAGGTGGACGAACATTGCCATCGCGCTGGCGTCTCTCTGGAATTTCGGCCGACATTCGGCACGGTTGCCGAAGCGACGGCAACGACACCGGCGGCCCCTACGAAGTTCTCTGCGTTCTCAGGAATTCCGCCACTTCCGGCTGGTTGGTGTTCACCGCGATCGTGGCGGCAGTCTGGCCCTCGTAGTCGACCGCCTCGAGATCGCATCCCCGGGCCACGAGGGCCTTCGCCACCCGCATTGCGTCGGCCGGCGGGAGGGAGGTGCAGGCCATCAGCGGGGTGGTCCCGATGACGGAGCCGCGATCGACGTCCGCTCCCCCTTCGATCAAGAGGAGCGCGATCGCCACGTCCTTCTTCATAATCGCCAGGAGCAGCGCGGTGTGGCCGTCGTAGACCGCGTTCAGGTCCGCTTTCTCTTCCACGGCCTGCTGCACGACATCGAGCCTTCCTTTCCACACCGCCTTGGCCAGATGGGCAAAGCGAGGGACTTCGCGGTCGTCGTCCACCTGCTCGGCGACCGGATCCTGGTAGTCGTCCCGGGCGAACGGGGCGAGATCCAGACCGATGCCGCTCTCCTGCGACCATTCGTCAAAACACCCTTCGCCGATGCCGTCGCTCCATTGTCCGAGAGTCTGATCGGTGAGCGCCTGGAGCTGGTCTGGGCTGAGCTCCACCGGCGACCAGTACTCGCTGACGACCCGCAGACCGCTTTGGTCCGGAGCCCACACAACTTCAATCGCGCCGCCGACAATACTGATGTCGTTCAGCTGCTCATGATCGAGATAGTTCGCGCACAGGTCGCCGTCGTACCGCAGGCCGCCGAGTGACCGGAGCCGCGCCGCGTCGGTGATGATCTCGCCGGTCTCGTCATCGTGAGCCGACGCCTGGCCCGAGACAAGGATCTTCATGGTGGGGACTCTCTTCGCGCAGGGGGCTTCAAGCGGGGAGGCTTCAAGCGGGCAGGGACAACAATCGACACATCCGATCTGCCAACGATCTCCGGCCGGTGTGCCTACGCTAGGCCAGCCTGGATCCGCCGGGGAGCCTGAACAGGACAGAGTGCAGCGAGCCGAGGAGTTCGTCGGCGTTCGGGATCTCGTCGAGGACCTTGGCCAGTTCGGACCAGGCAGACTGTTTCGTCAGGAGAGGGATCAAGGTCTCTCGCCGCTTTGCGGCGTTCTTGATCGATCTCGCTTTGGCGATCATGGCCGCGAGCCCCGGGGCTTCGAACTGCTCGTCCGCGGCTTTGAGGGCCCCCTTGCGAAATCCGGGGTCCCGTTCCGCTTTGCCCGCCTGGATAGCGAAGCCGAGCAGCTCACGAGCCGCCTCGGGACTGTCGAGTTCCGCCAGCAGTTCGGCCAGCTCCGTCAGGACGCCGGCCCCGACGAATCCGCCGTGGAGGCCCGGCCAACTGGGGAGATCGCGGAGGGTGCGCTGCAGCAGTCTGGCCGCCGTGTCCGCCTGGCCCGTCTGGAGGAAGAACCACAGCTCCTCGCTGATCTCGTGGACGGGGAAATGGATGTTGGAGTCGGGATCGCGTTTGAGCTTCTTCAAATGGCTGGCGACGCGGTCCTGCGCCCGCTTGTTCGCCAGATCGGTCAGCCCCATTCCCCAGAGGCTGCCGGTGGCGAGGTCGCTGGAATGCCTGTTCCGGTCGAGCCACGTCACATACCGGGCCAGGGCCGCGTCGTCCCCCAGGCGACGGAAGGCGTTCACCGCGCTGAGCGTCAGGCCGGGTTTCAGCCAGAACTGATCGACCTCCGGGATGAGCTTCGTCGTCTTCTGAAGGGCCTTGGCGGCGGTGGGTTTGTCCCCCGCCAGGAGCGCCGTGCGAAAGGCCAGCCGCGACTGGCCGAGTTGCCACAGGGGATCGTCCTTGCCCCCCGCGCTTGAGCCGGGCGGTTCGGGCAGTCCGTTCAGTTTCCGGACCTGGTTGAGCCGGATCTGAAGGGCCTTCCGCTCACGCGGCGGAGCGTTCGACTCGCGGGCTTCGGCCAGCCGAAGGTACTTTTCGGCGCGGCGGGGATCGGGCAGGTCGAGGGCGATCTGGACTGCCGTCAGGGCCAGGAAGCCGCTGGCCTGGCACTCCGAGGGGGGCAACCGGTCGAGCAGCCGCTGAAGCCGCTTGAGCGCTGCGGTCTCTTGTCCGCACTCGGCGAGCTGCTTGAGTGGAACGCAGGCCTGGAGTCCGGCGGCAGCTGGCTTGGGGTGCTGCTCGCACAGGTCCAGCTGGACTTCGAGCCATGGCCGGAGGTCGGCGGTGTGGGGCCACTTTCGTGGTTTCCGGGTCTCCCTGTTGACGGCCGCCGTCTTCGCTTTCGCCACGAAGTTTGCTCCCGCACAGTCGGGACGGGCCGGTCTCAGAGTTTCTGGACGAGGGCGCCGGCCTCAATGCCCCGCGGACGGCGATGATATCCAGCGAGGAATCGTCAACAAGGCGGCCGGGTCTCCCCAGCGCAGCCGACGCCCCTCGTCCACCGGGTCCAGGGCCCCCCTGGTGGGGAGTGCAGAGGGGCCTGTGTTGTTTTCTCGACCCCTTTGCCCGCCGGAGGCCCTCTCGTCGAGAGATGTCTGAAGGAGAGCGTGTCCAAGCGCGGACACCGTTCCGGATGCCCCCTTACCAACCCGCGGGGATTGCAAAGCGAGCGATGTGGTTTGAGGGAGTCCTCGCCACTCGTTCCACCAAGGGGACGTCCCTTGTGCACCACGGTTCCTCACAGGAGTGCCTCCGGCGGCAAGGGGGCGTGGCCCCCTTGACCCCAGGCTGCCGTCGCAAGTTGGGTTTGAGCGAGCAACGCTATGCCGGCAAGAACGCGGTTCGAGCGGGTGAGACTTGTTCCCCGGAAGTCTGGGCAGGACAGTGACGGCAGTCGCCTTCTTCGTCATGGAGTCCCCTGCCGATGTGGACAAGTCGCAGCGAAGAACTCCCCAGTCACCGCGGCCTGCGGTTGGCGCTCGATCTCGAATCGCGTCCGGCAACCGTCATGGAGGTGCTACGGGGCTGGCGCGAGGAGGCCGGGTTTCGGACTTGGTTCAACGGGCTGCTGGCCGCGGTTCCCTTCGCCGAGTTCCGGTGGGAGACGCCAGCCGTTACGACCGACACCGTGTCGCGTCCATTTGAGTGCGTGGTCCTCGATGCTCCGGGGCTGGCTCGGACTCCCGATCCACAGGCGTTTTCCGAGCACTTTGCTGGAGCGGAGGAGGACGTCGTGGCGATCCCGAATCTCAGCGGGGATGCGATCCTCGTCGTTCCATGCCCGGTCGCCGACCAATCCGCGTACGGACACCTGGCGGCGTTCGTTCGACAGGCTCCCACGGATCAGCGGGACGCGTTGTGGCGGCTCGTCGGGGAGACCACGGCGCGGCGGATCGGGACCAGGCCCGTCTGGCTCAGTACCGCCGGAGCCGGGGTCTCCTGGCTCCATGTCCGGCTGGATGAACGACCGAAGTATTATGGTTTCGCTCCCTACCGATGATGTGGGCCGTTGAGCCATTCAGGCTCAGCACTCCGAACCGGGAGGTCGCGTTGCCGGACCGATTCCGATTGACCGTGGATGGAAACGACGTGGAGCTGCGGTCTCTTCAGATGCACGCCCACGCCAAGTCCGAATCGCACCAGCACCGGTACGTCCTGGTGATCGCTCGGGAGGGTCTGGGGCGGGAGATGGAGGACCGGTTCGAGGCTCGCGGCGAGATTGAGCTGAGCGTGATGAAGACCGCCTCGCTGTTCAACACGCTGCGGGCCTGGATCCCGCCGCAGATGAAGGGGGGCCCGCTGAAGTACTGGGCCTACACGGTAGAGCGGCTGGTCGTCACCGGAGACGAGGTCGAGATCGCCGGAGAATGTGCGCCCCACGACGGGTAGCGCGCCGGGCCGTTTGCCGAAGGGATTCCCGCAGCCCCCCGAGTCCAGGGCGGGCCGCCCTGGCCGCTGGAGGCCTTTTCGCTGAGGAACGGTCCAATTCCCACAGAGCGCTGCAGGGACAAGAAGAACCCTGAAGCCGATTTTAAGTACGCGTCACCCTCCTCTCACTCGCGATGGCGATTGTGAACGGTGTCCCGTCGGTCGCATTCAGGCGTCCGAGGGGCTCCACGAGGAGGCCGAGATGAAAGAACGAATTCTGCTGATTCCGATGCTGGTGATCCTGACGGCGCCGGTGGTCATTGCCATCGGGTGCATGTTTCTGGAGGTCTGGTCGAAGACCTGGGGAGAGCTCGCGAACGGGATCGAGCCGACGGGGTCGGAGGCCCCCTCCGTCGCGACGCCGGAACGAGTCAGCGCGGTGCTGAAGCCGGCGAAGTTCTCTCGTCGCCTTTCCCACTCGCTTTGAAGCGTCCTGGCCAAAGCACTCCGCCCGCGACCGTTTCAACGAAAGTGCCTCCGGCGGCCAGTGCTGCTCGCCTTGGACCCCAGGGTTCTTTCTTTCAGCCCTGGCGGTGGATGTTGAACCAGCGGCGGCAGTGGTCGCACTTCACGTCGCCGCTGGGGGAGACGTCGGCCCCCTCCGCGATCGAGGCGCCGCAGTTCGGGCAGCGGTAGCCGGCGGCTCCCTGGCTGGCTCCGACACCGGTTCCCGGCTCTGTCGGCGGGCCTCCCTGGCGGACCAGGTCCATCGCTTTCCGCAGGGCTTCGGCGTTCATCGGCAGGCGGCCGTAGACCATCGCGCCCCCCTGGAGGACGAACGCCAGGGCGATGAACGAGCCGAAGACGCGGAAGAACAGTGGCGGGGAGCCGAACTCGTTGAACGGCGTCAGCCACAGGAATCCCAGGACGGTCAGCCCGATCCCCAGCGGGACGATCCCCATCACGCGAATGAATCCCATTGGTTTCCTCTCCAGTCGCTGTCAACCCGGGCCGCCGGGCAGTCTGCGGAAATCGGGGCCTTTTGAGAAGCGGATCGTTCCAAACTCGGTAGAATCAGGACGTTCCAGCTCCGGGTCCGTTTTCCTCCGGCGGGCACCGGAGACCACAACGGGTCCGATCCGCCGGCGGATCAACGGCGCCAATCCTCCTTTGACCGTCTGCCGTCGCGGTGGCTCGCGAGACATGCGGCCCGACATAGGGATTGTGACTGTTGGCCGGGAGCGCAGTCCCCCGGCAACGGCCGAGGGCACCGGGCTCCGTCTGTTGCCGGAACGTCCGGGGGTTTGCGGATCGATCGGGCATTTTGCGTTTGACAGCTGTGACGGACCACGGCGAAAGATGTCAGGATGGCGGCGGGTTCTTTTTCGGCCGGGTGTCCTCATGATCTGTCCTGATTGTCATGCTCCCCTGTTCGGAGCCGGGCTGAAGCGCTGCCCGAGCTGCGGCAGCGCCCTGCCGGAACACTTCGCAAAGTCCCCCGCTCCCCCCCTTCCCCTGCCGCATGAGAACCCCGGCGGAACGCTGCAGGCCGACGAATTCGCCTCCGAGGAGGATGTCCGGGCGACGGGGGATTCCTCGCAGACCCTCCTCTCCGACGACGGGACCGGCGAGCCGCGTCCCGCCTCCGACTCCGCCCGGACCATGCAGTCCGATGAAGCCCTCGACATGTGGTTCGGCGGACGGGAGCCGGCCCAGCAGTCCGCCGACCCGATGACCTCCGACATCGTCTTCGAATCTCAGGCGGCGGCCGAGCGCCCCCCCGCGGCGCCCAGGCCCGAGCGCCCCGATCTGACGTTTGCCGAAGACGCCACCGCTCCCCCCGCCCCGGCTCCGACTCTGGCCCGCTCGCGTCCCCCGGCGCGGCCGGCCCCTCCCGCCGCGAAACCGGCGAAGCCGCGCCCGGAGCCCCGGCCCGATCAGACCATGGCGGAGGCGGAGTCCGATTCGCCGCCGGCCGCTCCCCGCGGCGCCGCGCCCGACCGGACGCTCGACTCCGGCGAGATGCCCCCCGCCACGGGCGATACGAGCGTCGACGCGACGTTCGTCTCCGACGAGTGGCCGGAGCACGAGGCGATCGAGCCTTCGAAGAAGACGCGGGCTTCCGACTCGCCGCCGTCGCCCATCGACAGCTCCGCCCAGACGATGACGTCGGACGACTTCGATCAGGGGAGCAACGAGAGCGGCTACGTCATCGTGACCCAGGGGAGCCACTCCCAGGGTCCGGACGAGAGCGCGCAGACGTTCCAGTCCGACGGCGGCGACGGAGGGCCGAACGAGAGCGCCCAGACGATGATGTCGGATGCGGGCGACGAAGACGCGGAAGTCCGCGCCAGCGAGATGCGGACGCTGCAGACGAACTTCGAGGACCTCAGTGGCGAACAGCCGGCGGCGACGCTCAAGTCCCGCGAGCTCCCTTCGCAGAGCATGGAGTCGGTCCGCGGCACGCTCGACACCGTCCCCCGCCGCTCGATGCGCTCGGGCGAGACGCAGCACATCAGCAGCCCGGACTACGACCTGATCAAGGTCCTTGGCGAGGGGGGGATGGGGGTCGTCTGGACCGCCCGGCAGACCTCGGTCGACCGCAACGTGGCGGTCAAGATGATCAAGGGGCCGGCCGCCTCGAACCGCACCCAGCGGCAGAAGTTCCTGGCGGAGGCGATCGTCACCGGGGACCTCGAGCACCCCAACATCGTCCCGATCTACGACGTCGGTTCGGACGCCAAGGGGATCCTCTTCTACAGCATGAAGAAGGTGGAGGGGACGCCGTGGCTCAAGGTCCTCAAGAAGAAGACGCTGCATGAGAACCTGGAGATTCTCCTCCGGACGGCGGACGCCGTGGCGTTCGCCCATGCCCGCGGGATCATCCACCGGGACCTCAAGCCCGAGAACGTGATGCTCGGGAGCTTCGGTGAAGTCCTCGTCATGGACTGGGGGCTGGCACTCCCGACCGAGCAGTTCCAGAAGGGGCGGGACATCGCTCTCCCGGGCATGGGAGGCACCCCCGCCTACATGGCCCCCGAAATGGCGACGGGGCCGCTCGACCGGATCACGTACTCCAGCGACGTCTATCTGCTGGGGGCGATCCTCTTTGAGCTGATCACCAACAAGGCTCCGCATCCGGGCAAGAAGGTTCAGGAGTGCCTCCTGAACGCGATGCGGAACGTCCTTACCGAGACCGACAAGTCCGGCGAGCTGCTCGATATCGCCTACAAGGCGATGGCGACCAATCCGCCCGATCGATACGCCACCGTTCAGGACTTCCAGACGGCGATCCGCGAGTACCTCTCGCACTCCGAGAGCATCGCCATGGCGGTCCGGGCTCAGGAGGACCTGGACGCCGCCCGGAAGACGAAGGAGTACACCGGCTTCAACAAAGCGGTCTTCGGCTTCGAAGAAGCGATCGAGCTGTGGCCCGCCAACGCGCAGGCCAGGACCGGCGTTCTGGCGGCCCGGCTGGCCTACGCCGAGACCGCCCTCGAACGGCACGACTATGACCTCGGCCTGTCGCTGGCGACGTCCGCCGAGCCGGCCCACATTGCGGTCCGGAACAAGCTGAAGGCGGGTCTCGAGGAACGGAACGCCCGGCAGCGACGGCTCCAGGCGGCCAAGCGGGCCATGGGGCTTATGGCGGCGGTGATCTTCCTGATCGCCAGCGTGGCGTTCTTCTGGATCCGGTCGGAACGGAACGTCGCCATCGCGCAGCGCGAGGAGGCGAAGAAGCAGGAAGGGATTGCCAAGGAACAGACGGCAATCGCCCAGGTCGAGCGGGACAACGCCAAGAAGCAGGAGAAGATTGCGGTCGAGCAGACCGAGATCGCCAAGACGGAGCGGGACAACGCCCAGACGCAGCAGAAGATTGCCGTCGAGCAGTCGATGATCGCCAAAAAAGAGCGCGACAACGCGCAGACCCAGCAGAAGATCGCCCAGGAGCAGCGGGACGAAGCGAAGAAGCAGGAGAAGATCGCCGTCGAGCAGACGCAGATTGCCAAGACGGAGCGGGACAACGCCCAGATGCAGCAGAAGATTGCCGTCGAGCAGTCGATGATCGCCAAGAAGGAGCGGGACAACGCGCAGATGCAGCAGAAGATCGCCCAGGAGCAGCGGGACGAGGCGAAGAAGCAGGAGATGCGGGCAATCGAGCAGAAGAAGCTCGCCGAAGAGCAGAAGCTCCTCGCGGAGGCCCAGCGGCAGGAGGCGGACAAGCAGCGGACGATCGCGGTCACGGCCAAAGAGGCCGAGGAGTACGAGTCCTACGTCGCCCGGATCGGGCTGGCGGCGGCCAAGATCGACGAGAACGCCTTCGACGTTGCGGAGACGCTCCTCAACCAGTGCAAGCCGGAGCTCCGGAACTGGGAGTGGGGCCGGCTGATGCACCTCTGCCGGCAGGCGTCGCGAGCCCTGACGATGGATGGCCCGGTCGACTCCGTGGCGGTCTCGCCGGACGGGTCGCTGATCGCCACCGGAAGCTGGGACCGGCAGGCCCGGATCTGGGACGCCGCGACCGGCAAGCTCAAGCTCTCGATCCCGCATCCCGATCTCTACGTTCACGGCGTCGCATGGTCTCCGGACGGAAAACTGCTCGCGACGGCGGGAAGTGCCCGGGACCGGTACGTCAACCTGTGGAACGCCGCGACGGGCGAACTCGTGGCAACGCTTCCCGGCCACACCGATGCCGCCGTGAGCGTCAACTTCTCCGACAACGGTCGCTGGCTCCTCTCGACCTCCTATGACGAGACCGCGCGGCTGTGGGACATGGCCGATCCCGCGAAGCCTCGCGAGGCGGCGGTGCTCCGCGAACACACGTGGTGGGTGTGGGATGCCGCTTTTTCCCCGAACTTTGCCCCCGGCGAGCCGAACTCGACGAACGGAATCGTGACGGTCAGCCAGGATGGCAAGGCCGTGGTCTGGAAGGTATCGACGAAGAAGAACGGAGAGAGCCTGGACGTGACCGCGGAGTCGGTCGGCCGGTTCACGTCGCACGAAGGACCGATCTACAGTGTCGCCTTCGATCCGAGCGGCAAGTCGGTCGCCACGGCCGGGTATGACCGGCGGGTGCTGCTCTGGAACCCGGTCGACGTCCCGCCGTTCAGCCTCTCGGACACCGAGGGACGTAAGACAGTCAAGTTCCGCGAACTCGACGGCCACACCGCGCCGGTCCAGTCGGTCGCCTTTTCGAAGGACGGGGCGCTGCTGGTCTCCGGCGGACGGGACAACTCCGTCAAGGTCTGGAGTATCGAGCAGGGGCGGTCGCTCAAGACCCTCCGCGGCCACAACAGCGCCGTTCGCGCGGCGGTCTTCTCGCCGGACGGCCGGACCGTCGCCTCCGCCAGCCAGGACCAGCGGGTCCTCCTGTGGGGGGTCGAGGATTACGAAGAGTTCCGCGTCCTCGAAGGACGCACGCTGGCCGGCCATACCGACGCCATCCTGGGGGCCTCGTTCTCGCCGGACGGGAAGCAGGTCCTGACCGCCAGCCGCGACCGGACCGCCCGCTCGTGGGATGCCCGGACCGGTAAGGAGCTGCAGACCTTCCGCGAGGGGCATGACTACCTCGCTTCGAGCGCCCTCGTCTTCCGCGACGGCCGGACGCTGATCACGGCCGCGGCCGACAACACGGTCCGGTTCTGGGACATCGCCGCCGGGACGCAGTTCCAGCGGCTTCCGGGGACCGGCTGGTCCGCGGCGGTCGCGCTCTCCTCCGACGAGCGGTGGCTCGTCACCGGGAGTGACGACGAGGCAGCTCGGCTGTGGGATCTGCGGACGCTGAGCCGCGAAGCGGGCGAGGACGCGCAGCACGCCGGGCGGATCGCCGAGCCGGCGCGGCTCAATGGCCACAACGGGCGGATCACCGCCGTCGCGTTCGCCCCGGGGTCGAACCTCGTCGCGACGGGCGACACGAACGGCCGATGCCTGCTGCACCGGATCCACGACAACGGCTCGTCGGAGCTTGTCTGGAACGTCCGCCACCACACGCGGCGGGTGACGTCACTCAAATTCCTGAATGAAAAGGAGCTCCTCTCCGCCAGCAGCGACCACACGGTCGGCCGGCTGAACGCGGCGAATGGCCAGGAGGTCGACGGGCTGCTTCTCAAGCACGCCGAGGCGGTCACGGTCGTGGCCATCTCGAAGGACCGGACGCGGATCGCGACGGTGAGCGAGCTGGAGTCGGCGGCGGGAGCGTTCACCGAGGGCTCGCACGTCACGATCTTCGATGCCGTGACGGCCAAGCCGCTGGAGGCGTTCGACATCAAGCAGTTCACCGTGACGTCGATCGACTTCACGCCGGACGGCAAGAGCCTGCTCAGCGCCTGTTCGGACAACACGGTGCGTCTCATCACGCCGGGGGGCGAGAAGCCCGTCGCGGCGCCGCTGATCGACTTCAACGCCCGCGGCGGACTCGTGTGGTCGGCGCGGCTGACCGACGATGCCCGCTCGATCATCACGGTCGGCGGAAGCGACGCCCGGCTGTGGGATGCGACGACGACCCGCGAGAGCATGACCTTCAGTCCGCACGGCGCGGTCGCCTCGGCGCGGTTCTCGCCGGACGGGGCGAAGGTCGTGACGGGGAGCTGGGACAACTCCGCCAAGATCTGGCAGGCTGAGACCGGCCAGGCACTCCTCAAGCTGGAGCATGGGCACGACGGTTACATCAACGCGACAGTCTATTCGCCCGATGGCCGGTTGATCCTGACCGCCAGCGACGACGGGACCGCCAAGCTGTGGGACGCCGCGACCGGCAAGATCCTGCGGACGCTGAAGGGACACACGGACCGGGTGCGGTCGGCGACATTCTCGCGGGATGGGAGCCAGATCCTGACGACGTCGAATGACAAGACCGCGCGGCTGTGGAACACCGCGACCGGAGAGCAGGTCGGAAAGCCTTTCGAGGGGCATACCTGGGCAGTGCTGTCGGGTCAGTTCTCGCCGGATGGGTCACGGATCCTGACGGGCGGGGAGGACAATGAGGCGCGGTTGTGGGATGTGGAGTCGCGGGGGACGGTTTCGGTCCTGCGGGGGCACACGGCCGCGGTGACGTCGGTGGCGTTCTCGCGGGACGGGAAGCGGGCCTTTACGGCGAGTCAGGACAACACGGCCAAGCTGTGGGATGCGACGCGGGCGGAGAGCAAGGAGATCCTGACGCTGAAGGGGCATTCGCAGGAGGTGACGGCAGTGACGTTCTCGCCGGATGGCCGGGAGGTGTTGACGGCCAGCCGGGACGGGAAGGCGATTCTGTGGTTGACGAGTGACTGGACGGAAAAGCACGGCCCGGTGGCAAAGCGTGATTAACCGCGTCCATGCCGGCACGACGTCGCTCGCTTAAACCCAATGTGCCACGGCCACAGGGGTCAAGGGGCCAGAAAACGACACAGGCCCCCTTGCCGCCGGAGGCACTTCCATGAGGAACCGTGGTAAGCCACGGACGCCCCCTTTGTGGAACCGGCGTTGAGGACTCAACGCTCGCGCTGGACTCCCCGTGGGTTGGTGAGGGGGCATCCGGCACGGTGTCCGCGTTTGGACACGATCTCCTTCAGACATCTCTCGACGAGAGGGCCTCCGGCGGGCAAAGGGGCGTTGCCCCTCTGCACTCCCCACCAGGGTGCCCCTGGACCCGGTGAAAAAAGTTCAGTAGCCGCCGTCTCCCAGTCGGCCCGTCGATGCTCCACCGGACTCCCCAGCACTCTCCCTGCGCCGATACTCATCCAGCAGCGCCGCCGTCGCCGACGCACCACACCGCGACGCTCCCAACTCACGAACCCGCATCAACCCATCCAGATCACGCACCCCCCCCGCCGCCTTCACCTGCACCTTCTCCGAACACGACCGCCGCATCAGCGCCAGGTCATGCTCCGTCGCCCCCTTGTAGTCGTAGCCCCCGCCCGGCTGCTTCACGAAACCATACCCCGTCGACGTCTTCACCCAGTCCGCCCCCGCCCGCTCACAGATCTGGCACAACTTCTCCTTGAGCACATCACTCGTCAGCCCCGCCCCGCCCCCTGACAGAAAATCGTTCTCCAGAATCACCTTCACCACCGCCCCGCGGCCATGCGCCTCATCGCACACGGCCCGCACGTCCCGCTCGACATACTCCCAGTCGCCACTCAGCGCCTTGCCGACATTGATCACCATGTCGATCTCGACCGCCCCGTCCTGACACGCCAGCTGCGTCTCATACCGCTTCGACTCCGTACACGCGCTCCCGTGCGGAAACCCAATCACCGCCCCCACCCGCACCCCGCTCCCCCGTAACAGCTCCGCCGCCACCCGGACCGCATACGGCTTGATACAGACCGAAGCGACACCGTACCGCACCGCCAGCCGACACCCCTCCTCCAGCTCCCGGTCCGTCATCGTCGGATGCAGCAGCGAGTGATCGATCATCCCCGCAAGCTCTTCAAAGCGGTACTTCATGGGCCTGGTCCTGTCTGGGCGTCTCGCGGGATCGGTACGGAAAAGCTTCTCACTGCGCGTGCCGCCGGAACACTCTCGGGCAACCCGCGCCGGCCGAACGGTAACACCCCCGACCAGGAAATTCCCGTCGGCTCGTTCATCGCAGGTGCTCCGTTTGGCCACACTGACAGGGTTTCCTCCGGGTTTCCCTGGATAAAGCCAAATTCATCTAAGGTCGCTTGTGCATGGTTTTGCATCAGCACATACTGACCTGAACACTTCATGAGCCATTCAGATGAAGGCTCTCTCAATAAATCCTGAATATCTCCTCAATTCATAGTCCCGTCGTCTGTTGAACTGACCGTTGGAATTATCGCTCGTGATTCCGGTCTTCAATGGAGCGCAGACGATCGAACCGGTCGTCGATGCGGCGCTGTCGGTCTTTGCAGAGGAGCCGGAGCTGGTGGACCTCCGCTCCGGGGGGCGGCTCGAGGTCATCCTCGTCAACGACGGATCGAGCGACGACAGCGAAGCGGTCTGCCGCCATCTCGCGGCCAAGCATTCCGGGGTCGTCCGGTTCCTCCAGCTCTCGCGGAACTTCGGAGAGCATCCCGCGGTCATGGCGGGACTGCACGAGACCCGCGGCCGCTACGCGATCGTCCTCGATGACGACGGCCAGCACCCCCCGCAGGAGGCCGTGCGGCTCTGGCGGGCGATCCGCGAACGTGGCTGCGACGTCGTCTACGGCCGCTACCGCGAGAAGCGCCACCACTGGTTCCGCAACATCGGCAGCCGGCTCAACGGGGCGGCCGCGACATGGCTCCTCCGCAAGCCGCGGCACCTCTACCTCTCGAGCTTCAAGGCGATCAGCAGCTTCGTCGTCCGCGAGGTGACGCGGTACGAGGGCCCCTTCCCTTACATCGACGGACTCATCTTCCAGGTCACCGACCGGATCGAGCAGATCGACGTCGAACACGGACCGCGGCAGGCGGGACGGTCCGGGTACACGTTCCGCAAGCTCGTGCGGCTGTGGATGAACATGTTCCTCGGCTTCTCGACCGCGCCCCTCCGCGCGGCGGTGATGCTCGGGTTCGGGACGTCGGCCTTCAGCGCGTTCCTCCTGCTCGCCGTCATCCTGGACAAGCTCTTCGTCAACCCGCAGGTCCCCGTCGGCATCCCGACGGTCCTGATCGCGATCGCCCTCTTCGCCGGCCTGCAGATGTTCCTCCTGGGGATGCTCGGGGAATACATCGGGCGGATCGTCCTGACGCAGAACGGCCAGCCGCAGTCGATCGTCCGCTACCGGATCGCTCCGCGGGCTTCCTCCACCAATCCCGACCTGGATCCCGATGCCCAGCCGGAGGACTCCCATGCGTGACGACTGGCGCGGGCGGCGGGTGCTGATCGCCGGTGGGCTCGGATTCCTCGGAACGAACCTGGCGCGGGACCTGATCGAGCGCGGCGCCCTCGTGACGGCTGCCGACGTCGTCGATCCTGGGTCGACCGTCGCGGCCAGCCGCCTGCAGGGCGCCGCGGGCGAACTCGCGATCCGCCGCTTCGACCTGCTCGACGCGGAGCCGGTCCGCGAGGCGGTCACCGGCCAGGACATCATCTACTGCCTCGCCGGGCAGGTGAGCCACATCGCCAGCATGAGCGATCCGCTGGGGGACCTCCGCGGCAACTGCCAGATCCATCTCAACATCCTGGAAGCGTGCCGGGAGACCAATCCCGGGGCGACGCTTCTCTACGCCAGCACCCGGCAGGTCTACGGGCGGCAGACCGAGCTCCCGGTGACGGAGCGGAGTTCCGTGGCGCCGGTCGACATCAACGGAGTCCACAAGCGGGCGGTCGAGGAGTATTTCCGGCTGTACGCGCAGCAGCACGGACTGCGGACCGCGTCGCTGCGGCTGACCAACACCTACGGCCCGCGGATGGATGTCGTCCGAGGGGACCGCGGGTTCGCCGGAGTCCTGATCGGCAAGGCGCTGCGGGGCGAGCCGATCTCCGTCTTCGGAACGGGAGAGCAGGTCCGGGACTTCAACTACGTGGGCGATGTCGTCCGGGCCCTTGAGCTGGCGGCCGACCTCCCCGCCCGCGACCTCGACGGGCAGGTCTGGAACTTCGGAGATCCGTGGCCCTGCTCCGTCCGCGACTTCGTCGACGCCCTCAGCGAGCTCCTCCCCGTCCCGGTTCGGCACGTCCCGTTCCCCGAGGGATACCGCTCAATCGAGATCGGCCACTACTGCGGCGACTATCAGAAGTTCCACAACGCCACCGAGTGGTCCCCGGAGGTCCCCCTCCGCGAAGGACTGCGTCGGACGATCCGCTACTTCCGGGCCCATGCGGAGGAATACCAGGTTCCGTTTTCCACTCTGTCCCCCGTTCCCCCCCACACTTCCGTGAGAACGCTCGCATGATTCGAGCCTTCGACTACCGTCCCGAGCTGGCCCGCCACCGGTCCGAGATCGACGCGGCCATCGCCCGCGTCCTCGACTCGGGCCATCTGATCCTCGGTCCGGAGTCGGCGGCCTTCGAAGCGGAGTTCGCGGAGTACGTTGGAGCAAGGCACGCTATCGGCGTCGCCTCGGGGACGGACGCCCTGATCCTCGCCCTGCGTGTCTGCGGCATCGAGCCGGGGGACGAGGTGGTGACGGTCGCCAACACCTCGGTCCCGACCGCCTCCGCGATCCGCGCCGTGGGAGCCATCCCCCGCTTCGCCGACGTTGACCCGCGGACGTGGCTCATGACGGCCGAGACGATGTCGGCCGCGCTCACCGGGCGGACCCGGGCCGTGATCCCCGTCCATCTCTACGGCAACCCGGTCGAACTGAGCGAGATCGTCCCCCGGGCGCACGACCTGGGCCTGCGGGTCATCTCCGACTGCGCCCATGCCCACGGGGCCCGCCGCCGAACGCAGCGGATCGGCCCGATCGCCGATATCGGCTGCTTCTCGTTCTATCCGACGAAGAACCTCGGCGCCTTCGGTGACGCCGGGATGTGCGTGACTCATGACGACGCCACCGCCGCCCGTCTGCGGACGATCAAGAACTACGGCATGGACGCCGAGCGGGTGGCGCAGTGCGACGGGATCAACAGCCGGCTCGACGAGATCCAGGCGGCGATCCTGCGGGTCGAGCTCCGGGCCCTCGACGCCACGAACGCCGCCCGCCGGGATCTGGCGGAGCAATACCGCCGCGGCCTGGCCGGCAGCGTCTACGCGGTTCAGGAGATCGAGCAGGGGATGGAGGCGGTGTACCACCAGTTTGTCATCCGCTGCCCGGACCGCGACGCAGTGATCGACCGCTTCCGCCGCCACGAGATCGGATACGGCATCCACTACTCGCCGCCGCTGCACCATATGCCCGCCTTCCGCCCGTTCCACGCCGGCCGGCCGCCGCTCCCCGTGGCGGAGCAGCTCGCGCGGGAGGTCCTGTCGCTGCCGCTCTATCCGGGGCTCCGTCCGGATGAGGTCGACGAGGTGCTCTCCGTCCTGCTCGCCGGGTGAGGAACCGCGATGAACGCTGCCGAGTACGAACGGCTCGATCGCGCCGAACGGGACCACTGGTGGTTCCGGGGGCTGCGGGGACTCCTCGCACAGCTCCTCCGGACGTCGCTTCCCGCCGATCCGGCGCCGACCTCGATCCTCGACGCCGGTTGCGGCACGGGGGGGAACCTGCAACTCATCGCGGAGCAGCTTCATCCGCGGCACCTCGCCGGCTTCGACCTTTCGGACGACGCGGTCCTGCGGGCGCGGGAGAAAAACCCGGGGGCGGACGTCTACCGCTCCGACCTGACCCGGCCCGAGCTGCGCCACGCGCCGTATGAGCTGGTCCTCTGCTGCGACGTCCTCTACGCAACGGGGCTCGGTCCCGCCCGCGACGGGCTGGCCGCTCTCCGGGACAGCCTCGCGCCGGGAGGGGCGCTGCTCCTGCATGTCCCCGCCTATCAGTGGCTCTACAGCGCCCACGACGCCGCGGTCCACACGCGGGAGCGGTTCACGCTCGGGCAGATCCGGGATCTCCTGGCGTCGCTGGAGCTGCAGATCGAGACCCTGACGTACCGCCTCTCGCTCCTCTTTCCCCTCGTCGTTCTCCGCCGGCTCCCGGACCTGCTCGGCCTCCGGGCCGTCGGCCGCGACGAGGCGGTCTCCGATCTCTCGGTCCCGTCGGGGCCGGTGAACCGCCTGCTGCTCTCGATCGTCACCTTCGAAAACTGGCTGATCGCCCGGGGGATCCGCTTCCCCTTCGGCTGCTCGATTGTCGCCGTCGGCCGCAAGCCGCTGGCCGGCGAGATCGCTGCCCCCGCTTTCGTCTCCGTCCCCACCCCCGCTCCGGAGAACGCGACTTGAAGACCCTCATCGTGGCCGGCACAGCCGCCCCGCAGGCTCCCGCGGTCGAGCGATCGTCCGCCAAGTCCCGCGTCACCGCGCAGGCCCTCTCCCCGTCGCAGGAGGCAAGTCCCGCGAAAACGTATGCGGCGGACGACTGGGCGCGGTGGATCCTCGTGCTGGCGTTCCTGTCCGGCGTCGCCTTCATGACGCCGGTCCTGTGGGCGGGACCGCTGGCGCTCGACGAGCACGGGACCTACTGGCTCACCGGCCCGGAGAACCCTTCGACCCTCGCGATCCGGAGCCTCAACTACGAGAACATCCCGCCGCTCGCCCCGCTGATCCAGCGGGCTTTCCTCGAGGTCTTCGGCGAGTCGGAGTTCGTCTTCCGGCTCCCGGGGATCCTCTGCTTCTGGGGGGCGATCGCCGCGGCATACTGGCTGGGGCGGGATCTGCAGGGGCCGCTGCTCGGAAGCCTGACGGCGCTGATCCTCTCGTGCTGGCCGGCGGTCGTGAGCGAAGTCCGCCTCGCCCGCGTGTATGGCCTGTCGCTCCTGCTGGCGACGATCGGCTTCTGGCTGGCGGTCCGCTGGCTGCGGGCACCGGACGAGCGCCGCTGGGGTCCCCTGTGGGCCCTGTGTGCCGTGGCGCTCATGTGGACCCACTACCTGAACGCCTTCGTGGTGATCTTCCAGTTCCTGACGCTCCTCCCCATCGTGCTGGAAGGGAAGCACACCACGCGGTGGCTGTTCCTCTGCAGCTGCATCGTCGCCGTCGGCG
Source organism: Planctomyces sp. SH-PL14 (assembly GCF_001610835.1). Classification (NCBI taxonomy): domain Bacteria; kingdom Pseudomonadati; phylum Planctomycetota; class Planctomycetia; order Planctomycetales; family Planctomycetaceae; genus Planctomyces; species Planctomyces sp. SH-PL14. Next base: position 6,259,583 of record NZ_CP011270.1, on the reverse strand, counting down.
GTGTTCCGCTCATTCCTTCCGTTCTGCGGATGGCTGAGGACGGCCGGCACTTCGGCTTCCAGGGGGACCTCCCCTTCTGGCGCGATATCAGCAAGATCTGGTGGCTGGGGCTCCCGGCCGGCTGGGCCGCGGCGCGGATCGTCGACCGGTTCGTCTCGCGGCCGGTCTTCGGGACGGTCTGGGTCAACCGCCTCCCCCCCGTTCCACTCTGGCTCTGGGGTCTGGTGCCGGCGCTCCTGGTCCCGATCGTCTGCCAGGGGGATCTGGCCAGCCTGGCGAACTCGCGGTACCGCATCGGCTTTGCGGTGCCGGGGGCCTGCTTCATCGCCTGGATGATCGTGCGGAATGTCCGGCCGCTGCCGGCGATTGCCGGCTGCCTCATGGCCGCGACGGTCGCCACAGTAACGGCCGACACCCCTCCCTGGCGGCTGAGGCGGCTCGGTTCCGTCGCCTCGCGCGAGTGGCGGAAGATCGCCCGGATCGTCGGCCAGGAGGGGATCGCGGGGGAGCCGCTCTTCGTCCAGAGCGGCCTGGGGGAAGGGTTCCTGATTCCCCGCGACTACCGCGACCCTCTTATGCACGACTACACGGCGAGCCGCCTCGGGCGGTTCTATCTCAAGCAGCCCCACCCGCGGTTCGCTCTCCCGTTCCTGTGGAAGAGCAACGGCGGCATGGTCCGGTACTTTGAAGAACGGCTGGAGGAGCTGCGGGACGCGGAGCAGCCGACGTTCTGGGTCGCCGCGGCGACCGACACCGACCTCAACCTGGCGTCGCTGCACGGCTTTCAGTACCTGGTCCGGAAGGCGGGAGGGCGGGAGCAGGAGAGCCATGAATTCCGCACCGCGCGGCTGATCCACTACACCTTCGCGCCGGTGGATCCCTCCAAGTGACTTTTCTCGTCTCCCTCCTTGAAAGACTGGCCTGCCATCCGGGGTTCTCCGACTTCGCGCGGGGGCTTTGCGAAGGGGGGTTTCGGCGGCATCGCGAGTTGCTTGCGCGGGAGTTCCCGGAGGCGGGTCCGCGGGTTCTCGACGTCGGGTGCGGCTCGGGACTGCTGGCCGCGAGTTTTCCGCCGGAGCGTTATCTGGGGGTGGATCTGCAGCCGGAGTTCCTTCGACGGGCTCGTGTCCGCAATTCGGCCCATGTGTTCTGCGCGATGGATGCCCGCGGGCTGGGGTTGGCGGATGGAGCGTTCGACGCCGCGCTGTTGTGCGGCGTGATCCATCACCTTGATGATGCCGGTGCGGGGGCGTTGCTGGGAGAGGTTCGTCGGGTCTTGCGGCCGGGGGGGCGGCTCCTGATGTGGGAGGATGTCCCGACCCGCAGTGCGGGGAACCTGGTGGGGCGGCTGGTGCACCGGTTGGATGCGGGGGGTCTGATTCGCACGGCGGAGCATTATGCGTCGCTGCTGGAGCCGGTGTTCGAGGTCGAGTGGACCGAGCCGTTGCGGAGCGGGTTTATGGATTATCAGGTGTACGCGGCTCGGGCGCGTTGAGTCTTGATGGAGCTTTAGAACCGGGGTCCAGGGGGAACCCCTGGTGGGGGATGCAAGGGGGCCTGTGTTGTTTCTCTGGCCCCCTTGCCCGCCGGAGGCCTGGCCGTCGAGAGATCTCTGAAGGAGTTGGTGTCCAAGAGCGGACAACGTGCCGTATGCCCCCCTCACCAAACCGCGGGGATTGCGGAGCGAGCGGTGAGTCCTCAACGCCGGTTCCACAAAGGGGACGTCCGTTGTTTACCACGGTTCCTCGTGAAAGTGCCTCCGGCGGCAAGGGGGCGAGGCCCCCTTGACCCCGGCGGCCGTAGCACGTTGGGTTTGAACTACGAGAGTCGTGCCGGCAAGGACGCCGCTTCCGCCTCCAGCTGCGCCAGCTCCGTCCGCATCTCGGCCAACTCCTCCTCAGCCGTCCTAATCCGCTCCTGCAGCGCCGCAATCTGCTTCGCCGTCGACCCCTTCAGCAGCCGCCGCACCACCCCCAGCAGCAACAACGCCCGCCAGGTCCGCATCAGCATCCCCCGCATCCGGAAGACACGCGCCGTCCGGCTGAGTTTGGTGAGCTGATGCAGCCGCAAAAGACGACCGATCCGAAGAGCCCGCAGGAACTCGACGAGCGGCAACAGAATGATCGCCAGATCAAGCCAGTGCTGCTTCACGTACTGCAGCTTCCGGGTGACGATCGTGATCATCACCAGGAACTCCATCGTAAACAGCGTCCAGATGAAGGCGGAGCAAAGCCGCAGCGCCAACTCCCAACCCCGAAGCTGCTCCTGCTTGTCGAGGAACATCATCTCGACGCCCAGCAGCGGCAGGACGAGCAGCGCCACGCCGATCATCGGCAGCCCCAGCCGCCGTTCGACTTCTTCGGCCAGCTCGTCGTCCGCCACCCGCCAGCCGAGGCCGGGCAGCCAGACGTGCCGGCCGCCCGCATGGTCCCGTCCCACCAGCCGCGCCGGCGGAAAGAGAACGCAGACGAGATCCCGCCCCCACCGCGGCGTCCCCGCCACCGAATGGCCGAGCGCCTCCAGGAGGAGCAGCCCCGCGGCCCCCGCCAGGATGGCAACACAAATCCAGATGCCGATCGCGTAGGGCTCATCCGCCTGGCCGGCAGGCAGGTGCAGCAGGATTCCGAGCGTCAGCGTGAAGAGCGTCGTCAGCCCGAACATGACGGGAGCCAGACGGCGGTCGAGCGGCGTCGGTCCCGACGCGTCCGTGTGTTCACCGGGCGGACCTCCGGAGGGGACCGGAGCCGATTCGAGCGGGGGCGAAGAGGGGGCCTCGAGCGGGAGCATTTCGACGGGACCATCGTCCGGCCGTTGCGGAAAGTCAACAGGAGTTCGAAACCCGGCGCAGTCGCTGGAACCGGAACATCCGGAATGCGGTCTTCTCGCAACTGGCGGCCAATATTACGAAGTCGTCAGGCAGACGACCGTTTGGCGGGCAAGATTACCGCAGTTCCTTCGCACACTTCGGAACCCGAATCCTCCCCCATTCGATGCCCAGGCTGACGCTGACGCGACGACTCAAACGGGCCGTGACCTCCGTCATGGTCGAGCGGGTCGTCCGCGCCGATCGGCGGGAGCGGGCGGGCCTGCCGCGCGAGCACGGGGGGCTCACTCCCCAGCTGTGGGGCTGCGGCGTTAACGACCGCGGTGAGCTCGCGATCCGGGATGTCTCGCTCGTCGACCTCGCCCGGCAGTACGGCACGCCGCTGCATGTCGTCGACCGCGAGCGGCTGGTGCGGAACGTCGAAGACTTCCTCGGCCCCTTCCGGCAGCGGTATCCCCGCGTCCGGCTCGCCTCCTCGTACAAGACCAATCCCGTCCCCGGCGTCCTGCAGATCCTGCATGAAGCGGGGACGCTGGCCGAAGTCATCTCTCCCTTCGAGCTGTGGCTCGCGCTCCAGCTGGGGGTTCCCGGAGAGCAGATCGTCTACAACGGCCCCGGCAAGACGCCGGAGTCACTGCGGCAGGCAGTCGAGGCGGGGATCCGGCTGATTCACGTCGACGGCCTGCATGAGATCGAGACCATTGCCGCCGCCGCCCGGGAGTTCGGGAAGCGGCCGAGGGTCGGGCTTCGCGTCGTCACCTCGGTCGGCTGGTCGGGGCAGTTCGGCCTGAGTCTCGCCGACGGCTCGGCCCTCGGGGCCTTCGCCGAGATGCGGCGGCATCCGGCACTCGAACCGGTCGGGCTGCACCTGCATATCGGCACCGGCGTGAAGGACGTTGCGGCGTATGCGACCGCGGTCGAAGAGGTGCTTCGCTTTGCCGGCACGCTCCAGCGCAAGCTCGGCGTGACGATCGAGAGCTTCGACTTCGGCGGCGGCTTCGGCGTTCCGACGGTCCGGACTCGATCGGCCTGGGACGACCGCCTGAACCATCACGGACACCCGGCCCGACTGGCGATCCCGGCAGACTGCCCGACACCCGACGACTACGCCGCCGCCCTGGTTCCGCTGATCCGGAAACATTGCGGCGACCGGGAGCCCGAGATCCTGCTGGAGCCGGGCCGGGCGATCACGAGCAGCGCCCAGGTGCTGCTCCTGCGAGTCCTGGCGGTGAAAGAGGCCGGCGACGGCCGCCGCTCGGTGATCCTCGACGGCGGAAAGAATCTCACGCTGCCGCTGGAGTGGGAGACGCATCAGATCTTCCCGGCGAGCCGGATGAACGAGCCCGAAGCCGCCACGTGCGACCTGTATGGGCCGCTCTGCCATCCGGGGGATGTTCTGGCGCGGCACAAGCGGATGCCCGCGCCGCGGGCCGGGGACATCCTGGCCGTGATGGATGCCGGGGCGTACTTCGTTCCCAACCAGCTCAACTTCTCGCAGCCGCGACCTGCCATTGTCCTGATTGAGGGCCGCCATGTCCGTTGCCTCCGCGAACGTGAACGGTTCGAAGACATCGTCCGGCTGGACGAGTGTGTTCGCTCCGACACCGGTTCCCGCGCCGCCTCCCCTGTCGTCTTCCCGCCGGGAGCGACGTGAGTTGACGACGCTTGTGATTCTCGGAGCCTCGGCCACCGCGCTCGCCGTCGTCCGCAGCGGACAGGACGTCGGGCTCCGGACCATCGTGCTCGACACGGAGCGCCGCGACGCCGCTTACAGCCGCTTTGCCGAGTTCCGACAGCTCCGCTCCGACCATCCGGCCGAAGTCCTCGAAGCACTCCGGACCCTGTCGCAGGGGGGCCCGACCGCGCTGCTGGCCGAGAGCGACGTCTGGCTTCGATTCCTGCAGCAGCACCGCGACCAGCTCGCGGGGCGGTTCCAGATCCTGCACGCCGACGACGCCGCGCTCGGACTCTGCCTCGACAAGGAAGCGTTCCACGGCTGGTGCGACCGAAACGAGGTCCCGACGCCGCGGCGGTACGACGTGGCGGACTCCGGCGCGGTTCATTTTCCGGTTGTGGTCCGGCCACGGATTACGTGCCATCATCGGTCACGGGAAGTTCCGAAGGCGGTCGAGGTCCGCTCGCCGGAGGAACTGTCCGCCGTCCTGGAGCGGTTCCGATCCGCGGCCGTGGAGCCGGTGCTTGCGGAATCGCTGCTGCGGCCTTCGATCCGCTGTTACTCGGTGGGACTGGCCCGCCGCCGCGACGGGGAGATTGAGAGTCTGGTTGCTGAGCGGGTCCGTCCCGCACCGCGGCACTGTGCAGCCGGCACCTATGTGGCGCTCGCTCCGCAGAGACGGGTCCAGGAACTGGCTGAGACGATCGCCCGACGACTGGACCTGTATGGGTTGGCCGAGATCGAGATCCTGTACGACGACGCGACGGGCGAGCTGTTTGTGATTGAGGTCAACCCGCGTCCCTGGTTGCAGTTCGCGCTGGCGGACCGTTCGGGACATCATCTGCTGGCGTTCCTGCTCGGTCGCGAGACGCGGAAGCCACGGCGGCGGCGGGAACGGGGGGTGGCCTGGATCGATATCCCGGCGGATCTTTATTGCTGCTTCTCGCGCAAGAAGGGGGCTCTCTGGAACGGGGACCTGACGGTCGCGGGCTACCTCAAGTCGATGCTTCAGCTGCATCAGCATCCGCGGTTATCGTGGCGTGACCCGCGGCCGATCATTGAGAGTTTGAAGGCGTTCTGGCCGCCGTGGGCGCGGCGTACAAAGTGACAGCAAGAGCTGGGTCCAGGGGCACCCTGGTCAGGGGGTGCAGGGGGCAGAATGCCCCTTGCCCGCCGGAGGCCTGGCCGTCGGGAGATGTCTGAAGGAGTGAGCATCCGAGCGCGGGCGCCGTGCCGGATGCCCCCTCACCAACCCGCGGGGAGTCCAGAGCGAGCGGTGAGTCCTCAACGCCGGTACCACAAAGGGGACATCCGTTGTGTCCCACGGTTCCTGATGGAAGAGGCCTCCGGCGGCAAGGGGGTGAGACCCCCTTGACCCCAGCGGCCGTGGCACGTTGGGTTTGAGCTATCGAGTCGTGCCGGCGAGGACGCGAGTTAAGTCTTTCCGCCCAGCACGTCCTGCGTCCAGCCGACATCCATCTCCCGCTGCTCCCAATCGACGTGCGCCAGGCACGCCACCCGCCCACGACGGACAATCTCCGTAATGTTCTCGTCCCGAGCCGACCGGTCGAGGTGCGGCCCCACATCGTTCATGATGAACCCAAGCAGCGGGATCTCGCGCGAACGGACCGCCTCAATCGTCAGCAGCGTGTGGTTGATCGTCCCGAGCCGGTTGGCCGCAACAACCACCGTCGGAAACCGCCAGACCGCCAGGATGTCCGCCAGCGTCGTCTGGTGCGTCATCGGACAGTGGATCCCCCCTGCCCCTTCGATCACCAGCACGTCCACGCGACTCCGCCACCAGTCGATCCCGGTCGTGAGCTGACTGCGATTGACGTCCTTCCCCTCGCGAGCCGCCGCCAGCGGCGGAGCCAGGGGAGCGGCGAACCGCTGCGGGCAGATGGCATCAATCGACAAATGCGGGTCATCGACCGCCGCCGCCAGAGCGTCAATGTCGTCCCAGTGGAGTGTGCCATCGGCCGCGGTCTCGGCTCCGCTGCAGGCCGGTTTGTAGGCGCCAACCCGATGGCCCGCCTGCCGCAGTCCGCGGATCAGGAGCGAGGCGACCCAGGTCTTGCCCACCCCCGTATCGGTGCCGGTGACAAAGATGGGAATCATGGGAGTGAGCCGGAAGGCTTAAGGCCGAAGGCGGAACGCTGGAGCACTGAGCCGAACTCGATGCATCTTCTTCCACGGACGACGGCGGTCCAAGACTATTCGACGACGATTCCCGGGACCGGAGCGGTCGCCTTGAGCTTGGCATTGGCCGGCGAGACCGCCTGGAGGACGACCTCCTTGGCCTCGCCCGGCATCGCGTCGGCCGCCGCCTTGAGGACCAGATCCCCTTCGGACTTGTCAGCCGGGATCACGACTTCCGCAGCGGTCACTCCCTTGGGGAGCTTGTCGGCCGTCAGCTTGATCTCCCCCTGGTACGCCGGGTTCCGCTGGACCTGCACCTTGACCGGCAGCTCGGCCCCCTTGGCGATCTTCTTCGGGTTTCCGTCGACCTGGACCGTGAACGCCCCTTCGAGCTTCAGGCCAACCCCTGGCGTGTAGGCGGTCGTGGTGTCATTGCCCTTCTTGTGCGTCCCCAGGAAGACGAGGGTGAACGGACCGAGCGGGGCCTTTTCACCCCCGGTCAACTCGATCTCGACTTCGTTCTTCCCCTTCTCAATCGGCTTCGGGGCGATCGTGATCGTCGCCGGGACGGCGTCCTTGGCGGGTTCCGTCGCGAGCGTGATCGCCTCGTCGAGCCCTTCGCCCCGCTCGGCGATGACCTTCACCTTCGCCTTGAGCTCGGGACCGAAGACGACCTCCGCCGGCTCGACCCGCAACGAGAGCTTCGACGCGGGAGCGACCGCGAGCGCGATCTCCTCCGCCGCGAACGGTGGAACGACCTTCACGCCGGACCACTTCGCCTTGAGGGCGTCTTCCAGACCGGCGGTCGACTGCACGTCCCGATCGCCGATCTTGGCCTTCCCCACGATGCGAACAATCGCCAGGTTCGCCTGCGGGGCGTCCTTGGCCGCCTGGAGCGTCAGGACCGTGGAGTTGATGCCGGGGCCGATCCGCGTGGGGACCGAGGTGACTCCCTGCGGCAGCCCGACCGCTTCCAGATCGATCGCGCCGCCGTAGTCGAGCCGCGACGCCGTGACCGTCACCGGGACGACGCCGCCAGCGGGGATCGTCACGGACTCCGTCGAGGCTTCGAGGGCGAAGCCGGGGGCATAGGGCTCCAGCTCCAGACGGTAGCCGAACTCCGGACCGCCGCGGCCGAGGAGCTCGGTGAGTTCGAGCGTGTAGGGGCCATCGGCGGGGAACGTGAAGTTGATCATCCCTTCATCGGCCCCCTGGTCTTCCGCCGCCGCGACCTGGCCGCCGTCCTTGTTGAGGAGCCGCAGGTTGAGGTCGGTCGGCCAGCCCTCCTGCCGGGTGATCCCCCGGATCACGACCCGCTGCTGGGCCTTGGCGTCGATCACGAACCGGTCGACGTCTCCCGGCGCATCGAACCGGCCGTGGACTTCGCACAGCGCCCCTGGCGCTCCCGGAATCGGCTTCGCTTCCGCCGGCGTATTGTTCGGTTCCTGTTCGGTGAAGACCGGCGAGTCGACGACCGAGACCCAGGTGAACCCGTCCGCGGCGGCGTCGGAAGCCCGGAACCGGACCCCCTGCCACGTGCTGTCCCCGGCCGGGACCGTGGCGGCGGGAATGTCCTTCACGAGCGAGCCGGCGGGCTGGATCGTCCCCGGTTGTCCCTTCTGGACGGCCGACGGCACGACGCGGTTGATGAGCGGGAACTGTCCGGCCCGCAGGCGGTAGGCGTGATTGCCGCCCCCCTGGAAACGGATGTCGCGGACTTCGGCCAGGAAGGTGCCGTCGTCTGGCGCGGTGAAGGCGAGCTGGCAGTCGGAGCTCAGGCCGAGGGCGTCGTCGCAGTAGGTGATTTGCTTGCCGTCCGCGCGGTGGATCACGAGGCTCGGATCGAGAGGCGAACCGAGTCGGCGGGCGAAGACTTCAAAGGAGATCGTCTCCCCTTTCTTGGCGGTGAAGCGGAAGAAGTCGCGGCCCAGGCTGTCGGCGGTCCCTTCGACCGCACACGGCAGGGTGATCTCCTGGGCCGTGGCGGGGGTGTTGTGCGTGCCGGCTTCGGCGACGACCGGGAGCGGGTCGATCATGACCGGATAGATCGGGCTGACACCGCCGGGGGTCAGGATCCGGAGGCCGTGGATGCCGAGCGGGGCCTCGGGCTGGGGGGTGATCTGGAAGGTCACCTGGGCCGCATCGGTGCCGTTCTTGTCGATCGCCGCCAGGGCAATATCGGCCGGGAACGAGGCCCACAGACCTTTCGCTCCGACGAGCCGTTCGCCGCGGACCACGACATTGATCTGCTGTCCGGGGGCGAGGCCGCGTGGAGCGACCGCCGAGATCGCCGGAGCCTGAGCCCGGGCGACAGCTCCCCCACCCGAGAGCAGAAGAGCGGCGGTCAGGAAGCGGACAGCCAGAGAGGAGCCGGATCGTGTCACGGGGAACTCGCTGAGGCAGTGGCGGGGGGAGGACGTCGAACAGGCGAGCCAGTTCAGGCGGGAGCCCAATCATAAGCGAGTGCTGATTGAAGACGCCACCAGCCCGCGGAAAGAATCGGAGGCGATGAAAGCCCACCGCACGGGCGAGTCGCGGCCGCCGCTCTACGTGATTCCGAAGGCCGTGAAGGTCACGGCATCGGTCATCCCTTGCCGCTTCTGCGGGACGAGCTGGCCGGACATCCGGACGGGCGCCCGTGTTCCATCCGAATGGCGGATGACCGCCTCGACGCGCAGCTCCAGCGGTTCGTGTCGCGTCAGTCTCTCCACGACCGGCAACGACGCCGTCCGAACGCCGTTCTTCCCCCGAAACGTGCAGAACGCTTGTGGAACAGGAACCTCTTCCTCCTGTCCGTTTTCCAGGACCAGCGTGACTCGCGTGACGTCGACCTGCTCCAGACGGTCCTCGTGGTCCCACAGATCCAGGGTCACCGAGAAAGGAGGCCCCTGATACTCCGCGTAGACCAGGAACGGGATAAACAGCGGTTCCCGGCAGAGGGCGTTGACGTCGCCCGAATTGTGCACGCGAAAGCCGAACTGATAGTCGCCGTCGCGAATCATGCCGTCGCGCTTCACCTCATAGGAACGATTGCTCGCAACGGCACATCCCGAACCAAGAAGCCCCAGGGCGACGATCACGACATTCCGGATACGGCGCATGTCTCGGGGCCCGGGAAGGGAAGCGATCCGAGAACTCTACAGCGGCGGTTCCAGAACTCATGGACCGAGCCAACATCCGCCGCGACGGTACGGCACGTTTCGCCGGTGTGTTCCGGTCAACGCTCGCGGCACTGGCCCGCGTAACGCGGAGGCTGACCGGACTCCCATTCCGCCTCGATCGCCCTACTCCTTCGGCACGGGCGGCTTCTTCGCGGGCTTCTTGAGCTTGCCCGTCTGGAAGTCCTGCACGACCGCCGCCAGGATCGCGGGATCCTTCTTCGACATGATGTGCGCGATCCGGGTCGCCGGGACCTCGAGCCGGGTCATGGCGTCTTCAGCCGTCTGCCAGTGCTTGGCCTTTTGCTTCTCCGTCGTCGCCAGATAGAGATTCGTGACGAGCTCACTGAGCTTCTGCTCGTCCATTTCATCGCGGTTGTCGTAGTACCGCGAGATGATCTTCTGCTGGTGCGCGCTGTAGTTACGAGGGGTTTTGTCCGCCATGGCCGTCGACTCCTGCTTGCCGTTCCGACCTCACCACGTCCCCCGTCGCGACCGCATCGTGGAGTCCACGACGCGCCGTCCCGGGAGAGGAGGCTCGGACGTTTCTCTCTGTCGTTACGAGACGCCGTGTTTCTTGAACCAGTTGAGCATCTTCTGCCACGCGTCCTTGGCCTGCTGCTCACGGTACGTCGGCCGGTAGTCGGCGTTAAAGCCGTGCGGCGTGTCGGGATAGAGCTCGATCTCCGACGGCTTGCCGGCCGCCTTGAGGGCTTCCCGCATCTTGTCGACCGAGGCGACCGGGATTCCCGAATCGGCCCCGCCGTACAGGCCGAGCACCGGCGCGTTCAGCGCACCGGCAACATCGACCGGATGCTTGGGATGCAGCGGATCGGCCTCGCCGACGAGCCGGCCGTACCACGCCGCTCCCGCCTTCACGTCCTTGCTGTGCGCCGAGTACAGCCAGACGATCCGGCCCCCCCAGCAGAAACCGGTGATGGCGAGCTTCGACGTGTCTCCCTGGCCGCTCTTCTTGACCCACTCGACCGTCGCGTCGATATCGGACATCACCTGCTCGTCCGGGACCTTCGAGACGATCGTGGCGATCAGCTTCTGGATGTCCGCTTCCTTCGAGGCGTCCCCCTGCCGCACGTACAGATCGGGAGCGATTGCCAGGTAGCCGGTCTTGGCGAGCCGGCGGCACAGGTCCTTGATGTGCTCGTGGACGCCGAAGATCTCCTGCACGACGACGATGACCGGGAACGGTCCCTTCTTGTCCGGCTGGGCGCGGTAGGCGGGGATCTCCCCGTCCTTGACCGGGATCTTGACCTCGCCCTGGATCAGCCCTTCGGAGTCGGTCGTGATCGTCTCCGCGGAGACCGGGCGAACCGCGAGGGCGAAGCCGGCCGCGAGAGAGGCGGTCACGAAGCCCCGCCGCGAGACGTCAAATTTTGGTTGCAGGCGAACAAGATCCTGAGACATGGTTCCTCCGTCGACTTGTTGCGCCGCCCGCGGCTCATGCGGAAGCGGCCAGGACATCGTATCGGTTGCGGGGCGCGGGCTGTAGCTTTGGGACCGGAAGCGGTGACGAGGATTCGAGTTCCGGGCTTGAGGGTTCACGAGATCCCAAGCTGGCCTCGACGGCGCGGAGCGATTCCGTGGGGCACCTTCCGGCTTCCGCCTGTCGTCGCACGGTCTTCCGGCATCACGTTCCCCTCCGGCTGTTGCAATCCGGCAACACGGCCAGGGGCTAAGCCGGATGGCGTTCGGACACAAAGCCAACAACTGCAGCATCTTGCCACACACTCAGGCGTGCGTCGGAATGGACGGCACCCGCTTTGCCAAGCGTCTCTGTTCGGCAACCTCGCCTCGTCCGCCGAACCCCACGAAGGCCGCCCGTGACCCTCCGCGACTTCACCGACCTTGCATCACTGATGATGCGGCACGCCTCTCACATCGTCGAAAGCCCGGAGGTCGACGCATCGCGGCTCGCCGAGGCGTACTGGGTTCAGGCCCGCCGCCGGCACGCCCAGTGGAACCGTTTTTTTGCCGAGGCCCGGAACGCCGACGACTGGGCTCCGCTGATCGAAGAGTTCTTCGTCGCCGACGTCCTCTCGCGGGTCTGGGCGGCGATCCTGCTGGCGACCGCCGAGCGCCGCCGCGAGATCCGCGGCCGGGGTCTGATCCATCAGGCGCTCCGCTGGCACCTCGAAGCCCGCAACGTCGTGCTGGAAGTCCTCACGAACGAGTGGGACGACTGGAACGGCCGGGCCGCGCTGCTCGACATCCTTCGCCGCCGGACGGAGCGATGGACCGACCTCCTGATCAGCCCGCTCATCGCCCGCTACGGAGTCGAGGCGGCCGGGTTCTCGCTGGAACGGGCCATCGACTCGAGCACGACCTTCGAACACTCACGGCGGCATCCCGGTTACGAGGGACTGTGGTCGCTGACCTCCGCCGCCCTCCGCGCCAGCATCCCGAACCACGCCGTCGCCACAGCGCGGATCCCGCTCCAGGAAGAGTTCCTGAGCGAGATCCTCTCCGCCCTCCCGGCCTCGGCCTTCGACAGCGAAGGAAGCGTCCGCGGCGAACGGGCGCGGCGGCTGTTTCAAGTCGTCGACGAAACCGCCCCGGCCACGACATGGCAACGATCGCCGCGCTTCAAGAAGCGGTCGGAGACGCCGTCCTGAGCTGGATGCAATCCGATTCGTCCCGCGGTTGTGGGCAGTGCTGTGTGGGTCCGCGAGTCCTCACGCTGAAGGCGTGCAACACCCTAGCCTGGGGCATCGCCCCAGGTCTGGGCGCCGTGGGAGACGCTGAGCCCTGTAGGGGCGACACAACTCAGTCCCACACATACCGCTCGTCGAACTCAACGCCGTGCTTCTGGAAGAGAGCGCGTAGCTCTTCCTGAAACGTCGACTTACGGTGATGCTCGACCTGTCGCGGCACATAGTTGGCCACTGCCTCGACGTTCGATTCGCTGACTGAGAACGCCGCGTATCCGCGCTGCCAGTAGAACCGGTTCAAGTCCGGAAACGACTCCTTGATCCATCGCGAGGAACTCTTCTTCACCTCCTCGACGACATTGGCGAGCGAGAGGTTCTTTGAGAGCGAGAAGAGGCAGTGGACGTGGTCCTCCACACCTCCAATCACCTTGGCGGGCGACTGAAGGTTGGAGAGGACACCGGCGAGATAGCCATGCAGCTCGGGGCGGATGTGGTCCTTCAACCAAGGCGTCCGGGCTCGTGTGCTGAAGACCAGATGGAGATGGTTTTTCACGAGCGATTGCGACATCGCAGGCCCCTCTTGTGACGCCCCTTCAGGGCTCACTCGTTCGTGATGCATCGGACCTGGGGCGTTGCCCCAGGCTATGTTGTTTGACGCCTTCAGCGTCTTCGCCTGATCGCCGGGTCAACCGCTTACTGCCCTGCCCCTTGTGCCTTGGCCCCTTCCCCACCCCAGTCGCTCGCCGAATTGTCGCGGCCGCCCGCCAATCCGACCTCCTCCGTCTCACCGAGCCCGGCTGGCCAGGCGTTTGAGGTCGGGCTCCATGCGCCGCATTCCTTCCTCCACGCTCACGAGGGGGCGGAAGCCGAAGTCCCGCTGGGCGGCGGTTGTGCTGTACCAGTGCGACTCCGCAAGCTGAGCCGCCAGGAACCGCGTCATCGGAGGCTCGCTGCGGACGTGGAGGAGGCCGTAGGCCGACTCGAAGAGGGCGCCGAGGTTCCACGCCATGCGGCGCGAGATCGACTTCTTCACCGGCGGCAGACCCGCGAGCGTCAGGAGTTCGTTGACCCAGTCCCAGAGGAAGACCGGCTGGAGCTCATTGATGAAGTACGCCTTGCCGGCGCAGGGGGAGCCGGGGGCCAGGGCGTCGAAGGCCTGGAGGTGCGCGGCGGCGGCGTTCTCGACATAGCACATCGAGATCTGGTTCGCTCCGTCTCCGACGCGTCGCAGGCGGCCCGATTTGGCGCGTCGGATGAGGCGGGGGATGAGGTGGTTGTCACGGGGGCCCCAGATGAGGTGAGGGCGGAGGGAGACGGTGGCCAGGTCCGGGCCGTTGGCGGCGAGGACCGCCCGTTCGGCGATCGCTTTGCTGTGGGGGTAGTGGCAGAGGTAGGCGTCGTCGGGGGGATAGGGGAGCGATTCGTCGGCGCCCTCGTGGGGGCGGCCGTCGTAGACGACGCTGGGGGAGCTGGTGTAGACGAGGCGGGGAACTCGTTGTTGTCGGCAGCCGGCGAGGACGTTTTCGGTCCCGAGGGTGTTAATGGAGTGGTATTTTTCCCAGCTGCCCCAGACGCCGGGGACGGCAGCGACGTGGAAGACGGCGTCGCGGTTGCGGCAGGCTGAGGCAACGGCGACGGGGTCGGTGAGGTCGCCGCGGATGACGTCGATGCCGAGTTTGGAGAGTTCGGGGTAGGGGCCGCGCGCGAAGATGGAGACCGCGTGGGGACCGTCCGCGCGGGCGAGGAGTTGTTCGACGATATATCGGCCGAGGAACCCGCCCCCGCCGGTGACCAGAAAGCGCATCAGGAGAGCTTAGCGGCCCTCCCTATCGCCGCCACTCCGACCGGGTCCAGGGGTACCCTGGTGGGGAGTGCAGAGGGGCCTGGGTTGTTTTTCTTGGCCCTTTGCCCGCCGGAGGCCTGGCCGTCGGGAGATGTCTGAAGCGCGCCGTGTCCAAACGCGGACACCGTGTCGTATGCCCCCTCACCAACCCGCGGGGATTGCAAAGCCAGCGGTGTGATGTGAGGGAGTCCTCAACGCGGGTACCACAAAGCGGATGTCCGTTGTGTACCACGGTTCCTCACAGGAGTGCCTCCGGCGGCAAGGGGGCGAGGCCCCCTTGACCCCAGTGGCCGTCGCACGATGGGTTTGAGCTATGGAAGCTGCGCCGGCAGGGACGTCGTTCGACGTGCCTTATCCCGCCCCCAACACCGGTTCCGGCCGCACGCCCTCCACCGCCACCGCCGGCAACTTCCGATTGTTCCGACTCAACCGATCCAGAAACAAATACACCACCGGCGTCGTATACAGCGTCAGCATCTGGCTGAAAATCAGCCCACCCACAATCGCAATCCCCAGCGGCTGCCGCAGCTCCGCCCCCTCGCCCACCCCGATCGCCAAGGGAATCCCCCCCAGCAGCGCCGCCAAGGTCGTCATCGTGATCGGCCGGAACCGCAACAGACACGCCTCAAAGATCGCCTGCTCCGAAGGCAGCCCCTTGTTCCGCTCCGACTCCAGCGCCACATCGATCATCATGATCGCATTCTTCTTCACGATCCCGATCAGAAGCAGAATCCCGATCAACCCCATCACGTTCAGCTCCATCCCGCACAACATCAGTGCCAGGAGCGCCCCGACTCCGGCCGAAGGGAGCGTCGACAGAATCGTCAGCGGATGGATGTAACTCTCGTACAGGATCCCCAGCACGATGTAGACAGCCACAAGAGCCGCCAGAATCAGGAACGGCTGCGTCCGCAACGAGTCCTGAAACGCCTGGGCCGTCCCTGAAAACTGCCCCTGGATGCTCTGCGGCAGCCCAAGACGCCGCGCGATCTCCTCCACCTCGGGAACGATCGCGCTCAGCGAAGTCCCCTTGGCGAGATTGAACGAAACCGTCGCCGACGGGAACTGCCCCGAGTGAGCCACCGAAAGCGAACTGTTGCGGACCTTCTCCTCGTAAAGATCGCTCAGCGGAACCTGCGTGTTGCCGGGGGACTTGATGTAGATGTGGCGCAGGTCCGCAGGCCCCTGGGCAAACTCCGGCTTGAACTGCATCACGACGCGGTACTGGTTGAGCGCCCGGTACATCGTCGAAACGGGACGCTGGCCGAACGCGTCATAGAGCGTGTTGTCGATCGTCGCGATGTTGATCCCGAGCCGCGCGGCGGTCGCCCGGTCGATCTCCAGCCGCGTCTGGAGTCCGCGGTCCTGCTGGTCGGAGTTCAGGTCGACGAGCCCGGGGATCTTCCGCATCTCGCCCGCGACGAGAGGCACCCATTCGGTCAGCTCCGCGACCGACGCCCCCCGAAGCGTGTACTGATACTGAGCATTGCTCGAACGTCCGCCGACCCGCAGGTCCTGCATCGCCTGAAGGAACAGAGTCCCCCCGGGAACGCGGGCCAGCTTCCCCCGCAGCCGGACCACCACGTCATCCGCGCTGATCTGCCGTTCGCGAAGCGGCTTGAGCGTGACGAACATCCGGGCCTGGTTCGAGCCCCCGCCGCCACCGAACGAGCCGGTCGAGACCGAGACCCCGGAGACCGCCGGATCCTCCATGATGGCCGCGGAGAATTTTCGCACGAGCGACTGCATCACCTGCGACGACGTGTCCTGGTCCGCGACGATGTTCCCTCCCAGCCGGCCGATGTCCTGCTGCGGGAAGAAGCCCTTGGGGATAATGACGTACAGGTAACAGGTGAGAGCCACCGTCCCGATCGTCACCAGGAGCGTCACCCACTGGTGCCGCAGGACGCCCCGGAGGGTCCACTCGTAGAGTCCCAGGATGCCGTCGAAGAAGCGCTCGCTGATCCGGTAGAGCTTCCCGCGATTCGTCGGGTCGACCGGCTTCAGGAACAGGGCGCAGAGCATCGGCGTCGTCGTCAGCGAGACGACGAGCGAAATGAGGATCGAAGCCGAGAGCGTCACGGCGAACTCGCGGAACAGCCGCCCCACGATCCCGCTCATCATCAGGATCGGGATGAAGACCGCGATGAGCGAGACGCTGATCGAGAGGACCGTGAAGCCGATCTCCTTGGCGCCGAGGAGCGCCGCGTGGATCGGAGGAACCCCTTCATCGAGGTGCCGGCTGATGTTCTCGACCACGACGATCGCATCGTCCACCACGAAGCCCGTGGCGATCGTCAGGGCCATCAGCGACAGGTTGTCGAGGCTGTAGTCGAACAGGTACATGACCCCGAACGTCGACACGAGCGAGACAGGCACGGCGACGCTGGGGATGAGCGTCGACCGCACGTCCCGCAGGAAGACGAACACGACGAGGATCACGAGGAACACCGACAGCACGAGCGTGAACTGCATGTCGTGCAGCGAGCCGCGGATCGTCGCCGTGCGGTCCATCGTGACCCGGACCTCGATGTCGGCCGGGATCTGGGCCTCGAGCTGCGGGATCAGGGCGTGGATCGCGTCGACCGTCTTGATGATGTTCGCGCCGGGCTGACGGAAGATCAGCATCGTGATCGCCGGCTCGCCGTCGGTGAGACCAAAGGCCCGGATGTCCTCGACCGAGTCCTCGACCGCCGCGACATCCTCCAGCCGGATCGCCGCTCCGTTGCGGTAGGCGACGATCAGCGGCCGGTACTGCTTGGCTTCCAGAAGCTGGTCGGTCGAGCTGATCGACCACTTCCGCCCCGAGCCCTCGATGTTCCCTTTGGGCCGATTGGCGTTCGCGTTCGAGAGAGCGGCACGGACTTCTTCCAGACTCACGCCGAGGTGATTGAGGACCGTCGGGTTGAGGTCGACCCGGACCGCCGAGGCGGAGCCCCCGCCGACGAAGACCTGGCCGACGCCGGTCACCTGCGAGAGCTTCTGCGAGAGGATCGTCGTCGCGACATCGTACATCTGCGGCTTGGTGTACGTCTTCGACATCAGCGACAGCATCATGATCGGCGCGTCGGCCGGATTCACTTTGCGGTACGACGGGTTGTTCGGCAGGTTCGCCGGGAGCTGGCTACGGGCCGCGTTGATCGCCGCCTGGACGTCGCGGGCGGCGGCGTTGACGTCCCGATCGAGATCGAACTGGAGCGTGATCCCGGCCGAACCGAGCGAGCTCGTCGAGGTCATCTCGGTGACGCCGGCGATCCGCCCGAACTGCCGCTCGAGCGGCGTCGCGACTGCGGAGGCCATCGTCTCCGGATTGGCGCCGGGAAGGCTGGCGCTGACCGAGATCGTCGGAAAGTCGACCTGCGGCAGCGGAGAGATCGGCAGGAGACCGTAGCCCAGGATGCCGGTCAGCGTGAGCGCCACGGTCAGCAGCGTCGTCGCGACGGGCCGGAGGATGAAGGGACGGGAGAGGTTCATGGCGAAATCCCCCCGCGTTTCGTCCCGGCGTTGTGCGGCATGGCTCCCATCAGTGCACCAGCTCCATCTCGTGATGCTCGGCCGGCGGGGTATGGGACTCTTCCGCCTGTTCCTGAGCCATCATCGAATCGGACGGGCTCGGGAGGCCGAGCTTGGCCGCCAGCCAGTCGAACCAGAGGTAGATGACCGGCGTCGTATAGAGCGTCAGGACCTGGCTGAAGAGGAGGCCGCCGATGATCGTGATCCCCAGCGGGCGGCGGAGCTCGGAGCCGACCCCCGCTCCGAGGGCCAGCGGGACACCGCCGAAGAGAGCCGCGAGGGTGGTCATCATGATCGGGCGGAACCGCAGGAGGCACGCCTGGTAGATCGCGTCGTAGGGAGACATCCCCTGGTTCCGCTGCGCCTCGAGCGCGAAGTCGATCATCATGATCGCGTTCTTCTTCACGATCCCGATCAGGAGGATGATCCCGATCAGCGCGATGACGCTCAGGTCCATCCGGTAGATGAGCAGCGCCAGGAGCGCCCCGACGCCGGCGGACGGAAGGGTCGAGAGGATCGTGATCGGGTGGATGTAGCTCTCGTAGAGCACCCCGAGCACGATGTAGACGGTGACGAGGGCCGCGAGGATCAGGAGCGGCGTGCTTCGGAGCGAGGCCTGGAACGCTTCGGCGGTCCCCTGGAACTTGCCGACGATGCTCGGCGGGAGCTGAATCTCTTCCTTCGCCCGGTGGATCGCCTCGACCGCCTCGCCGAGCGAGACACCGGGGGCGAGGTTGAACGAGACCGTCACGACCGGGAACTGTCCCTGGTGGTTCACGGTGAGCGGCGCGGTCCGCTGTTCGACGCGGGTGAAGGAGCTGAGGGGGGTCACGCCGCCGAGGGCGGGCTTCACGTAGAGGTTCCCCATGTCGGCGGGACCGCTGCGGAACTCCGGCTTCACCTCCAGGATCACGCGGTACTGGTTGAGCTGCGTGAACATGATCGAAACCTGCCGCTGCCCGAAGGCGTCGTACAGGGCGTCGTCGACCATCCGCGGCGTGATCCCCAGCCGCGAGGCGGTGTCGCGGTCGATCACGACGTGGGCCTGGAGTCCCGATTCAAGCTGGTCGCTCGCCACGTCGCGGAGCTCGGGAAGCTGCCGGAGAGCGGCGACGAACTTGGGACTCCACTCCTCCAGCTCGTCGGAGCTCGGTGTCTCGAGGCTGTACTGGTATTGCGTCCGGCTGACGCGGGTCTCGACCGAGAGGTCCTGGACCGGCTGGAGATACAGGCGGATGCCGCTGACTTCTTCGAGCTTCGGCTGGAGGCGGCGGATGATCGCCAGGGCGTGCTCGCTGCGGTGTTCGAGCGACTTGAGGTTGATCTGGATCCGGCCGCTGTTGATCGTCGTGTTCGTGCCGTCGATCCCGATGAAGCTCGACAGGCTGTCGACCGCGGGGTCTTCCAGGATGACCCGGTTCAGGGCGAGCTGCCGCTCCTTCATGGCCTGGAACGAGATGTCCTGCGGCGCCTCGGAGATCCCCAGGATGACGCCCGTGTCCTGGACCGGGAAGAAGCCCTTGGGGGTGATGACGTAGAGATACCCGGTGGCGACGAGCGTCAGGACGGCGACCACCATCGTCCCGGCCTGATGCCGCAGGACCCAGCGGAGGGTCGCCCCGTACCAGCGGATGATCGCCTCGAAGGTCGCTTCGGACGTGCGGTACATCCAGCCGTGATCTTCCGGGTGCGTGTGCTTGAGGAACCGGGCGCACATCATGGGAGTCAGGGTCAGTGAGACGACCGCCGAGACGAGGATCGTGACGCTCAGCGTCACGGCGAACTCGCGGAAGAGCCGCCCGACGATGTCCCCCATGAAGAGCAAGGGAATCAGCACCGCGATGAGCGAAACGCTCAGCGAGACGATCGTGAAGCCGATCTCCTGGGCTCCCTTGAGCGACGCCGGAAGCGGATGCTCCCCCGCCTCGATGTACCGCATGATGTTCTCGATCATCACGATCGCGTCGTCGACGACGAAGCCGGTCGAGATCGTGAGGGCCATCAGCGTCAGGTTGTTGAGGCTGTAGCCGAGCAGGTACATGACGCCGAACGTCCCGACGAGCGACAGCGGGACCGCGACGCTGGGGATGATCGTGGCGGGGATGTTCCGCAGGAACACGAACATGACCATGACGACGAGCCCGATCGTCAGGACGAGCTCGAACTGGACGTCGTGGACCGAGGCCCGGATCGTGAAGGTCCGGTCGGTCAGGATGTCGACGCTGACCGCGGCGGGGAGCGAATCCCGGAGCTGCGGCAGGAGAGCCTTCACGCGGTCGACCACCTCGATGATGTTCGCCCCCGGCTGTCGCTGGATGTTCACGACCACCGCGGGGGTGTCGTTCATCCATGCCGCCTGCCGGAGATTCTCGACGTCGTCGACGACGTCCGCCACATCCGAGAGGACGACCGGCGCCGCGTTGCGGTAGGCGACCACGAGCTTCTTGTACTGGTCGCTCGTGAAGAGCTGGTCGTTCGCCCCGATGACGTAGGTCTGCTGCGGTCCGTCGAAGCTCCCCTTGGCCTGGTTGACGTTCGCCTGCTCCAGCGCGACCCGCACGTCTTCCAGATTGAGCCCCAGCGACGACAGCGCGGTCGGATTGGCCTGGACCCGGATGGCGGGCTTCTGGCCCCCGCTGATGCTGACGAGGCCGACGCCGCTGAGCTGCGAAATCTTCTGGGCCAGCCGCGTATCGGCGAGGTCTTGGACCTTCGAGAGCGGAAGGGTCTTGGACGAGAGCGCAAGCGTCAGGATCGGCGAGTCGGCCGGGTTGGTCTTCGTGTAGACGGGCGGGTTCGGAAGGTCCTGCGGCAGGAAGGTCGAGGCGACGTTGATCGCCGCCTGGACCTGCTGGGCGGCGATGTCGATGTCGAGGTTCAGGTCGAACTGGAGCGTGATGACCGAACAGCCGTCCGAGCTGCTGGAGGTCATCTGCGTCAGGCCGGGGATCTGACCGAACTGCCGTTCGAGCGGCGCCGTGATCGAAGAACCGACGACGTCCGGTCCCGCCCCCGGATAGAAGGTCAGGATCTGGATCGTCGGGTAGTCGACCTGCGGCAGCGCGGAGACCGGCAGTTCGCGATAGGCGACCAGTCCCGAGATCAGGATTGCCGCCATGAACAGGACGGTCGCCACCGGCCGCAGGATGAAGGGGCGGGAGATGTTCATGGGGGAGAGCAGGACTAGGGACTAGCGACGAGGGTCCGGGGAGGTAACGCTCGGAGTGTTCGACGGGTTCGTTGGACCCTCGTCCCTCAACCCTCGACTCTCATCCCTCCTACGTCCTCTTCTCCGCGGCGATCTCGTTGCCGGGCTTCGAGGCCGGCTTCTTGCCGGCGGGACTGGCCTTGTCCTGGAACTGGACCTTGGCCCCCGGGGTCAGCTTGTCGACGCCGTCGACGACGACCAGTTCGCCCACCTTGAGCCCGTTCTTGATCGACGTGTCGAGCCCTTCGCTCGGGCCGAGTTCGATATTCCGCAGCTCGACCGTCTCGTCCGACTTCACGACGTAGACGAACGTGCTCTCCGGTCCCCGCTGGACCGCCGACGTGTTGACGACGACCGCTTTCTCGACCGCATCCACGAGCAGGCGGGCGTTGACGAACTGGTTCGGGAAGAGGGCCCGGTTCTTGTTCTCGAACGTGGCCTTGAGGCGGAGCGTCCCGGTCGTGGCGTCGACCTGGTTGTCGAGGGCCGAGAGCTTGCCGGTGGCGAGCTTGCGTTTGAAGTCGCGGTCGTAGGCATCGACCTGGAGCGAGCCTTCAATGTTCATCTGCTCGAGGACGCGGGGGATGTCGTCCTGCGGGATCGTGAACTGGAGGGTGATCGGGTCGAGCTGCGTGATGACGACCAGCCCACCGGGGTCATTCGCCTGGACGATGTTCCCCTTGTCGATCAGCCGGAAGCCGATACGGCCCGTGATCGGGGCGACGATCCGGCAGTAGGTGAGCTGCAGCTCGGCGTTCTCGAGGGCCGCCTTGGCCACTTTGACCGCGGCTTCGGACTGCTGCACGGCGGCGAGCTGCTGGTCGTAAACCGCCTGCGTCGACGCCTGGGACTTCATCAGGTCTTCGGTCCGCTTCAGGTTCACCTGGGCCAGACTGAGGTTCGCGTCCTCGCGAGCGAGCGTCCCGGCCGCCTGATCGCGGGCGGCGATGAACGGCCGCGGATCGATCTCGACCAGCAGGTCCCCCTCCTTGACCGTCTGCCCCTCCGTGAAGGCGACCTTGACCACTTCTCCCGCGACGCGGCTGCGGACGGTGACCGTGTTGAAGGCAGTCACGGTCCCGAGGCCGTTGATATAGAGGTTGATGTCCCGCTCCCGAACCGTGGTGGCGACGATCGGGACGGCCCGCGGCGGAGGAGGTGCCTTCGGGCCCGCCGGGACGAGTAATGCATGAACGCGTGGATACCAGTACGGCCGGGCGTACCAGGCCCCGCCCGCCAGGGCGAGCAGCACGACCCAGCCGAGCCATCCTCGCCGAGACGGAGCCGCAGCAGGCGTGGTCGCCGGGGTCGACGCCGGAGGAGGCGCGGCCGCTCCGGCCGAACTCCCATGCCCGTTCATGGCACCGGCGGGGGTGCGGGTCGCGGGCGGAGAGGGGGGATGAGCCGGCGTCGAGGCGGCGGCCGGAGTGGGAGTCGACGGAGGAGCGGGGGCGGCAGGATTCATGGGCGGGCGCTTTCGAATCGTCTGGCGGCGGTCGGCGACGTTCTTCGGACCTCACGGCGGCGTGTCCGTGACGAATGGCGGTTCGTCGCGGGACCGTCCCGGTCAAGCCGGGAGTGAAATCAGGAAGGAGGGCGTCGGCGGGCGGAGGCGGACTTCGGAATCTTGGCCGTTCCGACGCACAAGGCGGTCGGGAGCCGGTGTCCTTCGGTCGAATCGCCGAAGTGACCGGGCAGTCCTGCCATTCGTGCCCGTCGAACGGATCGTTCCGTCTGGCGAGGACTCAGGATCGATGCAACCGGTCTTGCGCGGCCAGGAACGGACGACGGATTCGGGGGCGGGTGGGGGAGGCAGGGGGCGGAGAGGACCGCCCCGATCGGGCAGTCGTCACCGAGCGGCCCGTCCCGGTCAGGAGACCCGAACCGGGGCGCAGCCGCACATGGCAATCCTAGCGGAGCGGCCGGCCCAGTGGCACGACGAATCGAAGAATTCTTCCGCGTTCATGGGACACTAAGGTTGGTCAGCCACAGGGAGTTGGGACGAGACCGCGGCATCCGGGGACACCGGGGGGGACGCGGAGCGGCCGATCCATCCGGCGCACCAGGCCGCGCCGAGGCAGCCGCCGGTCACGAGCAGCACCCAGAAGGGCCACAGGCCGAACAGCATGTCGGCGATCATGGTCCGCCGCATCACGGAGTCGGAGACTTCCAGCCCCCACTCTCCGCTCGGGATCTCGCCGGCATCGAGCGTTTTCCGAGCGGCCTCCCGCGCCGCCGCGTGCTCCTCCGATCCGGGGGTCTCGTCCAGCGTCTTCCGCAGGGACGCGACGAATTCGCGGCGGACCTGCAGGCAGAATGCCCCCCCGGCCCCAATGATCAAGGCCGCCACGATCAGCGCCACGAGATACCGGATCACCATCACCTCGGTTCCACGCCCATTCCCGCCTTGCGTCCGGGAGCCCCACATTCATCAGCCGACGTCCCCTCATTCTGCACGGCGTCGGAGACTTTTGCACCGCAGCACGGGGCATCGGGAGGGTGTTCCCTGTTCATCGGCGGACTGCTCCTCCCTCTTCTCCGTGATCTCTGCGGCTCTGTGTTTCTTTCTTCCGGAAGAGTTTTGAAACACAGAGGAACGGAGGACACAGAGAAGAACAGGAGACGGTGGGGGACACATCGGAAGCGGGAGCCAACGGTGCGGCTCAGCTGGAGCTTCGCCCTCCCAGTGCTCTGCGATCACTTCTCCGACTTCGAACGACGCGCCACCGATCTTCCAGATGCAGGCGTCAAAACGGGGCCCCCGTACCCACGCGCGATCGCTTTCGTTCGGGACAATTTTTCGCGGGCCGACAGATTGACCAGATTCCTGACGCTTCCAAGTGGGGCTGGTCCGATTGTTCCGGAACGGCCGACTTTCCGGGTCGGTGCTGTTATGCGGGCAGTGGCGAGGGATTCCACATCTTCTGGCAACACGGCGGCACCTTTGACCACAGATCCGAACAGGCGCGTTTCGCGTGACCTAAGTAATTGATGGCTAGATTTCGTGTTGGGTCCGCCGTGCGGACAGAAAGCTCCATCATGCGTTCCGTTCATTCCTCGGACGAAGCGAAGAGTTCATCGGAACAGGATGACCGCCGCCTGGCGGACCGGGTTCCCAGTCAGCAGCCGGCCGACGTGATCTGTCGCCAGGCGGGCCCCGATTCGTCCCTGGTGACGTACGCCGCCTTCCTGGCCGACGTCTCCGTGGAAGGGGCGAAGCTCCTCTGCCAGGAGCGGATCCTGCACCACGCGATCTGGATCCGCTTCACTCCCGTGAACGGGACGCAGCAGGTGATCGAAGGCTCCGTCCGATGGTGCCGCATGGCCGGCGACGGACCGGAGAACGGCTGGGTCTACGGCGTCCGGTTCACCGCCCCGCAGAAGGCGGAGTTGCTCCCCGCCCCCGCGACGTCCGGCATCGAGGCCGACCTGGCCGAGTCGGTTCTGGACGACAGCGAGAACGTTTCCTTCGGAGACACCCAGATCTGGTCGAAGGACCGCGCCAAGCTCCTTGCCGAATACCTCCAGGCGGCGCCGCGGCCGAGCGTCGTCCGTCCCGAGAGTTTTGCCCTGCAGGGACTGTTCCAGGCTCCCGGCGGCTCCGAGCGGCGGATCAGCCCGCGTTACGCCTGTGACCGTTCCGGCCAGATCCGGTCGCAGATCGACTCCGACGAGGTCCTGACGATCTCGACCGAGGACATCTCGGAGACCGGGGCCAAGATCCTCTCGCCGGAACCAATCGACGGCGAACACCTGTTCCTTTATCTCCCCTCCATCTCCGGCTTCCCGACGCCGGTTGAGTGCGAGATCCGCTGGCGCTGCAACCAGGTGGATGGGCTCTTCTGCCAGGAGGCGCGGTACAGCTACGGCCTGCGGTTCCTCTCGCCGCTGCCGCGGGGGGTCGTGGAGATGATCCGCGCCCGGCAGCGGAAGGATCACTAGAGTTCGGAGTGGTCGGTTTTCCGTAGTCGGACATCCTCCCGCCAGACGCCCTGCCCTCCGTCCCCGCCTCCCCCGCCCTCGTTCTCCTACCCAGCGGCCGCTCTCCTCTGCTATAGCACTCTCGGACCGCGACACGCGGTGCCCGAACGAGTCCGCAACGAGGACGGCGTGGCCTCCGCAATCTCATCCCGGCAGACGATGCCCTCCGCGCTCCCGGACCGCGCGCTCGGCGGCCTCGCGCTGGCGCTCATCGCCGCGGCATGCCTGCTGGCCAGTCTTCCAGTCTGGCGAAGTGATGCGCTCACGCTCGACGAGCACGCTTCCTACTGGATCGCGGCGGAAGAGAACCCGGGGACGCTGCTTCAGAGAAGCCTCGAGTACTCCGCGACGCCGCCGCTCTCCTTTGCCCTGCAGCGGGCCGCGCTCGACCTTTTAGGGAAGCATGCGTGGGCGCTGCGGCTTCCCTCGCTCCTCGCGCTGTGGGCCGCGCCGCTCTTTGTCTTCCTGGCCGCCCGTTCGACATTCGGCTGGCGCGCGGCGATGCTCGCTCCTCTGCTGATGGCTTGGCATCCCGACCTGTGGGAGCCGGGCCGGCTGGCGCGAACCTACGGCGTCACCGTCGGCCTCTCGAGCGCGGTCCTCTATGCGACGGCCCGCTGGATGCAGGCGCCGACGTCGTGGCGGTGGCTCCTCGTGTGGACCGGTTTTCAGGCAGCGCTGCTGTGGAACCATTACGTCAACGTGGCGTTCGTCGCGGCGGTGTCGGGGTTGCTGGCCGTGCGCTGGTTCTCGAAGTCGGCGCCACCGTTGGTTCGCGGGCGGCTGCTGTTGGCGGGGTTGCTGCTGCTCGTCTTCGGAGCTCCGTTGATCCCCGCGTTCGTTCGGGTGTGGGAGCTGCGGCCGTTTCTCGAGTTCATCCGCACCAGCATTCCGATCGAACGGCAGATCGGAGCCTTTGCATTGTGCCTCGCTCTTCCGGCGATTCTCTGTGGGTCTGTCTTCCGAAGCCGGAAACCCGCGGTTGTTCCCTCGCTGGAGCCCGCCGCCATGCCCGGGTGGATGGGGCTGTTGCTGGTCGTGGGGCCGGGGCTGCAGTTGCTCTTCGTGGCCCTGAGCTTTCTGCTCTCACCGACGCTGGGGCATCCGCGGTATGCGTTGGCGGGGGCTCCGGCGACGGTGCTCGTTGTGGCCGCCTTGCTGGCCCGGGCGGCGAATGGGATTGCGGTTCCCCTGGCGGCGGCGGGGGTCGTGGCCGGTTGGGTGTTTGTGGGGCAGCCGATCTGGGTCTCACCGGTGATCGATTCTGCTGAGGCGGCTGACTGGAAGGTGGTGGGGGAGGTTGTGCAGGCGGAGGGGGTGGAGGGGGAGACGATCTTTGTTTATGGCGGGCTGGTGGAGGCGGGGTTGATTCCGACGTTCGGGCATGACCTTTTGTTTGAGGAGTACATTGCGTCGCGGGTGGGTCGTTTCTTCGTCACGACGCCGCATCCGCGGTATGGGTTGCCGTTGTTGTGGACGCAGCTGGAGCATTGCCGGCCGATTTATGACGCCGTGATTGACGATGCGGGGGAGCGGGGTAAGTCGATCTGGATTGCGTGTGCGACGGATATTGATCTGGGGCGGGATGCGGGTGAGGCGATGCGGGTATTGCTGCAGCGTCAGGGTTGGAAGGTGACGCTGTCGCGGGATCTGTCGACGGCGCGAGTGCAGCGTCTCTCCCCACCCGAACAATAAAAGCCGGGGTCCAGGGGCCCTGTCCCTGGTGGGGGATGCAAGGGGGCAACGCCCTCTTGCCCGCCGGAGGCCTGGCCGTCGAGAGATGTCTGAAGGAGTGAGTATCCAAGCGCGGACACCGTGTCGCATGCCCCCGTCACCTAAGACGCGTGGATGTCAAAGCGAGCGGTGAGTCCTCAACGCCGGTTCCACAAAGGGAATGTCCGTTACTTGCCACGGTTCCTCATGGAAGCGCCTCCGGCGGCAAGGGGGCGAGGCCCCCTTGACCCCGGCTGGCGAGTGACGACGGGTTGCCGTATCGGATACCCGTCCGCCAGGTACGGTCTTCGAGCAGGCTATTGCGGCTTTGATGCCTCGGACTCGGCCACCCGCTCCGCCCCGCCATACCGCCGCAACGCCCGCTCCAGAATGTCCCGAGCCGCCGGTGCCGCCGCAATCCCACCAAAATCACTCGGCCCCTTCGTCGGCTCATCCACCGTCACCAGCACCAGCACCCGCGGATCCTCCGCCGGCGCACCGCAAATAAACGAAGCCACGTGACGGCTGTGCGAATACGCCCCGTTCGCCTCCACCTTCTGCGAAGTCCCCGTCTTCCCGAAGACCGTCACGCCATCGATCTGAGCCTTCTTCCCCGTCCCCCGCTCCACCACCCCCACCAGCGGCGTCTCCACCACCCACCGCGCCGACGCCTCGCCAATCACCCGCGACGCGATCGTCGAACACGGCATCGGCGTCCCCCGCGGCCGCCCCTCCGGCAACACATCCAGCACCAGATGCGGCGTCTGGAACATCCCCCGGTTGGCCAGGGCCGCATGCGCCGCCAGCATCTGCAGCGGCGTCGCACTCACCTCCTGCCCCATCGGAATCGATCCCGTCGAATACCGCGTCCACTTCGCCAGGGGATGCAGCATCCCCCCCAGTTCCCCCGGCAACTCGATCCCCGTCGGCCGGCCAAACCCAAACCGGACCGCACAGTCGTAAAGCCCTTCGTTCGCCAGCCGCTCGCCGATCTTCGCCATCCCGATATTGCTCGACTTCACCAGGATGTCATCGACCGACAGCATCCCGTACCGGTGATGGTCATGCAGCACCCGCGGCCCCATCCGGTACGCCCCCCGCATGCAGTCGAACGACTCGTCCGACTGAATCGCCTCCCGGTCGATCGCATACGCCACGACGAGCGGCTTGAACGTTGAGCCCGGCTCATACATCGCCTGAATCGCGAGGTTCCGCCACGCGTTGGCCGGCGCGCTCGCCGGATCGTTCGGATCGAACGCGGGCCGGCTCGCCATCGCCAGCACTTCCCCGCTGCGGGGATCAAGCACCACGGCGCACGCGCTCTCGGGGACCACCTCCGCCATCAGCCCGTCGAGCCGCTGCTCGATCTCGATCTGGAGGATCGTGTCGAGCGAGAGCTGAAGCGTGTCCCCGGGCCGCGCCGGCGACTCCCCGCGGACATCGATCACGTACCCCCGCGCATCCCGAACGAGATGCCGCACGCCCCCCCGGCCGCCAAGCTCCCCGGCAAACCGTTCCTCCACCCCGCCCCGTCCGATGCCGTCAATATCCCGCTGCCCCAGGACGTGCGCCGCGACCGTCCCCTGCGGATAGCGGCGCAGGTACTCCGTCTGAAGCCCATAGGCGGCCACGGGAAGACGCAGGGCCCGCACCGCCACCGCCTCGGCATCCGAGAGCCGCCGCTTGACCCACAGGAACCGCTTCCCCTCGGCCGCCGCCCCCTCGATCCGGCCCGCCAGCCGCGGGGCGTCGAGCGGGATCGCCTCGGTCAGCCGCCAGGCGAACTCCCACGGATCGTCGATCTCGCCGGGATCGACGAAGAAGCTCTCGGTCGGGATCGAGGTCGCGAGGATCCGCCCCTCGCGATCGAGGACGTCGCCGGGACGGGCGGCGATCGTCTCCTGAAAGTTCCGCTGCCGGACCGCCCGCCGCACAAACTGGTCCTGACTCCACCACTGGAGCTGAACGAGCCGCCCCACGAGAACCAGCCACACCAGCACCAGCCCCGCCGCCAGCCCATAGAGCCGCCACGACGAGACCGTCGCGGAGGGTCGGGAGGTGGCGGGAGTTGTCGACATTCGAGGACGGCGCTCCGAGTCATGAACGCGGCCGCACGATTTCACCCCAAGGGGGTGACACACCCTGGCCTGGGGAATCGCCCCAGGTTTGCGGTCACCGCACAGACCCAAGCCCTGAAGGGGCGTCACAACATCGACGTTGTGACGCCCCTTCAGGGCTCGAATGCCTTTCTGGCTTCCCATCCTGGGGCGATGCCCCAGGATGGGGTGTTTGACGCCTTCAGCGTCGTCGGGATTGCGGCCCGGCCTTCACCGAGTCGTCCGGCTTCGTCCCGAGGCTTTGACCGGCTTCCCCGTTGTCTTCGGCCGGGGTTGTTCGATCTCTTCAATGAGCCGGGCCGGGGCTCCCAACTGCTGCGTCCGGAGACGGAGCTTCGCGTATTCGTCCTGCAACTGGTCGTACCGGTACACCTGCAGGCTCAGCGCCTGCCGCGTCGACAGGTTCCGCTTCTCGAGGGCAATGTTCGTGAGGGCAATCAGCACCAGGAGGACGATTGCGGCGCTGAAGCGGAAGAACATGGAGGGAGGTGAAGTCTCAGGTGGCAGGTATCAAGTCTCAGTCAGGGCGAACGGCCTCGAAGGCTTTGGCCCTGGACTCTCGTCCCTAGTCCTTCTTCCAAACAAAAAAACGCCCGGCATGCGCTGCCCGAGGGGGATGGGCGGCACACACCGGGCGAGTCTCAGGAGCTTTCGCTCACTACTGCTATCGGATGATGGTCGCGTCCGGAGCAGCCTGAACGCCGCTGGCGTCCTGCGGGAGACGAAGAACCATCCCCAGCTTCAGGTCGTTCGGAGTTTTCAGGTTCTCCCGATTAAGCCCATAAATCTGAACCCAGCGACTTGAACGGCCAAGCGTGC
This sequence comes from Planctomyces sp. SH-PL14, assembly GCF_001610835.1. Classification (NCBI taxonomy): domain Bacteria; kingdom Pseudomonadati; phylum Planctomycetota; class Planctomycetia; order Planctomycetales; family Planctomycetaceae; genus Planctomyces; species Planctomyces sp. SH-PL14. The sequence goes on along the minus strand of NZ_CP011270.1, from coordinate 6,229,927 downwards.
TCTGCGCGATGTCGGAGAGCGTGTCCCCTTCCGCCACGCGGTACAGCGGCTGCCCCGTCGGATCGACGAAGAACCCGACCTGCTGGATCGCGCCACCGGCAGCATCTGCCGTTTGCGGAGCGTAGGTCTTCGACGGCTCCGCGCCGCTGATGAGGTGGGCGTACTTCTCCGTCAGCACGGCGGAGGTCGGGATCACGACCTTCATCCCCGGCTTGAGCTTCCGGGGGTCCGGGATACGGGCCTTGTTGTATTCGGCGAGGGCGGCGAAGTAGCGGCCCATCCCGTACTGCTTGCGGGAGATCGTCCAGTAGTTGTCCCCCGCTTCGGCGGTGTAGACCGTCTCCTGGCCGTTGTACTGGCCATTCCCGGCCGGGGCGCCGTTCGCCCCGAACGGGTCGGCCGGACCAGCCGGCGCGGCCGAGAGCGGAGCCGCTTCCCGTGCGGGCCACTGAGGAGGCTGGGTCAGTCCGCGGGCAGCCGACGGAGCCGGAGTCGGCATCGTGGCCCGGGGCTCGAAGGCATTCCCCACGGGGACGGGAGCGGGGGCGGGAGCGGGGACCGAGTCGAAGCCGCCGTCGAAGGCGGCCGGGCGCCGCGCGGCTGGTTGCGGGGGGCTGGCCGGAGCAGGCTCGGCCGCTTCGTTGCCGAAGACCGGGACCGGCTGGGGTGTTCCCTGCGAGGGAGCGGGTCCGAGATCGATGGAGGGGACCGTCGAGTTCGCGGCCGGCAGGGCCGGAGCCGGGCGGGCCGCCGGTGCGGCGGCGGGGGCTTCGTCGACGAGGCCGAAATTGTCCTGAGCGGGTGGGAACGCCGGGGGCTGCTGGGCCGGCGGAGCCCCTGCTCCGGGCGCGGCACCGAGGGTCGGCTCGAACTGAACCGGCATGACCGGTCCGCGGGACGAGGGGGCACCGGCCGGGGCGACGATCTCAGCTTCCGCCGGGATCACGAGGGTCACCGGCTCCAGTTCGGCGACAGCCGACGCCGCCAGCGGATTCCTTCCAGCAACGGCGGGGAGCGGTTCGGCCTGCTCGACCGGCTGCGGGGCGACGTTCTTTGCATTGGGATCGCCAAAGAACTCCTTCGGAGTCTTGGGAGGGAAGCTGGGGTAGGTCGTCGGGGCCGGGAACCGCGACTTCGGCTTGGCGGCGGCATCGGCCGGCGCGCCCTTGACCTTGCGGTTCGCCCACTGGCCGCCCGAAGGCTGAGCGGAGGAGGCGTCGGCCGGCACAGCGACCGGTGCGGCCGTCCCGGGACCGGCAGCGTCGAAGGGATTGGCCGCCGCGGCATTTGGCGCGGCGTCAAACGGGTTGCCGGCAGGAGCCGCAGCGGGGACCGCCGGCGGTGTGGGCGCGAGGTCCGGCATGTCGGCCGGGACCTGGAACAGTCCGGCCAGCGTCTCGTCCTGCGGTTCCTCGATCAGTTCGGTCGTCTCGGTCTTCTCCTTCGCCGCCGGAGCCGCGGCCGGATCGACTTCGTCGAAGCGGGAGAGGTTCGGCTCGGAGCCTTGAGCCTGGAGCTTGTTGAACGTCGCGTAACCGAAGCCGCCGGCGATCCCGACCGCCAGGGCGAGCGTTCCCGCCACGCGGAGCGGCATCCCGCCGGACGTCTTCACGACCGGCTCGCGGCTCGCGAGCTGGCGGCGGACCTCGTGGGCCGGAACCGGATCGGCAGCGAGCCGCTCACGAGTCACAGTCCGCTCGACGACCGGCTGCTCCAGCGCGGCGGGGGCCGGCGTGCGGAGAGGGGTCGCGAGGGGAGCCGGGGCGGGGGCCGGTGTGGAGGCCAGCGGCTCTAGCGGAGCCTGGCGAGCCGCAGCTTGGCCGTGCGCGAACGGGGATTGAGACGGATTTCGGCCGGCGAGGCGACCAGGGGCTTTTTCGTAAGGTTGTCCCATCGTTCGGTCTCTCGAAAGGTCTCTTTGACGAGTCGGTCTTCCAGGGAATGAAACGTGATCACCGCCGCCAGCCCGCCGGGGGCCAGACACGCGGGCAGCACCGTATCGAGGAATGTCCGCAGGTGGTCGAACTCGCGGTTCACCGCGATCCGCAGGGCCTGAAAGACCTGCGTCGCCGGGTGGGTGTCGCCGCGGGTTCCCTTGATCCTTCGTACCAGCTCCGCGAGGTCTTCCGATGTCGCCACCGGCTGGGTCTTTCGACGGTCGACGATCGCCCCGGCGATCCGTTCCGCCAGCGGCTCCTCGCCGTACTCGCGAAGCATCTTCGTGAGGTCGTCGGCTGAAACGGTCCGGAGGTACTCGGCGGCGGGGACGCCCTGGCGGGTGTCGAACCGCAGGTCGAGGGGGCCGCCGGCCTGGATGCCGAAGCCCCGCTCGCGGTCGGCGAGCTGGTCCGACGACAGGCCGAGGTCGACGAGGATCCGGTCGACGGGGCCGAGGGAGAGTTCCTGGAGGACGTCGGGGAGTTCGGAGTAGCTCCGCTGGAGGAGTTGGACGTGTTCGCCGTCGATGAACTGGGCCGCGTACCCGAGCATCAGGGAGTCGCGGTCGAGTCCGATCAGTGTGCCGCCGGGCTGAATCTTTTCGTGGATCTTGCGGCTGTGGCCGGCGGCTCCGACGGTCCCGTCGACGACCGTCAGTCCCGGGCGCAGGTCGAGGGCCGACAGGACCTCATGCAGCAGGACCGGGATGTGGACGTGCTTCTTCGGAGATTGCGGGGACGGTCCCGGAGCGGGACTGGCGGGCTGATCCGGCATGTCGCACTCCGTCCGGCCCGTGGACCAAGGGTCCCCGCGCGGCCAAGTGGGGGTGGAATAGGAAAGGGGAAAACGGGGATCGCGTGAAACAACGCGGAGGGGAATCGGCGGACAGTGCCGAGGAGGGTTGGCGAGGGAGGTGGGAAGGGAAAGGAGGGGAGGCTGAGGATTCAGCCGATGGGCGGATTCGCCCGATAGGAGAGGGACTTCTAGCGGAATCTGCCGAAGTGCAAAAGAGGAGTTTGCCGTGCGTGTTCGCAGTCCAACCGGGTCCAGGGGCACCCTGGTGGGGGATGCAAGGGGGCAACGCCCCTTTGCCCGCCGGAGGCCCTCTCGTCGAGAGATGTCTGAAGGAGTGAGTATCCAAACGCGGACAACGTGCCGGATGCCCCCTCACCTCAGAACGTGGGGACCGCAAAGCCAGCGGTGTGGTTTGAGGGAGTCCTCAACACCGGTACCACAAAACGGACGTCCGTTGTGTACCACGGTTCCTCACAGAAATGCCTCCGGCGGCAAGGGTCTGTGTTGTTTCTTTGGCCCTTGACCCCGGCTGCCGTGGCACGTTGGGTTTGAGCTAACAGCGCCCAGCCGGCAAGAACGTGGTTTGAGAAGTTTACTTGGCGACCGCGAGCCCCTTCACGCGATCGCCGTTTTTCAAACCAGCCGGCGGGGCGAGGATGATCTCGTCCCCCGCCTGGAGCCCCGAGGTGATCTCAACCTCGAACTCGTTCGTCAGGCCGATCTCGACCGACTTGAGACGGGCCACCTCCCCTTCCACCGTGTAGATCTGCCAGCGCCCCGTGGCGTCGCGGAACACCGCCGCCCGCGGAACCTTGAGAGCGTCGGCCTTCCGGTCCGTGAAGATCTTCACCCGCAGCCGGTAGTCCACGCCCAGCACCCGCTCCTGGGCCTGGAGCTCCGCGAGACCGGACGTGTCGAACGCAATCACCACCTTGACCCGCTGCTGCTCGACCCCGAGCGACGAGACCTTGGTAAACCCCTGCGGAAAGATCCGCGAGACGTGCCCCGTGATCGGCTTGGAACCGACCGAAGCCCCTTCGATCTGGACCGGATCCCCCACCTTCACCCGCACCACGTCCTGCGTCAGGACATCCGCCTCGATCTCCAGTTGCGAGAGGTCGCCGAGTTCCAGCAGCACGCTTCCGGCCGAGAGGACTTTCTCGTTCGAGACAGTCTTGCTCAGGACCGTCCCCGCGACGGTGGCGTGGATCTCCGCCCGCTTGCGGTCCCGCTTCGCCTGCAGAAACTCCTCGGCGTACTCCGTTTCGAAGAGCCGGAGCGCCGCCTCCCACAACAGCGTGTCGGCGGCGTCGACCTCATCTTCGCGGAGCTGGGCCTCGGCCTGGACCATCTGCATCTCCGCTTCCTCGACCTTGTTCTCCGTCGTGGCGCTGTCCTTCATTAGTCGCTTCTGCCGCTCCAGTTGCGTCTTCATGAAGTCGAACCGGGCCTGGCTCGACTGGACCTGGAGCTGGTTCGCCTTGCGGCGGTTGGCGATCGCCAGGAACGCCTGGACCATCCGCTCGACCTGCGACTTCTTCTTGACGACATCGGTCTCGAGGTCGTCCGTGTCCATGTGGGCCACGACCTGCCCCTTCTCGACCTTGTCCCCTTCGCGGAGCTCGATCGGGAGGATGCGGCCCTGAAGGGGCATTGTGATCTCGTAGATCTCGGGGACGCGGGTCTTGGCCTGCTCCTCGACGTAGGCGGTCATCTCGCCGGTCTCGACCGTGGCGACATCGACCGTCGTCGCCCGCCCGCCGACGCCGCGGCTGAGGACGTATCCGATCCCGGCCAGAACGATCACTCCGACAATCCATCGCCACATGGCGCTTTGCTCCGGGAGACAACGACAATCCGACTTCGAGGCGAATGAGTTCAGCCACGGATGAACACAGATTCACACGGATCAGGCAGCGAATGAGGCACAGGGTGAGTTTTGCGTGGTGTGGCTCTGGGGGGCGGATGGGCTCAACCCGCGTCCTTGCCGACACAGCGTTATAGCTCAAACCCAACGTGCCACGGCAGCCTGGGGTCAAGGGGTTTCGACCCCTTGCCGCCGGAGGCACTCCTGTGAGGAACCGTGGTAAGCAACGGACGTCCCCTTTGTGGTACCAGCGTTGAGGACTCCCTCAAAATTCACCGCTGGCGATGCAATCCCCGCGGGTTGGTAAGGGGGGCATACGGCACGTCGTCCGCGCTTGGACACGTGCTCCTTCAGACATCTTCCGACGGCCAAGCCTCCGGCGGGCAAAGGGGCGTTGCCCCTCTGCACTCCCCACCAGGGGTACCCCTGGACCCCGATTCTTGGGCCGGTCAGGCTGGGGGACGCCGATGCCAGTCCATGGTTCACAAACGACTGCGCAAGACTCAGCCTCTATTCCTTCGCATTCAACGCGTCCTTCCAATCGAACTGGTTAATCACCTGCTGGACAAGAGCCTGGGCCACAAAGGTGAACGTGATCCCCAGGACGACACTCCAGATGTAACTGGATCGGCTGATAACAAAGGGGAGCGTCACGACATCCGTCGCCATGAACTGGTCGATCTGCCACGACAACTGATAGCCGATCGGAATGCCGAGGACGATCCCGATCGTGTTGATAATCGCCGACTCGCGGAGGAAGAGTCCGCCGACCGCCGACGGCTGGTAACCCAGGACCCTGAATGTCGCCACCTCCTGCCGCCGCTCGGCGAGGGCGATGAGGGTCGACGTAACCATGCTGCCGCAGAACAGCGCTCCGCCGCAGACGATCATCACCGTCACCATGATGTTCAGCGCGCCGAGGTTCTCCTCCATCGCCCCCTTCAGCTCCTTGGCGGAGTTCGCCTGCTGGATCTGCGGAACCTCCTTGAGCGCGAGGTACAGCTCCGAGAGGGCGCGGGGCTCGGCTTTCAGCTTCACCTGAACCTTCGTGACGGTATCGTCCTCGTCCATCATCCGGTTGAGGTAACCGAACTCGGCGTACACGGCGTCCCCCGCGTAGCTCTCCACAATCCGGGCGACCGGAAGCTGGAGAGCGTCGCGGTTCCCCTTGGTCGGCAGGAACGTCACCTCGTCTCCTTCGCGGACCTGAAGCTTCTGCGCCAGGTGCCGACTCATCAGCAGTCCCGCCGACGGCAGGGAGACGCGGCGGCCTTCCACGTCGCGAGGGACGGTGAGGGTCGCCTCGGGAAGGAGTCCGGTGATACCCCCCCGTTCGGAGTACAGAAAGTGCTCGAACGTCCCGCCGATGGAGAAGATCGGCTCGGCCCGCTCGACGCCGGGGAGCCGCTGGACTTCGTAGAGAGTCTCGTAGGGCTGCTCGTCCTGGAGGGTCAGGTCGACGTCACTGACGAGGACCTTCTCGTAGGTGAACGAGAGCATCTCCGTGATGGCGTCGGTGATGTGGAGCACAAGGAGGATGATCGCGGTCCCCATCGTGGCGGCGAAGAGGTTCGTCGCCGTGCGGACCCGCTGCCGCTGGATGCTGCGGATCGCCATCTGCCAGCGGAACCCGAGCCGCTTCCACAGCCCGCCAATCCGCTCCAGGAACGTGCGATGCACGCTCGACGGCGGCTTGGGCCGCATGGCGGCGGCGGGCGAAAGCCGCAGGACCTGCTGGACGCCGTTGATCGTCCCGATCGTCGAGATCGCGAGGCTCAGCAGGACCGCGCCGGCGAGAAGCATTGGGATCGGCTCCGGCTCCAGGCGCGGGAATTCGAAGAAGGCCCGCATCTGGCCGAGCATCATCCCGACCTCCCACTGCCCGAGCGCCGCCCCGAGCAGCCCGCCCGCGAGGCCGACGACCGTTCCGAACTGGAGGTAGTGCTGCGAGAGGCTGACGTTGGAATAGCCGATCGCCTTCAGCGTGCCGACGATCGTCCGCTGCTGCTCGACGATCCGCATCATGAGGATGTTCATGATCAGGGCCGCCACGATCAGGAACAGCGATGGGATGATGAGGTTCACGGTCCGCATCTGGGCGATGCGGGCCGTGAGGAGGTTGTGGGCCGGCTGGTCGTCCCGCTCCGTCACCTGCGGCTCGCCGAAGGGGCGGAGGAAAGTCTCGATCCGCTCAAAGACAAGACGGCCCCGGTCGCGATACTCCGGGGCGAGGAGGCCGACGATCTGGTTGGCCGCCCCCTGATAGTCGAACGCCTCCTCGGCGAAGCTCTCCTTGATGTAGAGGATCGCGTAGTTGCGGTTGTCCGGCAGGCCGCCGGGCGGAATCGTCAGGGCGAACTCGGAGCCCATCGCGGTCCCGACGACGAGGAGCTCCTGGCTCTTGCCGTTCAGCAGGACGCTCAGGTGGTCGCCAGGGTGGATGTTCCAGCTCCGGGCGAAGCCTTCGTTGACGAGGACTTCTTCGTTCCGCAGCCCGGTGAAGTAGCCGCCGCTGCGGACGAGGACCTGGTTGATGACGGGGGCGGGATCGTCCGGGAGCGAGATGACGCGGCCGGAGATCGGGCGGTCGGCGGCGGCGATGTCGAGCGAGACCGGGAACGAGATCCGGGCCCGGGTCTCGGCGACGCCGGGGATCTGGTTCAGGCGTTCGAGGTCGTGCAGCGGAGCTTTCTCGACGTCGACCCAGAAGTCGGCCATCCGGCACTGGGAGTAATACGTCTGGAGCGCGGCATCGAGGTTGAGCGAGAGCGTCAGGAACATGACGAACGACATGATCCCGATGACGATCAGAAGGACGATCGTCGCCAGCAGTCCTTTGGCGGCCCACAGGTCGCGGCGGAGCTTGCGGTGCAGAACGCTCACGTGGCCACCCCCGCGGAGGCTTTCGCCACCGCTTCAGTCCCAAGCCGCGCAAGAGCGGAAAAAATCACCACGTCACCTCGGTCGCTTCGATGCGGTGCTCGTTGCGTTTCGCCTCTTCGATCGTCCCGGAGCCGATCCGCACCAGGAGATGCGCGATCCCCGCGATGGCGACGTTGTGCGTGATGATCAGAACCGTCTTCCCCAGTTCGCGGTTCAGCCGCACGAGGACGTCGAGGACGTGTCGTCCGGTCTTGAGGTCGAGAGCTCCGGTCGGTTCATCGCAGAGGAGCAGGTCAGGGTTCTTCGCAAGCGCCCGGGCGATGGCGACCCGCTGCTGTTCCCCGCCCGACATCTGCGAGGGGAAATGGTCGAGGCGGTGTTCGAGGCCGACCATCTTCAGGACCTCGATGGGATCGAGGGGAGACTCGCAGATCTCGGTGGAGACGAGGACGTTTTCGACCGCCGTGAGGGTCGGGACGAGGTTGTAGAACTGGAAGACGAAGCCGATGCGACGGCGGCGGTACTCGGTGAGTTCCCAGTCCGAGAACCGGCTCACTTCCTGGTCGCGGAAGTGGATCGTTCCGCTGGAGGGGGTGTCGATGCCGCCGACCATGTTGAGGAGCGTGCTCTTGCCCGATCCCGAAGGGCCGACGATGACGGTGATCTCCCGTTCACGGATCTCGAGGTCCACCTCCTGAAGCACAGGGACCGAGACCTCCCCCATCTGGTACGTCTTGCCGACGTTGCGGAGCGTCAGGATGGGAGTCGAGGCCGTGGCGGCGTGCGGAGCAGGGGTTGGAGCGGTGGCCTCGGTCATGCGGGGCTCGTGGCGCGGGGAGAGGAGGAGCCATCAGGATAGAGGAGGACGGTCTCCGAGCGAATGTTGCCGTCGGTCCCCGAACGCGGCCTGGCTGGAGCCTCGGCCCGATTGAACGATAGACAGTACGTCTGTAGCATCACGATCACCCCTTCTTTGAGGCCATCGTCATGCTCGGGTTCCAGGCCGCTCGTGTTGCCGTTGTCTCGTGTCTGCTTCTTCACGGGGTCGCAATCCAGGCCGACGAGCCCAAACCCGTTCCGGCCTCTCCCCCAGCCGCTGCCGATATCGCCGCACCCAGCGAAACGGACCTCGCCAGCGAGCGGATGAAGTTCATGACCGAGGCGGTCGCCCGCTACTCGGCTGTCGTGCCGGGGAAGGACAAACCCCTCACCTCCATCCCCCCCTGCCTGCGGTGGAACAACCCCATCAGCGGGTCGAGCGACGGCATCGTGACCGTCCTCACCGACGGCGGACGCCCCGCCATGATCGTGCAGTTCTTCAAAACTAAGGGGGCCAACGGCAACTGGGTCCACGAATTCGCTGTCACGGGCCCCCAGGGGCTCAAGCTCCAGAAGGACGGGCAGGACTTCTGGGAGCCGAGCGAGTTCATCCTGGCGTTCAAAGACGTCCCCGACGCCCCCGAGCCGGCCGACACCCCCGCCCGACGGCTGGCACAGATGCGGCGGATCGCCGAACGCTTCTCGCTGACGGACCACCACGGCTACCAGGACAACCAGATCGTGCCGACGCAGCTGCGCCTGCTGAGCACGCCCCTCTACCGCTACAAGGAGGAGGGAAAGATCACCGACGGCGTCCTGTTTGCCTTCGTCATGGGGACCGACCCCGAATGCAACGTGCTGATCGAGGCCCAGCAGGACTCAGGCGGCACGCGGTACCGTTACGCCTTCGCTCCCATGAGCATCTACCAGCTGGAGGCGGAACTCGACGGCCAGCCGGCATGGAGCATCGAACGGCGCAAGATCTTCCGGGAAGCCTGCAGGAAGTACTACGCCGGCAGCTACCAGCCGGCCCCCGCCGAGAAGGTTCCCTAACCAGGGGCGACCAGGGTGACCAGGGGTGAGACCCCTGGACCCGGTGGCCGTGGCACGATGGGTTTGAGCGAGCCACGCTGCGCCGGCGAGAACGGGGTTCACGCAATGGAGGGAGGGGCAGCCCTTCACTGACCGGGCGCGCCGCTCAGCGCCTTGTTGATCTGGTGAATCAGGAACCGGGTCTCGACGCGGCGGTGAATCCGCATCTGCTCCTCCTCATCCACCGTGTCAGGAATCGGCCAGACCTCGCCGGCGACCTGGAAACGCAGCTTCATCAGCGCGTTCATCTTCTCCTCGAACTCGGCGAGGAGGATCGGGTTCATCTCATCACAGGTCATGCTGGCATCCTGCGGATCGGCGTAGGCGATCTTGCCGTCCGGACCGATGATGACGGTCAGCGGAAACCCCATCACGCCATAGGCGGTCGTCGTGGCGGAGTCCTCGATCATCGTCCCGGAGTCGATCGCAGCCAGGTATTCCCAGCCGGTCTTCTTTCGGAACTCCTCGATTCGCTCCGCCAGGTCGTCGACGTCCTTCTCCGCATTGTGGATGCTGATGAAGGTGACCGGCTTCCCTTCGAACGGCTTTCGAAGCTCGTTGAGATGCGGGACGGACTCACGGCAGGCGCCGCACCACAGGCCCCAGAAATCGAGAACGACGACCTGCCCCTTGAGGTCCGCCAGGGTCCGCGGCTTCCCATCGAGCCACCGGGCAATCGTCAGCGGCGGGGCCTCCTGGCCGACTTTGACGAGCGGCTGCGGCTCAAGCGCACCGAGCATCTTGCCGGCGTCATGATCGAACAGCTTCTGGTCCGCCGCGAAGGGGAGGACGAAGAAGCCGGCGGGCCAGTCGCTGCGGAACTCGACGGTCGAGCATTCCCAGGTGTGGCGGCGATGGACGACGAGCGGCGGCCGCGGATCGTCGGCGGACTTCGGTTCCGGCGCCGCGGGGTCGCGGCCGAAGTCTTCGCGGACCGTCTTCACGGGATAGAACACGCCGCCGGCGAGTTCGCGGACCTCGCGGGTCGTTGTCACCTGGCTGGGCTCGGCGCGGTCGAAGCTGTCGACCGGCGCTTCGAGGACGAACTGCGTGTGCGCGAGCTTGAGCGGGATCGCGCCGCGGGCGAGGTCGAGCCACGCGCGGTAGCCGAGCTTGGTGTTCGCCCCTTCGGCGAGAGGGACCATGACGTCGACGACGGTCACGGTCCGGCCGTCGAGATCCTCCTGCCGGACGACGCGGTACTTGTCCGCGGGCTGGGAGAAGAAGGCGTCGAACGGATGGAGCTCCCAGGGGTCGCGGGACATGAAGTCGACATACGGCGGAAGCTCAACATGGTGCACCTGCCGGAAGTGCTTGTTCATGATGTAGGCGTGTCTGTCCGAGCCGTGCGTCCACCAGCGCGAGGCGGGTGTCGTTTCCGGGGCCCGGGAGAAGATTTCGTAGCCGGCGTACGTTGACCGGAGCGATTCGGTGGTCAGCGGCGCCTCGCTGAAGGTCCAGGCGCCGGCCGCTTCCTGGGTCTTGATCTGGCTGCGGGGAGAGCGGAACTGGTAGGCGTCGCCGTTGCGGAAGAGTTCGAGCAGGGTGAAGTGCTGGAACGCCTTGGCCTGGCCAGCGGGCATCGTTCGGCTTTTGCGGGGGCCGTCGATAACCTCGGCCTGCTGGAGGAAGGCGATCGCTTCCTCACCGACGAGGGTCCGGCCGTCGAATTCGATTTTGAGATCCTCCTTTTTCATGGCGAGGATCTGTTTGGTGAGCTGCTCCTTCTCCTCGTCCTGTTTGTTCCACTTCCGCGCGTCGGCGTCGGTGGCTTCGAGCGTGTAGAGGGATCGGAGGTGGACGTGCGCGAACGGTCTGCGATTGGCTTCGTTGATCCGCAGGATTTCTTCCCCGGTCGGAAGCGCGGCCTGGGCGGCGGAAGCGAACGAGAAGAGAAGGGTGCAGGCGAGAGACAGCAGTCGAATCCGTGACGGCGACATGACAAGGGCTCCTGGGTCGCGAGAACAGGAACACGATACGCCGAAAGGTGCCGGCGCGACAATTCGTGTTGGCGAAGCGCGTGCGGCGGGCCTGCGACGGTACCCGCCGCGGCCCGATGTCACTGGGCCACAGCGAGTTTGCGGCGGGAAAACCAGACGAGCACGGTCAGGATCCAGCCGCCGACAAATCCAACAAGGTAGCTGGCGGAGTGAGCCCAGAGATCGATCAGGAACGGGACGTGGCGTTCGGCGGGGACTGCCCTTGCGAGTCGCCCGACGAGCACGACCGCGCCGCGGCTGGCGAGGAGGCCGCCGATCGCCCCGGCGAGAACAGCGGACGCTCCCATAATGAGGAAGAGCCTGCCGAGGGGAGCGATCAGCGAAGCAGGGGAGCGTCTGGGGCGGGAACCGGCGCGGGCGGCGATGGCCAGCGGAATCCCGACGATGAGGCCGGCCCACCAGGTGGCGACGATGCCCCAGCCGAAGGCGAGGAGCGTCGGATCGTCGGTGCCGAAGATCGGCGGGTGCCCGATGGTGAAGTATTCCACGCAGATACGGGCGGTGATCTGGTCGTGGAGGATGCCGTAGAGAATGGCGGCGAAGATCGACATGAGGACGATGGACAGAAAGGCCACGGTGTTCTTCATGGGAGATAGTAAAAGTCGGGGGTCACGGGGGCGGAGCCCCTTTGCCGCCGGAGGCCCGCCGTGGCAAACGGTCCAAGCCCAACGCGGCTTCGATCTGTTCAGTTAGGTCAGTGAAGTCGATGATATCGACGGAGACGGGGGCGTGGCGTTCGGATTGATCTATCAGGGTTTCCAATCCCAGAGATAAGCCGCTGGGGTCGGAACCAGCCTCCTTGAGGGAAGCCTTCGTCACTTCCACGGACCGTCGAATCTCGTTGCTGAGATGGAGTCGAGCCACTGGAACCTTACAGAGGAACGTCGACGTCGGTCCGCCGAACACGACCGATTCGGCACCGTCGTAGAGCGGCACGCCCGCGAGCAGCGGTTGAAATCGAATGCAAATCGGGAACTTGTGGTCCCCGATTCGTTCAAACAGAACGCGAATGCAGTCGTCGCCGAGTTCGGCATCCGCCACGGAGACCGTCACGAGCGTGGAGAGTTCCGCCCCGCGAGACCCCTCAAAAAACGGCTGCTCACGGAATCGGACGGGCTCAACGGGGCGGTCCGGCCCCGGTTTCGTGCCCAACTGCCGGCGGACGTGGTCCCGGAACGACCTGACCGGTACCTCGATTTCCTGTTTCGGTGGTCTTCGTCCGAAGAGTGAACCAACGGTTTCCTGAAGCGACCATGTCGGTGCCTTGCGCTCCTGGGAATGGACTCCGGAGCAGACGAGCAGGACCATCACGATGAGCAGCGTGCGGTTCATGGGAATCCTCGCGGCGGTGGAGGACGACGGGCTGGCGATGCTCGTCGGGGCGGAAATGAGGCAGCTCCTTCGGCTGCCCAATGCGAGACGCTGAAGTAGCCCCGGCAGTTCCCGGAATCTCGTGGAGCTCAAAGGCTTCCGAGACTGGCGCGAACTCCGATCAGAAGTGGGGCCGCAGGAAGACGACAATCCAGACCGCGATCAAGACGCACTGGACGACCAGCCCGGCGAACACAATGTGCTGCGTTGGCTGCATCAGCCGGTGCGGGCGGTGACGGAGCCACTGGACGACGGCTTCGACCGTGACCATCGCGACCAGCAGGCTGACGGCGGGGAGCCAGGTCGTCATAGAGCCTCCCCCGGAACTGGCTGCCAGGACCGCATCACGCGGCAGGAGTCTTGGGACGGCGGAAGTCCATGATGACGCCGAGAACGAGCAGGACGATCCCGGCCGCCAGCAGTCCGAAGACGAAGTACCGCGTCACCGGAGAGGAGGCCGTCCCGACGGTCGCGATCGGCCCGCCGTTGATGCGGGCCACCGTCTGGGCGGCCAGTCGCATTCCGGTGTTCAAGTGCATCAGCGATTCTGCTTCCCGTCGAGAGCCTTCCTCCAGCACGTGAACCAGGGCGGCGCCGACGATCAGGATGCTTCCCGCGATCTGCGACATGTCTCTCGTTCTCCTTGGCCCTGAGTGAACGGCTCGCGTTCCTGCGAATGAAGGCAGCGAACGCCTCACTCCCTGTGCGGACTCTCTCCCCTACCCCGGCAGCGGCTTCTCTCCCAGGATGTGCCGCAGCAAACGGTCGATGTAGTCCTTCATCCGCGGACTCGCGCCGGGGGCGACCCGCGGGAGCTTTGCGATCTCCCGGTGTGTCCCCGCCGCCAGCGGGCCGAGGTTGTCGATCGCGTTCAGGGCCGCGACCGAGGAGAACAGTCCGTTCTGCCCCGCGTCCGCCTGCTTGATCAGCATCAGGAGCGCCCCGTCGTGCGTCACCCTGGGGCCCCGGCGGAGCAACGTCTCCGCCGCGACGATCCGCACGCTGGGCGACTTGTCGGTGAGCCGCTGCTCGACCTCGCGCAGGATCTCGCCGTTCGGGTTCCGGACGTGGATCAGCACTCCCATCATCCCCCAGTACCGGACCGTGCTGTCGGGGGAGTTCAGCAATCCTCGCAGCGTCGCCGCGTCGGTTCCGCGGGTCGCCACGTCCGCCGCCTTGATGACTTCGGCCGACGGATAGGACTCGTCGTGGCCGAACTCGTAATAGGACTTCGGGCCGGCCCGCAGAACGAGGTCCGCCTCCGGGACGAGGCCCACGTCCTTGATCTGGCCCATCCACATCAGGCACGCCGCCCGCAGCCGGGTCAGCGTGGCGGCGTGGGCCCGATCGGCCGCCAGGTTCTTGAGCTCCCAGGGGTCGGACTCGAGGTCGTACAACTCCTCGGTTTCACGCGGCTCGAAGAACCGGGCGTGCTCCGGCGCGAGCGTCTTGGCATCGAACGCCTTTCGCCATGCGATCGTCATCGGCGTTTCGAACATGTAGGCGTTGTGCTGGCCCGCCGGCAGTTCCGGATGGAAGTTGTGGACGTAGACGTACCGCTTGTCCCGCACCGAGCGGACGAGGTCGTACCGCTCGTCCATCCGGCCGCGGAAGCCGTGGAGGTAGTCCCGTTCGTTCGACGAGTATTGACCGAGGAACGGCCGCCCCTGGCACGTGGCCGGGGCGGAGATGCCGGCGAGGTTGAGGACCGTGGGACCGAAGTCGACGAACTCGACGAGCCGGTCGAGCTTTGCCCCGGCCTCATAGCCTTTGGGGGCGAGGCCGCGGAACTTCTCCGGGATGTGGACGATGAGCGGGACGCGGAGGCCTGAGTTGCAGGCCGAGCGTTTGCAGCGCGGCAGGCCCGGGCCGTGGTCTCCCCAGTAGAAGACGATGGTGTCTTCTTCCAGACCGTCGGCGCGGAGCTCGTCGAGGATCTTCCCCGCCTGCTCGTCCATCAGCGTCATCTGATCGTGGTACTGAGCCCAGGCCTCGCGGGTTTCGGGGAGGTCGGGATGGTAGCCGGGGATCTGGACCGTCTTGGGGTCGTGGACGAAGTTGTGAGGCCGAAGGCGGACCTGGCTTTCGTGCGTCGTCGTGAAGTTGAAGACGGCAAAGAAGGGCTGGCCGGGGTTGCGCTTCTTCCAGTGGGCCGTCTTGCTGGAGTCGCTCCAGACCTGTCCGGGCTTTTCGACGTTGTAGTCCTCTTTGACGTTATTCGAACAGTAGTAGCCGGCCTCGCGAAGAAGCTGCGGCCAGAGCTTCAGATCGGCGGGGACTTTGACGAGGCTCCGCATGTGTTCCGCTCCGAGGGAGGGGGGGTACATGCCGGTGATGATGGCGGTGCGGGCGGGGGCGCAGACGGGGGCGTTGGACCAGCAGTTGAGGTAGAGGGCGCTGCGCTGGGCGAGGGCGTCGAGGTTTGGCGTCCGGGCGTCCGGGTCGCCGTAGCAGCCGAGGTGTGGGCCGTTGTCTTCGCTGGAGATCCAGAGGATGTTGGGGCGGTCGGCGGCGTAGGTGGCCGGGCCGAGGGCGAGGACGAGGGCGGCCAGGATCGGAACGCAGAGATAGAGGCGTCGATGCATGGGGACTCACTTTGTCTCGATGGACGGGAGTGAGAGTACTTTACGGGACGGGTCGACCGGCGTGGAGTGGGCGAACTGGAGAGATGACCGGGGTCCAGGGGGTACCCCTGGTGGGGGATGCAAGGGGGCGAAGCCCTCTTGCCCGCCGGAGGCCCGCCCTTCTCGCACCATCTGAAGGAGCGAGAGTCCAAACGCGGAGAATGTGCCGGATGCCCCCTCACCAACCCGCGGGGATTCCGGGGCGAGCGGTGAGTCCTCGACGCCGGTACCACAAAACGGGCGTCCGTTGCTTACCACGGTTCCTCACAGGAGTGCCTCCGGCGGCAAGGGGTTGCCCCCTTGACCCCGGTTGCCGTGGCTCGTCGGGTTTGAGCTATCAGCATCCGTCCGGCAAGAACGCTCACCTCGCGCGAAAACAATCCGATCAGCGAAACCCGAACACCCAGGCAAACCCTGACGGTGAGTCCCCATTCGACCGTTCGACTGATCATTCCTGCCGATCCCGAAAACATCCGGCCGGCAGTGTTTGCCACCCGACAACCTAAAAAAGTCCCTTCACTCGTCATCTCCGCCTCTCCGGTGGCCGCATGTGGAAACGGTTCTGGCGCTCGGAAAACCGGCTGGCCAATGTGACGGCCTCCCTGCTGCTCGCCGCGGCGTTCGGCCTGATGGGACTCCTCGATGATCCCGTCCCGGTCGGGGCCGACCCGATCGAGCGCAAGACGGCAGCCGCCTTCACGCTCCCCATCCTGCCGTCCATGGCCTCCGCCAGCCTGGCTCAGATGCCCATTGCGGAACCGATCCGCGTCGCGGCGGCAGTCGACCTCCCCGTCCCCGGCGGACTCGGCGTCGCCGCTCCCGGCACGCTGGTTCCCGTCCCCGAGCCCGACGCGAAGACGCTGACGGGCAAGTGGGGCCTGCAGATGAACGTCATGATCCTGCAGCGCGGGATCGAGAAGTTCGCCGCGGCTCCCTACTACAAGTGCAAGTTCTTCAAGCAGGAAGTCGTCGGCGGCTCGCTCCTCGAAGGACAGGACATCGACCTCAAGATGGGTCACGCCCCCTTCAGCGTCTACATGAAGTGGCGTTCGGGCGACAAAGGCCGGCAGGTCATCTACGTCGATGGCCAGAATGAGAACTGCCTTCTGTGCCAGCCCGGCGGCATCGCGGGCCGCCTCTCCGGCACCCTCCGGATGGCGATCAACAGCGACCTCGTCATGGCTGAGAACCGCCACCCGATCACACAGGTCGGCATCGTGGGACTGGCCCGCAAGATCATCGACGCCCAGGTCCGCAACCTGCAGGAATCGATCCCCACGCTGTGCCAGTTCACGGAAGACGCGACGTTCGAAGACCGTCCCTGCTTCCGCTGCGTCTGCGAGTACGTGAACCCGGCACACAGCGAAATTTATCGCAAGTCCGAGATGCTCGTGGACCGAGAAATGTCCCTGCCGGTGATGGTGAAGAACTTCGGATGGGGAGAAAAAGGAAAACCGCTCACCGACGAAAATTCCCTCATCGAACACTACTCGTATACCGAAATTGAAGTCAGCGACGCGATGAGCCCGACGGACTTCGACCCCAAGAACAAGAAGTACTACATGCGACTCAAGTAGTCGCCAACAATTTAAGTAGCAGGTTGCGTTCACCTGACGCGGACGGTTCGCCGGACGCGGCAGACTTCAGCCTCCTGCTCAAGAAGCCCGGTCTTCGGACCGGGCTTTTTTTATTTGGCATGGCACGAGAATCGAAGTCGGACCACACCGCAGACGAGTCGTGTCCGCTGGCGACGCCACGCGAGGTTCGATCTACCCCGACGGGGTTTCGTCATACAGCCCAGGGTTGCCTGCAACGCAGGCTACCCTGGGTTACGAGGTCGACGCCCCACCAACCCCATCGGGGTTGCGTCAGAACAACGATGACTTGGCAGAACCCCGTCGGGGTTCAATCATCGGATTCTCAAAACCCAGGGTAGCCGCTCCGCGGCAACCCTGGGCTGTCGGGCGTAACCCCCTTGGGGTAGGTGTTGCTCGCCCAGGCAAGCCCGGTTGCCGCGTTCCGCTCGCGCGTCAGGCTGGTATGCCGATCCGCCGATCTCCCGCCCCTTTCAGCCTTCAGCCTCTTTCCTCAACTCATCCACCATCGCCTTCATCGACGGCCAGCGGTCGCGGGGGTCGCGTTCCAGGCCCTTCATGATCGCGTGGACCACTCCGTCGGTCAGGTCGGGGCGAAGCTTCTTGAGGTCCTTGGGCGGGCTGTTGATGTGCTGCAGGACCGATTCGAGGGTGTCTCCCGCGCGCCACGGGAGCTGCTTGGTGAACATCTCGAAGCAGGTGACCGCGTAGGAGAACACGTCGATCCGCTCGTCGGTCGTCTGCCGCTTGATGAGTTCGGGGGCCATGTA
The DNA here is from genome assembly GCF_001610835.1 of Planctomyces sp. SH-PL14. Taxonomy (NCBI): domain Bacteria; kingdom Pseudomonadati; phylum Planctomycetota; class Planctomycetia; order Planctomycetales; family Planctomycetaceae; genus Planctomyces; species Planctomyces sp. SH-PL14. Next base: position 6,212,173 of record NZ_CP011270.1, on the reverse strand, counting down.
CATGGCGGTCCCCGTCCGGTTGCCGGGGCGGCGGAACTCTTCCGTGTTGGGGACCATCAGGCCGAAGTCGATCAGCTTCACGACGTCGTCCGGCGTGACGACGACGTTCCGCGGGCAGAGGTCGCGGTGGATCCAGAGTTGTTTGTGGAGGTACTCGAGGGCGGTGCCGAGCTGGATGCAGTAGGAGAGGCAGTGGTCCTTCATCCGGGCGTTCTGGACGTCGACGAGGTAGCTGAGGCTGACGCCATCGATGAACTCCATGACGAGGAACTGTTCGTTCTCGGTCGTGACCCCGTGCTCGTAAGTGTGGACAATGTTGGGGTGGCGTAGCGTGAGGGAGATCTCGCCCTCCGTGGGTCGTTGGACCCCCATCTGGGCGAACTTCTGTTCGAGGCGGGCGGTCTTCGGTCCGTCGAGGACTTTGAGGGCGACGACCTTGCCGGTCAGCGAGTCCTTGGCCCGCCAGACCTTGGACATGCTCCCCTGCCCGATCCGTCCGATGAGCTCGAACCGCCGGCGGATGTCGAGCTTCTGGACTTTGGGTTTGCTTTGAAACAGGTTCTTGAGGAACTGAAGCATGCGGCGGTTTTCGGCAGAGGGGACGTGGTTGGGAAGCCGGCGCAATGAAGGGGGACGTGAGTTCTGAATTCTACCGCCGCGGTCCGCGAAAGGGAGCGATCCGTAGTGCTCGAACCATGTCCCTGCCGGCGCAGCTCACATTGCTCAAACCCAACGTGCTACGGCCGCTGGGGTCAAGGGGGCCACGCCCCCTTGCCGCCGGAGGCGCTTCCATGAGGAACCGTGGTCAGCGACGGACGTCCCCTCTGTGGTACCGGCGTTGAGGACTCACCGCTCGCTTTGCGATCCCCGCGGGTTGGTGAGGGGGCATACGACACGGTGTCCGCGCTTGGACACGCGCTCCTTCAGACATCTCTCGACGGCCAGGCCTCCGGCGGGCAAAGGGGGCGTTGCCCCCCTTGCATCCCCCCACCAGGGTCCCCCTGGACCCGGTTCATGGTACGTCGCTCAAGCGATCGCTCCCGACGAAACCATTGAAGTTCATTGATGGGTCAGCTGATAATAGACCTCCCGCTCGACCCTGCCCTGCCGGCCCCCCCCAATGACCTCCCCTCCCCTTCGGCTCCTGCCGCTGTTTCTTCTGATAGCGCTCGCAGCTCCCGTCGCTAGTCGGGCGGAGGATGCGGCCGCGCTCGCTCGCAGCTTCGACGAACACGTCGGACCGTTCCTCAAGCAGAACTGCATCCGCTGCCACAGCGTCGACGAAATGATGTCCGGCATCCGCGTCGATCACCTCGACACCACCCTCGCCGACCAACAGCTCAAACTCTGGGAAGGCATCCGCCGCCAGGTCGCCAGCCGGGCCATGCCCCCCGAAGACGAACCTCAACCCACCGACGCCGAACGGACAGCGTTCCTCAACTGGATCGAACAAGGCCTCGACATCGCCCGCTCGCGGCCCACACCCAAGAACGGCGGCGCCCGCCGGCTGACCGTTGCCCAATACCGCAACACACTCCGAGAGCTCCTGCTCCTCGACGACGAACTGACCGACATCCTCCCCCCGGACGCGGTCTCCAAGGACGGCTTCGTCAACAACCAGGAAACCCTCGCCCTCTCCCCTCTCCTCATCGAGGCCTACCTCGAAATCGCCGAACGGGCCCTCGACCGCTGCATCGTCGATCCCGCATCCCGGCCCACGATCCAGAGGTTCAAGGTCGAACTCGGACGGACGATCAACCCGGCCCCGTGCCCGGACAAGCTGATCCTGGGCGCCGACAGCCTGCTCCTCGACAACGCGGATTTCGTCGTCACCGAGCCTGCCATCAAAAAGCCATTCCCGTTCGCTCCCTTCGCGATGCAGACGAAGTTCCGGTTCATCGAGGGCTACCAGGGAAACGACACAGTCCGCGGCTGGCGGGAGTACGACAGCATCTACCACGCGGTCTTCGCCTGCATGCGGGGAACGCACGGCTATCCCAAGGGGCGTGCCTACGAGACCGTTCCCGAGGGACTGCTCCTCCGGCCGGCGATTCCGAGCGGCGAGATCTTCGGCGTCGAAAGCACCTATGGCCCGCGGGCGAACTTCAAGATCTCGCTGCGGGAGCTCCCCGACGACGGACGCTTTCGCGTGACGGTCACCGCCGCAAAGTACGACGACGGCCTGATCCTCGATGCCGGCGCCTCGCTGCGGCCACTGGCAGACGACGGCGCACCGACGGCGGGCCAGGTCCTCGTCCCGCAGCCCAACGGGCCGGTCGAAGCGAAAATTCCCGCCGCCGGGATCTACCAGGTGGACGTCCACAAGGCGGCTCCCGGCGCCGACGAAGAGCCCGAGAAGCCGCACGACCTGACGCTCACGCTGGGGAACCGGCACTTCTCCGGACTGCTGAGCCAGCCGGCGTTCCTCGTGGCCCGGCTGCCGGCAGGCCCGCTACCGGTCACCGCTGTCTCGGCCGGGAAGGCGGCGCTGGAGCGGATCGTCCTCACGCCTCTCCCCGCGGAGGACGAAGTCGCGGGGAGGTTCGTCCAGTTCGAGAAGCGTCTGCCGCAGTTGGGAGTCCACCTCGGCCTGCGGCGGGACTGCGGCAGCACGCTTGCGCCGGTCGGCGAGCCCGTGACGGTGCCGGGAACCGAACTGGCGACGTTCGTCTTCGAGGGAGCGATCCGCAACTTCCCGAGCCCGGACGTCGAGAAGGACAACGTCAACTATCTCGCCGGTATCCGCGAGATCGGCGTCCGGAGCGAGTACACCGACGGCCGCGACATGCCGCGGCTCCTCATCCGCTCCGTCGAGTTCGAAGGCCCGTACTACGACACCTGGCCGCCGCCGTCGCACATGAGGATCTTCGGTTCGGCGGCTCCGTACCCAGGCGGCCCGCTCGAAGAGGACAACGCGGCGGCCTGGCGAATCCTTCACGACTTCGCCTCAAGAGCGTTTCGCCGGGCAGCACAGCAGGAAGACGTCAATCCTCTCTTCAAGGTCTACGTCAACGCGGGAGGAAAGTTCCGAGACAACGTGCGCGACGCGCTCCTTGTGGGGCTGACGTCCCCGAAGTTCCTGATGCTCGTCGAGAACAGCCAGGGCCCCGAGCCGGAGCCCCTGGACGGTCAGGAGCTTGCTTCCAAGCTGTCGTACTTCCTCTGGAACGGGCCGCCCGACGTTCAGACCGTTGAACTCGGGGCATTCGGCGGGCTGCGGGAGTCGCTCGACTCCGAGATGGACCGCCTGATCGCCGATCCGCGGTTCGACCGCTTCGTCGAGGAATTCGGCTCCCAGTGGCTCGCGCTCGACAAGTTCGCCGTCCTGGAACCGGACCGGAAGCGATTCCCGAAGCTGACGCGCGACGCCCGGACTCAGCTGCGGCGGGAGCCCGTGGAATTCCTGAGGCACCTGTTCCGGGAGAACCTCCCGGCGCGGAATCTGATCGCCTCCGAGTTTGTGGTCGCCAATGAAGTGGTCGCCAGCTATTACGACTTGGGAGACCGGAGCGAAAGCGGCTTCGAGTTCGCGGCGATCCCTCACGGTCGGAGGGACCTGGGCGGCCTGCTGACCCAGCCGGCAATCCTTGCGGGCCTCTCCGACGGACGCGAGGCAAACCCGATCAAGCGCGGGGCCTGGATCGCCCGCCGGCTCGTGGCCGAGCCTCCCGACGACCCGCCGCCGAACGTCCCGATGGTGAAGGAAGACCCGAAGCTTTCGCTCCGGGAGCGGCTGGAAGTCCACCGCAACCAGACCGGCTGCGTCCAGTGCCACACCAAGATCGACCCGTGGGGCCTGCCGCTGGAAGAGTTCGACGCCGGGGGCCGCCGGAAAACCGAAGCGGTCGACGCCCGCTCGACGCTGCCGGACGGCGCGAAGGTGGCCGGCTTCGACGACCTGCGGACCCATCTCGCCCACGCCCGGCTCGACCAGGTCGCCTTCAGCCTCCTGAAGCACCTGCAGACCTACGCCAACGGCCGGACGTTGTCCTACGCCGAACTCGCCACGCTCAAGCAGGACGCCGTGCGGCTCCGCCGAGAGGGGTATCGGATGCGCGATCTACTGCGGTATGTTGTCCACAGTCCGATGTTTCTGGAGAAGTAGCGCTGCTCCTGTGGCCCGGCGACGCTCCTTCGCTCGCCGGTGATATGAGACCGACCGTTCCGTTTCCCGCTGGCACGTTCCGCGACAGGAGAGCCCCATGAGTCTGGCCCGCACCATCGACCGTCGTGCGTTCCTGCGAGGTCTCGGGGGAGCGGCGCTCGCCCTTCCGGTGCTCGACGCCATGGGGGCCGAGGCCGCCGCGAACGTCCCCCGCCGGTTCTGCGCCCTCTACACCGCCAACGGGATGTCGCTCCCGCGGCACGAGCACGGCATTGACGAATGGAGCTGGTTCCCGACCGCCGAGAAGGACGGCCAGTTCGTCTTCGGCAAGTCGACCGAGCCGCTCAGCCCCTTCCGCCACCAGCTCAGCTTCCTCGGCGGCCTGCACCATCCGAGCGGACCGAAGGCGGACCCGCACGTCTGCTCCGACATGTGGCTCACCGGGGCCCCGCTGCATAACCCGAAGCCCGGGACCTACAACTCGGCCGGTATCGACCAGGTGGTCGCCCAGCACACCAAGCAGCACTGCCGCCAGCCGTCGCTCGTGCTGTCGATCGACGCCGGGACGGGGTTCCTCTCCCGGACCGGGACGATCTCCTACAGCCTGGAAGGGCGGCCGATCCCGGCGGAGAACAGTCCACGGCGGGTGTTCGACCGGCTCTTCCGCAGCGACCGTTCATCGATCCAGTCGGAGCGGGAGGCCCTCAAGAAGCGGATCAAGCTCGTCGACGCCGTGGCCGAGAGCGCCCGGGACTTCAACCGGCAGCTCGGCCGGTCCGACCGCGAGCGGATGGAGCAGTACCTGACATCGCTGAGCGAAGTGGAGTCGCGGCTCATTGCCTCCGAGAAGTGGATCGACATTCCGCTGAAGTCCCAGGACTCGTCGCATCTCGATCTCACGGTCACGAACGAGAGCGAGCCGGCCCTTTACTACCGGAACATGTTCGACCTGATTGCCCTGGCCTTCGACGCCGACATCACCCGGAGCGTGACTTTCATGCTGAACCGGGAGGACGGGATGGGGATCAGCGACACGTTCCCGATCAAGCTCGGCCTGTCGCAGACGCATCACTCCCTCTCGCACGCGGGGGACAAGGACGGGCAGCTCGCTTTCGCCAAGTACGACCTGTTCCTCAGCGAGCAGATCGCCGGGTTCCTCAGCCGTTTGAGCGAGTACCGCGACCGGGACGGGACGGTCCTCGACAACACGGTCGTCCTCTACGGCAGTGGCGCGAGCACGACCCACAATCCGCGCAACCTGCCGACGCTGGTCGCCGGGGGGAACAGGCTGGGGCTGCGGCACGGGCAGTTCTGGAAGGGGAACGACGCGCGGATGTCGAACCTGTATCTCGGCATCCTGCGTTCGCTCGATATCCCGGCGGAGTCGTTTGCCGACAGCACGGGGACGCTCGACGGGTCGATCTTCCGTGCGTGAGGCGGGCCAGCCCATCAGCGTCTGTTTGCAATCGACGTGGAGAGCGTCCAGTCCACACTAGCCCGAAGCGCGAGCGAGGGAATTCAGACGCCGTCCCTCGCTCGCGCTTCGGGCTGGTATACGTTTCCGAGCAGAGCCTAACCGGCGGGGGCTTCGAGCGGCGGGATGTAGCGGTTCGTGAGCTCGGCGTAGTCTTCGCGGACGGGGCTGAAGACATCGAGGACCGTGGCGGGGCCGTCGATCGCCACGGCGCGGTGCGGGACGTTGGAGGGGATCAGGAAGAGCGATCCGGCTTCAACGACGCGGGTCTCGTCGCCGATCGTGAGCTGGAGGCGGCCGCGGATGAGGATGCCTCCCTGCTCATGCGGGTGGTGGTGGAGGGGGACTTCGGCGCCGTTGTCCATCTCCAAGTAGGAGAGCATGAGGTTCTGCCCGAACGGCGTCCGCATCCGGCAGCCGGGGACGGGCGAGATGGGGGTCAGGCGGGCGAGGTCGATGAAGCCGGTTTGCATGGCGGGCGATTGTGCGAGGAATCGGGATCCTGTGTTGCGATTGTTCCGCCGGTGCGTGGAGGAACTCAAGCCCGCGTCCGTCTCGCTTGAACAACGTCCTCGCCGGCACAGCGTTGTCAGCTCAAACCCAACGTGCGACGGCCGCTGGGGTCAAGGGGTTTCGACCCCTTGCCGCCGGAGGCACTTCCATGAGGAACCGTGGGACACAACGGACGTCCCCTTTGTGGGACCGGCGCTGAAGACTCACCACTCGCTTTGCAATCCCAGCGGGTTGGTGAGGGGACATCCGGCACGGTGTCCGCGTTTGGACACGCACTCCTTCAGACATCTCTCGACGGCCAGGCCTCCGGCGGGCAAGAGGGCGTTGCCCCCTTGCATCCCCCACCAGGGTGCCCCTGGACCCGGTTCTTGGTCAGCGACCTGCTCCCCCTGCCCAAACCGCGCGCTCGCCGGCACGACCCCCGCCACCTCAATCCCATCGCTCCACGGCCACCCGGTCCAGCGGGACGCTGGCTGGCTGGCTGGCGCGGGCATTGGGTTTGCGACCACCTTCGATGGGCACGACGGCCGGGCGAGGAGTTCGACAGGTTGAGAGCGTGCCCAGCCGACAAGACACGCGAGGGGAGAGAATCATGAAGCTTGCAAAGGGAGTGATGGCGGCCGCCTTGGGGCTGTGCGTGACAGGTGTCACCATGGCGCAACAGACGCCGCCCGGCAAAGCTGCGGCAGAAGATGCGAATCCGGCCAACCGGGCCCGCGAAGCTGGACAGGTCCAGCCGGGTCAGCGTCAGCCGGGCGTCCAGGTCCAGCCAGGGCAACGGGTTCAGGCACAACCCCAGAACGTTCAGCGAACAGGTGAACAGGCCGCTGGCAACGCACAGTGGCAGAACAAGGAACAGACGATCGCCCAGTGCGTTGCGATCGACAACCAGGGCGAGATCGCGCTCTCGAAGTTCGCGAAGGACAAACTGCATAGCGACGAGGCGAAAGAGTTCGCCGACATGATGGTGAAGGACCATTCGGCGTTCCTCGCCAAGCTCGACCGCTTTGCACCGAACGCATCCACGGATAATGGCTTCTTGAACTCAACGGATCGCGAGGACAAGAGCACGACGCAGCGCGATCGGAACAACCAGGACCGGAACGTGGCGGCCAACCCGAACGCCGCCACCCCCGTCCAGCGGACCACCGGCTTCCGCGGCGATGCGGCCGGACTCGACTTCATGCAGGTCCATCGCGAGATCGCTCAGCAGTGCCTGGCTTCGTCGAAGGAAATGCTGAACGACAAGAAGGATCATGAGGTCGATCAGTGCTTCATCGGGATGCAGATCGCCAAGCACGCGGCGATGAAAGACAAGCTGACGGTCCTGGAACGGCATGCCTCGGGCGACCTGGCCCAGGTCCTGTCGGAAGGCCGCGAGACCGCCGAGAAGCACATGAAGCACGCGATCGACGTCATGGAAAAGCTGGACAAGCACGCCGACAAGGAAGATCGCTCGGCCCGCCGCGAAGAACGGCAGAACCGCAACAACGCCGACAAGAAGAACGAGTAGAACCCCCGGCATCGCCCCAGGGCGAATCCCGGTAGTCGCCTCAGAAGACTGTCCGGCCTCCTCCGGACGAAAACGCCGTGATGAACATTCATCACGGCGTTTTTCATTGGAAGGGTGTTCTGGAAAGAACGAAGACGATGACTACGAGCGAGCCGCAGCGGCCGCGTTCCTCTTGCGGGTGGCGGCCCCTTTACGAGCCGAGGCGGAGCGTTCGGCGGCGGTCCGATGGGCGGACGCCGCCCCTCCTTTCCGACCTCCCTTGCGGGACGGTTCCGGATTCGATTCCTTGCCCCGTCCGGAACCACTCTTCTTCCCGCCGTGATCGGTGGCGTTCACCGTCGCCCAGGCCCGGCGTTCGGCCTCTTTGTCGGACACGCCCTGGTCCTTGTAGGACTCTTCGATGTGTTCCGCTTTGCGTTTCTGCTTGTCGGTGTATGCCGACTTGTCTCCCCGAGGCATGACAGGCTCCTTATCTGAATCAGACAGTCTGAACGGCACGAAGGCCGCTCACGGAGACGCCCGGAGGCCCGTGCCGAAGGAGGCGGACGCAACAACCATTCCCGGGCGCGGACCTGCGAATGATCATCGCCAATCGGCAGGGCGAAGCTCCTGCTGAGCCGCGCAGGTTCCAACGGCGTTCGACAGCGTTGCGGCTCGGCGGGAGCCTCGCCCTCCCGCGATGCGGCGTCCGGACCTCTCCCCGATTCACCTCAGCCGCCGCTGCCGGGGAGCTTGAAGACGGTGCCGTACTCGGGAATCGGTTCCAGCGATGGAGCGCTCGGGGAGTCGAACGGCATGAGCGCCTTGCGACGGATCGAATGCAGGAGCGCGTCGATCTTGCGATGGACGCCGTGCGTGTTGCGGACGAGGAGCACCGTCGTCGGCTCGAAGGCCGCCTCTTTCTTGGACTCCATGCCGCCGGCCCCCCCCACGCCTCCCATGCCGCCTCCCCCCATGCCGCCCCCGCCGGTCATCGGAGCGGAGGAAGTCCCGGGACCGTTCGTCGGAGCGGCGGCTGGTGCGCCGGGCCCTCCAGGGGGCGTAACGACCGGGGCACCGCCGATCTGGAAGAAGCCTCCCCCCATACCGCCGCCGAAGCCGCCGCCGCCGAGTCCGGCGCCGATGAGGTCCGAAGGCCGGTTGATGTGGACCATCCGGGTCCAGGAGGCTTCGCCGCCCGGGGTGATGCTGTTCCAGCTTTCGGGCTCGACCGTCGTCTGGATGATCTGGACGATATCGTCCTCGGACTCCCCCTTGAGGCGGTAGAGCCGGATCTCAAAGTGCCGGTCGCGCTCCGCCCGTTCCTCGGGAGTCACGGCGACGAGCGTCTTCTGGTGCTCGGCGATCAGCCGCTGGATCTCGGCGTGAACGCGGGCGGTGTGGCGAATGACAAGGACGCCGGGATGCGGCTGCTGGAGCGTTCCGGTGCCGGGTTCGTCCCGGTCCCACGGGCCGGTCGTGGCGTAGATCGCGGCAATCAGCTCCGTCGTGACATCCGCCTCCTCGAAGGCCCGGATGCGGTAGACACCGGTCGCGTAAAGCCCGTACGCCGTGTCCGCCGTCATCACCGAAAGCTCCCCGAGGTGCGGGACCGCTTCCAGTTCTGTTCCCTGGACATTCTCCAGCATCAGCCCCAGCACGACCGACAGGGGCTTATTCAGCAGGGTGAGGTTGATCCTGGCCTCATCGGGATTCACTCCCGCCTCGACGACGCTGGAGTGGAACCGGATCGGAACACGCTGCGTCTCCAGGATCCACTGGCCCACTTCCGCCAGAGGGTTGTCGGGAAACTCGAAGCTGCCCGGCTTGCGGAGCATCTCCGGAATCTGCAGCGTCGACTCCGGTTCGTCCGTCAGGATCACGTCGGTCTTGCTGCCGAAGATCGACTGCAGGCCCGCCAGGAGTCCGGCGATCTTCCGATGCTGCCGGAAGTCCGCCTTGATGACGAGCCGCCGCCCCAGGGGATTGATGGTCGACGTCCCCGGCTCCTCGATGTCCCACGAACCGGAGGTCGCGCCGGGAATCAGGCCGGCGACCGCTTCCACGGCAATCCCGTGCGCGACGAGCGGGGAAACGTCGTACGAGCGGACGAACAGCCGGCCGACCATATCGTCCTCGGTCGTGATGTGGATCAGTCCGTCACGATAGGTCCAGCTGAGAAGGTTCCCCTCGATGGTGTCATCGAACAATCGGTCGAGGACTTCGAACAGCGGACCGCTGGTGATCAGCTTCGTCCGGGCCTCTTCGGGATTGACTCCGGCCTCGGTGACTGCGGCGTCGAACTTGATCGGAAGCGCGGTCGTCTGGCTCAGGTGGTCGGTCAGTTCCTTGAGCGTCACGTCCACCAGCTCGAGGCTGACCGGCATCGTGAGTTCCCGCGGCAGGCCGGCCTTCGCGCTGGAGTGGATCACGAGCCCGGAGGCCTCCGACGGAGCGGAGTTCTCTTCCGCCGGCGACTCGGCGGCCGGCTTCGTGATCTTCTCGGCGTCGTTGTCCGCCAGGAGCGGATTGGCGATGAGCGGGACAAAGCCCGGGCGGGGCCAGAAGCTGACGAGGCCGATCGCCACGCCAGCCGCCGTGACGGCCGATGCGAGCGAGACCCGCGTCCAGAACCGCCGCCGCTTCCGCCAGGCGAGCGAGGAAAACTCGCGGGCGAGTCCAGCGGCGTCGCCGAATTCGCCGAGGGCCCGTTCGATCGCCTGTTCCCGCGTCAGTCCGGCGCGGAGCAGTTCCGTGAACCGCTCCTCCATGTGGTCGCGGAGCTCATCCGCGATCGCCGCCTCCTGGTCCTTGCTGAGCCGAAGAAGCCGCGACATCAGCCGCAGATAGAGATCGAATTCCTGTTCGGACATGATGAACTCCGAAAGCGCGCGAGCAGAACGCTCAGGATAGGGGGGCGTTGTCAGTCATCAGTTCTCAGTTGCCAGTCCGGACGTCGCTTCTCTGACTGAGAACTGACGACTGAAAACCGGCAACTCACCATCAACACGGACCTTCCGCAATCCGCTTGGGACCGCCATCGAGGATGGGGGCCAGGACCTGCCGCAGGCAATCGGCATAGTCCTGCCATTGCCGGGCCCGCTGCGTGAGGGCCCGGCGTCCCGCGGGGGTGAGGGAGTACCACTTCCGTTTGCGGCCGGTCTGGTCGTCCCAGGCCGCCTTGACGAGCTTCTCCGACTCCAGCCGGTGGAGCAACGGATAGAGGGTGCTGGCCGAGAGGTCGACCCGGTCCCCGGTCGACTCCTTGAGTTTCTGCTGGATGAGGTAGCCGTACTGCGGGTCGCCGGAGAGGACCGACAACACGAGCAGGTCGAGACTTCCCCGCAGCAGCTCCGAATCGATGGCCATTCCGGGACTCCCTCCACCGCCCTCTTCGAAACACCCCGTCTTCCGCGGACCGACATATCGCCATGCGATATATCGCGTGACGATATAAACCGTATCGGTCGGGCGACGGAGGGTCAACACATTTCCGCAAAAGTTCTTTTGCCCAACAGCGTCCTTGCCGGCGCGGCGTTGCTACGTCAAACCCAATATGCCACGGCAGCCGGGGTCAAGGGGGCCTGTGTTGTTTCTTGGCCCCCTTGCCGCGGGAGGCACTTCCATGAGGAACCGTGGGAAACAACAGACGTCCCCTTTGTGGAACCGGCGTTGAGAACTCACCGCTCGCTTTGGAATCCGCGCGGGTTGGTGAGGGGGCATACGACACGGTGTCCGCGTCTGGGCACGCGCTCCTTCAGACATCTCTCGACGGCCAGGCCTCCGGCGGGCAAAGGGGCGTTGCCCCTCTGCACTCCCCACCAGGGTGCCCCTGGACCCGGTTAGGGGCTTCCCTCTTCGATGAAGCTCGACTGCGGTAAAGTGACTGCGCCGCCTGGACTCATCGAACGCTCTGCCAAATGCTTGGAGAACGCATGGCTCGCCTCCTTTTCGCCGCCGCCCTCGTCGCGGTCCTCGCCTCCCCGGCCGCCGCGCAGCGGACCTACCCCCCCGTTCTCAACGAAGCCAAGTCCCACGTCTACAAGACCGTCGAAGGGACCGAGCTGTCCCTCTGGGTCTTCACCCCAAAGGATCACCAGCCGACCGACTCCCGCCCCGCCATCGTCTTCTTCTTCGGCGGCGGCTGGAAGAACGGCTCCCCCACCCAGTTCGAACAACAGTGCCGCTACCTCGCCTCGCGAGGCATGGTCGCCATCACGGCAGACTACCGCGTGGCGAGCCGCCAGGGCGTCAAAGCGGTCGAATGCGTCCGCGACGCCAAGTCCGCCATCCGCTGGGTCCGCAGCCACGCCAAGGAACTCGGCATCGATCCCCAGCGCCTCGCCGCCGGCGGAGGCTCGGCCGGCGGACACCTCGCGGCCTGTGCCGGGGTGATCTCCGAGTTCGACGACGCGAAAGAAGACCCGTCGGTCTCGTCCCGCCCGAACGCGATGGTCCTCTTCAACCCCGCGGTCTCGTTCGATCCCGCCCTCGCCGGAGACGATCGCCGCGCAGCCGGCCTGTCGGAGCGAATGGGAGTCGAGCCGGAAAAACTCTCCCCCGCACATCACGTCCAGCCGGGGCTGCCGCCGGCTCTCGTCCTGATCGGCACGAAGGACTTCCTCATCGCCGGGAACCGCCAGTTCGTCGAGCGAATGAAAGCCGCGGGAAACCGCTGCGATCTCGACCTCTACGAGGACCGCGAGCACGGCTTCTTCAACTACGGCCGGAAGGGGAGCGCCGACTTCCTCAAGACGACGGAGTCGATGGACCGCTTCCTGACATCGCTCGGCTACCTGTCCGGCGAGCCGACCGTGACCGCGTTCTTCGAGATGAAGTGAAGCCAGATACTGGACGTGTCCGGACCGCCTTGAGGGGACGATGAGCCCGCTTTATGCGCTGGAGGCGACGAACCTGCTGCTGTTCTGGGCCGTGCTCGGCCCGTCGCTGACGCTTCTGCTCCTGGCCCTCAAAGCGGTCGGAAGCGTCCCCTGGTCCTGGCCGGTCGTCCTGGGAACGGGAGTGCTGCTCCTCCTCAGCTCGTGGACAGCCCTCTCGATCGCCGCTCAGATCGTGTCGTCGGTCTGAGGCGGCATCCGGGGCCGCCGAAGCGACATCGCGGGATCACGGCCCCGCCGGAACCCACGTCGCGCCCGAAATCACCCCATCGTGGCCGTTGGCGGTCGAGTCCTTGAGCACGGTGCCGGTCCCCTCGTCGCAGTGGTAGAGAGCGACGGTGTATTCGTCCGGATGGATCGCCTCCGGAACCTTGAACGGGCCGCGGTAGCGATTCACCGACGAGAGCCGGATTTCGTCGAGCTCCCCGATGAAGTGGTTGAGGAACCGCCCCGGCTGGGCGGTGGGGGCCGCTCCGAGAACGAACTCCGGCTGCCCGATCACCCAGGGGCGCATCTCCGCCCCCCATCGCGCGTCGATCGGCTCCCCGAAGGAGCCCTCCGGAACCTCGCCGTTCACGAACGTGCCGACGTTCATCCCGTCCCAGGTGACGGCGACATGGATCCACTCCTCCGCCGGATGGGTCTCGGGAACGGTCCGGTAGGCGTACTGGGTCATTCCGTGCGTCGGCCCGCCGAAGCCCCCCAGGCTCCGGCCCGCCTCGGTGTACTGTCCCAGCCAGTGCGTCCCGTTCCGCAGCGTCGCCACGGCGCTGATCCCGAGCGGGAGCAGCTTGCGGCAGCGGAGCTCGAGCGTCCACGGGCGGTCCTCCTTGAACCGCAGCGTCGGAACCGTGACGTAGGAGAAGTGGCCGTCGAACGCCAGGGCGTGGTTCACCCGGGGACCGCTCGGGACCGGCACGCCGGACGGGGGCGCGTCGGGAGCGTTCTTTCCGGCGCCATTCGCGGCCGGTGCGTTCCCCCGGAACCAGAAGACGATAAAGGCGATCAGGAGCACCGCCGCTCCGACCGCGGCGTGAAGCCGCCAGTCGAGCCACCACACCACGGGGCGCTGGGCCCGCATGGTCCGGGAACGGGAGATCCGCGACAGGATCGTGCCGTCGGTGTCGCTCTCCAGTCCTCCGCCGGAGAGCGCGGTGGATTCAAACGGGCTGTGCATCGGCGTCGTCGGGGGCGATGCCTGGGATCGTCCCGGACCGCTGCCGCTGCCACTGCCACTGCCACTGCCACTGCCACTGCCACTCCCACTGACACCGCTTCCGGTTCCCGAGGGAGACGCGGTCGAGGAGGGGGACGAATCGTCGAAGAGTCCGACGAAGGCGTCGAGCTCCTGATTCTCGCTGGCGCGGACCATCCGTTCCGACAGTTCGAAGAGCCCTGAGCTCGCTCCTGGACGGCGGCAGGCTTCGAGCGCGGCGGCGACTTCGCCCATCGTCTGGAAGCGGTGCTCGGGCCGCTTGGAGACCATCTTCCGGAACACGGCGTCGAGCGCCGCGGGGACGTCGTTTCGCCCCTCGCCGAGAAGCGGGATGGGTGACTCGCGGTGGGCCAGCATCCGGGCCATCAGCGACTCGCCGGTGTAGAGCGAGCGCTTCATCAGCAGGTACCAGAGCGTGACGCCGAGCGAGTAGATGTCGCTGCGGGCGTCGGCGTTCCTGGTGCTGAGCGCCTGTTCGGGGGCCATGTAGTCGACGGTCCCCATGACGGCGCCGGTCGAGGTCAGCTCCGCCTGCTTCCCGATCTCGCCGGCTCCTTCCAGGCGGGCCAGTCCCATGTCGAGGATCTTGACGGTCCCGCCGCGATCGAGGAGGAGGTTGGCCGGCTTGATGTCCCGGTGGATAACCCCGCGCTGGTGGGCGTATTCCAGGCCTCGCGCCGCCTGGAGGACGCAGTTCACCGCTTCCTCGACCGAGAGGGGGCCGTGCTGTTTGACGCGCGACTGGAGGTCGTCGCCGTCGACGTACTGCATGACCAGGAAGTGGCTGCCGTTGGCTTCGTCGGCGTCGTAGGCGGCGACGATGTTGGGATGTTCGAGCCGGGCGGCGGCCCGGACTTCCCGCTGGAACCGGCCGAGCAGTTCCTTGGACTTGATGACTTTGGGAGAGAGGACCTTGAGGGCGACGAGGCGGTCCATGCGGCGGTGGCGGGCCTTGAGGACGAGTCCCATGCCCCCTTCGCCGAGCTTGTCGAGGATGAAGTAGTTCCCCATGAAGAGGGACTTGCCGCGTCCTTTGTAGGCCTGTTCGGCCTGGAAGGCGGAGAGGAGCTGGGCTTTGACGAGGGCGGTCGCCATCTCGCGGGCGTCCATGGCGCCGGACTTTTCCCAGACCTTGGACGATTGCGAAGACGAAACGAGACCGGTCTCGTCGAGGTGAGCACAGAACTCATCCAAGGACATCGGCATGAAAGAGCGCCCGGCTGGAACGGGCTCCGCTGAGCGCGAGAAGCCCGATTCGTGGCTGGATCTTACCATCCGTCGTTGCCAGACGACAGAGGAGCACCGCCTCACCGGGTCCAGGGGCACCCTGGTGGGGAGTGCAGAGGGGCAACGCCCCTTTGCCCGCCGGAGGCCTGACCGTCGAGAGATGTCTGAAGGAGGGCGTGTCCAAGCGCGGACACCATGCCGTATGCCCCCTTCACCAACCCGCGGGGATTACAGAGCGAGCGAAGAATCTTCAACGCCGCTCCCACAAAGGGGATGCCCGTTGTCTACAACGGTTCCTCATGGAAGTGCCTCCGGCGGCAAGGGGGTGAGACCCCCTTGACCCCAGTGGCCGTCGCACGTTGGGTTTGAGCTATCGAGCCGCGCCGGCGAGGACGCGGTTTGATCTCAATCGAGGCCCTTCGCCCCCAGCCAGCGTTCGGCATCGAGAGCCGCCTGGCAGCCGGTGCCGGCGGCGGTTATCGCCTGGCGGTAGTAATCGTCCGCCACGTCCCCCGCCGCGAAGACCCCTTCGACGCTCGTGTACGTCCGCTGCGGCGTCGTCCAGACGACGTAGCCCTTCGAGGTCAGCTTGAGCTGCCCCTTCAGGAAGTCGGTGTTCGGCGTGTGGCCGATCGCCGCGAAGTAACCGGTCGCGTCGATCGTCTCGGTCTTCGTCTTGTCGTCGATGTGGCTGATCCGCACGCCCGTGACGCCGTTCTCCTCGTCGCCGAGGACTTCGTCGACGACCGAGTTCCACTTCACTTCGATCTTCGGGTTGGCCAGGGCCCGGTCCGCCATGATCTTGCTCGCCCGGAACTCGCCGCGGCGGTGAATGATGTAGACCTTCGAGGCGAACTTGGTGAGATAGTTCGCTTCTTCCATCGCGCTATCGCCGCCGCCGACCACGATCAGCGGCCGCTCGCGGAAGCGGGGAAGCGCCCCGTCGCACACGGCGCAGGCCGAGACACCCTGGTTCTTGAACTTGTCTTCCGACGGCAGCCCCAGGTAGTTCGCCCGGGCCCCGGTGGCGATAATGACCGACAGCGCGGTCACTTCCATCCCCTCCAGCGTCTTGATCTTGAAAGGATGCTTCGAGAGATCGATGTCGACGACGTCGTCGGTGACGATCCGCGTGCCGAAGTTCTTGGCCTGCTGCCGCATCAGCTCCATCAGCTCGGGACCGCTGACGCCGTGGCCGCGGTGCGGAGGCATGTAACGACGCTTCTCTTCGTCAATCGCGTCGTCGAGGTAGCTCGAGAGGTTGCCGGCGGGCCAGCCGGGGAAGTTCTCGACTTCCGTCGTCAGGTTGAGCTGGCCGAGGGGAAGCGTCCCCTTGGCCTGGTTTTCCATCGAGATCGCCCCTTCGAAGACCAGCGGCTTGAGGTTGGCGCGGGCTGCGTAGATGGCGGCGGTCCAGCCGGCCGGACCCGATCCGATAATGACGACATGCTCCTGCTGGCCAGCCACAACACTCTCCTGAAAGGGACGGAGGTCTCCACCGACGTCGCCGCCGCGAAAACCAAGGGACAGGAAGAATAGGAGAGCGTCCCGAAACCGGCAAACCGATCGGCCGCCGCGGGGCCTCCCCCGCCGGGGTTCGGCGATCCGGCCCGCGTTTCGCCGTCTCTCGACACCTTCGGCGGAGGCCGGGAGCCGGTTCCGGAGCGAAAACTCTTTGGCGAAATCCCCTTGTTTGGGCCGCTCCCGTTCCTCCGCGTGCTAGGGTTGGAATGGTCCCGTCCGATGTGGCTGTCCGGGACGGGGGACGTCGCGCATTTCTGTTGTCGCGGCGCCCCGCGCGCCCGATCCGATCTGGCGCCGCAGGTCCGGACAGAGTCTGAGGTGTCCCGTGCCGCGCTGGTCTGAACTGCGACGCAAGCTACTGGTCGACCGCCACCTCCAGGGCCGGCTGATCCTCCGTGTCGTCGCGTACTGGGGGGTCTATCACGCGGCCCTGTGGCATGCGGTGTTCCTGGTCCGCTACGTCCAGCACCGGCTCCAGGGGCTTTCCGGCATGGAGGTTCCGTCGTTCTCGGACCAGTACGTGTCGGCCCTCCGCGACTCGCAGGCCCTGCTCGTGGCGGCGGCCCTGCTCCTCCCGGCGATCGTGTGGGAGACGCTGCGGCAAAGCCACCGCATCGCCGGCCCGCTGTACCGGTTCCAGGCGACGCTCAAGGCCCTTATGGGAGGGGCAACGCCCGCTCCGATCCGCCTGCGCCGAGGGGACCTGCTCCGGAGCTTCGAGCTGACGATGAACGAGTTCCTGGAGTTCTATGCCCAGCGCCAGGGAGACTCGACCGACGCCGCAAACCCGGCCTCGACGAATCGTCCGAAGGTCGCCCGGACCACGGTCTGATCGAGCCCTCGGCTCTCGACGCCCGGCTGCCCCATCCGCCTGAACCGTGCTCCTCTGCCGGCACGGCTCGTTTGCTCAAGCCCGTCCTTCCAAGGCCACCGGGTGTTCAAGCCCGTCGTTCGACGTCCATCGGTGTCCAGATCCCGTCGCAAAGCATGACGGACTGTGTGGCCGCCGGAGGCCCTTTCCTGCGGAGGCGAGGCCAGCCGCACCGAACCGGGGTAATCCGCCGTTCTCCAATCGCACGCCCGCGTCGAGAACGCCCTCACGCCCGTCGCAGCTCAGCCGCCCACGTCAGCGCCGGGCCGGCCCGCCCTACTCGTGACGCATTGAGCACCGCGCGCTCAGATTCACGCCGCTCAGCCATTCGATCGGCACCAGGTTCACCTTGCTGAACGGCACCTGGATCGCCACCGTCACCAGGTCGCGCTTCTGCGACACGCTGAGGACACCATTCGGATTCGAGTTCCGCGGGTCCGGCGCGATCGTGATCGCGACCGTCACGTCGGCCGCGCGGACATGCGCCAGCTCGCTGACCCGCGTCTTGACCTCGCTCTCGACGGAGGTGTTCGTCGCCCCAGGGACGATCGCGATCCGCGCGCCGTGGCGCGCCGACTCCGCCAGCATGTTGGCCACCATGAAGGCCCGGCCGAACTCCACGATCCCGACCATGATCATCATGAAGATCGGCAGGACCAGGGCCGTCTCGACCAGGGCCGCCCCGCGGCGCGGCTCGCCGTGGGAGATGACAGGGCCGAACCACCGGCGGGGCGCGAAGCGCTGCAGGAAGGCCGATTGGGAACCGCGTGAGCAACGTGCGGAACGCATGGTGGAACCGGAGGTGAACGGACGAGACGCGAGACCGGGGACGGGAACTCAGAGAAGGGAGGGCGGAGGCGCCTCAAGCGGGCGTCACTGCACGATTCCCGGCGGCCCCCAGATGGTGTCCGTGGTGATGACCTTGTTCGGCGCCACGATGACCTGGGGCGCGCTGTAAGGAGTCGGCTGCACGATCACCGCCTTGGACGTCGGTTTTCCCGTGAGGTTGACGAAGACGATCCGGACCCCCACGAACTTGCTGATCGTGTAGTTGGCGTTGTTCCCCGGCCCGCTGACCGCGGTGAAGATCGGGATGGCGCGGGGCTGCCCCTTGATCGCCTCCAGGTCGTCCTTGATCCCGGCGCTGAGGCCGGTGTCCCCGTTGAGCGTGATCGGCCCCTTGTCGAAGCGAATCTCCCGATTCGGGAAGAACGACATGTCGAAGTCGTTGAGGCCGTACCGGATCTGCCGCACAAGGTCCGCGGTGCTGTTGTTCGGGCTGCCGATGTCGACCGTCCCCCGGTTGCCGGGAGGGAGATCGGCGGTCCCGTTCGGATACAGGTTTACCTCGCGGACGCCGTCCGGCCCCAAGCTCACGGTCCCGTTGGCGTTCACGGTGTACTGGTCCAGGCCGGTGCCGTTGATGAGGGCGGCCCAGGTCGGATTGTCGAGCGCGATCGGCAGGATCCCGATGCTCCCGGCGCTCCCCGGCTCCAGGTAGAAGCCGGCCCCCGGCTGCAGCGCGGCCCGCGAGGCGACGCGCGTGGTCGTGGTGTCGCGCCCCAGCACGGGGGCGAAGAACAGGTCGAGCGGACCGTCACCCGAGGTGCTTCCCGCGGTGTCCCGCCGGGCCACGACCTCGACCAGGTTGTAGGGGGCGACGTTCCATTCCGTCTTGTACGTCCCTGTGGCGAGGTCATAGCGGTACTGCCCGACCCGGATGTCCTTCGTGGGGTCGACATAGATCGAGGACCGTCCCCCGCCGCGGTTGGCGGCCGCCACGTCGACCGCAGCCTGGAAGGCGGCCTGCTTGGCCAGGGCGCTGCTGGCGGCGGACGGGCTCGTCGCCAGTCCCAGCTCGAGCGCGCCCCCCATCGAGGCGGCGTCGGCGGCGTTCTGAAGCTCGGTCCGGGTGAGCGAGATGTAGCTCAGGTCCACCACCAGGGCGGTGAAGGCCAGGGCCACGAACAGGACCAGCGCGGAGAGAACCAGGACGCTTCCCCGGCGGTTCCGGACGGAAGCGGGGACTCGACGATGGAGGTGCATGGCGAATGCCTTGGGCGGACGGGAGGCGAAAGGCGGCGGACCGGGAGCGGGCAGCGAGCGACCCGCGGGCGGGGCCGGAGAACGGCCCGCGCGAACCGCGGATCAGCGGACGTCGCGGACGGTGCTGTCCGTCGCCACGAGGTCTCCGCCGGAGTCGTACATCCGGACGGTGTTCCGCCGGAAGCGGGAGACGTGGTTCGCGCCGTAGGTGACGCGGGAGTGGCGGATCGAGCTCTCCAGGTCCATGTAATTGAGATTCCAGAGCGACGAATTCACCCGGATCCGGAGCGACGACTCGTCTCCGAAGGTTCCGAAGGTCGTCGAAGTCCCCTGCGTCACGGAGAGCACCAGGTCCCCCTTGTCGATCTCGGTGACGGTGGTGAACTTGACCACTTCCCCCGCGGTCGAGAACTCGGTCGGGGCCTTCTGCCGCTTGTAGCCGCGAAGGGACTCGCCGTCCCAGTACTGAAGCTGCATCCCCCCTTCGCCGAAAGTCGGCAGCGTCCCGTGGTTCAGCTCGAACAGGGCGTGGACTCCCGTTTCGGGATTGTCCGGGCCGAAGACCGTGACGATCTGCGGGAGGTCCAGGAGCGCGTCCGGGCTGGCGACCTGGACTTCCCAGTCCTCTTCCACGCGGACCACCGTCGAGAACACGGCGTCGAGCTGCGATCCCCCCAGACCCAGAAACAGCACGACCAGAGCCATCCATCGGACAGACATGCGCATGTCCCTTCGAGACACGTTTCCGCCACCGTGACCTCCTCGCGAACCTAGCCAGTTCAGGAGGGATCGGCGGGAAACCAGGACCGGGGATCTCCCCGTCGGGGGAACGGGGAAGGAAACAGGAGGGGGAGCGAATGACCGCTCCACCCGCGGTCTTCTGCCCCGGCGCAGACCGCCGCACCGGGTCATCAACATCGGTTGCCGCGAAGCCGCAGCAGAAGGAAGCCGCATGCGACCGTAGGTCACGTTCCGGAGGGCGTCAAACGCGATCTCCCGCAATTCGGAGCAACCCGGAGGGATCGTCGGAAACGATGCAATTTCAAGACGTTGCGAACGGACAACTGCTGCGAAATCGCATCGAATGCTTCGTTCCGGCAACACGATGCGAAGGGGAATCATGGCCCCGGGCCGCAAAAACGCACGGTGGCAACGGGTCGGGGGTTGCGATAGCCTCTGTGGGGATTTCGCAAAGACGCGAAACGGAAGACCAGCAGGCCACTTGCGACGTCTCCCGACCACTTGCGGCTCAAGGGTTTGCGTTCATGAAGATCGTCATCGCGAGTTCAGAGGCCATCCCGTTTTCCAAAACGGGAGGCCTCGCGGACGTGGCGAGCGGATTGGCCAAAGCGCTGCATCAGGACGGTCACGATGTCACCCTCATCCTGCCGCATTATCGGCGGCTGACCCCACCGCATCTCGTTGGCGAGCCGCTCGGGGCGATCAACGTCAAGATCGGCGAGAAGCAGGCGGAGGCGCACCTGCTCCGCGGCAACATGCCGGGCAGCTCCGTGCGCGTCGTCCTGGTCGACAAGCCGGACTACTTCGACCGGGCCGCCCTCTACACGGAGAAGGGGCACGACTACCACGACAACTGCGAGCGGTACGTCTTCTTCAGCCGCGCCGTCCTCGACGCGGCCCGCTTCCTGAACCTCCAGCCGGACGTCTTTCATTCGAACGACTGGCAGACGGGGATTGTCCCGGCGCTCGTCAAGACGGAGTGGCGGCGGCAGGCGGGATGTGAGACGACCGGGGCAGTCTTCACGATCCACAACATGGCGTTCCAGGGGAAGTTCCCCTGGTGGGACATGCGGCTCACCGGCATGAGCTGGGAGTACTTTACCTATCAGCAGATGGAGTACTACGGCGACCTCAACCTGATGAAGACCGGGATCGTCTTCTCGGACGTCACGACGACCGTCAGCCCCACGTACGCCCGCGAGATCTGCCGTCCTGAGTATGGCTACGGCCTCGACACCGCGCTGGCCCTTCGCGGTCCGCGGCTGATCGGGATCCTGAACGGCGTCGACACCGAGGAGTGGAACCCGGCGACCGACAAGTACCTCAACACCAAGTACACGGCGGACAGCTTCCAGGAGGGGAAAGCGACCAACAAGCGGGAGCTCCAGCAGGAGATGGGGCTGCCGCAGCGGGCGGAGCCGCTCCTCTTTGGAATGATCTCCCGTCTCACGGACCAGAAGGGGCTGGACCTGATCCTGGCCAAGGCGGAGGACCTGCTCAAGGCGGACATCCAGATGGTGTTCCTGGGGACGGGCGATATCCGGACCGAGAACGCGATCACGGAGCTGGCCCATCGTTTCCCGCAGAAGGTGGCGGTCCGGATCGGCTTCGACGAAGGGCTGGCTCACCGGATCGAGGCGGGGGCGGATGCGTACCTGATGCCGAGCCGGTTCGAGCCGTGCGGGCTGAACCAGCAGTACAGTTCGCTGTACGGCACGCCGCCGGTGGTGATGAGCGTTGGGGGGCTGGCCGATTCGGTGGTCGACACGACACCGGAGACGCTTATGAACGGGACGGCGACGGGCTTCAAGTTCTCGACGTACACGCCGGAGCAGTTCATCAGTGCGGTGTGGCGTTGCGTGGGGTGTTACCTGCACGACCGGATGGGCTGGAAGAAGCTGGTCGAGAACGGGATGCGCCGGGACTGGTCGTGGAAGCGGGGCGCGACGGAGTTTGTGCAGGCGTACCAGCGGGCGATTCAGCTGGCGAAGACATAGCCAGCGTCCCCAAATGCACGGGCCAAGAACCGGGTCCAGGGGCCCCCTGGTGGGGAGTGCAGAGGGGCAACGCCCCTTTGCCCGCCGGAGGCCTGGCCGTCGAGAGATGTCTGAAGGAGAGCGTGTCCAGACGCGGACAGCGTGCCGGATGCCCCCTCACCAACCCGCAAGGAGTCCAGAGCGGGCGGTGAGTCCTCAACGCGGGTTCCACAAAGGGGTCGCCCGTTGCTTACCACGGTTCCTCGTGGAAGAGGCCTCCGGCGGCAAGGGGGTGAGACCCCCTTGACCCCAGCGGCCGTGGCACATTGGGTTTGAGCTATCGCGCCGTGCCGGCCGGGACGCTTCTAGTCGCCGTTGAACTGGCGGGCGTAGAAGACGCACAACACCTGCGCCGCCGCACCGTAAGGGTTCACAAGGCAGTGCTTCGTCCCGCCGTCGAAGTACAGGCAATCCCCCTGCTCCAGGGCGTAAGTCTCGTCTCCGAACTTCAGGTCGACCCGGCCGGAAATCGCCATCAGGAACTCTTCCCCTTCGTGCGACAGCGGCTCGCGACTCGTATCCCCCGCCTGAACCGTCAGCAGGAATGGGTCCATCGCCCGGCTGGCCCGCTTGTGCGCCAACGACTCGTAAAGGATGTTCGACCGGTCGCCGTCCCGCTCCACCAGAAGCCGCTCGTTCTTCCGGATCACCACCATCTGCGGCTTGGCGTCCAGCCCTTCAACCAGCTGCGAGACCGGCACCCCCAACGCCACCGCGATCTCACCCAGCGCCGAGAGCGACGGCGTGACTCGAAAGTTCTCGACCTTCGACAGCCAGCTCCGCGTCAGGCCGGTCTTGGAGGCGACCTGCTCCAGCGTCATCCGGCGGTCGAGCCGGAGCTGGCGAATCCGCTGCGCGAGTTCCACAAGGTTCATAGTTGAAGACCGTATCCCACTGCCCGAAGTCCGATCCCGCGCCCACTCGGGACCAGAGGAGGCGGCCACGCCCGCTCCCTTGAGCGGAACGGCGGCCTCTCCCGGCAGAAACTCTAGGAGGCCCCTGGAACACTCACAAGGCGGCTCGCCCTGAGGAGGGTTCACGAGCTCCGGCAGCGTCCAGGGGCCTCCCGCAAACCGTCAGCGGCGGATGAACAGGGCGCAGACCGCGCTCGCCACGCAGGCGGCGGCCACGCTCGCGAACACCAGACCGGTCTGATTCCCGCGGGACTCGATGAGCCAGCCGATCAGCGGCTCCCCCACCCCCGCAAAGCCGTAGGCGAACGTGTTCATGACCCCCGTGCCGGTCCCGGCCCGCCGGGTCCCCAGCAGGTCGGGACACAGGGCCCAGAACGCGGACTGCGGCCCGTAGGCAAAGAAGCCGCAGAGGAACAGCAGGGGAATGCTCAGGAACGAGCCGGGGGCCTGGTAATACATCGCCACGGAACAGAGGGCCGCCAGCCCCATGAACAGGACGATCGGCCGCGAGCGGTTCGAATGGAACAGCCGGTCCGACATCCAGCCGCTGGCCAGGGCCCCGAGCGCCATGCCGATCGGGAGAGCGACGCTGATCCACGCCCCCGACGGATTCGACTTCCAGTTCGTCCCCAGGAAATGGACCGGGACCCAGATCAGGAGGCCGTACCGGGCCATGCTCTGAAACCCGATCGCCACGCTGGCGATGCAGAACCTCGGGTTCGCCAGGACCTCGAGGGTCCGCCCCACGACCTCCCGCAATCCGCCCCGCTTCGCTGGCGGTTCAGACAGCTCCTGATCGGCCGCTCCGGCGGCATCGCGGCCGGCCGCGTCTTCGCCGGCCGAATCGTCCTCGTGCGGCGACGGGAAGCCGAGCTCCTCCGGGGTGCTCCGGACGAGAAAGTAGTAGACCGTCCCGCCAAGGAGCAGGAACAGGACCGGCAGCCGGAAGATCCACCGCCAGTTGAGGTCCCAGGTGAGGATCAGGGTCGAGGTCACATACGTCAGCACGGACGCGGAGCCGGCGGCGAAGACGTACGCCCCATACACCCGGCCCCGCTCTTCGGCGCTCCACCAGTTCGCCAGGACCCGGCTACCGGGGGCCCAGCCCATCGACTGCGCGAAGCCGTTGGCGCTCCAGGGAACGGCGATCGACCATGGCCCCTGGCCGAAGCTGACCAGCCAGTTCAGCCCGCACGACAGCCACGCCCCCAGGCTCATCATGGCCCGTCCGCCAAAACGGTCCCCGAGCTGGCCGTTGACCGCCTGCCCCAGGGCATACGACCAGAGCATCGACGTGCTGATCCAGCCGAGCCAGGTCTTGCCGATCCCGAGTTCCTGCTCCAGCCCCGGGATGGCGAAGCCGAAGGACTGCCGCCCGGTATAGTAGAAGAGGTAGCAGAACATCGTGGCGAGGAGGATCCGCCACTGCGCCCGGCGGAAGCGCCGCGCCTCGGAGGCCTCGTCGGCGACGGGAACGGAATCGACCGCCCCCGCCCCTGCCCCCGCTCTCTCCCCTGCCCCCACGTCCTCCCGCGGCGCCAGCTCCCCTCCTCCCCGCTCAAGGGGCTCGCGCGCGGTCGCACCGTGCGGCTCGAAGGAGACATCGACTTGCGTCATCTGGGCAAAACCCTCTCGAATGTGACTTACAGTCACAACAGGTAAAAAAGAGGCCGGGCCGCCGATTCTTGGAAGAAGCCACAGAAATTCAACAAAAAACAGCACCACAGTCGAATTTGGAGCGAACTTAACACGAACTTCTTCGGTGACACGAATGCAAAGTGATTGACTATCAGTCACATTAAGAGCAGTGGTACTTCGGCGTCCCCCTCCGCACCGCGAGGGGCCGACCGGGGCCACGTGAAGTGGAGAATCGAGCCTCGAATGGATGACCCTTCGACGACCGCCGAGAGTTCCGGGGTCTACTCCCCGCTGACATTCCCCGTCTCCCAGCCGGGACGGACTCTTGTCCGTCCGCCGGAGGCATCGGTCGAGACAACGGCAGCGGCGGCCATGACGGACGATCGCTGCCTGACGGACCTCGCGGACGTCGATGACCTGCTGCGGCGGCTGGAAGCCCGTTCGCTGTTCCTGGTGGCGGACGAGACCGCCTACGAGTTCTCCGGAGCGCGGGCCAAGCTCGCGCCCGTCACTGCCCGGTACTCCACGACGCTGTTCACGGGGTTCGAGCCGAATCCCAAGCTGCGGGACGTCGAGCGGGGGATCGAGCAGTTCCGGCGATCCGGGGCCGACGTGGTCCTGGCGGTCGGCGGCGGAACGGCGATCGACATCGCGAAGCTGATCGTCGTCCTCTCGGACCAGCCCTCCGGCCCCGCGGCGGCGGTTCGCAACCAGTCAGCCGCGTCGCTGCGTCCCGCCTGCCCGTTGATCGTTGCACCGACCACCTCCGGCAGCGGGAGCGAGGCGACTCAGTTCGCCGTCCTCTACGTCGACGGCGTCAAACATTCGGTCGACCATCCGAGCCTCCTGCCGGCCTGTTGCGTCCTGGATGCGAGCCTCACCGCCCGGCTTCCCGCGAGCATCACGATGCAGTGCGGTCTCGACGCCTTCTCGCAGGCGGTCGAATCGATGTGGAGCGTCCGCTGCACCGACGCCTCGCTGCAGGACGCGTCCGAAGCGGCGCAGCTGGCACTGAACCACCTCAAAGCGGCGGTCCACGCCCCGACCCCGGCCGCGCGGGCTGCGATGCTCCGCGCGTCGCACCTGGCGGGGCGGGCGATCAACCGGACCCGGACGACCGCCCCGCACGCGATCTCCTACGCCCTCACTTCGGACCACGGCGTGCCGCACGGTCAGGCGGTGGCGCTGACGCTCGGCCCGATGCTGGTCCATAACGCCGGCATCACGGCGGACGACTCGAACGACCCCCGCGGACCGCAGCACGTCCGGCAGCGGATCGGCCGGATCCTCGACCTGCTCGGCTGCCGGACTCCCGAAGAGGGTCGGGAGGCGATCGAGTCGTTCGTGAAAGCGGTCGGCGGTGAGACGCGGCTCGGCGCCGTCGGGATCACCGAGCCGGAGCAGATCGCGTCGATCGTCGGGAAGGTCAACAGCGAACGGCTGGGCAACAACCCCCGCCGCCTCACCGCGGACCAGCTCTCCGCTTTGCTTCAGTCCATCCGTTGATCCCGGCCGGTTTGGGGAGAACTGCGAGAGCCGTTTACCAGCCATTCGCGAGATCATGTCTCCGACAAGCGTTCGAACCGAGTTCGAACGCCACGATGAAGTAATCCCCCCGTTGAAACGGGGGGCTATTCCCTTTCGTCCCTGACGGGACTTTGCCCCCGTCTACCGGTATTCCCCCTCCCAGGAACTCCATGTCGTCGTCTCGCATTCAAGCCGTCCTTCTCGACTGGGCGGGGACCACCGTCGACTTCGGGTCCCGCGGCCCGGCGGCCGTGTTTCTGGAGATCTTTCGCCGGCGGGAGGTCGCGGTCACCGTCGATGAAGCCCGCGGTCCGATGGGCCGGGCGAAGCGGGACCACATCGACCAGGTGCTGTCGCTGCCGCGGGTGACGGCTGAATGGACCCGCGTTCACGGCCGCGCCCCGGTAGCGGCGGATGTTGATTCGATGTACGAGGAGTTCCTGCCGCTGCAGAAGTCCGTCCTCGCTCAGCATGCGGACGTCATTCCGGGGGTGGTGGAGACGATTGCCGCGCTCCGCGGCCAGGGGATCGGGATCGGCTCGACGACCGGTTACACCCGCGAGCTGATGGACATCGTCGAGCCTCTCGCGAAGCGACAGGGTTACGCGCCGGATGTCGTCCTGACGACGAACGACGTCCCGCGGGGGCGTCCCGCTCCGTGGATGAATGTCCGCGCGGCCGAGGCGCTGGGGGTCATCGACTTCCGGCGGATCGTGGCAGTCGACGACACGCCGGTCGGGATTGAGGCGGCCCGCAATGGGGGGATGTGGGCGGTGGCGGTGTCGCGGACGGGGAACGCGCTCGGTCTCAGCGAGCAGGAGGTCGCCGCGCTGGACAAGACGGAGCTCCACCGCCGCCTGGCGACGATCGGCGAGGACTTCCGGCGGCACGGTGCCCACTTCGTGATCGAGTCGGTGTCAGACCTTCCCTCTGTCCTCGAAGAGATCGAATCCCGAAAGGGAGGTTGAACGACGAAGCACACAGCCCCAACCGGGTCCAGGGGCACCCTGGTGGGGGATGCAAGGGGGTCACACCCAATGCTGTTCATGATCGGGCTTGTAACGTGGTCCGAAGTCGTTGGAGTTGTTGGAGATCTTCTCGGGTGGCCGGTTGGATTTTCGGGGGGCCGGGCGGCCTGTCCTGCTTCGGTCTCGGCCACCGGCGGATCTGTTTCGGGCCGACTCGACCGTCCCTGTCCACCACGGCCTGACAAAGCTGGTCCCGCAAGGACGGCATGCGGCGGACGGGGCGGCCGTGGACGACTCGACGAAGCAGACGGCGGACGGCGTCCCGAGCTTTGGCGGCAGACCAGTTCGCCGGATGCGATCCCGAGGCGATCAGTTCCCGAGCCGTCAGCAGTTGCAGTAGCCAACTCGCCAGGACATGCCAGGTCTGCTCCGCCAGCGCGCCCTCCGGCGTGCGGCTCCGCAGCGTCTGATGGCAGAGCGTCTGCTTGAGCGAGCGATAGTGCAGCTCCAGGCCCCAGCGGAGCCGGTAGATCTCGGCGGCGTCCTCGTCGGACAGCGCCCTCTCGTCGTGGATGTTCGTGACCAGCGAGACCGGTCGTTTCTGATCGTCGCGAACGACGATCAGTCGCAACACGACGGGCGGCTGGTCGCGGCAGCGGGTGGGCCACAGCGAGACCGTCTGGCCTTCGGTCTCGACCGCCCAATCCAAGTCAGGACCGTCCAGGCCGGTCAGGAGCCGGATGTTTCCTCCCACCCGCAGGACGAAGTCGTGCCGGTTCCGGGTGAGCCAGCGGCACAGCTCAAAACTGATGAAGCCGGCGTCGGCGGTCAGCAGGGAGCGGGGCGGCAGGTTGTCCCGCATGTCGTCCAGCTGTCGCCGCTCGCTCTGTGTCCCCGGCCCCAGACGGAAGTCCCATGGCAAGCCGGTTCCGATGTGCAGGAGTGTCGTCTGGAAGACCTGCGGCGTGGTCCCCTCCTTGCCGGCGCAGCCCAAGGCCTGTTCGTTGGGCGTCGTGCGAGGGGCTTCGAAGCGGGAGCCATCGACGCCGAAGACCGCCCATCCCCGGACTCGCCAGTCGTCCAGATGCTCGGCGACGAACTGTCGCAGGCGCAGGAGGATCGGATCTCGCATCCGGGGGAGACCACGAACGCGGGCGGCCAGGAACCCGGAGAGCGAGTCGCCGATGGTCCAGGCGGGAAAGACTTCGCGGAGGATGTCGCAGGCGGCATCGAACTGCTCGCGGAGGGTCACCTGGGGCTGCCAGCTCATGATGGTGGAGACCCAGAAGATCTTCAGCGGGGTCCAGCCGGTGTTGCCGTGCGAAGAGAACCGGCTGAACCACTGTGGGGGAAAGACCGTGGCGATCGCCTCAATGAATTCGTGACGATACGATCGCCGCTGTGGCTTCCAAGCCATCTTCGAGCCTCCGTGCATCGGGCCTGTGTCGTAGAACAACACAACCGATGACGAGGCTCGAAGTCTTTTGCAATCCCACAGTTAACGCCAGTTCCGAGACAGAGTCGCGAACGGCGTTGGGTCACACCCCCTTGCCCGCCGGAGGCCTGGCCGTCGAGAGTTGTCTGAAGGATCACGTGTCCAAGCGCGGACACCGTGCCGTATGCCCCCTCACCTAACCCGCGGGGATTGCAAAGCGAGCGGTCAGTCCGCAGCGCCGGCTCCACAAAGCGGACGTCCGTTGCTTACCACGGTTCCTCATAGAAGTGCCTCCGGCGGCAAGGGGTTGCCCCCTTGACCCCGGCTGCCGTCGAACGATGGGTTTGACGTAGTAACGTCGCGCCGGCCAGGACGCCCTTCAAGCAAACCAGACAAGCCATTCCCTCCCACCGCTCCCCGCGGGAGGGCGAAGCTCCTGCTGAGCCGCGGAGGTTCCGCACCGCATCCGACCCGTCGTCTCGCCCCATGGTCCGCGTCCTCCCCCCGCCACCCTGGCATCGAGCGCCGACTCCAACGCCGCGGCTCGACTGGAGCCTCGCCCTCCCGGACGGCCGGATGCTCAAAAGACGCTGGACGCGCCGCTGACCGTTTCCAGTATCATCAGGCATCCATCGGAGATGCTGAATGAGATCCGCCCTGCTCGTCCTGGCCGTCTGTCTCGCCGCGCCGCCAGTCCGCGCCGCCGAGCCGTTCGACGCCGTCCGGGCGATCTTCGAGAAGCACTGCCTCTCCTGCCACAACGACAACGAGCTCAAAGGAAAGCTGTCGCTCTCGACCGAGGCCGCCGCCCGCCGCGGCGGCGAATCGGAAAGCCCGCTCCTGACCTCCGACCTCGCCGCAAATGAACTGCTCGCCCAGGTCACCGGCCCCGAGCCCCTGATGCCCAAAGACCGCCCTCCCCTCTCAAAGGCGGAGGTCGAGGCAATCCGAACGTGGCTCGCCGCGGGCGCCGCCTGGCCGAAGGACGCAGTCCTCCGCGACCGCCGGTTCGACCCGTCAACGTGGTGGTCGTTCCAGCCCCTGAGGCCGGTCACCCCACCCGCGGTTGCAGGGCCGCTCGCCGCCGAGGTCCGCAATCCGATCGACCGGTTCGTCCTGGCGACGCTCGTCGAGAAGGAACTGACGCCGTCTCCGGAAGCGGACCGCCGGACGCTCATCCGCCGGCTCTCCTACGACCTCCTCGGCCTCCCCCCTGCACCGGAGGAAATCGACCAGTTCGTGAACGATCCCGATCCGCTCGCCTATGAGCGGCTGGTCGACCGGCTCCTCGCCTCGCCCCACTACGGCGAGCGGTGGGCGCGGCACTGGCTCGACGTCGTCCACTTCGGGGAGACCCACGGCTACGACAAGGACCAGCCGCGGACCAACGCCTGGCCCTACCGCGACTACGTCATCCGGGCCTTCAACGAGGACCGCCCCTACGGCCGGTTCCTGCGTGAGCAGCTGGCCGGGGACGTCCTCTATCCCGAGGAGCGGGACGGGCTCGAAGGGCCGGGGTTCATCGCCGCCGGGCCGTGGGACCTGATCGGCCACGCCGAAGTCCCCGAGGAGAAGACCGACGGCAAGATCGCCCGGCACCTCGACCGGGACGACATGATCACGAACACGATCCAGACCTTCACCAGCCTGACGGTCCAGTGTGCCCAGTGCCACGACCACAAGTTCGACCCAATTCTGCAGGAGGACTACTACGCCCTGCAGGCGGTCTTCGCCGCCCTCGACCGGACAAACCGGAAGTACGACATCGACCCGCAGGTCGCCCGGCAGCGGCGTGAGCTCGAAGGTCGCCGGCAGGAACTGGCGGAGGTCCAAAAGCAGATCGACGAGCGAACCGCCGAACGGGCCGGACCGCGGTGGAACGAGCTGCAGCGGCTGATCGCGGCGCGGGAGAAGGACTCGGCCGGAGCTCATCCGCTGGCGGCGCAGTTCGGCTACCACAGCGGCATCGCCTCCGAGCAGGCGACGCCGAAATGGGTCCAGATCGAGCTCCCCGAAGAGCAGGAGATCGCCGCGATCGTCCTGCATCCCTGCCATGATGATTTCAACAACATCGGCGACGGCTTCGGCTTCCCGGTCCGGTACAAGGTTGAGGTCGCCGGCGACACGGCCTTCACAGAAGCGGTCCGCCCGGTCCTCGACCAGACCGGTGCCGATGTCCCCAACCCGGGCCTCCGAGCGGAGCGGATCGACGCTCCCGGCCGGGCCCGTGTGGTCCGCATCACCGCCACGCGTCTCGCTCCGCGGCTCAACGATTTCATCTTTGCCCTCAGCGAAGTCGAGATCCTGGACGCCGCGGGCCGGAGTATCGCCGCGACGGCCAAGGTCACGTCGCTCGATTCGATCGAGGCCGCTCCGCGGTGGCGACAGACGAACCTCGTCGATGGTTATTACCCGGGGGTGGTCGATGTCGGTCAGCCGCTGGAAGAACTGAAGCGGGAACGGGACCAGCTGAAGGCGGCCAGCCTGACGGCCGAAGACCGCCAGACGCTCGACCGGACGACGCGGGACCTGGCATCGATCGCCAGCGGAATCGCCCTCCTGCCGCCGCAGCAGACCGCCTACGTTGCCGCGATCCACACCGGCACCGGGACTTTCCGCGGAACCGGAGCGGGCGGCGGCCAGCCCCGGCCGATCCACCGCCTCCTCCGCGGCAGCGTCCTCGCGCCGGCTGAGGAAGTCGGACCGGGAGCAATCTCGTTCCTGTCGGCCCTCCCCGGCGGCGGACGCTTTGCCCTTCCGGCCGAGGCGGGCGAAGGAGCCCGGCGGGTGGCGCTCGCAGAGTGGATCGCCCATCCGGACCATCGGCTGACGTGGCGGTCGATCGTGAACCGCGTCTGGCACTACCACTTCGGTCGCGGCCTCGTCGAGACCGCCAACGACTTCGGCCGCAACGGCACCCCGCCATCGCACCCGCTCCTCCTCGACTGGCTCGCGCGGGAGTTCCGGCAGAGCGACGGCTCGATCAAGCACCTGCACCGGCTGATCGTCACCAGCCGGACGTACCGGCAGGTCTCGCTCGACCGGCCCGACAATGCCGTCGCGGACGCCGACAACCGCTTCCTGTGGCGGATGAACCGGCGGCGGCTCGATGCCGAGTCGGTCCGGGACAGCGTCCTCGCCATCGCCGGAAAGCTCCGTCCCGACCTCTACGGCGCGAGCTTCCAGGACTTCGTGATCGACAAGCCGGCCCACTCGCCGCACTACGAGTACCACCTCTTCGATCCGGAAAACCCGGCCGGGCACCGCCGATCCGTCTACCGGTTCATCGTCCGCTCGCAACCGCAGCCGTTCATGACGACCCTCGACTGCGCCGACCCGTCGATGCAGGTCGACCGCCGAAACGAAAGCCTCTCCCCGCTGCAGGCCCTCGCGCTGCTCAACAACGACCTGATGCTCGTCATGGCGGAGCACTTTGCGAAGCGGCTCGAAGGGCAGTCCCCGACGCTCGAGGGCCAACTCGAGACCGGCTTCCGGCTGACAACAGGCACCGCTCCCGCGGCGGACGAACTGTCGCTCCTGGCGGACTACGCCCGGACCCACGGCCTCGCCAACGCCTGCCGGGTCCTCCTGAACCTGAACGAGTTCCTGTTCGTCGAGTGACGAAACGACTCAGCCCGGCGCGGACTCCGCGGTCCCGGAACGCAGTCCGTACGCCCGCTCGACACGGCAGACCCGCAGCTCGTATCGCTCGTACCACCGCTCCCGCCCCAGCCGCTGCGCCTCCCGGTGCTCCGCGTGCTGCTGCCACTGGCGGATCGCCTCCTCGGACTTCCAGTAGGAGACCGTGATCCCGACGCCCCTCGTGTCCCGGACACTTTCGATCCCCAGGAAGCCCGGGATGGTCCGCGCCAACTCCACCATCCGTTCGGCGGTTTGCGCGTACCCGTCGTCCTCCCCCGCAGCGCGGATTGAGGTGAAGATCACCGCGAAGTAGGGAGGCTCGGGCGTTGAGGCGAGGGACGATTCGGACATGGTCGGGATCGTGAGGGGGCAGCGAGGTTGAGTATTGGAAGAGGAACGGTTTCGGTCGAAAGCAGGACATATCGTCGGCTGCGCGGGTTCGTGATACGTTACGCCGGCGTTTCTCTCTCGGCAGCGGATCGGTCATGAAGCCCGGTTGTTTTCTCAGTCTCGCCCTCCTGAGCGGGCTCACGGCCCTCTATCACCAGTGGTTCCAGCAGACAGTCGATCCCCCCTGGGTGTGGGTGGCCAGCTTCGTCGCCGCCCTCGTGATCTGGCTGTGCATCGGGGCGCTGCAGAACGCCTGGTCCATCCGGAAGTCCGCCGCGGCGATCCGCCGGCATCTCGACGGCCTCGCGCCGATGGACGGCCAGCTTGAAGCCGCCGCGGGCCGGATCGCCCTCCACGGCGAGCCGATCCTGGCCCCGCTCACCGGAAAGGAGTGCGCGTTCTACGAGTACGAAATCTACCGGATGGTGACGCAGAAGAGCTCTAAGAGCGGATCGACCTCGACCTCGAAGGTGGTCGACTTCGCCGGCATCGGCGTGACGCAGGCGTTCGTCCAGGACGACAACGGCGAGATCGCCCTCTTCGGCTTCCCCGACCTGACGAGCCTCTCCTATGACGACGTCCGCAATGGCGGCCCGGGGGTCCGCGGACGCGCGAAGCGGCTCGTCGAGCAGACCGCGTGGGAGGACTGCTCGGGCTTCAAGGCCCTCAGCGGCTTTGGCCGGATGATGCAGGCCCTCTCATCATCCGACGATTCCCGTCGGCACGACTGGCGGATGATCTCCCCCAAGGACTGCGCCTGGCTCACCCCCGGCGAGGCCGATCCCGAGACCTACGTCCCGGTCCTGGCGGAGAAGTGCGTGACGGCCGGGCACGAGGTGGTGGCGATCGGCCCCTACTCGGCCGAGGTCCAGGGACTCGTGACGAAGAGCGCCCGGAACCTGGAGCGGATCCAGATCGTGAGCGGGAAGGCCGAAGACGCCGAGAAAAGCCTCCGCGGTTCGGTGCGGAGTCACATCTTCGGCAGCCTCTTCTTTCTCGTCGCTACCCAGCTCGTCGCCTGGGGGATGTTGACCGCCTACCGGAACAGTTCCGAGGCCCAGCGGAAGTGGGCGAAACAGTTCGATGAGGCCCTCAAGGCGGACGACATCGCGGCGGCTGAGCGGCTGCTCGACCGGGGCCTGAAACTGGACAAGGCGTTCGGGACGAGAGACAAGCCTCCTCTCTCGCAGGCCAAGTCGGCGGCGGTCGCCCGGCTGATGCTCGCCCACGGGGCCGATCCCAATGCGACCGACGAGGATGGTTCCACCCCTCTGATGGAGCAGGCCCGGGAGAACCGCGTCGACATCCTCAAAATTCTCGTCGAGGCGGGAGCGGACCTGAACACAAAGTCGCGGGCCTACGGAACGACGGCCCTCGTCCGCGCAGTCGACGGCCATGCGAAGGAGGCAGCGGAGTATCTGCGGAGCGCCGGTGCGATCGATGAAGAAGTCCGGGCCGCGACCGGAACCCGCATCGACCTCGCGCACCCGGCGGTCCAGGCGGCGCGGAACTATGTGCTGCTCATTCACAAAGCGGACGCGGCCGGGCTCAAGCGGGCCTCGTCGTCGGACCGTCCGGCGAAGTTCGAGGACGTCGACTGGCCCCTCTGGCACAACTCCCGCCCGGTCGACCCGGAGCTCGTCGCCGCCTTCGTCCGGGGCTCCGACGCGACCGTCACGCTCACCGGCCCCGGCGGCGCGGGCTACTCCTCAACCTGGGGATTCCAGATGCACCTCGAGAACGGCGAATGGAAAGTCGTCCGGGAACGATGGCTCGACCTCGGGTACGAGGAATGAACTCGCACCACGGCTGCCTTCATCTGTGTGAATCTGTGTTGATCTGTGGCTGATCAGATTCTTTCGCCACAGATGAACACGGATGAACACAGATGGGAGAGGCGCTACCGCGCGACGCTGTGGAACTGGACGCGGTCCTCGTCGAGGTCGAGCGTGGCCACGGTGAACTCACTGGCGCGAAAGAGGGCGCCGGGGTTGATGCGGCGGATGCCGTCGACGACGAGGTCGATCGCCGCGTGCGTGTGCCCCGAGAGAAGGTAGTCGGGCCGCAGCGCTTCGACCTGCTTCCGCTCCCGCGTCAGGTGGCCGTGCGTGACGCCGATCCGCTTGCCTCCCAGTTCAATGACTCCTCCCAGCCCCAGCGACTGGCCTCCAACGCCGCGAGCCGCTTCTTCCAGCGATGGCACGAGATCGGAGTCATGGTTCCCGAGGACGTAGTACAGCGGCCGGACGCCGCAAACCCGGACGATCTCGGGATCGGCCAAGTCTCCGCAGTGGATCAGGACCTCCGCCCCCGCGGCGGTCAGGACCTGCACCGCGGCCTGCGTGCGTTCTACGTGACCGTGGCTGTCGGAGAGAATCCCGACGAGCATGATCAGCCTCCGCTCACCGGAGGAAAGACCGCGATCTCCGCCCCGTCGGGAATCGAATCCGGGTCCTGGGCGTACGCCTGATTGACCGCGATCAGCAGATGCGGCGCGATCGGCGCCAGGGCCGGATAGCGGTCGAGCAACACCCGCCGCAGCTCGCCAACCGTCGCCGGAGGCGGGCCCTCCAGTCGAGCGCGATCCGTCCCGGCGAGGTCACGAGCGCGGGCGAAGAACAGAAGGGTCGAGGGCATGGAGACGGAAGAAGTATCAGGTGCCAGGTATCAAGTATCAGTTCAGGCGACACGGTCGACGGAGCGCCGATAGGGCTCATCCCCTCTACCTTCAGCCTTCCGCCTTAAGCCTACCGCCTCCCCTACGACGTCATCAGCCGCCGCTTGTTCGGCCGGATCAGCCGCCGCAGCTCAGGCATCAGGCCGTAGGCGAGGGCCAGGATCTTGATGGGGTGGATCGTCGGCCGGCTGGTCCCCTGCTCCATCTGGACCTTGCAGCTCCCGCACTCCGTGAGGCC
The DNA here is from genome assembly GCF_001610835.1 of Planctomyces sp. SH-PL14. Taxonomy (NCBI): domain Bacteria; kingdom Pseudomonadati; phylum Planctomycetota; class Planctomycetia; order Planctomycetales; family Planctomycetaceae; genus Planctomyces; species Planctomyces sp. SH-PL14. Next base: position 6,176,601 of record NZ_CP011270.1, on the reverse strand, counting down.
GATCAGGATGTCGTCGTGCTGCATCCGCTCGATCAGCCGCTGGCCGATCGCGAGCGATGTCTTGAAGTTCGCCTTCGTCAGCCCGAACGCGCCCGCCATCCCGCTGCAGCCGGCCTCAATCCGCTTCAGCGTCAGGCCAGGGATCTCGGACAGGAGGTCCGCAAACGGGGTGCCCCGTTCGAGCGCCCGGAGATGGCAGGGAGTGTGGTAAGCGGCCGAGAGATGCAGCGGCTGGAAGTCGGTCCGGAGTTTTCCGGCGGCGCGGAGTTGCTGGAGGAACGCCCCCGCTTCGATCACCTGCGAGGCGACCGTCTTGACGTCCGGATGGTCGACCAGCAGCGGGTATTCCTGTGTCAGGCAGACGACCGCCGAGGGCTCGGTGCAGACAATCGGCAGCCCTTCGCGGGCCAGTTCGGCGAGCTCGCGGATGTTCTCCTCCGCCAGCTCGCGGGCGCCGTCGAGGTCGCCGGCCGAGATCATCGCCAGGCCGGTCGTCGTCTGCCCCCCGGGGACATAGACGGTGTGGCCGTTGTGCCGCAGGATCTCGATGAACGCCCGTCCGAGGTCCGGGTCGTGGTAGTTGGCGAAGTGGTCCGCGAAGTAGACGACCGGCCGGTTCGCGCCGGTCCCCGCCGCCAGGTCCCGCCGCGAGTACGTCCGGCGGACCTGCCGCAGGAACGTCCGCCGGGCAAACGGCGGGAGCTTCCGATGCCGCGAGATGCCGAGAATCTTCTCCATCAGCCAGCGGACGCCGCCGTTGTTGAGGCCCCAGTTCGCGAGCGGCGCCAGGGTCGAACCGAGCGGGCCGAACGAATGGGCCTTGGCCTGGATCCATTCTTCCCGGGTGAAGCCGTTCGCCTCGACGTAGGCGGCCCGCGTCTCCAGCATCAGGTGCGGGATGTCGACCTGGCTGGGACACTCGATCTGGCACTGCTTGCAGTTGAAGCACTGCCGCGCCAGCCTGAGCGCCTCCTCGGACTCCAGGTCCCGGGCCGCGAGGTTCCCGGTGAGGAAGTTGCGGACGACATTCGCCTTCGAGCGGGGGGCCGCCTCCTCCAGCGAATCGAGCCGGAAGAAGGGACACATCCGCAGGGCCGGGTCCTGGGTCCGGCATTGGCCGCAGCCGTTGCAGCGGTCGGCCGCCTCGGTCGCGACCGGCAGGGACCAGGAGAGCTGCAGTTCGACCGGCTCTCCCCCGACGCGCGGCTCCAGCGGGCGGAGGTCCCGCATCGTCGTCCGCGGATCGTCGCTGATGATCTTGCCGGGGTTCAGCAGCGTGTGGGGATCGAAGATCTCCTTCACCAGCTGCATCACGCGGTAGAACGGTCCATACTGCGCCCGCAGGAAGGACGTCCGGGCCAGACCATCGCCGTGCTCGCCGCTCACCGTGCCGTGGAACTGGAAGACGATCTCGTACAGCTCGCCGACCAGGCTCTCGAGCCGCGCCGCGTCCTCAGGACGGGGAGTCGGGAGGAACGGCCGCAGGTGGATCTGTCCCGAGGCGGCATGGGCGAAGAGCGAGGCGGTCACCTCGTACTTCTGGAGGACCCGCTGCGCCAGGACGATGAACTCGTGCAGGTTCTGCGGCGGGACGGCGATCGCCTCGAACAGCGGGAACGGCCGGACCGGTCCGGGGAGTTTGATCAGCAGCGAGACGACCCGCGCCGGGAGGGACCATAGGAACTCGACCTCGTCCTCCCGTGTCGACTGCCGGGCGATGATGAGGGTCGATTCGAGGTGCCGGGCCTTGTCGGTGATCCGCTTGAGGCGGTCGAGGAGCTGCCGCTCGCTGTAGCCGATCTGCTCCACGAGGAGTGCCGCCTCGGCCGACTTGGCGATCATCGCCTCGAAGCGGGGATCGTCCTCGCGGGCCAGCGTCAGGAGCCGGCGGTCGAGGAGATCGCAGGCGGTCGGCTGTTCATCGGCGAGCCCTTTGGCGACTCGCAGGGCCGCTTCCAGGTGGCGGAACAGGAGCAGGACGACGCCGCGGTGTGCGGGGAGCGGGGCGGTGTTGAGCGTGGCGGCTGTCGTGATGGCCAGCGTCCCCTCGGAGCCGACGAGCATCCGGGGGATGTCGAGGTGGGTCTCGGTCAGGACTCCGCGGAGGGTGTAGCCCGCGCAGTTGCGGACCATTGCGGGCTGGTGCTGGCGGATCAGGTCTTCGTTCTGCCGCAGCACCTGGGCCAGCCGGGCCACGAGGAGCTGCTTGGAGTCGTGGATCCCCGAGGGGCGGTCGATCAGCGGAGCCCGATCGCCGCCATAGGGGGTCGGCGAGGCCGAAAGCGGGAGGAGTTCCTGCTCGAACTCGAAGACATGGCCCGACGACAGGACCGTCTCCAAGCTCGGGATGTAGTCCCGCATCGATCCGATCCGGACCGCGTGCGAGCCAGCGGCATCGACGCCGATCATCCCGCCGACGGTCGTGACCTGGGTCGTCGAGGGGTCGGGGGGGAGGTACCGACCGTAGGGCCGGAGCTGGGCGTTGAGCTTGTCCCGCACGACGCCGGGCTGGACGCGGACGGTCTCGGCCCCGATCGACTCGACCGAAGTCATGAACCGGGCGAAGTCGAGAACGATCCCCGGCCCGATCGCTCCGCCGGCGACGCCGGTCCCCGCCCCTCGTGGAACGAGCGGGATCGACCGCTCCTTGGCGTAGCGGACGACCGTGACGACGTCTTCTCGACATCGCGGGTAGGCGACGCCGAGGGGCCGCTGCTGGTACAGGCTGGCATCGGTCGCGTAGGCGGCCAGGGTCAACGGGTCCGCGCGCAGCTCCCCTTCGAGGAGGCCGGCGAGGTCGTCGATGATGCGCTGCTGTTCTTGCACGTAGGCCGCGGGCTGAGGGGGGAAGGACTCAGGATCTGGGTGTCGGAATCCAGGACGGAGGGAGGGGGAGCGGTTTGAGGGAGTCCGGCTCGGTCTCCCTCCCTGGATCCTCAATCCTGACTCCTAGCTCCGTTTTTCCCTCTGTTCCCGGAGCAGCTTCATCCAGGGACCGACGTAGTGACCGTGGTCATGGAACGTGCGGCCGCTGACGAGGTTGCCGTCGATGACGCAGGGGGCGTCGACGAAGGTCCCGCCGCAGACTTCGAGGTCAAACTTGCACTTGGGGACGGTGGCCATTTTCCGGCCGCGGACGCAGTCGGCGTAGGCGGGGATTTCGACGCCGTGGCAGACCGAGGCGATCGGCTTGTTGGCGGCGAAGAAGTGTTTGGTGACGCGGATGAGGTCGGCGTCGTACCGGGTGTATTCGGGGGCGCGTCCGCCGCTGAAGAAGATGCCGGCGTATTCTTCGGGGTTGATGTCGCGGAAGGCGATGTTGGCCTGGATGGTGTATCCCTCCCACTCCTTGGTGATTGTCCAGCCGGGGCGGACTTCGTGCATCACCATGTTGTAGAGCTTCTTTTCCGGTCCGGCGACGACGGGTTCGAAGCCGTCTTCCTGGAGTCGGTAGAGGGGGTAGAGGGTGTCGACGGTCTCGGTGGCGTCGCCGACGATGATCAGCACTTTGTTCACAATGTCAGTCCTTGTCAGTCCTTGCGCGCGGACGGTCGGGGCGGTCCCCGGTGTGTTTTGAGGAGACTGGATCATAGTGCCCGGCGGCGGGGGGCCGCAAAGCGCGGGGGTGGCGTGGACCAAGCCGAGCCTTGCGAAGATCGAATGCTCGGACAGAGTTCTTGCCGGCGCGGCGGTGCTACCTCAAACCCATTGTGCGACGGCCGCTGGGGTCAAGGGGGCAACCCCTTGCCGCCGGAGGCACTCCTGTGAGGAACCGTGGGACGCAACGGATGTCCCCTTTGTGGTACTGGCGTTGAGGACTCCCTCAAAACACAACGCTGGCTTTGCAATCTCCGCGGGTTGGTGAGGGGGCATCCAATACGTTGTCCGCGTCTGGACACGCTCTCCTTCAGACATCTCTCGACGGCCAGGCCTCCGGCGGGCAAGAGGGCGTTGCCCCCTTGCATCCCCCACCAGGGTACCCCTGGACCCGGTGCGGAAAGTCTGTTTTTCAGGTCCCTTTTTCCCTGCTTCGCACCACGACACAATGGCCCAATGAACTCGCCCGCCCCCTCCCCATTCCCCATCCTCGGCGTCGACACCTCCAGCCACGCCGGCAGCCTCGCGCTCCTCCACGGCCACACCCTCCTCGAAGAACGATCGCTCGCCGCCACCGGCCGCCGTCACGCCCGAACCCTCGTCGCCGAAGTCCAGGCCCTCCTCCGATCTCATAGCGTCGCCCCACGCGACATCGGACTCCTCACCGTCAGCGCCGGCCCGGGAAGCTTCACCGGCCTGCGGGTCGGAGTCGTCTTCGCCAAAACCTTCGGCTACCTCACCGGCACACCCCTCGTCGCCGTCGACACCTTCGCCATCATCGCCGCAAACGCCTCGGCCGAAGTCACCCGCCTCTGGGTCCTGGAGGACGCCCAGCGAGGCGCCCTCTTCGCCGGCCACTACACCCGCACGCCCGAGGGACACTTCGCCGCCACCGGCACCACGCGGATCGTCCCCCTCGAAGAACTCGCCCCGCTCATCGAACCGGCCGACGCCGTCATCGGCCCCGGAGTAAAGCGCCTTCCCGACGACCTGCGCACCGCGCGGCGGTGCCTGGAAGGAGACCTAGCCCTCCCCCGCGGCGAGCACGTGGCCCGAATCGGCCTGCGGCAATGGGCGACGGGCGACCGGGTCACCCCGTTCGAGTTCGTGCCGCACTACATCCGCCGGAGTGCCGCGGAAGAGGTGGCCGAGAAGAAGGCATTGGAGTCCGCTCGCTAGCGTGTTTCGTCTAAACCGGTCGGCTCACGGTTCAACTCCACTGGTCCCCCCATTGACTCCCTTCTCGCGATTCCTCGCCGGCCTTCATCGCCACTGGTTCCTGGCCGGACTGGCAGTGCTGATCCCGCTCGGCTTCGCCCTAGGACGAACATTCGGCGGGAGCGGGACAAACGCCGTGAACCCGTCGTTCGAAGCGGCCCTCGCGGCGGGGATGAAGGTCATCGTCTTCCAGATCCTGCTCCTGATGTCGGTGACGCTCGACACCCGGAAGCTCGTCGAGTCGCTCCGGACGCCGGGGCCGGTCCTGTGGGCCGCGACCGTCAACGCCGTCCTGATGCCGCTCCTCACCTGGCCCCTCTCACGGGCGCAGTGGACGCGGGACTTCAGCGTGGGGCTCATGATCGCGGGAAGCGTCCCCTGCACGATGGCGGCCGCCTCCGTCTGGACGCGGCGGGCGGGGGGGAACGATGCCGTCTCGCTCCTGGTGACGGTCCTGACGAACGCGCTGGCGGTCGTCGTCACGCCGTTCTGGATGGAGGTGGGGGTCGGCTCGCGAGTCTCGCTGGAGCCGCGGCAGTTGATGGCGATTCTGTTCGTGTCCGCGCTCCTGCCGATCGTGACGGGGCAGCTTCTGCGGCTCTCCCGGGCGTGTGCCGCGTTTGCCGACCGCCGGAAGCTGCTGCTGAGCAACTTGGCGCAGGTCTGCATCCTGACAACGGTCTTCTGGTCGGCTTATGGGGCGGGACCGCAGCTCGTTCCGGGCCGCGATGTGCCGGCCCTGGGAGCCGTGCTGCTGGTGTGGGGGTGCACGATGGCGATCCACATCGCGGGCCTGGTGATGGGCTATTGGGGTGGGCGGCGGCTGGGGATGAGTGCGGAGAACACGATTGCGGCAGCGTTTGCAGGGAGCCAGAAGACGCTGCCGATCGGGATTCTGGTGGCGGAGAGCGTGGCCCGGACGGGGCTGCCGTTTGCGGTGTTCCCGATGTTGATGTTTCACGCATCGCAGCTGGTGATCGATACGATCGTGGCGGATCGGTATCTGAATGTGACGCTGCTGACAGAGGCCCAGGACGCGACACCTTAAGCCGTCACATCGAACCTCGTCCTCGCCGGCACAGCTCCCTTAGCTCAAACCCAACGTGCGACGGCCTCCGGGGTCAAGGGGGCCACGCCCCCTTGCCGCCGGAGGCACTTCCATGAGGAACCGCGGTACACAACGGATGCCCCCTTTGTGGTACCGGCGTCGAGAACTCCCAGCTCGCCCCGGACTCCCCGCGGGTTGGTAAGGGGGGCATACGGCACGTCGTCCGCGCTTGGACACGCGCTCCTTCAGAATGATCGAGACAGGCCAAGCCTCCGGCGGGCAAAGGGGCGTTGCCCCTCTGCACTCCCCACCAGGGTGCCCCTGGACCCGGTTCTTTCGGATCAATCTCCGACCACCGTCCGCGCCTTCAAGCCCGCCTCCAACGTCTCAATAATCGCATCCACGTCATAAACACACCCGCCCCACGTCCCACCACCACACCGCTGCAGCATCGCCCACAACCGCGTGTCACGCGGAAGCTGCGCATCCGCCTGCAACACCACCGTCGGCACCCGCTGCGCCAACACCGCCGCCCCCTCCTCCGCCGTCAGCCGCTGCTCCGCCGTCCCCACAAAATTGATCGTCCCCACCAGATTGATCCGATCCACCACAATCTCAATCAGATCCCCATCCCGAAGTTTTCCAATCGGCCCCCCGGCCAGCGCCTCCGGACCGGCATGCCCGATACAGGCCCCCGTCGAAACTCCCGAAAACCGGGCGTCCGTCACCAGCGCCACATGCTTGCCAAACGGCAGATAACGCAGCGCTGACGTGAGCTGATACGTCTCCTCCATCCCCGAACCCAGCGGCCCACGGCACATCAGAACAATGATGTCCCCCGCCTGAATCGGCTTCACCGTCGTCCCCTTCGGCCCCCGCCCCTTGATCGCCGCAATCGCCTCCGTCTCGGTCGTGAACACACGCGCCGGCCCCAGCTTGCGATACACCCCATCCGGATCAACCACGCTGGCATCGATCGACGTACTCTTGATCACCGCCCCCTCGGGCGCAATGTTCCCGATCGGGAACGTGACCGTGCTCGTCAGCCCCTTCTTCCGCGCCCGCTCCAGCGGCATGATGACATCGTCCGGATCGACGCCATCCTCGCGCTGCAGAATCTCCCGCATCCGCAGCCGCCGCTCCGACTTCTCCCACCAGCTCAGGACCTCTCCCAGCCGTTCGCCCGTCGCCGTGATCGCATCGAGCTTCAGCAGCCCGAGCCCCCGTAGATGGAGCATCACCTCGGGGACCCCCCCGGCCAGGAACACTCGCACCGTTGGATGCCCCACCGGTCCGTTCGGCAGCACGTCGACGATCCGCGGCACCTGCCGGTTGACGCGGTTCCAGTCGTCGACGGATGGCCGCCGCCGCCCCGCCTCGAAGGCGATGGCCGGAATGTGCAGCAGCAGGTTCGTCGAGCCCCCCATCGCCGCATGAACGACCATCGCGTTGTGGACGGCATCGTCGGAGAGGATGTCCCCCATCGTCAGCCGGCGATCGATCAACGTCGTGAGCGCCCGCGCCGACTGGACCGCGAGGTCCTTCCACACGATCTCCCCCGACGGTGCCAGCGCCGCATGCGGCATCGTCATCCCCAGGGCCTCGGCGACCGCCTGTGACGTCGCGGCCGTCCCGAAGAACTGACACCCTCCCCCCGCCGATCCGCAGGCCCGGCACCCCTGCTCCGCCGCGTAGTCGAGATCGATCTCCCCGTGCGCATACCGTGCCCCGACTGACTGGACCTTGCCGGTGTCCTCACCGTCGGTCGGCGGCAGCGTGACGCCGCCGGTCACGATGACGCCGGGGAGCGTGGTCGAGCCGGCAAGAGCCATCATCATCGCCGGCAGCCCCTTGTCGCAGGTCGCAATGCCGACGACGCCGCGGCGGAGCGGCAGGGAGCGGATCAACCGCTTGAGAACGAGCGCCGCATCGTTGCGATAGGGGAGGCTGTCCATCATCGCCGTCGTCCCCTGCGAACGGCCGTCGCACGGGTCGGAGACATAGGCGGCAAACGGCAGCCGCTGAAGCCGGTCGAGTTCCTTCGCCGCGGCCCGCATCAGGAGGCCGATCTCCCAGTGGCCGGTGTGGTAACCGAGAGCGATCGGCTTCCCGTCTTCGGCCCGGATCCCCCCCATGGTGCTCAGGATCAGGACCTGCTCCCGCATGAGCTGGTTGGGATCCCAGCCCATCCCGGCCGACTGCGTCATGCCGAAGATGTCGCCGCTGGGAGCATCGAGAAGGTATTCGCTCGACAGCGGGAGCTTGCCGCGGGGCCCTTCCCCCTTGGTGCGGAGGGAGTACAGATCGTCGGGTGACTGCAGGAGGTCATTGAGCGAGGCGAGCGCGGTCGACATGGAGCGGAGAGCGAGGTGGATGGAGGAGGCCGAGTCAGGCGGCCGAGGATCGGAGATTTCCGTTCCCAACACCAGTCCGAAGCGCGAGCGAGGGACGGGAGGCTTGTCCCGCTGGCTCGAACGGCGTCCTTGCCGGCACGACTTTGTTTACTCAAACCCAATGTGCCACGGCAACCGGGGTCAAGGGGGCAACCCCTTGCCGCCGGAGGCGCTTCCATGAGGAACCGTGGGACACAACGGACGTCCCCCTTGTGGTGCCAGCATTGAGGACTCCCTCACATCACACCGCTGGCTTTGCACTCCGCGCGGGTTGGTGAGGGGGCATACGGCACGGTGTCCGCGCTTGGACAAGTGCTCCTTCAGATATCTCTCGACGAGAGGGCCTCCGGCGGGCAAAGGGGCGTTGCCCCTCTGCACTCCCCACCAGGGTGCCCCTGGACCCGGTGGAACTACACCGTCAGGCCGTAAAACTTCTTCGCCGTCTGGCAGTAGATCGCGTCCCGTTCGGAATCGCTGAGGCGCGTCAGGCAGTCGCGGAGGGCGTTGAAGACGTCCTGGTAGTCCCCCGCGAGCTCACAGACCGGCCAGTCGCTGCCGTACATCAGTCGGTCCGGGCCGAAGGCTTCGAGCGCAACGTCGACGTAGACCTGCAGGTCCTCCGGCGTCCAGCCTTCCCAATCCGCCTCGGTGATCATTCCCGAGAGCTTGCAGCAGACGTTGGGGAACTTGGCAGCGGCGCGGAAGTGGGTCTCCCAATTGTCGGTCCGCTGGGCGCGAATCTCCGGCTTGGCGAGGTGGTCGATCACCATCGGCAGTTCGGGGAGCTCCTTTGCCAGTGTCGCCGCGTGCCGCAGGTGTTTGACGTAGAAGAGCAGGTCAAACGGGACGCGGTGCTTCTGGAGGACGTGCAGTCCGCGGATCACGTCGGGGCGGATGATGAAGTCGTCGTCCGGCTCGTCCTGCGTGATGTGCCGCACGCCGACGAACTTGGGGAAGTTCCGGAATTCGACGAGCTGGTCCTCGCACAAGGGACTGGCCAGATCGATCCAGCCGACGACCCCCGCGATGAACGGATAGAGGTCCGCCTCCCGGAGAGCCCAGAGGTTTTCCTCCGTGTCGTGCTGGGTCTGGACGAAGACGGAGTAGTCGACGCCGGCGGCCTTGAGGAGCGGCTCCAGGTCGGCTGGGAGGAAGTCGCGGCAGATCGGCTCGTGGCGGGGTGTTTCGAGCCAGCGGGTGTCGAAGAGGCCCCGTTTCCAGAAGTGCTGATGCGCGTCGATGATCATGGCGGTCGTGACGAGGAGAAACGGGAATCGCTGCTTGCAGGATGGCCGCCGGAAGTCAGCCGGTCAACGACTTTCCATAGGCCCCCCCTCAAGCGGGTCCAGGGGCACCCTGGTGGGGGATGCAAGGGGGCAACGCCCCTTTGCCCGCCGGAGGCCTGGCCGTCGAGAGTTGTCTGAAGGAGCACGTGTCCAAGCGAGGAGAACGTATCGGATGCCCCCTCACCTAACCCGCTGGTATTGCAAAGCCAGTGGTGCGGTTTGGTGGAGTCCTCCTAACTGGTTCCACGAAACGGACGCCCGTTGCGTCCCATGGTTCCTCATGGAAGCGCCTCCGGCGGCAAGGGGGTGAGACCCCCTTGACCCCGGCTGCCGTCGCACAATGGGTTTGAGCAAGCAGAGTCGTGCCGGCAAGAACGCCGTCTGAGCCAGCGGGACAAGACACCTCCCCGCCCGCCTACAGAGAGCCGGCCTCAGGCTTGGCAGCCTCGGGAGCAACCACTTCGACGGGAACCGGCGGAGCCCCGGTCGACTCGGCCGGGCCTGCCGGGACGGGCGATCCGGTCGGAAGCGCATTCTTCAGGAACTCGACGGCAGTCTCCTCATCCCGCGTCGGTGTCAGCACCGCCCGCGAAGGGCGAGGCGAGAACTGCAAGTACGCGGCAAAGCCCAGCGCACCGAGAGCCGCCACTCCGGCCAGCCCCAGAAACAGCGGGTCGTCCATCAGTCCCGTAGTCCGGATGACCGCCTTGGGCTTCGGAATGATCCGGCCAATGAACATCGGCATCGACTTCGGCTTGCCAACCCCCGGCTGGTACCACTGCCACTTCAGGAAGTACCCCACAAAGGTCCCGCTCTCATACACCTCGTCCGCCACCGGCCACCCTTCCGGCAGGTCGGGGACCACCACCCAGTAGGGCTGCGCCTTCGAAGCGTCGTTCATGCCGACCATCATGTAGCCGGACTTCACACCGGCCGAGTTCTCGCTCTTGACCTCAAACGACTCGACCCGGCGAACCTCCAGCTGGAACTGGAAAATCCGGCCGCGGAAGTCGGAAGGCGTGGCCCACAGATCCGACAGCTTGAGACGGGGAGCGGCCCGGTCCAGGAGCTGCCGGGAAGTCTGGGCCAGCGTCCAGCGCATGAGCGTCCAGTAGGCGGGCATCTCCGCCTCCTGCAGCTCGGACCGGTCGGTCACGACCGCGAGGCTGTCCTTGACCGCCTGCTTCTCCCAGTCCTCCTGGTCGGTGGTCGACTCCCGGAGCGTGTCCTTAATCGCGGGACCGGGCGGGCCTCCGGAGCCGGCTTTCGGATCGGCCGCCTCGGGGGCTGGATTCGCAGCGGGAGCGGTCGTCTGCCCCTGGGCTTCGCTGACGAGCCATCGCCAGTTGCTGGCGCGGCGCATCTGCGTGTACATCATCCCCAGGATGAACAAGAACAGAATCATCCGCCACAGACGGGGGCCGCCGTCGTGCGGGAGGGGGCTGCGTCCCCAGTAATGCTTGCGTCGGGCCATAGCGCGATTGTACCCCGGTGCCGCTCCGACCGCGAAGACCTTCGCCCTTTACTGCGGCTGCAGCTCCTTGAAGCTGATCTTGGTCAGGGAGGTCCCGTCCGGGAGCTTCTGCCGCAGGCACATGTCGAGGATCTTCATCAGCTCATCGTACCGCAGGTTCGGATCGACCATGATCTGGACCTGCTCAAACACCGCCGTCTTGCTGAAATTGTCGTTCAGTATCTTGTTGAAGCGCTCCAGGTTCGCTGGCGTCGCCCCGCCGGCAAAGATGTCTCCGCCAGGAGCGGTGGTGAGGCGGGAGACGTTCCCGGCGGCGTCCGCGGTCACCTGCACCAGGAACGACTCGATCGTCTCGACCGGCATCGTCGTGGCGGGAGCGTTTGCGTTCGACGCCTGGCTCACCACCTTCGCCAGCTGTCCCGGCTTGGGAAGATTGAGCGAGAGCTGCCCCTCGACCGGGGAGGGCTTGAACGTGAGGATGAAGAACGCCAGGAGCTGGAACGCCATATCGAGCATGGCGGTCAGGCTGAGCTGGACTTCTTCGTGCTTGTGCTTGTCGCGGCGGCGATACATGGCTGACCTCGCTACTCCGCTTTGTTCATGGCGTTGAGGCTGAAGCGGCGGTAGCCGTGGCCCTGGCAGGTGTTGAGGACGTCGTTCAGGATCCGGAACGGCGTCGAACGGTCCGCCCGGATGACGACCATCGTCGGCAGGCCGTCCTTCTTCTCATCGAAGTTCTTGTCCTTCGCCTTCTCCTGCTTGATCGCTTCCCGCGCCTCCTCGGCAATCCACTGCCGCAGGTCCTTGACCTCGTTGTAGAGCGTCAGCTGCCCCTGCGAGTTGATGTTGAGGTACAGGAGCGCCTCCCCCTGCTCGGTCTCGAGCGGCCGGGCGGAGCCAAGGACGGGAAGCTGCAGCGACAGGTCGAGCGCCGCCCCCTTGAAGTTGATCACGAGCATGAAGAACGTGATCAGCTGGAAGACCATGTCCAGGATCGGCGTCAGATTGGGCTCGACGTTGTCGGAACCAACAGAACCGGACATATGGAGGAGAAGTGGGGAGTGGGTGGTTGGTCACGAGTCGCAGAACTGGGCGGGGCTTTTACGCCCCCCTGCCCACAATCCACTGCCCGCTAGGCCGGCTTGGCGGCCCGCATCTGGTTGTGGACCTTCCGGAGGAACTCGTGGATCGCCAGCATCGCTTCCGTCGTGACGTTGGAGATGCGGTTCTTGAAGTAGGCGAAGAAGTAGATCGCCGGGACCGACAGGGCGACCCCTTCGAAGGTCAGCACGAGGGCTTCGGAAATCCCCGCCGCGACCTGGTCCGCCTTGAGCTGCGTCCCGGACATTGCGATGGCGCTGAAGCTGGCGATCATCCCCTTGAGCGTTCCGAGGAGACCGATCATGGGGCCGAGCGAGCCAAGGACTGCCAGCATGCTGATCCGCTTTTCCAGCTCGACCGTCTTGGCGTCGCCGACGCGGTCAACCGCCTCGCGGGCGTCTTCGAGGCCGTACTGGAGTTCCGTCAGCCCTTCGGCGAGGACCGTCCCGAAGAAGGAGGGGTCCTGCTTGACCAGCTTGTAGAGGCCGACGAGGTCCTTGGACTTGAGGAGGTTGTCGCACGCCTGGAGATCGAGTTGCGTGGCGGCCTCTTCCTGCTTGAGGTCGAGGAACATGCGGACGACGACCATGACGAAGTAGATCGACAGCAGGAGGATGATCCCGCCGATCCAGCCTGAGGTGTGGATGACCCACATCAGGAAGCTCTGCTCGGTGGCGGGAGCGGCGGTGGTTCCGCCGGGTCCCGGAGCGGGGGCGGCCGGTGCGGCGGCGGGGGCCGGAGCTGCGGGTGCGGCTTCCTGGGCGAAGGCCGTATCGCCGGCGAGGGCGAACAGGACCGTGCCGGCCACGACGACGAAGAGAGCGCCCCAGGCGATCCGAGCCAGCCGGGACGAAGTCCAGCGGGAGGAAGACGGTTGCGGACTCGGCAGCATACACGACCTCGCGGGACGCACGATGGGCGATGGAGGGGAACAAAGGTGGCGCAGGGCTTGCGTCCCGGTCAGCCCAACCCTGGGGAAGCGTGGTTATATCGTGTCAAATTTTCAACTCAGGTCCAGAGGCTGGGGTCTTGGTGGGCCGGGGAACGACGGAATTGAGCGGGCGGGGCCATGCTGAACGCAGCGCACCTGCTCCACCGGATCCAGGGGCACCCTGGTGGGGAGTGCAGAGGGGCCTGTGTTGTTTTATTGGCCCTTTGCCCGCCGGAGGCCTGGCCGTCGAGAGATGTCTGAAGGAGAGCGGTCCAAGCGCGGACGCCGTGCCGGATGCCCCCAAATCAACCCGCCGGGATCCCAAAGCGAGCGGTGAGGCGTGAGGGGGTTCTCGCACCGGTTTCACACCGTCTGCCGTACCCGAAAGCCCCCGGCAGCCCGAAATTCCCCGTCTCGCGCAGAAGACAACTCACTATCATCCCGCCGCGTTCCGCCCGTCACGCGTCCGCCCAAAGAACGCGTCCTGAAACACCTCACGCCGCCGCCATGCTCACGATCGTCCTCCTGCTCCTCTCGAACATCTTCATGACCTTCGCCTGGTACGGGCACCTCAAGTACTCCGGCACCCTCAGCATGAAGTGGGCGATCATGATCAGCTGGGGGATCGCCTTCTTCGAGTACTGCCTCCAGGTCCCCGGCAACCGCCTCGGCAAGGAGCAGTACGGCTGGTCGACGACGCAGCTCAAGATCATCCAGGAGGCGATCACGATCGTCGTGTTCCTCGCCTTCGTAATCCTCTTCATGAAGGAGAAGCCGCGGTGGAGCGACTTCCTGGGCCTGGGGCTCGTCGTCTCCGGCGTCATGATCACGATGGGCTTCGCCAAAGTCCCCGATCACGAGCCTGCGGCAGCCGCCACGGTCAGCCCGGACGACGCGGCAGGTTCTCCATAGCGAGGTCCGGTGCGGCGCAATCCGACGGCCTACTCCAGAAGACTCGGCGCGGAGAATCAAAACGACAGCCGACGGAACTCGCCGTCGCGCGGCGGAAACCACGTCGATCCTTTGCCGTCCGGGCCGGAACCGCGAGCTATTTCGATTTCAGCTCAAAATCCTTGGTCATCCCGGCCGCAGGGACTTCGAGGTACAGCTCGGAGACGTCGTAGTCGCTGTAGCGCCGCGGCATTGTCTCAACGGCACCGACATCCGCGGCGGATTTGTCTCGCGGCACCGGTGTTCCATCCTTCATTGCGATTCTCGAAATCACGACCCGGTACTTGCCGGGCTGAATGCCGGGCTCCTGACCTCGCCACTTCAGTTCATACTTCCCCTCTTCATCCGTAAATCCGACGGCTCCCAGGCCCCCTTTCAGTCCCTCCGCCACATAGGTCACGGAGGCAAAGGGAGACGGCTTTCCGTCCATCTTCACCACGCCGGTCACAGGAACCAACGTCGATGGCGGTTTTGAGCCACCTCCGCACCCGGTGAGGCCAAGGATCACAAGCCCGGTCAAAAGGTGCGCAACTGAGAAAGCTCGGGTCATGGATGAGTCCAGGCCGCTGATCGGGACGCTGTAGGGATGACACTGACGGAGCCCGCGAGCCCCGACGAGGCCTGCGCCACAGACGCTCGTCGGGTTCCGGCAAAGAGACGCCGCAAGGACAATCAGAACTCGCCGGGAGGCAAACCGTCGGACACCCGGGCGACGCGCTGACGAATCACGAGGTCCAGCGAATCCGTGACGAAGCGGCAGGCTCCATCACCCATCAGGACGGTCGCACCGCCGGCGTGGACACTCCCGGGAGCGCTCCAGGTTCCGAGCTTCGGAGGCTGCTGCGTGATCGGCAGAGCCCAGGCACAACAGTTCCAATCATTGATCGGCACGCCTCGGGCGAAGTCGACGCCCATTCCAACCCATTTCGAATAGCCCCAGGTGCCGGTGATTCCGTCCCGAATATCCAACGTCGTCTCGGTCACGGCGACGGAATTGCTCATGCCATCGGGGACGTCGCGAATCCGGGCGGCGCTGTTGACGCCGAACATCCTGCGATCGGTACTGGCGACCGCCTCGTAGTTGGTACACGTGTTGGACCAGGCATGAGTACTGAACTCGTAGCTCGCCTTTGCACCAAAGCGTCCCGCAGTCGCACCGGTCGGTGTAATGGAGTAGTTCGTATCCGTCTGGGGCCGGAAGAAGCGGTCGCCAAAGTCGGAAGGACAGAGGTACGTGCTGATCGACGTCGAAACAACCTCCTCATTTTGAGGAACGCACGTCCCCACGAGTGGGCCGCCACCCGCTCTCGTGTAGTTGGAGGCCGGAGCGTTGTGGTCGTACTTGTTGTAGAGCGTCTGCTGTTCGATGTACGGGAGAAGCATCGTCCAGCCCCGGGTGTTCTTGGTGAACGGCGGGATAAAGGTCGCCGTGCACGCCCCGGGATGTGCCACCGAGAAGGGGAAAATTCCGTGAGTTTCGTGATAGTTGTGCAGAGCGACGCCGATCTGCTTCAAATTGTTCAGGCATTGGGACTTGCGAGCAGCCTCCCGAGCCTGCTGCACTGCCGGGAGAAGGATGGCGACCAGGACGGCAATGATCGCGATGACGACCAGCAATTCAATCAGCGTAAAGCCACGCTTAACCCGCATGTCAGCCTCCAGAAGAGAGACGATCGGTCGATCGAGACTTGAAGAAGAGGTACTTGGATCGTCCCCACCCCTCGCATCAGTGTCAACTGATGCGCAGAGTCCTCATCGAATCCTTATCGATCGCAAAACGCAAAGCTGCTAGGCAATTTGCAGGGCGCCAAAGTGTGACAAAATCGACAGGTCTGCCTGCCGATCGCGGGGGAGCGTGCGAGCTGATACCGCCGCCACCATCGAAGTGAGCCCGTCTTCGTCTTTGCAGTCAGCAACGTCGCGGTACGAACCTGTCCTCGTTGACCAGCGCGCGAATGCCGCGATTCCGGCCCTCAATGGCCACGGCGCCGAAGCCGCTCACGCTCACTGACAGTCCATTGCGCAGAGGCCCTGGGGCTGGCGCACGGCCGACGGGTCAGGCCACCTTCGGCAGCGGCAGCGCCGCGATGGAATCGGCCCGCGGCGGCGCCGGGCGCGTGCTCAGCAGCGTTTCGAGCTCCGTCACGAGACCGCGGATAATCGTCTCCGCCTCCAGCTTCTCGTTCCGCCAGCGATCGCGGGCCGCAATCCAGTGCCCTTCACCCGCATGATGCTGCCCCCGCTCCCGCGCGAGCGCCGCCTGTCGCTGCTCGACATCCGCCTCCCGCTGCCGGAGCCACGCCGCCGTGCTGTCCCGCTCCGCGCGATACGCCTGCCGCTGCTCATCGAGCTCGCTGAGAAGTCCGGCAACCGCACTCTTCTGCTCGGCGATCGCGTCATGAACCCGGCGGAACTGCTCATGCAGCATCGCCCGCGACTGCGTCAGCCGCTCCCGCACGAGCGCCTCGTCCGCCTTGGCGCACAGATCGGCATAGGCCTCATCGACCGCGGCCCGCATCTCCAGGTTCTCCTGGTGCGTCGCCTCAATCTCCTGCTGGAGCCGGTCAAGCTCCGTCTGGCGATCCTCGACCGCTTCAAGCTGGGCGGCGATGGCGTTCTGCTGGTCCTGAACGTCCGCGGCCCGCTTCTCGGTCTCCGCCAGGAACTCCGCCTTCTCTGCTTCCAGCTCCGCGCGGCGGCGGATCAGTTCTTCATCGAGCGAACGGCGGGACTGGTGCAGCAGGTGCCGCTCCTCGTCGCACGCCTTCTCCCGCTCTTCCAGAAGATCCCGGAACCGCTGGACGTGACGCAGCCGGAGGTGGATCGACTCCTCGACCTGGACGCTCCAGACGCGAAGGCTCTGCCGCTCCTGCTCCAGGTCGGACTTCTGCCCGGCGATCTCCTGCCGCAGCCGCTTGAGGTGGTCTTCGTGGAACCGGGTCCGCTTCTCGAGATCGATCTCCCGCTGATGCAGCTCCTGCTCGCGGCGCTCGACCGTCTGTTCCCGCTCATCAAGAGGCCCGAGCCGCTCTTCGCGGAGGCGCTCGATCTCGGCCCGTCGCTCGTCGAGCTGTTCCTGCGCGGCGGTCCGCTCGTCCTGGAACTGCTGCTGAGCCTCGACGACCTTCGCCCGTTCCTGATACAGCTCGCGCTCGAGGCTCTCCTTCATCGCCTCCCGCTCGGCGGCCAGTTCGTCCCGCTGGCGGTTGAGGTCCTGTTCCTTTTCCGAGAGCGCGGTGTGCTGTACGTCGCAGGCCTGTTCGCGGTCGACGATGCGGCGTTCGGTGGCCCGGAGCTCGCGCTCGCGGCGGTCCGCTTCTTCGGTGAACTGCTGGCTCCACGCCTTGAGCGAGCGGGATTCCTGATCCAGCGTGGCAAGCTGCTGGTTGAGCGTCTCTTCGCGGCGGTCGAGCTCCGCCAGTTGCAGGCGAAGCTGCTCCATCACCCGTCCCGCCTGGGCGAGGGTCTGCTCGTCCTTACGGACGGGACGCTCCACGGGAAAGCGGGGCTTCGGAAAGCTGGCCGTTTCCGAGGACGGGGTGTGGATGGCGTCGCTCATGGGGAATCCTTTCCCGGGCGTCCAGCGTTGAGGTTTTGGCGTTGAGCGTCAGAGACCGTTCTCGACGCTCCTCGCTCCCTTCGTTGAGGGCCGGGCGTTTCAGGTTGAGCGGCCAGACCGTTTCCGGACGCTCAACTCTCGCCGCTCAGCACTCCATTCCTACAGATGCTTGTTGAGCATCGACTTCAACTGGTCCTTGGAGGCCGCCCCCTTCATCCGGTCGACAACCTGTCCCCCCTTGAAGACGAACAGGGCCGGGATGGCGTCGATCTTGTAGTTCACGGCGGACTGGCGGTTCTTGTCGACGTCGACCTTGCAGACCTTGACCTTGCCGGCGAACTCGGTGGCGAGGGCGTCAACCGTCGGAGCGAGCATGAGGCACGGACCGCACCAGGTCGCCCAGAAATCGACGAGGACGGGAGTCGCGCTGTCGAGGACTTCCGACGAGAAGGTGGCATCGGTCACATCGAGAACATTGCCTACCATGATAGGGCTCCGGAGTGCGTGCGGCCGGGCGTGAAAGTCCGGACCACACAAGGTGTTGTATACGACAGCCGGCAAATCACCGACAGCGGTTTCCTGGGGGTGCGAAATTATGGGCCCCCCCCATTTCGCCGTCAATCAGCATCCTGAGTTGAGAATCCGTCACAACCCTTTATCGAATGAGTCGTTACGAATCTGTAGCGCGCTTAGTTCCATCCGCGGGGACACCTCGAAAAGTGCTCTTCTGCGGAATCGCGGAAGAAAAACTCACGTTGTGGTGCCGCCTCGCGAGGCGGCAGGAACGTTCGAGCCACCGCCGCCTCACCGCCTTATCTGTGTCCATCTGTGTTTATCTGTGGCCTACCTCTTCGCATGAGAGGAGTGAGCCACAGATTCACACAGATGAACACGGATAGTACCGGCACTACCCCTTCAGCTTCGCGATCTGCCCTTCCCGTAGCGACCGGTTCGCCATGTGGGCCGAGGAGGCGGCCAGGACGCCCGCTTCCACGGGGCAGTTCGGCGTCTTCCGCGAGCGGCAGCATTCGATCCAGTTCACGAGGTGGAGCATCTCGCCGTTCGGCTGGTCGTAGAAGTCCGCTCCCCGGGGGCCTTCCCCGATGATCTTCTCCGAGGCGGCGGTCTTGCTCTTCCGCTCGGGGATCACCTCATACCGTCCGCGGTCGATGTAGAGCGTCGCGGCGCTCCCCATGAACTCGATCATCGCCGCGTTGCGGGCGTTGATGAACGTCCCCTCGAAGTAGATCTGCATCTGCGTGTCCGGGTAACGCATGATCGTCTGCACGCTGTCCGGCGTCTCCCAGACCCCTTCCGAATAGAACTGGTCGCCGATGCTCGCCGCGACCTGCGGAGTCTTGAGGTCGAGGAACCAGTGGGCCACGTCGATCCAGTGGACCATCAGGTCGGTGAAGATCCCGCCGCCAAAGTCCCAGAACCAGCGCCAGTTCCGGAACTTGTACTCGTCGAACTCCTGGGCCTTGGCGTTGCCGAGGAACTTCTTCCAGTCGACCGAGGCGGGATCGATCCCGAGCGGCGTCCTTTTCCAGCGGACCGAGTTGCGGTTCCACGAGCAGTGGACCTTGTGGATCTCGCCGAGCTGGCCGGACTTCAGGATCTGGTACGCCTCCTGGATGTGCGGCATGCTCCGCTGCTGGGTTCCGACCTGGACGATCCGCTTGTGATCGTTCTGGGCGCGGATGACCGCTTCCCCTTCGCTGAGGTCGTGCGTCAGCGGCTTTTCGACGTAGACGTCCTTGCCCGCCGCGCAGGCGTCGATGGTCATCGGGACGTGCCAGTGGTCCGGCGAGCCGATGACGACGGCGTCGATGTCCTTCTGGTCGAGGAGTTCGCGGTAGTCCTTGAACTCCTTCGCGTCCGGCTGGGCGAGCTTCTTTCCTTCGGCCATCGAGACATCCCAGACATCGCTGACGGCGGTGATCTTCACGCCGGGGATGTTGCGGAGGTCCTGCATGAGTCGCCGGCAGCGGCCGCCGGTGCCGATGCAGCCGATGTTCATGGTCTCGTTGGCGAAGAAGCCCCGCGTGGTGGAGGTGAAGCCGGCTGTCAATAGTCCGGCGGCGGCCGCGGAGGAGGTGGACAGGAATTGACGACGATCGAGCGAGCGCGACATCGAGGGTCTCCCAAAGAAGTTGGCGACCGGAATCGTGGCTCATTCGCGGCACGACTTCCAGCGACGGCACTCCCGCCGGCACGATGCCCGTAGCTCAAACCCAACGTGCGACGGCAGCCTGGGGTCAAGGGGGCCACGCCCCCTTGCCGCCGGAGGCACTTCATATGAGGAACCGTGGTACGCAACGGACGTCCCCTTTGTGTCACCGGCGTTGAGGACTCCACGCTCGCACTGCAATCCCCGCGGGTTGGTGAGGGGGCATACGACACGTCGTCCGCGTTTGGACACGCTCCCCTTCAGACATCTCTCGACGGCCAGGCCTCCGGCGGGCAAGAGGGGCGTTGCCCCCTTGCATCCCCCACCAGGGGTGGCCCCCTGGACCCCGGTGAGGTGGCGCCGTTGTGTGCGCCCGCAATACCCCTCCGTGATGCTCCTACCACCCGACCCCCGCAACCCCATCCACACCTCCCTCCCAACTTCATCCGAACTCTCAATTGCATGCCCCGAAATTCACTCCCTAGAATCCCCGCATCCCAGCGCCAGGAAATCCTCCCCCTTCCTTAGAGCCCATTTAAGGACAATGGCTAAGTCGACAGACGTCCGCGTGCTTCAGGCCAACGTCGCCTTCGAGCCGGTTCGGTTTCGGTCTCCGCTCAAGTTCGGCGGACGCGTGATGGAGAACTCCACGTTGATCAACGTGGACGTCACCGTCGAAACCAAGGGCCGCAAACACTCCACCGGCTTCGGCAGCATGCCGGTCGGAAACATCTGGGCATGGCCCAGCGACAAGGTCTCCGCCGATCAGGCCGAACAGGCGATGAAGCTCTTCGCCGAGCGCGTCATCGGCCTGGCAAACGCCTACGACGACTTCGGCCACCCGATGGAGATCGTCTACCAGCTCTCCGCCGAGTACGCCCACCAGGCCAAGCTCGTCTCGGAAAAGCTCGGCCTGCCGGAGACTCTCCCCGCGCTCGCCCAACTCGTCGCCGCCAGCCCGCTCGATGCCGCCATCCATGATGCCTACGGCGTCGTCCACGGCCTCAACAGCTACGACACGCTCTCGTCCAAGTTCATGAACGACGACCTCGAGTACTACCTCGACGACCAGTTCGCCGGCGAGTACCTCGACCAGTACACGCTCCGCGAGCCGAAGAAGACGATGCCGCTCTACCACCTCGTGGGAGCGCTCGATCCGCTGACCTCGGCCGATGTCACGAAGAAGATCGGCGACGGTCTGCCGGAGACGCTCGGCGAATGGATTGCCTTCAACGGCCTGACGCACCTCAAGATCAAGCTGAACGGGGACAACCTCGACTGGGACGTCGACCGCGTGCTGCAGATCGACAAGGTCGCCGCGGAGGCTCAGGCGATCCGCGGATGCACGGCGTGGTACTACTCGACGGACTTCAACGAGAAGTGCGCCCACGTCGAATACGTCCTCGAGTTCTTCAAGAAGATCAAGGCGAACAACCCGCAGGCGTTTGATCGGATCCAGTACGTCGAGCAGCCGACGAACCGGAACCTGAAGGCACATCCCGACAATCACATGCACAAGGCGGCGGCGATCAAGCCGATCGTGATCGACGAGTCGCTGGTCGATTACGAGAGCCTGCTCCTCGCGCGTGAACAGGGTTACAGCGGAGTGGCGCTGAAGGCGTGCAAGGGGCACACCGAGGCGCTGCTGGCAGCGGCCGCGGCGCAGAAGTTCGGGATGTTCCTGTGCGTGCAGGACCTGACCTGTCCCGGTCGTTCGTTCCTGCATTCGGCCAGTCTTGCGGCCCGCATTCCGACCGTCGCGGCCATCGAAGGGAACGGGCGGCAGTATTGCCCGGCGGCGAACAAGCAGTGGGCTCGTGGTTTCCCGGGGATGTTTGAGATCAAGCACGGCACGGTCGAGACGGGCATTCTGAAGGGACCCGGTCTGGGCTTCTGATCAGAAAACGCTCCCGGCGAACGGGCGCTCTTCGCGCAACTCAACGTCGCTCACCAGCCTGGGGTCAAGGGGGTCTCACCCCCTTGCCGCCGGAGGCGCTTCCATGAGGAACCGCTGTAAGCAACGGACGTCCGCTTTGTGGAACCGGCGTTGAGGACTCACTGCTCGTTTTGCAATCCCGCGGGTTGGTGAGGGGGGCATACGACACGTTGTCCGCGCTTGGACACGCTCTCCTTCAGGCAGTTTCCGGCGAGACGGCCTCCGGCGGGCAAGGAGGCGTTGCCCCCTTGCATCCCCCACCAGGGTGCCCCTGGACCCGGTGAAAAATGGACTGGTGCCCCTCTACCTTCCGCCTTCAGCCTTAAGCCTTCCGCCTCTCCCTCACTGCGCCAGCGGGAACGGATTCACCGGCTGCGGCGCCGCCCGCGGACGCCAGTTCCCCGCATCCACCGCCCGCATAAACCCACCGAGCGCATCATCAAAAATCGGACGCGGCTGAATGTACGCCTGCGGCGTATCCACCGTCCCCACCACCTTCACACCCACCCAACCCTTCTTCCCGCCAGTGATCAGCGGACCAATGATCGGAATCTTGTTCGTCACCGCCGACGTGAAGTCGAGCTCGAGCACCCGCGCCCGCTCCCCGGCAAACCCCACATACCCCTTCCCCGCCAGCTTCACCGCATCACCCACCAGCTCGATATCGGAGAAGTCCAATAGCCCGTGATGAATCCGGAAGTCGCTGTACGCATAGTGAAACGCCGTCGAATCCGTGTTGGCGAAATCCATCTTCGTAAACACCTGCACCAGCACCGGCAGGTCATACAGCTGAGCATTCGTCAGCTGCATCCACCCGCTCCCCGTCAGCCCCATCGGCGAGTCCCCTCGCCCGCTCAGATTCACCACTCCGTTCACCGGCCCGCGAAGCTTCTCCCGCTTGCCGTTATCAAACGCCCACCGCTCCAGCGCCGCATTCCGGATCGTCAGCACCGCCCCATACACCGTCTTGTCCGTCGTCTCCCCAATCCGGGCCTGCGCATCCGCCCCGATCTTCCCGCCATAGAGCAGCCCCTCCACCGACTGACCCGCATACCGGTTCTCCGGCCGGTTCGGAGGCGCCGAAGAAGGATGCCCCACCGTCACCAGGTTCCCGTCGACGGAATACGGCCCCGCGACATTCTCCACCGGCAACCCGTAAGCCCGGGCTCGCTCGATCTCAAAGAACCCGTCGATCGTCGCCTTCTGCCCATCCCACGTTCCGCTGACGGTCTGCACCGCCCCGCGAACCCCCTTGAGGGGAATCCCGGCATAGACATCGTTCCCCACCAGGGACAACCGTGACCGCCACTGCGCCGTCAGCGTCCCCGCCTCGTCGGCGAACTGCTTCATGTCGACGCTCCCTTCGAGGTCGACTGCCCCGCGAACCTCCGCCGCCTGGACGATCGAGAGCAGCGGCCCCGGCAGCGCCCGCAGCAGGTCGACGTCCGACACCATCTTGCCGACAAACATCTTGTCAAAGTGCGCCCGCCACAGGACATCCTCCCGCGGCTTGGCCAGGACAAAGGACTGCGCTCCCTCCCCCTTGCCGTCGATCTGCAGGTACGTCTCGCCATGCCACGCCAGCAGGGCGTCGATCGTCAGCTTACGGCTGTCGTGCTCCCACCGCCCCGTCGCCGAAACCCGCTCCCACTGATAGGGGAAGGCGGAGATCTTCAGCCGCCCGTCATTGAGAGCGATCGACGGGAAGTCGACCCGCACCTCGCCGCCGGGAGACCACGTGACGGTCCCCTCGTGAATATCGAACCGCCCCTGCGGCTGCAGATGATCGAACAGCGGATCAAGATGCGGCGTCGCGACGTCCACCGCATCCCGCAGGTCCTGATTGATCGGCAGCCCGTCGGCGTCAATCCCCAGCGTCAGCAGCCCCGGCGCGGCGACGACATACGAGCCGTGCCCCCGGACCGGCGTCCCGCGGTGATGCGCCTTGAAGTTCACGAACTTCCAGACGTCCTCCTCGAGTGAGTCATAGTGCAGCTCGCCCGAGAGATCGCTGAGGTCCAGCGGGAATTTTTCGAACCGCAGCCCGCCTCCCCGCACGCGTGCCTGAAGCTGCATCTTGAACTTGCGGTCGGTCGCGGGGCTGCGAAGGAAACGGGCGTCGGCGTCGCCGATCCCGCGGAGGTTCAGCATCGTCAGCGCCTTGCGGACCGGCTGCTGCTTCTCGACCTGGAAGGCATTGAGGAACTGCTCGTCGAGGGGGATCCCGGCCGCATGGACCCGGATGTCGACCTCCATGTCCGGCCCCAGGTTCCGGACCGTCCCCGTGCAGTTGCAGGGGCGATCCCCGGCAAAGCCGATCATGTCGAGGACGAAGGCACCATCCTCCTGCTTGATCGTTCCCGAGATCCCGGTCGCCGGATAGCGGAACAGCTCATGCTCAATCGCCCCCTCGATCACCGTGAACCGCCGCAGCGTCACGGTCGGAGGCTGCTCGGGCTCCTGCCGGACCTCGATGTCGACGTTGAACCGCCCCTGCGGACGCAGGCTGTCGTACAGCCGCTGGAGATGCGCCGGCAGGTGCTCGCGGATCCGCCCGTCGATCTGCAGGTTCGTCGCCTGGATCGTGAACTCCTTTGCCCCGCCATCGCGGGCGTACTTCACGTCCCCGTCGACGAACACCCGGCTCACCCCGTTGGCGGCGGTCAGCTCGTCGATCTTCACCCCCTTCTCGTCGATCTGCACGACCCCGCGGAGGTCGAAGAGCGGAATCGGCAGGAGGTCCAGGATCTTCCCCCGGTCGATCCCCACCTTCACGTCGTACTTGAGCGGAGCGAGACGGTCCGACATTCCGATCTGGAAAGCGACGTCGAGCTGGGCCTCGATCCCCAGTTCGGGGAGCAGCGAAACCGGCGACTCCGCCTCGGCCTCGGATGTCGCGGCCACGCGGATCAAGTTGTGGTTGTTGAGCTGGCGGACAGGCCGGGCGAGAGCCTGGAGCCGCTGGCGGACGTCGGGCGAAACATCCATCGCCACGTCCATCAGCCCGTCTCGGATGTCCACCTTGGGGGCCTTGCCGGCGATCTTCCACCGACCGCTCCGCAGGTCGACTCCCCCCTCCAGCTCGAGTTCGCCGGTGTGATCGACCTCGGTCTTCCCGTAGAGCTGGTACTGCCGGTTGGCGGACGGGACGAGGCTGGCATCGAGGTGATGGCAGCCGACCTCGACGAGCGGCGTCAGGTCGGAGGGCTCCTGCCGCAGCAGGAGGTCCCCGTTCAGGATCCTGATCTCGGGGAGCGCCGCCTCAGAGGGCTTGAGCGGGGCGAAGTGCTGGAAGTTCCACTTGCCGTCCGCGTGGCGGATGACGGTCGCCACGGGATTGAGGACGACCACCTTCTGGATGATGACGCGGTGGTGGCTGGTGAAGAGCTCGCGGTCGAGCGCGACGTGGATCTCGGGGATCTCGACGATCGGCGGCTGCCCCGGCGCGGCGACCGCCACGTCCACGAGCCGGATCCCCCCTTCGCCGTCGAAGTGGACATGCCGGAACGCGATGTCCCACTCGGGAGCGATCTCGGCCAGCTTGGTCTCGATGCCCCGGCGGAGCAGCAGATCGCTGTTCTGCCAGACGTAGTATCCCCCCAAGCCAGCGACCGCCACGGCCGACAGCAGCAGAATCACGAGCCACTGAAACGTGGAGCGTGTCAGCATCCTTGCGGGTCTCGACGCACAGTCTCTCGTCGTAAGAGGAGTGCGGATGACACCGTGTTTGGGCGATGCGGTAAAGGCCAAGTTTCTTGTGATCTTGACACACTTGAGGCTGCCCCCTCCCGAAGGCAACCTCTCCGCTCAATTTGCACTTTTCATTGAGCGAGTTCCGAAGCGTTCGCCAGTGCAAAATGAGACAAAAAAGTCAGCCGCTCCGAGTTCGTGGGCGGCGTCATGCTGGATACCCCGAAGGGGTTGCGTCCAATAGCCCAGGGTTGCCCGCGCAGCGGGCTACCCTGGGTGTGTGGATGACGGCAGAATCTACCCCGAAGGGGTTGCGGCAAGGCGTTTCGTTGACAGAACCCCTTCGAGGTTCTTGAGAATGGACGCGGGCTAAAACCCCAGGGTAGGCCACTTCGTGGCCAACCCTGGGCTATTGGGCGTAACTCCTTCGGAATAGAGAACAGACGCCTCAGTCCCACCTGGAACGACTGACAAATGCCGAGTGCAGATTCCTGAGGTCGGACGCGGGTCCTCCTCCCCCGCTTCCTCGCCCCAAACTCCTCTACCCCCGCCCGCCGCCGGGCTGCTACAACTCCGCCGCAACCGGCAGAACCTGCCGCTCAAGAAGCCGCCCCAGGGATCGCGGGCGCGAGCGGCCGATGTCAGGGAGGACCTATGCGTCGCGTCGTTTCGACTGTGCTTTTCGCTCTCCTGGCGCTCGCCGGCAGCCTGCTCAATCCGACCCGCGTCCGCTCCGACGAAGCGGCCGGCACCAAGAAGGTCACGCCGACCTCCGCCGTCGCTCCCGAGACCATTGCCCCCAAGGCCGGGGCCGCCTCCCCCGCCCCGCTCCAGACCTACACGCTCCAGTTCCAGTTCGCCAAGGGCGAGTCCTCGCACTACGCCGTCCGCCAGCAGAACGAGCTGGAGGTCGAGTACAACGAGGTCGCGGAGAAGACCAGGTCCCAGGCCAACTCGGTCCGGCACTTCAAGGTCCTGGACGTCGACAGCGAAGGGGTCGCGACGCTCGAACTGTGCATTGACCGCTGCCACATGACTGCCACCCAGAACGGGACCACGGTCACCTACGACAGCACGAAGCCGGAGGCGGAAGTCCCGTCCCAGTTCTACCAGGTCGCCGCCATGCTCGGCCGCCCCTCGGTCCAGATCAAGATGTCCCCCAACGGCAAAGTCGTCGGGATCACGTCGCTCCTCGGCCAGGCGGTCGATTCCCTGACCGCGGACGACCAGAAGCTCGACGTCCTGTTCACGCTTCCGGAGAAGCCGGTCGCGATCGGCGATCAGTGGAGCGAGACCTCCAAGGCCGAGGTCGCCGCGGCCGCCGCGATCGTCGGGGGGGCCAAGGAAAGTGTGACGATCCTGCGGAAGTACACCCTCACGGGGGTCAAGGAAGGGGTCGCCACGATCGGCCTCCAGACAATCATCCTCACCCCGAACATCGACGCCGAGAAGCAGACGCAGCTCGTTCAGAAGCTGTGGAAGGGGGAGATCCGCTTCGACATCGCGAAAGGCCGGATGCTCGCCCGGCGGCAGGAGATCAGCGAGGAAGTGGCCGGCTTCTCGAACAAGACCGGCCTGCTCACGGTCCACAATACCCGGCTCGACCTGTTCGCCCCGGCGGACAAACTTGCCGCCGTCGACCTCAAGCCGTCGCAGCAGGACTAGGCGATCAAGGCGAGAGACGGCGACTGAATGGCATCGGGAGCCGGCGTTCGTGAACGGATCATGCCGGCCCTCTCTCCCGCCGCGACGTCGCCCATCCGCTCTCCGAGGGATCTGACGCATGACCGTCCCCGCTCTCTCCGCTGAGCTCACAACTCCAGGGAGAGGGCACGCGGGGAAAGGGACTGCGAACGACCTCCCGATCGCTCCTCCCGCCCCCCCCACGTTCCAGTGCCCGGGTGAAGCCCATCCGATCGGCGCGGCGGTCCACTACCAGCGGCTGGCGAACGGCTACGCCCGCTGCCATGACTGCGTCCATCGCTCGGAGCACGGCCTCCTCCCGCTTCCGCCGCAACGGCTCCTCCGCTCCCCGCGAACAATCGCGGACCTCTTCCTCCCCGAAGGGATCCGGGGGATCGTCCCCAACGAGCTCACCGACCGCGTCGCCTGCGACTTCGGCCGGGCGATCGGTCAGACCCTCTGGCACGGGATGGACGCCGGCGAGACCGGTCCCGATGACCTGCCGCGCCCCATCCGTCGCCGCCCGCCGGTTCTCGTCGTCGGCATCGACGGCCGCCCTTCGTCGCCGCGGCTCGCCGGGAGTCTCGTCCGCGGCCTGCGGGAGTCGGCCGTGGAAATCCTCGACGCCGGCCGAATCACCGAGCCGATGCTCCGCTGGGGGACCGACCACTGGCGGGCCGACGCCGGCCTGTTCGTCACCGGCGCGGGCCACGCCGCTTCCTTCGGCGGCTTTCAACTCATCGCTCCCGCGGGTCGCACATGGTGCGCCGGCGGGCCGCTCGACCGGCTCCGCGAAGCGATGTCGCATGCGGCCGGTCGGCCGCGCCGCACCGGCGGCGACTATCGGACGATCGACGCCGAGGCGGGCTACCTCGCTGCCCTGCAGGGGGAAACCCACGGCCTCCGCCCCGTCCACGTCGGAATCGCGACGGCCGACCCCGTCCTCCGCGCCGCCTGCGAAGAGGTCCTCGCCCCGTCGCCCATCGAAGTCAGCCCGCTCCCGCTGCACGACACCGAGACCGAGATGCGGCGCGGGCCGTGGGATCTGGGAGTGACGTTCTCCGAAGAGGGCTCGCGGGGAGACTTCCGGGACGAATGCGGAGACCTCATCCCGCCCGAGGACCTTGTCCGACAGCTCGGACGGCAGCTCCTCGGCGAGTGGAGCCACGTCTCGATCGCCGTCGCGACAGACCGGCTCCCGACGCTGGAGCGGGACGCCGCCACGGACGAGTTCCTGCTGTTCCACGACGGCGGCCCGACCTCCGCCACACTCGTGGCGGCGATGGACTCCGTCGGCGCGCAGCTCGGCCTCGACGCCGCCGGACGGATCTGGCTCACCGATGGAGAGACCGGCCCCCGCTGCGACGGCCTCCTGGTCCTGCTGCGGATCCTGGCGCTCCTCAGCCGCCGCGCGGAGCCGACCTCCTGGCTGCGGCGGCCGACGGCGCGGACCGAACCGGACCGCGCGACCGACCGCCCCGCCCGAATCGCCGACGTGGCCCGGACCGAAGCCGGGAGCGCGGCGGGCCCAGGGAGACCTGCGTGACGGATGTGCCCCACTCGCATCGCTCACCAGGCGATGCCCCCTCGACGGCTGACCTCCGTCCGCCGGGCGCTCAACCCCGCCCCTCCCGCTGGGGACGATGGCTGCGGTGGATTGCCGGCTCGCTGCTGGTCGTGATGCTCATCGCGAGACTGACGGTGCAGGACCGCCTGCCGTTCTTCTCGACTCTGTTCTACGCCGCTCCGCTGCCGGTCCTGACCGCTCTCGCGGCGGGCCTCGTCCTCGCCTCCGGGCGGAGCCGCCGGGCCTGCGTCACCTGGAGTCTCGTCTCGGGCGCTCTCTGCCTCTGGACTCTCGCCGAGTACCGCCGCTCAGTCCCCCCCACGGCGCTCGAACGGCCGATCCGGCTCCTCCTGTGGAACACGGGCCGCGGCACGATCGGCAGCCCGGACGGCATCGCGCGGGAGATCACGCGTGTCGATGCCGACCTGGTGGTCCTGATCGAGGCGGTCCCCTGGGAGGATCCCCCGGAAATCCGGGCGTTCTGGAAAGAGACCTGTCCGCAGTACCGGACGTCGCTCCTCGGAGGGGGGATCGTCCTCCTCTCCAAGTTCCCCTCCGGCGAGACCACGACGGCGGAGCTCCCGCTCTCGACCCGCACGCGGCAGCTCGACGTCGACTGCCGCGGCACCCCGCTCCGCCTCCTCGTCTGCGACGTCGGCTCGAACCCGTTCCGCTCGCGAAAGCCGACCCTCGACGCCATTACCGCCGCCGCCGACAAGCTCGCCGACTCCCCCGCCCTCGTCCTCGGCGACTTCAACACACCGCACGACTCCCGGTGTTTCGACGGCCTGCGAAAATCCTACCGGAACGCCTTCCTGACGGCGGGGAGCGGCTATCTCGCCACCTGGCCCATCCCGCTACCGGTCCTCTCGCTTGATCAGATCTGGGCCAGCGATCGCATCGCGATCGGCACCTGCCGTCACCTCTGGACGACCCGTTCGGACCATCGCCCGGTGCTGCTCGAGTTCGACCTGAAGTGAGTCCGCTCGAACCGGGGCCTTGCCGGCACGGCGATGCCAGCTCAAACCCAATGTGCCACGGCAGCCTGGGGTCAAGGGGCCAGAAAAACGACACAGGCCCCCTTGCCGCCGGAGGCACTCCTGTGAGGAACCGTGGTAAACAACGGACGTCCCCTTTGTGGTACCCGCGTTGGGGACTCCCTCACATCACACAGCTCGCTTTGCAATCCCCGCGGGTTGGTGAAGGGGCATCCCACACGGTGTCCGCGCTTGGACACGATCTCCTTCAGAGATCTCTCGACGGCCAGGCCTCCGGCGGGCAAAGGGCCAAGAAAAACAACACAGGCCCCTCTGCACTCCCCGACCAGGGTACCCCTGGACCCGATTAGGGCCAAATGATCCTGCGTTGCGACGCTCTACCTTCCGCCTTCAGCCTGAACCCCTTCCGCCTCCCTCATGGCCCCTCTGCACTCCCCACCAGGGATCCCCCTGGACCTGGTCCGCGACTCACTTCGACTTCAACGGGAACTCGAAGCTGTTCTCTCCCTCTTTGACAACCGCCGAGAGCGTCGTCGCGACGTTGTACTTCGCGGGGACCTTCTCGTTCTCCTTCTTCCGCGTCCCTTCCAGATCCGTGCTGATCGACACGGCATGATTCGCGACCACCGCCCCCTTCATGCCCGTCTTCTCCTGCAGCTCAAACTTCCCGGCCGCGTCCGTGATCCCCGCGGAAGGAGTCCCTTTGTCCGGAGAGAAGTGGACCATGGCATTGGGAAGCGGCATCCCATCCAGCGTCACGGAACCGGTCACCGGCTGCACGGCCGGCTTGTCGTTGGGGCCTCCGCCGCAACCGAAGGCCAGGAAGAAAACGGGAAGCAGACCGGCGAGTCGCCGACTCAGAGAGGGCGTGGGCATAGCGCAGTGCTCAAGCGGGGGCGAGGGGGAAGTAGCGGGAACCAGGCGCGGCCCCCGAGCCACAGAGCCCGGGATGCCGGGGACAGGGAGAGCGCTCACCACTCTCCGGGAAGGGCGACCTTGTCCTCGCGGCGGCACAGGTGCTGCGCCAGAACGAGGTTGATGTACTGGCTCACAAAGCGGGCCGAGCCATCCGCACAGACCACCTGGATCCCTCCCACGTGCTGGCTCGCCAGCTCGCGGCGGTCTCCGCGGACCGCGGACCCGTTGATCTCCCCATAGGTGGGGACGACATATCCGAAGACCTTGTAGAGGTCATAGTTGTTGTCGCCGCACCGGGGAGCCGACGTCCCCGCCCAATACGCTCCGAAGTGGCGCTCGACGGTGATGCCGGCCCGCGGCGGAGGCTGCACCGTGTCGCGCTCCGAGGCCAGCCAGGTGTTGCTGGATCCGTCCAGGATGTCTTTGAGGTTGATGTTGCTGTTGACGTAGAACAGCCCCCCGGTGTCCAGGTTGGCCCCGCTGGGACAGTTGTTGTCCATCGCCCCGTGAATGGCGACGTAATTCGACAGCCCGATCGAGACCGCCGCACCGCTGCCGTAGCGGATGGTGGTGGTGTCGTTCATCGACGGGTTGCGGTGCGGGTCGGAGGGGCAGCGGTAGGTGGGGATGACCGACCGGACCAGCGCCAGCAGGTTCGCGTTGTTGAGGTCCATCGGGTCGCCGACGTTGAGCTTGTTGTAGAGCTGCGTCTGGTCGATGTAGGGGAGAATGTAGGCTCCCCAGCCCCACCCGGTCCCATTGGCCAGCGTCGTCGCGGCGCTATTCGGGGGAGCGGTGTGCTGCACCCCCATCGGGAAGACCCCGAGCGCCTCGTGGTAGTTGTGCATCGCCACGGCGATCTGCTTCAGCTGGTTCAGGCACTGCGTCTTCCTAGCTGCCTCGCGAGCCTGCTGCACCGCGGGGAGAAGAATCGCCACCAGAACTGCAATGATGGCGACAACCACCAGAAGTTCGATGAGCGTGAAGCCACGACGGACCGTTTCAAGTCGGCGCATGGAAGGAGCCCCTGACCAAAATCGAGCGACAAAGGGATTTCACGTTCCCGTCCGGCCAGCGACAGTCGAGAGAGCCAGTGACACCAGACCCGACGGCAATCACATTCGTACAGGATTATGCGTCTCGTCAGATAAGCACACAAGCAATTGTTGATGAATACTGGATGAACGCGAGGGGGCACGGCGCACGTGACCACTTCCAGAGTTCAACCACAGGCTGGCCGAGCTCATAGCAGGCAGGGCTCTCGCGCGGATACCAGACGACAAGCGTGCTAGACCCGTTCACGCCGAACACGTTGACGAGTTCCCGTCACGTACTACCATAAGTTACATGAGACGCGACAGTCGACTGTCCGGTGTGCTTCACGTCCTGCTGCACATGGCGGAACAGGCGAGTCCCGTCACGTCGGAAGCCCTTTCCCGGATGCTGGCCACCAACCCGGTCGTGATCCGGCGGACGATGTCCGGCCTCCGGAAGCAGGGCTATGTCCGGTCGGAAAAAGGGCACGGCGGCGGATGGACGCTGGCGTGCGACCTGTCCAAGGTCACCCTGCGGGACATTTACGCCGCCCTCGGGAACCCGTCGCTTCTCGCCATCGGTCATCGCACGGACGCCCCCGGCTGCCTCGTCGAACAGGCGGTGAACGCCGCCCTCGAGCAGGCGTTCCGCGAGGCCGAGGAGCGGCTGCTCTCCCGCCTGGGGGAGGTCACGCTCGCCGCCCTCAGCGCCGACTACCACGCCCGGCTCATGGCCCGCGGCGCGTCGCCACATCCTGAGGAGCATGGTCATGCCTCCTGAGCCCGCCCCCGCCTCGCCGTTCTCCGATCCGCAGCTCGTCGCCCGATACGCCGAAGGTCCGCCCCGCCTCGTGCCGGGATTCGCCGACATGCAGCGGATGACGACGCTCCTGCTGGCCGAGCGGGTCCCGGACCACGGCCGCGTCCTCGTCGTCGGGGCCGGAGGAGGCCTCGAGCTGAAGGTCTTCGCCCAGGCTCACGCGGGCTGGACCTTCGACGGCATCGACCCGGCCCCGGAGATGATCCGGCTCGCCGAGCAGACGCTGGGGCCGCTCGCCTCACGCGTACAACTGCACGCGGGGACCGTCGACCGCGCCCCGGAAGGGCCGTTCGACGCCGCGACCTGTCTCCTGACGATGCACTTCGTCCCCGTCGACGAGCGTCGACGGATGGCGGCCGAGATCCATCGCCGCCTGAGGCCCGGCGCCCCGTTCGTGGTGGTCCACATGAGCCTTCCGCCGAGCGAAGGAGACCGGGCCACTTGGCTGTCGCGCTACACCGCGTTCGCCGCGTCCTCCGGCATCGAGTTCGAGAACGCGGAAGCCGCTCGCCAGGCCGTCGCGACGCGGCTGACGATCCTCACCCCCGAACAGGACGAAGCGATCCTCCGCGAAGCCGGCTTCTCCGATGTCGGCCTGTTCTATGCCGGATTCACATTCCGCGGCTGGGTCGCGTACGCATGACCGGCGTCGTGACGGAGCCGTCGACACGGCCCTGTGCAGGCACGACCATTGCACCGGACGGCAGCCTCGCCGCTGCATCCCGCAGCAGGCGTGACGTCCCTCCGCGGAGAAGCCCAGATGACCGACCCGACCGTACCGCACCCGCCGATTGTCTCGCGAGACGAGTGGAAGACGCACCGGGTGGCGCTCCTCAACGAGGAGAAGCGGCTCACGCAGGAAGCGGACCGGGTCCATGCGGAGCGCCGCCGCCTGCCGATGGTGCGGGTCGAGAAGACCTACACCTTCGAAGCGCCGGAGGGCCCCGTCACGCTGCTCGACCTGTTCGAAGGCCGGCGGCAGCTGATCGTCTATCACTTCATGTTCGATCCGAACTGGGACAAGGGGTGCGACGGCTGTACGGGGCTGGTCGATGCTCTGGGCGATCTGTCGATGCTGGCGGATCGGCAGACGACCTTTGTGCTGATCTCCCGGGCGCCGCTGGCCAAGCTCCAGGCCTATAAGGCCAAGAAGGGTTGGGACTGGCGGTGGGTCTCGTCGAACAAGAGCGACTTCAACTACGACTTCCATGCGACGCTCGACGCGGCGGTCGCTCCGTTTGAGAACAACTTCCGGGACGAGACGGAGGAACGAAAGCGGATCGGGCCGATGAGTCCGCTCTTCAAGGGGGAGACGCATGGCAACAGCGTCTTCTTCCGGATTGATGACGAGGTCTACCACACGTATTCGTGCTTTGCCCGTGGTTGTGAGCATCTCACAAACTCGTACGCCCTGCTCGACATCACGCCGTATGGGCGGCAGGAAGATTTTGAGAAGTCGCCTGCGGGCTGGCCGCAGAAGCCAACATATGGCTGACCCATCAAGCCCCCACCGAGGTCCAGGGGGCACCCCTGGTGGGGGATGCAAGGGGGCAACGCCCCTTTGCCCGCCGGAGGCCTGGCCGTCGAGAGATAGCTGAAGGAGTGAGTGTCCAAACGCGGACGACGTGCCGTATGCCCCCTCACCAACCCGCGGGGATTCCGCAGCGAGCGGTGTGTGGTGAAGGAGTCCTCATAGCTGGTCCCACAAAGCGAACATCCGTTGTGTACCACGGTTCCTCATGGAAGTGCCTCCGGCGGCCAGGGCTTCCAGCCCTGGACCCGGGGCTCTGGCGTCGAGTTCCTTTGGAGCTCACCCCACGATCGCCCGCGCGGCCAGATCCCGCGGATGCGGCTGAACCGCCCGCCCCGGGAGCGACGTGAGGATCACGCACACGCTCTCCGTCGCCGGATCAGCCCACGCCAGCGTCCCGGTCGACCCGGTATGCCCGAACGTCCGCTCCGAGCATCCCGTCGGCCCCGCCCCCGTCCCGACACTGAACCCCAGCCCCCGCGGAGTCAGCCCCACCGGGTTGTGATTGCGGACCATCAGCCGCTCGGTCTCGGGCTTCATCACCACGCCCCGCGCGTGCAGGAACTCCTCGAGGAACTTTCCGACGTCCGCCGCCGACGCATGCATCCCACCCCACGGCGCCCCGAGCGTCCGCCAGTACCGGCTGTTCCAGTCCCAGTTCCGTGCCGCCGGATCCCCGGCCCCCGACTCCGGCGCGGCCCGCTCGGTCTGACACGCCATGACCTCCTCCTCGCGGAAGTCGCCGAGCCCCAGGGCGGACCGTGTCATCTTGAGCGGCTTGAGAACACGGTCGGTCACCAGCGGAATGATCCCCTTCCCGGAGACCTTCTCCGCCACCGCGCACGCCAGCAGGATCCCCATGCTGGAGTACTGGTACTTCGTCCCCGGCGAAAACTCCGGCGGCAACCGCAGCGACTGCGAAACGAACTCCGCCAGCGGCGCGTGCCGGCCCCGCAGGGCGTTGTTGTCCGGCAGCTGATCCGGCAGTCCCGACGTATGCGTCAGCAGATGCCCGATCGTGACCTCCTCCCGCCCCTCCCCCCGAAACTCCGCAAAGAACTTCCCCAGGCGATCCTCGAGCCGGAACGCCCCCTCGTCCAAGAACGTCATGAGCGCGGCCACGCACATCGGCTTCGTAATCGACCCCAGCAGAAACGGCGCACCGACCGCCTTGGCCTGTCCGAAGACCTGGGACTGCTCCGCCCCCGCATCCGACAGATACAGCGAAGCCGCCCGCACCTCTCCGCTCTTGACCGCCTGATCGAGAATCCGAACCGCGGCCTCCCATTGCTTCTCACTCGCCGCGGCGGACAGGCGAGCGAAGAGCGCGACCAAGCTGGCCGAAAGGAACGTTCGTCGATGCATGGAGATCCCTCCAAAGGACTCTTAAAGAGAGACCGTCCCGATTTCCGGCCGGTCTTGTCGATCTCGATCAGTCATTCCCGCTCACCCGGCGACGCCCTCAGCGAGTCGATGTGGTCGGCGAGAGACGAGAACGGGGATGCGCGGGAATCCCACTCCGCGTCGGGATCGACGATGTACTCGACGCGATCAATCACCCGAAGCATCTCCGCTTCACCAAGCATCATCTGAACCGCGGTGCTGAGGATCTGCTGGATCCCGCGCTCGTCTGCCTGAAGCGGAAGACCGGTCGCGATATGGACGTCGAAAAACGCGCCGCCATCGAAAGCCGTCAAGGTGTAACGCCATTCGCTGACGTCGACATCAAGACGCTGGCCTCGCTTGTTGTGAAAGACGAAGCCGCCACTGACGTCGCGCCGCGGCCGTCCAGCCGAGAACCTCCACCCGGTCTCTCGAGGCGCGGCCCGCAGGATCTCGCCGATAAGAGCGA
Source organism: Planctomyces sp. SH-PL14 (assembly GCF_001610835.1). NCBI lineage: Bacteria > Pseudomonadati > Planctomycetota > Planctomycetia > Planctomycetales > Planctomycetaceae > Planctomyces > Planctomyces sp. SH-PL14. The sequence goes on along the minus strand of NZ_CP011270.1, from coordinate 6,140,844 downwards.
GGTTCTCCAGGTTCCCATTCAGCGTGAAGGCGAGGCCGTAACCGCTCTCTCCGGACGGGCCGATCTCCCAGCCAATGTCTTCAGACAGGAGACGAATCTGCGGACCGACGATCTCTGACAAATCCCGAGCGGAACCGCTGACGAGCGTCGTCTCAAGCCTGCGGCGACTGGCCAGGAACCACTCCCAGAACTGATCAATCGCCCCACCTCTCATCAGAACGGCTCCCTGCAGACTGTGAGTCGAAGTCACGGAGCAAAGGACTCCACCTTCAAGCCGCTTCGCGTCAGAAATGCCAGAACCTCGTCGATGTTCGGAAACACATGCCGTTCATCCCGCGAATAGGTCGACTCGTCGTACTGCTCGCCTGTGAGGCATTCTTCCCAAGTCAGGATGAAGGATCCCTCGTACTTCCAGACCGAGATCAGTCCTTCACACTCGCCTCTGCGATAGACGAGATTGTTCGCCTCATCCTCTTCAAGTCGTTTGATGAAAGTCGCCGGGCTCATCGTCCGGGCTCACTTCGCGGGTGCGGACTGCGGCCCCGGCAGCCGCTTGAGCCACGCCACCGCGAGCGATGGCCAGGTGTCGATGTTCGTCCCCTCGACCGGCCGCAGGCCGTATCCGTGCCCCCCCGCCTGATAGACGTGCAGCTCCGCCGGAATCTTTCGCTCCTTGAGGGCCGCGTAATAGAAGACCGGGCCGAGCGACGTCGAGCCGTCGTCGTGCGTGTGGAGGACGAACGAGGGGGGGAGGTCGTCGCTGAGGGTCAGTTCCGGGATGAGCTGCTTCGTCTTCCCGTCGTAGAGATTCCACGGGTAGATCAGGAGCGAGAAGTCAGGACGGCAGGAGACCTTGTCGGCCGCGTCGCGGGGCTCGTAGGAGCGTTCGCGGAAGCGGGTTGACGTCAGCGTGGCGAGCTGTCCACCCGCCGAGAAACCCATCACGCCGATATCACCCGGGTTGAGCTTCCACTCCGCCGCGTTGTGCCGGACGAGCGACACCGCCCGCTGGGCATCCTGGAGCGGCCGCTTCCAGGGAGCTTCCATCGAGCCGTCCTTGGTCCGGTACTTGAGGACGATCCCGGTGATCCCCTGCTCGTTGAGCCAGCGGGCCGGCTCGGAGCCCTCCTTGTCACTGACGACGTAGTTGTAGCCCCCGCCGGGAAAGATCAGGACGCAGCGTCCCGTCCGCTTGTCGGCGGGCGGCTCAAAGAACTCGAGCGTCGGCTGCGTGATCTTCGTGATCCGTGTCGCGGGCGGTTTCTCGGTGGGCCGCATCGGCAGCGCCTCCCCGCGCGAGAGAGCAGTCTCGCCGGGAACAGTCTCGCCCCACAGGTCCATCGTCCGGTCCGGCCCCTCGGCCGCCGCCCCCCGCCCGACGAACACCACAACCGCCGCCAACCAAACCCAACGCATACTCATCGCCAGCTCCGCCTTCTGATCCCTAGACGCTCGTCTCTAGTCCCTAGTCCTTCTTCCCGAAGTGCCGGTCCGCAAAATCCATGAACCGCTCCCAGTCATAGAGGATCACGTCATGGCCGCCGGCCCGCCGGTGGTAGCCGATCGTGCCGCCATTCACTGGCTGGTCGACCGCGGGCGTGTCGTGGGACTTCAGCCCCGCAAAGCCGTCAGTCCCGAGGAGCTTGTAGACCGGCTCCGCCTCGACCGCTCCCAGGAACTCGCCGCGGGGGTCGGCCCACAGGTCCTCCGCCGCGCTCGCCACGTAGACCGGCCGCGGCGCAATGAGGGCGATCAGCTCGTGCTGGTCGACCGGACAGGCCGCCTCATTGTCGTTGTACTTGCGGTAGTTCACGCAGAACCAGTGCGGGAACGAGGTATTGATCCGGGCCACGGTCTCGCCGAAGTCGCGACGGCTCAGCGCTGCCCCGCCGCAGCCGGAGTTGTTCGAGATCACGAGCGCGAACCGCTCATCCGTCGCCCCGGCCCACAACGACGTCTTCCCCAGTCGCGAATGCCCCAAGACCGCAACGTGCTTCGCGTCGATCAGCGGATCGGTCTCCAGGTAATCGAGCGCCCGGCTCAATCCCCAGGCCCACGCCGCGATGCTCCCCGGGTCGTCCCCGGTCCGTTCCTTCTGCGGGAAGAGGGCGTGGATCCCGTTCTTGAACCCGTCGTCGAAGTCCGGATCGATGTCGCCGTAGTAGATCGTCGCCACGGCGTAGCCCCGGTCGATCACCTGCTCCACCGGCCAGCGGCGCGACTCCTTCCCTCGCGACTTCTCCGTGGCCTTGTTGTCGACCACGGTCCCGTCCTTGTCGCCGGCCCGCATCCAGTTCGGGTTCAGCGTGATCTCGGGGTCGTCGGTGACGGCGTGGTTGCCGTTGAAGTTCAGCCCCAGGAACGCCGGGGACTTCTTCCCCTTGGGGGCGTAGATCAGGATCGACATCGAAGGCTCGTCCGCCGTCGGCGAGAACCGGACCGTCACTTCCTTGCGGACCGCCTTCCCCCCCAGGGCGTTCTCGTTCACCTTCCCCGGCTCGAAGCGGATCCCCTCGACCTTCGGCAGCGGCTTCCCGAAGACGTGCTCCTCGAACAGCCGCAGCAGCTCCGGCCGGCGAACCGTCTTCCACATCTCGGGGGAGGTCACCTTCTTCCCGTCCTGGGTGACGAGCGGATCGGGGAGCGTGTACGGCTTGACCTTCTCCTCGTCGTAATTGAAGCCCTTGGGCTGGGCGAAGGCGGTGGAAGAAGCGGTCATGGCGAAGGCACACGACAGGAGAAAGGCGAGCGCAGGGAATCGCACGGCGAGGCTCCGGGAAAACAGGTGGGCTGGACCGGACGCAGGAGAACCACGGGCTGGAGCCCGCTGTCGTTGTCCTTATGGTGATAAAGTTCGCGTCACTCGCAATGGAGAACGATCGATGTCCCAACCGGACGATCCGGAGATTCGATACGAGTTCGACTACGGCGGGGGGACACTCGAGGTTGAGTGCCAGCGCGAAGACTTCCAGCGAATCCGCGATGCGATTCTCGCCGCGTTGCCGTCGACCAGGGACCGGATTCCTCCGCTGGATGGCATCCGCCACATCGTGATCCGGGACACCACCGAAGAGACGCCGCCAAGCTTCCTTCGGGATCGCCTTGTGCTGCTCGGCTGTGCCATCGTCGGCTTCGTGTTGCTGACCGGCATCGCCATTCTGTTCCTGGTCATCGTTCGTGCTGGGCTGTAGAGCGGTGAATCGGTACCTCGGCGTTATCATTCCTCCATGTCCTTCCTCCTCATCGAGCCGGCCCCTCAGCCCGGCGACTGGAACATGGCGGTCGATGCCTGGCTGCTCGACCGCGCCGTCGATCACCACACGGCGGCCGCGCGGCTCTACGAGTGGAACGCGCCGACCGTCTCGCTCGGCCACTTCCAGAAGTTGACCGACCCCGCGGTCAGCGGACGCTTCGCCCCGCTCCCCAAGGTCCGGCGGCTCTCCGGCGGCGGCGCGATCCTGCACGACCGTGAGCTGACCTACTCGCTCGCCGTCCCCGCCGAGCACTCTCTCGCCCGTGACCCCACCGGACTCTATTCCCTCGTCCATGACCGGATCATTGCCGTGCTGGCGGCGATGGGAGTCGAGTCGCGGATGCGCGGTGAGGCCCGTTCCGGTCCCGAGCCGTTCCTCTGTTTCGGCCGGGGCGATCCGCGGGACATCGTTCTTGGTCCGCACAAGATTCTCGGCAGCGCCCAGCGTCGCCGCCGCGGGGCGATTCTCCAGCATGGGGCGCTGCTCCTCGCGCAATCCCCTCACGCCGACGAGTTCCCCGGCATCGCCGAACTCACCGGAGGCGCGATGGATCTCGCCAGCCTCCGCGAAGCCCTCGCGATCGAGTTCCAGACCCTCCTCGGATCAGCCGACCGACGAGCGAGCCTGGAACGAGACGAGGACGAGGCGGTCCGCGGATTCCTGCACGCCGCTGCGGAGGATCTGCGGAGCGAGACGGGTCCCTGAACGGGCCGGTTCCGGTGTCCCGAACCCCGCCCTTGCCGGCACGACGCTGGTCGCTCAAACCCAACGTGCCACGGCAGCCTGGGGTCAAGGGGCGAAGAAACTACACAGGCCCCCTTGCCGCCGGAGGCCTCTTCTACGAGGAACCGTGGTAAGCAACGGACGCCCCCTTTGTGGCACCGGCGTTGAGGACTCCACGCTCGCTTTGCAGTCCCCGCGGGTTGGTGAGGGGGCATACGGCACAGTATCCGCGTTTGGACACGCCCTCCTTCAGACATCTCTCGACGGCCAGGCCTCCGGCGGGCAAGAGGGCTTCGCCCCCTTGCATCCCCCACCAGGGTGCCCCTGGACCCGGTTCTATTGGTGCCCGCGTGAATCGCGTACGCCTTCGCTATACACTCGCACACATGCCCGACTGCGACTCCCCACCCGATGACCTCATCGACGACGATCAACTCATGATCCGAGTCCAGAGCGGGGAAAATCACGCCTTCGACGAAATCGTCGACCGGCACCAGGGCTCCCTCCTCGGCTTCTTCTACCGCAACACCCGGGACTGGCAGCTCTCCGAAGACCTCACCCAGGACACCCTCGTCAAGGTCTACAATCAGGCGTGGGACTACCTCCCCCTCGGCCGCTTCCGCGGCTGGATGTTCCGCATCGCCCGCAACCTCCTCATCGACGACGTCCGCCGCCGCACCAACGACGCCCTGATCCGCGCCTGCCAGCGCCGCCAGTCCGAAGAAGACGACGAAATGACCCGCCTGGCCTCCGAAGTCCTCGGCCCCGAAGTCGAAGCGGACCACAAGGAACTCGCCGCCATCGTCGACGACGCCCTGTCGGAAATCCCGGACGAGCAGCGGCAGACATTCATTCTGCACCACTTCTCCGACCTTTCCCTCCCGGAAGTCTCGGAGATCATGGAAGTCCCCCTTCCGACCAGCAAAAGCCGCCTGCGCCTTGCCCGCGAGAAACTGAGCGAAAAACTTCGATTGGCCGGAATCACGCCGCTCAGCGAGGATTCCGCGGAAGTTCCGGAAGCGAGCCCCTCCTGAGGGTTCCCGCCGCTGGAAATCCTTGAATCGTGAAGTCCGAAAGCGTATTCCGCCCGTTTGTCCCGACTGCCTGACTTCGTCGTGCGGTCCTGAGCCGGTCGATTGCAGCCGGTCAGTGGTATTCGAAGAGTTGGTGTCCGCCATGCCGCATTTCAGTCGCCTCACCGATATCGTGACCTGCAATCTCAGCGCGATGCTGGCGGAGGCGGCCGACCCGAAGAAGGCCCTCGAGGAGATCATCCGGGAGATGAGGGAAGGGGTCGCCGGAGCCAACCGCAGCTCCAAGACGGCGGCCGGCAACCTCAGCCGGATCGAACTCGAGATCGGCGAACAGACCCAGCAGGTCCAGCAATGGCTCGGCCGGGCCCGCGAAGCCCTCGCGGCCGAAGACGAAGAAAACGCCCGCCAGGCCCTTCTCCGGAAGCGGGAGCACGAGAGCCTCCTGGCCGGACTCGAACAGCAGCTGGGCGCCGCCCGCTCGACGCGCGATCACATGACCTGCACGCTCCACGCCCTGGAAGCCCGTCTGGCGGACGCCCTCCGCCGCAAGGCGGACCTCGAGGGGGTGGAGGAGCCGGTCGTCATCAAGAGCGGTGCAATCTCGATCGGCTCGGAAGTCGACGCCGAACTGGAAGCCCTCAAGCGGGAAGTCTCCGGCCGGTAACGGAACCGGTTCGGCCCTGCTCCGATCCGTGTGCATCTGTGTTCATCCGTGGCTTTTTCATTGATTAGCCACAGATGAACACAGATCAACACAGATAAGAGAGGAGGACGAAGAGGAGGAGCTGACGAACCGTTGCCGGTCCCCCCTCGCCAAGAGCCGGCGGCCCTGCTATAGATGGGCTGAACAGACGGAAAGTGCCGCGGTCAAACGCGGCTGGGCAAGTCGGCTTTCTGCGGCGTCTTCCGGAACCCTCGCACCCTCGTCATTGCTTCATGCAGTCTTCCCCGTCCCCTTCGTCCTCCGAGAATGACGTCGAGCTCGTCAATCGGGCGGTCGCGGGAGACCAGAAGGCGCTGGGCCACCTGTTCACCTCCTACCGTCCGCGGCTTTCGCGGATCGCGATGTTCCGCCTCGATCCCCGGCTGAACGGCCGGATCGACATCGACGACATCCTGCAGGAGACGTTCATCGCCGCCCAGCAGCGGCTGAAGCACATCCTCCGCGACGCCCCGGACAGCATCTTCCTCTGGCTGCGGATGATCCTCGGCCAGACGCTGATCGATCTCCACCGTCGACACCTGGGGGCCCAGGCCCGCAGCGCCGCCCGGGACCGCTCGCTCGACGCCGGCTGGGACTCGAACTCGACCTCGGCCTCGATCCACTTCGAGCTGCTGGGGAGCATCACCTCGCCGAGCGAGGCGATGGCGAAGCAGGAGGCGGCGGAGCGGCTCGATTCCGCCCTCCAGACCCTCAACGACATGGACCGCGAGATCCTGGCTCTCCGGCATTTCGAGGAACTGTCCAACCGGGAAGCGGCCCGTCTGCTCGAGATTTCCGAACCGGCCGCCAGCCTCCGCTACACCCGCGCCCTCGGCCGGCTGAAGCAGGTCATGGACGCCTTCCCGGGCGCGTTTCCGGGCAGCCCGTTCTCGATGTAGCGATCGCGTCGCCTGCGACCGTCTCCCATCCGTGTGCATCTGTGTTTATCAGTGGCCAAGAATTAAAACAGCCACAGATGAACACGGATTCTGAGCGGCCTCGCGAGAATCAGCCGACCTCTTCGACGTCGGCTGCCCCAAGGCAGGCCATCTCGGTGCAGAGGTTCTGCGACTCGCACTGCTGCTTGTAGGCGTCGGGGATCTTGGTGAGCGTGGCCGCGTCCCACTCGACGATGTACTTCAGCTTGTCGCCGGAGCCGGTCGCTTCGACCACCTCCCCGGTCCATCCCGCGATGGAGAGTTCGGAGAACTCGGGCATGGTGACCCCGTCGCGGATTCGAATCGGTGTTCCAGAAGCCAGCTTGCTCGATTTCCGCTTCGCCATGCGACCGCTGCGTTCGAGGGGGAAACTCTTCGGGGTAAGGCTCTTAGGTCGGCCTGCCTGCTTTATTTAGCGTCAACTATATGGAATCGATCCCGGCCTGGGCAGGTTCGGACGGCAGTTCATCAAGATTTGCCAATTCCACCGGACTGCCGCCGGATGCACGAGAATTGCACCGAAGCGGTCTCTGCCCGGCCATCCCTGGTTGAGTCCGTCCTGTCCTTGGACCGCATGGCCGCGTTCGGAATACTGTCCGGTTGCGACCCGATACGGAATCACGCCTCCACGAACCTCAGCCTCCGGAGTCTCCCATGCCCAGCGTCTCGATCAGTGGAACGGACCTCAACTATGTGGACGAGGGGCGGGGGCCGGTGCTGCTGCTGGTCCACGGGTTTCCGCTCGACCACACGATGTGGCAGTATCAGATCGCGGACCTCAAAGATGAGATGCGGGTCATTGCGCCGGACCTGCGCGGGTTCGGGATGAGCGGAGTGACGGCCGGGACGGTGACGATGGCCCAGATGGCGGACGATCTGGCGGGGCTGCTTGATGCGCTGCGGATCAGTGAGCCGGTTTACTTCTGCGGGTTGTCGATGGGGGGGTATGTGGCGTGGCAGTTCATTGAGCGGCATCGCAAGCGTCTGGCGGGGGTGATCCTGTGTGACACGCGGGCGGTGGCCGATACGCCGAAGGAGAAGGAGACGCGGCTGGAGACGGCGGAGAAGGTGGTGAAGGAGGGGCCGGGGTTCATTGCGGAGGCGATGCCGAAGCGGCTGTTTGCGGAGCGGACGCACCAGGAGCAGCCGAAGATGGTGCAGGAGACGCGGGAGGTGATTCGTCGGACAGCCCCTGAGGGGATTGCGGCGGCGGCGCGGGGGATGGCGGCGCGGCCGGACGTGTCGGGGAAGCTCGGTGGGATGGAGATTCCGGCTCTTGTCATCGTGGGGAGTGAGGACGCGATCTCGAAGGCGGAGGAGATGCGGGGGATTGCGGAGGAGATGCCGATTTCGATGTTTGTCGAGATCCCCGGTGCCGGTCATATGTCGCCGCTGGAGGCACCCGACGTCGTGAACCGGGCGATCTCGGACTTCGTGAGTCGGATGTCGTCGCAGCCGCCGGAGATGGAGTTGGAGGAAGACGACGAGGAATAGCCGTGTCCTTGCCGGAATAGCGTCTTAGCTCAAACCCAACGTGCGACGGCAGCTGGGGTCAAGGGGGCGACCCCTTGCCGCCGGAGGCACTTCTGTGAGGAACCGTGGGACACAACGGATGTCCGCTTTGTGGTATCAGCTATGAGGACTCCCTCAATCCTCACCGTTCGCTTTGCAATCCCTGCGGGTTGGTGAGGGGGGCATCCGAAACATTGTCCCCGTTTGTACACGCCTTCCTTCAGACATCTCTCGACGGCCAAAGCCTCCGGCGGGCAAGGGGCGTTGCCCCCTTGCATCCCCCACCAGGGTGCCCCTGGACCCGGTAAGACATCACCGCAGCTTGACCGATGCGATCTACCGCGTCTCGCTCCGCCGCAACAACGTCATCTCGCCCGACGACACAACAAACCGGTACGCGTCCCGATCCGGAAACAACGCGACCAGCTCCTCCAGACTCTCCCTCTCCGGCCGATACCTCGCCCTCAAGATCGGACCATCCAAGCCAGGCGAGTTATAGACATAGTCCATATGCCGGTCCGCCGGATCCGGCACAACAAACACCACCGCCCGACGCCCCTCCGTCCGCGCCGCAAACAACCGCTCCACCTCCGCATACCGCCGCCGCGAAAACGCCAGCTCACCCATCCCCCGCGGGATCGTCCCCAGCCACACCGCCGGCACCGTCACCACATTCACCGCCACCGCAATCCCCGCCAGCCCCCACCACCACGCGCACATCCCCGGATGCGCCTCCCGCCGCCACAGCCCCCGGATCTGCCGCGTCGCCTCCGCAAACAGCAACAGCAGAATCGGCGCGGACTCAAACACGTAGTGCCACCCCATGATCCCATCGAGCCAATACGGCACATGGGCCGCATGCAGCGACAAAACCGACATCGACACCAGCCACCAGTCCAGCGACGCCGTCCTCGAACTCAACAGCAGCCACGCCACCGCAAAGGCCAGCGGCACAATCCCCAGCGTCCCCTGCGAACTCGTGATGATCCGCACCTGAAAATTCCGGGCCGCCCGCTCCGGCGTCAGGTTCTCCGCCCAGCGGTCATAATTCTCCAGAACCTTCGGCCCGACCTTCTTCTCGCCGCGGATCACATTGTTGAACCCATACACATGCCGCGGCGTGTAGATGTCGGTGTAAAGCTGATACGGCGAAACCGTCAGACTCCCGGTGATCGACCGGTTGTAAACCAGCATTCCCCCCATGCCGGCCACCAGCGGCCCGCCGAGCACGAGCGCCAGCAACACCCGCCGCCCCATCGTCAGCCGCCCCGCCGGAAGACCATCCGAGGTCGAGCCCCCCCGCCCCGTCACGAGCAGGACGGCAAACCAGATCCCCCACGGCAGGGCAAACCCCGCGGCGGTCATCGGCCGGCAGATCATCGCGTAGGCGAGACCAATCCCCGCCAGCAGACCGATCCCCGGCGAGAGCGAACGTCGAAACCGCGTGATCGCGACAAGAAACAGCGAGAGCCCGACCAGCGTCGGATGATGCGCCAGGAGCGTATTACTGAAAATCACCAGTCCCGGCGACACGGCCGCCAGAACCGACGCCGTCAGCCCCACTCCGAACCCGCTCAGATCGCGCCCCGCCCAGAAGAGCGCAAACGCCACGATCGCCTGCGCCACATGCGGCGCCAGCCAGATGTGCCCGATGAGATAGAACGGCAGGTCCCACAGCGCCGCCCCCGGAAAGTACCGGCTCGCAAACCGGCCCTCGTTGAGGACGTGCATCTGATCGAACAGCTCCGGCTTCGGCTCAAAGCTCGGGAACGAGGTCCGCCCGGTCGCAAACGTCTCGGTCTGAAACAGGTAACTGAACTCGTCGTGATACGTCGGCGGCATCCCCTCCAGCGGCCGCCCGAACCAGACGCTCACGCCAAACGCCGCGGCCGCCACCAGCAGCGACGCCGCGATCGACACCCCCAGCGATCCGGCCTCCCGCCCCTCCGGGTCACTCTCGACTGCCGCATCCGCCGCCGCCCCTGCCCCCGCCCCGCCCACCCGTCGCTTCCGGACGATGCCGTAGAAGACCGGTGTCAGGACAAAGAGGGGAACGTACGGAAGGAAGTCCGGCGGACTCCCGGCCAGCCACCCGTCGAGAGCCGCGGCCCGCGTCTCGGGATTCGTCCAGCGACGAAGCTCCATCCCGCCGATCAGCACGGCGATCAGGACAAAGACAAACCAGAACCGCCGCGGAGAAGCCATCGGGAATCGGAAAGGGACGCCACAACGTCCGGTACGATCACGGAGGGAAGAACCAGAATGATGAGAAGTCCCGTCGCCGGAACAAGCCTGGATCACGTTTCGTTCATGTGACCATTCCGAAAACTCCGTCTGGACGACCTGTACCGACCGAAGTCAAGCGACGGCCCCCCGCCGCCAAGGGCGGACGCTTCAATCGCCGGTCGCTCCGGGTACAGTCCTGCTTAGCCTCGCCCTAGGAATCCCCTTCCAGCCGCTCAACGTCCGTCACCAAACTGACTCCATGATCGACCCCGTTCTCTCGCTTGGATTCCATCCCGCCCGCACTCCTGACGCTTTCGCATCCGATCGCAAGGAGCTGCTCCGGTACATCAATCTCAAACTCCGGGCCTCCGGCCTGCCGACCCGTCCCGACGGCGAAGGCTCCGAGCTGATCGCCCTCGCGTCGGGGCTGCTCGACCACATGCAGGAGCAGCAGCGGGTCCTCAGCGACTACCGCTCGCCGGCCGACCAGCGGATCGAAGACTTCCTCCAGTCACACTTCGCCGACGTCGGGCTGACCGCTCCGCTCAAGCTCCCGAACCCCTCGTTCATCCTCGACCGCCACGGCATCGCCCGCGAGCTCTCGCTCCCGGAGAAGCAGGACGTCTTCGACGGCGGCCTCATCACGTCGTACCGCGTCGTCAACGGCGTGCTCCACAACCCCCTCAAGGACCGCCGCACCACCGTCGGGACGTTCCACGTCACCGAAGGGGGCCTGGCGATCGCCGACGACAAGAAGGCGGTCCCCAAGGCGACCTTCGCCGCCCTGTTCCAGCGGGCGGTCGCGGCCCCGCCGGAACTGCTCGTCGTCCCATTCTCGGTCCATGACAAGACCGCCTCGATGTCCGATCCGGACCTGACCCGGACCTGGACCTCGCTTCTCCTGCGGCCGGTCGTCCAGCCGGAAGTCCCCGGCTTCTCTCCCGAACGGTCGATGGAAGTCCGCTTCTTCGCCCCGGGGATGCTCGTCAGCAACGCCGACTTCGTGGAGTCGATCTTCGGCAACGCCGGCGACCCGTTCATCTCGGCCAACGACTCCGGCCTCGACTTCGAGCACTGGTCCGGCCACACCGGCTGCATCATCCTCGCCCCGCACCTGACGAAGGTCCTCAAGAAGGACGTCGGCCTGCCTCACACCAGCAAGGCGACCGAGCGGCAGAAGCGGGACGGCATGTGCTGGGACAAGGAGGACGAGCTCTACAACGGAGGGGAAGCCTTCAAGATCACCTGCCGCACGGAAGACGGCGTCATCGTCACGCTGATCAGCGACTCCTACTACGGCTACTGCAAGAAGGAGATCAAGACCCAGATCAGCTACGCCACGAACCTGATGGGGAACGCCGAAGAGGAACACGCCGGCGGAGCCCTCTGCTTCCCGAGCTGGAACCTCGGCGACAGCTTCCAGTTCAACAGCCGCCGCTACAACGGCGCGACCTTCGACGAAGTCAGCCGCGAGTACGCGGGCTGGATGGACGTGAAGCCCGAAGGCTACGGCGTCGACAAGTTCTTCCCGGAACTGTTCTACATCCCGGAAGACGCCCTGGCCGACATCCACCGCCAGACGATCGTCTGGAAGAAGGGTGGCTCCGAGCAGTCGATCCCGCTCCTCCCGGGCCGGGTCTACATGTCCCCCTCGGGCTACAAGCTGCGGATGGAGAAGCATCCCGGCGCCCCGAGCTGGCGGCTCATCGGGACCGCGGGCGAAGGGATCTTCATCCACAAGCCCTGCACGGTGAGCGGCGGCGGCAAGAGCGAGATCAGCAAGTCCCTCGTCGACTACATGCAGTACGGGTCGGTGTACGTCGCCGACTACGAGAACGACATGAAGATCGTCGAATCGATCTTCGAGCGGGACAACGCCGACCGCTGGAAGTCCGACGAGCTGCGGAAGAAGCGCTCCGGCGACAAGCCGAGCCGCCCGATCCTCAGCAAGGACCGCTCGCTCGGCAGCGTGATCAAGCTCCTGACGCCGTCGGACGAATACTCCGAGGCGTACAACAAGTACCTCAAGTCGATCCCGGACCACATCTACGCCATCGTCTTCGCCATCAAGCGGTTCTATCAGCCGGACTGGGGAAGCGACTGGCGGAAGCACTTCACGGTCGACGTCGTCAACGGCAGCGCCGGGCACGAACTCAAGGTCGATAACCGCCGGATCGTCGGGACCTACCTCCGGGTCGGGATCACCGAGGACAACGGCTGGCGGACCTTTAAGGTCCGGCAGGACTTCGCCGCCGCCGCCAAAGTCCAGACCGAGGACGACATCAGCGCCTCGGTCGTCGTCCCGCCGTCGCAGGTCGTTGGCCGCGACGTGAGCCTGACCGCCGCCCCGACGGAATCGCGGCCGATGGAGGCGAGCTCGAAGTTCGTCATCAACTGCGAGTACCGCCTGTTCCAGCGTCCGGACGACGCCATCCACCGCGGTCTCGACAAGCAGGCCGAAGCGGACCTGGCCCGCCGGAACGTGAACTTCATCTCGAACTACGAGCCCCTGACCCGGGACGCCGTCGAGCAGATGGTGGAGAAAGTCGTCGACTTCGACGCCTTCACGCCGCCGGTCAAGGACCTCCTGCAGTCGGTCACCAAGGGAGAGAGCGGCTACGTCGTCTGCTCCGCCAATCCGCGGCGGATCGGCGGCGGGATCACCAAGAACCCGCGCTACCTCCAGGATCGGCCGGACATGGTCGTGCCGCTGAACAAGTACGTCGCCGAGATGGGGACGCGGCTGTTCCGCAAGCTCAAGGCGGCCCAGCCGGTCCACATGCCGGTCGACGCCGTCCTCTCCGGCCGTCGGAACAACCCGCCCGAGCACGACAAGGGGATCCGCAGCCTCGCCGTCTACGCGCCGCTGCACTACCAGGAGCTCCCCGAGCTGTTCATGGACTTCATCTGCTCGCTGACCGGCAAGAGCCCGTCGACGACCGGAGCGGGATCCGAAGGCTCGCTGACGAAGGGGCCGTTCAACGCCCTCCTGTTCACGTCGGACCTCAACGCCGCGCTCCTGAGCGCCCTCCTGACCGGCGTCAGCGGGTACTCGACCGCCGCCGGCCACATCGGCCCGCACGCTCTCTTCGAGCACGACATCAGCCTCCTGATGCCGGAAGTCTGGTCGCGGCTCTCGGCCGAGGAACGGGATCCGAAGTACCTGATCCGCGAGGGGCTGCTGAAGGCGGTCCCGGACTTCAAGTGGGCCAAGACCGGCCAGGAGATCCCGGCCCGCCGGCTCGGCTACCGGATCACGGACCGCTTCGTGCGGCAGTTCTTCGGCCGCGTCTTCGACAACCCGGACAAGGTGTTCAACAAGAGCATCCTGGAGCCGGAGACGCAGGACGAGGACTCCTACGCGGACGGCATCCTGTACATCATGGAAGCCTACGAGCGGGTGGCGAAGCAGTACTTCGAGGACGACTCGATCGAGGAAGCCTGCCCGCCGCTGAAGGCCCTGCTCTCGATCATGGCCCACGGCAAGTACGAAGGGAAAGACGAGCGGGACCCGTCGATCCGGGCGATGTTCACGAAGGAGAACGTCCTCAAGAGCGACTGGTACCAGGCCCGCCTGACCGCCAAGCAGCGTCAGGAAGTGGCCCTGTGGAGCCGCAAGGTGGACTATCTCCGGCAGAAGATCGCCGACGGCCTCGCCCGGCCGTCCGACCTCGAGAACGCCCAGACGGAGCTCCAGCGGGTCTCCAGCCCGGCGTTCCTCCAGGACCTGATCGGCACCCTCGGCCGCCAGCCGACGTTCCGCCCGTCGAAGAAGTACAAGTAGGCATCGCGGGCGTCTTCGCAAAGGCGAGCGGGGGGCGTCAGCCCCCTGATTCCGCGTTCAACGCCCCGCCACGGTCCCCCGGAAGGAATCGAGCCGCGGATCCACACAGATGCACCCAGATAGGCGGGGCCACAACGAGAGTCCCGTCAGGGACGACCGAGAATAGCCCCCCGTTTCAACGGGGGGACACAGACCGGCCCACCGTCCGAGTCCCGTCAGGGACGGCAGAGGACGAACGGCGCACGGCAACAATCCGCCTCTTCGGTCCCTGCCGGCAGCATTGGGCCAGCAGGGCTTGTGAGCCGGACCGGCTGCGGCGCTGCCCCTCAAAGCCTTAGCGACGGTGCGCAGACGAGGAAACGCGTCCCCGGCTGTCAACCGCTCGCGGCGCTGCGGTACCTCACCGCCCTACCCTCTTCGCCCGGCGACCGTAAGATCTGGCCCAAGCGCTCTCCGGCATGAAACGGAGGGATAGGAATGAGACCAGGGTACGTTTTCTGGACGGTCGTCTCTGTTGGGGTATTGATTCTCGCCTTCGGCGTCGTTCTCCACGGCGTGCCTCGGAGCCCCCCAACCCCTGAGAGCCGGCAGCGGATGCAGCATGGGACTGCCATCGCCGTCAGCGGACTCGCGCTCATCGCCCTGAGCGTCCTGGTCCGCAAAGCCACGAACTCAGGCTCGTCGTACGAGGAGTGATCGCTGCCGGATGCGGCAGGGATCATTTCGCAGGGTGCGTTGAGGCACTTCGAAACGCACCAGCTCCTTTGGCGATTGTCCCGAAGCGTTTCGAAGACTCACCGCACCCTACGTGACTCAGTTCATCCCAAGTCGACCAGTAAAGAATCGCCACCGGGGAACTCCCGTCGTTGCGTCGAATGAGTTCGCGTACAGACCATCGTGATTTCCGCCGAACACGGCGATCTCGTTCTTTGCCCGCACCAGGCTCACCCACCCTGGACCGACGCCCATACCGCTCGAGCCAGCCGGTGTCGGAACGGCCATCCACGCCTTGCGATGCCAATGGACCTGATTCTCGCCCAGGTCCACGGAGACAAGGGAGCACGAGCTGTCAGAGGACACCGCCAGCCACAAAGTGTCATCAGCCAGTGTGGCTGCGATGGTGTCTCCAAAGCCGAGAGACCCTGCCATGCTGATTCCGGTCGGCTCCAGGACATGATCGGAAATGGAGATTTCCCTCGCATCACACTTGAGCCGGAACGTTCCCTTAGGGGCTTCTTCGACGGCAAGCTTCTGCTGCCGGGAAATGATGTCCTCCAGATCTCGAAACGAGACGCCGTGTCCCTGTTTCGCCGTCTCCGGAGCTTCGATCGAAAGAAGCGCGTCCTTCCACCAGCGGGGAACAGCCACCCGGGTTCTGCCTTCCATGAACCCGAGAAACCACGTTGCCCGCGGCTTCATCTGTTCCGCTGCCTCAGGCGTGCGGACGGAGTCGTCCCTGCCGGCCATCATGAACTGCCCGCCATAGAGGAGGGCCAGCGACACGTCCGAGGCCTCGACGGCGTTGGGTTGCCATTGCGATGGAGAGACCTCTCTCAGCGCATCGGCCGCCAGCACAAGAAAACTGCGGCCCGCGATTCCGGCTCCGTTGTCGTCGTCAAGAACTCCGTCGACATAGAGCCGGACGGGATCCTGGGCGTGAGCATCAGCTGACAACACGCAGAAGACCGCCGCGCACAGTGGGGACAGGATCCATCGGCCGCCGTGCTTCAGGCGAACGTCTCGAGGGCGTTTCATGAACTCCACCTCATCCTCTCCACGCCGGTACACACTCGAACGCGATCAAGTGGAGGCTTTGCCGTCCCCTCCGTCGGGTACGTCTATAGGTCACTCGCCCCATTCGTCCACCTGTTCTCATACTCGAAGCGTCGGAGCATGGACTCCAGCGCGGCGAAGTGCCCTCTGAGCTGCTCCTTGCTCGCTACAAGTCTCGCAGGAATGTCGATCGTACCGCCAGCAAGGACATTCGACAGATCGATCAGACACCGGACGATCACCGAGAGAACTCGTGATAGGCAAGCCGGCTGACGAACAACAGGTAGGTCAGCAGCGCCAGACAAGCGGGTCGGGTGGCAGGTCCTGTGTCTTCGAAGGGCGTGGTCAAGCCAGATTTGATAACTCTTCGCCGATCGTCGGCCGCGCCCCTTCGCAAAGTCTCCGTGGCGTGCCACCCGTCCTGGCCGAACCATGCCAACCGGCACGCGTCCGAAGAGCATATTCAAATGATGCAGGCCGGACGAAGCCTCACTTTGACCAGCCCATAATTCCGCGAAGCCACGTTCCCTGAACGGCGACTAAAAAACGAACGAAACGCCCTTGCCAAAGTCCGCCTGATTCGCAGAATGTCCCGAGTCGTGATGGGGTCGGGCCGAATCCATCGACGGGGCTAGGGCTGTGGAACGGATCGGGCGGGTTGTCGATATGTGTTGCCATATTGCCGTCTATCCGACGGTCTGGATGTCCGTTTGGATTTTCGGACACTTCCTCTACCCGCCGCCGTTTGCCTTCAACGTGGCTACGCAGCATGGAGGACTCCCGAGCGGCGTCATCGATGATTTCATACCGTTTGACGAACGTCCGCCGCGCGACGATCCGGCGGATTGATCCGCCGCAGGTCCCGTCCCGATCCTCCCCCCGCCTGGGCCCCTGCCCTGGACCCGGGGATCAAAAGAGACCTACTTCAAGCGCTCTCGGTACTTCTCATAAAACCGCGTCTGCCGACTCTCCGGCGCATACGGCCGGCCGCTGACAAACACCGCTTTGAACTGCGTCGAATGCTGCAGCGGCGAACCGTCCGTCACGATCACATTCGCCCGCTTCCCCGCCTTCAGCGAACCGAGCTCACCCTCGACACCCAGGATCTTCGCCGCCCCGAGCGTCACCGCCTTGAGCGCCTCCCGCTCCGGCAACCCATACCCCACCGCAAATCCCGCCTCGAGCGGTGCGTTGCGGGCGTTCGCCTCTTCGTCGGAGCGGACCGCGAACGGCACGCCGGCCTCAAACAACCGCCCGGGGTTTGCATACGGGGCGTCGAACGGGTCCCATCCCTCCAGCGGCGGCCGCATCACCGGCCCCAGGATCACCGGCACCTTCCGGGCCTTGATCTCCGCCGCCAGCTTCCAGGCATCGGTCGCCCCCGTCAGGACCACGCGCAGCTTCTCCTCCTCCGCCCACAGCAGTGCCTCCGCCATCTGCTTCCGCGTATGCCCCTCGACGAAGACCGGCTTCGTCCGCTTGAGATACGGCCGCATCGCCTCAAACCGCGGATCGCGGACCATCGTCTCCTTCCCCGGCTTCTCCTGAGCGCGCAGCTCGTCATATCGCCGGGCCGTGCGGAAGAACTCCTTGAGCGAATCGATCTCCTCCGCCTTTGTCGGCCAGTTGATCGCCAGCCCGACCGCCTCGCGGATCGTCATCTCGGGAGCGGTCCACCCGCTGAGCTGAATCAGCGAACACTGCCCGGCAATGATCCCGCTCCGCGGCCGGATCAGCGCCGCCGTAATCCCCCCCGCGCGGGCCACCGGCAACAGCTCCGAGTCGACATTGAGCGCCGTCGAGGGGGTCAGGTCCGGCTGGAACGGCCCGTTCTCCGAGTGGTCCTGGCCCACGTCGAGCGCATCGATCTCGTGAACCCCCACGAGACACCCCGAATCGATCAGCCCCGGGTAAACGTGCAGGCCCGTCGCATTGATGATCGTCGCCCCCTCGGGCGCCGGAATGTCCCGGCCGACCGCCTGGATCTTGCCGTCGGCGATCACTAGCGTCCCGTTCTCGATCCCATCCGGCCCTTCGACCGGATGGATCGTCGCGTTCTCGATGGCATAGACGCCGCTCTCGCTCTCAGGGATCACGAGCGCCTTGGCCCGGACCTCGTCCGCCGCCATCACGAGCTTCGGCGCCAGAGCCGCCCGCTTGCGGCCCGCCTCGGACATCGCGGTCGGCTGCTTCGCCTGCTCGTACCGGACTTCCCCTTCGATGACCGTCGCCACGCACTTGCCGAAGGTGTTGAACGGGTGCCCGCTGAAGATCGCCAGGTCTCCGTCCTTGCCGACCTCGATCGACCCGATCCGCTTGTCGAGCCCGATCTCGCGGGCTGCGTTCAGCGTCACCATGGCGAGGGCGTCGTCGGGAGGCATGTTGCCGTACTTGAGCGACTTGGCCGCCTCGAAGTTCATGTGCCGCATCAGTTCGGCGTTGTCGCTCTTGATGACGGTGCTGACCCCCGCCTCGTTGAGGAGCGACGCGTTGTAGGCCGTCGCGTCGTACGCCTCGACCTTGTAGGCCCACCAGTCGGAGAACGTGCTGCAGCTCGCCCCGTGCTTCAGGATCTCGGGGGCGATCTTGTACCCCTCCAGAACGTGCTGGAGCGACTGCACCCGGATTCCCAGGCTGTCGGCGGTCCGCAGCAGCATCAGGATCTCGTCCGCGCGGTAGCAGTGGGAGTGGATCAGCGTCTCGCCGTTCAGGATCGAGACCAGCCGCTCCAGCCGCAGGTCGCGGCGGGGAGGGAGGATCTCGTCACCCTTTCGTCCGGCCGCTTTCTTCGCCTTCTCGTAGGCGATCCACTCGCGGCGGTAGTCGAGGGCCTCGAAGAACGCCCGCTTGAGCGTCGCCTCGACGCCGAGCCGCGTGTGGGGGAACCGGTTCGGGTTCCGCTTCACGTTCTCACCGAGCGCGAACTTCACGCCGAGCGGCCGATCCGTAACGAGGTGCTCATCCAGTCCGTCCCCAACCTTGAGCTTCACGACGGCATCCTGCCCGCCGATGGCATTCGCCGAGCCGTGCAGGAGCCGCGCGGTCGTGAGACCACCGGCGAGCGCCCGGTACTCGGCCACGTCGCGGGTGGCGATCACGTCACGAACCCGGACCTCGCAGACGATCGACTGCGTCCCCTCGTTCACCTGGTTGAGACCGCCGTCGAACATGATGTGGCTGTGGGTATCGATCAGCCCCGGCGTCACCCAGTGCCGCCGCGCGTCGATGACCCGCATCCCCTCATCCGGCTCCAGATCCTTCCCGATCGCGGCGATCTTTCCCTCGCGGATCAGGATCGAAGCCTCTTCCAACGTCTCGCCGGTCCCGGTCAGGACCGTCGCCCCGCGGACGAACAGGTTCCCCTCGGTCCGGTCGATCGGCCGCTCGCGGTCGGGCGGCAGCTCCGTCGGGAACAGCTCCGGATCGAATGGCTGCAGCGGGGCCGGTTTGGCCTTCCCCTTCTTCGTCGCCTCTTTCGAATCCGCGGATTCCGGCTTCGACGCCTCCTTCGCCATCGCCGGCTCGCCGTCGTCGATCGACAGCGAGATCGGATTCGCGGGCTTCTTCTCTTCCGGTGAAGACTCCGGCTTGGCCTCGTTCTCCGTCTTGTTCTTCGATGTCTTCGGCGTCGCGGTGAAGGTCGTCTCCGGCCCGAACGGCGGGACGAGCTTGCCCTTCAACCGCTGCTCACCGTCCTGATCCTCAGCTTCGCCTTCGAACTTCAGCGTCAGCGTCTTCTCGCCTGCTCCAATCTCGACGGTGAATCGAAAACTCTTCCCGGTCACCTTCCCCGACGAGACCCGGCCCGCCCCCTGGTCGCTCGTGAAACCCCCGGAGAGCGCCGCCTCGTTCTGGGCGAGTTCCAGCGTCGCCGACGTCGATTTTTCATTTCCCTGATCGATCCGAACCTGCCACGTCCCGTCGAGGTGCACGGTCGGCTTGTCGGCCGGCTTCGACGACTTCTCCTTCTCCGGCGCGTTGAACTCATGCAGCGCCCCGTCGACGAGGACGTACCGCAGCTTGGCGTGCTTCTCCTTCAGCGGCGCCGCGAGGACCGTGACGTGCCCCCAGTGCCCTTCGGCGAGCGACCCGATGTGGGCCGACTGCCCCAGGAGCTCCGCCGGCACGCTCGTGAGCGCGGCGACCGCGGTCGCTTCGTCGAGCCCCTGCTCGATCAGGATCCGGACGGTCTTGAGCAGGTCCCCCGGCTGCTTGAGCCCCCGCGTTGCCAGAGCGAACGACACCCCCGCCTCATGCAGCGCCGCGGCGGCTCCCGCGTGCCGCTTCCATTCCGCCTTGAGGTACTCCCGTTGCCGCTGCGGAGCGGGAACGTCCGCGCGAATCGCCTTGGCTTCGTCTTCGGGCTTGGCCTTGGGCTCTTCCGGCTCCTCCCCCAGATCGAGTTCCAGGATCACCGGCCGCTCGCGGCTCTCCAGTTCGTCCACGACTTCTGCCGCGTCGGTCCCGACCGAAAGGATCGGATCGAGCCCCTGCTCGCCGGCGAACGCGATCGCCCGCCGGATCCGGTCCCGCTCCGTATTGGACGGGAGGAAGCCGAACATCCGGGCTCCTTCG
This sequence comes from Planctomyces sp. SH-PL14, assembly GCF_001610835.1. Lineage (NCBI taxonomy): Bacteria > Pseudomonadati > Planctomycetota > Planctomycetia > Planctomycetales > Planctomycetaceae > Planctomyces > Planctomyces sp. SH-PL14. The sequence continues at coordinate 6,120,322 of NZ_CP011270.1, read as the reverse complement.
TCGACCTCGCGGCGGTCCTGATCGCGGCTGAGCCGCGCGAGGAACAGCGCCCGCAGTTCTCCCGCGCGGACGCGGGTCAGGGTCTCCAGGGCTGCATCTTCGACAGGCCGCTGCAGGTCGCCCGCTCCTCCGTCGAACAGCTGCCGATGCTTCGCGTGGTGTTCGGCGTCGAGGAACGCCTGCCGCAGGTGAGCGACGGCTCCCATGAAGGTCGCCGGGTAGCGGGTCGATTCGTCGTCGCGTCCGCGGGGCGGGGCGAGGAGGAACGTGGCGGCGACGGGATCAGCGATCAGGCTCTCCCGCAGCGGTGCTCCCGAGGTCGTGACGAGACAGGTCTGCCCGGCGGCGATGGGAGCGGCCCAGACTGCGTGAACCGTGGTGAACCCGGCTTCGCGGTACGGCTTTTGTCCTGCTTCGTCCCAGGTCAGCCGGCTCGAGAGTGGGAACTCCGGCGTGAGTCCGCGGCGGTTGTCCGGCGGCGTGACCGCCAGGGCATACTGTTCGAGGTTCAGTTTCCGGCCGGCCCCCGGTGCGGGCTGTCGTTCGGGCGGGAGCGGGATGTCGGCGAGGGCGTTGATGAAGCCCGGGTAGACGACGAGTCCGGCCCCTTCGATCACGTGGGCTCCGGGGGGGATGGCGACCTCGTCGCCGACGGCGGTGATGAAGCCGTCCTGGATGACGATCGTCCCTTTTTCGATCGCGGCTTCGCCGGCGGAGACGACGATCCGGGCGTCGCGGATGGCGTGGATGGTCCGTTGGAATCCGCCGCGTCGTTCGCGCGGAGGCTGTCCCCAGGCGGTCGAGACGAGAAGTGAGCAGGAGACCGCCAGGACGAGAAGACGCACAGGCATGCTAACCGTGGGAACGGAGGCAATTTCGGGGATTCTGTACTTTCGAGGTCTTGCCGACCGGACGCAAGCGCGGCACCGGACTGCCCAAAGGGGACGTCCGTTGTGTACCACGGTTCCTCAACGAAAATGCCTCCGGCGGCAAGGGGGCGTGGCCCCCTTGACCCCAGGCTGCCGGGGCACGTTGGGTTTGAGCTATGGACGCTTCGCCGGCAAGGACGTGATTCGAGACAGCCGGAAAACTTTCGCGGTCCGGTTTGCCGCCCACGGTGTTTCAAGACCACGTGAAGAGCACAACACACTCAACAACACGAGCGGGCAACAACATCATGAAAGTCCTGGCACACTTGACCCTCCTGAGCCTGGCCCTCTGGGGAGCAGCCGCAATGGCCCACGCCGAAGAACTTCCCCTCACCTTCGGCGGCGGACACGAAACCGACCCCCGCGACCACGGCCGCCCAGTCGCCCTCGTCGCCGGCGGCCTCGGCGTCACCCCCGAAGTCTTCCGCGAAGCCTTCAGCGGCGTCACCCCCTCCCGAAACGGCCCCCCCTCCGGCGCCCAGGCCCGCAAGAACAAGGAAGCCCTCCTCAAAGTCCTTGGCCCGCACGGCATCACCAACGAGCGACTCGACGAAGTCTCCGACTACTACCGCTACCGCCGCGAACGAGGCGAAATGTGGCCGACCAAACCGGCCAAAGGCCACGCCATCGTCGAGAACGGCCAGATCAAGCAGATCGTCATCACCGAAGGCGGCTCCGGCTACAGCACCCCCCCGACGGTCACGGTCACCGGCCTCAAGTCCACGAAGCTCACTGCTGAGCTGAGCTTCGGCAAAGACCTCAAGAAGAACGGCGCCATCTCCGCCGTCAAAGCGGCTCCGGCCACCGGTTCGTGACCACTCGGTACGGACGGAAACTCACTTCGCGGCTCGCGTCACCGCCCCGTCGCGAATCGCATAGAGCGCCTTGTACGTCCGTAGATACATCATCCCTTCCGTGATCGCTGGCGAAGCCGAGATCGGTTCGTCAAGCGTATTTTCCGCCACCACCTGCAGGTCGTCCGTCCCCGCCTTGAGGACCGTGATCACGCCGTCCCGGGCCACACAGTAGATGTGGCCGGCGGCGTAAACGGGGCTGCCGCGGTAAGACGCGCTGTGGATCCGCCCCTCGTAGATCACCTTGCCGGTCTTGACGTCGAGGCTGGCGAAGCGGGCATCCATGTTGAGGTAGACCCGGCCGTCGACGATCAGCGGACAGCAGACGTCCGGCGTCCGCTCATACGTCCACAGGATGTCGGAGTCCGACTTGGTGATGTTCCCCTGGATCTGGCTGGGGGTCTTGATCGCGACGACCGGCCCCTTCTTGGCGCTCGGAATGATGAGCGCGTCCTTGGAGAGCCCCGGCGAAGCGACGAACCGCAGCGTCCCGTCGTAGTTCGCGTTGAACCGCGACGGGCCGTTGAGCCCGTCCAGCCGCCACAGCTCGCGCCCGTCCTCCAGGGCGATCCCGACCGTGCAGTCCGCCCCGTGCGTCACCAGGCTCCGCGATCCTCCGTCTTCAAAGAGGAAAGGGGACGCATAGGAGTGCTTGCACTCCGCCTTGGGGTCCGCCTTCCGGTCGACTGCCCAGACCTCCTTGCCAGTCTTCTTCTCGAGCTTCACCACCTTGCCGACGGTGTAGTCTGTCCGCATGTTGCCGTGGATGAGCTGCAGGTACAGGAAGTCGCCGTCGAGCACAGGGGTCGACGTCATCCCGAACTGGATATCGATCTTGCCGTAGCGGTCCTGGACGTCGAACTTCCAGACCTCTTTGCCGTCCCGGTCGTAGCAGACCAGGATCCCCGTGCCGAAAAAGGCCCAGACGTGCTTGCCGTCCGTGCAGGGGGACGGAGCCGCGGAGTTCCCCTCGTCGACGCGGGCGTCCTGGTTTCCGGAGCCAGCCTTCTGCCGCCACAGTTCCTTGCCGTTGAGGTCGAAGGCCATCACGTACAGGTCTTCGCCGGCCGCGGTGGTCAGGAACAGGCGGCCGTTGGCGATGCACGGGGTGGAGCCGGCGGGGCCGGGGAGTTCCGTACGCCAGGCGACGTTCTTTTTGGCGGACCAGCTCGTGGCGACGCCGGTCTCGGTCGAGATCCCGGTGAACTCCGGTCCCCGCCACTGCGGCCACTCTTCCGCCCCAGCGCACAGTGAGCCGGAACCGGCCAGGGAGATGCCGCACACCAGGGAGGTCACGCTTCGGATCAGGCCGCGCATCGCACTCTCGATCGAATGGGGTTCCACCGCCGGCCACACGACCGACCGCCCGCCAGTCTCCCGAACCCCCTCCCCCCCGTCCAGCCATCCAGCCAGCGTCCCGCTGGACCGGGCTGCCGTGGAGAGTTGGGATTGAGCGGGCGGGAGTCCGTTCGGCGAGGACGCGGTTCGAGCCAAGATACGGGGGACGCGTCATCGGCAGGGTTTGCACACGCCCCACATCTCAGTTTGCAATTCTCACGAAGCACTCTCCCGCCCCCATCCTTTCACGTCTCCCCCGCTGCCGATACCTTGTGCCCCTTGGTCCGTTCGTCCTTGTTCGTCCGTTCGTGTCCGGAGTTCCCATGAGCCGCGCCTGGCCTCGTCGTGCCCTTATCAGCGTCAGTGACAAGACGGGTCTCGCCCCCTTTGCCCAGGCCCTCGGTCAGCTCGGTTTCGAGATTCTCTCCACCGGCGGAACGGCCAAGTTCCTGAAGGACCTGGGGCTCAACGTCATCGACGTCTCGTCCTACACCGGCTTCCCGGAAATCATGGACGGGCGGGTCAAGACGCTGCACCCGCGGATCCACGGGGCGATCCTCGGCCGGCCGGACCTCAAGGAAGACGCCGAGGCAATCGAGGCTCACGGGATCATTCCGTTCGAGCTCGTCGTCGTGAACCTCTATCCGTTCGAACAGACGGTCGCGAAGCCGGGCTGCAAGATCGAAGATGCCATCGAGAACATCGACATCGGCGGCCCGAGCATGATCCGCTCGGCGGCCAAGAACCACGCCTACATCGGCGTCGTGACGCGGGCCGATCAGTACGACCGCGTCATCGCCGGTCTCCAGGCGGGACAGCTCACGCCGGAGTTCCGCCGCGAGCTCGCCGGCGCGGCCTTCGAAATGACCGCCCGCTACGACCGGGCGATCTCGAACTACTTCGCCGGCATCACCGGCACCGAAACCGACAAGATCTTCCCGCCGACCATCGCCATCGCCCTCGAGCGCCGCGAGACCCTCCGCTACGGTGAGAACCCGCATCAGAAGGCCGCGTTCTACGTCGAGCCGAACGCCGGGCCGGCGACGCTGGCGGCGGCCGAGAAGCTGCACGGCAAGGAGCTCTCCTACAACAACCTCCTCGACCTCGACGCCGCGATGGCGATCGCCCGCGAATACGAGGAGCCGGCCGCGGTCGTCATCAAGCACAACAATCCGTGCGGCTGTGCGATCGGGGCGACGCTCGCCGAGGCGTTCGACAAGGCGTACGAAGGGGACCCGATCAGCGCCTTCGGTTCGATCATCGGCTTTAACCGGCCGGTCGATCTCGCGACCGCCGAGCGGCTGTGCGAGCCGAACCGGTTCATCGAGGCGATCATTGCTCCGGACTACGCTCCCGAGGCCTTCGCCCTCCTCACCACGAAGCCGAAGTGGAAGAACAATGTCCGCCTTCTGAAGCTGCCGGGTTTCCTGCTGCCGCAGCCGACGATTCTGGAGTACCGCCGCGTAACTGGCGGCCTGCTGATGCAGGACCGGGACGACCAGGCCGATCCGCAGGGGGACTGGAAGGTGGTGACGAAGCGGGCGCCGACGGCCGCCGAGCTGACGGATCTGGCGTTCAGCTGGAAGGTGTGCAAGCACGTGAAGTCGAACGCCATCGTCTTTGCGAAGGGGGGGATGGTGATCGGTGTCGGGGCGGGTCAGATGAGCCGGCTAGATTCGTCGCACATCGCGGCTTACAAGTCGGGCGAGAAGAGTCGTGGCGGGGTGGTGGCTTCGGACGCGTTCTTCCCGTTCCGGGATGGGATTGACGAGGCGGCGAAGGCGGGGATCACGGCGGCGATTCAGCCGGGTGGTTCGAAGGCGGACCCGGACGTCATTGCGGCGTGTGACGAGCACGGCATGTCGATGATTTTCACGGGTCGTCGCCACTTCAAGCACTGAGACGCGTCATTGCCGGCGTGACTCCCATAGCTCAAGCCCAATGTGCGACGGCAGCCTGGGGTCAAGGGGGGCCACGCCCCCTTGCCGCCGGAGGCACTCCTGTGAGGAACCGTGGGATACAACGGACGTCCGCTTTGTGGTACCGGCGTTGAAGACTCACCGCTCGTTTCGCAATCCCCGCGGGTTGGTGAGGGGGCATACGGCACGTCGTCCGCGTCTGGACACCCCCTCCTTCAGACATCTCTCGAGGAGACGGCCTCCGGCGGGCAAAGGGGCGTTGCCCCTCTGCACTCCCCACCAGGGTGCCCCTGGACCCGGTTGGGCCGGTTCAGCTTGCGCAAAGCGCCTGATTATTCCGATTGTCACACCAAGCTGAGCTCACCCCCACCACCCGACACCCCGCCGACTTGCCCCACGATGCCACCCTGTGGATGCTGTTGGGAACGTTTTTGAACGTGCGCCGCGGTTCGGACCTCCCACACATGACCTCGCCCCTCCCCCGCCTCTCCTCCCGCCTCGGCGGAGCGGTCCTCCTCGGCCTCCTCACCGTCCCGGCCCTCGCCGCCGACTGGGCCCAATGGGGAGGCGGCACACACCGCAACATGGCGTCCTCCGAGACGCACCTCCCCGAACGCTTCGACCCCGGCAAACGCACCCGCGAAAAACTCGGCGTCGACGTCAAATCCACCAAGAACGTCGCCTGGGTCGCCCGCATCGGCAGCGAAAACTACTCCGCCCCCACCATCGCCGGCGGACAGGTCTTCATCGGAACAAACGACGAAACCCTCGAAGACCCCCGCTATGAAGTGACCGAAGGGGGCGTCCTGATGTGCTTCGACGAGCACTCCGGCGAACTCGACTGGAAACTCGTCGTCCCCAAGATCGAGATCGACCGCGCCAAGGTCAGCGAAGACTTCGACGCCATGAACCTCGGCATCTGCTCGACCGTCACGGTCGACCGCGGCCGGGCCTACCTCGTCACCAACCGCTGCGAGGTCCTGTGCCTCGACGTCCGCGGACTCGACAACGGCAACCAGGGCCCGTTCCTCGACGAAGCCAAGTTCTCCGTCGGCCAGGACGATCCGGCCGTCGAGCTTCGCCCCACCGACGCCGACATCCTGTGGCGGTTCGACATGGTCCGGGACCTCCCGGTCTTCCCCCACGACGCCACGAACTGCTCCGTCCTGATCCACGGCGACGTCGTCTACGTCTGCACCGGAAACGGCGTCTACGACGGCAAAGTCGTCCTCCCGACCGCCGCGTCGCTCATCGCCCTCCATCGCGACACCGGCGAGTTCCTCGCCCGGGACGACGGCAAGATCAGCGCCGCCGTCTTCCACGGCCAGTGGGCCTCCCCCACCCTGCTGAAGGTCGGCAACGAAGAGGAGATCGTCTTCGGTGCCGGCGACGGCTTCTGTTACGGCTTCCGCCCCCTCAAGGAGCTGAAGCCGGGCCAAACGCTCGAGCAACTCTGGAAGTTCGACGCCAACCCCAAGGGCTACCGCGAACGGGGCGGCAAGGTCATCGATTACTGGGCCCTCGTCCGCGGCGGAGCCAAGGACCTGTTCGCCAATGGGGAGCTCATCAGCCCCAGCGAGATCATCGGATCGCCGGTCGTTGACGGCGAACTGGTCTACGTAACGATCGGCCAGGATCCGCTCCACGGTCGCGGCAAGGGGGCGGTCTCCTGCATCCGCCCGCGCCGCGAGGCGGATGGGAAGTCGACGGTCGAGACCGTCTGGGTATACGAAGGGATCGGCCGGACGCTCTCGACTCCATCGGTCCGCGACGGCCTCGTCTATGTCGCCGAACACGCCGGCAAGGTCCATTGCCTCGACGCCCAGACCGGCCGCGTCCAGTGGGTCTACGACACGAAGGACGAAGTCTGGTCGTCGACGTTCGTGGCGGACAACAAGGTTTATCTCGGAACGCGGCGGGGCCTGACGGTCCTGGCGGCGGGCCGGGAGCTCAAGCACCTGGCGGATATGCGCCTCGGTTCTCCGGTCTGGTCGGTCCCGACGGCCGCGAACGGCACGCTCTATGTCGCCTCGCAGAAGCATCTGTGGGCGATCCGGGACGAAGGCGAGATGCCCCCGCTGCTGACGAAGATGAACCCGGCGAAGTAGAAACCCGAACTTCTGCCGTCCTATGCAGTCGCCCCAAGCTCCGGGCGTGTCTGTTGAATGATGGTCTGACGAGCGATCTTGCGACGCAACCGGGGTCCAGGGGCACCCTGGTCAGGGAGTGCAGAGGGGAGAATCCCCTTTGCCCGCCGGAGGCCTGGCTGTCGAGAGATGCCTGAAGGAGTACGTGTCCAAACGCGGACACTGTGCCGGATGCCCCCTCACCAACCCGCGGGGATCCCAGAGCGGGCGGTGAGTCCTCAACGCCGGTCCCACAAAGCGGACGTCCGTTGTGTCCCACGGTTCCTCCTGGAAGCGCCTCCGGCGGCAAGGGGTCCTGTGTTGTTTCTTTGGCCCCTTGACCCCGGCTGCCGTCGCACGTTGGGTTTGAGCTATGGGAGTCCATCCGGCAAGGATGGCGAGTCGAAACCGGGGGATCAACCTCTCTCCCCGGCCGACTGCAGTTCGCCGAATACCCTCGCGTTCCCCAGGCCCGCCGATCTCCGAATTGACCCGAACGCGTCTGCGGTGTTAGAAGCCGGGTCTTCTGATCCGTTCTGACGGGGTCCGCAGGGATGCGCCGCTTCGTATTTCTCCTCGTGGGCTTCGCGGCTCTCGTCCCCCTCTTTGGCCCCTCAGCACCGGCCCAGGAGTTCCGCACCGTCCCGGACACGCGGCCCAAACTGGGGATCGCCCGCACACAGCTCTTCACCGCCGAGGAGTACCTCGCCCTCCTCGACTCCCTCTCCGAAGCCCAGATGGAGCAGCACCGCGCGGCAGGGAACCTCGCGGGAGACCGGGACAGGTTCGAATCGGAGGGGGACCTTCCCCTGGCCATCGAGGCAGCCCAGAAGTGCGCCGCCGGCCAGGAGGCCCTGTGGGGGCCCGACCACTACGTCACCGCCTTCGCCTGCGGCCGCTGGGGCGAGCTGTGCCACTCCGCCGGACGACCGAAGGAGGCCGAAGCTCTCTACCGTCGAGCCCTGAAGACACTCGTCGCAACGCGAGGCGAGACACATCCCACGACGCTGACCCTCGAAATCGACCTCGCCAACCTGCTCCAGGATTCGGGCCGCTTCGGCGAGTCGCTCGCGCTCCACAAGAAGGTCGTCGCCGGAACCGCCGAGCGGTACGGCAGTGGAAGCGGGGATGAGGCGGTGGCCCTCATCGGCTACGCCTCCGCGCTGCGGGATGCCGGAGCCGTGCGGAATGTTCCCGAGGTGATCGACCGCGCCCTCGCGGTCCTCCGCGAGAAGGAGGCGACCGACACCCCCGTCTACGCGCAGGCCCTGGGGGTCAAGGCGAGCGTCTGCGTCCTGATGGCGAACTACGACGAAGCCCGCGCCGCCTACGAGGCGATCGAGACCATCTACGCGGCCGAGCCGGAGCGGTACGCCGTCCCGCTGGCGATGCTCCACAAGAACCGAGCGGAGCTGTCCCGGCGGCAGGGCCGAATCCCGGACGCCCAGCCGCAACTCGACCGGGCCCGTGAACTCCTCAGCGGCGTCGATCCCGGACATCCCGCCTTCGCCGCGATCCTGCTGGAACAGTCGGCCCTCTATCACGCCCTCGGCCGGTCCGAGTGGGCCGAGCGCGACAGCCGGCAGGCGGCGGAGATCCTGCTCGCCGCCTATGGCAAGACGCACCCCGAGTACGGCGTCGCCCTCCGAAACCTCGCGGTCATCAGCGCGGAACGCGGCCGTCTCAAAGCCGCGGAGCCGCTCCTGGGAGAAGCCCTCGACATCTTCCGAGCTCAGTTCAGCGACCGGCACCCCCTCGTCGCCCAGACCCTCCAGGACCTCGCCCGCGTCCAGCAGGGACAGGACAACTCGGAGCTGGCTCGCGAACTCGTCGACGTCGCGGCCCAGGTCGCCGCGGGCTACCTCGGCGCGGAACACCCGGAGTACGCCCGGCACCTCGTCCAAGCGGCCCGGCTCTACCGCGACATGAAAGAGTACGGCCTCGCCGAAGCGGCCCTCCGGTCGGCCGGTGAGGTCATCGGCAACGAGCTCGGCAAGGATCATCCCGAGTACGCCCAGGCGCTCGTGGAACTCGGCTCGCTCTACGGAGCGATGCAGAAGGACGATGAGGGAAAGACGCTCGTCAAAGAGGGGGGCCGGATCCTGTCGCGGCGGCTGGGGAGCGATCATCCCGACGTCGCCCGGACGGTCGTGGCGCTCGCCGAACTCTACGGTGCCGACGAGGCCGAACGGGCCGAGAAGGCCCTGACGATGGCGGCCGAGACCCTGGCGGAGCAGATCAGCCCCCGCGACCGGAAGCGGCTCGAAGCCCTCGTCGAGCTGGGGGACATCTACATGGCCCTCCAGCAGCCGGACGCCGCCGAGAAGATCCTCGACGAGGCGGTGACGCTGCTCAAGGAAGAGGTCGTCGAAGAGAGCCCGCTCTACCGGAAGGCCGTGGGAAAGCTGGCCGAGGTGAAACGCGTCCGGCAGAAGATCGAGCGGGCGACAGACCTCGAAGCGGAGCTGGGGCGGATCTCGCAGAAGGTCGTCGAGAAGAACCCGCGGGCAGCCGCCTTCGCGCGGATCGCGGCCGAGATCGAGCAGAACAACCGCCACTGAGCGGGGCATCACGAGGGAAAGCACCGGCCGAACCGGGCGAGGAGAAGCGGGTTGCCGCGGATCCGGAGCCGGAATGTGATGAGGGCCCGGAACAGCGAAATCTCCTTCGCGATGAACCTGAGCCAGGTCCGGGAGTCGACCGTCACCCGCACGTCGCACCGGCCAACCAGTCCCGGCTCGATGGCGAGCGTCCGGTCGGCAATGCGGATCGTCACCTCCCGCGGCTCCTCCCCCGTGAACCGGAAGTGGTAGACCGCGCGGAAGCCGGCCGCCTTCTCCCGCTGGAAGGCGTGCGGCATCGCCGACAACAGGGATTCGATCGAGCGGGGGCGGAGGCTGCCGCGGACATTCCGCACGGTCTTGTGCGGGAACCGCTTGCGGACATGGTCCTCCGCGTCCGAGCCGGGGACGACATAGATCGACTCGACCTTCTGCTGCAGCGGACGGACCACCGTCTCCAGATGCTCACGGCGGTTCTCCAGATAAGGAGCGATGACGTCTTCGCCTGCCGGGCAGACCGAGAGGCAGTAGGCCGCCTTGTAGTTCGGTCCGAAGGAGAGGCTCTGCCACATCGAGGCGGACTCCGCGTTGCCGACTCGATGGCGGTAGTCGAGGCCGTTCCGGCTGTCGGCCACCGTCTCGACCCAGTCGTTGAAGCCCCCCATGAACTCCCGGTAGTTATGCGTGTAGCACGCGGAGAAGTCGAAGTGCCCGTCCGGCGCGATCGCCCCCACGGGACAGGCCGCCACGCACAGCTTGCACTCGAGGCATGGGTTGTAGTCGATCGGCTGATCGTACGCGGTCGCCTCGGCGGCGATCACGACCGTCGCCAGGAGGATGAAGTTGCCAAACCGGGGATGGATCACGTTGCGGTGAATCCCCATCATCCCGAGCCCGGCGGCGACGGCGACCGGCTTGTGCGACACCGTCCAGATCTTCCCCGGGAAACGGTCCATTTCCATCGGAAAGCCCATGGCGGGGTTGAGGGCCCGGATGCCGCGTTCCTCAAGCGCCTCCACGATCCGGCGGGCCGCCTCGTTCGTTTCGTCCCCGACGTGGTGGAACTCCAGGTTCGAAAGCGACCGCGCCGGGGTCCGGATCGGCTCACGGTTCATCCGCAGGACGAGGCTGAGGATCGTCCTGGCCCCCGGGAGGAGCGCCTGAATCTCCTCCCGCTGGTCCGCGAGCGCCGGCCGTTCGAGCTCGACCAGCCCCACGTCGTCCGCACCGCACTCGCGGGCGAGCGCTTTGAGCCATTCGGCGTCGAGCGGGGCCGGCGGAGGCGACACCAGCCGAGGGCGGTCAATCAGCTTCCGAACGGTGGGATGGTCTTCGAGTTTCATGGGACGCCCACTTGTGTGTATATGCAAGTTTCTAACAAAAGCGTTGCCGAATCGGATTCCCTCATATCGCGTCAGCCCGCCCGGGCTGCCTCGCTCCCGCGGCGGATCGCCGCCAGGGCCGCTTCCCCCAGCAGGGCCTCGGTCTCCGCCTGAGCCCGTTCCCACAGCGGGATCGCCCTCCGCAGGATCTCCCGCCCTGAGTCGGTCAGCCGGAACGGTTGAGCCCGGCCGTCCTCCGGATCGGGGACCTGCTCCAACCACCCCCGCGCCCGCATCCGTTCCAGGTTGCGGCTGAGCGTCGTCGGATCGATGCACAGCACCTCGGCCATGATGGCGGGCCGGGCCAGTTTCATCTTGGCCGAGGCGACGAGGATGTTGAACTGGCTCCCCCGCAGTCCCAGCGGGCGAAGGTGGTTGTCATAGAGGCCGCTCACAACCCGGTTCAGCAGCCGCACCCGCAGTCCGGCGCAGTGCTCCGCGACGTGATCGACCATGTCTTCGAACTTCGCCATGATTTATTTGTATATGCATCTTTCATTGCGGTCAAGATCCAAGGGATCGGGAGGGCGAGGCTCCCGGCATGTCTTTCGGAAGTTTTCGGCAGCCAGGGCCGCGTTCCGTCACGGCACGAGCTCGGCATTCCTCTTGTCATTTCGACCGCTCTGGGCGAGAGTCCCCACCGCTTCGTCCCCTGCTCTTTCCTGTCCCATCCGGCTCCCTTCCGCTCTGGTCCGTCGTGAGTCCTTCGCCCGATCATCCGCCGCACCGTCCGCTTGGCGACCTGGAATCGTTCTTCGCCTGGGGGAGCGCCCGGTACGGGACCTACACTCAGGTTTCCCCGCTCGTGTGCGAAGGGAAGCTCGATCTCCCGAGGCTGCAGAAGGCGGCGCAGCGGCTGGCCGAACGCTGGCCGCTTCTCTCCAGCACGATCGTGACCGGCGGGGATGGCCGCCCGATCCTCGCGCCGATTCGCGACGTCGCGCTGGACCTGCGCATCATTCCGCGCGTCGACGAGAACCAGTGGCGGTCGGCCGCCGAGCGGCTCATCAACGAGCCGTTTCCCGCACCCGCTCCGGCTGGAGGCGAGGTATCGTCTTCGCCTCTCTGGAGTCTGACGGTCCTGGCGGGCGAGGATCGCTGCGAGCTCGTGCTGCGGATCCATCATGCAATCTGCGACGGGCTGGGTGTCGCGCCGTTCTTCCATACCCTGCTGCAGACTTACGCCGACCTGGAACACTCCGAGGCCGCGGCCCCGGAGCCGCGGCCGATCGCCCCGCCTCTCGAGACCTTTCTTCCAGCCGGAGCGAGAACGGCGGCGACGCTGCGGTTCTTTGCGGAGGAGGCGAAGAACCTTGTCCGAAACCCTCGCCCGGTAGCCGCCCATGCCGGGAGTCTCCAGCGGACGGTCCCGCGGTTCGGGAGTCTTTCCGCCGACGAGACCCGAGCGATCCTGCAGGCCGCCAAGGCGAATGGGACGACGCTCAATACGGCGCTGTGTGCCGCGGCGCTGCTGGTGGCGTTTGAGGTTCTGCCGGATCGTCGCCGTGTCGCCTTTCAGACCAATATCGACCTGCGTCGGCGGCAGCCGGTTCCGGTCGCGCCGGAGCAGCTGGGTCTTTACATCTACTGGGTGAAGACGTGGCACGGGCGGCCGAGTGGTTCGTTCTGGGAGTTTGCCCGGGCGTATCACGCGTCGCTCACGGGGGCGATCGGGCGGACCGGTCTTCCGCCGTGGGGTTTTTCGAGGGTGGCCCGGACCTTTCTGGCGCCGGCGGCGGACAAGCATCCGCTGCTGTGTACGTCGGACGCGATCGTTTCGAATACGGGTGTTCTGCCGATGGCGGAGGACTATGGCGGGGTTCGTCCGCGGGAGCTGTATACGGCGACGTGCCAGACGCGGGTGGGGACGCGGTACTGCTGGCTTGTCGGGACGCTGCACGGGCGGTTGGGGGTGGCGGCGTTTGTGCGTGATCCGCTGGACCCGCCGGAGATGGCGGAGAGGCTGGTGGAACGTCTGCGACATCACCTGTTGCTGGGCTGCGGCTAGTGCGCCAGCTCACCGGGGTCCAGGGGCACCCTGGTCGGGGAGTGCAGAGGGGAGAATCCCCTTTGCCCGCCGGAGGCCCTCTCGTCGAGAGATGTCTGAAGGAGCACGTGTCCAAACGCGGACACCGTGTCGGATGCCCCCTCACAAACACGCGGGGATTGCGAAGCGAGCGGTGTGGTTTGAGGGAGTCCTCAACGCCGGTGCCACAAAGGGGACATCCGTTGTGTCCCACGGTTCCTCATGGAAATGCCTCCGGCGGCAAGGGGGCGTGGCCCCCTTGACCCCGGCTCTTTACGCAACTACCGATCGCGGTTTCTCATCCAATCCGCGACTTTCCCCTGAATCGTTACCTCGTCCACATCAGGCATGAACTGACGGCCCGGCGGCAGCTGTGGCGGCTCCTGAACCCCGTGCGCCGTCACACTCACGGGCGCCGCAGGCAGATTCGAAAACCGGAACCGACCCTCCTCATCCGTCTTGTCTTCCGCCGTGAAGTAATAGAGCGCATTCTCCGGCCGCGAATCCTCAGCACACGAAGCCCCCATCGTCACCCCCGGCACCGGCGCACCGTTCTCGTCCAGGACCCGCCCCGTCAGAACGTGCCCCCGCTTCAGAACAATCCGCTGCGGCACCTTCCCCGTCAGCCGATACCGCTCGCCCAGCCACGGACCGTTCTTGGGAGGATACAGCACGTAGTCCTCCAGATCCGGATTGACCCCCGTGATCCGCGCCATGCCGTCGCGGCCCGTCGTCGCCACGACCCCGTAACCCGAGCCGACGGAACTCCGCCCCAGCTTGCGGTCAAACTCGAGAACGAGCGGCACGTCCGTCACCGGCTTCCCGTCCGTATCGACCACCTCGATCGCCACCTCCCGCAGCCGCGGCACCGTCAGCGTGATCCGCTGTTCGGGATGCGCCGCATCGACCGTCAAGGCCTCCGTCCAGACCCGGGCCCGCTCGACCTGAGCGTAGACGTAAGCGTCCCCCCGCAGCGGCAGCGGATTCAGCACGAACTCCCCTTCATCGTTCGCCTCGAGCGTCTCCGGCAGATCGATCCCTGCCCGCTCCGGCATCTGCACACCGACCTTGGCCCCCGCGATCGGCTTTCCATCGGCATCGCGAACGGTCCCGGCAATCATCCCCGCGGGGACAACAGCGATCGACAACGTCCTGGCCAGCTCCTCCGGCTCGAACGACTGCCGCAGCGACTTCGCCGGCATGAAGCCCAGCATCCGCGAACCGTTGATCTGCACCCGGGCCAGGGTCGGAGCCTCAAACGTCACCGGCCCCTTCGAGAGATCGACTCGCTTCCGCGAAAGGGTCGAGTTGTACGACTCCAGAACAAGCTGCCCCGCCGGATGGACCGGTTCCCCGTTGTAGAGGAATTCGACCGTCACGGTCCGCGTCTCCTGACCACCAGCGTTGTCGGGGGTCTTGAGCTTGAACACGATGTCCGACTCCGATCCGGTCACCGGCCGGTCGACCTTCAGGCCAGGCGAGTCGAACGACAGCGTCCCGCGGACAAGATTGGGAATCGTGAACGAACCGTCCTCCTCGATCCGGAAGTTGCCGGTCAGGACCTGGTCGCGCTTCTGGTTCTTCGTGTCTCGAAGCACGGAGTAAAAGACCGAGCGGTATCGCGGATCCTTGGAGATCAGGTTGAGATCCCCCTCGACCCGCCCCCGCAGCGTAATCTCCGGATCCAGCGTCCAGGCGAGCTCCTGCTGGCCGGCGTGGACGTCCTCCACCAGTCCGCGGACGACTCCTTCCTTCATGAGCAGGACCTCGATCCGCGAGTCATCCGCCATCTGATCGATCCGGAACGAGCCGTCCTGTTCGGAGACCGCCCAGAGCTGCCCCGGCGACCCGTGGCTGTAAGAGTGGCCGACGATCGTGCCGGGACGGCGACTCTCCGACCGCTCCGCACGGCAGTAGATCGCGACTCCCGGCACCGGCTCGCCCGCCTCATCCACGATCCTGCCGGACGTCACCTTGGCGGGGAGCATTTCGATGGTGGTCACCCCTTCGGAGGGGAGCATCCCTTTCCAGGCGTAGATCGGCTGGAAACCGGCGGCCCGCGCGACCACCTTGTACTCGACGTCGATCACGTTCTCCGCAACGAACTCCCCATTGGCGTCCGCCGTCTTGTCGGCCGACGGATACGAGGTCAGGATGGCCGGGGCCGCAGAGATCCGATCGGCGGCGACGGGCTTCCCCTGCGGATTGACAAAGCGGATCCGAGCCGGCCGCCCTTTCCTCAGCACGACCTCGCCGAGATCGATCTCGCTCCCGCCCGCCTCGCGCCGCTCGGGGAAGATCACCGGGGCGTAGCCGGTGGCGAAGATCGCCGTCCGGATCCGGCCTCCGGGGATCGTGACCTTGATCGTGCCGTCGGCCCCGCCGTTCGAGCCGAGACTGTACCCGCTGTTCCCCGCCTGCGATTGAATGGAGAGATGGACGTGAGGGATCGATGCTCCCTCCTCGTTCTTCACGGTCCCGATGATCCGCACCGGCTTTTCGGTGCGGAGGTCCGCGTCGTCCACCATCGGGATCGCCGCGCGGGCTTCCTTCAGGACTTCGACCCGCTCGGCATCCGAGAGCGCCCGCGCGGTCTGGGCAACCGCCCACTGTGTCCCGCAGGCCACGAGGCCCAGAGCCGAAGCGATCAGGACGAGCATGGCCGCCAGAGACAGCCAGCCGACCCGCAGGTGCGGCGTCTGGTTCGGGAAGAGGATGCGGCGAACGCGGTCGACAAGCGAGCCGCTCCCTGCCGGTTCCGCGAAGGCGGGGACGAGGGCCGGGGGGACGTACATCCGGTCGGCCCAGTCGGCGAGGGTCCGGGCGTAGTCGACGGGGTTCTCCGTGAGGGCGATCGCGATGGCGTCGCAGCACGCTTCCCGCTCGATGCGGATCTGGCGGCTGAGCCACAGGACCGCCGGGTTGAAGAACAGGATCGACTCGACGAGGAGTTGCACGAGGTTGGCGACGAAGTCCCAGCGGTAGATGTGCGCCAGCTCGTGCGCGACGATGGCGTACTGCTGCTCCGGAGTCAGCCCGGTCATGAAGGAGAGCGGCACGACGAGGAGCGGCTTCCAGAAGCCGAAGACGACCGGCGTGGCGAGCTGCTTGAGCGACAGGACCCGCACATGGCATCGCAGGCCGAGCGCGGTCCGGATCCGCTCGACCGCCTCCAGGAGCCGCGGATCAAGGACCGGGAAGGCGGCCACGTAAGCCCGGGCGGCGAGGATCTGCCGCGACAGGCGGAAGAGCATCAGCAGGCAGCCGAGCCCCCAGGCGACGAGGAGCGAGGGGAGGGCCCATCGAAGTACCGGCCCGATGGTCGGCCATGCGGCCGCGGGAGGCGCCAACCGGCGGGGTACCGGAGCGGGCGACGCAGGCTCCGCGTGGCCTTCGTGCCCTGCCGGGGAGGGTTCGAGGGCGGCAGTCGCGATCGCGTGCGCTCCGTGAGCGTCGACGAAGGTGGCCTCCGGCGTGGGGGGTCCGACGAGGTTCCACTTCACCCCCAGGACCGACCACGTCACGAACAGCGAGACGAGGACGGCTCCGAGTCCGCCGAGCGCGATCGTGTAGCGGCGGTCGTACTGGTGGGCGGGGACGCGGCGGAGGCAGAACGCCACCACGAGGGCGATGGCCGCTCCCTGCCAGAGGGAGTGGAGCAGGACGCTGGCGAGCCGCAGGCTCTCCGGGCCCTGGAGAATGTCGAGGAGGGTTTTCATGTGAGGCCTCCCACCCGGCGGATCGGGGGTGAGCTGGGAAGACGAACGGAATGAACGGGAACGACATTCGGCGGATCGCGCGGCGGCGAGAGTTTCCTCTCGCGCCGGACGCGGACCGCGCTACTTCTTCTTGGCCGCTTCGTTGATCATGCGGCGGATCTCCTTGAGATCCGCTTCGCTCAGGTCCTGGCTGTCGATGAGGGTCTGGACGACTTTGGTCGCGTCGCCGCCGAAGAGGTTGCGGACGAGCGTCCGGACCGCCGGCTGGGCGATGTCGTCGCGGGAGACGAGTGGCCGGTAGATGTGGGCCAGGCCCTCGCGGTCGTGGGAGAGCAGGCCCTTTTTCTCCATGACCTGCATGGTGGTCAGGACGGTGGTGTAGGCTCGTGCTTTTCCGTCCGCGAGGCGCTCCTGGATGTCGCGGACCGAGCTTGGCCCGTGCTCCCACAGCAACCCCAGGATCTGCGACTCGACTTCTGACGCGCGAATCTGCGACACGGCCTCACCTTTACTATCCGATTAGTAGATACTATCGACATAGTAGACCGCGTCAAGCAGGAAATCCGGCAGTCCCGCAGGGGCGTCGAGAAGAGTGAAACACCAGGACACCAAGATTCACGAAGGTCACCAAGGATCTCATCGACGAGATCGAACCTTTGTGTTCTTGGTGACTTCCTTGGTGTCTTGGTGTTTAACAACCCGGCCGCAGACACTCGGGCCGCTTTCACCCGCGCTCCAAGCCCCTACAGCGAGTTCTTCACCACCGGATTCGTCAGCGTCCCGATCCCGCTGATCGTGATCGACACCGAATCCCCGTTCTCGAGCGTGAAGTCGTCCGGCGGAATCACTCCCGTCCCCGTCAGCAGGAACGCACCAAACGGAAACTCGTTCTCCCGGTACAGCCACGTCGCCAGCTCCGCCAACTGCCGGTGCAGCTGCGCCAGCGTCGTCGAGCCCTCAAAGACGCTCTTGCCACCCCGCTGGATCACAACACCAACCGTCGTCTCGGCGAGATTCAGCGTCCCCTCGGCAATCTGGATCGCCGGGCCCAGACCACAACACTGGCTGTAAACCTTGGCCTGCGGCAGATACAGCGGGTTCTCCCCCTCAATGTCCCGGGCCGACATGTCGTTCCCGATCGTGTACCCCACAATCCGCCCCGCCGGGTCGATCACCAGCGTGAACTCCGGCTCCGGCACCGACCACCGGCTGTCATGCCGCACACGCACCGGCTGCCCCGGCCCCGAAACACGGTGCGGCGTCGCCTTGAAGAAAATCTCCGGCCGGTCCGCCGTATAGACCTTGTCGTAGTGCGAGGCTCCCCCGCCCGCCTTCGACTCCTCCATCCGCGCCACCTGGCTCCGCTTGTACGTCACCCCCGCCGCCCACACCTCCTGCCGGTCGATGGGAGCGAGAAAGGTCACCTCGTCACACTTGATCGATCCGGAGCGGGGATCGATCAGGAACCGCGCGAGCCCCGCGGGGTCGGGCGAATGCAGGATGTCGGCAAGACACTGGATGTTTTCGACCTGAGAAAGGTCGAGGAGCTTGAGAGTCCGGTCTTCAATGGCGGCAAGGCGGCGGGCACCGTCGGCAAGACGGACCTTGGCGAGTTTCATGACGGCAGCTTTCGATGGTGGCGGAGGGCATCGAGCGTCTGCTGCATGTCGACCGGCAGGGGGGCTTCGAACTGCAGCGACTGGTCCGTCGCGGGGTGTCGGAACTGGATGCGGCGGGCATGCAGCGCCTGGCGATGGACCAGTTCGGCATCTTGTCCGACGCGATCCTCCGCCGCAACCAACTCCGAAAGAAGAAGCCGGTCGCTCCCGCCGTACATCCGGTCCGCCACGATCGGACACCGCAGCGACTGCATGTGGACGCGGAGCTGATGCGTCCGTCCGGTCTCGGGCCGCAGCCGCACATAGGTGAATCCGCGGAACCGCTCGATCACCTCGTAGAACGTCACCGCCTCGCGGGCGTTGTCGTCCGGACCGCAGACGATCATCCGCTCGTGCTGCCGGGGATGCGGCTTGAGGTGCGTCCGGATGTAGTCCGCGTCCCGGGGAACGGTCCCCCGGACGATCGCGTGGTACTCCTTCTTCACCTCCCGCTGCTCGAACTGCCGCGTCAGGCGGTTATGGACCTGGTTGTCCTTGGCGATGATGATGACGCCGGTGGTGTCCCGGTCGAGGCGGTGGACGATCCCCGGCCGGAGCTGCCCCGCCACGGAGCTGAGCTGGTCGAAGTGGAACTGGACCGCGGCGGCGAGAGTGCCGCGGAAGTTCCCCTTGCCGGGGTGGGTGACCATGTCGGCCGGCTTGTTGATGATCGCGATCGCGTCGTCCTCGAAGAGGACCTCGATCGGGATGTCTTCCGGCTGCAGGTTGTTGTCCGGCTCCGAGGGGAGCTGGATCGACAGCCGGTCGTTGACCCGCAGCCGCCGCGCGGCCTTCACGGGAAGGCCGTTGACCATCACGGTCTGCTCTTCGATGGCCCGCTGGAAGAGGACGCGGCTGTAGTTCGGGAACATCCGCGAGAGATAGTGGTCGACCCGCCACCCATGCGCCCGCGCCTCGACGGTCACGAGCACCGGCTCCGCGCCGAGGTCGTCGGACCCGGAGGGCTCAATTTCGTCCGCCTCGGCGGGGGCCACATCAGGCGGAAGGCCGAAGGCGGAAGGGAGAGACTCCTCTCCTTCCGCCGCTTGGATATCACTCTCGTCGCTCACAGAACCTCGCGCTCCCCTTCCGATCCCTAGACTCGAGTCCCCAGACCCTCGTCCTACAGATCCCCCTTCATCCCCAGCTCGTGGAAGCAGTGGGTGATCTTGTTCTGGTTCTCAAGGAGCCAGTCGATCTTCGGTTCGCCGCGCATCGCCTTGCCGAGCGCCTTGGCGACCGCCGCCCGCTGCGTCTCGAAGAGCTTCTCGTGGTCGACCTTCTTCTCCTTGGTGACCGACGGATCGAGCCAGACGGAGACGATGATGCCGAGGTCGTCGGCCTTCTCCTTCGGGATGTCGCCGGCGCGGACGGCATCGAGGACGCCATTGGCGATGCCCGCCTGGACGGAGCCCATCAGGATGTTGGTGTACTTCTCGTTGTTGACCGTGACCTTGGAGACCATGATGGTCGTCGGCCGGACCTGGCAGTCGCAGTTCAGGATGGCGAAGACGCGGGAGTGTCCCTTGATCTGGTCGCCGAGCAGGTTGGCGATGGCGTAGCCGACAGGTCCGTCGAGTTCCCCGATGACGACTTCCGGCTCAGCGGCGAGGTAGCCCGGTCCGTCTTCGACTTCGACGAGGGCTTCGCCGGTCCGCATGACGATCCGCGGCAGCGGCCCGGCCGGGGCGGGGACGGGTTTGCTGGCGGTCTTCTTTTCCACGGCCTTCTTCTTGGCCATCGTGACGGGCTCCTGGTGGTGAACGTGAAATTGGGTTGGCAGGGCGTATCTCAATCGCCGCCAAGGCAAAAGGGAAGAACGCGCCCGTCAATTGTTCGAACATCGCGCCCGGCGGACGGGCGCCCGATACTGGCCCGACGTCACTCGCCAGCCGGGGTCAAGGGGGCCACGCCCCCTTGCCGCCGGAGGCATTTCCATGAGGAACCGTGGGACACAACGGACGTCCCCTTTGTGGTCCCGGCGTTGAGGACTCACCGCTCGCCCTGCAATCCCCGCGGGTTGGTGAGGGGGGCATACGGCACGGTGGCCGCGCTTGGACACGCGCTCCTTCAGGGAGATCGAGCCAGGCCAGGCCTCCGGCGGGCAAAGGGGCGTTGCCCCTCTGCACTCCCCACCAGGGGTACCCCCTGGACCCCGGTGAAAAACGGAGCGGGAGCTCCTCTACCTTCCGTCTTCAGCCTTCCGCCTACCGCCTAAACATTGAACAAGAAGTGACAGATATCCCCATCCTTCATCACATACGACTTCCCCTCCACCCGCAGCTTGCCCGCCGCACGAATCGCCGACTCCGACTTGTGCGCCTCCAGATCATCCAGCGCATAAACCTCCGCCCGGATGAACCCCCGCTCAAAGTCCGTGTGAATCACCCCCGCCCCCTGCGGCGCCGTCGCCCCCACCGGAACCGTCCAAGCCCGGACTTCCTTCTCGCCGGCGGTGAAGTAGCTCTGCTGCCCCAGCGTGTGATACACGGCCCGCGCCAGAGCCGACAACGCCGGCTCCTTCAACCCCACCGACTCCAGCATCTCCTTCCGGTCCGGCGGATCCAGCTCCGCCAGCTCCGACTCAAACTTCGCACACACCGGAACAACGTCCGCCCCGCGCTTCTCCGCAAACTCCCGAACCCGCTTCACCAGGTCCCCCTCGCCCAGCACATCCGTATCGTCCACGTTCGCGACATACAGGATCGGCTTCGCGGTCATGAACCCGTACTGAGCAATGATCTTCAGCTCCGCCGGATCGAACTCACCACCCCGGATCGGCTGCCCGGCGTTGAGCCGGGCCAGGCACTTCTCGATGATCTCGACCCGCAGCTTGGCGTCCTTGTCGCCCGACTTGGCGGTCCGCTGGATCTTGGGAAGCGTGTTCTCCAGGACCTGCATGTCCGCCAGCATCAGCTCGGTATCGATGACCTCCATATCGGAGACCGGGTCGACTTTGCCCGCGACGTGGATCACGTCCGGATCGGCAAAGCAGCGGACCACCTGGACGATGGCGTCGACTTCGCGGATGTGGCTCAGGAACTTGTTCCCGAGTCCTTCCCCTTCGCTGGCCCCTTTGACGATGCCGGCGATGTCGACCAGTTTGATCTGGGCGGGGATGATCTTCTGGGGCTTGAAGTAGGCGGCGATCCGGTCGAGGCGGTCGTCCGGGACGCTGACCATGCCCTCATTGGGCTCGATGGTGCAGAAGGGGTAGTTGGCGGCCTGAGCGGCCTGTGTGCAGGTGACCGCGTTGAAGAGGCTGCTTTTGCCGACGTTCGGGAGACCGACGATTCCCGCTTCCATGACCGTACGCTTTCCGGACAAAACTCAAAGGGAAAACGGGAAGTATCGCGACCAGCATGAAAATTCCCAGCGTGTGAGGGAGGCGGAAGGGGTTCAGGCGGAAGGTAGAGCGGCGCAACGCAGGGTCATTTGGCCCTCATCGGGTCCAGGGGCACCCTGGTCAGGGAGTGCAGAGGGGAGAATCCCCTTTGCCCGCCGGAGGCCCTCTCGTCTCGATCTCTCTGAAGGAGCGCGTGTCCAAGCGCGGACACCGTGCCGTATGCCGCCACATCAACCCGCGCGGATTCCAAAGCCAGCGGTCAGGTGTAACGGAGCGATTGCCCCCAGCTCTCAATTTGTGATCGCCGTCGCTCGCCGAGCGCCGCTCCGGCTCCCCTCGGCCACCGCCGGCTCCTGGAAAATCGGCTCAAACAGCGGCCGGATGTATTCCGCCCCCCGGATCGACAGGTGGTACGCGTCGCTGTACAGCGAATGCCCCCCGCTCTCATTCCGGCAGTAAGACTCGTTGTCGAGCAGCAGGTCGACGGGATCGAGGCTGACCACGCCCTTCGTCTCCAGCGTGTCAAACAGGGCGTCGTGCCGGACCAGCCAGTCGCGGTGCCACTGCAGCGGATGGTCGACCTGATGCGGCGGTTCCCCCTTCAGGGCCGCAATCGCCAGCACCTGCGGCACGTTCGCCATGTAGGTCGGGATCTGCCGCATGATCCACACCCGCGCCCCCGCCGCCTGGAGTTGCTGGACGGTCTTCATGAGCCCCTCGTCCAGCGGACACTGGATCTCGTCCGCGTTCGGGTTCGCCGGGTCGAAGGCGACGGGGTACGTCCCCCAGAACGCCGCCAGGAGGACATTCGGCACCCGGTTCCGCTCGACGTACTCGACGACCGCGCGGTTGTACGCCGGCGCCTGCTCCCGCAGCGAATACGGATTGTCGCTCACGTAATCGAGGACCGGAGCGGTCGAAGCACAGGTCGCCGCCACCCCCCGCTTGCCGTGCTCGCGACAGAGCGTCCGGATCATCGGGACGATGGACTTCGCGTGGCTGTCCCCCCAGACCAGCAGGTGCACCGGCTGACTGCGGTACTCCGGAACGATCTCGAACAGGTCGTCCCGCTCGATGTCCCCCCGCCCCTGGTCCCAGAGAAACTCGGTGTCGCCAATGCCGTTCGCGTAAGCCACCACCTGCGGCGGGAACCGTCCCGGAAGCCCCCCCAACCCGATCACCGTCAGGCTCGCGGCGATCATCGTGGCGAGGCAACCCGCGCCGGCCAGCAGGACGGAGCGCCGCGTCGCAAAGACCCG
Source organism: Planctomyces sp. SH-PL14 (assembly GCF_001610835.1). Taxonomy (NCBI): domain Bacteria; kingdom Pseudomonadati; phylum Planctomycetota; class Planctomycetia; order Planctomycetales; family Planctomycetaceae; genus Planctomyces; species Planctomyces sp. SH-PL14. The sequence continues at coordinate 6,097,205 of NZ_CP011270.1, read as the reverse complement.
GCGATGACGGAACGGCAGCTCGACGAAGAAGTACGAGGCAATCGCCGCCACAACGCTCACCCCCAGGACCGCCGCGCGAACGGCGGGCTCGGGCCGTTCGAGGGCGTAGTACCGGGCGAGCGCCAGGAGCGGCCAGTGCCAGAGATACAGGGAGTACGAGATCAACCCGATCCCCCGGAAGGGAGCCCACGCCAGCAGCCGCCGCACGAGGTTCCGCGGATCGGCCCCGCTCCAGATCAGGGCGACCGTCCCCAGGCACGGCACAAGCGCCGCGACACCGGGAAAGCGAGTCGAGGGAGAGTAGGTCCAGGCCGAAACGGCAATGGCCGCCAGCCCGATGGCCGCGGCCGTTTCCGACAGCCACCGTCGCGACGTCGAGGGGGCGGGCACAAAGCACAGCAGCGAGCCGGCGAGCAGTTCCCAGGCCCGGCTCGGCATCAGGAAGTAGCTCGCCCCCCGGTCGAGGTGCGTCAGGAACACGCTGACTCCGAAGGTCGCGACCGCGAAGGCCGCCAGGACCGGGCCGACCGCCCTGGGACGGCGGCCCCACACGAGGGCGACCACGATCGGCAGGAGCAGGTAGAACTGCTCCTCAATGGCGAGCGACCACAGATGCAGGAGCGGCTTCGTCTCCGCGGTCCCGCCGAAGTACCCGGTCCGCGCCCAGGAGAGAAAGTTCGCCCCCAGGACCGCCTGCGCGGCGACGAACGCCGACAGTTCCTTGAAGTCGTCCGGCAGCATGATCGGCCAGGCGAGGGCGACGGTCGCGACAATCATCACCGCCAGAGCCGGGAGGATCCGGCGGACGCGGCGTTCCCAGAACGTCAGGAAGCTGAACCGGTCCTGGCGAAGGTCCGCCAGGATCAGGGACGTAATCAGATACCCGGAAATGACAAAGAAGACGTCGACGCCAACATACCCCCCCGTAAAGCCGAGCTTGGCATGAAACAGGAGGACAGGAAGAACGGCGATTGCCCGCAAGCCGTCGATGTCAGGGCGGTAGGTCACTGGTTCCTGCGCGCGGAGACCGGGTATGCCTGGAGTCGGCCGTCGGCATCGGTGGACCCGCGTTTGTCATACCCCGGCCTTCCACCCTTGGCAAGAACGAGCTGGCCGTCGGGGGAGCGGTTCGCCTCCTCGGGGCGTTGACGACGGAATCCGGTCGGAGAATCGCGAGAACAGGCGGCCCCCGCGACTGCGGAAGACAGAACAGCGGGGCTCCGGAAGAAGCCGGGCCCCAGGCCTCGTCAGACCCACATCCACAGGTCATAGACCGGGGCGGGGTCCAGCGGATCGCCCTGGAACAGCGATTCGTCGATCTTGATCTCAATGCAGGTCGGAGAGGGGGCGCCGAGCCGCGTGTCGACCCGGCAGACCATCAGGCCGAGCAGGATTCCGCAGGTCAGGACTCGCCAATTCATTCCCATACTCCAAAGGGTCGCCCTCGCGAGAAGCAAACCCCGCGCCGCCGGAGGAACATTCCCGGAACCCTGCAATTCTTCTCGCCGCAGACGCCGGGGCTGTCCGCCGTCCCCCCTCTTTTCAGCACCGCTGCCCAGAGGAGCGGCACCCCGCGTCGATGGATTCGGAGTTGCCGATCCCTCGCCGGTGGCCCCTCCGGCAGGTCGTCGGCAGGCATCCGCGGCGGCTCCTTCACGCCCCGGGCCCAGACATCGGCCGGGAGGAGGTGACGGCCGACTCTCCAACCTTCACTCGTGCGAGCCGGGGAATCCGTAAAGACCCGGAACCTCCGGGAAATTCTGGAGGGATTTTTTGGCCCGGTTTGAAGAATTGTGCTAGACGCCGCGACATCGACTTCAAACAGGATCTACGTTGGAGGTGTTCTCCTTGAAGCAAGGGAAAGCCGACGGAAATCCTGAGAGGTTTCCGCTCGGGGACGGAGTGGGCCTGATTCCGATCGCTCATTCCTGTCGTCAGGCTGCATGCCGACAGCCTCCACCCGGGCGACGGTCGTTGCGATCGTCCTGCCATCCCGTTCAAGGAGCGAACCTGGATCGCGTTTGACCCGCCGGCCTCCTTTCTCGCCGACCGCGGACTCTGTGCCGTGGCGAGGGAGACCGTGCCGATTTCGGAAGGATCCGAATCCCCCTGATCGCTGGTGACCGGCCCGCGGCCCTGTCCCAGGATTCCTGAAGTCCGATGAGAATCGTGCCGGCGCTCCCGTTGCGCGCCGACGGCCAGCCCAGATTCCGCGTTCGAAGAGACCGGTGAGCATCGCCGGCCTGTCTCCTTCGCTGCGCCGTCCCTGCGTTCCGCGCCGATGTTCCGCCCCGCCCGCCCCCTTCCCCCTGCCCCCCGAAGAGGAAGTCCATGATCTCAACCGCCTCGTCCCATGCCGCTGCCGATGGCGCCCCGGACGGCCCGTTGGTCTCCCGTTTCAGTATTGCGCTGGTCTCCAGCGTCCTGGTCGGGATGAGTCTGGGGGACCCGCTCCCCGAGCCCCTGGAGCTGCTCTCGGGCAGCGCGGGGGCGATCGGGTTGCTGTTTTATGGATACCGGAGCCGTGTGATCCGGATCGAGCGTGCGCGGCAGGCGGATGCGACCAAGACTCTGGTCGAGCGGCGGCTGGATACGTTCATCGCCGAGCCGCCGCTCCTGCCGACGCCTCATACGGTGAGGGAGTGGTCGCCGTCGTCGTCCGGTTCGTATTCGGTTCAGCGCATCTCTCGTTGATCCAAAGCGACCGTTGCAGGGGCCTCACATCCGTGCCCAGCCGAACCGGGGTCCAGGGGCCCAGCCCCTGGTGAGGGGATGCAAGGGGGTCACACCCCCTTGCCCGCCGGAGGCCTGGCCGTCGGAAGATGTCTGAAGGAGATCGTGTCCAAGCGCGGACACCGCGCCGGATGCCCCCTCACCTATGACGCGGGGAGTGCAAGGCAACCGGTGTCGGTTGAGGGAGTCCTCAGTGCTGGTACCACAAAGGGGACGCTCGTTGTGTCCCACGGTTCCCCATGGAAGCGCCTCCGGCGGCAAGGGGGCCTGTGTTGTTTTCTTGACCCCTGACCCCAGTTGCCGTGGCACGTTGGGTTTGAGCTAAGACGCTGCGCCGGCAAGGACGCGGTTCGAGCCAGCGCGACGAGAGACTTTGCCCTCACCACCCCCGCCTCGGCCAATCCCCCCGCCGACTGGAGGTTCCCCTTCAGAGGTGCAAATCGGCAGCGACTCGTCAGAATCGCCCCTGCGTCAGCTCGCTCGTCTGCCGCGGCCGTATCCTGCCCTCCCCTCTCCCCTACGCCGACGGGAAGGGACACTCTTCCGAAGAGAGCGTCAGCATGCCGGAGTCGGAACTCCCGCTTCAGACCGGTCTCCGGGGACTCGACTTCGCGGCCATCGTGCTCTACCTCGCGGTGACCTTCGGCATCGCCGTCTGGTTCAGCCGCCGGCAGGGATCGGCCGAGGACTTCTTCGTCGGCGGCCGCCGGATCCCGTGGTTCGCCGTCGGCCTGAGCATCCTGGCAACCCTCTTCTCCACGCTCTCCTACCTCGGCGCGCCCGGAGAAGTCATCAAGAACGGCATCGGCTTCTACGCCGGGTACCTCGCCCTCCCCCTCTCGCTCCTCGTCGTGACGCGCTTGTGGATCCCGTTCTACATGCGACTGGGGCTGACGAGCGCCTACGAGTACCTGGAACGGCGCTTCAGCCGCCGGCTGCGGACCCTGGGGGCGACGCTGTTCGTTCTGCTGCGGATGGGCTGGATGAGCATGGTCGTCTACGCCGCCTCAATGGCCCTCGACCGCGTGAAAGGGCCCGACCTCGAATGGCTCCCCGGTCCCGACCTCTACTGGTGGATCGGCTGCGTCGGGATCGTGGCCGCGGTCTACACCGCCGTCGGCGGGATCCAGGCGGTGATCTGGACCGACGTCCTCCAGTGCGGCCTCCTGGTCCTGGGAGCCCTGATGGTCATCGGCGGCGTCATTGCCGCCACGGGGACCAGCCCCGTCGACTGGATCCAGACCGCCCGCTCGAACGGCATCCACCACCCGCCGCTGCCGCTCTACAGCATGGACCTGACCGTCCGAGTGACGCTCCTGACGGCGATGCTTCACAACTTCTTCTGGACCATCTGCACGCACGGCTCCGACCAGGTCGTGCTCCAGCGATATTTTTCCACCCCCTCTCTCGGGGCGGCCCGACGGAGCTACTACATCAACGTCGCCACCGACCTCCTGATGATCCTGCTCCTCTCGCTCTGCGGTCTGGCCCTGCTGCAGTACTACCGAATGAACGCCGGGCAGCTGCCAAGCGGATGGACGCTCGAGAGCTCAGCCGACAAGCTCTTTCCAACGTTCCTGGCGACGCACCTCCCCGTCGGCTGCGCCGGCCTCATCATCTCGGCCTTCCTGTGCGACGCCATCCAGACGCTGGAGTCGGGAGCGAACTCGATCACGGCCGTCGTGACGACCGACCTCCTGCGATCGAACGAAACCGGCGATGAAGGAAACGAGGGGAAAAAGCGTCAGCTCGGTTTCGTACGGCAGCTCAGCCTGTGGATCGCGCTGGCGGTGTCGCTCAACGCGGGGTTCATCGCCTACATCTCGCAGTCGCAGAACCTGACAATCATCGACATGATGCCGAAGTTCTTCAATCTGTTCGTCGGCCCTCTGGCGGCGATGTTCTTCATCGGGATGTTCCTGCCGCGGTGCACGAGCCGATCGGTCGCGATCGCGGTCGCCGTGGGCCTCGCGGTCTCGGTCTCATGGAGCTGGGCGCGGGAACTGGTTGCCGTGGCCCGCGAACTGTTCGGCATCACAAGCGAGTCGTTCCAGATGCCGCGCGGCCCGACGATCCTGCTCTCGATTCCCCTCCCCTGCGTAACCACATTCCTCACGGCAGCCCTGCTGAGCCTGTTCGTCGAAGACGGCCGCCCGCACCTCGGCCAGGCCTACACCTGGCGATCGATCCTCCGCGACGTGAAGCTCCCGCCGGAGCGCTCGTAACAGCCGCGCCCCTGGATCACCGACCGCCCTTCTGAACCCGGCGATGAACAACAATGAGTCCACGAAGCGAGCCCCGTCGTCAACCCACTGGAAACCGCGCGCCGACTCCGGTAGTTCTGGTGCGTGCTGTCGGGCGATCGAACGAAACCTGAGTGCCTCGGGGTGACGTATGCCGATCTGGGGGTGGGTCTGTCTCGGTCTCCCGGCCGCGCTGGCCGCCTTCCTGGCCTACATCACCTGGCAGTTCGGCCGGCAGCAGGCGCGGCTGAAGGAGCGGGGACGGACCGTCGTCGCCCGTATCCTGTTCGCCGATCCGGTCCTCTATGACCGGAACAACGGGGCGACGTTCTCGGCCGCCTTCGTCGTCTTCACCATGAGCGCCGACACCTCTCCCGCGCACCTCGAGTCCCTCCGCACGATCTGCGAACGCCTGGACGGCTTCCAGCCGCAGAGCGACGACGAGGACGAGTTGAAAATCGGCGCGGCGCTCCAGCAGCAGACGACCGCCGGGCAGATCCCGCTGCGGATTCCGAATCGGATCACGCAGGGCAAAGAGGTCTACTTTGCGACTCCGAACGTGATGCGCCGCATGCTGCCAGGGGGCCGGCTCCTCAAGGAGTACATCTATCTCAAGGTGCTGATCGAAGGGGACACGCGGGAGCTCGCGATGATCGAGTATCCCGACGAGGGTTGAGGGGGCGATCCTCTCCCTCCACGGTGGCGTCCCGAACCGCCAGGAATCATCCTGACGCGGAACGCACTTTTGATTCCCGACGCCCCACGAGCGCCGCCATGCGAATTCCCTTTCCGACGATCTGCCTCGCCCTGATCGCAGCCGTCGCCCCGATCGCCAACGCCGCCGCCGCCGCCCCGCCCCGCCGGCCCAACGTCATCGTCATCCTCGGCGACGACATGGGCTACTCGGACATCGGCTGTTACGGCGGAGAGATCCAGACGCCGAACCTCGACGCCCTCGCCGCCGGGGGTGTTCGCTTCACCCAGTTCTACAACACCGCCCGCTGCTGCCCAACCCGCGCCTCCCTCCTGACGGGACTCTATCCCCACCAGGCGGGGATCGGGCACATGACGAACGACCGCGGCCACGACGGCTACCGCGGCACGTTGAACCGCGAGTCGGTCACCATCGCGGAAGTCCTCCGCACCGCCGGCTACCGCACCTACATGTGCGGCAAGTGGCACGTCACCGAGCAGATCGCCCCCAACGGGGACAAGTCGAACTGGCCGGTCCAGCGGGGCTTCGACAAGTTCTACGGCACCATCACCGGCGCCGGCAGCTTCTACGACCCCACGACCCTCTGCCGCCAGAACCAGTACGTCACGCCGGTCAACGATCCCGAGTACCGCCCCGAGACCTACTACTACACCGACGCCCTCTCGGACAACGCGGTCCGCTACCTGGCCCAGCACCACGCCGAGTCCGCCGACAAGCCGTTCTTCCTGTACCTCGCCTACACCGCCGCCCACTGGCCGATGCATGCCCTGGAGAAGGACATCGCCAGGTACCGCGGCCGGTTCGACGACGGCTACCAGCCGCACCGCGCGGCCCGGCTGGAGCGGATGAAGGCGAGCGGCCTCGTCCCGCAGGAGACCCCGCTCAGCCCCCCGGCCGAGGACTGGTCGGCGGTCTCCGACAAGGCGTGGGAGGCCCGCTGCATGGAGGTCTTCGCCGCGATGGTCGACAACATGGACGCCGGCATCGGCCGGATCGTCTCGCACCTCAAGGAGACCGGCGAGTTCGACAACACGATCATCCTCTTCCTGCAGGACAACGGCGGCTGCGCGGAGGTCATCGGCCGGAATGCCAACGGGAACGGGCCGTCGGACCTCAAGCCGCTCGGCGACGACGGGCTCCAGCCCAAGATCCTCCCGCCGATGCAGACCCGGGACGGCCGCTGGGTCAAGACCGGCCCCGGCGTCCTTCCCGGCCCGGCCGACACCTACATCGCCTACGGCCGCGGCTGGGCGAACGTCAGCAACACGCCGTTCCGGGAGTACAAGCGCTGGGTTCATGAAGGGGGGATCTCGACCCCGCTCGTCATGAGCTGGCCCGCCGCCGTCGCCGCGGACCGCAAGGGGGCGCTCGAACGTCAGCCCGGCCACCTCATCGACGTCATGGCCACCTGCGTCGATGTCGCGAACGCGGCTTACCCCGCGGGATTTGACGGGCATGCGATCAAGCCTCGCGAGGGCGTGAGCCTCGTCTCCGCCTTCCATGGCCGGTCCCTTGACCGACCGCAGCCGCTCTTCTGGGAGCACGAAGGGAACCGCGCCGTCCGGGACGGCCGATGGAAGCTGGTCGCCAAGGAGAACCAGCCGTGGGAGCTGTACGACATTGACCGCGACCGGACGGAGTCCAACAACCTCGCGGCCGCGGAGCCGGAGCGGGCCCGGACGATGGCGGCCCAGTGGGATGCTTATGCGGCCCGTGCCAACGTCCTGCCGCTCGGCACCTGGCGCGGCGCGCAGTCGGCGGAGGAGACCGGCCCCTCGCGGCGGCGGTTCGAGCTCAAGGCGGGGGACAAGCTGAACCGCGCCGCTTCGCCCGCCGTCGGCAATCGGGGCCTTCGCGTCACCGCGAAGGTCGAGGTCGCGGAGGCGCCTGGCCAGGGGGTGATTGTCGCTCAAGGGGGCGCGGCGATCGGTTTCGCCCTCTATCTCGTGGACGGCAAGCCGGTGTTCCGTGTCCGGGCGGACAATCAGGCGTTCGATGTCAGTGGGGCGGAGACGCTGAAGGGTCCGCACACGCTTGAGGGGTTGTTGACGACGAAGGGGCGCCTGACGCTGTCGATCGACGGTCAGGAAGTGGGTGGTCCGGTCGCTGCGACGCTCATCGACAGGAAGCCGCTGGATGGCCTTGAGGTCGGCCGCGATGCCGGGGGGGCGGTGGGTTTGTATGAGGCGCCGAATCCGTTCTCGGGTCGGATCGAGTCCGTGGTGATTGAGGTGTTGCCTCAGGCGGAGGAGAAGTAGGCAAAGTGCCGATCGCGTCCGCGCCAAGAACCGGGTCCAGGGGCACCCTGGTCAGGGGGTGCAGGGGGCAGAATGCCCATTGCCCGCCGGAGGCCCTCTCGTCGAGAGATGTCTGAAGGAGACCGTATCCAAACGCGGACGCCATGCCGGATGCCCTAACATCAACACGCGGGGAGTGCGAAGCGAGCGGTGAGTCCTCAACGCCGGTCCCACAAAGGGGCCGTCCGTTGCGTACCACGGTTCCTCAGGGAAGTGCCTCCGGCGGCAAGGGGTTGCCCCCTTGACCCCGGCGGCCGTGGCACGTTGGGTTTGAGCTAAGACGCTGCGCCGGCAAGGACGGTTATTCCGCCGTCGTTGCCGTGAGCTCCTCGTGGTGGCAGCAGGCGTTTCCGTTCGGGCCCATGACCGCCAGCAGCACGTTCTCAAGATCGTTCGGAGCGGGCGGCGACACCGATGCCGCCACCGGCTTCACGTCCTCCGTCCCGGCCACGATCACCTGGTCGCGACCCAGCTTCTTCGCCCGATACAGAGCCATGTCCGCCGCCTGCAGGATCGCATCCCCGAACTCGCTGTGCTCCGGGAACACCGCCACGCCGGCCGACAACGTCACCGGCCCCAGCGGCTTCTGGCGATACCGCACCGTCATCTTCTTCAGCGCCTCGCGGATCGTCTCCGCCCGCTGAACCGCCACGTTCTCGTTCGCCCCCGGCAGGATCAGGCAGAACTCCTCCCCGCCATACCGGCACGGAATGTCCTCGCCCCGCACGGTCTGGGACAACAGCTTCCCGAAGTTCGAAAGGAGCGCATCCCCCCCCTCGTGGCCGTGCGTATCGTTGAACTGCTTGAAGTGGTCGATGTCGATCATCACCACCGCCACCGACTGGTCCTGCCGCCGCGCCCGGATCAGCTCCCGCTCCAGCGACGCCTCCAGGTACCGCCGGTTGAACAACCCCGTCAGCGGATCGCGGATCGACTGGACCCGCAGCGCCTCCTGCAACCGCAGGTTCGCCAGCGCCAGCGACGCCTGCTCCGCGATCGTCCTGGCCGCCTTCTGCTCCTCATCCGTCAATCCGCCGCTGCGGGTGGAGGTGATCGACAGCACTCCCAGGGTCTCGCCATGCGCCACCATCGGCAGGCACAGGTATCCCTGAGGGACCGTCAGAAGATGACCGCAGAGCGGCTCGCAGCCTTCGGTGTCCGACACGTTGTGCAGCCGGCCCCGCCGCAGCCCCCAGCAGTCGTCCGGATGGAAGTCGCCGCTGAACGTCGTGTCGTCCCCCCAGGAGTAAACGATCTCCACGAGGTTCCGCGAGTTGCTGATGATCCCGATCGAGCCCGACACCCCCGGCAGCAGCCGCGGGATGTTCCGGCCGATGATCGCATACGCCTCCTTAGGGCTCTGGCACGTCTGAAGGAAGTCGGCCATCGTCGTGACGACGGCGGTCTCGGTCGTCAGCCGGCGGAGGTCGGCGAGGGAGTCCTCGAGCTCCTGGTGCGACTGCTGCAGCACCTCCTCGGTCTGCGTCCGCCGCAGCGTCTCCCGACGCACGACCCAGAAGACGCCCCCTAGAATCCCCAGGCAGATGATGAACCCGCCGACCGAGATCAGAAAGGTGATCCGGGTCGAGGCCGCCGTCGTGGCGATCCCTTCCGCCAGACGGTTGCTCTGCGCCGCCTCGATCTCGGCCGCCATCGCCCGGACCTCGGCCATCTTGGCCCGTCCCTGCCCCAGACGGAGCTCCGCCACGGCCGCCTCGGCCCCGTCTTCGCGGAAGGTCTCCAGAATGTTCCGGGCCACGATGACGCGATCGTCGATCAGCGTCCGCCACTTGGCCAGCATGTCGAGCAGCACCGGATCCCCGCCCGCCTTCTCGCGGAGCCGGTCCAGGTTGCGGAGAATCACTGGCAAGGCGACGTGATACGGCTCCAGATACTCCCGCTCGCCCGTCAGCAGGTAACCCCGCTGGGCCGACTGGACATCCTTGACGTGCGACATCGTGTCGTTGACGAGCGCAATGAACTCGTGCGTCTTCGCAATCTGGTCCGCCTCGTCCAGCAGGTGCTGAACCCCGCGATGGATCAGCAGGCCGAGGCCGCACATCACGACCGTCGCCGCCAGGAACCAGACGACGACAGTCCGTGTGATCGGCGAAACCGGGAGAACCTCGGCTTCGGAAGTCGGGAGTGGAAGGTTCATGCGACGCTCAAGGAAGTGTTGACGCGCAGAGGCGCAACGCCGCGTTCCCACGGCCCTCAAGCCTAGCTCGCAGGTCCTTGCCGCGAGGCCAATATCTTACAGAAGTGAAAGAAGAGACATTACGACGCAACCCATTCCGAGACCGGGAATTGCATCCGTCCGGACCGCCGCCGCATGAAATTGCTACGGTCCCGGGACGCCCGGAATCGCGTCAGAAACCGGCCGGGGCGGCCGGGGTGGGTGCCGTCGTGGTCGCGGGAGCGGAAGGGGGAATCGACGCGGGAGCCTCCGGCGGAGCCGGCAGGGCGGGCGTCTTCTCGGTCAGCCAGGCGATCGCCCGCGGGATCCCTTCGTCGATCATCGAGTCGTAGTGGTTCCCCACGGGGACGTCGACGAAGGTCGTCTGAGGATTCTTCGCCTGGAGCTCCTGGATGAACGGGCGGTTCCGGGCCAGCGGCGTGATCGAATCGTCGTTCGCGTAGAACAGGAACGTCGGGCAGCGGATCGCGGCGACGTGCGTCTTCGGGGACGACCGGACCAGGAACGCCTCGAGGTTGGGGACCGCTCGTCGGATCACCGGGTCCTGCAGGGCCTCCTGGCAATGCAGGGCGACATCGGTGCAGGGCGCGTACGCGATGCAGCCGGCGACACGGGGCTCGTGCGCCGCGACCAGCAGCGAGAGGGTCGCCGCCGAGCTGTGCCCCGCCGAATAGATCCGGCGGGGATCGACCGCCGGGATGCGGGCCAGTGCGAACTCCAGCGCGTTCCGCGCGTTGAGGACCCCCGCCTGGGCCGCGTCGAACTGCTGGTGGGCGGCCCGGAACTGGTAGCCCGTCGGGTTGTCGGTGTTGAGCGGACCGTCGAGCGAATAGTTCACGACGCACATCCCCGCCTCGGCGTACGGCAGCGTCTCCTTGTGATAGTCGCTGTCGAGCTCGACGTCGTTGCCATACATCATCGGCGTCCCCGCGGGAGCGATGAGCACCATCGGGATCGACTGCGGGGCCAGCTCGCCCGCCGGCAGATAGACCCGCAGCTTCATCGTCCTGGCGGGCGCGCCGGGGGTCTGCGGAACGCTCGCGAAGTCCACGCGGTGGAGTCCGACCGGCGATCCGCCGATCGCTCCAGCGGGCCCCAGTTCGGGAAACGCCCGGAACTGCGACTGCGGGACCGCTGCGGCCACCGCCCCCGGTCCCGGTCCCGCCGCAACCGGCGGGGGGGGCGGCGGGGCGTTCACGGTGGCGAACGGAGCCGGACCGAAGATCGGACGGTTCGACGAGCCGTGGCCGTTCAGCACGCCGATCAGGACGGCCACCCCCAGGCCGCCCCCGATCAATCCCAGCGCCACCCGCACCGGGACGGTGAGAGCCGGTTCGGACTTCTTCCCCTTCTTGGACGTCTTCCGCGAGACCGTCTTGCGAGGGGGCGGCGCGGGAGCGGGGATGTCTTCGAACTCGTCGGAGGAGAAGTCCGTCTCTTCGAGAGGAGGCTTATCGCCGGACCGGACGGCCACGGCCGCGCCGCAGGACTTGCAGCGAAACGTCCGTCCGGCCAGGGAGTCGCTCACGCGATACGCCCGGCCGCAATCGCCGCAGGAGACAGAGATGGACATGGAGAGGCCGCGAGCGCAGGAGCAGAAGAGGGGATCGGCGGGCGAAGCGGACTCCCCAAGCCGGGGTTGTCGAGCGGCCCATCGATTAGCGAGCAACCTATGAGAAACCTTACCGATCCGCAATGAATGCCTGACGGCACGCGGGCCAGCGGCCCCACGGAACCGTCGCGGTCCGGAGGGCCGTGTCCGTCAGGCATACCGGTTGGTCGGTTTGTCCGTTTGTGAGGGTCCGGGTGTTCATCAGGTGATTCCCGGACCCCGTTTTGTCGATAGTGTAAGCTGCCCGGGGATGGTTGAGCGGAGCTGTGGTTGGCCCTACACGCTCTGTTCCCGTCTCCGGGCGTCGTTTCTCCTTCGCTTCCGCCGGTCCGGTCCCGATCTGATCGGCAGGTCCTTCCGTTTTGATCCCGCCCGCGATGCCGCACCGCCCCTTCGGCGGACACGGTGCCCGATCAAATTTGGGCGGTCGAGATTGCAAACGCGGCCGCGAGACGCAGAAATCCGGTATCGACTCCGTCCGTTGGCTCACCGGCCCGGCCGAGCGATCCCCAAGGACTTCTCGCATGCGTCGGTTCCTCCCCCTCCCTCTCCCGTTTCTTGTTCTCTTCGTTCCGCTGCTCCTGCTCGGCTCACCGGCGCACGCCGACCTCATCCTCCTTTGCGGAATGGACGAGGTCTTCGTGATCGCTCCGGAGGCGACCGCATCGGAGAAGCTGGAGAAGCGATGGAGCTGGCGGGCCCGCGATCAGAAGACGCTTCCCGCAGCGCTCGTGAAAGCGTTCGGGACGACCGACGACTGCAAGCCGATCCGCGACGGCCGGCAGATCCTCATCACCTCGTCGGGAGGAGGCTGCGCGCTGGTCGACTATCCCTCCGGCGCGGTCCGCTGGTCCGCCCGCGTCCCGAACGCCCACTCGATCGAACTGCTGCCGGCCGACCGCGTCGTCGTCGCCAGTTCGACGAACGCGGCAGGGAACCGTCTCGTCCTGTTCGATCTCTCCCGCTCCGAGGAACCGATCGGCTCCACCCCGCTCCTCTCCGCCCACGGCGTCGTCTGGGACGCCGATCGGGACTCGCTCTGGGCCATCGGGCTCAATGAGCTGCGGCGCTATCGCCTCGACGCGTGGGACTCGAAGACTCCGTCGCTGAAGCAGGAGCAGACCTGGCCCCTGCCGGACGAAGGGGGCCACGACCTGCAACCGGTCCCCGGCACCGCCGACCTCGTGGTGACGTCACACAAGACGGTCTCGCTGTTCAATCGCGACACCCGCGAGTTCCGCCCGCACCCCGAACTGAAAGACCGGCCGCACGTGAAAGCGGTCGCCATCCATCCCGCCTCCGGCAAGACCTTCTTCATCCAGGCGGGCGAAGAACAGTGGTGGTCCGCATCCCTCCAGTCCCTCACGCCTCCGACTACGACCGACGTCCCGGGAGAGCGGCTCTACAAGGTCCGCTGGCTCCCCGCGGCCAAAGAGTAAGACCGGCCGCGCTGCGTCCCTGGGACCTCGGATGGCCACCACCGCGCGGATTCACATCGCCGCAGCCGACTTGGCCCCTTCCAGTTCCTCGAGCCGCTTTTCGAGAACGCTGATCCGCAGCTGCAGTTGCCGGTCACTCTCCCCCGACATGAAGAACGCCATCGGCAGGAACGCGAGGAAAGGAGTGACCCACGCGTCCGAACTGACGACGTGCGTGACGAGCGCGATCAGCGACAGCGCCGCACAGAAACCCATGGGAAGCCAGCAAGGGAACGCTTTGGCACTCGGGATCATCGGACTGTCCTCGGTGAGGGGGAGACTGCGGACTCCATCTTACCGACACGATGGTGCGGAAAGCGCATCCCGAGGGCCAGAACGCCAAGCGGGCCGAACGAGCCGGAAACCCGTCGACGGTCAGACAGAGTCGCTGGAGACGCGAAGTCGCTCTTGACCCGGCGGTTGGCTCGCGGAGACTCTTCGGCAGTCCACAGGGAGGCCGCCCATGCTTCGCACAACGATCCTGATTCTGTTCTCGCTCGCCTGGGGTCTTCAGGAGAGCGCCGCGGCCGACAACCTGGCCTTGGCGAAACGGCTCGCGACGGCGTTCGAGGAGCTTGAGCGAGTAGGCAAGATCAGGACGCGGGAAATGGAAGTCGCCGTCAAGGACGGGAACGTCACGATCACCGGCCAGATCTCCAGCCGCGCCGACGCCGCGCTCATCGCCGCAGCGGTCTGCCAGGACGAAGAGGTCGTCGAGATGCACCTGAATCTGCCAGTGGGACGGCCGCCGTCGGAACCGAAGATGACGGAGGCGGAATGGCTCCAGCGGTTCACGGAAGCGAGACGACAGCCCCTCACGTGGGACGACGGCAACTGGGGAATGCGGTTCTCTGAACCCGCCGGACCGAAGCAATACCCCGCGCCGTCACCAGTACCGACGAAGACCGAGCCCGCCCCGATGAAGTGAACAACCCAAACACGGACAATGGTCGCGACGGGAATCGAACCCGTATACCCCTTTCGGGATGAGGGATTTTAAGTCCCTTGCGTCTGCCTGTTTCGCCACGCGACCCTGGATAGCGGGAAGTCGGAAATCTCAAGTGACAAGTCTCAAGGGGAGGGCTCGAACGGTTCAGCCGTTCGAGTCCCACAGACTCTTCGCCAGACCAGAGTCACCGACTCCGCCGGCCTCTGACTGAATACTTGAGACCTGGCCCCTGAGACCTCGTCCCTCCTACTTTGCCTTCCCCTTGAACTCGCCTGCCTCGAAGTCCTTCTTCGACTTCTCCTCATAGGCCTTGGACACCTCCGGGTTCGGGGTGGCGTCGACTTCGATCTCGCCGCGGAACCACTTCACGGCGTTCGTGATCGACTCCAGGTAGGCGGCATTCGTCCAGCTCGTCTCGTTGTGGCCGAGGTTGTTGTAGTACAGCTTCCCCTCCCCCACCTTCTTCACCCACGCCAGAGGGACGTGATAGCCGAAGCCGGTGTTCACGTCCGAGCCCGTCGGGCTCTTGGAGTAGTCGAGGCTCAGCAGCACGCGGCACTTCTCCGGCTGCCAGTGGCGGTACATGTAGATCTCGTCCTTGATCGTGAACTCCTTCCCGAACGGCTTCGCGATCGGGTTCTCCGGATCATGCCCCGTGAACGTGACGACGTTCCCCGAGCCCCACGGATGGCCGATGAACGTCCCCCCCATCAGGTCCCAGTACGGCTCGTAGTCGTGGAAGGTGTCGCCGGCGGAGTGGAAGCCCAGGATGCCGTGCCCTTTCTGCTTGATCCACTCGCCGAAGAAGTACGCCTTGTCCTCGTCCGCGATCGGCAGGTTGCCGGTCGTGTAGAAGCCGACGATGTCGTACTTCTCGAGGATCGCCTTCTTGAAGTCGTTCGCGCAGTCCTGCGTGCAGTCGACCTTGAAGAGCCCAGTCTTCTGGCCGAGCTCCGTGAGGGCGATCTCGGCGGGGGAAAGCATTCCCGGGTCCCGGCGGGTCACCGAGCTGTGCTTGAAGCCGACGCTCTGCGTCACGAACAGCATCCGCAGCGGTTTGACGGCGGCGTTGTCCTGGGCCTCTGCCGCCGGACTGGTCAGACCGATCAGGACGGCCGTCAGACCGGCCAGGAACGAACGTCGTTGCATGGAGCGCCTCGCAGGGAGAGAGAACATCGGAGATCGAAACACGGAGTTAACCAAAATCCCACACTCCTGACAAAGTCCGCCGTTAAAAACCGGTTCACATCGGCGGGGCGAACATCCGTCCCGGCCGGCGGGCTCCGGGCGTCCGCGCTCGACCGGTCGGTCGAATTGTCGCCCGGGCGGCGATACAACGGGGCGCGTGCCTGGCCCCCTACCGGAGAGACGCATGTCGCGACCGATTTTCACGCTTATCCTTGGCGCCGCGGCGGTCGCCGCCCTGCCGGGAATGTCCGGCTCGTCCCTGCAGGCCGACGTCACCCTTCCGGCCATCTTCTCGAACCATATGGTCCTCCAGGCGGACCAGGAGGTGGCGGTCTGGGGCTGGGCGGAGCCGGGCGAAGAAGTCACCGTGGCCCTCGATGGCCAGGAGGCCAAAGCGACGGCGGGGGACGACAAGAAGTGGCAGGTGAAGCTCTCGGCCCACAAGGCGGGAGGACCGCACGTCATGACCGCGAAGGGGAAGAACACCCTCACGGTTCAGGACGTCCTGTACGGGGAAGTCTGGCTTGGGTCGGGCCAGTCCAACATGGCCATGGCGGTCAGCCGCTGCAAAGACTTCAAGGCGGAGACCGCCACGGCCAATCTTCCCCTGATCCGCACGTTCCGCGAGGAGTCCGGTCCCGCCACGGAGCCGCAGTCCGTTGGGAAAGGGGCGTGGGTCATCTGCTCTCCGGTGACCGTGGGAACGTTCTCCGGGACGGCGTACTTCTTCGGCAAGGAGATCCATCGTGTCCTCAAGACTCCCGTCGGCCTCATCAACTCGTCGGTCGGAGGGACGCCGGTTGAGGCCTGGACGAGTTGGGACGCGCAGAAGGACAAGCCGGAACTGACCCCGTTGTTCTCGAGCTGGGACGAGAAGGCGAAGACCTACGATCCGGACGCGGCGCAGAAGGAGTACGAGGCGGCCCTCGCGAAGTGGAAGGAGCGGGCGGTGGCGGCCAAGGCGACCGGCAAGGAGACTCCGCGGGCGCCAAAGAAGCCGGTCCATCCGACGCTCGACTCGCATCATCCGGCGGTCCTGTTCAACGCCAAGATCGCGCCGCTCGTTCCGTACACGATCCGCGGCATCCTGTGGTACCAGGGGGAGAACAACGCGGCGAGCGTGCAGCCGGAGAACTATGGTCTGCAGCTCCGGACTCTGATCGAAGACTGGCGGAGCCGCTGGGGCGTGGCGGACCTGCCGTTTGCGTGGGTGCAGCTGCCGAACTACCGGATTCAGGTCGACACGCCGGTCCAGACGACCGGCTGGGTGATTGTCCGCGACGAGATGCGGAAGACGCTCGCGCTTCCCAACACCGGGATGGCGGTGACGCTCGATGTCGGCGACCCCAAGGACATCCACCCGACGAACAAGCAGGATGTGGGGATGCGGCTGGCGATGTGGGCTCTTGGAACGATCTACCACCGCAAGGGTCCGCAGGCGTGCGGTCCGCTGTATGAGAGCCATCAGATTGAGGGCGGAAAGGTGACGATCCGGTTCCGCTACGCGGCGGACGGAATGCAGGTTCCGAACGGTCTTGTGAAGGGGTTTGCGATCGCCGGGGCCGATAAGCAGTGGCATCGGGCGGAGGCGAAGATGGAAGGGGACCACATTGTGGTGCAGAGCGGAGCGGTCCCGAGCCCGACGGCGGTCCGTTATGCGTGGGGCGAGAATCCCGAGGCGAATCTGTTTGGGACGAATGGCCTGCCGGCATCGCCGTTCCGGACGGACGACTGGCCGCTGGTGGAGGAAGTGGCGAAGCCGAAGAAGTAGCGCACCATGACGGGTCACCGGGTCCAGGGGCACCCTGGTGGGGAGTGCAGAGGGGCAACGCCCCTTTGCCCGCCGGAGGCCTGGCCGTCGGACACTGTCTGAAGGAATGCGTGTCCAAACGTGGACATCGTGTCGGATGCCCCCCTCACCAACCCGCGAGGATTGCAAAGCCAGCGGTGTCGATTGAGGGAGTCCTCATAGCGGGTACCACAAAGGGGACATCCGTTGTGTACCACGGTTCCTCATGGAAGCGCCTCCGGCGGCAAGGGGGCGAGGCCCCCTTGACCCCGGCTGCCGTAGCACGTTGGGTTTGAGCTGCCAGAGCTGCGCCGGCTAGGACCGTTGATTGATCGCTACCGCTTCACGGGTGAGTCAGAAACCGTAGCCTTCACCCGCTCCGCCATGATGTCGAGAATCGCAGGCAGGTACAGAATGCCCGTGTAGTGCCCGGCGTACAGCTCCGCCTGGTGCGACTTATCAAGACCAATCGCCGCCGCCAGCTTCCGGCAGTTCGCAATCGGCACCACCTCATCCTGCCGGGCCGAGTACATCCAGGTCCGCTGCGGGTCCAGCCGATGCGCCACCCGCAACGGCTCCGCATGCCGCAACAGGTCCCGAAGCGCCTCCCCGGTAAAGCCCCCCCGAGCCAGCTCCTCACGAACCTTGGCGACATCCTTCTCGCCATTCTGAATCATGCTGTAGAGGTCCCCTCCCGCCAGCGTGATATGCACCTGCCGGTAGCAGCCATCAAGGGACCCAGCCGTCGCCGCCACGAAGCCCCCCAGACTCGTCCCCTGCAGCGACACCTGCTCCGGATCGACCTCGGGCAGAACCCGAACCGCGTCATAGGCGCGGCGAACGTCACTGACCCCCTGCCGCATCATCTTGAGCATCTCGGCCGGATCGCGACGGATCCCCGGCTCGCGCCGCTCACCGTACCGCGGGAGATGAATCAGAAAGGCATTGAGCCCCCGCGATCGAAACCCCTCCGCGACCGCCTTCCCCACCGGCATCGCCGAGCCGGACTCATGAATGACGACCACGGCAGGCCGTTTCATAGCGCCGCCGTCCCGCTTCGCCTCCTCCGGCCGATACCACGCCAGCGCGACCGAGTCATTGATCGCACTCCCGCTCTCCCACGGCGACGGAAAACGAACCAGCCGCTCGTACTCCCGCCCCTCGCACTCGGTCCAGGTGACCTCAAACGCCACGGGCTTCCAGACGATCGTGTCGAGCATCGTCTGAGCGTCGGGATTCGCGTCCTTCCACTCCGTAAAGGAGTCCCGCGCGGCGGCCCGCTGAGCAACCGGCTCGGCGGCAACCAGGACATCCGAAAGTCCGACCGCCATCGCAATCAGAGCGACACGATAGAGCCAGGCCCGGCGAGGAAGACGAACGTCCGACATCTGTGACTCCGCTGATGGCCGAAACATCGCCGCACGAGCGGCGGCGTCCGCTTTACCCCGTTCCAACGCCGTCGGTTTCCGCACGAAGCGCCGATCCTGCATTCCCCTCTGAGGCGAAATGTCTCGTCCCGCTGGCACGGACCGCCCCCTTGCCGGGGCAAACAACGGACATCCGCTTTGTGGAACCGGCGTTGAGGACTCACCGCTCGCTTTGGAATTTCTGCGGGTTAGTGAGGGGGCATCCGGCACGGCGCCCGCGTTTGGATACGATCTCCTTCAGACATCTCTCGACGGCCAAGCCTCCGGCGGGCAAAGGGGATTCTCCCCTCTGCACTCCCCGACCAGGGTGCCCCTGGACCCGATGAGAGCCAAATGACCCTGAGTTGCGCTGCTCTACCTTCCGCCTTCAGCCTGAACCCCTTCCGCCTCCCTCACAGCCCCCTTGCATCCCCCACCAGGGGTTACCCCCTGGACCCCGGTTTGGGGGACGACCATTCCACCAACGCGCCACTATTCCATCCCCTGAATACAGACGAGGGCGTCCTTCGTCCGGACGAACAGATCACCACCCGAGAAGGCCGGTGAGGCGTAACACTCCGCGTTCAGCTCATTCGTCGAAACGAGCTCATACTTCGCCCCCGGCCGCACCACCTTCGTGATCCCATCATCATCAAGGAAGTACACGAGACCGTTCGCCGCCACGAGCGAAGCGGAGTAATGCCGCCCCATCCGCTCCTGCCACGCAATCTTTCCGGTCTTCGCCTCAAAGCACGTCCCGAACCCGTTGTCCGACGCGATAAGGAAGTAGTCGCCGACAAGGATCGGCGACGGGACGTAGGAGACGCCGCTCCGTTCATGGTGCCACGTCTCCCGCGCACCGGTCACATTGCCGGTCCCGGTCGGGTCGAAGGCGACGATGTGCTTGTCCGGAAAGCCGCCCGTGATGATCAAGAGGCCGTGGCCGTAGACCGGCGAGGCGACGAACTGCTCGGTCGGGCCGTCGACGACCCACTGCTGCACTCCGGACCGCGGGTCGTAACTGGCAACACTCTTGCTGCCGCTGAGCATCATCTGCGTCCGCCCGGCGACATCGCGGATGATCGGCGTGCAGTAGCTGCGGGTCTTGTTCTCGCGGGGGGTCTTCCACTTCGTCTCGCCGGTCGCGCGGTTGAGGGCCACGATGTAGGCGTCGCCGTCGTGATCGCCGTTGACGATGAGCGAGTCCTCAAAGACGACCGGCGAGCTGCAGTAGCCGTGGACACTCGAGAAGCCGCCGGGCTCGGCGGTCCAGAGCTCGTTGCCGGCGAAGTCGTAGGCGGCGACGTGCATCCGCTTCTCGTTGAGGAAGCTGACATAGACCCGCTCGCCGTCGGTCGCCGGGGTGCTTGAGGCGTGGCTGTTGAGCTTGTGGATCTTTTCGAGAGGGGACTGAAGGACCGCCTTCTCCCACAGGAGGTCGCCGGTGCGGCGGTCGTAGGCGAGGAGCATGCGGGCTTGGTCGGCGGGGCGGGCGCCGACGCAGAAGATGCGGTCTTCCCAGACGACGGGGGAGGCGTGTCCTTCGGCCGGGACGGGGACGGACCAGCGGATGTTCTGGGTCGTCTTGCCGGCGCTCCAGGTGACGGGGAGGTTTGTTTCGAGGCTGGTGCCGTCGCCGCGGGGTCCGCGCCAGCAGGGCCAGTTCTCGGCGTGAAGGGGCGGCGAGGAGAGAGCGACCAGAACCGCGACGGCCAGAGGCAGGAACCAGAGAGACACTCTCGCCATCGTTCAGATCTCATTGTCAGTGTGTCCGCGGCGAAGGCAGCGGATCGGACCATGAAATTCTCCACGGGAGACGCATTCGCGACAAGTGATGCGTTGATCCAGCGCCAACGGCGCACTCCAACCGGATCCAGGGGGTACCCTGGTGGGGAGTGCAGAGGGGCAACGCCCCTTTGCCCGCCGGAGGCCTGGCCGTCGACAGATCTCTGAAGGAGTGAGTGTCCAAGCGCGGACACCGTGCCGTATGCCCCCTCACCAACCCCCGGGGATTGCAATGCAAGCTGTGTGATGTGGGCGAGTCCTCAACGCCGGTTCCACAAAGGGGACATCCGTTGTGTACCGCGGTTCCTCATAGAAGCGCCTCCGGCGGCAAGGGGGTGAGACCCCCTTGACCCCAGCGGCCGTAGTACGTTGGGCTTGAGCTAACAGAGCTGCGCCGGCAAGGACGCGATCCGGCGATGCCTGCGGGCAGCGGACGCCGAGGGGCCGTTCTACCGGACGCATCCGACTCGGGGTAAACTGTGGCCACAATTTTTGGACATTGGGGGGCCCATGAACTCCGCCGCGTACAAACGTCTGACCGTCGAGCAATATCTGGAGATCGAGCGCGCGGCCGACCAGAAGAGCGAGTTCTACGACGGCGAGATGTTCGCCATGTCCGGAGGGTCGCGTTTTCACAGCACGATCTCGGTCAACCTCGGACGCGAGTTCAGCCTCGCTCTCAAAGGTCGTCCGTGCCTGACGCTCAACAGCGACATGCGGGTCAAAGCTCCCTCCGGACTCTACACCTACCCGGATCTGTCGGCACTGTGCGGCGAGCCCCGCTTCGAGGGGAAGGCCGAAGACATCCTCCTCAATCCCATGGTCGTCGTAGAGGTCCTGTCGCCGTCGACCGAAGCCTACGACCGCGGTGCCAAGTTCCGGCACTACGGAACGATCCCGTCGCTGAAGGAATACATCCTGATCTCCCAGGATGTCCCTTCGGTCGAGCGTTTCGTCCTCGGGGAGGACAACCAGTGGACGTTCACCCGCGTGGAAGGGTTGGAGGGCTTCCTGGAAGTCTCCGTGCTCGACATCCGGATTCCGACCCGCGAGATCTACGCCAACGTCACCTTCGCTCCTGAAGACGTACAGGCCCTCTCTGATCAGGATCAGCGCCGGCCGCGGTGACCGCACCCCGCCGAGGCCCGCCCGAAACGGGAAGAGGCTTCTCGCGCGGACTGCTCAAAGGCGGCCGATCTGTCGCCGCCCGTGCGCGTAAACCTGGGTTCACCTGCGGAGTTGAATTTGAGCCACAGATGAACACGGATCAACACTGATAGGAGGCGGCGGACGGAACCACCGATCGGTCGTTATCTGTGTCCATCTGTGTTCATCCGTGGCTCAATCCATTCCACAAAAAAAACGCCCACAATGCCCGCCGGAACGCGAAAACTCGCAGAAAACGCCGATTGCCCCGTTCCGAACTTTTGTGTTATCACCCCGGTCCGACCGAGGACTGGAGCGGAACCCTGAGGGTTCCCGCGACGGGAGCGTCTGCGACCAGTTTCAGTCGTCCGACAGGGATGTCGAATGGTGTCAAGGAGTGACGGCGTGAATCAGAAGCCAGCCAGCGGATTGCGGGTCCTCTTCGCCGAAGACGAACTCGGTCTCCGTCTGATCGCCCAGCGGGAACTCCCCAAGCTCGGCCACGATGTCGTGGTCTGCGAGGACGGAGCCAAGGCGGTCAAGGCCCTGGAAGAACACTCCTTCGACGCCGCGATCATCGACCTCAAGATGCCCAACCTCGACGGTTGGGGCGTCATCGAACAGCTCAAGAAGTCCGCGCCCGACACCGACTTCATCATCGCCACCGGGCACGGCCACCTCGACGACGCCATCAAGGCGCTCCGCCAAGGGGCGTACGACTTCGTCAAAAAGCCCTACACCCTCCCGGACCTCGCGACCGCCCTCAACCGGATCGCCGAGAAGAAGACTCTCAAGAACAAGGCGATCGCCCTTGAGACGCAGCTCGTCGCCGTCCGCGGGACCGTCGACATCATCGGCGAATCCCCGTCGATGCTCCGCGTCAAGAAGCTGATCGAGAAGATCGGCCCGACCGACTCCAGCGTCCTCGTCCTCGGCGAAACCGGGACCGGGAAGGAACTCGTCGCCCGGCGCATCCACGACGCCAGCCTGCGGGCCCAGATGCCCTTCGTGGCGGTCAACTGCGGGGCTCTCCCGGAGAACCTCGTCGAGAGCGAGCTGTTCGGACACAAGAAGGGTGCCTTCACGGGGGCCGACGCTCCCCGCAAGGGACTCCTGGAAGTCGCCAACGGCGGGACCCTGTTCCTGGACGAACTCGGCGAGCTCGACAAGTCGATGCAGGTGAAGCTGCTCCGCGTTCTGGAGTCGGGCGAAGTCCGGCGGGTCGGCGAGAACGACCCGATCTTCGTCGACGTCCGGATCGTGTGCGCGACGAACCGCAACCTGCAGGAGATGGTCGAAGAGGGGACGTTCCGCGAGGACCTCTTCTTCCGCGTCAACACCTTTGAGATCCGCCTCCCTCCCCTGCGGGAGCGGAAGGACGATATTCCGCAGCTGGCCCGGTTCCTGATTGCCCGGCACCTGAAGCGGCGGGAAGTTTCGCCGGACATCATCACGCCGGAGGCGGTGGCGCTGCTTAAGGCTCATGAGTGGTCGGGGAACGTTCGCGAGATGGCGAACGCCATTGAGCACGCGGTGATTCTCTCCGATGGCGAGCCGATTCTTCCTGAGCATCTGCCGTCGAGCGTGGGCGGTAAGACGTCGAATGCGAGTGGGAAGCCGTTCCTGGTGACGCAGTTCCCGCGGCCGCTGACGCTGCGTGAGATTGAGGAAGAGGTGATTGTCCAGACCATGGAGAAGTACGATGGCGACAAGCCGTCGGCTGCCAAGGAGCTGGGGATCGCTCTCAAGACGCTGTACAACAAGCTCAATCAGTACGCGACGGGTGAGTCGGCTGAAGCAGGCTGAGATCGCTTGGCCGCCCGACCGTGCTTCGCCATACCGGGTCCAGGGGCACCCTGGTCAGGGGATGCAAGGGGGCGACGCCCCCTTGCCCGCCGGAGGCCTGGCCGTCGAGAGATGTCTGAAGGAGTGAGTATCCAAGCGCGGACACCGTGCCGGATGCCCCCCTCACCTCGTCGTTGCTCACCGGGCCGCACTCGGCTGTTCGGCCCAACGGGCCAGCGATTCCCCCAGCCAGGGCCACCGGCCCTGGATTGGGCATCGAACAGGGAAACAGGCCTGAAGGGCCGGCCATTCGGTTCCGACGTGCTGATCGTCGGTTGTCGTCCTCTCAAGGCGAACGGTTGGCCCGTTGGGCCGTCGTTGTTGTTGTTCGTCGGTGTCACCAGGGCCGCTGGCCCTGGCTGGAGGAACGGATAGCCCTTCGGGCCGACATCTCCACGCACACCAGCGTCCAAGGCGAAGAGACCCGGCCAAGGGACGGCCCCAAATAGCCCAACTTTCAAGGGGGACGTCCGTTGTGTGCCACGGTTCCTCATGGAAGTGCCTCCGGCGGCAAGGGGGTGAGACCCCCTTGACCCCAGCTGCCGTCGCACGTTGGGTTTGAGCGAGCATCGCTGTGCCGGCGAGGATGCGGGTCGAGCGGGCGGTTCTGTTTCGCCCGATGCTTTTCCGATCACAAATCCTGGCTTCGTGATCTCTTAACGACGCATCTCCTTCGCCGTCCTGCCACCACAATCCCGCAGCCGGTCAGTTGCGAACCCTCGCATCGCCGTGGAGAATCCCGGCTCCCCAACCGACTGCCGGGCCGTCAGATTCGTGGTGTCATGGCGATTCGACAGCGTATTTCCGGATTTCATCTCCCCAGCCTGACGTCCCTCATCGGATGCCGCGACGAGGCGTCCGTCGACCGCTGCCTGGAGATGTTCACCCGCCGGTTCGACCCCGGCCCGGATCTGGACGCGGGAAGCGTGCTCGCCCGCCAGATCATCATGGAGGGGCGCGAAGCGGTCCACCCGGAAGTCGAAGACGAACTGCTGCAATACGTCGTCGGCTGCCTCTCCGAGTTCGAACAGATCCACGACGTCTCCGGCAGCGTCTTCTGGGAAACCTTCATCCTCAGCCTGCGGGCCGGCCGGCTCCGATACCCGCCCGAGTTCCGGACAACGCTCGATCACCTCGTCCGCGGACGCCCACTCTTCGGCAAGTCGCTCGATCCCGAAGGGATCCTCTACAGCTACCTCACCAGCGCCGAGGCGACGGCCCTCTTCGAACTGCTCCTCAAGACTCCGGCGTTCGGCGCCAACGTCGGCTTCCGCGACGCCGAACCCTGGATGCGGCGGATCATGAAGTCGGGCAAAGACGTCTGGCTCATGACGGTCTGAACAGCGCGGAAGTCGCCAGCAGCGCTCTCCAGGTCCGCGCAAAACAAAACTCGCGGGTCCGGGAGAAAGTCCCGAACCCGCGAGCGGTTGATCTTCCGAGTCTCCCCGACGGGGAGAGCCGACTCAGTTGCTGTCGCCAGCCGGACGACGGCCGCGGCCGCCCTGTCCGCCACCCTGGCCGCCGCCGAACATCGGACGCGGGAATTCGAACTTCTCGCCCTTCATCTTCTCGAGCTTGGCCTTCTGGTCGTCCGTCAGGACCGCCATGACTTCGCCTTCGGTCTTCTCGCGCTGAGCCCGCATCTCTTCGAAGTTGGGCCGCTCACCCCCGCCCCCACCGCCGCCCGGGCCGCCGCGGCCGAACTGCGGACGGAGCGATTCGCTCAGCTTGGCGATCTTTTCCTTCTGCTCATCGGTCAGAGCCAGGTCCTTGGCGACCTCTTCGCGGGACAGAGCGGAAACACCTTCCCGCTGGATCCGCAGTTCGCCCAGGCGAGCCCACTGCTCTTCATTGAGGAGCTCCTTGACCTGCCCTTCGACCTTCTTGGCGGACTCCTGCCCCTTCTTGCGGAACTCTTCCATCTTCTTGTTCCGCTCTTCTTCGCTCAGGTCGCGGAGAGCCTGGAAGTCGAACCCCTGGAACGAAGCCCGCATCTCTTCCTGGATCTTCCCGAGAGCGGCCTTCTGCTCATCGGTGATCGAGAGCTCCTTCTGAACCGCTTCCATACCCACGAGACCGGCGACTCCACCGCCGCCCCCACCCATTCCACGGAAGCCGCCACGGCCTCCTCCTCCACCGCCGCCGGGCTGGGCCAGGACCGGGGATGCAAACAACAACGCGGCACACAGGACAAGACGATGGAGTTTCACGGACGTTCTCCCCGAAGCGGGACGGTTGAAGAGGTGGACGGATCCCCGGCCGCAGCGGCGCGGGCCCACCATGCTAGCTCTTTAACCTTTAACCCCCGTGAAGGTTCCGCCGGTTTGTGGTATCACCGGACGCATTTCCGGAAACTCTGACGGTCAGGGAAATCAGGTCCCTCTTGAGGGGCCCCCGCGGGACACTGCCGCCGGTCCCCGGGAGCGGTTTCCGACGTCCAGTTTTGCGAGTGTTCATGCGCGTCGCCCACATCATTACCAGGCTCATCATCGGCGGTGCGCAGGAGAACACGCTCCACAACGTCGAGGACCAGCACCGCCTGTTCGGCGACGAGGTGACACTCATCACCGGGCCGGGGCTCGGTCCGGAGGGATCCCTCGAAGAACGGGCCCGCGGCGGGGGGTACGACCTGCGGATCGTTCCCGAGCTCGTCCGCAGCATCCGGCCGTGGACCGACTGGCGGGCGTACCGGCGGCTCACCGCCCTCCTGCGGGAGATCCGGCCCGATGTCGTCCACACCCACAGCTCGAAGGCGGGGATCGTGGGCCGGGCGGCGGCGGAGGCGGCGGGGATTCCGTGCGTCCACACGGTTCATGGAGCGGCGTTCCACTACGGGCAGCGATGGGCGGCATACCGGGCCTACGTGGCGGCGGAGCGGTGGGCGGCGCGGCGGACGGCGCGGTTTATCTCCGTGGCGGATGCGATGACCGACGAGTACGTACGGGAGGGGGTCGCCCCCCGGGACAAGTTCACGACGGTCTACAGCGGGTTCGATGTCGAGCCGTTCCTGCATCCGCCGCGCGGGCGGGACGAGGTTCGGGGGGAGCTGGGGATCGGGCCGGGGGAGATCGTGATCGGCAAGATCGCGCGGCTGTTTCACCTCAAGGGGCACGAGTTCGTTCTCGCCGCCGCGCGGCGGGTTGTCGATGCGTGTCCGGAGGTGCGGTTCCTGTTTGTCGGGGATGGGCTCTTGCGGGGGAAGTATGAAGACGAGATTGCCGCGATGGGGCTGAGCCGGCACTTCGCGTTTTCAGGCCTGGTTCCGCCGACGCGGATTCCTGAGCTGGTGGGGGCGATGGACATTGTGGTTCACACGAGCCAGTGGGAGGGGTTGGCGCGGGTGTTGCCGCAGGGGTTGATCGCCGGGAAGCCGGTGGTGACTTATGACGTGGGTGGGGCGCGGGAGGTGGTGATTCCGGGGGAGACCGGTTTTCTGTTGCCAAGGGATTCGGTTGATCCGTTGGTGGAGGCGTTGGTGACGCTGGTTCGCGATCCGGAGATGCGGAAGCGGATGGGTGAGGCGGGGCGGGCGAGATTCACGGATCAATTCCGTCATGAGTCGATGACGCGACGGATTCGCGAAGTTTATGCGGCAGCAATGCGCTGACATCCATACCGGGGTCCAGGGGGAACCCCTGGTGGGGAGTGCAGAGGGGCAACGCCTCTTTGCCCGCCGGAGGCCCTCTCGTCGAGAGATGTCTGAAGGAGATCGTGTCCAAACGCGGACACAGTGCCGGATGCCCCCTCACCAACCCGCGGAGATTCCAGAGCGAGCGGGGAGTCCTCAACGCCGCTCCCACAAAGGGAACGTCCGTTGCTTACCACGGTTCCTCATGGAAGCGCCTCCGGCGGCAAGGGGTCCTGTGTTGTTTTTTGGCCCCTTGACCCCAGGCTGCCGTGGCACGATGGGCTTGAGCTAACAGAGCCGTGCCGGCAAGGACGCGGTCAGCGCATGACCGCCGCATTCCTCCATGTCGCGGAACGGACCTGCCCGTGCAGACCATTCCCCGACGAATCCATCGCCACCGCCCCCGTCCCCTCATCAAAGTGATAAAGCGCCAGCGTGTCCGAATCCGCAGCAAACCGCCCGTCAGGAGGAAGCGGCTCAAAGTCCCCCCGGTAACGAACCACCTTCGAAAACCGGACCTCGTCGATCAGCCCGCAAAAGAAGTGTTGAGCGGAACGGTCATCGAACGGATCGGCACCGATGACCATCGGAAAGGGAGAGGGGATAAGTCGACCTCCCAGCGACCCGCGCTGCGCCTGCAGCTTCCCGTCGACATACAGCCGGAACTGTCCCCCCTCCAGCGTCCCGGCAAGATGGACCGTCCGGTGATCCTCCGGCTTCACGTCCGAGTGGACATGGCGGTACCCGAGCGAACTGCCCGGGTTGCCGTCGTTCACCATGAAGGTCCAACCCGTTCCCCGCCAGGTCTGCAGGCCGACCCCGCCCTTCTGGATGTCGCCGACCACCGTGTACTTGGGCTCGCCCGGAAGGGGAGCAAAGGGAAGAGGCCGCACCCGAGCTTCCAGGGTGAGCGGCGTCGCGCCCTGATAGCGAAGCGCCGGGATCCACACGCTCGACGTCGCCCCGTCAAACTCGAGGGCATAGTCCCCCGCCGCCAGCCGCGGCAGCGAGCCCCCGGGAGCAGCGGCCTGAGAATCGGCCGGCCGCACGCGGAAGTTCCGGTACTCGCTTCGCCCCGCGATCGGACACAGACAGATCGCCCCCGACACCGCCGCCAGCCCGGCATGACGGGGATTCGTCCCCTGCAGCGCCGTACGGGTCGTCTGGACGACGACCGTCCCGTTCATCCGCACCGTGAGATCGTCGCGGATGGCCGACACCGCCATCGTGTTCCACTCCGGCCAGCGGCGATAGAACCCCGTCCGCGCCGCGGCGAGACGGAAGATCGAGCCGCACCGCTGATCGGGCGTGATCGCCTTGTACGACTCGTCGTCCAGCATCTGGACCTCGAGCCCGGTGAAGGCCGGGTCGCCCGTCCCGCCATAACGGATCCCCAGGCCGCTGTTCCCCCCCGACGACAGCCGGAAGTCGATCGACACCTCGAAGTCGTCGAACTGCCCGGGAACCATGACGACCCCGCGGCGGTTCTCGTTGACCAGCACGCCGTTCTCGACCTTGAGGAGCGAGGTGTCTCCCCGCCAGCCGGACACCGACCGGCCATCGAACAGCTCCTTCCAGCCGGCGCCGAGAGGCGGCGTCTGGGTGGCTGGAGCCGGCGTCGCAACGACCGCGGAGGAGGGCGGCGGCGAGGGCGAGGCGGCCGCGGTCGACATCCCCGTGTTCCACATCGCGCCGAAGAGACGGCCATGCCTCCCCCGCCCGGACGAGTCCTGAAGCTGGGTCCCAGTCCCGTCGTCGCAGTGATAGAGCGCCAGCGTCGCAAAGTCCGGCTCGAACCGATTCACGACCGGATAGTCCTCGCGATAGCGGGCCGTGTTGGAGATCCGGATCTCGTCGACCCGCCCCACGAGCTGGAGGCCGGCGTTGCCGCTGTCGTTGGGATCGGCCCCGATCATGAACGGGAACCTGGCTTTGGCCAGCGGAGCGGCGAGCGGCTTCGACTCCACGAGCTTGCCGTCGACGAACAGCCGGATGACCTTTGCCGCGCCGTCGACGACCGCCGCGACGCGCAGCGTCCCGCGCTGCCAGGGGAGCCCCGGGTAGGTCAGGATGTCGGTGGCGACGATCTGCCCCATCGGGTTGCCGCACTCGAACATCAGCCCCTGCTCTTTGGCGACGAACCCCAGGCCGGGCCCCTGCTTGTTCGAGAGGATCGACCCCATCCGGTTCCCCTGCGAGTCGGCGTTTCGCGGAGCGTCGACCTGCACCGTCAGCTCGATCGTGAGGGAGCCGGTGCTCGTCACGTCGAAGTCCGGCAGGGCCACGTGGCTGCGGCCGTCGAACGCCAGGGAGAAGTCAGCCCCCGGCGTGCCGCTTCCCGCGGAGGGGGCGGTCGAGGGCGTACCGGCCGCCAATGAGCCATCGTTCGCTCCCGCGCCGGCGGGAACGGTCACTGCGCCGCTCGGCGTCGCCCCAGCCGAGGCGACGTTCGCGCCGTTGCCAGGCGCCGCTGGTCCCCGCGAACTGAGACCGCGGACCCACAGGACAAAACCGACGATGAGTCCGAGCGCGGCCACGGCGGAGACCGCCTGGATCGCCCGGTTCTGCCGCCACGGATCGAGGGCGGTGCTCGACCGTCCCGTGGCTCCGGCCGGTGCCATCCGGGTGAGCGTCGTCGGGTCGGTGTCGGTCGCCTGCCCCGCCATCGAGGTGACGTCGAATGCCGCCGCCCGTTTCTTACCGGTTCCCCGCCCCGCGGCCGCCTTCGTCGCACCGGCGGTCCCCTGAGCGGTCGGCGGCGAGTCGGTCCCGCCGTCGAAGATCCCCAGGAAGTCGTTGAACTTCTCGCTCTCCGATGGCGGGACCGTCAGGATCGGGACGATGTCGGACGGATTCCCGCTGGCCACCTCATTCGGCTTCTCGCGGGCCCGTTCGAGCGCCGTCATGACTTCGGTCATCGTCTGGAAGCGGTCCGTCGCCTTCTTGGCAACCATCCGCTGGAAGACCGCGTCGAGCGCCGGCGGGACGTCTCCGCGGGAACCGCGGAGCGAGGGGATGGGGGACTCGCGGTGGGCCAGCAGCCGGGCCATGACCGAGTCCCCGCCGAAGAGCGGCCGGGCGGTCAGCAGGAACCAGAGCGTCACACCCAGGGAGTAGATGTCGCTGCGGGCGTCGGCGTTCTTGGTGCTGAGGGCCTGTTCGGGGGCCATGTAGTCCACGGTCCCCATCACGGCGCCGGTGCTCGTGAGTTCCGCCTGCGTCCCGACGTCCCCTTCGATGCGGGCCAGCCCCATGTCGAGGATCTTGACGGTCCCGTTGTGGTCGAGGAGCAGGTTGGCGGGCTTGATGTCGCGGTGGATGACTCCCTGTTTGTGCGCGAACTCCAGGCCTCGGGCCGCCTGGAGGATGCAGTTCATTCCCTCTTCAACGGAGACGGCCCCCTTCCTCTTGATGAGGGACTGCAGGTCGCTGCCGTCGACAAACTGCATGACGAAGAAGTGCGTCCCGCGGGACTCGTCGGCGTCGTAGGCGGTGACGATGTTGGGGTGTTCGAGCCGGGCCGCCGCTTTAACCTCGCGGTGGAAGCGTGAGAGGAGTTCGGGGAGCTTCACCAGGTTGGGGGAGAGGACCTTGAGGGCGACGATTCGGTCCATGCGGCGGTGGCGGGCCTTGAGGACCATCCCCATCCCTCCTTGGCCGATCTTGTCCAGGATGAGGTAGTTCCCCAGGATCAGGGACTTGCCGCGGCGGGCGTAGGCCTGCTGGGCCTGGTAGGCGGTGAGAAGTTTGGCCTTCACGAGCACGCGGGCCATCGTCTCGGCGTCGGCGGCTCCGGAGGACTCCCAGGTGCGCGCGACGTCTTCCTTCGAAAGCAGTCCGCTTTCGATCAGTTCGGTACAGAACTCGTCGAACGTCATCGGCATGAGATGGTCACCGGCGGAGCGGGGGCGCTGGCCCGCTCTGGTCGTCATGTCTCCCGATCAATTCCCGCACGGCCGCGTTTTGCAGTCTGGATAGTCTACCGTGGATGGCGGGTGGATGCCTCTCCTGTGTGTCGGATGGCTGTGCGCGCGCCTTCCAATGTGAAGGCAACGGAGAAGCGCAGCATACGCGCACCGCAGCCTCGCTGGCCCTCACCGGGTCCAGGGGGCACCCTGGTGGGGAGTGCAGAGGGGCAACGCCCCTTTGCCCGCCGGAGGCCCTCTCGTCGAGAGATGTCTGAAGGAGATCGTGCCCAAGCGCGGCCCCCGTGCCGTATGCCCCCACACCAACCCGCGACGATTTCAGGGCGAGCGTCGCGATGTCACCGCCCCCCCAAAAACTCCGGACAAACCCGGACCTCCGAACAAGCCCGAGCAACCATCGGCACGAACTGCCACAGCCGCGAGTTTCTTAACACTACGGCAAGTTCTGCCCTCCCGGACTTTTCCAGTCGAGATCGCCGTGGCGGAGGTCTACAATTGGCGGTATCACTCCGGATGTCCGTCCTGCGTCCTTCGTCCTGGAATTATGGATCCGCTCGACAGCTCATCCTTCGATCGCGATGTGCAGTTCCAACGTCTCCTTCGGCATGATGCCAACGTGGATCTGACCGAGGCGGCCCTTGAGGTCGCCCGCGATTTCCACAACGACATCGACTTCGAGGGGGTCGACGCATGGCTGGACCAGCAGGCCCAGACGTTGCGTCCCCAGATCCTCCGCACGGCCGACGCCGATGAAGGCCTGCAGGCGTTCTGCGTCTTCATGACCGAGACACTCGGCTTCCGCGGTTCGGCCATGGCCACCTGCACCGCCGAGGGAAGCTTTCTCGACTCGGTGATCGCCAACCGTTTCGGCCTGCCGATCTCCCTGTCGATCCTCTACATCGCCTTGGCGGAGAAGGTCGGGATCAGTCTGCAGGGGGTCTCGAGCCCGCAGCATTTCCTCTGTCGTTGCGACGATTCTCCGGCGGGGCCGATCTTCGTCGATCCGTTCCATGCCGGCCGGACGATGACGCAGATCGAATGCGTCTCGTGGCTCAAAGAATTGACCGGTCTTTCCGTAGCCCGGATTAAGCCGACGCTGCGGGTCGCCTCCGCCCGGACGATCATTGAGCGGATGCTCAACAATCTCCGGAACCTGTTCCTCTGCCGGAAGGACTGGCGCGGGCTGCGGACGGTGCAGCACCGGCTCGTGCTTCTGAACCCCTGCTCGTACGCCGCCCGTCGCGATCTGGCTTACGCGACGATGAAGTCCGGCCGTCCGGGTGCGGCGATCGACATGCTCGAAGAGTGCCTTACGAATGCTCCGGAAGGAGAGCGTTCGACGGTCAATCTGATGATCGACGAAGCGCACCGCATGGTCGCCCGCTGGAACTGAGTTCTCAGTGGCCCCGCACACCAGCCCGACGCGCCAGCGAGGGTATGAAGTGTGGATTCCCTCGTTCGCGTTTCGAGCGAGGCGGTGTGGACAATCACAAGATGTCCATGATGAGGGCGGCGAGCCAGACAACACCGGCAATCTGGTTCCACGGCGCGTCGGTGAGAGTGTGGCGTCTGGACATCGTGGCCTTCCCTGACCGGTTTGCAGAGAATCCGAAGATGCCAATCTCCTGAGGAAACGCCCCCCTCAATCTCTAAACTCCCTAGCTCGAAGCGCCATCGAGAGGGAATGGCAAGGCGACGAAGCCGGTCGGACGTGAGCAGGCAGGCGCGAAGGGCTCTGCAAGGGTAACGATCATGACTTCATCGGAAATCGGATTCTCTGCGCAGTTCGGTGGACAGGATGCGGCAACGGCTGTGCTACCTCATTTCAAAGCCTTGCAGGTCGCCAGCCAAGGACTGCGATTCGAGGGATTTCCTTATCCCGAGTTGGCCTTCATCCTCAGGGTGGACGGTGAGGTCAATCAGTACGAACTCTCGGGGATCGGTTATCTGGATGTCGATCGACGTGGAAGGTATTTGTCGGTCGACATCGGGATTGAAAGGGACGATCGCGGGCGAGTTGCGGACGTCATTTGTGAAGGGCTCCTGTTCAGCATGGAGTACATCCGGTCCGTGAAGCCCAAGTTGGCGAAAAAGATCGACTTTCGGTCGATGGAAGAATGCTTGGTGGAGTTGGTGAGTCGGTATAGAGGCGAATTGACCAGACTCAATGTCCAGACTTCCTCGTGAGCGAAAGCATTACCCGGCGTCTGAGCCCCGACGGAGAAGGTCCAATCTCCGGAGTGACCAAACGGGCTGCAACCGCCGTTGAAGTTCACGCTTCAGCGTACCCCGCTGGACGCAATCTGTTCGAAGACCACGCAGCGGACAGCCTGAAGGCTGAATTCCAACAGGGAGTCCCTCACCCTTCACCGCTCACTCCACAATCGCCGCGGGTTGGTGAGGGGGCATCCGGCACTACGTCCGCGTTTGGACACGCGCTCCTTCAGACATCTCTCGACGGCCAGCCCTCCGGCGGGCAAAGGGGCGTTGCCCCTCTGCACTCCCCGCCAGGGGTGACCCCCTGGACCCCGGCTCTTTGACCCCCTCTAACTTCCGCGCTCCTCCGCTCTCACCGCATCCGCGGACTCCTCCCCGTCCCGACGCACATCCCCCCCACGCCCATTCGGCACATGCACCGTAATCCGGTGCTCCTGACCATCCTCCACCAACGTGAACCGATTGCTCGCCGGATCAAACGCCTCCGCCGACTCCTCATCATGACCAGGGACCACCTTGAACACCCAGGTCGTCGTCCCCCGCCGCATCCGAACCTCAAACTCACCCCACTCCGGCGGAACACAAGGCTCGAACGAAACCGTCCCCTCCCGCACCCGCAGCCCCAGAATCGACTCCAGCGCCGCCCGATACGTCCACGCCGCGGACCCCGTGTACCACGTCCACCCCCCGCGCCCGCCATGCGGATCGACGGAATACACATCCGCCGCCACTACGTAAGGCTCCACCTGATACGTCCGGACCCCCTCGGGACTCGCCGCGTGGCGAACGGGATTGATGAGATCAAAGATCCGCATCGCCTCCGCCCCCCGCCCCTTCTGGACGAGCGCCTGGATCAGCCACAGCACCGCGTGCGTGTACTGGCCGCCGTTCTCCCGCACCCCCGGCAGATACCCCTTGATATAGCCAGGATCGAGCTCCGTCTTGTCGAACGGCGGATCAAACAGCTTCACCAGCTTCAGCCGCTCATCGACAAGACGTTCCAGCACCGCCGACAGCGCCTGGTCCGTCCGCTCCGGATCGGCCTCGGCGAACACCGCCCACGTCTGGGCCAGCGAATCGATCTGGCACTCGTCGTTCTCCCGAGAGCCCAGCGGCGTCCCGTCGTCGAAGAACGCCCGGCGATACCACTCGCCATCCCACGCCTGGCTCTCCAGAGACTGCCGCAGCGCCACCGTCTTCTGCCGGTACTGCTGCGCCAGCTCGTGATCGCCACGCTCCTCCATCACCGGAAGGAAGCGGTCGAGCAGCACGAGCAGGAACCACCCCACCCACACACTCTCCCCCTGCCCCCCTTCGCCCACCTTGTTCATCCCGTCGTTCCAGTCGCCGCACCCCATGAGCGGTAGGCCGTGCGGGCCGCTCGTGAAGCCGCGGTCGAGCGTCCGCAGGCAGTGGTCGTAGACCGAGGACTCTTCCCCCGCGGGCGAAGGCTGCTCATACCGCTCGTGCTCGTCCGGCCGGAGGAGCGGCGAACGGATGAACGGAACGATCTCGTCGAGAACCGTCCGGTCCCCCGTGACACCGACGTAGTGCGCGACGACGAGCGGCAGCCACAACAGGTCGTCGGAGAACCGCGTCCGCGTCCCCCGTCCCCCCGGCGGATGCCACCAGTGCTGCACGTCCCCTTCGACGAACTGCCGCGCGGCCGCCCGCAGGATCTGCTCCCGCGCCACGCCCGGCCGGCTGTAGACCGCCGCCATTACGTCCTGGAGCTGATCGCGGAACCCGTACGCCCCGCCGGACTGGTAGAAGGCGGACCGCCCCCAGACCCGGCAGCTCAGGACCTGATAGACCAGCCAGTGATTGACCAGGAGATCGAGCGCCGGGCTCGGCGTCTTGACCTGCACCGTCTCGGTCACGTCGGTCCACACCTCGCGGGTCTGCTGCATCGCGGAGTGAACGGCGTGCGGCGTGTTGAACCGGTGCAGCAGCGACTGCGCTTCCGCCCGGTCCTGACCGCTGCCGAGCAGGAACACGACCTCCACCTCTTCCCCGGCCGGGATCGAAACGGTCGTCTGGATCGCCCCGCAGGGATCGAAGCCAGGTCCGATCTTCCTTGCCAGTTCGCCCGGATGGAGGAGCGCCGCCGGACGCTGCGGATGCGCATTGCGGCCCCAGAACTCCTCGCGGTCGCCGGTCACCGAGCGGTTGAGCGAGAGGACCTGCAGGAACGCCACCTGATCCGGGTAGTCCGGATGGTACGAGTTGCGGACGAGGAGCGCCCGGGTCTCGGGATCGACGTCCGTCACGAGGAACATCCGCGACTGGTCCCGCGTCACCCCGAGGACGAACTCGGCGTAACAGGTGACCGACAGCTCGCGGGGAAGATCGGACCGGTTCCGGAGCTTGAGGCAGCTGAACTTCACCGGCGCGTCGGGCGCGATCGAGATCCGCAGCTCATGCTCCAGCCCCTGCGCTGAGTGCAGGAACCGCGAATACCCCTGTCCGTGATGGACCTCGACCGACCGGTGCGCGGAGCGCGGGCCGGGAACGGCGGTCCACAGGTCGCCCGACTTCTCGTCGCGGATGAAGATCTGCTCGGCCGGCGGATCGATGACCGGGTCGTTCGACCACGCCGTGAGCTTGTTCTCGCGGCTGTTCTCCGCCCACGTGTAGCCGCCGCCGGACTCGGTCACGAGGCAGCCGAACCGCGGGTTGGCGATGACGTTCGACCACGGCATCGGCGGGACCGCCCGGCTTTCCAGGAACATCCGGTACTCCCGGCCATCCCCCGTGAAGCCCCCCGTCCCGTTCCAGAACTGGAGGGACTCGCGGGCTTCCGAGCGAGAACCGGATTCCGATCCGCGGCCCGTGGTGGCGGCCCGCTCGTGCGGAGCGAACTCCTTGATCGGCGACTGCGAGCCGATCGCAAGGTTGCGATGCGGTCCCTTGACGGCCGGCTTCGCTCCCTCGGTCTTCTCGGCCGGCTTCGGCGCGGCCGCGGGAGCGGGAGCGGGGGTGAAGTTGGCCCACCCGCGGCGGGCATCGACCACGATCGCCGCCGCCGATTCGAGGAGGTAGCGGTCCTCCGCCGTGATCTGCGCAGCGCGGATCGTAAAGACCGCCGTTCCGCCGCCGGGACGATGCGAGTCCCCCGCCAGCCGCTGCAGCTGTTCCTGAAGCTCGTCGAAGTAGCTGCCGGGCAGCTCGTTGAGGACCACGAGGTCGATATGGAGTCCGAGCGACTCCCAGTACCGCCGCCCCTGGGCCAGCTCCTGCACGAACTCGACCTGGTCCTGCTCGCTCACGCGAACGAGGAGGATCGTCCGGTCGCCGGAGATCCCGAACCGCCACAGGCCGTTCTGCCCCTGCCGGTTCAGGCGGATCGACTGCTGCGGTCCGCGGAGGATCGGATCGGGGAAGATCAGCGACGACGCCAGCCGCTGGAACCGCTGGGCGCGGGCCGCCGTCATCTGGAGGTGGTGCAGGTTGACCTGGTTGTACGCCCACGCGAGCTCAAAGGCCCGCTGCACGCCGCGGAGGTCGTGGTACTGGTCGGCGACGCGGAGCGCCTCATCCCGCGTCTGGGCCACGCCGGTCGTGAAGGCGACGACGACGCTGCTCTCGGCCGGAACCCGGACCTTGCACCGCAACGAGAAGATCGGATCGAGAACGATCCCGACCGTCCCGCTGAGCCGCGTTCCGGGGTCGAGCGCCTGCGGCGCGCGGGGCGTGCAGCCCCGGCCGAGGAAGTTCGCCCGGCTCGTCTCGAACTGGATGTCCTGGCCGTGAGCGTCCGCACACGACAGGACATGCACCCCCCACAGCGGCTGCTGCTTCAAGTCGCGGGGACGGCGGCGGGCGATGAGCGCGGTCTCGCCGGGAACGTATTCGGTCTCGACGAACAGCTTCTGGAAGGCGGGATGCGCCAGGTCCGCCGCCTGGGGGCAGAGCGCGATCTCGGCGTAGCTCGTGATCTCGATCACCCGCTCCTCGGAGCCGTGGTTCACGAGCCGCAGCTGCCGGACCTCGACCTGGTTCTCCGGGCAGACCGTGACTTCGTAGAGCGTCTCCAGCTCGCCGTCGAGGCGGCGGAACTCCGCCTTGTCGATGGCGTAGGTGATCTCGTACGCGTCCGGCGTCGCGCAGGTCGGCTGGTACGTCGGGGACCAGACGCGGTTCGTCGCGAGGTCCCGCAGATAGAGGAACTGTCCCCACTGGTCGCGGGTGTTGTCGGGGCGGAAGCGGGTCACCGCCACGTCCCCCATCGTGCTCGATCCGCCGCCGGTGTCGGTCACCATGACGGAGTACCGGCCGTTCGAGAGCAGGTGCGTCCGCGGCCGGGCCGAGTCCCAGCCCCCCATCCGGCGGGCCACGATCTCGACGCTCGCCGGAGCGACGTGGACCACTTCGGTCTCGTCCTCGTGCGGCATGATGATCGGCGGACCGTCCGGAACCTTCTCCTGGAGCAGCAGCTCGCTGGCGCGGATCAGCGGATGGGCGTGGAACCGCCGCGGGAGCGAGCTGTCCATCAGGACGTTCGCCAGGGCGTTCAGTCCCATCCCCTGGTGGTGCGCCATGTAGCAGCGGACCGGGACGGAGCGGCGGTTGACCGGAACCCGCTCCGGCGTGAACTCGATAGCGTCATAGAAGCCCCACACCCCCAGGCCCCCTTCGGCCTCCAGGCGGTGCAGGTTGGCGTACGCCTCCTGCGGCGCGATCGGCAGCGCGAGCAGCGTGGCGTAGGGCGCGACGACCCGGTCGTCGCTGAGCCCCCGCTTGAGGCCGAGCCCCGGGACGCCGAACGACTGGTACTGGTAGTCGAGGTTCGTGGCGAGCGACGCGAAGGCGGACTCCGACACTCCCCACGGAATGCCGAGGCTGTTCCCGTACTGCCGCTGCCGGGCGACCGCGGTCTGGCACGCCTGGGCGATGAGGGAGCCGGGGTACCACTTCTGGAACAGGACCGGCATGAGGAACTCGAACATCGTCCCCCCCCACGAGAGCAGCCCGAGCTGTCCGGCGGAGTAGGTGGCGGAGCGTCCGAGCTGGAACCAGTGCCGGGCCGGAACGTCCCCCTTGGCGATGGCGACGAAGCTGGTGAGGCGGGCCTCCGAGCAGAGCATGTCGTAGTGCGAGCGGTCGAGGCGGTCGTCCTCGAGGTTGTAGCCGATGGCGAACAGCCGCCGCTGCGGGTTGTAGAGGAACTCGAACTGCATCCCGAGCGCGAGCGACTCGCAGTGCGCCGCGACGGCGTCATAGCGGGCGACGAGCGCGGCCGCCCCCTGCGAGGTCCGCTCGAGAGCGGTCTTCAGGGTCTCAAACTGCGTGTGGAGCGCGGCCCGGGTTTCCTGCGGCTGGGCCGACGTGAGGCTCTCCAGCTCCGAGACGAGCGGCGCCGTGACGCCGGCGATCGCGGCGAGCCGCTGCGGCGAGTTCGCCTGGCTCAGTTCCTTCCGCAGCCGCAGCCAGCAGCGGGTGACGGCATCGGCCGCCGCCTCCACTTCGGGACCGTCGTGCAGCGGCAGGGCGGCGGGGAGCGCATCGGCCCAGGCCAGCAGCGTCAGGCGGTCCTCTTCGAGGCCGTCGAGATGCTGGATCAGGATGTCGACCGCGGTCCGCAGGTCGTCGGCCGGGAATGACTCGTCGCTCAGCAGCGCCAGGTTGGCGACGTTGAGGGCCGCCCGGTGCGTCTTCCACCCCTTGACCGTCGTATTCCACTCGACGAGCGAGACGGGGCAGGTCTGGAAGGTCCCCTGGAACTCTTCGAAGGCGTTCGCCATCCGGTCGAACGCCGGCGGATGCGCCTTCCCGAGCGACCGCCGCAGGTGCCGGATGCTGTCCGCCACCAGGAACGCCGTGTCCTTCAGCCCGTCCCACTGGGCCGGGCTGAAGACCGGAGCCTGGAGGAGGTCGGCGGTCCCGGTCTTGATGACGAGGAAGCAGGCGGCCAGGTTCCCGCTGTCGACCGTCGAGATGTATCGCGGCCGGAGCGGCTGGACGTTGCTGGTCTCGTACCAGTTGTAGAAGTGGCCGTGGAACTTCTCGAGGTTCGACCACGTGGCGAGGTTCTTCTCCCACCCTTCGACGAGCCCGTGCAGGCCGAGGAAGCCGAAGTCCCGGGCGACGAGCCCCGACGTGAGGTACAGGCCTTCGTTCGTCGGCGAGATCCGCTCGGCGAGCTTCGCCTGCGGGTACTCCTGGAAG
Source organism: Planctomyces sp. SH-PL14 (assembly GCF_001610835.1). Classification (NCBI taxonomy): domain Bacteria; kingdom Pseudomonadati; phylum Planctomycetota; class Planctomycetia; order Planctomycetales; family Planctomycetaceae; genus Planctomyces; species Planctomyces sp. SH-PL14. The sequence goes on along the minus strand of NZ_CP011270.1, from coordinate 6,057,883 downwards.
TTGTCGGGCGGGAGCCAGTTCGTCCGCGGTCCGACCATGCACTCGAACCAGAACCAGGTCTTGCGGGCGATGTGCCGCAGCCAGAGCTTCTGCTCCGCGGTGAACTCGGGAGCCTTCCGGTGGAGCGGCTGGCTGATGACATGCGCCACGAGCGGCCCGGTCAGCCACGCCACGAGCCAGATCGCCGCGGGGACGAGCGCCGCGGTCGGCAGCAGGAAGGCGAGCGCGATCGCCAGGGCCGGGAGCGGCCAGAGCTTCACGTAGATCGGCTTGCGGCTCTGTCCGAGCCGCTGGTCGACCGCCGCCGCGGTCTCCCATTCGAGCATCCGGGCGCGGGACCGCGTCACGCGGTGGATCGTGCGGGCGATGGCGTCGACCATGAGCAGCGCGCGGTGCGGCAGCAGGCTCATGTGGATATAGGTCCGGACGAACGACCGTCCCAGGTCGAGCCCCGAGGACCGGAGATGGGAGAGCGGCTCGCTCGTGCGGAACAGTCCCCAGAGCGACGTCGCAAGACCGCCGAAGAGCGGGAACCCGATCGTCAGCACCCCGATCCCGGTCCACCACCACGCCCCCTGCGGAGCGAGGAACCAGCCGAGGATCAGCAGCGCCATCACGAGCGGCGCCACGACGCTGCGACGGAGGTTGTCGAAGATCTTCCACTTCGAGAGGAGCGACAGCCGGTTCGCGCGGTCGCCGGTGAGCGACGGCACGCGGCCGAAGAGCCACGGCGCGATCTGCCAGTCGCCGCGGACCCAGCGGTGCTGCCGCCGCAGGTCGGCGTCGTACCGCATCGGGAAGCCGTCGATCAGCTCAATGTCCGAGACGAGCCCGACCCGGACGTGACAGCCTTCGATCAGGTCGTGGCTGAGAATCGTGTTCTCGGGGAACGCCCCGTGGAGGACGGTCTCAAAGGCGTTGAGGTCGTAGATCCCCTTCCCCGTGAAACTCCCTTCGCCGAAGAGATCTTGATAGACGTCCGAGGCGGCCGAGGCATAGGGGTCGAGCCCCTTGCCGTGGGCGAAGATCCGCGAGTACCACGAGCGGTTGCCGTCCGCGAGATGAACGCTGACGCGGGGCTGAAGGATCGTGTAGCCGTGCTTGAGGCAGCTCCCGTCCGGGCTGACCTGCGGGCGGTTCAGGATGTGGGCCAGCGTCCCGATCATCTTCCGCGCGGTGCCGAACGGCAGCTGCGTATCGGCGTCCAGCGTAATCACGAACTGGATGTCGGAGACGCCGTTCGGACCGAGAAGCGCGGGGAGATCCCCTTCGATCGTCGTGTACGTGGTCTCCTTCGCGCCGCGGAGGAGGGCGTTGAACTCCATCAGCTTGCCGCGCTTCCGCTCCCAGCCCATCCAGACCTTGGCGACGGGGTTCCAGCGGCGGCTGCGGTGGAACAGGTAGAACGGTCCCCGTCCGTCCTGGCCGTACCGCTCATTGAGCGTCCGGATCCCCTCGACCGCCCGGCGGACCAGGTCGGCATCGCGGGGGAGGCTTTCGGCATCGGCGTCCGTGAAGTCGGTCAGCAGCGCATAGGTGACGTTGGGCTCGGGGTTGGCGATGGCGTGCATCTCGAGCCGGCTGACGAGCGAGTCGATCTCCCCCGCTCCGCTCAGCATCGAGGGGATGACGACGATCGTCCGGTACTCGGACGGGACCCCGTCCTTGAGCTCGAGCTTCGGCAGGACCCGCGGCGGCATGACGTGCGTGACGAACAGGTTCGTCGCCAGCACCGCGACTTCCGACCACGGGAGGATCGAGACGATCGCCAGCAGCAGCGCGATCCACGGTCCGCCGAGGAGTTTGGCGGCGACGATCCCGGTCAGCAGCGTGCCGAGGACCGTGATCCCGATGACGGAGGTAAAGAAGGTGGCCGACGGCTTCCGGGCGAAGGTCCGGAGGATCCGTTCGCCGAACTTCCGCGCGTAGCCGACCTGCTCCACGAACGCATCCTGTCCTTCGCCGACCAGCCAGTAGCCGACGTGCGAGCGGGGATCGTCATGGACAACAGCGGGCGACGCTCCGACCGGCGTGACGCCGACCGACGACGCCGCTCCGACGATCGAGGCGGACCGCCGGACGACCATCTCGGCGACTTCGGCATCGGTCCGTCCGGACCGCTTCGCCAGCCGCTCGACGATGTGCCGGTAGCGGTCGCGGCTTTCGAAATCCATCCGGGGATAAACCCCCGCCGGATCGCGCCGCAGGATCTGCTCGGCGAGGCTCGTCTCCTCGAAGAACGTCTCCCAGTCGGTCGCGGACAACAGCCGCATGCTGGTGATGACGTTGCCGACCGAGACCTGATTGACCGCCTGCCGCTGATGCTCTTCGCGGAGGAGGTCGTGCGTCCCGGGGAAGCGGTGATGGACGAGCTGTTCGAGCGTCGCCAGCCGGACGATCTGGTCGGGCGCGCACTCGCGGACCACCCCCAGGACCTGCAGGATGAGCTGCGGGTTGCGGCGGTCGGTGTCGAGCGCCGGCGGCAGGCGGTCTCCCCCCTGCCACTCGTCCGCCAGCCGGTGCGCCAGCTCGCGGCAGCGTTTCATCTTCAGCATCTGGGCGGAGAGCCGCCGCAGGTTCTCGACGAGCACCAGCCGGAACATGATCGGAATGGCCCACACCTCGCCGATCGAGAGCGGGGCGACCGCCTGGAAGCGGCGGATGAACTCGACGATCGTCCCCTGGTCGAGAACGCTGTCGGTGTGCGTCACCAGTTCGAGGGCCAGGCGATGGATCCGCGGCTCGCCGCTGGAGAGCTTGGGGAGTTCGCGGAAGTAGGAGGCGGGAAGGTCCTCCTGGATCTGCCGGAGCTGCTCTTCGACGACGTAGAAGTTGTCGAGCAGCCACTGGGTGTCGGGGGTGACCGGGTCGCCATCGCGCGCGCCGCGGGCGAGAGTCCGGTTCGCTTCCTTGAGGAACTCGGCATTCTCGGAGAAGCGGGAGCGGAACTCGGGAGCATCCTGGACCGAAGCGTCGGTCTTGAGCGACCCCGCCAGGTCGACGGCGTGGGCCATCAGGTGCTCAAAGCTGTAGAGCTCGCCGCGATAAGCAAAGTCGCTGGGGTGAATGTAGAGCGTGTCGTCTGCCTGGGGACCGGAGACGGTGGGGGCGCTGGTCATGTCGATCCATCAGAGGGGCGGGACCCGCCGGGCCGAGGCACTTCGCCGGCAGGTCGGGCGGGGCGACCGGATCGGTCGTCCGAATGGGGGGAGGACACGCCTCCCGCTCATGCGCAAGCCGTGCCATCCCCACGCAATGTGGCGACAACACCCGCATATCCGGTCAGCCCCTAAAACAAGAGCCACGCGCGAACACGTGGCTCTTGAGACATTCGAATTGGAGAGCGGCCCGGCGTTACCGGACGCTCTGCGAGAGACGTTCTTCAGCGCGGCGAAGGATCGAGGAGAGCTTCGACTCGACGGCCTGGATCGGCGAGATGCGGCAGCGGGTGTCAGTCACCAGGGACTCTTCGGTCCCGGCGGGTTGTTCAAGAGCAGCACGAGGGACAGCGATACGACGGCGAAGATCGGTAAGTGATGGCATCCGCAATTCTCCTGACACAGGGCGCGGTCCGCGCGCCTTTTTCCACTACTTCTGTTGAACCATCCCTGATTCCTCGAAGACCAGTGTGACGAGGCGGACATTCCATCCGTCCTTCGTGTGGCCCCGATGAACATGCGGAGGAATTCTCACGAACCCCTGCAATTCATCAGCCAACGTCGATTCGTCGTAGAGTCTAGAACCGACCACGGGAGCGGGATGTTGCAACAAGCGTGCCTGGGTTTCAATGCTTGAAGATGTCGCGCGGGGACGGATTCCCAAAGTGTCGAATCAACCGGTCGTTGCGTGCAAAATGGGGGGAGTGGACGCATCGGCGTTCGTCGGATGGGTCGCCAACTGTTGGTGCAGTAGCCCCCAAAATGATCGCTTCGGGCGCACCCCATTCATCAGCGGTGATGGATGCCGTCGCGCCGTCCTTCGGATGAGAAAACGCCGATCGGTCGCCAGCGAAGAAGGACTACGGAGCGAGTCAAGGCTGCCACCTCATCCCAAAGCGGACCCCGCGTTGTTGGTCTGACATCAGCGACTTACGATCCCTCCTGATACCGGGCCCTCTGGTCTCACCACGTTATCCGGGTCCAGGGGCACCCTGGTCAGGGGGTGCAGGGGGCAGAATGCCCCTTGCCCGCCGGAGGCCCTCTCGTCGAGAGATGTCTGAAGGAGTGAGTAGCCAAGCGCGGATACCGTGCCGGATGCCCCTCACCAACCCGCGGGGATTCCAAAGGGGACGTCCGTTACTTACCACGGTTCCTCATGGAAGCGCCTCCGGCGGCAAGGGGGCGTGGCCCCCTTGACCCCAGACTGCCGTCGCACGATGGGTTTGACGTGGCAGAGCCGTGCCGGCAGGGACGCGGTTCGAGCCCCCCGAAATCACGCCCCGCCGGTGGCATCAGCCAGCACTGTTGCGTAAGGTGTGAACCAAGAGCGCCTGCCGCGAACGCCTCCTTCGACCAGAACGCCTCGTCCCGCCCCTTCGCGCTCCCTGCCATCCTCCGTCGCGCCCCGCGCCGACACCGATCCCGGAGATCTCCCCATGTCCCAACCCCTCCCGCGCCGCGAATTCCTCACCCGCTCCCTCGCCTTCGGAGCCATGGCCGCCACCACCCCCGGCTTCCTCCACGCCCAGGCCCCCTCCAACGAAATCCGCATCGGCGTCATGGGCATGGGCCGCGGACGCTCCGTCGCCCAGAGCTTCGCCAAGATCCCCGGCGTCGTCGTCGCCTACGTCTGCGACACCGACAGCGAACGCCTCGCCGCCGGACATAAGGAGATCGAAAAGAACACCGGACAAACCGCCACACCGGTCAGCGACTTCCGCAAGATGCTCGACGACAAGTCCGTCGACATCCTCGTCGTCGCCGCCCCCAACCACTGGCACGCCCCCGCCGCCATCCTCGGCTGCTCCGCCGGCAAGCACGTCTACGTCGAGAAGCCCTGCAGCCACAACCCGCACGAAGGGGAAGTCCTCGTCGAAGCCTCCCGCAAGCACAAGCGGGCGGTCCAGATGGGGAACCAGCGCCGCAGCGCCCCCGGCTTCATCGAAGCGATCGCCAAGATCAAGGACGGAGCGATCGGCCGCCCGTACCACTCCCGTTCCTGGTACAGCAACCTCCGCCCGACCACCGTCCTCGGCGCCGAGACCACGCCCCCCAAGACCCTCGACTACGAACTCTGGCAGGGCCCCGCTCCCCGCGCCCCGTACGTCGAAGGACGGATCCACTACAACTGGCACTGGTTCTGGGACTGGGGCAACGGCGAGCTCGGCAACAACGGCGTCCACTCGATCGACATCTCCCGCTGGGCCCTCGGCGTCGACCTCCCGACCAAGGTCCTCTCCGCCGGCGGCCGCTACCGCTTCAAGGACGACCAGCAGACCCCGGACACCCAGACCGTGACCTACGAGTTCGGCGACGCCGGCTCGATCACCTGGGAAGGCCTGAGCTGTAACAAGCACGCCAAAGGCTTCGTCCACGTCTACGGTGAAGCGGGCTCGATGGAGATCGACGAGTCCGGGACGTACCGGATCTACGACAAGAACGACAAGGTCATCGAAGAGAAGACCCACAAGCGGAACGACACGGAGCACGCCCTGAACCTCGTCGAGGCGATCCGCAACGACAAGCCGCTGGCCCTCAACTCCGAGATCCTGGAAGGCCACCGGACAACGATGCTCTGCCACCTCGGCAACATCGCCCACCGCACCGGCCGCACGCTCCACTGCGACCCGGCGACCGGCCGCATCCAGGACGATCCCGAAGCCATGAAGTACTGGACCCGCAGCTACGAGAAGGGCTGGGAACCGAAGGCCTGAAGAGAAGTTCGAGGGACTCGGGTCTAGAGACTAGGGATCAACGAAGACGAGGGCGTTCGCGGTTGCGGACGCCCTCGTTCCGTTTGGGATGCGAACTTGTCCCATGCCGCCCGGCTCTCCGGTCAATTCCCGTCCGGAGTCCGCATGGGCGCGGAGAGAATCGTGTGGACCGCCCAGTTGGTCTCGTCGTCGTCGGGGAGTTCCTGAAAGACGAAGGTTCGACCGAGACGGCAATGGGGATCGTCGGACACGACCTCGACTTCAAAGGGAGCGACCAGCGGCGTCACCAGGTCCATTTTCGTGCTCAAACCGTATCCGCACTCGGAAGGGGTCAGGTGCCGATACCGTGCGGTGTGGAAGAGGCGGCCCTGCTCGTCGAACGGAATCGCCTCGGCGGTGACGCGCCCCTCGAGACGTCCCGTCGGCGTCGTCTCGTCGAAGAGCCTGGGAGACGCCCCCTGAACATGCCGGATCACCCAGCGTCGCAACAGGTCCGAAATGGCCCCGCCCGCCTGACCCGACGGCGTATACCCCAGGGGGTCCACCTCATGGTCGGACTGCCACGCCGTGAAGAGCTGTGGAAGCACCGCGGGATCGCCGATCTGCCCCAGCGCGCTGGCCGCCGCACCGCGCACGGAAGCGTCGGGATCGCGCCGCAGCCGTTCCAGCAAACCCGCCAGCGCGCGGCCATCGCCATAGTCATGCAGGCATCCGCACACGACCCACCGGACGGTCTCGGACTCGTCGTCCAGCCGCGGCAGGATGGTCGGAGTGGCGTCGTTTCCATACAGCAACGTCAGGCCTTCGATCGCCTGGGCGCGGACTTCTAGGTCGGGATCCCGCATCCGGGCTTCGAAGTGGGGCAGGACGTCGGCCCGATCGAGCGCCCGGAGCGCCTGGCGAATCCGCCGGTAGGCTTCCGGATCCTGGTACGCCCCGCGCCGGGCCTCCAGAAACTCCGCGATCTGCTGCGGGATCATGATCACGATCTCCTGGAGATCGAATCCTCCGGCCCCGCCAGCGGGCCGATGATTCGACTTCCCTACTTCAATGTCCCCTTTGAGCCGGCTGCATACATCGCTGAAATCAAGATCCCAATGACGAACGAGGGCAACCACAAAACCACGAGTTCCTGATGGGCGACAAGCGGATCCTGCGACAACCAGTAGCGATGTGCATACGGCGACAACTCGCGGAGACTGAACCACGCCACGACTGACCCCGCAAACACGATCACAGTGTTGGCGGCAAATGGAACCTGGGATCTCACTGCATACGTCGCCCATCCGCTCGCCGACAGAACGGATGAGCTGCTGATGGCCACCAAGATCATTGACCGCCACCACAGTCGATTGGACAACAGAACAGCATCCGGGACGGTCTGACGGAAGACGATGATTCCGGTGATGACCGAGACCACAGGCCCAAGAAACACTCCGATGACTGCCAGCAATCCGTAGGCACGAAGCCCCCGAGCTACGTCAGTTCGGGCCGATGACAAATCATCCACCGCGACACTCCATATCGTCTCGGGCGAGATCTTGGCAGTTTCCGCGCATCCAATGGCAAAGGGCGTCCACACACGTTGAACGCCCTTGCCACATCGTCGCGGGAACCTTGACTACGAAGTCAGCGCCGACCGGGTCCGATCGATCAGGTTGCTGTCGCGGTCGCCGGTCCCCTTGAGGTTGAAGACGGCCAGCGCCAGGAACTGGTTCCGCAGTGCCGGGCTGACATGATGGAAGTCTTCCAGGACCGCGGAGCTGAACTTGTAGTCGTGGGCGTCGCGGCCCTTCTGGAAGATCAGGCGGCGGGCGGCGTCGATGACCGACTTCGCATCGCCCCCCTGCGCCAGGTAGTCGTGCAGCTTGCGTCCGGCCCGCAGGCGGTCGGACGAGATGTCGCTCAGGATCTCTTCGACGGTGAACGGTCCGCCGGAGACGCCCCCCTGCGGGGCGACGTCTTCGATCCGCAGTTCGGCCAGCTTGCCGCGGCCGGACGCCGCGTCGCGGAACATGGCGTTGAACGAGCAGGCCTGGAGGACGAGCCGCTGGCGGAGGACTTCATCGTCCTTCACGTTCCGCCAGATGTAGTGGACGGCGTTGGCGGTCGTCAGCCCGTGCAGGCCGACGATCCCCGGCTGCCGCATCAGGAGCTCGCCCGCTCCCAGGAAGATCCCGTCCCACACGCTGGCGAGATCGGCTCCCGACTTCAAGACGTCGACCGCCGCCTTCGAGGCTTCAACCGGCGACGCGGTCCGCATCGTCCAGATCAGGTCGCGGCTTGCGGCGGCGTCGACTCGACCCGGCTCCCACGTCCCGACCGCCAGGCCGGCGTTCTGCCGCCAGGGGCGGTCCGCCTCCAGGTCGCTCTGGCCGGGGTTCGGCTCGTTGCCGTGCGAGAGCATCGCAAAGGCGAGCGAGCGGAGGATCGGCTCGGCGTGGTCCCAGCCGATGACTTCGAGCGTCCGCCAGGCGTTGGCGAGGAAGATCGCCTTGTGGCCGATCGACCGGAAGTCGCGGGCGGCGTAGCGGGCGAACTGGTGGAAGATCTCCTGCGGCTTCAGCGACCGGACGAGGCCGGCGGTCGCGGCGTCCGCCTTCTCGACGTCCCACTGGTCCATCGCCTCGGTGAACTGGGCGACGGCGGCCGGTCCCTTCGGCACGCGGGATTCGTTGACGGCCGGCATCTGCCAGCCGGTCTTGGACTTCTCTTCGGCCTGGGCGGACTTGAAGTAGTCGATGGCCCAGAAGATCGGGAGCCAGCGTTCGTTCTCCGGTCCGGCCATCGCGGCGAGGTGGCAGGAGTTGACGACGAGGACGCTGTGGAACTTGAACCCGACCGATGGCCGGGGCTGAACGTTGCGGATGCCGGCGAGCTGGAGGGCGGCCAGGACCTGGGCGTAGGTGGCGCCGCCGCGGATCTGTTGCGAGACCTGTTCGAGGACCCGTTCGCGGGGGGTCTCTTCGAGGAGGCGGACGAGCGGTTCGATGTCGGGCTGGAAGGTCACGCGTCCGCCGCTCGCCTTGAGCTCATCGGCGGAGGCGACCGGCAGGCGGCCGAGGAATCCCCAGTCTGCGGCGGACCACGCCATGCCACCGAGCGCGGTGGACTTCAGGAACTGACGACGACTGTTCGAATCGGTCATAGATCTCCTCCAGGTTTCGAGCGCTCCGCCCGGCTCCTGCACCCGCGCCGCCGTCCCTGCGGGTATCGAAGACCCTTCGGGGACGAAAGGGGGATGCCGCGAGGGAGATCGCCGCACACACCATCGTGGACTGCTTGCGGGGTCATTGTAGCCGGGGCCGACCGGGAAGTGACCTCTGATGGGAGGAATTGAGGGAAGAGGAGGAGGGACTGGAACCGTGTTCTTGCCGGCGCGACCTCCATAGCTCAAACCCAACGTGCGACGGCAGCCGGGGTCAAGGGCCAGAAAAACAACACAGACCCTTGCCGCCGGAGGCACTCCTGTGAGGAACCGTGGTACACAACGGACGTCCCCTTTGTGGTACCGGCGTTGAGGACTCACCGCTCGCCCTGGAATCCCCGCGGGTTGGTGAGGGGCATACGGCACGGTGTCCGCGCTTGGATACTCTCTCCTTCAGACAGTGTCCGACGGCCAGGCCTCCGGCGGGCAAAGGGGCGTTGCCCCTCTGCACTCCCCACCAGGGGTACCCCCTGGACCCCGGCTAGGCTTCGTCCTCCTCCACACCCGCTCTTGCTCCGAACACATCCGGCATGCGACCATGCCCCCTCAATCGGGTCCCAAAACGGAGGTGGGCAAATGCGACGGATGCTTCTGACGTCGATGGTGTGCGGCGCGGCGATCGCGGCGGGCGGCGGCCTGCTGGGCTTCAGGACATCCCCCCTGATGGCAGACAATCCAAAGGACGAAGCGCGCAGCTCCGCCCCGGGCGAGCCGGACGGTATTCCTGCAAATCGCTCCGCGCCGGCGAAAGAGACAACCAACCGCCCCGAGGACCAGCCGAATCCTCGCGTCGTCATCCGCAAGGCGATCCCCCACGTCGTCTATGAGGATCGCCCCGTTGCGGGGATGAAGACACAGAAGGTCGCCGTCATCCGGGTCGCCTATGAAGACAAGAACCTGCCGCTTCCGACCAACCCCGAAGAGCTTGAGAAGTTGCGGGGCGAGCTCAAAGCCCTCCGTGAACAGCGGATCGACGCCCTCTCTCCCGAGGATCTGGTGAAGGAACTCGACGCGGAACGAGCCCATCAGCGGGAACAGGAGAGCTGGACGAAGCTCCAGGCCCTTCGGAAACAACTCAAGGACTTGATGACGGAGTACCCGGAAACGATGGCCGCCCGGAGCGCCATCGGGGCGGTTCAGATCATCCCCGAGACGGACCAGCCAATCGCCGCTGCCCCCGGCATGCCCGCAACATTCCCGTCCTCGCCGTACGTCCCATCGAACAGCCGCGGTATCCCGCCGACCACTGCGGTCCCTTTCCCGTCCGAGCCGGCGTCCGGAAACCGGTTGCCGACCTATTGAGGCGACCGCGCAGAGCCTCGCCGCGAGCCGGCGAGGCCGCCGCTGCCGAACGATCGAGTGGGATGCGTCCGCCGACAGGAGTCACGGCGACTTCAAAAACCGTTGCAGAGCCGCCATGTCCGCCGTCGCGCTCGATGGTCGTCGTGAGACCGGAACCGCTCCCCCGGGCTGGCGGTTCTTCGTCCTTCTGCTGTCGATCGCCTGGACCTCCGCGACACGAGCCGACGCCCCCGATGTCACGCTCGCGTCCGTCCGCGATCAGTACGAAGCCAGCCTCGCCCGGCTGAGCCGGCTCGAATGCACCATCCGCTTCGAGCAGAGGCCGCGCGAGCCTCACCCGCAGAACGCGACGGAGGCGGAGACAGAACAGGTCCCGCTCCATACCGTCTACACGCTCCTCGACGGCGATCGGTTTGCCCACGACGAGATCACCAAGAGCGACTCCGGGCGGACCGAGATCCGCCACTGGACCGGCTTCGACGGCTCCCACTACGGAGAGTGGTGGCACACCCTCGGACACAGTCAGGATCTCATTCCGCCGCTGAACGGCTACGCCGGCGTGGAGTCGCGCGATCCGCCCGTCCTGACGATCCGCAATCTGCTGGGATCGCCGATCCTCCAGACCATCACGCTCTCGACCATCCTCCAGGATCCGGAGACCGTTCTCGAACAGGTCGAGGAGGTGGAGGGCGCGCCGTGCGCGAGGATTCGCTCGGGGACGATGAGACTCCCCGAGGGGAGCCGTCACCAGTTCCAGATCGTCGCCTGGCTCGATCTGTCGCACGGCGGACTTCCCCGCCGGCTGGACTACGTCGACCCGGAATGGATCCCCGCGGCCAACTCACCCACCTCCGTGAACGAGTGGCGGCTCACCGTTTCGGAGTTCCAGAACCTGACGGAGGACTCGGACCACGCCACGTGGCTTCCGCGACGGGGGGCGAAACGGCTTCGCTATGAGAACTGGTCGATCCGCGTCGAGGAGGCTCGGCTCCCCGAGATCCTTCCGATCGAACGCTTTCGTCCGGCGTTCCAGCCGGGGACCCGGGTGCAGGACGATCTCGGCGGCCACTCCATCGTCGGCGGCCCCGAGGGGGAGCGTCTCCACGCCGAACAGCGAGAACGCTATCAGGCGGTCCTGAAGGAAGTGCAGGCCCGCAACCGCGCCAGGAGCGAGCGGCCCGGTTCGGCATCCGGAAAGGCTCCCGACGCGCCGTCGTTCCCTCCCTGGACTCTCGTCCTGTGCGGAGGGCTCGGTGTGCTGGTCCTGTGGAAGTTCGCGACCCGGTCGGCGAACTGAGTGGCCCGTCGAAGAGGATCCCGCGTCTATGCTCTCGACCGTCGCCGCACCGGATTGCCCTTCGGGTCCTCGCACCGCCGCATCGACCGGACGGCTCGCGACGTTCCTTCTGCTCTGTCTCCTCTTCCCCTCCGTCGCCCCGGCGGCCGAGCCAACCGGAACCACGCTCGCCCAGGTGCGGGAGGCCTACGAGGCCAGCCTCGTCCGGTTGAGCCGGCTGGAGTGCGTCGTTCATTATGAAAAGGCGCGTCGCGAACCACTTCCTCCGAACTTCATGGAGCCGGGGTTGGAGCTCGGCACGCGGTTCGATGTCCGCTCGCTCCTCGATGGAGACCGCTTCGCCCATGCGGAACACGGGAGAAGCGACACCGGCCGGACCGAATGGGACCACTGGATCGGCTTCGACGGCAAGCATCACGGAGAATGGTGGCACACGACGCGACACAGCCTGAACTGGCTCCAGCCGCCGACCGGCTCCATCAGCTTCCAGCCTCGGGACCGGCACCTCCTGACAATCCGCGATCTCCTGGGGCTACGAATCTGGGAGAAGACGTCTCTTTCGTCGGTCCTCGCCGATCCGATGACGGAGCTGGAGGAGGCCGGGATGTACGGAGGGTCCCCCGCCGCGCGGATCCGCTCGGGAGCGATCCGGGGGGAGCAGGGGAGCGGTCCCCGCTACCAGATCGCGGCGTGGCTCGACCTGGCGCAGGGCGGGCTGCCGTCGCGGATCGAGTTCATCGACCTGAACTGGTCTCCCCTCTCCGGCTCCGCCACGTCGGGCTGGGAGTGGCAGCTCACGGTCCGCGAGTTTCAGAACCTGGCGGCCGAAGGGGAGGCTCCGGTCTGGCTCCCCCGCTCCGCCGTCCGGGAGTCGAACCACGAGACCTGGCCGATCCAGGTCGATGACGCGCGGCTGCCCGACTCGGTCGACATCGAACAGTTCCAACCGGCGTTTCCGTCCGGGACTGCGGTGACGGCGGAAACGCGTCCCGACTTCATCGCCGGAGGCGAAGAAGGGCGACGACTCTACGACAAGCTGCACGACAACTTCCAGGTGATGATGGCGGAGCGGCGGGCGAAGAGGCTGGCCGAACAGCAGGCCGCTCCTCCCGCGCCGCCGGACGATCCGCATCCGCCCCCTCTCCCCACCTGGGCCCTCGTCCTGTGCGGCGGCGGCGGTCTGATCGTCCTCTGGATCTTCGCCGTCCGGGGGAAGAGCTGAGAGGCGATGCCGTCCGTCTTCATGCCCCCTACACGTTCGCCGGAATCGCTACCGCTCCGGCTCGGTCGGTCGAGCGACCGAAGAATCGCCACCCCCGGCCAATCGTTCGCCCCCTGGCGGGGAGCGGCGGAGCCGTCGCGAGGGATTGCCGGGGAATCCCGGTGATCCGGCGGGCGGCACATCCTTTGCCGCTTGAGTTTTTCGCGGGGCGCGACCATGGTGGCAACGTCCGTCGCGAGGCAAACACCTCCCCAGGGTGCCTCGCCTCCGGCCGGTGCTCGCCGTCGTCGCGGCCTCGCGCTGTCCCGCGTCTCTGTTGCTCTTCCCTCTCCTCCTGCTGGATTCGAAGGCGAACGATGAAGTGGCTTCCCCGCGCTCTCTGTCTGCTGAGTGCCCCGGTTCTTGTGAGCTCCGTGTCCCTCAACGCCGTGTGCCTCCTCGCTCCGTCTCCCGCGGCAGCGGCCGATCTCGGTCCCGACGCGGCGAAGGTCGCCAAGGCCAAGAGCGACGGTATCGCGTTCCTGAAGAAGACGCAGGCCGAGGACGGCACCTGGACCTCTCCGCAGGCGCTCGGCATCTCGGGCCTCGTGACCTATGGCCTCCTGACCGCCGGCGTCCCGGCCGATGATCCGGTCGTCGCCAAGGCGCTGAAGAAACTCGCCGATTCCGCCCAGGCGGACGGCCGGATCTCTCCGCCGAACGGCCGCATCCCGGCCTATGAGACGGCGATCGCCATGATGGCTCTTTCGGCGGCGAACAAGTCGGGACAGTACACCGACATCATCACCAAGGGGGACAAGTTCCTCCGCGGGATTCAGTTCGACGAGTCGAAGCAGGTCGAGAAATCCGATCCGCGGTACGGCGGTGCGGGATACGGTCCCAATGGGGGGCGGCCGGACCTGTCGAACACGACCTTCTTCCTGGAGGCGCTGCAGGCGGCGGGAGCCAAGTCGGACGATCCGGCCGTGCAGCGGGCGGTGGTGTTCGTGTCGCGGTGCCAGAATCTGGAGAGCGAGCACAACACGTCGCCGGACGCAGCGAAGATCAATGACGGCGGGTTCTTCTACTCGATTTCGAGCGGCGGGCAGGGGAATTCCGCGGCCGGTCGCGGCAGCGAAGGGGGGCTGCGGTCGTATGGGAGCATGACCTATGCGGGCTTCAAGAGCCTGCTGTATGCGGGGGTCGATAAGGACGATAAGCGGGTGAAGGCGGCGCTGGAGTGGATCCGCAAGAACTACACGGTGAAAGAGAACCCGGGGATGGAGAACAGCGGGCTCTACTATTACTACTACCTGTTCTCGAAGGCGCTCACGGCTTCGAAGATCGACATGCTGGAGGATGCGGAGGGGAAGAAGCACGACTGGCGGAAGGAGCTGGCGGAGCACCTGTTGTCGACGCAGAAGGAGAACGGGAGCTGGGTGAACAGTCAGACGGACCGTTGGTTTGAGGGGGATCCGAATCTGGTGACGGCGTATGTGCTCGTGGTGCTGACGAACTGCGAAGCGAAAGCCGAGTAAGAACGTCAACCCACTTCACCGCCCCCAGCCCACGACCTCACCGCCGTTCCACCTCACCGGGGTCCAGGGGGTAACCCCTGGTGGGGAGTGCAGAGGGGCAACGCCTCTTTGCCCGCCGGAGGCCTGGCCGTCGGGAGATGTCTGAAGGAGAGAGTGTCCAAGCGCGGACACCGTGCCGGATGCCCCCTCACCAACCCGTGGCGATTGCAAAGCCAGCGGTGCGGTGTAGAGGAGCTCTCACACCAGGAAGTCCCGGAGGGACGGCCGAAAATAGCCCACCCTTTCAAGGGTGGGTTGGCGGCCCGCATCTCGATCGCGCAGTCCCGTCAGGGACGAAAGAATCCGATCGGCAAGACGCGAAGATTGGTTGTTGACCGGGCCTCTTTCGTCCCTGACGGGACTCGACAACGGCGCTTCCCTGTCCCCCCCGTTGAAACGGGGGGCTATTTTCTGTCGTCCCTACCGGGACTTTCTCATCGCGCTTTGCCCGCCGCGCGTCTCATCGGCGGCCCGGGGACCGGCGGCAGATCATCCCCCGGCTGATTCGAAAACCGATACGGGTCGTTGAGCCGCCGCATCTCGGCCAGCAGCAATCCCCGCATTTCTTCCAGCTTCGCCGCATGCTGCGGATCGCCGGCCAAGTTCGTCTGCTGCGGTTCCGGGCTCGAGCCGACCAGCCGAACGGTCTCCGCCTCCCGGTGCTGCGGGAGCAGTTCTTCGGGATTCGACTCAAGCTGAAAGAGTTGTGTCTCCCGAACGCCCCGATCGGCGGCTTCATACTCAATGAGCTTCCAATCGCCGTGCTTCAGGGAGCGAATCCCCGGCTTCGCCCCGCCGCTGTAGGCCCCGTAGAGAACGTCGCGGATCGTCGGCTGACGCCCTTCGAGGGCCGGCCGCATACTCAGCCCTTCATTCGTCTCCGGCGGCTCAATTCCCGCGAAGTCGCAGAGCGTCGCCAGAACGTCGAGCAGATAGACATTCCCCTGCACGCGCCGCCCGGCGGGAATCCCCGGCCCGGCGACGACGAACGGAACCCGCCACGTGTGCTCGTAGAGGTTCTGCTTCCCCATCAGCCCATGCCGGCCGATCGACATCCCGTGGTCGGCGGTGTAGACGATGTAGGTGTTGTCGAGTTCGCCCATCTCCTGGAGCCGCTCGAGAACGCGACCGATCTGAATGTCGATGTTCTCGCTGCAGGCGTACTGACGTCCGATCTCGTTGCGGACGCTCGCCTCGTCCCGCCGCCGCCAGACGCCGCTCACCGCGATCTCGTCCCGGACTTCGGAGTCGGTCGTGTTGAAGGGATGGCGCGGCAGGTAATTCACCGGCAGCGATGGCTGGTGCGGGTGCAGCGGCGGAGGTGCGTTTTCATCGGTGTGGTTCACGGCGCCGTAGCGGGCCAGGAGCTCAGGCGTCCCGTCACGGGTGTCGTGCGGGTGGGAGAAGCCGAAGTCGATCAGGAACGGCCGCTCGTCCTTCGCCGCCTGCCGGTCGCGGAGGTAGTCGAGGACGCGGTCCGCGTGCCAGGCGCTCCCCCCATCGACGGTCCCTTCCCGCTTCGTCTCATCGTGGCGGACCGTGAACTGCCGGTTGGCCGCCTCGTAGCTGTTCCCCTGCTTGCAGGTCCGCATCGTGGCATAGCCCGCGCGGTTGAAGACGGCCGGGATCGTCTGGAGCTCCAGGTGCGACGGCGAAGTCTTCGCCCCGAACGGCGCGGGAGGCAGATGCCATACGGTCCGTCCGCTCATGATCATGTGCCGCGACGGCATGCAGACCGCCCCGCTGAACGAGCCCATGTGATACGCCCCGTCGACCACCACGCCGCGGGCGGCCAAGCGGTCGATGTTCGGCGTCCGCAGCGTCGAGCGGGGGTTGTAGAGCCGCAGGTCAAACGGCGACTGATCGTCGACGAGGATGAACAGGATGTTCGGCCGCTTCGCCGGAGCCTCGGCCGCTGACAACGTCCGCCCCCAACCACTCCCGAGCGACAGCACCACCAGCAGCGCCAGCATCCGCCTCATGTCTCTCTCCCGACGTCATCGGCCTCTCGCGCCCTACTCTAAACGCTCCGCGCCCAACACTCGACGCTCTACAATCGGGACTGAATGCTCTTGCGTTCGAATTCTATAGTATTAGAATGCCCGTCGAGGTGACCGATGGCGCGCGTCCGTGGGCAACATCCGACCGACCGGGAAATGGAGATCCTGCAGATCCTGTGGGACCGGACGGATGCCTCACTGAGTGAAATTCGCGAAACGCTGTCGCAGGACCGGCCGGTGGCCGCCACGACCGTCGCGTCGATGCTGAAGATCATGTCGGATAAGGGTCAGGTGGAGCGGACCGCGGACCGTCGCTGGAAAGCGATCCTGTCGCGGCGAAGCACGGGCGAGGGATTGCTCGACCGATTGCTGAACACAGTCTTTGACGGGTCGGCCCAACGTCTGGTGGCCCATCTGGTGGAATCGCATCCGCTGAGCACGGCGGAAGTGGAAGAGTTGAGGAAGTTGCTGGATGAGCATTCGGGTCGCTCATCCTCCCCCAAACCGCGCAGGTGAGAGTGATGTCGCTCTTTCCGTGGGTCTTGCCGGGTGGGTTTTCCCTCACCGGAGGACCGCTGCTTGTCCTGCTGTTGTGGCACATGCTCTGGCTCAGCACGCTCGTCGGCGTGGCCGGAGCCCTGCTGCGGGTCGCCATGCGCTCCGCCGGACCGGAGCTGCGATACCTGATCGCGCTCATGACGTTCGGCAGCCTGATCGGCGCCGCGGCGGTCGCGGTCACGCTGGCAGCCACGACGTCTCCGTCCGCTGTCATGTCCCCCGGACGAACCGCGTTCTTCAGCGCGATCTCCCTCCTCTGGCTGGGGGGCGTTCTCCTGTCGACCGGCACCCTTCTGTGCGGTCTGTGGGGGACGGTCCGACTGGGCCGCCGTGATTCCGGCGAGACACCCGCCCCGATCCTCGAAGCCTCGCGGCACTGGCAGGACGTTCTCCGGCTCTCGCACACGATCCGGGTTACTCTCAGTGACCGCGTCCGCGTCCCCTGCGCCATCGGCGTGCTGCATCCCGTGATCCTCCTCCCCCGCTCCGCCGCCGAATGGTCCCCGCGGCAGATCGACCACGTCCTGATCCACGAACTCGGACACATCCGCCGGCAGGATCTCCTCGTCATCTTCTGTCAGCGGCTGCTCGAGACCGCCTTCTGGTTCCACCCCGTCGTCTGGACCGTCTCACGTTGGCTCGACGAAGACCGCGAGCACTGCTGCGACGAGTTCGTCCTGGCCGTCACCCACGACCCGCACGACTACGCCGCTACGCTCCTGGCCCTGGCGTCCGCGCCCCAGCCGGCACTCCTGGCCGGGATCTCGCTCAATCAAAAACCCCTTCAGCTCCGCATCCGGCGGATCCTTTTCCGTGAGGAGTCGATGATGTTCCGTCCCCGCGCTCGCGAGATTGCCGCCGCCCTCCCCTGCGGCGCCCTCTGGTGCCTGCTCCTCCTCCCCGACGGCGCCGGCGCGGAACAACCCACAGCGGTCGTCGCCCAGCCAACGCCCCAGACCCTTCCCGACACGACGACGATCGAGTCGGTCCAGGCCTCGATGCTCCGGCGGGTCCTCATCGACCTGACCGGCCGGCAGCCGACCCCCCGGGAGTTCGAAGCCTACCTCGCGGGGAACAAGACTCTCGGCCAGATCGCCCAGGAGGCGACCGCCCTCAACAACCGCACCGCGGTCACGACCGAGATCGACAAGCGGCTCACGGAACTCGCTCGGATCGTCAAACGGAACTGGGGCCCCGAGCAGGTGATCGGCGCCCCTGATACCGCGATCGCCGGAGATCAGATCACCGCCTGGGCCTCGCTCTCGCAGGACGGCCAGGAGGAATGGCTGATCTGCGACTTCGGCAAGGAGGTCGCCGCCGCCACGGTCCGGGTCCATGAGACTTATAACCCCGGCTCGCTGATCAAGATCACGTTCCTCGACGAGAAGAACGAAGAGACCCTGGCCTGGGAAGGGGAAGACCCCACCCCCCGCGACCAGCCGAAGGGGATCTCGATCATCCCGGTAAACCCCGAGAAGCCGGTCAAGCGGATCAAGCTCTACTTCGACTCCGTCGCCTTCCCCGGCTGGAACGAGATCGACGCCGTCGGACTCGCCGACGCCGACGGGACGATCAACTGGACCGTCGCCGCGACCGCCAGCACGACCTTCGCCGAACCGGCCGGCTCATCCACAACGCCGGACCTCGCCTCCTGGGGCCCGGCCCAAGCCGCCGGCGAGCCGAACACGCCGCAGGCGGGGGACGCCATCACCGCCTGGGCCTCGGCCTCCGTCGACGGGCAGGAAGAGTGGTTGATCTGCAACTACGCTGCCTTGCAGCAACCGACGGAAATCGTCATCCACGAAACCTACAACCCCGGAGCGGTCACCAAGATCACCGCCTTCGACGAGGACGGAACGGAGCATATCGCGTGGGAAGGGGAAGACCCCACCCCCCGCGACCAGCCCCGCGGCGTCTCGGTCTTCCCGGTGAAGCTCGCCTTCCCGACGAAGCGGATCAAGGTCTACATCGACTCCGTCTCCGTGCCGGGCTGGAACGAGATCGACGCCGTCGGCCTGCGAAACGCCGAAGGTCAGACCGCCTGGGCCGCCGAGGTCGAAGCGAGCTCCACCTACGCCACCCTGGTCGGAGGCGGGGTCCCCACGACGACGTTTATCAACGTCCCGGCGGTCGACTACCAGAAGATGGAAATGGAGATCCAGGAACTGAAGCAGGCGGTCCAGGAACTCAAGGGACTGCGGGATGAGATCCAGGAAATCAAGGAGCTGCTGAAAAAGATGCAGTGAGTTCTCAGTGATCAGTCGTCAGTTTTCAGTTGCCTTGGAAGGACGCCGAAGGCGTCAAACAACCTAGCCTGGGGCAACGCCCCAGGAACGATCGGCGCGACCGATCCCAAGCCCTGAAGGGGCGCAACAACCCCGACATTGTGTCGCCCCTTCAGGGCTCACGGACGACAGCCGCCAACCTGGGGCGTTGCCCCAGGCTGGAATGTATCACCCCTTCAGGGTGTGGAGAAAACGGCCGACCATCAACTCAGCGACCCACTGACAACTCCTCCCATGAACACCCGGCTCTCTCTGCTCGCGATCGTCGCCGCGCTGTTCGCTCTTCCTACCGGGAAGGCGGGGGCGGGAGAGGACGACGCTCACCTCACGGATCTCACGATTCGTGACGGCAATGACACGATCCATGTCCGTGTCGAAGCGGTCCTGAACGGAGTCCCGTGGCGGGAACACGTCCGCCAGACCCGACAGGGTCAGGTCGCGGCCCTGTTCCAGCAGCTCGACGGAGACGGCGACGGGTTCCTCTCGCGGGCCGAGGCCAAACGGTTCCCGTCGCCGGGGGGACTGATCCCGCGGCTGGGGGACACGGAGCAGCACGTCGCCTTCAACTACCTCGTCCTGGACGCCGACCGGGATGGCAAGGTCTCCCCGGAAGAGATGTCCCGATACCTCCTCCGGTTCCTCGGCCGGCCGCTCGTCTCGACCACCGTTCCGGCCGGCCGCAAGAGCGGCGGAAGCCGCGACGATCTCTTCTCCCGGCTCGATGCCGATCGCGACAGCCGGCTGACCGCGGAGGAGGCGGTGGCCGTCACCGCCCTGTGGGGGCTCGACCGCGACGGCGACCGCGTGCTGGCTGGAGACGAGCTCACCAAGCCGAGCGCAAGCTTTACGGGACAGGAGTTCGTGGCCGAACCGCTCCGCCGCGCCGCACCTCAGGAAGGCCTCACGGTCGCACTCGCCTCGACCGACTCAGCCACCACAACATCGGCCGCGCCTCCGGCAGACCTCGTCCTCCGGTTCGAACTCACGGAACAGTCAGTGAACGGATCCTCGCCGGTCCGTATCGTCGCCAACCGGCTCCCGACGGAAGGCGAGGGACGCGTGCAGGTCGAGACCGGGCCGGACGCTCTCGATCTGCGGATCGGCGGGCACCTCGTCGAGTTCCGCCTCGTGCCGTCGATGTTTCGCCGGCAGGAGCATCTCGCGGAGGCGATCGTCCGCCAGTTCGACGCCGCGGCCGAGGAAGACCTCGGCGGGATCCGCGATGCCGCCAGCCTCCCGCAACCGCTGCGGAACCTCTTTCCCGTCGCCGACCACGATGGCGACGGCACGCTGACGCGAAACGAGCTGACCACCTGCGTCGCCGACTATGTCACGCGGTGGATGACGGCTGAGTCATCGCAACTGAAGCTGACCCTCTTCGCTCCCCGCAACGACCTGACCGGCCTGTGCGACGCCAACCTGGACGACCGCCTCAGCCCCCGCGAACTGGCCCGTCTCGTCCCGCTGCTGTTCGGATCGCAGCCTGCCTCCCCGGCCCCGATCGATCGCAAGGCCCTCCCCTCCCTGACGCGGATCGTCCTTCAGCGCGGGCCGTTCGCCACTGAAGGGACGTCCCTTCCCGAAGGGGGCCCGCCGTGGTTCGTCCGGGCGGACCGGAACCACGACGGCGACCTCGACGCGGGTGAGTTCCTCGGCGACGCCGACCTGTTCCGCCAGCTCGACCTCGACGGGAACGGCTGGCTCGACCTCGTGGAAGCGATCGCGGCCGACCAGAAGTTCCAGGCCATTGCGGCCGATCCCCTCGCTCCCGTCGCCCCCCCTGCCCTGGCGCCGGCGGAAGGAGAAATGCGATGAGACTTGCCGTGCTCGCCCATCGGCCGACGTCGCCGGTCCTCCGTACGCTCCTCTTCGGCCTCGGTCTCGTGGCTCTCGCGGCGCCGCCTTGCCGCGCGGCCGAGGAGGCAGTTCCGCCCCCCGAAGAGGTGAGCCGGGAGATCGACCGGATCTTCGAAGCGGCGTGGCAGAAGCAGGGGGTTGAGCCCGCCTCGCCGACCGACGACGCCTCGTTCCTCCGCCGGCTCTCGCTCGACCTGACCGGGATCATCCCCGAGGTGGGCGAAGTCCGCGCCTTCCTGGCCGACCCGCGGCCCGACAAGCGGGCCCGGAAGGTTGACGAACTCCTCGCCCGTCCCCGGCACGCCACACACCTGGCGAACCAGTGGCGGGAGATTCTGCTCCCCCGGAGTATCCCCGAATCGACGTCGCTGGCGTTCCAGAACTGGATGCAGACCCGCTTCCGCGAGGGGGTCGCGTACGACCAGTTCGTCCGCGAGATCCTGCTCACGTCGGGACCGCTCGCCAATGCTCCGCAGGGGCTCTACTTCGCGGCCCTCAACTCCAAGCCGTCGGAGCTCGCCGCCAGTTCGTCGCGGGTCTTCCTCGGCGTCCAGATCCGCTGCGCCGAGTGTCACGACCATCCCTTCACGGAGTGGAAGCAGGACGACTTCTGGGGCTACGCGGCGTTCTTCGCCCGGGTCCGCGGCCCCTCCGAGATGGGGGGCGCGGCCGACGTGACCGACGCGTCGAGCGGCGAGGTCCGGAACCCGACCACCAAGAAGACGGTTCCGCCGCGGTTCCTCGGCGTCGCCGCTGCCAAGATGGAGGCCGAGTCCAAGACAGAGAAGGGGTCGGCGAAGCTGGAGCCGCGGCGCAAGCAGATCGTCGACTGGATGACGGCCGACGGAAATCCCTACTTCGCGCGGGCCGCCGCGAACCGGGTCTGGAGCCTGCTCTTCGGCCGCGGCCTCGTGCATCCGGTCGACAATCTTGACGAGAACAATCCCCCCTCGCACCCCGAAGTCCTGAATCTACTGGCCGCGGACTTCGCGCGGTCCCATTTCGACCTGCAGCGGATGTTCCGGATCCTCGCGGGGACGAAGGTCTATCAGCTCGCCAGTTCCCCTCACGCAGAACCGGAGCGGCTCGCCGATTACGCCGTGATGCCGGTCCGGAGCCTTTCCGCCAAGCAGGTCTACGACTGCCTCGTCCAGGCGACCGGCCGCCGCCAGCCTGCCGCCGCGGACAATGGCCGCGTGCTGGAACAGCGGCTGGAGTTCCTGAAGCAGATCGAAGCCCCGACCCGCGAGCCGACCGACTTCCAGGGGGGGATCCCGCAGACCCTGACGATGCTGAACGGCCCCCTCGTGACGGAGCTCACGAGTTCCTGGTCCAGCGACCTCGTGGCGGCCCTCGAAGACAGTCCGTTCCTCTCGCGCGACGACCGGATCGACACGCTCTACCTCGCCACCCTGACCCGCCTCCCGGACTCGCGGCAGCGGGCCAGGATCGGCGAGTGGGTCGAGTCCCACGCCCAGAACGGCGACGCAACGCAGCCCCTCTCGGACCTCTTGTGGGGGCTCGTCAATTCGAGCGAGTTTGTGCTGAACAGGTAGGGAAGTTGTCAGTCGTCAAGTTCTCAGTTTTCAGTCACTGAGGGACGCCTGAGGCGTCAAACAAATCAGCCTGGGGCAACGCCCAGGGAACCAGTCCCGATTCCGTTGGGAGTCCTGCCATGAATCCCTTCTCCGATCTGATGCGTGTTCCCGCCGGGCGGCGGCGGTTTCTGTCCGGGCTGGCGGCGACGTTCGCCGGCGTCGGGATGGCTCCGTGGCTTCCGTCTCTTGCCAAAGCCGCGGCCGAAGCCGGGAAGCCGCGGCGGTGCATCCTCCTGTGGATGACCGGCGGACCATCGCAGACCGACACCTTCGACATGAAACCCGGCCACGCCAATGGCGGGACCTTCAAGGAGATCGCGACCTCCGCCCCCGGTCTGCGGTTCAGCGAGCACCTGCCGCGGCTCGCGAAGCAGGCGGAGCATCTCGCCGTCCTTCGCGGTCTCAGCACCGCCGAGGGGGACCACGGCCGCGGGACGTTCCTGATGCGGACCGGTCGCCGCCCTGAGGCGGAGATCCGTTATCCCACGCTCGGCTCGCTTCTCTCCAAGGAACTCGCCGCCGAGGAAGCCGCCCGCTCTCCGCTGCCCGACTATGTCAGCGTGAATCCGTTCCTCGAGTTCGACTCCTCCGCATACGAGTCGGGGTTCCTTGGTCCCCGCTATGCCCCGCTGACTGTTCGGCCCCGGCTGCAGACGGCCGACAGTGGTCCGTTTGCGGAGCTGGGAGTGGATCACCTTCGTCTCCCCGGCGGGGTTTCGAAGAAGAACGCGCGGGAGCGTCTTGATCTTCTCGGTTCACTGCAGGAGGAGCAGGTGGGGGTCAAGCCGACGGGGCCGCTGCTCTCGCACCATGCGACGCTCGAGCGGGCGATCCGGCTGATGAGCAGCGATGCGGGGAAGGTGTTCGATCTGTCGGACGAGCCGGCGGCGGTCCGGGAGAAGTATGGGCCGGGGACGTTCGGCCAGGGGTGTCTTCTGGCGCGGCGGTTGATCGAGCGGGGGGCGTCGTTCGTGGAGGTGTCGCTCGGGGACTCGGGGCGGTGGGACACGCACAATGACAACTTCAGTGCGGTCCAGCAGCTTTCCACAGAGCTTGATGCCGGGTGGGGTTCGCTGATGGAGGAGCTGGCGGACCGGGGGCTGCTGGAGTCGACGACGATTCTTTGGATGGGAGAGTTTGGCCGGACGCCGCAGATCAATGGGGGCGGGGGGCGGGATCATTATCCCGGGGCGTGGACGGCGGTTCTGGCGGGAGGTGGGATCCGGGGCGGGCAGGCTTATGGGCGGACGAGTGCCGACGGGATGACGGTGGAGGAGGGGAAGATTGGCGTGGGGGATCTGCTGGCGACGTTGTGCGGGGCGTTGGGGATCGACCCCAAGCGGCAGAACGTTTCCGATATCGGTCGTCCGTTCAAGATTGCGGAGGGGAAGCCGATTGCGGAGGTCGTGCGAACTCCCCCCGCGTCCTAGCCAGCACAGCGCTGACAGCTCAAACCCAACGTGCCACGGCAGCCTGGGGTCAAGGGGGCCTCGCCCCCTTGCCGCCGGAGGCACTTCCATGAGGAACCGTGGGACACAACGGACGTCCGCTTTGTGTCACCCGCGTTGAGGACTCCCCGCTCGCCTCGGAATCCCCGCGGGTTGGTAAAGGGGCATCCGACACGCTGTCCGCGCTTGGACACGCGCTCCTTCAGACATCTCTCGACGAGAGGGCCTCCGGCGGGCAAAGGGGCGTTGCCCCTCTGCACTCCCCACCAGGGGTGACCCCCTGGACCCCGGATCTCACGGTGCCCTGGGCGACTCTCACTCACTTCTTCTTTTTCTTCTCCACCACCACCTTGAACTCAAAGTGGTTCTTCCCCCCCTCCGTCACCTCCGCCGACAACGGCGTCTCCTCCACCGACGTATACTCCACCGGCACCGTATCCATCGGACCCGCCGGCTCCCCATCCAGACGCGGCGGCAACTGAATCGTCACCTTGTGCTGACCCAGCACCGCTCCATCCCCCGTCGAGTAAGTCGACAGTGAGAAAGACCCTCCCTCCACCAACCGGCCATCCGCCGGGTTCCCCTTCCCCCCCTGCGGATGAAACGTGATCGTCCCCTTCTCCAGGGGAACATCCCGATAGATCACGTTCCCCGTCACCCCCACCGTCTGCGGCAAACGGGGATCCCGCTTCTTTCCACATCCGCTCACCAGGAACGGGACAGTCAGGAGCGCGACGGCAACGGGCATCCGGCAGAACGAAAGCATGGCGGGGCGAAGGGATGGAGGATGGATCCCGATTGAACGGGATCCAGGAGAGGAAACGCCGCCCGGGTCGAACCTGGCCCACGTCCGACCGCGGACGGCTGAATCGAAAAGGTCAAGCGGTCTAGTAAGGAACGAACCCGCCCAGCGGCCGCGCGTCGCGGGGATGCCCCAGCTGCTGATAGGTCGGCAGGTCGATGCTCTCGCTCACGAACTGGATGCTCCCGTCCGCCATCAGGACGTTCACGCCGCCGCCGTGAAAGCTGTTCGCCGTGATGTTCGCCGAGTAGCCGTGCTCCGTCGCCGTCCGCGCACCGAGCTTGCCGCCGTAGACGCGGACCGTGTAGTTCGGCCCCCGCTCGGTGCTCATCGCGACGTGCCAAGACGCCCACGAAGGCCAGGCATGGAACTCGGGGCTGACCTCGGCCACCGCCATCACGTTGCTCATGCCATCCACCAGGTCCCGCGGCATGAGCGGCGGACCGGTGCGGCGGTCCCACATCCCGTGCGGATAAGCGGAAGTCGTCAGCGGGATGTCGAAGGCGTAGCCGTTGATCCCCTTGTAGTGCGCCACTCCCAGCGGCTGGTCGCGGGGACAGGTCGCCTGCGGGAAGCACCAGTTGGACCACAGGTACGGATCGGTTGTCCGGCTCATCGGGCCGTAAGAATCGCTCGGACAGGTATAGGCCGGGATCGACTTGCGGGCGATCGAGAGGTTCGAAGGGGAGCCCGCGTTGTCGCTGATCGGCTTGTTGAAATCGACCTGGTCGTAGAGGGCCTTCTGGTCCATGTAGGGAAGGATCAGGACCATCCAGCTCATGCCGTTGAAGGCGGTCGTGCACGAGCCGCCGGACGGTCCGTTCGAGAAGCAGACGCTGCGGGGGAAGCAGGAGTGCGTCTCCAGGTAGTTGTGGAGCGCCAGGCCGATCTGCTTCATGTTGTTCTGGCACTGGCTGCGGCGGGCCGCCTCCCGGGCCTGCTGAACGGCGGGGAGCAGGATCGCCACCAGGACCGCGATGATCGCGATCACCACGAGGAGCTCAATGAGCGTGAAGCCGCGCGAACGGGAAAGCCGGGACATGGGAACAGACCCCAGAGACAACAACGGGATGGATGGGAACAATCGAAACGAGGCCTGAGACGGCCTGTCGGGAAACCCGAAACGGACTTGTGCGAGGAGCGCGCCGCGAACCTGTTGCAGACGGGACGGCACCGCAGGGAACCGCCCGCCGATTTCGTCAGCCGCCGCGAGGCGGACCGAGCGTCGCGCCGGCGTGGAGACTGAGCGGGAGATCGACCGTCTCCTCGGACTCGACGGCGAGCGTCCCCCGCCGCATCCGGTCGAGGTAGTCGACCGCCATCCGCCCCATGCCGACTTCGTCCACGGTGACGGCCGTCAGCCGCCGCGCGACGGCGTGAGCCCGCTGGGTCCCGCCGAAGCTGATGATCGAGATGTCTTCCGGTACGCGGTAACCCGCCTGCGTGAGCTGCAGGTACAGGAGCTCCGCCAGGGAATCGAAGCCGGCGAAGATCACCGTCGGCGGGTCGTCGCGGTCGATGATGAGCCGCTTGAGCCCCGCCGCGAACTCCTCCTCGTGGTCGGCGACCGCCGGCGAAGACCCTTCGCCGCAGAAGGATTCAAGCCGCGTCCCGGGATTGTCCGCGGCCAGGGCCTGCCGGAACCCCGCCTCGTAGGCGACGGTCGACCGGGCCCGGTGCGTGCCGAAGAAGGCCGCCCGCCGATGTCCCGCCGCGCGGGCCGCCTCGCCCGCGAGCCGGCCGACCTGCTCGAACGGGATGGCGAGCAGCGGAGCCCGGATGCCGTCGACCCGCCGCGAGCAGAAGACGACCGGGATGCCGTGCTTCTGGAGCTGGCGGATCTGGAAGGCGGGGGTGGTGGGGACGGTGGTCGGAACGATCGCCACCCCGTCGACCTCATGGTCGATGAGCTGGAGGATCGCGTTCCCCTGCTTGTCGATGTCGTTGTCGGTGTTGCACACCACGACCTGGTGGTGGGCCGCCTCGGCCGACCCGCCGAAGCTCTTGAGGAGCGCGGGATAGAAGCCGAACTGGGTCTCGGGAACAACGAGCGCGTAGAGCCCGGTCCCGCTCTTGAGCCGCTGCCACGCCTGGTCGTGGACGAAGGTCCCCTTGCCGTGGATGCGGGAGACGACACCGTCCTGCTCAAGGGCCGCCATCGCCTGCCGGACGGTGCTGCGGGCGACGTTCAGCGATTCGGCAAGCCGCTTCTCGGACGGAAGGGCGACACCGGGCTGGAGACGCCCTTCGCGCATCTCGGTCAGGAGGTGGGCCTTCAGCCGCTCGTACTTCGGACGAGCCGCCTCCCCCCCTTCGACGCTCAGATCTGGCAGAGCCATGGACATCACGGTGAACCCGAACCGCGACAGACGAACGCAGCCTGCACGGGAAAGTGGTCCGACACAGGTACGAACCACACAGTACCTCTTCGCGACGAATTCACAACAGCGAATCAGCCGAATCGACCGGGTTTTACTGGAATTCCGTTGACGGCACTGAAGGGACCATGAAGCGGCGGCAGTTGACGGGAGTCGCGGTGGTCCGGTTCCGTACGACGAGAGGTCCGATCCTTACGTACCTGTCAGGATCTCGATCTGATAGACTGCGGCGTCTCACCGATGTCGGCGCCCCGCGCGGACCGACGCCGCCGGAGACCGCGCTCGGCCCACGTCCCGCTGCTTCTCTCGGAGGTTCCTGCCATGCCGGAGTCGTCGACCCGCCGGGCCTTTCTCGGCTCATCCCTGCTGGCCGCCGGGCTCGCCGCCACCAGCCGCGCGGCCGCCCAGGAAACCAAGGCCACGCCGGCCCCCGCGGTCAAGATCGCCAAAGTGGAGGCCCTGCTCCTCAAGACCGACCTCAAGCGGCCCTTCGGCGTCTCGGTCTCGGTCCCGCTCGACAAGACCCGGACGACCCTCCTGGTCCGGATCGAGACCGACACCGGCGTCGTCGGCTGGGGGGAGACCGCGGGACTCAGCGGCACGAAGCAGGCGGTCGAGCAGCTCGGCGCTCGGCTCATCGGCAAGAATCCCCTGGAGCACCGCCTCCTGTGGCGGACGCTCTGGGGCGCGAACTTCGGCAACCCGCTGGCGGTCGGCGGCCTCGACATCGCCCTCCAGGACCTCCGCGGCAAGCTCCTCGGCCTGCCAGTTCACATGCTCTACGGCGGCCGGCTGCGGGACCGCGTTCCGGCCTACGCCTCGGCGATGAATTATGTCGAAGGGGAAGAACCGGAAGCGCTCTACCCCCGCGAGGCGGAGGCGCTGGTCAAGTCCGGCTACCGGGCCCTCAAGATGAGGCTCGGCCGCTACCCCGTCGCCC
Organism: Planctomyces sp. SH-PL14; assembly: GCF_001610835.1. Taxonomy (NCBI): domain Bacteria; kingdom Pseudomonadati; phylum Planctomycetota; class Planctomycetia; order Planctomycetales; family Planctomycetaceae; genus Planctomyces; species Planctomyces sp. SH-PL14. The sequence goes on along the minus strand of NZ_CP011270.1, from coordinate 6,029,560 downwards.
GCGAGGCCAAGGTGGCCCGCGCCGTCCGCGACGCCGTCGGGCCCGAGGTCCGGCTGATGGTCGACGGCAACGCCGCCTACACGCTCGGCTCCGCGCTCCAGATGGGGGAAGTCCTCCACGACCTCCAATTCGAATTCTTCGAGGAACCGCTCCCGCAGGTCGCGCCGCACTACGCCGGCTACGAAGAGCTGCGGGCCAAGCTCCCGTTGCCGCTCGCGGGAGGCGAAGGGCTCGACTCACGAGCCTCGGCGAAGGAACTCCTCGACCGCCGCGCATTCCACATCATCCAGCCGGACATCAGCCTCTGCGGCGGCTTCGGCGAAGTCCTGTTCATCTTCGAAATGGCCGCCCTCTCCGGCGTCCCGTGCATCCCCCACTGCTGGGGAAGCGCCATCCTGATCGCCGCGACAACGCACCTCGTCTCCCTCCTCCCCGACCCGCACTGGGGCTTTCCGACCGACACCCCGATGGTCGAGTACGACCAGTCGGAGAACCCCTGGCGGACGGAGATCGTCGAAGAGCCGATCACGGTCAAAGAGGGCTTCATCCAGGTCTCCGACGCCCCCGGCCTGGGGCTCACTATCCGCGAAGAGGTCGTGCGGAAGTACGCAATCTGAGGCGGCCGGCCCTCCTCTCTCATCTGTGTTGATCTGTGTTCATCCGTGGCCCTTCATCGCTTTCCCGGAAGGAATTGAGCCACAGATCAACACGGATGAACACAGATGAGCGGAGACAAGGCGAGCGAAGCTGAATCGGACCAACGCTAAAGCCAAGCGCAGCAAACAGGCACAACGAGGCGAGAAACGCCTACCCCGAAGGGGTTGCGCCCAATAGCCCAGGGTTGCCGCGGAGCGGCTACCCTGGGTCTTGAGAATGAGATGGTCGAACCCCAACGGGGTTCCGCCAGAACATCGCTGTTTTGGCGCAACCCCGATGGGGTTGGTGCAGCGTGCACCTCGTAACCCAGGGTAGCCCGCGTTGCGGGCAACCCTGGGCTCTATGACGAAACCCCTTCGGGGTACATCGAAGCTCGCAGGTGATCGCCCGCCGATGCGATTCGCCTGCGGTGCGATGCCTTCAGCACGAATGATTCTGAATCATTTAGTTCGCGGGGCCGGTTGAACCCTTCCCGATGCAGATCAGTTTCGTCCGCGTCCGGAACAGCAGCGCGTCCTCGTGGATCGCCGGTGTGGCGACGATTCCCTCTTCGAGGTCGTTCACGGCGAGCTGCTCATAGTCCGGGGTATCGCTGAGGACCGTCACCTTGCCGTTCTCGCCCGCCATGTAGATCTTCCCGTCGCCGACGACCGGGGAGGCGAAGTAGTTCGTCGCCCCCCCTTTCCGCTTCGGTCCGCCGAGCGGTTTTCCATCGGTGCACTGGAACGTCGTCATGATCCCGCCCGACTTCATGAGCATCAGCCGCCCCTGACTGAACAGCGGTGAGACGACGTGGTCCGTGTGCTTCGTGGCGTGCCGCCACAGGACCTGCGAGTCGGTGACATCCCCGTGGCCGCCGCCGCGGACCGCCACGATGAACTGCTCGGCGGCGCTCTCGCCGAGTTCCGTGTGGCGTTTGCCGGCGAAGTTCTCCGGGTCCATGAAGGCGACGTCAAGCTCCTCCCCCTTGAGGAACCCGTCCTTGTTGAGATCCCCCCGCGCGAAGGCCCGGTCGAGGAACGCCGGCGGGATCGGCTTGTCGCCGACGTACGCCTGGATCTCCGCCCGGTCGACCTGGCCGTCCCGGTTGCCGGTCGTCGCCTGATCGATGGCGACGATCCACTGGTTCGCGATCCCGCTGCTCTGGACGGAGACATAGACGACTCCGTCCTGCGCCACAGGAGTCGTCTTGATGTTCCGCAGAAGCGTCCGGGCCTTCCAGGTCCGCTCGCCGGTCTCGGGGTCGTAGCCCAACAGCATCCCGGTCCCGGCGACGACGAGTTCGTCCTTCCCGTCGACCGTGTTGATGACCGGGTGCGAGTAGTTCACCGCCTGATCGAGCCGGTCGTCGGTCCAGAGCGGCTTTCCGGTGCGGCGATCGAAGGCCCGCAGCGATGGGCTGAGGTCGTCGTCCTGGCAGAAGATCACCTTCTCGCCGTGGAGGATGGGGGACATCCCGGCCCCCCACTTGAAGACGAAGAACGGCTCGGGGAGCGGCTGCTTCCAGACATCCGCGCCGGTCCGGGCATCGACCGTGATCAGGCCGAGCGTCGTGAAGTAGAAGTAGACCCGCTCGGCATCGGCCGCGGGGGTCGAGCTGGCGTGGCTGTTCGTGGCGTGAACCTCGGGGAGCTCGCCGGTCGGCCAGTCCCGTTTCCAGAGCGGCTTTCCCGTCCGGGCCTCGAAGGCGAACAGGCTCACCTGCTCCTTGCCGGTCATCCCGGCGACGAACAGCCGGCCGGCAGCCACGACCGCCCCGCCGATCCCGTCGCCGACCGGCGCCGACCAGCGGACGTTCTCCGCCAGCGAGAATTCGACCGGCAGATCGTGGGCATCGGTCGAGATCCCGGAGCAGTTCGGCCCTCGGAACTGCGGCCAGTCGGCGGCCGCAGGAGGGGACCCGGCCCGCAGGTCGGCGGTCCACAGGAGCGAGGCCAGCGCCAGCAGGCGGGCCGCCGCACGAAGAACGCCGGGGGCGACGCGACGTCGCGCCGCGGGATCCAGCAGGACAGACTGAGACATCTTCGGTCTCCGAATGGTACGGCAACTCGCGACCATGTCCGGACGGCGGCCGGCGCGGCCCTCCGTCCTCATCACTCTTCTTCAGGCCACTCCCCCCACACCAGCCAGCAGTGCCAGCGAGGGATTTTCCCTCATCGTCCCTCGCTGGCGCTTCGGGCTAGTGGATGAAAGCGTCCTTGCCGGCTGGGCTCTCATTGCTCAAACCCAATGTTCTTCGGCCACTGGGGTCAAGGGGGTCTCACCCCCTTGCCGCCGGAGGCCTTTTCCATGAGGAACCGTGGGACACAACGGACATCCCCTTTGTGTCGCCCGCGTTGAGGACTCCCCCACACCACCTCGCTGGCTTTGCAATCCCGGCGGGGTGAGGTGAGGGGGCATCCGGTACGTTTTCCGCGTTTGGACACAAACTCCTTCAGACATCTTTCGACGGCCAAAGCCTCCGGCGGGCAGGGGGTGGCCCCTGCACGCCACCAGGGTGGCCCCTGGACCCGACTCTACGGCGTACTCTTTGCCCGTCTATGGTTCGCGCAGACTCCGCCTTCGGTCCACTAGTTTCGATCGGCTCCCCCCGACTCCGGCGACAGACTTTCAACCGCCCCCAACGTCGAACGGAACTGCAACCGGATCATCGACCGCGCCCGCTCAACGTCCCGGTCGCGGATCGCACTGCACAACTCGCGGTGCTCCCAGATGATCCGCTCCGCCGAGGCCGGCGTGTTCTCGGCGTGCGGGGCGATCTGGAAGAACTGCACCAGGAGCTGCTGCATCCCGGCGATCATCCGCGAGCCGGTCATCTGCAGGATCAGAGCGTGGAACTCAAGGTCCAGCGCCACCGTCCGCTCCGACTCCGTGTCGTCCCGCAGGGCCGCTTCCATGTCATCGGTGATCTGCGACAGCCGCGCGAGCTGCTCGTCGGTGGCGGCCCGGATCGCGAGATCGATCGCCCCCACCTCGAGGGCATAACGGAGCATCGCCAGCTCCCGCCAGTCCTCCTGCGACCCGACAAGCGATGGCAGGCTGTTCGAGAGCAGACGCAGCGGATCGGGGTGCCGGACGATCAGCCCCTTCCGCTTTCGCCCTTCCAGCAGCCCCAGCGCCTGCAGCCGGCTCACCGCCTCGCGGACGACGGTCCGGGAGGCGCCGTATTCCTCAGCGAGCTGCCCCTCGGTCATGAACAGCGCCCCTTCGGCCAACTGCTCCGCCTGGATCCGCTGCCGGATCGCGTCCGCGAGTTCGTTGGCCTGCGAGACCGTTCGAAGAGAGCTCATAAAAGCCCACAATATCGAGATTGTTCCGAAAATTCGACCGACACAGACTCGACAGACACAAATAAATAGTATTTATTCACACCCATCGGCGACCGCACATCCCTGAGGGGGATCGACCATGTCCTGGCTGGATTGGGGAGTTCTGGGGGCCTATGCCCTCCTGATGCTCGGGATCGGCTGGTACTACGCCCGGCAGAACACGACCGCGGAGGACTACCTCGTCGGCGGGCGGCGGATGTCCCCCATCGTCGTCGGGTTGTCGCTCTTTTCGACCCTCGTCAGCACCCTCTCGTACCTCGCCTGGCCGGGCGAGGTCATCGCCAACGGGCCGATGTTTCTGACGCAGATCGTGGCCCACCCGTTGACCTACCTGGCGGTCGGCTACGGCCTGATCCCGCTCCTGATGCGGCAGCCGGTGACGAGCGCGTACGAGATCCTGGAGTCCCGGCTGGGGAACGGGATCCGCAAGGCGGGGGCGGCAGCGTTCCTGCTCCTGCGGCTGGGCTGGATGGCGACGATCCTGTACGCCACAAGCCATATCGTGCTGATCCCCCTGCTCGGTCTTTCGCCGAACTGGACGCCGGTCCTGTGCGTCATCCTGGGGATCGTCACGGTGATCTATTCCTCCGAAGGGGGGATCCGGGCGGTCATCGTCACCGACGCCGTCCAGTCGATCACCATGCTGGCCGGCGCGGTCGCGACGCTCCTCGTCGTCTCAAACCGGATGGGCGGGGTCGAGGGGTGGTGGCCGAAGACGTGGCCCGCCAACTGGCAGACTCCGAACTGGGGCTTTGATCCGAGCTCACGGCTGTCGTTCGGGATCATTGTCTTCTCGACGTTCCTGTGGCATGTCTGCACAAACGGCTCCGACCAGATGGCGATCCAGCGGTACCTCTCGACCCGCGATGCCAAGGCGGCCCGGCGGACGCTGGCGACCTCGCTGACCACCGACGCGATCGTCGTCTCGCTCCTGGCGATGGCGGGGATCGCCCTCCTCGGCTTCTATCAGGCCCACCCCGCCGACCTGCCCGCGGGCAAGACCGTCCTGACCGCCGGCGACCAGCTGTTCCCCAAGTTCATCATGACCCAGATGCCGGCCGGACTGGCCGGACTGGTTCTGGCGGCGATCCTCTCGGCGGCGATGTCGAGCCTGTCCTCCGGGATCAACTCGACGTGTGCCGTGCTGGAGCGGGACTTCCTTTCCGGGATGGCCGGCATGTCGCAGGCGGACGGCGCCTCGGTCCGGCGGATGAAGCGGCTCTCCTGGGGGGTCGGAGTGGTCTCGGTCCTCCTCAGCCTGCTCAGCACCGTCATTGCCGGGAACCTGATCGAGCGGTGCTTCAAGGTGGTCAACCTGTTGACCGCCCCGATCTTCGTCCTGTTCTTCCTGGCCCTGTTTGTCCCGTGGGCCAACCCGATCGGCGCCTGGCTGGGACTCACCGCCAGCATCGCCACGGCGGTGTCGATCGCGTACTCGGAGGATCTGGGCCTCAACCTCGGCATCAGCTTCATCTGGATGATGCCCGCGGCCCTCGTGGCCGGGATCTCGGTCGGCTGTCTGGCGAGCGCCCTCTTCGGCGGACGCCGCGGAGGGGCGACACCGGCTCCGGTGAAACCGTCTCCTGACGCCCTGACGACCTCCGCCCAACCGGCCCCCGCGCCGACACCCGTCGCGGAGACCGTGTCATGAGCGAAGCCCCCATCGGAGTCATCGGTGTCGGACTGCTGGGACGGGGGATCGTGGCCTGCCTGCTCGCGCAGGAGTTCCCGGTTATCGCCGTCGCCCTCAGCGACGACGAACACGCCGCCGCGCTCCCGCTGATCGGCGGGATGCTCGATGAACTCGCGGCCCAGCGCGAGCTCTCGGCCGAGGCCCACGCGTCCTGGAAACAACGACTGACGCAGACGACCCGGATCGGCGATCTCGCCGGCTGCCGGTTCATTATCGAGAGCGTCACCGAAGACCTGGCGACGAAGCAGGCGGTGTTCGACGCCCTCGAGAAGACCGTCACCGCCGAGACCGTGATCGCCAGCAACACCTCCGCCATCCCGATCAGCGTCCTGCAGCAGACGCGGCAGCACCCCGGGCGGTTCATCGGCATGCACTGGGCGGAGCCGGCACACGCGACGCGGTTCCTGGAAATCATCCGCGGCGAAGCGACGACCGACGCCACGATCGCCCAGACCGAACAGCTCGCCCGGCAGGTCGGGAAAGACCCGACGGTCTGCCGGAAGGACATCCCGGGGTTCATCGTGAACCGCGTCGGCTACGCGATGTACCGCGAGGCGCTGCAGCTCGTCGCGGACGGCGTGGCGGACTTCGAGACGATCGACCGCAGCCTGCGGAACACGCTCGGCCTGTGGGCGGCCTCCTGTGGCCCGTTCCGCTGGATCGACCTGACCGGCGGCCCCGAGCTCTATGCCCGCGCCATGGAGCGGGTCCTGCCAACCCTCGCCGCGGACGGAGCTGTCCCTCGCCCGATTGCCGACCTCGCCGCCGAAGGGGCCCGGGGGATCGCGAACGGCCGCGGCTTCTACGACTACACCGAACAGGATGCCCACGCCTGGGAGGACCGCCAGCGGCGTCACGTCTGGCAGGTCAAGGCGTGGCTCGACCAGGAATTCCCGATCGGCTGACCTTCAGCCGGTTCGGATTAAACACCAAGGCACCAAGACCGCACCAAGGACACAAAGAAGGGGCCAGCACGCAGGATCGCCTTGGTGATCTTGGTGCCTCCTTAGTGTCTTGGTGTTTAACCCGAATGGCTCGCCTCTTCAGGAGAACCGATGAAGCGCTTCCTGCTTACGCTCTTAGCGGCTTTCGCCGTGGCGAGCGCCGCGACCGCCGACGACAGCCTCAAGCTGCTTGAGGTCCGCAAGATCTGGGACAAGGCCCCGCACAACGCCTTCACCGACCTCGTCCGCTTCAAGGACGAATGGTTCTGCGTCTTCCGCGAAGGGAAAGGGCACGTCTCGCCCGACGGCTCCCTGCGGGTCCTGGCCTCCAAGGACGGCCAGACCTGGGAATCGGCGGCGCTCCTGAGCTCGCCCGACTCCGACCTCCGCGACGCCAAGATCGTCGTGACGCCCGACGGCCAGCTCATGCTGACCGGGGCCGAGGCGATGCACGACAAGTCCAAGTTCACCCACCAGTCCCTCGCCTGGTTCTCGAAGGACGGCCGGACCTGGACGCCGCAGCACGACATCGGCGACCAGAACCTGTGGCTGTGGCGGACGACGTGGCACAAAGACAAGGCGTACGGCCTGGGCTACAGCGTCGTGAAGACCGACCAGTTCGCCCGGCTCTACGAGAGCACCGACGGCAAGACGTTCACGACCGCTGTCTCGCGGCTCGTGGACGGGAACTATCCGAACGAGTCCTCGATCGTCTTCGCCGGCGACACCGCCTACTGCCTCCTCCGCCGTGACGGCGCGGCGAAAAGCAGCGGCCTGCTGGGGATCGCGAAGCCTCCTTATAAGGACTGGGAGTGGAAGGATCTGGGGGTCAAGATCGGCGGCCCGCACATGATCCAGCTCCCCAGCGGAAAGTTCCTGGCGTGCGTGCGGCTCTATGACGTCAAGGCCCGGACGTCGCTCTGCTGGGTCGACGTCGAGAAGGGAACCATCAAGGAGGCCCTTCCCCTCCCCTCCGGCGGCGACACGAGCTACGCGGGGCTGGTCCTTCACGACGGCGTCGTGTGGGTCAGCTACTACTCGTCGCACGAGGGGAAGACGAACATCTACCTGGCGAAGGCGGCGGTCATCGAGCCGAGCCTGGGCGAAGCGAAGAAGGTCGGTTCACAGCGGGAACTGTTCGTCGACGAAGAGCTGATCGCCTCGAAGTCGAACGTCTCGCTTCAGATGCACCAGCCGGTCCCGCGGGACGTGGCCCTGGTCTGCGACGCGCCGTGGGAAGGGAACATCTCCGCCTACTACACGATCTTCCAGGACGGCGACCTGTACCGGATGTACTACCGCGGGGCGCACTTCGATGAGGCGACCAAAAAGTCGACGCACCCCGAGGTGACCTGCTACGCGGAAAGCCGCGACGGCCTGACCTGGACGAAGCCCAAGCTCGGCCTGTTCGAGTTTGGTGGATCGAAGGAGAACAACATCGTCTGGGCCGCGAAGGACGATACGACGCACAACTTCACGGTCTTCCGCGACCAGAACCCGAAGTGCCCGCCGGAGTCGCAGTACAAGGCCCTGGCCGGGGAACGGCCGGGGCTGCGGGCCTTTCACTCGCCGGACGGCATCCACTGGACGCAGATGCAGCCCGAGGCGGTCATCACCAAGGGGGCCTTCGATTCGCAGAACCTCGCCTTCTGGGATCCCAACCGCGGCAAGTACGTCAGCTACCACCGCTTCTTCCGCAACAAGGTCCGGGACGTTCTGACCGCGACCTCCGATGACTTCATCCACTGGACCGACCCGGTTCCGCTCGAGATCGACGGCCCGGCCGAGCACCTCTACACGAACGCCATCCAGCCGTACGCCCGCGCTCCGCAGCTCTATGTCGGCTTCCCGACCCGCTTCCAGCCGAAGAACCAGCAGGTCGAGCCGATCCTGATGACGAGCCGCGACGGAATGCACTTCCACAAGTGGTCCGAGCCGCTGATTCCGATTACCGCCCCGCAGGACCGGGACGGCAACCGCAGCAACTACATGACCTACGGCCTCCTGCAGCTTCCAGGCGACAAGGAGCTCACGGTCTACGGGACCGAGGCCTACTACGCCGGCCCGGGGAGCCGCCTCCGCCGGTTCACGTTCCGCGCGGACGGCTTCGTGTCGCTCCACGCAGGGGCGCAAGCGGGCGAAGTCGTCACGCATCCGCTGACCGTCGTGGGCCGGGAGCTGTCGCTCAACCTCAAGGGAAGCGAGGGGGGCCGCCTGCGGGTCGAGCTTCAGGACGCCGAAGGAAAGCCGCTGCCGGGCTTCGCCCTCGAAGACTGCACGCCGCTGACGGGCGACGCGATCGATGCCGTGGTCCAGTGGAAGGGAAAGAGCGACGTGTCGGCCGCGACGAACCAGCCGGTCCGGCTGCGGTTCGCGCTGGAGAACGTGGACCTCTACTCCTTCCAGTTCGTTCCCTAGGACGGCCTCCCGCGAGGCGTGCACGTTGGCCCGCCAGGAACGAGAATCGCGCGCCGCTCGTTCCTGCTGTTCCCGGAATTCAGCCCGAAAGTCTCCGCAATGCGTTTCAGTCGCGTCAAAGCCAAGCTGATCAAAGGCGAGCCCGCCCTCATCACCTGCTGTCACTTCATCGACCCCAGCGTCTATGAGCTGACGAGCCTGATGGGCTTCGACGGGATCTGGCTCGACCTCGAACACCACGCCACAAGCGACGAGACCGCCGCCACGCTCATGCGGGCCGCCCGCGTCGGGACGTCGGACATCATCGCCCGCCCCGCCAAGGGGGAGTTCATGCGGATGGGGCGGATCCTCGAAGCGGGAGCGCAGGGGATCATGTACCCCCGGTGCGAGTCCGCCGAGGAGGCGGCCGAACTCGTGAAGTGGGCCAAGTTCGCGCCCCTGGGTGAGCGAGGGGTCGACGGCGCGAACGGCGACAACCCGTACTGCGCGATGCCGATGAAGCAGTACCTCCGGGCGGCGAACGAGCACACGCTCGTCATCACGCAGATTGAATCGCCGCGGGCCCTGGAGTCGGTCGACGCCATCGCCAAGGTCCCGGGGGTCGACGTCCTGATGCTCGGCCCGGGAGACCTCAGCGTCATCGCCGGGATCCCGTACCAGTTCGACCACCCGATCATCACCGACGCCTTCGCAGCCCTGGCCCGCGCGGCGAAGAATGCCGGCAAGGCGTGGGGCACCGTCAGCGGCACGCCGGAGCACACGCGAAAGCTGATGGACCTGGGGGCCACGTTCATCTGCCACGGGGCGGACCTGATCATGGTCAAGCTGGGGATGGAGAAGATCCAGCAGCAGTACGCCCCGCTCGGGTTCACGTTCGACAACCGGCTGGCGGCTGAAGCGTCCTATCTGGAGAAGATGCAGTGATCGCGAGCCCGTCCCCGCGACCGACCGTCCTGATTGCCGGTGCCGGCTCGATCGGCGAGCGGCATGCCCGCTGTTTCCTCGGCACCGGCCGGGTCGAGGTCGCGCTGTGCGAGCTCGACCGGGAGAAGTGCCGGGCGGTCGCCGAGCGGTACGGGATCACGCGGGCGTACACGAACTGGGACGAGGCCCTCGCGGCCCGTCCCGCGGCGGCGGTGATCGCCACGCCGGCGAACCTCCATATCCGGATGGCGCGGCAGGCGGTCGAGGCGGGCTGCCAAGTCCTGATCGAAAAACCGCTGGCCGTGACGACGGAGGGAGTCGCGGAGCTCAGTTCCGTCGTCCGCGAACGGCCGGCGCGGGTCGCGGTCGCCTATGTCTACCGCGCCCACCCGGTCCTCTCGGCAATGCGGGAGGCGCTCCATTCGGGACGCTTCGGCCAGCCGCTGCAGGTCGTCACGGTCTCGGGGCAGAATTTTCCGTTCTACCGGCCGGCCTATCGCGAGACCTATTACACAAAGCACGAGACCGGCGGCGGCGCGGTCCAGGACGCCCTGACCCACATGGTCAACGCGGTCGAGTGGCTCGTCGGCCCGGTGACGCGGCTCGTGGCCGACGCCGCGCACCTCGCCCTGCCGGGAGTCACGGTCGAGGACACGGTCCACGTCCTGACCCGCCACGGGAACATTCTCGGCAGCTTCACGCTGAACCAGCATCAGGCCCCCAACGAGTCGACGATCACGATCGCCTGCGAGAAGGGAACCGTCCGGTTCGAGTACCACAACCACCGCTGGCGGTGGCAGGTCGAGCCCGGGACCGACTGGCGGGACGAGTCACTCCCGCCGCTGGAGCGGGACACGCTGTTCATTACCCAGGCAAACCAGTTCCTCGACTACCTCGACGGCCGAGCCCCGGCGCGGTGTTCGCTCGATGAAGCGCAGCAGACTCTCCATGTGAACCGGGCGATCCTCGAAAGCGCCCGGACCGGTGCCTGGCAAACCATTCCCTCATCAGGATCCCCAGCATGAGTCCACAGGACGCGAAGGCGGAATACGACGACAAAGGCTTTGTGGTCCTCCGCGGCTTCCTCACCGGCGACCGCCTCGCCCGGCTGCAGGAGAACATCGGCCGCTACATCGCCGAGATCGTCCCGCGGCTGCCGGAGGGGGATGCCTTCTACGAGGATCGGGCCCGCCCGGAGACGCTCAAGCAGCTCAACCGGATGCAGCAGGACCCGTTCTTCGCGGAGCTGAAGACCGACCCGCTCTGGAAGTCGACGGCGGAGAATCTCCTTGGGGAATCGGCCTTCGCCCAGGGGGCCGAGTGGTTCAACAAGCCGCCGGGAACCGAACACCCGACCCCCGCCCACCAGGACAACTTCTACTTCTGCTTCGCCCCGCCGCGGGTCTTGACGATGTGGCTCGCGCTCGACGACGTCGACGCCGAGAACGGCTGCCTGCGGTACATTCCCGGCTCGCACCTTCGCGGCATCCGGCCGCACAGCCGCACGAAGACCCTCGGCTTCTCGCAGGGGATTTCCGACTACGGCCCCGACGACCATGCGGCCGAAGCGGCGATCTTCGCCCGTCCGGGCGACCTTCTGATCCATCACGGCGACACGATCCACCGCGCCGACGCGAACCGCTCGTCGACCCGCCATCGCCGCAGCTTCGCGATGGTCTTCCAGGGGGAGAGTTGCCAGCGGGACGAGGCCGCGTTCCAGCGGTATCTCCAGTCCGCCTCCGCGCAGCACCGCGAGATGGGGGTGGCCAAATGAGACGCCCCGCCTTCTTCTCAGCACAGCTCACCGGAACCTTCCTGGGACTGACCCTGATGCTGGCACCAGCCGTCTGCACGCCTGTTCGCGCCGAGGCTCCCGCCCCGAAGACCGTCGAGGTCACGGCGGACGAGCGGGCGCGGTGCCTCGCGATCCTCCGGACGGGGCTCGCCTCGGACGAGTTCTGGCCGTCGATGCACGCCGCCGAGGCGCTGACGCTGGCGGGCCGCGGGAGCGAGGTCGTGGCGGCGCTGAAAGACAAGCTGCCGCACGAGACGAACGACCAGCGCCGCTGCGGTCTCGTCCGCGAGATCGTCCGGGCCGGCGATGCCACTCCGCTGCCGGTCCTCCAGGCGATCCTGGTCGACACGAAGTCGAACGGCCGGATCCACGCCGCCGAGAGCCTGTACAAGCTCGGCGTTCCAGCCGAGGGACCGGGGCTGGCGGAGGCGTTTTCGCAGGACGAGATCGTCCCGCTCAAGCTCATGTCCGCTGCCGCCCTGGCGCGGCTCGGGAGCCGCAACGCTCTGGAGTCGCTCCGGACGAAGTTCGCTTCGGACGACAAGCTCGTCCGCAACACGGTCTGCTTCGCCCTCGCACGGCTGGGGACGGCGGACGACGTTCCGATGCTCCGCCGCCAGCTCGAGCGGGAGACCGATCCGCTGGCCCGGGCGAACGTCGTCAACGCTCTCGCCTGCCTCGGGGACGCCCAGGCCAGGAAAGACCAGACGCTCGGCCTGGAGTCGACCGAGCCCGGGATCCGGGCCTCGACCGCGGAGCATGTCGGCCACGCCCGGGCTTTCGAGCACCGGCCGCGGCTGGTCCAGTTGCTCGACGATCCCGGCCTCGACGTCCGGATCCGGGCGGCCCAGTCGCTGATTGCTCTGTCGCTCCCTCCGGTCGAGTGGAGGAAGCGATGACGCCGGAACGGACGATCCCGCAGCTCTTCGACCTCACGGGCCGCGTCGTGCTCCTCACCGGCGGCTGCGGCCACCTGGGCGGCGCGATGTGCCGGGCCCTCGCCGAGGCGGGGGCCCACGTCGTCCTGACGAGTCGCGAGGCCGACAAGGCGCAAGCCTTCGCCGAGACGCTTCCGGTCCGAGGCGAGCAGCGGCATCACGGGATCGCGCTCGACCACATGGACCCCGCGTCGATCGATGCCGGCTTCGAGGCGGCCCGCGCCTGCCACGGCCGGATCGACATCCTCGTCAACAACGCCCACGATCCCCTCGGCCTCGACTGGACCAAAGTCACCCCTGAGGCGTTCACGAGGCACCTCGCCAACGCCACCGGCTATTTTGCCCTGTCGCGTCACCTGCGAGACCACGCCGTCGCCCGCGGCCGTCCCGCCAGCATCGTCCTCCTCGGGTCGATGTACGGCCTCGTCGCCTCCTACCCGGAGACCTACGAAGGGATCTGCGGGGCGAGTCCCGTCGCTTACCACGCCCTCAAGGGGGGAATCGTCCACATGACCCGCCACCTCGCGGTCTACTGGGCGAAGGACCACGTCCGGGTCAACTGCCTCAGCCCCGGCCCGTTCCCCTCGGAAAAGGCCCCGGCGGAACTCGTCACGCGGCTGAGGGACAAATCGCCGATGGGGCGGATGGGGACGCCGGAGGAGCTCAAGGGGGCGGTCGTGTTCCTCGCGAGCGACGCCAGCAGTTACCTCACCGGCCAGAACCTCGTCATCGACGGCGGGTGGACGAGTTGGTGACCATGGACGCCTTCCCTCCGTTCCCGAGCATGCCGGCCCAAAGGGCCAGTCGTTCCCCCAGCCAGGGCTATCGGCCCTGGAACCCATCGCAGAATGAGAGACGATAGGCCTGAAGGGCCGGCCGTTCGGTTCCCCGTTCGATCGGGAACGAACGATTGGCCCGTTGGGCCGGCAGGATGCCCACCGGACCAGCCAGGGCCGGTGGCCCTGGCTGGATGAACGGTTGGCCCATTCGGGCCGGAGAGGCATCATCCGAATCGACACTGGTCCGACGTTCGCGGCTCCGCGGGAGCGTCGCCCTCCCGGGGATGCCGTTGAACGGCTCACGATAGAGACCCGCACCTCCATGAATGTTGCCCCCGATCTCCCGACGACCTCCGACTGGATCGAGCGGACGCTCGAGCTGGCGACTCCGTGCCTTGTGGTCGATCTCGGCCGCGCCCGGCGGAACGTCGCGCAGCTCGCCGCCTATGCCGCCGGGCACAACCTGGGCGTCCGGCCGCATACCAAGACGCACAAGTCGAAAGCTCTCGCCACGCTTCAGGTCGAGGCGGGGGCGGTCGGTCTGACGGCGGCCAAGGTCGGCGAGGCGGAGCGGATGGCCGAGGTCCACCGCGACATCCTTGTCGCCTATCCCGCCTTCGACCCGCACCGCGCCCCGCGGCTCGCCCGCCTTGCCCGAAACGCGACCGTCCGCGTGGCGGTCGACTCGACGGACGGGATCGACGCCCTGGCGGCCGCAGCCCGAACCGAAGGGACCACGCTCGGGATCCTCGTCGACCTCGATGTCGGCCTGCACCGGACCGGGGTCGCGACGCCGCGGGAGACTCTCGCTCTCGCGCAGCATGTCGACCGCACGCTCGGGGTCCGGTTCGACGGTCTCTTCTGCTACCCCGGCCACATCTGGGGGACCATTGAGTCGCAGCCGGAGCGGCTCGCCGCGGTCGGCGCGCTGCTGACCGAGACGCTCGACCTCTGGGAGGGGAGCGGCCTCGCTGCCCCGATCGTCTCCGGCGGCTCGACCCCGACCGCGTACCGCTCGCACCACTGCCCCGGTCTCACCGAGATCCGGCCGGGGACGTCGATCTTCAACGACCGCAACACCGTCGAAGGGGGCTACTGCGACTGGGACGACTGCGCGGCCCGCGTCGTCTGCACGGTCGTCAGCACCGCCGTCCCCGGGCAGGTCGTGATCGACGCCGGCGCAAAGACCCTCGCCGCCGACCGCTGCATCCCGGCCCTCGACTCCGGCCAGGGCTACGTCGTCGACTACCCGGAAGCCAAGATCACCGCCCTCAGCGAAGAGCACGGCCAGATCGACGTCTCCCGCTGCCCCCGCCCGCCGCGGCTCGGCGAGCGGCTGACCGTGATCCCCAACCACATCTGCCCCTGCGTCAACCTGCAGGAGGCGTTCTGGACAATCGGCGGCGACCGGCCGCCGGTGCGGTCGGTTGTGGATACGCGGGGGCAGTTGACGTGAAGCTGGGCGCGTTCAGCCGTCAGCAAATTCCGACGAGACAATTAAGAGGATGAGAGTTATGCCACGGACTGCTCCGGGAGGAATTCTCCCGGTCTTTCAGACCCCGCTTCACGACGACGAGTCGATCGACTTCGAGACCCTCAGTCGCGAGATCGCCTGGCTGTATGACCAGGGGGCGGACGGGATCGTGATGGCGATGGTCTCCGAGACGCTCCGGCTCAGCAGCGAGGAGCGGGACGAGCTGGCCCGGCAGGCGTGCGGCTTTGGCCGCGAGCGGGGGCAGGTCGTCATCAGCGTCGGAGCGGAGAGCACCCGCGTCGCGATCCGCCACGCCGAACACGCCGAACGCTCGGGCGCGACCGCCATGATGGCGATCCCGCCGGTCGCCACCGCCTGCGATCCCGCGGACCTCCTCGTTTACTTCCGAGCTCTGCTGAAGGCGACCAGCATTCCGCTCATCGTCCAAGATGCCAGCGGCTACGTTGGCCGTCCGCTCCCGATCGGGATGCTGGCTGATCTTCTCGGCGAATACGGCAGCGAGCGAATTCTCTTCAAACCCGAGGCGACCCCCATCGGCCCGCGGCTCTCCGCCCTCCGCGACGCGACGAAGGGCGAAGCGAAGGTCTTCGAAGGCTCGGGCGGCATCGCCCTCGTCGATAGTTACCGCCGGGGAATCGTCGGCACGATGCCCGGGGCGGACCTGATCACCGCCATCATCGCCCTCTGGAAAGCCCTCGAAGCGGGGAACGAGGCCCGCGTCACCCGCATCGGCTCGCTCCTGACCGACATCGTCTCGCTCCAGTGCGGCCTCGACGGGTTCCTGGCGGTCGAAAAGCACCTCCTCGTCAAACAGGGGGTCTTCACCAGCACCCGCGTCCGCGGCCCGGTCGGCTTCCACCTTGACGACGAAACGCGCCGCGAAGTCGACCGCCGATTCGAAGCCCTGATGGCAGCGGTCCAATCCAACTGACGACCCGCCCTCTACCTTCCGCCTTAAGCCTTACGCCTTAACCCCTCCGCCCGCCCATGATCGTCGACATCCACAGTCACGCCTGGCTCGACCCCCAGCACTTCAGCCCCGACTTCCGCGCCCAGGCCAAGCGGGCCCGCGCCGGGATGGAGGTCGACCTGACGGTCCACTACGAGGACTACCGCAAAACCGCGACGGCGGGAGACAAAGCGGTCGTCTTCGGCGGGAAGGCGAAGCTCAGCGGCGTATGGATCGACGACCAGTACGTCGCCGACTACGTGGCGGCCGATCCGGCGCGGCTCGTCGGGTTCCTCTCGGTCGACCCGACGCAGCCCGGCTGGGAACGGGAGCTGCGAGAAGGGCACCTGGGGCTCGGCATGAAGGGGATCAAGCTCCTGCCGATGTACGCCGGCTTCCGTCCCGACGACGAGCGGCTCGATCCGCTGTGGAAGTACGCCACCGAGCACCGCCTGCCGGTCCTGCTCCATACCGGAACGACCTTCATCGCCCAGGCTCCGCTCGAATGCACGCTCCCGCGGCACATCGACGTCGTGGCGACGCGGTTCCCCGAAGCGAAAATCATCATGGCCCATCTCGGCCACCCGTACGAAGGGGAGTGCATCGTCACGGCCCGCAAGCACCCGAATGTCTACACGGACATCAGCGCCCTGCACTACCGGCCGTGGCAGTTCTACAACAGCCTGATGCTGGTCCAGGAGTACGGTGTCTGGGGGAAGCTCCTGTTCGGGACCGATTACCCGTTCACGACGGTCGACGCCACGATCAAGGGGCTGCGGAGCATGAACGACATGCTCGAAGGGACCGCCCTGCCGCGGCTCAACATGAAAGACATCGAGGCGATGATCCACCGCGACAGCCTCACGCTGCTCGGCATTGAACATTAGGCGCCCTTCGCGCCTCTCCTATCTGTGTGCATCTGTGTTCATCCGTGGCTCAATTTCATTCTGTTTAGCCACAGATGAACACAGATAAACACAGATCAGAACAGATGGGGAGTTGATCGTGATCTCTCACGATGTCCGGGCAACGCGCATTCCGCGGTCGATGGAGCTGTACCGGCGGGCGCTCGAGCTGATCCCCGGCGGGACGCAGCTCGTGAGCCGCCGGCCGAACCGCGTCGCTTACGGCGTCTCGCCGATCTATGCCGCCGAGGCCAAGGGGGCGCGGTTTCGCGATGTCGACGGGTTCGAGTACATCGACTGGATCAGCGGCATCGGGGCGATCCTCCTGGGCTACGCCGATCCGGTCGTCGACGAGGCGGTCAAGGAGCAGATCGGCCGGGGGACGATGTACTCGGTCAACCACGAGCTCGAAGTCGAGCTGGCCGAGGAGCTCTGCCGCGCGATCCCGTGCGCCGAGATGGTCCGCTACGCCAAGTGCGGCGGCGAGGCGTGCGCGATCGCGGTCCGAATCGCCCGCGGCGCGACGGGGCGGGACAAGGTCCTGTTCTGCGGCTACCACGGCTGGCACGACTGGTATCTGGCGGCGAACCTGGACGCGGGCGCCGGCCTGAACAGCCATCTCTTCCCCGGCATCGAGCCGATCGGCGTTCCGAAGGCCCTCGCCGGAACCGCGATCCCATTCCCCCACGGGGACCTTGCGGCGCTCGGCGAACTCCTCGATGCAAACAAGGGGACCGTCGCGGCGGTCATCATGGAGCCGCTCCGCTCGGAGTGGCCCGCTCCCGGCTATCTCGCCGGGGTCGCGGCCCTCGCGCGGGAGCACGGCGCGGTCCTGATCTTCGATGAAGTCTCGGCCGGTCTCCGCTACGGCCCCGGCGGCGCGCAGGGGCGGCTCGGCGTGACACCCGACATGGCGGTCTTCGCCAAGTCGATCTCGAACGGCTACCCAATGGGGGTCGTCGCCGGCCGCCGCGAGGTCATGGAGCCCGCCGCGCGGATGTTCATCTCCAGCACCTACTGGAGCGACACGATCGGCCTCACGGCGGCCCTCACGACGATGCGGGAAGCCCGCCGCCGCGACGTCTCCCCGCAGCTCGAAGCCTTCGGAGCCCGCCTCAAGGAGCGGCTCAATACGATCGCCCGCGAGACCGGCTGCCCCGTGTCGTGCGGCGGGATCGGCCTCCACCCGCACCTCCATTTCGATATCGCCGACGCGCCCCTCCGCGCCCAGGCGGCGACGCTCTACATCCAGGAAATGGCGAAGCGCGGCTGCCACGGCTACGCCTCGTTCTACCTGAATGCCGCCCAGGGAGACGCGGAACTCGACCAGACCGCCGCCGCCGCCCGCGAGACGTTTTCCCTGATCCGCGACGCCCTCGACTCCGGGACGCTTCCGAGCCGGCTGGAATGCGATCCGCAGCAGGACGCGTTCCGGAGGTTGGTGAAGTAGTCGGGGCAGGCGCCGGGTTTCGGGGAAGCCTTGGCATGCGTTTCAGACGTTCGCGGCTCGGCGGGAGCCTCGCCCTCCCGGGTGCGTGACCCACGAATGTCCAGATCCCAGATCCTGAATCCTAGCTCCTGGATCCTTGTCTCATGACCGACTGGACTCTCACCGACTTCGACCGCGAGCTGTTCCAGCGTGAGCTCAACAGTTTCGTTCCGCCCGTACTCTTTGATGCCCATGCCCACTGGTATCGGGCCGATCACTTTCCTCCAGAAGCGCGACCGGGGCTCGTCGCTTCGGGGCCTCCGGTGGCCGGCGGCGAAGCCTTCGACCGGGAGATGGAGAAGATCACGCCGGGCCGGAAGACTGAGGGGCTCTTCTTCCCCTATCCCCATGCTCAAGTCGACGTCGATGCCGAGAACGAGTTCCTCTTCGAGGAACTGAAGCGGCGGCCCGGTTCGCGGGGGCAGATGCTCATCACGCCGCAGCAAGATCCGGAGTTCCTTCGCGAGACCGTCCGGCGGTGCGGCTTCGTCGGCCTCAAGTGCTACCACGTCTACTCATCGCGGCGGCCGACGTTCGACTCCCTGATAGAGGAGTATCTTCCCGAGCCGCAGGTCGCGGTCGCTCACGACGAGGGGCTTTCGATCACGCTGCATATGGTCCGCTCACGGGCCCTCGCCGACCGGGCGAACCAGGAGACGATCCGGCGGTATTGCGAGCGGTATCCGAACATGCGGCTGATCCTGGCCCACGCCGCGCGGGGGTTCAATGTTCATCACACGATCGAGGGGATCGAGTCGCTGCGGGGACTGGGGAACGTGTGGTTCGATACGTCGGCGGTGACGGACAGCGGGGCGATCGAGGCGATCCTGCGGGTGTTTGGGCCGTCGCGCGTGCTGTACGGGTCGGACTTTCCGGTGTCGCACCTGCGGGGGCGGTGTATCTCGCTGGGGGACAGCTTTCTCTGGATCTCGGCGGCCAATACGCAGCTGGATGTGCCGTATGGGCGGATCGAGCTGGCGCTCGTGGGGCATGAGTCGCTGCGGACGCTCAAGGTCGCGGCGATGTCGACGGGGCTGTCGGACGCGGAGGTCGAGGCGATCTTCTTGACGAACGGCCGGCAGCTGTACTCGCTTCTGTAGCCATCTCGCTCCGAAAACCGGAGAGGGAATGAGCCACGGATGAACACAGATTCACACAGATAAAACGAAGAGCGGCTCGTGCGAACTCATTAGCGAAAATTAGCGTTCCAGAACTCTTTTCGAGGAGAGGAGTCGGAACACTGATTCTCTCTAATGACCGCTAATCCAGAGACGCCGACTCGGCTCGCGCTCGGCCTGGAGGCGGGTGTCTGATCTGTGTTCATCCGTGTTTATCTGTGGCTAAAAACCGAGACGGGAAGGAGCCACCGATTCACACAGATCGGAGGGCCGGATCAGACCGACTGGAGCTCACGTTCCTCGACCGGCGGTTTGGCCTCATGACCATGCGGCGCGGGACTCGTCGGCGATGGATGACCGCCATGCCCATGCCCTCCATGACCACCATGATGGCCATGTCCCAACGATCCACCCCAGAACCGCATCGAGAGCTTCCGCAACACCAGATAAAACGTCGGCGTCAGGAACAACCCGAAGAGCGTCACCCCCGACATCCCCGCAAACACCGCCGTCCCCAACACCCGCCGCAGCTCGAAACCCGGTCCCGTCGCCCGAGCCAGCGGCAACACACCCAGGATGAACGCGAACGACGTCATGATGATCGGCCGCAGCCGCAACCGGCACGCCTCCACCGCCGCGTCAAACGGCGTCCGCCCCTCCTCCTCCAGCTGCTTCGCAAACTCGACGATCAACACCGCGTTCTTCGCCGCTAGACCGATGAGAACCACGAAGCTGATCTGCGTGATCAGGTTGTTGTCCATCCCGCGGACCCACACTCCCAGAAGGGCGAACGGCAGACAGACCGGCGCGATCATGATGATCGCCAGCGGCAGCGACCAGCTCTCATATTCCGCCGAGTGAACGAGGAACACGAACAGCACGCACAGCGGGAAAATGTAGATCGCGGTGTTCCCGGCCAGCTGCTGCTGATACGCCAGATCCGTCCACGCAATCGCCATCCCCGGCGGCAGGTTCTCCTTGGCCAGCCGCTCAATCGCCGCCATCGACTGCCCCGAGCTGAACCCCGGCGCGGTATCCCCCAGCACTTCCGCCGAAGGATACATGTTGTACCGCACGACCCGGTCCGGACCGCTCCGCCACTCGACGTTCACCACCGACCCCAGCGGCACCATCTTGCCGCTCGCGTTGCGGGTCTTGAGCCGCCGGATGTCCTCCGCCTGATCGCGGAAATCTTCCTTGGACTGCACCAGCACCTGGAACGTGCGGCCGTACAGGTTGAAGTCGTTGATGTACGACGACCCCAGGTTCGCCTGCAGCGTGTCGAAGATGTCGGTCAGCGACACCTTGAGCATGTTCGCCTTCACCCGGTCGACGTCCGCAAAGAGCTGCGGCGTCGTCGCCCGGTAGGTCGTGAAGAGCCCCGTCAAAGGCGACCCCGGCAGCGGGTTCCCCTTGTCGTCCTTCTTGGGAGCCATCTCGGCGTAGGCCGCGTTCAGCAGCTTGTCGGTCGCCTCCTGCAGCGCCTTGGTGCCGTAACCCCCGCGGTCCTGAACGAGGAACTTGTATCCGCCGGTCGTCCCCAGCCCCTGCACCGGCGGGGGCCCGATGACGAAGATCATCGCGTCCGGAATCGCTCCAAGCTTCGCCTGGAGAGCGGGGATCTGGTCCACGATCGGCGGGCCTTCCGCCTCGCCGTTCTTCCCTTCCGTCGGCAGGACGAAGATCGCCGCCGCGTTCGGAGCGTTCGAGTTCGTCGCCCCCGAGAAGCCGGTGAACGCCACCGCGTGGCCGATCCCCGGATGGCTCATGATGATCTCGTTCGCCTGCTTGACGATCGCGTCGGTCCGGGCCAGCGAGGCTCCGTCGGGAAGCTGAATGACCGTGATCAGATACTGCTGGTCCTGGGCCGGAATGAAGCCGGTCGGGACCTTGTTGAAGCCCCAGCCGGTCATCCCCACGAGCGCCGCGTAGAGGAAGAGCGGGATGAACGCCTTGCGGAGGTTCCAGCCGACAAAGCGGGCGTAGACGCCGGTCGTCCACTCGAAGGTCCGGTTGAATGCCTTGAAGAACCAGCCGAACAGGAAGTCCCACACGCGGGTGAACCAGTCCTTCGGAGCGTCGTGCGGCCGCAGCAGCAGGGCGCACAGCGCGGGGCTGAGGGTCAGCGAGTTGAAGGCGGACAGCAGCGTCGAGACCGCGATGGTGAGAGCGAACTGTCTGTAGAACTGACCGCTGATCCCGCTGATGAACGCCGTCGGCACGAACACCGCCGAGAGACCGACCGCGATGGCGATGACCGCCGCGGTCACCTCGTCCATCGCTTTGTAGGACGCCTCGCGCGGGGAGAGCCCCGCCGCGATGTGCCGCTCCACGTTCTCCACCACGACGATCGCGTCGTCGACCACGATCCCGATCGCCAGCACGAGGCCGAACAGCGAGAGCATGTTGAGCGAGAACCCGAACGCCGCCATGGCGATGAAGGTTCCGATCAGCGACACCGGGATCGCCACGAGCGGAATCAGCGTCGCCCGCCAGTTCTGGAGGAAGACGAGGACGACGATGACCACGAGGACCGCCGCCTCGAACAGCGTGTGGATGACCGACTCGATCGACTTCCGGACGAAGACCGTCGGGTTGTAGACGATCTTGTGCTCGATCCCCGCGGGGAAGTTCTTCGAGAGGTCCTCCATCATCGTCTCGACCGCCTCGGCCGTGGCGAGCGAGTTCGAGCCGGGGCGCTGCGTCATCCCGATCCCGATCGAGTCCATGCCGTCGAGGTAGCCGGTCATCGAGAAGTCGCGGCCGCCGAGTTCGACCTTGGCGACGTCCTTCACCCGGATGACGCGTCCGTCCTGGCCGGTGCGGACGATCAGGTTTGCGAACTGCTCCGGATCCAGGAGGCGGCCGAGGGTGCTGATGATGAGCTGGAAGTCGCCGGACTTCTCCAGCGGAGGCTGGCCGATGATCCCCGAGGCGACCTGCACGTTCTGGGCGCGGAGGGCGGCGGCAACTTCGGCGGTCGTCAGCGAGAGGTGGGCCATGCGGTCCGGGTCGAGCCAGACCCGCATGCTGTACTCGCGAAGGCCGAACATCATCACGCTGCCGACCCCGTCCACGCGGGCGAGCGCGTCCTTCACCTGGATCAGCCCGTAGTTCGAGATGTAGAGCTGGTCGTACTCTCCCTTGGGAGAGATGAGCTGAATGAACATCAGGAAGTCGGCCGACGCCTTGAGCGTCGTCACCCCCTGGCGGCGGACGTCTTCCGGGAGCCGCGGGAGAGCCGTGGCGACCCGGTTCTGGACGAGGACCTGCGCCTTGTCGAGGTCGGTCCCCAGCTTGAAGGTCACGGTGAGCTGCATCACGCCGTCGGTCGTCGACTGCGACGACATGTAGAGCATGTCTTCGACGCCGTTGACTTCCTGCTCGATCGGCGTCGCGACGGTGTCGGCGATGACCTCGGGCGAGGCGCCGGGGTAGACCGCGCGGACGACGATCGTCGGCGGGACAATGTCGGGATACTGCGAGACGGGGAGCGCCCGGTAGGCGATTCCGCCGAGGATCACGGTGACGATCGAGACCACCGTCGCGAAGATCGGGCGGTCAATGAAGAAGTGAGCGAACTTCATCGGAAGTCAGATCTCAGGAGAGACGCAGGCGGAACCCCGGACCGAAAGACGGTCGGGGAACGGCCGGTTGCGCGGGAATCCAGGTGGCCGCCGGGAAACACTGGGCTTCGGCGACGAAAAAGGTCCGCCGGGAGATGACTCCGGGCGGACCGGTGAAAATCAGTTGCGGGTCTCGATCACTTCCGCGATCGGCGGTGCGCCGGTGGCGGAGAACGGCGGGCGGGCTTCCCGCTCGGGCCGTGAGAGCCACTTCTCCTTCGGGACCGGGTCGCTGTCGGTCGGCAGGCCGTCCTGGACCGGCTCGATCGCCTCATCCTTGGAGACGACCGTGACGCCGGGGCGGACCCGCTGCTGGCCGCGGAGAACGATCTTCTCCGAGCCGTCGAGCCCCTTGCGGATCACCCGCAGCCCCTGGACGATCGGACCGAGCTCGATCACCTGGCGGCGGATCTTTCCGTCCGCCTCGACGACGAACACGTACTTCTCCGACTGGTCCGTGCTGACCGTGAAGTCCGGGATCAGGATCGATTCGTGACGGCCGCTTCCGGGGAGCCGGACGCGGGTGAAGAGTCCCGGCGTCAGCGAGAGATCCGGATTGGCGAGGATCGCCCGGCACCGCATCGTCCCGGTCTCGGGGTCGAGGCGGTTGTCGACGAAGTCCATGTGCCCCGGATGGGGGAAGGCGTTCGGCTCGTTGCCGAGGCCGATGTAGACCGGATGCTTCACCTGCCGCGAGCTGCCGAGTTTTCCTTCCTTGGCCAGCTGCTCGTACTTGAGGTAGGAGCTCTCGTCGGCGTCGAAGTGGCAGTGGATCGGATCGAGCGAGACGATCGTCGTGATCAGCGTGGACTGGGCCTGCCCGCCGCTGATCAGGTTCCCCTCGGTGACATGCCGCGAGCTGACGCGGCCGGTGATCGGGGCTTTGACCTGCGTGTACTCGAGGTTCAGGTCCGCGACGGCGAGGGCGGCCTGAGCGGCGGCGACGTCGGAGTCGGCGGAAGCGACCTGCGTGTTCGAGAGGGTGAGCCGCGCCTGGACCGCCCGGAGGTTCGCCTCGGTCTTGCTGACTTCGGACTCGGTGACGTCAAACTGGTCCTGCGAGAGGGCGTTCTGCTGGGCGAGCCGGCGGGACCGCTCGTGCTGCTTGTTGGCGAGATCGAGCTTGGCCTGCGCTTCCTGGATCTCCGCCTCGACCTGGCCGACGGTCGCCTTGGCCTGCCGGACGAGCGACTGGGCCCGGTTCACTTCGGCCTGGGCCCGGCGGACTTCCGCCTGGAACGGACGGGGGTCGATCACGCAGAGCAGCTCTCCCTGCTTGACGATCTGCCCTTCCTCGAAGTTCGTCGAGTCGAGGTAGCCGCTGACGCGGGCCCGGACTTCCACGAAGTCAATCGGGTCGAGCCGGCCGACGTACTCGTCCCATTCGACGATCGAGAGCTTGACCGGGGAGGCCGAGACGACCTCCACCGGTGGGGGAGCCGGGGGTGGCGCGGGCTGCGAGCAGCCTGCCGCCAGGAGGAGTCCCGCTGCGACAGCGCCGCTCCGGAGCGCCGACGCGACGGCATGACGAAATGACTGCATGTGTGGTCACTACCCCGACGAGGTGTAGAATCAAAGGTGTCGAGCGGGACGGTCGACACAACAGCGAACCGGGCCTTCCTCTCTCCGGTTCTTCCTGAACGAGCGAGGGGGTCGGCCGTCCGCGCGTGCGGGACGCCGGAACGGACGAACAGGTTCGGTGAGAAATCCGCCACCGGGCGGAATCCCTCCGAGGGACGCGGAACACTGACGATGGAAAATGCTGGCCCGGACGAAGGGAGTCCAGCCGCCTCTCCGACATTCACGGGTCAGACGGTTTGGCAGGCCAATCGACGTAGTTTGCGCGACCGGCCAACGATTGTCACTACCATCATAATAGTAACACGCTAAGATTTGTCAATGCAGAGAAAACGCGTTGGCCATTGCGAGTGTCCGATCGCCCGGTGCGTCGACCAGATCGGCGACTGGTGGAGCATCCTGATTCTGCGCGACGCCCTGGAAGGGGTGACGCGGTTCGACGCGTTCCAGAAGAGTCTCGAGATCGCGCCGACGATTCTGACGCGGCGACTGAAGGGTCTTGTCGACGACGGGCTGCTGGAGAAGCGGCGGTACAGCGAGCATCCGCCACGGGACGAGTACGTCCTGACCGACAAGGGGCGGGACTTTCAGCCGGTGCTGTTCGCGCTCCTGGCGTGGGGGAGCAAGCACTTTTCCCCCGAGGGGGCGAGTGTCGTCATCAAGGATATGCGGAACGACACGATTGCGGATCCGGCGTTGATTGACCGCAACACGGGGCGCGACCTGAGTGACCCGGACTTCCGGCTGGTCTGCGCCCCGAGCGCGAGCCAGGATTTTCGGGAGAAGATGGAGCGGCACGCCCGAACGAAGGCGGCGGCCCAGTCGGCCGCGACCGCCCGCAGCTCGAAGGCGGCGCGTAAGCCGTCCGGCTCCCGCTAGCTGGCCCCGGTGAGATTTGGGGGCGGGTTGTTAAACACCAAGGCACCAAGGAGGCACCAAGATCACTAAGAGCTCATCTCGCAGGCGGACGTCTTGGTGCTCTTGGTGAGATCTTTGTGTCTTGGTGTTTAACCTCCGCAGCCGATGACGAAGCACGTCATCTACTTCTCCTGGAACGATTCCCGAACCGCGCGGAGGATCTCCGCCGACAGCGCCGGGTCGTCCACCGCCCGCGCCAGGACCATCGCTCCAACGACCGACGCCCAGCCGCGGATGGCTTCTCGTCGCTGCTCCTTCGGCGGACGGCCTGTCAGCTTGGAGGCCAGGCGTTCGAAGGCGCGGCGAATCCCCTCGGTGAAGGAGCGGCGGACCTCCGGCGACTGGCGCGAGACGTCGACCGCCAGGCAGGGGAGGGGGCAGCCCTGTCCCGGCGCGTCGCGGTGAGCTTCGGTGAGATACATCTTCGCCAGCCCGGCGAGCGGGCCGCCTTTCTTCTCGCCTTCCAGGACCGCGTTCCACCACTCCTCTTTCCCTTCGAAGGCCCGCTGGCAGGCCTGGGCCATCAGGTCCTCTTTGGACTCGAAGTGGCCGTAGAAGCCGCCGTGCGTGAAGCCCGCTTCCCGCATCAGGTCCGCGACGCCGATGCCGTCCAGGCCCCGCTCGCGGAAGAGTCGGGCGGCGGTGTCGAGGATCTGTTCGCGGTTTTTCGCCGCCTGCTCGCGGGTCACTTTCATCGCTCGCTCCCCTGCTCTTCCGGGTCCCGGCCACCGTCCGGAACCGCCGGACCAAGCCGCGACGCCGCGGCCCCCTCTTGACACGTTACATGACGACCATCATGATTCCGCCGTATTGATGTCGACCGTCATTATAGCACGGCGACGACGAGTCGCAGCGCCGCGGTGACGAGAAGTCGCGGCGACCGCGGTCGACATCCCGCCGAATCCCTTCGGCCCACCGCCCTGCTCCCGTGAGGTCTCCGGTGTCTTCCGTTTCTTCCGAGACCGCCATCGAGCGGTTTGTCGCCGCCGCCACAGCAGACCGGCCCGAGCCGGCGAAGCCGCGGGCGGCGGAGGCGATGCTCGACGGGCCGGTCCTGCCGACGCTCCTCCGTCTGGCCGCCCCGACGATCGCGCTGATGTCGCTCCAGGGAATCGTCTCGGCGGGCGAAACGGCGTTCATCGGCCGGCTCGGTCCTTCGGCGCTGGCGGGAGTCTCGCTCAGTTTTCCGCTCGTCATGCTGATGACGACGCTCTCCGCCGGCGCGTACGGCGGCGGAGTCGCGTCGCGGGTCGCCCGGGCGCTCGGGTCCGGCAAGGTTGAGGAGGCCCGCGGACTGACCGGGACGGCGCTCGGCCTCGCGGCCCTGATCGGGGTGGCCTACACGCTCGCGATGCAGCTCGGCGGCGGAGCGATCTACCGGGCACTCGGCGCGTCCGGCCCTTCGCTCGCGGCGGCGGTCCGGTATTCGGACCTCCTGTTCCTGAGCGCGACGCCGTTCTGGATCTTCGGCGCGGCGGCGAGCGTGCTCCGCGGGACCGGCAATGCCGCTTATCCGGCGCTCGTGGGAGCGGTCGGGGGTGTCGTGACGCTCGCGGTCTCGCCGCTGCTGATCTTCGGAGCCGGTCTGTTTCCGGGGCTCGGGATCGCCGGAGCGGCGGCGGCGATTGTGGCCTACAACGTCGCCGCCATGCTGGCCCTGCTGCGGCCGCTGTGGCGGCCGGGCTCGGTCGTGCGGCCGGCGTGGTCGATGCTGATCCCCCGCTGGCGGCACACGGTGGAGATCCTGCGGATCGCGATCCCGAGCGGCTGCGGGACGATCCTGACGAACGCCACGGTCCTGGTCCTGACCGGTTTCGTCGCGCCCTTCGGCGAAGCGGCGACTGCCGGCTACGGCGCGGCGGGGCGGCTGGAGTACCTCCTGATCCCGGTCGTGTTCGGGATCGGCTCCGCTCTCGTTCCGCTCGTCGCCGCCAATGACGGTGCCGGCCGCGCGGACCGGGTCCGGCAGTTCACCCGCGCGGGCGCGCTCCTGGGGATGGCGGTGTGCGCCGTCGTCGGCCTGACGGTCGCGATTGCGCCGCAGCTCTGGATGGGGCTCTTTACGACGGATGCCTCGGTTCAGGCGATCGGCGAGTCTTACCTGCGGCGGGTCGGGCCGGCGTTCCCCTGCCTCGGACTCGGCCTCGCGCTGTACTTCGCCTCGCAGGGTCGGGGAAGAATGGTCCCGCCGCTCCTGGCGACGTCGACGCGGCTCCTGATCTCGAGCGTCGGCGGCGCGGTCGCAGTGCGGCTCGCGGGGGGATCGCTCGACAGCGTGTTCCACGTCATGTCGGCGGGACTGGCGGCCTACGCGCTGATCATGGTCTTCGTCATGCGGCGGGAACTGGGGCTGAGCGCGAGCTGACGACACTAGCCCGAAGCGCCAGCGAGGGACGGTGCGGGGAATTCCCTCGCTGGCGCTTCGGGCTAGTGTGAGGTGTGAGGGTGCGAACAGAACCTGGGTCTGGCTGACGACTGACAACTGAGAACTCAAAGGAACTTCCCATGAACCGACGCGTCGTTGTCACAGGTCTCGGATGCATCTCTCCCGTCGGTCACAGTCCGCGCGACGCGTGGGCGACGGCCTGTGCCGGGCGGTCGGGGGTCGACGTCATCCGCCGATTCGATGCGGAGGGCTTTCCGACGAAGATCGCCGCGGAGGTGAAGGACTTTGACCTGGGCCGCTGGCTCGATGCCGATCGGGTGAAGACCTTCGAGAAGGCGGGGCCGCACATTCAGTTCGGCGTCGCGGCGGCGGTCCAGGCCATGCAGGATGCGGGACTGGCCGATGGGTTTCCGGGGGATCCGGCGCGGCTGGGGGTGTATCTTGGATCGGGGGAAGGGTCGCAGGATTTTCCGCTGTTCATGCGGCTGCTGTCGGAGTCGATCGACGAGCTGGACCGCGGCGATACGTCCCGGTTCACGGAGCTGGGGCTGCGGCATATGGATGCCGACTTTGAGCGGAACCAGGAGCCGAACGTGTTAGCCGCGCGGATCGCGGGGTTGTTCGGGGCGGAGGGGCCGAATTTGAACTCGCTGACGGCGTGTGCGGCGTCGGCTCAGGCGATTGGCGAGGGGACGGGGTTGATCCGGGAGGGGCAGGCGGACGTGATGATTGTGGGTGGGTCGCACAGCATGATTCATCCGTTCGGGCTGACGGGGTTCTGTCTGTTGACGACGTTGTCGACGCGGAATGAGGACCCGACGCATGCTTCGCGGCCGTTTGACCGGGAGCGGGATGGGTTCGTTCTCGGCGAGGGGGCGGCGATGCTGGTGCTGGAGGAGTACGAGCATGCCCGGCGGCGGGGGGCGGAGGTGTATGGGGAGATCATTGGGTATGGGGTGGCTTCGGATGCGTATCGGATTACGGATATCCCGGCGGATGGGAATGGGATTGCGAGGGCGATGCGTCAGGCGTTGGGGGATGCGGGGTTGAATGCGGGGGATCTGTCGTATCTCAATGCGCATGGGACGAGTACGAGTGCGAATGACCGGACGGAGACGCGGGCGGTGCGGTCAGTGTTTGGGGAGGCGGCGAGGGGTCTGCCGATGTCGAGTACGAAGGGGTCGACGGGTCATCTGGTGGCGGCGTGTGGGGCGTTGGAGGCGATGTTTTCGATGTTTGCGCTCAAGGAGCAGGTGATGCCGCCGACGGCGAATTATGAGTTTCCGGATCCGGAGTGTGATCTGGATTATGTGCCGGGTGGTGCGCGGGAGGGTCGGATTCAAACCGTGATGTCGAACAACTCGGGCTTCGGCGGCCAGAACGTCTCGCTGATCTTCCGTCAGAGTTAAGCCCTCACCGGGTCCAGGGGCACCCTGGTGGGGAGTGCAGAGGGGCCGTGAGGGAGGCGGAAGGGATTCAGGCTGAAGGCGGAAGGTAGAGCGGCGTAACTCAGGATCATTGGCCCTCATCGGGTCCAGGGGCACCCTGGTCAGGGGGTGCAGGGGGCAGAATGCCCTTTGCCCGCCGGAGGCCCGTCTCGTAGGGGACAGTCTGAAGGAGCACCGGTCCAAGCGCGGACAACGTGTCGTATGCCCCCTCACCAACACGCGGGGATTCGAAACCGAGCGGTGAGTCCTCAACGCCGGTTCCACAAAGGGGGCGTCCGTTGCTTACCACGGTTCCTCATTAAAGCGCCTCCGGCGGCAAGGGGGCGAGGCCCCCTTGACCCCAGCGGCCGTAGCACGTTGGGTTTGAGCGAATAACGCTTTGCCGGCGGGTGGGCGAAGACATTTTTCCCAGCACCGGACTCTTTTCCGTTGCATTATAGACATCGAGTCTATACGCTCTCAAAAACCTGCTCGGCCCCCCATCGTCCACAGTCCTGTCGTCGCCGGAGGATATCGTGGCTCCCCGCTCCCCGTTTGCCTCCGCGCTGCATCTCGGCCTCGCCTGGGCGGCCTTCGCTGGAACGGGATTCTTCGAGAACTGCCTCTCCTCCGCCTTCGCCCAGGACGCGGCCCCCTCCCCTGTTGTCCCCGCCGCGCCGGCCCTCGTCGCCAATCCCGCGGCCGCCCGGATGTCCTCCCGCGACCTCGCGGACTGGATCGACCTCCGCTTCGAAACCAGTGCCGAAGGTCAGCGGACGAAGTTCGACGTCGTCGACGACCCCACTTTCCTCCGCCGGGTTTCGCTCGACCTGACCGGTTCCATCCCCAGCGTCTCCACGACGCGGGACTTCATGGCCGACCCGTCGGAATACAAACGGGACCTCCTCGTTGACTCCACGCTCGGAACGGCGGGCCAGCAGAACCGCCAGACCGACCGCTGCGCCGAACACCTCGCCCGCGTCTGGCGGCGGCTCCTGGTCCCCGGCAACGGCCCCGGCGCCGCGATGGCCACGCGGCTCGACCCCTGGCTCAAGGTCCAGCTCGCCCAGAACGTCCACTACGACGAACTCGCCCGCTCGCTCGTGACCGCCAAGCCGGTCACCCGGCCGCAGCCCGCCGACGGCCTGATCGTGCGGGCGATGCCGGAAGGCCCGATCGTCCTCTACGAGGCGGTCGGAGCGACGCCGGAGAACCTGGCCAACTCCTTCGCCCGGACGTTCCTGGGCGTGCGGATCGGCTGCGCCCAGTGCCACGATCACCCCTTCGCCGAGTGGAAGCAGAACGACTTCTGGGGAGTCGCCGCCTTCTTCGCCGGCAGCAAGCGGGGGCCGAACGGCGAGTGGCTCGATGAATCCGTCACCAAGATCCGCAACGAGGCGAACTCGACCGACTACGACGCCCGCTTCCTGTGGGGCGACGTCCCGCAGTTCCCCGAAGACAAGACCCCGCGGCAGGTCTTCGCCGAGTGGATGACCTCGCCGAACAATCCCAACTTCGCCTCGACCGCCGTCAACCGCGTCTGGCAGTACCTCTGCGGACGGGGACTGACGGCGGCGGTCGACGACCTCGACACCGCCACGCCGGAAGAGCGAAAGATCCTCGACGAGCTGGCGGAACAGTTCGAGCGGCACGACTTCGATCTCCGCTGGCTGATGGCCGGGATCTGCCAGAGCCGGACCTATCAGCGGCTCTGCGCCGACGGCGAGGACGAGACCGCCGGCGTCCGCCCGGTCAAGACGCTCCTCCCCGAGCAGGTCTACGACTCCCTGGAGCAGGCCCTCGCGCTGCCGGTCTCGAAGGTGGACGGCGGCCCGCGGCACAACGGCCAGATGAACGAACTCATCGGCCGGCTCAACGAGGCGATCGGCAATACCCCCGAAGACTTTCGAGGCGGGATCCCCCAGACACTGCTCCTCATGAACGGCCAGATCACCGCCAAGGCGACCGACCTGGACGAGAGCCGCACCCTGCGGGCGGTCGTCGAGGCCCCGTTCCTGAGCAACGACCAGAAGCTCGAGGCCCTGTACCTCGCCGCCTTCACCCGCGTCCCGACCGAGGAAGAGCAGGCGTTCCTCCTCAAGTACGTCAAGGAACAGGGGGACCGGCAGAAGCAGAAGGAGGCGTTCGCCGAGATCTTCTGGGGACTCCTCAACAGTCCCGAGTTTGTCCTGAGTCGGTGATCCCCTTCGTCCGATTCCCCGTTCCCTGGTCGACCCTTCGCGGGCGCCCCATACCGCTCGATCCGAATTTCCCGGCCCCCGCCGGTGACCCTGGCCCCGTCCCTGACCCCACACCTCTCTTTCGAGGCCCGACCGATGATCGACGTCCGTGCCAGCCGCCTCGACCCTCCGCACCGCAGCCTGTGGCGCGTCGCCCCCTTTGCGCTGGCGCTCGGCGTCATTGCCGCGGCCCGGGTCGAAGCGGAGGAAACGGCGGAAGCGGCGGGGAAGCGGCTCGACTTCATGAAGCGGTCGGTCGGGGAGTACGTCGTGACCCCCGCCGAAGGGGAGAAGCCCGCGGACCTCATCGCCGAGCCGCTCCTCCGCTGGAACAACCCGGTCAGCAACGTCCCGGACGGGACGATCTTCCTGTGGAAGGACGCCCGGTCCCAGCCGGTCGCGATCGTGCAGGTCTTCATCCTCGGCAACACGAAGGACCTCTGGCTCCACGAGTTCCAGTCGCTCACGACCAGTCCGCTGAGCGTGAAGCAGGGGACGGCGACCACCTGGAACCCCCGCCGCGGCGGGATCACCTACAAGCCGCTGGCCGACGCCCCCGCGCCGGCTGAGACCAAGACCGCCCGGCTGACGCAGATGCGGCAGATCGCCAAGCGGTTCCAGTTCCAGGACGACTTCGAAGGGAAGAGCCGCTGGGAGCTGCGGCTCATGACGACCCCGCTCTATCGCTACGGCAGCGACGAGGGTGACGTCGTGGACGGAGCGATCTTTGCCTACGCCCACGGGACCGACCCCGAGGGGCTACTGCTCCTCGAAGCCCGGCGGAGCGACAAGGGGGGAGCGCTCGAGTGGCACCACGCCCTTGCGCCGATGACCGGCTACGCCCTGACCGCCAAAGACCGCGACCAGGAGGTCTGGTCGATCGGCTGGCGGCAGCCGCCGTATGACCTCAACGAGCCGTTCGCCTGTATCGAGTATCACCCCCGTCCGTGACCTGAGTCCTGTTTCGGTCCTCCGTCCCCGTCCCTGTCCCTGTTCCCGATCTCGCCCGGAGATCCCCATGTTCCACGACTTTTCCCGCCGCGACCTGATCCGCATGTCGGTGGCGAGCGCCCTCGGGGTCTCGTTCTCCGGCTGGCTGCCGCGCCTGGCCCGCGCCGCCGATGCCCAAGGGGAGGCGCGGCCGCACCGTAAGGCCTGCATCCTGCTGTGGATGCCCGGCGGACCGAGCCAGACCGACACCTTCGACCTCAAGCCCGGCCACGCCAACGGGGGCCCGTTCAAGGAGATCGCGACCGCCGCTCCGGGCGTGCGGTTCAGCGAGCACCTGCCGCTCCTGGCCAAGGAGGCGAAGGACCTCGCCATCATCCGCAGCATGACCTCCAAGGAGGGGGACCACGGCCTCGCGACCGCCCTGATGACGACCGGCTACCGGCCGATGGCGGGAGCCCTCGACTATCCGAGCATCGGGTCGATCGTGGCCAAGGAACTCAGCCGCGAGGAGGACATGCTCCCCGGCTACGTCAGCGTCTCGCCGTTCCGCTTCGGGGACTCGGGTGGGGCCGGCTTCCTCGGGCCGAACTACGCTCCCCTGACCGTGACCGGCTCGAGCGATGACCCGGAAGCGCGGGCCAACCTCTCGATCGAGAACCTCGCTCCTCCGGCCAAGGCGACCCCGGAAGCGATGAAGCAGCGGTTCGAGATCCTGAGCTTCCTCCAGAACGACTTCCAGAAGCGGGCCAGCGGGACCTCGACCGCCGCCCACCGGGCCAATGCCGAGAAGGCCCGCAAGATGATCGAGTCGCAGGCCAAGCATGCCTTCAAGCTCGAAGAGGAGCCGGCCAAGCTGCGGGACTCGTACGGCCGCAACCGCTTCGGCCAGGGGTGCCTGCTGGCCCGCCGCCTGATCGAGCGGGGGGTCTCGTTCGTCGAGGTCGGCTTGACCGGAGCGGGCGTGAACGCCTTCGGCTGGGACACCCACGGCGACAACTTCAACCAGGTCAAGACGCTGTGCGGCGTCCTCGACCCCGCGTGGTCGACCCTCCTCTCCGACCTCCGCGAACGGGGGATGCTCGACGACACGCTCGTCGTCTGGATGGGGGAGTTCGGCCGGACGCCGAAGATCAACCCGAACCAGGGGCGGGACCACTGGCCCGACGCCTGGAGCACCGTCCTGTGCGGCGGCGGGATCAAGGGGGGACAGGTGGTCGGCCAGTCGGGACCGGGGGGCGAGGGGGTCAAGGATCGCCCGGTCACCCCGCCCGAGTTCCTGGCGACCGTCTGTGCCGCCGTCGGAATCGACCACACGAAGGAGAACATCTCCACCATCGGCCGGCCGATTTCGATTGTCGAAAAGGGAGCCGAGCCGGTGAAGGAGATCGTCAAAGTCTGAGTTTTGTCCCGGCCTGTCGTCCGGCCGCCGCCGTCCAGACGGCGCGGCGATCGGCCCGGAATCGTTCCTGTTCGCCAAATAGTTCCCGTATCCGCGGCCTCCGGGCCGTACTCGTGGCAGACCTCATGAAAGCCTGGTCCCTCCTCCTGCTCTTCGGCCTGGCGGCGCCGACCGTCCGCGCTGACGATCCGCAGGATCCCGACCGCGAGGCACGCTACCAGTACGTGGTGGACAAGTTCGCCGAATGGTCCCTCTCGCGGGACGAGGCCGGTACCGCGTCTCCCCCGAAGCCGCTCAAGAACCAGCTCGCGCCGCTCCTGCGGTACACGAACCCCAGCGGCGGACTCGTGAAGGACGGAACGCTCTTTGTCTGGCGGGACGGCATCCGTCCGATCGCCGCCTGCTCGTTCTCGATCCGCGGCCCGGAAGACCCCGACGCGGTCTTCTTCGAGATGACGTCGCTCGTCGGGACGCCCCTCCGCTGCGAGCGGCGGGGACAGGCCCGCTGGACACCGAAGCGCAGCGGCCTCCTCGACCAGGCGGTGCCAGAGACGGGAGTCCCCGAGGACCGACCGGTCGCCCGGCTGACGACGATGCGGAACATCGCCCGCCGGTTCGAGGCCGAGAACTTCCTGCGGGACGGCAAGCCCAACGCGCTGCGGCTGATGCCCCAGCCGATCGACCGCTATCAGGACGAGGCGGCCGGGCTGCTCGACGCGGGGATGTTCGCCTTCGTCGAAGCGAACGACCCGGAGATCCTGCTCCTGATCGAAGCCCGCAAGGGAGCGGACGGCGAGAAGTCCTGGCGGTACACCGTCGCGCGGATGACGTCCCGCCAGCTCGAAGTCCGGCTCGACGGGAAGCAGATCTTCACCGCGGCGAACTTCTGGCAGAACCCGAAGTCTCCCGACGACCCGTACCTCGAAGCCCGCGACGGAGTCATGGTCCTCGATCCGCCGGCCCAAAGCCGCGAGAAGCCTGCAACCGGCGCGGCGACACCCGCGACCGCGCCACCGGTCCGGCCAAACCCCCTGTCCCTCGGCCGCGAGTCCTGAACGCTGAATCCTAACTCCTGAATCCTTTCCCCCTTCTCCCCTGCCGGGAATGACTGAACTCTTCCTCATCGCCGCCTCGCTGCTCGGAGCCGATCCCAACCCGGCCGTGAGCTCCCGCGCCGCCGCGGCCGCCGTTCCGATGGCGGCCGTCGCGGCGGACGCTCCCGGCGCGGGACAGGCCGGAGAGAGCCGGGACTCGATCCTGCTGCTCGAAGGGGGACCGCTCCATCTCCGCGTTCACATCAGCCTCGGCGGCAAGACGCTCGCCGCCCGCCGACGCGAGTACGCCCAGGAGCTGCTGAAGACGCTCGACACGAACGGTGACGGCAAGCTGAGCCGCGACGAGGCGAGCCAGTCGCCGCTCCTGCGGACGAAGCAGCGGGAGTCCGCCAAGGGGTTTCTGCAGTCGATCGGGGCGGGTGAACGGACGCTGGCCCAGGGGGACATCGAGCGGACGATCGAACGGTTCGGCGGCGAAACGGTTGTCTATCGCCAGGACACCTCCGCCGCCGAGCCGGACAAACAGGTCTTCGCGTTCCTCGACGCCGACGGCAACGAGTCGATCGACGCGGACGAGATCTCCTCGGCGGCGGACCGGATCCTGGCCAAGGACGGCGACAGGGACGAGTGCGTCACGTTCGACGAGTTCCTCCCGCCCGCCCCCCCGGTCAACGACCCGCTCGCCGCCCTGAACGCGACCCCCAAGCCGGCGGCGACCGCCTCGCAGCAGCTCCGCGACCTCGCGGACCCGTTCGTGGCCCGCCGGCTCCTGCAGCTGTACGACCGGGACGGGAGCAAGTCGCTCTCGGCGGCGGAGATCGGCTGGAGCGAGCCCCGCGTCGCCACGCTCGACGGCAACGGGGACCGGCTCCTCGACGCGGGCGAGCTGGCGCGGATCACGGAGAGCGAAGTCGACCTCGAGATCGCCGTCGACCTCGACCCCGGACCGGGGAAGCAGCCCGGCATCCGGATCCTGACGGCGGGGGTCCAGCGGCTCGACGGCGACGACCGGCCGGACTTCGCCAAGGTCCAGTTCCGGGATGCGGTCATCAGCCTCTCGCACCGGCACATCGACCCGATCGCCCGGACGATGGAGTCCGCCATGCGGGTCTTCAACCGGCTCGACATCGACGCCAACGGCTACCTCGACCGGGCCGAGGTCAAGGACAGCATCCGCCTCGAGAACGGCCTCTTCGAACTGATGGACGTCGACAACGACCAGAAGGTCTTCGGGGACGAGATGAAGCGGTTCGTCGCCGCCCGGGGCGAGCCGGCCGCCACGACCTGCCGGGTCAACCTGTACGACACCGGGGCGGGCTACTTCCTGTACCTCGACCGGAACGGGGACGGCCGGATCTCGGAGCGGGAGCGGCGGGCGATGCACAAGTCGCTCGGGCAGCTCGACCGGGACTCGAGCGGCGTCATCACCCCGAACGAGCCGATCCGGCATTACCACCTGGAGCTCGTCCGCGGGACCTATCTCCTGTTCGGCGGGGCGGACCAGACCGCCGCCGCCTCGCAGCTCCCCGCCTTCCAGCGGCGCCCGCCGGTGGGCCCGGCCTGGTTCCAGGCGATGGACCGCAACAACGACGGCGACCTCTCGTGGCAGGAGTTCCAGGCTTCGCGGCAGGACTTCGACCAGATCGACACCGACGAAGACCAGCTCATCGACCCGAATGAAGCCCAGCGGGCCGACGAGGAGTACCACCGGAAGTCCGGCGAGGTCGCCGACGCGCAGAAGGGGCCGCCCGACTGACGCCTGGCGCGCAGCTCCGCGCCGTTCTCAGGACACCGCCATCAGGGGACTGACGTCCCCCGCTCGCCCGAAACAGAACTTTTACATCCTTGAAACCCGGATCCATGAACACACCGAACGACACCGCCGTCATCGCCCGCCTCCGCGAAGCGCAGCGGGCGGTGAAGACCGAGATGGCCCGCGTCATCGTCGGCCAGGACGACATCATCGAGTCGCTCCTCGTCTGCCTCCTGTGCCGCGGCCACGTCCTCCTGCACGGGGTGCCGGGGCTCGGGAAGACTCTCATGGCCCGCACGCTGGCCCGCTGCCTGGAGCTCGAGTTCCGGCGGGTCCAGTTCACGCCGGACCTCATGCCCTCGGACATCACCGGGGCGGACGTCCTCAAGGAAGACCAGGCGGGGAAGCACTTCGTCGAGTTTCAGCCGGGCCCCGTCTTCACCAACTTTTTGCTGGCCGACGAAATCAACCGGACCCCGCCCAAGACCCAGGCGGCGCTCCTCCAGGCGATGCAGGAGGGGGAGATCTCCGTCGGCCGACAGACCTACACCCTGAAGCCGCCGTTCTTCGTCGTCGCCACGCAGAACCCGATCGAGATGGAGGGGACCTATCCGCTCCCCGAGGCGCAGCTCGACCGGTTCATGTTCAACCTGCGGGTCAAGTACCCGACGGTGAGCGAAGAGGTCCAGATCATCAAGGGGACGACGAGCACGCTCACCGCGAGTGCCGAATCGGTCCTCAAGGCCGACGAACTGCTCCAGCTCCAGGCGATCGTCCGCGGAGTGCCGATCGCCGACAGCGTGATCGAGTACGCGGCCCGCCTCGTCGCCGCCACCCGCCCCGCCGCCCCGGGACAATCGGGACCGAAGGCCTACGCGGGCCTCCACAAGTACATCCACTACGGCGCCAGCCCCCGGGCGTCGCAGTACCTCGTCCTCGGCGCGAAGGCCCGGGCGATCCTGGCGGGGCGGTACCACGTCGACTTCGCGGACCTCAAGGCGGTCGCCCCGGCGGTCCTCCGGCACCGCCTCGTCCTCAACTTCCACGCCCGCGCGGACGGCGTCGATGCCGACGTGCTGGTGGGGAATCTCCTCAACGCGGTCCCGACCGAAGGGTAAAGAAGACTGAAACACGAAGACACAAAGAGGCATAAAGGTCCCGAAGCGATACTGAGCCTGCTCCTCTTCGTGCGGCTTTGTGTCTTGGTGTTGAACGCATTTCCCGATCCATGATCGATCCCCGCTCCCTCACCGACCCCGCCTTCTTCTCCCGCATGGAGAGCCTGGAGCTCCGTGCGCGGTCGATCGTCGAAGGCTTTCTGACCGGGCTGCACCGCAGTCCTTTCGTGGGGTTCAGCGTCGAGTTCGCCTCGCACCGGGAGTACGTCCCGGGGGACGATCCGCGGTACATCAACTGGAAGCTGTTCTCTCGCCAGCGGCGGCTCTACGTCAAAGAGTTCGACGCGGAGACGAACATGAACCTCTACATCCTGCTCGACGTGAGCGGGTCGATGGAGTGCGCCAACACCGGCCGGACGAAGCTCCACTACGGAGCGTCGCTGGCCGCGGCCCTCGCGCATCTGGCCCTCAAGCAGCGGGACGCGGTCGGGGTGACGCTCTTCGCCGACGGGGTCCTGGGCCACCTCGCGCCGCGGGCCAAGCCGCACCAGCTCGACGAGATCCTCCGCCTCATCGCCACCACCGAGGCCCGTCCGCAGTCCGAGGCGGCCCGGGCCCTCCAGCAGTCGGCGGAGCTCTGCCGGCACCGCGGGATGGTGGTGATCATCAGCGACCTGTTCGACGACATCGACGCCATCGTGAAGGGGCTCGAACACCTCCGGTTCCGCAACCACGAGGTGGTCCTGTTCCACCTGTGGGACCCGTGGGAGCGGGACCTGCCGCTCGACGGCAACATCCGGTTCCACGACCTGGAGACCGGCGCGGAACTGAGCACGAGAGTCGAAGGAATCCGCGATGCCTACCGGGACGCGGTCGCCGAGTGGCGGCAGCGGATCGAAGTCGAATGCCGCAACCGCGCCATCGACCGCGTCGAACTGACGACCGACGACCCCCTCGACCAGGCCCTCCTCGACTACCTCGTCCGGCGGTCGAGAGTGCTGTGAGGTGTCACAAAGGATGAGAGAGAACAACCCTACAACAGCCCGAAGCGCAAGCGAGGGATTTCCCCCTCCGTCCCTCGCTTGCGCTTCGGGCTAGCGTGAGTCCCGTAACCCACTCGCGACCCGCGACCAACCACCCACTACCCACGTCCTCCCCCCAATGCACTTCGTCCAGTCCGCATTCCTGCTCGCGACGGCGGCGGTGGCCCTTCCGGTCATCGTCCACCTCATGTTTCGCTCGCAGGCGCGGCGGGTGAACCTGGGAACGCTGCGGTTCCTGCGGCAGGTCCTGGAGCGGAACGCGCAGCGGCAGCGGATCATGCGGTGGCTGCTGCTCGCCCTGCGGATCGCCACGGTGTTCCTGCTGGCGTTCCTCTTCGCCCGGCCCTACTTCGTCGAGGCGGCCCCCGGCGGCGACCGGCGGCTCGTCATGATCCTGATCGACCGCTCCGCCAGCATGGACCTCAAGGGGGACCAGGGGCGGCTCGTCGAGCAGGCGATCGCCGAGGCCCGCCACATCGTCTCCCAGCAGGCGGAGCGGACCCGCATTGAAGTCGCCTTCTTCGACGACGCCCTCCGCCCGCTCGACGGGGTCTCGACTGACGAGGGGGGGACGGAAGCGGCGGGTCGGAACGAGACCGCCGGGAAGCCGACCGTGGGGGGCAACCGCGACACCGCGTCGAAGCTCCTGGCGGACGTCCCCGCGCCCGGTCCCCTGTACCACGCCACCAACTACGGCGCGGCGATCAACTGGGCCCGCGACCTCGCGGTGCGGGTCGCGGCGACGGAGCAGGAGCTGCACCTCTTCACCGACCTCCAGCGGTCGGGGCTCGACTGGGCCGAGGTCGATCCGCTGCCAGAGACGGTCCAGGTCCACATCCACGACCTCGGCCGGGCGGTCGTCAGCAACCTGGCCGTGACCGAGGCCCGCCCGATCCGCGGCGTCGTCCGCCCCGGCGAGCCGACGACGATCCTCTCGACCGTCCTCAACAGCACCCCCTTCCCGGTCGCCGAGCAGCAGGTGCTGCTGAAGCTCGAAAGCCCGGCCGGCAAGCTCAGCCTGCGGGAGCGGGTCAAGCTGGAGCCGGGCTCGACTGGCAGCGCCAAGTTCGAGATCCCGGCCCTCGACGCGGGCCTCTGGACCGGGACCGTCTCGATCGAGACCGACGACGATCTCCGCTTCGACAACTCCCGGCAGGTCGCGGTCCTCGCCGTCCGGCCGAGCCGCGTCGTCATTGCCGACGGCGCCCCCTCGACCTCTCCGTTTCTCAGCGAGACCTACTTCCTCGCCACGTCGCTCCGCCTCGCGCCCGACGGCGAAGAGTATTCCGAATCCCCCTTCGACCCGGTCGTGGTCCCGCTCCAGCCGGGGGACGAGCTCCCCTCGCTGACGGACGCGCGGGTCGTCGTCCTGGCGAACGTCGCCGAGATCGCGGCGGACGACGCGAGCCGCCTGGCGGAGTTCGTCCGGACCGGCGGGGGCCTCGTGGTCTTCGGCGGGGACAAGATCCAGTCGCGGGGGTACGAGACGCTGCGGGCGGCGGGGCTCGTGCCGGGACAGATCGCCGGCCCGGTCCACGCCAGCGACCTGCCGTTCCGGATCGACCAGTGGGAGGACAAGCATCCCCTGATCCGCCCCTTCGCGGACCCGCAGCACGGCGACCTCCGCCGGCTCGCCTTCCGCGGCTACACGAAGATCGTCGTCCCGGCCGCGGCCTCGAAGCCGAGCGGCTCCTCCGAAAGCAAGGACGCCCCGGCTCCCGCGGCGACCTCCGATGTCCGTGTCCTGGCCCAGTTCCGCGGCGGGGACCCGGCGATCCTGGAGCAGCGGTTCGGCCAGGGGACGGCGGTCTGGTTCACCTCGACCTGCGACCGGGGCTGGGGGGAGTGGCCCAGCTCGCGACTCTACCTGCCGCTCGTCCACCAGATCGTCGGCGAGCCGCTCGGCCTCAACGACGGGGGCCCGGTCCGCCCGACCCTGATCGACGCCGCCGC
This sequence comes from Planctomyces sp. SH-PL14, assembly GCF_001610835.1. Classification (NCBI taxonomy): domain Bacteria; kingdom Pseudomonadati; phylum Planctomycetota; class Planctomycetia; order Planctomycetales; family Planctomycetaceae; genus Planctomyces; species Planctomyces sp. SH-PL14. Next base: position 5,988,680 of record NZ_CP011270.1, on the reverse strand, counting down.
CTCGGTCGACGCCCGGCCGGAAGTCGCCCGCCGCCCCAATCACAACCAGGTCATCAATCCGAGCCCGCGGGAGTCGGAGACCGACCGGTGCACGAATGAAGAGTTCGCGGAACGGTTCCAGCTCACCCTGGCGGAGAAGCCGGGGGAGCCCCTCGTCCGCCCGGCCAACGCCGCCGCCGCCGCCCTCGCCGCCACCGACCTCCGCCAGGACGAACAGTGGCACTGGGCCGCCGTGGTCCTGGTGGGGCTGATGTTACTGGAGTCGTTCGTGGCGAATCGAACGGTGAGTTAGGGAAGTATCAGGTAACAAGTAGCAAGTGTCAGTTAGAGGCAGATTGGGAGGGCGAGGCTCCTGCCGAGCCGCAAGCCGGAGAAAGCGTCGCCCCCAGCCAGACTCGCCCTCCAACTGATACTTGATACTTGCCACTTGATACTTCCCCGTCGTAGTCCTCGTCCCCCTGGTCCCTGGCCCTTCACCGCCATGTCCACCATCCACGAGTCCCCTTTTCTCCGCCGGTTCGACGCCCTGTGGGCGCGGCTGCGGCGGGTTCAGTTCGGGCAGTCGCTTACGGTGTGGGGGCTGGCGGTCCTCGCGGTCTGGATCGCCCTGATCGCAGCCGACTTCTGGCTCGAGCTCTCGCGGGGGGCCCGCATCGCCGGGATCGGGATCGGGATCGGGCTGGCCGGCGTCTTCGCCTGGCAGCTGTGGCGGCAGTTCCGCCGCGGCGGGACCCGGCCCCGGACGGCGGCGGAGATCGAGCGGTCCTTCCCGCAGCTCGGGCAGTCGATCCGGACGACGGTCCAGTACGGCGAAGCCTCGACCGACCAGATCCAGGCGGCCGGCGTGCGGAGCGGGCTCGTCTCGGCGCTCGAAGACGAGACCCATTCGCGGTCCCGCGGTCTGCATCTCGACTCGATCGTCCCGGCGCGGCGGATGTGGCTCATCGCCGGGGGGCTGGCGGCTTCGGTCGTGCTGCTTCTGGGGACGATGAGCCTCAACTGGGAAGTCCGGGTCGCGGCCGCCCGCTCGCTGCTTTCAGAAACGCCGTACAGCCAGCTCCGGGTCGCGCCGGGGAACATCAAGGTCGACCAGGGGAAGCCGGTCGAGATCGAATGGACCCTCTCGGGCCGCACCGACCGCGACGTGAAACTCCTGACCCGCCCCGCCGGAGACCCGCAGGGGGTCTGGTCGCAGCGGGACTTCAGCGCCAGCCAGGCGACGGAGCGGGGCGACCGGTTCCTCACGTTCACTGCCCGGATCGACTCGGTCAAGAAGCCGATGGAGTACCGCGCGGCGGCCGGAGACCTCGAGAGCCCGATCTACCGGATCGACGTCCGCTACCCGCTGGCGCTCAAGGAGGTGAAGATCGAAGTCACGCCGCCGGCCTACACGAACCACCCGCCGAAGACGACCGAAGACCCGAACCTGACCGTCGTCGAAGGAAGCTCGGCCCGGTTCGCGATCACGCTCGACCAGCCGCCGCGGACGGCGTCGCTTGTCATCCGGGACCTCGCCCGCCGCGACGACGAAGCCGCCCCTCCTTCAACCCGGACCGTCCCGCTGGAAATCGCGGGGACAGAGCTCACGGCCCTCCTCCCGCTGACGGGGGACATGAAGTATTCGATCATCGCCGAGACGAGCGAAGGGCAGCGGCTGCCGGAGAACTCTTACCGCGTGCGGGTCCGGCCGGACCAGCCGCCGGAAGTCTATTTCGAGGAGCCGGGGGACGAGCTCGAAGTCCACACGCTGGCCGAGGTCCTGATGCGGATCCGGGTCCGGGACGACTTCGGCCTCTCGCGGGCGGGGATCATCTTCGAGGTCAACAACGAAGAGGAGTACCCGCTCCTCAGCGAGGACTTCGCCACGGCGGCCGAGGAGCTCCAGAAGCTCGGCAAGCTGACGCCCGACACCCAGGCGGCCCTCGAGAAGGTCCTGCCGCTCGAGTTCTTCGAGCTCAAGATGACCGACAGCGTCGCCTACTACGCCTTCGCGGAGGACAACTACCCGGGGACGCCGCACCGTTCGGTGACCGACCTGCGGTTCGTCGACATCCGTCCGTTCCGGATCCGCTACGCCGTCCGGGACGACCCCGATGGGGACGGGGACGGGCCTCCCCCTCCCAAAATCGCCTCGCTCGGAGAGCTCATCAAGCGGCAGCGGTTCAACCTGAACCGTTCGATGACCGTCGCCATGCGGGCGGAGCGGAAGGAGAAGATCGACCTGGGAGCGATCGACAGCCTGGTGAAGTCCGAGGCCGAGATCGCCACGGCGACGCGGCAGCTGGCCGACAGCCTCTCCGTGTTCATGAACGACGACCTCATCGACGAGATCCAGCTCCTGCTGCAGGCGGAGGCCCACATGCTGGCGGCGGTCGACTCGCTGGCCGCCGGCAAGTACGACACCGCGGTCCTGCAGGAGCGGGACGCGCTCAAGGAGCTGATCGAAGGCCGCAACAAGCTGCGGGAGGAGATCCAGAAGAACCCGAGCAAGTTCCGCGGGTTCGCGGCGGCCGACCGCCGCCTGGCCCAGAAGCTCCGCCGCCCGAAGTCCGACAAGGAGGAGGCAGAGGAAGTGGTCCGCCGGATCAAGCAGCTCGCCTCCGCGCAGGAGGAGATCGAGGCCGAGCTGACAGGCGGAATGCAGGAAGGGGGTACGGGCGAAGGGGGCGGCGAGCCGAAGGACGCTGCCGATTCGCCGATGCCCACGCCCATGCCGAAAGACGGAACCGATCCGAAGACTCCCCAGCCGATGGCCGAGGGGGACAAGGACGGAGCGCCGATGGAGAAGCCCTCCGACAAGAGCGAAGGGGACAAGAGCGAAGGGGACAAGAGCGAAGGAGACAAGGGCGAGGCCAACCCGCCGAAGGGGGCCGGCAACAAGGACGCCATGGGGGGCAAGGAGGGGGACGCCCCACCGCGGCGGATGTCGCGGGAAGAGCTCCGCGACCGGCAGCTCGACAACGTCCTCGAAGGGCAGGACATCGACAAGGCGCTCGGCAAGCTCAAGAACATCACGGACCTTGCCAAGGGGCGGATGACCGAGGCCAACAAGTCGCTCGAAGGGGCGAACAGCTCGCTCGACCGCGGAGACTCGGCCGGGGCGCTCGAGCAGTCGGGCCAGGCCCGGAACGTGCTCGACGAACTCGCCAAGCAGGTCGATGCGCTCGCCAAGGCGGAAGCGGCGGAACGGCTCAACGCCGCCCGCGAACTCGCCGCGGAGGTGGCCGAAGCCCAGAAGGAGCTCGCCGCCCAGACCCCCGGCCCCAACGGCCAGCAGGGAGAGATGAAGAACGACAAGTCCGAAAAGAAGGAGAACCCCGGCGGCGGGGCGAAGGCCCCGATGCCGATGGGGAGCGGCAGCGAGCCGCAGGAGATGGACGATCCCCAGGGAGGCGGAGCAGGCGAGCCGAAGCCCGACGATCAGAAGCCGATGCCGGGCTCGGGAAGCGATCCCGCGAAGGACCCGATGGAGAACCCGATGGCGGGGGGCGGCGGGAAGATGCCGCCGATGAAGGACCGCGAGGGCCAGGGGGGCGGCGCCGATCCGGAAGCGGATCAGGAAGCCCGGGCCGAAGGCTTGGCCAAGGAAGCGGAACGGAATGCCCAGGCGGGCAAGACGGTCGTCGACATCCTGCAGTCGATCCTCAAGTCGACCGACCCGGCCGACAAGGACGTGATCGCCAAGGTCGAGGCGATCCTCAAGGAGAACAAGCTCGACGAGACGATCGGCCGGATGGAAGGACTGCCGCAGCAGCTCCGCGAGGGGCAGTACGGCGACGCCCAAGTGACGGCGGCCGACAGCGCCGACCGCTGGGAAGCGGCGGCCAACCGGCTGAGTACCGCCTTCCGGGAGGTCGCGGCTCCGCGGCTGGAAGAGCTGATGGACATCGAGCGGAAGCTCCAGAGCCTGCAGGAGAAGCTCAACGAGCTGCAGAATGAGCGGGACGTCGTCGAATGGCACGTCGACGCCGGCAAGCTCCTCCAGAAGATGGAGGACATGAAGATCGCCGAGGGGCTGCGGGAGAAGCTCGAAGAGATGATGAAGGAGGCGGGCTGGTCCGAGGACGCGGAGCACTTCAAGGTGAAGGGCGAAGGCTGGATCATCGACCGGAACCGGGAGCGGATCGACGTCCCGGTGGGGTATGGCATGGCGGTCCGGAACGTCGTCCAGGAGGTCCAGGCCCATATCCAGGAACTCCTGCTCGGCGACCTCCTGAGCAGCAAGGACGAAGTGACTCCGCCGCAGTATTCCGAGCTTGTCGAGCGGTACTACGAAGTCCTTGCCAAGCAGAAGCGGCCGGAGCCGAAGTAGGGGGAGTTAAACACCAAGACACAAAGAGTTCACCAAGGCCACAAAGGCGTGACTCCGCAGGATCTGACCTTTGTGCTCTTGGTGCCTCCTTGGTGCCTTGGTGTTTAACCACAACGCGAGGGGAACCATGACCGGACAACGAAGAACACGACTGGCCGCCGCCCTCTGGATGGCGGTCGGCGCGATGGTCGCCGCCAGCCCGGCCGCGCGGGCCGAGGACGATGCCGAGGCGCAGTCGCGGTTCCTCCAGACCCTCTATCGCCAGGGGGCCGACACGTACCAGTTCTTCGCCGACGCGGAGCACAAGGTGAAGCTCGAGCGGGAGGCCAAGCCGGTCCTCCACTGGGCGAGCCCCAACGACTGGTCGGGGGACCTCTTTATCTGGCAGCGCGGCGGACGGCCGGAGGTCGTCGGCTGCATCCTGTCGGGACCGCAGCCCGGCGGCGACCGGATGTTCTTCCACGAGTTCCACGCCCTCTCGACGGCGCCGCTCGCTCCCCAGAAGCTGCCCGACGGCCAGGACTGGATCCCGCGGACCACGGGCCTCGAGTACCGCCCGATCCCCGATGCGCCGCTCCCCGCCGGGACCGAGAAGGCCCGGCTGACCCAGATGCGGTCCCTGGCCCGCGCGTTCGACGTTCGGACGCAGTTCGACGGAGCGGAGTGGGAGCTGCGGCTCCTCCCCCAGCCGATGTTCCGCTACCAGCGGCCTGCCGAGAACCCGTCATCGGAATGGCTCGACGGGGCGGTCTTCACCTACGTCCTCACGACCGGGACCGATGCCGAGGTTCTCGTCCTCGTTGAGGCTCGCAAGGGGGCTGACGGGAACTGGCAGTGGCAGTACGCCCCCGCCCGGATCACGAACCGTCCCGCCTGGATCCGCCTGGGAGACGCCGAGGTGTGGCGGGTCGACACCCACACGGAGGAAGCGGGGGCCATCACCCGTCCCTACACCACGTTCTACGCCGGACATAAGACCGCCGCGGAGCTGAAAGACCTCCGCGCCGCCCAGCCCGCAGCGGAGCCGGCGGAAAGCACCGGGGCCCTCCCCCGGCCCCTGCCGGCCGACGCCCCCGCGCCCGCCCCCAAATCCTGAAGAAGCCGACTGACAAAGCCGACCGGCCCGCTCCGCTCGACCGGCGGAGACGGGCCACTGGAGTTCCGACGTGTCGCGTCTCGCGTTCGAATCGCCCGTCACCCTCCCGCTCCTGGCGGGGATCGCGCTCGCCGCGGTCCTGCTGTGGGCCCTGTTCCGCCGCGCGCTCGGCCCGCCGGCGGGGATCTCGCGGCGGACCGGGTTCTTCGTCCTCCGCGGGCTGCTCGTCGCCACGCTGGTCCTGATTCTCCTGAACCCGGTGCGGGTCACCCAGACGCCGGGGATCGCCGAGCGGCCGGAGCTCTTCTACCTCGTCGACAGTTCGCAGAGCATGACCCTCGGCGAGCCGACGACCCGCTGGGAAGACGCCCTCGAAGCGATGCGGGACGCCGCCGCCCAGGCGAGCGGCAGCCCCGTTGATGTGAAGCTCTTCCGCTTCGGCCAGCGGCTCCTCGCGAGCGGCGGTCTGGACCAGATTGGAGCCGGGCAGATTGGCGCCGGCGCAGGCCCCGGCACTCAGCAGGCCGAACGGGCGTCGGGCGCCCTCTCGCTGACCGCTCCCGCCTACGCCGCCGACGTAACGCGGAACGTCGGGCCGGCCGCCCCCGCCGCGAAGACCATCGCGCCGCTCGCCCCGACCGATTCCGACACGCAGCTCATCACGGCGCTGCGGCAGATCTCCAGCCGCTTCGGCCACAAGCCGCCGGCGGGGATCGTCGTCTTCTCCGACGGCCGGACCCGCGACGAGGAAGGAGGCGTCGACCAGATCGTCTCGCAGTTCGGGCGGCTGCAGGTCCCGGTCCACGTCATGCCGACGGGGGGGCTCGGGAAGCGGGGGGACATCTCGATCGTCGCCGCCGTCGTCCCGCCGCGGGTCCGCAAGTTCTCGGAGGTCGAGGTCCAGGTCTTCATCCGCAGCTTCGGCTTCGACGGCTACCGGACCGAGGTCGAGCTGACGGTCCCGGCGGGCGGCGGCAAGCCGGCCCGCAAGCTGGCGAGCGTCCCGGTGACGCTCCGCAGCGGCTTCCAGGCGGCGACCGTCTCCTTTCGCAGCACGATCGAGTCGCACAAGGTCCAGGTCGGGATCCCGACCGCCGACGAGGAGATCTCCGACGCCAACAACAGCCTCACGAGCGAGATCGCGATCGACCGGACCAAGATCCGGATCCTGTACCTCGAAGGGTCGTCTCAGCCGCTCTCGGCCACGGTGGTCGGGACGCGGCAGGTGATCCGCGGGGCGCACTCGGACGTCGCCAAGGCCCTTACGGGGGACGACGACATCGAGTGCGTCGTGGTGGCGAGCGCCGGCGGCGGGGGGGACCTCGTGCGGATCGGCGAGACCGGCTTCGACCGCAGCCGCGGCTTCCCCGAAACCAAGGCCGAGCTCGCGGCCTTCGACGCCATCTTCCTCAGCGACATCCCCGAGCGGCTCCTGACGCAGCAGCAGGTCGACTGGATCGAGGAGTGGATCGGCCAGCGGGGCGGCGGGCTGTTGATGGCGGGGGGCCCGCGGAGCTTTTCGTCGGGGGGCTGGCACGAGACCAAGATCGCCGAGATGCTGCCGGTCGAGATGCTGCCGGGTCCCGACTGGAACTCCTCGGAGCAGATCGCCTGGAAGCCGCTTCCGGGGACCGAGGCCCATCCGATCTGGTCGCTCTACACCGAAGAGCGACGCACGCGGGAGGCCCTGGCGGCGATCCCGCCGCTCCTGGGAGCGAACCAGTTCGCGGCGGTGAAGCCGAACCTCACGCTGACGCTGGCCGATGGCACCGTCACCGGGTCGTCGACGCCCCCGGCCGGCGCCGTCCCGCAGGGGGACGCGGCGAGCGTTCAGGACTTCTTCCGCCGCCTCGTCGAAACGGGGCCGGAGTCGACCGAGCGGCAGGCGAATCCTGCCGGCGGGGCCGCGGCTCGCGGAGTGACGGCGGCGCTGGTCGTCGGTCGTTACGGGCGGGGGCGGACGATCGCTCTCCGCAACGCGATCACGCCGCCGTGGGCAGCCGAGTTCAACACGAACTGGAAGCAGGAGGGGGGAGTCGGCGGCGGAGACCAGGGGAACTATGCCCGGTTCTGGCGGAACCTCGTTTACTGGCTCACGGAGAACTCATCGATCGGCCGACGGCGGCTGATCGCGGGGGCGGACAAGCGGTTTTATCACCCCGGGGACGCGGTCGAGATCACGTCGTCCGCGTTCAACGAGCTGGCCCGGCAGACGAAGGACTACCGGATCGTGGCGATGATCGAGCCCAACAGCTCGCTCAAGGAGATCCCCGGCGACTACTCGCCGCTGAAGTGGCCGGAGGGGATTCCGCGCACGAGCGGCGAGGAGGGGCCCTATATCGCCTGGGGTGAGGAGCTGGAGATCCCGCTGGTGGCCGAGGGGGACAAGCCGGCTTATGGCCTGAAGCTCGCGATCGCCGACACGCTGCTGTCGGGAGCGGCGAGTCAGTCGCTGCGGCTGGAGCTGACCGCGTATGAGGACCAGACGCAGGTCGACAGTACGTCGCTCGACGTCCAGATTCTGCATGATCCGTTTGAGCTTCAGAATCCGTTCCCGAACCATGACCTCTTAAAGCGGATCGCGACGCTGTCGGGAGGAAAAGTCCTGTCGGGGGCAGACGATCTGGCGAAGGTGCTGGGGGAGATCCCGATCAAGGTGGGTGCTCCGGTGGTGAGCCGGAGTCCGATCTGGAGTTCGTGGTGGTTGTGGTGCTGGCTGGTCGGTTTGTTGACGGCGGAGTGGTTGTGGCGTCGGCGGGTCGGGCTGGCGTGAGTGGCGCGTGGAGATGACGCGGTGAGTCAGCTTCGATCGTCATCAATGCTCAAACCACGTCCTTGCCGGCACGGCTGTGCTCGCTCAAACCCATCGTGCCACGGCCGCTGGGGTCAAGGGGGTCTCACCCCCTTGCCGCCGGAGGCACTTCCACGAGGAACCGTGGTCAGCAACGGACGCCCCCTTTGTGGAGCCGGCGTCGAGGACTCGCCGCTCGCTTTGCAACCGCCGCGGGTTGGTGTGGGGGCATCCGACACGGTGTCCGCGCTTGGACACTCACTCCTTCAGACAGTTCTCGACGAGACGGCCTCCGGCGGGCAAAGGGGCGTTGCCCCTCTGCACTCCCCACCAGGGTGCCCCTGGACCCGGTGAATCAAGCCCATCCACTTCACGCTCATCACCAACAACGTGACCAATGACGAATTCACTCCTCCACATCGCCGCCATCGGCCTCGCCCTCTCCATTCCGCACTTCTCTGCCCTGGCCGATGACCCCACTTCCACCTCCCCCACCTCCGAAGCGGAAGCCAAAATCCGCGTCGCTACCCAGCACATCACCCAGTGCGAAGCGACCCTCGCCACCGGCAAACCCCTCGACCGCATCGAAAAACCCCTCATCACCTACGGCGACCCCGTCCGACAGAACGACAACGGCACCCTCTGGGCCTGGGGCCGCGCCGGCCGCCCAAAGTGTTTCCTCGAGCTCTACCAGAGCGACGAGAACCGCGGCTTCTGGATCCACGCCGTCTCCCTCACCTCCACCGACCTCGTCGAGATGAGAGCCCCCCTGAGCCCCCGCTGGACCCCCAAAGCGGCCGCATTCAAACCGGCCCCCATCACGGGCCCTCCCATCGGCGACTCCGAACGCGTCCGCCTCCGACAGATGAAAGAAATCGCCGGCCGCCTTAAAGCCCACGAATTCTGGGACCCCGACAACTCCCGCTACGAACTCCGCCTCCTCATCCAGCCCGTCCACCGCTACGCCGACCCCGCCGCCGGCATCCTCGACGGCACCGTCTTCGTCTTCGCCCACGGCACGAACCCCGAGATCCTCGTCCTCATCGAAGCGACCGGCCCCGAACCGGCCAGCGCCACATGGAAACTCGCGGCCGCCCGCATGGGGAGCGCCGAACTCCACCTGTCCCTCGGCGACGAAGAAGTCTGGTCCGCCCCCCGGACCCCCAACGTCGTCGGCCGCCCGGAAGACCCCTACTGGCTCTTCCTCTCCCGCGCCGACGCCGCTCCGGCGCCGGCCGCCCCCTGAACGCGTCGCAACTCGGACCAGGAGGAGGGGGCCACAGATGAACACAGATCAACACGGATAAGGCGATAAGGTACGGAACGCTCCGCCCTTCCCTCTGATCTGTGTCCATCTGTGTTTATCTGTGGCTGAAACCTGAAACGCCTCCCCCCGTCACGCCGCCTCTTCGTCACAAGTTCGGACGATCGTCATGAACGCCGCTCTCCTGCTCGCCGCCGCCCTGTGCATCGCCCAGGCCCCTGCCCCTCCAGCGTCCCCTCCCGCAGGCGAAGCGGCGGACGTCATTGAAGGCTTCCGCCAGGGAGTCGCGGCCTATGACATCCGGCTCGACGGCAAGAACGCCCCGCGGCTCGCGATGCTCGAAAAGCCCCTCCTCCACTGGAGCAACCCCGCCCGCACGAGCGAGGACGGCGCGGTCTTCCTCTGGCTCCAGGAGGGCCGGCCGCAGGTGATCGGGAGCGTCTTCACCTACAAGCTGCAAGCAGTCCGGACCAAGCACGAGTTCCAGTCCCTGGCGACCGTCCCGCTGACGGCCCGGTTCGCAGGCCAGATCGCCTGGCGGAGCCCCGAGGCGGGAGTCAAGTTCCGCCCGGTTCCCGAGGCCCCGCGGCCCGCCAAGAGCGCCCGGCTGCGGACGATCCAGCTCAAGGACATGGCCCGCCAGTTCTCCGCCTCGCTCCACGGTGAGAAGGACGAGGCGACCGAGCTGCGGCTCCTCCCGCAGCCGCTCTACCGCTATGAAGCGAAGCCCCCGCGAGAGGACGCGACGCCGCGCGGGGAGGACGACGGCCACCGCGTCTCCGAGACGCTCCTCGACGGGGCGATCTTCTCCTTCGCCCTCGGCACCGATCCCGAAGCGCTGCTCCTCCTCGAAGCCCGGCCGGCCGAGGGGAATCTCGGGGGCTGGCAGTGGGAGTACGCCTTCGCCCGCTTTCACTACGACGGCATCGTCGCCCGGTATGCCAAAGAAGAAGTCTGGCGGGCCGAGCGCGACCCGACGCAGATGTCGACGCAGCGCGGAGACCCCGCCAGCCGCGACAAGACCTACGTCACGTTCCACGTCGACTGAGGCCGCACCTGCCTTCTGAGAAGAAGAGGGATAAGCCACAGATCAACACGGATGAACACAGATAGGATTCGTTTTCCGTGTCAGGCGAAACCGAACGACGCCTCCCTGCCTTTATCTGTGTTGATCTGTGTTCATCTGTGGCTAAAACTCGATCCCCTTACGGCACGGCGAGGCGGATCTGGGCCGCGGCCGAGCCATCCTGGCCCGCAGGATGGCTCGGCACGAACGACGCCCGCTTGCGGCCCCCTTCGGCCTCGGTGAGATAGTCCCGCTGGACTTCCGTGGCCCGGCCGTCTCCGTTATCGTCGATCAGCGCGTGCTCCGTGATGAGCAGGCTCTCGGCGATGTACTTTTGCGCAACGCCGCGGGTCGTCGCGATGTAGAGGTCAAAGAGCGTCAGGACGCCATCGCCGTCGGCATCGGGCGACGGAGGGGGCGCCACGGTCTCCTGCCCGGCCTCGGCTGCGGGCGCTGGCGGCGTGGCGGGAGTCGCCGCGGCTTCGGCGGCCGGCGGCGCGGCGCTGGCCGCTTTCGGGACCGCGGGTTCGCCCAGGCGGATCAGTTCCTCCGCGAGGGCCGCGGCGAAGAGGGTCTCGTTCACCTCGAGGTCCGCCTCGGTCGCCGAGATCACAACCCGCCCGGGGGCTGACAGCGGCTTCACGTAGAAGCCGCTTGCCGCCGTGGCGATCACGAACACCTGCTCCCGGCACGCGAGGCCCCGGAAGAGTTTGCCGATTTCGTCCTGGTGAAAGTCCGGCCCCGGCAGGTTGATCCACGACCGCCGGCCGTCGAAGTGCGCGTGCCCCGCGAAGACGACCCACAGCGTGTCCTCCGGCCGGAGCTCGGCCCGCAGCGTCTCGACCGCCGCCGTCAGGGCCTCCCGCGTCGCCGGGCCGATCGTCCCCTCGGGGATCAGGGCCTTATCGTCCCGCTCGGGATCGACGCCGAAATAGAGCTTCACTTCCCCGGACGCGACTCCCGCCGTCTTGACGAGCCCCTCCCGCAGCCGGGCCGCGGTCTCGGAGAAAGTTTGAAAATGCTCCGCGTCGCCGGGATGCCCGCAGACGATGAGCGCCCGCCGGGTCCCTGGGCGATCGCCGCCCGCGGTGTCGGCCGCCGTCAGCGACGTCCCGGCCGGAACGAGCGTCTCCTCCCCTCGCGCAGGTCCGCCGCACGCGAGGGCCGCTCCCAGCCCCAGCGCCGCGGAAAGCGGCCGCAGGATTCCACGGGGACGATTGGTCCGCTGTTCGTCGATCTTCACAGCTCTGTCCTCACCGACACGGTGTTCAGGGTCTCGATCACTTCAGCCCGTTCGGAGAGCGCAAGGGGCCGGATTCCACGGGGCCTGTCTCGATGGCACTCGGCGCCAGCGGCCCCTCGGCCGTAAAGAAGGTCTTCGTCGGGTCGCCCCGATAGACATGCTTCGGCGCGGTCCAGACCACCTGCTCTCCCAGCCGCGCCTCGAGCCCCCCGGACGTCTGCCGGGCGAGCGCGTAGTGCCACTGGGACGGTCCGCCGTTCTCGCCGGCAACCGCCTCCACGACGAGGAGCGTCTCCGGATCGGTCCCCTTCACGAAGGCGAAGACGGCGCCATCCAGGGGCCCGCCCGCTTCGGGACGGTAGCGGAAGAGCTCTTTCGGCAGCCGCCGGAGCTGCTCGCGGTCGGAGTCGTCGTCGTTCCAGCCGAGCATCGTGATCGCGAACCGGTCGGCGATCCCTTTCATCTGGCGGAGCCGGGCGACCGGAGACTCCGCGGGAGCCTCGGCGTCGGGGACGCGGTGGTACTCGATGCCGGTCCGCGGCTGCCAGATCAGCGCGTCCTCCCGCTGGCAGGAGAACGTTTCCCGGGAGAGCGATTCCATCTCGTGGATGAGCCGCCCGTTCCAGGGATAGATCGAGGCCGCCACCACGGGCCGCCCGCGGCCGATCCACAGGACCGCGATCCCCTCCCCCTGCGGGTCCCGCTCGTCGTTCGTCCAGCGGTGGACCCGGACCGGCTCGACCTTCGCGTCGGGAGCCTCCGTCAGGAGGAACCTGTTCCAGTCGACCGAGGCCGACAGCTCTTCGCGGAGCCGCTGTCGCCGGCGCTCCTCGACCGTGGTCGACGGCGCCGCTTCGGGCTCGGCAGCCAGGAGCGGCGCCGCCACCGGCAGCACGGCCACGGACAGGATGGTCCCAATCAAGACGACCGAGGAGAGGACGCTCCGGAGCGCAGTCATCGCTTCACCTCTCCCGTTTGCTCTTCCAGCATGAAGTAGGCGTAGGGCTCGGCCGGGGCCGAGAGGACCCGCGAGAGCTCCAGCCCGTCCGCGGACCAGGCGGCCCGGCCGGAGAGCGAGACCGTCTGGCTGTCCATGTTCATCCGCACCGCCCCCCACCGCCACGCCGGCTCAGTCTCTTTCGCCGGAGCGGCCCCGGTCTTGGCCGCGTCGCACTCCAGGAGGATCAGCACCTCGGGGTCGGTCCCCTCGACAAAGGAGAACATCGCACCGTCGAGATAGGACGCCGTCGCCGACGGAGCGGGATAGCGGAAGAGAGGCTGGGGCATGAGCCGCAGGCGGCGCTCGACCGGTTCTTCGGTCCGGCGGGTGTCGCGGAGTGTCGCCGCGAAGTCGCGGAGGATCCGCCGCATCTGGATCAGCCGCCCGGCGGGGGTGTCGGCCGGGGCCTCGCTCCCGGCGAGCGGCTCCCAGCGGATCGCGGCCGCCGGGGGCTTCCAGAACTCGCGGTCCCGCTGCCGCGCAACGACCTGCCGGTCGACGAGCGACGAGACTTCGAGCGTTGCCCCCCACTGCGGACTGAACCAGCGGTAGACGGAGCCGATGCACGCCGGGCGGCCGTCTTCCGTCCAGAGATGGATCTCGCCGTGAACCTCGCCGGCGGTCGGGTTCGACCACCGCAGGAGCGGCCCGTGATGGACGAGCGGCGCGTTTCCCTTTGCGACGCGGAACTGCGTGAGCTCGACGGTCCGCTTCGCCAGGTCGGTCACGATCCGCTGCCGGTCCGAGAGCGACCCCTCGTCGCCCCGGACGACGCCGTTCACGGCGGCGAGAATCACGATGGCAAGCCAGGCGCGGACCACGAACGCCTCCCGGGGAGACCGCGGACAAAGAAGAAAGACACAGAAAGCGAGACACAGAACGATCGAAGACGACAGCGAACCGCCCTCCGCAGCCCGCTCAGCGGGGAGCGGGAGCCGAGAGCAAGGCCGGAGCGCCGGGCGCCGACGACGTCGTGGTCGGAACCGGACTCGTCGGAGCCATGGTCCTCAAAGCCGCGCTCTTCGGAGCCACGGCGAACAGAGACGGGAAGAGGGTCTGGGGAGTCCGGGCCACCGCGTCGGCGGGACTCGGGAACGGCAGCGGCGATCCCGTTCCAATCGCCAGCCCCAGCCGTTCGAGTTCCTGCCGGGCGACTTCCGCCCGCGCCGTTTCGAGGTCGACGCCGGGGAACGACTCGACATCCTGTGAGAAGGCCCCGGCCGAGACGGCGTCCTTGGAGCGCATCACGCTGGCGATCACGTTCCCCTGCGGGAGCCGGACGAAGTCGATCCGTCCGTCCCAGCCGCCGGTGACGACGGTGTTCGCATCCGCGGTGAACTCCGCCACGCCGATCGGGCGGGCGAGAGGAATGGTCCGGAGGATCGTGCCGCCCCGGACATCGATCACGACGAGCGCCCCGCTCCGCTCCGAGCGCCAGCCGCCGACGCTCACGAGGAGCCGGTCACCCGCCGGGGAGAAGCGGACGCTGTTGATCGGGGCGTCGAGTTTCCACGTCAGCGGCTCGACGAGATCGCCGGTCCGGTAGACCGCGACGTCGCCGCTGCGGGCGCCGGCGGCGACCAGTCCGCCGTCGCGGGAGACCGCGACGGAGACGACCGCCTCGGCGAACTCGGCGAACGTGGCGCGGATCGTTCCCGAGGCCGCGTCCCACAGGCGGAGCTGCCGGTCGAAGCCGCCGGTCACGAACTCGCCGCGCCCCGGAACGAAGGCGGTGGCCGCCACGTTCCAGTCGGTCAGCGGCGTCGCCCGCCCGGTCTCGTTGTCGATCAGGTCGACCCGCTTCCCGGTCCGGGCGCGGATCTCGTACCGGCCGCCGTCCGAAACGGCGGTCGCCCATTCGCGGACGGAGGAGCGGGACCGCGGCGCCGTCGGGCGGACCTGCGGCGCGGGGATGGCCGGCTCGGTCACGGCGGACCGTGTCGCCACAACCGTCGGGATTTCGGTTTCCGGGTCGGTCGGGGCGAGGCTCTCGATGCGTTCGAGGCCGCTGAGCAGGGTTTCGCGGAACGAGCCGCCGAGCGACGCGAGCGCCTGCGGCTGGAACGGCAGTCCCAGGAGCACGAGGGCCAGCCCCACGCGGCCGGCGGCGTTGATGGTCTGGCGGCCGCTCCCCTGCATGATCTTGACCAGCCGTCCCCGCAGCTCGCGGGGATTGCCGAGGCCGCTCGAGACCGGCGGGGCGAGCGGGTTCCGCTCGCAGAGGAAGTCGATCGTGTCGAGGAGCGCCCCGGCGTAGCACCGGGCGGACGACGGCGTGCGGCCCATGACCCACTGGTCGCAGCACTCTTCTTCGGCGGACTCGATTTCCCGCAGCGACCACCACGCCACGGGATGCCACCAGAAGAGGATCACGTTGACGAATTCGAGGAGCCGGACCCAGCTGTCGCCGCGGTGGTAGTGGGCCAGTTCGTGCAGGAGCAGCGTCTGGCGGGCGTCGCGGCGGAGCTGCTGATAGAGCTCGGCCGGGAAGAGGATCGTGGCCCAGCGGCCGACGCCCCACAGCATGGGGGAGACGACGCCGTTGACCATCAGGACCCGGGGCGCCCGCGTGCAGCCGAGTCCGTCGAGGACTTCCTGCATGTCGTCATCGAGGCCGGCCGAAGGATAGCTCGAGCGCCGCAGCCGCCGCGCGAATGACGCAAGACGGTACAGCTGGACCGACAGCAGGATCGCCGCCCCGATGAGCCAGACGAAGACGAGCGTCCGGGCGACCAACGGCCCGACGACGGAGGGGGAAACAGGGACGGTCGGATTCGCCGACAGCACCGGCGCGATCGGGGCCGCCTCAGCGATGACCGCCGTGGATCCCGCACCGACCGGTTCAAAGGCGGAGAGGACGGACTGCGGAACGGTCGCGGTCTCGACGGCCACCGCAGCGATCGGGAGCGAGGCCGACGGCGACGGCAGAGCGACCGTTTCGCTCACGCTCCCGACGACCTGCGGGCTCGGAACAGCGGAAGCGGAGGTCGCGGCGGCGCGGCTTGGGAGGAGGTCCGGAAGAGAGATCTCGACCGGGAACAGCGGCGGCGTGACGAGCTTGATGAGAAGCAGGACCCACAGCCCATGGCGAACCGCCGGCTGGCGGCAGACGTGCCCGATCAGGAAGACGATCGGGGCCAGGACCGCCACGGTCAGCGAATTCGCGATGGCCCATTCGACGATTCGAATCATGTGACACCTGACTCTTTGAGACGCTCACCAGGGTCAAGGTTCGCCGCCGCGGGCGGAGAACTGGGACGCCGGAGCGTCCCGCATTCACGATGTCATTGCTCTCGATTCCGATTCATCGCCGTTTGGCGGCTTACTTCTTGCCCTTCTTATTCCGCGGCTCGTCCAGGTCGTCGAGGAGGTCCCGCAGCGACTGGCGGTCTTCGGCACTGAGTTTACCCGCCTTGACGAGGTGCGTCAGGAGCGGGTGCAGGTCGCCGTCGCACAGCCGCTCGGCGGTCTGTTGCAACTGGTCGGAGATCACGTCCTCGCGGCCGACGACCGCTTCGAACAGGTGCGGCCAGGTGTCGCGGTTCCGGCGGACGCAATCCTTCTCCTCCAGGCGGCTCAGCAGCTTCTGGACGGTCGCCACCTGCGCAGGGGTCCCTTCCGGATAAAGCCACAACGTCAATTGTCGCGCGGAGGCGGAGATGTGCTCCCACAGGCATCGCAGGACTGACAGTTCCGCGTCGGGCAGGCTGACCGCTCGAGGTGACATGGATGTTCTGAGCTCCGGAACAGTGACGAAGCAGGGCGAGGGGGACCGACGACGAACGCAACGCGAATCCGGGACGAATCTCCTCGACACATTACAGACACAGCGTCTATACTTCAAGCCGAAATTTCGAATTGGGCCTAAAGTGCGGGAGGTTGAGGATGGCGTTTCGGAGTCTGCCGCGGGTGGCGACGCTCCTGTCTCTGCTGGGAGGGACGGCCCTGGCCCAGGAGCCGGGAAGGTCGACTGTTCCCGGAGGGCCGAAGCTCGTGGAAATCCAGGGAGCCGGAGCCAAAGACAAGGCGCCGGAGCTTTCCCCCGAGGAGATCAAGACCGCCCGGATGGCGGTGATGGCCGAGCACGCCGGGAACTTCCGGTTCAAGGCGGCGGAGCAGGATTTTCCCGAGCGGCTCCAGGCGGACCCGCTCTTCCGCTACGACGACGAGACCCGGGGCTACATCGACGGGACGGTGTGGCGGCTCGGTGCCACGGGCCGTCCGCGGGCGATCATCACAACGGAGCTGCATCCCAACTATCTGGGGAGCGGCCCGCGGGTCGTGTATGACGCCCTCTCGATCAACCGCGAGCCGTTCGCGGCGGCCTCGACGAAGTTCATCTGGAACCCGACCGGCCCGGCGGTCGAGATGAAGCCGATCCCCGCCGGTCCGGCCCCCGCGGGGACGGCGGCGCTGCGGATGTCGCAGATCAAAGAACTCTCGCGGCGGTTCACCGCCACGCAGGACATTGAAGAGACGGACCGGGTGCTGGTGCAGCTCCGGCGGCTCCCGCGGGAGATCGACCGCTATCAGCCGACATCGCACGACAAGGCGGACGGGGCGATCTTCCTGTTCGTCAACGGCCGGAATCCCGGTCTCGTACTGCTTGTGGAGACCGACGGGACGAGCTGGAGCTACGGCGTCGGCCGCCTGTCGCAGCCGAGCACGCTGACGATGAAGCTCGATGACGAGATCGTCTGGAAGCAGCCCTACGCCGGCCCGGTTCCAACAATCCGTACACCGCGGGGAATACGCCGGCGGAGTTTCCGTAGAGAGTTGTCAGCTATCAGCCAGCAGGGCCTGTCTGGAGCAGCGACACTGGCCCGTGAGTTTGAGGAAGCCCATCAAGGAGTTCTCTTGAGTCGCCTGGCCTTGCCGCCGCATCCCGACGTAGCCCGGACGAATGTCCGGGCCGGGTGGCCGTCGCGCCTTTCAGAGGGCGTGCTGAAGAGCGGCACTGGTCTGCGTCGAGAGCGGGTTGACCGCTGTTCGGGCATCGAGCAGGTAGGCGGGTGGAAGGTGCGTCGCGGGGATGCCGGGGTCGCGGGTGACGGGTACCGGCGTGAGGGCTGGCCCGGCGGCGCCGGCGTGCGGAGCGGCCGTCATCTGCTGCGTCAGCGGCGCGAAGTAGGCGAGCTGGTCGGCGAACTTCTCGCTCCAGACGGGTCGTCCCAGTTCGCCGTCGTGACGGGCTCCCACGGCGAGAGATCCGTCCGTCTTGGCCAGCCGGACGGCGACCTGCAGCGACTCCCCGCCGACGAGGACGGAGGCGGCAATCGACACCATCCCTTCGAGGGCGGGGACTCCCACGAGGAGCATGGCGACGATCGACAGTTCAGCCAGAGGCAGGGAAAGCACTTTCATGTGACCCTCTCAAACAGGGCGGGGGCGGGGGCGGGGGCGGGGGCGGGGGCGGGGGCGGGCTCGAGCAGAGCCGCCCAGGACCAAGCTGTGTCAGACCCACCGGCCTCGTCGTTCGAGGCTGCGGAGTACGGCGTCCCACCGTCTCCCGACAAGTTATAGACAACTTGTCTATAGTTCAATCCGAAAGGGTCTTATTTCTGGTGTTTTCGGGGAAATCGTGCGCCGCGGGGGCCGAGGCGGGCGGTGATTCAACGCGAGGCCGTTCCGGCGTGGGGTGAGGCTTTGCCGGCGACAGGCAGGACGTTGTTCAGGAGGAAAGCGTTCCGGGGGCTTTGGCGGATCAGGGAAAATTCGCGCAAATCCGGCGCGCCGCGGCGGAACGTGAATCAAGAGGGGCGGTCCCCGCTCCAGCAATACCCGCCGCCCCCCTGCTGAGGTTACGCCCGCGCCGTCACGCTCCCTTCGCACGGCCCGCGGTGTTCACCGCTCTTCCGGGTCGAGGAGGAGTCAGCCACAGATCAACACCGATGAACACAGATTCCAATGGAACGGAGCCACATCGGAGACGAGTGACCCAGCCGGATCGCGTCTCCGGTTGAGCGATCATTGCTGAGTCAAAGACTGAGCCGTGCGCGGTCGGGAAAAGCCTTCGAATTTTTGAAACACAGAGGCACAGAGAACACGGAGAACGGCTGGCTCTGGATCCGCGATCCGTAGCGACAATCCGTGTTCCCATCTTCTCCTGGGAGACAGGGGGCTGTGGGCTTCGCGCTCCGGCCCTGATCTGTGTTCATCCGTGGCCCACCTCCTCTTTCTGTGGCCACCTTCGCTTCCAGAAACGTTTCACAAACATCTCAACATCTCCTCCCGCCCCTCTCCGTGTTCTCTGTGCCTCTGTGTTTCAAAAGCCCTTCTCTGAGGAAACGGCCGAGCGCCGGCAACAGCCTGTCCAAGCCCATCTTCCGGCCTGGATCGATGTCCCTCTGTGGCGAACTCTTCCGGCCCTCAACCATCCACCGACGTCAGCAACCGCTCCAGATCCACCATCCGCACCGGCTTAGTCAGGTGCCCGTCAAACCCCGCCTCCTTCGTCCGCGCCCGGTCCTCCTCACGCCCATAACCCGTCAGCGCCACAATCCGCGGCTGCGGCCCCGGAGTCCGACGGATCTCGCGACAGACGTCATACCCGTCGCGCCGCGGAAGCCCGATATCGAGGAGCACAATCTCTGCCGCCTCCTCACGCACCGAAGCGAGCGCCGCCTCGCCATCATGCGCCGTCCGCACGCGATGCCCCATCTGCCGCAGCAGACGGGCCAGCGTCGTCGCCGCATCGTGGTTGTCATCGACCACCAGGATCTGACGCCCGCGCTCCGGACCCACCGCCGACGGCGACGTCGATTCCGGATTCTCGCGGGAAGCCGCGGACGCGGACTCCGCCGGCTCTCCCCCGGGCAGCGTCTCCCGCAGCCGCGGCAGCCGGACCGTGAACTCGCTCCCCTGGCCCCGCCCCGCGCTCACCGCCCACACCGTCCCGCCGTGCATCTCCACGATCGACTTGACGAGCGCCAGGCCGATCCCCAACCCCCCGTCGGCCCGGTCGATCGTGCGGTCCGCCTGATAGAACAGGCTGAACAGGTCCGCCGCGATGTTCGAGTCGAACCCGCGGCCGTTGTCGCGGATCGAGACGAGCGCCGTCCCGGAATCGTCCGGGTCGAGCCCGAGCGCCACGGCGATCTCCCCCCCCGGCTCCGTGTACTTGGCCGCGTTGTTGAGGAGATTGAACACCGCCTGCGAGAGACGCGCCATGTCCCCGGCGACGTGCAGCGGCCCGGCCGGCCACGAGAGCTCGACGGCATGCCGGCGGGCGTCCATCTGCTGCCGGCAGGTCTCGAGCGCATACCGGATCACTTCCGCCAGGTCGACCGTCGTCCGCTCCAGCCGGATCTTCCCGCGGGAGACGCGCGAGACGTCGAGCAGGTCGTCGACGATCCGCGTCAGCTGCGACACCTGCCGGTCGACGACGTCGTGACAGGTCCGGATCTCCTCATTCTCCTCCGCCAGGAACTGCATCAGCGAGAGGGAATTGCGGATCGGCGCGAGCGGGTTCCGGAGCTCATGCCCCAGCATGGCCAGGAACTCGTCCTTGCGGCGGTCCTGCTCCTTCAGCTCCAGCTCCATCTGCTTGCGTTCCGAGATGTCCCGGACGCATCCCTGCACGCGGATCGGCCGACCGACCGGCCCCACTTCGAACGCCCCGACCGCCTCGACCCACAGCACCACCCCGTCGGGATGGCGGACCCGATACTCCTGACGGTAGGCGAGACCATCCCCCGCGGTCGTCGAAGGCCGCCCCAGCCCCTCGGCGATCCGGTGCCGGTCGTCCTCGTGGACGCAGGCCATCCATTCGTCGAAGCGGACCGTGTCGCCGTACCGCCCGGGATGGAAGATCGAGCGGGCCACGTCGGTCCAGGTGACGGTCCACTCGGCGAGGTCGAGAGCCCAGATCCCCACCTCCCCGGCGTCCTGCGCCAGGCGGAGCCGGTCGTCACTCTCCCGCAGCGAGCGGAGGGCCGTCTCCAGTTCCGCGGTCCGCTCGGCGACCCGCGACTCGAGCCGCTCGTTGAGGGCCGAAAGCTCGTCCTGGACCAGGCGGCGGGCGTCGATCTCCGCCTGGAGCTGCGTGTTGGCCTGCGCCAGGTCGAGCGTCTTGCGGTGCAGGTCCGCGAAGGCCGCCACCTTGGAGCGGAGGATCGCCGCGTTGACCGGCTTGTGGAGGTAGTCGATGGCCCCGGTGCCGTACCCTTCCAGGACGTGCTGGTCGTCGCTGAAGTAGGCGGTGAGGAAGATGATCGGGATCGTCGCCGTCTTCTTCCGCTGCTTGATCATCTGGGCCAGCTCGAGCCCGTTCATCCCCGGCATCTGGATGTCGAGAATGATCAGCGCAAAGTCCCCCTGGACGAGGGCCAGGAGGGCGGCATCGGCGGAGTCCGCCTTGACGAGACGGTAGCGGGGATCTTCGAGGATCGACTCCAGGACGATGAGGTTCTTGGGGTCGTCGTCGACGAGCAGGATCCGCACCGGCGGATCGCTCCCGCCGCCGGGCCCCAGGAGGTCGGTCCGGTCGTCGCGGAGATCGGCGGATCCCGATGTCGTCATCACAACCACAATCCTCGCACGTGATGTCCCGTCAGGGACGACCGAAAATCGCCCACCCTTTCAATGGTGGAAAGGCAGTCCTGCTTTGCTGCAAATTCCCGTCCGGGACGACGGAGAGACGGTGACCATGGTGTTTTCTTCCGTCTCTTGTTGTTCCTGGCAGGATGTTGTTCTCTCACGGACGACCGACGCTGGAGGTTCTCTGCGCCGGTCGCCTCTCTTCATGAAGGGAATCGTTGCCATCAGGGGCTCACGCTCCGTTCCTATCAGGGGGCTGACGCTCTGTTTCCATCAGGGGGCTCACGCCCCCCGCTCGCCTCTCCCCCTTACCGGAACAGCCACACCCGCATCAGCGAGAGGAGCTGGTCCGTGTTGACCGGCTTGGCGATGTAGTCCGACGCCCCGGCGTCGAGACACTTCTCCCGGTCCCCCTTCATGGCCTTGGCCGTCAGCGCCAGGATCGGGAGAGTCCGGAACCGCGCGTCGTCCCGGATCCGCTGCATCGTCTCGTACCCGTCCATCTCCGGCATCATAATGTCCATGAGCACGATGCTCAGGTCCGGCGTCTTCTGAATCAGCTCGATCGCCTGACGTCCGTTCGTGGCCGTGAGGACCTCCATCTCCTGCCCTTCGAGCACCGTCGTCAGGGCAAAAATGTTCCGGGCGTCGTCGTCGACGACCAGCACCTTCCGGCGACGGAGCGCCTCGTTCGAGCGGTGCAGCCGCTCCAGCATCCGCTGCTTCTCGATCGGCAGGTCGGAGATCACGCGGTGCAGGAAGAGGGCGGTCTCGTCCAGGAGGCGCTCGGGGGACTGCACGTCTTTCAGGATGATGCTCTTGGCCATCGTCCGCAGGCGGGTCTGCTCCGCATCCGTCAGCTCCTTGCCGGTGAAGACCACCACGGGGATCTCCTGCAGGTGCCGGTCGGCGTGGACCTTCTCCAGGAGATCGAAGCCGGTCATGTCCGGCAGCCGCAGGTCGAGGACCATGCAGTCGAACGGCCGGTCGAGGAGCGCCTTGTAGGCCTCGCGGCCGGTCGAGACCGCCGAGAGCTCGATGTCGTCGTGCTCCAGGAGGGCCACGATGGAGTCCCGCTCGATCTGGTTGTCCTCCACGATCAGGAGCCGCTTGGCCCGCGGCGAGGTGAAGACCTTGAGCCGGTCGAAGGCCGCTTCCAGGCTGTCGGTCGTGGGGGACTTGACGACGTACGAGAACGCCCCGTGCGCCAGCCCGTGCTGCCGCTCTTCCTCCATGGTGATGATCTGCACCGGGATGTGCCGCAGCGACGGATCGGACTTGAGGGTATTGAGGACCGTCCAGCCCAGCATGTCGGGGAGGAAGATGTCGAGCGAGATCGCGGTCGGCCGGTAGCGGCGGGCCAGCGTCAGCCCGACCGCCCCCCGCAGGGCCACGATCCCCTTGAACCCGCTGTCGCGAGCCAGCCCCAGCAGGATCCGGGCGTAATGCGGGTCGTCCTCGATGATCAGGAGCGCCGAGTCCCCTTCGGTGATCTCGTCCCGGTCGTCGAGGATCGGCTCCTCGGCGGCGACCGCGTGGACCGGAACGACCGACTGCGGGAGCGCCACGGGGCTGCTCCGGTCGGGCGCGGCAGCTCCGGCCCCGGTCGGGCCGGCGTATCGCACCGGCAGATAGAGCGTGAAGGTGCTCCCCTGCCCCGCGACGCTCGTCAGCCGGATCTCGCCCCCCAGCAGGCTGGCCAGCTCGCGGCTGATCGCCAGCCCCAGCCCGGTCCCCCCGTACTTGCGGGCGGTCCCGGCGTCCGCCTGCTGGAACGCCTCGAAGATCAGCCGCTGCTTCTCGAGCGGGACCCCGATGCCGGTGTCCTCGACCGCGAACGCGATCACCTGGTCCGCCTTGGAAAGAATCGGATGGTCCGGCGAGAAGCCGGTCCGGGCCAGCTCCGCCCGGACGTGCACGTGCCCGTGCGTCGTGAACTTCACCGCGTTCGAGAGCAG
This sequence comes from Planctomyces sp. SH-PL14, assembly GCF_001610835.1. Taxonomy (NCBI): domain Bacteria; kingdom Pseudomonadati; phylum Planctomycetota; class Planctomycetia; order Planctomycetales; family Planctomycetaceae; genus Planctomyces; species Planctomyces sp. SH-PL14. The sequence goes on along the minus strand of NZ_CP011270.1, from coordinate 5,965,412 downwards.
GTTCTTGAGGATCTGCTGCAGCCGCTTGGGGTCGCTCGAGAGGAACGGCGGAAGGTTGGGAGAGAACCGGACCTCGAACGGGAGGTTCTTGTTCTCGGCGACGTGCCGGAAGTTCCGCTCGATCGTGTCCCGCAGGGCGCTGAACGAGATCTCCTCGGACTCGACGGTGACGGTCCCGGACTCGATCTTCGACAGGTCGAGGATGTCGTTGATGAGGTGCAGCAGGTCCGTCCCCGACGAGTTCACGTTGCGGGCGAACTCGATCTGCCGCGGCGAGAGGTTGCCGGGGGCGTTGTCGGCGAGCTGCTGGCTGAGGATCAGGATCGAGTTCAGCGGCGTCCGGAGCTCGTGCGACATGTTCGCCAGGAACTCGGACTTGTACTTGGAGGTGAGGGCCAGCTCCGCGGCCTGCTCTTCGAGGGCCCGGCGGGCCTGCTCCACTTCGCGGTTCTTCCGTTCCACTTCCTCGTTCTGCTCGGCGAGCAGCTTGGCCTTGGTCCCCAGCTCCTCGTTCGTCTGCTGGAGCTCGCTCTGCCGCGACTGGAGCTCGACCGTGAGCTGCTGCGACTGCGTCAGGAGCCCTTCGGTCCGCATCGTCGCCTCAATGGTGTTGAGCACGACCCCGATGCTCTGCGTGAGCTGCTCCAGGAAGGTCAGGTTCGTCGCGGTGAAGGGATGGATCGAGGCGAGCTCAATCACCGCCTTGACGTGCCCTTCGAAGAGGAGCGGCAACACGACGATGCTCGACGGCGGCGTCTCTCCGAGGCTCGACTGGACCAGGATGTAGTCCCGCGGCACGTCGGTGAGGTGGATCCGCTGCTTGCCGGAGGCGCACTGGCCGACCAGCCCTTCCCCGATCCCGATCCGGTCCTTCTGGTGCATGGTCCGGGCATAGGCCGCCAGGAGCTTCAGCGTCGGGACGTCGAAGTCGGAGTCCGCCATCTGGTAGATCGCCCCCTGCTGGGCGTTCACGAGCGGGACCAGTTCCGCGAGCAACATCTTGCCGACGGTCACGAGGTCCCGCTGCCCCTGGAGCATGCTGGTGAAGCGGGCCACGTTCGTCTTCAGCCAGTCCTGCTCCTTGTTCCGCTCGGTCGTCTCGCGGAGGTTGGCGATCATCGTGTTGATGTTGTCTTTGAGCTCGGCCACTTCCCCGCGGGTCGCCACCTGGATCGAGCGGGTCAGGTCCCCCTTGGTGACCGCGGTCGCCACCTCGGCGATGGCCCGGACCTGCGTCGTCAGGTTCCCCGCCAGGAGGTTCACGTTGTCCGTCAGGTCGCGCCACGTTCCCGACACGCCGGGGACGTTCGCCTGCCCGCCGAGCCGCCCTTCGACCCCCACCTCGCGGGCCACGCTGATGACCTGCTCGGAGAACGTGGCGAGCGTGTCGGTCATGTTATTGATCGTCTCACCGAGGGCCGCCACTTCTCCCTTGGCCTGCACGGTCAGCTTCTGCCGCAGGTTCCCGTCCGCCACGGCGGTCACGACCTTCACGATCCCGCGGACCTGGTCGGTCAGGTTCGAGGCCATGAAGTTCACGTTGTCCGTCAGGTCCTTCCAGGTCCCGGCGACTCCCGACACCTGCGCCTGACCGCCGAGCTTCCCTTCCGTCCCCACCTCGCGGGCCACGCGGGTCACTTCCGACGCGAAGGCGTTGAGCTGGTCCACCATCGTGTTGATGGTGTTCTTGAGCTCCAGGATTTCCCCCTTCACGTCGACGGTGATCTTCCGCGAGAGGTCCCCGCGGGCCACGGCGGTCGTCACTTCCGCGATGTTCCGCACCTGGGCCGTCAGGTTCGAGCCCATCGTGTTGACGGAGTCGGTCAGGTCCTTCCACGTCCCCCCGACGCCGGGGACGACCGCCTGCACCCCGAGCCGTCCCTCGGTCCCCACCTCGCGGGCGACGCGGGTCACTTCCGACGCGAACGAGCGGAGCTGCTCGACCATCGTGTTGATGGTCTCCTTCAACTGGAGGATTTCCCCGCGAACGTCGACGGTGATCTTCTTCGACAGGTCTCCGTTCGCCACGGCAATCGTGACGTCGGCGATGTTTCGAACCTGCCCCGTCAGGTTCGACGCCATCGAGTTCACGTTGTCCGTCAGGTCCTTCCACGTCCCGGCGACCCCGAGCACCTGCGCCTGGCCCCCGAGCTTCCCTTCGGTTCCGACTTCGCGGGCCACGCGGGTCACTTCCGAGGCGAAGGCGGAGAGCTGGTCCACCATCGTGTTGACGGTCTCTTTGAGCTGGAGGATTTCCCCCTTCACGTCGACGGTGATCTTCCGGGAGAGGTCCCCCCGGGCGACGGCGGTCGTCACGTCGGCGATGTTCCGCACCTGGTCGGTCAGGTTGGAGGCCATCGAGTTCACGGAGTCGGTCAGGTCCTTCCACGTCCCCGCCACACCGGGCACCTGGGCCTGACCGCCGAGCTTGCCGTCGGTCCCCACCTCGCGGGCGACGCGGGTCACTTCCGAGGCGAACGAGCGGAGCTGGTCGACCATCGTGTTGATGGTCTCTTTGAGGGCCAGGATTTCGCCGCGGACGTCGACGGTGATCTTCTTCGAGAGGTCCCCGTTCGCCACGGCGATCGTCACTTCCGCGATGTTCCGGACCTGGCTCGTCAGGTTCGACGCCATCGAGTTCACGTTGTCCGTCAGGTCCTTCCACGTTCCGGCGACACCCGGCACCTGCGCCTGGCCCCCGAGCTTCCCCTCGGTCCCGACTTCACGGGCGACGCGCGACACTTCGGACGCGAAGGCGTTGAGCTGGTCCACCATCGTGTTGATGGTGTTCTTCAGCTCCAGAATTTCCCCGCGGACGTCGACGGTGATCTTGCGGGACAAGTCGCCGCGGGCCACGGCGGTCGTGACGTCGGCGATGTTCCGGACCTGACCGGTCAGGTTCGAGGCCATCGAGTTCACATTGTCCGTCAGGTCCTTCCACGTCCCGGCGACCCCTTCGACCGCCGCCTGACCGCCGAGCTTGCCTTCGGTCCCGACTTCACGGGCCACGCGGGAGACTTCCGAGGCAAAGGCGTTGAGCTGGTCCACCATCGTGTTGACGGTGTTCTTCAGCTCCAGAATTTCCCCCTTCACGTCGACGGTGATCTTCTTCGACAGGTCCCCCTTGGCGATGGCGGTCGCGACGTCGGCGATGTTCCGCACCTGGCCCGTCAGGTTCGACGCCATCGAGTTCACGTTGTCCGTCAGGTCCTTCCACGTCCCCGCCACGCCGCGGACCTGGGCCTGGCCCCCGAGCTTCCCTTCGGTCCCGACTTCGCGGGCCACGCGGGAGACTTCCGAGGCGAAGGCGTTGAGCTGGTCCACCATCGTGTTGATCGTCAGCTTCAGCTCGAGGATTTCCCCCTTCACGTCGACGGTGATCTTCTTCGAAAGGTCTCCGTTCGCCACGGCGGTCGCGACGTCGGCAATGTTCCGCACCTGACCGGTCAGGTTCGACGCCATCGAGTTCACGTTGTCCGTCAGGTCCTTCCACGTCCCTGCCACCCCGGGGACCGCCGCCTGCCCCCCGAGCTTCCCTTCGGTCCCGACTTCGCGGGCCACGCGGGAGACTTCCGACGCGAAGCCGTTCAGCTGGTCCACCATCGTGTTGACGGTGTTCTTCAGCTCCAGAATTTCCCCCTTCACGTCGACGGTGATCTTCCGCGACAAGTCGCCGCGGGCCACGGCGGTCGTGACGTCGGCGATATTCCGCACCTGACCGGTCAGGTTGTTCGCCATCGAGTTCACGTTGTCGGTCAGGTCCTTCCACGTCCCCGCCACCCCGGGGACTTCCGCCTGCCCGCCCAGCTTCCCTTCGGTCCCCACTTCGCGGGCCACGCGGGTCACTTCCGCCGCAAACCCGTTGAGCTGGTCGACCATCGTGTTGATCGTGTCCTTCAACTCGAGGATCTCCCCCTGGGCCGCCACGGTGATCTTGGACGACAGGTCCCCCTTGGCGATGGCGGTCGCGACGTCGGCGATGTTCCGCACCTGGCCCGTCAGGTTCGAGGCCATCGAGTTCACGTTGTCCGTCAGGTCCTTCCACGTCCCGCCGACCCCGGGGACCACCGCCTGACCGCCGAGCTTCCCTTCCGACCCGACTTCGCGGGCCACGCGGGTCACTTCCGAGGCAAAGCTGTTGAGCTGGTCGACCATCGTGTTGATGGTGTTTTTCAGCTCCAGGATCTCCCCCTTCACGTCGACGGTGATCTTGCGGGAGAGGTCTCCCCGCGCCACGGCGGTCGTGACGTCGGCGATGTTTCGCACCTGGCCGGTCAGGTTCGAGGCCATCGAGTTCACGGAGTCGGTGAGGTCCTTCCACGTTCCCGCCACACCGGGAGCCCGCGCCTGACCGCCGAGTTTCCCCTCGGTCCCGACCTCGCGGGCCACGCGGGTCACTTCCGCCGCGAAGCCGTTGAGCTGGTCGACCATCGTGTTGATGGTCTCCTTCAATTCGAGAATCTCCCCCTTCACGTCGACGGTGATCTTCCGCGACAGGTCGCCGCGGGCCACGGCGGTCGTCACCGCCGCGATGTTCCGGACCTGGGCCGTCAGATTCCCCGCCATGGCGTTCACGGAGTCGGTGAGATCCTTCCACGTCCCGGCGACCCCGGGGACCACCGCCTGACCGCCGAGGCGGCCGTCGGTCCCGACCTCGCGGGCGACGCGGGTCACTTCCGAGGCGAACGAGCGGAGCTGGTCCACCATCGTGTTGATGGCTTCCTTGAGCTGGAGGATTTCCCCGCGGACGTCGACGGTGATCTTCTTCGACAAGTCGCCGTTCGCCACCGCGATCGTGACGTCGGCGATGTTTCGCACCTGGGCGGTCAGGTTCCCCGCCATCTGGTTCACCGACTCGGTCAGTTCTTTCCAGACCCCCGACACCCCCTTGACCTGCGCCTGGCCCCCCAGCTTCCCCTCGGTCCCGACCTCGCGGGCGACGCGGGTCACTTCCGAGGTGAAGACCGAGAGCTGGTCGATCATCGTGTTGACGAGCCGCGCCGAGCGGAGGAACTCCCCCTGCAGCGGATCGCCGTCGACTTCGAGCTCCATCGACTGGCTCAGGTCCCCCTTGGCGACGGCGCCGATCGTGCGGGCGACTTCGGTCGTCGGACGGACAAGGTCGTCGATCAGGGTGTTGATCGACTCCGACCGGACCGCCCACCCGCCGACCGCCCCCGACATCGCCAGCCGCTGCTTCAGCCGCCCCTCTTTTCCGACGGTGACGCTGAGCTGCTTGATCTCCAGCGTGATCCGGTCTTCCTGCGCGACCGCCTGGTTGAAGGCGTCCGCGATCCGCCCTTCGAGACCGCCCCAGTCGACCGGCAGCCGCACGGAAAAGTCCCCGTCGCGGAAGGCGGACATCGCGGTCAGGATCTGCCGCAGCGCCGCCTGGCTGTCGCCGGACGAAGGCGTGTCGGACTCCTCCGAAACGCCCAGACCGGCGACCGCGGTCCGCCCCGGCTCATCGGCCAGGACCGCCTGGGTCGCGTCATCCGCGCCGAGAGTCGCCGGTTTCCGGGAAACGCCGCGGGAAGGCTTGTCGCTCATGGGAGACTCGGGTTCGCGGGAAGGGGGAAGTTGGGGGGCGGGGAACGAGTCGATGAGGAACGGATCCGGGGCGGCCCTTACGGGGACTGCCGGCTCTTGAGGTTCTTGTCGACGATCGCCGCCAGGATCGTCAGGAAGGCGGCGAAGCGGAGCATGTGGGCGTACAGGAACCATTCGTGGTCGCGGTCGATCGTGGCCCGCAGCCGGCTGAGGCCGAGGGCCACGAAGGCGATCGAGAACCACAGGAACAGGCGGTCCCGGGTCTGGACCCAGAACTTCATGAAGATCAGGGCGACCACGCAGTTGAGTCCCGTGATCATGCCGGACAGGTACATGTCCATCGCGACCTCGCGGATCAAAGGGTTACGAGGCTTCCCACAGAAGCCCGTACAACAGGGCGGCAAGCCCCACCAGGGGAACGGCCAGCCGGACCAGGCTCAGGTCCCAGGCGGCAATCACGTACATGTCGAGGATCAGGACGACGTTCTCGAGTCCCAGCGCCACAAAGCATAGGCCCGCCCAGAGGAGCAGGCGGTGTCCGCTCGAGCGGTAGCCGCGGAGCAGGAGCGCGCCGCAGAGCAGGGAGGTGAGAAGCGACAGAATGAAGATCGCCAGCACCACGTTAGGGTCTCCTCAGGCGGAATGCGTCCGAGAAGGCCTGGGCGGCCTGGGAGGGAGTCGTGGGGCGTCCGTAAACGAGCTTGATCAGCGTCACGGGGTAGTGGTCGTCGAGCGCAATCAGTTCCTGAACCAGCCGCCGCAACTCGTCGGCGCGCGGTCCGTAACGGTATTTCCCTTCGGGCGAATCAGTGCGAGACGCGAGTCCGCGCGCGGAGACCTTTTCGAGCTGGAGCCGGCAGATGTCCAGCGCGAGTGCCGTGGCGGATGCGACTTCGGCTTCCGTCCAGTCCCTCTCCGGGCTCCTCGCCATCACGAGAAGAACGCGGAGGAAGTCGATCGAATCCACATAAGCCTGAATGAACAGCCGAATTGCTTCGGATGGTTCGTCCAATGGTCCCGCTTTCTACAGTCAGAGTGCGCGTCGTCTCCTTATGCACGAGTGAAGGGGGGACATGGACTTTCCCCGCTCCGGCAGGGGCTGTCAACCAAGGAAAACACCGGGATTCCCCGGGGAAGAAACTCGCAAAGGACCTGGCCATTCCTTCGCCGCCGCGAGCGCGAATTCACCGCCGCCGACGCCCTTTCCTCCCAGGGTTCCGCGAACGCGGGGAGCCCGTTGCGGCAGCCCCGCATTCCTGGGTTTTCGCGGAAGCAGGCCCACCGCGCAAATGACCACTCCGAGCGGGCCCCGTGTTCATTTCCACCGGTGAGCGGCCCGTCAGCCACCCGCCCCACCCTCATACGGCCCTACCGACCGGAGGAGGGGGCGCGGGAGTGGATTCTGCTGCTGTATGGAACCCACCTGCAGAATCCGCCTGGCCCGCTCCCGCAGAACAACGTCAAAAAGCACGACATCCGCGCCGGAACCGGCCGGAAATCGGCAGTTCCCTTGCATTAAGTCTTGTAAACCGAATACCGTGTTGGGGTCGCGATTCAGGGATGGGCCCGACTCTTTATGAGACTGGGCTGCTCCCGGGCCGAGGCATCCTGGGGCGGGGACTTGGGATGCACCGTAGTTCTCCGCCCCAGGATTTCCTTTTACATGTCGTCGCCCCGGCAATAGGAACAGTGACAGGCGGGCTAAGACTGCCTAGCTCAACCATCGCCGGGGCGAGTTCACTGGGTGTTTCAATCCATTGACCGTAAACCGACTCCGGAGCCCATCACGGGAATCGAAAATTCTTGAAAGCCGGTCTTCTGTGAAAACCTGATGGGCAGCCTGGGCGGCCTGCGGTTTTCAAAGCAGAAGGGAATCGCAACGCCTCTCAGGCCAAGCGGTTTCCACGGAATTTCAGGTTGGATTCACAAGGGAAAACCTGGTCGATGTTTGCCTTCACCTGGATCTGCGACACTCCGTCTGCCGGGTTGAAGGGTTCGTTGCTCAACATCGGTCAGGTACCGCGTGCGTCTCAGGTCAGCCATCGTCGATCGTCGCCGCGGATTCACGCTGATTGAACTGCTGGTCTCGTTGGCCATCATTGCGCTCCTGGCCTCCTTGATGCTTCCGTCCGTACAGCAGGCTCGCGAAGTGGCGAGACGTGCCTCGTGCGGGAACAACCTCCGCCAGATCGGCATTGCCCTCCACAACTACGAGGCGAGCCACGGGACCCTCCCCGTCGGCGCGCGTTCGCAGCGGGGCATCGGCCCTTCCTGGTACGTCGGGCTCCTGCCGTACATCGAAGAGGACTCCGTCTTCCTGCGTTTTGACATGTCGTCGCCGAACAACGGCCTCCCGATCCTCCCCCCCCCGATGGGATCCACCAACGGCGCGGGACTCAACGGAATTTTCCTGGACATCCTGAGATGTCCTTCCAGCCCCCTCCCCCGGATGAACGTCACCTTTTCCATCGCGCATCAGGCCTCGTCCTACGTGGGGGTCTCGGGATCCTCGAGCGACTGGGGATTTCCCGCCCGCCGAATCTCGGGCTGCTGCGCGATCGACGGGCTGGTGGGGCACCTGTCGGCCGACGGCCTCCTCGTCCCGAACGCCGCCATCCGCTGGTCGGAGATCACGGACGGAATGTCGAACACCGCCCTCGTCGCCGAAGCGTCCAACTACACCTTCCGCGCCAACGGCGCCGCCTGCCGGACCGATGGATCGAACCCCAACAGCTGGATGACCGGCACCAGCGGCGTCGGCGTCCCCCCCAACTTCAGCGGCGTGACCACGGCCGCGTCGATCCCCGCCTGCTGGAACATCACCACCTTCCGGTATGCCCCGAACTCACGTTGCGACCAGCCCGGGGTCCATGAGAACCACGGCGCCAACAACCCTCTCTCGTCGGCCCACACCGGAGCCGTCCAGATGGTGATGGCCGATGGGTCGGTTCACGTCCTCTCCGAGTCCGTGGACATGGAAATTCTCTTTCAGCTGGGAATGCGGGACGACGGAATGCGTCTCTCGGCCTGGTGAAGTCTGGCCTGAAGATTCAGGCGCCGCTGCCGATCCGCGCAGCACCAACACTGCGGAACCGTCCTCGGGGGGAGAGGACGGCCGACACCCGAACCGCCGCTGGGAACGCGGCGGTCCGGCGCCGGGCGATGCGGCTTTGCCACGAACCCCTCCCCCGTGCGTTGTCGGCTCGTTCCACGAGCGCTTCGTTCGGATTGTTCTGAATGTCCGTCGGCCGGTTGACCGACGACGGCGCTCCGCCGAAAACAGGCGGAGAGATGCTCAGGTTGGCCGTTGGCCGTGATGGGGGATCCGTCTCCCGACACCGCTCTTCGGCACTCCCCGACGGCCGCTGGAATCGTCCGTCGGCGGGAACCGGTCCCGGTTCATCGATGCTGAATTTGCTTTCGCTGGCGCCCCCCTCGGCGGCCGGCGGCCGTTCCGTCCCGCGCGGTTGAACGTCAACCGCTTCACGGCGCGTGCGGCACTCGTTTCTCCCCACCCCTCCTGGAATGGCTCCAAGGGGGCTCGTTTTTCCATTGGCACAAGGATTTTTTCCATGCGCACACTCCTTTCCCGTTTCTGCACCCTCGCCCTCGGCCTGACGCTGGCCGCCGACGCCTTTGCCGGCGCCCCCAACACCTGCGCTCTCTGGCCGATCGGCTACTGGGACGCGGAAACCATTTACTACGCCGAGTACCACGACGACTGCCCGTCGGAGCCGATCGCGGCCTACCTCATCGGAGAGTACGAGTGGCCGCTCGAATGCGGATCGGCCGGCTGCCAGTGGGAAAAGGAAGTCACGGCCCTGAAGGCTGCGGATCCGACCCGCACCGCGGGGGGACTCGTCCTGTCCCGCAAGTGGCTGCCGCAGACCGACGAATTCGTGATGCCGGCCGGCCCGGCCCGCCGCTTCTCCGAGCAGGTTTCCCGCACGGCGGTCCGGTTCGACCACGACGGCCAGGCCTCCACGCCGGACAAGTTCGCCTACTGCTACCTGTACCACTGCAACCCGAAGGCCCTCGGGGGCCTCAGCGAGTCGAAGTTCATGATGTTCGGCTTCGAGGCCCTGGAAGCCCCGACCGACGCCAAGCCGGCGAAGGTCAAGGGCCGGATCCAGAACGCGGCGGTCCACGTCGAGCACGAAGGGACGACCTACATCGTCCAGTTGCGGTAACGGTCCTCTCTTCGATTCTGAAGAAACTCGAGAGTCCGGAGTGGCCCGTCCTGCGCGGCCGCCCCGGACTTTCGTTCGTCAGGATCGTGGCGTCCCTCCGAACGGACGACATCGCCACGGAGGGACACGGATCGAGGCAGCAAAGAGCGGCGACTCGGGGTCCACTCCGCCTCCGCACAGAGGAGAGGCCCGGACCTTCACCGATGGTTGCCGGCCCGAGGCTCGTCAGGAATTGGCGGCGCATCGCCGATCCCGGTGCCGCGCTGGCCGCATGACGTCGGGCGTCAGGGCGCCGCGTTTCCGGACTGAACAAGACGCTCGTCGGCCGGACTCTCCGGCACGACGCGGACGAAGTCCTCCGGATGCAGCCGCGGGGCCGCGCTGCGGCCGCAGCGGAAGCCGAGCCCCTTCCGCACCTCAAACTTGCTGACCAACGTCCGATACTCGGGATCGCGGTCGCGAAGACTGAAGTCGGTGGGATCCTCCAGGGCCAGCTTACCGCCGCCGCGGACCGGTCGCAGGAACGGAAAGCTTCCCGGCAGGATCAGGTCCGCACCGGCCTTCTCCCGCGGGTCGAGGCGGGACATGTCGGTCCACTCGGCGTGTCCGGAGCAGAGCCCCGATACGGCCTTTCCTCCCAGCACCAGCCGGTCCTGATAAGGCCGCACTTCGCGTCCATCGGCGGGATCCTCCCAGGGGAACTGACGCTCCCCGCGGCCCGTCGCAACGAACTCGAACTCCGCCTCCTCCAGGAGCCGCTTTCCCAGATCCTCGGCCCGGGCCACCGCCTCCTCGAAGGAGACGCACACCGGCGAGCCCGGATCCTGCTGCTTCAGGCTGGGCTCGTTGGAGGGAGACACGCGCAGCGTCTCCTGATACTGCGCCAGCGTCACTTCCGCGGAGTCGACCAGAAAGTCCGGAATCTGCACGCGGGTCCGCGGGGCGGCCTTGGTCCCCGACCGGCCGCAGACGAATCCCTGTCCCGCCTCTCCATCCGTCGTGCCGTCCACACGAGCCATGTCCGCCGTGACCGAGGCCTCCGGGATCTCGATCGTCGGCAGCCGGATGCGACCGGGCCCCTCAACGAACCACTTCAGGTGCCGGAACCCCGTCACGGCCGGCTCGTCCGGGCCGGGGACGTGCCGGTAGACCTCGTGGAACCGGCCGGTGCCGTCCTCCAGCGCCGCCACAATCAGGTAGTCGCCCGGCTCCAGACGAAACGCCGCGGGGGTCGGCCCCGCGGGCCGCACGGCCCGGTCCGTGAAGATCCGGCCCGCCTTGCGATCCATGGGGAACAGGGAGAGCTTCGCCCCGGGGGGGACGGTCTCCACGACGACCATCGGCCGCGGATCGGGCTTCGGGGGAAACAGAACCACGCCGGCGGCAAACAGGGAGGCGGCCACCGCCAGCCCGATCCCCCCGATCCGGGCGAACCCCTGAGCGGAGCGGACGAGCTCCCGGTGCCGCATCAGGAACGGGAGCGGCTTGGAATCGAGGTAGCGCCGCAGGTGCTCCGCCATCGCCGCCGCGGAGGCGTAGCGGCGGGCCGGGTTCCGCTCGATCGCCTTCAGGCAGATCGCCCGCAGGTCCTGCGGCACGTCCGTCGGCCGGAATTTCGCCGGGGGGCCGGCGACGATCTTCTGGATCAGCTCATCCCGCTTCCCCCCCTCGAACGGCCGCTCGCCGGTCAGGAGTTCGAACAGGATGACCCCCATCGCGTAGATGTCGGTCGCGGGGCCGAGGGGCTTTCCCTGGCACTGCTCGGGACTCATGTAGGGGACGGTCCCCAGGAGCTTCCCGTCGTCGGTGAGGGTCGAAAGGACGTTCTCGTGCTTCGACAGCCCGAAGTCGATGATCTTCGGCATCCCGTCCGGCGTGACGAGGATGTTTCCGGGCTTGAGGTCGCGGTGGACCACGCCCCGGTCGTGAATGTGCTGAACCCCCTCCAGAATCTGGAGCACCAGGCGGGCCGCGATCGCCGGGGGGAGGGCCGGGCCTCCCTCGGGCCCCGGAGCGGGCGCGGAGGGGGCCATCTTCGCGGAGGCCGCCGGGTTGGAGGCGGGAGCCGGAGGAACGGCAGTGAGCGAGGCGAGAACAGTCGCCGTGGCGGAAGCGCCGGCGGTCGTCGAGGCGGCCGCGGCGGGAGCGGTCTGCCGCGGTGGAGCGGTCCGGACGACCCAGTCCTGCAGCGAGATCCCTTCCACGTATTCAAAGACGATCACGGCCCCCTTGGGACCGCGGCCGCAGTCGAGGACCTTGACGACGCTCGGATGGTCGAGTCCGGCCACCGCCCGGGCTTCGCGCCGCAGGATCCGGAACGCCTTCTCGGAAAAGTCGTCGTGGAGGCACTTGAGGGCGACGAGCCGCTGGAGCGTCGTGTCGTACGCCCTCCAGACCTCGCCGAAGCTCCCCTTGCCGATCTCGCCGCGGAGCTCGTAGCGTTCGCCGAGGATCGAGAGGGCCGGATCCCCCTGCCAGTCCTGTTCCGCGAGGACCGCCTCGAACGCGGGAAACCGCTCGCGGTACTGTTCGAAGGAGACCGATTCCCCGGCGCGACGGCGGTAGTCGATATCCAGCTCGACCAGCCCGGAGAAGAGGTCGCGGTCGGGGCTGGCCTGACGGGCGAGGAACTCCTCCAGTTGCGGGCGCCGGCCCGTCTTCCAGAGCTTCTCGAACTCGTCGCAGGGCCCCTCCACGCGGTCCAGCTTCGCCTTTAGCTCCGGCGAAAAGGGGGACACGGGAGAGGGCTCGTTGGCCGGATCATTCTTCGGGAGCATGGGAGAGGCTGTCCTTCCAGACCTCGCGGGCGTAGCGGATCTTCCGCTCCACGGTCGGAACGGACAAGTCCATCTCGGCCGCGATCTCCTTGACGGTCAGTCCCTCGATTCGAAGGGTCACGACCCGGCAGACGATGTCGTCGTCGATGAGCCGCATCAGGTGCGTGTATTCGTCCTCCATGGAGATCACGAGCTTCTGGTCCGGCTCGCGGGAGACGATCGTTTCGATCCAGTTCGGCCCGATGTCGTTCAGGGAAAACACGGGGGCGGTGCCGCCCCGCTTGAGGGCCTGTTCGCGGCGGGCGTGGTCGATGCACTTGCGGCGGGCCATGGCGGCCAGGATCCACCACACTTCTTCGGAGGACTTAACGTCGCGGAACCGCCCGGCCTTGGCCCCTCTCCAGATGCTCTTGAAGACGCTGCTCGTAACGTCGTCCTGGTCCGTGGTGGGTCGGGAGATGGAGCGGACGTTCTTTTCAGCCAGCTTCACCAGACGCTCAGAAAAGGTCTCCCACAACTTTTGAATCGCCGAGGCGTCCCCGCTTCGCAGCTCGTGGAGCCAGGTTGGATTCATGTCTACCGGCGGCATCTCGACACCATTCAGAAAACCTCGTCCCGCATCGAACCTTGCCAGCGGAAAGACGGCTGCCGCAACTGCACAACGCACCGTCACCACAGCCTACCACCGCATGACACCCGATGCAATTTGCCTCACCAGCGCCCCGCGGGACCGGGCGGGGGGCCATGGAAGGAAGGTCGCGGAAGTCGTGCCGGCCAGCACGCCATGGAGTCATAGGAGGAATGGCCGCTTTCCAGAAGACCAAACGGGATCTCCGGCCGGTGTTTCACCCTATCGCTGCCGGAACCGGGAACGCGCCGCGTCAATCGGTCCCCTTCCGCTTCGACTCCGGCTCCGTCGGAAGCCGAAACGGCTTCCCCTGGCGATAGCGTTCCAGCCGCTCCTCGTAGATCTCCCGTTCGGTCGCGTCGGTCGTCCGGAGAGCCTCCTCCTGGAGCTCCACCGCCTTCGGAAATTCTCCGCTCTCCGCGTGGGCCGCGGCCAGCGCCGCGACCATCTGATACGGGCGGAGAGTCCGATACATGTTGAGCGAGGACTCGGCCAGCGCTCGGCTCTTCTCGGCACTCCGCACCGCCGGATCGGGCGCCCCGGCGAAGATCTCCGCCAGGACCCAACAGGCGTCGGGGGTGTCCTGCCATTCCTCGAGCGCCGCCTGGAGCTCCCTCACCGCCTCGGGATAGCGCGCCAGATACCGGAGGGCCATCCCTTTCAGGACCCGGACCTGATTCACCGCAGGCCGCTCGCGCAGGAGGGCCTCGGCGTCGGCCAGCGCCTCCGCGTATTCGTGGAGCTCCAGCCGCAGCCGAACGGAGCTCACCCGGGCGACCAGATCGTCGGGATCGCGCTCCCGCCGCTCGGCCCAGTACCGGATCCGCTCCTCCCGCGGAGCGTTGTAGACGGGGGGCGGTCCGACCGTCAGCCGGCGGTAGCGGACCCCGCTCAGCCGGAACGACCCCAGCCGTCCGTCGTGCCCCTCCGCGGGAGGCCAGGTCGCGCCGAACGCCAGGAACCCGTCCGGAGCGACCGGCTGCGGGAGGTCGTGCGAGAACCAGGCATCATCCGCCTGGTACTCCACATTGCCGGGCCAGAGCTTGACCTTCAGCCGATGCGGCCCCGCTCCTCTCAGGGGGACGCGGGAGAAGGCTCTGGTGGCAAAGGCGACGCGGGCCGTAGCCAGCCGGAATCGGTTTGGCGGGTTCCCCTCGACCTGCTCCTCGACTTCGATCGCGGCGAGCGGAAACTCCCGCTCCCGGTCCATCAGGTCCGTGCGGTTCTCCCGCGTCCAGCCGATCCCGATCTCTTCCGGATACGGAGCGGGATCGAGGACTTCCACGAGCACTTCGACCTCGAGCGGGGGCTGCGGGTTGATGAGCGGCCGCAGACAGGGCTGCCGCTCGCCGCCGTGGCGGCGGTGCAGCGTGACGCCGACGCCGTTCTCCACGTCCCAGCGGTCCGCATACGGCTCCCAGCCCCACAGGTCCCCCTGCGGATCGAGCCCCACCCACTCCCCCTTCAGGAACGTCCGGAGCTGCCCGATCATCACCTCGGTGTGACGGAAGAAGTCATGCGGACCGACCGCCGGAGCGGCCTGGCCCCGCAGGAGTTTCCATTCCGCCTCGATCTGGTCGAGCCCTGTCCCGCGGGCCTCGGGACCGATCGGCCGCCGGAGCCGCTCGTCGAGCGCGGCGATGAGGGACGAGTTCCCATCGCTCTCCGCCACGCGCCGCGCGGCGAAGTAGCGGCCGGGACGCCCCCCCTTGCGGAGCTCGGTCCAGTTCAGGTCTGCTCCGGCATCGCGGTAGATCGGGCCCGTCTCCACGACGAGGCCGCAGGCCTCCAGGAGCTGGATCATGCGGCTGCGGTAGGCCCCGTTCGCCTCGTAGAGGTCCCCGAGCCGGTTCCGATCGATGTAGGCGCGTCGCCGCACCAGAAAGTCCTTAAGGAGCTCGGCGGCGGAGGGGACGCTGGTCAGCGTTTCCCCCTTGTCGAGCTCCAGGTCCCGAACCTTCTCCACTGCCTCGAGCGCCTGATACGGAATCAAGGTGTCGAAGCGGTCCGTTTCCAGGCACATCCGGCCGACGGCCAGAATCCGGTTCGTACTCCCTCCCCAGCGACTTGTGAGGGAGTACAGATAGCTGTTGTAGGCCTTGTAGAGATCGCACTGTCCCTCCAGGGTCCGCCGGAACCAGAACCGTTCGCTGTTCCCCGTCCCGTGCCCCGCCATCGCGATGGGGATCATCCTCTCAGGGGCGTAGGGGAGGTCGGGCCGCAGGCTCCAGGCGAGCTGCAGATGACCAGTCGCGATCTCGAGGTATTTCGCGAACCCCTCCCACTGCTCCGGCAGGACTTCGACGGCCCACCCGCCGCCGCGGCTCGTCCAGGCGCGGTCGACGTAGTACTCCCCGGCCAGGGTGTGGGTCACGTACGGATCGGCGGTCTCGGACTCCAGCAGCGCCGCGAGGAGTCGGTCGCGGTACCTCGTCGTCCACGCCCGCCAGAGGCGGTAGGTCCGCTCGTAGGCGCTCCGGGTCCACTTGGGATGGCTCTTTTCCTCCGCCAGCCACTCGACGAGTCCCGTGACGGCCGCTTCGAGCCGCTTCTCCTGCGTCGCCCAGTCCTCCCGCGCGTCGAAATCGAGGAGGTACACGAGCGCGTACGACTTCACGATCCGCGGATATCCGGTCAAGGGGAGTTCGCGGACCGCCTCTTCCAGCATCGACCGCGGGCCCTCGGTCTCACCGGTCGAGAGGGCCTGGACGTTGGCGAGATGGGTCCGGACGAGCGGGTCGCGGCTCCCCGCCTCGATCGCCTTCTCTCCGAGGAGGCGGAGCTCGTCGTTGTTGATGCGATTGTTGTTCCGCGCTCCGTATTGCGAGATGTAGGCGGTCAGGAACGCCTCCCCGGCTTCGCGCGCCGGTCCGACATCTTTTGTAAGGCGGCGGTAGGCGTCGCGTTCGCGGAACCGGAACTGGAGATACTCGGCGGAGACGACGGCGTCGGTGACAGCCGGCTCGAGGACGAGACGGTCCTCGTCTTTGGCGTCCGCGGCAAGGCGTTCGCCGCGGAGCTCCCGGGCCTGGTCTTCCGCGTCGGGAAACGCGTCCCGTCGGGTTTGTGAGAGCCGGTCGAGGAGGGAGTCCGGGACGTGGCCGCCTCGGACCTCCTGCTGTTCGGTTTTGAGCAGGCGGACCTGGCGTTCCGCCTGTTCCTGCTGGCGGGCTGCGGCGGCCAGCCGGAGCTGAAGCAGGTAGCCGCTCAGGAGTGACAGTAGCAGTGCGCCCAGGATGGCCAGCCGGACGTTGCCTTTCGGTCCCGCAGCGGACATGGTCGAGCCCCCCATTCCACAAGGATTGTGCGTAGGCCCATTGTGCCGACGAGAGCGGCGATTGCCAGCATCGCCACCCTCACCGGGGTCCAGGGGGTCCCCCTGGTGGGGAGTGCAGAGGGGCAACGCCCCTTTGCCCGCCGGAGGCCCTCTCGTCGAGAGATGTCTGAAGGAGGGCGTATCCAAGCGCGGACACCGTGCCGGATGCCCCCTCACCAGCCCGCAGGGATTGCAAAGCAAGCTGTGTGATGTGGAGGAGTCCTCGCCGCCGGTCCCACAAAGCGGACGTCCGTTGTGTCCCACGGTTCCTCATCGAAGCGCCTCCGGCGGCAAGGGGTGACCCCCTTGACCCCGGCTGCCGTCGCACAATGGGTTTGAGGTGGCATAGCCGTGCCGGCCAGCACGCCGCGCGTCTCCCTCGCCAAGCCCACCCTCCGACGACTCACCCGCGCACCTCATTCCGCCACTCCGCCACAGTCGTCGGCATTCCCCGCGCCGTCCGACAATCCGTAAACGTCACGTCATACCCCTCGCTGCGCAGCTCGTCCGGACTCCAGAACGAACGGTGGACCTCGTAAGCGTTCCCATACACCGCCCCCTGCTCAAAGAAGATCCCCGGCGTCGAGATCATAAGCGTCCCCCCCGGAGCAACCCGCCGCCGCAGTCCCGCCAGCAGCCCGCAGCCCGCCTCCCTGGTGAAGTGCTCCAGGATGTCCCCCGCGATCACAAAGTCGTACGTCGCGGCATGCTCGCCCAGAAAGGTCTCGAGCGGCTGCTCGAAGATCAGGTCGTAAAGGTCCCAAGCCGGGTTCCGATACCCGCTCCACCCTTCAACGCCGACCAGGTACGTCTTCCACGGACGCACCCCCAGGTCGAGCCAGGTCCGGACCGCCGAGCCCCAGAAGCCGAAACCCAGCCCCGCGTCGAGGACGCGCTGCGGACGCCGCTCTAGCAGCCGGCTGACAATCGTGGGGACCGCTTCAAAGCTTCCGATCGGCATCACAGTCTCCCTCGCTGGCCCGCGCCGTGTCGCACCCGCCCCGCCCCGCCCCCCCGACTCAGCGGACCACGGTGGACAGGAACCGCCGGTACTTCTCCGCCATCCGGGCCGCCAGCCCGTACCGCAGTGCAAAGGCCCGCGCCTCCTGCCCGACCCCCTTCCGCCACTCCGGATGGTCCCGCAGAAGCCGGGCCGCGCCGGCAAAGCCCTCCGGCGTTCCATCGACCACCATCCCGTTCACCCGGTCCTGCAGCGCCTCCGGAGCGAACCCGACCGGGCCGCTGATGACCGGCCGTCCGCAGAACATCGCCTCCATCAGGACCAAGCCGTACCCCTCCGAGAGGGAGGGCAGGCCGAAGGCGTCCATCGCGTGATAAAGCGCCCCGAGGTCCTGGTGCGCCTCGGTGAACGTATACCGCCCGGGGATCCGCCGGTTCGCCCGGTCCATCAGCTCCGCCCGCTCCGGCCCGAACCCGACAAGCAACAGCTTGAAGCCCTCCGGAAGCCGCTCGACGGCGTCGACGAGCGCCCCGACGTTCTTCTCCGGCGAGAACCGCCCGACATAGCCGAGCACGAAGTCGTCGGGACCAAACCCCAGCCGCCTCCGGACAAGAGCGGGATCCTCGGTGACAACGAGGTGCGCCGGATCGATCCCGTTGTGGATGACCGTCGTCCGGAACCCCGAGCCGACCGCCTCCTGCACCCGGCGGCTGACCGCCACCACCTCGTCGACCACCCCGCGGCAGCAGTTCAGGATATCGCGGGTCCAGTGCCCGTCGCCGTGCGCTACGAAGACGACCCTGCAGCGAGGCCGGTCCGCTAGCCAATCGCCGACCTGAGCGGGTCCCGAGACGATCAGAACGTCGGCGTCGACCGCCGCGGCCCGGACCGCCTCCGCCTGCCCCACGGTCACCGGAATCCCCAGCCGCCGGACGATCCGCTCATCGACGAGCGACGTCGTCACGACGCACCGGACGAACTGCACGGCGGCGGGATCGGAATACTGCCGCAGCCCTACCATCCAGTTCTCGATCCCCGCCCCGTAGAGGAAGGAGCAGACGAACGCGACCCGGATCGGCCGGCCCCCCCGAGTCCCCTGCCCCGGAGTCGGTTCCGCGGAATCGCGAGCGGCCGAAGCGGCGCCCCGCGCCGTGCCGAGCCCGGCATACGGTTCCGCGGCGAAGCTGCGAACATTGAGCCCGGCATACGGCTCTGCGGCGAAGCTGCGAGCATCGGACCCGGCATACGGCTCCGCGGAAAAGCTGCGGGCATCGGGCCCGCAATACGGCTCCTGCGCGGCGTCGTGGAGCGAGCGAGAGGTCGCCGACAGCGGGCTGGTGCCTCCCGCCTGTTCCGCGGCCGCGCGGTACGGATCGCCCCCCTCCGCAAGACCGGTGTCGATGATGGAACGGATCGGCCGGCGCGCGGCCTCATACGGGTATTCCAACGACATGTCCCTCTGCCCGGCCCGACGGGAAAACCTTCCGGCATTTGGCAACGAAGCTCGTTCGCTGTCAACCGAAACCGGGGGTCGGCAGCGGATTCAGCGCCGGGCGCGGTCCGGTTCCGCGGGCCGTGACTCCGCTCGCCGTGACATCGGCCGACCGCGGCTCACGGCGCGAAGCGGCTGTGTCCCGCCTTTAACTCGTCCGAACCGGGAACCAGGAACGCCGGAGCCCCCCCGTCCCGGCTCTGCAACGGGACCAGGTCCACCCGCTCCGCCAGGAGCCCGATCTTCTCCTTCTGCTCGTCGGCCGGGTGCTCCCAGACATTCCCCGCGAACCACATCGCGATCTCCTCGATCCGCATCCGCTCCTGCGGGACGCCGTCGACGTCGACCAGCAGGTTCCGGTCATAGCGGATCCCCTGGTTCGGGGGGCTGTCGTTGACGCTCAGCGGGACCTCGAACCCGGCGATCGAATTGAACTCGAAGCGGACCTCGTTGGCGCGACGCGGCGTGGCGAACGACAGGCTCAGCGGCGACTGCCCCCAATCCATCCGGTTCCCCGCCACAAAGACGTTCTCGACCTCTCCCAGCAGGATCACCGGCAGCCCTACCCCCTTCCGGGGTCCGGTGAACCGGCACCGCGTCACCCGGACAAAGCGGACCGGCCCCGGTCCGTTGGCATCCCCGCAGACGAGACCGACCGCCGCGAACCGGAAGGTGACCTCGTCGACGCGGATCGGCCGGTCCTCGGTCCCGGTCGTCCCGGGGATCAGGTGCAGCAGGCTCCCGGCATAGGCGTTCTCGTGGATCGCCTGCAGCCGGCATCGCGACACCGTCAGCCCCGGGCAGGAGCCGGCGACGAGAACCGCCCGCTGACCGGCCTGGGCGTTGATCGTCAGCCCGGCGATCTCGACATCCGGAACGCCGTCCACGCGGATCACGGCTTCCCCTGTCTCCGAGCTCAGCACGGCCGCGGCGCCCGCCCCCGGCCCGCGGATGCGGATCCCCGCGTGCCGGATCGGGTCCCCAAGCGCGATCGCCTCGCGGTAGGTCCCCCCGTCGACCTCGATCGTCTCCCCCGGCTTCGCGGCCGCCAGGGCATCGGCAATCCGGACGAACGGCGCCTTCCCGTCCGAGCTGACCCACAGCCGCGCTCGCTTCTCGCCCCCGCCGACGACACCGCGCACCGCCCCACCTGCGCCCGCCTGCGGCGGATCGACCGCCGCGGGAACCGGAAGGTCCGCGCCGGAGGGAGAGTTGACCCATGGAGGGGAGGTTCCTGCCGGACGGGAAACGGCCGTCCCCTCGCTCGGGGCTGGGGGCCACAGTTTCGTCCGGGCTCCGTAGAGCGCCGCCAGGAGCAGGACCGGGACCAGGCCGAGCGCCGCCCAGCGGCCCCAAGGGCGAGGGGGCCGGCTGACGGAGACGGTCGGCAGGTTCAGGTTCGATTCCCAGTCGACCTGGAGCCGGCGGAGGGCCGTGGCCAGATCGGCGGCCGAGGGAATCCGGTCCTCCCGCCGCTTCCGGAGGAGGGCGTGCACGAGTTCCCTCAGCGGCCGGGGAGTCTCGGGACGGCAATCGGCGAGGGGCCGGGGCTCGGCCGTTGCGATCCGCCGCGTCGCCGCGAGGGCGTTGGCCGCCTGGAACGGCGACGCCCCCGTCAGCATGGCGTACATGACGCAGCCGGCGCTGAAGAGGTCGGTCCGGGGATCGAGGGGCTCCCCTTCCACCTGCTCGGGAGACATGTAGGAGGGGGTCCCGACGATGTCCCCCTGCGACGTAAGGTCCGAGCTCTCCAGGGCGACGCGGGCCAGGCCGAAGTCCGCGATCCGGACCCGCTCGATGCTGTCCTCGAGGAGGATGTTGGCCGGCTTGATGTCGCGATGGATGAGACCGTGCCGATGCGCGGCGGCGAGCCCCTCTGCAATCTGCCGGGAGATCCGGATCACGTCGACGACCGGGATCGTTCCCTCGCGGATCCGGTCGCTCAGAGGCTTGCCGTCGACATACTCCATCACGAGGTACGGGACGTTCTTGAACTGGCCGACGGCATGGATGGTGACGACGTTCGGGTGGCTGATGCCGGCCGCCACCTTGGCCTCGCGGAAGAACCGCTGCTTGGCGGTCTCGCTGGGAAGGAGCGAGGGGGCCATGAGCTTCATGGCGACGATCCGCTCGAGGGCGGTGTCGAAGCTGCGGACGACGATCCCCATCGCTCCGTGTCCGATTTCGGAGAGAACCTCGTAGTGGTCGATCCGTCCGATCGACCCGGGGCGCTGTCCGGGGTCGACGATCCGCCGCAGCAGGTCGGTCCCTTCGAAGCTCCGGTCCCGCTCGCGGGGAGGCCCGACGGTGGTGGTCCGCCCCTCCCAGGCGGCGTTGCCGTCCACGGTCGGCTGGAGGGGCTCCCCCTGGCTGGGCGGGGGGCTCGATGGGTCGGACATCGCGGGAGCCAGAGAGGGCGGCGGCGATAGCGAGTCCGCGGATGCCGCTCCCGATGCGGACCGTGTTCCCACCGACGGAGCCTCGCGGGGAGCCGTCTCGTCATCAGGATCGATAGGGTGCTGCCCGCTCATGCCACTGACCCCGGCCACGGGGGGGAGGGGGGAACGTGTCAAAATTGCCGCTTGTGGGGGGCCATCTTCCCCGCTCCGCGAACTCCTGTCGAGCGAGCGTCCCGCTGGACGGGACAGCTGTGGGACCTGCCCAATCAAGATCATCGCTGTCTCGCGCGGCGAGAAAGAGCCGGGTCCAGGGGCACCCTGGTCAGGGGATGCAAGGGGGCCTGTGTTGTTTTTCTGGCCCCCTTGCCCGCCGGAGGCCCTCTTGTGGAGAGATGTCTGAAGGATCTCGTCTCCAAACGCGGACGCCGTGCCGTATGCCCCCTCACCAACCCGCGGGGATTGCAAACCCAGCGGCATCGGTTGAAGGAGTCCTCAATGCTGGCCCCACAAAGGGGACGTCCGTGGCCTACAACGGTTCCTCACGCGAGCGCCTCCGGCGGCCAGGGCTTCCAGCCCTGGACCCGGGGCTCTTTTCTCTGTCCTTGACTCGGAGACTTCTGACAAGAGAAATTGCCCCACAGGGATCCACCGGGCCGGCGGGAGTGAACTCATGGAGTCGCAGCACTCGGATCAACTCTCCTCGGACGAACCGCAGCCTGATCCGCCCCGCTCCCCCTACGAGGTCTTCGCCAGCCGCTTTCCCCCCATCGTCCTGGCGCTCAACGGCCTCATCGCCTTTCTCGCGTCCAACGATCGCAGCTGGGGAGCGCTCGGTTTGGCCTTGTTCATCGGCCCCATCTTTAACCTGGCCCTGGGCGTAGCCGCCTGCCTGCTGATCCCTGTAAGCCGGCAAAAGGACCCGGCGTATCCCGTGTTCAAGCACGTCCTGCTCGCGTTCGGCCTCCCCCTCATCGGGACGATCCTGTGCGGCTTTGCCATTCTCTCCATGGACCTGCACGGCTGCTGATCGGCCCCCCGGGCCTGCCGGGCGAGCTTCCTGCATGCCCCCGCGAACTACGTCCACATCAGTCGGTTCGCGATCATGCACAGGTCCTCGTAGCTGTGCGGCCCACGCTGCTGAAGCCTCGCGAGCGCGATCTGGAGATACTCCGCCACCGCGGTGGCTCGGGCCTCGTCAAGGTCGCGGGCCGCTTCGGGGGCCACATCGACGAGAACCTTGAACGCCAGTCCCCGGAGGCCCAACTCCGACGCGGGAGGCCGACGCACTTCGCCGAGGGCGACCTGCCTCAAGAATGGTACGGCGGCCCCCCCCCAGCGCGGCGTGCTCCTCAAAGAACCGGATCATGTGCGCCGAGACGTCCAAGTTCTGCGCCGCGCAGAAAGGGGCCAGGCTCTCCGCGATCCGTGGTCCGAGCGCCGGCTTCTCGCACAACGCGGTGTCGAACAGGGCCCGCATCCCGCCGAGCGCCCACGTCCGGTTGCGATCCACCTCATCGGAGGGAATCGCAGCCCACCGCGCCACTTCCGCCAGCGCCAGATCGACAAGTTCCTGCGCCGGCGGAAATCGATAGGGACGAAAGGCCAGCTCCCCCACAGCCGCAGCTGCTTCTGGACGGCGGCTCTTCTGAGTTCGGCCACAAGCCAGACGGGTTCGTATCCAAACGACATGGAAGCGACATCGGCTGAGACGCGGGACCGTGTGACCAGCGCCCGGGTGACTCTGATCCGTGCGACGGGAGTTCGCCGCCCCGGTTCCAGGGAACATTGTCCGGGCAGGATCCTCTTTGGGCCAGTCTGCTGGCTGGGCCGCCCGTGCCGGTCATGAAGCCGTTCGCTCGCAGCCGACACGGTCGGGCGCATGGAGCCTTCAGAACGCCGCGCCGGAAGCGTTCTGCTCGGCCGGGCCGTTCCCCTTGTCCAGAGTCCATTCTTTTTGCCCGACACAGTGTGGCGAATTGATACGGGCCGCTCCTATGATCGTCGATCCCGTTTCGCCGTTCCCGTCGCCCACAGAACGACCATTCATGGCCAAGGCCTCCACCCGCATCGCGGACGTACTCAAGAAGCATGAAGGAGACCTCGTCTCCGAATGGATGCGGCTTCTCCGCGAAGGGGGCTCCGGCCGCGATAACCGCATCAACGAGGCCGAGCTCAAGACCCAGACGACCGAGTTCGTCTCCCACCTCCAGCAGGCGGCCCAGACCGGCGATATCGCCAGCACGAGCCGCCCCGAATGGAGGGCGATCGAAGACTTTCTCTCGGAAGTCTCCCGCAGCCGCGTCCTTCAGGGCTTCTCCGCGGATGAAACCGCGCGGTTCGTCTTCTCGTTCAAGCAACCCCTCTTCGCCCGCCTGAAGACGGAGTTCGGCAAAGACGCCGAAGCCCTGGCCGACGAGACGTGGCGGGCCACGGAACTGCTGGACAAGATGGGGATGCTGACGATCCGCGCCTTCCAGAAGACGCGGGAAGACGTCATCCGCCGGCAGCAGCAGGAGCTCCTGGAGCTTTCGACGCCGGTGGTCAAGCTCTGGAACGGGATCCTGGCCCTCCCGATGATCGGAACGCTCGACAGCGAGCGGACGCAGATCGTCATGGAGTCGCTGCTGCAGCGGATCGTCGAGACCGGATCGGAGATCGCGATCATCGACATCACCGGCGTTCCGACCGTCGACACGCTCGTGGCCCAGCATCTGCTGAAGACCGTCACGGCGATCCGGCTGATGGGGGCGGACTGCATCATCTCCGGCGTGCGGCCGCAGATCGCCCAGACCATCGTCCACCTGGGAGTCGACCTGCAGGGAGTCACCACCAAGGCGAACCTCGCCGACGCGCTGGGGCTGGCGCTGAAGCGGCTGAACCTCGTCGTCTCCCGCAAAAGCTGATTCCCCTCAAGGCCGCTGCTCATGGACCGGATCCCGATTCTCCGAATGGGCGAGTTTCTGCTCGTCACCATTCAAGTCGACATGCAGGACCAGATGGCCCTGCGGCTGCAGGATGACCTCACGTCCAAGATCGAGAAGACGGGCGCCAAAGGGGTCCTGATCGACATCTCCGCGCTGGAGATGGTCGACTCGTTCATCGGCCGGATGATCGCCAACATCTCCGGCATGTCCCGCATCCTGGACGCCCAGACGGTCGTGGTCGGGATGCAGCCCGCCGTGGCGATCACGCTCGTCGAGCTCGGGCTCTCGCTGCCGGGGGTCAAGATGGCGCTCGACGTCGAGCGGGGGATGAATTACCTCCGCTCCCTCTATGCGGAGGATGCCCCCGACGCCGACGCCGAGCCGGACGACGACGAACCGGCCCCCGGAAACCGCGGCCCCTCGACGGGAAAGGGGTCTGGACATGCCGGTTCTGAGCAGTGGTGAACAGCCGGTCCAGACCGAGCCCGAGATCGTCATGGCACGGCAGGCGGTCCGGAAGCTGACGCAGGAGCTGCGGTTCAGCCTCGTCGACCAGACCAAAATGGTCACGGCGGCCAGCGAGCTGGCGCGGAATACCGTCATTTACGGCGGCGGCGGGCGAATGGTGTGGGAAGTGCTAAGGGACGGAGACCGGGCCGGCCTGCGGCTCACGTTCAGCGACGAGGGACCGGGAATTCCGGACATGAAGCTGGCGCTGACCGACGGCTGGACCAGCGGATCGGGAATGGGGATGGGACTTACCGGTTCCAGGCGCCTCGTGAACGAGTTCGATATTGAAAGCGAACCGGGAAAAGGAACCCGCGTCACCATCACTCGGTGGAAATAACCCCACCCGGCGGAAATCCCGCCGACCGGCGGCCGGCACCAGGCAGGGGCGCCTGAGCCGGAACTCAACAGTATGCGCGGACATCAATCAGTCATCGCCGTCACCGAGCGGAGTCAGGTCGGGGAAGCCCGCCGGGAAGCGAACCGGCTGGCGGAACTCGCGGGCTTCGGCGCCGTCGAGGCGGGAAACGCGGCGATCGTGGCGGCCGAGCTCGCCACCAATCTCGTCCGCTATGCCGTCGAGGGCCGGCTCCTGATCCAGACCGAATCGACCGCCGCCCGGACCTCCCTGATCCTCCTCAGCGACGACCGCGGACCGGGGATGGAGAACCTGGGGGCCTGCCTGACCGACGGCTACTCGACCGGCGGGACCCCCGGCAACGGCTTCGGCGCGATGCGGCGGCTCTCGACCGTCTTCGACCTCCATTCGTCCGTCCCCGGCGGGACCGTGATCTACGCCCGGATCGACCGGCCGGTCGACCGCTCCGCTGCCGCCGCCGCGCGGGACCAGCCCGGCTTCAGCTGGGGAGTCGTGAACCGCCCCATGCCCCGGGAAACCGTCTCGGGAGACACGTGGCGGATCGAGGAACGGGAGGGGCTGCTCGCCGTGATGGTCGCCGACGGCCTGGGACACGGTCCCGAGGCGAACGCCGCCGCCGAGCTGGCGGGAGACGTCTTCGACCGCGACCCGTTCGGGGCGGTGAGCGGGCTCCTGACCGATGCCCATGAGACCATGCGGGGGAGCCGCGGCGGGGCGGTCGCCTACGCCCAGGCGGACGCCCGGCGGGGGAGCCTGAACTTCGCCGCCGTCGGGAACATCGCCGGCAGCCTCCGCAGCGCGGCCGACGGCACGAGCCGCGGACTCTTCTCCCACAACGGCACGGTCGGCGTCCAGGTCCGCAAGGTCCAGACCTTCGACTACGAGTACCCCCACAACGCCCTGCTGATCCTGCATTCGGACGGCCTGCAGAGCCGCTGGTCGCTCGACGCCTACCCCGGCCTGGCGCAGCGGCATCCGGGGGTCATCGCTGGCGTCCTGGCGCGGGACTTCGACCGCGGCCGCGACGACCTGACTGTGGCGGTCATTCGCCGCGGAGCAGAAGGGAGGAGCGATGCCGCCGGCTGATCCGGACCGCGATCGACGCGATCTCTCCTCTCCGGCCGACACCGCGGCGGCAACGGACCGCTCCGCGTCCGCGACCGGCTCCGGACCCGCGGTCGCCGGGTCGTCTCCCGTCGCCGCGGCCAGCCCGGACACCGGGGCCAGCGCCGAGACGGTCGCCGCCACCGACACCGTTTCGTTCACGGAGACCACCATCCCCGACATGCCGACCATCGCCGACACCGCCGCCGAGCGGCTCGTGCGGCTGGAGCGGGAGATCCAGGGACTGCGGCTGCAGCTCGCCGACCGCGACCAGCGGATCCAGCAGCTCGACGAGGAACTGACCGAGACCAACCAGGGGGTCGTCGCCCTCTACTCGGAGCTGGACGACAAGGCGGCCCAGCTCCAGGAGGCTTCCGAGCTCAAGAGCCGGTTCCTCTCCTACATGAGCCACGAGTTCCGCACGCCGCTCGGCTCCATCCGCAGCATCGTCCGGATCCTTCTCGACGAGATGGACGGCCACCTCACCGCCGAGCAGCGGAAGCAGGTCAGCTTCATCCAGACCTCCGCCGTCGAACTGAGCGAGATGGTCAATGACCTCCTCGACCTCGCCAAGATCGAGGCGGGGCGGATCAGCATCTCCCCCGCCTGGTTCGAGATGGTGGACCTGTTCCACGCCATCCGCGGGATGTTCAAGCCGCTCCTGACCTCCGAGGCGGTCTCCCTGATCCTGGAAGAGCCGGTCGGAATCCCGCGGCTCTACACGGACGACACCAAGGTCTCGCAGATCCTGAGGAACTTCATCTCCAACGCCCTCAAGTTCACCCCCCGCGGCGAGGTCCGGGTCACCGCCCGCAGCGAGGGACCCGATCGCGTCACGTTCTCCGTGGCGGACACGGGCATCGGGATCGCGCCGGAGTATCATGGCGCGGTGTTCAACGACTTCGTCCAGATCGACTCCCCCCTCCAGCGGAAGTGGCGCGGGACGGGCCTGGGACTCTCGCTGAGCCGGAAGATGGCCGAGCTCCTCGGCGGGCAGGTCGCCATGACGAGCCAGCCGGGGGTCGGGTCCACCTTCTCGCTGACGATCCCGATCCGCTTCAAGGGAGGCGGGGGCGAAGGGGACGGGGACGGGGACGGGGCATCGGCCGACGGTCCCGACGGCGGCGGCGCGCCGGCCGGCGAAGGAGGCGCTCATGGGGAGTGACACACCGCGGATCCTGGTGGTGGACGACAACCCGGCCACCCTCTATTCCACCACCCGCATCCTGCGGGGGGCGGGCTTCGCCGTGACAGAGGCGGAGACCGGACAGGACGCCTACCGCCGGGCGCTCGAAGGGGTCGACCTCGTCGTCCTCGACGTCAACCTGCCGGACATCGACGGCTTCACCGTCTGCCGCATGCTCCGAGAGAACCCCACGACGGCCCATCTGCCGATCGTGCATCTCTCGGCCACGTTCGTCACGACCAGCCACAAGGTGACCGGCCTGGAGTCGGGAGCGGACGGCTACCTGACCCATCCGATCGAGCCCCCGGTCCTCGTCGCCACGGTCAACGCCTTCCTCCGCGCCCGCCGGGCGGAGTCGGAGCGGCGGGCGAGCGACGAGCGGTTCCGGGCGATCTTCGAGAACGCCCTCAACGGCGTGGCGATCCTCGACGACAGGCTCGTCTGCCGCGACGCCAACCCGGCCCTCTGCGGTCTGCTGCTCGTGGATCGGGAGGCGCTCATCGGCCGGGTCGTGACCGACTTCGTCGCCGAGGAGCGGCAGGGGGAGATCGCCGCGATCCGGCACGAGCTGAGCGAGAACCTCGCCTGGCGGGGGACGCTCCCGCTGCGGCGGTCCGACGGCACGCCGGTCTACCTCGAGTGCAGCCTGTCGCAGTATCACGAACCCGGCCTGCGGCTGGCGATCGTCAACGACGTCACCGACCGCCTCCGGCACGAGCAGGAGCGCGAGGAGCTGCTGGCGAGCGAGCGGGCCGCGCGGGGCGAGGCCGAACGGGCCAACCGCCTCAAGGACGACTTCCTGGCGACTCTCTCGCACGAGCTGCGGACGCCGCTGAACGCGATCGTCGGCTGGTCGCAGCTCCTGCGGATGGGAAGCTCCACTCCGGCGGAGCTGAACGAAGGGCTGGAGGCGATCGAGCGGAACTCGCACGCGCAGTCGCAGATGATCGCCGACCTCCTCGACATCTCGCGGATCACGAGCGGAAAGATCCGCCTCGACGTCGAGGCGATCGATCCCGCGGCGTTCGTGGAAGCGGCGCTGTCGGCGGTCCGCCCCGCCGCGGACGCCAAGGAGATCCGGCTGATCCAGACCCTCTCGGCCGCCGCCGGCCCGATCCTCGGCGACCCCTCGCGGCTGCAGCAGGTGCTGTGGAACCTCGTCAACAACGCGGTCAAGTTCACCCCCCGCGGCGGACGCGTGCAGGTCTCGGTCCGGCGGGTCAATTCGCACGTCGAGATCCGGGTCGCGGACAACGGACGCGGGATCGAGAAGACGCTCCTGCCGCTGGTCTTCGAGCGGTTCCGGCAGGGGGACGGGACCAGCACCCGCGAACACGGCGGACTGGGGCTGGGACTGGCGATCGCCCGTCAGATCGTCGAGATGCACGGCGGGACGATCGAGGCGGAGAGCGAAGGGGACGGCAAGGGGGCGACGTTCATCGTCCGGGTCCCGGTCAGCTCGGTCCGCCTGTCGCAGCCGCACGAGGAGTCCGCCGCCGGAGAACCGGCGGCAGCCGACAGTCCCGCCGCTCCGGAGGCGCCGACGGTCGGAGCGGGCTGGCGGGTCGACCTGTCGGGGATCCGGGTCCTCCTGGTCGAGGACGATGACGACTCGCGGGCGATGGTGAAGCGGGTGCTCACGGGCCGGGGCGCCGAGGTGCGGGAGGTGGCGAGCGTCAACGCCGCGCTCGAGGCGATCGAGCCGTTCCGCCCGCACATCCTGATCAGCGACCTCGGAATGCCGGGTCGCGACGGTCTCGATCTGATCCGGGACATCCGCCGCCGCGGCGTGACGTACCAGTCGCTCCCGGCGATCGCGCTGACGGCGTTCGCGCGGCTGGAGGACCGCCGACGGGCGCTGCTGGCCGGCTTTCAGGTGCACCTGACGAAGCCGGTCGATCCGCACGAACTGACGGCGGTGACGGCATCGCTGACGGGCCGCACGGGAGGCCACCTCCGCCCGCCCCAGCCCCCTGCTCCGCCATCCACCTGAGCAGGCCCACCGCGAAAGCGAAAGCGGCACCCCGGGATGACGAAGCGAGAAACGCCCCCCCGAAGGGGTGAGGCCCAGAACAACAACGCCCCCTGTCCGCGATTGCGGACAGGGGGCGGAAACTTCGGTTGCTCTCCGTCCGGTCGAGACCGGACGACGCATCGAGCCAATCAGGCGGTCGAACGCTCGATCAGAAATCTCCGACCGGCAAGCCGTCCGACTTGTGGTTGATCCGCTGCCAGAGCCCCATGCGGGTCGCCAGGAGCGTCTTGTTCAGGTACGCCCCGCCGCCAGCCGTGTTGTCGTTGCATCCCATGTCGCGCCAGATGCACCCGGCCCCCTGCGCCGGCGGGTAGTTCGCGTCGCCGTTGGTGGTGTCCAGGATGTGCTCGATCTGCTCGCTGATGAAGCGGACGGCGCCATCCGCCATGAGGGTGTTGACGCCCCCGGCATGGTCGCTCGAGACCCGGATATTGGTGTGGGTCGGCGCACTGAACCGGCGAAGGTCGTTGACCGGCGCGTACATGGCGAAATTCAGCCACCAGTCCTGACAGCAGGCCTGATCGGTTCCCGGCGCGGGGGTCCCCTGCGTGGCGCTCTGCGCTCCGAGCCACGCTCCGCCGCTCCAGACACGGGCCGATTTTTCGACCACGGCCACCACGTTCGAAGATCCGTCCGGGAACTTGGACAGGTTGGAGACCGGCGCGGGATCGATCGTGAAGAAGCCTCCCGACAGGTTCATGCTCGTGCTGTCGCTCCAGTTGTTGAACGCTCCCGAGTTTCCGAAGTAACTCGTCCCGGGGAAGGAGCCCATGTAGTTCACGTCCGCCGTGGCGTGGATGTTCCGGACCTTCGTGCGGTTGACGTCGCTGGGGCAGATCACGCCGGCAATCCCCGGGCTGGCCAGAATCGTCGTCTTGTTCGTCCCTTCAAAAATGGGAACCGTCGGTTCGAGCTTGTTGTAGAGAGCCGCCTGATCCATATGCGGCAGGATCATCGCTCCCCAGCTGAACCCGTTCCCTTTCTCGTGCGTGCCGTTCCATCCCCGGATCTGCCCCGGGGGAAAGACTCCATGAGACTCGTGGTAGTTGTGCAGCGCCACTCCGAGCTGCTTGAGATTGTTCTTACACTGACTAGCCCGGGCCGCTTCGCGGGCCTGCTGCACGGCGGGCAGCAGAATGGCAACCAGGACGGCAATGATCGCGATGACAACCAGCAGTTCAATCAGCGTGAATCCCTTCGACCGACTCGATGGCACTTTCATAATTCAGCTCCGCGCGCAGAGACCCTTTTCGATCCGGGCGGGCCGCAACATGCGACGGGCCAGCGAACCAAAGAAAAGCGAACCGAAACGTGACAAAAGCCTGGCGGGCTGAGCGCGAGATCACTTCTTCGCGGCGGAGCCCGGTTTCTTTTCAGCGGTGGACATGGAGTTTGCCGCGTCTTCGACCGATTTGCCCGGCGGCGTCAGGGGGGGCTCGGGTGCCCGACTGCAGGCCCCGAGAACGATCACAGATACAAACAACAGATACGACGAACGGCGCAGCCGCCTGGGTTGCAAGTTCATGACGGCCTCGCCCGAAATTCTGGCTGGAAGTTGGAACGAACGATGCGAAAGGATCTGAAGAAATGCCGCCCGGAGATGCCCGCTGAGGCGGTTGGCGTGACATTACCTCTTCTCCATGTGAACAGTCAATGACCTTCAACTGTTGACTGGATGAAGAGTCCGATTCTCTAAAAAGCCACCCGAGGAGAGGCGATCCAAGGCCACGCTTTACTTCGTGCGCTTTCGACAATCGGCGTCGAAGAAGAACGCGAAGAGCTCCACGACCACACCGTCCACCGGGTTTGTGGACGACTCCAAGTGAACGGACGCGTGACGTCTGCGGATCACCGCCTCGGGTGACCTCCTTCGACTCGGACGCCCTCTTTCGCCGGCACTGTTCGACAGGGAAACGCCTCCGGCGGCCAGCGCTTCCCGCCCTGGACGCGGGGCTCTTTCGCTCGCTTTGAATCCGGAGCTCAGCTCTGACTCACGACCGACCGGATCGACGCGATCAACTGCGCTGACGGGCCACCCTTCGTGAAATACTCCACCGCCCCTGCCTCCCGCATCGCCTGCCGTACCGACGGATCGTCGTGCGCCGACAGCCCGATCACCCGCACCTCCGGCGACGCCGCCATCACCCGCTGCGTCGCCGCCACCCCCGTCATCCCCGGCAGACTGACATCCATCAGCACCACGTCGGGAGCGAGTTCCCCCGCCAGCTCGATCGCCCGCGGCCCATCCGCCGCCTCTCCGATCACTTTGAAACCGGGCTCCCGGTTCAACACAAAGATGAGCCCCTCGCGAAGGATCTTGTGATCGTCGACCACCAGGATGCGGATCACATTCTCCTCCGGCGTCTCCGGCCCATGCGGCCCCCTCGCTGCGGGCGTCACCGGCGGCGGCGGCTCCGGCAACTTGACGGGAACGGTCACGCGAATCCGCGAACCGCGTTCCGGAGCGGTCTCAATCTCCACCCCGCCCCCGAGATGCCGGACCCGCTCCCGGATGCTGAACAGGCCGAACGACTCCGGCGAACCGCGATGGATCTCGGTCGGACGGCTGCGGAACCCGGCTCCCCGGTCCGCCACCTCGATCCGGACCTGGTCCGCCGCGGGACGCGTGAGCCGGATGCTCGCCTCGGTCGCCTTCGCGTGCTTCACCACGTTGAGGAGCAGCTCCTGTGTCGCCTGGAACAGCAGCGCCCGCAGGTCCGCGTCCTCGACGTCCGTCGTGCCGTCCGAGGTGAACTGGACCTTCAGACCCAGGTTGTCGCGCGACCGCTTCGCCAGCCACTCCAGCCCCGCCGCCAGCCCTCCGTCGTCGAGCAGCGGAGGAATGAGCTCGACCGCCAGGCTTCGGCTCGCCTGAATCGCCTCCTGGATCACCGCCAGCGCCCGGTCGAACGACTGCTTCGCATCCGGCGACCGCGCGTCCATCGCCGCCAGCCCCACGTGAAGGTTGGC
Organism: Planctomyces sp. SH-PL14; assembly: GCF_001610835.1. Taxonomy (NCBI): domain Bacteria; kingdom Pseudomonadati; phylum Planctomycetota; class Planctomycetia; order Planctomycetales; family Planctomycetaceae; genus Planctomyces; species Planctomyces sp. SH-PL14. The sequence goes on along the minus strand of NZ_CP011270.1, from coordinate 5,932,994 downwards.
CGCCACCAGGAGTTGCTGCACATGGTCGTGCAGGACGTGCGAAAGCCGCCGCCGCTCCCGATGCTCCGTCCGGGCCAGTTCGACCGCCAGGGCCCGGAGCGACTCCGTCCGCTCTTCGACGCGCGACTCCAGCGTCGTATTGAGTTCGCGAAGACGATCCACCGCCTCCCGCCGCTCGGTGACATCCACGCAGGCCCCCGCCATGTGGGTCGCCTGCTCCCCGGCGGTGCCGAAGACGTCCCCCTGATCCCGCAGCCAGCGGACCGTCCCGTCCGGCCAGACGACGCGGAACTCGACATCGAGACTCCCCCCCTGCCGCACGGAGTTCTGGAACGCATCCGCCACCCGCGTCCGGTCCTCGGGATGGATGTGACTCAGGAACTCCGAGAGAGGCCGGGTCGTCTGCACCGGCTCCAGTCCGAGCAGACGATTCAGATTGGCGTCCCGGACGTGATCATCGCCGGAGACCTCCCACGACCAGATCCCCATCCGGGCGGCGGCGAGGGCCAGCCGCAGCCGCGACTCGCTCTCCCGCAGCGCCGTCTCTGTCCGGGCCCGCTCGGCCGCGGCCCAGGTCCGTTCGGCGACTTCTTCGAACAGCTGCACCTCCGCGCCGCTCCAGTCCCGGGGCGTTCGCTCCAGCACTCCCAGGACGACAAGGAGCCGCCCCTCCTTGACCAGCGGCACACCAACCCACGCCCGCACGCCGATCGTCCGGTAGGCCTCCCGCTGCGACTCGAACCGCGGGTCGGCTTCCGTGTCCACCACCACGATGGTCCGCCCCGCGCGGTAGTTCGCCACGATATCGGCACCGTAGTCGGACATCCGCATCCGGTCGGGGAGCCGGATGCTGCCGTCTTCGTACCCGGCCGCCTGGACGAATCCGTCCTCGTCGGAGTCCAGCTCAAAGTATGAAGCAACCGCGACCTTCAAGTGCTCGGCCAGGAGCCGCATCGCCTCCCTCTGCATCTCCACGGCGTCGTTCAACGGTCGGATCGCGTCGCTGAGCCGCAGGAGAAAGGCCTGCCGCTCCTGGGTCCCCCGCAGGACCGCTTCCGCCCGCTTCCGCACGGAGATGTCCTCGAACACGACGGAGATGAGCGGGCTCCCCGCGCCGCCGACGCGATTGGCGTTCGTCCGATACCAGCGGTCGGAATCGCGGTTGTAGTCCTCGACCACCTCCGGCACGCCGGTCGACGACACGCGGTCGTAGTAGGCGAGCCAGTGGTCCTCGATGTCCGGCAGGACCTCGAGGACCCGCTGCCCGGGCTGGACCTGAAAGCCGGTCAGGCGGGCAAAGACCGGGTTGACTTCGCGATAGACCAGATCGACGAGCCGCCCCCGATCGTCCCGAATCGTCTCGAGGATCGCGAACCCCTCGTTGATCGATTCGAACAGCAACCGGTACTTCTCCTCGCTTTCCCGGAGAGCGATGTCGGCCCGCCTCCGGTCGTTGATGTCGTTGAACAGGACCGCGACGCGCCGCTCGTGCGGCGGCCCCACGCGAAACGCATACACGTCGTAGAACCGCCCGAGAGCCTCGGCGGGCATCTCGAACCGCCGCGGCTCGCCCGTCCGCGCAATCTCTCCGTAGATCTCGAACCAATGGGCGTCGTGATCGGGCACGAGCTCCCGGATGGTCCTTCCGACGGCGTCCTTCAGACCGGTGTGCCGTGCGAACGCCGGGTTCGTTTCGAGAAAGCGGTAGTCGGAGGCCCTTCCCGCTGCGTCCAACAGAACCTCGATCAGGCAGAACCCTTCATCGAGCGAGTCGAACAGGCTGCGATACTTTTCCTCGCTCTGGCGGAGGGCGTGTTCGGCCTGCCGGCGGGCTTCGGCTTCCTTGTGCCGGGAGAGGATGACGGAGGCGGTGTGGGTGATGAGGGAGGCCAGCTCCCGGTCCTGCTCGGTCGCCTCACGCGGCTGGCGGGAGTAGATCGCCAGGGTGCCGACGACGTTTCCCGTCGTCGTGCGGATCGGAAAGCTCCAGCAGCCGCGATAGTCGAACCGCTGGGCGACCTCGCGCCACGGTTCCCAGCGGGGGTCGGTCATGACGTCGGTGGTGAGGACCGGTTCGCCGGTCGCGGTCGCGAGCCCGCAGGCCAGCGACTCGGGACCGATCCTGAACCCGTCCACGACCGCGGCGTAATCGTCCGGCATCCCGACGGCGTGATGGAGCGCGGTCCCGTCTTCGTTCGCGAGGTAGAACGCCGCGCGGGTCTCCGGCCCGAGCTGCTCGACGGTGGTGCGGACCAGGATGCCGAGCGACGCCGGGAGGGGCTGGCCGTTCATCGCCGTTTCGAGCGCTTCCCGCTGACCGCGAAGCAGTGCGGTCAGTCCCCCGTTGAGGGGGCGGAGGTGGTCGCCGGGGGTCGGCATGGAAGGGTTCCGGAATGGATCGTGCGGGGAGTCCTGCACGTCTCTCGGGCGATGAAGTGGGTGCGGAGGCGATCGTACTGAATCGGTGGCACATTGACCGCCGGGGCTGGCGGGGGCATGTGCCTGGCGGATGCCTGAAGGAAGGATGTCGTTCGCCGGTCGTTCGAACAGCCAGAGAATTCCCGGTGCCGCACCCGGAGAAAGGCGAGCCTCCCAAAGGCCGCCCGCTCGCCCAAATTACCGGGGTCCAGGGGGTACCCCTGGTGGGGGATGCAAGGGGGCAACGCCCCCTTGCCCGCCGGAGGCCCTCTCGTCGAGGGATGTCTGAAGGAGACCGTATCCAAGCGCGGACACGGTGCCGTATGCCCCCACACCAACCCGCGGGGAATCCGCACCGAGCGTGGATTCCCCAGCGCCGGCATCACAAAGGGGACGTCCGTTGCGTACCACGGTTCCTCATGGAAGTGCCTCCGGGTCCTTGGGCCTTTCTTCGGCAGCATTGGCCGGCACCGAAGGGGTTGGTCGCACAAACAGTCCATCCCCTTCGGCAACGGCGGTCGATCTGGTATGGGATCGGGCATCCCATCCGCAACACAGTCTCCGGCACCAGGGTCATGCCTCGATTCGCGGTTGTTCTGGCAGCGATGGCGAGCATGATCTCAGGCGGATGCGCGGCCATCTCGACGAGATCGCTCGCAGGCGGAGCCCAAGCGGCGTCGACGGACGAGGGCCTCAAGGGGACGATCTCAACCGGTCCGTCCCGATTCCTGCAGAGCGAGCCTGTCGACGTGCCGTTTCTCCTACACCTGGAGTACCAGCGGCCCCCCTAAGATCTCACGCTGCGGGTCGAAGACGCGCAGCGGCAGTTCGAGGCGCTCGAGGTCCGGGAGGTCCGGATCCGGTATGAGACGCAACCGGAACGCACCATCACACCGCGCCAGACGGTCGAGCGGTTCGAAGAGGGACACGACGGCCAGGAAGTCTTCGTGCACATCCTGGACGCCCTCCCCCGCCACGCCCCGGTGGATGTCACCATCACCGCCGAAGCGATTCGCCCCGATGGCACCCGCGTCCCGCTGGAGTTCCAGGAACGGTTCTCCCCCAACTCCCTGGACTGGATCGGCGACTGGTTCTCATGGGCGACATCGGCCTGACGGGGCATGCGGGAAAGGTGGCCGGAAACGCAAACCGGCAGAACCTGCGGGTACGACGAGGCGGGATGACAACTGGTCTAGGATCACCGGACAGGGACCGTTACAACCCGCCCATCGCCCCCGGCTAACAGCTTGAGTCCCCAGCCCCCCGGTGGATTCGTTGTTGCCGGGTTTTTTTATTTTCTGAGGACAACCCGGACCGCCATGAGCGCGGCCCTCGGATGGGATCGCCCCCCCGGCCCTGGCTACGGTCCGGCTACGCGTCGCCGTGCTTGTTGAAGAGATCCGTCAGCGACTCCCAGAACTTGTCCATGTCGAGCGGCCGCCCGTTGCCGAGCATCACGATCGTCCGCTTCGTCAGCAGGTCGTGCCAGTAGTAGGTCCCGAACCCACCCCAGCCGCCGCTGTGCCCGTAGCCAGTCGCCTTGCGGCTCCCCTCGAAGTACAGCCCCCAGCCCAGGCCGTACGAATGGAACTTGCCGTCGCGGGTCTTGGCCGGGGTGAGGGCCATCTGGACCGTCGCGGGCTTGAGCAACCGGCCGGAATGCAGGAACGCGTCCCAGGCCGCCATGTCTTCGGCACTGCACCAGATCGCGCCGTCGCCGCAGGTGAGTAACGTCTCGGTCCGATCCGGCGGCAGAGCCCACTGCTCTTCCCAGGCCCCCTCCTCCTTCGAGTACCCGATGGCGTCGACGCGACCGGCCCGCGCGGGGACGCTCCCCGGCCCCTCGGAGACGAAGGCGGTCTTCATCCCCGCGGGGTCGAAGATCGCCTCGCGGAGGAACTCGCCGAACCGCTTCCTGGTCGCCCGGGCCACGATGACCGCCAGCAGCAGGTAGTTCGTGTTGTTGTACTCGTGCCGGGCCCCCGCGGCGAAGAGGGCCGGGACCTTCTGCCGCGCGAACTCCCCCACATAGTCGTCGTTGATCCAGTAATCCTTGTTCCGCGCGGGGACATCGGCGAGATCCATGTAGGACGCCAGTCCCGAGGTGTGCTGGAGCAGGTCGCGGATGCGGATCGGCGCGTTCTTCTCCGTCGGAGGGAGTTCCGGCAGGTGCTTACGAACGTCGTCCGTGACCGACAGCGTCTTGCGGTCGTGCAGCAGCAGGATCGCCGAGGCGGTCATGGTCTTGGAGACCGACGCCAGCTCGAACATCGTCTGCGGCGTCACCGGCCGACGGTCCTTGATCCGCGCCAGTCCGACGCAGCGAAAGAACGGCGCGGCATCCCCCCGGCGGGCCATCACGGCCAGTCCGGGCGCATCGTCCGTGAAGCCTTCGGCCCGCACGAGCTTGTCGAACGCCTCCTCGAGCGGAGTCGCGGCGACAACCGGCCGCGGGACCGCCCCCAGCGAGAGCCCCGAAGCGGCCGCCAGGAGATGCAAAGACTCTCTCCGCGTCAGACGTGAAAGACTCATCGCGAGGTTCCGTGTCGTGCAGGCGGACAACAGGCCAGAAGAAGTGACGCAGTGATAGCGGATGCCCCGGTGGCTCAACCACCCAACGGGCTGGAACTCTGCCGCCGAAAGCTCGCGATGCACCATACGGTCATCACGGCATGGAGCATCGCCCCCGGCCACAGCCCCCATCCCCGCAGCCCGGCTCCCATCCCGCCGTACGCCAGCCCGCCATACGCCAGGAGTCCCGCCGCGGCGACGTTGTAGAACAGCATCGCCGCCACCAGCCCCCGCGCCGCGGGACTCCCCGCATCGCCGCGAGCCATCCAGCACGCGATCCCCAGCGTCGTGAGCCCCGCCCCGCCGATCCGCGTCACCATCACGGCCGCCGCCCCTGCGAGCGGTTCCCCCGCCAGCAGCATCACGCTCAGCGCCGGAAAACAGAGCAGCCCCAGCCCCGCCCCCAGCTCGATCACGGCGGACACGGTGTGCAGCGATTTGGCAGAAATGGCCCGGCCCCCCGATGGAATGGAACACGTCCTCTTCAAAGCGACATGTCAACGCATCCCTGGCGGGGATGCAATGCTCGTCCGCGGCTCGGTGGGAGCGGTCTACCCGGTCCAATGGCCTACTAATCGGACGCGATCGCCGTCGCGCATGCCGGCCCACAGGGCCATCCGTTCCTCCAGCCAGGGCCAACGGCCCTGGCCTCACCGGCAGACAAGCCCTCGGCTTCCGGACCGCGTCCTACAACCTCCGCACTTCCAGCCGCGACACCACGAACTCCGACCCGTTCGTCGCCAGAAACCCGAGCGGCTGTGGTTTGCTCCACAGGGTCGGCACCCCCAGCTCACCCCGCTTCCCACTCCACGTCAGGACCGTCGCGCCGTCGACATCGGCGCGGATCGCACCCGGCTTGACCTCCACGCGGACCAGGTGACGCCCTGCTCCCAGCACCTGCCCCCGATAGCCCCGGCCTAGCGCGGCCTCGTCCGGAGCGTCGGGGTCCTTTGCATTGATCGTCGAGATCCGCCCCCGGTTCCCATCGAGCGCCACCAGCGTCTGCGAGCCCTCCACCACGACCCCGATCCCGAACATCCCGGTCCCGCTACCCACCCGCTCCACCTCGATCGTCAGCTCGTAGGACTCCGGGGGCTGAAACGGCAGCTGCAGCATCGCGTCCCCCCACTCGGGAGCGGTCAGGATCTGGTGCTCCTTCTTCAGCCACCGGCCGGACCATCCCCGCGCCTTCACGTCCAGCACGGGGAAGAGGTCCAGCGGCTCCGCGCCGACCGTCGCCGACGGGCCGGGCTCTGCGGGCGGCTCGAACCGGATCGAATCGAACACCCGCTGAAACACCGGCGATGCCGCGTCCCCCGTGACCGCCACGTCGGTCACCATCCGTTCCAGCTCGAACATCCGCCGCTTGCCATCTTTGCCATCCTTCTTGAAGACCACCTCGCGGCACCGCACCGGCCAGCCCTCGACGAACCGGTTCGACACGAGCTGATACCCCTTCTCCCCGCTCCCGCTGGCGTCGACGTTCTCGATGATCGGCAGCCCGCCGCTGCGGCCGAAGCCCTTCTGGACCTCGGTCAGCAGGACCTTGTGCCCCTCATGCGTCCCCTTCCAGGTCGTGATGATGTAGTCGGGGGTGATGAAGCTCGCGTCCGGCGTATTGACGTCCTGTGCGATCGGCTGCAGCCGCGTGTTCGCCGGCAGCAGGACATTGAGCCCGCCCCGATTGTGGTAGAGCGACCACTTCCAGTCGGGCGGAGCGGGATCGGGGGCCGCCGCCTCGAACTCCTGCCGGACGATCCGCAGCGCGGCCTCCGCCTGCTTCGGCCCGATGACCCGCGCCCAGACCTGCTGCACGAGCAGCGCCAGCGCGGCCACGCCCAGCACGACTCCGCCGATGGAACCCCAGGGAACTCCCGAAGTCTTCTTCCGGCGGGTGGCCTTGGACGTTGAGGAGGACGAAGGCCGTTTCTTCCGCCGAGCGGGATGTGAAGAGCTCATAGCCGGGCGCGAGGCTAGTGAAGAGGTGTCGAATGAGCCTACACCCGCCGACCATCGAGAACCAGCCGGGGCTCGAACTTCGATTCGCCCCCGCAAGGGTCTCCCCTGGACCCGCTGGGCGATCGACGCTGGGTGACATCTCGGACATCCGTCCGCCGACGGAGAGCCTCGTCCATCGCTCGCGACATGATCTTTCCCAGCCCGCCCCCACCGCACAACCCCACCTCCCGCCTCCCCCCCCCTCCGACCGGCTCTCTTCCCGCGAATTATCCAATTGCGGTTCGGAAACAGCAGGTTGATAATGAAACCTGCTGTGCAGTGACCCATCTGGCTGGTGCTTTCCACGTTTCAGGGCGGCGCACCGCTGCGCCGATTTCGGGCGTCATCATGAACGCAGAGCAGTCGCGACTCGAGGCGGCACGGACCGGCCAGGCCCCCTGGAAAAAGTGGGGTCCCTACCTGAGCGAGCGGCAGTGGGGAACCGTCCGCGAAGACTACAGCAACTCCGGCAACGCCTGGGACTACTTTTCGCATGACCAGTCCCGGTCGCGGGCTTATCGCTGGGGCGAAGACGGCATCGCCGGTTTCTCCGACGACCGGCAATCCCTCTGCTTCGCCGTCACTTTCTGGAATGGCCGCGACCCGATCCTCAAGGAACGGCTCTTCGGCCTCACCAACAGCGAAGGGAACCACGGGGAAGACGTCAAGGAGTATTACTTCTACCTCGACAGCACCCCCACCCACAGCTACATGCGGTACCGCTACAAGTACCCGCATCAGGCCTACCCCTACTCCCAACTCGTCGACACCAACCGCGCCCGCGGCCGCCACGACCAGGAGTTCGAACTCCTCGACACCGGCATCTTCCGCGACAACCGCTACTTCGACGTCGACGTGGAGTTCGCCAAGTCGGCCCCGGAAGATGTTCTGGTCAAGATCACGGTCAGGAACCGAGGCCCCGAAGCGGCCGACATCCACGTCCTCCCGACCCTCTGGTTCCGCAACACCTGGTCCTGGGGGGACGCCGTCACCCGCCCCACCCTCGAGTTTGAAACCCCGGCCAGCGCCTCGGCCTCCGACGGCAGCGGGCCACCGCAGGCCGCCTCGGTGGCGGTCGCCTCCCCCAAGCTCGGCCGCTTCGTCTTCGAATGCGAGCGGACCGACGACCTCCTGTTCACCGAAAACGAAACGAACTGCCGGCGGATCTTCGGCACGGACAACCCCTCGCCGTACGTGAAGGACGCCTTCCACGAAGCCCTCATTCACGGCCGGGCCGAAGCGGTCAATCCGGAGCGGCGGGGGACCAAGTGCGCCGCCCTCTACCGCCGCACCGTCGCGGCCGGCGGCGAAGAGGTGATCCGCGTCCGGCTCCGCCCGCGTCCCGAGGGAGCTTCCCTCCCGGTCGCGTTCGGTCCGGAATTCGACGGTCTCGTCGACGCGCGGCGGAGCGAAGCGGACGAGTTCTACGGCACCGTCATCCCGGCGAACCTCTCGGACGATCAGGCCCTCGTGATGCGGCAGTCGCTGGCGGGGATGCTGTGGGGGAAGCAGGTCTACATCTATGACGTCAACCGCTGGCTCGACGAGCGGGGGACGGGGGAGGGCTGCGCGGCCCATCCCGGCTCCCGGAACGACGGCTGGCACCACATGTACAACGCCGACGTCATCTCGATGCCGGACAAGTGGGAGTACCCCTGGTATGCCGCGTGGGACCTCGCCTTCCATGTCGTCACGCTGAGCCTCGTCGACACCGACTTCGCCAAAGAGCAGCTCAACCTCATGCTCCTCGAGCGGTACCTCCATCCGAACGGCCAGATCCCGGCCTATGAGTGGAACTTCGGGGATGTCAACCCGCCGGTCCACGCCTGGGCCACCATGTTCACCTACCGGCTGGAGCAGGGACACCGCGGCCAGGGGGACGTCCGCTGGCTGGAGCACGCCTTCCAGAAGCTGCTCCTCAACTTCACCTGGTGGGTCAACCGCAAGGACCGCACCGGCCGCAACGTCTTCGAAGGAGGCTTCCTGGGGCTCGACAACATCGGGGTCTTCGACCGCAGCGCCCCGCTCCCGACCGGAGGCTGCCTGGAGCAGGCGGACGGGACCGCCTGGATGGCCCTCTTCTGCCAGAACATGCTCGACATCGCCGGGGAGCTCTCGCGGCACGACCCCGTCTACAGCGAGATGGCCCTCAAGTTCCTCCAGCACTTCCTGTGGATCTCCTCGGCCATGCTGGAAGGGACGGACGAAGGGCACGGCATGTGGGACGAGGAGGACGGCTTCTTCTACGACGTCCTGCGGCTTCCGGACGGCACATCGCACCGGCTCAAGGTCCGCTCGATCGTCGGCCTGCTGCCGCTGTGCGCGGTCTGCGTCTACGACGGCAGCCTGCGGGACGTCTCCGCCGAAGCGGCGGAGCGGTTCGACGCCTTCCTCCGCAACCGGCCGGAACTCGTGGCGGAGATCCATGACCTCAGGACCACCGGGGTCGCCGGCCGCAAGATGACCTCAATCCTCAACGAGGCCCGCCTGCGCAGGGTCCTGGCCCACCTGCTTGACGAGGGGGAGTTCCTCGGCGAGTTCGGGATCCGCTCCCTCTCGCGGTATCACGACCAGCACCCCTACGTCCTGCCGGTCGGCGGCGCGGAGTACCGCGTCAACTACCTGCCGGCGGAGTCGGACTCGGGAATGTTCGGCGGCAACTCGAACTGGCGGGGCCCGATCTGGATGCCGATGAACGCCCTCATCGTCCGGGGGCTGCTGCTGTACTACCAGTACTACGGCGACAGCTTCCAGGTCGAGTTCCCGACCGGCTCCGGACGGATGATGAACCTGTTCGAAGTCGCGAGGGAGATCACGGGCCGGCTGGAGCGGATTTTCGTCCGCGACGCCCACGGGCGCCGGCCGGTCTTCGGCGGGACCGAGACCTTCCAGAACGACCCGCACTGGAAGGACTGCATCCTGTTTTATGAGTACTTCCACGGCGACAACGGCGCGGGGCTGGGGGCGAGCCATCAGACCGGCTGGACCGCGATCGTCAGCCGACTGATGCGGATCTTCGCGACGATCTCGGCGGAGGACTTCCTGAAGGAAGGCCGCCAGATCTTCTCGCGAAACGCCTCCTCCCCGCCGGAGGTATCCCCGCCGGCGGCCGCCTCCCCTCCCCCGGAGACGGCCTCCCCCCCGCCCGCACCGTCCATGGCGACACCGACGACCGTCCTCCGTTGACCGGTGAGCGGCCCGGAGCTTTTCCGGCCGCGCCACCATCGCCGGAGCGACGGAATTCCGCGAGACTTTCCTCAGACCCCAGGACGCTCGCTATGAACACACCCCTGTCCTCCGCTCCGGCCTCGGCTGCCACGACCTCCGGCGCCGCGACCACGTCTGCCGCCGCGACCGCCTCCAAACCGGCGGCTGCCAAGACCGTCTCCGCGCCGGCCCCCGCGGCGACGCGGAACACGCCGCTCCCGCCGGCGGCGCGGTATCCGGCCCTCTACCAGATCAACACGCGGGTCTACCTCACCGACCTGAGCCGCCGCCTCGGCCGCCCGGCGACGCTCGACGACATCCCGGACGCGGAGCTCGACCGGATCCGGGGGATGGGCTTCGACTGGATCTGGTGGCTCAGCGTCTGGTCCACCAGCCCCCGCTCACGGCAGGTCTCGCGGACGAACCCCGACTGGCGGAAGGATTTTGAGGCGACGCTCTCCGACCTCTCCGATGAAGACATCGGCGGCTCGGGCTTCGCGATCCGCGAGTACGCGGCGAGCCCGGCTCTCGGCGGTGACGCGGCCCTGGCCCGGCTGCGGAGCCGGATGGCGGCGCGGGGCCTGCGGCTGATGCTCGACTTCGTCCCGAACCACACCGGGCTCGACCACCGCTTTCTCGACGAGCATCCGGAGTTCTACGTCGCCGGGACGGCGGAGCAGGCGGCGCGGGAGCCGCACAACTACTTCCGCGCGGCGCTCCCCGACGGCCCGGAGTATCTTGCGTTCGGCCGCGATCCCTTCTTCCCCGGCTGGCCCGACGCGCTCCAGCTCAACTACGGCGACCCCGGTCTGCGGGAGGCGATGCGGGAGGAGCTCCTGTCGATTGCCCAGCGCTGCGACGGCGTCCGCTGCGACATGGCGATGCTGGTTCTTCCCGATGTCTTCCAGAAGACCTGGGGGATCGCGATGGAGCCGTTCTGGCCGGGGACGATCGAGGCGGCCAAGGCGTCGCATCCGGGGTTCCGGTTCCTGGCGGAAGTGTACTGGGACCTGGAGTGGGAGCTGCAGCAGCAGGGGTTCGACTGGACGTACGACAAGCGGCTCTATGACCGGCTGCGCCACGAGCCGGCAGCGAGCGTGCGGGGTCATCTGCGGGGGGCGCTTGCCTTTCAGGACCGGCTGGCCCGGTTCATCGAGAACCACGACGAGGCCCGGGGGGCGACCGCTTTTGCGGACAACGTCCATCCTGCGGCGGCGGCGATCACGTATCTCAGTCCCGGGATGCGGTTCTTTCAGGAGGGGCAGTTCGAAGGTCGGAAGGTGCGGGTCTCGCCGCACCTGGTCCGCGGTCCGGAGGAGCCGGTGAACGGGGGGCTGGCGGCGTATTACGAGCGGCTGCGGCCGATTGTGGCGAGCGATGTGGTCCGGAACGGGGACTGGATGCTGCTGGAGTGTTATCCGGCGTGGGAGGGGAACGGGAGTGCGGCGTCGTTCATCACGATGTCGTGGACGAAGGGGAATGCGCGGCTGCTGGTGGCGGTGAACAATTCGGCGGGTCCGGCGCAGGGGTATGTCCGCTGGCCGTGGGGGGAGCTGGCGGCGCACACGATCCGCTTGAGCGACCGGCTCGGGAGCGATGTGTACTGGCGTGCGGGTGCGGACCTGCGGGATCACGGTCTTTATCTGGATGTTCCGCCGTGGACAGCGCACGTGTTCGAGGTCGCGGTGGAAGGCCCCGACGGTCCCACGGCCTAAGAACCGGGGTCCAGGGGGAACCCCTGGTGGGGAGTGCAGAGGGGCAACGCCCCTTTGCCCGCCGGAGGCCCGTCCGTCGAGAGACGTCTGAAGGATCCCGTGTCCAAGCGCGGACGACGTGCCGTATGCCCCCTCACCAATCCGCCATGATTGCAGTGCCCGGGCCGGGAGTCGTCGGAGCCCCCCGGCACCCTGTCGTCACTTCCAGAGCTTGCGCGACTTGAGCAACTGCAGCCGATCGGCAGGAACACTCGCGCGAAGATCCTCCAGGTCGTCGCCGAAGGTGTGCGAACCGTCCGCCGGAAAGACGACAAAATCGTCCGTGACCGGAGCGAGCGCTGACCAGTCGAGACGGTTCAGCGCCGCGGAGACCCGCTGCACCATCTCGCGGAACAGCTGGAGATCCTCCTCATCGTCCTGCTCGGCGAGATGCTCGTACCAGAGACCGTACTGCTCTGTCAGTTCGGCATTCTTGATGTCGACATTGAACGCCTGCCCCACGTTCGTCAGTTCGTCCGCCAGCCAGATTCCTTCTGGAAACCGTCCTTTCGCCTTCTTGAGGATCGCCTGCCGCGTGACCTCTTTGACCGGCATCAGCCAGGGAATGGCGTCGGAATCGCTGTCGGTGCCGTTGTACCAGATCCGCAGGCAGTAGACCGGCTCACTGAGCCGGGCCGCCTGGATCGCCGCCGGAATCGTTTCGATAAGGATCGCCTCGATTCGTCGAAGCACATCGCTGACCCGCGTGTCCATAGGCCCAACTCACAGAGAAGCGAAGAGTCGTTTTCGCGAGTCTGCCTACGGGAGCGCGGCGAGTCAACTGCGGGCTCGGTTCGTGCTCACAGCGGGTTGGTGGGGGGGCATCCGGCACGTTTTCCGCGTTTGGACACACGCTCTTTCAGACATCTCTCGACGGCCAAAGCCTCCGGCGGGCAGGGGGTGGCCCCTGCACGCCACCAGGGCATCCGCCCTGGACCCGGCTCTCGATGAGCGGCGATTGGCCTGATTCCTGCTCAAGCGATGTGGTCGCATAAAACAGCCATGTGGTCGTTTGTTCAGTAACCGCTACAATACACCATCGAAGCCCAGACGAGGATCGTCCATGAACACACAGGAGAAACTCGCCATCCTGGCCGACGCCGCCAAGTACGACGCCTCCTGCGCCAGCAGCGGTCCCACCACCAAACGACCCGGAACCGCCATCGGCTCCACCGAAGGCATGGGGATCTGCCACAGCTACACACCCGACGGCCGCTGCGTCTCCCTCCTCAAAATCCTCCTCACCAACTACTGCATCTACGACTGCAAGTACTGCGTCAGCCGCGTCACCAGCGACGTCCCCCGGGCCCGCTTTACCGTCGAGGAAGTCGTCCGCCTCACCCTCGAGTTCTACCGCCGCAACTACATCGAAGGTCTCTTCCTCAGCTCCGGGATCATCCAGAACCCGGACTACACCATGGAGCAGATCGTCGCCGTCGCCCGCACCCTGCGGGTCGACCACCGCTACGGCGGCTACATCCACCTCAAAACGATTCCCCGCGCCGACGAGCGCCTGATCGCGGAAGCAGGCCGCTGGGCCGACCGGATCAGCGTCAACGTCGAACTCCCGACCGAACCCGACCTCGTCCAGCTCGCACCGGAGAAGCGGCGGGACGACATCGAAACCGCCATGACCGATATCAAGGTCCGGATCGACGACCAGCGGGAGAACCGCGCCGCCGGCTTCAAGACAACCCCCTTCGCCCCCGCCGGCCAGAGCACGCAGATGATCGTCGGCGCGACCCCCGCCCCCGACGCCGCGATCCTCGAAACCGCCACGCACCTTTACGAAACCCACAAGCTCCGCCGCGTCTACTACTCCGCCTTCAGCCCCATCCAGCACGCCGACACGCGTCTCCCCGCCGCCTCCCCTCCGCTCGTCCGCGAGCATCGCCTCTACCAGGCGGACTGGCTCCTGCGGTTCTACGGATTCGAGCTGCCCGAACTCGTGAGCCCCGACCGCCCCAACCTCGCTCTCGACATCGACCCCAAGCTCGCCTGGGCCCTCGCGCACCGCGAGCAGTTCCCGATGAACGTCAACACCGCCCCGCGGGAACTCCTCCTCCGGATTCCGGGTCTCGGCGTCCGGACGGTCGACCGCGTGCTCCTGGCGCGGAAGCACCGCATGCTTCGCGCGGAGGACCTGCGGAAGCTCCGCATCCCGTGGTCGCGGGTGAAGCACTTCGTTGAGACCCCGGACCACCATCCAGATGCGCGGGTCCTCGAGACCGAGCTCCTGGACCGAACCCTCCGCCCCCCTGCCCCGCGGCAGCTGCTCCTCTTTGGCGAAGACCGCGCGCCGGCGACCTCCGGATTCGCGACGACCCTGACAACAGAGATTTGAGTGGAAACACGAGCCCGAAGGCTGAGCATTGCGCGAACCACAAGGACATGGAGAGCCCAGCGAGGGGTGCAGACGCGCACCCCAACATCACCGATCCAATCACCGGGTCCAGGGGGTACCCCTGGTGGGGAGTGCAGAGGGGCAACGCCCCTTTGCCCGCCGGAGGCCCGTCTCGTCTCGATCTCTCTGAAGGAGCGAGTGTCCAAGCGCGGACGACGTGCCGTATGCCCCCTCACCAACCCGCGGGGATTGCAAAGCCAGCGGTGTGATGTGAGGGAGTCCTCAACGCGGGTACCACAAAGGAGACGTCCGTTGTGTACCACGGTTCCGCGACGAAAATGCCTCCGGCGGCAAGGGGGCGTGGCCCCCTTGACCCCAGGCTGCCGTCGCACGTTGGGTTTGAGCGAGCCGAGTCGTGCCGGCAAGGACGCAGTTTGCGTCCACGGAATCCCCCGCTAGAGACAGACCACGCCTCAATCTGTGGCTCAGCAGTGACGGTAACTCCCGATGCACACGATCACTGTCACCACCTTCGACGACTGGCGCCAGGCCGCCCGCGACCTGCTCGCTCTCGGCCAAGGTCCGGAGGCGGTGATGTTCCGCGCGCACAGCGCCGAGCGACCGACGCTCGGACTCACCTTCGATGACACGCCGCGAAGCACCGTCGCCCCGGCCGCCGCAACCACCGTCCCACGGGCCTTCCTCGAACTCGCCCGGACCGTAGGCTGCCACCGCGACGCCGGCCGCTGGGACCTGCTGTACCGGACCCTCTGGCGTCTCACGCACGACGAGCCGGAGCTGCTGGAGGTGATCACGGACGACGACGTCATCCGCCTGACGCGGATGGAAAAGGCGGTCTCGCGGGACGCCCACAAGGCCAAGGCGTTCGTCCGGTTCCGCCGGATCGCCGAAGGGGCGATGGAGCAGTACGTCGCCTGGCACCGCCCCGACCACCTGATCCTCCCGCTCGTCGCGCCGTTCTTCTCCCGACGGTTCCCTGAAATGGCGTGGTCGATCCTCACGCCCGACGCCTCGGTCCTGTGGGACGGAGAGTCGCTCCACTTCGGCGAAGGGGTCCCGGCCAGCGCCGCGCCGCAGGGGGACGCTCTCGAAGAGCTGTGGAAGACGTACTACGGCTCGATCTTCAACCCGGCCCGGATCAAGCTGCGGGCGATGAAACGGGAGATGCCGGTCCGGCACTGGGAGACGCTCCCCGAGACCCGGATCATTCCCGACCTCCTTGCCGACGCCCCGCGGCGGCTGGAGACGATGGCCCGCCAGACGACTCGCCCCGTCGAGTCCGCGGCAGCCTTTCTCCCGGCCGCCCGCGACTTGGCCTCGCTGGCCGCGGCGGCCGCCTGCTGCCAGGGGTGCGACCTCCACGCCCGCGCGACACAGACGGTCTTCGGCCGCGGCCCGGGTGACGCCCGGATCGTTCTCATCGGCGAGCAGCCCGGCGACCAGGAGGACCTCACCGGCGAGCCGTTCGTCGGCCCCGCTGGGGAAGTCCTCAATGAGGCCCTGCGGGAAGCGGGGATCGCGCGGCAGGAGGTGTATCTCACGAACGCCGTCAAGCACTTTCACTGGGAGGAGACGGGGACCCGCCGCCTGCACAAGAAGCCGCCGGCCCGGGCGATGGCGGCCTGCTTTCCGTGGCTGGAAGCGGAACTGGCGGCGATCCGGCCGACGGTCGTTGTCTGCCTGGGAGCGACCGCCGCCCAGGTGATCGTCGGCCGCGACACGCGCCTCGGCCGCCAGCGGGGCGTCGTTCTCTCCACCCGTCACTGCGAGCGAACGCTCGTCTCGTGGCATCCATCGTCGATCCTGCGTGCCATGACGCCGGAAGAGGGTGAGCAGCGGCGATCGGAGCTGATCGAGGACCTGATAGCCGCACGGGCCGCAGCGGAGGGTGGCGACGTGGCGGGCGATCCTGGTTCATCCATTCGATCCCTCCACTAAGGGACGCCCGGATCCTCCACCAGTTCCCACGACTCATCTTCCGTGATGGCCAGGTAGTGGTGCTCCGGTTCGCCATCCGCCCCGATCAACTCGTAGCTGAACCAGGGGGCTCCGTATTCGTCGATGCGATCGATGGTCACGACCGGATCGATGGCGAGAATCCGCTCCAGCGTATCGGCCGTCCAACCCGGCATCTCCGTACCGACACGGAGCTCATGCTCGCGCTGGCGGAGGTCGGACTCAGGAACACGCAAAAGCCGGACGCGGTCGCCAACTCGAAGATCCTGCCAACGATCGCGCATGACGACTGACGCTGAAAAGGCTTGTCCGCGGGTGACAGGGGGCGGGGGGCGGGGGAGGGGCCTGTCAAACAGGAGCCAATATCATCTGCCGCTCAGCTCGAAGCAACGGACGCTCGCGTGACGCGGTGTCATCCCTCTGCGAACGAGCCAAGCCGAAACGGACATCGCAGGAAGTCAGAGTGCATCCGGTCCCTCATTCGATCCCCGCGGCGTTCGGATCGTTGACCGGCACAGTGCCGTCGGGCCATGCTGCCCGAGGAGCCGGGGCGAAGGTGCCAACATGGGCGGAGATCAAAGTCCGCAACGGGAGAGAGACCGATGACCGCGCGAGGGGCCGTCACGACGATTGTCGCCTGTACGTTGCTACTGGCGGCGATCGGGCTCGCGATCGGTGGACTGCTCGGCGTCTTCGCTCCCGAGTACTACCGGACCGTATTGCCAAGCGGCCGGGAACCGGGCTTCGATCCGGTCTCCGTGGGAGTCGGCCTCGGCCTGACCCAGGGAGCGATCGGTGGCGCGGCCGTTGGTCTCGGCCTGGTTGGACTGCTCTGCTGGCGGGACGCGGGAGCGAGGAGATCGGCCGGGACCGGCGACGTTCCCGAAGGAGCAATCCTTCGCCGCGGACTGCGGACCTTCGCTGCGATCGCGATCCTCGCGGTCTGCACCGCCGCCGCGCTCCTCGCAGGGTTCCTGGCCGGCGAGCGCCAGGCTTATCAAAGACGATACCGGGAAGAGCGGCAGGAGATCGCGCCGCTCCTGACCGAGGACCCGGCCTTTGCAGACGTCCGGCTCGAGGAGTACTCGGGCGGTGGTGCGTACCTCACCGGCGAGGTGCCAACGCCCGCCGACCTGGAACGTCTGCAAACCGCCGTCGCACGGGCGATCAGCGAGCCGCGGTCGCGGACGATCATGAGTGCCGTTCGTGCGCGACCGTAGCGCGCCCCGCCCCCCGCGCGCCGCCCCGGGATGCGAAATTTGACTTCACACGGGAGCGGGACTAGCGTGTGCGGGCGACGAGGGGCGGGCGACTTCGGGCAATCGGCTAAGGGCGGACCCGCGTTCAAGACCAGGGCCAGAAAACATGACTGCAGCAGAAGCCAAGGCGGCGTTTGAGGATCTCGTCTCACGGTGCGGACTCCGTTACACGGAACGGACGCGACGATACGTGGGAATCTACGAAGGGGTCTGCTTCGACGTCGCCCTCTTCCAGCAGTGCATCCAACTCAACGCCATCGCCCCCGCGGCGGTGATCAACTCGCAGATCCTGGAAGACTTTTCAGGCTTCACCCACGTGAAAAATTCGGGAGTGCCGACCACCTGGATCCGCGGTGTCCGGGGCGAGACCGGAAACCATCCCAATCAGGTGGAGATGGAGCTGACGCCGCAGCGGCTGGAACGCCTCACGGAGAAGCAGTTCTTCGATCTCCCGACGAACCTCATTCAGGACTTCCGCGCGTTCGGGGCCGAGCCGACGATCCCGCACTGCGGAGTGTGCGGCACGGCCGTGCCGAACACGCTGATGATGATCGATAACCACTACGTTCCGGCCTGTGAGAACTGCCTGGCGCGGGTTCGGGATGAAGCGGCGGTCGGCGAACTGCAGGACACCGCTCCCGTGCAATGGACTTACGCCGTTCCCGCCCTTCTGGTCGGAGCGAGCCTCTATACGCTCCTCTGGGGAGGGATGCAGCAGATCGCCATACCGGCCAAGCTGCTGCTGGTCGGGCCGTTCTTCGCGGCGATCATGTTTTCCGTTGCGGTGGTCAGTTTTGCCGGAGGAACGTCCTTCCTGCTGAGAATGCTGACCGCCGCCGCCACCGTCGCGGCGGTGCTGGCCGGCAACATCTGGGGAACGCGGACGCTGGTCGAGAAGCAGTTTCAAGAGCTCGTCAGCTGGGAAGAGGCGACCCGGATCTACTTTGAGCTCCGGCTGTTTCAGCATCAGCAGGAAGGGTACTTCCTGATCGGAGGACTGGCGGGCGCCTGGCTCGGCAGCCGGATGGCCAAAGAGGCCACCCGAGTGCGAGTCGACTGACAGAGTACGACAGGTCTGGCTGGATGGCCGTCGGCACCGGTGGTCTCAATGCCTCCCGAGGGACTTGATCCGTCCGCCGCCGGCTTGCGACACTTCGGGTCTCTCCGTTCGCCTCAGGAGAACCCTGTCCCCTGGCCCGCAGGACCCAAGCCATGACCGACGTCACGCGCCGCGATTCGTTGAAACTGGCCGCCACCGCCAGCCTGGCCGCTCTCGCGGGAACAGTCGCCGCCCAGGACCCCGCCCTCCGTCCGGAGCGCCCCGAGCCTCCGAAAGACCGCTGGCGGGCCTGGGCGGTGACCGAGGGGACGGAGACGAAGCTCGTCGTCGAAGGGGTCTACGGCGAGGGGGGACTGGGAGTCGTAGCGATCGTGACCCCCGCCGCTCCGCAGGGGATCAATCCCAGGATCCTGATCCTCGACGTGAAGATCAAAACACTCCCCGGCATCTGGGCCCTGCTGCTGACGCCGATCCCGGCCCAGTACACGAAGGCCCCGTACACCGGCGGCACCTACGACTCGATCCACCTCCGATACCCGGACGGCTCGTCGATCATGATCCCGACCATCACCGACGCCGGAGCCGGCCCCGCGTAGTTGGAAGGGGAACGAGCCTCGATTGCGTTGACTCCGATCGGAGCACGATCGCCGTCCCTCAAAAAGCCGCGCCGCTCGCTGACTCACGTCCCCCGAGGAGCCTCCGGCATCGCCAGAGGCGACGACTTCAGCGCCTTGGGGTCGAGCAGGTCCGCCGCGGGGTGAAACCAGCCCCCGTCCCCTTCATCGCTGGCGCTGCTCATGCAGGGGTTGTCGTAGATCAGCGCTCCGTGCCGCTGCTCTTTCCCGTCTTCCCGAAAGACCTCAAACACGGCCCGCATATTGTCCCGCCCGTGAGAGAACACCGCCGAGCAAAAGCTCTGGGCGGGGGCGTCGATCTTTCCCGTCCGCCACCGCTCTCCGTTGAACCAGTGCCACAACCACCGCGGCGCATCGGGATTCGACGGCCCCTTGCCATACACCGCGACACAGACGATCGAGCCGAACTGTTCATCGCAGCGGATCGCCCCGATCTTTCCCAGTGTCTCCTTCCGCGGAAACGGAATCACCTCCGCACGGGGACGCGCCACGAGTTGCCCGCCGATCCAGTCGTGCGGGGTGATCTCCAGTCCGCCCGTCCGGTCCGGTGCGACGACGTAGGTCGCATCGTCTGAACGGAAGACCGTACGGACCTCATTGTCCGGCCGCTTCGGCGGGGCGGCCGCCTCCCCCTTCGGCGGCGTCCCGCCTCTCTGACACCCGGCGACGGCAAAGCTGACGATCAGCAGCAGGGTGACGCGCATGTTTCGCTGGCCTCCAAGCGATTCGAAAGATCGATTCCTCACCGCACGCCAGTGTACGAAGCAGTGGCTAAAGCTGACGAGACCACTCACCCGCCAACGGACGCTTCCCGCGGGTTCCCCCTCGAACTAGCCTGACGGGCATCGCGGTCGTCACGCCCTCCGCCACCTTCTCGTCCGGGCTTCCAGAGGACACCACCATGCTGATCCAGCCGCTGTTTCTCCCGATCGTCCTCGCGACCGTCGCCCTGTTCTTCACCAGCTTCCTCTCCTGGATGGTCCTCGGCCTCCACGCACAGGACTGGAAGAAGCTCCCGGACGAAGACCCGGTCCTCGACGCCCTAAGGCAAGTCGGAGCCCAGCCCGGCAACTACATGGTCCCCGGCATGGACCCCGGGACGAAGCAGAGCGAGGAATACATGACCAAGATGCAGCGGGGACCCATGGGGGTCCTGACGCTCTTCCCCGGCATGACGATGGGCCGGAACCTCGCCCTCACGCTCCTCTACTTCTTTGTGGTCTGCATCGGCCTCGCCTACCTCGCGCGGCTGGCGATCCCCGCGGGCGCCGACTTCCTGACGGTCTTCCGATTCGTCTCGACCGCCTCGCTCATGACGTTCCTGGCCGCCCTCGTCCAGCACGCCATCTGGTTCCGCTGCCGGATCGTCGGACACATCGTCGAGTCGGTCCTCTACGCCGTCATCGTCGCCAGCCTCTTTGGAGCGATGTGGCCCAAGGCGTGATGCGGCTCCGCGTCGCGTTCAACGCGCCGTGATCGGACGCTCCTCCTCCGAGTCTGGCGACTGCCAGGTCGGCTGAAGCCCGGGGATCAGCGCATTGGTCGGCTGACGGCGCGTCACGTCATGGCTCAGGTAAGCGTTCGTCTTCCCGATGAAGTAGGTGTGCGCGTCCGCCACGACCAGGTTGTGAACAGTCCCCTCGCCCGCGGACTCGATCGACGTCACCTCCGTCGAGCCCAGGACGGTGTGGAGCGGCATCCCGACCTCGAGGGCTCGGGCCTGGACCCAGCCCAGTCCGTTGACCCAGAACGGATGCCCCTGGGAACAGGTGATCTCATTGTCCGCCGTCTTGAGACGGAACAGCTTCGCCTTCTCCCGCTGCGTCCGGGCCAGCACGGGTTGAAAGACCAGCTCCCCGGTCTCGGGATCCTGAGTCAGAACCCGGTCTCCCGGCATGATCGACTCCACGGCCTGCGGCCCGGTTTCCGTGACGATCGGCGTGCCCGCCACGAGGCACGATCCAGCGCCGATCGTGACCCTCGAATAAACCACGGGCGTCGCGGGGCCGCGTCGAATCCGCTGCCGCTGGTCCACATACCATCCCTCCTCATAGTTCCACGAGAGCCGCTGCCGCATCAGACCGGTGTCGGCAACCTCCCGCCACAGGTCCCAGGCCTCCTGCGGCTCGTCAATCGTTCGGTCGAAGGCGACAGAGAGCGTGCGGAAGACGCGGCTGTTCCGGAACTCGGCCGTCGCCGCCAGATGCTCCGCCTCCAGACGACAGAAGTCCACCGCCAGCGCCAGCCTGGACTCAAGGTAGTTGTTCTGGGGCATCACCACCCTTGTGACGCCTCTCCGACCTCGTCTGCGGGCGGGCAGGAAATCGATGACCTGTACGGGCTGACGCAGTGTCAAATGCGCGCTCCAGACCGTATCCATGTCTTCCCATTGAAACGCGGCGGTGTGCCCGCCCTGGGAAGACGACGGCCCCTTGGTCTCCGCGGCCTGATACTTCCGGATGCTGCCGACGAGCTGCTGCAGGTAGTCCTCCGGAGAGCGGCTCTTCAGCGCGTGCATCGCCTCCAGGCGGACCTCGGCCTCCTCCGAAAAAATAGCCTGGCGGGCAATGGCGATCGTGGCTTCGTAGCAGTCGAGCGTGCCGAGCCATTTCAGGTACGCCCGGTGAACCACGTCCCCCGAGTCACCGACCGCCTGCTCCAGCGCGAACAGCCGCTCGGGGTCGCCCCAGTCCGCAAAGGGATCGGCGATCTGCGCAAACTTCTTCTCCGACAGCTTTCGCCACGCCTGGACGCGTCGCGCCGCCTCCGGGCCGTACGTCGCCAGCGTTCGATTCCATCGCGACTGCGCGCTCATTGAGCGCTCAACGGATTCGCGCGAGATCCATTGGGAATTGACCAGAACGTTTCCGAGCCGCTCGTTCGCCTCCTGATGAAATGCGTTGAGCGCGACGACCTGGGAGAGGTGCGCCCGTTCTTCATCGAACAGGTGGTGAGCACGGGCGCCGTCCGCCAGGAAGAGCTGATCGTCGACGGTCGCTCCCTTTCTGGACCGCTCCTCCCGATACCGGTACAGCTCCCGCCAGCGGTTGCCGTGATCGGCAACCCGCTCGTAGGGAACCCATTCTTCTCCGACCTGGACCTCACCCAGGTGCCAGTGGGCCGCCGCATCGTCCGGCGATCCAGACAGGCGTTCGCGCAACAGAGACAGGCGCGCGGCGTTATCGCCCGCCAGCTCTTTTTCGAGCGCGATGGTGACGGTCTCCCCGGCGATCGTTCCGGGATTTGCGGAAACGGTCGCCCGGGTGGCATTCGTTGCCTTGGGGGGACCAGCGGAGACCAGTGCCTCGGAGGCCAGAGGCCCGAGGACGGCACCAAGAATCACGGCTCTGAGCATGGCCTTCTCCGAGCACTGAGGAAGCGGCGGCAGTCGTCGTCAGGAAGTGAACGGACAGACGACCGAAGTTTTACATGGTCTTCGATCATTAGCAGGCGATCAAATAAAATCCCTGGAGAACGTAAACAGACGGGGCGTTCTCAACGCGGGTCGTCCAATCGGCTGTCTATCTCAGCCGACCACCCTCGAGAGTCGAAGAACGGGTGACCTTCGACGTAATGGCCGCTTTGCAGCTCCTCCAGCGACCACAGGTGAAGCGTGTAGTCGTCCATGGCCGCCCCGGTGAATGCCTGGAGGAGGCTTGTCAGGAACCCCAGGACTTGCCGATGGCCGGGATGACGGCTGGTCACGTCCGCCATGACGACGACGGTGGGTTCCGCTCCAAGCTGATGAACGAGTTGAGCCCATTCCTCCGGGTCAAACTCGCGGTCAAAGTTGTCAGCGAAGTAGATCCACAGATAGCACTGCTCCTCTTCCAGAAGGCCCCAGGAATCCTTCTTCCGCCCGACTGGCCGGTCGGGCCACGGATAGAGCCGCTCCAGTTCCTCGGCGACCTGCTCCTCCGTCACGTCCCGCAGGAAGGCAAAGACCGATCTCATGGCCCGAACTTCTCCGGATTGCCCGTTCGCGAATGACAGTTCTCGTCGAGGATGTGTCGAGAGTGACTCGAACGACGCGGCGGACAGTCTCTCCTGTCGGGTCCAGGGCTGGCCCTGGCGGGGGTGCAGGGGCCAGCCTCCTGCCGGCCGGAGGCGCGATCACTCCCCTCTATCGCGAGTCCCCCTCCAAGAACACGATGTGCGACGGGTTCCCCACCGGCACGTACTGCCCGGTGAACTTCAGCAGGCCGGTCGCGCGATCGACGGCGAAGACCGCCACGTTATCCCCCCGCTGGTTCCCGCAATACAGGAACCGCCCCGTCGGATCGAAGGTGAAGCTCCGCGGATAGTTCCCCCGCGTCCATTCGTCCGCCACGTGCGTCAGCGTCCCGTCCGCTCCGATCGCAAAGATCCCGATGCTGTCGTGCAGCCGGTTCCCGGCGTAGACGAACTTCCCATCCTCGGAAACCAGGAGCTCCGAGCAGAAGTTACTCCCCCCGAACCCCGTCGGAAGCGTCGAGACCGTCTGCCGCGCGGTGAGCCGCCCCGCCTTCGCGTCGTAGTCGAAGAGGACGATCGTCGAGCCCTCTTCCTGGATCGAATAGAACCACCGTCCGTTGGGATGGAAGTGGAAGTGCCGCGGCCCGTCCCCGGGTGGCAGCTCCACCCAGGCGGGGTCATTGGCGACGAGTTTTCCGTTCTGGTCGTCGAACTTCCAGACATAGATCCGGTCGAGCCCGAGATCGACGTGCAGGACGAACTTCCCCGACGGATCGGCCTGGATCATGTGGGCGTGCGTCCGGTCATGTCCGCTGAACGCAAAACTTCCCGGAGGGGCGTTCTTGGCGCGGGCCGGGCCGATCGGCCCGGCGTCGTTCTGGACGTCGGTCGGCTCGCCGAGCCGGCCGTCGGTCTGGACCGGCAGGACCGCGACCGATCCGCCGAAGTAGTTCGCCACAAGCAGGAACCGGCCGCTCGGATGGAGGCTGACGTAGGTCGGTCCCGCGCCGCCGGAGCGGACGGTGTTGAGCAGCGTGAGCTGGCCGGTCTTGCGGTCGATCGAGAAGGCGCTGACGGTCCCTTCCTTCGTCTCGCCAACTCGGTCGGTCTCATTCGCGGAATAGAGCCGCGTTCCGGCCTTGTTGAGTGCCAGGCAGCTCGGGCTCGTCCCCAGTTCATGGACGCCGGCGGGAGTCATCGCTCCGGTCTGGCGATCGACGCGGAAGATGTGGATGCCGCGGCCGTTGCCGGGGGGGAGGTCCACCTGTGTCGGGAGGACGTCGCTCAAAGGGGAGCTGAAGGTGCCGATGTAGGCGATGAGGGGGGCGTCGCCGTCGGCGGCAAGGAGTTGTTCGCCGTGCGAGAGGGCGGAGGCGGACGCCGCGAGGGCGAGGGAGGTTTTGAGGAAGGAACGCCGCGAGGCGGGTTGGGGCTGCATGGCACGCTGGTGGTTGAAGCGGACGTCCGATGCGGAGCGCGGGGGCAACGGTTGATATTCAGGTCAGGCTGTAGTGTAGGCGGAACCGACCGTTCAACCACCGTCCTCGCCGGCACGGCTGTGCTTGCTCAAACCCAACGTGCTACGGCAGCCGGGGTCAAGGGGGCACCCCTTGCCGCCGGAGGCGCTTCCATGAGGAACCGTGGTAAACGACGGACACACCCTTTGTGGAACCGGCGTTGAGAACCCCTCGCTCGCGCTGGACTCCCAGCGTGTTGTGAGGGGGCATACGGCACGGTGTCCGCGCTGGGACACGGGCTCTTCAGACATCTCTCGACGGGCCAAAGCCTCCGGCGGGCAAAGGGGATTCTCCCCTCGGCACTCGCTGACCAGGGTGCCCCTGGACCCGGTTCATTCCGTCCGCAACTCCACGCTCTGCACACCGTTGATCCGGTTCAGATCCGCTACCAGCTCCGTCAGCCGCACCGAAGGCAACAACCGCATCCGGAACCGCGCCTCCAACCCCGCCCCGTTCTTCAACGTCGACAACGCCAGCGGCTCAATATCGAGGATGTGCGCCGCAACAGCACTCCGGACCACCACCTCGACATCATCGACCCACCCCAGCTTCACCTCCAGCACGATCTGACGGTCAATCGACAACGCCTGCGCCGGGCGGTCCCGGAACAGCCACGCCGTCAGCCCCACCGCCACGATCCCCCCGGCCGCAACCACCGGCTGGTTCGCCCCGATCGACATCCCCACCACCACCGCAAAGATCACGAAGGCCGTGTCCTTCGTGTCCTGAACCACCGTCCGGAAACGGACGATCGAAAGCGCCCCCACCAGACTGAAGGCCCGCGCCACATTGTCTCCGATCACCTGCGTCACCACGGCGATCAGCACCGACAGCAGGACGAGCGTCGCGGGAAAGGTCGGCGCGATGCTGCTGGCACGACGGGTCCGCTGATAGATCCCCGCCACCAGCGTCCCGCCGACGATGGCAAAGATCAGCCGCGCTAGGAGGGCACTCATCGGAAGATGCGGAGCTTCCACCATGGGATAAAGCCACTCGGGCAAGGCAGGACTCCTCGGCAGGCGCCGCCGAGCCGGAGTCGGACGGCGCTCATCATACGGTGTCCGCAGCCGCGGACGGGGGAGAACGGAGACAGGACAAACGACGGGCGAGGCGATCCTTCAACGGACGGCCCGCACTCAGCGGAGCAGGAACGCCCGGCGGCCTTCGAAGAACGACTGCAGGCTGATCTCCCGGCCGCGACCTTCGGTCGGCGCCGCACCGCCGGAGGGGCGGGACGCGACCGCCGCCTCGAACGCCTCGAAGGAACTGAGCTTCCGGGTATCGGCCTGAACGTCGGCGGACATCAGCGCCCGGTACTGCGCGACGACAGGACCGATCACCTCCCAGTTCATGTCCTCCCGGGCGATCGTCCGCACCATCTCGAGGTACCGCTCGCGGAACTTCGGCACGGCGAGGAGCTTGCTCCGCATCGGCTTGCGGGGATCGTCGAGAGCGACGAGCGGATCGAGTTCGAGCCCGCGGCCTCCCTGGGCATTCCCCCGCGGTCCGCGCGGCTCGTCCCCTTCACCCATCGGCCGCCGTCCGCGGCCCTCTTCGTTTCCGCCGGCGTTGTTACCGCCGCGGCCTCCCCCTCCCCCTCCCGGACCGAAACCACGGCCGCCAAATCCGGGACCGCCAGGACCCGGTCCACCCGGCCCACCGGGGCCTCCGAAGCCGCCCGGGCCGCCCATTCCCGGCCCACCCGGGCCCCCCATCCCCATCATCATCGCGGGATGGAAGGCCTCGTTCATGTCGTGCGGAATGAGGTGCAGCTTCCCCGCTCCATCGAGATACAGGCTGTAGTCGCTCGCCCGGACCCAGTAGCCGTCGTTGTTGACGAGCGCCACGTCGAGCGCCAGAAACCAGAGCGCCCCCTCGACATCAAGGAGCGGCGTGATCGCCGCTTCGAGCTGGTCGGCCGGAGTCTCGTTCAGGACGCGGCAGAACTCGATGAGCTTCTTCCACGACTTGTTGCTGTCCGACGACTTGATCTCGTACCGCCGCCGGTAGTCGTCGACGTGATCCCCGAGGTACTCGAGCCCCCCTCCGCCGCCGGGGCTGCCGCTCACCTTCCACCGCGCCCCGCCGCCGTCGCCGCCGAAGTTCTCCGTCACGAAGTCCTTGTTGAACTGCTGCACGTTCACGTACAGCCCCCAGCTCTCGCCGTTGATGACCACCTTGACGAGGTTCGCCTTCGGAGCCGGGATGTGCTTGCGGGCGATGTGCGAGTAGAGAATGGAGCTCAGGAACGAGCTGTCCTCGTGGGCGTTCAACAGGTTCAGGGTCTTCTGCCCCATCAGCCGCTGCTTGCCGTCCGCCAGATCGATCGCCACGTTCAGCGACCGCTTCGATCCCGTCGGGACACCGCCGTAGGAGGACATCCCGCGGAAGTGGACGCCGACGTTGGAGTAGCTCTGGCCATCGACCTTCAGCGTCGCCGGGACATCGACGTCGGTCCCGTGAAAGTCTTCGAGCTCCTTCTCCCAGTCGTCGTTCTCGAAGGTCAGGAACAGCGTCCGCAGCACGTCGGAAGCAAACAGGGGCTCGTCGCCGTAATTGCGGACCTGCGAAGACTCCACCTTCGGCCCGGGCCGCCCCGCCTCCCGCGACCGTCCTCCCGGGCCGCCGGGTCCACCCCCAGGGCCGCCGCCGGGACCGCCGAAGGGAGCGGAGGCCATCAGCGAGCCGATCGCCGTCTTCAGCTCCACGGCGGTGCACTCCCCGTCATGATCCGCGTCCCCCTTCTGAAACAGGTCCCGTCCCGCCTTCTGGAGCTCATCGAGCGTCAGAGACTCGTCCTGATTGCGGTCCGCCTCCCGCGCGATCGCCCCGGCGAGGGCGAACCCCGGACCGAAGCCGCGCCCCGGACCGCGTCCCCCCATCGGCTCGTCACCCCGTCCCCGTCGCTCCGGTTCCCCGGGTGCCCCGGCCGGCCCGCGCGGTCCTTCCGCACCATCCGGTCCCGGCGGACGCCCGAATCCTCCCGGACCTCCACCTCCCGGCCCGCCCCCGCCCGGGCCGAAGTCCGGCCGGGGCACGATCGCATCGAGAGCCTGCCCGAGTTCCGCCGGCGTGATCTGTCGGCTGTCGCCGGCCGCCCGCTGGAAGAGCTTGCCGATTCCGGCAGAGAGTTCATCCGCCGCGACACTGCCGTTCCCGTCCGTGTCGAGCGCCTCAAGAGCCGGACCGGCGAGGAACTCGCCCGGGTCGGGCCGACCGCCAAACCGGGGTCCCCCCCGTCCGCCGCGGCCCCCCTGCTGTGCTGTTTTTCGCGCCGCCTGACGCTCGTCCTTGTTCAGCCACCCGTTTCCGTCCTGATCGAACTGAGAGACCAGCTCGCGCGTCCCGCCGCCGAAGCCTCCGGGACCGCCCGGTCCGCCAGGCCCCATTCCGGGGCCGCCGAATCCGCCCGGTCCACCGGGACCTTCGGGACCGCCGGGGCCATCCGCCTGCCGACCGCGGCCCCCGCCGCGCCGATCGCCCTGGGGGAGCCGGTCAAAGCCGCTGGCCGAACCGGCGCCGGGCGGCCGCTCATCGGGCGTCTGAGCCTGGGCATCGCGGGAGTTGCGATAGGCGACTTCCAGGGCCAGTCCGCTGAAGACCAGACCGGCGAAGACGATGGGTTTCATCAAAGACCTTTGAAGGATCGCTGCCTCGGGTGTCCGGGAGCGCGGACGTGAGCCACAGGTCTTTAATGTCGCGTAGAGGCGAAACGGGTCGCGGATCCTGGAAATTGTTCACGATCTGTTAAGCCGCCGGCGAGACCACCCGTCCGTTGGAGCGTGGGTGTCCGGCACCGCGACGATGGCGTGCCGGCCCGCAGAAAGGCTCAGGCCACGACGGAGTGAGCCGGCTCGGCCGTTTTTCCGTTTGCGATAGATTGGGCAGGCCGAACTCTCCCTGTCCCGTCTCGCGGATGTTCATGAACAAGTCCCCGTTTCCCCCCGTGGTCGACGGCCGGATCCAGCGGACGCTCGCCGTCCGCTGGCTCACGCTGGCGTGCCTGGCGATGGTGGCCGTCTCCGGCTTCCTGCTCCTCCGGAACCTCCGCGAACCGACACTCCCGGTTCGCCTGAGCGCCGGGCAACCGCTCAAGCGCCGTCACGCCATCGCCGAGGTCCTCCGGGACGAAGCCCGCGCCGCGCGGCTCCAACTCGAACTCGTTCCCACGGCAGGCTCCGAGGAAAGCCTCGTCAAAGTCAGCCGCGGCGAGATCGACGCCGCCCTCGTCCAGGGGGGGATGGAACGGATCGCCGGCGTCTCGCAGATCGCCATCCTCTGTCCCGAACCGATCCACGTTCTCATCCGTCCCGAGCTGGTCGACGAACACTGGGAAGCGCTCGCGGGGAAACGGATTCATCTCGGCCCCCTGGGAAGCGGAACGCGGCGGCTGGGGCTCAGGCTCCTGGACTTCGCCGGCCTCGCGCCGGGCGACTTCCAGGACGACAGCCGCTCGGAAGAGAACCTTCGCCAGGCGGACCCCGGCGACCTTCCCGACCTCCTCTTCACCGTCTCCAGCCTCCCCTCGCCGCTGGCGGAGTGGCTCGTCCAGCAGCGGGGCTATCGACTGAAGGGGCTGCCGTTCGCGGAAGCGTACTCCCGGATCGACGTCCAGGTCCGCTCGGAGTCGATCCCCGCCTGCATGTACCAGACCGATCCTGCTGAACCGCGCGAGGACATTCCGACGGTCGCGCCCTCGATGGCCCTCGTGGTCCGCAGCGATCTCTCGACCGACGCCGTGTCACGGCTGATGTCAGTCCTCTACGAGGGGGATTTCGCACGCAACGCCGCCCTCCCGGCCCTCGACGCCGCCGAGCTGGCGCGGCTGCGGGAGTTCTCGCTCCATCCCGGCGCGGTCTCCTATCTCAACCGCAACGAGCCGATCCTGAGCAACGATCTGATCGAAGCGGCGGAGAACCTGCGGAGCTTCCTCGTCTCGGCGGCCATCGCCCTCTTCCTCCTGTGGCGGTGGTCAGTCCGGCGGAAGGCGGTCGGCCTCGAGATCTGGCTCGACCGGGCAACCGCGATCGAGCTCGCCTGCCTCGACCAGGCGGCCCAGGGAGCGTGGAACGAGGCCGCCGCGCTGGAACAGGAACGGGCGCTGAGCCGCCTCAAATCCGAGGCCCTGGAGCAGTTCTCGGCGGGGAAACTCAACAGCGACGAGGACCTCCGCAACTTCCTGCTGCACATCGCGGATGTCCGCAGCGTGCTGCATGGCCTGGAGCGCCGCTGACCGCCGTCGACAGTGGCCGACGACGTTGGCGCGGCGCTCTCTCTGGACCGCGGAGCAGAAGCTCGTCACTGTCGTCGGCACCCGGTTTCAGGGGACAGTTCCAACGGACAACGGGAAGGTGTGATGGCCGACGCAGGGAAAGTTGCACTGGTGACGGGAGCCGGGTCCGGGATCGGCCGCGCGGTGGCGCTGGCCCTGCTCGGAGAAGGCTACCGCGTCGTTCTGGCGGGCCGGCGGCTGGAGACACTCCAGGCGACGGCGGCGCTCGCTCCCGCAGGCACGACGGCTCTGCCGGTCGCCGTGGACGTGACCGACCCCGCGTCCGTCCGATCGCTCTTTGAACAGACGGCGGGGGCCTTCGGTCGGCTTGATGTGCTGTTCAACAATGCCGGCACCGGCGCGCCGGCGGTCCCGCTGGAGGACCTGACGTTCGAGCAGTGGCGGGCGGTGGTGGACGTCAATCTCACGGGTCCGTTCCTGTGCACGCAGGAGGCGTTCCGGCTGATGAAGTCGCAGACGCCGCGGGGCGGGCGGATCATCAACAACGGCTCGATCTCGGCCACGGCGCCGCGGCCCAACTCCGCGCCGTACACCGCGACGAAGCACGCCATCACGGGGCTGACGAAGTCGACGTCGCTGGACGGCCGCAAGTACGACATCGCCTGCGGTCAGATCGACATCGGGAACGCGGCGACCGAGATGACGGCCCGGATGGTGAACGGCGTCCCGCAGGCCAACGGGACCATGATGGTCGAGCCGCGGATGGATCCGGAGCACGTCGCGCGGGCGGTCGTCTACATGGCGGGGCTACCGCTGGATGCGAACGTGCTGTTCATGACGGTGATGGCCACCCAGATGCCGCTCGTGGGGCGTGGATGAAGTCGTTGCTCGAACACCGCTGTCGCCGGCACGCCTCCGATAGCTCAAACCCAACGTGCCACGGCAGCCTGGGGTCAAGGGGGCCACGCCCCCTTGCCGCCGGAGGCACTTCCATGAGGAACCGTGGGACACAACGGGCGTCCGCTTTGTGGAACCGGCGTTGAGGACTCACCACTCGCCCCGGGATCCTTGCGGATTGATGTTGGGACATCCGGCACGTTGTCCGCACTTGGACACGATCTCCTTCAGACATCTCTCGACGGCCAGGCCTCTGGCGGGCAAGAGGGCCCCATAAAACAACACAGGCCCCCCTTGCATCCCCCACCAGGGTCGCCCCTGGACCCGGTCGGCCGACGATCTTGAATTGCACATCGGCAGCCCGCGGACACTCAACAGCTCGCCAACGCCCGCTCGGTCTCGCTTCCCAGCTGCCTCACCAGCTCACCGGCGGGCATCACCCGGGCCAGCGGAGCCCCCTGCCCGGCCCACTGGGCTCCGTAGCCGAACTCGCCGGTCGCCTTGGCGGCGGCATGCAGCGCCTTCCCCGCGTCGTAGGCGATCGGGTACTCCGGGACCGCATCCCGGACGCCCTCCTGCTCCAGCGCCGTGAAGCGATTGGCCAGACAGCGGGCGGGACGGCCCGAGATGACTCTCGTCATGACGGTCCGCTCCGCCGGCGGGCCGAGGAGCGCGGCCCGGTAGCCTGCGTCCGCCGACGACTCCGGACAGGCGACGAACGCCGTCCCGAGCTGCGCGGCGACCGCCCCCAGCATCAGCGAAGCCGCGATCCCCGCTCCGTCCATGATCCCTCCCGCCGCGATGACCGGCAGGTCGAGCCGGGTCGCCAGCAGCCGGGTCAAGGCCACGGTCCCGAGGCAGTCGTCCGCCGCATCGGGATCGAACACGCCGCGATGTCCGCCGGCTTCGTATCCCTGCGCGACCACGGCATCGACTCCCGCGGCGGCAACGGCACGTCCTTCGGCGAGACTCGTCGCCGACGCGAGAAGAATGATCCCCGCCGTGCGAAGGGCGTCGATGCGTTCCCGCGGGGGAAGGCCGAAGTGAAGGCTGACGATCGCGGGACGCTCCTCGAGCAGCACCGCCAGCCGGGCGTCGTCGTTCAGAAACGACTCATAGATCTCCGTCAGTCGCGCGGGCGGCTTCGCACCGTACCGCGCGAACTCCGGCCCCAGCCGCGCCAGCCACG
Source organism: Planctomyces sp. SH-PL14 (assembly GCF_001610835.1). Taxonomy (NCBI): domain Bacteria; kingdom Pseudomonadati; phylum Planctomycetota; class Planctomycetia; order Planctomycetales; family Planctomycetaceae; genus Planctomyces; species Planctomyces sp. SH-PL14. The sequence goes on along the minus strand of NZ_CP011270.1, from coordinate 5,900,981 downwards.
CCGCTTCGCGAGCGGCATTCGCGACCGCCGGCCGATGGCAGAACACATTGACGTTGAACGGCCGGTCCGTCTTCGATCGAACAGCGGCGATCATCCGCCGCGTCCCCTCGGCATCGACCGCCCCAACCCCGATCGAGCCCAGCCCTCCCGCATTCGACACCGCGGCCGCCATCTCCGGCGTCGAGACCCCGGCCATGGGAGCCTGAATGATCGGCCGCTCGATCCCGAGTCGCTGAAGGAACGTGTCCAAGTGGAGTCTCCGTCGCACCGACACAGTGTTAGCCCACATCAGCCCGCGTGAGAATGCCGCTCTTCAAACGGGCATTCGGAAGTCGGTGCAAAGGCCTCGGGAGGGCGAGGCTCCCGCCGAGCCGCAACGGTGGTGGACGCAAACGACGTCTCCTCGACATGGCCGGAAGAATGTCCGTCGTGACCTGAGGCCGTGTTGACGCGGTCAGGAACCGGCGCGGCTCAGCAGGAGCTTCGCCCTCCCGTTTCGCGATCATCAACGACGCTTTGCGCAACACCATCCATGAGCCAAGCCTTATTCCAACCTTCCCACCGCTCGGATTCCTTTCTCACCAGCTCGAAAACCGCCCTCGCCGGCACGACATCCATCCGCTCAAACCCATCGTTCCACGGCCATCCGGTCCAGCGGGACGCTGGCTGGTTAAGTTTGTGTAAAAGCGGGTTTTCGGGCGTAACGGCGGGGGGCGCTCTGCGACATACCTGGGACGCCGGAGGACCGCTGCGGGATGCGGGCCCTGGGAACGTCAGGCCCCGTTGATGCGAATGGCGCATCGGCAGGACCGGCGGGCTTTCGCCGGTATTCGACTCGATAGAGGGTTAGGTTCGATCTCATGTCGCGACGTTCGAAATCCGGTTTCACTTTGATCGAGCTGCTGGTCGTGATCGCGATCATCGCCGTCCTCGTGGCCCTGCTCCTCCCCGCCGTCCAGCAGGCGCGGGAAGCGGCCCGCCAGTCGAGCTGCAAGAACAACCTCAAGCAGTTCGGCCTCGCGCTCCACAACTACCACGACGTCGCCAACGTCTTCCCTGCCTTCACCGGCGGAGAGGCGCTCCGGATGTCCGGCTTCATCGCGCTGCTCCCGTACATCGAGCAGGGGGGGATGGCCCGGGAAGTCGAAGCTCTACCGGCGAACAACCGCCCGTGGAGCAACAACGCCCCCTGGACCAAGAAGATCGGCGTCATGGCCTGCCCGAGCGACGCCGGGATGACGGACCCGGTCAACGCGGGCAACACCCGCGGCAAGCGGAACTACGTGTTCTGCGTCGGCGACGGGGAAGCGGGGAACGACTTCGGCTGCAACCGCCCGCTGGACAGCCGCGGCCTGTTCGCCCACGTGCAGTGCCTGAACCTGAGCAGCGTCACGGACGGCTCGAGCAACACGATCGCGATGTCGGAGATCGTCGCCCCCACGTCGACGAACGGCCCGGGGATCGTGGCCAATACGCTCCTCCCGGCGAACGCGATCAGCCCGGCCGCCTGCACCGCGCTGTGGAACGCGGCCCTCAAGACCTATCCGGGCGGGGCCCACAACTCTGACGCGATGCGGGGCTACCGCTGGGGTGACGGGGCCTCGATCTACTCCACGTTCTCGACGTCGGTTCCTCCGAACTCGTCGAGCTGCTTCACGCGGAACTCGCGGAGCAACGGCGGCTTCGGGATCTTCAACGCGGGAAGCCTGCACGCGGGTGGCGTCCAGGTCCTGATGGCGGACGGCGCGGTCCGGTTCATCGGCGACAACATCGACACCGGCAACCAGGGGGCGGTCCTGCCGACGAGCGGCTTCCAGAGCTGCACGGTAGACCTGACGTCGCCCGGCTCCGGCAAGAGCGCGTACGGGGTGTGGGGGAACCTCGGCACGCGGGGCGGCGGAGAGCTCCTCTCGGACTTCTAAGTTCGCCCGCCGGCATTGAAGGAACGCCCCGGCGCAACGTCCGGGGTGCTTCTCCCCCCAAGGTCTCCCCGCTCATGTTCGCCCGCCCCACCTGCACCGGTCTTTCCGCAGACCTCGCCGCTTCGGCCTCCCCGTCCCGGCGTCATGCGCGTCCGCGAACGACGTCCGTTCTCACGGGGCTGCTGGCGGTCGTGGTGCTGACCGGCTGCGGCGGCGGCCCGAAGACCGACCGGCCGGCGACGGTCCCGGCGCACGGCGTCGTCACCTATCGCGGCGAGCCGGTCCCGGAGGCGGTCGTGGTGTTCCAGCCGAGCGCCCACAAGTACGCGGCGGCCGCGACGACTGATGCGGAGGGGAAGTTCGACCTCAAGGCGTTCCCTCCCGAATCGGGTGCCGTCCCGGGGGCGTATCGCGTGACGCTGATGAAGATCTCGCAGGACGACGTAGTCTATGAGAAGAAGGCCCGCCGCTCCGTTCCCCAGCCCAAGTCGCTGATCCCGGCCAAGTACGCCGACCCGACGAAGTCCGGCCTCACGGTGGAGATCTCGGCAGAGGGGGCGGAGGAGCTGCGATTTGAGCTGAAGGACTGAAGGACCGCTGGCGGGGTACCGGCTACGAATCGGCGAAGGTGCCGATTGCTTTGAGCCCCTGGTCGCTGACTTCCAGGACTTCGAGTGTCACGGGGTGTCCCGACTCCTGGTACTCGCGGAGCGCCACGCCCCCCAGGCGTCCCAGGAAGTCGATGTTCTGTCGGGCGAGGACATAGACGAAGTCGCGGACCGGTACGACAACCAGCACGGGCCAGCCCAGCGTCGGCTCCACAATCTCCCGGAATCGCGGAGACAGAATCAGCGACGCTTTGAACGGCGTCTCCTCCGCCGACAGCATCCCGAGCTTCACGCCGTCGATCTCGTCGACCTCCAGCGTCGTCTCCCCGGCCAGCTGATCCATGTTCGCGTTGGCCAGCGCCATGACCTCCTGCCGCGAAACCTGCCACTCCGTCAGATGGGGCGTCCCGATCCATGAGATGCGGGATCCGTCCTCCGAGACAAACACAAAGAGTTTCAGCAGGTTCTCGGTGAGTCCTTCGTGGAGGATCTGGCTGAAATCGACGTCGTAGTCCGAGGGCTCCAGGGAGTAGCGAAGAAGCGGTTTGACTTCAGGCCAGCCCGGTCGGGCAGGCTGCTGACGGCGAACAAGCTGCTCCACGAACCGGGCAATCGCCGCCGGATCTCCGTCGCGCTCGAAATCACGGCGGATGTTCGCGAGGCTCACGGACGCGTCCATTTCGCCGAGTGCGATCTCGTATTGCCCGTCATCGGCGATCGAGAACTTCAGACCGCGGCGCGTGAGCTCGTCCTGGAAGAGTTCGTCGGCGGTGGTCGACATCGCGTGTCCCTGGGAACGGCTGCCGAGAATGAGACGCGGGAATCACGTCCCGCAATGTAGCCATCTCGCTCCCGCGGGATGAGCCCACTCACGGCGAAGGCAATCAACTGTTCCACAAAGGGGACGTCCGTTGTGTCCCACAGTTCCTCACAGAAGCGCCTCCGGCGGCAAGGGGCCCTGTGTTGTTTCTTGGCCCCTTGACCCCGGCTGCCGTCGCACGTTGGGTTTGAGCTATCGAGCCGATCCGGCAAGGACGCCGCTCGAGCCAGCGGGCTTGATGCCCGCCGCCGACGGAAGTCATGATGCCCCCACTTCTGCGGCCGGCGTCGACACTGTTCTGAGGCAACGTTCCGATCCCCGTGCGCCCGCACGATCACAACCCGGAACCTCATCCTCCCCAGCTCGCGCCCGGCCCTGACCCCACGAGGCAGGCATGGCCGTTTCGATCGATGACCTCATGGCCTCCTACGCGCTCCAGATCGGCGCCTTCCTCCACAAAGCCGGCTACAAGATCGACTTCTCACCGGAAAGCCTCGCCGAGCTCGACCGCTTCTTCGACGAACAGGCGCCTGGCGGACAGGCCCGCCCCAAAGGACTCCTGGCCCGCGAACTCGGCATCCGGCTCATGGCGATCGGCGCCTACGCCGGCGAAGTCGTGCGGATGAAAGTCGGCGGCACCTGGGTCGGCGATCCCGACGACCCCGAGATGGAGATCAAGGTCCACCTCGACCTTCCCGACGGAATCACCGTCTTCCCCACGCAGCGGGTGATGAAGCGGTACCGACAGGGGCCCGAGAACAGCCTGCGGGCCTGGGGCCACCGCTGCGGCCTTCCCCCCACCCGGCCCGCCGCGGCCCCGCGGGGCTGGGTCGTCCCCGATGAAGGGGAAGGAGAACTGGAGGCGCTCCCGCTGGAGATCTTCGCGAAGCCATCGCTCGTAGAGCGGCTCTGGCTCGATCGGCCGGCGGTCCAGATCGGACTCGTGCTGTGGGTCCTGATGGCGTTCATCGGCGGCTGGTATCCCCCGCTGGCGGTGATCTCGCTCCTGATTGGCCTTGTGGGTGGCTGCGGGATGGTGCTGATGTCCTGGTGGTCCGCCTTCCGGTATGTCTGGAAGAACGAGCCGGGCTTCTGCCTGTTCTTCCTCTTCCCGTTCTACTTCATCCGCTACGCGATCCTGACGCTGCCGCACACCCGGCGGGCGGTCTGGCTGCTCGCCGGCGGTCTGGGGACCGTGATCGGGTCGCTTGTCGTCCTCATGCCGATCCAGATGCTGGGGGCCTACCTCGCGGGGAACGTCGGAAAGCCGAAGCCGGCCATCGCGGTGGTGGACAACGGCCAGGCTCCGCGGATCGCCCCGGCCGTCGCTCCCGGGAACGGACCGCCCGCCGCGCGAGGGGCGCCGGATCCGACCGAGAGCGACATGTTCGTTCCCCCGCCCCCCGGCGCTCCGCCGTTCACTCCTCCCGGCGTCCTGCCTCCCCCGGGATCCATGCCGCCGCCCGGGTTTGTCCCTCCGCCGGGCTTCATGCCTCCGCCGGGGACCATGCCGCCCCCCGGCTACATCCCCCCGCCCGGAGCGCCTCCTTTCGGTCTGCCCGGGCCCGACATCCGCCGGCCGCGGCAGGGGGATCAGGCGGCGCACGATGCCCGGGTCGCGGCCCTGCGTCCCAAGTCGATCGATGAAGCGATCAGGAACGTGGATTCGACCGATGGTGCGGTGCGGCGTCAGGCCCTGGAGTATTTGAAGGAGACGCCTCGGGATGCGGGCCGCCCCGATGTTGCGGAGAAGCTGCTCGCGATGGCGAAGGTCGATCCGGAGCGGGTGACGATGGAGGCGTTGTTGAAGTGGTCCGGCCCGGAGCAGTTCGCGGGGTTGGGGGAGTTGTTGTTGCGGGTGCCGGAGTACCAGGCGACGAAGGTGTTGAAGGCGATGATGGCGATCGACCGGGAGAAGACGCTGGATCTGTGTGGTGAGTTGCTCGGGAACCGGTCGTTGCGGACTTGGGTGAAGATGGTGATGGGGGATGAGAAGGAGGCGAGTGAGCGGGTGCTCATTCCGCGGCTGAGTGATCCGGACCGGGATGTGCGGTATGCGGCGGCGGATGTGTTGCGGGGGGTGGGGACGTCGAAGTCGTTGCCGGCGCTGGAGGCGCAGATTGCGAGGGAGGGGGATGCGACGGTGAAGCGGACGATGGAGTCGGTGGCGAAGTCGATCTCTCGGCGCAAGAGATAACTCTCACCTCACCGGGTCCAGGGGCACCCTGGTGGGGAGTGCAGAGGGGCAACGCCCCTTTGCCCGCCGGAGGCCCTCTCGTCGAAAGATGTCTGAAGGAGTGAGTGTCCAAGCGCGGACACCGTGCGGTATGCCCCCTCACCAACCCGCGGCGCTTGCGAGGCGAGCGGTAAGTCCTCAACGCCTGTACAACAAAGGGGACGTCCGTGGCGTCCCACGGTTCCTCATGGAAGCGCCTCCGGCGGCAAGGGGGTGAGACCCCCTTGACCCCGGCTCGCCATGGCACGTTGGGATTGAGCTAACAACGCTGTGCCGGCAAGGACGCGGTCCGACTACTTCGATGTCAGATCGAAATCGATCGACTTCTTGTCCGCAGCCACCTCCGCCGTCAACTCCGTCGCCGCATGGTATTTCTTCGGCAACAACTCCTTCCGCCCGGGGACGACCGGACTCCCCTCCCCACCCGACTGCGCCCGCTCCGTCGTGATCATCACCTTGTGCGCCCCCGGCAACGCCCCCCACCGGTCCTCCGTAAACTGCAACCGGTACGTCCCGCTCGCATCGGTCAGGCCGACCGCGGTCCGCCCCTTCTCCGGCACGAACAGGATCGTCGCCTGATCCAGCGGCTGACCATCCAGCTTGATGATCCCCGACACCGGCACAATCTCCGGCCCGGCCGAACCACACCCCGCCGCCATCCCCGCCACAACCACAGCCGCTCCCACGCACGGCCAGCGCATGCCGCTACGAAACATCAGCCACTCCTCCAGGAAAACGAAAAGAAAAGGCCGGGCGGCGGGACCGCCATCCGCTCCGATGAACAGTCCCGCCCCCACGGCCAAGGCCGGCCCGCCTTGCTCATGACACCCGCGGCGCTCAGTACTCCGAAGCGACCACGCCGTCCTCAATCCCCGCCAGCGCCTCCAGCACACTGTCGGTGCCGTTGGTCACCATGTTGTTCTGGATGTTCTCGCTCAGGAACGCGACCCGCCCGTCCCCGAACGCAAAGTGCACCCCGCCCACGTGCCGGCTGCTGTACGACTGGCTGCGGAACGTATCGACGGCGGTCAGCACCGGGTTGATCCCCTCATGGACGCTCCCGGCAATCGACATCAGCCCCTGGTTCGCCGCCGGGCTCGTGATGTCTTGCGACGACGGCCCCAGCCCGTTGTAGTCCCGGACGCAGAACAGCATCCCGGCATTCATGAGGATGCTGTTCGACTTGTAGGCCCGCTCGCCGATCAGGAGCGTGTTGCTCGACCCGTCGACGAAGTCCCGCAGCGCACAGCTGCTGTCCATCCAGAACGGCCCCGTCGCGCCGGTCGTCCCGTCCTTGCCGTTCGTCGCCCGCCGCTGACGGACGTTCTTCGTGTTGTTCGAGACGACGTAGTTCGTCACCGACAGGCCGGTGTCCCCCGCCCCGCTCACGAGCGAGATCGTGTAGCCCAGGCTCGTCCCGGTGTCATGGAAGGCCGGACCGTTGTCCGAAGGACAGCGGAAGACGCCGTAGTTCTTCCGCATCTCGTCGCGGCTGTCGACCAGCGCCTGACTCGGCGTCTGCCCACCGACATTCAATTTGTTATAGAGACCCGAAAGCTCGACGTAAGGGAGCAATAGCGCCGACCACGCCCAGTGCCCGTGATTGTCCCCGGTAATGGATGTCGCCGCCCGCTGATGAACATAAGCCGGCGGGAGGACGCCGAACGTCTCGGTATAACTATGGACCGCCAGCGCCAGCTGCTTGAGGTTGTTCTGGCACTGCGACCGCCGCGCCGCCTCGCGGGCCTGCTGCACCGCCGGGAGCAGGATCGCCACCAGCACGGCGATGATCGCGATGACGACCAGCAGCTCAATCAGCGTAAAACCAGGCGTTTTCCGCGTCCGACGGGGCGCGGGGGACACAACGACAGCGGGCGGAGGGGTCATGAGCGACTCCGGGAACGAAAGGAAGTGAGAATGGATCGAACCGGGTCAGAACCCCGGACCGTGGAAAAGCAGGCACCGCATTTGACACGATCCTATAAACGACGACCGGCCAGTCAATCAACAGAGGATCGCCAATCAGACAACTTTTAACTAAATCCTGTTAATGCCGATCGGGACGAGTTTTAATTATGCGCGCGCGGTCGCAACGTCCGTCGATAGCGCCCGAAGCAAATCGAGCGCACACGAGGACGTTCGCCGGACCACGGCAAGACCGCGTCCCGGAATCAGCGAACCGGAGTCATCCGCGAACGAGCTGCTCGCAGAACTCCCCTTCGTTGATCGTCGGCCTCTCCGGCCGGCCCTTGTGGATATACGTGAGGTCGAGGTTCCCGAGACCCAGGAGGTGCAGGATCGAGGTGTGCAGGTCGCGGACGTGGAGCTTGTTCTCCACGGCCCGGAGGCCGAGCTCATCGGTCGTCCCGATCGCCTGCCCCCCTTTGATTCCGCCGCCGGCCATCCACATCGTGAACCCGGTCGGGTTGTGATCGCGGCCGTTCCCCTGCTCCGACATCGGCGTCCGGCCGAACTCGCCCCCCCAGATCACGAGGGTCTCGTCGAGCAGGCCGCGGGCCTTGAGGTCCTTGAGCAGCGCCGCCACGGGCCGGTCGGTCCCGCGGCACAGCTTCGAATGGTTCGCCTCGATCCCGGAGTGCGCGTCCCACTTGCTCCCCGCGCCGCTGTACAGCTGGACGAAGCGGACACCCCGCTCGACCAGCCGCCGCGAGAGCAGGCACAGCCGGCCGAACGGCTCCGTCTCCTTGTCGTCGAGCCCGTAGAGCCGCTGCGTCTCGAGCGTCTCCTGCGAGAGGTCGACCGCCTCGGGGGCCTGGGCCTGCATCCGGAAGGCGAGCTCGTAGCTCGCGATCCGGGCGTCGAGCTCGCTCTGCTCGGGATGCTGGCCGGCGTAACCGCGATTGAGGCCGTTGAGGAATTCGAGCTTCGCCCGCTGCTGAGCGGTCGAGATCGCCTCGGGGTTCTTGAGGTTCGGGACCGGCTCGGTCCCTTCGGAGAGCCGGATCCCCTGATAGACCGCGGGCATGAACCCCGCGCTCCAGTTCCGCGGCCCGTTGACGACCGACGAGCGGTTGTCCTGCATCACGACGTACGCCGGGAGGTCCTGGTTCTCGGTCCCCAGGCCGTAGCTGACCCAGCTCCCCAGCGACGGCCGCCCGCCGAGGATCGAGCAGGTGTTCATCTGGCAGACGCCGGAGGAGTGGTTGATTCCTTCCGCCCAGCAGGAGCGGATCACGGCGATGTCGTCGACCATCTGGGCCGTGTGCGGCAGCCAGTCGGAGACCCACAGCCCCGACTGCCCGTGCTGCTTCCAGGTCCGCTTGCACTCGAGCAGCGGTGCCCGGGCTTCCCCCATCGCCAGGATCACGGAGCCGAAACTCTCGGGCAGCGGCTTCCCGGCCAGCTCATTGAGAAGCGGCTTGGGGTCGAAGGTATCGAGATGACTCGGCCCCCCCTCCATGAAGAGGAAGATCACGCTCTTGGCGGTCCCCCCGAAGTGCGGCTTCCTCGCAGCGAGCGGGCTCTTCGGCGCGACCGGAGCGGCCGAAGGGGACCCCGACGGCGCAGCCATCGCCCGGGCGTTCCCCAGCATCCCGGCGAGCGCCACGGCGCCAAAACCGGCCCCGCTGCGGGTCAGGAAGTCGCGGCGGGTGGCGGGGATCTCGATATGCGGGAGTCGGTTCATGTCAGGACTCACAAAAAACGAAACGTGTCCCAGACCAGCCCGAAGCGCAAGCGAGGGATTTCGCCGTCGCCCCTCGCTTGCGCTTCGGGCTGGTGTTGGTCTGACCGCTGGAATCAATCGACGTACAAAAACTCGTTCGAGTTCAGCAGCGCGTGGCAGAAGTCGACGAACGCCCGCCGACGCGGGTCGTTGCTCGGCGATTCGGCCGCGGTCCACTGGATGTTGAGCCGGCTGTCCGAGCTGTCCTGCAGGACCCCCGGCTCAACCTCGAACTGCCAGTACCCGAGCGTCCCCTTCGCCACCCCTTCGGCGGTGTAGAGGAGTTCGTTGAGAGCCAGGGCCCGGCCGGTGAGGCGGATGTCGTCGATCAGGCCGTCGAACCCTTCCTGCCCGCGGCTGCGGCAGCCGATCGACAGCGGTTCCTCGTTGTCGAACCCGCCGGTGATGTCATGCGCGACCTGCGCCGTCTGCAGCGGCTCGTCGTCGTTCGACAGGTCCTTGAGGTAGAACGTGATCGACCCCGGCTCGCCTTTGCCACCGCTCTTGCCACCGGCCTTCGCCAGCCGCACGACGGCCCCCACGAAGTACGGCTTGTTCAGCTCGACGAGGTGATCGGAGAAGACCGCCGCCTCGCCGAACGTGCCGCTGAGCTTGCGGCCGTGGATCTGGACAACGAGCGTCTGCGGTTTGCGGCGGGACCCCTTGCCGGTCACGCCGAGCGACCACCCCGGCTGGTCCCCCGCGCCGGCCCACTTGGAGACGAGGGGCCGGACCGCTCCGGTGTCGTAGACCGAGCGGAGCTGGAAGAACCCTTCGACGGTGAAGTCGCTCCCCTCCGCGTCATCGTGGTCGCCGTTCATCATCGAGGAGTGCGGCACGCGGAGCCGCTTCTGCTTCGGATCGGTCCCGATCAGGACCGCCTGGCCGTCGCGGTACGGGATCTTCCCCGTCGCGATCTCGGTCGTCGCCCGCTCCTGCGCGCCGCCGGCGATCCGCTCGGCCTGCTCGGCGACGAACGCCGTCGCCGCCGCCAGTTCGTCGGACGTCGGCGCCCGGCCGTAGACCCGCCACCAGGCATCGCTGATCCGGAGCGACGGGTCGGTCGAGGCGGTCCCCCACACGCCGTCGGCGAGCTGGCTGGCGTACCGCAGGAGCTCGGGGCTGTTGATGAGCATCAGCGACTGGACCGGCGTCGTCGTCGTGTTGCGGGAGGACTCGCTGGCAAAGAACTGCGGCAGGTCAAAGGCGTCGAGCAGCGGGTCGCGGGCGTTCCGCATCTGGCGGACATAGAGGGTCCGCCGCGGGCTGTCGCCGTTCCCCCCTTCACCGCCGACACCGAGCTTGAGCTGTCCCGAAGCGGCCAGGATCGAGTCGCGGATCTGCTCCGCATCGAGCCGGCGGGTATTGGCCCGCCACAGGAGACGGTTCTCCGGATCGACCTCGCGGCAGAGGGCGAGCTGTGGATTCGTGCTCGACTGCCGGTACGTCTCCGACGTGACGATCAGCCGGTGCAGCGCCTTGATGCTCCAGCCACCGCGGACGAACTGCGTCGTCAGCCAGTCGAGGAGTTCGGGATGTGAGGGAGCCTCGCCGAGCTTGCCGAAGTCGCTCGCGTTCGCGGCGAGCCCCCGGCCGAAGTGCTGCTGCCAGACCCGGTTCACGAGGACTCGCGCGGTGAGCGGATGCTCGGATCGGGTCAGCCACCGGGCGAGCGCGGTCCGCCGGCCGGTTGAGTTCGGCAGCGCCGCCGGGCTGGCGGGGGCGGGATCGAGCAGCGTCAGGAAGCCGGGCTCGATCGGGTCCTTCGCCTTGCCGGGGATGAAGGTCGGGGCCGCGGCGGGGCCGAGGTCGCGGGCCGCCATGACGACCGGGAGCGGCGCGGGGCGGAGCTTGTCGAAGGCGGAGAGCTGCTTCTTGAGGGCGATGAGCTGCTCCTTCTTTTCCCCCTTGAAGCGGGTATCGAGCCGCTCGTATTCGAACTCGACCTGTCGCTCGATCAGCGCGGAAAGCTGGTGGTCGTACGGCAGCTTGTCGCCGTCCGGCTTCCAGTAGACCGCCTGGATCCGCTCCGGGAACCGGCCGACGGCACTGTCGCGGGCCGCCTTGCGGACCGGGGCTTCCAGCTCCTCGATCTTGGCCCGGATCTCGGCGGTCGCCTCTTCCCACTTCCGGAGCTGTTCGTCGTAGGCCTGCCGGTCGGCGTCGCTCGCCGGGGCGGTCTCGTCGCGGGGAATCAGCGAGGCGAAGAACGCCTGCAGCCGGTAGTAATCCTTGTGGAGGATCGGGTCGTACTTGTGATCGTGGCAGCGGGCGCACTGCATCCCCAGGCCGAGGAACACATCGCCGACGTTGTCGGTGATGTCGTTGAGAATGATCGCCCAGTGTCCTTCGGCGTCGCGGCTGTTGTACTCATAGATCCAGTGCCGCAGGTACCCGGTGGCGACGAGCGCATCCGGGTCGCCGGGGAACATCTCGTCCCCCGCGAGTTGCTCCTGCACGAAGCGGTCGTACGGCTTGTCGGCGTTCAGCGAGCGGACGACGTAGTCGCGGAACCGCCACGCGTTCGGCCGGTAGTGGTCGATGCGGTAGCCGTCGGAGTCGGCGTAGCGGACGAGGTCGAGCCAGTGCCGCGCCCACCGCTCGCCGTACTGCGGCCGGCTGAGGAGCGAGTCGACGAGATTCTCATAGGCATCCGGCGCGTCGTCCTGCACGAAGGCCCGGACTTCCTCGGGCGACGGCGGCAGTCCGATCAGGTCGAACGACAGGCGGCGGATCAGCGTCACGCGGTCCGCCTCGGGAGCCGGACTCAGCTTCTCCTGACGCAGCCTCGCGTGAACAAAGCGGTCGATCGCCTGCGGCTCGGTCCCCTCGGGCAGAGGCGGGTCTTTGACGGGCTGAAAGGCCCACCACTGGCGGTCCTCGGCGGTGAGCTTGTCGCTGTCCTCGCGGCGGATCAGCGCGGTGTCTTCGCCCGGCCAGGGGGCTCCGATCGCGACCCACTTCGTCAGGATCTCGATCTCCCGCTCGGGGAGCTTGCCGACGGGGGGCATCTCGAACGACTCATACCGGATCGCCTGCACGAGCGGGCTGTCATCCGCCTTCCCCGGCACAACCGCGGCGTCGCCCGACTCCCCCCCCTGGAGCATCCCGGCCCGCGAATCGAGCCGCAGCCCCCCCTTGGTCTTCTCGGCGGAGTGACACTCCAGACACCGCCGCACGAGCAGCGGCCGGACCTCGCTCTCAAAGAACCGCAGGTGCTCGGGAGAGGGCGCATCGGCCCCCCGGCCGGAGGTCGGCAGGAGGAGGAGCACCGCAATCAACAGATTCGTTCGCATATCGCTCTGAGTTCACCGAAGTCCGATTCGACTCGTCCGCCGCCGGGGCCTCGTCCCTAGTCCCGTTCCGCGGGCAACCCGCCAATCCACACCGGGTCCACGTAGTGCTTGTCATCCCCGGCGTCCTGCAGGAACAACCCCTCGACCGAGGCTCCCGCGGGGTAGCCGAGGTCGGAGAGGTCGATCCCGACCGCCAGGGCCCGGAACTGCATCGTCTGCCGCGAGGTGAGGATCTTCTGCCGCCGCAGTTCGTCGAGGTTGCTGGAGGTCTTGGCCATCGACCCGACGGCGAACAGCGCGACCGGCTGGGCCTCGGCGGAGGCCATCGTGATGTCGAAGCGGCGGATCGTGTGCGACCGCAGCCCCGGGGCAAACTGGAGGGGGCTGATGTGGAACGCGTCCCCCGGCGGCGGATAGACCGCCGACTGGATCTCAAACAGCACGACATCCGGCCCCGCGCTGTTGACGACCGGCCGGTCGAAGCGGAACGCCATCCCCTGTGTCGGAACGGGAGTGGGCGTAGCGGCATCGCCGTTGGCGGCGCCGTCCGCCGGTGTCGCTGCCCGTCGCGGGTCGGGGAAGACCGGATCGCTCGTCAGCGGCTCGCGGGACATCCCGGGGTTGATGAGGCCGGTGTTGAGGGCGTTGTCCCGCCGCATCGCCGCCTCGGTCGTCCCCTTGAAGTTCCCGGCGACCGCCAGGTTCGAAGCCGAGACGCTGCTCGCAAAGTGGATGATGTCGACCGGGATCAGTTCCTCGACGCGGTACTCCCGCTCGATGCCCCTCCGCTGGACCTTCACGCTCTCGAGGTTCTCGACCCGCCCGTCGACGGTCTTCGACGCGGTGTAGGAGATGACCCGGTCCGGCAACCCCGACTCATAAGCCTGTTTGTCGAAGCCGATCTGGCGGGAGCGGTCCGGCTCCCGCAGCGAGTACCGCCGCGCCTCGCCGGTCGCCAGCCGGGCTGCCGCCGCCTCGGGCCGCTCGGCCTCATGGACCTCCGCCAGCCCTTCGACGACCTGCACGTCCGAGTCCCCGGACTCGTGAACCCGGACCGAGAACCGCGTCCCGAGATCGACGACGCGGGTCTGCGGCGTCGTCACCTCAAAGCCCTCGGCTCCGTCCGGAGCGTGCACCGAGCACTTCCCGACCCGCAGATCGAGCCGCATCGCCGACACCCAGACGAACGCGGCCGGCGCGGTGACGATCGCGGTCGCTCCGCAGGAGAAGGCGATCTCGACCTGTCCTTCGATGAGGGCGTATTCGTGTCCCCGCTGCAGGTTCGATCCGACCGGCGGGGTCAGTTCGCCGAACAGGACCGCCCCCGCGGTCCGGGCCAGCCATGCGTTGGCAATGAACCGTCCGACCATCAGCCTGTCGTTCGCGGCGCCGGGGGTCGCGTTCCCCTCATTCGTCGTCTCCGGCGCAGCGACCGTTCCGGTGCCGGCTGCCGTCGCGGGCCGGTTGTCGGCCCCAGCCAGGTTGCCTTTCCCGGGCCGAACGGTCGCGACGCCGCGCTGCAGCGTCGTTCCGACCCAGACCCCCGCCAGCAGGAGGGCCGCAAAGCTGCCGCCGATGATCCACGTCCGCCGCCCCAGCCGCGCGGCATTCCGGGAGACGGACGGCTCCCGTCCCACCTGCGGCAGCGATCCCGCGAGCGCCGCCGCCACATCCGCCGCAGGATTGATCTCGACCTCGGTCCCCAGGATCCGCCGCAGCCCCAGGTGGAGGTCGATGAAGTCGCAGTAGGCCCGCCGCGCCTCGGGGCTGCCGCGGAGGAGTTCCTCCAGGCGGGCGTGCTGGCTGTCGGTCAGCCGCTCGGCCGCGAGGGCGTCGAGGAGTTCCTGAAGTTCGAAGACGGGATCGGGCGAGCGGTCGGGACTCATGATACGGCTCCTTCGGCAGCGAGCCGGCGGTCGACGCACTTCATCAGCATCTGGCGGATGCGGGAAAGGCGGTTGTAGACGGTCTGGAGGGCGAGGCCGCTGGCGGCGGCGAAGGCACTGAGCTGTTCGCTCGTTCCGTAGAAGGCGGCGACGAGGTCGCGATCGGCAGCCTTGAGCTGATCGACGCACTCCCGGAGAGCGGAGAGGCGGTCGCCGGACCGGGCCATCTGTTCGGTGCGGGCGACGGCGAGCTGTTCCATCAGTTCCGGCGAGAACTGCAGGCGTTCGCGTTCGGCGGAGCGGAGGAAGTTTTTCACTTCATAGAAGGCGACGCCGCAGGCCCAGGAGAGGAAGTCCTTTTCGCGGTCGTACTCGGCGAATTTCCGCCAGAGGATGAGGCTGCAGCGCTGGAAGACGTCTTCGGCGTCGGCCCGGTGTGGCAGGAGGGTGTAGACGTAGGCGAAGAGGCGGTCCTGATGGCGCGCAAAGAGAGCGAGGAACTCTTCGTAAACCTCGTTCGATGGGAGGGTTGCGTCCAACGCCAGAGTCTGCCGGGAAGTCTCCGGGCGTCTCGACGAGGAGGCGCCTCAGGAGAGATCGTCCGGCGGCCGGTGGAACTTACCGGTCAAAATCAGAATTTTTTGATTCGAAGGACGTCCTGGCCGGCACGGCGCCGATAGCTCAAGCCCAATGTGCTACGGCAGCCGGGGTCAAGGGGGCCACCCCTTGCCGCCGGAGGCACTCCTGTGAGGAACCGTGGGACACAACGGATGTACCCTTTGTGGAACCGGCGTTGAGAACTCACCGCTCGCCCTGGAATCCCCGCGTGTTGATGTGGGGGCATCCGGCACGTTGTCCGCGCTTGGACACAATCTCCTTCAGATATCACTCGACGAGAGGGCCTCCGGCGGGCAAGTGGGCGTTGCCCCCTTGCATCCCCCACCAGGGGTGACCCCCTGGACCCCGGTTATTAACTAGCCCTGCAGCGCACCCGCCAGATCAGCGGACTCGGGATCGGCGGCCGCCGCGGTCTCGCTGACCACCGGATCCGGCCTCAGCCCGCGCTCCAGATTCGCCTTCGCCAACGCATGCAACTCACGATCCAGCGCATTCTTGTCCGCCAACTCCCGCAGATCATCCGGACGGATCAGCTCCGCCGTGTCCATGAAGCGGTTCCCCCCGCCGCAATGAATCAACTCACCCGCCTGCGTCTTGTTCAGATAAGGCGTCTCCTCCGGCGCCGCCCACCCGAAGCGCTGACACACCTTCTTCAACAGAATGTCGACCCGCTCCGTCACCGAGAACAACGTCCGCGTCAGCAGCGTCTCCTTCGCCTCGTCGAACATGTCCGGCGTCACGACGTCCCGACTCCACCCGTGCAGCGACAGACACCGGACTTGGTAGTTGTCCACCTCCAGCCGGCCCGACCGGATGTACTCCCGCATCGTCCCGGTGAACATCCCCAGCGAGCGATACAGCCGGTACTGCGACACCACGCGATCCACGGGATCGCGCAGAAGCGTCAGGTACAGACACGGCCGGGGGATCGCCACATGCGCCCCGTAACTGATGTGCCCCGCGTAGTACCGCAGATACGGGTTGATGAGATACTGCTGGACGAAGTGGGAGAAGACCGCGCTGTACGGAACCTTGAGCCCCTTGGTGAGCAGCTCCATCTCATGAAACAGATGCCGCTGCGCGAGGTGCCGGTCCACGAACTGGTCCGTCTCGCACAGCCGCTCATCCTGAGGGATCATGGACTGCAGGAAGCCGGTGTCCAGACTCGTCCCGCCCGTCTTCGGAATGTGAAGGAACAAAATGACCGGCAACTCACCGGAGTCCGTCATCGTGCAATTCCTCTTCTCTTCTCATACCACCGGATGATGCCGACGCCGGCCGACAGAACCGACGTCTGCTCCTGGATGCGGTCCGGCGCATCCGAAGTGGCTGCATCTCCCGGGCCATACCGACCGGCCGATCCGGCTCACGCCTCGACCGTCTCACCGGGGTCTCCGCATCGAGCGGCGGCAACACCGGCGACCAACCTTCCGACGACTTACGCCGCGACCCATCCGGGCGCAGTCCGTCCAGGAATCCCTCCAGGCCGGAACCGATGTCCAGCCGACTCACCCGGTCGCATCATTCGCGAACCGCGATGCCATCCCTTTGGGCACTCACCACGCTACTGCGCGCTCCGACCCCGGCAAACGGAAATGTCATGATTTCGCCACTGCCCCGCGGCCCCATGCAACCGCCTCCGTTGTTGAAAAGGGGAAACGTCCGCCGCAGGCCGCGTCCACTCTCCCGCGCCGCCGGCATCACCGCTTCTCCCACACCCCCGGGCGCGAAGATTGCTGCAAGAACGCAACACGCGCGCCCGCACCGGTCCGCGAGCCGGGAAGATTTCGTTCAAACCGCGGAAATGCGAATGGCCCGTCGTCGAGACCGGGGATACGATCGCCCCGTAGTTACGGCTGACTCGCCAAGCCCAAACCGCGACGTGTCCCGGGAATCTTTGTGAACGAGTCCAAGCTCTCACCGCAGTCGGTTTCCATCGTCGTTCAAGGTCCCGTGGTCGGTACGCCCGACCTCCCCGTCCAGGAACGCGTGACCCAGCGGGTGCTGGCCAGCATCCGCCGCTGCTTCCCCGGAGCGGAGATCGTCCTCTCGACGTGGGAAGGGACGAACCTCGACGGCCTCGAGTACGACATCGCTCAGCTCAACAGCGACCCCGGCGGCTTCTCCGTCGAAGGTCCGGACGGCTCGCAGTTCCCGAACAACATGAACCGCATGCTGTTCTCGACGCGCCGCGGACTCGAGGCCGCCACCCGTCCCTACGCGATCAAGTGCCGCACCGACTGCGAGTTCGCCAACGACCGGATCCTGAACGGCTATGGCCGGTTCGACTTCGGCGGCGAGACCTACCGCTTCGTCAAGAACCGCATCGTCGGCTGCACGCACTACAGCCGCGACCCGCGGATTCCGTACCCCGGCCTCGGCCATCTCGCGCACCATCCGTCGGACATCATCCAGCTCGGCTGGACGGACGACCTCCGGGCGCTGTGGTCCGCCCCCCTGGCCCTCACCCCCGAGAGCCGCTGGCAGGAGCTCGAAGCGCCCGACACCAAGCGGACGTACCGTTGGTTCCGGTACCTCCCCGAGCAATACGTCTGGCTGCACTTCCTCCGCCAGCACACGACCGTCGAGTGCGACCACATCTCGCACATGCATCCCGGGATCGTGGAAGAGACCGACCGGTACATCGCCGGGAACTTCGTGCTGCAGACGCCCCATCAGCTCGGAGTCGTTCCGCTCAAGCCCGGCCTCTTGAAGCGGTTCCTGCCCGAGACCTGTTACACGTATCGCCAGTGGCTGCAGACCTACGGCCGGATCTCGCGCCGCGGGTCGTTCTCGATGCTGGTCCCGGACCTGCCGAAGTACCGCAACTGGATGCGGCTCCTGGCTTGGGAAGGGCGGAACCGGTTCCGTTCCCTGCGAGGCCGCATCGAGCGGCGGCTGGGGATCGCGCGAGGCTAGTGCGGCCCGGGCGGACGGACGGCTGCCGCCCGCTCCTTTCGAATACGAACGGCTGGAACTTCAGCCGCAAACGAATCACTGTCCATCAGATCGTTGCGTCCGGGGAGATCGTCGGCGGTTCGCCGCCGGGCCACGGGACGCGGTCGTCACGACGGAAATCCCGCCGTGTGGCGCACCACGGGTAGCGGGGAAGAGTCGACCATGATTGGCGCGATCATCTTTGACATGGACGGAGTGCTGATTGACGCCAAGGAGTGGCATTACGAGGCGCTGAACCGGGCCCTCAGCCTGTTCGGCTACGCGATCAGCCGTCACGACCACCTGGTGACGTACGACGGGCTTCCGACGAAGAAGAAGCTCGCCATGCTGACGATGGAGCGGGGCCTGCCGCAGGGACTGCACTCGTTCATCTCGGACCTCAAGCAGCTCTACACGTTCGAGCTGGTGAACGTGCGTTGCAAGCCGGTCTTCGCGCACCAGTACGCGCTGGCCAAGCTGAAGTCGGCCGGGTATCGCCTTGCGGTCGCCTCGAACTCGATCCGCGAGACGGTGCACATGATGCTGGAGAAGGCGGGGATCCGTTCCTACTTCGACGTGATCCTGAGCAACGAGGACGTCTCGAAGGCGAAGCCGGACCCGGAGATCTACTCGAAGGCGATGGAGATGCTCGGCTTCCGGCCGACCGACTGCCTGGTCCTGGAGGACAACATCAACGGCATCCGCGCCGCGCAGGCCGCGGGGGCGAACGTGATGACGATTGAGACGGTGAATGACGTCTCCCACGAGGCGATCCTGCGTCAGATCCGCGGCCTCTCGGAAGGCCGCTGACCGCCTCGGTAATCTCGCACGTCGATCGAACAGAGTTCCGGCGGAAGGTGGCTCCCCGTGCGGTCCGACCTGCTTCGCCCACCAGGGCCGAAGCGGATCTCCTGCGCGATGCACTGGTCAAGCCGTCTTGTGAACTATTGGCCCAATTTGCCGGAAGTTGTCCTTCGGCGAACCGCAACGGACAGCCGGTTCTCGAACGAGAGTCCGCCGCGGAGGACTTCCCGGCACCTGTTCGAATCAGCTCCGATTTACGTGCTGCTTCCTTCGCAGCGGTTGCAACTCGCAATCACGCGTCTTGTGTTGAGCGACCTGGAATTGAGCCTCCTGTTAATATCAGCTGCGGCGTCCTTTTCTTTCTGGTGTCAGTCAAGTGCTTCCGCTACACTCCGCGTCGGATAGCCGGGCGTAACTGATACGTCTTGGCTTCTACGCTTAAATCGCGTCTCGGGCCAGAGGCGAAGGATCGCATATCCAATTCTTCGGAGCGATGAAATGGGCAACTTTAGCAAAGAAGAGAAGTACAAGGTTTTGTCCGCTTTGGAAACAATTAAAGGTTTGGTCGATCTAGATGAGGGCGGGCGAACTGAGGACAGCAGCACGGCTGCGGCGGCATTTCGTTCGGCCAGTAACTTCGGTCCCGAAAGAAATCAGGCCCTGACTTTTGCTTGGGCTGAACGGTTTTCGGTCGCATCAAACCGACGGGCAATCTGCCGATTCAGTTGCCGGGCTTGGTATGAGAACGCCGTCATGATCTATGACGTCGATCAGGACTATCAGCTGATGGCCGAGCGGGGAAATTATGCCCGCAGCTTGGAGGAACTGGAGCTCCGGGAGAGCGGGGTTTATATTGTGACCGGTTGGCACAAGAATGGTCCACCGAGTGGTCGGCGGCCATGGTTTCAAAGCCCCAAGCGAGTCTTTGTCCGTAACGAGAGTGACTTGGTCGTAGGCTTTGAAGACGCGGGGCAGGACGATTACGACGATGCGCTGGTTACCATTTCGTTTCGTCCCCTCTGATGAGGGAGCTCAGGCGGCGGGACACAACACGCGGTCGATCGCGGTAGGCGTGTCTTGCTCGCGTTGAGGCTTCCGGTCGCTCCTCTTTCGGCACTCATGAATCGCTGCTGCACACCGGCGGTGCGTCGACCGGCGGTGTGCAGTCCAGTGTCCACAAAGTCCACCGCCCGCAGAGCGGCCTTGGTAAGTGGGCCCTTGGTGGCGGAGCGGCCACTTCTGGTATCCGGCTCGTCCGCCGAAGATGCTGTCATTCACGTTGGCGACCAAACGAAGGGCGAATTCGGGGAAGAGGTATTTCCGGCTTGCGTTCTCGCGAGGCCGAGTTGCAGCGATTCGGACCGATCGCGCCTCCAACGTGTGGGGGCTATTGATCGCAAGATTGCCGTCGCACTTCCGTCGCCTGCCCCCACGGGGGATTGACGTCGGGTTACACAGGTGACCGCGTCCGCCGAGCACTGAGTTTACGCTCGGCCACAGAACACAAAAGCCCGCGGATCACCTGATCCGCGGGCCTCGAAAGCAAAACAGAATCGTCCCACCAGGGACAAATCACGCCGGCCGCAACTCTCCGAACTTCTCCAGGTCGAACGGCGTCCCCAGCCCGAACATCCCGTCGTACTCCTTCCCGACATTGAAGACCTTGATCTCCTGCCCCTCCTTCAGCAACACGTTGTACGCCGGAGCGACATAGAACTCGTTGTTCACCCGCTCGTTCGCCGCGATCATCTGCTCCGCCGCCCGGACGAAATCCCGGCCGTGCTTGTAGTTGTAGATCCCGACCGTCGCCTCGTTCGAAACGACCTGCTTCTCGACGACTTCCGTCACCCGCCCCTCGGGCGAGAACCGACAGTACGACCACTTCGGATGGTCCGCCCACATCGTCATGATCAGCCCGTCCGTCCCCGGCTGGTCCATCGCCGCCAGGTAATCGTCCATCGCGCACTCCACGTACTGATCGCAGTTGGCGATCATCAGCGGCGCGTCGGAATCGATCAGCGACTTCACCGTCAGGACCGTGCAGGCCGCCCCCTCCGTCACGGCGTCGAGGAACCGCACCTCGCACCCCGGAGCCCAGACCCGGAGCTTCTCGTCCAGACCGAACTGCTCGGCAAAGTCCCGCAGCGTGATGAAGATGAACCGGTGCGGGCGCGACGGCCGCAGGTTGTCGATGACAAACTGGATCATCGGCTTCCCGCGGACCGGGATCAGCGGCTTCGGCAGGGCGAACCCCGCCGTCTGAAAGCGGCTCCCGCGACCCGCCATCGGCACCACGATATTCAGCACGTCATTCGTCGACATATTTGTCATTCCTGGCACCCGGGACCTTCACGACGACCGTGACCGAGTCGGTCAGCGATTCGAACGCCGTCGACTCGCCCGGCTCAATGATGATGATGCTTCCCTCGCCCCACTCCCGGCCGCACATCCGGACGCGGCCGCTGACGATCACGGTGTACTCCGTGGCGATCTTGTGATGATGGCTCCCCTCGCGGTCCCCCGCCTTGTACGCCTTCACGCCGACTTCGAAGTCGGTCGTGTCGAGCAGGGTCGGCGTGAAACTGCCGATGAACCACCCCTTGACCATCTTGTCCAGATGCGACTCGATCATCGGGCCGTCGACTCCTTCCGTCCCGAGAGCAGCATGTTGTAAGCGGCAATCCCCCGCGGCGTGGCCAGCGAGTGATAGGCGCTCCGCGGAATCGAGAAGATCCCGATCCGCCGCTCCTGAAGGACCATCTGGTTGAACACCGGGCAGACGTAGAACCGCCCGTTGACGCTCTCGTCCCGGCGGATCATCGCGAACGCCGAGTCGATGAAGTCCCGGCCGCGGCGGAAGTAGTAGAAGCCGGCCGTCGCCAGGCGGCTGATAGGCCGCTTCTCCGCCGCCTCGACCACATAACCCGACTCGTCGACCCGCACGTAAGACCACCGCGGATGGACTGCGTCGAAGACGATGATCCCGCCGTCGAGCTCCCGCCGCTGGAAGTCCTCGACCACCTTCTGCAGCGGCGTGTCGATGATCTGGTCGCCGTTGGCGATGATCAGCGGTTCGTCCGGCGAGTAGTGATCGATCGCCAGGAGCGCGGTGCAGGCCGCGCCGCCGGTCTCCCGGTTCGTGACCAGGATCTCGCACTTCGGGCAGAGGAGCTGCAGGACCTCCCGCAGGTGGTGCTGACGGGCGTCGTCCTCGCTGATGACGAAGACGAACTCCGCCCCCTCGATCCCCTTGAGATTCTCGGTGACGAGTTCGATCAGCGTGCTCTGGGCGATCTCCGCCAGGCTCTTGCCGAACAGGAACTTGTCCCCCGACACGCCTCTTCCCGCCATCGGGACCAGGATCTTCATACGTCCCCCTTATCGGCAAAATCGGGCCAGCGCCTCTTCGGGCAGGTCCGTGCACAGCATGAGTTCGGAATGGCCCGTCAGCCGCGAAGCGGCGAGCCAGGACCACAGTTCCTCCGGCGGGCGGCGGTGGAGCTCCGGGGAGACGAGACACACCGACCGCCCCGCGGCCAGGTGCTCGCCGATCACCGGTTCACCGTACCAGACCCCGTCGAAGCCATCGAGCCACACTCCCGCCGCGGAGCCCGCCCACGAGAGGAACGGCTCCTGTTCGCTGAGACGGGAGAAGAGCGGGAGTCCGGACCGCGGATACTCGCGGGCGTCCGGCACGCTCATATCGAAGACGAACGCCTTCACGCCGGGAAAGCGGTCGAGCGTCGCGCGGACCGACCGGGCCAGGCCGTCCGCCTTGATATTGAGAGCGAGCCGCCCCGGATGGCCGTATTCCCCGTGCAGGGCCAGGAACGCCTCGAAGGTCATCGTCGAGCCGTCCCGGACCGGATCGTGGCTGATGACGATTCCCCCCCGGCCGTCGTCCCGCAGATCGGTTTCGGTCCCGAGCCCGAGAGCAAAGCCGCGGCGGAAAGCCGCCTCGGTATTCTTCTCCTCCGGCCCCTTCCAGTACCCGCGATGGCAAAGAACGTCCAACGGATCCCCCCTGCACTTCGATCTCCCGCAGGCATGTTTGCCGCTCGGGGGAGGGCGCACAAGCCCCTCCTTGAACGACCCGCCGCGCCGCGGAGAAAGGGTTCCCCGGCTCCGTCCCCCGACCGGGAGATCCGTTCCGGACGGAATAGACGGAGCGTCGAACCCCCTCGCCGCCGCTCGGCCCGCCCCCTTCGCTCCCCTCCGTATCTTGGCGCCAGGCCGCGGTGCGACCGCTTCCTTCGCTCCCGGTAGCGATCCGTCAACCCTCCGGGCGCGCGGCAATCGATTTCCCCGCCCAAGCCTCTTGTCAGGGGTCGAACGGCAGGCGTAGGGTGACCCGCACGACTGAGCAAGAGTTTGCGTCGCGACTGCGGCGGCTCGTGCTTCCTATTCCCGACGAGGTGTGTGATGGCCGGTTCGGCTGCTGGCAATGCGACGTATCTGAAGATGCAGAGGAACAGTTATGCCACGGTCGCCACGACCCGTGAGGGAGCAGAAGCGGCCGTTCACCCGAACTACGCCGAGGCTCGCGCCGCTTCGAAGTCGACCCTGGCCTACATGCTGAACGACTACGCCGAGCGGAACGCGACGGTCCGCGGCGCGGACATCACCGAGGTCCGCAAGGAGTTCCTCGAGATCCCGAAGAAGGGGGCTTTCCGGGCTCTCGACTACGGCTGCGGCGTCGGCCGCAACATGGAAGAACTCGTCAACTCCGGCTTCGCCGCCGACGGCGTCGACATCAGCCCGGAGATGCTGGGCTTCGCCAAGAACAGTGAGACGCTCTCCAAGGCGGGCTCCAAGTTCTTCCTCAGCGGCGGACAGGACTGCGGCGACGCCCCGGCCGCCAGCTACGACTTCGTCTTCTCGGTCCTCTGCTTCCAGCACATCTGCGTGCGGTCGATCCGCAGCTCGATCCTGCAGTCGATGCACCGCGCCCTGAAGCCCAACGGCGTCGTCAGCATCCAGTTCCAGTATTACCCCAAGATCACCTCGGCGCAGATTCCGCAGAACCACGCCTCCTGGTCGGAAGACAAGGTCAACGCCGTCGGCACCAACTCCGCCGCCGACGTCTGGGTCACCGCGGACAAGCTCCACGAAGTCCACGACGACTTCCGCGCCCTGTTCAACGACGTCCGCTTCCAGTTCATCGAGATCGGGACCTACCCGGGTCTCGAGAAGCAGTACGAGTACCCGTTCGGCCACCTCTTCGTCAGCGGTTCCAAGACCGCCGGCCTGCGGGACCGGATTTACAAGCCGGTCTAATCCGCCGACCGCGGGCCATCACCGGCCGCGGTCTCCGAGAGACTCACACGAAACACCGCCATCGCATCGATGGCGGTGTTTTCGTTTTGGCGGCCTCCGCGGGGCGGGTCACCCCTTCAGCGACGCCATGTCGATCACGAAGCGGTACTTGACGTCCCCTTTCAGCATCCGCTCGTAGGCGGCGTTGATCTCCTGGATCGCGATCACCTCGACGTCGCTGACGACGTTGTGTTCGCCGCAGAAATCGAGCATCTCCTGCGTCTCGGCAATCCCGCCGATCGACGACCCGGCAATCTGCCGGCGGGCCATCAGCAGGTTGAAGACCTGGACCGGCAGCGGCTTCTCCGGCGCTCCGACCATCGTCAGCGTCCCGTCGAGCCGGAGGAGCTGCACGAAGGCGTTGACGTCGTGCTTGGCCGAGACCGCGTCGAGAATGAAGTCGAAGCTCCGGAAGTGCTTCCCCATCTGGGCCGCGTCGCTCGAGATCACGACCTCGTCGGCCCCGAGCCGCCGGGCATCTTCCGACTTGTGGGGCGACGTCGTGAAGACCACGACATGCGCCCCCATCGCCCGGGCGAACTTCACCCCCATGTGCCCCAGCCCGCCGAGGCCGACAATCCCGACCTTCTTCCCCGGCCCGACATTCCAGTGCCGCAGCGGCGAGTAGGTCGTGATCCCCGCACACAGCAGCGGCGCGGCCGCCGCCAGATCGAGGTGCGGCGGGACCTTCAGGACGAACGCCTCATCGACGACGACGCTCTCGGAGTAGCCGCCGTAGGTGACACCGCCGAGGTGCTTATCCGGGCTGTTGTAGGTGAGCGTGAAGCCGGTCTCGCAGTACTGCTCCATTCCCTTGTTGCAGCTCGGGCACGTACCGCAGGAGTCGACCATGCACCCGACCGCGGCGATGTCCCCTTTCTTGAACCTGGTCACCGCGGGGCCGACCTCGACGACCCGGCCGACGATCTCATGCCCCGGCACCACCGGGTAGACCGCGTTGAAGTTGCTCTCCGCCCATTCATTGCGGCAGAGGTGCAGGTCCGAGTGACAGACGCCGCAGTACAGGATCTCGATCGCGACGTCGTGCGCGGTCGGCGCACGGCGGCGGATGCCGAAGGGCGCGAGTGGCGATTCAGCACTCTGAGCCGCATAGGCACGGGCAGGACGGGAAGCAGTGGTCGACATGGAACGAACTCTCCAACACGAAACAGGAAGTCGAAACAACGCGGCGGGCAGAGTGTCTCGCCGCCGGCTTCTCCAATGAGTGTTTACTGAGGCGCGGGAGGTCGCGGTCTTGTCCCGCTGCCTCGAACCGCGTGCTTGCCGGCTGAGCTCCGTTAGCTCAAACCCAACTTTCGACGGCCACTGGGGTCAAGGGGGTCTCACCCCCTTGCCGCCGGAGGCACTTCCATTGAGGAACCGTGGGACACAACGGACGTCCGCTTTGTGGTACCAGCGTGGAGGACTCCGTCGTCATTCAGCAACCGGTCCGTCAACGACGCGGGTTGATGTGGGGGCATCCGGCACGGCGTCCGCGTCTGGGCACGGACTCCTTCAGACATCTCTCGACGGCCAGGCCTCCGGCGGGCAAAGGGGCGTTGCCCCTCTGCACTCCCCACCAGGGTGCCCCTGGACCCGACTTGCATGGCGTGCGGGTCGCGGCTGGGACGCTCTCTGCACGGCCGCGGACCAAGAACATCACTTCCCCATCGTCTCCCAGATCGGCCGATCCGGGACGCCCAGCCGGTCGTGCCCCTGAACCGGCAACATCCAACCGGGATACTCCGGCGGCAGCGTGCTCACCTCATCGAGCGTCCGCAACTCCTCGTCGCTGAGCTTCAGCTCGACCGCCGCCAGATTGTCCTGAAGCTGATCAAGCCGCTTCGCTCCAATGATGATCGACGTCACGACCTTCTTCGAAAGCAGCCACGCCAGCGAGACCCGGGCAGCACTGCAGTTGTGCGCCTTCGCGATCGGCGCGATGGCATCCAGAATCCGCCACGTCCGCTCCTTGTCGACAAGCGGGAAGTCGAAGTGCGACCGCCGCGACCCCGCCGGCTTCTGGTTCTCCCGGCTGTACTTCCCGGAGAGCAATCCCCCGGCCAGCGGACTCCAGACCATCAGTCCCATCCGCTCCGCTTCCAGCAGCGGCACGAGCTCCCGTTCCAGATCGCGGCCAGCGATCGAGTAGTACGCCTGCAGCGTGTCGAACTTCGCCAGGCTCCGGTGCTCCGAGATCCCGAGCGCCTTGGCGATCCGCCACGCCTGCCAGTTCGAGCAGCCGATGTACCGGACCTTCCCCTGCTGAACGAGCGTGTCGAGGGCCCGCACGGTCTCCTCGACGGGGGTCACGGCATCGGTCCCGTGGATCTGGTACAGGTCGATGTGATCGGTCTGCAGCCGCCGCAGGCTCGCCTCGACGCCATCCAGAATGTGCCCGCGGGACGCGCCGATGTCGTTCCGCCCCGGTCCGACGCGGCCGTAGACCTTCGTCGCCAGGACCACGTCCTTGCGGGCGATCCCCAGGTTCCGGATCGACTGCCCCAGGATCGTCTCGCTCTGCCCCTCAGTGTAGATGTCCGCGGTGTCGAAGAAGTTGATCCCGCTGTCGATCGACGCCTTCACCAGGCCATCCGCCTCGGCCTGCCCCTGGTTGCCGATCGCGCCGAAGATCCCGGTCCCGTCGCCAAACGTCATCGTCCCGAAGCAGAGCCGCGAAACGAGCAGTCCCGTGTGTCCCAGTGTCGCGTAGTCCATCGTCTTCCCCTCAACTGAGCGGTCGTATCGGTCATCCCGCACCATCGCGGGACGGTGGACATGAAACTCCAGAAAGCAGAGCCCAACTAGGCCGAAACCTGCCTATCCCTTGCCTGATTCTCCAGCCGCCCGGATTCTTGGATGCACGACCGCCGATCCGTCCCGATGCTGTCCTGACCGGCAGCCACGTCCGGATGCCACGTCCGTACGTCCCCTCCGTCCCGCGATTCCGCGACCTCTCAGCGATGCACGACCTCACCGCCAGCAACCGCCGCCTGACCGAGCTCCTCGGCACCCTCGCGACCAGCGACGGCATCGGGTCCACGATCCTCGACGGCGTGAAAGTCATGCGGTCCAGCCAGTCGATCCCCCGCACGCCGGTCCTCTACGAGCCGAGCATCGTGGTCGTCGGCCAGGGCCGGAAGCGGGGCTATCTCGGCGACCGGGTCTACACCTACGACGCGCACAACTACCTCGTCCTCTCGGTCCCGATGCCGTTCGAGTGCGAGACCGAGGTCGCCACGCACGGCCCGCTGCTGGCGGTCTCGATCGGAGTCGACCTCCACGTCCTGAGCGACCTCCTCCTCAAGATGGAACACACCCCGCCGCCCGCCGCGGGCGAAGACGGCCCCCACACGCACGGCATGTACTCCACGCAGCTCGACGCCGCACTGAGCGAGGCGACGGTCCGGCTCCTTGAATGCCTCACGCAGCCGGCCGAAGCCCGGATCCTCGGCCCGCAGATCATCCGCGAGATCACGTACCGCGTCCTCTGCGGCGAGCAGGGGGGCGCGCTGCGGTCGCTGATCGCGGTCAACGGCCGGATGAGCGTGATCCAGCGGGCCCTTGAGCGGATGCACGCCCGCTACGCCGACGCGATCGACGTCCCCGCCCTGGCCCGCAGCGCCGGGATGAGCGTCTCGGCCTTCCACCACCACTTCAAAGCGGTCACCGCGACATCCCCGCTGCAGTACTTCAAGACGATCCGTCTGCACAAAGCCCGGATGCTGATGGCCCTCGAAGGTCTCACGGCGGGCGTCGCGGCGAGCCGGACCGGCTACCAGAGCCCCTCGCAGTTCAGCCGCGAGTTCAAGCGGTTCTTCGGCGCCACGCCGCAGGAGGAAACGATCCGCGTCCGCGGCATGCTCGGCCTCGAGACCTTCGCGGCGACGACCCTGGAGTGACGCGAAGGAGTTGAGCCACAGATAAACACAGATGCACACAGATGGGAGGTTGGCCTGCCTGCCTTTATCCGTGTTGATCTGTGTTCATCTGTGGCTTACTCCTCTTCCTCCCTCGCGCAGGCAAACGTCCCGAAAACGCACCGCCGTCACGGGCTCGCTTCCTCGCACTCCAGGAGCGTCATGGTGCTGAAGGCAGTCACCATCAGCCGCCCCCCGAGGTCCGACCAGCGATCGCGGACGGGAGCCAGCGAACTCCAGCTTCCCCGCGGGCAGCCTTCGCGGGCCTGCGTTTCGAGGAGCGCCTTCCGCATCGCTTCCCGCCACTCCGGCCAGTGTTCCGGAGAGCTGCGTCGGATTGCGTCCGTGACGTAGTAGTCCCGGTAGCAGTCCGGCGCCCCGCGTCCCGGCGGCCGCTGCCGCAGGTAGGCGACCGCCTCCGCCACGGTCTCGTCCGCCGGCTGCTGCTCCAGCAGTTGAAGCGACAGCAGACCGACCCCCGTCATCGACGGACTGAACGGCCCCTTGGGTTCATAGGCGAACAGCCCGGACTGCTGGCCCCCGGACGCCACCCGCAGGTAAACCGTCATGAGTTCCCGCGACTTCGGCGACACATCGAGTTCCCCGGCCCGTGCCGAGACCAGGGCCCGCATCTGCCAGCCGAAGACGGAGGTGTCCCCGCCGGTCGGCGTTTCCCCCGCCACGTAATACCGCCAGCCCCCCTGCCCGGGATGCTGCGACTTCTGAATGAACTCGACCGCCTTCTGCGCCGGCTCCTTGAACTCCTCCCGCTGCGAACGACGGTACGCCTCGCACACCGCCAGCGTCGCCAGCCCATGCGCATACATCCGGGAGCCGCCGCCGGTCTTGCCGTAGAGAGCGCCGGTCTCGGCATTCTGAAACCGGACCAGCCGCCGCAGTCCCTTGAGAACCGCCTTCTGATGCGGCTTTGCGTCTCCGGACAACTCGCCCGCCATCAGGAACGGCAGCAGCGCCATGGCGGTTGCCGCGGGATCGGAGCGAACCGATCCCGCGTCCCTGCGGTCCTCGCCGACCAGCGGCGTACAGGAGTCCCCCTCGCACTGGAGGTGGAGGTCCTGAAAACTCCAGTGGCCGGTGGGAAGCTGATGCCGCGCCAGCCAGTCGAGCGCGGAGTCGATCCCCTCCCTCGGCGTTCGCGGTCGGGCTTCCGGCGGCGCGTCCTTCGGCACGTTGGGATCCGCGGCGCAGGCGTTCGACCAGATCGAACCGCCAGCAGCGACCAGCACCGCCAGAAAGCTGCCCCACTGGCGAAGGAGACTCCGCCGGCTCCGCTCCTCGTGGCGAATCGAGATGAATGCGACAGATCTCATCGGCCCCTCCCCAAGAACATCGACAGTGTCCCATGTCCGGGAGGCCCAAGGAAGATCAGACCGAGCCGCTGTGGCCGCCGATCCCGTGGTCACGCCGGTCGAACGACATCCCGCGCGAAGCCGGTGACCGTATTCCCGTCGAGGCGGATGTCGCGGGTCAGGTCGCCGAGGCGGATGCCGATCCGCTCTTCGGCCGCGCGGGTCTCGCTGACCGTGTTGCCGACGAGCGTCACCGACTCGGTCCCTCCCTGAATATCGATCGCCGCCGCCGTCCGGCCGCCGTTGTTCTCGAAGCGGTTGGACTCGATGCGGTTGCGATGGGCACAGAAGCCCGGTCCCCGCTCGGGACGGAACAGGAGGCCCACTTCGCCGCTGTTGGTGACCACGTTGTTCCGCACGAGGTTGTCGGTATCGCGGTGGCCGATCGAGATCCCGACGCGGTTGCCGTCGCAGGTGTTCTCCTCGGCCAGTCCGAACTTCACCCCCCAGCAGAAGAAAAGGCCGATCGAGTTCCCGGCGAGATGATTGCGGCGGATCAGCGGCCGCTGCGAGCCGGAGCCGGGGTGCAGGCCGAGGCCGGTGTGGCCGGTCGAGCGGCAGTCTTCGACGATCACGTCGTGGCAGATCTGCCAGCTCAGGCCGTCGCCGTTGTAGTCGCGGGCTTCGACGCGGCGGATGGCGATGTCGCGGCAGTCCTGCAGGAAGACGCAGCCGGCGTAGTTGCCGTCGAGGTTGTCGTTGTTGGCCTTGTCGCCGTCGAGGACGAGGCCTTCGATGGCGATCTGTTCGATCTCTTCCCCCGTCAGGAGCGGGAAGAGGGCGTGGACGGTCGGCGTTCCCGCCTCCCACACGTTTTCTTTAAGGGCCCGGTCGAGCTTGAAGCGATCGCCGGAGCGGGCGACGAGTCGCCGCTTGAGGACTTGGGGGCTGCCGTTGTGGGCGTTCTTCATGCGGAGGCAGATGCTGTCGCCGATTTCGAAGCCGTGGCCGGGGGCGAGGGTGAGTTCCTGATCGTACCAGTCGGAGTCGGCGGCGAGTTTGCACATGCGCGACGGGATCTTGGTGACGATGGTTTCGCCGGGGGTCCCCTGAATTCGGACGTTTGAGCGGAGGTGGACTGCGCCGCGGAGGACGTATTTGCCCGGACGGAGGACGACGGTGCCGCCGCCGAGAGATCCTACGTAGTCAACGGCGGCCTGCACGGCGCGATGGCTGGTGCCGACGATGTCCGCATCCTTCGGTCCGACGGAGATAGACAGGCACTCGTCCCAGTTCGGTTCGACGCGAGCATCGAACGAGGTCGCGCGGGGGGCGGTGACGGGGGGGCGGTCGTCGGCCGCGGCCGATGACCTGAGACTGGCGACGCCTCCGGCGAGAGCGGCGGTGGAGGCGAGGAAGGAGCGGCGCGAGAGCGGGGACATCAGGACGTTCTCCTGTGGGCGGGGCCGATGACCGCGAGCGTTGGCCGAGTGTAGTCAATCACACGACCAGGACACACGTCCTCGCCGGCACAGCGTCCACAGCTCAAACCCAACGTGCTACGGCCACTGGGGTCAAGGGGGCCCCGCCCCCTTGCCGCCGGAGGCACTCCTGTGAGGAACCGTGGTAAACAACGGATGTCCCCTTTGTGAAACCGGCGTTGAGGACTCCGTTGTCATTCAGCAACCGGTCCGTGAACGACGCGGGTTGGTGAGGGGGCATCCGACACGGCGTCCGCGATTGGACACTCACTCCTTCAGACATCTCTCGACGGCCAGGCCTCCGGCGGGCAAAGGGGCGTTGCCCCTCTGCACTCCCCACCAGGGTGCCCCTGGACCCGGCTGAGCCTCACTCGTAAGGAAGCCAATCTCCTATATTCCCCACATGCACCCCATCCACAACCTCACAGACCTCGACCAAACCCTCTCCCAACCCACCACCGCCACTCTCCACACCCTCCAACACCTCGACGGCGACCTCATCGTCCTCGGCGCCAGCGGCAAAATGGGACCCACCCTCGCCCGCATGCTCCGCCGCACCCTCGATGAGTTAGGCCACACCTCCCGCCGCGTCATCGCCGTCGCCCGCTTCTCCTCCCCGTCCACCCTCGCCGACTTCCAACAACACGGCATCGAAACCATCCGCTGCGACCTCCTCGATCCCACCGCGGTCGCCGCCCTCCCCTCAGTCCCCAACGTCCTCTTCCTCGCCGGCCAGAAGTTCGGCACCAGCGACGCCCCCGAAACGACCTGGGCCATGAACACCCTCGTCCCCGCCTACGTCGCCCAGCGATTCTCCCAATCGCGAACCGTCGTCTTCTCCACCGGCTGCGTCTACCCCCTCGTCCCCGCCGACGGCCCCGGCGCCTCCGAAGACACCCCCCTCACCCCACCCGGCGAATACGCCAACTCCTGCGTCGGCCGCGAACGCCTCTTCGGCCACTTCGCTCGCACCGCCCGCACACCCCTGCTCTTCTTCCGCCTCTGCTACGCCATCGACCTCCGCTACGGCGTCCTCCTCGACATCGCCCAGAAGGTCCAGGCCGGCGAACCCGTCGACGTCTCCATGGGCTACGTCAACGTCATCTGGCAGGGAGATGCCTGCGCCCGCGCCATCCAGTCGCTGGCCCACACCCAATCCCCGCCCCTCGCCCTCAACGTCACGGGCCTCGAAAAACTCTCAGTCCGCACGCTCGCCGAGCGCTTCGGCCGGGCCGTCGGCCGCGAAGCCCGCATCACCGGGACCGAAGGCCCCACCGCCTGGATCTGGGACGCCTCCCGCTCCTACGACCTCTTCGGCCCCCCCGCCGTCTCGATCGACGAAATGATCGAAGCCACCGCGCACTGGCTCCAGCGGGGCGGCACCACAATCGGCAAACCGACCCACTTCGAAGTGCACGATGGACGATTCTGACTTCCGCTCCCACCTCCGCCGCGGCCTCGCCATCCCCGCCCATCCGCTCGCTCTCACGGCGGAGCGGCGGCTCGACGAACGACGCCAACGCGCCCTCACCCGCTACTACATCGCGGCCGGCGTCGGCGGCCTCGCGGTCGGAGTCCACACAACTCAGTTCGCCATCCGCGAACCCCGCTTCGGCCTCTTCGAACCGGTCCTCGCCCTCGCCGCCGAAGAGATGCAGCGCTCGACACGCCCGCTCGTCCGGATCGGCGGCCTCTGCGGCCCCACGTCCCAAGCCCTGAACGAAGCCGCCCTCCTGCGAAAGCACGGCTACCACGCCGGCCTCCTCAGCCTCGGAGCCCTGCGACACGCCACCGACGATGAACTCATCGCCCACGCCCGGTCAGTCGCCGAAGCGATCCCGGTCGTCGGCTTCTACCTCCAGCCCAGCGTCGGCGGCCGGATCCTCCCGTACTCGTTCTGGCGGCGCTTCGCCGAGATCCCCAACGTCGTCGCCATCAAGATCGCCCCGTTCAACCGCTACCAGACGCTCGACGTCATCCGCGCTGTCATCGACGCCGGCCGCGACGACATCGCCCTCTACACCGGCAACGATGACGCGATCGTGACCGACTTCGTCACCCCCTTCCGGATCGGCAACACCGAACGCCGCATCGTCGGCGGCCTCCTCGGCCACTGGTCCGTCTGGACCCGCCGCGCGGTCGAACTCCTCGAAGACTGCCGCAACGCCAACGCCACCCCGGAACGGATGCGGCTCGGCGTCGAAGTCACCGACTCGAACGCCGCCTTCTTCGACGCCGCCAACAGCTTCCGCGGCTGCATCGCCGGCCTCCACGAAGTCCTCCGCCGCCAGGGCCTCCTCGAAGGGATCTGGTGTCTCGACGAGAACGAAGGCCTCAGCCCCGGCCAATCCGCCGAAATCGACCGCGTCACCAGAGCCTACGCCCACCTCAACGACGACGCGTTCGTCGCAGAACATCGAGACGAATGGCTACGCGGATAGCGGTCAGCCCCTCCACTGATACTTGATACTTGTCACCTGATACTTCCCAAGGACACACGATGCCCTCTCCCCCCATCTCCATCCCCCCCGTCGGCCTGGGTCTCTGGAAAATCGACCGCAACCAGGTGGCCGACCTCATCGAAGAGGCGATCCGGGCCGGCTACCGGCATCTCGACTCCGCCTGCGACTACGGCAACGAGGCGGAAGCGGGAGCTGGCATCCGTCGGGCGCTCGACGCCGGCCTCTGCCGCCGCGAGGACCTGTGGGTCACGTCCAAACTCTGGAACACCTACCACGACCCCGAGCACGTCCGGCCGGCGGTCGAGCGGACCCTCCGCGACCTCGGCCTCGAATACCTCGACCTCTACCTGATCCATTTCCCGATCGCCCTGCGGTACGTCCCGTTCGAAGAGCGGTATCCCCCGGGCTGGGTCCACGATCCCGCGGCGGCCCAGCCCCGCATGATCGCCGAGCCGATCCCGCTCTACGAAACGTGGCAGGCCATGGAGGAACTGGTCGACGACGGTCTCGTGAAGCACATCGGTGTCTGCAACTACGGCGTCAGCCTCCTGCGGGACCTGCTCACTGAAGCCCGCATCCACCCCGCGGTCCTGCAGGTCGAGCTGCACCCGTACCTCGCGCAAACGAAGCTCCTCCGCTTCTGCCGCGAGGAAGGGATCGCGGTCACCGGCTTCTCCCCGCTCGGCGCTCCCTCCTACGTCCAGCTCGGAATGGCCACGACCGACGACTCGGTCCTTAACCACCCGGTCGTGACCGAGATCGCCAACGCCGTCGGCCGCACGCCGGCCCAGGTCGTCCTCCGCTGGGGCGTCCAGCGGGGCACGTCAATCGTCCCCAAGACCTCGAAGCCCGAGCGTCTCCGCGAGAACCTCGCCCTGTTCGACTTCGCTCTGACGGCCGACCAGATGCAGGCGATCACGGCCCTTGACCAGCGCCGACGCTTCAACGACCCCGGCGACTTCTGTGAACCCGCCTTCGGCACGTTCTTCCCGATCTATGAGTAGAGGCGGAAGGCTTAAGGCGGAAGGCTTAAGGCGGAAGACGGAAGGTAGATAGTCGGCAGGGGCCCATCGGACACGA
Source organism: Planctomyces sp. SH-PL14 (assembly GCF_001610835.1). Taxonomy (NCBI): domain Bacteria; kingdom Pseudomonadati; phylum Planctomycetota; class Planctomycetia; order Planctomycetales; family Planctomycetaceae; genus Planctomyces; species Planctomyces sp. SH-PL14. The sequence goes on along the minus strand of NZ_CP011270.1, from coordinate 5,866,600 downwards.
GGAACCGCGTGTCACGGAAGCGCGGTTCGCCGGCCTTGCGGGGGGCCGATGCGCAGACAGTTCCCTCTGAAGTCCCGACAGGGACGGCCGAAAATAGCCCCCCGTTTCAACGGGGGGGCCACGGCACGTCAGCTCGAACGAGTCCCGTCAGGGACGAAAGAACCGACCGGACTCATCGCTGACGCGCGGCCACAGTCCTCTGCCGTCCCTGACGGGACTCGTCCGATTCCATCGCTGAAACCCACCATTGAAATGGTGGGCGATTCTCTTTCGTCCCTGACGGGACTTCTTTCGGCTCGCTGCTGAACCATTCACGGGCTCCGCATTCTGCCGCCCCGCGCGTCGCGGCAACAAATCACCACGCAGTCACCGCAAAAATTCTCCCGGGCCGCATTTCTCCTCGTCCATTTGGAAACCGCAGTTTCCAGGGCTGAAAGGGTGTGAGGCGTGACGAGGAACGGTCCGGGAGACCCCGACCGAACCCGACTGCCGCCGCGGGGTGTCCTCCGCGGCCACGTCTCCATCGGGACAACGAGGTCCCGTCCCGGCATGGACCCGCCATTCGGGGCAAGGACGCCCCTTCTTCCATCACGCTCCCGCCGCGGTCCGATTGAGCGGACACGGCCGCTCCTTCCCTGGGGATCCGTCCATGGACCACCGCGCCCGGTGCGAGTTCGAAGCCGGCTACGCCGTCCCGATCCCGCGCGACTACCGCCCACCACCTCAGACAGTGAACCGCGAAGCCCTTGTGCGGGACCTCCGCGAATCGCAACTCCTCGCCGAGGACCACCGCAGCGGACCTGACACTCGCGCCTATTGGCAACGCCGCGCCGCCCACCTCGCCCACACACTCGGCCTCGCCATCGAAGGACTGCGGACATGACGACCTTCATCGAAATCGACTGGCAACCGATCGCCCGTCTCCCAACGACCAGCATCGGCCTCCACCACATCCGCCACTGCACCAGCCTCGAAGACGTCGAGGGCCTCATCGAAGACCGCATCCACCAGGAACTGCGGGAGCGGACCACGGCCCGGGTGGACCAGCCCAGGCTGCGGGAAGCCGCTGAACGCCTGTGGACAATGAAACAAGAAATGCCAGCTGCCACGGGACAGGAAGCATAGCCCCGGTCCGTCACCGCCCCCTGACTGATTGCTGACCACGGAAAACTCAAAACCTGACACTCGGACATTTTTTCCATGACCACTCCAGTCCTCCCCCGCGTTGCTGACGCCCTCGCCTGTTACTCCCAGGCGGTCTCGCAGGTCGAATCCGCCCGGTCCGTGACCGAACGGCTGCGAGCCTTCGCCACGCTCGGCGCTCTCCGCCGACTTCTGGACGACGCCCTCAAGTCCGTCCGGGCCGAAGAGGACCGGCTCGCCGAGCCACTCATCAAGGACATGGCGGCGGACGGTCTCGCCTCGGCGAACATCGACGTCCCGTTCCTCGAGAACAAGGTCGAGCGGTTCAACATCCACACCCGCCGCGAGTTCTTCTGCCAGAAGAAGGCGGACCGCGATGGCGTCACGCAGGAAACCGTCTGTGCCGTCCTGCGTCAGCTTGGCCTGGCTGACCTGTGTCAGGAGACCTTCGATGCGGCGGCGGTGAAAGGCCGTCTTCGTGAATGGCTGGCGAACGGCACCGAGATTCCGCGCGAACTGCGGAGCGTCTTCCAGTGGGGTGAAGTGACGCGTCTCGTCTCGTCGAAGTGACCGGGTTCTCGCCGGCACGACTTCCATAGCTCGGACCCAACGTGCGACGGCCGCTGGGGTCAAGGGGGTCTCACCCCCTTGCCGCCGGAGGCCACTTCCATGAGGAACCGTGGTACGCAACTGGCGACCGCTTTGTGGTACCGGCGTAGAGAACTCACCGCTCGCTCTGGATTCCCCGCGGGTTGATGTAGGGGCATCCGGCACGGCGTCCGCGCTTGGACACGCGCTCCTTCAGAGAGAGCGATCCAGGCCAAAGCCTCCGGCGGGCAAAGGGGATTCTCCCCTCTGCACTCCCTGACCAGGGTGCCCCTGGACCCGGTGGATTTTGACAACGCCATATTGGGTTTGATCGTGACAACTCTGCTTCGCGAAGCGCTGAACTACGCCGCCCAAAACCTCCGCGTCTTCCCCTGCGCCCCACGTAAGAAAACCCCACTCCTCCCCCGCCAACCCTGGCAGCAATACGCCACCACGGATCTCGCCCAGATCAACCAATGGTACACCCGATCCCCCCAAGCCAACGTCGCCGTCACCATGGGCCCCCACCCCACCGTGCCGCCTGAAAACTGGATCCTCGACCTCGACGCCGACAGCGACGAAGCCGTCGACCTCGTCGTCAACACGCTCTTCCAAGGCATCAACCTCCACACCCCCCAATTCAAAGGCCAACGCGGCCGCCACTTCCTCTTCCGCTGGACCGACGCACTCCCCAACAACACCCACGCCAACTGGAAGATCCACTCCGCCGACGGCACCCGCGGCCTCATCGACGTCAAAGCCGGCAACGGCAAAGGGAGCTACTGCATCTTCCCCCCGTCAATCCACCCCGACGGCCCGACCTACACCTGGCTCCCCGGCCGCTCCCTCGACGACGGCCCCCCCATGTCCATCCCGCCCGAAGTCATCGAGCGGATCCGCCAACACATCGGTCTCCCCTCTGCCACCACAAACCAGGGGAAGCCCGCCACATCAACCGTCCGCAAAGCCCGCCCCCCGCGCTACTGGCAGGACCTTCTCCAAGGAGTCTCTGAAGGGGGCCGCAACAACGCCGCCATCAGCCTCGCCGGCAAGTGGATGAGCGAGATCGACATCACCAACCCGCGAGCCCTCGAAGAACGCCATCGCGAGTTCCTCCACTGGAACGAAAGGAACGTCCCGCCTCTCGCCCCCATGGTCGTCGAAGCGACGTGGCACAACGCCCTCGCCCTCGAAACCCGCAGCCGCCAGCAGCGAAGCAATCAGACCGCGCAGGCTCAGCTTGAGAGCTGGCGAGCAATCCGGGTCAACGCCGATCCCCCCAAGTGGAAGCTGTTCGGTCCGCTGTGGGAGGGGTTCGTCGAGCTCAGCCTCGACCAGTGGCTCAACGCCGCACACGTCGAAAAGCAGGCACTGCGGCAGAAGGGGGTCAGCTTCGACTACGGGTTCGGCTCGTTGTGGGGCGGGAACCGGAAGGAACGGCGCGGGCTGCGGCAGAAGCTGGCCGATGCGGCGGCGACGGAGGAGCCGTCGTTCGAGGAGTGCCGGGACCGGGTCGTGGCGCACCTGATCTGGTCGCAGCATCTCGATCACGCGCTGTCGGCGGAAGAGCCGCATAGTGCGGGGCGTCCGTGCCGGCTGGCCGATGGATCGCTGTGGTTCAAGACGGAGTATCTGCTGACGAATGGGGGGAGCCTGAAGGACTACCCGGAGCGGAACGAGATCAATGCGGTGCTGCGGGAGTGCGGCGTGAGTGACCGGACGCGGCGGTTTGGAGCCAGGTGGGTGAAGTTTCGAGTGCTGTCGGCCGCTGGGGTTCGGGCACTGGAGGCGTTGGCCAGGAAGGGAGCGATTGAAGAATGAAGACGGCGGAGCGATTGAATCATGACCAGTTCGACTTGTTGTGCCGCGCGGCGGATGTTGGAGGCTTGGCGACGCTGGAGGAGTTGAGTGATGTGTTGGAGGGTGAGGCGAATCACTTGCCGCGGGCGGAGGTGGCGGCGAGGCATCTGATACAGGAGGGATTCCTGCAGAAGATTGGAGAGCTCTACAGGATCACACGGTCAGGCAAAAAGTCCCTCAGGTAGCCACAACCACCGCTCACAGCCAAGCCCCTCCCCGGGTCCAGGGGCACCCTGGTGGGGAGTGCAGAGGGGCAACGCCCCTTTGCCCGCCGGAGGCCTGGCCGTCGGGAGATGTCTGAAGGAGAGCGTGTCCAATCGCGAACAACTTGCCGTATGCCCCCACATCAACCCGCGGGGATCACAGAGCCAGCGATGCGGTGTGATGGAGTCCTCAATACCGGTCCCCGCAAAGCGGACGTCACCAGCATGCGAGACCAGGAAGTCCCATCAGGGACGGCCCAAAATAGCCCACCACTTCAGTGGTGGGGATGGGACGCACCGAGAACGCGCAGTCCCGGCAGGGACGAAAGAGACGATCGATGTCGAGCATCGCTGTGTTCTTCCGTCCCTCACGGGACTCGATCGAAATCGCGTCGCGTCCCCCCCGTTGAAACGGGGGGCTGTTTTCTTTCGTCCCTGCCGGGACTCATTTTCCTGGCTGTTCTGATCCGTGCTCATCTGTGTGCATCTGTGGCTCCATTCCTAGGTTGAATGCGGGATCAGGGGGCTGACGCCCCCCGCTCGCCTTGTCTTCTCCATGCCTCAAGTCGCCCGGATCATCGGTGGAGCCGGCACCGGCAAAACGACCTACCTCCTCGAACGCATGGACGCCGCTCTCTCAACAGGCGGCTACACCCCCTTCGATGTCGGCTTCTGCTCCTTCACTCGCGCCGCCTGTCTGGAAGCGGCACGGAGGGCCGGAGCGAAGTTCGACGTCGACCCCGCCGACCTCGCCCAGCACGGCTGGTTCAAGACCCTGCATGCCTGCTGCTACCGACTCGTCGGCATCAAGGGAAACCAGCTCCTCGCCGGAAACAAGAAGGACCGCGAGTGGCTCACCGCCGCGCTCCAGGAGGAGATCTCCGAAACAGGAACCACCCCGGACCTCCTCTACGGCAACGGCGACGACGTCTTCGCGGCCAGGACCGACGCCGACCGGATCCTCTCCCTCTGGTCCACGGCCAGAAGTCGACTGGTCACGCTGGAAAAGGTCTGGGAGCCGGCAAGGTACTGCGACGAACGCACCCCCGACCTCGCACGCTGCCGGGAGATCGTCGCGAGGTACGAGCAGGCCAAGCGGATCGACGGACGGATCGATTTCGTCGACCTCCTGGGCCGGTACGCCGGAGTCCGCTGGAGCGACGCCCGCGGCCCGCGGGAGACAACGGCCCTGGGGGACATCCCCGACGTCCCGGTCTGGTTTCTCGACGAACAGCAGGACACCTCGCCGCTCCTCGACCGGGTCAGCCGGCGTCTCGTCTCACGGGCGCGATGGATCTACCTGTGCCTCGACCCGTTCCAGGCGATCTACGGCTGGAACGGAGCGGACGCGCGGTGCGCCATGGGCTGGCCCGCAAAGAAACAGCAGGTCATGCCGCGAACCTGGCGCTGCCCCGCGCCGGTACAGCAGTTGGGAGGGCGGATCCTGCGTTCGTGCACGGACTATTGGGACCGGCAGATCGCCCCCGCGCCGCATCGAGGCGAGATCACGGCCGCAGGCTGGCGGGAGGCCGAATGGCTGGAGCGGATCTGCGACGAAATCCGCCACCCCACTTCCACAACGGCGAGCGGGGGGCGTCAGCCCCCTGATCAACACGCCAACAGAGTCACGACGGCCACGGCCAGCAGAGCGACCAGCCGCCGCCCCACCCACATGCTCCTCGCCCGAAGCAACTACCACGCCAGCCGGATCGCCCGTCGTCTCGACGCGCTGCACATCCCCTGGCTGCCGACGACCGGCCAACCCAACCGCTGGAACGCCCCCGTGCGGCAGGCGGCGATCATGGGTTTCCGGATCGCGCAGGACGGCTACATGGCCCTCGGACCCTGGCGTCAGATCGTGCGGCAGATCCCGTCCGAAGGAAACCTGGTGCGAGGAACCAAGGCCCGCTTCGAGGAGACCACCCCTTCGGGCATCGCCGCAGCGGAAGACTCCGGGACACCCGGCGGCGACGAATGGCTCTCCATCGAGACCAGCCGCTTGACCGAATGGGGAGCGACGGAAGCCCTCATCCGCAGGATCCAGTCCGGTGAGTGGGTCTCGCTCATCGACGGAGCGGCCGCGGTCCTGCGGGCGATCGATGACTACGGTCCGGACGCGGTCGAGTCGCCGCGGGTCCTCGTCGGAACGATCCACAGCGCCAAGGGAATGGAGGCGGACAACGTCTACCTCCTGACCACACTGTCGCACCAGGTGATCCGGGGGATGGAGACCACCGCGGGGGCCGATGAAGAACGGCGTGTCCAGTACGTCGGCGTCACCCGAGCCCGACACCGCCTGACGCTCCTCCAAGAAGGGGACGCCCGCTATGCCATGGACCTGCCGACATGAATCACGCAACGCACAACCGGTCCCGGCCCCCGCCCGCAACGGGTTCTGGTTTGACGATCGAGCGCCAACTTGGTTCCATCAAGGGACGTTCTCCGGGCAGTCGGCCGCATGCCGACGGGCCTCGCGGGCTGATTGAGGGCTACCGATTGAGGAGAAAGAGTCCATGGATGAGATGCCGCATCTTCTGCCGATCCACCGCGTCGCGGGCGTTCCGCTCGACGAGCAGCACACGATCCTGATGTTCGACAACACGCACTCGCCGGCACCGGCCGAGTACCTGTTCATCCTTGCGGTTTACGACCGGGAGACCGAGGAACCGATCTACTTCGTCACCTCGCGGACCAGTCCCCCGGCGACGGCGTCGGAAGCGGCCCGCAGCGGAAACGAGGGCTCCCATCTCCTCGAAGTCTTCTCCGACGCCGGCCGGAAGGCGCTCGGTGCGTCGAGCGACTGGTCAAACGCTAGCCGCTTCTTCGCAACGGCGCAGCGGATGGCGCGGGAGCAGTTTGGAGTGCCCGTGAGTTAGCCGGCATCGGCCCTCACCGCTGGATGTAGTACAGCTTCTTCCCGTCGCGCGACCAGCACATGCCGCTGTTGTGCCGATCCAGGGGGAGGCCGCGGACCGGCTCGATCTTCTTCGGATCATCCAGCTGGAACCGGTCGAGCCGCGCGGGTTCGCCGGGGCGGGGCGCGCGCGGGATGACGATCGACTCTCCATCGGGATGCCAGGCGATGTCCTCGTTGTAGTCCTTGGCACTGCAGCAGACCCGCAGATCCGGTTCGACGCCGTCCACCGACACGATCGCAAACTCATTCGTATCGTCGCTCCGCCGTCCTTTGAAACAGACCCGGCGGGAGTCGGGGGACCAGGTGCAGTTCCAGTAGAGGTACGAGTACGGCTGGTCCTTCGGCGGAAAGATGTCGCGGGTGGTGGCGGTCGCGCCATCAAGAATCACGAGCTGGCCTCCGACGCTGTAGGCGATACTCGTACCGTCGGGAGACCACTGCGCTCCCCAGCCCCGGCGGTCGATCGCATGCGACTCCTCCCCGTCGACCGAGCGGATCCAGACTCCCTGACCGTACCGCGAGTACGCGAGGTGATCGCCGTCCGCGGACCAGGAGGGCATGCAGCCGACCCCGAGGTCCTTCGTTTCGCCGGTCACCACATTCAACAGCAGGAGATGGGCGTCGGTATTGGTCTGCCCCGTCTTCCAGCCGTCGACGGCGATCCACTTCTGGTCGGGGGAGAGCTCCGGGGAGCAGATGGTGGCGTAGCCGGGGATCTTGCCGACTTCGCGAACGGTTTCGTTTTCGAGGACGTAGACGGCGTTGTCGGCGACGGCGCGGCTGGCCAGCAGGAAGCCCAGTACGACGGCCCCAAGAACTTGCGTTCTCATGTCGTTCTCCCGGAGTGATGGAGGTGGGCGATTCTACGTCGTCGATAAAGCACTCCGCCAATCCGGGAAGGCCATCTCGGGCAGCCAGAAGAGCCGGGTGCAGGGTGGAACCCTGCCCGCCGGAGGCATTCCAGTCAGGAACGGTGCAAGCCACTGTGGTCGTGGCAGGCCAACGAAAGAGCCCTCAAGCGAGTGTTCCTCCAATCGCTTCCAGCAGCCAGTCCTGGACACGACGTCGAACTGAGCCGGTTCCCCCACTCTCACGACGACGTTGTTGACGGTACCACGCAGTTGGTTGGCGAAGGAACGCCGCGACGACTAAAGTGGCCGCAAGCAACGCTTCCGCTCTCCGGACCAACAGACGGCCCTGTTTCGTCCGGCGAGTGTTTCGGCCGGCCAGCATCATGTGACTCTCCGAGCGGGGGAGTGTCGGTCGTTTCGGGGTCGCCTTGGGGATTCGTCCCCGGGGAGCGCGGAGGCCATTTCGTCACTCCTCGTCCCAAGACGGCCAAGAGGGACAAATTACTCAAGAAGGGGCCCTTTTCATGCCAGTCCCATCACGCATCTCGGACCGTATTTCCGCGGGCATCAAACGGTTTCAGCCAATCCTCTCCTCGGCGAAGTCTCGTGACGTCGGCGAATCGGACACCGTGACGATCATCGTCGACATGCTGGCTGAGATCTTCGGCTACGACAAATACTCCGAGATCACGTCCGAGCACGCGATCCGCGGAACGTTCTGCGATCTGGCGACCAAGCTGGACGGGAATCTCCAGGCACTCATTGAAGTCAAAGCCGTCGGAATCGAACTCAAGGATCCGCACGTCAAACAGGCGGTCGACTATGCGGCAAACCAGGGCGTCGACTGGGTCCTGCTCACCAATGGCGTCGAGTGGCGGATCTACAAGCTGACCTTCGCAAAGCCGATCGACGCCGAGCTCGTGGTCTCGATCGACTTCTGCGGACTGAATGCCAAGTCCGACAAGGACATTGAAGCCCTCTACCTGTTTGCCAAGGAAGGTTGGTTGAAGTCCGCTCTCGGCGAGTATCACAACCAGAAGCAGGCCCTGAGTCGCTTCTTCCTGGGAGCGATGGTCGTCTCCGACACTATCGTCGACACGATCCGCCGGGAGCTGCGGAAAGTCTCTCCCGATGTCCGAATCACATCCGAGGAGATCCGGCAGGTCCTGACCACGGAAGTCATCAAGCGCGAAGTGATGGAAGGAGACAAGGCGGACGAAGCTCGTCGCAAGATCAACCGAGTGGCCGCCAAAGTCGCCCGGGCCAAAGCCGCACGGTCGGAGGCGGCGACGGATCGATCGGATTCGACGTCCGGACAAGAGGCCGACGCCGAGTCCAAGGCTGAGTCTGTCGTCGCAGGTGAGGACAACTGAGTCACTGTTTCCTTGAGGCGACGTCGGCGGGCTTTCGTGGTGCTCTGGATCGCGGTGCGGACACGCCGCGCGATGGCACTTAGCATTCCTGCGACGGATCAATTCGTCCCGGGGCCATTGGCGCGGATCATCGCGAGAAGCTCCGCCAGGAACGCCTCCGGCTCAACGCCCGCCTGCCGGCACGCATACCGCAGCGACTTCCCGGCGCACGAGTAGTCGACTCCGTGCCGATCAAACAGCGGCGTCGTCTGCGGGTGGTCGATGACCCAGTCCGTCGCGCTGGTCTCCAGGTTGTCCTCATCGGTCGGCATCGTGTCCTCAGGTTCCAGCGACTCTCAGCAATTTTCCACCCCGACATTCACTTGTTTAAACAAGTATTGTTTACACATTTGTTGTCAGCGGGTAGGCTGCGGCGGATTCTGTCCGTGAGCAGGCCCCACCATGCGAATCTTTCGAGCCGCCTTTTGCGTGATTGCCCTCGGAGTCGTTGTGGCGAACGAGGCGATGAAGCCCGATGCCGAGTCCGTCGGAGCCCAGCCGCCGGCGGAGGCGGCCCCGGTGCCGACAGAGCCGCCGCGGCAACCGCCGCCCCGGGAGCCCGCGAAGTCGCAGCCGACACCGCGGCGGCCAACGGTTGAGGAGGCTCGGGATCGGGCGGTGCTGCTCCACGATCTGGCGAACGAAATGTTGCGGGCGATTCACCAGGCGTACTACCGGGAAGACGAGGGTCTGCCGATTCCGGCGCTCCTCTTGCGGGATGTCTTTCAAGAGCTGGGGACGCGGCGGCAGGTCGAGTTCCGCTGGCTGGCGGTGGACGCCGATGCGATGAATGTCGACCACAAGGCGAAGACGGATTTTGAGAAGAGTGCCGTACAGGCGTTGGCGATGGGTGAGCTGATGCGTGAGGAGACGGCAGAGGGGGTCTACCGGCAGATCGGTGTTGTGCCGTTGACGTCGGAGTGTTTGAAGTGCCATTTGCCGAACCGTCGCAGCACGCGGACACGGCATGCCGCGCTAATGATCACGATCCCGGTCACTGGCACATGACCTCATCCACCGTCGCAGCCCATACCGGGGTCCAGGGGGCAACCCCTGGTAGGGAGTGCAGAGGGGCAACGCCCCTTTGCCCGCCGGAGGCCCTCTCGTCGAGAGATGTCTGAAGGAGTGAGTGTCCGAACGCGGACACCGTGTCGTATGCCCCCACACCAACCCGCGGGGATCGCCAAGCCAGCGATGCGGTGCGAAGGACCTCTCCCCCAAGGAAGTCCCGCAGGGACGGCCGAAAATAGCCCACCCTTTCAAGGGTGGGTCCACGCCGTGTCCCGACCGCGCAGTCCCGTCAGGGACGAAAGAACTCTCCTTCCGCGGAACGCCATCTAACCGGGCAAGCCACTCGAGGCCGGTTCCACAAAACGGACATCCGTTGCTTACCACGGTTCCTCATGGAAGCGCCTCCGGCGGCAAGGGGGCCAAAGAAACAACACAGACCCCCTTGACCCCAGCGGCCGCAGCACGTTGGGTTTGAGCTATCAGAGTCCTGCCGGCAAGGACGTCCACACGGTCCACGCAGCACCCGACGCCCGAGTTGCCCGGCACGACTCACTCTGCCAAGCTAACGCCATCCCAACTGCTTCCGTGGCCACTTGTCCCGTGCGCTGACCGGCCGACCTCACCCGTCGCCGATTCACCGCACCGAATCCCCAAGGTGGACGATGAGGCGACAATTCACGGTCTGCGTCCCCTTCCTCGCCGCGCTGCTCGCGATCACGCTCGGCCACCCGGCCTCCAGCGACGAAGACTCCGGCGACGTCGCTCAAGTCCGCCGCTGGCACACCTTCTACCGCGAGCGGGCCGCGGAGTTCTCCGTCGCGGAACACCACAACGACACCGTCCCGCTCACCCTCGTCCCTACCCCGCTGCAAACGTGGACCAACCCGATCCGCGGCGACACCCAGCACGGCACGATCCACCTCTGGACCAATGCCGGACGCCCCAGCGTCATCGGCAGCGTCTGGTCCGCCCTCGATCCCAAAGACCGCTCCCAACGGGCCCTCTGCTACGAGTTCCACAGCCTCACCCAGGTCCCCGTCTCCGCCACGCTGGGTGACAAACCGTGGTGGTCCCCCAGAGAAGCGGGAGTCGAATGGCTCCCCCTCGCCGACACCCCCAAACCCGGCCCCTCCCGCACGGCCCGCCTCCGCAACATGCGCGATCTCGCCGCGGAGCTGCAGGCCTCGATCATCGGAGACGACCCCCAGCCCGACACCGACCTCCGCCTCCTCTCACAGCCCCTCTACCGCTACCCCGAGAACACCCCCGGCGCTGTCGACGGCGCGATCTTCGCCTTCGTCATGGCGACCGACCCCGAGCTGTTCGTGCTCATCGAGCTTCGCCGCAACGAAAGCACCGGCGAAGCCTCCTGGACGCTCGCCCCCGCCCGCCTCACCGGCTCAGCCCTCCGCCTCCGCCGCGGCGAACGAACCGTATGGGAAAGCCCGACCTGGGAATACCAGCGGGATCGCCCCTACGACTTCCTCTACGGAGTCGAGAAGCAGCCGGCTGTGCTGACCGACGAGAGCGGCTCCTTCCCGTCCGGCGGCCCGAAGTGAGATAAGGAAACGTCCCGGATGATCGGCACCGGGTCCACACCAGCGGCGTGAAACAACAGAGCTAAGGGCAACGCCCCAGGATCGGCGCCACCACTCAGTCCAAAGCCCAGAAGGGGCGCCACAACAACCCTCCGTGAAACCCGTCTCCTTCTCCTGCACCGACACCCTCCCCCAGCCGCCCGAAGCGATCGCGGACCAGATCCTCGATGTCGACCGCTGGAAGGACTTCCATGGCTACGGGCCGCTCCCGGGCATCCGGTCCGCCGAATTCACCCTCCGCACGCCTCAGGTCGTCGGCTCCCGGATCCGCGTCACTAACACCGATGGCTCCACGCACACTGAAGAGATCGTCGAGTGGAATCCCGCCACGCGCCTCCGGCTCGACATGGTCGACTTCTCCCCACCCCTCTCCCGCCTCGCGACCCGCTTCGAGGAAGCCTGGACCTTCGAACGCGTCGCAGTCGGAACCCGCGTTGTGCGGTCCTTCACACTGCATCCCAGGTCCGCCGCGGCGAGGCCCGTCCTCTGGCTGATTTCGCTGCTCCTGCGACGCGCTATCGCCCGGAACCTGGCTGAGATCCGCACCGGGTACGTTGCAACGACGGAGTGAGTGCCCCTTCGAAAACTTTCCCCGGCACCTACCGTGTCCGTTGCGGCTTGGACCGTTCCTCACAGGAGTGCCTCCGGCGGCCAGGGCTGACCGCCCTGGACCCGGGGCTCTTCAAACCGGATCCCGTTCCGCCGCCAACTCCGGCGTCACCTCCGTCAACTGCCACGTCCCGCCGTCCCCCAACTCCAGATACCGATCATGAAACTCCACCGTCGGCAACTGCACACCAAATGAAACACACGTGATCCCCCGCCGCTGCAGCAGCTTCAACACCCGCCGCTCCGTCACCCCATCCAGCGCCGACGCCAGATTGTCGATCAACGCAAAGTCCGGACGAGCCAGGATCGCCCGCGCCACCGCCACCAGCTGCTCCTGCTTGAGCGTCAACAGATCCGTCCAGTTCCGCGTCGCCCCAGCCTCGTCCCGACGAATCGCCGTATCGAGCCCCAGCTGACGCAGCACGGCCCACATCTCGTCATCGGTCGTCGTCTTGTCGTCGGGTGAAATCAGCATGTCCCGCAGCGTCGCCACTGGCAGGAACGGGTTCTCCGGGATGTACGCCACCCGCCCCTCCGGCGGCCGGACCACGCTCCCGGTCCCGATCACCGGCAACCCCGCCGCCGCCCGGAACAGCGCCTGCTGTGCCGCGTGATTCCCGGAGATCAACAGCCGGTCCCCCTTCTCGATCGTCAGGTCGAGGTCGCGGACCAGCACCTCCCCATCCTCGAGCGATGACCGCAGCGTCACGTCGTGGAACCGGAAGCAGTCCGCCTCGGACTTGCAGCCCACGCACCCCACCTTCCGCTTCTCCATCGCCTGCGAGGCGTTGTTCGCGAACTCCCCAAGCCGTCTCAGCACCGCCGCGTAGGCGGAGATCGACTGGATCTGCGTCACGATCAGGGAGAGCGCCGTCACCATCGTCGAGAACGCCATCGTCGACTGTCCGATGACGCCGAACTCCGCCTCCCGCTCAATGAACAGCGGCGCGGCAATCACGATCGGCACGAGCTGAATCAGGTAGTTGTAACCCGTCGTGAAGAAGCCGACGTTGCGGTTGACCGAGATGATCTTGCGGTAGTTCGCCACCAGCCGCTCGATCCGGTCGAGAAGGCTGTGCCGGCTCCGCCCCTCGTAGCCGGCCAGCGCGATCGCATCCGCGGACCGCTGGACGTGGATCAGCTCGCCGCGGAAGTTCGCCTCCAAGTCGGACTGCTGGTAGTTGAGTTGAACGAGCGGCCGCCCCAGATACGCGGTCAGGGCGGAGCCGACGAGCGCGTAAATGACGGCGACGACGAACAGCATCGGACTGATGGCCCACAGCACCCCGGCAAATGACAGGGCCGCCACGGTGCTGTTCGAGATCATCAGCGCCAGCGAGAGCGTCGTCACCGTCAGGGCTCTGACGTCTTCGGAGATCCGCTGGTCGGGGTTCGTCAGTCCGGTGTCCGCGTGCAGCTGGAGATAGATCTTGCCGTCGATGTAGGTGGAGGTGAGGGACCGCGTCATCCAGTCCCGCCACAGGAGGCCGAGGCGTTCTTCGGCAAACCGCATCGAGACGGAGATCAGCGTCGAGATGCCGAAGACCACGGCGTAGGTCCAGGCGTACCACTGGAAGTGGGGCCAGTTCCGTCCCTGGATCGCGGACATGAATTCGCGGAGGACGAAGCTGTTGAGGACGTTCATCCCGTTCATGAGCAGGATGCAGACGAGCAGTGCGATGAGCCAGGACCGGGCCCGCGGACCGGAGGTCGACTTGAGAAAATCCCAAAGGCATTGCCGCAGCCACGACAGGGATTGGCGGCTGAAGGTACTGTCGCGCGGGCTGCTCACGGGGCGTGGAACCTGGGATGGAAACGTTCTGGTCGCGTTCGGCATCTCCCAGCTGCTTCAAAAGTTGTGCCGCAGACGATGGATGAATGCGATTTGATGGCATCCGTGTTGTTAGCAGCGAAGCGAAGGGAGTTCGGCCCGTAAGAGAAGTGACCGGCGCGACTTGTTCCGCGGACCGCATCCCGGCCGGCGCAGCACCCATTCGCTCAAACCCAACGTGCCATGGCAGCTGGGGTCAAGGGGGCCTCGCCCCCTTGCCGCCGGAGGCGCTTCCATGAGGAACAGTCGAATATAACGGGCGACGGCTTTGTGAAACCGGCGTCGAGAACTCACCGCTCGCTTTGCATCCCCGCGGGTTAGTGAGGGGGCATCCGGCACGGTGTCCGCGTTTGGACACACCCTCTTTCAGACATCTCCCGACGGCCAAGCCTCCGGCGGGCAAAGGGGATTCTCCCCTCTGCACTCCCTGACCAGGGTGCCCCTGGACCCAATGTAGCCATCTTGCTCCCGCAAGATGGGCCCGCAACCGGCGGCCACAAACGACCACCGAGCCTCATTCTCGCGAAGCACTCCTCAAGGCTTCAAAGCCCCCGCCCGCGACTCACGCAACAAACCCACCGCCGCCTCCACCAACATCTCCCCCGAACCACGCTTCACCAACGAATTCGTCACCTCATACCCACCACCCACCGAACCCGCCCGCGTCGGGATGTAAATCGTCTCCACACACTGCGACAGCTCCACCACCATCGTCGTCCGATACGGCGACGCCTGCTTGATCGCCAAACCCAACTCCACAAACACCTCACCCGGCAAAAACACAATCGCCACATCGTCGCCCACACCAAACACAGTCACATCAATCGGCAACGACTCCCCCACCCCCCGCCACGTCCGCGACAACCCCAACGACACCAGCCCCGTCCCATCCACCGTCGGCTCCTTCCGCAACAACTGATCCAGCATCAGCCGCTTATACGCCAGCACGTGCTCCAGAAACGGCACCGTCTGCCCCGCCTGAGCCGCCTTCACCAGCTCCAGACTCTGCAACACCTCCGCCGGCGTCACCGGCTCCAGCGGCAGATCCACCCGCCGCGACGCCACCGTCAACCGCGGCTTCTCAACCTCCTTCAGCCCCGCCAGCCCCCCACAGATCGTCGTCCCCAACGCCGAGCCAATCGCCTCCGCCGTCCGCCGCGCCGCCCCGGTCGGATCCGCATGATTGATGTCCCCGCAGCACCCGGTCCCGAACAGTGACACCGCCTTCTCCCCCAACTCCTTCCGCACCGCCTGCTCAATGGCATAGGGATAGTCCGCATGCCACATGTGCCCGCCAACGGTGTCGAGGTGCAGCGCAAAGTTGCTGACAAGCCCGGTCGGCGCATCGTCCTCAGCGCGGCGGATCTGAAGGAGCCCGATCTCCGGATCGATCGGGTTGGCACACCGGACCGCCTCCGGATGCTTGAGCCCCACCCACGTCTGTTGGCTGCCATCCCGCATGACGAACCGCCGGCTGAACGACACCGGCGTCTCCTGCGTCGCCGACCCGCTCCGCAGTTTCGCGGCGATAGCCCCCTTCTGAGCATCGGCGATCGACTGCGCGATCGCGTCGACGAGCCGCCCCGTATACGCGGCCCGTTCGCGATCGGTGTCGGTCTTGATCTCCTCGGCCGGTCCCAGGTGGCGATACAGCGCACGGTAGTAGTCCGGCGCCGTGTGAGAGTGCGTAGCCGAGACGACGATGTTCTCAAAGGGGATCCCGGTCCTCTCCGCCGCGCGGCGACGGACGGTCGTCGCCAGGTCGATCGAAACGCCGGTCAGGTCGCACACCACCCACGCCCCCTGCACGGGTCCGTCCTGGAAGACGATCGCCTTGGCCCACAGCGGATTGGCGGTCCCCTGGGCGAGTCGTTCGTGGTAGTAGCCGGCCATCGGGAACCCGACAGGCGGCGTGATCTCCACCTGTGCCACGCCGACACGGAGTGCGGGGTCCGCAGCATGAGTCATGGGCACGAACGCCCCACTCACGACAACAACACAGAGGACAGCCGCCAGGCGGACGAGAGAGCCAGTCTTAAACAACATTGTCACGCAGAGCCAAAGGGGAACGAAGTTGGCGAGCTCGCCCCGAAGCCTACATCAACGTTGTTTGATCTGAAATCAGCACCGTGTGTCCACCAGCGATCGAGTGCGCGGTCCCAAAGAGGATGCCCCCGGGAGGGCGAGGCTCCAGCCGAGCCGCGGCGGTGGAGAACGCGCCCGATCGCCCCTGGCTCCCGTCTGAAACGAGCCGTGGTTGCTGAAGACATTGCTCAAAGGAGAAGGAGGCCCGACAGGGAGGGCCGGGGCGACAGGAGACTGCGTTTACGAACCTTTGCGGCTCAGCAGGAGCTTCGCCCTCCCGGTCTGCGGCGCGATGGCTTCGACTCCGAGAGACAGGCCCAGCGGTCAACGCTCGCGGCCCTCCCGTGTCTTGCCCGCAGATGCATTCCCCACCGGGATTGAGGATCATCATCCACGTTCCCGCGTCTCGCGCGGGTCATTCTCATCGGGTCAAGGGCCGGGGCCAACGAAGGAGGCGGACATGCTTCTCGTCAAATCGCGCGAATACAAGCTGATGCTGGACCAGCGCTCATTCCGCGACTGGAAGGAGGGGGCGGAGCGGTTCTGGAGCGAGGTCAAGGAGTTCGTCGTCCCGCTCGGGTTGAACTTCACCGGCTCGCTCGGCGAGCCCAAGGAGCGGACGGTCGAGTTCCTCGATACAGAGGACCATACGATCCGGGCCAACGGGTACGTGCTGCGTCGACGGACGAAGAAGAACGGCAAGGCGGAGTACACGCTCAAGTACCGGACGGAAGACCGTTATGAAGCGGCCGGCGCGGATGTCTCGACGAACGCTGCCGGAGACGAAGTGAAGTTCGAAGAGGACATCGCACCGCCGTTCCGGTCGCGGTATTCGCATTCGAACAAGATCGATCAGGCGGGGGCCGGGCCGGATTCGCTCGGTAAGGCTGCCAAACTGTTCCCGGCGCTCGGGCAGCTCCGTCGCGACGGCATGATCTGTCCATCCTCAACGCGGTTGACCCCGGTCAATGGCATCCGCGCCTTTGAGCGGGTGCTGGAGGAGAAGGGGCTGAACCTGCTCGGTGAGAAGATCGACGTGGCGTTGATCCTGTGGTCGAACGGACCGACCGGCCGCCCGCTCGTGACCGAGTTCTCGTTTCGCTACCCGGCGAAGAAGGATGACGACGGTGATTCGGACGACAACGAGGAATCCTTCACGGCTCCGCTCTCGCGCAATGCCCGCAAGCTGTTCAGCACGCTGCAGAGGATGGACTGGGCGCATCCGCAGGCGATGACGAAGACGGAGTATGTCTACCGCACGACGTCGGAGACTGCTGCCGGCGACTAGGGCCGCTTCGGCGAACGGATATCCAACGCTCAGCGCCTCACCGGGTCCAGGGGTACCCTGGTCAGGGGTGCAGGGGGCAGAATGCCCCTTGCCCGCCGGAGGCCTGGCCGTCGAGAGATGTCTGTAGGAGCGCGTGCCCAAACGCGGACGCCGTGCCGGATGCCCCTACATCAACCGGCGGCGCTCCCAAAGCCAGCGGTCCGGTGTGAGGAAGTTCTCGTCGCAGGAAGTCCCGCAGGGACGGCCGAAAATAGCCCACCCTTTCAAGGGTGGGTCCACGCCTCGCACCCCGACAGGGCAGTCCCGTCAGGGACGAAAGAAGTCTCTCCAACGGCGGCCTACCAAAACGGCCGCCCGTGCCCTGCCATGAATCCTCGTCGAACGGCCGCGCCGGCAAGGACGAATCATACGATCTTGACTCACCTACACCTTGTAGGTAATCGTCACCTACACTCTGTAGGCACCCATCCTCAGGATCGCCGCATGGCCAAGAAAGACGCGCCGCCGCTCACGGACGCCCAGCGTGAAATTATGGAAATCGTCTGGGCCGAACGGGAAGTCACCGTCAGCCAGGTCTGGACCACCCTCTCGCCAAAACGGGACGTCGCCCGCAACACGGTCCAGACCCTCATCGTCCGCCTCGAGGAGAAAGGCTGGCTCACCCACCGCGAAGAGGGCCGCCTCTTCCTCTACTCCGCCGCCCGCCCCCGGACCACGTCGCTGGGAGCCAGCGTCGCCCGGATGATCGACCACCTCTTCGCCGGCTCTCCAGAAAACATGCTCATGGCCATGATGGAATACCGCGGCCTCTCCGACGACGAGAAAGAACGCATCCGGGCCCTCATCGACAACGCCACGCCTAAGCCCACCCCCAAACGCGGAAGGAAGGCGCTATGAGCATCACCTCAGACCCCGGCCGTCTCGAAGCCCTTCTCACATGGGCCGCCAACATCCTCCTGCTCGTCACGGTCCAGACGACGCCCCTCCTCGCCATCGCGGCTCCCTTCCGTCGCCAACCCGCCACGCGGCACGCGGCCCTCCTGCTCGGGCTGATCCTCCTGCTCCTCAGCCCCGCCCTCGCGGCTCTCATCCCCGGCTCGAACCTCGGACTGCTGAAGGTCCCCACGCTAGCGACCGCTCATTCCGAGCCCCTGGTATCGCAGTCCGCTACCACCGCCAGCCCTCCCGCGGAACCCGCAGCCGCCATTGCCCCGACCGCCTCCTTCGGCGCCGCCACCAGCCCCCCTCTGCCACGCGTCGCCGCGCCGCAACCTGGCATCACAGTCGACGCCCCCCTCACTCCAACAACGAGCGACGGCACTTCGCCCCAACCGATGCAGAGCCTACCCGCTTCTTTCAGAGCGGCCGGAAGCAACACGTCCCTCCTTCGCCCACTCCTGCTCGGCCTCCTTGCCGTGTGGGGCGCCGGAACGGCACTCCTGCTCTCCCGGCTCCTGTGGACCTGCACCCGCCTCGCCGCCCTGCTCCGCGAAGCCACGAGCAACGAAGACACCGCGCTCGCCACAACGTTCGCCGCCCTCCAGGGCCCGCGGCACGCCGAACTCGTGATCTCGAACCGAGTCGCCGGCCCCGTCGCCGCCGGCTGGCCCACGCCGCGGATCGTCTGGCCGGCCCGCCTCGTCGGCCGCCTCACTCCCGACGAGATCCGGAACATTCTCGTTCACGAACTTGCCCACATCCGCCGTAGAGACCAGGCCATCGTCCTGCTCCAGAACGTCGCGGCCGCTCTCCTGTGGATCCACCCCCTGACGCACGTGCTGAACCGCGCCCTGTCCCGAGCTCGCGAAGAGCTCTGCGACAACGCGGTCCTCACCACCACCGATACCGTCTCCTACAGCCGGACGCTCCTGAACCTCGCCCAGTCGATCTCAACCGCCCGTCCGCAACCGGCCACGGTCGGCTTCCTCGACGCCCCCTGGCGGCTCGAACACCGGATCGCCGGACTCCTCCACCACCGCCGCGACCGAGCCGCGCGCCTCAGCCGCCGGGGACGGATCCTCGTCGCCGCGGCCGCACTGGCCGCGGCCGGAATCTCCCCCTTCGCCACGCTCAACCGCGCCGCCGCCGAACCGTCTCCCGACACCCCGACCGCCCCCCGTCCCATCCCATCACCGAAGGCCAGCGGAGGCGCTCCCATGACAACACCCTCTCCCAATCAGCCCTCATCCCCCGCCGCGCCGAAGGAGCCGATCCCCGCACCGACGACACCCCCGGTCGGCCAGGCCCCCGATCCGGGACTCCCGCACGCCACCTGGGAAGGACGCGTCGTCGACGCCAACGGCCGCCCGGCCGTCGCCAGCGTGGCGATCCTCGGTATCCTAGGGGGCAACCGCGGCTCCACCCGCCGCCTCTTCGCCGAAACGACGGCCGACGCCGAAGGCCGGTTCCACCTCGACATCCCGACCGCCTCCCCGCGCACGCACCGGGAACTCCAACTGGTCGCGTGGGCTTCCGGTTTCGCCATTACATGGCAAGCCATCGACCCACAGACGTCCAAGATGGATTGCCACCTCACTCTTGGCCCCGCGGAGCCACTGACGATCCAGTTCGTGAATGGCCAGGGCAACCCCACGCCCAATATTCCCGTGACACTCACGGGAATCACACGCACGCGAAAAGATGAGTTCCCGACCCGGCTCGACGGACTGAAGTCGCTGGAGACCGAGCCCCTGCTGCGGAACATCCCGCTTCAGTGGACCACCGACGCCGAGGGCCGCATCACGATCCCCATCATCCCGCCGGACCACGGCGTCTTTCTCCGGGCGGGCGGAACGGATGGATTCTTCCGGCACCACCTCTCCGTCAACACTGGCCTTGAGGAGGAGCGGGGGCCGCACGACTCCACCTACCGCGGCACGGTCCGGAACGTCGCTCGCGGAGAGACGGCCAGGATCCCCCTCATGCCGGCCAAGACGATCGCGGGCGTGATCCTGCTCGGCGAGACCCAGAAGCCGGCGGCCGCGGTGCGGCTCACGGTGATGTCCAGCGAACAACGCTTCGGGTCATCAATCGGGTACGAAGCCCGGACCGATGCCGAAGGCCGCTTCCGCGTCACGCCCTATGCCGGCATTCAGTTCTCGATTCACGCCGAAGCCCCTGAGGGGACCGGCTACTTTTCCCGCTGGTTGCACGAACTCGACGGCGGGCCGGGGCAGAAGGGACAGGCTCTCGAGATCCGTTTGAGGCCGGGGCGTCTCTTCCGCGGCATCGTCACCGACGCCACGACCGGAAAACCGATCGCGGAGGCTACGGTCCAGTATCAGCTCCAGCGAGGAATGCAGCGTCCGCCGGAGGATGAACCGTCGGGCTGGTCGACGATGGTGCCCACCGATGCGCAGGGTCGATTCCAGATCGTCGTCGGAATGGGACCGGGAACGCTCCTCGTCCATGCCCCCGTCGGATCCAGCTACGTCCTGCACGAAAAGGGCTCCCGCGAGTTGGTGCATGGCACCGCCGGAGGGACACGGACGTACGCCCACGCGTTCCTTCCCATCGCTCCGGCCACGTCGCTCAAGCCGCCGGAAGAGCTCACGCCGCCTGAGCCCCTCGCGGTCCAACTGGAACCGGCCGGCAGCGGCGAAGTCCGGTTGATCGATCCTGAAGGAAGGCCGATCAAGCAATCGATCCAAACCTCGCGTCTCGATATCCATCCGCTGCATAGTGTCTGGCGCTGCTACGGCCAAAAGCCCGCCCCCGGCCCGGTGGAGATCCACGGGCTCGTCGCGGGCCAGTCGGTTCCGGTCTGGTTCCTGGACCCCGAGCGCGGCCTCGGAACAGTGGCGACGGTTTCGCTCGACAATCCCCGGCCGACGGTCCAGCTCCAGCCATGCGCTTCGGCCCGGGTCCGCTATCTCAATCCCGACGGCACCCCCGTCAAGAAGGGAGCCAACCTGGGGATCCATCTGGTCGTCACGCCGGGGGCAACGCGGTTCACGCGTGGTCCAGACCTCGAGGCGGACGAAGACTTCAGCGACAACTTCGACCAAGAGACGCCACGGTCGAGCCAGACCGATGCGGAGGGCCGAGTGCTCTATTCTCACCTGGTCCCCGGCGGAACCTATCGAATCAACTCGTTCACCAAAGACGAGCATCCGAAGGTCGAACGGGAGTTCGTGGCGGAAGCGGGAAAAGTCCACGACCTGGGCGACATTCAGTTCGACACAGTCCCCTGATCAGCTCCCCCTGCGCATCCGCTCGAGTCACCGGGTCCAGGGGCAACCCGGGCCGCCGGAGGCACGTCTTATCCTCCACCGTCAGCCCACCACGAGGCCGCAGAGACGGCACCAGCACCACTCCAGCCAGGACTCGTCGCCGGGATGGGCGTAGACCTCGCCCTCGACCAAAGTCTCTCGAGCCGCGTCCCGCGTGGAAAAGACCGTCGGCAATTGAACGCCGTCCGGGCCGAGCACGTGAAAATGCAGGTGCGGCCTGTCCGACCATCCCGTATTGCCCGACAGCGCGATCGGTTGGCCTCGATGAACGACGTCCCCCTCGGCGACCCGGCTCCCCTGACACACGAGGTGCGCATAGACGGCGACCGTCCCATCCGCATGGGCGATCTCGACAAAGTTGCATTGGGACTTCAGCGACGTGTACCACCCTCCCCGATCGTAGTGATCGATGACCTCGATAACCTTCCCGTCGCGCGCCGCGCAGATCACCGTTCGTTCCGGCATCGCAAAGTCGATGGAGTACCGGCTCTCCACTGTATGGGACTTCGCGCCGTGATATCCCTGGCTGACCTCGTACCGTTCGCCAAAGCGGTACGGGAGGGCATAACGATAGGAATCGTCATGACGTCGCATGGCGAGCGATAAGCATCGCGTCACTGCTGGCGCGGAACGGGTCGCGGCGTCGCCTTGTGGAGAGTTCATGGCCGGCCTCGGATCGCCCTGAAGACGCGGAGCTCGACATCCGGTGGGCATTCTATCCCGCGGCGGCGGCGGACGAGGAGTTCGTGGCCTGGATGTCCTCGCGAGTCCTCCGGCTTGGACCGTTTCTCATAGGGAGCACTTCCGGCGGGCAGGGTGTTCAACGATCGCGCGATGTTACGCCCTGGCCACCACCTTCGGCCGCAACCGGGGCGACGGCACCGGCACACCCCCGTAGCAGGGGAGCAGAACCGTCCGCTGCAGCAGATCCTTCGCCGACGGGCACTTCAGTTCCGACCGCCCCGGCGGTGCGGGAATCACCTCCAGCCGCCCGCGCTGCGCCGCGTCGATGCCGCGTCTCGCGAACTCCGCCGTCCGCTCCTCGGGACGATCGTCCACCAGCGGAAACAGCCAGAAGCTGTGCGGCGTCGTGAGAAGCTCCGGGTGCGTCTCCGCCAGTCCCAGCCAGTCGATGTACCGCCGCGCGGTCTCGATGCGGGCCTCGATCCGCCGGGGATCGTACGTCTCCAACCGCCGCGCCATCAGCCGCAGCAGCCCCGCGCACGGTCTCCGCCGCAACGGCTCCAGGCGGACCGGCCCCGGAAAACCGCGGGCCAGCGGGCCCAGAACGTCATCGATGCGCCGGCCCGTCCGCCGCGCCCATGCGGCCAGGAGACCATACACGGGCCGCGCCGACAGCCCCTTCAGCGCCCCGCATTTCAGCAATTTCAGTAGGAACGCCCGCCGAGGCTGCAGAGGCTGCCGTGATTGGATCGATCGCATCCGCGCCAGCAGTTCCGCGTCGCGAACGCGACAGAGCGCCCCGCCCGCGGCGGTCGCGGTCTTGATCGTTCCGAAGCTGAACAGGCTCGCATCCGCCTCCGGAGTCCCCCGCCAAGCGGTCCCGCACCACGCCTGGGCACAATCTTCCACGACAAACAGTCCATGCTCGCGAGCCACGGCGCACACCTCCCCCATCTGCGGCCGTGCCCCAAAGAGATGCGCCACGACGAGCACCCGCGACCGCGGTCTCACCGCCCGCCGCAGCGCCGCCAGGTCCACTCGAAAGTCGCTTCCCACAACATCCACGGGCACCGGGACGAGCCCGTGCGCGGCCGCAATCGCCGGCATGGCGGGGATCGTGACCGCGCTCATCAGGACTTCATCCCCGGGGCTCAGGGGGAGCGCCTGCAGCAGCAGGTCGAACCCGCTCCGGACCGACAGCGCCGCCAGCGCATCCCCCTGTCCCGCGGACCAACCTCTCTCCAGTTCCTCCCGAGCCGCAACCGGATCGCCCCCCAACAGTCCACGAACGACCCCGCCGATCAGGTCCCCCCACGCGATATCCACCCGCACGCGACTCCACATCGCTCCTCTCCTTTCAACGTCGGCCCGTCCTCAACTCCCCCGACGACTCCCTCCGCCCCCCGCTCTCACGACGCCGGGACATCCTCCTCGGATTGGCCGGGGCCGGGATGGTCGGCGTCGCCGGCTGCCGAACGGGCAACCATCTTCTCCGCGAGAGCTCCCCCCAGGACACACCCCAGCGGCGTCGCCAGATGCAGCACGATCACCCAGGCTCCGGCACTGGGGTCCCGCGGATTCGCCGCCACGGAAACCATCCCCGCCGCGCCTGCCAGTAGAACCCAGACCACACCCCCCAGAAACGCCCCCAGCAGGACCGTGGAGAGCCGCAGCAGGAACCGTCCGAATGTCGATCTGCGATTGCCTTTCCGCACAGCGCGCCTCCGGCCTGAGACGATCGCTGCCCGCAAACAGCGAGTCCCGCGACATCCCTTGCCCTTCAGTGGCGTCGCCGTCGCCTGAATGTCACGGACGATTTCTGAAAAATTCCGGAATCCGGGTGGTCGACGTGTCCATCGCTCCGAGAGGCGGATCGATCGCGTGCTGGCAAACTCGTACACAGATGAACACGATCAACTCACGGTCCGGTTCGATCCGCGTGGCGGTCTGAGGGACGGCGAGATCGACTGATCGGGAAGCGTCGGCGCGATGGCTCCTCGTGGTCGGTGTCTCATTTATGCGGAGAGCGATCGAAGGATTCTGCGGTGCCGATTCGTCCTCGGGTTCCTGCCGACGAGCGATCTGACTCCGCATTCTGATGATCGCCGATCCGCCCAGTCTTCGGAGCCGCGCATTCCATCAGCCGCTGACGATTTCTCCATCTGCTGCCGTCCTTGCCCGACACCGGGGGCAACGATAGGGTTGATGTGGGCTGGAGGAGTTTGACACATGGACGGAATCGTCCTGCTGCGCGACGAATTCGAGTATCTGCGGCGGATTGCGCATGGCCCGGCGGAGGTGCCGCATCCGCAGACGATCAGCGAGGAGCTGATTCTGGAGCATCTGGCTGAGTTTGGTCTGGTGGAGCAGAACGGGGAGGGGTTTCGTCCGACGGCGCTCGGGCTGACGGCGGCCCGTCAGCCGTTGGAGTCACCGCGTCGGCCGGTGGTTCGGATTCCGATTCCGGTGGTGGTTCCGCGGGGTCCGCATTTTGTGGTGGAGCGGGGGGGCGGAAGGCTTAAGGCGGAGGGCGGAAGGTAGAGGGCTGGTGCTGTTGGCTTCCCAGCGCGATGGCCTGACCGGGTCCAGGGGCTACCCTGGTGGGGGGTGCAGGGGGGCGAAGCCCTCATGCCCGCCGGAGGCCTGGCCGTCGAGAGATGTCTGAAGGAGATCGTGTCCAAACGCGGACGACGTGCCGTATGCCCCCTCACCAACCCGCGGGGAGTACAAAGCGAGCGGTATAGGTTGTGGGAGTCCTCAACGCTGGTACCACAAAGGGGACATCCGTTGTGTCCCACGGTTCCTCATGGAAGTGCCTCCGGCGGCAAGGGGTTGCCCCCTTGACCCCGGCTGCCGTAGCACGTTGGGTTTGAGCGAGCATAGCCGTGCCGGCAAGAACGCGGGCCGAGTGAACGGACAACCTCCCTCTTGACAGGCGGCGAGTTGCATATACAATTCACTCCACCAGGACACCAACATGGCCGCCACCACCGAACACAAAATCGAATCCGCCATGGCCGCCGAATGCCTCTCCGGGCGCATTCGCAAACTCGGCCGCGTCGTCAACTCCATCTTCGACCGCCAGTTCCGACCCCACGGCGTCCGCTCCAGCCAGATCAGCATCCTCATCGTCGTCGGCCTCCACGGACCCACGACCGCCACCGAAGTCTGCGGCCGCCTCTGCCTCGAAAAGTCGACCCTCAGCCGCGACCTCGAACGACTCATCGAAAACGGCTGGATCCGCGCCACCGAAGCAGGCGGCCGCCGCCGCAACCTCGAACTGACCACCGAAGGCCGGGCCCTCATCCGCCGCGTCCAGCCCGCCTGGAAGATCGCCCAGGCCGAAGTCCAGAAGCTCCTCGGCCCCGCTCTCAGCACCGAACTCTGCCGCGTCGTCGACGCCACTCTCTCCCTCGACGACACCGACTGACGTCCCCAGTTTCCAAGCCCGATCCCGACCACCTGACACACCACGAGTTGTATATACACCACATCGGCCGCCAGCCGGCCCCCTGTTCAGGAGACCCGACCATGATCCCCCGCAGACTCCTCCCGCGACCGAACCCCGTCGCCCTGCGTCGCTGGCCCGTCCTGCTCCTCGTCGCCCTCGCCGGCTGCGCCCGCCCGGCCGCTCCCCCCGCTCCGGCCCCGGCCAAAGTCGTCGCCACCCACCCCCTGAAGATGCCCATCGTCGAATGGGACGAGTACGTCGGCCGCATCGAGCCGATCGAGCAGGTCGACGTGCGGGCCCGCGTCAGCGGACACCTCGAGTCGACCCACTTCGAAGAAGGCCAGCTCGTCCAGGCGGGCGACCTCCTCTGCATCCTCGACCAGCGTCCCTTCCGGATCGCCGCCGAACAGGCCGAAGCGGATCTCTCCGGCACCTCCGCCCGCGTCCAGGAAGCCAAAGCCCAACTCGTCCAGTCCGAAGCGGAAGTCCGCTCCGCGGAGTCACTGCTCGTCCTCGCCGGCCAGCAGCTCGAACGGACGAAGCGGCTCCTCTCCAACAACGCCCAGACCCAGGAGGGCCTCGACATCCGCGAGTCGACCTTCAAACAGGCGACCGCCGACGTCGACGTCCGCCGCGCCCGGGTCCTCCTCGCCAAAGCGGCCGTCGTCACCGCCGAAGCGGACCACCGCGCCGCCGAGTCCCGCCTCGCCGCCGCCCGCCTCAACCTCGAATACACGGAAGTCCGGGCCCCGGTCACCGGCCGCGTCGGCCGCCGGATCGTGACCGATGGCAATCTCATCAGCGGCGGCTCGGAGCAGTCGACTCTCCTGACCACAATCGTCTCCCTCGACCCGATCTACTGCGACTTCGACGCCGACGAGCAGTCCTATCTCAAGTACGAGCGTCTCTCGCGGGCCGGCGAACTCTCGGATCTGCGGGCCACCAAGCTCCCGGTCTTCGTCCGCCTCGCCGACGAGCGGACCGGATTCCCGCACCACGGCCACCTCGACTTCCTCGACAACCGCCTCGACCGCAAGACCGCCACCATGCGGACCCGGGCCATCCTTCCGAACCCGGACCTCGCGCTCACGCCGGGCCTCTTCGCCAAGGTCCGCATCCCCGGCAGCGGCCGCCGCGAAGCGACCCTCATCCCGGACTCCGCCATCGCCACCGACCAGTCGGAGAAGTTCGTCCTCGTCGTCGACGCCAGCGGAAAGATCCGCCGCCAGCGGGTCGAACTCGGCCGCACTGCCCGCGGCCTTCGAATCGTCCGCGAAGGACTCACCGGCGACGAGCCGGTCGTGATCCGCGGCATGCAGCGCGCCACCCCGGGAGCCCAGGTCGAAGCGACGATCGAAGAGACCCTCGCCGCCGACGACGGCCTCCCGGACGACGCCACGCCGCTCCCTCGCGAGAAGTGGCTCCAGTCCTACGTCCGCCGCGGCGAAGACCCAGCGCGGAACATCGACTGGCGAAGCGCTCGGCCGGTCCCGACGGCGGTCGACCTGCAACAGATGAGCGACATCGCCGAAGGCCTGCACAGGACCGAGACAGACCGTCTGCCGTGAACGCCAATCAGCGGAACGTCTTCAGAACCAGCCTGGCCAGTCCACCGGGTCCAGGGGTCACCCTGGTGGGGGGATGCAAGGGGGGCAACGCCCCTCTTGCCCGCCGGAGGCCTGGCCTGGATCGATCTCTCTGAAGGAGCGCGTGTCCAAGCGCGGACAACGTGCCGGATGCCCCCCTCATCACCCCGCGGGCGTTGCAAGGCGAGCGGCGAGTGCTGAACGCCGGTACCACAAAGGGGACATCCGTTGTGCCCCACGGTTCCTCATGGAAGCGCCTCCGGCGGCAAGGGGGCGCCCCCTTGACCCCAGCGGCCGTCGCACGATGGGTTTGAGCCAACAACGTCGTGCCGGCTAGAGCGTCGTTCGGACAAACCTTTCTGCCCCACGTTCACCGACCACGCCTCCCACTCAAAACACACTCTGTGGCTCAGGAATGCCACACCACTCTTCTCCCCCCACTCGTCCAGAGGCTGCCGTGAAAATCGCCCACTTCTTCATCGACCGGCCGATCTTCGCCACGGTCGTCTCGGTCGTGATCACGCTCTTCGGAGCCATCGCCTACTGGTCGCTCCCGGCCGCCCAGTACCCCGACATCGTCCCCCCGACGGTCGTCGTCCGGGCCACTTACCCGGGCGCTTCCCCCGAGGTCATCGCCGACACCGTCGCGACTCCGATCGAGCAGGAAGTCAACGGCGTCGAGAACATGCTCTACATGTCGTCGCAGTGCACGACCGACGGCCAGATGGAGCTGACCGTCACCTTCAAGCTGGGGACCAACCTCGACGACGCCCAGGTCCTCGTCCAGAACCGCGTCGCCGTCGCCGAGCCGCGGCTCCCGGAAGAGGTCCGCCGCCTCGGCGTGACCACCATCAAGTCCTCGCCGGACATCCTGATGGTGATCCACCTCGTCTCGCCGGACAAACGCTACGACCAGCTCTATCTCAGCAACTACGCTCTGATCCAGGTCCGCGACGCCCTCTCCCGCGTGGAAGGGGTCGGGAGCATCAACTCGCCGGGGCTGCGGGAGTACAGCATGCGGGTCTGGCTCGACCCGGAGAAGCTGTCGCACCTCTCCCTCACGCCATCGGATGTCGTGCGGGCCATGCAGTCTCAGAACGTCCAGGTCGCCTCGGGAGTCATCGGCCAGCCGCCGCAGCAGACCCGCGGCGAGTTCCAGCTCACCGTCAAGACCCTCGGCCGCCTGACCGATCCCGAGCAGTTCGCCGACATGGTGGTCCGCACCGGCGACGACCGCCGCGTCGTCCGGGTCCGCGACGTCGCTAAAATCGAGCTGGGGGCCCGCGACTACACGATCAACAGCTACGTCGACGGCGAAGTCGGCGTCGGACTCGTGATCGCACAGCTCCCCGGCTCGAACGCCCTCGCCACCGCCGCCGAGCTGCAGCGGACGATGGAGCGCCTCGCCCGCGACTTCCCCGAAGGACTCACGTACCGGATCGCCTACAACCCGACCGTCTTCGTCCGCGAATCGATCGACTCCGTGGTCCACACGCTGTTCGAAGCGGCGATCCTCGTCGTCATCGTGGTCCTGGCCTTCCTCCAGAACTGGCGGGCGACGCTCATTCCGCTCCTCGCGATCCCGGTCTCGCTCGTCGGGACGTTCGCCGCGATGGCCGCCTTCGGCTTCTCGCTCAATATGCTCTCGCTGTTCGGCCTCGTCCTGGCGATCGGGATCGTCGTCGACGACGCGATCGTGGTGGTCGAGAACGTCGAACGGCACATCGCCGCCGGCCTCTCCCCCCGCGATGCCGCCCACAAGGCGATGGACGAGGTGACCGGCGCCGTCATCGCCATCGCGGTCGGCCTCTCGGCGGTCTTCGTCCCGACGGCGTTCATCGGCGGAATCAGCGGTCAGTTCTACCGGCAGTTTGCCCTCACGATCGCGGTCTCGACGCTCCTCTCGGCCTTCGTCTCGCTGACCCTCAGTCCCGCCCTCGCCGCCATCCTGCTCCCAGCCCACGGCGCTCCCAAGGACATCATCGGCCGCCTGTGGGACCGGCTCTTCGGCTGGTTCTTCCGCGGCTTCAACCGGGTCTTCGACGCCGTCAGCTTCGGCTACGCGGCGAGCGTCGGGTGGCTCCTCCGCCGGCTGGCCCTCCCGGCGGTGCTCTACGTCGCCCTGATCGCCCTCACCGGCTACGGCTTCGACACCGTCCCGAGCGGCTTCATCCCGAGGCAGGACAAGGGCTATCTCATCACCGTCATCCAGCTTCCCGACGGCGCCTCGCTGGCCCGCACCAACGAAGTCGTCCGCCAGGCGAGCGAGATCATCCGCCGGAACCCGGTCGTCGGCCACACGGTCGAGTTCGTCGGCTTTTCGGGGGCGGCCCGCTCCAACAATCCGGCCGCGGCCGTGATCTTCTTCGGGCCGCTCCTCCCGCATGAGCGGAAGAGCCACGCCGACCAGCCGAACATCCTCAAGGAACTGCCGAAGATCCAGGCCGCCCTGATGGAGATCCCGGACGCCAACATCTTCGTGATCCCGGCCCCGCCGGTGCAGGGGCTCGGCAACTCCGGCGGCTACAAGTTCCTCGTCCAGGACCGGACCGGCCACGGCCCCCGCGCCCTCCAGGAAGCGACCCAGCAGCTGATCGCCGCCGCCCAGAAGGAGCCGGCGCTGCAGGGGCTGTTCACGATCTACGGCGCCTCGACGCCGCAGCTCTTCGCCGATGTCGACCGGACGAAGGCCCAGATGCTCGACGTCCCGCTCGGCAACATCTTCGACGCCCTGCAGGTCAACCTTGGCTCCGCTTACGTCAACGACTTCAACCTCTACGGCCGGACCTTCCAGGTGCGGGCCCAGGCGGAGGAATCGTTCCGCGACAAGGCGGACGACATCCTGCAGCTCAAGACCCGTACCGCCGGGGGGGACATGATCCCGCTCGGCTCGGTCGTCGACGTGCGGTGGGACACCGGTCCCGACCGCGTGGTCCGCTACAATATGTACCCCTCGGCCGAGGTCCAGGGGGACACCGCTCCCGGCTACAGCTCCGGCCAGGCGATCGCGACGCTCGAACGGGTCGCCCGCGAAGTGCTGCCGAAGGGGATGACGATCGCCTGGACCGACATCGCCTATCAGGAGCAGCTCGCCGGCAACACCGCGCTCTACATCTTCCCGCTGTGCGTGCTGTTTGTGTTCCTCGTCCACGCCGCGGAGTACGAGAGCTGGTCGCTCCCGCTGGCGATCATCCTCATCGCCCCCATCTGCCTGCCGTTCGCCCTCGGCGGCGTCTGGGCCCGGGGGATGGATAACAACCTCATCACGCAGATCAGCTTCGTGGTCCTGATCGGTCTGGCGGCCAAGAACGCGGTCCTCATCGTCGAGTTCGCGAAGCAGCAGGAGGACGAGGGGCACACGCCGTTCGAGGCGGCGGTCGAAGCGAGCCGGATGCGGCTGCGGCCGATCGTGATGACCTCGTTCGCCTTCATCCTGGGAGTGATCCCGCTGGCCCGCGCGGTCGGCCCCGGCTTTGAGATGCGGCAGGTGCTGGGGACCACGGTCTTCAGCGGAATGCTCGGCGTCACGATCTTCGGCCTGTTCCTGACGCCCGCGTTCTATGTTACGTTGCGGAGGACTTCGGGCTGGCTCCGCCGGCTGCTGACCGGAAACGACCGTTCCAGTCCCCCGCTCGCCGGCCAGCCGCTCCAGCACACGCCCTGAGTCGATCCATCGAGGGCGACGATGCGGCCATTCTTCCCCCTGTGCCTGTGGCTGCTGGTCGCCCTTCTCCCAGGATGCGAACCCGTGAACCGCAAGCCGGTCTGGACCGAAGCGAGGATCGATCGGCTGCTGGACAGGACCGATTCGTTCGAGCTCTGCGACGGCGTGTTCTGCGCCCTCGCAGACGTCTGGGGCAACCGGATCGACGCGGCCAACGAACCCGAACCCTCCCGGACGGTGACGCTGGTCTGGCACTCCGCCGGCCTGATCGAGAACGGCGGATTCAAGTACCTCTTCGAAGGGAACTTCAACGGCGATCCCGGCTATCGGATTACGGCTGCCGCCTACGAGCGGATTGTTGCCCCCAACGCGGCCGCGGCATTTCAGGAGGCATTCGCGTTGTTCCCGAACGGCCAGCTCCCCCTGGATGTGGACGAGCGTCTTCGGATCTATGAGTCTCTCCCCGAAGCGACTCGCGACGCGGTCGATCATCGATTCTTTGACGCGCTGGAAGAGGTCAAGCGGCAGATGGCGGTCTACGTTCGCGCCAATAAGGCGGATCTGAAGCGAACCCTGATGACGCTGACGAAGTAGCGTCCGTCCGAAACCGGACCAGCGCAAAGGGGAAGCGCGGCAACCAAGCGTGACGATACGAGAAAAACTGCCCCCAACGGGGTTCCGCCAGACCGTCGCTGTTTTGGCGCAACCCCGATGGGGTTGGTGTACGTCGACGCTCGGAACCCAGGGTAGCCCGCGTTGCGGGCAACCCTGGGCTGTATGACGAAACCCCTTTGGGGTAGATCGGCCCCCTCCTGTTGTCGCCAGCCGATACCCCCTTGCCTGCGGCGCGATCCTATTCAGGTCACGGGCCGCAGCGGGAAGACTTCCACATCGACTCCCGGCGCATACAGCGCGTGCTCAAACGGTCGCCCCGGTGCCGCAAACCCTTCGGGGCTGAGCGAGAACAACCGGTCATCGGACGCGGACACCCGGGCCTCCGCGATCTCATACGGCGGATGATGCACCTGCCCGGAATACAGCCGATCGCCGCGGCCCCGCGCGAACAGGATGTACCGCTCGACCAGGAAGAACTCGAACGACCCCGGCGCGGCCTGCCGGAACGGACTCGCTGCGGCATAACGAAAATGACTTGCCCGTCCCGGCTCCGTCCCGATCCGGTGCGCACGGTAGTCCACCTCCCCCTCGACATTCACCGCCGCCGACATCCGGCTCGCGAAGTACGGCAGCCGGAACAGCCCCCGGCCCCACCGTACCGCCAGTCCCTGGTTCGCATCGAGCGAGTAGAACCATACCCCCGGCGTCCCGTGGCGGTCATACACGTAGGTCCGCAGGTTGATCTCCAGAAAGTTCGACACGCCGGGGACCGTCCGGAACCACCACGGCCGGATGTTCCGCATGAAGAACGGCACGACCCCCATCCAGGCCGCTCCGTCCCAGGTGTCGACCGTCAGCCCCGCCGGCAGTGTCCGCTGCACGATCTCGGGATCAAACCGCCAGTGCAGGAACAGGAGCTTCTGCCACGTCTGATACATCGCCGGCCGCCCCACCGGCCGCGTCCGCGCCGCCAGCCGGCCGTCGAGGGATGGCGGCGCCTCGGCAACCTGAGACGCGGAACGAAGCGACGAGGCGTTCATTGATCAGCCTGCTGAAGAACGAAAGGACCCCCATCGGACCGCACAACGATACGGCGGTTAACGCGCGTCGTCGCCTCAACGCAGATGGAGAAGGGGAAGAATTGAGCCACAGATGAACACAGATAGACACAGATCAATGCAGGGGACCGCCGTTCTGTGTTGATCTGTGTTCATCTGTGGCTCCCACTCTCTCCCTCCTCTGCGCTCACCGTGCCTCTGTGTTTCAAAACTCCGAAGGGATCAACCCCCGTCCGCCAAGCCAAGCGTTCGACCATCGCCGAAGGGTCAGCGACGCGGCGGAACGGGAATACAATCTGCATACTGGTGCGTGCACCCATGCCGCGAGGGGACACACGCCACACCATGAGCCAATCGCCCTACCACCTCGGCTTCACCACCCTGAACACCGAGGTCGCAAGCACCAACCTTCCCATCCACGGCACGCTCCCCCCCTGGCTCCAAGGCTCTCTCCTCAGAACCGGCCCTGCCCGCTTCGAAGTCGGCGACACCCCGTACAACCACTGGTTCGACGGCCTCGCCATGCTCCACCGCTTCGAGTTCGCCTCCGGCCAGGTCCGCTACGCCAACCGCTACCTCCAGAGCCAGGCCTACCGCGAAGCGATGGCCAAAGGGACCATCAGCCGCAGCGAGTTCGCCACCGACCCCTGCCGCACCCTCTTCCAGCGCGTCGCCTCCTGGTTCTTCCCGGTGCTCACGGACAACGGCTGCGTCAACGTCTCCCGCCAGGACCAGGAGATGGTCGCCCTCACCGAAACCCGCCTCCCCGTCCAGTTCGACCCCGCGACGCTCGAAACGCTCGGCGTCCGCGAGTACGCCCCGCACATCAAAGGCCCCGTCGCGACCGCCCACCCTCACTACGACCGCGCGCGCCGCTGCGGCTACGCCTACTCCCTCGAGTTCGGCTGGCGCAGCCAGTACCACCTCTTCTCCATCGACGAGTCCGGCCGGCAGACCGTCATCGCCTCCCTTCCCACCGACCGCCCTGCCTACATGCACTCCTTCGGCATGACGGAGCGGTACCTCATCCTGGCCGAGTCCCCGTTTCTCGTGAACCCGTTCCGCCTCCTCTTCCGAGGCCAGCCGTTCATCCGCAACTACCGCTGGCGCCCCGACCGCGGCGTCCGCTTCCACGTCGTGGAGAAGGAGACGGGCCGAGTTGTCCGCACCGCGGAGACCCCTTCCTTCTTCGCCTTCCACCACGCCAACGCCTTCGAAGAGGGGGACGATGTCCTGCTCGACATCATCGTCCACCCCGACGCCACGGTCATCGACCAGCTCTACCTCGACCGCCTCCGCTCCACGTCCCCGGTCACCGCCTCCGGCCGCCTCACCCGCTTCCGTATCGATCCCACCGGAAAGGCGACGAGCGAAACCCTCTCGCCGGTTTCGATCGAGCTCCCCCGTTTCGACTACGCCCGCCGCGCCGGCCAGCGGTACCGCTACGTCTACGGCGCCGCTCAGGAACCGTCCGGCGACTTCCTCGACAGCCTCGTGAAGCTCGACCTCGACCAGAACGAATTCAAAACTTGGCACCAAGAGGGCCAGTACCCCGGCGAACCGGTCTTCGTCGCCGCCCCCGAGGGAAGCGGAGAAGACGAAGGCGTCGTCCTCTCGGTGGTCCTCGACACAAAGAAGGAAACCTCGTTCCTCTTAGTTCTGGACGCCGCCACGTTCACGGAACTCGCCCGAGCCGAAGCTCCGCACGCGATCCCGTTCGGCTTCCACGGGAACTATTACGGGTAGGAAGAAGTTTTCAGTCGTCAGTTGTCAGCCAGCGTGCCCCAACCGGCGCCCGCACCTCCTCGCTTTCTGTGGGCTCCTGAGGAGAAGAGGTTTGAAACACAGAGGCACAGAGGACGCGGAGAGGGATGGCAAGAGAGCCGATGTTCGCATGGTTTTCGGGACAAGGTAGAAGCCACAGATGAACACGGATGGACACAGATCAAAGCAGAGAGGCGATTCCCATAGCCCCTCATCCTGCCTCTGTGTCCTTCCTCTCCGTGCTCTCTGTGCCTCTGTGTTTCAAAAATCCGAACGCTGATGAAGCGCAACATCATGGGTGCGGCTGAACCGCGGCCCCGGCTCTGGGGAGCGCTGGAGGCCGCACCGCGCACCGCTCAATCGCCTCGCGCTCGGACATCTGCACTTCCCACCGCGCGCTTTCCGCCCGCTTACACCCCCGCATATCCTTTCCCTGTCCCCCCCGCGCCGCCCCCACACTCCGCCCCACCCTCCGCGAACCCGCGCCATCATGGATCTCAAACTCACCGACAAGACCGCCCTCGTCACCGGCTCCACGAAGGGGATCGGGCTCGCCATCGCCCGCTCGCTCGCCCGGGAGGGAGCCCGCGTCATCCTGAACGGCCGCACGGAGAAGTCGGTCGAAGCGGCCCTCGCCGAAGTCCGGGCCGAGCTCCCCACCGCCCGCTGCGAAGGTTTTCCCGGGGACCTCTCCACCGCCGA
This sequence comes from Planctomyces sp. SH-PL14, assembly GCF_001610835.1. NCBI lineage: Bacteria > Pseudomonadati > Planctomycetota > Planctomycetia > Planctomycetales > Planctomycetaceae > Planctomyces > Planctomyces sp. SH-PL14. The sequence goes on along the minus strand of NZ_CP011270.1, from coordinate 5,831,448 downwards.
ATCCGCCGAGGCCCTCCAGAAGAAGTACCCCGCCCTCGACATCCTCATCAACAACCTCGGGATCTTCGAACCGAAGCCGTTCGAAGAGATCCCGGACGAAGACTGGCGACGGTTCTTTGACGTCAACGTCCTCAGCGGCGTCCGCCTCAGCCGTCTCTACCTGCCGGGGATGAAGTCCCGCGACTGGGGCCGGATCGTCTTCATCAGCAGCGAAAGCGGCGTCCAGATCCCCGTCGAGATGATCCACTACGGCATGACCAAGACGGCCCAGATCGCCGTCGCCCGCGGCCTCGCGGAATCCTGCGCCGGGACCGGCGTCACGGTGAACTCCGTCCTCCCCGGCCCCACGAAGTCCGCCGGCGTCGACGAGTTCGTCTCCCAGCTCAGCGGCGGCAAGCCGTTCGAACAGTTCGAGAAGGAGTTCTTCGAGACGATCCGCCCCAGCTCGCTCCTCAAGCGTTTCGCCACCACGGACGAAGTCGCCAGTCTCGTCACCTACGTCTGCAGTCCACTCGCCTCGGCGACGAACGGCGCCGCCCTCCGCGTCGACGGAGGCGTTATCCGCGCCTGCGTCTAGCCGCCGAGTCCGGCCGAGCGACCTGACGATCGATTGCGAGCTCAAATCACCCCGCGAGGAACCACATGGCTAGCTGGTCGACGATTTTGGCCGTCCTCGTGATCCTGGCGCCGGGACTGTTTGTGTGCCTTCGGCGTCCGGACGAACGGAGAGACTCGGCCACCGTTCTCGACGAGTTGTCACTGCGGAACAGAAATGTCCACGTGGTTCTGCGGGCGGCATGGCTCTTCGCCAACGTCCGTTTCCTGTGGGAACACATCAAGGGTCTTGCGGATCCTCAGATCCGTCTCGCCTACGAATCCATGAACGGGGGACTCTTTTCGGCTGTCGTGCTCATCGTCCTCTTCGGATACACGACCCTCTGTGTCCTGTACCTGATCGCGTGCCGCCTCGTATCGCCTCGACCGGCCCCGTCCGAGCCTTCACCTCTCAACCGCTGACACGATCAAGTTCATCGGTCGCTGCCCACCCAGGAACTCCATGTCCCGCTTCGACGACATCGCCGCGCTCAACGCCGTCATTCGAGACTGGGCCGCCGCCGTGCGGGCGAAGGACATCGACCGGGTCGTCGCCTGTCACGCCCCCGACCTTCTCATGTACGACGTCGTCGGCCCGCTGCGTTCGCAGGGGATCGACGCCTATCGCACCTCGTGGACCGAACAGTTTTTTCCATGGGCCGGCTCCGACGGGCGATTTGAACTCCGCGACATCGCGATCACGCCGGGTGCCGATGTCGCCTTCGCCACGGGCCTCATCGACTGCGCCGGGACGGAGCACGGCCAGCGCGTCGAGTTTACGCTCCGGCTGACGATCGGCTTTGAGAAGCGCGACGGGCAATGGGTCATTGTGCATGAGCATCATTCGGAGCCACTGCCGCACGAATAGATGGCGTTCAGCCCGAACCGCCGCGGGATTCCGTGATCCGCCGACGCCGCGGCTGCGTTCAGGGCCCTATCCCCTGAACGTCCCGACGGCGAGACACCGACATGACGCGGTTCTTCAATCTCTTCGACCGGTTCCGCATTGCCGAGGCGAGCGCGGAAGCGATGAACGCCCGCAGCCACTCCGAGCAGACCCGGCACGAAGTGGACCAGCTCCGCCAGCAGGTCGACACGCTCACGATCACCTGCCAGGCGTTGTGCGAGACTCTTCGCGATCAGTTGGGCGTCTCGGAGGAGGAGTTTGTCGCCAAGCTGGAGGAGATCGATCTCCGCGACGGCGTCGCCGACGGGAAGATCACGCGCCAGCCGCTCGCCTGTCCGCAGTGCGGCCGGAAGTCCAACGCGAGGCGGAATGCGTGTCTCTACTGTGGAGAGCGTTTCCGCGGCGCGGCGATCACGCGCGGCAGCTGATGATCATTTCGACAGCGTCCTCGCCGGCAAGACTCCCATAGCTCAAACCCAACGTGCCACGGCAGCCGGGGTCAAGGGGGTCACCCCTTGCCGCCGGAGGCATTCCTGTGAGGAACCGTGGGACAAAATGGGCGGCCGCTTTGTGGTACCAGCGTTGAGGACTCCCTCACATCACACCGCTGGCTTTTGCAATCCTCGCGGGTTGATGAGGGGGCATCCGGCACGGTGTCCGCGTTTGGACACTCACTCCTTCAGACATCTCTCGACGGCCAGGCCTCCGGCGGGCAAAGGGGCGTTGCCCCTCTGCACTCCCTGACCAGGGTGCCCCTGGACCCGGTGAAAGAGATTCACTTCTTCTCTGTCTTTGGCATCAAACGGATCCATTCCCGCACCAGCTCCACCCCGTGCGTCGGCACCAGATTCCGCGACAGATTCGGCATCCGCACACCCGGCTCCGTCGACTCCAGCCGATACACCAGAATCGACTCGTCCGGCTCGCCCGGAACAATGTCGTACTTCCTCCCCCCCGTCCCCCGCCCCGCCGCCACAGGCGCCTTCAACACCCCATACCGCGCCGCATCCCCCTGCAACATCCGCAGGTCCAGCCCCGTCGTCCGCGCCGAACCCTCCGGCCGATGACAATGCGCGCAGTTCACATCCAGCCACGCCCGCGCGCGATCCGTCACCGTCCCCGACTGCGGATCCTCCGACCTCGGCAACTTCGGCACCCCCGCCAGCCCCGGCAGCTCTGCCAGGACTCCCATCGCCTGCCAAGACGCCAACTGATTGACAGCCCCCTTCGGCGTCTCCACCTCCCGGTTCAGATTCCCCGCCGTCGGTCCCAGCGGAACAAACCGCCCGTTCTCGCCATGACAGCTCAGGCACTGGTTGGCGTTCGGAATCTCATATCGGTTGGAATGAACCTCGGCACCATGCCCCCGCCACTCCAGATCCTGCACACCGCCCCCCAGCACCAGCGTCGCATCCGTCTGCTCGTCATCCCACTGGTAACTGAACCCGTACCAGCCGGACTCCTTCCGAATCTGGATCCGCGTCTCGAGCATCCGCTCCGCCCCCTCCGCCACACCGGTCGCCCGCGGCATCGCGAAGGTCTTCGAGATCACTGTCCCTTCCGGAAACTCCAACGCCCCCTCGGGCCGGTACCGGACCTGCGTCCCCGCCGGCAACCGGAAGAAGCGGTGCTTCGACGTCTCGTCAGAGAACAGCGTCGTGTTGAGCTCATAAGGAATCACCCCCGCCACCGGCCGCTGCTCCGCCATCCGTCCGCCGAACAACCCCCACTCGGAGAGTCGCCGCGGCGCCGCACGATAGACCGCGACTGCCGCATTCTCCCCCATCACCGGCGGGGGCGGCTGCAGGGTGACCGCTGCCAGCTTCGGTAACCGTCCGGCGTACGCGCCCAGTTCACGATCGACGCGGTACTGCCCGCTCAGCACGGCGGCGGGACTCAGACGGGCGAGGTTGAAGTTCACAAACGTCGCTCCATCGTTCCCCGCGATGCGAATCCCCAACTGCTCGGGCAGCTTGCCGTCGACGAACTTGGCCTCGTCCTGGGCTCCGTCCATCACGATGTCGGCGAACCGCCCGCCGACAAACGGCGTGACCAGGGCCCCCAGCTTCCCCGCCGGCCGCCGGCCTCCCCCGGAAATCGTGTTGTCGAAGATCGCGATCCCTTCCGGATACGGGTCATACTTCGTTTTCGGCAGCGGCCGCCCCGCCACGAGGTAACTGACGATCAGAACATTCGCGGTCCCGTGATCGACGATCTCGTTCGAGAACACCTCCACGTTGTTGGCAGCCAGGACCATGACCCCCGTCCCGTCGGGCACGTCCGCCGCGGTGTTCCCCTGGGGGGCAAAGTTCTTCAGGTTGTTCCGCACGATCTTGTTCTGAAAGACCCGCGTGAACTCCCCGTTGACGACCGGCAGCCCCGGCAGATCGACCACAAGCACCCCGCCGGCATTGTCCGTCGAGAGATTGTCGAACACATCCGCATGGTGCGTGTTCTCGATCTCGATGCCGATCACGTTCCGCTCGGTCCGGCAGCCGCGGACAACCACGCGGTCGCACTGCCCGACATAGATCCCGGCATCCGCCGCCCCGATGGCGATGCAGCTGTCGATCAGCACATCGGAGCACTGAACCGGGTACAGGCCATAGGCCCCGTTCGTGGACTTCGGCCCATCGGTCCATTCGGTCCGGACGCGGCGAAACGTGATCCCTTTGGCCCCCAGGACCTTGATCGCATTGCCGACGGTGTTCTCAACGGCGAGGTCCTCCATCACGATCCCGTCGCCCGTCGCCAGGATGCCGTCGCTCCCCGCCTGCTGATCCCGGAAGGAGAGGATCGTCTTCTCCGGACCGCGGCCCTTCAGCGTGACATGCCCGCAGTTCAGATTGAGTTCGCCTCGAAACTCATACCGGCCCGCTTCGAGCTGAATGACGTCCCCCGGCGTCGATTCGATGAGCCGGTTCTGGAGCTCGTACTGCACGTCCGGCCCGGGCGGGACGACGTACGTGTCAGCCCGGGCCGAGGCGGAGAAGACGGCCAGGACCAGCAGGCACAGGAACTGCCAACCGCAAACCCGCCCCAGGCTGGCCTGCGGGCATCCGCTCGAGCTGTCCGTCGCGGATCGGGGGTTGAACGCGAACGACGTATTCACAGAGCGATCCTTCGGTGGCTGGGACATGTCGTGACGCGGCGGCGGCAATCCGCGTGAGCAGGTTTTAACCAATTGCGAAGAGGCTGTCTCGACTTCGTCTCACCGCTCCAACCGTGCACTGGCCGGCACGGTTCCGTCTGGGACCACCCTGGACCGGTGCGGTGCCTGAAGCGACTCGTTAACTGTCGAAGTGCCGTCTCGTTCCTGGGCACATGAGGAATCGCGGCCGGGAACGGCTTCATTCCCTTCGGCGCGTACAATCCCTTCCCCGTTCCCGATCCCCGCAGACGAAAACGTCCTTCTGCGGCCGCCAAAGGACAGTCCATGGCCACCCCTCTCTTTCACACCGAGTTCGACAGCCCCGTCGGACCGATCACTCTCCAGGGAGACGGCACGCACCTCACCGGCCTCCACTTCCCCTCCCACCGGCATTGGCGCGGCGTGCCGGAGGGCTCACAACGATCGGACGATCTCTTCCACGAAGCCCGGCGACAACTGTCCGAGTACTTCCAGGGGACCCGGCAGAGCTTCGACCTTCCGCTCCGACCGACGGGCACCCCGTTTCAGCAACGTGTCTGGGACGAACTGCTCCGCATCCCTTTCGGCGAAACCCAGAGCTATGCCGAGCTCGCGCGGCGAGTCGGAAACCCGGCGGCCACCCGGGCGGTCGGCGCGGCGAACGGAAGGAACCCGATCTCCATCATCATCCCCTGCCACCGCGTCATCGCCACGTCGGGAGTCCTGACGGGCTACGGTGGCGGCCTCGAACGCAAACGGCAGCTCCTCGCGCTGGAAGAACGTCTGCCACCGTCGCGCAGTTCAAGTCAGCGGGTTCTCTTTGAGGTGAACGCCGGCAGTTCGGTTCCGGTGACTGGAGGCTGAGGCAACAAGCCCGGGCAAACTTCTTCGTGCGTGGAAACCCAGTGAACGCCAAGTCTCGAACGACTGCCGTCCATGTCCTGTCCGCCGCGGAGATCGAGGCCGCGCGGCAACGGCTGAGCGCGGCCGATCCGGTCCTGGCGATCGCCCATGCAGAGGTGGCACCGTTCGAGTGGCGTATCCGGGATGCCGGGTTCATCGGCCTCGTGCAGCTGATCTGCGAACAGCAGGTCTCCGTCGCCTCGGCGGCCGCGATCTGGAAGCGACTCCAACAGGGGGTCGGGACCGTCACGGCGGAGAATGTCAGCACCTTTGATGTCGAGACGTTGCGGACGTTCGGCCTCTCCAGGCCGAAGGCGGTCTACGTACGAGCCCTCGCGGACGCGGAGTCGTCAGGCGCGATCGACTTCGGGCGGTTAAGAGACTTGGATGACGAGGCGGCGATCGAAGCGTTGACGGCGCTCAAGGGGATCGGCCGATGGACGGCCGAGGTCTATCTGATGTTCTGCGAGGGACGCACCGATCTGTTTCCCGCGAAGGACCTCGCCCTCCAGGAGAGCTACCGCTGGGCCGCCCGAACCCCGGCTCGTCCCACGGAGAAAGAACTCTCCGAACGAGCCCGTCGCTGGCAGCCCGACCGAGGCATCGCCGCCCACCTGCTGTGGTGCTACTACCGGGCCATCAAGGCCGGAACGATCCCCGCCCCGGAGATTGCCCGGTAGGGTGGCCCGGAGAAGGAGGCATTGCGATGCCCCTGACATTTCCCGCATCGCGGGCTTCCGCAAGAGGTGGCATGTCCGGGAAGAGACTGATTCGCCCTTGGCCTTGGCGGATTCTTGTCACAGCCCTGCTCCTGTTCAGCGCGCCGATGGTATGGCACTTTCACCCGTTGAATTCCACGGAACGGCAGTGGGTCGGAACCTGGGCCATGGCCTCCCGGACGGCCCGGTCACCACTGGTCCGAGGCATCGTAAAGCCGCCTTCCCGAGCGCGTCAGCCGCCGCACGATTCGGGCATCGACTCGAACGGGCGGCGATCGTCGGCCGGAAGAACAACGACGGACGCAGGAGTACCGCTCCAGAACCACGCCGTCGCCCATCATTGCCCCGCAACTGACGCTCGCTTTCGGCGGCGGTAGCTTCGAGCCTCTTCCGGGCTCCCCTCTCTCCGAGGACCTCCGACATGCGCAGCGTCGAGATCTCGCCAAGGTCAGTCGTTCATGTACGATCATGAGACCGCGACGTTTCAGCGTTTCGCGGAGAACTTCGCGGCTTGTCTGCGCCGCTTCGTCGAAGGCCAAGCCGAAGAGTCATAACGCCGGACGACCGTCCTTGCCGGCACAGTGATCTTATTGAGCCAAAGATTGAACGGTGCGCGTTGCGGGAAACAGCGTGCATCGCTTCTCGGAGGCAGGTCCGTCGCTCAGCGGCGCCGAGGTTGTTGTGTTTCACAAGCCGTCGGGATTTTGAAACACAGAGGCACAGAGGGCACGGAGAGGAAGGAGGCAGAGGCCGTGGGAATCGGCTTCCCGGCCTTGATCCTTGCCCATCTGTATTGATCGGCCGCTCCCACTCTCTCCCGAAGAACCTTGCGAACGTCGGCTCTCCTGCCGTCCCTCTCCGTGCCCTCTGCGTCTCTGTGTTTCCCACCTCTTCTCATCAGGAACCTGCAGAACGCCGAGATGGCTGCACTCCCCACCAGGGTGACCCTGGACCCGGTGAAACAAGAACTGCGGGCCTCTTCCTCTCGACCTTCCGCCTTCCTCCCTCTCCCCAGCAGCACGATCACCAAACTTAACCTATGATCAAGAACTCACCATCCCCCAGAGGCCGCCTGTGCTCAGCGAAGAACTTCGCCTCCGACAATCCTACGAACGATCCGCCAACTGGCACCGCTGGGGGCCCTACCTCTCCGAACGCCAGTGGGGCACCGTCCGTGAGGACTACTCGGAGAACGGAGATGCCTGGAACTACTTCCCGCATGACCACGCCCGCAGCCGCGCCTACCGCTGGGGAGAAGACGGCCTCCTCGGCATCTGCGACCGCGAATGCCGCCTCTGCTTCGCCCTCGCGCTCTGGAACGAGAAGGACCCCATCCTTAAGGAACGGCTCTTTGGACTGACGGGCCCCGAAGGGAACCACGGCGAGGACGTCAAAGAGACCTACTTCTACCTCGACTCCACCCCCACCCACTCCTACCTCAAGGCCCTCTACAAGTACCCCCAGGCCGAGTACCCCTACCAGCAGCTCGTCGACGAGAACGGCGCTCGCGACCGCACCCAGCCGGAGTTCGAACTCGAAGACACCGGCGTCTTCAGCGACAACCGCTACTTCGATGTCACCGCCGAGTACGCCAAGGCCTCCCCGGACGACATCCTGATCCGCCTCACCGTCGCCAACCGCGGCGACGCCCCCGCTCCGCTGCACCTCCTGCCGACCCTCTGGTTCCGCAACAGCTGGTCCTGGGGCTGCAAGCACGAAGGGTGCGAGCGGAAGCCCTGGATGGAACTCCTGGCGGACGGCTCGATCCTCTGCGACCACGCCACCCTCGGCCGCTTCCGGTTCTTCATCGAGACGACGGGCGTCCCGCACAAGGTTCTCTTCACGGAGAACGAGACGAACGTCACCCGCCTCTTCGGCATGGAGAACGGGGAGCATCCCTCCAAGGATGCCTTCCACGACTACGTCATCGAGAAGAATCCGGCCGCCGTCGCCGGCCACAACGGCGGGACCAAGGCGGCCGCCTACTGGAAGCTCCAGATCCCGGCGGGGGCTGAGGTGACCGTCCGGCTCCGGCTGGTCGCGGAGAGCGCCGCTCCCGCTAAACCGTTCGGCGCGGATTTCCACCGGACCTTCGAGCAGCGGATCGCCGAAGCGGACGTCTTCTATGAGTCGCGGCTCCCGGACGAGAGCGAGCCGGAGAAGCGGAACGTCGCCCGGCAGGCCTATGCCGGCCTCCTGTGGAGCAAGCAGTTCTATCACTACTCGGTGAAGGACTGGCTCGAAGGGGACCCGGCCGAGCCGACGCCCCCCGCCGAGCGGTGGAAGGGGCGGAACAACGACTGGCAGCAGCTCTTCAACCGCGACGTCATCTCGATGCCGGACAAGTGGGAGTACCCGTGGTACGCCGCGTGGGACCTCGCCTTCCACATGCTCCCGATGGCGGACGTCGACCCCAGCTTCGCCAAGCAGCAGCTGCTGCTCATGCTCCGCGAATGGTACATGCACCCCAACGGCCAGATCCCGGCCTACGAGTGGTCCTTCAGCGACGTCAACCCGCCGGTCCACGCCTGGGCCTGCTGGCGGGTCTACAAGATGTCCGGCCCCCGTGGCCAGCGGGACGTCGGCTTCCTGGCGCGGGCCTTCCAGAAGCTGATCATCAACTTCACCTGGTGGGTCAACCGCAAGGACGTCAACGGCCGGCACCTTTTCGCCGGGGGCTTCCTCGGTCTCGACAACATCGGGGTCTTCGACCGCTCGCGCCCGCTGCCGACCGGCGGCCAGCTCGAGCAGGCGGACGGGACCGCCTGGATGGCGTTCTACAGCGCCACCATGCTCTCCATGGCCTTGGAGCTCGCGCGGCACGACTCGACCTATGACGATGTTGCCTCGAAGTTCTTCGAGCACTTCGTCGCCATCGCCGACGCCATGAACACCCTGGGCGGAACCGGGCTGTGGGACGAGCAGGACGGCTTCTACTACGACCTCCTGCGGCTCGACGACGCCTCGCACTCGATGCGGATCCGCTCGATCGTGGGGATCATCCCGATGTTCGCCGTGGAAATCCTCGACGACGATCTGCTCGATGCCCTGCCCCCCTTCCGCCGCCGGATGGAGTGGTTCCTGGAGAACCGCGGCGATCTGGCGGAGCAGATCTCCTACATGGAGCATGACGACGGCAAGGGCAACCGCTGCGGCAAGCGGCTCCTGGCGATCCCCTGCCAGGAACGGCTGGAGCGGATGCTGAAGTACATCCTCGACGAGAACGAGTTCCTCTCCCCCTACGGCGTGCGGGCTCTCTCGCGGGTCCATCTCGACGAGCCGTACGAGTTCTGGGTGGGGGGCGAGAAGCACGTCGTGAAGTACGACCCGGCGGAGTCGTCGACGTCGATCTTCGGCGGGAACTCAAACTGGCGCGGCCCCGTGTGGTTCCCCGTGAACTATCTCCTGATCGAGGCTCTCGAACGATACCACCACTTCTACGGCGACTCGTTCAAGGTGGAGTGCCCGACCGGTTCCGGCCAGTGGATGAACCTGAGCGAGGTGGCCAAAGAGCTCAGCCGCCGACTCTCCGCCCTGTTCCTGCCGGAGGCCGACGGAGGCCGGCCATGCCATGCGGGAGATCCGCGGTACGCCTCGGACCCGCACTGGAAGGACCTAGTCCTGTTCCACGAATATTTCCACGGGGACAACGGCCGCGGCCTGGGGGCCACGCACCAGACCGGCTGGACGGCGCTCGTCGCGCGGCTGCTCCTCGGGTCGCACCACGAGTGCCAGAGCCATGCCCCGCAGATGGACCGCGAGCACAGAAAGGGCCCGGCGGTGAAGGTGTAGGAATGGAGGCAGGTCCGTCGAGCGAACCACAAGAAGCAACGGATCTCCGACTCTGGGGGTTATCAGGATGCCCGCCACTCGGGTGGGTCCCCTTCGTCGCGCTGTGGTGAGTTCGGTCCCCTGCCTCCCCTCAAGACAGTCCTTCCATGACGGACGCCCCAGCCTGGAGAGAAGTCGAGTCGGAGGTTCACTTTCCCGGTCGCTGGACCGTGTCCCTGATTCTGATTGTTCTCTTTGGAATCGCAGCGATCGGCGCGACCGCGCTCGCGCTGGCTCCGGCCCCCAATTTTCCGCCTTGGGCAGCATGGGTCGGGGCCGCCGTCCTGGCGGCTTTTGCCGCTGGTCTGGCTCTGTCGGCCGTTCCGACGCTGATGCGCTCCGTTTCGATCCGTCATGCGGCTCCGGACGTCTTGAGCGGCATCCCTCAGGAGCCTGTCCTGCAGGAGTTTTCGACGGCCCACGGACGGCTCACGCATGAGCTGGTCGAAGGTCCGTCCGCGTGGGAATTCCGTCCCAATCCGAAACTCTGGCGCGGCACCAAGGCCTTTCTCGTCGGCTTCGGCGTTCCCTTCCTGATCGGCTTCACCGGGCTGCTGAGCTGGGTTTTCCATTCGGACGTCATCCGCAACAGCTGGCCGCTCGCCATCGTGGCGGCCACATTCGTCACCGCCCTGTGCGGGGGAACCACCTTCGTGCTCATCGGCCTGATGATTCGGCGAAGCTGGCAGCGCCTGAGCCGTTTGACCATTCCCCGCAGGGGCGACGATCTGGAGCTCGATTCCGCCGAGATCCCCGCTCCTTCCGGCAACCAGGCCCCGAATCTGGCCCTGGCCCTGAAGTGGCTCCTGGGAGAACCCCCGAGAGTCCACACGAGGATCGCCGCGGAACTCGTTCGGGGGGTGCAACTCTGTCCCTGGAAGTTCACGATGGGACGGGCAAATCACCGCTCGACCTACGCGGTCGTGCAGGGACTGCTGGTCCTGCAGCGCTCCCCGGACGGGCCGTGCTGCCGGGTGCCGATCCTGCTGACGGGCGACTATGTCGGAGCGGCCCGATTGATGCAGGCGCTCGGCGACCTGCTGAACGTCCCTTACCTGTTCTCCGCGGACGCGGCAGGCTGGCATGCCGAAGAGCAGCGCGCCCAAACACGCCCCCCGCTGCAGGGCGGAGGCTACGTTTCCTGAGGCCGACTTCCCGAGTCGGGTCGGCCACGCCTCTGGTAGACCCTCCCTCCTGGTCGAGACCACGCTCGTCAGCGTTCGTCACTCGCCGGGCGGATCGCCCAAAGCCCGGTACCGTTCCTTCAGCTGCTCGGGCTTGTTCCCTTCCAGCAGGTAAACCTGATAGTCGTAGCCCATGTCGCGAAACGATGCCGCCGTGATCGGCCCGTCGATCGGCGAGCCCGTTTCCAGGGGCGTCAGGGTCAGCTCGGTGATCTCGGTGTAGCCCGCGATCTTGCCGATCGACACTACGGCCACGACCCGGACGGGAGTCCACTTCCCCGCGTGTCGCTTCGAGTCGATCCGCCTTTCGATCTTGATCTGCTGGTCCCCGGAGCCGGCCGACGCGGAGACGAACACCAGCGGGTGTGGCGCCGCATCCCGCACGTGGAGCTGAGCGAGAGTCCCTTCGGACAAGCCCTTGACCAGCGTCCCCTCCGCCAGCCGCGGGGACGCTTCCACGGACGTTCCCCTGGCCTGCAACAGCCCCGCGACCTGCTTGAACCACAGCGAATCGATCGATTCATAGAACTGCGACGAGATGAATAGTCTGGACGCCGCGCCCTCGGCGGCCCCCGGTTCGTAGACGCGCAGCATCCCGGCGGTTGAGGCGAGCCCGGGACTGAGCTCGAAACCCCGGTCCCCGTCGAGCGCCACGGCGTTCCGGAGCTCGGACGCGCCCTTCTGCGGCGAGACCGTCCTGTAGTTCGCGCGGAACCGCTCGGGGCTGCGCCACAGCGAGCCGATGAGGACGAGCGGGATGTCGTCGGGCGTCTCCGCGCTTTCGAGTGCGGCCGGCCTGGGAGTCTCGATCCGGAAGCCGCGGATGCGGCCCTGAACGCGCAGGGCCGCCGCTTCAAGTTCCTTGTGTCCCCCCTGAATGGCCTCCGCGGTCGGGGGCTCGGCAACGGCACGGCCTGCTGTCGAGCCTCCAAGCCCCGCCAGGAGCAGGACTGCGAGAGAGCCCCGGGCCTGGCGGAATCGCGAGGTCACGATCGAATCGACGAGCAGACGAAAGAGGCGTGAGTGAGAGGTGGCCATCCCGCCAAGGTAGCATCCGCGTACCCAGGCGGTCACCGGAACAGTTCCTGCACGCCGTCATCCCACTCATGGCCGTGCTTCGTCCAGCCGTTGGGAGCCGGCGGCGGGAAGCCGCCGCGGCAGTACCCGCGCTGTGCCGCAAAGTCGAAAACGGCGTGCGGGTATCCGTTGATGAGGAGGGCCGCCTTGCGGTCATCCGCCGACCAGACGATCTGCACCGTGGACGGCAGATGGCGGTCGGTCACGCCGGCGACGTTGTAGATGTGCAGCGCGTCGACGATCGGGTTCCCCTCGCGCGACGTATCGAGGGCATAGAAGTACCCCGTGTCGCCGTCGTCCTCAAAGACCACGGCGAAGGGGGGCGTCGGCGACGCCCCTTCCAGGACGATCGGTTCGCCGACGCGAATTTCCTGCTCCGCTACGAGTCTGGCGGCCATGGATCACGGATCTTCCTGAGTCGCGGCGGCCGGCGTCGTTTCCGGGTCCTCATCCGGCTTCTTCGAGATCAGCTTCGATCCGCCGTAGATCATCAGCAGGCCCCCCAGGCCGCCGAAGACCGCCGCGGTGCCGGTCTTGCCGAGCGTCTTGTACGCCAGAATGATCACCGCCGGCATCCGGACGTTCCCGCCATCGTTCTCCAGCTTCGTAAAGATGACGTAACTGCCGACCGCCAGGGCCAGACAGACGCATCCCCAGAAGATGTCGACCCAGCCGCTGTCCTTCTTTTCCATACGTCACCCGTGCATCCCGGTCCTGTTCTGAAAAAGCAGTGACAGCGGGAACGCTCCGCTGCCTCAATGACCCTGAAACCCTGGTGGATCAAACCACCGCCGCGCCGCGGAGTCAATGATCGCCCGGAACGGGCGGTCTCCTGAGGCGGCCGAAGCGCTTGAGCGGGGGACGATTGCCAAAGCCGACTCAGTTTAAACAGGGAGCGAGCGGCCGACCGGTCGACGCGAGGTGTGTCTGACGACGGGACGTCGGCAGCGGGACATCCGGAGCCACGCCGAGCATGTGCAGCATCGAAGCGGTCAGGTCCGCCGGGCTGACTGGATCGTCGACGACCATCTCCCCCAGGCGGTCCGTCTTTCCGTAGACGCTTCCCATCGGCAGCCCGGCCCCCGCCGCCAGAACGGTGAAGGCGTGCGGCCAGTGATCCCGGCTGGCCCACGGCCGGCTGATCCGCGGCGTCCGTCCGAAGTCGCCGATCCAGAAGACGAGCGTGTCGTCCAGCAGGCCGCGCACGGAGAGGTCTTCGAGGAGCGCGGAGAGTGCCTGGTCCGCCCGGGGCAGCAGACTGTCGCGGACGAGTGGAAAGTGGTTGCGGTGCGTGTCCCAGGGGTTGTTCGCCGGCCGCAAGCCGCGGCCATCGGCCCAGTCCTGGTCTTCGTTGCCCCAGTAGACGGAGATGAACCGGGCCCCTGCTTCCACGAGCCGCCGCGCGAGCAGGACCGAGGCCCCATGCCGATGCCGCCCGTAGCGGTCCCGCGTCGCCGCCGATTCCCGATCGAGCTGGAACGCCGCCGAGATCGCCGTCCGGTCGAGGATCGACATGGCCTGCCGCTGGAATCCCTCGAACCGGACGGCCGGCTCCGCTTCGACGGCGTCGGCCAGGGCCGCGGGATCGAGGAGCGCATGCCGCAGCCGCCAGCGGCGTTCATCGAGTTCCGCCATCCGCTCGAACGGCGGGGGAGTCACCAGCCCCTCCCGCGAGACCGGAACTGGAAACGGGTCCCATGAGACCCCCAGGACGCCGGCCGACTGTCCGGGCAGCACCCGGCCCTCCATCGTCATCCGGCCGGGGATCTCGAGGAACGGCGGGATCTCCAGCAACGATGGCGCGGCCCGCGCGAACGCGCTCCCGATGTGCGGGAGGTCGGTCTCTTCCACCTTCAGTCCGCCGGCGGAGCTGACGTGCTTGTAGCCGGTGAGCATCTGATAGACCGCGGGGTCATGCACCATCTCCTCGTGCCGGACGGAGCGGATCTGCCAGACGCGGTGCATCTGTTGTGCGAGCAGGGGCAGGTGTTCGCAGACGCGGGTGCCGGGGACCGAGGTCTCGATGGAGCCGAACGGCCCGCGGATCTCGTCGGGCGCGTCGGGCTTCATGTCGAAGGTATCGACGTGACTCACCCCGCCATCCATGAAGAGGACCAGGCACGCCCTGGCTCTGGCGTGGCCGGTTGCGGCCGGGGCCATGGATGAGAATGCCAGCGGGATGCAGGAGCCGAGCCCGTATCCGATTGCCTTTCGCCTTGTGAACGACGTGGACAAGCGCGGCCTCCGTGTTCGGCGTTTTCGGGATCTTACACATCGGCACAGACTGATGCGACAGTCGTAAGGCGAAGGACGGAAGATGCTTGTCCGCTGGGTCGCACCATGTCCTTGCCGGCACGACACCCATAGCTCAAACCCAACGTGCGACGGCAGCCTGGGGTCAAGGGGGTCTCACCCCCTTGCCGCCGGAGGCACTTCCATCGCGGAACCGTGGGACACAACGGACGTCCCCTTTGTGGTACCGGCGTTGAGGACTCACCGCTCGCCCTGGAATCCCAGTGGGTCGGTGAGGGGGCATACGCCACGTCATCCGCGCTTGGACACGCCCTCCTTCAGACATCTCCCGACGAGAGGGCCTCCGGCGGGCAAAGGGGCGTTGCCCCTCTGCACTCCCCACCAGGGGGACCCTGGACCCGGCTCTTTGGACCCCTCCACTTGCGACGCCAACTCAGGTTCGAATACTCTCCTCCTATAGACAACTTGTCTCTGCTGGAGTGGCCATGAAATCTCTCGCCTCGCTCTGCACCCTCGCTGCGCTCCTGCTCGCACAGCCCGCTCCAACCCCCTCCACCGATGCCGAACGCGCCGACCGCCTCCGCCGCATGCGCGAACTCGCCTCCAGCTTCCGCCTCCTCTCCGACCCCGCTAAACCCGACTCCGCCGTCCCGCTCATCGAAACCCCCATCCTCCGCTACAACGACGAAACGCGCGAGTCCCACGACTCCTCCCTCTGGATCTGGTCCAACGGCGGCCGACCCACCGCCCTCCTCGCCATCGAGCTCTACCCGGAAAAACCCCGCGGCCCCCGCTGGCTCTTTGAAATCGCCTCCCTCTCCACGGAGCGGATCGCCGCCCGCCACGCCACCGACCTCGACTGGACCGCCCGTGCAGGCGGCCTCGCGTTCCACCCGCTCGAAGACGCCCCCGCCCCCGCCGAGAAACCGGTGCGGCGGATGACACAGTTCAAGGAACTCCACCGCCGCTTCACCGCCCACGAGAAGGCGGTCACCGAAGGCCGGATCGAACTCCGCCCCCTCGCCAGCCCCCTCGTCCGCTACACCGACCCCGCCGCGGGAGTCCTCGACGGCGCGATCCTCGCCTTCGCCAACGGCACCAATCCCGAAGTCCTCCTGATCCTCGAAGCCCGGACCGGCGACAAATCCCCCGCGGGCTGGCACTACGCCCTCGTCCAGATGAGCGGCGCGGAAGTGATCGCGGAGCTCGACGGAAAGTCCGTCTGGACCCAAACGGAAGCCGACCCGCCCGCGGTCCGCGACGGCTACGTCAACGGCTGGATGAGTGCCGCCGTCCCCACGGCCAACTGACGGCGCCTCCCGTCACGCCTCCTCAGTCGCGGGAAGCGGCCGTCTTCTGCAGTTCCGCCGCAAAGGCCTCGATCCCGGCGCGGGCTACCTCGGCATCCTGCTCGCCCGATCCGCCCCCCACGCCGACCGCGCCGATCACCTCGCCATCCACAACGATCGGCACGCCCCCCTTGAGAGTGGTGAGCTTTCCCCCGCTCGCGGCCGCGGCGTTCTGCAGGCTGATGTTGAGAAGAACGTCCGGCTCTCCGTTGGCGGGAAGCGGCCCGGTCGGCTGGCGGAACGTGGCGGCGGTCACGGCCTTGGTCATGGCGGTGGAACCGCTCGCCGGTCGAGCCTTGTCCATGCGGACGAAGGCGACGAGATGCCCGCCGTCATCAACAACCGCGATGTTGACCGCCAGCCCCATGGCGGCCGCCTTCTTCCGAGCCGCGGCCACGACCACTTCCGCCCCGGCAAGCTGAAGCCGCACGCGGTTCCGCACAATGAGCTCCGTCCCGCTACCGGCTGGCGCCGCGTCCGGATCGGCGGCGGTCCCGACTGGGCAATCGAATACGAAGAAGGACAGCACGGCCAGGAGTGCGAGGCGAGCGCGAGGCATGAGGGACTCCATAGTGAAGTGGGCGATGTCGTGACGCAGTCTACCGGACCCTCACGTCGACCGGACGCAACAGTCAGAAGTGCCAACCGACCAGCCTGAACGAGCAGCTACCACCATGACCGTCCAGCGACCAACCCTCTCCCTGAACCGTTCATGAACCGAGATCAGACGCTCTTGGCGATGCAGCAAGACGCTGCGGTCCGAATGCCGACGGGAGTCGTCACCACCGTCACGATCGTCACAGACTGCCCGAGCAAATTTCTCGACCCCACCGAACGGATCGGCGCCGCGCGAGGGGGCCGTCTATCGGCAAGAAGAGTGCAGGACGACGCCATCCCCCGGAGCCAGCGCCCAGCGAGATCGCGCCCTTAAGGAACTCAGGACCATGTCGGTCTATCGAGGCGATCCGAGCCAGCTTGGCCGTCCCCATGTCGGCGGTGCAGCCACCCGACACTCCTCGTGTCGGTCGGCCCGCAACGCCCAACGTCGGGACTCTGCTGGAGAGTCCGGTCGAGTCGCCGGTCATCAGGTCGATGGCCGAGGAAGAGCAGGAGGCAGCTTCCCCCCGCTGAGGTGGGGCATGAAAGGACGTCACGTGGTCAACGCGTTCTGGATGATTCGGGCCGGTCTCTGTTTTGTCTCCTGCCTGGCCCTCGGGATCTCGGCCTCCTCGTCGTTCGTGGCGGGCCTGCACGGCTCGCTCCTGGCGGCCGCCTGCGGTGTCGCGCTCGTTGGAGCGTGCCAGGTCTATCGCCGCGAAGTCCGGCGCCGCGTCCTCTCGGACCGTCTGAGCCGGACGGTCCTTCGCAACGCGCAGCGCGCGGCGGTCCGACGCTCGCCCCACCGCTGGCTGGCGACGGCCTGACCAGGCAACTTCTGTCCGGTTCCCGATCGGGCGGCCCGCGGCATCCACCGCGCGCCCCCCGCCCGGCGACCGCCTGCAGCCAGCGGACAAGGATCAATGACTATGCGGATGTGGACCCTGGATGAACTCGATCACGCGGAAGAGACCTCGCCGCTGATCTCCCGGTTCACGATCGCGATCCTCTCGAGCCTGCTGACCGGGATGACGCTGGGCTACACCCTCTCCGACGAAGTCCGGCTGCTGACCGGGATCGCGGCGATGCTCGGGCTCGTGTTCTACGTTCACCGGTCGCTGGTCGTCCGGGATCGGCTGCGTGAACGGTCGCAGCTCAGCCGGGGCCACGCGGAACGACGCCTGGAGAAGTTGAGCGCGGTGCACGACATCCAGGACATCCCGGACGTCCCCATCGGCAGCACCAGATCCCGGGCGACTCCGCTGCCGCATTGAAGGCCCGTCGGCGACGACCCGCCCGTTCTCCTCCGGTAACACCGCGGCCCGATATCGAACCGGGCCCGGCATCGGCGCGAAACCTCGGCTGACGTTTCGCAAAGTCTCGACGCACGCGGCAGAATGGGACACCCCTCCCTTCAGGAACCGCGCCGATGGAGATCCGCGAGATCGAGCCCCGTGAGCTCGACGCGCTGCTGGCCCTGTATCGCCACCTCAACCCGGACGACGTCCCGCTCCCCCCGCGTCCCGAGGTCGAAGCCACCTGGCGCGCAGCCCTGGCCCAGCCCGGCTGCCGCTACTTCGGCGGCTATGACGACGGCACGCTGATCACGACCTGCGCCCTGATGATCATCCCCAACCTGACCCGCGGCTGCCGCCCCTACGCGCTGATCGAGAACGTCGTCACGCACCCCGACTGGCAGAACCGCGGCCACGGCAAACAGATCCTGGCCCACGCCCTCCGCTACGCCTGGTCGCAGCGGTGCTACAAGGTCATGCTCCTGACCAGCCGCAAAGAGGAGTCGGTCCTCCGCTTCTACGAATCGGCCGGCTTCGACCGCCACGGCAAACAAGCCTTCATCGCCCGCGCTCCGGTCTGAACCGATCGCACCAGAAGTTTTTGATGGATGGTATTGCCCCTCCCGGAGTCCATGGCGACAATCGAAACCCGGCACGGATTCACCTCCCTGCCCCCCACCGGCCTCACCGCCAACCTCCCCGCCCGCCTCACCCCCATTCGAGCATTCCTGATGCGTTGGATGGCCTCGTCGCCGCTGATTCTCCTCGCCCCGCTCGCGGCCGCACTGCTTGCTGCCGTCCCGACGCGCGTGACCGCTGAGGAGAGGCCCCTCTCGTTCGAACGCGACGTCCGGCCGATCTTCCGGGAGTTCTGTTTCGACTGTCACGGCGCCGGCCCCAAGCCGGACGGCGGCCTCGACCTCCGCCTCGTCCGCTTCCTCCAGAAGGGGGGCGACTCCGGTCCCGCGCTGGTCCCCGGCGATGTCGACGGCAGCTACCTCCTCGACCGCGTCAAGAGCGGCGAGATGCCCCCCGGCGAAGCCCACCTCCCGCCGGCCCAGCTCGCGATCCTGGAGAAGTGGGTCGCCGCCGGCGCCCCGACGCTGCGGCCCGAACCCGAGACGATCGGCCCCGGGATCCCGATCAGCGTCGAAGACCGCAGCTACTGGGCCTACCAGCCGATCCAGCGGCCGGAGATCCCCGCGTTCCCCGAAGCCGAGCGGGTCCGCAACCCCATCGACGCCCTCGTCCGTCAGGCGATGCCGGCAGGACTGACGTTCTCGCCCGACGCCGACCGGACCACTCTGATCAAGCGGGTGTACTTCGACCTGCTGGGTCTGCCGCCGACCGCCGATGAACTGATCCGCTGGCAGACCGCCGCCGGATCGAACTGGTATGAAGAACTGATCGACACCCTGCTGCAGTCCCCCCACTACGGCGAGCGGTGGGGGCGGCACTGGCTCGACGTCGCGGGCTACGCCGACTCCGAGGGGTACACGATCGCCGATGCCGAGCGGGCCTCCGCCTGGAAGTTCCGCGACTATGTCATCCGCTCGCTCAACGCCGACAAGCCGTTCGACCGCTTCATCACCGAGCAGCTCGCCGGGGACGAACTCGCGGGGCCCAAGACCGGCGACTGGACCCCGCAGCAGATCGAGCTCCTGACCGCCACCGGCTTCCTCCGCATGGCGGCCGACGGCACGGGGAGCGGCGACAACAGCCCCGAAGCCCGCAACAAGGTCATGGCCGACACGCTCAAGATCGTCGGCAGTTCGCTCCTGGGGTCGAGCCTCGCCTGTGCCCAGTGTCACGACCATCGCTACGACCCGATCTCGCACACCGATTACTTCGCCGTCCGGGCGGTGTTCGAGCCGGCCCTCGACTGGCAGCAGTGGCGGGTCCCCGGAGAGCGCGAGGTTTCGCTCTACACCGAAGCGGACCGCGCGAAAGCGGCCGCGGTCGAAGCCGAAGTCCAGAAGATCGCCGCCGAGAAGAATACCAAGCAGACGGAGTACATGGCCCAGGCTCTCGAGAAGGAGCTCATGAAGTACGAGGAGCCGCTGCGGGGCCAGCTCAAGGCGGCGTATCAGGCGGCCGAGAAAGACCGCACGCCGGAGCAGAAGGAGCTCCTCGCCAAGAACCCCAGCGTCAATATCTCGCCGGGGGTGCTTTATCAGTATCTGCCGGACGCCGCCGAAGACCTCAAGAAGTTCGACGCCCGCATCGAAGAGACCCGCAAGGGAAAACCGGTCGAAGAGTTCGTCCGGGCCCTCGTCGAGCCGGCTGGCCACAACCCGACGACGAAACTGTTCCACCGCGGCGACTTCCAGCAGCCGCGGGAAGAGGTCGCCCCGGCCGGCCTGACGGTCCTGGCCCCCGAAGGATCGCGGTTCGAAATCCCGGCCAAGAGCGAACAACTCCCGACAACCGGCCGCCGCCTCGCCTTCGCCCGCTGGCTGACCGGCGGACAGAACCCGATCGTCCCCCGCGTCCTCGTGAACCGGATCTGGATGCACCATTTCGGCCAGGGGATCGTCTCCACGCCGGGCGAGTTCGGAAAGCTCGGCTCCGAGCCGACGCACCCGCAGCTCCTCGACTGGCTCGCCTCGGAGTTCATGGCGAGCGGCTGGAGCCTCAAGGCCCTGCACCGGACGATCCTCCTCTCCACGACGTGGCGGCAGTCCTCCGTCCGCGAACCGCAGCGGACCGCGATCGATCCCGACAACCGCTACTACGGCCGTAAGCCCCTCCAGCGGCTCGACGCCGAGATCATCCGCGACCGGATGCTGACCGCCTCCGGCGGCCTCGCCCGCGACCTCTTCGGACCACCGGTCGCGATCAAGGAGGACGAGACGGGACAGGTGACCGTCGACGGCTCGCAGACCCGGCGAAGCCTCTACATCCGGGTCCGCCGGACGCAGCCGGTCGCCATGCTCCAGACCTTCGACGCTCCGGTGATGGAGATCAACTGCGAAGCCCGCCCGGTCTCGACCGTTGCCACGCAGTCGCTGATGCTCCTCAACGGCGAGTTCACGCTGGAGCAGGCGGGCCGCGTCGCCGACCGCGCCAGCGCCGAAGCGGCCACCGCCCCGCCGCTCCCCCCCGAGATCGTTTCCGCTCTGCCCGCCCTCCCGCCGACACCGCCCCCGACCTGGACCTACGGCCACGGCGTCTTCGACGAAGCGGCCCAGCGGACCGCCCGGTTCGCGCTGCTCGCGCACTGGACCGGCAGCCAGTGGCAGGGTGGTGAGAAACTTCCCGACCCCACGATCGGCTGGCCCCTGCTTCACCCGAGCGGCGGCCATCCCGGCAACACGGAGTTCGCGGCCATCCGCCGCTGGACCGCCCCCGCCAACGGCACGCTCACGATCAGCGGCACCCTCAGCCACGGCAGCCCGAGTGGCGACGGCGTCCGGGGCCGGATCGTCTCCTCCTCGCGGGGCCTCCTCGCGACCGGGACCGCGGCCAACGGCAAAGCGGAGATCCACGCCGCCGACGTCAGTGTCCAGGAAGGGGAGACGATCGACTTCATCGCCGACTGCATCACGAACGAGAACTCCGACTCCTTCGGCTGGCCGGTTAAGGTGACGCTCGCCGCAGCCGACGGCACCCGTCGCGAATACGACTCGGTCGGTCAGTTTCACGGCCCGCTCGCCACGGAATCGCTGACGCCGCAGGAGATCCACCGCGCCTGGCAGCTCATCCTCTGCCGCGCCCCGCAGCCGGAAGAATTTACCCTGGCCATGACCTTCGCGGGCCAGCAGCTCCGCGAGATCCACCGCGACCCCCGCGCCGCCGCGGCCGGCCGCTCCGCCGGCCGTCAGGTCCTGGTGAACCTGTGCCAGATGCTGATGAACTCGAACGAGTTCCTGTATATCGATTGAAGAAGTTGTCAGTCGTCAGTTTTCCGTTGTCAGTTCCGCCGTTTCACGTTCGTGGTCCGTGAGGCGTCTACCCCGAAGGGGTTGCGTCCAATAGCCCAGGGTTGCCCGCCACGCGGGCTACCCTGGGAATGGAATCCAAAGGAGAGAGACTACCCCAACGGGGTTGCGCCAAAACGGCTCGTTGACGGAACCCCGTTGGGGTTCTTGAGAATGAAGCACGAAGACCCAGGGTAGTCCGCTTCGCGGCCAACCCTGGGCTATCAGGCACAACTCCTTCGGAGTAGAGAAGACCTTTCGGACCGACTGGAAACGCCCGACGTTTCCACACCGACCGCACCCTGGGTGATTTCGACAATGAGCTCCTCCCTCCCACTCTCCCGTCGCAGCTTCCTGGCCCAGAGCGGCATGGGGGTCGGTTCCGTCGCGCTGGCGTGGATGCTCCAGCAGGAGCGGGCCTACGCCAAGCCGAAGTCCGTCACCGCCAAGCCGCACAACGACCTGCTGCCGCGGGAGACGCACTTCCCCGGCCAGGCCCGGGCGATGATCTCGCTGTTCCAGCACGGCGGTCCGTCGCACATGGACCTCACCGATCCCAAGCCGGAGCTCCAGCGGCTGAGCGGGACCGACTACCCGGGCGAGGTCCAGTTCAGCTTCGTCAACGACGCCAGCAAGAAGCTCCTCGGCAGCCCGTGGACTTTCCGGAAGCACGGCGAGTGCGGGACCGAGCTCTCGGAGCTGCTGCCGCATACATCGGAGATCGTGGACGATATCTGCCTGATCCGCAGCATGCACACCGGGGCCAACGGCCACGAGGTCTCGATCCGCTACTTCCACGGCGGCATCCCCGGCGTCCTGGGCCGGCCGACGCTCGGGTCGTGGCTGGTCTACGGACTCGGCTCGGAGTCGCAGAACCTCCCGGCCTATATGGTCCTCTCCGATCCGGGGGGGCTGCCGGTCGACGGCGTGACGAACTGGGCCAACGGCTTCATGCCGGCGATGTTTCAGGGGACGGTCCTCCGCCCGCGCGAGCCGCGGATCCTGAATCTCCAGCCCCCCGCGCACCTCGCCGGCTCGCTCCAGCGGCAGAACCTCGACCTGCTCCAGTCGCTCAACGCGAAACACCTCGACGCGCACCCGGGCGAAGCGGAGCTCGAAGCCCGGATCGCCAGTTACGAGCTCGCCGCGCGAATGCAGACCGCGGCGACCGAGGCCCTCGATCTCTCTCAAGAAACCGAAGCCACACAAAAGCTCTACGGACTCGACCGGGACGAGACGCGGGAATACGGAACGCGGTGTCTGATCGCGCGGCGGCTGGTCGAGCGCGGTGTGCGGTTCGTGCAGCTCTTCCACGCGGGCCAGCCGTGGGACAATCACAGCGAGATCAAAACCGGCCTCCCGTCGATCTGCCGCAAGACCGACCAGCCCGCGGCGGCGCTGGTCAAGGACCTCAAGCAGCGGGGTCTTCTCGAAAGCACGATCGTCCACTGGGGGGGCGAGATCGGCCGGTTGCCGGTGACGCAGAGCGCGGGGGGTCCGGAGAAGGCGGGTCGGGATCACAACGGCCAGGGGTTCAGCATCTGGCTGGCGGGAGGCGGGATCAAGGGGGGAATGGCGTACGGCAAGACGGACGAGTTCGGCCACCGCGCCGTCGAGAACGTGGTGACGCCGAACGATTTTCAAGCGACGCTCCTGCACCAGTTCGGGCTGCGGTATGAGGAGCTGACGTACCCGCACAATGGGCAGGAGCAGATCATCACGAACAAGCGTCCGGCGCGTGTCGTCACGGACGTGCTGGCGTAGGGAAGCGGCGGTCGTCCTTGTCTTTGGCTCGAACACCGTCCTTGCCGGCACGACTCTGTTCGCTCCAACCCGACGTGCCACGGCCACCGGGGTCCAGGGGGTCACCCCTGGCGGGTGCAGGGCGGAGCCTTGCCCGCCGGAGGCACGTTCGTGAAGAACGGTCCAAGCCAGGTGCCACATGCAGACCAGAAGGGTTGTCGTGAAGTACGGCCTCGCGATCGCGGTCCCCGCCGCTGTCGTTCTCTCCTGCCTCGCGTTTCTGCATTCCCCCGCAGCCCGTGGCGAAGAGGCTGTCGCCAAACGCTTCGCCGGGCTGACGAACGAGTCGATCGACTGGGAGTTGTCTCCCTGGGGGAGTCTGGCCCCGTCCCTCTCTCCGGAGTTCCGCGCTGCCCTCCCGAAGCGGCTGTCCCAGCGAGATGTCGCCGAAGCCCGGGAGCTGCTTCTCGATCCGGAGCGGTTCATCGCCGGCCATCTGATCCTCACGCTTCCGCTGATTGAGGTCTACGGAGGCTGCTCCTGGACGGAGGACGACGGAACCCACATGGAGCTCGCCGGTCTGGAGGTGATCGTCGACCACCGACTCGGCGGCGGCGTCCTGGAAAAGCGAGTCTCGATTCCGAAGGAGAGGGAGCAGCAGCGGCACCTCATTGAGCAGTGGGCCCGGCAAGCGGAGTCGTGGACCTCGCCGGGAGCGCCGGAGACCATCTTGCCGTGGATGGACGCTCGACGGCGTCGGAATGAGCTGACGGAGATCTATGGACTGGATGATGATCAGCGAGACTTCGAGGAGGTCAGCGCGGCCATCCGGAGTTCGGAAACCGAATGGCAGGCGACATGCTTTGTCGGATGGCGACCGGTGGACTCTCCGGAAGTCATGAAAGTCGCCCTCCGCCCGGACGCCGCCGGAATCACGCGTCTGTCCCGGCTCTTCAAGAACGACGAATGTCTGTTGAAACTGCACCTCGCCCTCTCCCGAATTTACGCCCTCAGCAGCGTGCACTGGTTCTTTCGAGGCACCAGCGAATTCGTGGTGATCAACGGGCTGACGGTCAGGTTCGATCGGCCGGACAAGGAGTCTCCTCCCGTGGTCACGTTTCCCCGCCGCGAAGACGAGCTCCCGCGTTTGCGGATGCAGTGGAAGCATTTCCTGCGGCATTCGGTAAGCGAGGCCGCGGAGTAGACGGACCTACGGTGCCGCCTCCAGTCACAGGTGCGGCCCTCTGCCCGCCGGAAGCCTCTTCTTCGTCGAACCAGTTGCCACGGCCGGTGTCCGAGAGCGGTCAGGCGGCCCAGGATCAGCGATTCGTCAGGAAACGAGTTTGAAATTCACCGACTTCTCCCCCCCGGCGGCCCCCACGCACGAAGAGCAGCGGGACGCCTTGCAGAAGGGGTTGGGGCGGGCCGTGCAGTGGGCCCGGGCGGGCGTGCTCGATGGCGGCCTTCTGCGGGAGGCGTGCCTTGATGACCTGCGGTATGACAAACAGTGCGAAGACACACGTGGGGAATGGCTCTGGAAACTGATCGTCCTGTCCGACCGAAAGGACGAACTGCGTGATCCGGTCCTCTCCGCTTTGCGAACAGTCTCCGAGGCGGCCAACGCCTACCAGTTCGCCGACCTGGGATATCACTTCGCGAAAAACGGCGACGGGGCGTTTCGCACAGCCCTTCACGAGTTCGTCCAGAAGCGGCCGGTGCCGGAGCACCCCAACATCGGTGAAGGGGTGCTATTGGCTCTGGATGGTCTCGATGCGTTCCGCTTCCTCAGCAAGGTCCACGGCCAGCGTCTGGAAGGGGGCGAGTGGGAGTGGAACGACGACGCGATGGTCGATCGAGCCATCGACCACTGTGGTGAGATCCCTGTTCGGGAGATCCTGGCAGATCCCGCCGACCCGGACCTCGCCCGCTTCGCAGCGGAGTGGCAGAAGCACCGCCGGACCCCCGTCGATCCGGATGAGCGGCAGAAATCGTACCTCCAAGAAATGCGAGCGATTTCCGCCGCGGATCTCATCCAGAAGGCCGTCGCCGACTCGAGCTTTCGAAGGTATCGGGGATGGGGAGCGGACGCTCCAGAGACCGAACTGACGGCAGTGCTGGACCGGATCTGGAAAGAACAGGATCCGGAAGTTCTGGCGCGGCTGCTGACCGTTTTCTCGAATCGACCGCTTCCCCAGTTTGACGCGCGTCTCATTGATCTCTGCCGCCACCCGAATGAGGAAGTGACTCGTCGGGCATTGAGTGCTCTCAAGCAGAACGCCCACCCGCTCGTTCGAGACTTCGCCCTCAATGCGCTGCGAGAAGGGACTCTCAGTCCGCTGGACGTCGACCTGTTCATCAAGAACTTCGAACCCGGAGACGAGCAGCGATTGCTCGACGAGTTGGAGGTTTCGGACGACCCATGGGATCGGCACTGCGCGCTACTCGACATCGTCCACGTTCTGGAAGAGAACGAGACCGCCGACTGTCTCAGGCTGGGCCTGATCGCCTACTTCCAGACTCCCTGCTCAAAATGCCGCTACTGGGCCGCGCGATTGCTGGCAGACAGTCAGCAAGCCCCCGATTGGCTCATCGAGGAGTGCCGCGAGGACGCGAATGAGGAGTGCTGGACGGTGGACGCGCCTCAAGAGGATGAGTGAACCGCCGAGTACGACAACATGCTGATCGAGCTGTGTGATGACATCGGCAGTCACCCGCGAGAGGCGACGCGAAGTGAACGACTCCTTCAAATCGCTCTGTGTCCCGTCAGGGACGGCAGGGAATAGACCTCCGTTTCAACGGGGGGAACCCCGGCCTCCGTTCGAACGAGTCCCGTCCGGGAGGGAAGAAGCGAATGGGGTGACACTCTTCGCCTGGTCCGGCGTGGCCAATACATGACTGGCAGGGAACCACGGCACTGCTCACGCCGGGTTCGCACACCGACTCCCTCCCAGGGTTCTCGACGGGCCCGGCACCCGGCGGGCAAGGGGGCTGCCCCACTGCACTCCCACCAGGGCCCCTGCCCTGGACCCCGTGCTCTGAATGCTCCTTCGACCGACTCCCTGCCCGACAATCGAATTCTTTAGAATGTCGTTGACAGATTCGCTCGCCGGGGGCTATTTTCTAATTCGTTAAACGAACGCTCCGCCGCCGGACGATCTGTCCCTTCGCGGCTCCGGCCTTCTCCTGCCGTTCGGACCACACCATGCCCCGGCCCCCCTCCGAGCATCCGACCGACCTTGAGCTCACGATCCTCAAGGTGCTCTGGACCAGTTCCCCCCGGACCGTGGAAGAGGTCCGCGACGCCCTCGCGGAATCGGGCCGGGAACTCGCCCATAGCTCCGTCATCACCATGATGAACATCATGGTCCGCAAGGGATACCTCGACCGCACCAAGAACGGCCGGGCCTTCGAATTCCGCCCCCTGATCGCTGAAGACGAAGTCGGCCGCGGCATGGTCTCCGACCTCGTCCACCGCGTCTTCGACGGCTCGGCCACCACGCTCATGCTCCGCCTCCTCGAAGCGGGCGACGTCGACCCCGACGAGCTCGCCGAGATCCGCCGACTGATCCAGAAAGCGACGAAGAAGACCGAGTAACCCGCGCCGCAATCCGGCCAAGTATCGACACGACGTCCTCGGGCCGCCCAACCCGTCTCCCTCCGCGAGGCTCCCATGTTTCCGACCCTCTGGCTCGATTCGGATCTCTCGCTCCTGATCGTCCGCGTCCTCTGGGGAGTCACCTGGTCCGGAACCCTCGTCGCCGCCGCGGCGCTCGCGACGTCCCGCCTCCTCGCCCGTCAGCCCTCCGCCCGCTACCTCCTCCAGTCCGCGGCCCTCCTGGCGATCGTCCTGCTCGTCCCCCTCTGGACGGTTCGCGAATGGGGCTCGCCCCGGCCACTCCCCCGGACCCCGGCAGCGACTGCCCCGCAGCCGGCAAACGGGACTGCGATCGGAAGCAACGCTCCGCCGAGCCCCGCGGTCCTCCCCGCTCACGCCATCGACGCCACGCCGACCGTCCCCGGCCCGCGGCAACGAACCGACTGGACCACCGCGGTCGAATCGCTCAATGCGAAACTCGATCCCCCTCCAGCGCCAGTCCCGTGGGACCGGATCGCCCAAGGGGTGACGGTCGTTTACCTGGCCGGGGTCCTGCTGATGCTGGCCCGCCTCACGCTCGGCCTCTACGGCGGCGAGCGGCTCAAGTCCGGCGGCCACGCGGTCCTCGATCCGGAACTCCGCCGCCTGCTGGAGACCCAGGCCCGCCGCCTCGGCCTCGCGGTCCTTCCGGCGCTCCGGGCCTGCGAGCGGACGACGATCCCGGTCGTCGTCGGCCTCTTCCGGCCGGTGATCCTGTTCCCCGCCGCCATGCTCGCGGAGCTCCCGCCAGGCGACATCGCCGGCATCCTGCTCCATGAGCTGGCCCACCTGCGGCGGTACGACCACATCGTCCTCCTCTTCCAGCGGCTCATCGAAGCGGTCCTCTTCTTCCATCCGGCGGTGTGGCTCCTGAGCCGCGCCATGAGCCGCACGCGGGAAGAGTGCTGCGACGACCTCGTGCTCTCCCACGGCGGCGACGCCATCGCCTACGCCCAGTCGCTCCTGCGGGTGGCGGAGCTCCGACTCGGTCCGACCGCGGCCCTCACCGGCCTCTCGATGGCGGGAACCCGCCCCTCGGAACTGCGGCGGCGGATCATGCGGGTCCTCGGCCTCTCGCCCGATCCCGCGGTCCGGCTGACGCGGGGCGGACTCGCCACCGTCCTCGGCGCCGTCACGGTCACGGCGGCGGTCTCGATGGCCTGGCTCGCCGCCGCCGAGCGTCCGAAAGGGCCCTCCGATGCCCCGCTCGTCGAGTTCGACAACGGCCTCGAAGTCGAGTTCCTCGGCCTCAGCTTCCACCCCTCGGCTGGCCGCCCCTGGTGGAAGCCCGACGGCACGCCGCTGGAGCAGCGTCCCTATGAGGAGAGCGGCAGCAAGGTCTTCGCCCAGACCCCGGAAGAGGCGGAGCTCTGCCGCGAGTGGGCCTTCGAGTTCCGCAAGCTCCCGACGCCGTTCCTGCAGGAGCGGGTGATCGTCGAAGGGGAGACGCTCGGCGCCGCCGGCGGCCGCAGCTGCAAGGAGAAGAAGTGCGTCCTGTACCGCGCCGGCGGCCCGGTCAAAGACCGCAAGTCGACGACCGTCCGGATCGGCTTCGCGGTCAGCGACGATCTCCCCCCCCGGCTGATCGATCCGCAGGGCCGGAAGACCCTCCCCGGCGACACGCTCCCGGCGGTCCGCCTCCTCGACAACCGGATCCGTTTCCAGAAGGTCGAAGAGACGGCCGACACCGTCGAGCTCGTTCTCGACTCCCTCGGCACCCTCTGGGACGACGCCTCGTTCGAGTTCTTCGCCCTCGACGCGGATGGGAAGGAGACCCGCCCCCACAGCTCGGCGGGAAAGCCAGAGTCCAGCAGCTTCCTCTTCAAACTCGCTCCCGACCGCCTGCAGTCGTTCGGCTACCGGCTCCGTCCCTACACCCACTGGGTCACGTTCCGGAACGTCTCGCTCTCCCCCGACCACCCGACGCAACTCAAGGTCGAGACCGAAGTCCTGGCCCGCTACATCCCGGCCCTGGCGACGGTGGAGGAGCAGCGGGAGGTGCTGGTTGCTCTCTCGCAATCGGGGTTCCTGGTCGCGATTGCGGCCGATGGGAAAGAACGCGTGCCGGCGCAGTTGGCCAAGCGGCCGCTGCCGATCACGGAATGCAGCGTGGGAACCGTGAATTGCCAGAGGCTGAAGCTGATCGGACGGCTCATCGCTCTGGAGAAGCTGGACTTCATCGGCGGCGGGTGCGAGGACGGTCTCGCGGCGCTCGCCAGCCTCAAGCAGCTCAGAGAACTGCGGACGGGAAGTGCGGAGTTCCAGGCCAGCGACTTCGCTTTCCTCCGGGGGCTGACCCGACTGGAAGTCCTGGAAGCGAACACGCACATGCAGCTCGCGCACGGCATCGAGTGGTACCGCAAGCAGGTGCCGGAGCTCACCCCCGCCGAGCAAGCCGTTCTGGACAACCGCGGCAAGTCGCGAACATCCGAAAAATGCTGTTACGACGCCTTCCTGAATGACCGGGCTCTCGAGACGCTCGAGTCCCTGCCGAATTTCAAGCGACTGGAGCTTTCCAACGCCTATCTGACGGACGTCGGCTTCCGCCACATCACCAGCCGGAAAGGGCTCGTCTCGCTGAAGGTCAGCGGCGCGTTCCTGACCGAAGAGGGCCTGCGGACGATCCGGAACTGTCCCGATCTCGAAGAGCTCGACATCGGCTGGGCCCCCTGGACCGAGGCAGCCCTCGACGAGCTCGCGCAGCTCAAGCGGCTCAAGTCGGTCCGCTTCTGGTCGCCGTCGGTCCCGATCTCGCCGGCGAGTCTCGATCGCCTGCGAGCCGCCCTCCCGGGCTGCCAGTTCGATTCGCGGCCCCGGCCGACGGGCGAGACCGCGGCTGCGGCCCCCCACGAGTCGACGACCGACACTTTCCGGGTCCAGTTTCAAAACCAGGAGACGCGCGCCCCGATCCCCAACGCCGAGGTGACGGTCCAATTCTTCCGGCAACCGGACGCCAAAGCTCTGAAGGTTCGGGAGGCGGAGCAGTGGAACCGAAACCCTATCGCAACGGCGACCTATCGGTCCGACAAGGACGGACGAATCGAAGTCACGGTCCCAACAGGCCTTCCCCCCGCACACCTCGTCTTTGTGCACTTCGATGTGCGGCATCCCGAATACCGCCAGAGCAAAGAGCAGAGGTTCCACACGCTGGCCAACCAACTCGTCGCCGGTCCTGCATCGCAGAACATGCTCGTCGATCTGGTTGATCCCGGAATTCCCGTCTCGGGCCAGGTCCTGGGCATCGACGGCATGCCGGCCGCCAACGTCCCGATCCTCGGCGGATCACGGACGGACGAAGTCATCCACGGCAAACCGGACGCCGTGACGGACTCCGAGGGCCGCTACCAGGTCCGGGTCCCGCGGCTCTCGAAGCGGCTCTACGTCCTTCCGGAGAATGCCGCGGCGGTCTCGCGGGCCATCGACCTGAACTCGGTCGAACAAGCGGTCTTCCGCCTGCGGCAGGGGACGCGCATCTCGGGGCGGGTCGTCGACGACCAGGGACGTCCGCTCACCGCGATCCTGGTCCGGGCCAAGGGGGACACACGAACCCCCTACCGCTTCGCCCGGACCGACGCCGATGGCCACTACGCACTCCCGCCCGTTCCAGCGGGCGAGTACGACATCCGACCGGTCGAGGCTCATCCGACGCTTCCACATGCCGCTCTGCAGGCGAAGGCCCTCTTACCCGTCGCCTTCCTGGGACAAACGCTCTCACTTCCCCGCGACAACCCACCTGCTGATGAGACCGTCGACCTTCGCGGCGTGGAGTCCGTTCGCATCACTGTCCGCGCGGTCGATTCGAAGGACCAGCCGCTGCAGACCCCACGAGTTCATCCCGCTGGGCAATACCAGATTGCGGGAACGGCACCGGGCCGGGATAGGGAAGGTTGGTTCGGCGGACTTTGGCTCCAGCCGGGTCCCGACGAAGTCTACGTCGCGACTGTCCCCAAAGGACTCCGGGATGTCCGGATCGACGCCAGTTCCGGATCGGTCGCCTTCGACAGAACGTCGGGGCCTCCGTCCCGAGTCGATCGCCTCTTTCGGCGGCTCCCCGATGGTTCCGAGGGACCCGCCTCCATTCCCTCGCTCGACGGGGATGACGACTCGCTCGTCATCCGGCGGGTCCAGGAAGCCCGCCTCACGCTCAAGTTCCTCGTGGACGGCCGGGAGGTCGACGATCGGACGCGAAAGCTGGCCACGGTCTACTGGCCGACGTTCGTCGATCCGGCCCGCAGGAACGATCCCCTGGTCTCCTCCGCGCCGTTCCACTCGGGCTACGTCTCGATCAACTCCCCCATGACGCTGAACCTGCATCCGGGAGCCGACCTCCTGCTGAAGCTGACG
The DNA here is from genome assembly GCF_001610835.1 of Planctomyces sp. SH-PL14. Lineage (NCBI taxonomy): Bacteria > Pseudomonadati > Planctomycetota > Planctomycetia > Planctomycetales > Planctomycetaceae > Planctomyces > Planctomyces sp. SH-PL14. The sequence continues at coordinate 5,799,968 of NZ_CP011270.1, read as the reverse complement.
CTGCGCGATTACCAGGACTGGACACAGACGATTCAGCTCCAGGAAGGAGAAGAACGGACGATCACGGTCAACTTCCTCAAGGAGCCGGGCAAGACAACTCGCGCGGCCGCGCCGCCAGCGTCCCTGGACCACATCACGAAGGACCTGAAGTCCGCCGGCCTCACCCTGCGATGGACCCGCCGCCCCTCGGTCCGCGAAGGGAGCCCCGAAACTCAGGTCCGGATGACGATCTCCACGACCGGTGAAGCGAAAGTCCCGAAGGACTATCGAAACCGCGACGCGACGCTCCAGTTCTCCGAAGCCGAGCTGAAAGAGTTCATCCTGTCCCTGCTGGAGGACTACAGTCTCGCGAGCATCTCCGGCGACGCGTTCAACCAGCCCCCCAACCTCTGGGAAACGGGAGTTGAACGGATCGAGGTCACCAGGGAGGGACGATCGGTCGACCTCAGCCGCACCGGCGGATGGTCGCATCCGGACGAGTCGATCCGGAACTACCTGGGAGCGGTCGATCGCCTCGCCCGGACCGTCTCGTTCGTCCGGGCCGGTGGAAAGGCCGCGATCGAAGAGACCCTTCCGGCCGTCAACGAAGGACTCCTCCGCGAGTTCCCCCAGGTCGCCCCGTTCACGGCCTCGGACTTCATGGCCGCCGAAGCCCTCGAGGCGACCGGAAGCCGGGTCCTTACGTTCCGTCGCGAGCGGACCGAGGGGGACGTGCGTGAGGAGGTCCGGGCCGACATCGAGATTCCGCTCCCCGGGGCCGGCCCTCCCAATCTCCTCTCCGTCGAACGCAACGGCGACCGTCGCCACCTCGAACGCCCCCCCGTGATCCCGGGGATCCCGCTCGCGGGCGTCCCGGTCACCGGGAAGTGGAGTTCCGTCACGGCGGTCTACGTCCCGCGCGACCCCGCCCCGGGGGAAGTCGGCCAGTTCTACCGCCTCCGCGACGGCATCCGGACCGTGGAACTGACACCCACCCTCGACGCCCACATCCTTCCGGGCGGCCGCGAGCTCTACATCGAGCACGCCGATCCCATCCGCCGGAACCTCTACGGTCCGATCACGGGCGACGCGGAGTCTCTCGCTGCCGCCGCCCGCGGAGCGCTCGATGCCGTGGCCCGCGACTGACGCAGCCCTTGCTCCCGGTGCCGTCCGCCCCGGCGAGACTCAGGACTCTCGGTGAGGAACGCTCGACCGAAGCGACTGGCCGTCGGCCAGGAACCGCGGTCTGATCGAGAGTCATCGAAGAGAGGGAGAGGAGCCAGGCATCGCGGAGCTCAGTCTCCTTAACCCTCGGCCTCCCGGCCCGACGTCAGGGAGACGTCTTTTGAATTCCATGTTGACACCTGTCCACTCATGAGCCATACTCGACTGAACATCAGTCAACCTTGGCCAGGTTGACCCTTCAGGGCCTTTGCACTCCGCGTTCGAAGAAGTCGCGGGTTGCTCGGGCGGCTCTGCCCAGGCCGGAATTTCTTGACTCACGAGGTTGGTTCCATGGCTTCCGCTGCGCCCATTCCACGACGGTTGGCCGTCGCATGGCTTCTCATGACCTGCGTCTCTCTCTCCCTGCCACAGGCCGGAGTCCGGGCGGAGGGTTCGGCCGGCCGCGGCGAAGACCGGGATACGACTTCCGCGGGGCAGGCCCGGCTCGGCGACCTCGTCCAGCGGGCCCGCGACGTCTATCGCCGGCGGGATTCGGTCGACGCCCAGCGGCGGCCGCTGGCCCTGGAGCGCGACCCGCTGGCGATCCGAATCACCAAGCTCCAGGGACTCGGCCGGGAAATGGTCGCCACCCTCGCGAAGCTCAACCGGCACGCGCAGATGGTCAACAACAACCTCCAGAACGCGCAGGGGAACGACGTGTTCCCCCTCCGCCGACAGCTCCGCGCCGTGCAGGGAGAGATCGAGAACCTGGAGCTTCAGATGCGGGCCAACAACGACCTGATCGACGTCGGGATCGCGGATCTCAAGACCCTCGACAACCAGATCGCCCCGCTCGACAAGGAGCTGGCCCGGCTCTGGACCGACATCGAGGAGGTCCGCGAGGGCTGGACCGACCTCCGGGAGCCCGCCGAGAAGTTCGCCCGCGGCGACTACGAAGCGGTCTTCGAGGCGGTCGACGACTGGCAGCAGACCGACCTCCTCTGGCCCGGCGGATACCACTGGAAGGCGCTGTGCGCCTACGAGCTCGGAGACATCACCGAGGCGGAGACGCACGCCAACAAGGCGGAGGATCTCCGGACGAAGGAGCTCGGGATGACCGATCCGGTTTCGGAATCGGAAGCGGTCCTGGCCCTCGTCCACATGAAGATGGGGGGCAAGTACGCCGCGCGGGCCAAGGACCGCTTCTCCAAGGCGCTTCGGCTCTCCAACAAGGAGCCGAGCTGGTTCACCAACTTTGTGATGGGCCGGTCGTATGCCGAACGGGAGACCGACGCGACGCGGGCCAAGGTCGAGCTGGAACGGTCGCTGAAAGTGAAGCCGAAGAACCCGTGCGCGACCGTCTGGCTGGCCCGGCTCCAGACAACGGCGAAGAAGGAGACGGTCCGGGACGTCGCGGCGGGCACCCAGACGCTGGAAGCGATGTGGACCGAGTCGGGCGGACGGTCTTGGCGGCTCGGGTACTTCCTGGTCGAGGCGTACGTGGCGGCCAACCGCAAGGCCGATGCGGAGACGCTCTGGAAGACAGTCCTGGCCCTCGCCCCGGCGGGCGAGCAGAGCGGACTCCGGGAGCGCTACGCCAAGCTGTCGCCCGGCTCGTAGCCCGCCGGGCGACGGCCGTCCTGCGTCCGCGGCGCGAGCCTCACTCGAGGTCGATTTTCAGATCGGACTCGCCCGCCTCCGCGATGTCTCGCGTCAGCTTCGAGGTCTGAGCGTTGTTGTACTTCGCGGGGATCTTGACCTTTGGCTTCGGCAGGGAGGCGTTGTCGGCCCCGCCGGCCGTCAGCGACGTGTCGACGGTCGGCGGCGCGAAGACCACCGCGACGCGGGATCGGCCCGGAGGCGCCCCGTCGGCAACGTCGTTCGTCCCGAGGGTGAATTTCCCGTTGGCGTCCGAGACCCCCACCGCGGCTCGCCGGCCGTCCTCCGGTTGCAGCGTCACCTGATGGTGTTCCAGCGGCTGCCCCTTGAAGGTCAGCGTCCCGGAGACCGGCACGACCTTTTCGATCTTCGCCCCGGAGCCACTGCCGCAACCGGCCAGTCCCGCGGCCGGAGCCGCGAGAAGGAGTCCGGCAACAAGAGCCCGCGTCTCACGTGACCAGCGTTCCATAGCTTCGTCGCTGCCTCTTTCGGCCAGGGGCGTTCGACCGCGAACACCCGTTCGAGAACACGGCACCCTTCGAGAGAACAAGAACACCGGAGGACGGCGCTTCCTTGCGAGGGAGGGCCGGATCCCGGTCGGAACGACGCGCCGGTCGGTCAGAACTCGCCGACCCGCTCGCCGCCCGCCTTGCTTCCGATCGCCCGCCAGAGTGCCTCGTCGATGTTCTCGCTGGCGAACTTCACGGCGCCGTCGCCAAGGAGGAACTGGCTTCCCCCCGGGTGATAGCTGCGCGACGCCAGGTGGCCCCGGTCGAGGCCGGTCCCGCGAATGCAGTCGCGGCGGCGAGAGTTGGGAGTCAGCGTGTGGGAGTAGAACGTCGAGACGACGTTCCCGCGGTAGTACTGTTTGCCGCGGTACAGGTACGCCGCCGTCGCCGCATTGTCGCACTCGGGGACGGCAATGGTGTCGCCGGTGGGACTGGCGTCCCAGGTCGCGAACGGGAGATTCGTGGCGACCCGGTAGAACTCTCCATTTGAGGCGGGAATCACTCCGGTGGCCGTTCCGGAGGAGGGTCCCAGCACGATCTCCGCGAAGACGGCCGTGTTGCTCGTGCCGTCCGTGAAGTGCGAAATCTTGGCTCCGACGTTCCGGCCGAAGGGCCCGTCCCCGGTGGCGTAGTTGGCGTTGTTCCCGAGACTCTGGACGTAGTTCGTCGTTCCGCAGCCGTTGGGGCACTGCGTCCCCGGGAGGAGGAACGCGGGACTCGTGAACTGCGAGGGGCAGTTGAGGAGCGGCTGTTTCTGCTCGCGCGGGAGCTGATTGACCGCGGCCACGTTCAGGTCGGTGCTGAAGTTGAACAGATGGAAGGCGGCAGCCTGATCGAAGTACGGGAGAAGCTGCGTGTGCGTCGAGGCACCGTTGGCCCCCGTCCCGATGACGGCGCCGGGGGGGAAGACCCCGAACGTGGACTCGTAATTGTGGAGCGCGATGCCGATCTGCTTGAGATTGCTCCGGCACTGGCTCGCCCGGGCGGCCTCCCGAGCCTGCTGCACAGCCGGCAGCAGGATCGCCACCAGCACTGCGATGATCGCTATCACCACCAGAAGCTCAATCAACGTAAAGCCCCGCGCGCGGCGGCTCACAGACGTCCTCATTACCCCCTCCACAAAAAGGCAGTGAAAACAGATTGATGTGCGACCGGACATGATTGCGGGGGCCGACGGACAGAACGTCACCATCGACTTCCGCAGAGCTCCTCCCTCGGAAACTACACCCGCCTCAAAACTGAAACAACAATGAAGATCTGTGCCCGAATCAGAATCCTGAAGATTCTCTGTGGACATTTTTTGAACCTTCACCGGAGCCGTGCGGTCGATTCTCCGCCCCATGGGTGGGCTCCGATCGCGCTCTGATCGCATCCCGGCCCGCGATGCGTGATGGTCGCCCGACTGATCTGGGAACGGGGTCGAGTGCCGGCCGCGCTCCAACCCCCACAAGAGCGAAGTCCCAAGACGAAGGACCTTCTCCACAGCGTCTCCTAAACTGTCCCTGCTGACCTTTGGCCGGAAACCGCTTACGCAGCCGGGAGACCGATCACGGTGGACCACGAAGAGCGATTCACGACAGCGATTGACCGCGCGCTGGAACGCCTGGAGAGCAGTTCGGACGACGAACACGAGCGGCTCCTGCAGCTCTCCTCTCTTCAGATCCTGGAAGCGCTGGCGCGCGGCGGCATCGCCCACTGGTACTGCAATCCCAGCGGCGCGGACTGGCGCCGCACCGTCACGGCCCTGACCCGTTGCGGGCTGGCGCCGCTCTCGACGGAACTGGAGGCCTGCATTCGGGAGTTGGAAATCGCGTTCGGTCCGCGTGACCGTCCGGAGGCCCAGGGCTTCGAACAGCTCCGGGTCATCCGGCCCCTCTGTCGGCGTGCCGATGCCGCGTTTGAACGGTCCTTCGAGTCGCAGGAGTTTCATCGGGCCGTCGCCGACTGGGCCGAGCAGATCCAGACCGGGACGATCTGAGACGCGTTGCCACCAGCATCTCCCTTCACCCCGACGAGGGCCGGCCGGCGGCATGAAACCCTGCCCGAGTTCCATCGTGTGGTTCCTGTCCTGAAGCCGTCGAGCCGCTTGGACGACGACGCTCCATGGCTGACGTTCGCCGCTTCAAGGATATCGCCACCTGCAGGCGCGGAACGGCGACATGCTCGTCGGAGCAGGCGCTCCTGAACCCAACCGTCGGAACCGGTGTCGATCCGCCATCGCACGAAAGGAGCCATCATGCGAAAGCTGGCCAGTATTCAGATCGTCAACGGGGTTGAGCCCATTCCGGGCGCCGACGCCATCGAGAAAATCCGCGTCCTCGGCTGGTGGGTCGTCGCCAAGAAGGGGGAACACAAGCCCGGCGACAGGATCGTCTACTGCGAGATCGACTCGCTCCTGCCCGAGCGGCCGGAATTCGAGTTCCTCCGCGGGAACAGCTACAAGGCGGCCCAGACGGAAGCCGGCGGGACCGTGACGCTTCCCGCCGGCTTCCGCATCAAGACGGTCCGGCTCCGCGGACAGGTCTCGCAAGGGATCTGCTTTCCGCTCTCGATCCTGCCAGTCGATGCTCCCATCGAAGAGGGGACCGACGTCACCGACCTCCTCGGAGTCCTCAAATGGGAACCTCCGCTTCCGGTCGGCATGGGGGGCAGGATCAAGGGACCGTTCCCGGGATTCCTGCCGAAGACCGATGAGACCCGGGTCCAGGTTCTGGAATCGGTCCTCATGCGGAACCGCGGCAAGACGTTCTACATGACGGAGAAGCTGGACGGATCTTCGTTCACCGCTTTCCTCCGGCAGGGGGAGTTCGGCATCTGCAGCCGCAACCTGTGGATGGACGAGGCCGACGAGTCGAACGTGCTGGCCCGCGTCGCCAAGGCCCTGCGTCTCGAAGAGAAGCTGCGGACGGCCCGCGAACGGCTCGGCTTCGATCTCGCGATTCAGGCGGAGGTCATCGGCCCCGGGATCCAGAAGAACAAGTACGCCCTGAAAGAGGTGACGCTCCGGGTGTTCAGCGTCCTGAACGTCGACGCCTACCGGCTGGTCGACCAGCCCGCCAAGGTGGCGGTGCTGGCCGAGATCGGCCTGGAGTCCGTCCCTCAGCTCGGGACGATCGTCCTGGATCACACCGTCGATCAGCTCGTTGCCCTGTCCGAAGGGACCAGCACACTCCATCCGCAGGTTCAGCGGGAGGGGATCGTGCTTCGCCCGCTCGCGGAGGAGTACGACGAGGAGATCGGCGGGCGGCTGAGCTTCAAGGTCATCAACCCCAGGTTCCTGCTCAAGTACGACGAGTAGGATGTCCTGCAGGGGTTGGGTGCGGACTGCGTTCGAGGGTCCTCGACGGGACGGCTGCCGGCGGGCAGGGGGCCAGCAATCACAACACAGGCCCCCTGGCCGTGCCAGGACTGCCGCCGTGGACGCGCTGACATCAACGGAGCTGGGCGCACGGTGAACTTTGTGTGAATGCGGGAATTTGCATGTAACGCCGTGCGCGTCCCCGCGACATACACCGGTGCCGCCAGGTCCCCCTCCCATCCGGAAGGACCGGTGCGGCTCTCCCCCACCTGCCTCTGGCAAAGAACTCGCCCCACGGAACCACTCGCGGTCCGGATCCATCCGTCGCGAATCCCGCCGTTGGCCACGGAGTCCTGTTCGTGTCGAATCGTCTTCATCGCGGCTTTACGCTGATTGAACTGCTGGTCGTCATCGCCATCATCGCGGTCCTTGTCGCCATCCTGCTCCCCGCCGTTCAGCAGGCCCGCGAGGCCGCGCGGCGGTCCCAGTGCCAGAACAACCTCAAGCAGTTCGGACTCGCCCTCCACAACTACCACGACAACCACAGCCGCTTCCCCCCCTTCGGCGGCGGACGGGGCAACCTCAGCAGCGGCGGACAGCGGACCCGCCTCAGCGGCGTCGCGTTCCTTCTGCCGTTCATCGACCAGACCGCGGTCTACCAGGAGATTGACGCCCTCACCGGCGACAATCCCCCGTACAACAACAACCTCCCCTGGACCCGCGTGATCCCGGTGCTTGTGTGCCCCAGCGACGCCGGGCAGACCGATCCGAACAACGCCGGCAACAGCCGCGGCAAGAAGAACTACGTGTTCTGTGCCGGCGACAGCCACGCCGGCAACGGCTGCGCGCGGCCGACCTATCCGATCGTCGCCCAGAGCCGCGGCCTGTTTGCCGCCATGACCTGCTACAGCATCGCGGAAAACACGGACGGCACGAGCAACACGATCGCCATGTCGGAGATCGTCGGGGCGGACGCCGCCAACGGCCGCGGCATGATCGCCCAGACCGCCCTCTCGGGAGCGAGCGCCAGCCCGGCCGCGTGTGCCGCGCTGTGGAACGCCAGCCTCAAGACCTACCCGAGCGGAGCCTGGACCGGCGAACCGGCCCGGGCCTATCGCTGGGCGGACGGCGTCGGCTCGTACTCGGCCTTCTCGACCGCCTCTCCGCCGAACGCCGGGAGCTGCTACTCCGGCGCCTCGACGAGCTCGTACTGCGACGGCCTCTACAGCGCGGAGAGCCGCCACGTGGGCGGGGTCGGCGTCGTGATGGCGGACGGTGCGGTCCGGTTCGTCAGCGAAAACATTGACACCGGCAACCAGGCCGCGATCCTCCCGGCCGTCGGCGGACAGTCCCGCAGCCCGTACGGCATCTGGGGTGCGCTCGGCACCCGCGGCGGGAACGAGCTGGTCACCGACTTCTAAGGCGGGGCAATCTCTCTGGTGTGACGCCGCGACCGGCTCGTGAGAGCGGGCCGCGGCGTTGAGCGTGGTGCTGTTTCCGCCGTTTCCGTTGGGCGGTCCTCTCCGGCGATTGATGATGCCGGGAGGCGGGACGGGGTCGGTGCGGACAGCAGGTCTCTTGGTTCTTCAGCACGGCCGGATCGGCAGAGTCATTCCATGAAGCGCGTTTCCCTGTTCCTCTCGCTGGCCGCTGTCGCGATCGTTTCCGGTTGCGGGGGTGGCGACACTCAATGGAAGTCGAACCGGCCGGCGACGGTCCCGGCGAAGGGGGTAGTGACCTACAAGGACCAGCCGCTCGCGGGGGCGATCGTGGTGATTCAGCCGGGCGAGAAGGATGGGATCGGCGCGTCGGCCCTGACGGACGCCGAGGGGAAGTTCGAGCTGAAGGCCTTCCCGCCGGAGGGGGGTGCGGTGCCGGGGGCTTACTCGGTGACCATCATGAAGATGGACAACTCCGCGACGGGCGAGGACGCGAACGGACGGCCGGTGCTTCAGAAGTCGCTGATTCCGGAGAAGTACGGAAATCCGGGGCAGTCGGGCCTGAAGGTCGAGATCTCGAAGGACGGCAACTCGGCGATTCAGTTCGACCTGAAGAGCTGACCGCAACGGGGTCGAGGGTGGATGTCGTGGCGGGGCGGCGGTCGCGCGCGAATCGACGACGAGGCTGCGTCAGGTCACCGGCCTCGATCGCGGATTTCACACTTGCACGTTCCTTCTTTAACCCCGCTTAGATTGTGCGCGGCGACTCTATACTTCGCCGACCGATTCGATTCTCTTATTACTTGTTCGGCAAAGAAGTCGGGATGGACGACGAACTCTTTCGTGCCTGTTGTTATACAGCAACAGGCACGTCACCCTCTCCGCTCTCCTGCGGAGTTGGCACTCCTCTTTATCATCCCCGAACGGCGACGTGGTCCTCTGACTTGCGGACCCCGGCGAGAGACAGACATTCCATCTCGCCTTGCCCCGAATTGCCTGCGGCGGTGTCCGAGGCCGATGACTGCGACGCGGCCATTTCTCAAGACACGATGAGGGGCGACGCGGTCCTGAGATCGAAATTCATCATCACTCGCCACAACGATATGTATTTCTATGAGCGCGACGTCGATCTCATCATAGTTAGTCGACCGGGTTGCTTAATCTCCGCCACGATCAGCGACATTCCATCGACCCTCTGAAATGTTTCGCCGTTCCTTCGATCGTTCTTCATATCGGCCCCTTATGTTCCCTCCAGTTCGTTCTTAGCCGCTGCGAGTGATGTGTGCGTCGTCCGTCTTCGGTGGATGCCGGCAGCGACTGGTCTCAGGAACAAAGTATGTCTGGTCGTCAGGAGAGCGCGTTCGGCAGGCGGCAGGCCCTGGAAGTCCTGGCACTCGGCGCGACGCAGCTGCTGACGGCCGGCACCGGCTGGTCCGGATCGGAGCCGGGGCCGCGGGAGGCGGTTGCCGATCCCTATCAGGGCCTCGACTGGTCGGCGGCGAAGCACGTCGGCTCGGGGACCCACATCCACTGCCGTTCGCAGCGGGAGCTGGAGATCATGTACCGCCGGGGGATGCGGCACCTGGCGATCTCGAACTATTACCCCTCCGCCCCGTGCACCCGCGAGGAGCGGGAGCGGCAGTTCTTCGTCGAGCAGCCCTTCTGCACGATCAAGGGGAAAGGGTATGTCGAGGAGACGTTCCGCTGGAACGAGATCCTCGCCGATCCGTCGACCGGCTGGGCGGAGACGCTGCCGCCGGAGCTGCGGGAGAAGATGCCGTTCCAGGTGGGAGGGCCGATCTTTCACGCGATTCCCGACGACGTGATCATCTGCCCGAACGCGGAGCATCATTCGACGACCGATCAGTCCGGTCACTTCAACAGCGTCGGATCGACCTTCGCCAGCGGCAACTTTGACGTCCGCAGCAAGCACAAGCTGGCGGACCACGGTTATCTCCTTGGACTCGGCATTCCCTGGAAGGAAGCGTTCGACCGGATCCTTGGCCGGCTGGTCTATCCGGACGGCGGCGGGATCACGATCAACCATCCGGTCTGGAGCGGTCAGAAGCTCGAGAGCGTCCTGGCGATGCTGGACCATGACCCGCGGGTCCTTGGTCTCGAGATCTGGAACCACACCTGCGAGCAGCTCAATGGCAAAGGCTGGGCCCTGGAGATGTGGGACCAGGTGCTCGCCACCGGCCGGCGGTGTTATGGATTCTCCGTCTCGGATCATGTGCAGAGCACCGATCCGGGGTTCCTGGGCTACAACGTCCTGCTGATCGATCCCAATGTCCCCGCGGCCGAGTTGCCGCATGCGTGCCTGAAGGCGTATCGGGACGGACGGTTCTACTGTGTCCTGGAGGGGAAGGTCCGCTTCGATGCGGTTCGCCTGCGGGAAGAGATGCTGACGATCGAGACGAGCGAGCCGTGCCGGATCCGCGTCGTGTCGGCGGCGGGGAAGGTCGCGGAGGAGTCGGGTCGGCGTCTCGAATGGCACTATGCCCGGGGCGAGATGGACCGGCATCGGTATCTGCGGGTCGAAGCGGATCAGATCGATGGGAAGGATCGCCTCTTTTCTCAGCCGATGCATCTCATCTGAACGAGTGCTGCGAACATCGCCGCCCCAAGAACCGGGTCCAGGGGCACCCTGGTCAGGGGATGCAAGGGGGAGAATCCCCCTTGCCCGCCGGAGGCTGACCGTCGAGAGATGTCTGAAGGAGGGCGTGTCCAAACGCGGACACCGTGCCGTATGTCCCCTCACCCGAGACGCGGGGATTGCAAAGCCAGCGTGATTGGTTGAGGGAGTCCTCAACGCGGGGACCACAAAGGGGATATCCGTTGTGTCCCATGGTTCCTCAGGGAAGTGCCTCCGGCGGCAAGGGGGCGAGGCCCCCTTGACCCCAGCGGCCGTCGCACGTTGGGTTTGAGCTATCGAGCCGGGCCGGCAAGGACGCGGTTTGAGCCGGCGCGATCCGTATTCCCCCCCGCACTCCGTGATCCCGCCCGGGGTCACCTGAAGATTCCGCCGAGGCCATCCCCGGCCTCCGGCGGCGTGTCACTCACGGCGTGGTCCGCTCCCGCCCCGCGCGGGACGGCGCCGTGCCTTCCCCCCTGCCCTGCCCCCCCCCCGATGTGTGAGTCCTGCCGAATGAACCCCGCCCTTTTCCGCCGCCGTGGCTTTACGCTGATCGAGCTTCTCGTCGTCATCGCCATCATCGCCGTCCTGGTGGCGATGCTGCTCCCCGCCGTCCAGCAGGCGCGGGAAGCAGCGCGGCGGAGCGTCTGCTCGAACAACCTCAAGCAGATCGGCATCGCGCTCCACAACTACCACGAGACGAACTACGTCCTCCCGCCAGGCTACATCGACAACGACCCGCTGGCCGACACCCAGAACCGCAACCTCCTCGGCTGGGGAACATTCCTCCTCCCCTACGTCGACCAGGGAGCGCTGTTCGACAAGATCTCGGCCTCCGGCGCGTTCGACCGGTCGTGGCCGACCGTGGCCGCCATGACCACGGCCAGCGTCGCCAACCCCGTGCCCTACGCCCGGGTCGGCGTGCCGACGTTCCTCTGCCCGAGCGACCCCAATCCGCTCGGGGCGATCAACCAGAAGGTCTCGAACTTCGCCAAGTCGAACTACACGGGGGTCAGCGGCGGGAGCTACCGCCGCGATGCCTCGGGGACGCTGCCGACCGGCGCGATGTACGACAACTCGATGACGTCGTTCCCGGTCATCACGGACGGCCTCAGCAACGTCGCCATCATCGGCGAGCGGTGCTCCGTCGGCTCGCGGAACGCGACGATCTGGGTCGGGAACCCGACCGACGCCGCCTACTACACCCAGAACGCGATCATGGACTCCAGCGAGTACTACGCCCTCAACAAGGGGGGCGCGTGGAACTTCAGCAGCCCGCACTTCGGCGGGGTGCAGTTCGTCTTCGGCGACGGCTCCGTCCACTTCCTCTCGAACGACCTCGACCGCCGGACGTGCGGCTACCTGGGGGCCATCAAGGACGGCGCCATCGTGAAAGAGTTCTAAGCGGCTCTCCCGAACGCGGGGCCTCCCCTCCCGCCCTCCTCCGTTTCCCCTCTGGCCGCAGATCGGCCCACCGGCCCGCCCGCTCCCGTCCGCCCGCCCCCATCCGCCCGCTCCCCCCGCCGGAGCCGGGCGGCCTGATTCATTCTTTCAAAGGTTTTGCCCTCATGATCCCATCGCGTCGTCGTTCCCCCCGCCGGGGCTTCACCCTCATTGAGTTGCTGGTGGTCATTGCGATCATCGCGGTGCTCGTCGCCCTCCTGCTCCCGGCCGTCCAGCAGGCGCGGGAGGCGGCCCGCCGCAGCACCTGCCGGAACAACCTCAAGCAGATCGGCATCGCGTTCCACAGCTACCACGAGACGCACCTCGTCCTCCCGCCGTGCTATCTCGACAGCGACCCGATGTCGTCCGAGAGCCCTTCCGCGAACGACAGGAACCTGAACCTGCTCGGCTGGGGGACGTTCCTGCTCCCGCATCTCGACCAGATGAACCTGTACAACCAGATCGCCGGCTCGGGGGCCTTCAACCAGAACTGGACGACCGTCGCCGCGATGACGACGGCGAGCGCGACGGTCCCGGCTCCGTATGCCAAGACCACCATCGCGACGTTCCTCTGCCCGACCGACCCGAACCCGATGGGGGCGATCAACGCCAACGTCTCGAACTACGCCAAGTCGAACTACACGGCCAACGGCGGCAGCACCTACCGGCGGAACGCCGCCGGGAGCCTGCCGACCGGGCCGATGTACGACAACTCCCGCGTCTCGTTCCAGACGATCACCGACGGCCTGAGCAACGTGGCGCTCGTCGGCGAGCGGGGTTCGCTGGGTGAGAAGTACGCCACGATCTGGGCGGGGAATCCTTCGGACGGCTGGTACTACACGCAGAACGCCGTGATGGCGACGAACCCGTACTACGGAATCAACTGGCCGGAGGGTCACTGGAACTTCAGCAGCGCCCACACGGGCGGGGCCCACTTCCTGCTGGTCGACGGCTCGGTCCACTTCCTGGCGAACGAGATCGACCTCAACACGTATTCGTACCTCGGCGGCATCGCCGATGGGAAGCCGGTCAAGGAGTTCTGAGCGGTGCGTCCGCAACGAAGGGGGACGGTCTGTGTCGGCCGTCCCCCGGGTCTCGTTCTTTCCTCACGGTTCATTGTCTCCGTTTCGTCTTCGTTCATCGTTTCCAGGTTCGTGATTCGCCATGAAGTTCTCACTCGTTCTCCTGTTCGTTCTGGTTCTGTGTACCGGATGCTCCAAGCCTCCCGAGCCGGTCTCGACGCTGGTCCCTGTTGCGGCTGACCAGTTGATCCCGACGCTGAAGGACATTGCCAGGACGGGGGAGTTTGAGGGGAAGCTCAACAGCCTGACCGCGGGGCTGGAGGAGAAGGGTCTGATGGACCAGGCGGTGGCGGTGCAGAGTTTTTCGCGGCTGACGCCGGCGGAGGTGAAGAAGGCGGCGGCCGATCTGGTGAAGCAGTTGGAGAAGCGGGCCAAGTCGGCATCGTGATCACCGGGTCCAGGGGCACTCTGGTGGGGAGTGCAGAGGGGCCTGTGTTGTTTTCTTGGCCCTTTGCCCGCCGGAGGCCTGGCCGTCGAGAGTTGTCTGAAGGAGGCCGTGTCCAAGCGCGGACACGGTGCCGGATGCCCCCTTATCACCTCTTGAGAATTGCAGACCCAGCGGCATCGCGTGAGGGAGTTCTCAGCGCCGGTTCCACAAAACGGTCGTCCGTTGTGTACCACGGTTCCTCACAGGAGTGCCTCCGGCGGCAAGGGGTTGCCCCCTTGACCCCGGCTCGCCTTGGCACATTGGGTCTGCGCGATCGAGTCGCGCCGGCATGGACGCGGTTCGAGCTTCGGTTCGCTTCGCCCACCCCCTAAACTGAAGGGAACGATACCCCCGCTTCCGGAGCCCTTCATGCCTGACCCCCCGCCCACACAGATTGGGCCGGAGAAGGCACCAGACGACTTCGTCGATCTCCCGGTGCCGCCGGGCTACGAAATCCTCGCCGAACTCGGACGCGGCGGAATGGGGGTCGTCTATCGGGCTCGCGACCTCGCCTCCGATCGCACCGTCGCCCTCAAACTCGTCCGCAGCGGGCCCCTCGCCGGGCCACAGGAACGGGCCCGCTTCCGACTCGAAGCGGACGCCGCCGCCCGACTCAGCCACCCGGGCATTGTCTCCGTCCACGACATCGGAGCCCATCAGGGCTCGCCGTTCCTCGTCATGGAACTGATCGACGGCGGCAGCCTCCATCAGCTCACGGGGGGCGACCCGCAACCCGCCCGGTCCGCGGCCCGGCTCATCCAGGCGCTGGCCCTGGCGATCCAGCACGCGCACGACCTCCAGATCATCCACCGCGACCTCAAGCCGGCCAACGTCCTCCTCGCCCGGCTGACGGAGCTGTCTCCCTCCCGCGGCCCGAACGACGAACACGATTCCGCCCTCGACCAGTTCCACCCCAAGATCGCCGACTTCGGACTGGCGAAGCGGCTCGACGCCGAAGAGACCGCCCTGACGCAGGACGGCGCGGTCCTGGGGACCGCGAGCTACATGGCCCCCGAACAGGCGGCCGGGCGGGTGCAGGAAGTGGGACCGGCGGCCGACCTCTACTCGCTGGGGGCCATCCTGTACGAGCTCCTCTGCGGACGGCCGCCGTTCCGCGGGGACTCGTGGAACCGGACGGTCGAGCAGGTCCTGAACGAGGAGCCGCTCCCGCCGAGCCGCTGGAAGGGGGACGTCCCCCGCGACCTCGAGTCGATCTGCCTGAAGTGCCTCGAGAAGGATCCGCTGGGGCGGTATGCGAGCGCCGGCGAACTGGCGGCGGACCTGGAGCGGTTTCTGGACGGACGGGAGATTGCGGCGGTGCCGCTCGACGAGCAGGAGCGGCTGCGGCGGCTGGCGGCCCGCGACGGGGTGCGGCTGGTGGCGGAGATTGGCCGTGGTCCCGGGAGCACGGTGTACCGCGCGCTGCAGGGACCGCTGCAGCAGATGGTGGCGGTGAAGGTGTTTGCCGCCGAGGAGCGGAGGGAGGCGGGAGAGGGCGAGCCGGATCGCGAGGCGTGGGAGAGTCGATTCCGACAGAGCGCGGAGGCGTGGTCGGTCCTCTCGCATCCGCAGGTCGTGCTGCCGCAGCGGTCCGGGTGGTGGGACCGGCGGCGGTACGTGGTGCTGGATCATGCGCCGAACGGGAGCCTGATGTCGCTGGTGTCGGCGGCGCGGCGGCCGGTGCGGCAGGTGGTGGAGATCCTGCTGCAGCTGACCGAGATTGTCGGCTACCTGCATCGGCAGGGGGTGGTGCACGGGAACCTGAAGGCGTCGAACGTGCTGCTGGCGGCGGGGGAGATTCCGCGGATCACGGACTTTCATCCGATGGGAGGGATGGCGGGCCGCGGGGAGACGGCATGCGGGGAAGCGAGCGAGGGGGAAGAGGGGTCCGAGGCGGCCGCGATTTATTCGGCCGGCGCGCTCGCGCCGGAGCGGCTGGGCGATCCGGCGCGGCCGTTGGGGTTGGGGGCGGACGTTTACGGGTTGGGGGTGGTGTTGTACGAGCTGGTGGCGGGGCGGCCGCCGTTTGTGGGGGGGACGGTGTCGGAGACGATGGCGCGGGTGCGTGAGGAGTTGCCGGGTCCGCCTTCGGCGTTCGGGCGGGAGGTTCCGGTGGAGTTGGACCGGATTTGTCTGCGGTGTTTGTTGAAGGTACCGGCGCGGCGGTTTGCGAGGGTGTATGAGTTGCAGACGCGGTTGGAGCGGTTGGCGTGTGAGCTGTAGTGGTGGCTGGAAGGATTGATGCTGCTCACCCCATCCCTCACCGGGTCCAGGGGCACCCTGGTCAGGGGATGCAAGGGGGAGAATCCCCCTTGCCCGCCGGAGGCCCTCTCGTCGAGAGATGTCTGAAGGAGGCCGTGTCCAAACGCGGACACAATGCCGTATGCCCCGTCACCAACCCGCGGGGATTGCAAAGCGAGCGGTGAATCCTCAACGCCGCTTCACCGCCTCAAGCCTTGCTCTTCTTCGCGGCAAGCGTCTTCAGCGCCATCGCCTTCTGGTGCGTCTCGTAAATCCCCTCCTCTCCCTCCCGGACCGGGGTACGCTCAATCGCCGGGATCGCGCGGGGGTCGCCAAGCTTCTTCAGCGCTTCCATCGCGGGGCCGCGGGCGGTCTCGTCCTCCAGAAGAGAGACCAGCGTCTCGAACACCTCCGGAGACTTCTTGAACCGCGAGAGATGGACGATCAGCTTCTGCCGCGCGCTCCCCACCCGCGGGTCCCGGCACACCGCAAGGCACTCCTCCAGATGATCCTTCGGCGCGATCGCATAGATTGCGTTCCCCGCCGCCCACAGGCAGTTCTGCTCACGCACGAGCGATTCTGAGGAGAACAGCCCCAGGATCTCGCCGACCGCGGCCGTCAACCCCTTGCGCGACAGCGCCCGGACCACCATCTCCAGCCCCGCTTCATCACGAAGCGTCTTCAGCCCCTTCGTCAGCGCCGGCGCATAGGTCTCGAAGTGGTCGGGAGGAATCTCGCTGTTGACGAGGATATTGACCGGATGCGGGTCGGCATGCCGCCAGAGCCACGTCCTGGGATCGGCGGCGTCGAACTCCCTCCTGGCGGGATCGAAATCGCCCCAGCGGTCCAGAGCGAACAACTCCTCTCCGAGCGCCTTCCAGGCGGAACGGTTCATTCGGGGCCCTCGTCACCTGAGTTGCACGCCGGGCTGCGCATCGGCCGGGCGCGTCGCTCAACACTGTAACTCTCTCGCTTCCGCAAGATGAGCCGCCGGAGACGCTTCATGAAGAACCGCGGCAAACGACGGACGTCCGCTTTATGGGGCTGGCCGCCGGCGGCGTTTTCGTTCCGGCCCGTGGGACGCGACGCGCGTCCGCCTCAAGGGGGGCCGTCTCGATGCGGAAGAGTCTTTCGTCCCTGCCGGGACTGTGCGGTTGGCGCGTGGACCGAGCCCCCCCTTGAAAGGGTGGGCTATTCTCGGCCGTCCCTGCGGGACTTCCTCGCGGGCAAGACCGGTGTCGAAGCGAGGAACGCCGTTGGAGTCCACGCTTCAGCGTGTCCCGCTGGACGCGATCTGTTCGAAGACCGTCCATGCTGGGCTCCAACGGGACTCCAGCACCCTTCACTACTCGCTTTGCATCCCCGCGGGTTGGTGGGGGGGGCATACGGCACGTGGACCGCGCTTGGACACGGCCTCCTTCAGACATCTCTCGACGAGAGGGCCTCCGGCGGGCAAGGGGCATTCTGCCCCCTGCACCCCCTGACCAGGGTCCCCCTGGACCCGGCTCTTGGGCCGCCACCCGACTCGCGTCAGCAAAACGCGATCCACTCTCTTCCTCGACCTTCCGCCTTCAGCCTTCCGCCTCCCCCTCCCCGCATTGCGTGACTTTCCCCAGCCGATGCGCGAACCTGTCGAGCGGCTGACCATCGTGCCCGCTGGAAACCGCCTCATGCGTCTGCTTGCCCTGCTCATCCTGTTCGCCAGCACCACTGCCCAGCTCCGCGCCGCGGACACAGCGGAGGTCATCGTCTACGGCGCCACTCCCGGTGGGATCGCCGCCACCATCAGCGCCGCGCGTCAGGGCTGCCGCGTCCTCCTCCTCGATTCCGAGCGGCACCTCGGCGGACTCGTCACCAGCGGGCTCTCGCACACCGACTTTCATTCGTTTGAAAGCCTCACCGGCCTCTTCCTGGAATTCGCCGGGCGCGTGGAAGCGACCTACCGCGAGACCTACGGCCCTGACTCTCCCCAGGTCCGCGACTCCTTCCGCGGCACGTTCGGCGAGCCGCGCACCAATGAGGTCGTCTTCCTGAACTTTCTGCACGAGTTCCCCCATGTCCGCTTCGACGTCAGAGGGCGGCTCGTCGACGTCACGATGTCGAGCAAGACCGGACCGCGGCGGATCACCGCCATCACGGTGCTGGACGAGGACGGGAACCGCGAGACCTTGACGGCCCGGCAGTTCATCGACGCCACCTATGAAGGAGACCTGATGGCCGCGGCCGGAGTCCCGTGGCGCGCCGGCCGCGAGGGACAGGAGGAGTACAACGAGTCGCTCGCCCCGATGAAGGCGGACGGCGAGCTCCAGGCGTACAACTTCCGCTGGATCATGACAAAGGATCCCGCCCGACGGGTGACGCCCGCCGCCCCACCGGGCTACCGCCGCGAGGACTTTGCCGGCGTGATCGACGTGTTGAAGTCGGGGAAGATCGAGCGGGTCTTCGGCTATCCCCGCGGCTGCATCTTCAAGGCCCAGACCCCTCCGCTCCCGAACGGCAAGTACGACATCAACGACGTCTCGACGGGACTGATCCGGCTCTCGCTCCCCGGCCAGAACCTCGGCTGGCCGGACGGCGACGCGGCGACCCGGGCGAAGATCTTTGAGGCCCACCGCCGCGACCAGGAAGGGCTGCTGTACTTCCTCCAGAACGACGAGGCGGTCCCGGAGCCGTTCCGCAGCGAGGCCCGCGAATGGGGCTGGTGCCGGGACGAGTTTCACCGGACGAACCACCTGCCGCCGCAGCTCTACGTCCGCGAGGCGCGGCGGATGGTGGGACAGCGGGTCTTCACGCAGCGCGACAGCGAGCACGCCCCGGGCGACGCCCGCGCGGTCCTGCACACGGACGCCATCGCGATGGGGGACTACGGGAACAACTGCCACGGCACGCATCACGAGGGGCCGCGGTTCGGCGGCCTGCATGGCGGCGAGTTCTACAACCCGGTCCCGCCCTACCAGATTCCGTACGGAACGCTCGTCCCCAAGGAGGTCGAGAACCTGCTGGTGCCGGTTGCGGCCTCGTCGTCGCATGTCGGGTTCTGCGCCCTGCGGCTGGAGCCGATCTGGATGTCGCTCGGCCAGGCGGCGGGCCACGCGGCGGGGCTGGCGGTTGAGAAGAGCGGACCGGTGCAGTCGGTCGACATCGGCGCGCTGCAGCGGGTGCTGCACTCGCACGGCTCGGCGACGATCTACGTCTCGGACGTCCTGCCGGGACACGCGGACTTCGCCGCGGTCCAGTGGTGGGGAACGGTCGGCGGCCTGCATGGCCTGGAGCCGATGCCCAAGAAGCCGGGCCAGCGGGGCCCGAAGCTCCACGGCCAGTACTACGAAGCGACTCCCGGCCACGCCGCCCAGCTCGACCGGCCGCTCGAAGCCGCGGTCGCCGACCGGTGGACGGCGCTCGCCCGCGAGCGCACGTTGCCGACGGATGGCCTCCCCGCCGCAAACGGCACGACGACCCGCGGCGACTGGATCCGGACCGCGTACCGGCTGGCGTTCCCCCCCAAGCCCAAGCCGTCTCCGCAGCCTTTGAACCTGAACTCCTCTCAGCCTCGTTGAGAGCGGGCGCGGCCTTCGACCGCGTCCCGGTTTCCCTCTCCCGTCTTCCGACTCCGCAGGACATCGCCCGCATGCTCCGCATCCGTCTTTCGTCCGCCTGTCTCGCACTCGTGGCGATGAGCGTCTCCGTCCTTTCGGCCGCGGAGCCGGTCGGGGACCGGACGGTCGTCGAGAAGACGCCGGGGCTCGTCGGGTTCTGGACCTTCGGCGAAGAGGCGGGACAGCCGCGGGTGTCGTCGGGGACGAAGGAACGCCATCCGCTGCAGGAGGTGTCGGGACCGGTCGCCCGCGTCGAGGGGGGGCCGTACTCCGGCTACGCGGCGGAGTTCAACGGGCGGCAGTATCTGAAGATCCCGTACGCCGAGACGGGGGACCTCAACATCGCCGGGCCGGACGCGCAGGTCAGCCTGTTCGCGGTCGTGCGGATCGTGGACCTCAAGCAGAGCCGGACGATCGCCGGGATGTGGAGCGAGGGGAAGGGAGCCAACGACGACACCGGGACGCGGCAGTATTCGCTGCTGATGAACATGCCGACCTACGGCGGACCAAACAAGCTGACGCCGCACATCTCGAGCGAAGGGGGCGTGACGCGCCGCGCGGACGGCTCGGCGTTCCCGTGGTGCTGCGACTACGCCGCCTCCGCCCACGACGTCCCGACGGAGACGTGGTGCACGCTGGGATTCACCTACGACGCGAAGTCCATCCGGGCCTACATCAACGGCGAGCTGGACGAGCAGCCGCTCGACCCGAAGAAGCACAAGCGGACCGACCGCTACTTCACGGAGGAAGGTCCCGACGGCAAGGACCGCGGGCTGAACCCGTACTACCACGGGCGGGGGATCTTCCGCTACGACGCGGAGAAGCACGCGGCGACGAAGCCCGGAGGGGGATCGGACTTCACGGTCGGGGCGCGGTACGCGGTCGGCTCGTTCACCGGAGAGGCGACGAAGGGCCGGTTCGGCGGCCTGGCAGTCTTCAACCGGGCGATCACGGACAAGGAGATGCGGGCCCTGCACAGCTCGGCGGGGGTGGAGAAGTTGAACGGGCGGTGAGTGGTGCGCTTCGGGCGGGCCGCATCACCCGGTCACGCCGCCGAGAGCGGGATGCCCGGTTTCGAAGACTCGGGCCAGCGTGCGTCGCTCAGACTCCCCGGACGTCCGGTCACCGGCGACACGTCCTCAGCGAACCTCGGCGGTCGACTTTCTGGTCGTCCACTGGGGCAGGTCGATCGGCCGGAGGACGTTTTCGGGGGTCAGCTCCTGGCGCGAGGCGATGTTGATTGACCGCTCGATGTCGTCGGCGGGGGCCGTGAGGGGGCCGGGGAGGTTCTGAATTCTCGCATGGGCGTGTTCCGTGCCGGCGAGGAGCATTGAGGCGTCCCCGCGGAGGGCGAGGCCGATCACCTGACCGTCGTGCCAGCCGACCGGGCCGATCCGCCGGCCGTCCTGCAGGTTCCAGAGCCGGACGCCGCTGTCGAAACAGCCGGTCGCCAGGAACCGGCCGTCCGCCGAGAAGACGACGCGGTTGACCGGGCTCGCGTGCTGCAGCGGGGCCCGGATCTCCCGGCGGGTCTCGACGTCCCAGAACCGGACCAGGTTCTCGAAGCTGCCGGTGGCGAGGCGGCGGCCGTCGGGGCTGAAGGCGAGGTCGTAGCCCCGGTCCGCGATTTCGATCGGCTGCCCCGAGCGCTCTCCGGTCCGGCCGTTCCAGAAGCGGATGCGGTTGTCCTCGCAGATGGTGACGAACAGATCGCCGTGCGGCTGGAAGGCAGCCCCCCAGACGCGGGTCGGGTGCGACATCACGGCGCCGATCGGCTCCCCCGTCTCGGCGGACCAGAGACGGGCGGTGTTGTCGTGGCTGGAGGTCCCGACCCGCTCGCCGTCGGGACTGAAGACCGCCGCGACGATCAGGCCGCCGTGCTGAAGCGGCTTGCCGACGGGCTGGCGGGGCTCCAGGGAAAAGACCTGCGTCCGGCCAGAGCGCGAGCCGGTCACGAACCGCGTTCCATCGGGGGAGAACTGGGCGTTGTACTCCGGCCCGTTCGGAATGAGCGGCCCGGCTTCGCGGCGAGTCGCGGTGTCGAAGACATAGCCGTCCGAGATCCCCCAGCGGCCGTCCGGCGAGAATCCCAGGCCGCTCGCCGAAGCCGCGGCCTCCTTCTTGTCCGGAAAGACCAGCCCGTCGAGGTCCTCCGCGAGATTCCAGATCCACGTCGCCGGCTCGACTCCCGCCAGGAGGATCTGCCGGCCGTCCGGACGAAACGCCGCGCCGTAGGTGTCGCCGGGGGAAACGACCAGCTGTCCGCGGGACCCTCCGGTGGCGGCGTCCCACAGGTAGCCGCGGTCGCGGGCGGTGCTGAGGAGCTGCCGGCCATCCGGACTGAAGCGGACCTCCTGGCAGGTCCCCAGGTGCTTCATCGGCGGGCTCGTCGGCTGGGAGGTCTGCCGGTCCCACAGACGGGCGGTGGCGTCCCAGCTCCCGGTCGCGACGTGCGTCTCGTCCGGGCTGATGTCGACGGCGACGATGCGGAACCGCTGCCGGAGCTCGCCGCCGACGGCCGCCCCGGTTTCGGCGTCCCAGACCTGCGCCCAGCCCGAGCCCCGCGCGTGGCCGGCCCGGATGCCGCCGGTCACGATCCACTTCCCGCTCCGGGAGAGGGCGAGCGCGAAGATTCCCCCGTTGGTGTCGAACGTCGGCCCGGTCGGCTGGAGCGCCGCGATGTCCCAGAAGCGGACGCCCCCCTTCTGCTGGCTCTCCGTGCCGACGAGGATCGTCTTCCCCGACGGGTGGTAGGCGATGCAGGTGACCGCGTGCTCCGCGCGGATCGGCGGGGTCGCTTCCCGGCCGGTCTCGACATCCCAGAACCGGACCGTCCTGTCATCGGCGCAGGAGGCGATCTGCGTCCCGTCCGGGCTGAAGGCGATGCGGCGGATGAACACCTCGTGCGGCGTCGCCGACGTGGCGAGCAGCGTCCCGTCGACGCGAAAGATCCGGACGAAGCCGTCCATGCCGCCGGTCGCGAACCGCTTGCCGTCGGGATGGAACAGCGCGGCTCGGGACTGGGCTGGCTGGGGGATCGACCGCTCGACGGTGTGCATGCGGGGGAACCAGGCCCCCAGGTTGGCGCGGATCGTCCCTTCGAGGACCTCGGAGTCCGCGGGGAGGAGCTTGAGACCGCGGGTCATCCACAGGAGGCCGGCCGGGATCTGCCCCTGGTCGCACAGCTCGCGGCCGGTGTCGAGATAGCTCTCCGCCAGCCGCCGTTCCGCCACCAGCCGCGCCGCGACCGCTTCCCCCTTGGCGGCGGTCGCCTGCTTCTCCGCCTCCTGGGCTTCCAGCCGCGCGTCGCGTTCGCGGATCGAGTTCCGCTGGGCCTGCTGGTTGGCGTCCTTCTCGCTCTCCGCGAGGTTCTTCATCTGCACGGCGACGGTCGACGAGATCACGGCGGCGGCGGTGAGGACCGTCGCGAGCAGTCCCACGAGCGAGGCGACGACCGGGTTGCGGCGGCACCAGCGGGCCAGCCGCTCCAGGCCGCCGACGGGACGGGCGCTGATCGGGCGGCCGTCGAGGAACCGGACGAGGTCCGCCCGCAGCTCCCCGGCGGAGCCGTACCGCCGCCGGGGGTCCTTGTGGAGCGACTTGAGGCAGATCGTGTCGAGGTCCTGCGGGATGGCGGCGTTGAGGAGCCGCGGCGCGACCGGCTCCTGATGGACGACGAGCCGCAGGATCTCCATCAGCGACGGCGCCTGGAACGGCGGCCGCCCCGTGAGCGCGGCGTAGAGCACCGCCCCCAGGGCGTAGACGTCGACGAGCGGCCCCTGCTCCTGGATCTTTCCCTCGGCCTGTTCGGGGGCCATGTAGCTGGGCGTGCCGAGGATGTCGCCGCTCTGCGTGAGCCCTTCGCCCCCCTCCATCCGCTTCGCGAGGCCGAAGTCGGTCACCTTCGGGTGTCCGGCGGCGTCGAGGAGGATGTTCTGCGGCTTGAGGTCGCGATGGACGATCCCCCGCACGTGGGCGAACTGGACGGCGTCGGCGACGTGGCTCAGGAGGGCCGCCGCTTCGCGGGGGGGGAGCGGCCCCTTCTTGAGGCGGTCGTGGAGGCTCTGGCCGTCGACATAGGCCATCGAGAAGAAGTGCTGGCTGCCGCGCTGGCCGACTTCGTAGATCGGGACGATGCCGGAGTGGTCGAGTCCCGCCGCCGCTTCCGCCTCCGCGTAGAACCGCCGGATGTTCGACTCCGAGGCGAGCTGCCCGGCCAGAATCATCTTGAGCGCGACGGTCCGGTTCAGTCCTTTCTGCCGCGCGCGGTACACGACCCCCATGCCGCCGCGGGCGATCTCGCCGAGGATCTCGTAGTCGCCGAACTCGCGGGGGCGGTCCGGCGCGTAGGGGTGCTCGCGGCCGCCGCTCCCGGGATCTCCTCCCACGATCGTGGCGGCGTCGGACTGGGACGGAGCGAACGACTGCGTGGCATCGCCGGACTCGCGGGGGCGGGTGCGGGTGCGGGTCGATCCGGACGGCGGTTCGCGGTTCGCGGCCGGGGGACTGGCCCCGCCGATGAGCGTGGCCGTGTCGGACTCGGGCGGAGCATAGGACTGCGTGACGTCGCCGGGGCCGGCGTTGGCGAAGGTCTTCGCGAGATCGCTGCGGAACTGGGGGAAGCGGCGCTCGTAGTCCCGGGACGAGAGGACTGTGCCGGCTTCACGGGCGAGGGCGATCTCGCGGGAGAGCAGCCGCCAGAGCTGGTCCGAGGGGAGGGGCGGGTTGCCGAGTTCGGCGAGGAGGCTTTCGACGGAGTCTCTGCGGCCGGATCTCCAGCTGGCGACGAGTCGGGCCTCGAGGCGGTCGAGGTCGCTGGAGGAGGAGGGAGAGTCGTGCATGTGCCCGGTGTGGAGCGAAGGAGGCGGGTGTCGATATCGCCGGGGGCGATGATATTCGCAGTGGGCGGCTGGGTGCAGCCCGGGTCCCGCGGGACCGACGCGGTGGCTCGAACAAAGTCCTTGCCGGCGCGACATTGCCCGCTCAAACCCAACGTGCCACGGCAGCCTGGGGTCAAGGGGGTCTCACCCCCTTGCCGCCGGAGGCCTCTTCCATGAGGAACCGTGGGACACAACGGACGCCCCCTTTGTGTCACCGGCTATGAGGGCTCTCTCAACCCAGACCGCGAGCTTTGCAATACCCGCGGGTTGGTGAGGGGGCATACGACACGGTGTCCGCGTTTGGACAGGTGCTCCTTCAGACATCTCTCGACGAGAGGGCCTCCGGCGGGCAAAGGGCCCCATAAAACAACACAGGCCCCTCTGCACTCCCCACCAGGGGGACCCCCTGGACCCGGCTAGGGGCGCAATGCCGGATCAACATCCCGCGAACGCACCGGCTTGCACGCCCTCCACGACACGGCATTCACCCTTCCGCCTCTTTCTCAGGAAAGTCCCCACATCTCTGTCGATTTCCCCACTCCCCCGTCGTCGCTTGAATGAGCCAGCCAACCGGACACACCCGGCAGCCCGGCCGCCCCCTCAGCGCAAAGCCCCACAGGAGATCGCCATGCGGAAAGTCCTCGCCTCCCTCTTCCTCAGCCTCGACGGCGTCATGCAGGCACCCGGCGGACCGGACGAAGACCCCTCCGGAGGCTTTGAGCTCGGCGGATGGATCGCCCCGCACGCGGACGAGACGACCGGCGCCGCCATCGGCGAGCTCTTCTCCGAACCCTTCGATCTCCTCCTCGGCCGCAGAACGTACGACATCTTCGCGCGGTACTGGCCAGGCCTCGACGCCGATTCCGCCGAGCAGCCGCTCCCCGAAATGACCCTCAACATCGCCCGCCTGTTCAACCGCGCAACCAAGTAGGTCGCCACGCACTCTCCCGAGACACTCGCCTGGCAGAACAGCCGCGGACTGGGGACCGACGTTCCCGCCGCGGTCCGCCAGCTCCGGCAGGAGGACGGACCGAACCTCCTGATCCAGGGAAGCAGCCAGCTCATCCAGACACTCCTGGCCCACGGCCTGATCGACGAGCTGCGGCTGCTGATCTTTCCGGTGCTGCTGGGCCGTGGACGGCGGCTGTTCGGGACGGATGCGATCCCGGCGGCTCTCCGGCTGACCCGTTCGGCGACATCGGGAACCGGCGTGATCCTGGCGACATACGAACGGGCCGGGGAAGTCCCGACCGGTCTGGCGGGACGGTGAGTCGTCAGGGGCGGCGTTTGTCGTCGGAACCGCCGCCGCGAAGGCAGGACCTACGTGAGAGCGGCTCTACGTCGCGCCGCCGCGGAACCACCGCCATCCCGAGTCGATACTGTCGCCCAGTCCCCGGGGCCGACGTTTTCCATCGCTCCCATCGCCCGATGATCCGCAGTGCTGCCATGCCGGCGACGCTCCCCGTTCAACCGCGTATTGACACAAACTCTGCTCAGCCACAAGACTCCGGCGGATCAGTTTCGCTCATGGAGGGGGGAAGGGATGCAGTCGCTTAGGGATTCGTGGTGTTATACGCGCCGTCTTCAGCTCACGGTGGTGCTCATCACGTTCGCATGGATCGGGGCGTTGGCCTCTCCCTCGTGGGTTGCGGAAGGGAGTTCCGCCGACCGTCTGACCGACGCCGTCGCGTGGAGTTTCCTGTTCTCCGGAGTCGGACTGCGATTGTGGGCCACCTGTGCGATCGCCGGACGCAAGGGCTGGCGGCTGGTCACGGAGGGGCCGTATGCCTACTGCCGTAATCCGCTGTATGTCGGGACGTTCTGCCTTGGCATCGCGCTGGCTCTGCTGATCAAGAGTGCTCTGTTTGCGACGGTGGTCGGGTTCCTGATCCTGTTTTACGTCCTGGGGGTGGTCCCGGCGGAAGAGCGGTTCCTGCGAAGGAATCTGGGCGATGCGTACCTTCGCTATTGCCGCGACGTTCCGGCGTGGTTCCCGCGGTTCAACGCTCCGCTGGCGGCGGAGCCGGGTCTCCTCGACGTCCGCTGGTCGTCGCTCCGCGCCGAGACGTTGCAGTCGGCCTGCTGGTGCACGCTGGGTGTCCTGGCGGACGTGACGACGCAGATCCATCTGACGGACGTGCTGCCGAGCTTTGCGTATTTTGTCTGACGCGGCCGCCGCAAGTAGGACGCGCTGCCGGGCGCTCGCTCGAACACCGTCCTTGCCGGCGCAGCTCTGCTGGCTGAAACCCAATGTGCCATGGCCACTGGGGTCAAGGGAACGCCCTACGGCTTCGTCGCCGAGGGGCCGAGGTCGCGGAGGCGGGCGGCGCGGATCTGGACGTGGTCGCCGCCGCGGCTCAGTTCCTGAAAGCCGATGTGGCCCCGGCGGGGACGGTCGCGGAGGAACGGGGCCGGGGTGCCGTCGTGCCGGAGGACTTCCTGTTTCTGGTCGGCGAGGTCGAGGTCCTGAATCGTCTCGCCGTTAAGGATTGCCGTGAGCCGGTTCCCCTGGAGCGTGACGTCGTACGTGTTCCACTCCGTGGGACGATAGACCTGACGCCGCGGCTCGACCGCCCGGTAGAGGCCCCCCGTCAGCTCCGAGGGTCTGGCCTCTTCGTTGTACCGGAGGTCCGCCATCTGGAGCTCCATGCCGTCGAACGCCGGATCCCCTTTCAGCGGCGCGCGGAGGGCCAGGCCGCTGTTGCCGCGCTCGCCGAGCTTGAACTCGAACCGGAGCTGGAAGTTCTCGTACTCCCGCTCGCTCATGAGCCACGTCCCCCGCGGCTCGCTGCCGTGCAGGACGCCCTCTTTCACAGTCCACTCGACACCGGCGTCCGCCGCTTCGCCGACATCGTTCCACCGCCGGACGACCCAGCCCGGCGGAGGACCGTCCTTGGAGAACAGGTCCTCGAACATTGGCTCCGCGGCCAAGAGGGGTGCGGCGAGAACGAGACAGGCGAACGCGGCACGGAGGAGCATCGGACCGGGCCTCACGACGGGGCGGATCGAGCGCGGATCAAGCGGCGAGTATCCCGCCGCACCGGGCGGGAGTCCAGACGGGGTGCCTGCGGGGACGAGGCCGCGGGCATCGCTGCGCGCATCGACCGGGCGTCGGCGGCCGGCGACGGGTCTTGACGGTCGGGTCTCCGGGGTGCCCTTCCCTGACCCCGGTCGCGCGTGCCAGCTCCGCGCCGCTCCCCCTCACCGCGTTGCGTCGTACTCCGCCCAGAACTCCTCCGCCGTCTTGTCCGGGCGAAAGCCGCTGCGGGAGTCCTCCGCAAAACTCAGTCGCTCCAGCTCCGGAAAACCCCGCAGGAACTCGAACCCCGTCACGCCGGCCGGAAGCGTCAGCACGCGAAGCCTTCGGCTCTCCGCCAGCGGCGAGACGTCCGTGATCGGGCAGCGGTTGAACTTCGCCGACACCAGCGGCATCCCCCGCAGCGCCGAGATGTCCGTCACCTTCGTCAGGCTCAGATCCAGCTGCTGCAGAGGCATTCCCGCCAGCGGGCTGAGATCGCTGACCGGTGTGCGGAACAGTTCGAGCAGCGTCAGCCCCTTCCCCCGCAGCGGTCCCAGATCGGAGACCCCCGTGTGGTGGAGATTCAGCCCCTTGAGAGGGAGCGTCCGCAACGGCGAGAGGTCGGTGACCTTGGTGTATCCCAGCCCCAGGACCTCGATCGGCATCCCCTCGAGCACGTGGAGGTCCGTCAGATCGGCCCGCTCGAGATTCACGTCCCACCGCCCGGAGCTCAAGCGGCGCATCCACACCGGCCGGATCCCCGCCTCCCGGAACTTCCGGATCCAGCGGTACTCCTTCCAGAACTCCTCGACCGTCGTCTCCGGCTCGCCGCCGTTCAGCTGGAACGCCAGCAGCCGCAGCCGGGGATGGTCCCGCAGCGCGTCGATCCCCCCGGCCTGAACCGGTATGGAGAGCTTCTCGAGAGTCGTCATCTTCGCCAGCGGAGCGACGTCGGCCACGTTCACGGACTCGTCGAGATACAGCTCCCGGAGGGGAAGCTCCGTCAGCGGAGCGACGTCCTGGAAATGCGGGCAGAGACGCAGGTAGAGACGCTCGATCGACATCCCCCGCAGCGGACTGAAGTCGGTGACGGAGTCGGTCGAGAGGCTGAGCTTGTGCAGCTTCAAGTCCCGAAGCGGCGTCAGGTCGGAGAAGGGACAGCGATGCAGGTCGAGCTCGTGGAGCGGCATCCCGCGGAGGACCGAGAGGTCGCGGAGCGGCTGATTGGCGATGAAGAGCTTGTACCGCCCGGAGGGCAGCTTATCGAGCTGGAAGGTGATCCCCTTCTTCCGCAGGGCGGAGAACAGCGCCTGCTCCTGGTCCCACGCCTGCCAGAAGGTCTCCGCCGACCCGGTCGCCTCATAGCCCATCGCATGGATGATCTCCCCGCCGATCTTCCGCAGCCGGGGATGACCGCGGAGCGTGCCGATCGCTTCGTAGTCGTCCGGCGGGAGGCTCCGGTACCGCTCCGGCAGCATCACGTTTTCGAGCGTCGGGATCTCGGACAGGACCGCGTAGTGGCGGGCCTCGGTGCAGCCCCACAGGCACAGCTCCTTCAGGGGACGGCCGCGGAGGACCTCCAGGTCGTGCAGGCGGACAAACTGCAGGTAGCACTTCTCCAGCGGCAAGGTCGAGAGGGGGGAGAAGTCGTTCGCCGGCACCCACGAGAGATCGAGCGTCCGGATCGGCATCCCGATCAGCGGCGAGAGGTTCGTCACGCGGGTCCCCATCAGCATCAGCGACTCCAGGGGCATCCCGCGGAGCGGCTCCAGGTCGCTGATCGCCGCCTCGCGGCACTCGAGGACTTTCAGGTTCAGCCCGCGGAGCCCGGCGAGATCGGAGATCGCGGTCCGGCCCAGGCTCAGGCTCTCGAGCGTCCGCATCTCGCGGAGCGGGCCGAGGTCCGACACCTTGGTCGCGAACAGGCTCAGCTCGATCAGCTCCATCCCTTTCAGCGGCGAGAGATCGCTCAGCTCCCCGCACCGCGACAGCTTCAGCGTGGCCAGCGGAGCCCCGGCCAGCGGCGCCAGGTCGCGGACCTTCGTCCCGGAGAGGTCGAGCGCCAGCCGGCCGTCCTCCCGCACCGTGAGCCGCTGCTCCAGCGGCGTCTCGGCCGAGATCGGCAGGTCCCGCAGCCGCGCCAGCCAATACTGGACGAGGTGCCGCTTCTGCTCTCCCAGGAGCCGCGCCACCGGCATGATCTCCGCCGCCGGCCGCTGCTCCGCCTGCATGGCGACGTGGAGCTTCGCCAGACTCTCGTGTGACAGGGTCCCGTCGAGCCCCGGCTTCGCGGCGAGCAGCTCGTCGCAGAGCCTTGCCGACTCCGCCGCCCGCGTCAGATCGGGCCGGAGAAGGAGCGCCTGGCGGTAGACCGCCCCGGCGTCGGCGAGCCGGAACTGGCACTGCAGCAGG
The DNA here is from genome assembly GCF_001610835.1 of Planctomyces sp. SH-PL14. Classification (NCBI taxonomy): domain Bacteria; kingdom Pseudomonadati; phylum Planctomycetota; class Planctomycetia; order Planctomycetales; family Planctomycetaceae; genus Planctomyces; species Planctomyces sp. SH-PL14. The sequence continues at coordinate 5,770,185 of NZ_CP011270.1, read as the reverse complement.
TCGGCCTTGGCGACGAGGTACTCCACCGCGTCGGGCCGCAGCGTCACGGCGTAGTCGAGCTTCTCGACCGCCTCGCGAAACTGCTCCCGCGCCGCCAGCGCGCGGGCCTGTTCGGCAAAGGCGGGCGCCGTCGCCCGGAGCTCGTCGAGCGCGGCCAGCGCCCGCCGCTCCTGCTTCATCGCCAGGGAGGCCGCCTGCTCCGCCTGCGCGGCCGCATGGTCCGCCCGCATCGCCTGCCAGAGACTCGCGGCCAGCCCGACGACGAGCGACAGGGCCAGTGCCGTGCCGGCCGTGAAGGCGAGCTTCTGACGCCGCCGCAGCTCCTCCGCCCGGACCTGGGCATCGACCTTGGCCAGCTCCGACTCCCGGAGCTTGACCTCGACCGAGTGCAGATACCCCGAGACCCGCGCGGCGAGCGTCCCGGCGTCCCGCGGGCGGTCCTTGGGGTCCAGCTCCAGGCAGTGCCGGGCCAGCGCGATCAGCTCGGCGTCCGCCCCGCAGGCGTCGAGCCGTCCCCAGCAGTCCGCCAGTTTCCCGTGCGAGGCCTGATGAAAGACCGCCCCCCCGTCGGTGCCGACGTACGGAGGCCGTCCGGTCAGGATCTCGCACAGGATCGCCCCCAGGCCGAAGACGTCGGCCCGCTCGTCGAGATGGTCGACCTCTCCGTGCGCCTGCTCCGGCGGCATGTAGGCGGGAGTCCCCATGACGCTCCCGACCACGGTCTGCGATCCCGGGGTCCCGAGCGTTCCCGGGAGGTCGCTCCCCCCGCTGCCGGCGCCGCTGCGGAGGGTCTGGATGAAGCTCGACCCTTCCTGCAGCGCCTGCGACTTCTTCTCGTCCGCGACGCCGCCGGCCTGGAGGACCTTCGCCAGTCCCCAGTCCATGACCTGCACTTCGCCGAACGCGCCGACCATGATGTTGGCCGGCTTGAGGTCCCGATGGATGACGCCGCGGGAATGGGCGTAGGCCATCGTCTGGCAGACCTGCTCGAAGATCCCCAGGAACCGCGTCCGATCGACGGCGGGGCTGGCGCGATGGGCCAGCAGCTTCGAGAGCGTCTCCCCCCGGACGAGCTTCATGGCGAAGAACGGGCGGCGATCGGGGAACTGCCCGAGCTCGTAGATCGGCGCGATCCCGGGATGCTGCAGCTGCCCGCCGATCTGCGCCTCCTCGACGAACCGCTGGATGACTTCCGGCTTGTCCTTGTGCTGGTCCAGCAGGACCTTGATCGCCAGGTCACGGCCCAGGTCCGTGTCGCGTCCCTTGAGGATCGCCCCCATTCCGCCGCGGGCGATCTCCCCCTGGAGCTGGTACCGGCTGCCGGAAGGACCGGGGGGCATCTCGGGGGACTTCGGCCGCACCATCGGATCGCGGCCGTCCGTCGATTCCCGGAGCGCGACCCGCGGCAGCTCGACCGTCCGGCCGAGGGAAATCAGGACGCTGTGGCCGACGTCGCCGAGCACGACCGCCGTGTCCGCGGGAACAGCCAGCCCCGCGTGGAGCGACGCATCGCGTTCGCGGGCCCCCGGCTCCTCCAGGATCGTCTCGGCCAGGTCCCCCGCGGGGCGGTCGAGAAAGCTCCCGGCCGCCTCGTGGGAGCGAAGCAGTTTTTCCACCTCGCCCCGCAGCTCCGGGTCCTCGCCGCAGGCCCCCTCCAGATACGCCGCCCGGGCCTCGGGCGACTCGAGCTCGAGCGCCGCGAGGAACAGCGTTTCGAGGTTGGGGTGACCGTCCGACATCGATCGCTCCCGACGCAAAGCCCGCCTGTCCGCGAATGCCAGTATCCCTCAGTGCGAAATCCGCCGCCGAATCCCCTCAGCAATCTTTTCCGTTTCCCCCACTCACCCGTCCTTCCGGATCTGCGCGTGGAGCCAGGCCCGGGCGAAGGTCCAGTGCCGCTCGGCGGTGGCGTGCGAGATCCCCATCGTCTCGGCCGCCTCCGGAATCGTCATGCCGACAAAGTAGCGGAGCTTCACGAGTTGCGCCTTCTCCGGCCAACGCTCTTCCAGCCGCCCGAGCGCCTCGTCGAGGTCCAGGAGTTCGTCCTCCCGTTCCCTCGCCCCCGGGTCGACGGTCTCCAGGTCGACCCGCCGCATCTGCCCGCCGTGCCGCTCGCTCCGTTTGCGGCGGGCGTTCTCGATCAGGATCCGCCGCATCGCCTCCGCCGCCGCCGCGAAGAAGTGTCCGCGGCTGTTCCAGTGCGGCGCCGCATCGGCATCGACGAGCCGCAGGTACGCCTCGTGAACGAGCATGGTCGGCTGGACGCTTTGCCCCGGCGGCTCCCGCAGCAGCCGGGCCGCCGCCAGCCGTCGCAGCTCGTCATAGACGAGGGGCAGCAGCTCCCCGGCGGCACGGCGGTCCCCCTGCTCGATCGACGACAGGATGCGGGTGACATCACTCATCGTGGGGGGGGACGGGAGGGGACCGGGACGACGGAGTGCGTCCGAAGCAGAATCGTTGCCGTCACGTCAAAGACATGCACCACGTTGCAGCCACATGCACCACGTTGCAGCCACGTGCAACTTACCCGTCCCCCCAAACCCAACGCCAGCCAGCCAGCGTCCCGCTGGACCGGGTGGCCGTGGCACGATGGGATTGAGCGGATGGGGGCTGTGCCGGCGGGCGCGGTGTTTTGGGCGCATGGACAATCCGGCGTGTCATTCGGCGGCGCGGGGCGTGAGGAGAAGGGCGCCCGCAGGGGCCCCGGGGCGGCGGATCAGGGGGGCACTCCGGGGCGGTCGGTGTGCGTCCACCAGCGGATGGTTTTGGCGATGACGTCTTCGCGGTATTCGTCGGGCAGGACGGAGAGGTAGTCGAAACCGCCTGACGGGGCGCCGATGTCGACGGGGATCAGGTCCTGCAGGATCTGGACGGCGGCGTCCTGATAGCGGAGGACGATCCGGCTGGGATGGAAGTCCCGCCAGCACCCGACGGACCGGATGGGGCGTCGATCGTGAAGCAGCCCGATCAGCCGGGGGATCGCCGGCTCGCCGATCTCCCGCAGGCGGAGAGCGGCGTTGTCCTCCGCCACGAAGACGGAACACATTCCCGGCTGACTCAGTTGCCCGCCCTGGACGTCTCTCAGGTGGTAGACGTGGTACTCGATCTGGTCGGCGAGAGGCAGACTCCGGACATCCCGCGGCTCACGCCAGCGGCGGTCTTCTTCCACCATGTCGCGGAGGTGGCTGGCGAGTTCCCGGGAGTCGGCCGCGTAGGCGGAGTTCGGATACAGGCGGACGATCTCTTCAAACCGCGTCGCCGCCATGGAACGACCGCCCCACTCCTCCAGATACGTGACCGCCATCAGAAACGGCTTCCACCCCTCCGGAGGGGCCGGACGGCGAGGTTCCTTGAGCATCGCCTGGAGTTGAGCGGCGCCGCCCCCAACGGTGCTGGTCGAAGAGGAGAGCTGCCGCGGATCACTCAGAAGAACGTCTGCGTCGGAGTCGTCCCACGGGGGATCCAATGGCTGTGACGATATGTCGGCAATGGTGGAGCGCGGGGGCACGGTCGGGGGAGCGGCCCGCCGGGCGATGGCCCAGACAAGACCGCCGGCCGCGGCGGCGAAGAGCGTCGCGAGGACGATCAGGACGGTCGATGGTCTTCGCATGGTCGTCCGTCCGTCGGGTGGAGCGGATCGGTGACGGTTTGTCAGCAGCCGATGCCGAACGTGGAGTGGAATCCCTTTCGATGCTCGCACCGCGTGTAGACGGCGTCCTCGATGAGGTAGAGGAAATCGAGCTCTCCGTTGACGACCCGCGGACGGAGCCGCAGGACCCCTTCGACCCGGACCGTTTCCTCCGCCGCCACCGCTGAGGGCTCGCGGAGCTTGACGCCGATTTTGACGTAATAGGGGGGCCGCACTCCGAAAGGGTAGGACCGGCCCCGGGTTTCACCGCCGAGCAGGAAGGCGGGGACCGGTTCGTGAGTCGGCGGGTAGAAGATGTTGCCGTAGACACAGACGCGCTGGCCGTCGAGGGCGCGGAGGGAGTCAGGGATGCCGTGGCCGGGAATCCGGACCGCCACGGCGGAGGGGAGGCGGAAGTCGTCGACCTCCAGGACCGGCAGGTCGTCCCCGCCGCGGTTCTGAGCCGGAACAGCGACCGCCGCCGAGACCAGGACGACGGCGACGATCGAGACCACGACGCTGGCCAGCTTTGTCATTTCGCGCCTCGCCGAATGGGATTTCATTCTTCCCGTGGCGCGTCGACGCCGCAATGCCGGATTCTTCGACGGGGGGTTGCGGGGGCGGAGGCGATGTGGTGGGAATCCGCTTGAGGGGCCTCCGGGGGACCGTTAGCATCCGGCCTCGCTTTCTCCTCTCTCTGGCTGTTTTCCACTCGGGCCCGGTTTCCCATGCCGATTACCGCTTCGTGCTCCAATGGGCACTCGTTCAAGGCGCGCGACGAGTTTGCCGGCAGGAAGGTCCGCTGCCCCCAATGCTCAACCGTGGTGGTTGTCGGCGGGGGGACGTCGGGAGCGGGAGCCGGGAGCAAGGCCGGCAAGGAGAAGGCGAAGTCCTCGGCGGTCGATCCGTGGGAGATCGATGAGCCGTTTGAAGCCGAGGAGCCGGCGGAGGAAGAACGCCCGGCGGTGAAGCGCAAGGGGTCTGCGAAGGCGAAGAGCGGGTCGGGACGCAAGAAGAAAGGAGCCGCGTCCGGCGAGGCTGCGAAGTCGCCGCTGCGGCTGATTGTCGGCGCGATCGCGCTCATGACGGTGATCGAGGTCGGCGTGCTGATCTCCCGGCGTCTTCAGGCGCCGCGGGCCGATGCGCCGGCCGTGACCGGGAGTCCGACCGCCCCCGTGACGCCGTCCGCGCCCGAGGCGCCGGCGGTCGGGACGCCCCCGGCCCCCACGGCGACTGTCGCCCTCGCACCGCCGCCGATGCCGGGGACGCCCGCTGGGCCAGGAAGTCCGATGCCCCCCGCGGCCACGGCTGACGGGAAGCCGCGGGAGCTCAAGCTGCCCCCCTTCAATCCGGCTCTGGCACAGGAGATTGCCGGGTATCCGTTCCCGCCGATGACCGATCCCGGCTACGGACCGCCGGCCCCTGCCGGAGTGGTGCTCAGCCGCGGACTGCTGCTCAACCTGACCGAGATGCTGCTGAGCCTGATGCGGGCCGACGGAGGGCCGGGGCCGCCGCCGGATCAGATGGTCAAGAACGTCATGACGAACGTGGCCAAGATGCGGAAAGACGATCCGCTCCTGCTCTGTCTGCCGGCGGCCGCCGATGAAGCCCTCCTGGCCGGGACGCCGAACCTGGAGCAGATCCGCGCCGACTTCGTTAGGGCCCGCACCGCCCTGCTCGACGCCAAGGGGGAAATCCCGGGGATGGTGAGCCTGCACGAGGAGGCTTTCCACGCCAACCAGCTCACGGCCGGCCGGATCGCCTACATGACCGACCTGCTGCAGGCCAAACTCCGGAAGGTGCAGGGGCAGGGGCAGACAAAGTGACACTGGCCGGGGCGAGGACAAGGCCGGCGCGCCGGTGAGGTGGCGTCGGCCGGATGACATGGCCCGGGCGCCGTGCGTCGATAGAGCGGGAAACCTCTTCTCGCGCGCTCCCGATGTCCGGCGGTCACCGACAGTTCACCGACGAAGAAATCCTCGACGCTCTGGCGGCCTGCCAGGGGCTGATTTCCCGCGCCGCCCGCCGGCTGGGCTGCACGCCTCGCGCCATCTATTACCGTCGGGCGAAGAACCCCGAGATCGATCGCGCGATCCTCGAGGCCCGGTCCCAGCTCATCGACGACGCAGAAGAGGGCTTGAGACACCATCTCGAGCAGCAGGCGCCGTGGGCGATTGCGTTTGTCCTCAAGACCCTGGGGAAGAACCGCGGCTACGTGGAGCGGGTCGAGACCCGCGAGGTTTCCGACGAGACCCTCCTGCTGGCCCTGGAGAGGGAACGGGAGATTGAACGCGTCCGCAGGTTGGAACAGGGTTGAGGCTCAAGTCTCAGGGCCGCAGCCGGAGGCCCGTGGCGCGGGCCGTGGCTTCGATCCACGCGACCGCCTCGGGGCTGAGGTGGAACGGGTAGGCCCACTCGCCCGCGTGCCAGACCCGCTCGGCCGGCGCGGCCAGGGCGCGGAGGACGCGGCGGACACTCTCTTTCAGCGGCGGGGCGGCGGCGGTGTCCCAGATCTCGATGCGGCCGTCCGGCAGCAGCGTGGCCTCGCCGTCCCGGGTCGCCGGGCCGGGCTGGGCCAGCGAGAGGAGCGTGTCGAGATGCGACAGGCCGCCTTGAAACGCCGCGAAGTCATCCATGTCGGCAGCGTATCGGGGGGACGGTGAGCGGGACACTCCGGCGGGTTGATCGGTGGGGCGGAAGAGGGGTAGCCACAGATGAACACAGATGGACACGGATCAAGGCGGGTGGGGCGTGGCGTTGGCGCGGTTTGCGAGGTCAGGGAACGTCGGCCTGAAGGGCCATCCGTTCGTTTCCTGATCGTGGCGGGAGATCGGTTCGCGGGAACGGAATGGCCGGCCCTTCAGGCCTATTCCGTCTTTCGTTCGGGAATCCCAGGGCCGATGGCCCTGGCTGGAGGAACGACTGGCCCGTTGGGCCGGATTGCTTCGTCTCGAACGTTTCCTTCCGCGGGATCGGGAGGGCGAAGCTCCTGCTGAGCCGCGCAGGTTCCAAGACCGCGTCCAATCCGTCCTCTGGAGGGTCTGCGAGTTGGCTAGACGGGAGTCGGGTCGGGGTAGGCGAGGCGGTGGTCGGGCGCTTCTGCCACCGCCGCGGCTCGGCGGGAGCCTCGCCCTCCCGCGCAGGCGTTCCCCGGTCTCGTGTTTCGAGGAGGGCCGCACGCTCCTTCATCAGGGGGCTGACGCCCCCCGCTCGCCTGGCTCTTTGCGAGGAGAGGGCGCTTTCCACGAGGTGGGGGAATGCGCTTCGAGAGCTCGTCTTCCGGTCACATCGTCACGCCCTGCTCTTCCTTCAAAGGCCGCGCGGCGATCGGTGTGACTGCAACGTGGTTGTAGAGCGCGCCTTGCGCAAGAGGGGCGGCCGGCGAGGTCGCTTTCGATGCTCGCCGGGGACGCGGCTCCGTGACGGGTCGGCGCCGTGAGGGGTCGAGGGCGTGACGCCTCGAGGGTGTGACGGAACGGGGCGGGCCGATAAAGGTGGGCGTGCTGACCCGGCTTGAGATTCTTGAAGAGCTCGCGCGGCTCCGGCGGGAGAATCGCGACGGGGCGGTTGCGCCTCCGCCGCGACGGGTGTCGCTGCACGAGTTTGTTCGCGAGGCGTGGGAGATCGTCGAGCCGGCGGTGCCGTTCGTCGACAACTGGCACCTGCATCTCCTCTGCGGGCGGCTGGAGCGGTGTCTCGTGACGCCGGATGACAAGCTGCTCATCAACATTCCACCGGGGTGCATGAAGTCGCTCCTGGCCTCCGTCTTCTGGCCCTGCTGGGCGTGGGGGCCGGGCGGGTGGCCGGAGAGCCGGTGGTTCTTTGCGAGCTACATGCAGGACTTGGCGACGCGGGACTCCATGAAGTGCCGGGTGATCGTGACGTCGCCGTGGTATCAGCGGCAGTGGCCGGTGCGGCTCACGGGGGACGCGAACCTCAAGACGTGGTTTCAGAACACGAGCGGCGGGTATCGGCTGGCGACGAGCGTGGGGGGCCGCGGGACGGGGGATCATCCGGACGTGATCGTGTGCGACGACCCGCACAACGTCCGGCAGACCGAGAGCGCGGCGCAGCGGCAGGAGGCGCTGTCGTGGTGGGATGGGACGATCACGTCGCGGGGGCGGTCGCGGAAGGCGCGGCGGGTGGTCTGCATGCAGCGGCTGCATACGCAGGACCTGAGCGGGCATCTCATCGCGCAGGGCGGATACGAGCACCTGTGCCTGCCGATGCGGTTTGAGGCGGGGCGATGCGCGGTCGATCCGCGGACGGAGGCGGGGGGGCTGTTGTGGCCAGCCCTCTTCGACGAGGCCTCGGTGCAGGAGCTGGAGCGGGGGATGGGATCGCTGCGGGCGGCGGGGCAGCTTCAGCAGCGGCCGACGGCGGCGGAGGGGGATATCTTCCGGCTGGAGTTTCTGTCGCGGCGGACTTTGCGGTGGCCGGTCGATGGGCGGGCGGTCCGGTACTGGGATACGGCGGGGACGCAGGGGGGCGGGGACTGGACCGTGGGCGTGCTGATGGCGGAGGCGGATGGGATCTATTACGTGTGCGATGTGGCGCGGCAGCAGGTGGGGTATCGGGAGCGGGAGCGGCTGATTGCCGAGACGGCGTTAAGAGACCAGTCGCGGTTTCGGAATCCGCCGGAGACGTATATCGAGCGGCCGACGGGGCTGGGGGCGGAGTCGACGGACCGGATGCTGCAGCAGCTGGCGGGGCTTCGGGCGCGGCCGGACCGGGTGACGGGGCGGCGGAGCTATGTGCAGGGGGAGGAGATTCCGGGGCGGTGGATGAACCTGGCGGCGCAGGTGGAGAGTGGGAACGTGGTTCTTGTGGAGGGGGAGTGGACGCGGGCTTTCGTTGATGAGTTGCTGGCGGCGCCGAACGGGGCGCATGACGACCAGGTGGTGGCGGCGGCGGGGGCGTTCAGCATGCTGACGGTGAATCGGGCGGTGGATCTGGAGCGGTGGCTGCGGACGTTGTGAGGGAGGGGGGAGGCTGAAGGCGGAAGGGGTTCAGGCGGAAGGTAGATATGGGGACGTGAGCGTTGGTCGATGTCCTCACCGGGTCCAGGGGCACCCTGGTGGGGAGTGCAGAGGGGCAACGCCCCTTTGCCCGCCGGAGGCCTGGCCGTCGAGAGTTGTCTGAAGGAGCTGCTGTCCAAGCGCGAGACGGGTGTCGGATGCCCCCATCTCCTCTTCGCAGCGACGAAGGGTCCGCAGAGACGCGGAGGAGAGAACAGAACGGTTGGCCCTTTGGGCCGGAGCGTCCGGGGGCGACTTGCACGAGCGGAGCCATCAGGGGGCTGACGCCCCCCGCTCGCCTTCTGGGACGACGGGGCTCAGGGGGCTTCGGCTTTGAGGCCGCGGATGAAGGTCTCGAAGTCCGGGGCGAGGGAGACGATCCGGTACTCCTCGATCTCGTCGACCAGAACGACCGACGGTTCGCCCTGGGGGCCGCATTTCCGATAGTCGAGCGCGAGCATCTGGTGTCCCTGGTCGGGGGCGTTCGCGAAGTAGACCCCGACGGCGGGATAGAGGCATTCGCCGACCCAGAAGGCGTTGTCGCAGCCTTCGCGACCGAGGGCCCAGGGGGCGGTGCGGCCGATCGCGTAGATCTCCGCGACTTCAATAAAGCCCTCGTCTCCGTAGGAGGTGGCGTGCGGCGCGGCGTGGTAGCACTTCCGGGGGAGGCCGCCGTTCTTGTCGCGACAGAGAGCGATGTAGGCGGGGGGGAGCCGATACCCGAGCTCCTTTTCGAGCTCCGCGATCATGGCGGGCGACGGAGGGCCTTCGGCGAGGCCGTCGACGTATTCGCCGTGATGCCAGAAGTCGCTGAAGTCGAAGTCGGAGAGGTTCGTGGGCATGGGGGGGGCTTCTTCAGGGGTGTCGGCTGGGTTGAGTCGTCGCGGTGGTGTCCCGCGACGATTGGGGTATGGCTTCCCGCGGTGGCACTTCCGGTCGGCGTACGGAGCGGCTTCGGAATTCTGGCGGATTGTTGTCGAGGCTCGCCAGATTCGAACGACGCATGGGGTAGGATGACGCTTCGCCGCGTCGTCCCGCGGGGTGGCCGGAGAATGTTGTTGGAACGGTTTCGACTCGCTCCACAGACCCGGCCCAGCGCCCCGTTGCACCGACGACCAGCGTAACAGGACCGACTTCGATGACGGAAATGACACAGACCAAGTGGAAGATCTGGACCGGACGGATTCTTTCCATCCTTCCGATCCCGCTCTTTGCCATGAGCGCGTACTTCAAGCTCAATCCGCCGGCCGAGATGATCCCGCAGGTGGAGAAGATGGGCTACACGATGGAGCAGATGCGGACGATCGGGATTGTCGAGATCGCCTGTGCGGTGATCTATCTGATCCCGCAGACCGCCGTGCTGGGGGCGATCCTGCTGACCGGGTACCTGGGAGGGGCGACCGAGGTCCACGTGCGGGGGAAGGAGCCGTTTATCGCGCCGGTGATCATCGGGGTGGTTCTGTGGCTGGGGCTGTACTTCCGCGACCCGCGGCTGCGGCAGCTGATTCCGTTCCGGAAGCGGTGAGCGGAGCCGGTGGCTCACGAGTGGAAACGCAGACAGGTTGAAACACAGAGGAACGGAGGGCGCGGAGGAGGCGGAAGAGTGGGGGCCACGGATGAACACAGATCGACACAGATAAAAACAGGGATGCATCTGCAGGCAGTCTTGTCTCCTGGTCTCCTCTCCGTGACCTCCGTGCCTCTATGTTTGACAAATCCGAAGGCCTCGGGGACCGGTCAGAGCGTGTATTCGACCTCGACCGGCTTCAGCATCGGTCGGCGGGCGTTGTTGGCGAGGTCCAGCTTCCAGAGGTAGTAGAAGCCCCACAGGATCACGATCGTCGCCACGATGACGACGACGCGGTAGAACGCCTGGAACGAGCGGACCCGGGCGATCTGCTCCTCCTGGATGCGGCGCTGTCGCTCGAGCTCGACCTGGGTCGCCGCGGTCGCCTTCTGGTAGGCCTCGAGGTGCTGACGCTGGATGTCGCGGATCTCGCGAAGAACGGTCAGCAGCTCAGGCTCATCGGACATCTCCGGCATCCCTCGTCCCTACTCTCCAGTCCCCGGTCTCTTATCCCTGGCCCCAGTCCCACCCTAAGCCCGGTTCGTCATGCGGTCGTAGCCGCCGTGCCGGGTGAGGATCTCCTGGGCGTCGTCCATCCCTTCGCCCTGGACGGTGATGATCGTCCGGCCGGCGTGGAGTTCCGCTTCGTAGAACCGGGCGTCCTGCTCTGTGAGGCCGATCCCCTGGAGCGTCCCGCCGAGGCTGGCGGCTGCGGCTCCGGCGACCGTGGTGGTCAGGAGGACGCCGAGCGTGCCACCGGCGATGATGGGGCCGATGCCGGGGATGACGCCGCTGAGGACGCTGGCCCCCCACAGGACGCTGCCGAACATGGCCGCGAGGCCGGCGCCGACCGCCATGCCGGCGGCGGCCCCTTCCTTGATGCGGCTTTCGCGTGTGCGGATTTCGCCGTTGCGGTCGGCGGCGGGGCGATGACCTTCGACGGAGTCTTTGGAGACGATGCCGATCTGGTCGTCGCGATAGCCGGCCTGCTTGAGGGCTTCGACCGCCTGCTGGGCCTGGGCGGGGTCGGCAAAGGCGCTGGCGGCGGGGCCTTCGAGGGTGACGTCAGTCATGGTGAGTCTCCGCGGTGAGGGCGTCGGGTCGATTGTGTCGTCTGGACGAGAGTTCGAGCAAGTTTCAGGCCGTTGGGAGGGGCGGAGGGGGGAGAGGCTGAAGGCGGAAGGGGTTCAGGCGGAAGGTCGAGAGAGGACGGACGAGGCGGCCTTTCGTCCCTGGCGGGACTTCAGCGCACCAACACGTCCGCGCGAACAACACATCGCCATAAAGGCGAGCGGGGGGCGTCAGCCCCCTGATAACCCCGCGCGTCAGCCCCCTGATAACCCCGCGCGTCAGCCCCCTGATAACCCCGCGCGTCAGCCCCCTGATTCCGCGCTCAACCTGCCTCTCCGAAGGAATTGAGCCACAGATCAACACAGATGCACACAGATCAGAGCGGCCGTGAAAAATGAGTCCCGGCAGGGACGACAGACAATAGCCCCCCGTTTCAAGGGTGGGGGGGACACGACGGGATCTCGTCCGAGTCCCGGCAGGGACGGAAGAACACAACGGTTCGCGGCCCCCCGATTCTCTCTCGTCCCTAACGGGACTGCCCGTGCTCGGCGTGGCGGATCCCCACCACTGAAGTGGTGGGCGATTTTCGGCCGTCCCTGGCGGGACTTCAGAGGCCTCTTGTGGTGCAACAGACGGTCATGCGGTCGCGAGGCCTCGACCGCACGAATCGACTCGCCTCCTTCGTCATGGCCGAACCCGGATTCCGGCGACGTTGTCCGGATGGTCAACAACGGGCGCGAGGCGAGGCGGCGGATGGCGCAGTGGCGGGGCCAGTTCACCTGGCTGACACATCAGACCAAGCTGGAGGATGCCGAGGCGGTTCTCCGCCGCGCGGTCGTCGCCTTTCGCGGCGCACCGCCGGCCGACGTGGCGGCGAAGGCGAAAGCGGTTCGGCAGGTCGCGGAGCGGGTCCTGAATCTTCGCGTGAAGCTGCTGAGGGCTCGCCGGGCCGCTCAGCCCCCCGTCGACAACAGCAGCCCGTACGCCGAGCAACTGATGGCGCCGGAGCGCGCGGTCCTGTCGGCGGGGCTGGCGGGTATCCTGTCCGAGTTCGGGGCTGCGGACGCGATCGTATGAGGTCCGGCGCCGGCCTCGCACCTAGTTCTCGGTCTTCTTCGGAATCGTCGGGAAAGCCACCTTATTCGTCATAAGCTTGATCTTGCGAGAAGGCGTAGAGGGGATGGACGGAAGAAACTGCGTCGCCACCCAATCCGAGGCATTCAGACCTTCCCGAATTGGCACGACCCCGGACGACAGGCGCTGACCAACCACCACCCAGCGGAGCTCCACCTTGCCATCTTCGTCGACAACGCACACCGGACGCGTCCGAACTCCCGATTCTGTGTGTGAACTGCTACTGAAATTGACCGCCGCGTCCGGCACCACGAGGGCCCGGTAGCTCGGCAGCGGCATCCGCAGGCGGACGAAGAGTCCCGGCAGCAGGAGGCCGTCCGTGTTCGGGATCGCGGCGCGACAGCGAAGAGCTCCCGCCTGGTTGGCCTCGATCCGCGAGTCGGTCGATTCGATGACCGAGCGCCGCGGGGGATCCTTCTCGTCCAGCATGACCTCCACCGGCAGGCCGATCAGGCGGGCCAGGCCGGTGGGAGCGCTGGTCCCATCGCCGGGCCGGGTCTCCCGCACGCGTTTCAGGACCGTATTCGTGTCCATCTGGAACTCGACGAGCATGGCATCCGTGGAGTCGATGGTCGCCAGGAGCGTCGTGTCGGCGCCGACGAGCTCTCCGGGGACGAGACGCGGCTGGCTGAGCCGCCCGCTGATGGGAGCGGTGATCTGCGTCGACTCCACCTTGAGCCGCGCCAGCTCCAGGGCCGGCTGCGAGACCCGCAGCGCCGCGATGGCGTCCTCCCGTTCCCCTTCGATCCGGGCGTACTCATCGCTGGAGATGGCGTCGGATTTCTTCAGTCGAACCGCACGTTCGAGATTGGCGGTTCTCAGTTTCACCTGCGCCTCGCATCGAGCGACCTCCGCTTCGGCCTTCCGGCACTCCGCCTGGAACGGGCGGGGGTCGATCTCGAACAGCAGGTCCCCTTTCTGGACGATCGGCTTGTCCCGCGGCGGGACCCTGGTCAGGACGCCGCCGACGTGGGCGCGGATCTCGACCGCTTCGGCGGCTTCGATCCGGCCGTTGAACGTGTCGTACTCGACGATCTCCGCCTCGACCGGCTGGCAGACGTCGACCGCCTTCGGGGCTGTGGCGGGAGCGCCGGACGGTTCGGGAACCGGGCCCAGCGATGGCTGTTCGACGGGAGCCGGCTTCGGTGGCGCGGGCGTGTCGGTCGGTGGTGGAGACGGTGGTCCGCCTGGCGGCAGCTCCTTTTCCATCGGCTTCGCGGCGGGAACGTCGGGGGGCGGCGGAGCGGGCTTGGGCTCCGGCTGGGGAGGAGTCACCGAGGGGAGCGACGGAAGTTCGGTCGCCGGCGGCTTAGGCGATGCCGGCGGCGTCGGTGGGGCGGGCGATGGGGCTGCGACGGGATCCGCGGGGGGCTTCGGCGGTTCGCCCGGCGCCGGGGTCCAGGCGGGGAGGAGGAGGACGGCCATGACGCCCGCGATCAGGACGGCGCGCGACGCGGGGCGAGCGAGGGGGGCCGCTTCGGACTCGGTGAGGATCATGCTCAGTCTCCTTTTGAGATCGGTGATCCGTCCGATCCCCGTGGCCCCGACGAGCCAGCGCGGACGCGGACCGGAGAGAAACGCGGTGGTCGCCACGAGGGCTTCGGCGTAAGCGTCGACGGAGTCCGGCAGGGCCCAGACGACCCAGGCGTCGCAGCACTGTTCCTCGGAGCGTTCGATCTGCCGGCGGGCCCACCAGGCGAGCGGGTTCCACCAGTAGAGGACGAGCGTGACCGCCTCCAGCCAGCGGACCCAGTGGTCCCGCCGCCGGAGATGAGCGAGTTCATGGGCCAGGACTGTCTGCCGCTGGGCGTCGTCGAGGCGGTCCCACAGCTCCGTGGGCAGCAGCAGCCGCGGCGGGCCGGTGAAGGCCCACACGAGCGGCGGGAGCCGCGCGGGGATCATCAGGACTTCGGGGGGCTGCTTGAGGCCGAGCCGGCGGGTCATCCCGGCGACTTCTTCACGGAGGGTTTCATCCGCAGGGCGGGCGGCGCGGAGGAGGCGGCGGAAGCGGATCACCTGGAGGGCAACGGTGGCCGCGCAGAGGATCGCTCCGAGGCTCCAGATGACGAGTGCGGCGAGACGCCAGGCGTCGAGGGAGTTTGCCGGTTGGGGGGCGGCGATGGTCGGCGAGGTGGCGGGACGAGATGCTCTTCGGGGCGCAGCCAGCGATGGATTTTCGCTCCGCGGCTCGGCGACAGCGGTCGCGAACGCGGGGGACGGCAGGAGATCGGTTGGCTGCGGTGTCGCGGGTGAGACGCTCGAGCGGATCGGCTGCGCGCTGCGGTTGTCCGTGGAGTCTGCGGTTGTGATTGCGCCGGCGGAGACTCGCGGCTTGGTCGGGGCGACGGCTGCCACGGCGTCGGGCGCCTTCGCGGAGAGCGGAACCGGGGCGACGGTGTAGGCGAGGTAAACGGCCGGCGGGATGATCAGCCGCAGGAGGACCAGGACCCACAGGCCGTGGAGGAGCGCGGTAGCGCGGCGGCTTCGCCTGGCGAAGAACCGCGTGATCAGGGCGGCGCCGGCGGCGAGCGCGGCGGCCCAGACGACATTGCTCAGGAGGGCATGTTCGAACAGCGTCACGGCCCGGCTCCGCTATTTGGACTTGGAACCATTCGACTTGGAACTTCCGCTGCGCTTCGTGCCGCTTCGCTCCCGTTCCCGCCGCTGCTCGCCGAGGAAGGCGTAGAGCTCGTCGATCTCCGCGGTCGAGAGCGGCTGCGTGCGGACGAGGTTCATGACGAGCGGGGCGACGACACCTCCGCAGAGGGAATCGGCGAGCCCCTGGAGTCGGCGGCGGATGAATTCGTCCCGGTCGACGCAGGGCTGGAAGACCAGGATGCCGTCGCGGCGATCGTGGCGGACGAAGTCCTTTTTCTCGAGCCGCTCGAGGAGTTTCTGGACGGTGGCGTAGTGGGAGTCGCCGCCGCCGGGATAGAGGGCGTCGGTCACCTGGCGGCGAGTCGCTTCGCCCTGGTCCCAGAGGACCTGGAGCATGGCGAGCTCGGTTTCGGTGACATCGGGCCCGGGAGAGTGGGACACGCGATGGGCCTCCGTGGAGTGGCAAGGCAAGTTGCCTAAGGCACACTCTAAGGCAAGTTGCCTAACCCCGTCAAGAGGCCCCTCACCGGGTCCAGGGGCACCCTGGTGGGGGATGCAAGGGGGTCACACCCCCTTGCCCGCCGGAGGCCTGGCCGTCGAGAGATGTCTGAAGGAGTGAGTGTCAAGCGCGAGACCGGTGCCGCATGCCCCCCTATCTCCTCTTCGTCGAAGGAGTCTCACGTGGAGACGCGGAGAGAAACGAGAGGACGTCTGCCTTTTCTCCGCGGCCTCCGCGTGAACCTTCTCTTCTTCTGCTTCTGGAACAGAATGGTTGGCCCGTTGGGCCGTGGCTCCCTTTGATGCGGGCGACACCAGGGCCGATGGCCTTGGCTGGAAGAACGGATGGCCCTTTGGGCCGGAGCAGCCGGCGGCATCTTGAGCGCGCGGACGCATCAGGGGGCTGACGCCCCCCGCTCGCCATTGCCTTGGCGCTCTCTCCACGCCCTTCCGCAGAGCCTCCAGGGACGTGCCAAACGGCCCGCGCTGTGGGTTACAACTGCGGCTTACCCAGCCTCCGGAACGTCCGCTATAGCGGCGGTATGCCAGATTTCACGACGACTCCAGTCTGATTGCAGATCACATACCAGGGTGACTGCACGACCGGGTTGACGCGTACCGTCCACGTCCGCAATCCCTCTGAAACGCGTGGCGGATGCTCACGTCGAAGCGATTCAAGAGGATCGTCCTGGAGAATGACACCATCAATCATCGCCGCTTCGATGGCGATCTCCACGGCACGCGCCTCGTCGACAACGGGCGCCGGGATGCGAAACACCGTACGAATCATCGCAAGCAAGACACCAGCCATAGGATCCTCGGGCGTTTCTCCGCAAAGCCGAATCCCCGACGGCGTCCTTTTACCAAGCCTTGTCCTCAGCGTCTCGCCAACCTGCACGGCCTCGGCTGAGGCGCCGTACTCGGCCGGCGGCACTTCTGGTCGCGTTGGGCAGGCGGTCACCGCCCCCGGCGCCAGGCCCCAACATGCCCTGCGAAGCTAGTCACTGACCTGCTCGTCGCGGGTGAGTCCGTCTTTCCATTCCGCCGCGCGGCGTTCGATCTTCGTCACTCGGCCCTCACTGAACGTGATCGCAACCGAGAAGGGCTCCGGTGCGTCCATGTCGTAGTTCCATGTGTCGGTCCGCCACACGACGTCCGGAGAGCCAAGCGCCAGGAGGACGTCTCTGGGTTTCATCCCGAGTTTCACCGCGGCCACGTTCTCATGCCGCTGAGGTTCAATGGGGGTCGGCGAAAATGGAATGGCCTCCCCCGCCACGCGAAAGTGGACTTGGTAACAGGGAAGCGAAGCCGGCTTCTCGCCGAGGCGACGAAGCGACAGCTGGGCGATCTGGCGGAGCCGGAACTGCCGAAGGTCCATCGGATCGACGTAGTACAGGTGCAATGCCTCGAAAGACAGACCGAAAGAGAAACTGGGCGAGTTCTCGGCCCCCCTCAGCAGCGGCACGGCCTCGGGGATCGACAGCACCCCCGCCAGATAGGCAGCAGTCATAAAGGCATCGCCGGGGTATTGCATGTCAACAGGCGCCCGCAGGGTGCGAAGGACGATTTCCCGTTCTTCAGCGGCGGCAGCAATCGACAACACCTCGCGGTCGCAGCCAGCGAGAGTCCCCGCATGCACGCTGAGGAACACCCTCCTCCCCCACCACGGTCGGATCACAAGGAACTCTCCCTCCGCGGTCATCAGAAAGTACCAGAGAGAATTCCCAGACCAGCGAAAGCCGGCGCCCAAATCCCGAACGTGCTTCTTGTCTTCGTCACGGAACGCGTCCTCGACGACTGCGACCGTCCCGACGACATCCCCGTTGGGGGCGATGACGACAAGACGATCGCCGTAGGTTCGGATGACCGTCCAACCGCTGTCCGAAACCAGCAGCGCCTTTGGGGAAGACTCGAGCGGCCGAGTGACAATGTCCTCATGCATGTCGCCCGCATGAGCGAGCCGAAACCCGCCATCTGCATCCTGGACGAATCGCTCCATCGGCTGCCGCCGCGTCCAGAGGACTTCAGCGTTCGCAGTGTCAGAACAGACATACACGAGGTTGTCCTGCAACCGCCAGTGCTCCCCCTTCTGATTGTCCGGCGGTTTGGCCTCCACGTCATACGAACCGGAGGGAGACGTGGCCGCCCGATTGGGAAAGTACAACCCCTCTGCCGAGGCGGAGGAGGCAAGCAAAAAAGTCGCCGCTATCAGAAAGAACAGTCGCATTGGGCTTTCCCTGCTCCGCGGAACGCTTCCCTGCCCGCCGTCCGATCGTTGCGGGATCTCGTCGGTGCTTATGGTATCAAACAAACGCGCTGTCGCCGGGTAAGACGCTTCCATCAGCGAAAAGTGAAGAGGAGTCCTCAACGCTGGTACCACAAAGCGGTCGCCCGTCGTTTACCGCGGTTCCTCGTTGAAGTGCCTCCGGCGGCAAGGGGGTGAGACCCCCTTGACCCCAGTGGCCGTGGAACGTTGGGTTTGAGCTGGCGGGAGTCGTGTCGGCAAGGACGTCGTTTGAGCTTCGTCGTGGGGCAAGTCGTTCGAAAAGTCGCGTCCAATAGCCAAATCTTCGAACTCTTCCCCCACTCCGCGCAACCTATTCGTAGACCCGCACGGAACGCGGCCACCGAGGACCCGATGACCGACTCGACCGACAGGCTCTACGAGCGCGTTCTCGTGCTCCGCTGCCAGACCGGTGACGAAACGGCCTTCGCGGAACTCGTCGAACGCTACCAGCCCCGACTTCGCTACTACCTCCGCAAAATGCTCCGCGCCCCACACCAAGGCGAGACCGCCGACTCCGCCGTCGAAGACACCCTCCAGGAGGTCTGGCTCGATGTCTTCCGGGCCATCCCCCGCCTGGCCGACGCCGGCGCGTCCCGGGCGTGGCTCTACCGGATTGCGCGGGACCGGGCGTTCCGTACCTTCCGCCACCGGCCCCCGCCGCATCAGCCTCTCGATGAAGCGGCGCTGCCGGACACCGCCGCGGACGGACCTCGCTTCACTGAGGAGGACGCTCAGCGGATCCACGCCGCGCTCGACGAGCTGGCGGCGGAGCACCGGGAAGTGATGGTCCTGCGGTATATCGAAGAGATGAGCTACGACGAGATCGCCGGGGTCGTGGGATGCCCGGTCGGGACGGTCCGCTCCCGTCTGCACTACGCCCGGCAGGTCCTTGGCCGCCGGCTGGAAAGGAGGAACGTTCATGACTGACCAGGACGCAACCGACAAGGGGCTGGGGCGGGCTCTGTTGAACGTCGACCGGGCTTCGTCGCCGGGGGGAGGGGGGCCGGATCCGCGGCAGGTGGCCGGCGCGGTCCTGGATCGCGATCGACGGACGATCCGTCTGCTGGCGGGCGCGGCGATCCTGTTCTGGACGCTGACGGCGGCGGGGCTGATTGGGCTGTGTCCCTTTTATGTGATGATGGTGGCTCCGCGGCTGCGGGCGTATCACGCGGGGCGGGCGAGCCTTGTTGATGACTGGGACGATTGGGCGATGGTGGGGGAGTGGGCCGCGTACTGGCTGCTGGGATGTACGATCGCGTTGCTGCTGGCGGCGCTTTCGACGGTGCTGCTGGTGTTGGTGTCGCGCCGGGCGACGCTGCGTCAGATCAAGGCGAGTCTGGCGGAGATCTCGGAGCAGTTGCGGGGGCAAAGAGCTCTGGGATAAGCCCAAGGTGGCAGATGCCTAACGGCCCCTCACCGGGTCCAGGGGCACCCTGGTGGGGGATGCAAGGGGGCCACGCCCCCTTGCCCGCCGGAGGCCGTCTCGTCGAGAGATGTCTGAAGGAGATCGTGTCCAAGCGCGGACAACGTGCCGGATGCCCCCACACCAACACGCGGGGATCGCAACGCGAGCGGTTTATTTTGAGGGAGTCCTCAACGCCGGGACCACAAAGGGGACGTCCGTTGTGTCCCACGGTTCCTCAGTGAAGCGCCTCCGGCGGCAAGGGGTTGCCCCCTTGACCCCGGCTGCCGTCGCACGTTGGGTTTGAGCTATCGGAGTCGTGCCGGCGAGGACGCTGTTTCAGCGGAGGGACAGAGATCGCCTACTTCCGGCCGATTACCACCCGCACCGGCATCGTCCAGATCTCCAGGTCCTCGCACGACGCGACCTCGAACCCCGCCGCCGAGACCAGTGCCTCCGTGTCGATCGGACGGCAGTCGACCAGATGCGGGAAGTGCCGGTGCATCCAGATGTACGTCTTCTCCAGTCCGCTCACCCGGTTCCCCGGCCGGACCGTCGCCATTGAGACAATCCCGATCCGCCCACCCGGCTTGAGAACCCGCCTCGCCTCCGCCAGCACCAGCGGGATGTCCCCCTCCGGAAACAGCTCCAGCGTGAAGCTGGTGTAAGCCGCATCGAACGTGTTGTCTGCAAACGGCAGCGACCGGGCGTCTCCAAGACGCAGGTCAATGGGGGCCTGGGGAGCCGGGACCGCTTCGGCGAGCTTTCGCTGCGAGACCGCCAGCATCCCGGAAGAGATGTCGATTCCGGCCACCTTCCCTTCCGCGCCGACCAGCGCCGCCAAGTCGAGGACCTCGTTCCCGGTGCCGAAGCCGAGTTCCAGGACGGACTCACCGGGCTTGAGGGCGAGGGCTCGGACGCCGGTCTGACGCGCGGCGCGTTCGTTGGAGTCGGCGATCAGGTCGTAAGCGTTGGCGATCCGGTCGTAGAAATGGCGGTTCGATTCGTGGTGAGCGGCGGTGGAGTCGGACACGGTTGGCCTCATGGTGTCGAATCGGGTGGAGCGCGTCGGCACGATATCAGATCGCCGGTCCCGATCTCATCTCTCCGCCGGCACGGCGTGGCTGGCTCACCATCAATGTGCGACACCCCTCTCGAATCCACACCGTCCGTGTCGTCTCAGCATGCGCCGTCCTGAGTCGGTCGCAGACCGTCGAGCACGACGGACGCCAGCAGGAACGCGGCGGCGAAGACGAGGTACTCGTTGCGGAACTGAGTCCACATCCCGGAGACCACAGTCCCCCCGAACTCGATCGGTGCGAGCAGTGCCGCGAGCGACACGCCGCAGTACAGCACGCTCAGTCCGACGCAGCATTGCCGATACGCAGGCCACGCGACGTGGTGACGGATTCTCCTCGACAGGAAGCCGCCCGCGATGGCCGCCAGGTTCAGAGGGGCGCCGATCAGAACCGGAGCGACGAGCCAGCGCTGAACGGCCACATCGCCCAGCGTGACGTCCCCCATTCCGGAGTAGACCGCGCCCCCCAGCGCGAATGCGGCGGCGTTCAAATAGAGGGTCACAACCGCCGGGAGCCAGTACATCGTTATGCGTTCCGTCACGTCGGCCGGAGGAAGCGTCTGAGCGGAAACCTCGCTCGACACAAGATAATGTTGGCTCACGAGCCCCCCTTCGTCAGCAATGAGTCGTTTTCCGCTCCCGCCGAGAAGCGTCGTCCGGTTGACCCGGCTGTGGCCGCATGCGCGACGCCGGGGCCGCGAGATCGGACAGACGTACCGTGTCGGCTACTACTGTCGCCACTGCGGCCCCGGCGTGGTGTGGCTGGTGGACCGGAGCGGAAGCTACAGCTGGTCTGTCGAGGGAGCGTTTCTCGACCGGCACTTCGAAGTCGTCGACCGATCGCGCGAACGGTCGTTCTATGGCGATGGACGGCCACCAATCGAACCCCTCGCCGGGGACGCCGCGTCGTGACTCGGACGCCCGCCGGCTGCGACGTCGGCGAGGCGCGTTCTGTCGAGGGAATGCCAATCTCCATGGGACGGACTGGCTCAGGCGGCGGCGGACGAACAGAATCACCGACGCTCGCAGGCGAGAGGACTTCATCCCACGACAAGGATCTTGAGGGAGACTGTCCTGATCCCGAACGGGGCGGGCACAACGAAAGCGGGCCAGAGGAGATCAAACGGTGAACCAGGTCTTGCATGCGGCGGTTTCCGGAGTCCTGTTGCTGGTCCTGGCCGGGACGGGGCTGGTCTCCCCTGTCCGCGGACAGGAGCGCTCCCGGGGCTCGCGAACCGCCGCGCCTGTCCCGGGATTGATTCGTGAGGCGCTGCGGGACGACGCCGTCCGGAAGGAGATGGGGCTCACCGACGACCAGGTCGAGAAACTCCGAAAGATTTCGGAGGAGACGGACTTCTTCGGTCGGCTCGGGCCGATGTTCCAGAAGCTCCGGACCGCGGAAACGGACGACGACCGTCTCAAGCTCCGCGAGGAACTGCGAGTCCTGTCGGAATCGCTGTCGCTGGAACAGGACGCGAAGGTCAAACAGGTCGTGGACGAAACGCAGTTCCGCCGCGGCACCCAGATCTCGCTTCAGCGTCAGGGCGCCCGCGCATTGATGCGTCCCGACGTGACCCGCGATCTGGGGATCACCCAGGCGCAGGCCGATGAGCTGAAGAGGCTGGCCCAGGACTTTTCCGCGTCGGGCTTCCAGAGCCCCTTTGCCAGCGCGACCGAGGACGGCCGAAAGGCCCAGAAGGAGTTCGAAGCCAGGATGCTCGGCGTTCTGACGGAAGAGCAGAAGGCGAAGTGGACGGAGATGCTGGGGCCCCCCGGCCCTCCCGCTCCCGATCCCGGCCCGGTCTTCGGCAGCTCAGGCTTCGGCAGCTCAGGCTTCGCTCCGGGTACCGCCCGCGGCAATCCCGAAGCGTCGTCCCGGTCGATCCGCGGGGGGACGGGCTCGCAAGTCGCGGGCTTCCAGATTCCGCTCCCGACCAGCTACGGGATGATCGACGACGAATCCATCGCGGGCCAGATCCAGTTCATCGCGGCCCTGGAGGTTCACGCCGCGCGGGGGCGGACGCTGTCCCTCAACCGGGATCAGGTCCAGCTGCTGACGAATCTCCAGGCCCGGATCCAGTTCGATCAACGGCTCAATTCTCTGCGGCAGCGGCTGACGGAGGCCAGGACCTTTGCCGAGTGCGCGGCGGTCCGGACGGAAAGCTGTTGTGCGCTGGAGGAGTGGAATGCCGAGATCGAGACGGAGCTCCGGATGATTGTTGGCGATCAGGAGTTCGCGAGGCTCCGGCCGGCGATTTTGAAGCGTCAGGGACTGTGGGCGCTGACGCGTTCAGATGTTGCCGCGGAACTCAAGCTCTCGGACGAGCAGAGGGAGCAGCTCAAGGAGATCCTCAACGACTATCGCACCGCGGCTGCCGAGGCTCCGGTCGACGCGCCGCGGCCGGAGCGAAGCCGTCTGGCCGCGCCGTTTGAGCAGAAGATGCTGGAGGTCCTGACGATTGAGCAGCGGACGCAGTGGAAGGCCGCGACCGAGCGCTAAACGGTCCGCCGCAGAACAGCCACCGCCCACCGCACCCCAGCCGGGTCCAGGGGCACCCTGGTGGGGAGTGCAGAGGGGCAAGGCCCCTTTGCCCGCCGGAGGCCGTCTCGTCGAGAGATATCTGAAGGAGCCCGTGTCCAAGCGCGGACACCGTGTCGTATGCCCCCACACCAACCCGCGACGCCTGCGAAGTGAGCGACCAGGTCACGGCGAGTCTGCGAGCGAAGTTCCGTTTGTCCCCGCTGGAGGTCAAGATCCTCGGGTGCCCGACCGTCTATCAACTCGGACGCCGACGACTGGGAGAGGGGTCCGCATGCGCGGCATCAGCGTGTTGGGTTGTGTCGCCGTTGCGTTCGTCGCAGGCGTTTGTGTCGCGTCCGCTGCGATCACCGTGTCCAGACACAGTGCCCCGCTCGAGCCGCCCGTCGACGCCAATCAGGTGGTCGTTGTCCTGCGGCGTGAGGGAGTCGGGGACTCGGCTCTCACGCCGGTTCCGCAGGTCGACCGAATGCTGGCATTGAGGGACCGGATCCGAATTCGCCGGGGCGATCGCCTGGAAGAGGCGTTGGCGGCGGGGAATCTTCGGGAGGTCGAAGTGGGGGCCCGTCTGGATCCTTCGTTCTGCGGCAGCAGGCGGACGGATACGTTCTGGGTTTCGTCACCCGAGGCCGCCTTCATCGACGTCGTGTCTTCGCAGGGAGTGGTGGATGCGGTGTGGGGCCGGCCTGGAAACCTCACGGTCGTGGAGAACGTGGCCGTTCTGATTGAGGGAGCCTGTGTCTCCCCTTGCCTGGAGTGATAGCGGCCTGTTCCTCGGCCGCTCGCGATCCGGCCCGAGCGGCGGCCTCCAAGGACGGGCGCGTCATGGCTCAAGACGCTCGCCGGGTGGAACTCTGGGGAGGCGAGACCGCGCCGTCCGTGGCATAATCCCGGAATGCAGGGGCCCAGACACCGCCACGACGGGAGATTCCGACGGTGAGCTCGATCGAAGATGACCTCGCCGTGCTCCGAAAACGTCAGACGGAGACGGAAGCGGAACTGAAACGTCTGCGGCGACGGACCCGATTCGGGTTTGTGATCGTCGGCCTCATCCTGTCGTTGCTGATTTCCCCCAGGTTTGCTGTTTTACTCGTCGGCCTGGGGGCGATCGTCCTTGGAGGATGTGCGATCGTGTCGTTCCTGGCCTGGGTGATCGATCCGGCCAAAGACACCGGCCGCTCCCGTCACGAAACAGCCGCCGGGGATCGGACTTCGGCCGGAGATCCGGCCGGCGGTTGATCGTTCTCGCGGGACTCCACGGGGGTCGAGCCCGATGCCCGACGAATTGAGCGTTTGAGCCGAAAGACACGGCGACGCGCGGCATAATCCCGCAACGCAGGGCCCAGGCACGATCCCGACCGGAGAACCCGACGGTGAGCTCGACTGAAGACGACATCGCTTCCCTTCGAGCACGGCTTGAGAAGTCGGAAGCGAGACTGGACCGACAGGGAATGCCGATCCGAGTCGGGTTCGCGATCGTCGGCGTGGCCCTGCTGCTGCCGATCTTCCCGGCCCCCGTGGTGTGGATCCTGATTCTGCTCCTGCTGCTGGGGATCATCGCTGTGGGGCGACACGCGTTCGTGGCGATCCTGGACGGAATGATCGCGTCGACAAGTGACGACAGCCGGTCGCGCGAGAAGGGGGCTGACGCGGATCGGGCCTCCTCCATCGACTCGCCGGCGGGCTGATCCTCCGCGCGTCGTGATTCGCGCAGCTGAGGCGGGGAGCGCGGACCGGACGTCGCCGAACGCTTCGCCGCCCCGCCAATCCTCGCCGAGCGTCTCCGGCGCGGGAGGATGTTCGAATCGGCGTGCCTCTTAGAACGGCGGACCCGAGTACCGGCAGGAACCGCGCAGTCCAGCTCACGAGCGGGCCCAACCGCTGATGATTTGAACAGCAACGGGGGCTGATGGATCCGGTCCTTTTCTGATCGACGCCCCATTTCCCGGCCACCACCCGGGGCCTGCGGCCTACAATCGCGGTCCCGGATGGGGGAGAGGACAGGCTGTTTCGACGGTGTGCCTCAAAACACGCGCCAACACACTCCCAACCACCCTCCCCCCATGTCGCACGATACGCCGCTGATCGCGATGATCGCGATCGGTCTGACTCTCGCTTTTGCCATCGGGTATGTCGCAGTCCGGGTCGGCCTGCCGGCGCTCGTCGGCTATCTGCTGGCCGGGGTCGCGATCGGTCCCTTTACGCCGGGATTCGTCGGCGATGCCAAGCTTGCGCATCAGCTCGCCGAGATCGGCGTGATCCTGCTGATGTTCGGCGTCGGGATGCACTTTTCCATCCGCGACCTGTGGGACGTACGCAAGATCGCACTCCCGGGCGCGATCGCGCAGATCCTGGCCGCCACCTTCCTGGGAGTGCTGATCTCGCGCCTCTGGGGCTGGCCGCTCGGCGCGGGTCTCGTGTTCGGCATCGCGCTCTCCGTCGCCAGCACGGTGGTGCTGCTTAAGGCGCTCGAAGCCCGCGGACAGATCGACTCCCCCGAGGGGCGCGTGGCGGTCGGCTGGCTGATTGTCGAAGACCTCGCCGTGGTGCTCGTGCTGGTCCTTCTCCCGTCCCTGGCCGGGCCGCTGGGAGGCGTCTCCACCGGCGAAGGGAGCCTGTGGGGCTCCCTGGCAATCTCGCTGGCGAAGGTCTCGGCTTTCGTCGCGCTCATGCTCATCGTGGGGACGCGGGTCTTTCCGTGGCTCCTCAAGAAGGTGGAGGAGACCGAGTCCCGCGAGCTGTTCACGCTGGCGGTTGTCGGCCAGTCGCTCGGCATCGCCTACGCCGCCACGGCGGTCTTTGGGGTCTCGTTCGCGCTGGGGGCCTTCTTTGCCGGGATGGTCCTGAACGCGTCCGACGCCAGCCACAAGGCGATCAAGAGCCTGCAGCCGCTGGAAGACGTCTTTGCGGTGCTGTTCTTTGTCTCGGTGGGAATGCTGTTCGATCCCCGCGTCCTGCTGGAGCAGCCGATGCGGGTCCTGGCGGTGATCGGGATCATCGTGATCGGAAAGTCGATGGCGGCCCTCGGGATCGTGCTGCTCCTCGGGGAATCGATGGCGCTCGGGCTGTCGGTCTCCGCGGCGCTCGCGCAGATCGGGGAGTTTTCGTTCATCCTGGCGGCGCTGGGGGTGAGCCTGGAACTCCTCCCGCCCGAAGCGGTCAGCCTGCTGGTGGCGGGCGCGATCTTTTCCATCGTGCTGAACCCGCTGGTGTTCAAGCTCGCGGATGCGTGGGGGAGTTCGCCGGCCAAGATCCTTCCGAGTCCGGAATCCAACACCGCGAGTTGAGCGCCGACGGCGATCAGGGGACATCCCGGACAACTGGACGGCCCATTCGTGCCCGCCGGCGGCGGTCGCTCCGCGTGTCTACCACTCCGGATCCCAGGGGACGCACTCCGGCAAACGGCCGGTCTGGAAGAACTCGATGGCGGCCCGTTGGGCCAGCTCACGCGGCAGTGTCCGGGCGGCTTCGAACTCCAGGTCGATCCCGCAAACGCACCGGAACACCTCCTGGGTGTCCGTCGCTCCGTCGGACTCGAGGTCCCGCGCATAGAGGCCACTGTCGGCCGGGTCGCGGAGGTACATGAGCCATCCCCGCCGGGCGTTGGTGTGGAGGGTGAGCGAGTCCTCTTCGTAGCGGGTCATCCAGAGGTGCGAGAACTCCGCCAGGGACAACTCGTTCACCAGCCGCTCAAACTCCGGCAGGTCACCGGTCTCGACGTAGCGGGCCTCATGGTTCACCTCCACCAGCCACCCGGAATAGCCCCCCAGCTTCCGCCACACTTCCCGGGGGAGCTTGTGCCTGAGCGCGAATCGAGCGGCAAGCTCCCACTCGCCGCCGGCGGCCCGCGTGCTACCGTAGCTCTCCAGCTGCGCCTCGCCGGCATAGAAGAACCGCTCATCGTCCCGCGAACGGACGAGAACGTGGTGCGTGCGGAGCTTCCGGACCTCCGGCGCACTCCGGTCGTAGATCTCCCGCACGGGCTCGGGCAACCAGCTGTAGTCGTCCCGATGCGCCCGGACGGTGCCGGGCTTCGGCCGCCACGTCACCTGCGTCGGAGACGAAACGTGCGCCCCTTCCAATGTCGGGCCGGTCGTGACAAAGCACAGGACGGTGGACGGCAGGACCACGAACTGCCCATCGCAGAAGGTCTCGGACGCTCCGGGCTCGCCGAACGCTGCAATCGCCTCGGACGCCGTGTGCCACGTGTGAAGCGTCACTGCCACGAATCGCCCTTTGCCAGACCTGGAGTTCTCACACCCGTTCTTCGGAAGAATTAGCCGGCTGCGGGTCGCGCGTCTATTCGGAAGTGGCCGGGTGCCACAGCCGGCAGCTTTGGACAAGGAGTGGCCTCGGCGTTCCCGAATCCTCACTCGACAGCGAATCGCCACGCCGCTTAGCAAAGCCTCCGTGGCGTGCCACCCGACCCAAGACCGGCCGCAGCATTCTGTTGACGTGTTCCAGTCGGACCGGCACCATGGGGGCGAGCGGACCAACTCTTCTTTGAAAAAGGGCCTTCGATGAGTGGTACAGGTGAATCAGGCAATGCGCGCGGTGCTCAGTACTGGCCGCAGCAGTCTCCAATCGTCCTCAAGAAGGACGAGGCGATCCAGGTCAATGCTCCCGATCTGCTCTCCATCAACTACCGGGGGCGCTGTTATGAGGGAACGTTCACGGAGAAAGACGACCACAGAAACTTTGTACTGAGGACGTATACCGCCGGGAAAGAGCCCAAGGGGTACACCGCCCCGATGCTGACCGTTGCGCCGCACGCGATCCCCGGCCTCGGCGGGATGAAGGCCCGGCTCGTGAAGATTCACGTCCATCTTGGATCCGAACACGACATGGAAGGGGAGCAGAGAGCTCTGGAAGTGCACCTGGTCCACGAGATCGAGAACCCGCAGAACGGCTCGACTTTGATCGTCCTGGGCGTCGTCTCCGACCTTACGAGGAAGCAGGCGGAAGGTCCCGCGCCGCGCTCATCGAAGAAGGCCGACGCAGCGACCTCTTCCGAACTGCAGCAACTGCTCGATGCCTGGACCGCGCCCGCTTTGGAGACCGCCGCCCGCGGCAAGGAAAGCTATGTCTCGCTCCCGCCGGCGGCGGTCATCCCCTCCCTGGACGAGTGGTTCCGGTACGAAGGATCGCTGACCACGCCCGAATACGACGAGGTGGTCTCCTGGTTCGTCCTCAACCAGCCGCTCCCCCTCCACTCCCGGACCCTCCGGCTCCTCAAGGGGTACGCCTGCCAGACGGAACGAAAGACGCGCCCGCTGCACCGGCGGTACGTGCTTCGCAACTTCCCACTGCGGCCATCGCGCTCTCCTTGGTAAGCTCGCCTCTCGCCAACGTATGAAGCCGGGGCGATGGTGGAGCTTCGTAGACTGGGTCACACAGCCCGGCATGAATCGGTTCGCAAATCTGTCGAAAACGCGTCTGCCGCCGGAAAGCTCCGCGTGGTGGGGCCATTCTCTGCCTACGGAACTGAATCACTCTCATACGGGCCAGCCCCACTTCATGGCCCACATCACCATCCGGACTGCGGCGACGACCGAGACGATCGAGCCTTGAATCCGCGTCGACTTGTGGCTCATCCCCTGCGGGCCGAGCATCAGGCCGATCAGCGGCACGAAGTAGGACAGGACGAGCAGCGACAGGAAGTAGCCGACGCTCCACTCCTCGTGGTAACGGGCCACGAGCTCATCCACGACATCGGCACCCTGGTTGACGCTCACGGACTGCGGCCCGGCGAGAGGGGCTTCACAATGATCGCGGATTCGGCTCTCTTCGGCTTCCGCATCCATGATGGTTTGGACCGTTCCTCAAGGAAGCGCCTCCGGCGGCAAGGCGCTCTGTGTTGTTTTTTTGCCCGTTGCCCCCAGCAGCCGTCGCACGTTGGGTTTGAGCTATGGGGACTGTGCCGGCGGGTGCGCTGGTTGGGCGGGTGAGCTTTAGCGGAAGAAGTAGACCGCCTGCGCCGGCGAGTTCAGGCCGAGCCTTGAGGACAACGTCAGCGGGCCTGCCTGGACCGGCTTCGAAAACAACTTCCAGCCCCACGTTTCCTTCTCCGCCGAGGTCGTCGTGATGGCGTCCTTCTCTTCCTTCCAGCCCTCGCTCTCCAGCACGTCGAACAAGTCCCGCTTCACCAGGCTGGAACCGTTGATCTGGTACATCACCGCCAGGTAAGCCGTGCAGTCCCGCGTCGCCTCGACCGTTCCCTTCGACGGCCAGCCCCCCGCCCGCGACGAATCCCGGACCAGCACCGCGCTGTCCTTCACGGACTTCGGCATCGCCATCAGCCGGTAGTCCCGGTCCTGCAGGTACGGCAGGCCTTTCACCGCCCGGTAGAACGCCAGATCCGAGCCCTCCGGAACGTGGACCGGCGCGTCCTGGCGGCCCAGCGGCTTCCCCGCCGGCGGCTTGGGGATGGGCTTCGTCGCCGTCGGCCGGTCGGTGCCGGACTTCCTCATCACCGTGGCCGGCGGCTCGGGAGAACCGGGGTCGGTCGGCGGGGTGACGGGGGGCGTCGGGCCTTTGGCGGCGAGGGCGGTCTGGGCGGCTTCGACGGGTAGGGCGTCGGGATATTCGGGGAGCTTGCCGTAACGGGCTTCGAGCTTGGCCTTCTGCTCGGGCGTGAGGTCGAGGATGAAGAACTGGAGCGACTCTCCCTGCTGGGAGAGGAAGACTGTCCCTTTGCCGCCGAACGCGG
Source organism: Planctomyces sp. SH-PL14 (assembly GCF_001610835.1). Classification (NCBI taxonomy): domain Bacteria; kingdom Pseudomonadati; phylum Planctomycetota; class Planctomycetia; order Planctomycetales; family Planctomycetaceae; genus Planctomyces; species Planctomyces sp. SH-PL14. The sequence continues at coordinate 5,740,656 of NZ_CP011270.1, read as the reverse complement.
CGAGGTTGTGCCAGAAGTTCACCGCCGGGGGCTTGAGCCGCCACTGCTGCCGGACCACGAGGCTCTCCGCGTCGAAGAGCGAGTAGTCGTAGTTGGCCCCCTGGGCGACGCCGATCGGCAGGACCGGGTGGAAGGCGATCGTCTGCGGGCCGCCGATTTCGAGACCGCCGAGCATGGTGTCCGGCGAGGTCGCGTCGAAGACCGCCATGTCGAAGCGGGTCGACCGGTTTGTCGGCGAACGCCAGCCCCCGCCGGCGACCATGACGAACTTCTTGCCATCGGGGCTGAGGTGCAGGTAGCCGCCGAAGCCGACCGCCGTGTTGGCGTTCATGTCGACGAGCTTGAGCCGCGAGCCCTGGACGGCGTAGCGGGCGACGGTGGCGGTTTCGGCGACGGTGAGGCGTTTGACCTGGAGCTGGCCGGTGGCGGAGCGCTGGAACTCGAGGACGTCTTCTGATGGCCGGTTGGTACCGGCGAAGAGGTGCTTGCCCGTGACGGGGTCGACGCAGAGGAACATGCCGAGGGCGTTGGTCTTGGTGGCCTGCGTGGAGTCGGGGGCGAGGGAGAAGATTTCTTCCTTCAGGTTCGAGGCGAAGATTGGGCCGGATTCGGGGTGGCAGGCGAGGGCCTGGACCGGTTCGCCGGGGAGGCGGTACTGGCGGACTTTCTCGCCGTCTTCGCGGCGGAGGGCGTGGACGATGTTGCCTCCTTCGACGGCGACGAAGAGGAGGTCTTTCTGGCCGGTGATGGCGGCGGGCTTGAAGGGGACGGCGAGGCGGCGGGTTTCTTTGCCCTGGAGGACGTTGAAGTAGATCAGTTCTCCGGTTTTGGGGCTGGAGAGGATGAGGGTTTCGGAGTCGGGGGTGAGGTACCAGCCTTTGGTGACGGGGACGGGCAACGTGATGACGCGTGGGGCGGCGGAGGCGGCGCGGGGGCTGGCGAGTGCGATGAGCAGGAGTGCCACGGCCAGGAGCGGATGGAGCATGACGTGCCCTCGTCAAACGTGTGGACAGAATGCAGGAAGGATACCGCAACCGAAGCGCCGCGAACCAGCGCGCCCGCCGGCACAGTCTCCATAGCTCAAACCCATTGTGCGACGGCAGCCGGGGTCAAGGGGGCAACCCCTTGCCGCCGGAGGCGCTTCGATGAGGAACCGTGGTACGCAACGGACGTCCCCTTTGTGGTACCAGCGTTGAGGACTCCACCACACCACACCGCTGGCGATGCAATCCCCGCGGGTTGGTGAAGGGGCATACGACACGTTGGCCAAAGTTGGACAGGTGCTCCTTCAGACATCTCTCGACGGCCAGGCCTCCGGCGGGCAAGAGGCATTCTGCCCCCTGCACCCCCTGACCAGGGTGCCCCTGGACCCGGTTCTTGGCGAGCGGTTTTGGACCGATGAAGGGGGCATGGCGAAGCACGCCTCATGACCCGGCGGTACCAAATGGACTTCCTCGCTCCCGAACACCTCAAACCGCTCCTCGAACTCATGGAGCGGTTCGGCTGGCCTCTCGTCGCACTCGCCGGACTCTCCTGGGTCATCCTCCGCACCGGCCGGGCCATCGCCGCCGGACTCTGCTACGCCTGGGCCCGCGTCGAACCCTACATCACCGGCATCCTCTCCAGCCACTCCGACCTCATGGACACCGCCCGCGACCAGATGCCCAAACAAACGGCCATCCTCCGCCAACTCTCCGAAGGACACATCGAACTCCGCGGCGGCCAGAAGTCCCACGAAGAAATCCTCCGAGCCATCCGCGACAGCGTGAACCGCATCACGCCCGTCGACTCCGCTCCGCCGTCCCCGCCTCCGACCGCCATGCGGGATCAGGGGGCTGACGCCCCCCGCTCGCCAAAGTCCGCCTCGGGGCATGTCCGCAGCCCAGGCGACCGGTCCGATTGAGGGCACGACAACTCTCCTCCTCCGCAGACCGGATCCATGCTCAACAACCTCCTGGCCCTCGCCCGCACGCTCCTCGGCACGAACCAGTCCTCCACGTCCGGCCGCTTCGACGTCGCCGACCTGACCTACACGGTGAAAGTGGCCGCGGTCGTCGGCCTCGGCACCGGAGCCATCGCGGCCCTCGGGGTCCTCGACCGACATGACTTCGGATTCGCCGACGCCGCGGTCTCGGCGGGCGTGGCATGGCTCGTCGCCTCGCTGGAGGCGTGGCAGGCGGACAACTCGTGAGGCCGGATGCCTTCGGCCCAACCTGACACTCGACCAGTTCTCTTACGTTCCCAACCGACATTCCATGTCTCAGCTCGTCACGCAACTCGGACCGATCGCCGCCCTGGTCGCGATCCTCGCGCTGGTGGCCGTCAACGTGCCGTGGGCGAAGCTTCGGCGGCCAACGAACGCGCCGGCGGCCTCCACTTCGGAGCCGTCCCCTGCCCCGCCCTGGCCTGTCGGGCGGGAGGCTCCGCCGGAGTTCTCCGCTTATGTCGCGGCCATTGAAGAGCAGTGCGCCGGGATGGCGGCGGGCGATGTGCTGTGCGTGGTCGCGTCGGGCATCAGTCCTCGCGCGGCGGCGGTCGTGAAGGCGGTGCATGGATGAGGACCGGGTTCAATATCGCGCTCGTGTTTGTTGCGGCCCTCGGGCTGATGGCGGCTGTGGGCCAGTGGGTCGCTCCGCCGGTCGGGCCGGTTGAGATCACGACCGCCGACTCGGGATCAGTGACGCGAGAGAAATACCTCGCGGCTTATCGGGCCGGGTTGCGTCAGGCGGCGGCGGACTTTGCCGTGCGAGTTCGGGCCGCGGAGTTCAAGGACTCCTATGCCGCGGTGAAGGCGTGGTCGGAGATGGCCCGGGCGGCGGGGGCTGGAGCGGCCAAGGGCGTGGACGCGCGGGTCGCCGAGCTGTGCCGCGAGCCGCGGGCGAAACAGATCGAATGGATTGAGGACTTTTCGCGATGACGAACAGCGGCGGACTCTCGATCGCCACCGATGAGCTGATCGCCGAGGTCGACGGCTCGCTGCCGGTCTGCTCACAGTTCACGCTCGATGAGCTCGACGGCTGGGAGCGGTTCCTGGCTCCAGAGTACGCCCCGGAGAACTGGGGCCAGCGGCTCGAGATGCAGCGGCGGAACGACTGCCGGGCCAATGGCGGATCGACCTGTGCCGAGATCGTGGAGTACCGCTCCAAAGGGAAGAAGGGAGAACTCTCCCGGATGTTCCTCTATCAGCAGTGCGAGCTCATCGATCGCAAGCTGGGGGCCGACTCCGGGGTCTCGATGCAGGCGGGCGTGAAGGTCATGACCGAGGTCGGCCTGCCGCTCGAGAGCGAGTATCCCTACACGCAGTACACCGGCCGCAGGGATCAGCTCGACCGCTGGGTCACGCCGGACCTTCTCGCTTCGGCTGGGACGCGGAAGGTCGTGAAGGCGTCTGTCGCTCCCGCATGGGATGTTGCCGTCGCTCATGTTGCGCTGGGGCATCCACTCGATCTGGCTTCGTACTGGCCGCTGTCGTTCGAGTCCGAGGACATCGGCCGCGGGCGGACCGAGCGAGTCGTGCGGCAGTACAACGGCAGGCACGGCGGGAGCGGACATGCCTACGCCGGTTCGTTCGTGGTCCGGACGCCACGGGGCGAGCTGCTCATCAAGGTCCACAACTCGCACAACTACTTCTTCTACCTCTCCGAGCGGGCTTACGAGCAGATCCGCGACCGCCGCGGCAACCCGTTCGGCGTCTATCAGCTCGCCGGGGCTGCTGATCCGAAGAAGGCGTATGAGGGGCAGTTTTCGTCGATGGGGTGGAGCTAGGAACCAGGTATCAGGGGGTCGACGGCGACGCCTGGGACCGGATGGCTGCACCGAGGGTCTTCAAGGGAGTCTGACGATGCGTCGTGAGTTCGTGCTGCTCGGTGTCCTGGCGGCGTTGCTGCCGCTGTGCGGATGTGTGCCGCCTTTGGCGTTGGCTGAGAGGCCCCGCGTGCTGTGGTCCGCTGACGATCCGGATGGGAGCTATGTGATCGGCGGCATCACCGGTGGCGATGCGGCGGTTGTCGTGGAGCCGGAGGTCGCGCCGGTTCGGCGCGAGGAGGGGCCGGTTGTCGTTGAACTTCCGCCGGTGATTGCCTTTGATCCCGCGCCCTATGCCTATGCCGTTCGCGCTCGGGGGCATCGACTGGTCGATGGGCGGTATGTCGCGGCGGAGCCTCCGCCGTCGTGCACCGCGATCAGCGTCGGTGACGGACGGTTCCTGACGGCGGGGCATCTCATCGAAAACCTGCACGGCGGGATTGAGATCGACATCCAGGTCGACGGGCGGTGGCAGAACAACGTGCCGTTTCAGAAGGCGGCCGATCGGGACGCGCTGACGATTGTGACCGGACTCGACGTGCCGAGCGTGGAGGTCCGGGCTCCGGAGTATCGCGAGAGCGTGGTCGCGTATGGGCTGACGTCGTGCGAGCCGCTGAACGGGCTGTACTGTGGGATCCTGGCGACCGGGCGGCCGGAGAGTTTTGTGTCGCTCGATCCGGAGGAACGGGGCGTCGACGCGGGTGACTCGGGGGGCGGGGTGTTTGGTCAGGACGGGAAGCTGATCGGGCTGATTCAAGGGTACGGCGCCGAGCGGAAGAATGTCGCGACGGTCCTGGTGGCGAATTTGCCGCAGGCCTCGGCATTCGCACCGGCTCGGTCGTCCGTCTCCCGACCGGCCGCTTGGAGAGCGTCCGGCTCCGAAGCGATCGCGCCGGCGGGCTGTCGGAATGGGCAGTGCTGGCGGCGGCCGGCGTTCGGGGGGAGCGGGGCGATCTTCGGTGGGACGGGCGGGCGGCGCTAGCGGTCGTCGGTGACGTTGTTTGATGCGTGCCCGAGGGGTGGTGTCGTGGGCCGATAGAGGCGGCATGACGGAACTCTCCTTACCGGAGCCGTGGCGTTCGCTCGTGCGCGAGTGGGTGCCGCGGCTCCTTGCGGCGTGGCAGGCGAACGGGGCGGAGGTCCTCGGCGGGACCGTGCGGTGGATGGCGATGCCTCGTGCGCCGGACCTGCTGGACGGGGCGGCGTACTTCCACTTTGGCCCGGTCGTCTATGCGTGCCGTTGCGGTCCGCTGGTGGACTTTCTGAGCGGGCGGCCGGTGGCGGTTGGCGGCCACAGCGTGTCGTTCCCCGAGCCGTGGCCGGAGGTCTCCGGGATTCCGGGGGGAGTGCTGATTCGCTGGAAAACGCCTGGCGTCGTGCAAGGCCTTCTGGCGCGAATGGCCGGTGTGACCGTGCAGGCGGTGCGGGTGTATCCGACTTCGCTTGTGGTCGTGATGTCCGGAGTGGGAGATCGGGCCTTGAGCCTCGACTAGAACGCTTGTACACTACTTCAAAATCGGACCGTGGGAGGGGACGAGATGGCGATTGACCGTGAGAAAGAGGCCCGGTTGTGGGGGGCGTGGCCGGAGTCCCGGGCCGAACTGGCGGCGCTTTACCAGCCGGTGGTGCTGGCGATTGCCCGGACGATGGAGCGGCATCTGGCGCGGGTGGCGACGACCTGCTTTGACGACCTGGTGTCGATGGGGCAGGTCGGATTGCTCATTGCGCTGGACCGGTATCGGAGCGGGGGGCCGGTGCGGTTTACTTCGTACTGCGGGCAGCGGATTCGGGGGGCGATGATCGATGAGATCCGGCGTCTGGATCATGTGCCGCGTCGGGAGCGGGAGTTGGCGCGGCAGACGGGGACGGTGTTGCCGGGGCTGATGATCCAGGCGGAGGTGCCGGAGCCGTGCGTGGAGTGGACGGAGGAGGAGCAGCAGACGCTTCGGCATGCCCCGGACCGGTTCCTGCGGTACCTGGATCATACGCTGCGACCGGTGGCGCAGGCGGTGGTGGTGGAGGGCCGGCCGATGGCCGATCTGGCGGAGGAGATGGGGTGTGAGGTGAAGGAAGTAGAGGCGTTGTATGAGCGGATGAAGAGGCGGTTGCTGGACCTGTTTCGCAGACGCCGCAGAGCCGTCAAAAGGGCCAGCTAGTAACCGGGGTCCAGGGGGCCACCCCTGGTGGGGAGTGCAAGGGGGCCTGTGTTGTCTTCTTGGCCCCTTTGCCCGCCGGAGGCCTGGCCGTCGGGAGATGTCTGAAAGAGTGAGTATCCAAACGCGGACAAGGTGCCGTATGCCCCCTCACCAATCCGCCCGCGATCGCGGCGGAGCGAGTGAGTCAATCCAGCGTCCCTCCGGCCGCAATCACGGCGCGGCGGACATCGCCGAAGAGCCGTCCCATGCTGAGGGGCCGTCGCCAGAAGCGGAGGGTCGGGGCGTACACGACGAGTTCGCGGCCGGGGTCTTGGGGGCAGTACCCGAGTTCGACGCGGCCGGGGCCACGAACGCAGGCGTGCCATTGGATTCCCTGGTCGCACTCGCCGATGTCGATCGCAACGCCGGCGAGGCGGACGGCGGCCAGGACATGGGGCCATGCGTCTTGCGAGACGCTGGCGAAGTCGGCCATCGCACCCATGGAAGCCTCGTTGTGCGGTGTCGAGTCGGAGCGACCGGCGGAGGCCGGGTTGGTCTCCGTCGATCGACGCAGGTTACGACATCGATGCAAGGCGAGTCAGGTCTCGCCGGTCACGAGAGCGCGGCGTGGGCTCGACGGCGGGTGAGCCAGGCCGCCAGGGCGAGGGGCGCCGCGAACTGGAGGAGTTGCGGGAAAGCGATGCCGGCGGGCCCGAGGGAGCGGGGGAGGCCGACCATGACGGTGCCCATCTTCTCCGCGGTCTTGGGGGTGGCGCCGGTCCAGAGGCCGCCGCAGACGAGCGCGGTGACGAGGGCGGCGGTCATGGGCCAGCGGCGGGCGAGGTCGCAGCGCCTGGCGAGGCCGATGAAGGCCAGGACGACCAGCAGCGAGGCGGCGACGATGCAGCCGACGACGTAGCCCTGGGCCACGAGATGCACCCACGGCGCGGTCTCGTACTCGTCCAGCGGCGGGAGGTCGAGGAGGGTGTCGAGGAGCGCGCCGGGGCCGAGCAGCAGGGCGGCCGCGACCACGATGGCGAGGAGCGGCGGCAGGACTCCGAAGGTCCAGACGGGATGTCGGGCCGCGAAGCTGCGGGCGCGGAGTTCCCGCGCGGCGGATTCGGCGACGAGTTGCGGCGAGCCCAGCCGTTCGAGCGGGCCGGGGACGGCAGCGGGGCCGGGGGCTTGTGGAGCGTCCTTGCTCATCGGGTTCTCCCATTCATCCGTGACGTGGTCCGACAGTTCCCGGAGGAGGCGTGTGACGTAACGCCGGGGGAGCCGTCGCGTTTGAAGTTCGGTGCGGAGCTGATCAAGCCAGTGCTGCGGATCCATGGTCCCCCTCCCCTCCCTGCAGGGCGCGGTTGATGGCTTCGGAGACGCGTTCCCAGGTGGAGATCGATTCGGCAAGTCGGGCGCGGCCGCGGGCCGTGGTTTCGTAGACGATGCGGGTGCGGGCTCCGGCGGCCTGTTCGCGGGCTTTGAGAAGCTTGTCCGCTTCGAGGCGATGGAGGATGGGGTAGACGCAGCCTTCGCCGAATTCGAGGTGGTTGCCGGTGGCGAGTTTGATGGCCTGGACGAGTTCGTAGCCGTACATCGGCCGCTGGGAGAGGAGGCGGAGGATCAACAGCTCGGGGACGCCGTTGAGGAAGGGTGGGTTGCTGGTTCGTGGTGGCATGCGGGTTGTTGCCTCAAGGTTCGAGGCGTTTTACCTCGAACTTCGATGTAATGGAAGAGCGATCTGGCCGATGCAGCCTCCATAGCTCAAACCCCACGTGCGACGGCAGCCTGAGGTCAAGGGGCCAAAAAACAACGCAGGCCCCCTTGCCGCCGGAGGCACTTCCATGAGGAACCGGTGTAAGCGACGGACGTCCCCTTTGTGGTACCAGCGATGAGGACTCCCTCGATTCACACCGCTCGCTCCTTGATCCCCGCGGGTTGGTGAGGGGGCATACGGCACGGCGTCCGCGCTTGGACACGCTCTCCTTCAGACATCTCTCGACGGCCAGGCCTCCGGCGGGCAAGGGGCATTCTGCCCCCTGCACCCCCTGACCAGGGTTCCCCTGGACCCGGTGGGCCGACAGCGTTGGAGTGAGCGATGGAGGTCCGTTGGCCCAAGACGCCGTTCGAACGATCCGATCAAACCGCCCGCGACTTCTGTGACGATTGCGCCACATGTTGCCAACTCTCACCACGACCATACCCACGATACCTTCGCAAACCTCTTCCCCTTTCATCCACCACCCCCAACACCCCACGATTGCCCCCAGCCCCGCCACAATCCATCCTTGATCGCGTCCGGTGATCCCCGCGGCTCCCCCCTTCCCACGCCGCGAACCCGGCACCTGCGAGGCCCAACTTGCGCTGGCCCTGGAACCTCTTCAAAAACGGACACGCCTCCGCCAACGCCTCGCCCTCCGCGGTCCGCATGACCTGGGCCACGAGCCGCGTCGGCCGCTCCATCTCCCGCACCGGCCTCCTCCTCCGCAAACAACTCTGGGTCTTCCCCCTCCTCGCCATCGCCTTCCTCGGCCTCGGCGGCTTCTTCGTCCGCGCCGCCATCGAGCGGACCATGAAGAACAACCTCGGCTCCCAGCTCCAGACCCTCCTCGGCGTCGAAACCTCGATGCTCCAGACCTGGTTCAAAGTCCAGGAAGCCAACGCTCTCGCCCAGGCCAACGACGCCCAGGTCCGCGAACAGATCGAGGAGCTCCTCAAGCTCACCGACCCCGATGCCGGAGAGGTCACCACCGGCACGCTCCGCACCTCCCCGATCCATAAACTCATCCACAAAGAGCTGGCCCCCACCCTCTCCACTCACGACTACTTCGGCTACTTCGTCTCCGACAAGACCGGCACCATCATCTCGTCGGACGCCCCGGAGCTGATCGGCGTCGCGGAACGGCCCATTCAGATCGAGCAGCTCGTCGCCAAGGTCCTGAACGGGGACACCGTCGTCATCCCCCCCGTCGCCAGCCGGGTCCTGATGAAGGACGAAAACGGCAAGCTCCGCTCCGGCGTCCCCACCATGTGGGTCTGCGCACCGGTCCGCGACGCCACCTTCCAACCGATCGCCGTGCTCGGCCTGCGCATCCGCCCCGAACGCGAGTTCACCGGCATCCTGCAGCTCGGCCAGTTCGGCGAGTCCGGCGAGACCTACGCCTTCGACCACACAGGCCGGATGGTCTCCAACTCCCGCTTCGATGAAAGCCTCGCCCTGCTCGGACTGATTCCCGACGAAGCGGGGCAGCATTCGCTTCTCAACGTCCTGGTCCGCGATCCCGGCGGCGACCTCACCGCGGGTTACCGCCCCACGCAGCGCCGGGCCAAGCTGCCGCTGACCCACATGGCGGCCGAAGCCCTCGCCGGACGCGACGGAATAGACCTCGAAGGATACCGCGATTACCGCGGTGTTCCGGTCGTGGGGGCCTGGGCCTTCCTGCCGCATTACCAGATCGGCATCGCAACCGAGATCGACCGGGCCGAAGCCTTCCGGCCGCTCGCGATCCTGCAGTGGACCTTCGCCGGGCTCCAGACGCTGCTGGCCCTCGCGGCGGTCGCCATCTTCGTCTTCAGCATCATCGTGGCCCGGATGCAGCGGGCGGCCCAGAAGGCGGCCCTCGAGACGCAGAAGCTCGGGCAGTACACGCTCGAGAAGAAGCTGGGCTCCGGCGCGATGGGGATCGTCTACAAGGGACACCATGCGGTGCTGCGGCGGCCGACCGCCATCAAGATGCTGCAGGTCGACCGCGTGAACGAAGGGACGATCGAGCGGTTCGAGCGGGAGGTGCAGCTCACCTGCCAGCTCAACCATCCCAACACCGTCGCGATCTACGACTACGGGCGGACGCCGGAGGGGCTGTTCTATTACGCGATGGAGTACCTGGACGGGATCGACCTGCAGGCGCTTGTCGAGAAGTACGGGCCGCAGCCGGAGGGGCGGGTGATCCGCATTCTCGAGCAGATCTGCGGATCGCTCTATGAGGCGCACTCGCTGGGGCTGGTCCATCGGGACATCAAGCCGGCGAACATCATGCTGAACCGCCGCGGCGGGGAGCCGGATGTCGCCAAGGTGCTGGACTTCGGTCTCGTGAAGGCCGTTGACGAAGAGAAGCAGACGAACCTGACGGCGGCGGGGTCGCTGACGGGGACTCCGCTCTATATGTCGCCCGAGGCGATCCAGTCGCCGAACTCTGTTGATCCGCGGAGCGACCTGTATGCAGTGGGGGCAGTGGGGTATTACCTGCTGACGGGGAAGCCGGTCTTTGACGCGCAGAACATTGTGGACCTGTGCCAGCGGCACGTGACGGAGATCCCGGTGGTGCCGTCGGTGCGGCTGGGGCGGGCGGTTTCGCCGGAGTTGGAGGCGGCGTTGATGGCGTGTCTGGAGAAGTCGCGGGCTAAGCGGCCGCAGACGGGTCGGGATCTGGCGGCGAGTCTGTCGCGGGTGCCGACGTCGCAGTCATGGTCGATTGACGAGGCGGATGCGTGGTGGGGGCGGCATGAGCGGAGTGTGATTACGGGGAAGCCGAGTGATACGGCCGTTCCGCCGGCGGGTTCGGCGATTACGTCGACGGCGAGCTACGCGCAGACGGTCGTGACGAACGAATAGCGCCGTCCCCGCCGGCGCAGCGCCCATAGCTCAAACCCAACGTTCCACGGCAGCCTGGGGTCAAGGGGGCCACGCCCCCTTGCCGCCGGAGGCACTTTCCTGAGGATCCGTGGGACACAACGGGCGTCCCCTTTGTGGTCCCCGCGTTGAGAACTCCCCCACACCACACCGCTCGCTTTGCAATCCCCGCGTCATCGGAGATGGGGGCATCCGACACCCGTCTCGCGCTTGAACAGCAGCTCCTTCAGACAACTCTCGACGGCCAGGCCTCCGGCGGGCAAGGGGCATTCTGCCCCCTGCACCCCCCGACCAGGGTCCCCCTGGACCCGGCTCGGAATGCGGTTAAACAACTGCATCGTCCGGCGTATGTCTGAGCAGCTTCTTACGCAACCGTTGCGCACCGACGTCGATCCGTCTCCCACCAACCAACGGGCCACCATGACGACCACATGCCACCGAGGCCTCGGCGTTCTGATCCTGGCCGTGATTGCGGCGGTCCCCGTCACCGCCTCCGCAAGTGGCCCCTTCGGCGGGTCGGGGGGAATCCCTGTCCTCACCAGGGAGACGATCGCGGTCATCGCAAGATCCCGGAAGGCAGTCGCCGCCTACAGCCCGACGCTCGGGAAATGGACGCGAGTCGAACTGGAAGAACCCCTCGAACCAAACGCCTCGCTCACGGTGGGCAACGGCTTCGCGGTGTTTCAGACCAGCAAGGGGGTGTACGCCTACAGCGCGGTGACGGGCGTCTGGGGCCAGCTGCCAGTTTCCAAGCCCGTCAAGAACCAGTTCGCCATTCAGGAACAGATGGTCGTGGTGACGGACGGGGATTCACTCTGCGTGTTCGGACGGAACGCGACAGAGTGGTCCGCCGTGAAGCTGGAATCGGGAGAGATCACCCGCCCCTAGACCGGCTCGCCTTCGATCAACGCCATCACTCCTCAACAACGGGAGGGCGAGGCTCCCGCCGAGCCGCTACGGTGGCCGAAGCGATCACCTCGGCGTGTTCCAGAGTGCCCTGAGGAGAAGTGGAACGCGGCAACGGACGCTCGCGGCTCAGCAGGAGCTTCGCCCTCCCGCTGGTGGCGATCACGCTTCGTCTGGTCCGGAAGGCCGTTCACGTCGACTTACGGATCCGCCGGCGAAGCAGGACGTCGCGAAGAACAACGGCGTTGTTGTGCTCTTCGTCGCGGGCTCCGTAGAGCAGGACGAGGTGGTGCTTCGCCGGGAGAGACCGGAGCTCTTTGAGGTCGTCCTTCTTCTCCGCGAGCTCGGCGGCATAGCGGATTCGGAACTCGTCCCAGCGGTCTTCGCGGTGGCCGAACCAGCGGCGGAGTTCCGCGGTGGGGGCGATCTCCTTTCGCCACTCGTCGAGGTGGAGCGAGTCCTTCGAGACACCACGGGGCCAGAGTCGGTCGACGAGGACGCGGTATTCGCCGGCGGCCGCCGCCTTGGCCGCGGCGTAGGCGCGGGTGATGGAGATCCGGGGCGAGCGTTTGGCCATGGGAACTCCTGGCGAGAAGGAGAGCCGGCGGCGACGGACTCGGGCGTTGCGGCGGTCAGCAGCAGCCGGTGGGGTTGTCGCTGGTGGGGCCGCAACCCGTGATGCCGCACTTATCCGGGGCGAGGCAGTCGGTCTTTTTACCGACGAGGGTGAACGTGAAGGCTTCGTCCGAGAGGTCGAAGTCGTCGACCGCGTATTGGGCGGCGACGTCGGTGCCGTATTCGATTTCGACGGGGAGGTCGGGGGAGTCGAGGACTGGTTCGGCGAGGTGCAGGATGTCCGAGAGTTTGGCGGCGGTGAGGCGGTGGTGGGTGTCGTCGGCGACCCAGGTCTGGAGGAGGCAGGAGGCGGCGTGACGGCGGGTGCCTCCGCAGTCGATGAAGTGCTTGTCGATGCGGCCGACTTCGGTGACGTGGAAGTGGGCGGGGATGAGCGTGCCGCCGGGAAGCTGGAACTGGATTTGTCGATCGCCGCCGCGGCGGAGGACGAGGTGGAACTGCTGGATGTTCACGGCGGGTTGTTGTGTGGTGAGGGAGTGATGTAGCGCGGCGCGAACATAGTCCGCGGTCGGTCCACGTGGCAAGTGGCGTCCTTGCCGGAGCGGTGTCCATAGCTCAAACCCAACGTGCTACGGCAGCCGGGGTCAAGGGGGCCTCGCCCCCTTGCCGCCGGAGGCACTTCCATGAGGAACCGTGGGACACCACGGACGTCCTCTTTGTGGTACCGGCGTTGAGGACTCCCCCCACCACACCGCTCGGTTTGCAATCCCCGCGTCTTCGGTGAGGGGGCATCCGACACCGCGTCCGCGCGTGGACACGCCCTCCTTCAGACATCTCTCGACGGCCAGGCCTCCGGCGGGCAAAGGGCCAGAAAAACAATACAGGCCCCCCTGCACCCCCTGACCAGGGTGCCCCTGGACCCGGCTCCTGGAACGCTTACTGCACAACCGGGGTCTTTAACCGCGCGAGGTAACTTTCAATCGCCGACCAGTCACCACGCGCCGTCGCGATCGCCACATACCCGTCAGGCCTGACCAGCCACATCCCCCCCTCCACAAACGGCTCCCGCACCGTCTGGTCCACCACATCGCCGTACCGCTCCATCACCGCCGCTCCGGCAACACTCCGCTCCCCATAAACCACAAACCGCGGCGCCGCACCAAACACATCCGCCGTCACCGCCCCCGCCTTCTCCACCGGCGCCCGATCCCCCGCCGCGGGTCCGTGCTGATGCCGCCCTCCCGACACCGTCAACGGACTGTGCGGATACCCGATCCCCAACTCCGTCAGCTTTGTCGCCAGCTTCTCCCGTACCCCCGCAAACCCGAACACCACCCCCGCCACATGATTCCGAATCCCCTGCAGCACCCCCGACCGCAGCGTTGCCACCATCGTCAACCGCCCCGCATCCGCCAGCACCTGCTCCCCCACCGCTCCCCGCTCCACGCTGTAACTCCCCAGCAACGGCTCCGTCGCCGCCAGCCCCCGCTCAACGAGCGCCAGCTTCCACGCCAGATTGAACGCATCCTGCATCCCCGTGTTCATCCCCTGCCCACCCGCCGGGCTATGCACATGCGCGGCATCCCCCGCCATGAACACCCGCCCCGCCCGATAGTCCGCCACCTTCCGCTCATTGATCCGGAAGGCACTCAGCCACACCGGCTCCGATACCACCAGCCCCCCCGGCCCGCGCCGATCCACCAGCGCCTGCACTGCCTCCAACGTCGGCGCCGGCGGATGCGGGTTCGTATGCCCATCCCCCACATCGGCAATCACCCGGAACCGCCCCGGCGAGATCGGAAAGCTCACCAGCACCCCATCCGCATGCCAGAAGATATTCACCTCCTCGCCATGCTCGAACGCCCCATGCAGATGCACGTCCGCCAGGATCCAGTCGCTCGGCATCGTGCTCCCGGAAAACGGAATCCCCAGCCCGTGCCGGATCGTGCTGTGCGCCCCGTCACACCCGATCAGCCACGACACATCGAGCGTCTCCCCCCGCCCATCCGGATGCCGCAGCGTCGCCGTCACGTGCTCCGCTCCCGGCACGAACTCCGTCAGCTCCACCGGCCGTTCGACGACCACACCCCAGGAGCGGAGCTGCTCCTCCAGGAGCCGCTCGGTATCGCACTGCGGCAGCATCAGTGCGTAGGGATGCGGCGTCGGCACATCATCCAGCGGAAGCCGCGCGATATGCCGCCCCCCGCCATAGAAGTTCGCCGCCGTCACCCGAAACCCGGCTTCCAGAAACGCCCGCGAGTACCCGCCGCGATCCATCAGCTCGAGCGTCCGGCTCCACAGGACGAGGGCCTTCGACTTATCCGTCCGCTGCGGCGCCTTGTCGATGATCCGAACCGGAACCCCGAACCGAGTCAGTTCCGCGGCCATCGTCATGCCGACAGGACCGGCGCCAACGATCAGAACGGCGGGCTGCATCGATCTCTCCTCGAAGCGATTCAGAGCGGTCCACCGGTTTTAGGAAGCGGACGCGACGACGACAACGATGGAACTCTCAAGGCCCGAGAGAGCCGGATTGTTTTCACACTCCACCTCCCATCGACGTACGATGGGCCGGCTCCCCTTCTCCGGAGGACCGGTCTTGCTCCGCCGAATTCTCGCGCCGTTCCTGGTGGTTCTGCTCCTGCTCCTCGGTCGAGCGGCGTCAATCGCGGTCCGCGAGTCGCGTCGCGAGGGCGAGTTGAGTCGTTGCCTGTTTGCGGCCCGGGCGATCGGGATGGCGACGCAGAATCGAGCCGACACAGGGAAGTGCTGGCCGGCCCTGAAAGACCGCCGGGAGAACGCGCCGCTGGGCTGGCGGACGGAGCTCTGGAACTTCATTGAACCGGCCCGGGCCCGGACGCCCGAAGAACTCAGGGCGTTCCCGGCCGGGATCTTCCACCTCGGCGATCCGGCGTCGAGCGCGACGAACGTCTATGCGATTGTCGGTCCGGGGACGGCGTTCTCACCGGAGCAGCCGTGCGACTTCGATGAGGCGCCGGCGGGGACGCTGCTGTACGTTTCGGGACGGCCGTCGGTCGAGCCCTGGCATCGGGCGGGCGATGTTCGGATCGAAGACCTGGACCAGGAGGGAAGGTCCATCAGGGAGGTGGTCGGTGAAGCGATTGAGGGACGGACGTTTCTCCTCTACCGAGACGGAGAGGTGAAGGTGGTCGACTCGTCGGAGCCCGCCTCGGAACTCGCTCGTCAGGCGCGTTGGCGTTCTCGCACAGCGAGATGACTTGCGCAGGCCGGGTCCGGCACCCGCCTGCGGAACTGATGACGCCCGGTCCCTCAGGATGGACGGGCCATCCAGCCGATCTGCCGTTCAGGCGGTCGCGCCATTCTTTCCGAGCGTTCGCTTGGCCTTCTCCGCCGCGCGGGACTGCGGGAAGAGCCGGACCACCTGCCGCAGGGTGCTGACGGCCGCATGCCCGTCCCCTCCCTTGGCAAAAGACCGGGCCTGTTCATAGAGCTCCTGGGCCCGTTCCTCCTCCCCTCCGGTCGACTCGTCGGCCACTTCGAACTCGTCGATCGAAGGAACCTCCTCGTCCAGGGGCGCCGCCGGTGGAGAGAACGCCGGCCGGACCATCGACGGCGGGGTGAATGCAGGGGGCGCGAGCGGCGGCGGAGCCGGCCGGTACGAGGGAGCGACCGATGGGGATGGTTGCGGAGGAACCGCCGGAGCGAAGGCCGCCCGCGGCGGAGCGGCCGCAAAGTCGGCGTCCCGGGCCGAAAGTGTCTCCCCGGCCGAGTCGATCGCGGCCAGCAGCTTCTTGCTCGCCAGGTTGACCGCTTCGATGATCCCGGCTCCGGACAGCAGGACCGCGGCGATCAGGAACAGGACGAAGGCTTCGATCTCATGAATCGCGCTCCGTGCTGCACCGAGCAGTGCGATCCCGAAGAAGAGGGCGATGGTGCAGAGAGCGATCAGAATAATCCGCATGATGAATTGCCGCCTGGCCCCTTCGATGCCAAACCCGTCACCCGCGAAGGGGGCCCGAGAGAGTCCCAGTTTTGTACGGCGTGATGAGGACGGTCAAGGATCGCCTGGAAGGGATCGCTGTCCCGTTCACTCGGCCGCGCGGGTCTTCAGCGGCGGCTCGACTCGAACGGCCAGACCTTCGGCACGCCAGGTCTCGATGATCTCCACGGCGGCGACCGCGCTGATGTCCCGAGCCAGAGGCTCGCCGCTGTCGAGAAAGGTCCGGGCGGTGCTTACGCCGGCCTTCTGGACTCGCGACAGCTGCAGGATCGCACGATTGCGCGTTGTCGGGTCGGGATCTGGCCAGACCGTGTACTTCGTGGAATCGGCCGCGAGGGCGACCTTCTCGGCGAAGAGCACGTACGCCTCCGCCTCGACCCGCTCGACGATCGTGTCCACGAGCATCCGCAGGCGGCCGCCCGGCGTCTTTGCATGCCACGCCTTCAGGTCCTCTCCCAGGACGATGACAGGGGATAGGGAGGCATTCGAATCGTCCGAGACGTCGTCGGAGAGTTCCTCACAGAGCTGGACGTCCGAGTTCTTCAGCCGATTGAGAAGGGAGGCTTCCTCGGTCGACCGGACACCGACTGGCTTTCCGTCGAAATGCAGTCGTCCGGGGAGCAACTCCAACTCGATTTTCGGGGTGACGTTCTGTGCGAGCACGATCTGGTGGACGGCCCCCGCCCGATCGACGACGTCGAGGAGGATCGTCCCACCGTCGAGGGCCAGGGCCCCGTCGACGATGGTCAGTCGATCGGAGGTCGTCATGACGTGGGGCCTTCTCTGGACGTCTCACCGGCGGCGGCTCGCCTCCATCGCCAGTACAGAAACGCGACCCAGATGACCCAGATCGCGACAATGACGCCAGCCAGTTGCCAGCCAACGGCCACCGGGTCGTGGAAACCAATCTCAGCCAGCCCCCGCGAAACGTTCCCGCTGGCCTGCAACGCGACGAACAGCCCGACGCACAACCCGCCGGCCCAGAATTCCCGAAGGAACTGCCGTCGGGGACTGAGGTGCCACCAGCTCAGACAGAACCCCTGGTCGATCTTCGGCCGCGGCGGTCCCGAAAGAACCGAGATCAGGAATCCGGCGCCCCAGATGACCACCATGCCGGCCCCGGCCACAGCTCCGTATCGCCCGGCAACCACCTCCTCCTGCTCTTCCGTCAGCTGACCCGAGAGGAGGACTTCGACATGAACGTAGGCCGCGCCCGGGACCAGAACGAACCAGACCACCGTGACGATCAACGCAACCTTCCACCAGGACATGGCCCTCTCCCGCAAGGGAACACGGCGGTCGTCAACGAGGCGGCCCTCACGCCGGGCCGAGCAGGCGCTCCTTGGCCCGCTGGAACTCCTCCTCGGTGAGGGCCCCCTGGCTGCGGAGTTCCGCGAGCTGCGAGAGCTCGGCAACCCAGCCGGCGGCTCCCTTGGCGGAGGACCGGATCATCGGCATCCGGGCTTCGATGAAGTCGCGGATCGACTCCGCGAGCTCGTTCTGGCCGGCGAACATGAACGTGTTCTCGTCCGAAGCGGCCGAGAACACGCCTCCTCGCGACTCGCTGCCGCCGGGGACCGTGAACTGCAGGTAGCCGTTCGTCATCGCCGACTTCTTGAACTGGATCGCCCGGATCGAGGCGATCGGGATCGTCTTGGTCCCCTGGAGCCCCTTGGTCAGGAAGCCGAGAACCCCCTGCGGCGTGATGCGGACCTTGTCCTCAAAGACCTCGAGGATCTCTCCCACGCCGGCCATGGTGTGAACGGGAGTCATGATGCTTCCAGACGCTTGAAACGTGTTCGGCCCGCGGGCCCGTGGAGGTTCATCATCGGCAATGGGCCTGCCCGGCACAACGGGCCCGCGGGCCGGATCCGGCCTCAGTCAACGACGCTGTCTCGACCGCCCGGCGAACTGGTAAAACGACACGCATCGCGGAAGACCACTCCCGCTGGAGGAACACGCCATGTGGCTGCGTCACGTTTCGTTCCTGCGATCGGACCGAAGATCGTTGGAAACGGTCCTGGACTTCGGACTGGCGATGGCCGCTCTCGCGATCCTTTCCGGATGCGATGAGGCCCCGGCCCAGACTTCGAAAGAAGCCTTGTGGCGCGAGAAGTACGAGATCGAACACGCCTGTCCGTTGCTGCGGGACTCGCTCGCCAACGGTCTGGTGACGAAGGCCCTCGAACAGGGGTACGCCATCGAGTTCCAGCTGGTGAACAAGCCTCGTGAGGTTGAGCCTGAGGATGCCCGCATCCTCGACATCGACTTCCGCACCGCGGGAACCGCCAACGTCACGCTCGTCTGGTACGCGGGGCGGTTTCGAAACTGACCGATCCCCTCCGCGCCGCCCTCCCGCCCCTCCCGATCAGGCAACGACTGATGCCCGCTCCTGTCACAAGCCGACTCTCCATCACCGTCACCCTCCTGGCGGCCCTCCTGATGAGCGGAGTGCAGTCCACGGATGTCCCGCGAGCGGCGGTGATCGACACGGTCGCCGCGGAGGGAAAGCCCGCGGCCCCGCTCTACAAGATCGTCGGCGTGGAGGGGCGGCCCCTGCGAGACGTTCTCAGTGAGGAGCTCATCGAGGAAGTCATCGGTCGCGGAGGACGACTCCGCATCGCCGCCAGCCAGCCCGGCGACGCGGCCGCCGAATGGACCGTCGTCCGCGGGGGCAGTTTCCGTCCCGGCGAGACGGTGGTCCTTGAGGTCGCCCGAATCCCGCCGTAAGCGGGGCGGTGGTCGGCTCCGACGATGGAGGAAATCGGCCCCTTACAGCCCCGTCGGATTCGGCTCCTGAAACCCCGGCGGCAGGCGTTCGAGGACGATTCGCAGCCGCTGGTTGTCGTCCTTGAGAGGCAGGCGCCGGTGCTCTCTTCGGTAACCCGGTTTTTCGACGACGAGGTCCAACACGCCATGTCGAACCGGCCGGTGTGTGCCCGACTCGGAGAACGCTCCCGCGGCGTCCGAGGTTCCCCCGGTTCCAAGGCCGTAGCCCTCCAGCGCGACTCCAACGCGTGCGTCAGGAATCGGAGCGCCGTCACCATCGACAACAACCCCCGAGACGGTCGAGTAACCGTCACAGCCCGACAGGCAGAACAGCGCGGCCACCATCACACCGTTCCTGATGAGCATCGCTGAAGCTTTCGGTTGGAACACGGTCCCGGCGTCACCAGGAAACCATCCTACCAGAAACCGCTCATGGAGAACGGAGCCGCGACGGCCGGGAGGGCGAAGCTCCTGCTGAGCCGCGCAGGTTCCGAACCGGGCGCGGTTCTTCGCTCGATGGTCTTGTGACGTCTCGGAGGGATCGGACGCGTCCGCCACCGCCGCGGCTCGGCCGGAGCCTCGCCCTCCCGGGGTTCGCGCGTCGTCTCGACCTCTGCACGCCCGTCGGCCTCTCGCGATGATCGAGCAGCAGGACCTAACAGCCTCGTCGGCCGGGAGGCACGATGTCGAAAGCGGTTCGCGACGGACGGACTCGGCTCTGGACCAGCATGTACCGAGGGACATGATCGGCGTCAGTCGCGCTGGGATTCCTGACCAGGACCCCGGTCACGGCCAAGGCGTCGTCCGACCACGTCCAATAGCCCTTGTTCTCGATCACGACGCCGATCATTTCCTCCCGGGACTGATAGCCGCCGTCGGCCGACAGGATGAAGTGGGTGTACTGCGGACCTTGATCATCCGTTCCAAAGATTTGGGGACGCCCTGCAGGAATTCCGTAGCCTTTGAGGCACACGGTCTGCCCGACGAACTGATCCAGCGTGCCGGCTTGCGCGTGGGTTCTCAGGCTCACCCGCGCGACGCCGCTTTCCGTTTCCGCGTGATAGAGCGCCACGGACCAGAGTCCGCCGATGGCGAAACAGACGACCGACGCGATCGCCAGCCCCGCGCCGCGCTGGATCGGTTTGACCGTCAGCGCGACTCCGCAACAGATCGCAACCGCGACGCCTCCCCAGGGAAACGGAAGCAGAAGTGCCAGAGCGCACAGAATGAACCGCGATGTGGATGCGAGCCGAAGAGAGTGCATGGCGTCGTCAACCCTTTCGACCATGGGACGTCGCCTCGATCATACCACACCAGAGCCCAGCCGGGCCGAATCGCGCACGCAAGTCCGCCTTCGGTGCCGATAGAGCCGGCAGCATGGCCGACTTTCCTCTTATCGCACCGCGGCACGACGACCTCAATCGCCGCGCGCAAGTGCTGCTTCCGCAGTCGCGGCGGCAGCAGATGGTGCTGCTCCGGTTCCGCGAGCCTCAGTCTCGACACCGGTTGTGGGACTTCCTGCGGATCCGGCTCCTTCGCGACGACTTCTCGGCGTGCGAGCCGACCGTCGTTCCGCCGCGACTCCAGGCGGAGTGCCCGCGGTGTGGAACGATCATGCTCCGCACCGGCAACGGCTTTGCATTCCGGTGCCAGAACCGACCCTGCGCGAACCGCGGCAAACTCTTCTCCGCCGCTCCGCCCCGCGGTGTCGTGAAGCTGCTGTTCCCGACTGACCTCACCGCGGCCGATGGAAAACACACGGGCCTCGTTCTCGTCCTGGACCGTCGATACGAGCCGACCGTGCTGGCGCGGGTGCACCGGACGGCGTGTCAGCTGGGGGAAGTCCTCGGCGTGGGGGTGCTGTGACAGGTGTCAGGAAACAGGGGACATCCGCCGGGGACAGGAATTGCCGCCGTGCGCAAGAGAACGGCCCAAAGGGCCAGAGGTTCGTCCAGCCAGGGCCATCGGCCCTGGAACGTCGTGCGACAGAACAACGACAGGCCCGACGGGCTGACCATTCGGTTCCACTGTGTGGCCTTCGAGCCATGGGAACCGAACGGTTGGGCCGAAAGGGATCTCAAAACGATCACCACCAGGGCCGATGGCCCTGGCTGAGAGAATGAATGGCCCTTCAGGCCGCCGAATCCCACGCCAAGCGAATCCCACACCTGACGCCTGATCCCTCATGACACGACTCTGGCACCGACTGCGGCTGTGGCTCCACTCCCGCCGCGAGCTGATCCAGTCCCACCTCCTGCTGCAGGCCAGGGTCGCGCGACTGGAGGAGCACGTCACGCTCCTCGAACGTCAGCGGGATACGGCCATCGACTGCCTCGACCGGCTGAAGTGGATGGCGTGCGCGGACTCGGCGGCGGCGAAGGGGTTTATCGAGCACCTGGGGCCAGCCCCCCGGGCAGACTGAGCCGTTGGAGGAAAAACTTCGCGTCGCGCGGCCGTATCTCTCCGGACAAGCATTCACGAGGCCCACAGTGTTCATCGGCCGGTCGCCGCTCTGATGAAAGCCCTCCTGACGCGCATCACGGTCTCGACCCTCGCCGCCGCGGCGACGGTCTGCTTTGCGGTCTACGTCATCAGGGATCCGTGGAACATCCGTGATGGGCTTTTCATTGCCGATCTGGTCGACGCGTACCCGTACTTTCTCCTCACACCGACACTGGCGCTGGCGGCTCTCTATTCCGGCTGGCATTACCGACGGATCCGCCGCTGGATGATCGGCCTGCTCGTCGTGTTCGGAATGCTCAAGGAGTCCCGCGACTTCATATGGCAGATGGACCACCTGCTGATCCCCATCGCCTACCAGCGGAACCGCGTCGCCCTCGTTGCATCGACGACCAGCTTGTTCATCTCGCTGCTCCTGCTCGCCGTTTCGTCTTACCGCCGTACCAGGGGACTCCAGAGACCTGACAGTCGCGCCGATGGTTGACGCGCAACCGTTCGGAGAAGAGATGGAGGGAAGGCATACGACACGTTGTCCGCGTTTGGACACGGACCCCTTCAGGCGTCTCTCGACGGCCAGGCCTCCTGCATCCCCCACCAGGGTCCCCCAGGCCCCGGCTCCTGGGCTCTCCCCCTCTACCTTCCGCCTTCCGCCTTCAGCCTCTCCTGAGCCTCTCCTCCCCCGGCCGATTGACTGGCAAAGGAACCCCCAATGCCAATCGCTCCCTCGTTCGCCGACACCTTCCAGCCCCGTCGCCAGTCCACCGTCGCCTCCCCTTCCCCGCTTCCGCTCGGCCTCGGCTCCGGAGCCACCAGCGACCTTGCCCGCGACCTCCGCCTCACCCGCGAACAAGCCCGCCATTGCCGACTGTGGAACTTCATCGCCATCGACGCCAACGCCCAGAAGGCGGCGGAGGATACGCCGCACGTCGGCTATCTCGTCGACGGCGAACGGGTCGCCGATCCCGGACACCCGCTCGCCCGCCTCTTTGCCTACTGCAACGAAGTCGACTTCTGGCAGGGGCTCGCCTACGAGATCTTCCTTCAGTTCGGCCTCTTCCGCCGCGTCGTCCTCTGGGCTGTCCCCGACGGTCTCGGCCTCCCCGCGGAACTGTGGGTCATCCCCACCCCCTGGGCCGAGGCCAAGACCGACCGCGACGGGGTCGCCCGCCGCTGGACGATCACGCCCGGCGGCGGCGCCCCCTTTGACGTCGGCGCCGACGAAATCGTCTGCATCCAGGGCAAGCACCCCACGAGCAAGTCGGTCCCGCTCAGCCCGACCGAAGCGGGCGCCGAGTGGATTCTCTCCAGCGAGATCATCGAGCGGGCCCGCCACCAGACCTATGAGCACGGACCGCTGCAGTCGATGCTGATCGAGATCGACAAGGAGGTCCATCATTCGGTGACGCCGGAGCTTCTCGACGCCATCGGCGAGAAGTTCATGGCCCGTTACCGCGGCTTCGCCCAGGCGGGCCGGCCGATCGTTCAGCCGCCGGGGGTCAAGGCGGTTCCCTGGTCGGTGAAGCCGAACGAGATGCTGACCGGCGAGCAGGCGGACCAGCTCCGCGACAACGTCCTGGCGCTCCACAAGGTGCCGCGGTTCGCCGTCGGCATCGCCCACGACCTCAACCGGGCCACCGCCGAGGTGAGCGAGCGGGTCTGGTACAACACCGCCATCAACCCCATGCGGCGGTACATCGCCGGGGCCCTGACGGAGCACCTCGCCAGGCGGTTCGACCCCGACCTCCAGGTCTGGTTCGAAGACCTCGTTCCCGACGACGCCGAAGCCCGCCGGCTCGACTTCGCCGCGGATGCGAAGGAAGGGATCGCCTCGCTCGACGAGCTGCGAGTCCAACGCAATTACGCCCCGCTGGGAACCCCCGAAGCCCGCCAGCCGATCCTGCTGACGCGAGTGGCGAGTCCCCCCGTCGCACCGGCCGACAGCCGCGACGAGACGGAACAGGGGACCAACGCCCCGGCCGACTGATCAAAGAATATCCCCGCCGGACGGACATCCTTTGCTCAACCCATCGGCGTCTGTCCGGAAAGTTGGTGGCACTTCTCGGTCGGCGAAGCCTGATCGCCGGGGACCGGGAGGGCGAAGCTCCGGCTGAGCCGCGAAGGTTCGCAAACACCTTCCCTCCATCACATGGACGTGCCGCCCCTTCTCCGGAGGAACGGCACGGCTCTCACTGGGTGAGGGTGACGGGGCGATCGGAGACGTTCTCCACCGCCGCGGCTCGGCCGGAGCCTCGCCCTCCCGAAGTCTTCTCTCGATCCTCCCGTTGGAGTTCTCCACCGACTCTCCAGACGCACACAGGGGGCCTCCCGGCCTTGCAACTTCGGTCACCGCTCCTCAGCTTGGGGTTTCGTCGCTCGACTCGCCCTCTCCTGTCGTCCGTCTTCTGGAGCTCCACTCACCCGATGCGACATTCTCTCTTCGCTGCGATCGCCAGTCTCCCCCTCCTGACTTCCTCTCCCGTAACCGCCGACGATCTGGTTCCCATCGCACTGAAGTCGACGCTGACCGATGTTCAGCCGATGACCGGGATCGTCCTGTGGAGCACGAACGAGAAGGTCGAGACGGCGCCGATTCAGCTTGAGTATTCGTACCTGACCTACTCTCAGGTCGTCCGCGAGAAGGGGACCTACGACTGGAGCGCGGTCGAGACGTTGCTCGATACCGTCGCCCGCCGCAAGCACCAGACGATCCTCCGCTGGCATGACACCTACGTCGGCCAGCCGAGCGGCGTCCCCGCCTACATCCAGGCCCTTCCGGACTACAAAGGCCAGACCGCTCCGAGCGAGAAGAAGCCGACCGGGTTCCCAGACTGGTCGCACCCGGAGCTGCGGCGGTTCACGCTCGAGTTCTTTACGAAGTTCGCCGAACGCTACGACCGCGATCCGCGGCTCGCCTTCGTGCAGGTCGGGTTCGGCCTGTGGTCGGAGTACCACATCTACGACGGCCCGATGGTCCTGGGGAAAACCTTCCCCTCGCTCGACTACCAGGGGGAGTTTGCCCGGCACCTTGCCGCCACGTTCCGCGAGACGCCGTGGATGATCTCCGTCGACGCCGCCGGCGATCAGGCTCCCTATGCCGCGAGCCCCGAACTGCTCGGGCTGCGGTTCGGCCTCTTCGACGATTCGTTCAATCACGCGAAGCACAAGGCGTCGAACGAGCCGAACTGGGTCGCCTTCGGGCTCGACCGCTGGAAGCGGTCCCCCACCGGGGGCGAGTTCAGCTTCTTTGAGAAGAAGGACCAGCGGCTCGCACTCGCCCCGAAAGGACCGCACGGCATCCCCTTTGCCGATCACGCGGCGAAGTTCCACATCTCGTTCATGATCGGCGACGGACAGCCCGACTATCAGAAGCCCGACGTCCTCCGGAAGGCGGGACTCGCCTGCGGATACCGGTTCGAGGTGACCCGCTTCGCCGCCGCCTCCGACCGGTCCGAAGTGACGATCACCAACCGCGGCATCGCGCCGTTCTACTACGACGCCTACCCCGCCGTGAACGGCGTCCGCTCCGGCGAATCCCTCCGCGGCCTGCTCCCCGATGAGTCGCGCATGTGCAGGATCACCGCCGGCGGGACCGCCCCCAAGCTGACGATCGAGTCGGACCGGCTGGTGCCGGGACAGGCGATCTCGTATCAGGCCGGGCCTTGAGGAAGAGAAGAGGATAAGGGGGCATCTGACGCCACTTCCGAGTTCGGATACCGATCGCTTCCGATGGTTTCCGAGGGCCAGGCCTCCGGCGGGCAAAGGGCATTCTGCCCCCTGCACCCCCTGACCAGGGTCCCCCTGGACCCGGTTCAACGGTCGCTCGGCAACGCGAACGCGTCCGGGATGCCATCGAGGTTCGGATACGTCGGCTTGGCAAGGCCGTCGATCCCCGCCTGCGCACGGCGGATCTCAAGCTGCGAGAGCGACAGCCGTCGTCCCCCGTCCGTCCGGAAGTACAACCGCGGAAGACGCAGCGTGTCGATCTTCGCCCGCAACTGGCGCCACAACTGCTCGGCACTGCTCCCGCCGTACGTGCTGGTCACCGCATCCGGCTTCTCGTCCGGAGCACTCACCACCAGCATCGGATTGCCGTGCTCGTCGACGATCGAGATCCGCACGGTCCCGGCCTTCCCCTCCTTGTACTCCTCCGCCCGGTCGGTCGTATCGAGCGCCGGCCGCGACTTCCCTGTCACCAGCCCCGGCCGCACCCCGATGTTGAGCCGCGCCCCGAGCTGGGCATCGGGCCGGATCTGCATCCCCCGCTGCGCCAGCATCGCCGCGAAGGCCTCGATCGTCGCCTCCCGCTCCCTGTCCGGAAGATTGCCGGCGACTTCGATCCGGACCGCCTGCCCCGGATGCCAAGCGAAGCCTCCCCCGCGCGCGTCCCGCAGCTGCTCCGCCGCCACCGGGTCCGGAAGCGTCACCGCCGCCAGGACCGCCTGATGGCCCGACAGCTTGTCCGACTGCCCCAGTTCCCGCCCCGCCAGGACCCGCCAGTACCGTCCGTCCGGGCCCGCTCCGCACCACGTCCCCGGCTCATAGCGGACGAGCCACGTCTTGAGGTCGAGGTCCACCAGCATTCCGGAGGGGAACAGCAGCTGCCGCTCGCCGACCCACGCGGCATCCAGGAGCTTCTGCACTTCCTGCGTCTGCCGGTGCTGGAGGACGAAGGCGTCGCGGATCTGGCCGGTCGAGAGATCGACTTCGGCAATGTGAACATCCGAGTGCGGATTGACGACGACGATCGCGGCCGAGCGCCCCGCGCGGGAGAACGCGACCCGCGCGAGCCGCTTTCCCGCGAGGTCCGGCTGCGGGCTCACCTGCTGGTCCTGCGTGAACCACGCTTCCGGCAGCGGGCTGACGCCGGCCACCGTCCCGTCCGCGGTGGAGTACCAGCCGATCCCTTCGCCGATGAGGGCCGCCACCCACTTGCCCCCGGGCGATGTCGAGGGGAGCGCCTTGACCCCTTCGATCAGGAACGCCTCGCGGCCCGACGGAACGTCGAAGCCGCGAAGCCGGTCGCCGGCGAGGACCAGCAGCCGTTCCTCAGAGGGGAACGACAGCCAGGAGATCCCTTCCATCGGGGCATCGACGTCGATCGAGGCGGCCTCCGTGCCGTCCGTCTTGAAGAGGACGACTCGCTTCTCTCCCCCTTCGCCGCTGCCGCGGAGGGCGAGCTGTTTGCCGAGGGGGCTGAGGGCGACGACGGGGGCCTGCCGGTCGCCGCCGAAGCTCCCCGGGATGTCGACCTTTCCGAGCTGTTCGGACTTGTCGAGGCTGTACTGGAGCCACTGGGTTCCGTCGCCCCGGCGATCGAGGACGGCGGCGGTCGCCGCGGCGGGGGAGGCGAAGGCGACGACCGCGTCGCGGTTGGGGGCGCCGAAGAACGACTGCAGGCCGGCGGGGGGCGGAGGGGCGGTGTCGACGGTCACCTTCCAGAGCTTGGTGTCGGCTCCGGTGGGGGGGGCGTACGGGACGAAGGAGTTGGGGCCGCGCTGGGGTTCGCGGGAAAGGGCGATGGGGGGAGCCGTGGTGCCGCTGCCGCCGCCGATCATCACGATGAGGATGACGATGAAGAACAGCGCCACGACGCCGCCGATCGCGGCCGGGATGACCCACGGGGGGATCTCGGTGTCGTCGGAGGCGGGTTTCTTTTTGGGCTTCGCGGGCTTTTTGGTCGTCTTCTTGACGGGGCCGGAGGAGCCTCCGGCGGGCGATTTGCGTTTCTTGCCGGGGGTGGTGTCGAGATCGGCGGCGGAGTCGTCTTCGTCGAAGAGGTCTTTGTCTTCGAAGTTGAGGCCGGTGATGGCGTCGACCGGTTTGGGGCGCTGGAGGCGGACGCGTTGCTTGCAGTGGGGGCAGGGACGCGTCTGTCCGAAGGCCGATTCCGGGACGTTGAGCGTGACCCCGCATTGGGGGCAGGGAACTGATGGCACTGGTCCGCCTCCGAGAGCACTAGCCGCAGCAAGAGGTTGCAGAATGACAGAAGGCGGGTCGGAATTCGAGAGGAAAGAACCGGGTCCAGGGCGGATGCCCTGGTGAGGGGTGCAGGGGGGCCACGCCCCCTTGCCCGCCGGAGGCCGACCGTCGAGAACCGTGGGAGGCAGCCGGTCTCCGAACTCGAAACCGGCGCCGAGAGCGGCCTCTCATCAATCCAGCCGAGCGACGTCGCCAAGGTCTCCTTTGTACGGTTCCCACAGGATCATCGCCGGCGGGCCGGGGGAGTCGTCGAGGACGCCGTGGACCTCGAGGAACTTTCCATCCACGATCCGATAGACGTACGACGACGGCTCCTTCTGTTCCTGCCCTTTATCCGGGCCCGCGGTGATGGTCCGGTTGCGGAACGTGAAGATTCTGACGCGGCCCGACTGCTCGACGGTGAAGTCGGAGGTGTGGGAGTAGAGGACCCGTTTCCGTTCGTCGTAGGCGGTCAGGATCGTCTTCCGATCCCGATGCTCCTTGATGAGCGTGACCTTCCCGCCGGGGGCGTTCTGGTAGCGGATCCACTTCCCCTGGACCTGCTTGAGCAGTTCGTCCGGCTCCGCGGCGCGACTGACGAGAGCCAGGGCCAGGACGAGCGGGACCGACAGCCACACGAGACCCGTTCCGCGACGCTGGTTCCGCCCCATGCCCTGCCCTCCGATGAATCAGGTCTTCCGGTTTCCCGTCCGCCGACACCGAAGTGTGCCGATCCTTCGATCGCGCGGTCAACGGCGTTCGCGCGCGTCGCGGCCGGACGTCGTCCCCCTTACTGGACGGGCTTCGCGACCTCGACGGCGATCGGCTTGTCCGCCTTGCCGGCCGGCGACGCATCACCCGGTCGACGTTTCAGCGGGAGGATCGGCTCTTTCAGATCGAAGCAGGCGTCCGGGTGCTGGGCGAGGTACGCCCGCATCTCGTCGACGGTCGCCGTGAGCGAGAGTTCTTCGTGCGGCTTCGCCCCCAGGAGAGCGAGCAGCGGGGGAGGCGGGATCATTCGGGACCGGCCCGGCAGGCGACCGGCGCGGATCTCGGCCTCCACGAGGCGGGTCTTCAGCAGATAGAACCGCACCTCGTCCGGCGCGATGAACCGATACTGGAGCAGCAGCCAACCCGGGTCCTTCACCTCGGGATTGAGAGAGCGAACGCTCAGGAACGATCGATCGCCGATCGTCACGGCCCGCCCCAGGTAGCTCTCCTCCTCGCGTTTGCCGTAGTGCAGAGCCGAACTGACGAACCGCAGCGTGGTCTTTCCCTCCACCCGCTGGACGGTCATGACGCACTCGGTCCATTCCTCCTCCTTCCCTTTGTCCGGAGGGAAGTCCCAGCTCCCCAGCAGCCGGGCGTCGACCACGGAGTCCGCTTCGTCACACAGGGGCTGCGAGAACTCCGTGCAGCCGAGGAGGACACACAGCGTGAGGACGAGGGGAAGCCCTCTCCAGCGACGGACCGACGGCTCCGCACAGCATGAACAGCCCATGACTCCTCCTGCCTTCCGTCCCGACCCCGGCGACGCCTCCCTGGAAGTCGCCGGTTGAAGTCTGACCTGCGGAAAGGACCAGCGTCAACGGACGAGCCGGCGCAGGGAGTTCCAGGGGGGGCAGCCGCGGATGGACACCGATCGGGCAAACACGAAGCCGACGACCACGGAACGGACGAGGGTGGATTCCCCGGCGCGGGTTAAGCGGGGACCAGCGGCCCACAGGGCCGGAGAGCGCGTCTCGCGGCGCGATGCCACGGATCTCCGCACTGCGGGGGCGGACGGTGAAGACTCGCTCACACGACACCGCTCGCTCTGGACTCCTCGCGGGTTGGCGAGGGGGCATACGACACGTTGTCCGCGCTTGGACACCGACTCCTTCAGACATCTCTCGACGGCCAGGCCTCCGGCGGGCAAGGGGGATTCTCCCCCTTGCATCCCCTGACCAGGGTGCCCCTGGACCCGGTGGCCGTGGAACGTGGGATCGAGCGAACGGGTGCCGTGCCGGTGAGAACGATGTTCGAGCGACGAGCAGTTCGATGGCTCGGCATCTCGTCCCGATCGAATCTATCGCAACATCAGAACCCAGTATTGAGCCACCCAGAGCAGGACCTCGGCCACGAACGCCGCCAAGGCGTGCCGCCATGGTCGCTCGACCAGGAGCAATAAGAACAGCGAGACCAATGGGCAGACGAACCAGGCCAACACCGATGACCAGACGAAGGCTGCAACAACGATCCAGGCCCACAAGGGGAACGAATCGACTTGTTGCAGCACGCCAAAACGCCCCGCGACGGCATACATCCCACAAATGACAAAGGCCGTCAGATGACCGTAGATGCAGTACCGCATGTCGGCCTCCGACTGACTCCCGGACTCTCCCTGAAACTACGTCCCCAACGCGTAACCCGTGGGCGCTCGATGCAGCGACGCCGCGAGAACCCGCCCCGCTGGACCGCCGCCATAGGACACAGCATAGTGCGCACGTTCGCTCGCTCACCCTCTCCCGGCCTCATCCAAGCGGCGCCATGTCCCGCCCACTTCGCCTCCGCTGGATCCTGCTCCCCCTCGCCCTCATCACCGCCCTCGCGGCAGCGGACCTCCGCGCACAACCACCCGCTGCCGCCCCGCCCCTCCCCGACGGTCCCCCGGCCGGCTTCGAGACACTCGACAAGACCGAACAGGACCCCTGGCTGGAATTGTTCCCCCTCATCTCGACCGAACCGGAAGAGGCCCTCGACCTCATCGAGCTCCAGCTCGAAAACCCGGATCTCCCGATCGCCGACCGCACGCGACTCCTCGCCACCCGGGCCTCGATCCTGGATCGCCTGGGACGCAGCGACGAAGCCGCGGAAGCTCGCGGCGAGCTTCGCAACCAGCTCCGCCGGCGACGCGGCCCGGACCGCCGCGGCATGCGCCCCGGCGGCTTCTCCGGCGAGGACGCGTCTCTGCTGTCGAGGTTCTTCCTCTCCTCCTCACCCGATCAATGGGTCCCGACGCAGCCCTCCTCCGTACTCGCGACGGCCGGAGGGGTGTTCCTGCTGATGCTCGCCGCGTCGTACCGCCAGTCGCGCGTCGGCCGCGGATCGCGAGGGCGGTGGATCGGAGTCTCGCTCGTCTTCACCGCCCTCGGACTGCTGCCGCTCTGGACTCTGCTCGTCGCCGGCCGGTTCGTCTTCGAACGGTCCGGCAGCGCCAGCATGGGCCTCACCTTCTGGGCGACCGGGCTGTCGATCTTCTTCCTCATGGCGATGAACCTGCGGGCCCTCAACCAGCTGAAGAACCGGAGCTTCAACGAGATCACCACGGGCCCCATCCCCGAACGCGTGGCGGAGCTCTCCCGACAAATGGGGGTCCACCCGCCGCTCGTCCGGATGATCCCGGCTGACACCGGGGACCTGAGCGCCATGGCCTTCATGTCCAGCATCGCCGCCCCGACGCTCCTGACGACCGGCGGCATCCTGCACCGGCTGACGCCCGAAGAACGGGACGCCATCCTGGCTCACGAGCTGGGCCACATCGCCAACCTGTCGCTGTGGTGGTTCGCCGGCATCGTCCCGGTGGCGGCCTCGGCGGCGGTTTTCGTCGCCGCCTGGCTCGACTTTCCGGGCTCCCCGGTGACCGAACTGGCGGGGGCGGCGCTGTTCTTCGGCGGGGCGCTCGCGACGGGGCTCAAGCGGGTCCTGAGCCGCGTCCTGGAGTACGACTGCGACCGCCGCGCCGCGGAAGCGGTCGGCCACCAGCCGCTCGCCTCCGCCCTGTCCAAGATCCATGTGCTGCTCGGCATCCCGAACAAGGGGCTGCTCTCCTGGATGATCTACGCGACCGCCACGCATCCCTCGCGCGATGAGCGGATCGACGCCATCGCGCGGCAGGCCCCGGAGTTCGAGCCGGTCACCGTCCCCTGGGAGCGGGGGGACGTCCCGCGCCGCCGCTGGGCCGCGCGGTGCATGACTCTCGTCTGGCTGACGGTGCTGGCGGCCTCGCTGGTCCTGATCCGTTCCGGCCATCCGAGCGAGGGAGCGATCGCCAACCTGCTGATGCTGGCCACGGTCCTGATCCCTCCCGGGCTGGTCTGGTGGGTCATCTACACCAATGGACGCTGGATGCGGCGCCGGATGGCGGTCCGCGGGAGCTGGTGGAGCGGGGGCCGGGTCACGGTGCTCTCGATTGTCCTGATGATTGCCGTCCTGATCGCCATTGGCCTGGACTCCGCGGTCCGCGAGAGCGCCGGCGGACGGCGGGAGCCGATGTCGATCGTCCTGGCCCTGTCGTTCCTGGCGACGTTCCTGGGAGTCCTTGCGGGGATGTTCCTGTCGATGCTGGCCCGCTTCACGGCCCGGGACGAGACCAGGATCGTGACGCTTCTCCTGGCGGGGGACTACGAGGCGCCGCTGGCCCTGGCGGAGCGGAAGCCGCGGAGGAAGTGGTCGCCGACGGCCCGGTACAATCTGGCAATCTGTCACGCGCTGAACGGGGATCGCGAGCGGGGGCGGGAGGAGTTCCGCAAGCTGACCGACGAGGGGCGCGGGCCGCTGGCGGCGCTGCTGGTGCTGGCCCTGCTGCAACTGGAGGACGAGTTGCCGCGGGAGGTGCTGGCCACGGCGCGGGAGTATGAGGCGGCTCAGCCGCGGGACCCGGTGGGACCGTTGATGGAGGGGGTGGCGCTGTTGGAGTTGGGGGAGCTCGATGGGGCGTGGGAGGCGGCGGAACGGTCGGCGAGCCTGAAGCCCGATGAGGCGCAGACGATGGCGCTGAAAGGCCGGATCGCGATGGCGCGGGGGGACCTGGAGACGGCTGTCCGATGTCTGGACGCGGCGGAGGGGATGGCTCCGGGGGACATTTCGATGGAGCGGGGCCGGTTCGATCTGGCGATGCGGGAGGGGAATCTGGAGGGGGCGCGGGTGCATCTGGATCGGATTCGCGATCAGGTGATGGCGGCGCCGTTGTCGTTCATGCAGGCGCGGGTGAAGCGGCTGGAGCGAAGGTGGGAAGAGAAGGCTTAAGGCTTAAGGCTTAAGGCGGAAGGTAGAGAGGAGAGGCAAGACACATTGGGTCCAGGGGGACCCTGGTGGGGGATGCAAGGGGATCACATCCCCTTGCCCGCCGGAGGCCTGGCCGTCGAGAGATGTCTGAAGGAGATCGTGTCCAGGCGCGGGCGCAGTGCCGGATGCCCCCTCACCAACCCGCGGAGAGTGCAGAGCGAGCGCCGCAGTGTGAGGGCGCCCTCTGCTGTTGTTGCGCCCCTTCAGGGCTTGAGGACGATTGGACTCACCGTTCCTGGGGCGTTGCCCCAGGCTAAGTTGTTGAACGCCTTCAGCGTTCGACCTTCGAACGACTCATGCCCCTCGCATCGCCAATACCGACCGATTGACAATAGACACATTGTCTCTACTCTCTGGAGGAGTCGATTCTTCGCGTCGATCCGGAGGCCGCTCATGCGATTTGTTCTGTCGTGTTGCGTCGTTGTGGGACTGAGCGTTCTGGCGGGGTTGTCGCGCGGGGAGGAGGCGACGGCCGATTCCGCGGAAGTGAAGGAGACGCGGCGGCTGATTGACGCGGAGCTGCCGCGGTGGAGTTTTCAGACGGCCGGGAAGCGGGAGGTGAAGCTGGAGCCGAAGTCGCTGCTGCGGTGGTCGAACCCGGGGACGGGGCGGGTGTTCGGGGACCTGTATGTGGCGACGGACGAGGGGCGGCCGGTCGTCGTGATGTCGCTGTTTTATGCGTGGCAGCCGGCGAACGGGTTTCATGTCGAGCTGCATTCACTGACGGCGGGGGAGCTGACGGGACGGCGGGCGGGCGTGGCGACGTGGAGTCCATCGCGACCGGGAATGGTGATGAAGGGCGTGCCGGAGAGCGGGAAGCCGGCGGGGACGGCGGTGGCCCGGCTGGCACAGATGAAGGCAATGGCGCGGGAGTTCTCCGTGGTGCTGGAGGATCGGCGGGTGAGCGATGCGGGGGAGGAGCAGGCGCTGCGGCTCTTGAGTCAGCCGCTGTACCGGTATCCCGCGGGGATGCCGGGGGCGGTCGATGGAGGTCTGTTTGCGTTTGCGCTGGGGACGGATCCGGAGATCTTTGTGCTGCTGGAGGGGCGGGAGACCGAGTGGCAGTACGGGCTGGTGCGGATGAATGACGGGGCGCTGCAGGTGCTGTATGAGGGCAAGGAGGTGCAGCGGTTCGAGCGGGCGACGGAGCGGGATCATGAGCATGATCCGTATGTGCTGAAGCGGGTGACGCCGTGAGGTCGGGGAGAGCGTGACCTGTGCACTCCGGCGAGCGAAGCGAGCGGAGGGCCGGGTGCAGGGTGGAACCCTGCCCGCCGGAGGCATTTCATGAGGAACGGTCCAAGCTAAACTGGACGCTGTTGTGGCGGCAAAACCCCGCGTCCCTGTCAGCCGCGGTGGTGGGAGTGAATCCGGGGGGAGCGATGGGCCCGAATCATCTCATTCCTGGTCGCGGGCTTCGGTTCGTTGGCTGGGTTGTCGGAGGGGCCGGTCTGTTGATCGTTGCGGGACCGGGGTTGAACAGCCACGGCGGCGCGGAGACGGTGTGGTGGCTCAGTCTGGGGATGGGACTGCTGCTGGCGGGCTCGATCATTGGATGGCTGGGGACGCGTTGGCGGTGATTGCCGGTCGCGACGCGGATTGGCGCGTCGCCCCGACAGAGCGGCGATGGTCCTTTTGATCAGGGGGCTGACGCCGGCTTCGAATCAGGGGGCTGACGCCGGCTTGGAATCAGGGGGCTGACGCCCCCCGTTCGCCGATGATCAGCAGCTGAAGAAGTTGACCCGTTCGTAGCGGTTGGGGCGAGGCTCGGTGACTTCGGCCTTGGCGTCCTCGATGAGGTAGAGGAACCGTAGCTCGCCCCGATCGAGGAACGGTCGGACTCGCAGGGTGCCTTCTACGCGGAGTGTCTTTCCCTGCTCGTAGCCGATTTCGTGCGTCAGCTTGACGCCGATCTTGGCGTAGCGGAGCTGAGTCGAGTCGGAGGACTGGGCCGGTTTGCGGCGTGTGTCGCCGATCAACAGGAAGTGACGCATTTTCTCGGCGAGCGGAGGGAACATCGCACCGTAGACGACGACGCGGGTTCCATCGAGCTCCTGAATTCGGCTGGGGATGGTCGAGGGATCGAACCAGCTCGCGTGGACTTCGGGGAACTCCAGGTCGTCTGCTTCGAGGACCATGGTCGGTTTGCCGACGATGGTGCGGGATGTCCCCGCCAGAAGAATGACAGCCAGAACGAGTCCAATGACCTTGCCCATCGAATGCATCTCCTGACGAGATTCCGCGTGTGCCCTTGCGGCGCGGACAGTCTGCGGGAGAGCGTCGATCGCGTCAATTTGAGTTCCCGGCGGGCGGAAGCGACTGCGTTTCGTCAGCTTGCGGGGTGGTCGGCGGCGCGGTCCCGGGCGGTCACTTCGCGATAGAGGATGTTGAGGGCGATCGTCAGCATGACCGCTCCCGGGAGGGCAATCAGAAGGCCGACGGGAAACCCTCCGCGGTGGGGGACGACGTGCCCGAGGGCCAGAAACGTCGGCCCGAAACTGGCGCACACAGGAAACAAGGTTCTGCCCATTTCTCGATCTCCGAATGGCGGGGGATGACAGCGACGCTACCCGGACGCTGGGCCCGCCACAAGGAGAACGTGAGGAGAACGGAGTACTGCGCCGCGGCCGACCGCCTTCAGGTTGAGGAGGGCCTCAGGTTTCCTCGACGCTCTTTCGCATGGCGGCGGTGAGCGACTGCCGGAGCGTGAGCATCTCTTCCCAGGGGTCGGTCCTCCGCCGCGCGAGGGTGGTGGTGAGGTTCTTCATGGTGAAGTGATTCGAGCGCATCTGCGGGGTGAGCTGCGTCCAGGCGATCGGGACCGCGACGGAGGCTTCGTCCCTGGCTCGGGTGGAGTAGGGGGCGACGGCGGTGGCGCCGCGGTCGTTTCGCAGGTAGTCGAGGAAGATCTTTCCGCGGCGTTCGCTCTTGCTCATGTTCGTCGTGTAGGCGCGGGGATCGTCGGCCGCCATCTGTCGGACGAAGCCGCGGGTGAAGGCTTTGATCTCCGGCCACTCGCCGCGGCGGACGATCGGGGCGACGACGTGGAGCCCCTTCCCTCCTGTCACCTTCAAAAAGCTCTCGAGGCCCAGATCCTGGAGGCGATCCCGCACCTCGCGGGCGGCTCCGACGACCTTGGACCAGGCGAGACCTTCGTCGGGGTCGATGTCGAAGATCAGGCGGTCGGGCTTCTCGATGTCGTCACAGCGGGAGCCCCAGGGGTGGATCTCGAGCGTTCCCATCTGGCACGTCGAGAGGAGCCCCGCGAGGCTGTCGATGTAGAGGTAGTCCTCCGTTTCGTCCTTCTCCCGGATCGGGATCCGCTTGAGGGCGTCGGGGGTGCCGCCGGCGGCGTGCTTCTGGAAGAACCGCGGACCGCCGACGCCGTCCGGGCAGCGGACGAGGCTCAGCGGCCGGTTCTCGATGTGCGGCAGCATCCACTCCGCGACCGCGGCGTAGAACTCTACGAGGTCGAGCTTGGTGATCCCTTCCGCGGGATAGAGGACCTTCTCGGGATGCGTGAGGTGGAGCTGTTCGAGCTGCTTCTGGTCCGCCGCGGAGAGTTCGGGGCCGCTGTGGTGCTGGGTGGGGCGTCGCCTGGCCGGAGCTTTCCTGGCGGTCCCGTTTGCGGGCTTTCGTTCACCACCCGGGGACGACTTTGTCTTGCGCGGTGCTTCCTCCATCGCCGGGGCCTCCTTCGGAATGTCGCGTTTCACCGAACGGGCCGGCTTGTCTTCCCGCAGGCCCTGGAAGACCGGGTGCCGCAGGCGGCCGTCGCGGGTCCACTGCGTGAAACCGATCTGGGCGACGAGGTTCGGATCGACCCAGTGGACGCCCCGCCCCGCTCCGGTGACGCGGTCCGCGAACGGGGACTCGTCGCTCTCGCGGGTCACGAGCCGTTCCCGGAGATCCGCCGTCATAGCCTCGGTGAAGCCGGTCCCGACTTTGCCGGCGTACTTGAACTCGCCGTTGTCGTGATAGCCGATGAGGAGCGCCCCAAGACGGCGGGTCGCGGAGGTCGAATCCGTGAAACCGCCGATGACGAACTCGTCCTGCTGGCTTATCTTGGACTTGACCCAGTTGCCGCCGCGCCCGGAGAGATATGGCTGGTCGCGGCGCTTGGAGACGATCCCTTCCAGCCCCATATCGGCCGCCTTCCGAAACAGTTTGTCGCCCTGCCCCACCTGGTGATCCGAATAGAGAATCCGGCCGTGAGGACGGTTGCCGAGGAGCTCCGCGAGCTGGTCCTTGCGGACCTCCAGCGACTTCCCGCGGAGGTCCGTTCCGTCCCGCCACAAGAGGTCGAAGACGTAGTAGACGAGCCCGTCGGTCTGGCTGTCGCTGAGTGCCTCCTGGAGCATCCCGAAACGCGTCACCCCTTCGTCATCGACCGCACACACTTCGCCATCGAAGACCAGGTCCTCGCCGTGGAACCGCCGCTGGAGGTCCTGGGCGATCTCCGGGAAGCGGTGCGACCAGTCGAGGTCGTTCCGCGTCTTGAGCTGGACCTTGTCCTTATGAACGAAGGCGACGACGCGGTAGCCGTCGAGCTTGATCTCGTGCAGCCAGTCGTCCCCCGCGGGCGGGGCTTCGACGAGCGTCGCCAGTTCGGGCTGGATCGACTTCGGGAACTTGTCGCCCGACGTCCTGGACTTCGCCGCAGTCCTGGGCTTGGCCGCGGGCTTGGATCGGGTTGTCTTTGAAGTCGGGCGGGACTTGCGGCCGGTCTTCGGGCCTTCGGAGTTCCACTCGGCCGGCGGCTCTTCGGCCATCTCGCCGATCGTGACACCGCTGAGGACGCTCGCCGGTTCGTCCTTCACGATGTCCCGCTCCTTCAGCGGCCGGGCCGCGTCGTCCCGCTCCTTGATGAGGAGCCAGTTGTCCTTCTTCTCCCCCGGCTTGCGGCGCATCCGGACGAGGGTCCAGCCGCCCGTCAGCTTCTCGCCGTGGAGATGGAACTTGAGCTTGCCGTTCCTCAGACCTTCCGCCGCGTCGCCAAGCGGCTCCCAGGTGCCGTTGTCCCAGACGATGACGGTGCCGCCGCCGTACTGCCCCGGCGGGATGATCCCTTCGAAGGTGCCGTATTCCAGCGGGTGGTCTTCCACCTGGACGGCCAGGCGTTTCAGCGAGGGGTCGAGGCACGGGCCCTGCGGGACGGCCCAACTTTTCAGGACGCCGTCCCATTCGAGACGGAAGTCGTAGTGGAGGTGGCTGGCGTCATGTTTCTGAACGACAAAGGCGAGTCCCTTCTTCGTCGAACGGTGTCGGGACGACTTCCCCGCCGGTTCGCTGGTTTTGTGGAAGTCCCGTTTCCGCTTGTATTCCTTGAGCTGTGATTGAGCCGACGCCATTGCCTGTGCACTCCCGGACTTGCCGTCAGAAGGGGTGCAAACCCTGCGCCCGGGTGCAGAGTGGAACGCTACCGAGGACTCTCGCACAGGAGTGCATCCGAGCGTGGACCGGCGCGACTGGGCCAATGGGTGTTCGGATGTCGGTCCGGTAGCGACGCGGGTTGGTGAGGGGGCATCCGGCACCGCGCCCGCGCTTGGACACTGGCTCCTTCAGACATCTCTCGACGAGAGGGCCTCCGGCGGGCAAAGGGCCAAAAAGCAACACAGGCCCCTCTGCACTCCCCACCAGGGGTGAACCCCTGGACCCCGGCTCTCTTGGGGGGCTATCCGGACTTTCGCGCGGGACGCTTCGTCGAACGACCATTCCCCTTCGTCGTCCGCGACTTCCGCCCCGCCGCTCGCGGCGCCGGCGTCGTCATCTTCAAACTCTTCTTGATCGCATCCATCAGGTTGATGACATCCGGCTCCTTCGACTCCCGAACCGCCGTCACCTCCTTCCCCTCAATCTTCGCCTCAATCACCTCCCGCACCCGCTCATTGTAATCCTCCCGGAACGCCGACGGATCAAACGACTCCTGGCTCATCCCCTCCACCAGCGACTTCAGCAGCTTCAACTCCGCCGCCGTCGTCTTCCCGCCACTCGCACTCGGCGTCGGAATCTCCTCCCGATCCCGCAACTCCCCCTCGTAGTACAAGCAATCCATCACCAGAAAGTCCTCGGCCGCCCGGATCGAAACCAGCTTCTGCTTCCGGGAGATCACCACCTCCCCGATGGCCGAAACCCCTTCGTCCGCCAGCCCCTGACGGATCAGGCCATACGTCTTCTGAGCCATCTTGCCATCCGGAACCAGGTAGTACGCCTGCCCCGCGTAGAGCGCCGGATCGATCGACGTCAGAGGGACGAACGTGGCGACGTCGATCGCCTTGTCCCCCTGGATGCGGACGGCATCGAGCTCGTCGCGATCCAGCACGACGTACTGCCCCTTCTGGAACTCGTAGCCGGAGACGATCTCGCTGCTCGGGACCTCACCGTGGATCGGGCAGACCTTCTTGTAGCGGATGCGGCTGTGGCAGGTTTCGTGGAGCTGGTTGAACGAGATGTCGTCCGACTTGGAGCCCGCGGACGTGGTGAACGCCTGGACGGGGAGCGAGACGAGACTGATGCGAAGATGCCCTTTCCAGGCAGCGTGCAGGGCCATGTTGGCGATCCGGACGGGGGTGAAGAGATGCCGTCCGTGAATACGCAGTCCTTTGGGGCTCCCTGTTTGCCGACGGAGGTGATGCAGCGGGTGTGCCCGTTTGGGATCGGCGGGTCAGTTTGTCGTATGTCCTCGCGGGGCTGGGATCTGGGGGTTGGGGCTGAACGGTGTTCAGGTGTGGGGGAGGCTGTCCGTCCGTCGATCACGGCTGCGGCGTTTCGCTCAGCCAGCCATGGAGACGGAATCGGCGTCCCCACCATTGCGGCCCAAATCACCGGGGTCCAGGGGCTCGCCCCTGGTGGGGAGTGCAGAGGGGCAACGCCCCTTTGCCCGCCGGAGGCCCTCTCGTCGTGAGATGTCTGATGGAGCCCGTGTCCAAGCGCGGACACCGTGTTGTATGCCCCCTCACCAACCCGCGGGGATTACGAAGCGAGCGGGGAGTCCTGAACGCCGGTTCCACAAAGCGGACGTCCGTTGTGTTCCACGGTTCCTCATAAAAGTGCCTCCGGCGGCAAGGGGGCGTGGCCCCCTTGACCCCAGCCTGCCGTGGCACGTTGGGTTTGAGCTATGGAAGCTTCGCCGGCAAGCGGCGCCATCAGGGGGCTGACGCCCCCCGCTCGCCTCCAGCCAGCCGTTCAACGGCCGACGCCACACCGAGAGTCACCTCCGCCATCCGGGCGTAATCGAGGGTGTCCGGAGTGTCGCTGACAAGGTGGTAGTTCGGGTTCCGGAGGAAGCTCGTATCGCTGAGCATCAGCGCCGGATAGCCCTGCTCCCAGAACGAGCTGTTGTCGGAGAGACCGATCTCGGGGATCGATTCCGGCAGCGCGATCGCAAAGAGCGGAAGCTGCGTCCCCTGCCGAAACCCGCGGCGGAACGACCAGACGAGCCGCCACGAGGCAAGATTGCCGACCGCCGCCAGGAAGTCCCCCCGCGTCGGCACGGCCCCCCGCAGCCAGCGCGGGATCGCCGGTGGGACCGTCTGGCTCCCTTCGGCATCGGTGAAGTAACCGACCATCTCCAGGCAGAGCATCGCCCGGATCTCCTCGTTCCGCGAACGGCAGCCCCGGGCGTGGACGCGGCTCCCCATCCCGTCCGTCTGGAAGTACGGCGGCTCTTCCGCCGCAAAGGAGACGAACCGGATCGTCCGGTCCGGGGCGAAGGTCTGGAGCTGCCGCGCGGTCTCGATCAGGACGGCGACCGCGGAGGCGTTGTCGTCCGCGCCGGGAGTCGTCGAGATCGTGTCGTAGTGGGCCCCGAGGATCACGATCTCGTCCGGACGGCCGCTTCCGATCCGGTTCGCCACCAGGTTGCAGACCTGCCGTCCGAGGAGCGGATAGAACTCCCGCTCCACCGACAGGCCGCACGAGGCGAGCTCCCGTTCGATGTAGGTGACTGTCGTTTCGGTCGTCGCTTCCCGCGCCATCGGCCGCGGACCGATCAGGCCCGCGAGACGGTCGACGTGCGTAAAGAGACGAGTTGCGAGTTCGCTCTGCACTGTTCCATGCTCCCGAGTGAGTGAGCGTAATGGGTCGACGATGGACGACAACATCGTCCCTTCTCTGGTTCGGACGATTCCGACGCAAAGGACCTCCGCCGGCCAGCGGAGCCATCCTTGCCGATCGAAGAAGCCACTCCTACGCCGAATGACCTTGGAGCGCGCGGGGCAGACCCGTCTGATACGCACGTCGCTGAATGGACAGGCCGGTTGACAGTTGAAAGCGACTCGACTACATCTGTAGACGTTCGTACTCCGCTCCTCTTCGGCACCGGCCCATGTCCTCGCCCGAACTCCGCGATCTTTCCATGGCAGAGTGGAAAGTCATGAAGATCGTCTGGGATCTTCAGAAGGCGATGGCCCGTGAGGTCTACACCCTCGCCGGCGAACTGCACGGCTGGTCCCCCGCCACCGTCAAGACGCTGCTCAAACGGCTCGTCGACAAGCAGTACCTCACGACCACGCCGGTCGGGAACGGCTTCGTCTATCGCCCGGCGCAATCGGCCATCGCCACCCTGCGGGGGGCCGCCGACACGCTCCTCTCCAACGCCACCGAGGCGGCCACGGGCCCGCTCCTCGTCCACATGGTCGAGGCCAGCGACCTCAATGCCCAGGACCTCGACGCGCTCCAGAAGCTGATCGACGCCAAGAAACGAACCCTCTCCCGCCGCAAGCCGCCATCGTGACCGAGGCCTGCGATTGGCTGTTGGATCCTGGCTGCTGAGCCCTCCCCTTCCTCTCCCCGCGCCGCGGAGACTCATGATGAACGTTGTGCTCCGGCTGAATGAGTGGGCCCCCGCGTGGTGGAGCTGGTTTGTTGCAGGCCACGTCGCCGCCGCAGGCGTGCTGGCGGTCGCCGCCACGGTCTGGTTCCTGGTCCGCCGCCGGGCGTCGCCGCGGTGGGGCTACCTGCTGTTCCTGCTCGTCCCGCTCAAGCTCCTGACGCCGGTCGAATTCCCCCTCCCG
The DNA here is from genome assembly GCF_001610835.1 of Planctomyces sp. SH-PL14. Classification (NCBI taxonomy): domain Bacteria; kingdom Pseudomonadati; phylum Planctomycetota; class Planctomycetia; order Planctomycetales; family Planctomycetaceae; genus Planctomyces; species Planctomyces sp. SH-PL14. The sequence continues at coordinate 5,699,379 of NZ_CP011270.1, read as the reverse complement.
GCGCCGGTCGCCGCATGGCTCCCGAGTTTTGCGATCGGCCCCGCGGGAGTTCCGTCCACCGCCACCGTCGTCGAGCCTGCCCCGCAGCCCGCCGTCCCTGTCGACCGCGCCCCTCTCTCTTCGACGTCACGGCCTCAGCCGTCCCCGGTCAGCGATGCCGCGCGACCGATCGCTGTCTCGGCCCCGCCATCGACACCGACGCTGCCGAAGTTGGAAGCCGCGCCGATCCCCGCCACCGTCGCCCGGCCCCCCCGCGCGAGCTTCTCCTGGCGAGCGGTCCTCATGGTTGCCTGGGCCTTCGCCGTGGCGGGACTCGCGACGCGGTTCGCGTGGGTGCAATGGGCCTTCCATCGCCAGTTGCGACGCGCCGCTCCCGCCGAAGCGCCGTGGACAGATGAGTTCGCATCGCTCACGGCGGACGACCCCGCGCTCGCCCGCGTTCGCCTCTTGGAAACGGACCTCGTCCGCTCCCCCGCCGTGTGGGGAATCCGGACACCGCGGATCCTGCTTCCCCCCGGTTTGGCGGCGACGCTCACCGCCGGACAGCGGCGGTGGGTCCTGCTGCACGAACTGGCCCACATCCGCCGGCACGACCTGGCGATTCAGGCGGCGCTGCGCGGCCTCCAGATTGTGCACTTCACGAACCCCGCCCTGTGGATCGCGAGATCGGTCCTTGACCGCCTTCGCGAACTCGCCGCTGATGACCTGGCGAGCGCGCAACACGCGGGGAACTTCGTCGAGCGGGGCGAAGCGTTCCTGGGGGTCGTCCGCTGGGCCGCCCAGGCCGCCACGCGGTCCGCGGTTCCCGCTCTCGCGCTGTTTGACTCGCGCAGCGGTCGGACCTGTGCGGCGCGACTGCAACGGCTCCTCGACACCGACGCCCCCGCGCCGACGACGAGGCTGCGAGGATGGTCGATCGCGACGCTGGCGATCCTGGCGGCCCTCTGCCTCCCGCACCTCACCGGAGCCCAGAGCCCTGCGCAGCCTTCCGACAAGCCGGCTCCCCCAAAGATCGAACCGCAGGCGGCCCCCGCTCCGGCGACACGCCGGTTCGAGGTCCTGATCGTCGGGCCGGATGACAAGCCGGTCCCGAAGGCCAAGGTCGAGCTGCGGCTCATCCCGGGGCAGAAGACCTGGACTTTCCATCGCGGCGAGTTCGTGAAGGCCGGCCGCTACGGGACCTTCGCCCAGGCGGACGAGACCGGACGGCTGGCGGTCGATCTCCCGGCCCGCGGAACGCAGTATTTCAACGTCGATGTCACCACTCCCGGCTTCGGGCCGTTCTGGGCCGGATGGGACGTGGCGGATCGAAGCGACCAGATCCCCGACCAGTACACGATCCATCTCGATGCGGGAGCCCGCGTCGGCGGTGTCGTCGTCGACGAGGAGGGGCGGCCCGTCGAAGGGGTCTCGGTCCATCCCCACATCGAGTTCAAGAAGCGGGACGAAGATCAGAGCCAGCTCGGCGTCGGCGACCGGGTGAAGACCGACGCCGCCGGCCGCTGGACCTATGAAAGTGTTCCGGCGAGCCTCGACTCCGTCGGCATCACGCTGGACCATCCGCAGTACCTCAGCGAGAGCCGGGTGTCGCTTTCGCTGAAGGAGTTCAGCGTCCCTGCCGGCGGCACTCCGGAACGCCGGATCACGATCGCCCGCGGGATCGTGGCGACGGGCCGCGTCGTCGATCGCGAGGGAAAACCGGTCGCGGGGGCTCGGGTTCGGGGCCAGTTCATCAATGCCCAGCGCGAGGCGATGACCGATGACCGCGGCGAGTACCGGCTGGCGGGATGTCGCCCCGGCCGGTTCGACCTGGTCGTGACGGCCGCCGGCCATGGACCGGCACTCGAGAACATCGACTTCCAGCCGGACCTCGCTCCCGCCCACTTTACGCTCCCGGCGCCCCGGACAATCCGGGTCAAGATGGTCGACGCCGATGGAAAGCCGGTTCCCAAGTTCCGCGTCTTCTTCCAGAACTGGCGCGGGGACGACCACCGTTATGGGCTCGACAAAGTTCTGTCCTACGCCGACGAGAAAGGGGTGTGGGAATGGAATGAGGCCCCCGAAGACGCGGTGATCGCGGACATCGCCCCGCCGACCGGAATGCAGCTCTCCGAGCAGCGGCTCGTAGCCCGCGACGAGCCGTATGTGTTTATCTCCAAACCATCGCTCCACGTGAACGGCCGCGTCGTCGACCAGGCGACCGGGCAGCCGATCCCCGCCTTCCGGGTTGTGCTGGGGGAGGACCTGGGGAACGACCAGTTCATCTGGGACCGCAAGGACTCGTTCGACGGCAAGGACGGGGCGTTCTACTACCGCACCGACTATCCCCGGCCGAACTACCGTTTCCGCATCGAAGCGCCCGGCTACCAGACCGCCGACACACGCAATGTCCGCTCCGACGAGGGTTCGATCGAAGTGCGGGTCGAGTTGCGGCAGGGGAAGCGGTTCTCGGGCGTTGTCGTCACTCCGGACGGCCGCCCCGCCGAGAAGGCGACGGTCGTCATCGGCCTCAACCGGACACAGATCCGGTTCCTCAACGGCGAGTTTTCCGAGAGCGGGTCGTACTGCGACCGGCGGACCACCGGCGCCAAGGGGGAGTTCGAGATCCCCTCGCAGACCGGCCCCTTCGAGCTGATCGTGGTCCACCCCTCGGGCGCCGCGTGGGTCCCGCTCAAGCCCGACGACGCGCTGGAGACGATCCGGCTCGAGCCGTGGGCGGTCGTTCAGGGGATGGTCCGAGTCGGGGCCGAGCCGGCCGCCGACGTCCTCCTGAAACTGAGCCACCATTCCGACAGCTATGCGGAGGGCCGGCCGAACGTTTCGTTCGACTACCACGCGACGTCGGCCCGGGACGGCTCGTTCCGCTGGGACCGTGTGTTGCCGGGGAAGGGGACGGTGGTCCGCATCGTGCGGCACCACATCCGGGCTGGAGGGGAGTCGCAGACGTATTCACACCACCGGACCACGGAGTTCCCCAAAGGGGAGACGACGGAGGTCCAGATTGGCGGGACAGGACGGCCCGTCACGGGTCTGCTCGTCGCCCCGGCGGACCTGAAGGTCCCGTTCGACTGGAACTTCTCGTCGATCAACGTCGAGCCCGTCGGCCCTCTCCCCCCTCCGCCGCCGGAGATTCCGGCCGACGTCGAGGCGGACGAGGCGAAGCGGCAGAAGTGGTGGCAGGCCTACATGGCTACGCCGCAGGGTATCGCGTACCGGTCCGCGTATGACGCCTTCCTGGCGCAGCGGGAGGCGGCCTCCCGGTTTTCCTCGGCGGTGAACCGGGATGGCACATTCCGGATCAACGACATTCCACCGGGCGAGTATGAGCTGACAGCCGAGCTCTCGGCGATTCCCAGCGACGCGGTCAATGCTTTCGCCGGACCATTGGGCCGGCTGAAGCGGACTTTCACGGTTCCGCCGATCGAAGGGGACCGGACCGGCGCGGCGTTGGATCTGGGGACGCTGGAGATGGTGGGGGCGGGGGCGGGCGAATAGCTGGCGCGGCGCAGTGATCCTGAGGAACTTTGTAGAGCTCGCGGGTTCCGGGAGGCGGAGGTCGGGGGGGCACAGGCGTCCGCCTGATCGGTTCGCCGTCGTCGTGAAGCTACGGCGCTATCAGGGGGCTGACGCCCACCGCTCGCCCGGATGATCCACGCTGGTCAGCTGCCGATGGCGCGGCCGATGATGAAGCAGATGCCGAGCAGGAAGCCGGCGATGACGATCGCCGCTGCCGTGTTTCCTTTCTTAATCTCTTCCGCGAAGTCGATCTTTGTCTCGATCAGGTCGAACAGCTTGTAACCGATCACCGAGAGCAGGATCCCCACAAGCCCGAACAGCGACGCGATCAGAACCGAATCCCACATGTGATGCTCCCTTCAATGGTGCTTCAAGACAGAAACGATTGGCTGACTTCGGTCGCTCTGTGAATGAGCGGCTCCGCAAACGGGGCGATGTGACTGCTCGTGCGGAGTGTGGCGGAGGAGAAGAAACCACCGCACTCCGAGCGGACCGCGCACGGCTCGCAGACTGGGAGATATTCGTTCTTCCAGTCCGAGATGCTCTTCCGTGCGAAGGACCACAGAGCGGGCGGAAGGAGACAGAGCGGATGGTTGTAGATCGAGACGTTGAGGCCGTGGCGGTCCAGCGTTTCGACCGCCTGCCGCAGTTCCGACTGGTAGTCTGCGGGGTCGATCCACAGCCCCTCCAGGTTCATCCGGACGTAGCCCATCATCTCCAGCCCCATGAGGGCGACGTGCTCGACGAACGGCAGGTTCCGCGCCAGGAACTCCGCCCACTGCGGAAGGCGGTCGATCGTCTGGGCATGCAGGACGATGCGGATCTCGATCCGGACACCGCAGCGGGCGAGGTTCATGAGGCCTCGCACCGTCTGGTCGAACGCTCCCGCGGCCTGGACGACGAAGTCGTGCCGATAGGCGAGGTCCGAGTAGAGGGGGATCCCCAGCATCAGATCGGGATGGCGGAGATCGGCAAGCCGGCGGGCGAGGCGGAGGTACTGGAACAGCCGGCCGTTCGTCAGCATGTGGAGGGCGGTCTGCGGGAGATGGTCACGGCAGGCTCTGAGGATGTCGAAGAGCGCCTCCCCCAGCAGCGTCGGCTCGCCCCCGGTGATCCCGAGCTCCGGCGTCTGGCGATCCATGAGCGGGATGGCATCGAGGTAGGTCGCGACGAGGTGGCGGTCGGCGGCGGCCTTCGGTGGCTGGGAGCACATCAGGCAGTCGCTGTTGCACTGCTCCGTGAGGAGGAGGGCGTTGAACGGCGAGCCGCGGCGGTAGACGACCCACACCTCCCCGACACGGGGGCTGACGCGGACGATGTCCCCTTCAGCCAGATAGCTCATCGACTCCGGTAGCCGGGCGACATAGGCGTCAGCCGCGGCGACCTCGGCGGGCTCGTGAAGCGAGAAGTAGGCCCGGTGTCCGGCTGGAACCGGCGCAACGGGATCGCGCGAGAGATAGGCCGACGTTCCATCGGTCGGCGCGTCACCGGAGGTCTCGATCCGTGCCACGAACGGATCGAGATCGCGGATCGCCGGGACTCGTGCGTTCAGCTTCAACATCGGTGGCCCTGACGTCTCCCCTGCGTCGTGTTTCGCGTCCCGCTCGACGCCCGGTTTTCAGATCCAGCTTCTCAGGATGACCGCCGCCTGAGGATCGTCCTCCAGCAGCGAGATGAGATGCCGGAACACACCCATGTTCTTCCGACAGAACCCGCTTGTCGGCTTGTGCCCCACCCGGTCTCCCTGGGTGGCGTGATGATACACCGGATCGCTGCCGCAGTAAGGCTGAAACCCGCAGTCGCTGCACATCGGCATGACCTCGGTCATCGTCTCCTCCAGCGTCGAGAGCAGGGCCTCGGACGTCATGACGGTCTCGAACGTGTCGCGGTGCAGGTGACCGAGGCGGAACGTCCTGTCGCCAGTCTCGGCCAGCATCCGGGCCTCGTCCGAGGCGTAGATGTCGCCGTCGTAATTGAAGACGAGGGCGCTGATCCCGAGGCCCGCCGGCGACTGGAGGTCGACGTAGCCGGTCGGATAGGGGGTGAGCATCTTCCGCAGGACGATCGAGGCGTACTCCTCGGCGAAGACGATCCCGCGGCGGTTGAGCTCGACGATGTGGGCGAGGCCCCGCCGGTAGAACTCCAGCCAGCGGTCGGCGTCGTAGCGGGCCGCCATCCCGGTCTTGACCGCAAAGCCGTAGGGGCTGAGCGGGCGGAGGAAGATTGAGGAGAAGCCCTGCCGGACGTATTCGTCGATGACCGCCTCGGGCTGGTCGAGGCTCGCTTCGGTCGTTGTCATCAGGGCCGCGACGGCATGGGGGCCGACCGTCTCGCGGATGCGGCGGATTCCATCGATCGTCCGCTGGTGGCTGTCGGCTCCCGGGCGGGGACGGTTGCGGTTGTGCAGTTCGGCGGGACCGTCGAGGCTCGTTGAGAACAGGACGCCGTGGTCGCGGCAGAACGCCAGGATCTCGTCCGTCAGGAACGCGAGGTTTGTGGCGATGACGAACTGGATGTCCCGCGGTCGTGCCGCCTCCGCGTTGATCCGCTCGACTTCGAGGACGACGTGCCGGATGAGGTCGAAGTTGAGGAGCGACTCGCCCCCCTGGAACTCCACCTTGAGCGACCGGGAGGGACCGCGGAACAGGAACTCGATCCCCCGGTCGGCGGTCTCCCGCGTCATGTCGAAGGCGTGGCGGTCGGTCGACTGCCGCGAGACCTGGCAGTACGGGCAACTATGATCACAGCGGAGCGAGACGACGAACAGGAACAGGCTGGTGAACTGGGCAACGAACGACTGCTTGGTGCGGAGCTTCACCGCCAGAAGGTCGAGAGCGACGCTCGAATCGCCGTCGATCAGGAAGTGCCGAGCCTTGAGGTCTTCGTACCGCGGCGAGCCGATCGGCAGCTGGTGACGGACGAGTGCTTCCAGCTCTGGCCGCGGCAGGACGAAGTACTCTCCGGCCAGGTTCGTCACGACGTACCGTTCGCCATCGAGCGGAATGAACCGCAGCGGGAGGAGGGCGTACTCGGCGCCAACCCGGTCGGCGTAGTGCGAGAGCGGCCGGAACCGGTCGTTCAGTACGGGGAGCGGCGCGAGCACAGGGAGCGACGGAAGAGAGGAGAGCGCGGCGGCATCGGGCCCGGACATCGTCAGCCCCCCGGGGTCGGCGCGTGCCCGCGATCGGTCGCCTGCGAGACGCGGATCCCGAGCGGGTCGGCGTCGGGATCGCCGGTCTCTCCTTCCGGATCGAGCAGCGACGTCGCCGAGAACGCCTGGGCCAGCAGCAGGTTCCGGACGCCGAGCGTCTCTTCGGCCACCATCTCCCGCAGCTCCTGGTCGAGTGCCTCGCCGCAGAAGTCAAGCCGCGCGGCGTCCGCCAGCGCGTCCGGACCGGGATGTGTTGCTCGCTCCCGCGACTCCTTTGCCATCAGTTCAACGCGGACCCGCCCATCCGGCTGCGGCTGCAGATGCACGCGGTAGCGGTCGCTGCATCGGTAGGCCGCCTTCTTCAGCGCGGTGAGGCGGCAGATCGACGGGTCGACCTCGAACTCGATCCGTGCGGTCGGCTCCGGACTGGTCATGCTCTCCATTCCTCGCGGGAAACGACGGCGGTCTGGCCGCGGTCCCCCGCACGTCGATCAGTGCGAGTCCTTGTGGAGCTTGACGGTCTCACCGTCCGGCCCCGTCAGCGTCACCGACAGGCCGGGGATGTCGATCTCCGTCAAACGAAACCGGTCCAGCGTGTCTCTGACCTGCATGGTGTGCTTGCGGCGGTCCTTCACGTCGTAGATGACCGCCTTCCCCACCTTCGCGATCCGGGCCACGCTGACGAGGTGATACCGCTGGTCCGGCTGCGTGAGATCGATGGCCGACGGATCGGCCGGACGTTTGGCGACCGGCTCCACGGCCTGAAGAGGAACCTCAGGAGGCCGCGCCACCGGAGGGAAGAACGACGGTGTCCGCCTGGGCTCCTCAGGGACCGCATCGGGCGCAGACGCGATCGGCAGGTCCGTGGAGTCGGGCGTCGGTGCGACGGGGAGCCGTCCTTCGCGGCGAACATGGGCCGGCATCGGCGGGGCGATGACCGACTCAATGCCGTCGCTCCCGCCGTTCGCATCGTCGCCGGGTTGAAAGATCCCGGTCCCGTGATGCAGCGACCGCGGCGGGGTCGGCTTGGTGAAGGCTCGGGCCGCCGGTCGCGGCGGAGGATCGGCGATCGAGCGATCGGGGGTAAGCCGCATGCTGCTGCCGATGCTGGCCGAGAAGTGCGACGAGTGGCTGCTACCGGAGCTGTGGGAGCGATGCGAGCTGTGTGACCGATGGGAACTGTGAGACCGATGTCCCGCGAGCATCCGGGTTTCATCGGGTCCAGGCTGCAGAACGAGCGGTGGCGGGAGCGGAGCGTCCGGCTCTGCGAGACCGGGCAGCGTTGCGTCAGGCTGGAGCGGGCTGTCGCGGAGACGCTCCGGCATCGTCAGCGTATTTTGAAGCGGTGCCGCGAGGATCGCGGCACGGTCCTGAATGTCTCGCAGGAGTCCGCTGTCCCGGGCGGAGGCAGGGGACTGGCTCAGGAGCGCGGCGGCGGCCAGCGACAGGGATCCGATGCGGCGGGTGAGCCTCGCGGATCGGGAGTCGTCTGGCCTTTGTGGTTCGTTTGGCTCCGGCATGAGCAGCCCCGTCAGCATGACCCTGACCGATTGGGGCAACCCCCGCCGTGTTCGGTCTTACTCAGATGATGCCCGGCGTACGCGCCGGAGTCCAGAGTGGAGAGTTCCAGGCGGCGACGAAGGCCTCGGCCAAATCAGGGGGCTGACGCCCCCCGCTCGCCGGAAGGCTCGCCGTGCCGATTGAGCTGACAGAAAGGCTCAATCATGCAGACCGGGTTTCAGGAACTCCGCGGCGCCGAGGCGATTCTTCAGGAGTGTGGTGAGAGCATTTCGCTCACGCCGCATGGGTATCCCTGCTTCCGCGACGTCGACACCGTGGCGCAGAGCGTTCGCGGGACCGATATGTCGGCGGACTTTGTGATCGTCACCCGCGGGGAGCAGGCGAACCGCAACGGGTGCCTGGTGCAGATCGTGCCGGGCGAGGGGGGCGATGGGCTGCTGCTGCAGAACTTTCAGCGGAATCCCGTGGTGCTGCTGAACCATGGGGAGCAGTTCGCACTGCCGCTGGGACTCTCTTCCACGCCGGTGCTGGAGGCGAAACGGGCGACGGCACGGGTCACCTTCTCCCAGGTGCTGCCGGAGGCGCAGCAGGTGTTTGCGCTGCTGGATGAGGGGACGCTGAAGACGGCGTCCATCAGTTACCTGCCGCACAAGGCGCGGCTGCATGCGTTCAAGCGGCCTTCGGTGAACGAGGCCGCCGAGGTGATGGACTTCCGGTCGTCGCGGGTGGTGGACTTCATTTCGAACGACCTCCTGGAGTGGTCGATCGTGACGATTCCGGCGGACCCGGGGGCGGTGCGGCGGTTCCTGGAGCTGGGGCGGATTCGGGGTGAGAAGCTGACGAACCCGATCCGGCAGTCGCTGGCGCCGCATGCCGAGGAGCCGCTGGCGGTGCTCGGGTGGAGCCGGGAACGGGACGCGCTGCTGCAGCGGATCGCGCGGCTTGAGCAGTCGGTGGGCGCGGGGCTTCCTGCGGCCAGTCCAACAGCCGACGTGGCGCTGCCGGCGAAGGGGGCGCCCCTGCCGCTGAGCCGGATCGTGGGTGACACCATTCGCGCGAGCATTGCGCCGCTGCACCAGCGGGTTGATGTGGCGATGCGGAAGTTGGGGCGGCGGGCGGGCCGGTGAACGAGCTAATGAGCCACGGGCGTGCGGCGCAGAGGAAGGAGAGAAGGGGCCGCCGATGAACACGGATCAACACAGACAGAGGCGGGAGTGCGTCTGTCGTCGCAGCTTCACCGGCCCAAGGATCGGGGTCCAGGGGGTACCCCTGGTGGGGAGTGCAGAGGGGCAACGCCCCTTTGCCCGCCGGAGGCCTGGCCGTCGACCGCAGCCCCACCCTTGAAAGGGTGGGCTATTTTCGGCCGTCCCTGACGGGACTTCCCCGCAATGAGAGTTCCCTGGACACCACGCCGCTGGCTTTGCACTCGTCGCGGGTTGGTAAGGGGGCATACGGCACCGCGTCCGCGCTTGGACACGCGCTCCTTCAGACATCTCTCGACGGCCAGGCCTCCGGCGGGCAAGGGGGATTCTCCCCCCTGCACCCCCTGACCAGGGTCCCCCTGGACCCCGATTCTTGGGCCGGTATGGCTGCAAGGTCTGCCTCCTTGCCTTCATCTGTGTTGATCCGTGTTCATCTGTGGCACCCCTTCTCCGCCAGAAGCGTTCATGAGCCTCTCAACACTCACTCACGCAACACCTCCGTGCCCTCTGCGCCTCTGTGTTTCCAACTCTTCGAATTCCTGAGCGCGGGACGTTGGTTTGGACCCCGCGAACCTCGAACGTGCGCGCCCCTCACCCCCACGTGCCGATTCACCCGTGGAACCACTTCCAACCACCTCCACCAACCCCACACATCAGGGCAGGAATGCGAATTCACTCCGAGACCGAGTCCGACGTCGGCAACGTCGCCGACGTCGTCAAACAAGCGGTCGACACGGCGATCCAGCCGCTCGTCGAAAAGCAGGAACATCTCGAACGGGCACTCGACGACGCCCGCCGGCCGCGGGTCAACGCCCGCAGCCAACTCTTCGGCGGCGGAGCCCCCGCCATCCGCGAAGGCGAAAATCCCCTCTCCAGCCGCGGCTACAGCTTCTCCAAGCTCGTCCAGGCGATGCACCCGGACAACCGCGAGCCGCGAAAGTTCGCCAAGATCGAGTTCGACGTCAGCGACCGGCTCCACAAGGTCGGCTTCGGCGGCGTGGGACTCGACGGAGCGTCGCTCCTGGCTCCCATCGGCGCAAGCCATCTGCAGTACCTCGATGACCGCGAGCGGGCCGAGATCCAGTCGATCGTCCGGCAGGGAGTGGTGGGATGCGATCCCGACGAAGCCCGCTGGCACGCGGCCTGGCAGGCCCGGCGGCGGAACCAGGATCTGTCGATCTATGACGACACCGTCTACGGCGTCTTCCTCGGGCCGACGCAACAGGGAGAGCTGATCGACCTGCTGCGGGCCAAGGAGGTCTTCACCGCGGCCGGGTGCACCGAGTTCACCTTCCCGCTCAACGGCTCGATCCAGTGGCCGCGGATCACCGGCGACCCGACGGCCTACTGGATCGGCGAGGCGGGGACGATCACCCCCAGCACGCCGACCTCCGGCTCGATCGACATGCGGGTCAAGAAGCTGGCCTGCATCGTCACGATGCCGAACGAGCTCTTGCGGTTCTCGAGCCCGCAGACCGAGCTGATGCTCCGCAACCAGATCGCCAACGCCCTGAGCCAGGAGCTGAACGCGACGCTGCTGAGGAACACGGCGGTGAGCGACGTGAAGCCGAAGGGGCTGATCGCCTACGACGGCGTCCTGCCGCACGCGGCGTCGAGTCCCGGCACCGACGGCGACACGCTGGAGCCGCAGGACCTGATGCTGGCGGAGTCGCTCGTCGCCGAGCGGAACGTCGACACGACGAATTTCACCTGGCTCGTCCGGCCGACCATGATGGCCTACCTGGCGACGCGGCGGGCCGATGCGGTCAGCGGCGGCGACGGCAAGGGGGCGTTCGTCGTCGACGTCGAGAAGAGCCGCCTGGGTCCGTACAGCTACATCAAGTCGAGCATGGTCCCCAGCGACCGGGCGAAGGGTTCGGCGACGGACCTGAGCTGCCTGGTGGGGGGCGTCTTCTCCGAGTACCTGCTGGGTCGGCACGGGGTCATCGAGTTCGTCCTGAACAACACGATGAGCACGAACTTCCTCAACGACCGGACCTCGATCCGGGCCATCCAGCACGTCGACGGCCGTCCGCGACGCGAGGAAGCGTTTGTTTTGATTGACGACCTGGTCGTCGGCTGACCAGGGGGGTGGGAGAGGATTCAGGATTCAGGATTTAGGTTCTGAATCCTTTCTTCCTGGGTCGACTTCTCTCCTCCCCATCCTCTTCTCCTCCCTCTGTCCCAGCTCCGACTCCCGACTCCCGACTCCTGACTCCTGACTCCTGACTCCTGACTCCTGAATCCTCTCCATCCATGCTTCGCGACTACCAACACAACCTCGATGTCCGCGGTTCGATCCCTGCCAGCAGTGAGCTGTCCGGGACGACTCCGGTGAACGGCGACTCGGTCCAGTTTGAGGACCATCTCGGCCCCGTGGCCGGGCTGTTTTCTCTGGGCACGGCGACCGGTTCGCCGGCGAGCTTCTCCGTGGAGTGCAAGCTCCAGGAGTCGACGACGGGCAACTCGAACTGGACCGACATCACCGGCGCGGCGGTCACCCTGACCGCCAACAAAGCGGTCGCGCTCCTCCAGGGGACGCGGACCAAGCCGTACGTCCGGGCGATCGCCACGCCCGCCTTCACGGGAGGCTCGACCCCCAAGCAGTTCGTGGCCTGCCCGGTGTTCGCCCAGGCGGCGCAGGTGCCGTGAGGGAATGGGGGGGACTAGGGTCTAGGGACTAGAGACTAGGGATAGGAAGGAGCTCTCTTCTCTGTCCGTCGTCCTCGGGGTCCAGTCGTCGCAAGACTCGTGACGACGAAGGCCCCGTCTCCTCCGGTCCCTAGTCTCTAGTCCCTCGTCCCCCTCCCTTCCTCCCGTTCGATGGAGCGTGTGACGACCTTCGTTGTCGCACGCTCCATCGTGTTTCGGGCGGGCAGAAACCTCGATCCCACTGAAGGCCACTTCTCCTCAGGTCCCTGGTCCCTAGTCCCTAGTCCCTAGTCCCCTCTCCCCGACTCCGAGGTCTTGATGCCCGCTCCCGGATCTGCTGCGAATCGCCGGCCGGGGTGTGTTGCCTATCGGGTCTCGGTCGGCGGCGAGCTCGTGGAGAAACCGCTCTCGACGATGGATGACTTCGAAGTCGCTCGGGCCGCGATCTATGCCGGGCATGATCGGACCGAAGTGGTCCAGGCGGCGCGACGGGGGGCGCTTTCCGTGGGCCGCGGTGTGGCGCGGCGGCAGTGGCGTTCGCGGCGGCGCGAGATGGTTCGGGCGGCGCTCGTGGCGAATGCCGTCCCGCCGCATCTGTGGAAGTATGCGACCTGGCTGCGGCTGGGAGCGTGGCTCGTTCCCTTTCCGTGGGGAGCGATCCTGGCCGCGATCCTGTGGACGGTTGACCAACTTGTGAGCGAGGAGGCTGTGACGTGGCTCTGATCACCCGCGCGAACGCCAAGACCTGGCTGGGACTGGCCGGCTCCGCCGATGACCCGTTCCTCGACCTGGCAATCGAGGCCGTGCAGGCAGGGCTCGACACCGCGCTCTCCCGGCGGCTGGAGAGCCAGGTCCACACCGAATACCTGAGCGGGAGCGGGATGCCGTCGCTCTATCTGCCGCAGCGGCCGGTGACTGCCGTCGCGTCCGTCGAGATTCTCGATGGGCCGCGGGGGGCGGTGCTGGAGTCACTGGCGGCGGGGACGCACTACGCGCTCGTCGACAGCCGGCCGCATGAGCGGAATGCCGGGTGCATCGAGATGCGGGACTCGGTCCTGTGGTCGCGGCAGGAGAGCGGGCCGCTGTGGCCGGTGGGGCGGAACAACATCAAGGTCGTGTTCACCGCGGGCTATACGGCCGAGACCTGTCCGGCGGATTTGAAGGCGTGCCTGTATCAGATGCTCGCGCTGGCGCGGCAGGCGCGGAAGCGGGGGCTGCTGCACAGCGATCAGTCGCTGGGGGATTACAGCTATACGCTGGCGACGGGGGGCGGGTTTGAAAAGCTGCCGATGGGGGTGCTATCGACGATCGGGCAGTACCGGGAGGTGGTGATCTGATGGACGATCTGTTTGGGAACGAGTGCGAGATCCTGCGGTGGATGGACCGCGAGCCGACCGCCGGCAACCACTATGAGCCGACGGCGGACTTTGTTCCCGTCTGTTCGGGGGTGCGGTACAGCCTGCGGGTCAAAGGGGGGACCGAAGAGGTCACGATCGGCGGGCAGCAGGTGGTGTTCGAAGCGGTCGGGTATTTTCCGTTTGAGACGTCGCTGCGGGCGAAGCCGGGGGGCGTGGAGAATGACCGGATCCGGGATATGTCGACGTGTGCGACGTATCAGGTGATGGCCGTGTTTGATCAGACGGGTCACGGTGAGTTTCTGAAGGCGTTGCTGCGGGCGAGTGCCTGAGCCGGGGTCCAGGGGGAACCCCTGGTGGGGAGTGCAGAGGGGCAACGCCCCTTTGCCCGCCGGAGGCCTGGCCGTCGAGAGATGTCTGAAGGAGATCGTGTCCAAGCGCGGACAACGTGCCGGATGCCCCATCACCAACCCGCGTGGATTCCACGGCGAGCGGTGAGTTCTTAACGCCGGTTCCACAAAGGGGACATCCGTTGTGCACCACGGTTCCTCATGGAAGTGCCTCCCGGGCCAAGGAGGCCTGTGCTTTTTGGCCGCTTGACCCCAGGCTGTCGTGGCACATTGGGTTTGAGCTATCACGCTGTGCCGGCAAGGACGCGGTTCGAGACAGCGGATGTTCCGAATCAGGGGGCTGACGCCCCCCGCTCGCCTTCTTCTGTGTCTACGCAAGCTCCCGGCGGTGCCCAATCTGGCCTCTTCCGTCGCCGACGCGGCTCGGCAGGAGCCTCGCCCTCCCGGGGCATCCTTGACCTGCGAGATCACTCCCCACAAGACTGCCGCAAGGGATTCCCGAGGTGCTCGAAGGAGGAATCCCATCGCTCCCAGGAGGCCGGAATGTTCACTGCACGCGCGCTACTGATCGCCCTGATTCTCGGCTGCGGAACCCTCGCAATCGCCGCCCCGCCAGAGACTCCGGCGGAGGGAAAAGTCGTGGGACTGGCGACCCTGCGCGGCCAGCCGGTGAGCAAAGCCCGCTTCTTCCTCCATTATCCCGACGGACAGTTCCTCGGCGCCAAGATCAATGAGGAAGGCCGCTTCACGATCAGCCGCGCTCCGGTCGGCGCCTACAAGGTGACCATCGAAGGACCGGATATCCCGGCGAAGTATTCGTCCGATGAGAAGTCGGGACTCGTCGTCGAGGTCCGGGAGGGGGAGAACACCTTCCAGTTCGACCTCCACTGACGACGGCGCCCTGGGTGGCTTGGACCGTTCCGCGGGCCTCCGGCGGGCAGGGCTCCGCCCTGCACCCGCCAGGGGCCTGTCAAGATCACAACACGGGCCTGGCCCCCGGCTCCTGAATTACGCCTTGGCCGATTGCCGCCAGGCTTCGTAGCGGAGCGATCCAATCCTGGCTCCCGCATCCGGCACCAGCGCCCGCTCCTGGAGCTGATCCCCGAAGTACCGCGCTTCCGAATCCCCCACGACCCGCCGCCCATCCCCACCGGCGACCAGCGCCCGCCCGATGAACTCCGACATCGGCAACGACTCCGGCCCACCCAGCTCCACCATTCCGTTCACCGGCGCGCCCAGCACGGCATCGAGCACCGCCGACGCCACATCGACCGCCGCCACCGGCTGGAACTGCGCCGTCGGGAGCCGCACCTCCCCGTCCACCGTTCCCGAAGCCGCGATCGCCTCCAGGAACTCGAAGAACTGCGTCGCCCGCACGATCGTGTACGGCACGCCGCTCCCCTCAATGAGCGCCTCCTGAGCCACCTTGGCCCGCATGTAGCCGCTGTCCGGCAACCGCTCGGCCCCCACGACCGAGAGGGCCACGTGATGCTTCACGCCGGCCTTCTTCTCCGCCGCCATCAGGTTCGACGTGGAGCGTTCGAAGAACTCCATCACCGCCTTGTCCTCAAACGACGGCGAGTTCGAGACGTCGACCACCACGTCCGCGCCGGTCAGCGCTCCCGCCAGCCCTTCGCCCGTCACGGCATTCACGCCGGACCGCGGCGAGGCGGACAGCACGTCGTGCCCCCGCTCCCGCAGGCTCGCCACCACCTTGCTCCCGATCAGACCGCTTCCGCCAATCACAACGACTTTCATCACTCTGTCTCCGTTTGACGTTTTCGTGTTGAGGATGCCTGGGCTTTCGAACTTTCGCTCGCCGGCAGGCCGCTTGGCTCACGAGGAAACCGGACTTACTTCTTGGGTTCCGGGACCGCGATCTCCTTCGCGTCCCGCGGATGGACCACGAAGGCGATCAGGCGCGTCGTCCCTTCTTTCGCCGGGTTCTTCGAGACCCGGTGCAGGCATCCCGTCGGCTCGTAGAAGGTCTCACCTGCCTTGAACCGCTTCGTCGGCTGGTCGTCGATCCCGAGCTCGTACTCCCCTTCCAGGACGTACACGAACCCCGGCCCCGGATGACGGTGCGAATCCCCCGCCTCCCCCGGCCCGATCGTGACCTCGACCGCCGTGACGGCCGACTCCTTGCCGTTCACCTTCTCCTGAATCTCCCGCGAGGAGATCGTTCTGACCCGCTCCCCGTGCTCGTGAGGGGCGGCGAAGCCCATCCCCACGGCCCCGACCATCACTCCCGCCGCTGCTGCCATCCAGGTCCGAATCATCGTGCGACCTCCAGGTTTGTGTGACTCCGTCCGCCCGTCTGAGCCGACGGGCGGACGGGCTTTACAGAGAAGACGAATGAGCTGGGCCGTTTGTGACACTCGGGCGAAAAAAGTCGGCTCGCTGAGGTGCCGGGGGAACGACCATCGGCAGGGCGACGCTCCCGCGGAGCCGCGAATGTCCAAGGGACGGGCGACTCTGGACAGGACCGTCACTGCCGGGCCTCGTCGATCGAATCGCTCGGCCCGGGGAGGCTCGGCAACGCCTGCGGCTCAGCAGGAGCTTCGCCCTCCCGGTCGCGACAGTCACCGTCCTGCGCTTCACGCGGCTCGGCAGGACATTCGCTCTCCCGGCTGCGGCACTTCTGGGAATCCGTGTCATCACGCCGAGCGAGTCCGGCGGCACGTCACCACGTGGTCCGTTCGGCCGCGCCGGTCTCCGTGTCGAAGACCAGGACGCCCTGGGCATCCGCGTCGAGCTGGTCCACGAGTTGGCCTCGCGGGCTCCAGATCGCAGAGCGTCCGGCGGCGACGAAATTGTCGCAGGGACCGATGGAGTTCGCCATCAACACCGCCATGCCGTGCTGCCGGGCGATCGCCGGGTAGTGGACGAAGGCCCGATCGACCCCGCCGACAGACTTCGCCACGCTCGCCAGATAGACGTCCGCCCCCGCACCGGCGGCGGCCTCCGCGTGCTCGGGCTGGAGGGACTCGTAACAGATCGCGGGAGCCAGGACGTGCCCGGATTGCCGGAGCAGGACCTGCCGCGTGCCGCTCCGGAAGTACGGGAGCTCATCCACGTGGAGGAGCATTTTCGAATAGGTCAGTCGCGGCGCGGCGGGCTGGAACCACACTTGGCCGATCTCGACTCCGGAGCCCGCCTGGAGCGGGAGCCCGACGGCGATCGTCAGTCCGCGTTCCTCCGCGAGGGCCTGGAAGGGGCCGAGGCGGGAGTCGTCCGCTGTCATCGCGAGGTCCGCCGCGAGGGTCGGCTCGTAGCCGGTCAGCGAGAGCTCAGGGAAGATGATCAGCTCCGCTCCGAACGCGAGGGCCCGCTCGATCGCCGCGCGGTGCAGGGAGAGATTGGCGGTGATGTCTCCGGCGGTCGGCTGGATCTGTGCGGCGCAGAGTCTCATTGGCGGGGGCCCTTCGTTGTCTCCAATGAAGACAGCATCGCGGGAACCAGGACTGCCGTCACCGCCGCGGGTGGAACGACTTCGGGAAATCCGTCGACACGAGGCGACGGCGGGCCGATGGAGTGGTATGGCATCCGGCAGCGTTCAATTTCGATGGAGTGGTCTCGACGCGTTCGCGCAGTCGCTGCGGCGGTTTGGTGAGGAGGCGGAGAAGGAGCTCGAGCGGGAGATGGAGGTCATTGCGGCCCGCTGGGCGGCGGAGGCGCGGCGGCGGGTACCGGTTGAGACCGGGGCGCTGGGAGCGACACTGCTGCATGAGAGCGGCCGGGAGGGGTCCGAGTTCTTTGCCGCCGTCGGGAGCAATCAGGAGTACGCGCCGCACATCGAGTTTGGGACGGAGTGGATTGCCGGCGGGGCGGTGAAGGCGATCGGGACAGCTCCTGACGTGACGGACAGCCAGGCGGTGCGGTCGTGGCCGGCGAAGGACGCAGGGGGCGGCGGGGCGGGCGAACAGATGCCGTTCCTGCGGCCGGCGTTCATGGCGATTGAGGAGTGGGCGATCAAGCGGTTGAAGAAGGTGGTTCAGATGGATGGTGGCCGGTAGACCACGAGGCCGGCCATTGCCGGTACACTCCGGAGTGCGTACGGAAGGTGAACGCGGGACGCTCTATCAGGGGGCTGACGCCCCCCGCTCGCCGGTTACTCCGCAAGCAGCTCGACGATCTTGTCCCGCAGCGCCTTCGTGTGCGCTTCGGTGTGCCCGACCTGCAGCAGCCGGATGACTCCCTTGCGGTCGATCAGCACCGACTGCGGGATTCCGGTCACTCCATAGTTCGTAAACATCGAGCTTTCGTGCTCGTCGACGATCGAGGGGAACGGGAGAGCCTTCTTCTTCATATAGCGGCCGACAGCATCCGTTTCCTTCGGGAGATCCTTGTTCTCCTTGAACACCGGCTCGTCGCCCGCTTCGTCCCACTCGAACCCGTAGGATCGCGTCACGCCTACGATCTCCAGCCCCTGGCCGTGAAACTCCTGGTGCAGGGCGGTCACCTCGGGAAACGCGGCGATACATGGACCACACCAAAGGGCCCAGAAGTCGAGGAGGACGACCTTTCCCTGGAGCGCTTCCGGGGGCCGCGCGTCTCCGTTCACCCAGCCCGCCCCCTTGATCTCCGGAGCGGGCCGGCCCGTCAGGGACTTGGCGATGATCGCGGCCTGGATCCGCGGCTCATACTTGGCGAGCTGTTCTCGAACACGGTCGATTACCTGGCGGTTCTCAGTCGATTCAATCTCGGTCTGTTCCAGCGTCTTCTTCAGGAGGGCGAGGGCCGCTTCCGGTTGGTCGCGATACATCCGGTCGACGGAGTTCGTACGGACTTCGAGCATCGTGAGGACCGCGCGGTCGGAACCGGGGTTCGTTTTCAGCATCTGCTCTGCCGCGGCGTCGAGTTCCGCAGAGAGCGATCGAACGACGTCCGGCTGTTCGGAGCGATCTGCCAGCGAGATCCGCGACTCCATGACGTCAACCCAGTGGCCCAGTCCTTCGGACTCTGGAGCCCACTTCTCCCGACCGACCTCCAGCTTTCGTTGTTCGCGGGAGAGCAGGTCGTCGCCTGCCGCGAATCCTTTCCGCTTGGCGACCCAGCCCGCGACGTTCGCCAGTTGGCGGAGTCTGGCCCCCTTCAGAAACTGCGAACTGGCCGGCAGAATCACTTCGTTGAGCCAGGCCATCGGTCGATCGAGGGCCGCCCGTCCCTTTTCTTCCTGGCCCAACTCCGCGTAGAGCCCAGCGAGCACGGACGAAACAAACGGCAGAGTGCGGAGGCGATCGCGATCTCCCGCGTGCGACATCGCGTCGTCCAGGAGCTTCTCCCCTTCGACGGCCGCCTCTTCGAAGCGATTCTCGGAGCGGAGGCGGAGGACGATCTCCATCCGCTTCATGCGGGTGGGTGAATCATCCGGCGACTCCGCGATCGCCGCTTCGAGGGCCTGGATCGCTTCCGGGATGGGGGCCTTCCGCAGCTGGGTCTCGAGCTTTCGGAGCCGCTCCGCGCGGTTGGGGACATCCGCGCCGCGAACAGACGGGGCGGGCAGGATCGACAGGAGCAGCAGCACACTCAGCAGGCGAGCACGAACAGTGACCATCCGGGGGCCCTCCGAAACGGGTCGTTCCCGCGGCGCATTGCCGGGGTGGAGGGAGTTTATCTTTTGCCGTTGGACGCCGACCAGCATCCGCGGTTTCTGCCGGTGCGGAGGGGCGAACGCGGCGCCTTTGAGCTCAGACGCCGCGTGGCAGCGAGGCGGGGTTGACCGTCGCTTTCGGGCGGTCGTAGGGTCCGGCCGCTTCACGCCGCGGTTGGTCCGGCTTGCCGGGGGAGCGCGTCATGGTTCGTCACGTCACACTTTCGCTGACACTGGCCGGGGGGCTGCTCTCCGGTTGCATGTCGCTCGGTTCGATGGCGATGACGGCTCCGGCGTTGCGGTCGCTTGATGAGTATCCGCTGGATGGGTCCGTCGAGGTGGATCCGGAGTTGAGCAAGGTCTCGCAGGAGCTCAGGCTGCGCGAGGTGCGGCACACGCTGGCAGAGACGCAGTGCGGGTCGCGGATTGCGGTCTACATGGGTGCCCGAGGGGAGCGGAAGTTCAGCGGGACGCTTTTGAAGAAGTCCCGGCATGAGATTGAGATCGTGAACTGCATTCATCGGGAGCCGGTTCCCGGACCGGATGACCGGCGGCAGATGCAGACGAGTCATGTTCCGATCCGGTCGTTCAAGACGGCGGAGCTGGTTCGGGTTGATGTGCT
The DNA here is from genome assembly GCF_001610835.1 of Planctomyces sp. SH-PL14. NCBI lineage: Bacteria > Pseudomonadati > Planctomycetota > Planctomycetia > Planctomycetales > Planctomycetaceae > Planctomyces > Planctomyces sp. SH-PL14. Next base: position 5,679,417 of record NZ_CP011270.1, on the reverse strand, counting down.
GGATCCGCCGCCGGCGGACTATGTCGCGCCGGATCTGGACGAGTGCTGGGACGAGATGATGATCGAGAAGATCACTTATCGGTCGGGCCGGCCGACGACGCTGTATCCGATGACGATTCCGAAGGGGTGCACGCTGGATCCGGAGCATCTGCCGGAGCCAGGGTCCGTGCGGTTCTATGGCGATCCTGAGTAAGACGCGCCCGCCGGCGCAGCGCTGATCGCTCAAGCCCAACGTGCGACGGCCGCTGGGGTCAAGGGGGCAACCCCTTGCCGCCGGAGGCGCTTCGATGAGGAACCGTGGGACACCACGGATGTCCCCTTTGTGGTACCGGCGTTGAGGACTCCCTCTAACTACACCGCTCGCTTCGCACTCCTCGCGTCGCAGGTGAGGGGGCATACGGCACGTTGTCCGCGCTTGGACACGCTCTCCTTCAGACATCTCTCGACGGCCAGGCCTCCGGCGGGCAAGGGGGGGTGACCCCCTTGCATCCCCCACCAGGGTGCCCCTGGACCCGGTGGGGGCCTACTTCGCGGTTTCAACGTCCTCTGAGTCGATGACCGCAGCATCCGGATTCGCCAACGACGGATGCGACGCACCACAACTCCAGCACACATCGAAATTCCGCGGCACCTCTTCGTGGCACGACGGACAGCCCCAGTCGCCACCGTAATCGTTCGCCAGGATCTCACTCAGAACGCGCTGCGACTTCCGACAGTCCTGACCCGCCAGCAGGAGATCCGCAGTGGCTGCCATGGCTCGTATCGGGTCCCGCTGAATCACCGCCGCCCGAATGTCATGCACCGCCAGCAACAAGCGGATGTGCTCGGCGATCATGGCATTCACCGCCCGGCAAACGACCTTGGGATCACCCTCCTCCGATCGGTCCGCCGAGAACTCCGGATCCATGCCCGCCCTCCTCAACGCGATCGCACGTCGAACAAAACGCCGACCACAGTCTGCACTTCCGGTCGCGGCCAAACAAGAAGTTTTACCGACCTCCGCCATGTGGTTCGCACCTTCGGATCATCGGCCGATTGAACCACATGCCGACCCTCTGGACCGCCATCATCACCCACCTCCTCGCGGACGAGACCCTCCGTAACCTCGTCCACGACCGCATCTGCTACGGCACACCCCGCTTCGCCATCGATACCTTCCCCGCCGTCCGACTCCTCCTCCTCAGCGACATCCCCAACCCGCACATCCCCGGCGACTCCGAATCCCGTCTCCAGATCGATGTCACGGCCGCCAGCGCGGCGGCTGCCTGGCCCGTCGCCCGTCGCATTGAGGAATTGCTCCGTTATCCCACCCGAGAGCACCCCGTGCCGATGGAGTGTGAGACCTGCTGGCTTCGCGTCGCGACGCCAGGACAGACCGTTCAACTTTTGTCCCAGCGAGACAACCCGGCCGGCGGTGGCAAGCTCGTGCAGCTCACCACGGACTGGACCCTTCGCGTCACCAAGAGAGAGTAGAGATGGCCGCCGCACTGCGTGAGATTACCGGGGGAGCCGCGATCCTGAAGGTCGCCAATCAGGACATTGGCCACACCCAGGGAGGGATCGAGTTCACCTACACCAAGGGGACGCGGAACCGCGTCGTTGACCGGTACGGCAATAGCCCGGTCGACGTCATCAACATCGGCGACGAGGCGTCGGTCACGGCGCCACTCGCCGAGTGGTCGGAGGCGGTCCTGCAGGAGATCTTCCAGCAGGGGACCGACGGGACGTCTGATCCGACGCCTTACATGGGGCTGGGTCGGCGGGCCGGTTCGTACTATGAGAAGAAGCGGCTGGACATTGTGCCGATCGCGGAGCCGGATGACACGAAGGCGATCACGCTCTGGGCGTGCTGCCCGACGGGCGAGATCAGCGTGATGCATGACAATGAGAGCGACCGGATCCTGAGCCAGCAGTTCATTGCGTGTATCGACGAGAGCCAGGACGACGGCGAGCTGATCGGCAAGATCTATGTGGGCGTCGACCGCGGAAGCGAATCGGCATAGCGTCCTTGCCGGCGCGACGCCGATACCTCAAACCCAATGTTCCACGGCAGCCGGGGTCAAGGGGGCAACCCCTTGCCGCCGGAGGCATTTCCATGAGGAACCGTGGGACACGACGGACTTCCGCTTTGTGGTCCCGGCGTTGAGGACTCACCGCTCGCTTTGCATCCCCGCGGGTTGGTGAGGGGCATACGGCACGGTGTCCGCGCTTGGCCCCTCGCTCCTTCAGCGAGATCGAGACGAGACGGGCCTCCGGCGGGCAAAGGGGCGTTGCCCCTCTGCACTCCCCACCAGGGTGCCCCTGGACCCGGCTCTTGGACGCCCCCTTAGAACCTGCCGAACACTCGATGACTGCGACGCACGGCCTCCAGATCATGCAGAATCGTCGGCCGCTCCGGACTCCCCTCACGCGGACCTCCCGCCATCTCCAGACCAGGACCCCCACCCCCTCCACTCCCGCACACGACCTTCACATCCTCATACGCCGCTGACTCCTCCACCACCGCCTCATTCCTCCGCGCTACCACCCAGCTCACACCAAACCCGTTCACAATCGTCCCCAGCGTCGACACCACACCCACCACCCAGTCCTGACGGATGAACAGAAAGATCGTCCCCACCAGGAACACAATCACCGTCGCCCCGAACACAAACAACAGAATCGTCCACAGGTTCCGCCAACGGGCCAGATTCTGATACCGCTCAAACGCAATCGAACACGGACTGACCGGCAGGTTCATGACCGCTCCTCTCGCAGGCAATGTCTGGCAGCCCTCCCGGTTGGCGCGGCCCGGGATGGAAAAAGCAATGTGATGGCTCCAGCGGAATCCTATCACCCCGCCGCCCCTCAACACTATCCGCGGACCGCAACCGGGGCTTCCTGACAATTCTTCGGGAATTCCCCGGAATCTTGCGTGATATCGACCGCGCCGCTTCGTCTCACTCCGTATGTGGGACTGCAGCCCCTGCTGTCTCACGGTTTCCCGCCCCTCCTCTCTCTACGGGTATGCCGATGCTGGCCTTCATCGAGACCCCGGCGGGGATCGACCCCGTCCGCTCCGCCGACCGCCTCATCGCCGAGGCCCCCATCCTCCGCAACACCTACTTCTCCGCCCTCGCCTCCGGGGCGATGTCCCGCGAGGCCTTCCTCCAGACGCAGATCCAGTTCTTTCACGCGGTCCGCTTCTTCCCCCGCCCGATGGCCGCCCTCATGGCCCGGCTCCCCGACTCCGGCCGCCGGATGCCGCTGATCCACAACCTCGCGGAAGAACACGGAGCCGACGCCGACGAAACTCCCAGCCGCCTCCCCGCCGGCACTCCCCTGTTCGATCCGCTCCGCGCCCACGACCGGACCTTTCTGGCCTTCCTGAACTCGCTCGACGTGACGCCGCAGCGGGTCCGCGAGATCCCCGAGGGTTCCGCGGTCCGCGCGTTCAACCTGGGACTGTTCGGAGCCTGCGCGGCCGAACCGGTCGAGCTGGCCTTCGCCTGCCTGGGAATCATCGAGTACGCCTTCGCCGAGATCTCCGCCGAGATCGGCCGGACCGTCGTCGAGCGGGAATGGGTCGCGCCGAACGATCTGGTCCACTACACGCTCCACGCGGAGATCGACCGCCGCCACGCCGCGGAGTTCTTTGACGCCGTCTCTGAGGCCTGGAACGCCGGCGGCCCCGGCCGGGAGAATGTCCTCAGCGGCCTGCGGCTGGGACTGCACCTCTTCGACCGGCTGTACGCGGACCTCGAGCGGGATACCCGGAGGGCCCCATGACCGCGCCCGCCCCTCTCCCTCTTCCGGCGATCACCCGGGAGCCGCCGACCCGACCGCCCGGTCGGTCCGCGCCGACGATCCCTCCGGAGTTCCTGGAGGCGTGCCACGAGCCGCACACGGCACGACATCTCCGGCGGCTCGTGGAGTTCCTGGCGATCTATGTCGCGAGTGCGGCGCTGGCGATCGTGCTGGCGGAGCGGCTGCCGGGGCCGTTCGGATGGTTCCTGCTGGCGCCCCTCTGCCTGCTGTCGGCCGCGGCGCTGCATGGGATCAGTCTGTTCACGCACGAGGCGGTGCACGGGACGCTCTGCCGCAATCGCGTGCTCAACGATGTGCTCGGGGCGGCGTGTGCGCTGCCCGTGCTGCAGAACGGGTCGGCGTACCGGGTGCTACACCTGCGGCATCACCGGCATTTGGGGGAAGACGGGGACCCCGATCACTATGAGAACTACACCCGCTGGTCGTGGATGGTGTTCCTGATGAACTGGCTGCGGCTGCTGATCGGGTATCCGGTCTACATCGTGGCGATTCCGATTCTGGGGTTTCGGCACGGCTCGAGGGCGCAGCGGGTCGGGATCGTGGCGGAGGTTGTGGCTCTGGGCGTGCTGGCGGCGGCGATCTGGTGGAGTCCTGTGCCGCGGATGTGGCTGGTGTGGGGATGGCTGGTGCCGATGCTGGTGATCAATACGCTCGTGAATATCCGGGGGATGAGTCAGCACACGTTGCTGGAGGAGGCGAGCGATGAGGTCCGGGGGACGCGGTCGATCCTGACGGGGCCGGTTGTCCGCTACTTCATGTGCAACGAGAATTTTCATCTGGAGCATCACCTGTATCCGGGGGTGCCGTGGCATCGGCTGCCGGAGGTGCATGCGTGGTTGAAGCCGGAGCTGGAGCGAAGGGGGGCTCCGTACATTCCGTCGTACACGGCGTTCGTGGTGGAGTTCATCAAAGGGAGTATTGCCCGCAGCCCGTGGGGCCGAAGGTCAGCGCGCCCGCCGGCACGACTCCCATAGTTCAAACCCAACGTTCCACGGCTACTGGGGTCAAGGGGGTCTCACCCCCTTGCCGCCGGAGGCATTTTTCGTTCAGGGAACTGTGCACACCACAACGGACGTTGTTCCTGTGAAGAGTCGTTTCGACCTCCCTTCCTCGCTCCTGGGAATCCTGGCCGGAAGCATCGCGGTCGCGCTGTGGCTACGAGGGGCGTCGATGGAGATCGCGATCGGCACGACAGTGGCGACGCTCGTCTACCTCATCGCAATCCGGCTCACGCGGCCCGAGGGGCGGGGGCGGATGCTCGTTCACTACGTCACCGTCTTCGGGCTGTATGGCGGATCGACGTCCCTGGTCGACGCGCTGCGGCTCCCCAGCCACGAAGGGACGCTTCTCCGGCTCGACCGGCTGTGGTTCGGTGAGACGCCGAGCGTCGCTCTGAGCGGATTCTTTTCGCCGATGATGAACGACCTGTGGAGCGGGCTGTATCTCGGCTACCACGTTTACCTGCATGTCGCGCTGATCGACGCCCTGCTCCGCTCCGGTCGCTGGCGGCGGCGGTACGGACGCGTCGTCTTTTCGGTGTTCGCGATCGGGCTGGCCGGTTACTTCCTGTTTCCGGCGCGGGGGCCGGAGGTCGCGTTCCCCGAGCTGTTCGCGTCGCCGCTGCACGGGGGAGCGCTGACGCGGCTGAACACGGAGATCGTGGCCCGGCTCGCCTCGCGGTACGACGCCTTCCCGAGCCTGCACGTCCTGGTGACCGCCGCGCTCCTGGCGTGCGACTGGCGCTGGTGCCGGACGCGGTTCCGGATCATGCTCCTGCCGGGGCTGGGGCTCATGTTCGCCACGCTGCCGCTGCGGCTCCACTTTGCCGTCGACCTCCTGGCGGGTGCCCTCCTGCTGGGCCCCGCGCTGTGGCTGCCCCTTCCGAAGGAGTCCGACGATGCCGCGTGACGTTCCTTCCTCGATGGCCTCCGGAACGCAAGCCGCTCCCGACGGGTGGGCCATCCAGGCCGCGCGCCTGCCGCTGGCGTTCGCGCAGGTCCGGGAAGATCCCCGGCTCGATGTCGAAGTCCTCGCCCGGCTGCCGCGGGGCTCGACGGTCGTCATGATCGCGTCGGGGGGCGAGACCGCGGTCGAACTGGCGCGGCTGCCGCTCGGCGAGCTGCACCTCGTCGACACGAACCCGGCGCAGCTCGCGCTCACGCGACTCAAATTCCATCTCGCGCAGTCGAACCCGTCCGAGGCCCAGGCGATCCTCGGTCACACGCCGATGGATCTCGACGAGCGGCTTGTCCGCATCGAAGAATCGCTGAGAGCGTTCGATCTGCCCGTTGAAACATTCGGCCCGCCGAAACTCGTCGCGGCGACTGGCCCGGACTATGCCGGGCGTTACGAAAAGACGTTCGCCCACCTCCGTCTGACAGTGTCTCCCGTCGCGATGGAACTCCATCAGCTTCTGAACTCGACCGACACGGCCGCAGCCTCCCGCATGGCGGCGCCTGGCACGACACTCGGGGCAGCGCTGGACGCGGCCTTCGACGAGGTCATGTCGCTGCCGAACCTCGTCGCCCTGTTCGGGACCGAGGCGACGCAGAACCCGCGGCAGCCGTTCGCGCGGCACTTTGCGGAGAGGACGCGGGTCGCCCTCGCCCGGTTCCCCGCCGCCGGGAACCCGTTCCTGTGGCAGATCTTCGCCGGCGACTTTCCGCCGGGGCAGCCGTATGACTGGTTCCTCCCCGGCTGGCCGGACGAACGGCTCGTCACCCCCGTCTGGCACCGCGGCCGGATGCGCGATGTCCTCGAAGACCGGCCGGCGGGTTCGGCGGACTTTGTGCACCTCTCGAACATCCTCGACTGGCTCCGTCCCGCGGAGGCCGAGGCGACTCTCTGCAGCGTCCGCCGGGCGCTGCGGCCCGGCGGGATGGTGCTCCTCCGCCAGCTCAACTCGACGCTCGACCCGACGTCGCTCGAGTGCGGGATCGCCTGGGACCGGGAATGGGGCCAGGCGATGGAGCTGCGGGACCGGAGCTTCTTCTATCCCTCGATCCATGTCGGGAGAGCGGTGTGACGATTCTCACGCTCACTGCCCCGCCCGCCGCGGATCTGGCCGAGGCCCTCGACCGGTTCGAGCGGCAGTTCGTGTACCCCCTCGGTCCGGGGCGAACGTTCCGCATCTCGCACGGGCGGGACTACCTCCCGTTCTTCCAGGCGATGGGGGACGCGCGGGTCCTCGTGGCGACTCAGCACGGCGCGGTCCTGGGAACGCTCGCGATTGTGACGCGGCGACTGCTGGCCGAAGGGGGCACGACCTCTCCTGCCCCGGACCAGCCCGCCGACCGGCCGGTGCACTACCTGTGCGACCTGAAGGTCTCGCCCGAGTCCCGCGGCGGCGTGGTCCTCGCCGCGCTCTTTCGACAGGCGGGCCAGATCGTCCGGGCCTCCGGGACGCACGCCTGCTACGCCGTCGTCATGGAGGGAACGGGACGGCTCCCGGTCGAATACACCGGCCGGCTCGGCGTCCCCCCCTTCGAACAGGTGGGCCGGATCGTCGTTCTGCGACTGACGCCCAGGGCCGGCGGTCTTTCTTCCGCGGACCTGCGATCGGTCGACGAACACGAGTTCACGGCCCTCCGTCAACAGGCAGTCTCGATGTCTCCTCCCGGCGTTGCGATCTTCCCACGCGACGCACTCAAGAGCGGCTCATCGCTCCGGTCGCGGCTGGCCCCGCTCCGCTGGTGCAACGAAACCAGATCGGCCGGCGGCGTAGTGGAGGACACCCTCCTCGGGAAGCGGCTGCTCGTCGGCGACAGCGACGAACTGGTCTCGGCCCATCTCTCGCGGTTCTGGTGGCAACCGGGCCGCGGCGCGGAAGGAGCCCGGTTCCTGGAGAGCGTCGCCATCCGGATGGCGGAGCAAGGCTACCCCGCCGTCTTCGCCGCGATCCCCGAGGACTGCCTCGCCGAGCTCCGTCCACATCTGGAACAAGTGGACTGCATCGAAGCCCCCGCCCGCGTCTACGGATACCAGGTCCCGGACAACGCCGACTGGTGGATCGACACCGCGGAGATCTGAGCGGCGGCGGATCCCGCGACCGCACGGACAGACCATGCGACGAGCCGAACGTCCGGCATTTCCTGCCAGCCTGGGCGCCGCGAAGTGGGATGCGATGGCGGCGGCGCGTGGATCTGGTCTATAGCGAGCCGCGCGCTGTGTCCTTGGGCAGGTCCCCCATGAAAGCTCTCGTCCTCTTCCTCTGCGTCGCGAGTACGGCTCTCGCAACAGGCTGCACAATCGACGGCGAACACGGCGGTCCCGGCATGGACTTCGACCCGTTCAACTGGGGCACCGGCGAACCCGTCTTCAGCCCCACCGACGGCTTTGGCTACCTCGACGGACAGCCGTTCGATCCGCAGAGCTGAACCGTCCGTCGTACGTTGGTGTCTTCCTCGCTTTCCATCACGCTGCCGAAGGAGGCCAGCATGTCCCGGGCACGATGCCTGGTCGCGATCGCCGCCCTCCTTCCTGGCTGCGCCGCACCACCCACGAACCCCACCGAGATTGTCGGGCAGGTCCAGCCGGGAATGGACTCGGAGCAGGCGACGGCGATCCTCGTCCATGAGGGATTCCACTATCGTGAGCTGGTCGAGCTCGGCAACTTCAAGTGTCTCCATCACCGGGACGACGGCTCGACCACGGAGCGCGAACTGCAGAACATCAACTACCTGCTGTTCACGCGAAGGGATGTCAGCGGGTGGGTCACGTCGGATCACTCGTTTGCTGTGATCCTGACCCCCGATCACAAAGTCGCGGACGTCCAGCGGAACGTCTACTACATGGGCCCGTGAGGCGGAGCGTCGGGAAGTCGAGCATCGCCACGTTTCGCCTTTCCAGGGCCGAAGCCGAACGACGAGCTGTCGAGTTGGCACGGCAGCACCTGTCTCAACTCGACACTCGCGGCTGGAGTTGGGAATGCGGTGGAGCGAAGCCCCATCCTCTTGACCCGCAGGATCACGGACGAAAAGTTCCGCAGCGATGGATCGTCGGGGTTCGATGGTTCCGCGACGACGGCGCTCTACTGGATGGCCCGGGTTCGATCGACGTCGACGTCGCCACCGGGACGGCGGAACTCGTTCAGGAATGATGGCTCGCGTTCCGGAACGACAACCGACTCCCGGCGGGTGATTCCGCCGATTTGGCGTTCGAGGCTGGCCGCCGAATGGCGTAGTACGAAGTGCTGAGTCGGATGACCCAGCAGGCGAAGGTCTTCGGCCTCCCGCTCTCCGAACTCAATCTCGCCAACCTCGATCTGGAATGCGACGTCCTGTGACCCAAGACCATGGGGCCATGCCACTTCGAAGTCGCACAAACCGACGCCTGATGTGGTTGTTCGTTGCCTTCGGCTTCTACCTCACCGCATACCTGGTCCTCTCGCGCCGAGGGTTCGCCGAGGCGGACCGCGTACAGGCGTCGGGGTTCTATTATGTCGCGCCGCGGGACACGGACGGCTGCCGGTTCTTGAACCGGACCTGCGTGCTCGTCTTCCGGCCCGTTCAGGTCCTCGACCGGTGGCTGGGAACCGGTCGGGAGCCAGCAGCGGAACCACTCTTCGGACTGAGCGGACTCGGTCCCAGGACGACCGCCGGAGGAGTGCTGGAGGCTTCGCGACCGCCCTCGTTCTCGAGCCGGACATGACGCTCCTCGGCGTGTACTACCCCAAGCCGGACTCCCTGGACCAGTCCCTGCTGTTGATTGGGTTTGCATACGTTGTGCTGTGCGGATGCGGTGCCCGGCTGAGGCTATCCGTTCCGATCTCCGCCGCGCTGATGGCGCTCTGCGGGACCGCGGCCGTGGCACCGGACCTGCTCTCGATGTTGAGCGATCCCGGAATCGTCGGTACGGGCGATCTCGCGAGGAAGATGTGCGACTGCTATCGAAGCGATGAGTTCTTCGCGATGACGGCCTACTTTGAGGTCGGACGCGGTCAGCTCATGGCCCTGGCGGGAATGTCCGCCCCGCTGCTCTTGATGGCAGCAGGCCGCGCCCGGCTCGATCATCGGCGCGCCATTGACCAGGCGTCACGATGAGGCCCAGACCGCCTTGTGGAACCGGCGTCGAGGACTTGTCGCCCGCCCTGCGACCCTGCGGATTCCGTGTGGGGGCATACGGCACGTTGTCCGCGCTTGGACACGATCTCCTTCAGACATCTCTCGACGACCGGGCCTCCGGCGGGCAAAGGGGCGTTGCCCCCTTGCATCCCCCACCAGGGTGCCCCTGGACCCGGTTCTTGGGACGCCAAACTCGAGCGCGCCGCTCCCTCGTTCCCTCTGGCCGATAAACGGACACGTTCCCTTTCTCACCAGAGACCTCCATGCCCTCCAGAACCATCCCACTATCCGACGGCCGCGAAATCCTCGTCGGTCCGCTCTCCTGGCGCGCCGCTAAACAAATCAAAAACGCCCTCATCGACCTCCTCGCCCAGGACGCCCAACGACTCCTGCCCCTCCTCGACCTCGTCCGCTCCGGCCAGCTCCCCTCCCACGACGCCCTCCAGCAGCTCGGCCGCTTCCTCGTCTCCGCCATCGATGACCTCACCGAAGTCCTCGTCCGCGGCTGCCTCGGCACCACCAGTGACAGCCCGCCCGTCGACTTCGCCACCCTCGCCTACGCCGACGTCCTCGCCCTCAGCACCGCCGCCTCCGAACTCAACGACATCGAACAACTGGTCCTCGCCGAGGGAAACGCCGTGGCGGGACGGCTCGCGAAAAGCCTGATGAGCCGTCTCGCTCCCGCCACTCCCTCCCCGACCACGCCTCCGACTGGCACCGGCTCCGCTGGGGTCAGTTCGTCGACATTGGACTTGTTCGATGGGGCTTCGCCGCCCGCGACCTGAACGACACGCCCTATGCCGACGTCATGGCCCTCTTCCAGGAGGTCCAGCGCCAGCGAGGCTACGAACTCCTCGACGCGATCAGCGTGTCGTCGATCGCCGACATGGACAAACGGGGCCAGAAGGCGGTCCTGGACCGGGCCCGGAAATTGACCGCCTGGTCGTGGGAGCCGCCGCCCAGCGTCTATGAGTCGATGCCGGACGCCGAGCGGATTGTGGCCCTGGGGAACTGTTACAGCGTCGGCGGACGGGAGTGGGCGACGAGCCATCCCGGCCAGGTGGTGTGGCTGACGGAGCGCGGCGTGAGCCTGGAAGGGGCGGCGCGGCGATACCGGGAGTGGATGACCGGGCGGATGGCGATGCTGGGCGAGACGGTCTCGACCCCGCTTGGTGGAGCTCAGCGAAGGAGACGGAAGCGATGACGACGGTCCTGTTTGCCCACGGCGACGCGGAGGTGGAGGTGAACGGTCCGCGGGGGGACCAGTCCTACACGCCGGTCCCTCGCTTTGTGCGGGGACAGAGCCAGGCGGGGCACACCTATGCGTATCAGACGAGCGATACGAACCTGCGGAACTGGTCGCTGGAGTTTCCGTTCCTGACGGACGCGGACCAGCTCAACCTGCAGGACTTTTTCGACAACGAGGTGGCGGGCCCGTCGGCCCAGTTCACGTACACGCATACGGACGGCGTGGAGCGCCCGTGCCGGTTTGTGAACACGAGCCTGCCGTTCCAGCGGGTGGGTCCGAACCAGTGGTCACTGGGGGTCACGCTGGAGGTGGACGACGCGGGCGGCTTCGTCCCATCGAGCGCCGTGAGCACCTGACCGTTGGCTCGAACGACGCGCCCGCCGGCACAGCTCCGATAGCTCAATCCCATTGTTCCACGGCATCCCGGTCCAGCGGGACGCTGGCCGCCCGAGGCATTTTCGCTGTCGAACGGCCCAAGCCGAACACAGCCTCCCCTCACGGATTCCATTCACGCCGAGGAGCATTCCCGCGTAAGACAACCGCAAGCCGAATTGAGGGGAGAGGCGGACGTGAAGTGGATCCTGATCGCGTATGGAATCATCTTCGGGATGCCGATCACGGCGGCGGTCTTCTGGTTCTGCCGCAACGATTCCGAGCACGTCGTGTGGGACTGCCGCCATGTTTACGGTGGACTCGTGACGTACCAGGCGTTGCTGTATCGCAACCCTCGGGACGTCCTGAAGGATCCGCCCGGCACCAGCTGGCGGTTCCAGATCCAGCGGTTCATCGAAGACGTCCACATGACTCCCTATGACCTGGACGAAAGGTGGACATCCGCGGAGAACCGATGGCTGCGGGACGAGCCATCCGGACCGGACTTCTTTTGCCCGCAGGGATCCAACCGGACGTCGGTCATGGCGATCACCGGTCCGGACACCTGGTGGACCGAGGGGGAGAAGCGGACCTTCGAGGAGTTGCCTCCGAGCTATGTGGTCTTCGTTCTCGGCGTCAGTTCCCAGTGCCACTGGATGCAGCCGGGCGACATTTCTCGTGACGAAGTCCCGGCGCTGCTGAAGGGCGAAGTCGGTCCGAACTCGACTCGGATCGGCTCGGCATTCTGGCTGGCGTTCGCCGACGGAACGCTGCTGCGGATACGGACCCCGGACGATCCGATGGCTCTGCAGCCGTTTCTGTCGATCACCGAGTCGGCCGCCGCCGCCCGGGAGTGGTTGGACCCCTGGGTTCTCGAGACCAGCCACGTGGACCGTTGAATCACAAGGCGGCGACCGCTCGCAGGCACCAGTTTCTCTGGCGCGACCGATTGAGCGGGCATGAGCACTTCTTTCCGCGCGATGACCGGCGTCCTCAGCATTCAGATCGACTCGTTCAAACGAGGTCTGACTGAGGCGGGCTACAGCGTTGAGAGACTGAAGGTTCAGGCGAGCGCGGCGTTTCGGGCGATCGATGTCGCGGCTGACAAGGCGAGCGACGGAGTTGAAGAATCGTCGAAGAAGATGCGCGAGGCCGTGAAGAAGGCCGCCGAAGGGTTTACGGCCGCCGTTCGTGCCGTGGACCCGGCTGTGGTGGGAATGAGCACCACCGTTGGGCGGTTCATGTTCGACACCGCTGTCAGCGTTGGAAAAATGGGGTTCGAACTCCTCAAGCTCCGGGACAACGCCCTTCTGAGCTTCACTGCTCTGACGGGAAGCGCCGAGCGGGCCAAGATCCTCTTGCGCGACCTGGAATCCTTCGCGGCCAGCACCCCCTTTGAGCTGCCGGGACTGGTCGCCTCAGCTCAGAAGTCGATCGGGTTCGGCGTGAAGGCTGAGGAGGTCATCCCCATTCTGAGGTCGCTTGGAAATGCGGCCGTCGGAGTCGGAGGTTCTCCCGAGCAGGTGGACCGCATGGTGGCCGCGCTGGGAGCCATGAAGGCGGCAGGCCAGGTCACAACCGATCAGATGCAGGCCCTGCAGGAGACGGGCGTTCCCGCCTGGGAAACGCTGGCGCAGGTGATCGGACGGTCGGTCCAGGAGACGCAACGGCTCACCGAACAGGGAGTCGTAAAGACCGATCTCGTCTTCGATGCCTTTGTCGCCGCCCTGGGGAACAGGTTTGCCGGGTTGATGGACAAACAGTCCCAGACCCTCGGCGGGATGATCGGGAACCTGGCCAAGACGTTCCAGGGTGAGGCCGCGACCATCTTTCAGCCGCTCTATGGCGCCGCAACGAACTTCCTGATCTGGGCCCAGGGCGAAAACGGCATCAACCTCGACGGAATCACCGGGAGACTCCAGGCAGTCATTGCCCGTGTGGCGGCCGCACTCGATTCCTTCCTGCGAGCGAACGGCGTGGCGAAGCACCTGCACATCCCGATGGTCCCCATCGAGACTTGCCTGGGGATGATCGCGCGGCCCTATCGTCCCTCCGTCTCCAGGAAGTTGCGGGAAACCGGCCGCGGGAGAGTCCTCGTCATCGACGACTCGGTCAACAGCGGAAAGACCTGCGACGAGATCGGGAGCCGGATCCGCGTTCCGCACTACCGTGCCGCGGCGATCGTCACCGAGGTTGGCAAGAGCCGTGTCGACTTCTGGGGGGCGGCGCTCGGCAACCCGCACTGCTTTCACTGGCAGTGGCTCGCGTGTGTTCACGCCCGGCGGTTTGTTCTCGATATGGACGGCGTCATCTGCGAGGACTGGTCGGGCGACTGGCGGGAGAAGGACGCCGAGCGGTATGCCGAGTTCCTGGAGAACGCCCGGCCGCTCCATCTCCCGCGGGTTCCGGTGATGGCGATTGTCACCGGACGGCTTGAACGGTTCCGTCCGCAGACTGAAGCGTGGCTGCGGCGGCATGGGGTCGAGTACGGGACGCTGCTGATGAACCCGGGAGAACGAAAACATGCCGAGTTCAAGGCAGACGCCTACGGGTCACTCGGGGGAGCGTTGTGCTTCGTCGAGTCGAACCGGCAGCAGGCGGCGGAGATCCACGAGCGAACGGGACGACCGGTGCTGTCTGTGGAAACATGGGAGATGCTGGGCGCGGCTCCCCTCTCGCTCCCGCCGCGGATCGGTATGGTTCCGCACGCGGAGAAGATCGCCTGAGGCTTGCCGACAAAGTCATCCTTGCCCCGGCATTGTCTCTCCGTATCGCATCCGGCATCGACCTCTCCACCGCACTCAAAGAGCGGAACGTCCTTGTGTATTGGGTCCGCCAGCGACAGCCTCGTGAGGCGTCGACGCAAAGCAGGAACCGCGCCTGCGCGGCTCGTTGAAGTGATTCTTTTCCCATCGTTGCGACGAGCCCATCGCCGCCAAGCTGCATTCTTCGTGAGCAAAGCTTGGACAGTTGGGGCGTTGGTGATCGACCGGAACTCAACGTGGTTCAACGGCAGTCAAAAACGACCAACGCAGTCTCGCGCGCTCACATGAGCACACCAGGATATCTCGGGTTCTGGGCTCGAATGGCCCCGGGACAGGGTCATGACAAGGAAGAGTCTTGAACGCTCACTTCGCGGCCGTATCGTCTCTCACCCCATTCAGTTCACGGAAGAAGTCATGGATTGCGTTACCTCATCGGATCGGGCGTGTCGCGGGCTCATCAGGATGATTCTTTTCGAACCTTGCGCGGCGGGAATGGGGAGGAACTATGTCACATCTCAGGGCATCGCTCACAGCATTGGTCACCGCAGTCTGTCTGATGGGGGCGCCCCCCAAGCAGGCGGACGCCTACTCGCTCGCCTTCTACGCCGATGCGTTGGCGACGGACGCGTACATCTACGCGTACTACGGGTACGTCTCGACGAACGTTCCGACTGCCAATGAGAGCGCGGCCTACTACTACTCGTACTACGGGTATATCTACGCCGACTATGCCTACAACTCGGGCGACTACAGCTTGCAGGACGACGCCTACCTCTACTGCTACTACGCGTCCTACTACGGGTATCAAGCATATTTCACCGACGCCCGGTCATCGTGGTGGTACTTCGCGGCGCTGTTCGATGAGTACGCGTCGGACCTCTGCTATGCCTCGTACCAGTTCAGTCCGTATGGACTCTGACGTCCTTCGCTGAGGATGCCGGTCGACGGGAGAGCCAAGCTTCCGTCGACCGCTTTGCCCCTTCATTCGTTCAAACCACCGCGCGGAGGCTCTGCCCCGACGCGGCGACACCGTGGAGACCTCGGCCACGGCGACGTGCTCCGCTCCTGTCCCCCTGTGAAAGGCGATCGATGCCGCCCTCTGCCCCGGCCCCCGCCCCCGCCCCTGCTCCCGTTCTTCGTCGAAGCCGTTGGCCGCGGCCCATCTGGCTCGTTCCGCTGGCCATGACGCTGTGTCTTGTCGCGAGCGCCCAGGAGGCTCCGCGCCCGGCGTTGCCGACGATTGCGTGGGAGTTGATTCCGCCGGCTCAGCAGTACACGCGGCTCCTGTCGATTCCGAGCGTCCGACGGGCAATCGGCGTGGAGGAGATCCCGACGGAGCTCCTCCAGGAACTCGGCGCAAAGGACGACGTCGCGCGGAAGGATGGTTCGGCTTCCAAGGAACCCGACCGAGTCCCCTCGGAGCGGCCGGATGAGAGCAGCAGCAAGCGGCTGGCGGAGAGGATCGAGGAGCGACTCGGAAAGGAAGCCGCCCGGCGGCTGGAGGAGCTGAGATATCAGTCGCTCGGGCTGAAGTTCGCCCTGCGGGCCGATCCGGGGCTGGCTCAGGAGCTGAAGGTGTCTGAGGACCAGCGGACGCGGATCGACGCCTTGCCGATCGGCGGTCTTCCGCCGCGGCTTGGCGGGGGGGATTCCAAAGAAGTCCAGGAGAAGGAGCTCGCGATCCTGGATGACACGCAGCGCGAGAAGTGGGTCGCCCGCCGCGGCCCGCACTATGAGGATCGGCTGCCGTTGCTCCTGGCCGTGCAGAGTCAGCCGCATCGGCTGCGGGTTCCTCCGTATCTGAGCGGCGCGTCGTACGCGGCCCTGCTGGTCGATCCGGCGGTGCAGGAGCATCTCAAGCTCTCGGCCGGGGACCGCACGCGGGCGGACCGGCTGGCCGGGGAGCTCAAGGAGGGGGATCGGGAGATCGCTTCGCAGCATCCGGCGGAGGTCGAGGCGGCGGAGCTGGTCAAGATGGCGGAAGAGCGTCGCACGGCGGTCCGCGAGTCGATCGCCAAGGCGCTGTCGAAGCCGGTCGAGCGACGGCTGTCGGAGATTCTGCGACAGAATCAGGGGTTGTTGCCGGGTCTGCGGGCCGATCCGGAGATTGCGCGCGGCATTGCGCTCACGCCGCAGCAGTTGCAGGAGATCGCGCTGCTGTTCCAGAGTGGGACGTTGCCGCGGCCGCCCCGGCCGACGGACGATCCGGGGGATCTGCAGGGGCAGTTCCGGGAGTATCGCCGGCGGGTGGACGACATCCTGGCGGAGGAGGTGTTGACGGAGGAGCAGCGTGAGACGTGGCGTGAGATGACGGGAGAGCCGGCGGATCTGCAGGTGTTTGTGCTTCCGTTCCTGCCGAACCTTCCGCCGGGGGTTGTGCAGGCGTCGCGCTGAGTGATGGCGCTGCCCCAAGAGCCGGGTCCAGGGGGCCCCTGGTCAGGGGGTGCAGGGGGCAGAATGCCCCTTGCCCGCCGGAGGCCTGCCCGTCGAGAGATGTCTGAAGGAGCAAGTGTCCAAGCGAGGACAACGTGCCGGATGCCCCCGTCACCAACCCGCGAGGATGCAAAGCGAGCGGTGCAGGTTGGGCGAGTCCTCAACGCGGGTTCCAGGAAAAGTGATCTGCGCTCAAAACCGAAGGAGGCCCCATCCCGCCGATGAGGAGCTTGAAAACCGACGCGGCGTTTCTGCGTATCTGTAGGAGCATTCGTCGAGGGGACGTTCCCTTCAGGGTGAGGATTGTCGGTTTGCGCCGGTCGGGGTGATGCCGTGAGTCGATCTGATTGGCTGAGGAGACCGGATCGGGCGGGACGGATTGCGATCGCGATCATGGGCTGTATTGAGGTCTGTGCGCTGGTGCTGCTGGAGCGACAGCACTGGGGATTTCTGCCGGAATGGCTGGCCTTACTTGCGGTGGTGTTGCTGCTCCTACTGGGGTTTCCCTGCGGTTGGTTGTTTGATGGGTCTCCTATCAGCGACCCATCGCTGTTTCCGATCGTCACGCTTCCGATGAATGCCTACTTCTGGGGCTATCTGGTGGAGAACGTCTCGGGGCGACCGATGCCAGTCGGAACGTCCGTCGACAAAGGGGGTGGATCTGCTCCCCGGGGTCCGGCCCCCGCGGGTCAGCCCCTCCCGTAGTGATGCCCCCAGACCGGGAGCGAGGTGGAACCGGGTGCCGCCGCTCGGAGGAGGTCCTCATCTGGACCGGCTCTTCACTTGCCGAGGCGAATCCAATCGGATTCGATGATCGCATGTCATGGAGTCTCGGGGCCTCGTGAGGATTCGTCATGGCTGCTCAGGAATGGGGGACGGGTCGACTCGGTCTTGGTCGACGTCGAGTGATCGCCCGGTTCGTCGGAATGTTGCTCTTGGGAATGGGTCTCTTGGCGACGCATCTGCGAGCGGAGAACCTCCCGAAAGTCGCCGAGATTCGGGAACGAGTCGCGAAGGCCCTCCGCGACTATGAGTCGGTTAACTGCGAGTTCACGCTCTTGGAGACGACTCCGGCTGACAGCACCGACAAGCTGGCGATCTTCGAGGGACCGGGGCGCTGGAAGTGGGCCAGGGCCGGGAAGATCGAACTGATTGAGATGGCGGCCCGGAAGACGTCGGACGGGAAGCGCTGGCATCGCGTCCGGATGGCACTCGACGGAGACCGGGTGGCGCGGGCCGACTTCTCATCGGACGATCCGAACAAGATCCTGGGCGTCAACAAGTCGGCGCTCTACGAAGAATTCGACCGGCAGTTCTCCCCGGCTCACTTCCTGGGTCTGCGGCTTTTTGAGCTGAACGAGTCGCTCCCGTCGTATCTTGAGAAGCCGAATCTTGAGGTGCTGGGTTGGGAGAAGATCGCGGGTGAGGAGTGCCTGCATCTGCGGGTTCAGCAGATCGTGGTGCGGGGGGGAGGGATGGCGGACTGCGAGGTCTGGCTGTCGCGGCAGGTCGGTTGGATTCCCCGGCGGATCCGGTCGACGATCGCCATCGCCCCGACGCTGCCGAAGATGGTCGATCTTTATGAGGTTCAGGAGTTCCAGGAGGTGGAAGTGGGGGATGAGGGGCGGAAGGCTTATTTTCCGAAGCGGGCCACGAACACGGGTCGGGGGGCGGATCGTTCCTTCACGGTGGAACGCGTCACATTAGGAGAGGCCCGTTCTTAAGCCGGGTCCAGGGGCACCCTGGTGGGGGATGCAAGGGGGGCACACCCCCTTGCCCGCCGGAGGCTTGTCTCGCCGGACACTGTCTGAAGGAGATCGTGTCCAAGCGCGGACACCGTGCCGTATGCCCCCTCACCGAGACGCGGGGGTTGGAAAGCGAGCGGTGTTGTGTGAAGCAGTCCTCAGCGCGGGGACCACAAAGGGGACGTCCGTTGTGTACCACGGTTCCTCATGGAAGTGCCTCCGGCGGCAAGGGGGCGTGGCCCCCTTGACCCCAGGCTGCCGGGCACATTGGGTTTGAGCTATGGGCGCTGCGCCGGCGAGGACGCGGTTCTCTTGCTGGCGCTGCCTTGATTGCCACCGAACGGGCGTTCATGCTGACTACGCGGATCGGGCACGAACTTCGGCGCGGCTTGCGATGTCTCGACTCCACCGCTCCCCTCTCCCGCCAGGGCCACGTGCATGTCTCCCCCCCTCCCCGATCCCGGCCCCACGCCCGCTCTCATCGGCATCGACCTGGGAACCACCCACTCCCTCGCCGCCGTCATGACCGCCCACGGCCCCGCGCTCATCCGCAACGCCCTCGGCGAAGTCCTCACCCCCTCCATCATCGGCTTCGACGAACAGGACCGGCTCCACGTCGGCCGCACCGCCCAGGAACTGCAGGTCACCCGCCCCGACCGCTGCGCCGCCGTCTTCAAACGCCACATGGGGACCGACCGCACCCTCAAGCTCGCCGGCAAAACCCTCACCCCCGTCGAGCTCTCCAGCCTCGTCCTCCGCTCCCTCAAGCAGGACGCCGAAGCGTTCCTCGGAACTCCCGTCGAACGGGCGGTCATCACCGTCCCCGCCTACTTCAACGACAACCAGCGGAACGCCACCATCGAGGCGGCCCGCCTCATCGGCCTCGACGTCGCCCGCATCCTCAACGAGCCGACCGCGGCCGCCATCGCCTACGGCCTGCATGAGTCCGGCGACGACAAGACGGTCCTCGTCGTCGATCTCGGCGGCGGCACCTTCGACGTCTCGGTCGTCCAGTTCTTCGAAGGGACGCTGGAGATCCGGGCCTCCTCCGGGGAGACCTTCCTGGGGGGCGAGGACATCACGGGGGTCCTGGCGACCCGAGTCCTCCAGCAGCGGGGGATCGCGCTCGAGCGGGCCGAGATGGAGTCGCCGCTGCTGGTCTCGCGGCTCCGCAGGGAATGCGAGATCGCCAAGCGGCAGCTCTCGCGGCAGTCCACGTACGTCATCGCGGTGCCGGGGAAGACCGGCGAGATCGGCGACGGAGCACCGCAGGTCACGGTGACGCGGGCGCCTGGCAGAAGGACTTTTCCGATGGAGGCGAGTCATCGCCCGAACAGAAGTCCGCGCCTCCGGCCCGCCCGTTCGAGTCGCCGCCGGGTCGACCGGAACCCGATGTGGGTGACGCCGCCCGGGGGGCGTGGAAGGTGGCGGCGGGTGGAAACTGGGAGGAGGCATGGCGGCAGCTGGGTGGCCTCGACCGGTGGTCACCCGAGGTCGCCGACCGGGTCCACTGGCTCCAGATCCTGCGGCCGGAGCTGGCCGACCCCAATCCCCCTCCGCCCGCTCCCCGCGAGGACGGGCCTCACACGGTCCCGGTGACGGAGGCCCTGCGGAGGATCTTCCTCGACGAGATGCGGCGGAGTCCGGAGGTGGCCTACTCGCTGAAGGCGGACGCGTGGTGGCGGGCGCCGCTCTCGCGGTCGGAGCGGGTCGAGTTCCTGCGGGCCCGGTGGACAGTCGCGGCGCGGGTCGATGCCTTCCGGCTCATCGAGGGGGATGTCGACCGGGGGCGGTGGTTTCTCCGAGATGAACGGAACAGCTGGTTCGACCTTGTGGTGATGGGAATCGGGCTGAGCTGGACCAGTTGCCACCCCGAAGCGGAGCGGTGTCGTCAGCGGCTGGAGACGGTGCTGCGCGAGCTGGCGGACCTCCAGTTCGCTCACTCCACGATGCTGGAGAAGCTGGACCTGACGCGGTTCCTGTCGCGGCATCTGATGGGTATTCCGGGGCGTCACTACGAGGCCCTGATGCGGCTGGGAATGCGCGGCCTGTTCTGCAGCACGGTCGAGACGCGGGACGAACTGGAGGGGGAGATCGCGGTGTGGGCCCGGGGGCCGCTGGCGGGACTGGCGCAGCTCGACGCGCTCGGGGAGCGGGATCTCGTCTTTCCCTGGCTGCTGGGCAGGCAGGTGTCTCGGTACGCGGCGGAGCGAGGGTTGGAGGAGGCGCATCCGGGGACCGACTGGGTCCTGGCGCGGCTGGAGGGGGAGGACGAGCTGGCGACGGCGCTGGGGCGTGCGAGCGTGCGGGCGCGGGGAGAGGAGTACGTCAGCGACGTGCGGTTGCTGCTCCTCTCATTCTGTCTTCGCGAGGGGATCCGTCTGGGTCACGTTCTCGACACGGCGGCGGGGGTGACGGTGAAGGGGGTGCCGCAGTTCGAGCCGCTGTGCGATGCTCTGCGGAACGACGTGGCGTTGTTCGCAGTGACCGAGGGGGTGCTGGCATTCTGGAAAGTCGGATGAGCGTGGCCAGCTTGCCGTGACCGGCTCACGTCTCTCTCAAGAGAAACGGTCGTGCGCTATCGATGGGGCGATGCGACGGCCATCCCGATGAAGGGCCTGTCGGGGTATGCGACTTGCTTTCCACTCCGGACGTCCTGAGAGACGGGGACAACTGTCCGTCTCGTTCGTTTCCTGGGGAGGAGAAATGTTACGCCACACTGTTTTGATGTCGGCCGTGGCTCTGTGCCTGGCCGGTCAGGCTCCAGCACAGGAGCGCACCGTTCGCCGCGTGGAGACCGCGACGAGCGGGGCCCAGATCCACAAGCTGAGCGTCGTGATGAAGTCGAAGGTCCTCATTCGTGAGGATGAGCCCGCCGGGCAGATCGTGGACGTCGTCCTGAGCGACGGTGGATGCGTTGAGTACTTCATCGCTTCGCATGACGACCAGTACTACGCGCTGCCGTACCAGGCGGTCGATGTCCGGTACACGGACAGCGTCGTGTTTGTCGACATCGCGCCGGCCCGGTTCAAGCAGATTCAGTTCTTCACGCAGGACCGGTGGCCGGACTTTGCTTCGGCCCAGTTCCGTGAGCAGGTGAACTCCACGTTCAACGTCCGCGTGGAAGACCGTGGTGTCCGGGGTGGTGCGGCTCCGCGGCCGGCGGGGGATCGTCCGCGTGACGCGGGGAACCGCGATCGGGATGACAACCGGACCGATCGGAACCGGGATGACAGCAACCAGCCCGACCGGAACCGGAATCAGCCGCGGGACAATGACGATCGGGCTCCTGGTCAGGAGCGTGATGGTGCACGGCCGCGGGACCCGGCTCGGGACAATGCGCCGATGCCGCGGACGGAGACTCCGTCGACGGATCGGGACGCGGCCAATCCGCGTACTCCGCGGGAACCGGCGGCGCCTCGCGATGCGGCGGAGAACCGGCCGAAGACGCCGGCCACTCCCACCGAGCCTCGGACTCCGGCCCGGCCGAAGACGCCTGCCGAGCCGAAGGAGCCGGTGACGCCTCCGGCTCCGCCGACGCCTCCGCGTCCGTAGAACGCTGACGTTGATCGAACCTGAGTGATCGCCCTGTCGCCAGTGTGGCAGGGCGATTTTTTTGCGCACCGCGTCCTTGCCGGCGCAGCTCCCAAAGCTCAAACCCAATGTGCGACGGCAGCCGGGGTCAAGGGGGCCTCGCCCCCTTGCCGCCGGAGGCACTCCTGTGAGGAACCGTGGGACACAACGGATGTCCCTTTGTGGTCCCCGCGTTGAGGACTCCTTCACACCACACCGCTCGCGTTTCAATCCCCGCGGGTTGGTGAGGGGGCATACGGCGCTGTGTCCGCGCTTGGACACTCGCTCCTTCAGAGAGATCGAGACGAGACGGGCCTCCGGCGGGCAAAGGGGCGTTGCCCCTCTGCACTCCCCACCAGGGGATCCCTGGACCCGGTTCTTGATGTGGCGTGTCGCGCCCTCGGCTACCCGTGCCGATCAACACTCAGCATGTGCGACACCTCCACCACACTCCCGACCTTCACCGCCGGACGCACCAACCGCGTCCCCCTCGAATTCCGCACGGACTCCGGCTCACCCGTCGACCTCACCAACAAAACACTCCGCCTCCGCTACTGGATCGCCGAAACACAACAGTTCGTCTTCGAACACGAACTCTCCGACGGCACCAACTCCGGCAACATCGAATTCGTCCACCCCCTCGACGCCTTCACCTTCCCCGAGAACACCATCCTCGGCTGGATCCTCGATCTCCTCGAAGGGACCGGCGACGACCTGACCATCGACCCCTGGGCCACAGGGACCGTCCTCTGCCATCCCGTTCCCCCCGCCCCGGAGGGCTCGGCATGACCACCCTCGACATCCCCCGTACCCGCATCACCGTCGAACACCAACCGGCCATCGTCGTCCGCGCGGCAACACGCACCGCCGTCCTCGACCGCCGCCCCGCCCTCGCGATCCGCGCCCCCCGCGAACTCCGGATCACCACCGGACGCCAGGGTCCCCGCGGACGACCAGGCACCGCCGAAGGCTACCTCCACCAGCAGCCATCCCCGTCGACGAACTGGACCATCGCCCACAACCTCGCCTACCGCCCCAGCGTCGAGCTGCGGACCGTCGGCGGTGTCCTCATGGACGGCCAGGTCACACACGTTTCCGACAACCTCATCACCGTGGCGTTCGCCTACGCGCTCGCCGGTTCCGCAAGGCTTCTCTAAATGGCAACTCGTCTCGTCGGCGCCGACCTCGACTTCAACAGCGTCGCCCGGATCATCAACCTCCCGGACGGCACCGACCCGCAGCACCCCGCGACCGTCGCGCAGCTCAGCGCCGTCTCGGAAGGGCTCGCCTGGAAGGACAACGTCCGGACCGCTTCCACGGCCAACGTCAACACCAGCTCCCCCGGCTCCACGATGGACGGGGTCACGCTCGCGACAAACGACCGCATCCTCCTCAAGGACCAGACGGACGCCAGCCAGAACGGAATCTACATCTTCAACGGGGCCTCAACCGCCCTGACCCGCGCTGACGACGCCGCCGACTTCGATTCGCTCGAGTCGGCCGTCGTCACCGTCGACGAAGGGACCGCCAACGAGGGCTCCACCTGGCGGCAGACCGAGGTCAACGGCACCGTCGGGTCCGACGATCTCCTGTGGACCTCCTTCGGGGCGACCGTCGGTCAGGCCACCGAGACCTCCGCCGGCAAGATCGAGCTCGCCACGCAGGCGGAGGTCAACGCCGGAAGCGATACCGAGCGGGCGGTCACGCCGGCGACTCTCTCGGGCTACACCGGCTTCACCAGGAAGTACTCCACCAGCATCGGCGACGGCTCGAACACGAGCTACACCGTGACCCACAACCTGGGCTCGAGGGATGTGACGGTCGCCGTCTTCCGCAACTCCGGCAACTACGACGAGATCCTTGTCGAGACCCGCCACGACACCACCAACACCGCGGTCATCGTCTTCGCCGCGGCGCCGTCGTCGAACCAGTTCCGCGTCGTCGTGACGGGGTGAGACCGGAACAAGGGATGAGGCCTCAGGGACCCGAGCCGGGAGGCCGCGGCAGCTCGCCTTCCCCGCCCGCCTTCGACCGATCACCGGCGACTGCCAACCAAGAACTCCCCCCATGCCCATCGAAGTCCGTTCCGCGCTCAGCCCCCTCGCCACGCCGCTGGCGGTGAGCAATGGCGGCACCGGCGCCGGGACCGCGGCCACGGCCCGCAGCAACCTGGGGCTCCGACCAGCCGCCCTCGCGGAGGCTTCGCCGCTACAGTGCGGCAGGCTGACGCTGCTGGGCGGCACACCAATCACGACCGCAGACCTGACCGCGCAGTCGACGGTCTATTTCACCCCCTGGCGAGGGAACGTCGTCAGCCTCTATGACGGGGCGGACTACCAGCCTTACAGCTTCTCGGAGCTCAACGTCGCGCTGACGGGGCTGACCAGCGGGAAGAACTACGATGTCTTCGCCTACCGGACATCCTCGACTCCGCCGAACGCGTTCCGGTCGTTCGATCGGGCGAGCTCGCTGTCGGGAACGACGATCACGGTCAACCGGCCGGCCGGCGTCGTGTCCGGTGACCTGATCCTGATCTTCGTGAAGACGGCGAACGGGCCGACCGGCTCCGCAACCAGCGGGTTCACGAAGGTGGACGGCCCGGCGGTCACCTTCAGCACGTGGACCAGCCGGCATTACTGCTACTGGAAGCGGGCCGGCAGCAGCGAGCCCGGCACCTATACCCTGAACGTGGGAACCGGCGAGAAGATCGCCGTGGCCGTTGCATGGAAGGGGGCCAGCTCGACTGTCGATCCCGTGTTCGGCTCAGCCAGCGGCCGCACATGCCCGTCCGTCACAGCACCGGAAGCCAACACGAAGCTGCTGCTGTGCTGCATGGCCCACGACGTCATTGGAACCCCGCCATCGGGAACGACCTCCCTGTTCGCCGGGTCCTACGAAGAGGGGTCACAGTCGGCGAACTACTTCTTCAAGTTCGACACCATCAACGGACCTTCCTCGGCGACGTCGACGGGAACCAATGCCTACGCCAGCGGCGGCGGGAACTGGCCGGCCGCGTGGACCGTGTCGATCCCGACCGAGCCGCCGGGAGCCGATGTCACGCGGATCGATCTCGCTCCTGCCTGGACGAACGACACGACCCGCTCGGCCGCGGTCGGTCTGCTGGCGGGACAGTGGGTCAACGGCGCCCCGCTCACGACCGTCATCAACGGCGACACCGTCGCGGCGTCCCGGGGCCTCCTGCTGGGGACGATCCGGGCGACGGGGACGGCGACGACGGAGGACAGCTATGTGAGGCGGTTCTGCGCGAACCTCCTCCATCCGGTTGCGAAGCTCCTGTACCGAACGGACTCGACGATCCACACGTACAGTTCCACTACGGTCCGCGGCTGGAACGGCGGGAACCACACGGTGGAGTGGGTCTCTCCTGTCCCGCTGTATTCGACCATCCTGCAGCTCAATGGAGCGTTCTCGCCGACCGGAGCGGGGACGCAGGGGGCCCGGATCTCACTCGGCGGTTCGACGACGACGCAGTTCGTGGCGATCGACTTCGGGCTGGCGAATCCGATTGGAATGGGAACGGCATTGCCGACCGATCCCTCGAACGGCTATCGCGTTGTCTACGTCACCGAGTCGGCCACCGGGAGCGGAAACACGACCTTCTTCACCTTTACCGTTCACGCACAGGTGTGGGTATGACGGCCGCGGATTTCCTGGCGATCGCCGAACTGCTGGCGGCGTTCTCCATCCCGGTGATCGCGGTCACGGCGGAGGGGGTCGAATACGGGACGGAAGCGACCACGGTCCAGCGCGGCCGCGCGGACCGCATCTTCGCCGCGTGGCCCGCACCGCCTGAGCCTGGACAACCGCCGGAGCCAGAACCGGAGCCGCCCCCCGTGCCGGTCACGTCGCCGGAGCGGGTCCTCACGCTGCACAACCGGCTCTCCCTGATGGGGATCCCCGCGATCGGCGTCGCCCGCGACCGGATCGACTTTGGGGCGGAAGCGACCGAGCCGCAGCGGGCAACCGCCACGGCCCTGTTCGACGCCTGGGACTGGGACGCGCCGCCGGTCCCGGCCCAGGTGACCGCGACGCAGGCGAAGCTGGCGCTGATCGACGCCGGACTGTATGAGGCGGTGGACGTCTGGATCACCGGGGCGGAGGCAGAACAGGACGGCTTTCGCTACCGGGTCGTGTGGGACGCGAGCAACTGGTCCCGGACCAGTCGCGAGCTCAACGAGATCGCCGGGAAATTCGGGCTGACGGACCCGCAGGTGGACGACCTGTTCCGCCTCGCCGCGACGAAGTGAGCCGCGGTCCGATCCGTTCACCCCTGACCAACAGCCTCCATCGCGCAGCTCGAAGCCGCCGGCCAACCACGGGCGAGAGGGACAGTCTTGTGATCGAGAGGTCCCTTCCCACCGGAGGCACGTCCCGAAAAGGAACCGTCCCGGCCACAACCGACGTCCCGCGCGAATCTCATCTCGCCAGCCGATCCCCGGACGTGACACAATCCATCTCGCGCCGATGCAGAACGGTGAGGTGGGCGATGAGTCGTCAGCGTACGCGGTGGATCGCGGTGGTCTTAGGACTGCTGGTTCCGATGTCAGCGGGCAAGCTACGCGCGGAGATCCTTCCAAGACACCCACTGCGGCATCTGGCCGGATTGGCGGACGCCGTGGTCCTCGGCAGTGCGGTTGCGGGGGATGATCTTGCCATGACCATTACGGTGACCCAGGTCCTGCAGGGGCCCAAGGATCTCATCGGCCATCAACTCCGCCCGGATCCTCAGCTGTACAATCTCGGTGATATGTACGCTCGGCTTTTTAAGGAACCTCGACCGCCCATCCACGTCAGGACGGCGTTGGTCTTCCTGAAAGCGTCGAACGATCCGAAGGCGAAGGAGACGTACCAGATCGTCATGTCCGGTCTCCGGATTCTTTGCGAGAACGGCGATGTTCTGATTCCTGATCAGACCTCGAATCCGGGCCCCTACTACCTTCACGCTCGATACCCTTCCGGCGAACAGCCCCCGTCATGGGAGGCGATCCTGAAGCAGGTTCAAGCGGACCTGCCACCCGTGGAGCGGGCCCGCGCCGCGATGAGCATTCCGGAACCTGCGAAGCGCAACCGGGCAATCCTGGCCTGGCTGACGGAGCATCAGCACGAGTTGGATCAGAAAAACCTCAGGGGAAGTGACAGGAAGGACTGGGGGCCTTTTCAGTGGACGCTGTACGATCGGGTGATGGAGAGCGGTCACCCGGAAGCCTGCTGGACCACGCTGGAGCTTTTCACCGTTCAGGGAAGCTACGGCCACAGCCACGACGGCCCGTTCTGCTCTCCGGAAGGCCGCCAGCTCGTCCTGCGGAAGGCCCTCGACGCGACTCTCCCCGTCAACATCCGAGAGGCGGCCCTCGCGGAACTTCACGACAGCCAGAACTTCTGGAGGGAGAACAATGCCTCCACCAATCGAAAGGCGCTGACGCCGGAGGAACGGACGCAACTGATCGAGCAGATCGCTCCGCTACTCGCCGCCAACGACCCCTCTCTCCGGTCGAGGGCCGTTCACTGCCTGGAGACCATCGGGCGGCGACGAAATGGAGAGGACTCCGCTCAACCGAGCGCGCGAGTCGCGGAACTGCTGGCGGCGCGGTATCGCGTCGAACGAGATAACGATGTGCGGATCCGTTGTGCCGAATCGATCCTGAAGGTGGCGGACGACCGCTTCTGGAAGGACCTGACGGGAAATCCGCACGGGATCCTGGTCACGGTGTACCGTGTGTCGAGTGTTCAGGACCGCCTTGGCCTCTGGATGGGGCTGGAGACGGCTGGCGTGAAGCTTCCCACCGCTCCGACATTTCTCCTCGAACGTCTGGATGCAAATGGCCCGGCGGGAGAGGTCCGGCGAATCGAAGCCATCGCATCTGACCCGGCGGACTTCTTTTCCCAAGGCGCGTGGACCCGCGACCGCGGCAATCTCGTTCTGGCCGTCTCCCTGGAAGCCGTCAACGCGGGAATGTGGCGGGTCACAGCCGAGGGAACAGTGGACGAACAGACCTGGACGTCGGTCCCGATCGAGATCTCCCTCCCCTGACCCGCGTTCCGCGAGGTCACAGGGCGACCACGACAGACCATCCCGTGTCCGGGGGAGTCAGTCTTCGCCCCGCATCCGGTCCGAGTCGCGGAGCTCGATGCTCACGTACGGACCGCCCGCTTCCGGGTACCGCTGGAGCCATCCCTGGGCCTGCTCGCGGCTGTCGAAGGGACCACCGACGACGTAGTCCCACGCCTTGCGGCCGTTCGTGACGCCCAGGGCCCGGGCGTCGTTGGCCGAGGGGTTGATGTTGGTGACGTAGTACTTCCCGGGCTCAAGTTCCGCCCTTCTCAGAAATCGAATGGACATGATGGTTGCCTCGCACGAAGAGATCCCGACCGCGGTGCCAGGTCGAGCTACAATTCTACGCGGTCGGACTCTGTCGGACGAATTCTTTGAAGCGTTCCCCTGTCGGCTTCTCCGATCTGCCCTACAGTGAGAGCCACGAATGTGCCGCTTTCTGATCGACCGGGCCTCGTCTTGGAGGATGCCTCCGCCGTGTCTGCGAGAGACGACACCGACGATCTGCTGCAGCTTCCCGACGTCGTCGCCGAGGCTTTCGTCCGGGCGGGCTGGCGGCCCCGTGTCCGCCGCGAGCGCGACCTCTTTTCCGAGGAATTCCCGAGGGCATCGACGCTCCTGGATGAGCTTTCCGGGCTGGTCGTCGAGGCGCTTCCCCAAAGCGGGCCGCTGATCCCGACATCGCTCGAATTCCGGATCTCATCGCATGAGGCGGAGCGCGAGTTCGACGACGCTGATCATCGGCGTCTGCTGCCAGAGCTCTTGGGGGTGTCGCTGTGCCCGGTCGCCTACGGCGGCGGGTGTCACGCCTATCTTCTCGTTGCGGATAACGGCTGGATCTTTACGTTGTCCTTCTCTGGAACCGGTTGCTATCTGATGGGCACGTCCTTCAGTGACGCCGCGTGGCGGATCCTGACGGGACAGCGCAGGCTCCCGGTGGTCTGGGGTGATCCGGACGTTCCGTGGCAGCTCCATCTCGACCCGTTGGAGCTTCAACAGCAGATGTCCGTCCTTGAGCCCTTTCGGATCGAACGAGGGCAAGGACTCCAGGGAGCGGCTCCCGTGTTTCCGACGAAACCGCCTCCGAGGACGCCCGGCGCGATCGAGCGACTGGTGGAGTGGCAGGACGAGCAGAACCGGCGCCGGTTTCATCCGCTTTCGTTGCGGTTTCTGATCCCCTGTGTTGTGGTTGGCGCGGCCTCTTTCTTCTGCTTCCTGTTGACCAGCGCCACGCTCGCTTTGCGAATCTCGGCAACCGCGACACTGATTCCCTTTGGAGCTCTCTCGTTCGCCTGCCTTGCTGCAGCCACAGACGAGGCCGAAGTACGCAGGCAACCTCGATCCGGACTGGTCTCCATCATCATCGCGGTCTTTTGCCTCGCGTGGCTTGTCTGTCTGGCGGGGATCTGGATCCGATAACCACACCTCACAGTTGGTCGCGGCTTGGGAGCGAAGAACCGGATTCCCTGTTCCCATCGCCATCCGGTAGCATCGGTCCCGATTGCTGAGGCCAGATTCGCCTGCACGGTCGAATCGTTTCAGGAGATGTTCCTTTGGCTGCGGGTCAACAGTGGTATTACGTCAAGAACCAGCAGAAGTACGGCCCGGTCTCCGCGGCCGAGCTTCAGTCGCTGGTCCGGTCGGGGAAGCTGGGGCCGAGGGACCTGATCTGGACGGACCAGTGGCCCGACTGGCGGGCGGTGGCGACGGTCCCGGGACTGATGGGGTCCGCGGCCGGCGCGCAGTCGGGGCCCCCTCCGCTGCCGCCGCGAGCGGGGAAGGGTTCTGCTCCGCCGCGGGACGACGCGGAGGAGGCCGACGGCCGTCGCCCGCCGAGCACGATGGGGATTGTGATCGGGGCGCTCGCCGGCGGGATTGCGCTGACGGTGCTGGCCTGCTGCGGAATCGCGGCGCTGTTCGATCCGGTGAACGTTGCACCGCAGCGGCCGGCTCCGAGGGCTGTGGTGGATGAGCCACCTGCGCGGGGGTTCCTTGATCCTGAGCCCGATGCGGGGCAGTCAATGTGATGACCGAGCCGGCGATTCAGGTCACTCCCGCGCAGCTGTTTGCGGAGTATGAGGCGAACGACATTGCCGCCGACCGGAAGTACAAGGGGAAGGTGCTGCAGATGACGGGGACGGTGGACAACATCAGCCGGGACATTCTGGACACGATCTATGTGACGTTGAAGGCGGGGAATACGACGTTCTTCCGCATCCAGTGTTTCTTTGATGATGGCTCTGAGGAGGCGGTGGCGAAGTTGAGTTCGGGGCAATCGCTGACGATTCGGGGGCGGTGTGACGGGAAGTTCGGCAATGTGATGTTGAAGGACTGCGCGATCGTGAAGTGACCACAAAACCGGGTCCAGGGGCACCCTGGTGGGGAGTGCAGAGGGGCCTGTGTTGTTTTAGTGGCCCTTTGCCCGCCGGAGGCCCGTCTCGTCGAGAGATGTCGGATGGAGCGAGGGGCCAAGCACGGACCCCGTGCCGAATGCCCCCTCACCAACCTGCGGAGATTCCTCAGCGAGCGGTGAGTCCTCAACGCCGCTTCCACAAAGCGGTCGTCCGTTGCGTACCACGGTTCCTCATGGAAGCGCCTCCGGCGGCAAGGGGTCGCCCCCTTGACCCCAGGCGGCCGTAGCACGTTGGGTTTGAGCTATGGGAGCTGTGCCGGCACGGACGGTTACTCAACCACGATCAACTCGTGGCACTCCAGCCACGTGGGCGGCTCACACTTCTCCAGCAACCTTCGAACCACCGCCTCCGGCACCACACTCCGACGTCCCCGATTCTGTCCCAGGATCCGCGACAGCGGCGGCTCCAGATACACAATCTCGATCCGGGCCCCATAGTCCGCAAACAGATCCAGCCACCGCCCCCGCGTCAGCCGCATCGTGTTCGTCGCGTTGAACGCAAACGCCCTCCCCGCCCGCAACCACTCCCGACACCGCTCCCGCGCCTCCTGTGCCACCGTCCCCTGGTCGTCCGTCGGATCGACATCCAGCTCACCCCGTATCCCATCCAGCGATACCACAGGCAGCTCCGGCCGATGCCGCGCCAGCCAAGTATCCTTCCCACTCCCCGGCACTCCCGACATCACCGTCACCCGGCACGACGGAGCATCATGCGGCACATAGTGCAGGCTCGGCCGGGCCTTCCGGAAGAAGGTGAACCGCGCATGGTCGCTCGCAAATGGATACGGTCCCTCAAAACAGCCCGCCTCCTCCGCGGTCATCTTCCAGAAGTGCAGGTTCTCCTCCGGCCGCGACATTGAGTCGGTATCGCGGCCCCGCGTGTCGGCGATGGCGAACAGGAACAGAAGCCGGTTGCTCACCAGCCACGACAACCGCACGACCTCGTGAACCGGCTCCTCGCGCTCCAGCAGAAATGCCGGCCGACCGTGATAGCGAACCAGACGGGCAATCTCCTCCCGGGTCGCCAGGTCGCACCCGAGCTCGCGGAGAACCGACCGAGCGACCTGCTCCCCTTTCACCGCATGCCGCGGCGACCGGACGCGCCCGGTCTCCGGATCGACCTCCGTCGTCAGCGGCTTGGCGACATCGTGAAACAGCGCCGTGAAGGTCAGGACCGCCCGCTCGTGCGGCGCGAGCGTCGGCCACTCGTCCAGTTCGAGAAGCTGGCGCAGCACCATCTGCGTGTGCGTCCACACATCCCCTTCGGAATGCCACTCTGGGTCCTGCGCGCACGCCGACATCGCCCGACACCAGGGCTGGCTCTCGGCCCAGGCCACGACCTCTTCAATCGGGGCTCCCTTGAGTTGCTCCCACGTCATGACCAAATCTCCGCCCCTTCGGCCAGCCGGTTGGGCACCATCGCCTGATGCTGCCAGTGCGTGCTCTGGCGGATCTTCTCGACGAACTCCGGACGGACGAACTTGGCCCGTCCGGTCACCCGTCCGTCCGCCTCGGTCCGCAGGTACAGCCCCTCCATCAGGTTGTCGGGCTGGCCGGTGGCCGGGTTCTCAAAGTGACTGTCGAATCGCGACGGCCCGATCAGCCCCGGGAGGTCGTCCCGCGTCGCCGGTCCGGTGTGAAGGACCGGGACCGTCTGAAGTCCCGTGCCGTCCAGGAGTGCGAGCCGCCGCTGCAGGTCGAGGAAGAGTTCGGCCGATTTGTCGTAGATGTCGAACTCGAAGAAGTAGTGCGGGAGGCCGCGGTAGTGGATCGAATGCCGCGCGTAGACCCACTCGCCGAACAGGATGTAGCGGTCCTCCAGCATCGGCTCGAGAATGTCGCGGCGAACGGCGACCCACTGTTTGAACAGGTCGTACTGCGGATGCATCCCTTCGCCGATGAGGTGGCCGCGGCACTGCAGGACCATCTCGCCATCGGCGGTGAAGTGGATGCCGACGTTCGTGCCGTCGATCTTCTCTTCGACGATGAGCGACCGGTCCGCGATGAACCGCCACGATTCCGCCTCGCCGAGGTGCTTGTCGTCGTCAGTCCCTTTCGAACCGAAGAGGTGCGGTGTGCGGGGATACTTGGTGAAGTCACCGTGCGAGGCGCCCATCAGAGTGCTCCCGGAACGGATTGGGTGGAGGAGACGAATGCGCGGACGTAGTCGTTGTAGCCGTCACGCATGGGGAGTTCGAACTCCGTGCGAATCCGCTTCCGGCGGGTCGTGACCGGTTGGCCCGTTTTCGGATTGGTCGACGGTTTGTCGTACTCCTCCCAGAAGAGTCCGACGCCCCGTTTCTGCCAGCTCGGGAGGTCGTTGAAGTTGATCCCGCGGCGGAAGAGCAGTTCGTTCTTCTGCCCCACGGAGAGTCCGAGGAGGCATCGGTCCGCTTCCCGGGCTTCGACTCCCTCCTTGCGGAGCGTCCAGTAGCACCATGCACTGAGCGCGTTCCGCGCGGCGTCTTCGCTTCGCCAACGAAAGTAGTCGACGACCCGCCCTGGTGTCGGCAGTTGCGAGATCCGGCAGTCGAAGGAGGCGGCGCGGCCCAGCTTGACGGAGAACTGAGCGCTCGCTTCGCCGGCCAGCGTGGAGGTGTATTTTCGGAGCTTGCGGCCAAACTGCTGCTCCGCGGGATCGAGGAGGAGGGAGATCTCGTCGCTGGCGGTCGCGGCGTACTGCACCCGGAAGCCGCACGTCATGAGCGACCGGGCGGTCTCCACCATCAGGTCCCGGAACCGGACATCGAACGGGGCCTCAAAGGAACACAGTCCCTTCGTCAGCCGGGTGAAGCTGCGGCCGTCGAGACGGGCGACCATGAACAGGTCTGGAAGGACGGAGAGGTCCGCGGCGGTTTCGTAGACCCGCATCGTCTTGTCGAGTTCATTGAACTGCATCGCACCACTCCTCATCGATGAAGCCCGAGTCGGTCAGCCGGACGTACCGCAGGGCGTCGAAACCTTCGTCGAAGGCGGGACGTTCAAGAGTCCGGGCGGTCGACAGGATGCCGACGTCCGGAACGGGTTTCGGCCGGAGCCGATTGCGAGTGAGACACTGCTCGACGCGCGATTGAAAGTAGTAGCCGATGACCGAGTAGCGGGCGGCTCGGGCCGCGGCGATATAGGCCGACCGGATTCGACGGGTGGGGTTGGTGTTGTCGATCACGAACGGGAGGTCTGTCTCCAGGCAGACCGAGAGAAGTTTCTGCTCGCGGTGGCGTGTCCGCAGTTGATCGAGGTTGATCCGGACGTGCGTGGAGAAGAACCGGTCCTTATAGAAGGACGATTTGCCCGAGGCCTGAAGGCCGATGAACAGGACCGCCTGCATGATGTCCGAGGCCGCTGGAAGGGTCAGTGCTGAGCCGGGGAATGGGTGGCGCGGGCAGACCGACCGTTGAACAGAAAGCGTCCGATGCCGCGGCTCATCCCTGATGGGTTGAGTGCAGGACGGGGTTCAGCGGATGAGAAGATGTCATGGCGGACCTCCGGCGTCGGGGCGATGTGATGCGGACACAACGTCGGAGAAAAGGTTCACTATCACCGGGTCCAGGGGCACCCTGGTGGGGCGTGCAGGGGGGCCACGCCCACTTGCCCGCCGGAGGCCGTCTCGTCGAGAGATGTCTGAAGGAGAGCGTTTCCAAGCGCGGACACAGTGTCGGATACCCCCTCACCAACACGCAGGGCTTACGAAGCAAGCGGTGTAGGGTGAGGGAGTCGTCAACGCCGGTGCCACAAAGCGGACGTCCGTTGCTTACAAAGGTTCCTCATGGAAGCGCCTACGGCGGCAAGGGGGTGAGACCCCCTTGACCCCAGCGGCCGTCGCATGTTGGGCTTCAGCAACGAGCGTCGTGCCGGCAAGGACGAGAACCGCTCAGGCGTGCGGGAGGTGTCGGGGGACCTTCTCCTGCAGAATCCGGATCAGCTCGGGCTCCATAAAATCGTACCGGTCCGGAATGCCCAGGCAGATTACCCGCTTGTCCCGGAGGTATGGTTGGAAGCGACTCGAAAGCTTGGACCGCTGCGCCGGATCCATCACAAAAATGATCTCAGCCCACTCGAGAACCTCCGCTGTCACGGGACTCTCGGCCTCCGGATTGAGACCGGCCGACGCAGTCTCGACACCGGGCCAGTCCGCAAAGACCTGCTCGGCGGTCGGACTCCGCAGACGGTTCCGGCCGCAGATAAACAGGACGTTCACGACGTGGCGCTCTCCTGCGATCAGTCGGGGTCCGTCCAGTCACTCATCTCCTTCGCCAACTGCTCGTCCGTATCCCGTACCCGGTAGCTGCTGAGGTAGTTGGGCCGCCACAGCTTTGTCGCGAGATCCTTCTCAAACGTGAACACGCGCCGTCGAGTTTTGCCTCCCCGGGCATATCTCGCAAAGACCACCTTCGTCCCCTGGTAGTCCACGACGCGGACCACCTCCATCGTCTTTGCGGCGCCGTGCGGGTCTCCTCCGTCGCTCAAGTGTCCCAGCTCGATCTTGGCCCGGACGTCGCCGTTGGCGTCGATCTGCAGGATGGACCGGGCGGCCGTCTCGGGAGTCGAGAAGTCATAGGCGGCGATCCCCTTTCCCAGCGGGTCGCCTGACGACAGGTTGATGAGGAGCGCTGCGAACGAGAACAGCACCGCGGCGCAGGAGAAGGCGAGGGGGAGGACGGGCGGGATCGCGAAGCGTCCCGGGGAGCGGGCTGGGGCGGCGGCGGGAGCCCATGCCGGTTCGTCCCGACCGCGGGGGATGGCCATGCCGGGCGAGCTGTCGTAGGCGGGGGCGATCCGGAGCACGCGGAGGCCGCGCTGTGCCATGGTGGTGGCGACGTCGGCTTCGCTGGCGGCCTCGATGGTGCCGCTTCTTTCCTGCCCGGTCGCGTCGACGACGGTGAAACGGAACTTCGGCATGAGTTGAGTGTGGGCCCGGGTTCGGCAAGGCGGGTGAAGAGGGGGGGACAGCAGTGTGGCCCTCGCGCGAGTCGTCGGTCAAGCGGCGAATCGGTGTGAGTACAACACCGGGTCCAGGGGCACCCTGGTGGGGAGTGCAGAGGGGCCTGCGTTGTTTTATTGGCCCTTTGCCCGCCGGAGGCCTGGCCGTCGGGAGATGTCTGAAGGAGTGAGTATCCAAGTGCGGACACCGTGCCGTATGCCCCCCTTACCAACCCGCGGGGATTCCACAGCGAGCGGTGAGTCCTCAACGCCGCTTCCACAAAGCGGTCGTCCGTTGCGTACCACGGTTCCTCATGGAAGCGCCTCCGGCGGCAAGGGGTCGCCCCCTTGACCCCAGCGGCCGTAGCACGTTGGGTTTGAGCTATGGGCGTCGTGCCGGCAAGGACGTCGTTCGAACAGTCAATTCGATGCCGCCGGTGAGACAGACGGGCTCCCCTTCTCCGCCCGATCAATCAGAAGATCCACCCGCCGCGCCTGCTCCTCCCACTTGTCCAGAAGACGATCCATCCGCTGATCCTGCTCCTCCATCTTGCTCAGCGAAGCCGCGCGACGCTTGATCTGCTCGTCCGTCTGGTCCAACTGCGTCTGGGTCTGCCGGATCCGCGCCTGATACTCATCAAGCTCCCGCTCCCACACCGACTTCTCCGCATCCCTCTCGGCCTTCTCACTCCGCATCACCGGCTCACACCCGACCGCCAGCCCCGACACAACCCCCACGACCAACAGACGGCCCGTCACAGATCCCATGGTGTCCCCGCCCCCCCGCCCCCGGCCCCCGGCCTCAACCCCTTTGAATCCGCCCCACCCGCCAATCAACCGATCAGTGTGAGCCGCGTCCAGACCGCCGGTCAAGCCGCCCGCAACGATCGCTGGACCCGGTCCGTCGGGCCCGGCAAGATAATCGTCGCTGGCCACGCTTCGTCCTGCATCGAGGGACCTTCCGCCGTGTGTTCTCTACGCCTCGTCAAAACGCTTGCGCTCGCTCTGCTTGTGCTCGGCCTGCCCGCATCGACCTCCGCCGCCCCACCCAACCGGCCGACCTTGTGGGACCTGAGCTTCTCCAGGGACAGCCGCCACCTCCTGACCTGCGGCGACCAGCTTCGCGTCTTCGACCTGCGGGAACCGGCGCCCCGAACTCCGCTCAAACAGCCCTGGAAGGCGTTCGGATGGTCGCGGCGGGCAGCCTTCTCACCCGGCGATGCCACCCTCCTGGCGGTGGCCAGGGACACCGGGCACGTCACCCTGCTGCGACTGGGACAGGCCGAGCCGGTTCTGGAGATCCCCGTGGAGGAGGCGGTCCGGGGTTCCGCCTGCCACGATGTCGTCTTCTCGCCCGACGGAAGGCTGCTGGCCGTCGCGTTCTCGAAGCTCGCCGAGGGAAGCTTCGTCGATGGCCAACTGCGGATCCACGACGTCGAGACCGGCAAACTGGTCCACTCCGTCACCCGCGAGGAGAACAAGATCAGCGGCGTGGCCTTCTCACGAGACGGCGGGCGGCTCGCGTTCTGCTGCGGCCCGGATCTGGAAGTCTTCGACCGCAGCCCCTGGGAGGGGGTCGGAACGGTCAAGCTCCCCACGGGCGGGTTCCACGAGGACGATGGAGCCTTCGCCCTGTCGGCAACGTTCCTCCATGATGAGAACCATCTCGTCGTCGGGGGCGGGATCTGTGCCGGTCTTCGCAACAAGATGGGCTGCAATACCACCGGACTCCTGTGGTTGATCGATTTCGAGGGGCAGGCCCGTTTGGACGAAGAGCCCCGTCCCAACTACATCCGTTCCGTGGACGCTTCCCCGGATGGACAGCAGTTCGTCACGGCCTATTACGATCAGCAGGGAACACACGTCACGCTGTCCGAGGCCAACGGGACCGTCCGCTGGTCCACGGCCAAGGCGCGGGAACTTTTCGGCGGCGATCCCTACGGGTTACAGATTTCCCCGGATGGCAAACGGGTGGGCTGGTGTGATGACGACGGAATCCACCTCCTCGATGCCGCGACCGGAGAAGGTCGAGAGACCATCGAGGTCAACCCGCCGCTGAAGTAGCCGGTGAGTGTTGACTCCGGACCATTCCGACGCGGCGGCTACGAACCCAGAGCGCGGCGCGAGCGAAGCAGGCTCCCCACACCGAGCGACGCGGCCAGGACTGCGTAGACGCCGGCGAGCGCTGGGCCGGAGAGACGCTTCTCGAACCCGGGCGTGAACCGTCGCGGCACGACGTAGTAGTCCGTGACGTAGGCGGCGGCCGCGACGAGGGCTCCGACAGCCATCGAATTCGCCATCGTGCGTGGTCCCATGCGGCGCATCACCAGTTCGTGGATCGCCGCCCACCCGGTGACGGCCATGGCATTCAGTGCCGCGCCGGTGGCGGTGTACTCGACCGAGGCCTCGTTGTGCGCGGCCGCCTCATCGCCCCAGGCAATGTGGCTGACGGCATTGATCGGCGCGATCGGCTCTCCCTCCTCCCACTGGCCGAGGGCACTGACGGCGGCCGTCGTCGCGGCGGTCGCGACCGCCCCCGTGCAAAGCGTGTCGGTCGCAAGTTCCTGAAGCATGTTCATCGGACTTTCCTCCTCCGGATTTCCTGTTCGAACTATCCCGGAGGAGTCGCAATCCGCGTGCCCGCTCATGCGATCCGCCGCCGACCGAAGCGGTGACGCATTCCGAGAGCCACCCCGTTGCCGCGGAGCGGACACTCATTGGCCGGCGAACCCCATGCTGTACATGGCCCACGGCGATGCGAGGCGTCGCAACGACCGGCGGATCGCCCGATGCATCCGGATCTCGATCAGCATCCGCCGCAGAAAGCCGGCGCGGTCGAGTTCTCCGGCGTAGAGGAGCCAGATCGAAACGCGGACCGTCCGCGCGGCGTCCTCGTACCCGTCGGACTGAGTCAGCCGTCCGTAGCCGCCCTCAATGAATCTGCGGATCTGCGACATGACCTGGGCCTCAGGGATGAAGAAGGGGGCGGAGCGCATCGACAGCCTCTCAAGACGATACAGGCCCGTCCGGAGGCCTCACCAGTCCAGCGCGAGCCGCACACGGCTGGAGCCCCCCGCCCAGCTTGCGGACAGAACGGCCCGCTGCGCGGCCTCAGGGTCCGACCGCGGGGCGAAACGGTCCCCCGTCACTCCGCGCGAGTGACGTTGAGGATCATGATCGTCAACGTTTTCGACTCGAAGACCTGCTCCGCGGCCGGATCGTTCGGATCGGAACCGGGAGGGCGGAACCGACTCGTGGACGACGTCCCCATTCCCCCGAGGATCAAGGGCGTCCCCGGAACCATTGTCAGCGTCGATCGGGCGCTGGAGATATCCAAGACGGGCGACACGCCGCCGCCTGCCAGCGGAACCGTGCTCCCGTTCTCGCTGGAAATGCTGTGCTTGACTTCCACCGCCACGCGGTCTTTCTCAGCCCGGACCAGCTTGGCCGACAGCGCGAGACCGACCCGCATGTTCTGCTCCACCGCCGCGGGGGACGGAAGCGCGTCCACGTGAACCGTGCTCTCCTCGCCGAGGCGGGTCACCACGCTCGGACAGCCAACCTGCCGGGCGAAGCCCTTCCGGGCGGCCGCAAACAGGAAGGACCGGGAGGCGACGGCCACCCGCGTGACTTCCTCTCCCAGGAGTTCCGCATGGGCAGGGACCGGGATCTTCTGTTCTTTGAGGAACGCCGCTCCCTCCGGGGTGTCGAGCTTCAGCAGGTCGAACTCGACCGTCCGAACTTCGACTTCGACCTGCGTTGGGGCACCGGTCAGGCGGCTGAGAGCGTCCGCCTGAGCCCGGAGCCGTCGTGACTCTTCCGCGATCGACTGGATCTGCCGCGACACGACCGCATCCAGGTCATTCCCCCGGGCCTCCAGCCAGGCGGCGACCCCGGTCAGCCCCCGGGCTTTGGCGAAGGCGGCCCCCCGCCGCAGTTGCCCGGTGAGAGAAGTCTCAGCGAAGGACGTCTCGGCCGGCCGCGCTGTCTCGGCGGCCGGGAGAGACGCGGCAACGAGCCCTCCTGTCAGGAGGGCGAAGAGCAGGAGAGGCGACAGGCAGCGCGAGGTCAGCACGGGAATCTCCTCCAATGAGCCGGTGCATGTCGACGAGCGATCGACGGCCACAAGTGTTTTATACCGGACGTCCAAAGATCAGGACCAGACCGAGGGGGGCGCCGCCCGCCGGCACCGCGCGGACGCTTCGACGAAGCCCTACCGCGACGGCGGCTGATGGGGCGTTTCGGCCACGATCT
Source organism: Planctomyces sp. SH-PL14 (assembly GCF_001610835.1). NCBI lineage: Bacteria > Pseudomonadati > Planctomycetota > Planctomycetia > Planctomycetales > Planctomycetaceae > Planctomyces > Planctomyces sp. SH-PL14. Next base: position 5,639,751 of record NZ_CP011270.1, on the reverse strand, counting down.
GGAAGTCGTCGATGTACACGATCCGGCCGGGGAAGTGACTCCGGAGCATCCGCGTCGCCACACCGTGTTGCTTCAGGACCGCGACCAGGTCCCACATCCGGGCGATCGGTTCCCGGGCGTACGGAAGGAACCAGGCGACGGCGTCCAGCGTCCAGCGGCCCGAGTTGAGGTTCTGCTGAAACGGCGGACAGGGGAGATGGGTGTTGAACCAGTCGAACGCCGCTTCCACGACGTCGACTTCGTAAGGTTCCAGGACGCCGTCATCCCCGAGGATCCGGGCCGACGTAATGACGCCCGTCGCCCACCACGGGTTCTGCTGGGGTGTCGCGACGACAAAGCGGACGTACATCGAGCGGCCCGGACAAACGGAGTCACGAACGGGAGTCGGAGCCGACGCACGGCCACGCCATCCGAGAACGACACGGAAGCCCGGTCCGGGGTTCGGCGGTCCGATCTGAGCGCGTCACGGAGCTCGCCCGGGTGTCTCCGGTCGGACTGGCCTCGGTTCTCGCAACGCATTGCTGAATTCGATCGCGTTGCGGAGCTGCGTGTCTGTCGGATAGCCGCGATGTCCGGGAGCCCACTGAGTCAGAGGCCAGTAGAACCACCGGACCATCCCGTGCACTTCGGGGTGCCTGCTGAAGACGACCAACCAGCGTTCCGGATGGTCAGGTGGAGCCAGCGTGAACTCTTCCGGAAACGCGCGGAAGGTCAGGAACGAGCCGACGTAGAGGACCAGCAGGACCGCGACAACGAGAGTGATGCGAGTGGCGGGACGCATGGCTGATCTCGGATCAGGACGGTTCTCTCGCCGCGCCGGGCCACAGCCAGAGAGCGAGCCCCGCCACGACCATCGACAGGGTCATGAGCCCGCCGAACAGCACGAGACCGGCGATCGTTGAGTGAAGCGGCGAGTCGAAGGGAATCGGCCGACTCGTTCGCAACAGTTCCCAGCCGGCCAGCGAAACGAGACCGATCCCGGACCACCAGCGGCGGTCTGGAGCGCGCGTCACGAACTGCGCGATCCCGAAGAGCCCGATCGAAAGGATCGCGAAGAGCGTGACGGACCAGACGAGGGACTCGGCCATGAGCGTGGGTACGGCGGCGCGTGGAAGCGGTCTTTGCCTTGGAAGTGTCCGGTGCGAGAGGACCGCCGGTCAAGACGGGCTTCGTCGCCCGGGTCCGCAGCGGGCTTGCCAGAAGGTCTCGACCAGAAGGAGCAGCGGCAGCAGGCCGATGACGCTCAGGACCGTTCGGCCCCACGGCGTCGGCGCCGGCGGCACGATCGCCGAGGCGGTCAGACTCAGCAGGACGAGGAACTGGACCGTTGCCGATCCGGTCTGCCACCACGACCGGACGGGCCGGGGCTGCCGCAGGTGGAGCGCCGCGACGAGCAGGGCGAGCCACAGCAGAGGGGCGAAGGTCGACAGCGGTGTCATGCGTCCGGGGTCACTCTCTCGATCCGGGGAGGGCCGGTTCGGAACGATGGCAGGCGAGGCGCTGTCGCGCGTCGATTTCGAGCTGGCTGGCCGCCTCGGTGGACTTCAGCCATCGGGCCCAGCCGGAGGGGTGCGGCCGGCCGCACCCGTGACCGCGAGCGGGGGCGTGGGCGGCTTGCCGGGAACCGAAGTGGGACGCATCGAACTCGCTCATGTGGTTCAATTGGTCAGCGGTGGCCCAGGGATGTTGTGCCCGAAGCGCGGCGTAGTCGAGCGAGTCGACGAAGAGCAGGCTGGCAACGCACATCCCCAGCACGATGATGAATTCCTTCATCGCACGGATTCCTGAATGGCCCACGGAAAACGCGCGGCGTCCCTGCGTGACCTGCCGAGCGCGGGATCACGTCCTCTGGGGAGAACGGGGGGTGGCCGAAGATTTCGCGTTGACTCGCGTTACGAGTCCATACGAGGTGGTGCTGGCGTGATTTACCGGGATTCAGGGAATATTCAGGGTGCGGGGCCGCGGCAACACGCGGGGGTTGCAAAGCCGGCGATGGACATCGTGCCGGCGCGGTCACCGCATCAATCGAGACGACCGCAGTACACCTTCGTCTCGTAGTCGAACGGCACCCGGCCTTCGACCTGATGCGTCGCGAAGATCCGGCGAAGCTCCTGCATCATCCCGGCATGCTGCGGGTGTCCCGCCTCCGGCGCGTACGACGACGAGAGCAGCCGCCCCTCCAGCCCCGCTAGGTCGAACGTCTGCCGGTTCTCACAGACGTCCCGCGAATACCCTCCGCCAAAGAACCCGTCCAGCACCGCATCGGTCACGTTCTTGTGGTCGACCTTCTCATAGTCGCTCGAGAACTCCTGCAGCAGCCGCTCATACGCCTCCGCAAAGGGAGACCCGTCCCGGCGGCGATCGTTCCAGATCAGCACGACCCATCCGCCGGGCCGCAGGATCCGCCGAAACTCCGCCGCCGCGGCCGCGCGGTCAAACCAGTGGAACGCCTGCCCGGCCGTCACAAAGTCCACGCTCGACCCCGGCAGCGTCGTCTCCTCCGCGGTCCCGGCCACGCTGTGGAACTCCGGATACGGCCGAAGCTCCTCTTCGCCCGCCTCGCGCATCTCGCGGTTCGGCTCGACGCCGTAGACCCGGTTGCCATGCCGCAGAAGCAGTTCGCTGAGGATCCCGGTCCCCGAGCCGATGTCCGCCACGACGGTCGAGTCCGACCAGCCGCAGCGCCGCCGGAGGCAGTCGCAGACTGACTCGGGATAACGAGGCCGGTAGGCGACGTAGTTGGCGACGCGGGTCGAGAACCGTTCGGTCGATTTCATGCGGGCATGTTACTCAGCCACAGGCTGCTTGTGTGTTTCGCACCGGGCGCCGCGATCCTTCCCGGTGGCTGTCCAGGTTCCGGGATTCGAGGGCGTCGACGCACGACAGAGGCAGAGAATCAGGCCACAGATGAACACAGATAGACACAGATCTAAGGCAGCGGAGGCGGGAGTTCGCGTCCCCGACCGGTCCTCTCTCTCCTGCCTTTCTCTGTGCCTCTCCATACCTCTGTGTTTCATCTTCCCCCCCGGGCGGATCCCGCCGCCAGCGACTCCCAACAGCGTCCCCCGACGCGTTCTTCACACAACAGAATGCCCCGGTCTCAGGCAAAACCCTCGCTCCCCGAAATCCGCACGTAATGAACTTGCGTTCACTACCCCTGTGTGGCATAAATCGGCGAACGAAACAGGACAGAGCGAAGGACGCTCGCCGGGGCCTGCGACGATCAGGCCGCTGTGTGTGAAGGGGTAGGGGAAATTGTGGCCGGAATTCCCGACAAGGTCATCACCGACTGGAGAACGAACCCGCGGTATTGCCGCGGTCTCGCCTTCCTCCGGGCCCATGCCGTGATGCTGCTTGCGCACCGGCTGTTGCCGACCGCGTAGGAGTTTTCGCTCCGGCCGCGCTGCTGGCGTGGCCTCTCCTTGTCCGATGGCGGGGCTGCTTCGCGGCGGATCTTTTGGCCGCGAGGGGGCTGCGCTGTCCCCAGATCAATCCATGCTCACCGGCGCCGGTCACTGCGCGGACGATTCGTTCGATCGCGCCGGGCGCGCGTGAGATGACGACGGAGCGTGGGCTCCGCTCTTCTTTCAAACAACAAAAGACCGGCAGACAACAAAAAGACCGGGGCGGCTGGCGGGCCGTCCCGGTCATGAGTCTCCCCTGTGAAAGGTCAACTTGTGAACAAAATTACAGGTATCGATGCGCCGTGTCAAGAACCGGAGGACGTGGTCAGTCAGCTGCGGGTGATTGCGACGGAGCACAAGCATATGCGGGTGGCGGTGGAGCGGTTGATCGAGGCGCTCAGAAGCATGGCTGGCGAGACGGTGCCGGCGACGCGGCCGACGGATGCGGAGGTGCTCTACTACATGACGAAGCTGGAGAAGCCGTTGCCGCCGATCCGGACGATTGCGGCGGCGGTGGGTTGGTCGCACACGCATATCTTGAAGAACATGCCGCTCAGTGCGGCTTACTTCAGGCATCACAACGGGCGGTATGTGCGGCCGGTGCGGCGTATGCCGGAGGAGGGGGACGACGACGAATAGCCGTCCATGCCGGCACGACGTCGATAGCTCAAACCCAACGTGCCACGGCAGCCTGGGGTCAAGGGGGCCACGCCCCCTTGCCGCCGGAGGCACTTCCATGAGGAACCGTGGGACACAACGGACGTCCCCTTTGTGGAGGTGGCGTTGAGGACTGTCCGCTCGCTCTGGAGTCCCCGCGAATTGGTGAGGGGACATACGGCACGTCGTCCGCGCTTGGATACGCCCTCCTTCAGACATCTCTCGACGGCCAGGCCTCCGGCGGGCAAAGGGGCGTTGCCCCTCTGCACTCCCCACCAGGGGTTACCCCCTGGACCCCGGTGAACTGCCTAGTTCGGGGTGATGCTGAATACAGCCTCGACTTCGACTACTAACGCGAGCTGTTCGAACGTCATCCCAACAACATCGTTCTCACCCGCCAGCCCCCGACGGCGAAGAATCGCAGCCAGTTCCCGGCGGCCGACATACTCATCGTCGTAGGTCTCCCGGCCCTCCCGACCCGGCGTGACCTCCACGCGAGCCCCACGAAGCGGACCAACTGCCGTTCCCGAGGCCCGCGCCAGCGCGTCCACCTCCGCACGGGCCGCCTCGAACGCCTCCTTCATCACTTTCTGCCGCTGCTCCGGGCCAACCGTCGCCGTAAAGGCGAAAGCCGGCTCTCCGCGTTTCCGGCCTCCCCCCCGTTCGTAACTCAGCTTCGCTTCGGCCAGCTCCTCCGCCAGTTCCTGCTCCTCGGGCGTCAGCTCCGCCGCGGCCTTCGCTGCCGTCAGATCGATCCCCTTGATCCTAGCCTGCAGACCGGCGACTTCCACAAGCTGCGCTGCCGGGTCGGCCGTCGTCAGAACGAAAACCGCCTGCACAGGAAGGAGGACAGTCACCGACGACACGATCGGCGGCGCCTTCCCACCCGTCCGTCTTGCCGAGAGCCGCGAACGAAGCAGTTCCTCCATCTGCTCTCGCCGCTGCTTGTCGAACGGATCGACCTGTGGTTCGCCGAACGTCAAAGCCCCCTTCATCGCCCCAAGCTTTGTGAACTCCGCCTCCGCTTTGGCGCGGATCCCCTTCGACTTCTCAAGCGCGTCAGCCACATCCGTCCCCTTGGCCGTCAGGTCCATGGTCACCAGCATCCGCTCCGGCCGGACCGCGAGTTCGGCCCGGCCGGTCCCATGGAGCCCCGCCAGAGGAGGCGTCTGCGAGCGAAGCGGTGGCGCAACGAGCGTGAGTCCAAGCAGAGTGACGAGCGGCCACAGGATCTGTTTCACGGCAGTGAAATCCCAGGTGTCTGCGTGCGAGTTTCGCCAGGGGATGCATGGCGACTCCGTCGCACTACTGAAGAGCCTCCATCCCCACCTCGGCCCGGATCCGCTTCCGCAGCGCCAGCACCTCCGGCCCGGTCATCGTTCGAATCGTCCAGTAAAACTCCCGGACCGCGTCGGTGTCGTACTCCTTGCGGAGGAACTCGTAGATCTCCTCCAGCACCGGCACGTCGGCCGCCCGGTTCCGCTCCGCCAGCGCCTCGAACACCGGACGGTCCCATCGCAGACTGCCGTACCGCGGACTCCCTTCCTTCCGCCACCGGGCGATGAGCGGCCCCACGTCGACCGGCTCACCCAGCACTGCCAGGACATAGCGGGCCAGGAGCGAGACGGTCTCGTTGTCGGAATCGAGGAGCGGACGGACATGATCGGGTGTCAGCTCCGCCGGCAGCGGCGGACGGACACCGACTCGTTCCTGCGCGGCCATCCCGGAGTTCCAGCGTGAGTTCATCGGCAGGGGAAAATCCTGGATCGCCGACTGCGGCAGCGCCGCGTGATCGAACGCCAGGAGAATGAGCGCCGGGCCGGAACGGATCCGGTCTCCGGAGACGAGCGCCGCCACCGCCGCCTCGCGGGCGTCCCGCGGATCGAGCGCGTAGAGCCCGATCGCAAACGCATCGGCCCGCAGGGCCTCGGACCGCGTCGCATCCCCCGCGACGCCGAGAGCGGCTCCCAGGGCCTGCGCGGGCTCGGTCCGGATCAGGGCGGCGAGCGCCGTGCGGCACTCCCACTCATGCCGGCTCTCGACATGCGGCCGAAGTGCCTCGAGTCCGAGGGACGAGGACTTTCGTGACGCGGACGGCCCGCTGTAGTCGTAGAACGCGGAGCCGTTCAGATGCAGCAGCCGCTCCAGGGCGACCTCCGCCACCGCACCGTCGGTCTCCGGTTCCCGCAGCACTTCCCACAGGAGCTCGGACAACCCCGGGTCCTGCAGTTCTCCCAGCAGGTAGCACAGGTGCAGCAGCTCATCGCGGCCGTGCACCAGCCCGCGGAGCGTCCGGAACGTCGTCAGCCGCGCGGGCCGCGGAAGCCAGCCCAGCACGTCCCCCACTGGAATGACCTGGCTTCCGTCCTGACGGGCGATCGCGAGGAGCGGCTCGAGCGCCCCGTCGTCGCCGAGGGCCGTGAGCGCGACCCCCGCGGAGACCCGCTCGGCGGTCGACATCGAAGCGAGTTGAGCACGAAGCGGCGCGAGCGCCTGGCTCATCCACTCCGGACGCCCCTCACCGCTTCGGACAGCCGTCAGCCACGCTTCCACCGCCGACGGATCGAGTCCCCCTTCGGCCGCGCCCGGGACAACGATCGTCCCCGACTGGACGTCCACATCGGGAGCGGGAACCGGGGCAGCGGGGGCGGACGGAGCATCCGGAGCGGCGGGAGGCGGGGGCAACGGAGGATCGGGGACGGTGGCTTCGATCTTCGTCCCGAACACGAGATTCAGCAGTCCGCCGAGCCCACCGGAGGAGGACGGCGAAACCTCCATCCCGAAGGCTTCCCCCCCGTTCACATCCGCATCGGCGCTGGTCCGCAGGTGGCCGAGTTGCTCCAGCAGCGCCCGGGTCGCCGCGAGGCGGACCGACTCGTGAGCGTCCGACAGGGCCGGGACAAGCTCCCCCTCGCCGTCGAGAGTCGAGCGGGCCTGGAGGCCCGTGATCGCCGCCGCCCGCAGGTTTTCATGCGCGTGCTTGAGCCAGCCGCGAAGGATGTCCTCTGCCTTGGCGCCGATGGTGTCCCCGCCGGAGAGCGCCTCGGCAACGGCAGTCGCGAGTTCGGGACGACGCTCGGCAGTCCGGGCGAGCGGAGCCGCGGCGGCCGCCATGTCGCATTCCTTTAGCGCCAGCACCGCGCGGCTCACGACGAAGCCGTCCTCGTCCTCCAGCCGCTCCAGGACCGCGGTGTAGACTTTGACGACCTGCTTCTGTTCAGCCGGGTCCAGATTGCTCCGCTCGTAGGAATGCGGGAACGTCTTGGCGAGCCCCTCCACCACTTCCGCCCGGACCTGCCAGCTGGCGTGCTTCAGCAGCTTCATGAGCCCTTCGCGGGCCTCGGAGGTCTCGGCCTCCTGAAGCATCCGGACCGCGGAGACAATGAGGTCCGCGTCCTGCTCCCGCTCCAGATAGGCCAGGACCTCCGGCACGAGGGCGGGGTCGGGACGGGCCGCCATCTCCTTGAGGACCGTGGCGCGGACGTTGGCGTCCGGGTCCGAGAGCAGTTTCGCCAGCTCCTGGCGGGACCGGGTCCCCTCGATGCCGCCCAGAGCCTTGAGGCTCAGTTCGCGGACGAGCGGGTCGGGATGACGCAGCAGTTCAATCAGGAGGGCTTCGTCACCGGGGGTCACGATCTCCTTGAGCTCCGCGGCGGCGGCGTGCCGGCGCGATGCGTCCGCGGAGGCGAGGCCAAACAGCCCCGCCGGCCACTTGAGGGCGAGCGTGTCCGACGAGACGAGCCGGTACCGCAGCCAGTCCAGCCGCTCCCGCAGCGTCTGCGACGCCGCCCGCTCCCGCTGCGCCTGGACTTCCGGCAGCAGGAGCGGGCCGCGATGGGCCAGCCGCGCGCCGATCGCTTCCAGCTCGATCGGGTCAGCCGCTTCGAGCTTCGCGATCTCGCGGCGGGCCTCGTCGAGGTCGGCCGGTGTCAGCATCGCGGCCTTGGGTGCGCCTTCGCCGGCATCCGGAGCGCCATCGGCATTGGGAGCGGGGGAAGCCGGGAGCGACTCGGCCCACTCTTCGAGGGCCTCCAGCCGCTCGGAGGTGACGGTCCGCGGCTGCCAGGGGTCGAGGTCGGCGACGGGGGCTTTCCAGCCCGAGAGGATCTCGAGCGCCGTCAGCCGGGTCACGAGCGTCCCCTTGATGAACCCGGCGACGACCGCCCCGCCTGCCTCCTGGGGATCGGCCGCGAGCGACCGCGAGACCGCCTCCCGCACCCGGACGTCCCGGTGCCCGAGCAGCCGCACGAGCTCCGGCAGCGTCTCCGCGCTGAGCGGGGGGATCTCGGCGACCGCGTCACTCATCGCGGCGTCGCCTGACTCCTTCCCCTGCAGCCATTTCACCAGTTCCTCGGCCGGGAGGAAGCCTTCGGTCGACCGGACTGTCCGTCCTGAGGCGTCAAGGACCCGCAGCGCCGGGATCGGGCCGATGGCGAGCCGCTCGGCATCCTCGGGGGCTTCGTCGACGTCGATCTCAACCAGGACCCACTTGGCGAGCTCCGCCTGCACCGCGGGGTCGACGATCTCCCGGTCGAGCCGTTTGCACCACCCGCACCACTCGGCCCCGACGCGGACGAGGATCGGCTTCTGCACCTTCCGCGATTCCTCGATCCCCTCCGCCAGCCGCGCATGCCACGACCGCGGCGCCCGCTTCATCTCGGCGGCCGCTTCGCCCTCCTGGCCCGACTCCACCGCCGCGACGGGGGGCGGCGGCGGGACCAGCGGCGCAGCGTCCGCGTCATCGGCGATCACGGGCCGCACCGGTCCCAGGCCGGCCGCGGCGAGACCGAGCGCGGCGGCAAGAACGAGTGACGGCGGCGGCGGAGTATGTCTCAAAGGCATGTCACTTCCCCTCGCCGGTCGCGGCGGACCGGCCATGTTCGATCCGGGCCCAGTAGGCTTCGAACTGGAACTCAGGACTGTTGTCGTGGTCGTGGCACGCCGTGCACCGGTCCTGAGCCCGGTACAGCGTCCGCGTCGCCGGCCGGCTGGCATGCGCCTGTCCCGGACCGTGGCAGCTCTCGCAGCCAATGTTCGTCAGCGCCGCGGGCGACTTGAGCGAAGCAAACCCGCCCGGCAGCCCGTAACCCGTCGTGTGGCACTGCTGGCAGTACGGGTCCATCTGGGCCCCCTTCCCGACGAGCGTCTCCCACCCCCGGGCGTGCCCCGACTCCTCCCACACCCGGCAGTCCGCCTCATGGCACGCGCGGCACTGCTCCGTCCCGACCACGCGAAAGTCTTTCGGCAGATTCCCCCCCAGCGGCGGGACGAAGCTCGTCTGGTCGGCGGTGAAGTCGACCCGCAGCAGCTCGTCGCGGAAGGTCTGCAGGTTCGCGGTCTGCTGCTTCTCATCGGGGATCGACTCATCGAGCTCGACGATCCGCCCCTCCCATCCCGCGGCCGCCGTCTCGCGATCGAGCCGCACGAGGAATTTTCCCTTGTTCGTCGTCGAGCCCCAGACGGTCGGCCCCGTTTTTTTCGGCGCGATGCTCTGCTGCGTCGGCCCGCCGATCACGAGATCGACCTCGGGCACCTGCCCCGCAAGCGCCGCCAGCTCCTCCTCCGGCAGATACGCGAGGACCACGATCTGATCGACCTTCTCCGCCTTGAGCGCCGGAAGCTGCTGCAGGATCGCCTCCCGCGGCTCGGTGAGCGTCCAGTCGGACGGCGCGAGCGACGGCGAGAGAACCCCCAGCACTCCCAGCCGCAGTCCTCCCAGGGCGACGACCCGCGTCCGCGGAATCTCCGCCCCCTTCCCCCGCCCCGGCGCCGGGCCCGCGACATTGCTGGCGACAAACGGTGCCCGCGTCCCCGCCGCAAGCTTCTGGAGCGCATCCCACCCCAGCTCCGCCTCCGCCGCGCCGATGTTGTGCGCCGCCACCCCCATCAGCACTTCCCCCCGCAGCACCGCCTCGAACTTCGTCCGGTCATAAGGCGACTTCCCCCCCGGCGCCCCGCCCGCATCGAGCAGCACCACTTCCCGATCGGTCCGTAGCCCCTCGGCATAACTCGCCCGCCTGAGCAGTCCCCCCGCCTGCTTCGTCGAACACCCGCACGGCACAATCCACCCCGCCGTGTCGCAGCTCACCAGAATGGTCATCGGCCGCGCCGCGGTCTCAGACTTCTGAGGACCGCTCCCCTGCTGACACGACGAACCGCAGCCGGCAACGAGGAAGCACAACAGCGCAAAAGCCCCCCGGGAGGGCGAGGCTCCTGCCGAGCCGCGTCGGTGGCTCACGCTTCCGATGCTCAATGCCACTTCAACGTCCTTGGTGGTTCGGACCGTTCCTCACAGAAGCGCCTCCGGCGGCCAGCGGGGCTGCCCTCCCGCCCTCTAATAAGTCAGCGCGTACGCCAGAATATTCACGTTCACATCAATGCAGTTCGTAATCTCATTCCCCCCGCAACAGCAACACCCCTGGCTGTGCTGCGTGTCATTGAGCCCGTCCTGCGAATAAATCACCCCCAGCCGCCCGTTGAGCGACACCCCCTCCAGGGGCTTGGGCTCCCCATGCTTCGCCTGCAGCTGCGCGATGTCATACGCGGTATGAAACACCGCATGATCCATCCCCAGCGCCGCCAGCTTCGCATCGGGAAAGATGACCGCCATCTCCTTCCTGAAAGACCGGTCCCAGTCCGCCGAAGAACACCCCGCCGAAGCCAGCACCATCCCGCCCCGCTCCACAAACCGCCGCAGGTTCTCCCGCTCCTGCGTCGGCAGCTCGAACGCCCCTTCGCCCGTCATGATCACGAGCGGAAACGAATACAGCTCATCCGACGCCAGCTTCACCGCATGAAACCGCCGGCTCGTCGAGATCGCCGAATCGCTCTCGGCCTTCGAGAGGAAGTGGTCCGAAAAGCACTTGCTGCTCTTCGTGTGGGCGTACACGAGGTTCGCCACCTGCACGATGCTCTCCGTCTCTCCGCCGGACTGCGCGGGCTCCGGCACCATTGACATCGGCGCCGTCTGGGTCGCCTTGGCGAGCAGTCCCTTCGTCTCGGCATAAGCCAGGGGAAGCAGCATCCCCGCCGACGCGAGGGCAACCAGCATCAGGCTCGTTTTCGGTTTCATGGAAGCCTCGGAGGGGGGGGGGAGGGAGGAGGAGGAGGAGGAGTCAGGATTTAGGAATTAGGATCTAGGATTCAGGATCGGTGGGGCGCCTCACACTAGGCCGAAGCGCCGGCGAGGGACGAGGGGGGCTTCCCTCGCTGGCGCTTCGGGCTGGTGTGGATCATGTCATGGACGTTTGGCCGGGCTGCTGCCCGCCTCTTCGGCGATCTGCTGGAAATACCGTTCGACCTGCTTGCGGTAGCGGAGCGGGATCGCGGCCTCGCTCGCTCCGGAGGACTTGAGCGTCCCGTGCGGATCGATCCGGCTGGCGGCGGTCCGGGCGTCGTCCGTGCGGTAACTCCCGCCCGCCGAGGCCGACTGCTTCCCCTGGCCGCTGCGGGACTGCTGCGGGTTCCCCTTCGTCTGCTTCATCCCGAAGAGCCCCATGTTGGAGAGCGAGTCCCGCCGGGCGCTGAAGCCCCCGCCGCGGCCCGTCCCCATCCCGGGAGTGTTTCCCCTCCGGAACCCCGCCGCCTCCAGCAGCTGCTGCAGCGAGTTCCCCGCCGCCCCGGCACCCGGCCGGAACTTGAGGTTGTCGCACGCCCCCTCGCACTTCTCGCCAGTCGATTTGCACCTGGAGAGGAACGATTCCAGGATCTTCGCCGCCGCCTCGGCCTGGGCGTGACCTTTGCTCCCCGAGAACTCGGACAGTTCCGTCTCGGCCCCCGTCATCGCCTCGTTCGCGCCGGCCCCGCGGACCTTCTCGACGAACTCCCGGGCCGACTCCGCCAGCTCGGCGATCTTGGGGTCGGCGTCGGTCGGCAGCTGCGTGGCGTGGGACTCGATGTCCCGGAGGAGATCGTCGAGATCCTCCCGCACCCGCCGCTGCTCGGCCTCCAGCTCCCGCATCCGGGCCCGAACCTGCGCGTCCTCGGCCTTCTCCTCGTTCTTGAGCGACGCCAGCCGCTCCGCGAGATCCCGCTGCCGCTCCGCCAGCTCCTCAAAACGGGCCTGGTCCTCGAACAGCGGGTAGATCTGCGAGAACTGCTCGAGCGGATCGGTCACCCCCTCCTCGTACTGCTCCTGCTGCTTCTTGAGCCGCTCGCGGGTCTTCCTGAGCTTCTGGAGCGTCTCGGCAACGTTCGGCTTCGCTCCCTCCTTGCCGGACTTCATCGCCTCGGTTTCGCGGGCCGCTTCGTCGAGCTCCTTGGCGAGCGTCTCCAGCTCGCCGTTCAATGCCTTGTCGAGGTCGTAGGGGAGCGCCTCCTCGGCCGACTTCCGGACTTCCTTGGCCGCCTCTTCGACCTGCTTCCGGAGCGTCTCGAGCTGCTCCTCGTCTTCCTTCGACAGCTCGGACGCCGGGTTCTTCGCCGCCTGCTGCTCGAGCTTCTTCTGCAGCGTCTCCATCTGTTCCTGGAGCGACTCCAGCCGCCGCTGGGCGGACTGATACTTCGACATCAGGGAGTCCGCCCCTTCGAGGGCCTGCATGAGGCGGTCGAGCTCCTCCTGCGAAACGATCTGGATCACGGCGACGGGGCTCTCGGTCCCCTTGGCTCCGGCGGGGTCGTTGTCCTCCGCCCGGGCGAAGAGCTTGATGACGTCCCCCGGCTGGACCCCGTAGTCCGCCAGCGGCAGTTCCGCCGGATCCTCCTGCCGCCGGACCGCGGGATCGCCGGTGGCGAACGAGACCGGCGTGGCCCGCGTGTCGTTGAGGCTGCGGTAGAGCTGGAGCTTCGTGATCCCGTAGTCGTCCTCGCCGGCGACCGTCACCGGCAGCATGGCCGAGGGGGTCGCGAGCGACTGCGAGGGCGGACTCGCGACGCGGACGAGCGGGCTGAGGTCCTTGAGAAGCGTGATCGTCCCGCCGAACGGCTGCCGCGACGACTGTCCCGCCCGGTCGGTGACGTCGACCGTGAATGAACCCGCGGCGTCGATCGTCCACGTCCCGCGGACTTCCGTGGCCTGGGCCTCCGCGGGATCGCCGCCGGTCACGGGAGCGAGCGCGACCGTCGCCGGGCCCTCCTTGCCGGGAACGGTTGCAGTCCCCGAACCGAGGGGGCGGTTGCTGGTCGCGGTGACTTCGACGACGGTCCCCGGGAGGGCGACGATGCCGTTTCGCGGCAGCTCCCCTTCGTAGACCGGGTCGCGGGTGTAGGCCGGGGGCGTGATCCGGAACCGAACCTGCGTGATCTCCGGCACCGTGATGAGGTCGAGCCGATAGCGATAGCTGCGGCTGTGCGCCGCGCGGACGAAGTAGTCCCCCGGGACCGTCACGGACGCCAGCGACGCCCGCCACTGCCCTTCGGCCTCGGCGAACATCGGGAGGATCTCTTCCTCGGGGGCCCCGCCGGTCTCCGGAGCGGCGCGGCGCCACACGAGCTGGAGGTCTTCGACCGGCGGGCCTTCGGTCTTCACGACGACATCGAGTCCGTCGCCGTAGCGGACGCTCGTGTTCCCCGGCTCGACTAGGAAGGCGGTCCGCGAGTACGGCGGATGATCGCCATAGGGATCGGCGAACCGCAGCCACTCCGTCGCCGCGAGCCGCGGCACGACGATCACTCCCAGCACGACCGCCGCGGCGAGCCCCGCCGCCGCCCCGATGGCCCGGCCGACCGGACGCCAGGGGACGACGGTCTCGGTCGGGACCTGTCCGGCGATCTGCTCCGCCCGCTGCGACGCGAGCTCCGCGAGCCCTCGCGTCAGGTCCGTCGGTCCGCCGCTGTCGCCCGCCTGGAGCTCGTAGCCGCTGAGGATCTCGCCGCCGGTCTCGCCGGCGCGGTCGAGCCGGCGGACGAGAAGCGCGTCGCGCATCGCCCGGAACGCCCGCGCGACAAAGGCTCCGACGAGCGCCGCACCGGCCACGACCGCCAGCGCGATGAACAGGATCCGCGACGCAGAAGTGAGTTCCCACACGAGGTCGAGCCACACGGCGACGAGCAGGACGCAAATGCCCACGACCGCCCCCCAGCCCAGTCCTGCCAGTCCGGTGACCGACAGGATCCGCGCCTTGAGCGTCCGGAACGTCTCTTGAAAGCGGGTCGACGTCATCTGCCCCTCGTCACACGTGTTCGGGGATTTTCCCCGCGGCCGGTCTGGCTGTCTACGATTTTCTGCGGATGGGAGGAGGAAGGTGAAACACAGAGAAACGGAGGACACAGAGGAGGCCAGGGAGAGTCGTCGGCTCGCCTTTCACCACTTCCCCTTCCCATCCCCTCCGTATGGCCTCTGTGCTCTCTGCGTCTCTGTGTTTCCCTTCTCCCTCTCCGATCTGCGTCCATCCGTGTTGATCTGTGGCTCACTTCTTCTCTCTCCCGGACTCACACGAGCCCCGAGTTCCTCCGGACGCCCCACGTCGTCACCCACAGCCCGAAGGCCCCGACGAGGACCCACCAGCGGTCCCAGGCGGGGGTCTTGCGGATCCGGTCCACCTTCCCCTTGTCGAGGTGGGCCGTGAAGGTCCGGGTGATCTCGGCGGGGGAGTCGGCGGTGAGTTCGATCCCGCCCGTGCTGGCGGCGATACGGGCCATGAGGTCCGGGCGGGCCCGCAGGTCGAGCTGTTCTTCCATCAGGCTCCGGACGTCGAAGACCGTCTCGCTCCCGGACTCCCCCGGCTTGCGGCCGGCGATGCGGGCCCGGTAGCGACCTTCGGGGAGTTCGCCGAAGAGAACCCGGAACGTCCCGAGCCCTTCGCCCGCCGGAGTCGGCGTGAGCGACCGGGTCCCTTCGATCGCCTCGCCGGTCAGCTCGATGCCCGGGACCTGCGACTGGCTGGCGGTCTTCCGCATCACGAGCGTCGCCGAGGCGGTCTCGCTCGTGCCGAACGTCACCTGATCGGTCCGGAGGGCCATCTCCTGGTTCGGCAGGAGCGCGGCCCCCGAGACGAGCCACCGCAGGAGGCTCTGCCAGAGAGTCCCGTAGGTCGAATCGTGTTCGGCGTAGGCGGGAGGGAGGAAGGCCCACCGCCACATCCCCGCCCCTTCGACGACCACCACCCGCCCGCCGCCGTAGGGCTGGAACGTGACGACCGGCTTTTCATTTCCCGCGGCGTCGACGGCGCTCGCCAGGACCGTGGCGAGAGGCTTCGTGCCATCCGAGCGGGTCGAGGTCGCGAGGGTCGGAAGGTGCGGCAGGATGTCGCCGCCGCCGGTCCCGCCACCGCCCCCGATCGCGCCGAACCACCGCATGTCGCGGCCGCGGTCGGTGAGGGTCATCCGGAAGCGGGACTCGCCGAAGGCATTCCACTGGACGGGCATCAGGCGTTCCAGCCGCTCGCCGACCTGGGCGGTCGGCTGGCCGCGGAAGCAGACGAGCGCCCCGCTCTCCGTGCTGACCCATTCCCGCAGCGACTCGACGGCCGCTTCGGAGAGGAACGGCTCCGACTCCCGCCCGAGGACCACGACCTGATACGAGCCGCTCGCCAGGGCCCCCAACAGGATGTCCTCGGTGCCGGTCAGGACCCGCCACGACTCCGTTACGGGTCCGGGTCCGGCGGGGCGGTTCGCGGCATTCGGGGTCGTTGCTTCCGTGGTCGTCGTGGCATCCGTCATCGGCTCCGGTGCCGCGTCGCCGGGCTTGGCGGGCCGCTCACGCTTCAGCGTCCGTTCGAGGTACCGCCCCTCCGACATCCGGACGACGCTCACGAGTTCGACCGACGGATCGGACGACAGCGTCCGGGCCAGGAACTTCGAGTCCCAGTACGGTTTGCCCTCGACCAAGAGCACGCGGATCGGCTCGTCGACGACACGGAGCAGGAACGTGCCGTAGTTGTTGACCTGCGTCGCCTCGCCGGGGAACGGATCGATCCGGACTTCGTAGCGGTAGAGCCCCTTCTCCTTCTGCGTGACGTCGAAGCGGATCTCCGTCTCGGCGTCGCCGGCGATGTAGGCCGACTGGCGGGCAATCTCCTTGTCGTCGAGCAGCAGCGAGACGGAGACCGCCTCCGGAGCCCGACCCCGGCGGCGCAGGAGAGCGGTCACCGGCACAGTCTGTTCGATGAACGACAGTTGCTGCGGGGCGTAGAGCCGGACCGAGAGGTCGTGGATCTCGGCATCGGTTCCGAAGGTCTTCGTGAAGACCGGCGCGTCCGCCGCCCGGACGACGCTGAGGGCCGAGAGGACCCGCGGCGCTCCGCCCCCCGCGTTGTGGTTGCCGTCGCTCAGGAGCAGGACCGCCTGTCCCGCGGGCCGCTGGACGTCGACGCCGCTCTGGAGGGCGCCGGCGAGATCCGTTTCCATTCCGGCCGGAGCGTGGCCGCCCAGTTCATTCAGGCCCGTGATAGCGACCGGACGGAGTTCGTTCGAGAAGGTCGCGGCCGAGACATCGAACCGGTCGGCCAGCCGGGCCGCGGTCTCGCGGGTGATCTCGGCGGCGGCGGCGAAGCGGGTCCGGCCGCCGGGCATGTCGGTGGCCGCCATGCTGGCGGAGTCGTCGATCAGGATCGTGAGCCGCGGTTTGCCGGCCGGCGGCGGAATCCGCTCCTGCCACGTCGGGTTGAGGAGGATCCCCAGCACCAGCGCCGCGCTCCCCGCCATGAGCGTGATGATCGCGGCCCACCGCCCCGGCGCCACGCCCCACGGCCGCCGCCACGCGTACCACGCCAGAAGCGCACCGACCCCGACCGCCAGCGTCAGCCAGAGGGCGGAGGAGATCAGCGGTTCGAAGACGAGGAGCATGGGGGGGGAAGTTTTCAGTCGTCAGTTTTCAGTTTTCAGTCAGAGGCCGTTCGTGCGTTTTTGTCGGCGATCGGTCGTCCGTTGGAGCGGCAGGCAATCGCGGTTCATGGTCGACGTCACGCTCGATACCCCGAAGGGGTTACGGCCAATAGCCCAGGGTTGCCCGCGAAGCGGGCTACCCTGGGTTCGTGCGAAAGAGTTTCCGAACCCCAACGGGGTTCCGTCAGCGAGCGGTCTTGGCGCAACCCCTTCGGGGTAGAACTGGAGCAACGTCCCCGCCCCCAGGGTAGCCCGCGGCGCGGGCAACCCTGGGCTATTGGGCATAACTCCTTCGGAGTAAAGAGACGCATCCCACGGTTCCTGTTGGACACACCGAATCCTCGCTGACTCCGCACGACCTACCCACTACCCACAACCAACCACCCACTACCCACTGATAACTGACGACTGACAACTTTCTAACTCCGAAACACAATCAAACTCCCCATCTCCGCCAGGAGGAAGCCGACGCAGGCGACGGCGAGCCAGGACCAGATCCGGTCGCGGGGTTCGTCGTCGGGGAGGCCGGAGTGGAACGTCACGTCGCGGCCGCCGGCGAGGCGGGTTGTCAGGACATCGGAGGCGAGGGTCTCGAGGTCGGACTCTTCGGCCGGGAGGGCGCTGGCGAGGGCGAAGACCGTCGCGTCGGCCCGCTTCACGGCGTAGACCCCGGGGACCCCCGCAGCGGGGGACTGCCAGAGGATCCCGGCGACATCTTCCCGCAGTTCGCCGAGCGATCCGACTTCGAGGTCCGCTCCCGGGGCGGCTCCCCCGACCCGCGCTGGATCGACCCGTACCGGCTCGATCCGCAGCCCGGCGAGGGGACTGGCCGATGGCGGCAAGGCGGCGGCGAGCGGTTCGCCGCTCTGGACCGACTCCTCGGCCCGGTCCCGACCGAGGAGATGGGTCACGAGTTCTCCCATGAGCGGGACGAAGGCGGGGGAGGCCGGGAGGGTCGAGTTCTTCAGCTCGGCGTTCAGGATCGCGAGGGCCCCCGCGCCGCAGGCGGTGACGACGAGGCCCGCCGACTGGTCGTTGAACCTGGCCGGCACGTCCTCGGCGAGCGCTCCGGCGACCGGCCGGGTGGCGAGTCCGCCATCGAACCGGAGCGAGGAGAAGAGCGCCGTCGCCTCGTCCCCAAAGATCGTGAACGGCGGCTGCCGGCGGCGGATGTCGCTGAGGAACAGGTTGCGGCGCTGGGCGCCCGCGGGGGGCGGCGAGAACTCGACCGGCATCTGGAGCCCCGAGCCCGCGGCCGCTTCGAGCCGCTTGAGGTTGACCGCGTCCGCCGGCTCGGCCGAGACGTAGAGGAGGCCGCGGCCGCGATGGAGGAGCGCGGCAATCAGGTCGACCGTCGGCTCCGGCAGCTTCCCCGGATGATCGAGGAGAATCAGGTCGGCCGCCTGGAGCGTCTCGCGGTCGACGCGGGCGGGGTCCATCCGGACGACCGCCTCATAGGCCGAGTCCCGCTCGCCGGAGCCGGACTTCGAAAGGATCGCCCGCTCGACGAAGTAGCTCGACAGCGACTTCGATCCGGCGGGCTGCCGCGTCAGGAGCAGCATCCCCGGCGGGGCGTGGACGTGGACGACGAACGGGCGGCTGTTGTCCTCGGCGAGGGCGTCCTCGATGCCGACGAGCTTCGCTTCGCCGAGCGCCCAGCCGTCGGTCGGAAGGTCGGTCTCGGCCACGAGGATCGAACGACCGTTCGCGGCGGCCGAGCCCTGGAGGCGGACCGTCTTCTCGCCGATCCGGGCATCGACGCTGACCGGCCGGGCCGCGGTGCCGCTGTTCTCGATCTCGACCTCCAGCCGGAAGGGGCGGCCCCGCTCGACCCTTCCCTGCGGCCGGACGCCGACGAGCCCCAGGTTCGGCTCGGACTTCTCGGGCGCGACCGACTCCAGGCGGATCTCGGTCTTCAGCGGCAGCACGGAGAAGTCGGCGGTGGCCCAGTTGTTCCGCTGGAAGTCGCTGATGACCACGAGTTCCCGCCGCGACAGCTCCGACCCCGCCCGGGTCAGCATCTCGGCCGCGGCGTTCAGCGCCTCCTGGACCTGGATCCGCTGCGGCAGCGGCCGGGCGCGGGCGATCTCGTCGGTCAGCGCGGAAAAATTCGTCGAGGGGCGGTCGAGGACCGGCTGGGCCGCGGCGGCGGCGAGGATCAGGTTCGCGTGGGTGTTCGCTTCAAACGTCAGGCTGCGGGCGGCGATCGGCCGGGCCCGCTCGATCGCCTGGATCCCACCCGCCGTCGCCCCCATGCTCTGGCTGACGTCGAGGAGCACGACCCGGA
Organism: Planctomyces sp. SH-PL14; assembly: GCF_001610835.1. Classification (NCBI taxonomy): domain Bacteria; kingdom Pseudomonadati; phylum Planctomycetota; class Planctomycetia; order Planctomycetales; family Planctomycetaceae; genus Planctomyces; species Planctomyces sp. SH-PL14. The sequence continues at coordinate 5,620,641 of NZ_CP011270.1, read as the reverse complement.
CCGTCGAGGCATTCTCCTGGGCCGCCTTCGCCGCCGCGGCCCGCTGGCCGGTCAGGGGACGGGCGAGGCACAGGGCCAGCAGGATCACGGCGGCCGCGCGGCAGAGAAGCACAATCCAGTCCCGCAGCCGGCTCCGCGACCGCCGCTGCTGGACGATCTCCAGCACGAACCGCACGGTCGAGAGCGGGATGCGGGTCGGCCGGGGCCTGGTCAGCCAATGAATCAGGAACGGGGCCGCCAGGGCCGCCGCGCCGATCGAAATGGCCCACGGGTGAAGGAACATCAGCCCAGCCGCTCCGCGAGAAATCCGCCCAGGGTTTCCAGGTACGGCGTGGCCGTCGAGACCCGCCGGTAGTCGCATCCGCTCGCCAGAGCCATCGCCCGGACGGCGCGGCAGTGGTTTTCAAACTTCTCCTCATACTGCCGCGCGATCTCGCCGGGAGAGCAGTCGATGTGGCCGTCGTTCTCCAGCCCCTCGAACCGGCACGCCATCCCGGTCGGCAGCGACTCCTCCTGCGGATGGACAAGATGCAGGCAGACCACTTCCCAGTACCGGCTCCGGAACAGCCGCACCGCCGCGAAGGTGTCTTCCAGCGAGTCGCACAGGAAGTCGCTGACGATCAGCAGCACGCCCCGCCGCGACAGTCGCTCGAACACCTGCCGCAGCGCGTGCCCGAGGTCCGTCCGCGGATAGGTCCGGAGGGACTCGATGTGCTCATGCACGCGGGCGAGGTGCTCGGGATGTCCTCCGGGTGGGATCCACATCCGCAGCCGCTCGGCCGCGATCGCCAGGCCGACCTGGTCTTGTCCGCCGACGATGAGCTGGCTCAGCGCGGTGGCGAAGAACTGCATGTACTGGAGCTTCGACCCGACGCCGTCCACGCCACGCGTCGCGCCGCTGAACCGCATGGAGCTGCTGGCGTCGAGGAGCATGGTGCAGGTGAGGTTCGTCTCGTCCTGGTAGAGCCGCAGGTGCATCCGGCCGGTGCGGGCGAGGACTTTCCAGTCGAGCCGCCGCAGGTCGTCGCCGGGGGCGTATTCGCGGAAGTCGACGAACTCCCCTGCTCCGCCGAGTTGCCGGGAGCGATGCCGTCCGCTGTAGGAGCCGTCGATCCGTCGCCGGGTCGTGAACCGCAGGTGCTGGAGCGAGGCCAGTGCCTGGAGGTTCAGGAAACGGGTGGGAGTGCGGGTCCGCATGGGGTCTCTCGGTAGGAAACTCACGCTAACTTGACGGTCTCAATCCGCGTCCTTGCCGGCACGGCTATGCCACCTCAAACCCAATGTGCCACGGCAGCCGGGGTCAAGGGGGCAACCCCTTGCCGCCGGAGGCACTCCTGTGAGGAACCTTGGCACACAACGGACGTCCCCTTTGTGGTACCGGCGTTGAGGACTCCCTCACATCACACCGCTGGCTTTGCACTCCCCGCGTCTTAGGTGAGGGGGCATCCGGCACGTTGTCAGCGTTTGGACACACACACCTTCTGACATCTCCCGACGAGACAAGCCTCCGGCGGGCAAGAGGCCTGTGTTGTTTTTCTGGGCCCCCTGCACCCCCTGACCAGGGTGCCCCTGGACCCGGTTGTCTGTGATGCTGGATTGCGCTTGGCACCGTTACATCCCTAACTCTCAATGTCCTTCAGCAACTGCATCAACACCCCTTCGCTCGTCACGCCATCCCCAATCGCCCGGTGGTTCACCAGCACCCGATGCCGTAACACCGGCAACGTCACCCGCCGCACATCCTCGACCGTCGGCGCCGTCCGGCCATTGAGCAGCGCATGCGCCTTCACCGCCATCACAAGGTTCTGCGACCCCCGCGGCCCCGCCCCCCACGACACATACGACTTCGCAAAACTATGGCCCCGCGGATCGTCCGGCCGCGTCGCCCCGCACAGCTTCACCGCATACGCCGCGACATTCCGCGGCACCGGAACCGACCACACCAGGTCCCGCAACTGCATGAACGTCCCGCGATCAAAGACCGGCTCCGGCATCGGGAGCGCGCCGCCAGTCGTCTTCATCACGATCTCCTCTTCATGCGCCGGCGTCGGGTACGAGATCCGGATCTCCATCATGAACCGGTCAAGCTGCGCCTCGGGGAGCGGGTACGTCCCCTCCTGCTCGATCGGGTTCTGCGTCGCCACGACGAGGAACGGCTCCTCCAACTCATAGGTCACGCCCCCCACCGTGACATGCCGCTCGGCCATCGCCTCGAGAAGCGCGGACTGCGTCTTCGGAGCGGCCCGGTTGATCTCGTCGGCCAGGACAAGGTTCGCAAACAGCGGACCGCGGCGGAACTTCATGCCGGTCGAACCGTTCTCGCCTTCGCGGGCCAGCAGTTCGTAGCCGGTGATGTCGGAAGGCATCAGGTCGGGCGTGAACTGGATCCGGGAGAACTTCCAGTCGAAGGCGGACGAGAGGGCCTTCACCATCAGCGTCTTGGCCAGCCCCGGCACCCCCATCAGAAGAGCATGCGAGCCCGTGAGGGCACAGGTCAGCAGCAGGTCGAGCGTCTGGTCCTGGCCGACGATGACCTTGTGCAAGCACTCCCGCAGGGCCTTGACCCGCGCGGCGAACATGTCGACCCGGTCCCGCGCCAACTCCAGGGTGGTGGTCATGAGTTCCGATTCCGCCAGGGGAAAGGGTCGCAGAAATGTCAGTCAGAGCTGACTACGCCGGGCCGGGGACGATCGAGAATGAATTCAGGGCAATTCGTGTTGGCAATACGGCGGGAGCCCTCCACCGGTTTACCGACTTTACGGCAACTTCGCCGGAATTTCGACAAACCGCTGCTGGATTCCGGGACGGGAAAGAGAGGAGGGAAACACAGAGTCACAGAGAACACAGAGGAGAAGAGAGGCCGAAGCAGGACCGGGAGGGCGAGGCTCCGGCCGAGCCGCGGCGGTGGCAACAGCGCCCGATCCCCCTTCGACATGCCCCCTGCCGTTGCAGAGAGAGGGGAGGAGGGAGGGAGCCACAGATGAACACGGATAAAGGCGGGCCCGCAGAAGTAGTCCCGTCAGGGACGACAGAAAATAGCCCCCCGTTTCAACGGGGGGGGTACGCGGGCGACCTTGTGATCGAGTCCCATCAGGGACGAAAGAACAACCGACGCTCGGCAACCGCAATCTCTTTCGTCCCTGACGGGACTGCGCGCCCAACTCGTGCCCCCACCCACCACTGAAGTGGTGGGCTATTTTCGGCCGTCCCTGACGGGACTACTGATGCGGGTCCGCGGCTGCGGCCGTGACTCGACTGGCGACGGCCGCAAACGTTCGCCGCACTCCCGGCACCCACCGCCACCTCTTATCTGTGTCCATCTGTGTTTATCTGTGGCTCAATTCGTTCCATACCACGAGCCAATCACACGCCTCCCTCGACCGGCTTCAGCCCGGCCCAGTCGAGCGCCGCCAGGTACTCCTCCGGTGAGTTCACGTTCCGCAGACTCGCCAGGTCCGGATCGATCGAACGCAGTTCCTCGATCGGAATGAACACCGCCCGCAGGTCCCGCGCGAACCACTGCATCCGGAACTGCCCCGCCTCCAGGTCGGCCAGCACGATCGGCAGGACCGACGTGCGATAGACCGCCGTCGCCGGATAGAAGCGGTCCCCCTCGACCGGGACGACCGCTTCCGCGCCACCCAGCCGGTCGAACAGCCCCGAGATGAACTCCGCCCGCAGGAGCGGCGCGTCGCACGTCCCCACGAAGACCGCGTCCGCCTCCTCCCGCACGGCCGCGAGACCTGCCGCCAGCCCCGACATCGGCCCGCAGTCCTCCTGCAGGTCGCGGACGACGCGAATCTCCGGGGGCAACGGCGGAAGGACCTGCCCTTCAGCCGCCGCGACGACGATCCGCCGAGGGCCGACCACGACCCCGACTTCGCTCACGACGCGTTCGAGCATCGTCTCCCGCCCGAAGGGGAGGTGTGCCTTGTCGCGCCCCATGCGGCGGGACTGCCCCCCGCACAGGATGATTCCACCAATCCGCATCCCGCCATTCCTCCCAAGCCGACGGGATTGTACCGTTCGGTCTCCTTCCGGGGCGATTCCGGCGCGTCGCGCCCGACCCCGGAACGACCGCTCTCCCCCGACCGATGCCGCTTCACCTGACATTCCTCGGAACCGACCGGCTCCCCGTTGAGGTCGAAGGTCTCACGCCGGACGCCCTCCGCGGCAAGACCACCGGCGAGATCGAGCGTTTCGAGATCTTTCACGGGAAAGACCGGCGTCCCCTGGCCGACCTGTTCCGGGTCCGCGGCGACCTCGCCGATGAGCGGATCGAGTTCGAAGGGGACCTGGCGTCGGTTCACCGGATCGGGGCGCGGATGTCGGCGGGCGAGATCCGGATCGCCGGTTCCGCGGGCCGGCACGTCGGGAGCGAGATGACCGGCGGCGCGATCCATGTCGCGGGGAACGTCGGCGACTGGGCCGGGGCCGAGATGGCGGGCGGACTCCTCGACATCCGCGGCGACGCGGGCGACCTTGCGGGCGGGGCCTATCGCGGTTCGGCGAAAGGGATGCGGGGGGGAACGCTGCTGGTCCACGGGAGCGCGGGGCACGAAGTCGGCCACACGATGCGCCGCGGCCTCATTGCGATCGGCGGCGCGGCGGGCTCGCTCGTCGGGACGCACATGATCGCCGGAACGATCCTCGTCTTCGGCGGCTGCGGCGTTCGCCCGGGGGCGGGGATGCGGCGCGGGACGATCGGCCTCTTCGGCGATCAGCCTCCGGAGCTCCTCGCTTCGTTCCGCTACGGCTCGACGTTCCAGCCGCAGTTTCTCGGCCTCTATTTCCGGGAACTCACCCGGCACGGTTTCCACGTTCCCCCCGCCCTCACACAAGCCGAATGCGCCCTCTACCACGGCGACCGCCTCGCCGTCGGCAAGGGGGAGATTCTTCTGCGGGCGTGATCTCGTTCCTATCTGTGTTCATCCGTGGCTCAATCGTCTTGGACGAAGAGAAGAGTGAGCCACAGATAAACACAGATGCACACAGATCAGAGAAGATACGATCAGAGCCGCTTGAGCATGTCGGCGACCTTCGCCTCGAAGAGGGCCTGCCATTCGGGGGCGAGGATGCAGTCGCTGTCTTCCTGGGCTCCGCCGACGTTCTTGAGCTGCTCTGCCGCCGGGGCGTAGTAGATGTAGCCGTTCGTGTAGCCCGCCACGAATGTCCTGGAGTGCGGCGAGGTCTTCTTGATGCCGAGGCCGATCCGGACCGTACTGAACGCCGATGGCCTTGAACAACCGGGCTTGGGGCGACGCCAAGGGGAGATCACTCCCGCCGGTGAAGGATCTCCCCTTCTTTGTGGCTTTTGTGTGTGAGATTCCAGTCGGGGCGACATTGGTTGTCAGGAGCCTGCAGCGCGGGCTGCCCGTGCGCTCAACGAACGCAAGCGCGCGAGGTGAGATCGTTCCGTCCGTATCCTCTCCTGACGCACAATGCACTATCTACAATCCGAGTTCTCCATCCTGCATCTCGACCGCCGCATAGGTGAGCATTATGCCGTCCTACTTCGTCAGGAGTGGGCGACCCGCCCCTGGTTTCTGAACCCGTCCGTCGAGTGGGACGATCTCGCCAAGCGGCTGCGCATCACGTTTGAGTCCCCCATCGAAAGTGCTGATCCGCCGGAGCCCCCGATCCTGACGCAACTGGAGCAACTCCGGGCCTGCTTCCGTCTTGAGCGGACTTCGAACAAACAGTTGCTGGACATTCGCTGCGACGACTCGGGGGTGATCGAGCGCGACTGACGCGAGTGTTGCCGCGAAGGCGAACCTTCCGACCGATCACCGGCCGCACCTACCGCCCGGCGCCGCTCGTCTGGCCGGCCGAGTTCGATGAGACCGGGTTCGAATCGACGGCGTCGAGGCCGCCGGTGAGGAGCATACCGTCGATCTCGACTGCCGAGGTCCGCAGCTCGATGAGCGAGGCGACGTAGTTCATCGTCGATTCGCTCAGGTCGCGGCGTGCGGTCAGGACCCGCAGGAAATCGAGCTCTCCTTCCTCGTACCCCCGTTGCGTCAGGTCGAGGTTGTCCTTCGCCGTTGGCAGGATCGTCTCCCGGTACGTTTCGACTTCCGTCCGGGCACTTTCATACTTCTGGAACGCGACTGTCAGCCGGTCCTGCAGGGCCAGTTCCAGCCGGCGGACTTCGGCCTGGGCCGCCCGGAGTTCGCCTGTGGCAGCGGTCACGTTCCCCTGGTTGCGGTCGAAGACCGGGAGCTCGACCCCGATCTGGAGCCCATACATCATGAACTGCGGCGAGGCGAAGTCCCGGCCGACGCTCCCCGTCACCTGGAGGTCGGGAATCCGCTCGACCTGCTCGCGGCGAACCTGCGAGGCCGATGCCGCGGCCCGGGCGCGGGCCGCCTGCAGGGCCGGGCTGGCGTGACAGATCTGGCTCCAGGCTCCTTCCCGATCGATCGTGGGAACCGCGTCCTCGATCTCCCCTTCGAGGGCCTGCATCGGCAGGTCGGGGCAGCCGAGCGCGACGGCGAGCTGCTTCCAGGCGGCGGTGAGCTGGTACTCCGCGTTCCGCACGAGGATCCGGGTCTGGCTCTGCTGGACGCGGGCCTGCAGGACGTCGGCCTTCGTGATCTGCTCTTCCTGGAACAGCGTGTCGACGAGCCGCACACCGTCGTCGGCGAACCGCAGCAGTTCGTTCGTCACGGTCAACCGCCGCTGGGCCCCGAGGACGGCGATGAAGCGGATGCGGATGTCGTTGACGACCCGCAGTGTCTGCGCCTTTGCGTCCCACTGCGCCCGCTCGGTGTCCCGCGTGGCGACGTCGCGGCTCCAGTCGAGCTTGCCGCCGGTCACGATGTTCTGCGAGAGGAACAGGCTCTGGCCATCGAAGGGGGCGTTGTTGGCTCCCCCGTCGTAGCCGAAGACCGGGTTCGGATAGAGCCCCACCTGCAGCCAGTTCCCCTGGGCCTGCTGGACGAGGCCGGCCGCCTGCCGCAGCGTCGGGTTGTGCGTGAGTGCGAGCTGCTGCAGCTCCGGGAGAGTGATGGCGGACTCTCCAAAGAGGTTCGGCGCTCCCCGCCGCCCCAGGTGTTCCGGGAGCGTGATCATCTCGGCCTCGTCGGTCCCGGCGGTCTGGATGATCGCGATCGAAGCGGTGTCGTCTTCCCCCCACGGCTCGGCGTCGCGGAGCCGGAAGTGCGCCACCTCCCGATCGCGCACGGCGACCTCTTTCGTGACCCGGTCTGCCGCGGTCCGGGCGACGGGGGGCCGGCTGCTGCCGACGCGGGGCGTCTTGAGCGCGGTCCGCATCCCGGGCGTGCTGCATCCGGTGAGCGATGCGGCCATCAACAGACCGCAGACCATCGTGTGGCGTCGGGCGTCCCTGCCCATGCTTGCCTCCCTTGACGAACGATCGCCGGCACGCGGTGTCGAGTCCGTACCGCGTCAGAATGCGGTCCCCGGCGTGCCTGTCGATCATTCATCGGGACGGCCGATCTCTTTTCTGAAAGCCTTTTCGGTGAATCTCTTGCGTCGATTTTGCGGTCCGCGCAGCAAGTCGCCGTGAGCTCCCCGCCCGGTCCAGTGGGCGAAGAACGTCACGGCGAGATTGCCCCCCTGAGGAAGGTGGGTCCGTTGTGCTGTGTGTGTTTGAAAGTCGGTTGTGTCTCTCCGGGCTGGTGATGGCGGATCGCGGGGAAACCGGAAGGGCTGGTGTCCTGCGGGAGGGCGAGGCTCCCGCCGAGCCGCGAAGGTTCACAAACGCGTCCCCTAGGCTGCCTCGGCTTCCCGTCGCCGTTCTCGGAGGACCTGTCTTCGCGACCACGGTTCCCTGCGGGTCAGAACCGAAGGGGGATCGGGCACGGCCTCCATCGCCGCGGCTCGGCGGGAGCCTCGCCCTCCCGTGATACACTGGACTCAGTGAGCGAAGTCCCCGGCCCCTTCGGGCGGTGTCCGCTTTCCGTAGAAGCTGTAAAGCACCGGGACGAGATTGAGGCACAGGATCGTGGAGATCATTCCCCCCACGACGACGACCGCCAGCGGCTTCTGGCACTCCGACCCCATTGCGGTCGATAGCGCCGCCGGGAGGAGCCCCAGCATCGCCGCCAGCGCGGTCATCAGGATCGGGCGGACCAGCTTGCCGGTCCCCTCCAGGAGCGTCTCCCGCAGGTCGATCCCCTTGGCCCGCATCCCGTTGAAGGTCGAGACGAGCAGGAGTCCGTTCATGACCGCCACCCCCAGGATCGAGATGAACCCGACCGCCGCCGAGATGTTGAAGTAGAGTCCCGCGAACTTCAGGGCCCACACGCCGCCAATGACCATCGCCAGGATGTTGGCCAGGACGACCGCGGCGTCGAGGAACGACCGGAAGGCGAGGTAGATCACGAGGGCGATGAGGATCATCGACAGGGCGAACATCCCCGCCAGCCGCCGTTCGGCCGCTTCCATCTGCTGGAACTCCCCGCTCCACTCAGCGCGGTACGGGGGATGGATCATCGGCTCGATCTTCGAGCGGGCCTCGGCCACGCCGCTGGCGAGGTCGCGGCCGCGGACTTCGAACTTGATGGCGATCAGCCGGTCCCCCTGCTCGCGGTAGATCGTCGACGCTCCCGGTCGGACGAACGAGGCCTTGGGATCGGGAAGACCGTTCTCGCCGAGCGGTGTGACGAGGTCGCCGACGCGGCGGCTCGGGACGTCGAAGTCGAGCGACGGCGCGTTGAACGAGCTGCCGGTCGCCGACGGAAGCTTCATGACGTTGCCGGTCGACGTCAGGCCGATCGAAGCCCCGCTGATCGGCGTGTTCCCCATCGCGAACTGGTTGTCTGCGCGGAGCGTGTTGCCGACCGGGATCGGGATGTTCAGGATCGCCTGCTCGTCGGCCCGGAGCCGCTCGGGCCAGCGGATCGTGACGTCGAAGGTCTTTTCCCCCTCGACCATGTCGGTGACCGCCTTCCCGCCGACGGCGGACTGGATCACGGACTGCACGTCGGCGGCCGAGACATTCCAGCGGGCGCACTTCTGGCGGTCGACGTAGAACTCCAGGTTCGACTGCCCCTGGTTGCGGTAGACGCTCGCGTTCTGCACGCCGGCGACCATGTTCAGCGTGTCGCGAACCTCCATGCCGGTATTCTCGAGGACATCGAGGTCCGGCCCGTAAATCTTGATCGAGTTTTCCCCCTTCACGCCCGAGAGAGCCTCGAGGACGTTGTCACGGATGATCTGCGAGAAGTCCCAAGGGACGCCGGGGAACCGTTCCTCGAGGCCAACCGTGATGTCGGCGATGAGTTCCTTCTTCGTGCGGCGGCGGCCGCGGGTCTTGTCGACCGGCCATTCCTCCTGGGCCCGCAGCGGCAGGTTCGCCTGGAGCAGGTAGTAGCCGCCGGTGTCCATCCCGTCGTTCGGACGGCCGACGGTCGTGGGGATGACCCGGATCTCGGAGAACGACTGGATGAAGCGGCGGAACTCCGTGCCGTGCCGCACGACTTCATCGAAGGAGATGTTGACCGGGAAGGTTCCGCGGACGAGCAGGCCCCCCTCTTCCAGTTCCGGCATGAACTCCCGTCCCATCGTGGCCGCCGTCGCCCCGGTGGCGACGACCGCCGCCAGGAACCCGGCGGCGACGAGCCACCGCGTCGCCAGCAGCCCCTGGAGCTGGACGCGATACAGCCAGTCGATCGACCGGACGACGAAGTTGTCCGGCTTCGGTTTGACGTTCCGGAGGATCAGGAAGCACAGGACCGGCGAGACCGTCAGCGAGAGGACGAGAGCCCCGCCGATCGCGAAGGCATAGGTGTCCGCCATCGGGCCGAAGATCTGTCCTTCGGGGCCGGTCATGGTGAACAGCGGCAGGAGGGCGCAGACCATGACCGCGGTCGCGTACACGAGGCTTCGCTGGACCGCTCCGGCGGACTTGGTAATCCGCTGTGCGAGCGTCAGGCCGTGCGCGTCGTCGTGCGTCAGGCCGCGGTACACGCTCTCGACGATGATGACCGTCGAGTCGACGATGATCCCGAAGTCGACCGCCCCGATGGAGAGGAGGTTCGCCGACTTGCCGCGGAGGAACAGGACCCCGAAGGCGAACAGGAGGGCGAGCGGAATGTTGATCGCGGCGATGACCGCCGCCCGGACGTTCCCGAGGAACATGATCAGGATCGCGGTGACGAGCGCCATCCCGACGACGAGGTTCTCATGGACCGTCACCGTCGTCCGGTCGATGAGGGTCGTCCGGTCGTAGTAGGGGACAATCTTGATCCCCGGCAGGAGCTTGCCGCTGGCATGCAGCTCGTCGATCTTGGCCAGGACACCCTTCAGGGCGGGGAGCGACTTCTCTCCCTTGTAGAGCAGCACGATCCCCTGGACGACGTCTTCCTCATCCTGCCACACCGTGGCGCCGTCGGCGGTCGTCAGAGGCTTCCCGTCGGCTCCGGTCCTGGGGTAGCTGATCGCCGCGAGGCCGAGGCGGGTCTTCTGGCCGACGATGACGCCGCGGCTGGCGAGCGTCGCGTCGTCGACGCGGGAGGTCCCGTCGGCGTTCAGCACCGGTCCGCCGTCGACCACCTGGTCCACGCGGACCGGAACGTTGTTGACGGTCGCCAGGACGACCTGCCGGATCTCGAGGCACCGGCGGGCTTCCTCGGCCCGGAGCACCTTGGCGGCCTCGACCGGATCCTGCAGTCCCAGGACGAGCTGCTGCGGGTCATGTCCCAGGCCGAACTGGCCCAGCGAGCGGACGACGCTGGTCTGTTCCCCCTGGACCAGGTTGTCGCCGCTTCCGTTGGCGTTGGCCCGGTCGAGGGCCTGTTCGAGCTGTTCGAGCTTGATGCCGTAGTGCCGCAGCCGGTTCGGGTCCGGCTGGATCTCGTACCGCTTCACGGTCCCGCCGACGCCGCTGACCCCCGCCACGCCGGGGACGCGGCGAAGCTCGCGCTCGACGATGAAGTCTTCCACCGACTGCAGGTCGTTCAGCGTGTAGACCGGCTTTCCGGTCTCCGGATCCTTGGGGTTCTCCAGCGTGAAGCGGAGGACTTCCCCGATCGGCGAAGCGGGCGAGATCCCGGCCTCGACCCCGGCCGGAAGCGTCACGCTCCCCAGCCGGTTCAGGACTTCCTGCCGGGCCTGCCAGTAGTCGGTGGCGTACGTGAACTGGTTGCGGAGCTGCGCCAGGCCGAAGAGGGACTGGCTGCGGGTCGTGTCGAGTCCGGGCATCCCGGCCAGAGCGACTTCGAGCGGGATCGTGACCTGCCGTTCCACCTGTCCCGCGCTCGCCCCCGGGAACTGGGCCACGACGTCGATGATCGGCGGAGTCGGGTCGGGGTACGCCTCGATGTTGACGTGCGTGAACGCATAGCCGCCTCCGATGATGAGCCCGGTCGTCAGGATCATCACGATCAGCGGATTGGAGACCGCCCAGTCGAGGAGTTTGCGGATCATCGGTGATCGATCGAAAGGTGTGAGCGCGGCGGACCCATCCTGGGCCGCGGGGCGCTCCACGTGGAGAGAAGGGGGACGAACGAAACGGAGGCGGGAGGGAGTCGACGAATCGCAAGGGGGCGGGACGATGGGCCGACGCCGTCAGCCCTGATGTTTGGAATGCACAACGGAGGCGGGAGCGGCGGGGGAAGTCGCGGCCGGCGTTCGGGCCGAGAGGTCCCCGTCCGTCTCCTCTTCGCTCGAGGCGGTCGTCGCGGGGGGGGCGAGTTGGTCCATCGCGTTCTGGAGCATCAGGGCTCCCGAGGTGACGATGACGTCCCCCGGCAGGAGGCCGTTCTGGCCGGTGTGGACGAAGACCTCATCCCGGAACCGGCGGACGACCTGGACCGGCCGGCGGATGTAGGTCCCTTCGCTCGCCCTAGGCTGCACGAAGACGACACTCTGCCAGCCATTCTCGACGACCGCCGTCGCCGGCAGTTGAAGCTCCTGCTCCGAAGGGGGGACCTTGATCGTGACGGTCACGAACTGGCCGATCTTGAGGTCGCCGGCGGAGTTGTCGACGCGGCCGGTCACGAGGGCGGTGTGCTGCACCGGATCGATGACAGCGCTGACCTTATCGAGCGTCCCGGTGAACGTCGCGCCGGGATTCGACGGCGGCGAGATCGTCCACTCCGTTGGACGCGGGCAGCTCTTCAGCAGCGGCAGGTCTTCTTCGTAGATGTGGGCCCAGACGGCGAGCTGTGAGAGCTGGCCGATCTTGAACAGGTCGGTCGAGGTGTCGACGATATCGCCGACGACGATGTTCTTCTCCAGGATCACGCCGCTCATCGGCGCCCGGATCTCGACCCGAGCCCAGCCGTTCCGATCGTCGGACTGGTACTTCGGATCGGCGACGTGTTCGACCTCGGCCCGGATGGCGGCGATGTCCTCGTCGGTGAGCCGCCACGTCCGCAGGGTCCGCTCGACGCTGGCGATCTCGACGAGCCGGGCCTGGACCTCCTTGTCGGCATCACGGTAGCTGCGCCCCGATCCTGCTCCCCCTTCGAAGAGGGTCTTGAGCCGGTCCCGGAGAGCTTCTTCCGCGTGGAGTTTTCCCACGGCATCGACCAGCTCGCTCTTTTTCTGTCCGAGGTCGGTGCTCCAGACGACCGCCAGCAGATCGCCCTGCTTCACCTGGTCTCCGACGCGAAGTGTCGGATCAGAGCCGTCGGTGGAGTGTCCGATCTCGACGACTTCCCCGGCAAACCGCGCATGGACCCGCGAGAGGTGGTCATTGTCGAGGGCCAGGACTCCCTGGAACGGTGGAAGGGCGACAGGCTGACACGGACTCTGCGCGATCGCCGTCCCGAGCTTCATCTTCTCCGCGATCTGCGGCGGGACCGTCAGCGAGTCGCGTCCCGAGCGCTCGACCGGCGGCAATGACGCCTCGGGTGCGGCTGTCGCGACAGCCGCCGTGGAGGCGGGAGTTCCGGCGGACTGATGGTGCCGCTGATACGCCGCGCCTCCGGCTGCGAGCGCTGCTCCGCCGAGCAGGATGGTGACAACCTTCTTGGCTGACATGACGTCCTCAAACGATCGATGCGGATGGAACAGGATGGAGCGCCGCCGTGGGTGGCAGAGCCGCTGAAATCGGGCGGGGGCGCAGAGGGACCGACGGCGATTCCGCGGCGACTGGCGCCGAGGTTCACCGTGTCCGCTCCGGCCGCTGACGGAGGGATCAGGAGTCCGACGCCAGCAGTCGCACGCTGACGCCGTCGGCAAACTGCCCGGGGAACTCGGTCGGCTGGTCGTGGTCCTCGTCGTCGCCGCTCCGCATCACGGAGAGCTGGACGATGAGGAACTTCGAACCGGCCGGAAGGGACAGTCGCGTGTGGACCCGCTGCCAGCTTTCGGCGTCGTCGTCGGCGCGGGTCTGATTGCCGCTGAACGTGAGCGGAGTTTCGGAATGCAGGGGCCAGACGTGCGGCTTCCCGGACGGGTCTTCGCTGTAGGCAAAGACCGTCACGCCGAAGATGCAGTCTCCCTCCTGCAGTGTCTCGGGAGCGGCATTGAACGCCGCCGAGGCCTCGATGTGCGCGGGGCCTTCCGCCAGCTCCTTCTCAATGCTCTGCAGGTCGATGATCTGGTACAGGTCGCAGGAGTTCTCCGGCTTCGTCGTCGACCGGACGAAGCGGAGCATCCGGTTCCCTTCGAGCGGCTTCACGCCCAGGTGATCGGGAACGACATCGGCGTCGTCTCCGTACCAGGAGGCGAGGAGCGACGTCGGCGAGGCGACGAGCGAGCCGGACTCGAAGCTGGAATCGGTCAGCGGCAGAGGACGGCCGACCGCCCCTTCGCTCGGCCGCATCCAGCCGATGACGGCCGCCCCGATCGCCAGCGAGACTCCGCCGACGGCGAGCGACCGCAGCCATCGGGGCAAACGGCGGGATGTGTCCGACCGGCGCGCTTCCCTTCGCGCGGGCCGTGGAGGCAGGCCTGCGGGATACGGTCCCGCCGCGGTCCCGACGAGCTCGCGTTCGAGCAGGCCGTCGACGAACAGGTGATCGAGGTACATCTCCTGGGCGATCGGATCGTCCTTCAGGAGCTGGTTCAGCTCCGCACCTTCCTGGAGGGTCAGCATGCCGTCGCTGAGCCGGCCCACCAGTTCGCGGAACCGTCCGCTGTCAGGCGTGTTCATAGCGCCCCCTCCTGCAGCCGCTGGGAAAGGCAGTTCAGCAGCGTCTCCCGAATTCGATAGAGCGCCTGCGATACGGCTCCGACGGTCTGGCCGCGGAGTTCGGCGATCTGCTGCACGGAGCCGCCGGGGGCGTATCGCTGCGTGACGAGTTCCCGCTGCTCTTCCGGGAGCCGTTTGAGGCAGGCCCGCAGCGACTCGGCAGCCGGACCGGCGTCTTCGGCCCGGTCGGCCTGTCGTGCGCTGAGTTCGTCGAAGAGCTGTTCATCGAACACGAGCCGTTCCCGTCCCCGCTTTCTCCGGTAGTTCAGGACGTGGTAGCGGGCGATGCGTCCGGCCCAGGCCAGGAAGCTCGTTCCCGCTTCGAAGTCTTCGGCCTTGTGCCAGAGTGTCAGGTTGGTTTCCTGAAGGATGTCCTGCGCCGCGGTCCGGTCGGGGAGCAGGGCCAGAATCCCACCATAGATCGCGGATTGCGACGAGGTGAGAAGCGTGACGAATTCATCAGAATGGGGATCCACGGAAAGACCTCACTCAGGGAAATGTCCGGCGACCGCGGGATCTCACGCAAATTCCTGGCGGAAGTCCGTCTCTTCCCGAAAAGACCTCAGCCATCGACACGGCATGATAACTTCCGTCTGGAACGCCCGACTAAGCCCGGCGCGCATTCCGGGTGTTGTTGAACGGCGATCTCCCGTGAAGGCTCGAGCACCACAGCCGTCCGAGCAGGCTGTGTCCGCTCGGTCTCATCGGAAGACAGAACGTCGGGCCGGAGGGCGCGTCCCTCCCAGCCACCGACTGGAGAACGCACGCGGCGCGGCCCGTTTCGCCAGGCGCGATTGCCGGACGACCACGGCTCGCGCATAGTGCTTTCCATGAAAGGGCACCTCGGGATACTGGTTTGTCTTTCGATGCTGTTCGCCGCATCGCTTCACGAAGCGCGATCGGCCGAGCCGGTCGACTATCTCCGGGATGTGCGCCCGCTTCTGAAAGAACGCTGCTTCTCCTGCCACGCCGCCCTCAAACAGGAAGGCCACCTGCGGCTCGACACCGGCGCCGGAATTCGCCGCGGCGGGGACTCGGGCGCCGCCGCGGTTCCCGGAAAGCCGGACGAAAGCCACCTGCTCCAGCGTGTTCTCGCCAAGGACGTCTCTGAGCGGATGCCGCCGGAGGGGGACCCGCTGAAGCCGGAGCAGATCGAACGGCTCACCCGCTGGATCGCCGATGGGGCCCCCAGCCCGACGGACGAGCAGGAAGAGCGCGATCCGCGCCGCCACTGGGCCTTTCAACCCGTCGTCCGGCCCCCCCTTCCGCGGTCCCCGGGGAGCACGGCGGATGACCACCCGGTCGATGCCTTTGTCACCGCAAAGCTCGGCGGAAGCGGGCTCACCCGTCAGCCTCCGGCAGATCGCCGCACGCTCGTCAGGCGGCTCTTTCTCGATGTGACCGGCCTCCCGCCCGCACCGGAAGCCGTCGACGCATTCATCGCCGATGAGCGGCCCGAAGCGTACGCCGAGCTCGTCGATTCGGTCCTCGCCAGCCCGCACTACGGTGAGCGGTCCGCGCAACTCTGGCTCGATGTCGTGCGGTATGCCGACACGCACGGGTTTGAGGTCAACACGCAGCGCGATCACGCGTGGCCCTATCGCGATTACGTGATCCGCTCCTTCAACGAAGACAAGCCGTACGACCGGTTCCTCACCGAGCAACTGGCGGGGGACGTCCTCGGGGCCGACGAAGCGACCGGTTTCCTCGTCGCCGCCGCCGTCCTGCTCCCGGGCCAGATCGGGCAGGACGACGCCTCGAAGCGGCTCGCCCGGCAGGACGCGCTCGACGAGATGATCGGCGGCACGTCCTCCGCGATGCTCGGGCTGACGCTTGCCTGCGCCCGCTGCCACGACCACAAGTTCGATCCGCTCACCCAGCGAGACTACTACGCCCTCCAGGGATTCTTCGCGGGGGTCGAGTACGGCGATCGCCCCATCCAGGACGCCGAGTCCCGAACCCGGGCGACCGCCGCCGCGGCCCTTGCCCCGCAGATCGAACAGATCGAGAACCGGCTGCGGGCCTTCGAGCCGGACGCCTTTACGGGCCGGACGCTGCTCATCGATGAAGAGGAGTCGCGCTTCGTCACGGCGCTGAAGCCCAAGAACGGCCCCGGAAACAATCCAGCCGGGACGAAACCCGGCTATCGCGACGACGCGGGCGCCCCGGATCGTCTGGGGAACCTCAGCGGCGGGCACTACACGTGGTGGAACAACGTCCCGGGCGAAGATGTCCTGACGTACGCTCCGCTGCTCTCGGGCCGCTATCGCCTGTGGCTCTCATGGGGAGCTCACGGGAGCGGCGTCCACACCCGCGATGCCCGCTATGTCCTCGACCGCGATGGCGATCTCGCGACGCGGGGCGACCAGCAGGAGATCGCCCGGGTCGACCAGTATTACCCCGCCGGAGTCACCGCGGGGACGACGGAGCAGACGCCCCTCTGGAGTGGACTCAAAGATGTCGGGGTCTGGGACTGGACTCCCACCACTCGCCTCGTGCTCCGCGGCGGAGAGACCGGGACCGGCATCACGGCGGACGTGATCGTCCTCCAGGAGGAATCGGAGCCCGCCGTCGCGGGACGTGTGCTCCCCCGCTTCCGGGCCCCGGTCGATCCCCGGCAGAACATCGAAAGCTTCGCGCCGGTCTCCGCCCGGTTCCTGCGGTTCCGGGCCGAGGAGACGATCGATTCGAACCGCCACGAGCCCTGCCTCGATGAGCTCGAAATCTACGGCCCGGGCGAGCCGTCGAAGAACGTGGCGCTCGCCAGCCTGGGGACAAAGGCTACGTCCTCCGGCAACTACTCGGACAGCGGCCCGCACCAGTTGCAGCACATCACCGACGGCCAGTACGGCAACGGTCGGAGCTGGATCTCGGACGAACTCGGCCGGGGCTGGGTTCAGATCGAGCTGCCGCAGGCGACCGACATCGACCGCGTGGTCTGGGGGCGGGACCGCAACGGCCAGTACGCCGATCGCCTGCCGATCCGATATCACATCGAAGTCTCGCTCGACGGGGCGACCTGGACCGAAGTCGCCGGACACGCCGACCGCCTCCCGCGGGGAACGCCGTTCGACTCCGTGAACCTGCTCCTCTCGGCGCAGGCCCCCGGCTCCGAGGGGGACCTTCCAGCGCTGATCGCCGACCGAAACCGGCTCCGCGCGGAGAAGCAGCGGCTCGAGACACCGCGGCTGGCGTTCGCCGGAACGTTCCGGGCGCCGGACACGACTTACGTCCTCCGCCGCGGTGACCCGGAGCAACGGGAAGACGAGATCGGACCCGCGGTGCCGGAACTGTTCCGCTCCGCCGCGGAGGCCGCCCTGCCGCTTCCTGCCGAGCAGGAGCGGCGTCTGCAGCTCGCCCGCTGGATCGCTTCCCCCGGGAACCCGCTGACCGCCCGCGTGCTCGTGAACCGGATCTGGCAGTCCCACTTCGGCCGCGGGATCGTCGAGACCGCGAACGACTTCGGTCTCAACGGCACGGCCCCCGCGCATCCCGAGTTGCTCGACTGGCTGGCGAGCGAGTTCATGGCCGGCGGCTGGTCGGTGAAGCAGCTCCATCGGCTCATTCTCACATCGGCCACCTACCGCCAGGGGCATGCCATCGACCCCGCCGCACAGGCCCTCGATCGCGACAACCGTCTGCTGTGGCGGTTCCCGTCGCGGCGGATCGAGGCCGAGTCGATCCGCGATGGGATGCTGGCGGTCAGCGGCGAGCTGAACCTGGAAATGGGGGGCCCCGGCTTCAACTTCTTCCAGCAGCGGGGAGGCCTCAGCGGCTTCGTTCCGATCGAGAATTTCTCGCCCGCCGGACTGCGGCGGATGATTTACGCCCACAAGATCCGGATGGAATCGACGCCGGTCTTCGGCCCTTTCGATTGCCCCGACGCCGGTCAGTCGACTCCCCGCCGCGACCGCTCGACGACCGCCATCCAGGCCCTGAACCTGTTCAACAGTCCGTTCGTCATCCGCCGGGCGGAAGTGTTCGCGGCCCGCGTCGATCGCGAAGCGCCCCTCGGGGCCGCCGCAAAGGTCGAGCGAACCTTCGCCCTCGCGCTCGGCCGGCCGCCGTCGCCCGTCGAACGGGACGCGGCCCTCCAGACGGTCGAGACCGCCGGCCTGCCGACGCTATGCCGCGTCCTCCTCAACAGCAACGAGTTCCTGTTTCTCCCCTGAGAGCCGACATGCCCCCGCGCCCCTCTCACCGCTCCGGTCCTCCCGGCCAGTCGGTCCCCGGCCAAGATCCGCGGGGGCTGGATCGTCGCGACTTCTTCGGCAGCACTGCGTCGGCACTCAGCGCCATCGCGCTGACGAGCCTGCTCTCCGGCGAACGGCTGCTTGCGCATGACGAGTCGTCCGCACCGCGGATCGATCCCAGCCAGCCGCACGCCGGCCGTGAGCCGCATTACCCGGCCCGCGCCAAGAATGTCGTCGTCATCTTCTGTGCCGGCGCGTGCAGCCAGCTCGAGACGTGGGACTACAAACCGGAGCTGATCCGGCAGGACGGCAAGCCGCTTCCCGGCGGCCCGGCGGTCACGTTTCAGGGGCCGGCCGGCAATCTCGCCCGCCCGCAGTACGAGTTCCGGCCGCGGGGCGAGACCGGCAAGATGGTCTCCGACATGATTCCGCATCTGGCGGAACTGACGGACGACTTCGCGTTCCTTCACTCGCTCACGAGCAAGACCAACACCCACGGCCCCGCCGAGAACTTCCTTTCGACCGGCTTCGTGCAGGACGGGTTCCCCAGCATCGGCGCGTGGGTCACCTACGCCCTCGGGACCGAGAACGCCAACCTCCCCGCCTTCGTGGCGATCCCCGACCCTCGCGGCATTCCGCAGGCCCGGGGGAACAACTGGGGACCGGGCTTTCTTCCCGCCGCCTATCAGGGGACGCCGGTCAGCGCCAGCCAGCCGATTCAGAACCTGGCCGCGCCGGCGTCGATCTCCCGGGACAGCGACCGCACCGCGCGGCAGCTGCTGCAACTGCTCAACCGCGAGCATCTGGCGGCGAACCCCGGGGACTCGGATCTCTCCGCCCGGATCGCCAGTTATGAACTCGCGGCGCGGATGCAGCTGTCCGTCCCCGAGATCAGCGACCTCTCGACCGAAACCCCGGCGACTCTCCGGATGTACGGAGCGGACGATCCGCTCGACCCCCTGAAGGCGGGGTACGCCCGCAACTGCATCCTCGCGCGGCGGATGATCGAGAAGGGAGTCCGCTTCGTACAGGTCTTCAACGGGGCGTATGCCAGCGGGGGGAAGCTGAACTGGGACGGCCACCAGGCGCTGCGGGAGCAGTACGACATCCACGCCCGGATCATGGACCAGCCTTCGGCGGCGTTGATCCAGGACCTGCGGCAACGCGGGCTCTTGGAGGAGACGCTCGTCGTGTGGTGTACGGAGTTCGGCCGGATGCCGATGTTCCAGAAGGGGGCCCAGGGGCGGGACCACAACCCGCAGGGATTCACGGCGGTCCTGACCGGGGCGGGTGTCAAACGGGGCGTCAGCTACGGCGCGACCGACGAGCTCGGCTTCAAAGCAGTGGAGAACGTGTTGTCGGTCCACGACCTCAACGCAACAATCCTGCACCTCCTGGGCCTCGACCACCGCCGTCTGACGTTCACGCACAACGGCATCGCGAGGCGCCTGACCGACGTTCATGGCCATGTGGTCAACGAAATCCTGGCATGAGATCTGCGCAATCCCGTGTCGCCGTGGCGGCCTCTGCGGGGCTCCCTGGGGGAGCAGAAATGGGGAGAAGAGACCTGATGCGGCGGCGACGTCTCGTTTGGATGTGCCTTACGCTCCTCTGGGCGTTGTCGGTCGCCGGTCCGGCGCCGGCGGAGGAAAGGCCCGTTGCCTCGATCGATGGGGCCCAGCTCTTTGAATCGCAGGTTCGGTCCGTCCTGTCGGCCAAGTGCGTGTCGTGTCATCGAGGCGAGAACCGCAAAGGCGGACTGGATCTGACGACCGAGGAGGCTTTGCAGCGGGGGGGAGAGTCGGGGCCGGCTCTTGTGCCCGGAAAGCCGGACGAGAGCGCCATCTATCTCCGCTCGGTGGCTGAGGAGGGCGAGCGACCGGAGATGCCGGAGAAAGGGGAACCGCTGACGAAAGCTGAGGCGGCGGTGCTGCGAGACTGGATTGCGGCCGGCGCCCCCTGGCCGAAGCAGGTGGTCCTGCAGGAGAAGCCCCGCGCGGATGACTCGTTCTGGTCTGTCCAGCCGGTGCGAAGCGAGTTCGCCGCTGACACGTCGATCGACTCCCTGATCCAGGAGACCCTGGCCGGGCACGGGCTCGCGCAATCTCCCGAGGCCGACCGGCGGACGCTGATCCGCCGACTGAGTTTCGACCTTCTGGGGCTCCCCCCGACCCACGAGCGGGTCGAACAGTTCGTGAAGGACCCTGATCCGCGGGCCTACGAGCGTCTGATCGAAGAGCTGCTCGGTTCTCCGCACTACGGCGAGCGTTGGGCGAGGCATTGGCTCGATATCGCCCACTACGCGGATACGCATGGGTTCGAACGCGACCAGCTGCGGCCCAATGCCTGGCGCTATCGCGACTACGTCGTCGACTCCCTCAATGCGGACAAGCCCTACGATCGATTTCTGCGCGAACAGATCGCCGGCGACGTGCTCGCGCCGCACGACCCGCAGGCGGTCGTTGCCACCGGATTTCTGGCGGCCGGGCCGTGGGATTTCGTCGGCCAGGTCGAGACCCAGAGCGATGCCCTCCGCCGCGCCGCCCGGGCCGGCGACCTCGATGACATCGTCACCCAGGTGATCACCGCCTCGATGGGGCTCACGATCAACTGTGCCCGCTGCCACGACCATAAGCTCGATCCGATCACGCAGCGGGAATACTACGGCCTGTGGGCGGTCTTCGCCGGCGTGAAACGTGGTGAGCGGGACGTGAGTGAGGCGGAGACCCGCCGCATCGCTGAAGACCGGACCCGCTTAAACCAGGAACTGGCCGCGGCGCGGGCCGAACTGGCGAAGCTCAACGGCGAGGGCCTCGACCTCGCCGACATGATCGGCGGCGGTGACGGACGCGGTTCCGGAGTGGCCGGCCGCGGCATCGAACTGCGAGACGGAACGCTCGTGACCGGCAAGCTCGGCTACCAGAGCGAGATTCCGCCGAATCGACGGCAGAGAGTGGCCTGGCCCGCCGCGGTCCCGGAGGCCTCCCGGTTCGTTCAAGCGGTGTTCGTCCCGGACGGGCGAGGGCCGGTGCCGGTCACCGATCTCGAGAGTGCCGCCGACTTGCCGGCAACGAACGGCCACGCCTGGGACGCCGTCCGCAACGGGCCGCTCAATGCGCAGCGCGGGACGACGCTCAACGGTGTGGACTACGCGGCGAAAGGTCACAGCCTTCTCGGCCTGCACGCCAACGGCGGCGTCACGTTCGACCTCGAACGGATCCGCCGGGCGCATGCCATGACCGGGCTGCGATTCACGGCGGTGATCGGATTCGGCGCGGAAGAGTCCGTCGCCGCCTCCCGGGCGGACTTCACCGTCTACGTCGATGCGGAGCGGAAGTGGCAGAAGCTCGGGCTGCGAAAGGATGAGACGGCCACGATCGACTTGCCGATCCCCGCCGCCGCGAAGTCCCTGACGTTGGTGGCAACGGATGGCGGTGACGGCATCGGCCATGATCTGCTCTTCCTGGGGGACCCGCGGCTGTCGCCCGATCGGAGCGACGTTCCTCTTTCCGATGCCGAGCGGGCCAGAACGGAGCAGCTGCCCCAGGAGATCGCGAAACGGGAAGCTGCGCTGGGAGCGCTCCCCGAGTCGCAGAAGGTCTACGCGGTCGTGAGCGACTCGCAGCCGCCGGTCGTCCGCGTCCACCGCCGCGGCAATCCCGAGGACGAAGCCGATGAGGTGGCTCCCGGCGCGATCGCCTGGGCGAAACATGCGCCGTCGCCCCTGGGCGACAACGCGGTGCCCGAGGGGCAGAGGCGCCGTGCGCTCGCCGACTGGATCACGCATCCGGCCAACCCGCTGACCCGCCGCGTGATCGTGAACCGGCTGTGGCATCACCACTTCGGGACCGGGATCGTCAACACCCCCAGCGACTTCGGCTTCGGCGGGGATCGTCCGTCGCATCCCGCTCTGCTCGACTGGCTGGCCGGTGAACTCCTGCGAAGCGGGTGGAGTCTCAAGCACATCCACCGGCTGATCGTCACCAGCCGGACCTATCGGCAAAGCTCGATGACGCCGAACGCGGCGGCCGCGGCCGTCGATGCCCAGAACCGTCTGCTCTGGCGGCAATCGCCTCGCCGACTGGACGCGGAATCACTCCACGACGCGGTGCTGGCGGTCAGCGGCCGGCTCAATCTCCACCGCGGCGGCCCGGGCTTCCGCGACTTCCGGTACGTCGAAGCCTACGCCCCGATCTACGAGTACATCACGCCGGATGGGCCCGAGCTGTGGCGGCGGAGCCTCTACCGCTTCGTCGTTCGCACGACACCGCACCGGTTCCTGACCACGCTCGATTGTCCGGATCCCGCCAACCTCACCCCGGCCCGCGTGCAGACGACGACTGCGCTACAGGCCCTCGCGCTCCTCAACAATGACTTCATGCTGCGGCAGACGCAGGCCTTTGCCGATCGCGTTCACCGCGACGCGGCGACCGAAGAGGATCGCATTCGACTGGCCTTTCAACAGGCCTTTCAGCGGCCGCCGCTCGCCGGCGAGATCGCCGGGGCGCGGGAGCTGGATCTGTTCGCGCTCTGCCGGGCCCTGCTGAATGCCAACGAGTTCTTGTACATCGACTGAATCCCGCGGCCGCATCGTCTGGAACGAACAGGAACCCCCATGACCGGAACGACTCGGCGCGAATGCCTGCAGTGGCTCGGCGGCGGCTTTGGCAGCCTGGCCCTGGCGTCGCTGCTGCATGAGACGCAGGCCGCCGGCCACCCGCCGGGGGCGGGGGCCAGGCCGACGCATCATCCCGCCCGGGCCCGGGCGGTGATCCAGATCTTCTGCCCCGGCGGGCTTTCGCACGTCGACACCTGGGACTACCGGCCCGAACTGGCGGCTCGGCAAGGCCGACCGTTCGACCCCGATGGCAAGGTCCAGTTCTTCGCGTCCAAGCCGGGGAACTGCCAGGGGAGCTACTGGCCCTTCCGGCAGCACGGCGAGTGCGGCCGCTGGATGAGCGACCTGTTTCCCAGGCTCGCCCAATGCGTGGACGACATGGCGTTCATTCACTCCATGCAGAGCAAAAGCGCGCTGCACGGTCCGGCGATGTTCATGGCGAACAGCGGCTTCATCCTTCCCGGCTTCCCCAGCATGGGGGCCTGGGTCACCTACGGTCTCGGCTGTGAAAGCGAGGATCTGCCGGCCTACGTGGTTCTGCCCGACCCGCGGGGCCTCCCCCCGGGGGGCGTGATCAACTGGGGGGCAGGCTTCCTGCCCGCCATGCATCAGGGGACGACGCTCCAGACCGACCCGGAGAAGCCGCCGATCAACGATCTCTTTCCGGCGAGCGACTTCGGCCATCTCCGCGGAGCCGGCGAGCAGAAGAGCCTCACCTTTCTCGACAAGCTGAACCGAGCTCACTCCGTCGAGCGAGCGGGCAACAGCGAGCTCGAAGCCCGCATCGCCGCCTACGAGCTCGCCGCCCGTCTTCAGCTCAGCGCTCCCGAGGCCACCGACCTCCGCGGCGAAACCGAAGTCACACGGCGGCTCTACAGCCTCGACCATGAGGAGATCGGCCCGTTCGGCCGCCAGTGCCTGCTGGCCCGACGGCTGGTCGAGCGGGGCGTGCGGTTTGTCCAGATCTACTGTGGCGCGGAGAACACGACCGCCAGGAAGATCCGGCCGAACTGGGACAGCCATGAGGACCTGGTCCGCGACCACGGTTACTGGGGGCCGATCTTGGATGGCGGCGCTTCGGCGCTGCTCACCGATCTCAAGTCCCGCGGACTGCTCGACAGCACGCTCGTGATCTGTACCACGGAGTTCGGCCGCCAGCCCGCCGCGCAGGGCCAGGGACGCGACCACAATCCCGGAGCGTTCACGGCCTGGATGGCGGGAGGCGGAGTCCGCGGAGGGACCGCCTACGGAGAGACCGACGAACTCGGCTTCAAAGCGGTCGTCTCGCCCACCTACTGTTACGACCTGCACGCGACAGCACTTCACCTGCTGGGACTGAACCACGAGCAGCTCACCTTCTACAACAACGGCATCAATCGCCGTCTGACGGACGTCCACGGCTCCGTCATCCGTGAGATTCTCTGACTGGCGAGCGCTGCCGAATCCCGCCGCGGGAGACCGGTCGCCCGGATCGAGCCAAGGTTCACCGGGCGTCAGCGGTGTCGTGCCCTGAGTCCATACGGTCAGCCCTCGCGGTTCTGAAGAACACGTTGGTGGACGGTTCTCTCGACGGGAGCGACCGAAGCCGGGGTCGCTTCCACGAAACGAATACGCCGCAGGTCCGATCGAACCTGCGGCGCGAAGATGGAAGCGGTCGCCTTCTCAGTTCAGGATGCTGCTCGTCTCTTTGACAAGCTTGGCGACGGTCGCCTGGTCCAGCTTCCCCTGCTTGTAGGTCTCGTTGACCTTCAGCTCGCCCTTGACCCACATCATGACCGTGATGTCGGCGTCCTTGGCGATCTTGTAGTCGTCCGGACCGGTCTGGCCATCAAAGGTGGTCAGCGGCGTGTGCTTGATGCCGGCCTTGTCCGCGGCGGCCTTCAGGGTCTCGGCCGACTTCTCCGGATTGTCCGAGAGGAGGACGACGAAGGCCGCCATGCTCTTGTCCTGATTCTTGCCGACGACGCCGTCCACTTCCTTCACCAGGGAGGTCACCTGGTCGTCGACGTTGCGGGAGAAGATCGTGACGACCGGACGGTTGCCGTACTTGCAGCGGTAGCAGAGCTTCTTGCCTGCTTCCGGTCCCGTGACGTCGGTCACGTAGAACGCATTCACTTTCGAACCGACGGCGAGGCACTCTTCCTTGTCGGCCGCCTGAGCGAAGAACGAGGTGGACACCACGGCCGCCACGGCCAATGCAATCAGCTTCTTCATTCGATGCTCTCCCGAATTCGGACCCGGTGGAAACGCCCAGGCTCGACGGCATCTGGGCCACACATTCAAATTGCAGTTTGACTGTTTCCGCCTCGCGAGTGACGCATCGTTGTCGTTTCCCCGCGTCCTCCTACTCTGGTGTCGGAACGCTCCTCCTTCCGGAATTCGACCATGACGAACGCCAGGTCACTGCTGCTGACCACCGCTGCCATCGGGATCTGTCTGTTCCTCCCCGCGGGGCCGGCTCTCCCCCAGGGGGACGGCGACGTGGAGGCAAAGTTCGTCGCCATGCTGAAGAACGCCACCCTCAAGGGGACCTGGGCGCCGGTTCAACAGGGACGTCTGGGGGACGAGCGGAATGACCGCGGCTACCGCATTGCCCGGGTCGAGAAGGGCGAAGGGGGCCGGTGGACGATCGTCTCCGTCTTCAGCGTCCGTGATCGCCAGCTCGAGTTTCCGATCTCCGCCTCGGTCAAGTTCGCCGGAGACACGGCGGTCCTGATCCTGGACGATGTGAAGGCGGGGCCGGGCAAGGCGAACTGGTCGGCCCGGATCCTGTTCCATGACGACGTCTACACCGGGCGGTGGTGGGAGACGTCCAACAAAGAGCACGGCGGCACCATCGCCGGAACCATTGAGAGGTCGGAGTGACGTTTTCGTATCGCGGCAAGGTGGCGCTGATTACGGGGGCCTCGGCCGGGATCGGGGCCGGGTTCGCGCGCGAGCTCGCGGCCCGCGGCATGACGCTGATCCTGGTGGCCCGCAACGAGGCGGCGCTCGACGCGCTCGCCGCGGAATTGAAGTCGACGTGCGGCGTCCCGGTCCACGTCATCCCGGCGGACCTGAGCCGTGAGGCGGCCGCGGCCGAGGTCACGGCCGCCGTAGCGGAACGGGGGCTCGCGGTCGACCTGCTGGTCAACAACGCCGGCGTCATGACGTACGGCGCCTTCGAGACGATCGATCCGGCGCGGGATCACGCGGAGGTGATGATCAACATCACGGCCCTCGTCGGCCTGACCCACGCCTTCCTGCCGGGAATGCTGGAGCGGCGGTTCGGGGGCGTGATCAACGTCGCCTCGATCGCGGGCTTCCAGCCGATTCCGTACCTCGCGGTCTATGCCGCGACGAAGGCGTTCGTCATCTCGTTTTCGGTCGCCCTGTGGGAGGAGTGCCGGGACCGCAACGTCTGCGTCCTCGGCCTTTGCCCGGGGACGACGACGACCGAGCTGTTCGACCGCGGCGAGGCAAAAGAAGCGGCGGTCGGTTCCCCGCGGACGGTTTCCCAGGTCGTCGCAACCGCCCTGAATGGTCTCGACCGCAAGAGCAGCCTCGTCGTCGACGGCCTGAAGAACCGGCTCCTGTCGCACGGCCCGCGGCTGATCCCGCGGTGGTTCGCCGCACGCTGCGCCGGACAGGCGGTCCGCCCGAAACGGAGTCCCGCGGCGGCGGAGTCGGCGCGTCAGGCTCGTGACGGAGGGGCACCCGGCTGACCGCCAGTGTCGGAATTCGCCGAGGGGTCAGCGACGGCGTTTGACGCGCGGCGGTCGTAGCGGCGTCCCGTCGACCAGCTCAAGAGAAGCCAAGCCATCGTCACCGGCAGGGCGACGATCCAGATTGCGTTTCCCCCCAGCGAGCGGACGGCGGTGGTGAGCCAGATGCTCGCCGCGTCGTTGGTCCGGTAGACCGCGGTATCGATGAAGTTCTTGGCCTTGTAGCGGTTCTCGGCGTCGACCGTGGTGAACAGGACCTCGCGGCTCGGTTTGGAGAGGGCGAACTCCCCGGCGCGGTGCAGCACCTGGACGACGGCAAAGAGGCCGGCGGTGGGGGCAACTCCGACGCCGACCAGACCGAGCAGCATCACCGCGGGGACGAGGCCGAGGCACCACCCCAGTCGCCAGGACCGCAGCAGAAAGCGAGTGGCGAGCAACTGCAACGCGAGCGACAGCAGATTGACGCTCAGGTCGATCCGGGCGAAGTAAGCGGTCCGCGCGCCGGCGTCCGCGTAGGCCTTGCCCACGATGCCGGTCATCTCCTGGTACAGGACGGTCGAGATCGAGGAGTAACAGATCACCAGCCCGGCCAGGGCGGCCAGGAGCGGATCGCGAAACGTCTGGGCGATCCCGGCCAGGACCGAGCCTCCGATCGGGCGCTGGGAGGGGGCGGCCGAAACATCGGAAGGGGGGCGCAGAAACAGCAGGCTCCCGCCGGCGAAGAGGAGCAGTCCCATGGAGACGAGCAGCAGGCTGGCGGTGCTGATCCGCTCCGCGAGCAGGGTGGTGAGGGCCGGTCCCGTCACGGCGCCGGCGGTCCCTCCGGCGGTGATGTAGCCGTAGCAGCGCCGGGCCTGCTCCGTCGTGAAGGCATCGCCGACGCGGCTCCAGAAGAGCGAGGTCACCAGCAGGTTGAAGAGGCTCAGCCAGATGAAGAACGCGGCGGCGGAGACGGTCGTCGGACCGGCCCGGAAGACGACGTAAAAGCCCGCGAGGCAGGCGATCATCGGACCGTAGACCGCCGGGATCAGCCAGTCGCGGGGGACGCGCCGGACGAGCCATCCAAAGAGCGGGACGACCGCCAGCGTCGCCACGAACGTTCCGGTGAAGAGCCACGGTACGCGATCGGGGCCGGCCAGGACCGCCATGGTCTCCCGCACCGGCCGGAGGACATAGTAGCTGCAGAGCAGAAGGAAGAAGGTGGCCGCGGCCAACGCGGTACAGTGCTGCTCTCCCGTCCGGGAGACCGATGTCTCCATCGCCGCTTCCGCGGAATCCGGCAACATCTCCCCTCCTTTCGTGGCAGCCGTTTCGATGGCCGACTGACTTCCCGATCCGCGACATTCAAGCGAATATTTGACAGACCGGGAAACACCGGTTTTCCTTCGAGGCGGTCGCACCGAGTATCGCGGGTCTGGGCGGGGCAAGGATACCGACTCCGCCACCTGCCGGGTCTGGATCCGGGTCCGAGTTCGAGTTCGGGGCCGCCGCCGAGTCATCGACGTCTTACGAAAGCGCACACATGAAGACTCTCGCCCTGACGTTCGCCTGGACACTGCCGCTGCTGGGAGGGATCGCGACCGCCCAGACTCCCGCGCCCGCCGCGAAGAAGGAGTTTCAGGCCGGGCCGGCGCTCGGCGCCGTCAACGAGGCGGGGAAGTTCGTTCCGCTGACGGGCAACATCAAGGTCTACGGGAGTTTCCGGTTCGCCGAGAGCTGCACCTACGATTCCGAGCGGAACCTGATCGTCGTCATGAACGCCGGCATTCCGCAGATGCAGGAAGAGAACGACGGGTATGTCTCGCTGCTGAACCCCGACGGCACGGTCCACACGGCGAAGTGGATCGGCGCCACGCGCGACGGACTGACGCTGAATCATCCGCTGGGGAGCGCGATTCAGGGGGGCGTCCTGTATTCGGCGGATGTCGAGACCGTCCGCACGTTCGACCTGGCGACCGGCAAACCGGGACGGGCCTATCCGGTGGCGGGAGCGACGTTCCTCAACGGGATCGGCGTGACGAAGGACGGAATAATCTTTGTCTCCAACACCCGACCGGAGAGCCGCGTCTACAAGATCACCAGCGAGGGGGAGGTCTCGACGTTCGTCGAAGGGAAGCCGCTCATGAGTCCGAACGGCGTGGCGATCGATCCGGACGGGAACGTTGTGGTCGTCAACGTGGGGGACAATTCGGTCCTGACGTTCGACCCCGAGAGCGGCAAGCTGCTTCGGACCGAGCATGCCGTCGAGAGCGGCAACGACGGTCTCGTCATCCTGCCGGACGGGACGAAGTACGTCAGCAGCGTGCGATTCGGCAGCGTGTCGCGGATCCGTCCCGGCCAGCCGGCCACGATCATCGCGGCCGGGATTCCGAGTGCCGCCTCGATGGGCTATGACCCGAAGCAGAAGCAGCTCATCATCCCGATGAACAACAACAATGCCGTGGCCTTCCTGCCGCTCGCCGATTGACGCGTCTGGAAACCGCGGAACCGGTCGTGCCGGAAGTGTCCCGTCTCTGAAAGCAGATTGTGAGGTCAAGCATGAGATTCCCGGCTTCCATTGTGGCGGTCCTGACCCTGTCTCTGTGCGTCCACGCCTTCGGTGCCGAGCCGGCCGCGGTACCGGAGGGATTTGCGGCAATCTTCAACGGCAAGGACCTGACGGGCTGGGAAGGGAACCCGGCTTACTGGAGCGTCAAAGACGGCTGCCTGACCGGCATCACCGACGGCTCGCTGAAGCACAACCGGTTCATCATCTGGCGAGGCGGCACGCTCAAGAACTTCGAACTGCGGGTGAAGGTCAAGGTCACCACCGGAGGGAACAGCGGGCTCAACTACCGGAGCCAGGCCCGGCCGGACCTGGGGGAGGAAGTCGTCACGGGGTATCAGTGCGATGTCGTTCCCGGCCGCAAGGACTACAACGGGATGCTCTACGAGGAACGCGGACGCCGGATCCTGGCCCACACCGGCGAGAAGGTGATCATCGATGGCGAAGGCCAGCCCTGGGTGGTGGGCGAACTGCCCCTCAAGGAGTTCCCGGCGAACGAGTGGCATGACTACCGCGTCCTCGTCCAGGGGAATCATCACCAGCACTGGATCGACGACCACCCGACGGTCGACGTCACGGACCTGGATGCGAAGCACCGGGCCCTGGAAGGGATTCTGGGAGTGCAGGTCCACGTGGGGCCGGCGATGGAGATCCAGTACCGCGACTTCTTCCTGAAGGCGCTGCCGGACGACCTGCCGCTCGTCAGTCCGGATCAGGCCGCGATTCCGGCCTCGGCGGTCAAGGTCGTCCCGCAGGGAAAGGACCGGCCGAAGTGATCGGAGGCCCGGCGGCGATTCAGCGGAGCCAACGGAATCGTTGTCGGAGCAGCCAGCGCACGGGACGCGTGAGCCGCTCCCGCAGCAGACCGTCGGTGATCTTGCCGAAGACGCCAGCCAGCGTCGGGTAGGCCAGGCCCGCCGCGCCGAGCGTTGAGACCTTGGCCTTCGTCCGGAGCAGGAGGCCGAGCGCCGGAAGGAGGGCGGTCGCCTGGTCGCAGATCAGCATCGCCCCGAGCAGCCGCTCCGAGCGGGCGTCAAGCACCAGCTTGAGGACTCCGTCCGCCGCGCCGTCGATGACCGCGCGATCCACGACGGCCAGCGGCTGCGTGACCACGCGGCATCGCCGACCAAGCGCGGCGGCCTCCCCTTCGGTCAGGCCGATCTGGGCGATCTCAGGGGACGTGTAAACGCCCGCGGCAATCGTTCCACGGTCCGGCAGCTTCAACAGGTCGGCGGTGCGTCCGGTCGCGATGGCGAGGGCCTGCGCGGGCGTCAGCCCCGCCTCGACCATCAGCTCGAGCTCGCGATGCTCGGCGAACCCCGGGATCCGGAGCGGCATCGCCCCCGAGTCCGTCCCGAAACCGATCTGGACACCGGACTCGAACAGGATCGCCAGGTTCCGCTGGTTCATCTTGAGCGCCTCGCGGGAGTTCTTGAGGCCGGGAGCGGCGAGGGTCTTCTCACGCCACGCCGGATCGTCGAACTGCTTCTGGAGCGCGGGCTGAACGGAGTGGCGGAAGAACGGCTCGTCCATCCAGGCCGGTCGGTCGGCATAGACAAAGGAGGCGTCGTCCAGCGCGAGCGTCGCCACGTACCACACGGACTTCGCCTTCATCAGGTCGATCAGCGCCCGGTCGACCGGCTGGTCCCGCACGCCGTGGGCAATGATGTCGACCCCCGCCTCAACCAGCCCCCTGGCGTCCTGAAGATTGAACAGGTGAGCGGAGACCCGCAGGCCGAGCCGGTGCGCTTCGTCGATGACCGCCGAGTAGACCTCGCAGGTCATCTTGGGCATGGTGCCCCGCGAATCGTCGACCCACATCTTGATCAGGTCCGTCCCGCGGTCCTTCGCCTGCCGGACAACAGCCCGGGCCTCGTCCACCGACTGCGGGCGGTCGACGGAATCGGCCGCGGACGGAAGAACCTGTGCGGACGGCGCCCCGTTCCGGACTCCAATCCCGCGGTCCGCGCCGAACAGGTCCGCGCCGGGGATTGTCCCGGCATGCGCCTCGCGCCGGATCCCGTAGAACGGCTCCTGGTTGGTCCCCAGGGCGACGATCGTGGTGACGCCGTAGACCTCGTACTGCCGAAGCTGCCGCAGAACGTTCTCGCGGTTGTAGTTCTCCGGAACGCGGGAGACGCCATCGACCTGCCCGACATGGGAATGGGCCGAGATCAGCCCCGGAACGACAAACGTCCCGCGGCCGTCGACGGACTTCGCCTCCGGAAGCGGCGACGTTCCGGTCGGCTCGACCCGGTCGATGACTGTGCCGCGGATCACAATGTCGACATGATCGCGCGAAGGAGCCCCCGTCCCGTCGAAGAGCCGGACATCGCGGAGCACGACGACCTCCTGAGCCATCGACGTCAGCGGCGCCAGGACCAGCAGCAGAGCGCCGACCCATCGCATCCGACAGCCAGGAGAACACGCAACGGACGACATCATCGTTTGGGACCTGTCGGGGAGGAATGTCGGGCCGTCGACGCCTTTCCATACGTTGCCAGATCGCCCCGCTTCCAGGCGGAACGCCGTGGCACGTGGACCTCGTCCGGGGGCACGATCATCAAACTGCAGTTTGAATGTCTAGTGAATCGAACCTCGATCATCAACCAGTGTCGATGGATTGGTCGGCGCCGGGAAGGATCGGGGCGGAGTCCCTGGTGCTCGGCGCAGGTGCATCAAGGGGGATTCCGCAACTTCCTGTTGATTACCTGCAGTGGCATCGGCTTCGTGCGGATCCGGTCGAAGGAGGAATGGCGGCGGAATTCTCTTGCAGTGCCGCCCGCGTCCGCCTGCAATGGGGAGCGCTGAGGGTCGTTTCGTCCGCATCGAGGGTCGTCCGATGTCGTTCCGCTTTCCACTGGTCGCCCTGATCGCCTGCCTGGCCGCATCGGCGTCCCTCCCCGCTGCCGAGACCGCCTGGCAGAACCTCCTGGAGCAGGCGGACCTGGACCGGGCGGTCGGGACGTGGTCTCGCAAAGAGGGGATGCTGCAGACCGCGGCTTCTCCAGGGGCCCGGGTTCCGCTCCAGGTGCAGCCGGCGCGGGAGTACGACTACCGCGTCACCTTCACCCGGACCAGCGGCGTGCATTCCATCGCCCTGATGTTCGTCGTCAACGGCCACCCGACGGTGTGCGACATCGACGCCTGGGGACAGCATCTGGCCGGAATCCAGCGTGTCAGCGGCCGGACGCTGCGCGAGCGCGCGACGCCTCCCCAGCGGGTCACGCTCAAGAACGGAGAGAAGTCGACGGTCCTGATCGAGGTCCGCCGCGACGAGGTCCGGGTCCTGCTCGACGGCAAGGCGATCGACACCGTCCGGGGAGACGGAACGGCGCTGTCGATCGTCGACGAATGGCGGCTTCCGACCGAAACGCTCGGCATCGGTTCCTGGGATTCGGCCGCCACGTTCCACGCCGTCGAGTATCGTCCGGTCGGAGAGCCGGCCGTGGCCGCGACTCCGGTTCGTCCGGCGACGACGCCTCCGTCCGGTACCCCGTCCTCCACCCCGGCGGGTCGCGACCGTCCCTCTCCGGCATCGCCAGCGCGCCCCGCTCCTGCACAGGCGGGCGGGGACAAACCGCGTGTCCTGATCGTGATCGCCAACCAGGACTTTTTCTACCGGGAGTATGCGGACCCGCGGCGGGAGCTGGAACAGGCCGGTTTCCAGGTCGAGGTCGCCGCGGCCCGCCAAGGGGCCTGCCGCCCCCATCCCAATTCCGGGCAGGGAAACGACGGAGGCACCGTTCAGGCGGACCACGCGCTGGCGGACGTGAAGCCGGAGCGCTACGCCGCCATCCTCTTTGCCGGAGGGTGGGGCGCGTCTCAGTACCAGTACGCATTCCGCGGGCGCTATCGCAACGGCGGATACAACGGCTCGCCGGAACTCCGCAACCGGGCCAACGAGCTCATCAACGCCTTCGTAAAAGAGGATAAGTACGTGGCCGGCCTGTGCCACGGCGTCTCCGTTCTGGCCTGGTCCCGCGTCAACGGCAAGAGCCTCCTCGACGGCCGGGCGGTCTGCGCGGCAACTCTCCCATCCCCCGACGGACAGCACCCCGGCGCGTCCGGGGTTCCGGCCTCCCGCTGGCATGCCGAGACCAACGGTGCCCGGCTGCATCCAGGGAACTCCGTCGGCAATCCGAACACGTCAACGGACGACATCGCGGTCGACGGAAAGGTCGTCACCGGCCAGGACGACCAATCGGCCCGCGAACTCGGCCGGACTCTGGCCACGCTTCTTCGGGCCAGGTGAGCTTCAGTTCGTCCCCGTGCGGACCGCCCAAGCCTCGGTCATCCGGACTTCGTCTCCGCGGCAGGTCCCTGATCCAGTGATGAGTTCGCAGTCGCTCGCCGCTTTCGTCGGTTCTGGGGGGTCGGGCCGTGGTCCATCCAGAACCGGACAACGCGCCCCTGCCCGGGTCCCAACCACAGGCAGATCTCACGACGTGACGAAATTCTTGAAATCCGCACGCCGTTGGCGGTGGCCGAGTTCGCACGGCGAGCCCGGACAACAGGCGACCGGACGCGATCAGAGACGCTTGAGCATGTCGGCGACCTTGGCCTCGAAGAGGGCCTGCCATTCGGGGGCGAGGATGCAGTCGCTGTCTTCCTGGGCTCCGCCCACGTTCTTCAGCTGCTCCGCCGTGGGGGCGTAGTAGATGTAGCCGTTCGTGTAGCCCGCCACGAAGGTCCGGGGGTGCGGCGAGGTCTTCTTGATGCCGAGACCGATGCGGACCGTCAGTTCGCCGGGGAAGGTGACCAGGACCGCTTCGCCGATCCGGACGGCCATCACCTCGACATCGATCGTCCGCTTGCCGGAGGCGATCAGGCTGGCCTGGTGCTTTCTCAGGAGGGCGAGGTTCGTCTGGACGCGGGTCAGCTTCTCCATGGTGAGGATGTTCTGGAGGTACGCCTGGAGGTTGCGGCGGTTCTCTTCGTCGAGCTTCGCGAAGTCGCCGCGGCCAAGGGTCGCGTCGTGGAGATAGCGGTGGGATGCGTACGACGGAAACTCTTCGGCGAGGTTGTATTTGACCGCCAGCGGGAGGAAGGTCTTGAGGTTGAGGCTGGTCCCCTTGAGCGACTGGAGGAGTTGCCGCAGTTCCGCTTCCTGGGCGGCGATCCGTTCCTCCTGATCGGCCCGCGGGAGGGTGAGGGTTTCGCTGAGGACCGTCAGGCGGGGATCCGGCTTTGCTTCGATGGTCCGCAGGCCTTTGAGGGTGCTGAGGCCGAGCATGTTGCCGAGCGGTTCGGCGTGGCGGGGGTGGTCGACCGCTTTGTAGTCGACGGGGTTGATGTCGCCGCCGCAGCCCTGGAGGAAGAGGGCGATGGGGCCGGGGCCGTCTTTGCCTTCATTGAGGTTGTCCTCAATCACCCGCGAGGAGAAGCCCGTGATGTCCGCGGTGTTGGCGGCGCCGGGGACGCCCATGATGGGGTGGCAGGCGAAGTTGTAGAGGACGGCAACGGTGCGGCCGTCTTCGCCGTTGAGGCGGATGAGGCCGATCTGGGGATCGATGGGGCCGACTTCGGCGACCTCTTCGTCCGGGGGGAGGGCGTAGGCGTGGCGGACGTCGGCTTCGCGGCCGCTTTTGAGTTTGAGGCGGCGGTTTTCGGAGATGCGGTCTTCGTGGCCGGAGCCGACGCCGACCGTGACGGGGACGAGGTTCTTTGAGGCCTGGGTGATGGCCTGGATCGTGCGGTCGGCGACGTCGCGGCAGACGAGGCCGTGGCAGTGGCTGGCGTTGACGAGCAGGTTGTTCGGCGGGATGTGGAGTTCTTTTTCGAGGCGGCTGCGGACCGTGGGGAGGTAGTCGTTCTTGATGGGTCCGATTTCGCCGATGGCGACGGCGTCGACCGCGACGAGGACGAGGGTGGTTTCGCCGTGCTTGAGGACGAGGGCGCGGGCGAACATGGGGTCGTTGGCGGGACCGGCTTCGCGGTCGGTGATGTCGACTTTGGCGGCGCCAGCGAGGAGCGGGTCTTGGGCGTGGGCGGGCGCGGCGCTGAGGAGAGCGACGACCAGGAGTGTGAAGTGAGCCGCCACGCTGCGCCGCTGATCCGCGTTCTGTTTCATCCGATGTCCCTCAAGAGAGTGTCCCGAAGCGCGGCGGTCAGCGTAGTGGGCGGGCGGCGCAACTGCACCCGCACTGCGTCACCCGAACCGCGTCCTTGCCGGCACGGTGCCCATAGCTCAAACCCATTGTCCCACGGCAGCCTGGGGTCAAGGGGTTTCGACCCCTTGCCGCCGGAGGCACTTCCATGAGGAACCGTGGGACACGACGGATGTCCCCTTTTGGTCGCCAGAGTTGAGGACTCCTCCACACTACAACGATGGCGACGCAATCCCCGCGGGTTAGCGAGGGGGGCATCCGGCACGGCATCCGCGCTTGGACACGCGCTCCTTCAGACAGATCGATTCAGGCCAGGCCTCCGGCGGGCAAAGGGGCGTTGCCCCTCTGCACTCCCCACCAGGGGTACCCCCTGGACCCCGGTTCTTGAGTAAGCCGGTGGCGGGGATGGGGCCGTATGTCACAATGACTCCGGTCGCGCTTCATCCTCCACAGCGATGCCCTCATGCCCTCATTCTCGCGATTACTTCTTCCCGCCCTTCTCTTCCTCATTGCAGCCCCCTTGACCGCTCAAGACACCACCACTCTGGATTGGATCGCTCCCCCCGCCCTCCGCCGCGGCGACACCATCGCCTTCGTCGCTCCCGCCGGGCCCATCGACCTTAAGAAGGTCGAAACCTACGCCGCTCAACTCCAGCGCGAAGGCTTCCAAGTCAAACTCCCCCCCAACATCAACCGCCGCGACGACTACCTCGCCGGCTCCGACGATGAGCGGATTGATGAACTCAACGCCGCCATCCGCGACCCCGACGTCCAGGCCATCTTCCCCTGCCGCGGCGGCTACGGCGTCATGCGGACCCTCGACCGCGTCGACTACGCCGCCCTTCGCAAGCACCCCAAAATCCTCACCGGCTTCTCCGACATCACCGGCCTCCACATCGCCATCGCCCGCCACTGCCGACTCATCACCTTCCACTCCCCCATGCCGATGTACGAGCTCTACCGCACCGAGCCCGACTTCGAATACCAGACCCGCAGCTTCCGCCGCGTCCTCCTCGCCGACCGCTACCTCCCCGGCGCCATCGGCTTCGAAATCGACGCCCCTCCTCCCTCCGCCCCACGCCCCACAGCCCTCGTCCCCGGACGTGCGAAGGGCCGCATCTGGGGAGGCAACCTGACCCTCGTCTGCGGCACGCTGGGAACGCCTTACGCCCTTGAGCCCGATGGGGCGATCCTTGTTCTCGAAGACCTCGATGAGCCTCCCTACCGTGTTGATCGATACCTGGCTCAGCTCCGGCTTGCCGGCGTCTTTGACAAAGTGGCGGGGGTCATCATTGGCGACTTCCATGGGGCCAAGCCGGAAGAGAACGAGCCGATCCGCCGTGTCATTCGCGAGTACATGACAAAGCTCAAGGTCCCGGTGCTTGTCGACTTTCCTGTCGGGCATGTGCCTCTCAATGCCACTCTGCCGCATGGGGCGATGGCGGAACTCGATGCCACGCGGGGGACGCTGACCATTCTGGAAAACCCGGTTCGGCCGTAGGGCCGCGGGGGCGGATTGCGTCCTTCCGTTGGTCTTTCTCACTTCCCACTTTTCACTGTTCCCGCCTCCTGGCACTCCGCATCACTCTCGATCAGCAATGATGCGTGAAGAATGCGCGGTGCCGTTTGGGAGGAACGATGAAGAAACGCCGGGTGCGTTGACAGAGCCCGAGTCGCGGCTGCAGGATTCCGGCATAGCGAATCGTGGTGGCCAGGGCTTTGCCGATGTCTATTCGCGTTACATGCGACTCCTGTCGCACGACCCTCCGGGCCGAGGACCGTCACGCCGGAAAACGGGTCCGCTGCCCCAAGTGCCGCGAGCCGATCCTCGTTCCCGCCGCCGTCCCAGGCAGCGACGACGACGGGAGCGAAGACTTCTTCGGCGCGACCGAGAACGCGGCGTCGAGTGCCGCGACGAAGTCCGCCGTGTCGTCGCACGTCGATACGGACTTTGAAGTCCCCGAGCCGGCGAGCCGGAAGCGCGGGGACGCGCCCAAGGACCGCAAGGAGGACGGCGGCTGGCTCGATCTGCAGGACGAAGACCTCCGCGGCGAGTCGCTCCCCCGGGAGCGGCGGCTGGGGAGGGACGAAGGCGAGGACGGGGAGTCCACCGGCGATTCGGAGGACGACACCTCGGGATCGACGCGGGTCAAACCCCGCAAGAAGAAAACGAAGAAGCGGGCCCGGCTGGGAGACGAGGGAGACGAGAGCGGCGACGGAGCAGTCGGCTCGGGGTGGCGGCAGAACCTTTACTGGCTTCTGCTGCTGACGCTCATTCCGCTCTGCCTGCACTCCGCCATGGATGTCCGTCCTTTCGAGGAGCGGCTGGAAGAGAGTCTTGAGGGGCAGGAGGTCAACCTCGAGGCCCTCGCGGCCCAGTCCCGGTCGGTGCCGGACTTTCTGCATTCCCTGGCGATGCAGCTTCCCGACCACAAGGTCGCCGACGCGTTTCTGCCGGCCGATACCAAGCTGCACTGGGTGTTTGCCGGGTTGAGTGCGGCGGCGTTCTTCGGGCTGCTGATCGCGATGTGGCCGGGGGCGCGGGCCTCGCCGGGGCAGCTCCTGATCGCGGGGATCGTGACCGGAACGATCGGGATCATGATGCTGCTGAGCTTTCAGTGGATCGCGATGTCGACGAACGGAGTGATGGTCCGGGGGCGGGGGATCCTGGTCCTGCTGTTCTACATCGTGAAGTTCATCGGGTTCTCGTACCGCTGCGCCGTCGATCCGGAGATGGGGTTCGGGATGAGCTTCATGGGGTTCGTCTGCGGGGTCGGGTTGTGCGAGGAGGTGTGTAAGGCGCTGCCGATTGCGTTCTATCTGAACTCGGAGAAGACGTCGTGGCGGGGGGCGTGCCTCGTCGGCCTGGCGAGCGGGATCGGGTTTGGGATCTCGGAGGGGATCAGTTATTCGGTGGACTATTACAACGGGATTTCGGGCGGGTGGATTTATGTGGTCCGGTTCGTGTCGTGCGTGGGGTTGCACGCGTTGTGGGCGGGGGCGATCGGGATCCTGATGTATCACAACCAGGATTATGTGTCGGAGTTTTCGTTCGACAGTGTGTTTGGTTTTATCGCGCATTATCTGTTGATCGCGATGGTGCTGCATGGGGTGTATGACACGTTCCTGAAGAAGGAGATGGAGTTGTGGGCGTTGTTGACGGCGGGGGTGAGTTTCGGGTGGTTTGCGTTTATGGTGGCGCGAGCGAGATCGGCGGAAGCGGCATAAGAGCCGGGTCCAGGGGGACCCTGGTGAGGGGATGCAAGGGGGTCACACCCCCTTGCCCGCCGGAGGCCTGGCCGTCGAGAGATGTCTGAAGGAGTGAGTGTCCAAGCGCGGACAGCGTGCTGGATGCCCCCTCACCAACCCGCGTCGCTCACGGCCCGGCTGCCGAAAGGCCACGGCGTTCGGTGCCTTGAAACACAGAGGAAGCAGAGAAATCGAGCCACAGATAAACACAGATAAACACAGATAAGGGGCGGCAGCCCTCGCGGGGGCGTTGTTCGTTTGCGAGTTCGGCTCGATCTGCGACTTCACCTTGACCGAAAGTCCCGTCAGGGACGGCCGAGAATAGCCCACCACTTCAGTGGTGGGTGGGGCACGAGGCGGCGGCGCAGTCCCGTCAGGGACGAAAGAGAAGGTGGTTGCCGAGCGTCGTTTGTTCTTCCGTCCCTGACGGGACTCGATCGAGATGTCGTCTGGTGTCCCCCCGTTGAAACGGGGGCTATTTTCTGTCGTCCCTGACGGGACTATTTTTGCGAGACGGCGTCCGCGCGCTTGCCTCCATCTTATCTGTGTCCATCTGTGTTGATCTGTGGCCAACTCCCTCCTACGACGGATCCTCAATCCGGTCGAGCGAGGGGTCGAGGCCCAGGAGCTGGTAGGACTCGTTGAGCTTTCGGTCCGAGGCGTTCAGGCGGATCCGGGCTTCCGCGTGCTTGCTTTCGATCTCCCGCTGGGATTGTTCCAGCACTTTGACCCAGCTGGCTGAGCCTGCCCCGGCCAGATCCCGCCGGACGTCGGCCGCTTCCTCGCCGCGGCTGATGTCGAGGATCTCGTCCTCCAGGCTCACGAGGAACCGGGCGGAACCGGGGTCCCCCTGCCGGGCACAGCGGCCGATGAGCTGCCGGTCGATCCGCCGCGCGGTGTGGAACTCCGTCGCGATGACGTGCAGCCCCCCTGCCGCCAGGACCTGCGGCGAGAGCGGGATGTCGGTCCCCCGCCCCGCCATGTTGGTCGCGATCGTCACCGCCCCCGGATCGCCGGCCCGGGCCACGATCTCCGCCTCGCGGTCGGGATGCCGGGCGTTGAGCAGCTCGAACGCGATCCCCTCCGCGCGGAAGTGGGCGGCGAGCTCCTCGGAGGCCTGCACCGTCCGCGTTCCGACGAGCACCGACTGGCCCCCCTTGAGGGTCCGCTGCACGTCCGCGGCGACGGCGTTCCACTTCTCTTCCTGCGTCCGGGAGGCCACGGGGGGCAGGACCCGCCGCCGGACGGGGAGCCGTGGACGAAGCGGTTCGACCTTGAGGCCGTAGACCGAGGAGAACTCGCCGGCCCCTTCGCGGGCCGTGCCG
The DNA here is from genome assembly GCF_001610835.1 of Planctomyces sp. SH-PL14. Lineage (NCBI taxonomy): Bacteria > Pseudomonadati > Planctomycetota > Planctomycetia > Planctomycetales > Planctomycetaceae > Planctomyces > Planctomyces sp. SH-PL14. Next base: position 5,580,787 of record NZ_CP011270.1, on the reverse strand, counting down.
GTCATGCCGCTGACGTGGCCGAAGCGGCCGACGAAGTCCTGCACCGTGATCCGGGCTTCCGTCCGGCCGTCGGGGGAGAGGACGAGGCTCTCGCGGGCTTCGATCGCCTGCTGGACGCCGGCGCTCCACCGCCGGCCTTCGCTGATCCGGCCCGTGTAGTCGTCGACGATCCGGACCTCGCCGTCGCGGACGAGGTACTGATGGTCGCAGTGGAAGTCTTCGTTGACCCGGACCGCCCGCTCGACGGCGTGCAGGATCTCGACGAGGTTCAGCGGGGCCATCTGACGCGGGACCGTGGCCGCGATGACGCGGTCGGTCCCCTGCGGCGTGAGAGCGACCGGGCCGCCGGGGACCTCGCGGATGTAGTCGGCGTTCCGCTCGAGCGTCGCGGCGAGCGTACAGGCCCAGCGGAAGCAGCTCTCCTGGGCGGGGGTCGGCGGGGCTCCGGCGGCGGAGATCAGGAACGGGGTCCGGGCTTCATCGATGAGGAGGCTGTCGCACTCGTCGAGGAGCAGCGCGACGTCCTCGGGATCGGGGAGGCCGAGGAGCTCGCGGCAGCCGCCGGTCGGAGCGGAGGAGCCCCCTCGGGCGGCTGCCTCGCGCTGGGCGAGACGCTCCTTGAGATGGTCGAAGGCGAACTCTCGCAGCGTGCCGTAGGTGATGTCGCAGGCGTACGCCTGGCGGCGTTCGGCGGGGGGCATCTGGGACCAGACGGCGCCGACCGACATCCCGAGCTCGGCGAAGACCGGCCGGAGAGCATCGGCGTCGCGGCGGGCGAGGTAGTCGTTGGCGGTCGCCAGCCAGGCGCGGGCGTGGAAGTCGGCCAGCGCGGCGAGCGGGAGGGCGCTCGTGAAGGTCTTCCCTTCGCCGGTCGCGAGTTCGACGACGACCGGCCGCGTGAGACGGGCCCCGGCCTGGAGCTGGACCCGATAGAGCTGAATCCCGAGCGCCTTCCGGAACGCGGCGTCCACCTCCCGCGTCCGTTCGCGGAGCAGCGACCGCGGCAGGGGGGTGGTTTTTTCGGGCATGGGGAGGAGGCTAGAGGCTGGTGGGCGGAGAGGGAATCGCCGGCGGGAACCACCGTTGCGGCTCGGCGGGAGCCTCGCCCTCCCGTGGACGCGACGAGAAGATGCGAGCGACCCTCTCTCCTCTCTGTGTTCATCTGTGTTTATCTGTGGCTGAAAACCAGACACGAGAACTGGCCACAGATGAACGCAGATAGACACAGATCAAGGCAGGGATGGCCTGTCGCGACGGGCTCAAGGGATCACGATGGCGGTGTCGCCGATCGCCATGCGGGAGAAGGCCGAGGGGGCGAGGGGTTGGGCGAGGGCGGTGCCGGGTTCGGAGGAGCGGACGATGATCTCGCAGACCGTCGAAACCCGGCCGAGGTTGAAGCGGTGATAGACGAGGAGCTTGGTCCCCGGCGCGAGCGTCATGTCCGGCGCGAGGTCGAGGACGAGCGTTCCCCCCATGAGATCGAACGAGGCAATCTTGCCCCCCTGATGGACCTGCGTCGCGGCGGCGGCTGCCGCCGTGGAAGCGGGGACGCGGGGGAGCGTGGCCGGGAGCGCGCCTGGCGGCGGCGTGGTGGACTGGGCGGTCGGCTGTGTGGTCGACGGTGTTGCCGACTGGGCGGTTGACCCCGAGGCCGCCGCGGAGGAGACGGGCTCGGCGGTGCGTTTCGGGAGCGGGGCGTTGAAGTCGAGGAATGGGACGTCGGCGTCCGGGTCGGCCGCTTCGGGAGCCTCGCTCTCGGGTGCGGCAGTCGTGTCGAAAGCGGGAAGCGCGCTATCGGAAACCGCCGCGGGAGTCGCTCCCGGGTCGCTGATCTCGCGCATGTTCGAGATCGGGCGGAAGACGCCGGGAGTCGCGCTCGTTTCGGGGATCGACTCGAAGGGGTCCATCCCCGGCACCGGCGGCGGAGGCATCGGGACCGTCGCGGCCGGCGAGGCTCCGGACTCTTCCGCTGCGGGTGAGGCCGCGGGGGTGGCCGAGGGGTTCGTCGAAGGAGTGGCCGGGGGCTCGACCGGAGGCGCGGTCGGCAGGGTGGACTGGTCACCCCTGAGCTTGTGAAGTGTTTTCGAGAACCACGACCCGGGCCGGAAGACCGGTCCCGCGGCGTTGGCCCGGGAGGCGTCGCTCCCCGTTCCCCCCAGCGACGTCAGTCCGATCAGAGCCGCCGTCGTCAGCAGCGTGCGGACATGATCCTTGCGTCCTCGTCGAGTCCTCATGACTCCGCCCTCCCTGGTCCGTGCCCCGCCCCCGTCCCTGTCCTGTCCCGTTCAGCAGCCCGTCAGCGCGGGCCGCCTGCGGGAGGCGGCCTCCTTATAGGGATCGGCCGCTCCCGGCAGGCGGGCGCGGCACACTCGATTCGGACGGACCTCTTCGCCGGGACTCTCCCGTTTGCCGGACCGGACAGGTCGGCGGCGGCGACCGGCAATTGCTGCAGATGATCGGCGGCGGGGTTGAGACCATTCCGTGGGGCGAACGGCGATTCACGGAGTCGGGGCCGGTCGGGACGAAGAATCTCTCTCGTTCGCCGAATCGGGAAGCCGATGATTTCGATGCGGTGTCTCTCTCGGCGATGGGAGCGGCGAACACCCACGGGGCGAACTTCACGGGACCAACGATCCCAGGGGCGAACTCCGCGCAGGGTGAACACCCACAGGGGCGGTGAAATTCTTTCGTAGGTGGCTTCCCACGGACGGAACGGGCTGATGACTACGACAGGATACGGACATACGAATCGTCGAAGCGGGGGACTGAGCGCCCGCTGGCGGAAATTCGCGGCCGGGGTCCTGGCTCTCGGAACGATCAGCGGCGCGCTGGCCGGTTGCCGGGGCCACCTCAAGCCGGGCGAGACGATCTTCAACAACACGGACGAAGCCGATGAGGTGATGCGGCACGTCGACGAGTACGACGAGCCGGTCCGGACCGAAGACCCGATCGGGCAGCCGATCGTCCTCTCCGGCCTCCCCAAGGGGGACCTCTATCGCGAGATCTCGGCCGCCGAAGTGATCCCGATCGCGATGGCGAACTCGCAGGTGCTGCGAGACCTCAACGCCACGCTGATCCGCACGCCGGCCCTGGTCTCCACCGAATACCAGCTCCGGCTGCAGGAGTCCGATCCGCGGTTCGGCATCGAGGCGGCCCTCTCGCAGTTCGACGCGCAGCTCAACGCCACGGCGTTCTTCCAGGGGAACGACCGGCAGTTCAACAACACCTTCTTCGGCGGGGGGACGAACAGCTTCGTCCAGAAGAAGGACGACTACATCGTCGAGCTCAGCAAGTTCACGGCGACCGGGGGGACGATGGCCCTCCGCAGCCTGACCGACTTCGACTCGAACAACGCGCCCGGCAACCTGTTCACCAGCGCCTGGCAGCAGCAGTACGAGGCCGAGATCCGCCAGCCCCTGCTCCAGGGGGGCGGCATGACGTTCAACCGCATTGCGGGCCCCGGGGCGACCCCGGGCGTCTACAACGGCGTGCTGATCGCCAAGGTCAACAACGACATCAACGGCGCGCAGTTCGAGGGTCGCGTCCGCGACTACCTCAGCGACGTCGTCAACGCGTACTGGGACCTCTACTTCTCCTACCGCGACCTGGCGACCCGCAAGCGGGCCCTGAAGCGGAGCGAGTGGGTCTGGCAGAAGTACAAGGCCCGCGCCGACGAAGGGGCGGAGCAGGGACTCAAGGAAGCGGTCGCCCGCGAGCAGTTCTACCAGTTCCAGGCGGAGCTGAAGAACGCGATCACCGGCCGCACAGGTCAGCGGACCCAGAACTTCAACGGGACCTCGGGCGGTTCGTTCCGCGGGCTCAACGGGGTGCTGGCTTCCGAGCGGCGGCTGCGGTTCCTGATCGGGCTGCCGATCAGCGACGGCCAGCTGCTGCGTCCGAGCGATCAGCCGGAAGTGGTGCCGATCGTCTTCGACTGGGAAGCGGTCTCGGCGGAGGGTCTGCGTCGGCGGCCGGAGCTGAAGCAGCAGCGGCTGGTCGTTCGCCGCCGCGAACTGGAACTGATCGCCTCGCGGAACTTCATGCAGCCGCGGCTCGACGCCGTCGCCCTGTATCGTCTCCGCGGTCTGGGCGACGACCTGGCCGGACGGAACTCGGCTTACAGCGAGCTTTCGCGGAACGAGTACTCGGTCGGGGTCGAGTACAGCATGCCGCTCGGTTTCCGGCAGGCCCATGCGGCCGTGCAGAACGCCGAGTTCCTGGTCTCCCGGGAAGTCGCCGTGCTGAAGGAGCAGGAGCGGCAGGTCATTCATGACATGAGCGCCATGATGGCGGAAGTGGACCGGGCCTACGAACTGTGCCAGGTCAACTTCAACCGGTTCGTCGCCGCGCAGCACATCGTGGAGGCGATGGAGGCGAACCTGGAGAACGGGATCGAGATCGAGGATTTCAACCTGTTCCTCGACGCTCAGCGGCGCGTGGCGGATGCGGAGACGCAGTACCACCTGTCGCGGGCGGAGTACGAGATCGCTCTCAAGAACATGCACTTCGAGAAGGGGTCGATCCTCGAGTATTGCGACCTGACGATTATGGATGGTCAGTCGGGGATGCGGGCGACGATTCCGGCGGTCCCGGGGGCGAACGGGGAAGTGGTCCCGCAGCCGGAGCCGGCGTTGCCGCCGGGAGCGACCGGTGGGGACGAGGCGCCGGCCGAAGGTGGTGAGCCGGTGGTGAAGCTGGAGTCGGGAATCGAGACGGTGTCGGGGACGCGGACGCGGTAGAGCCGGGTGCAGGGTGGAACCCTGCCCGGGTCCAGGGCGGGCAGCCTTGGCCGCCGGAGGTTTAAGCGCTCGGACATCGTGGGACACGGTGGGTCCGCGAGCGCGGCTCGGCGTCGCATGCCCCCCTCAACCAACCTCTCTCTGTTTCGCGAAGCCGAAGGTTTTGAAACACTGAGGCACAGAGGAAGTGAGCCACAGATGAACACAGATCCACACAGATAAAGGCAGGGAGGCGCGGTCCTGAGTGACCGTCCGACCCTCCTCTTCTCTGTGCTCTCTGTGCCTCTGTGTTTCAAAAATCCGAACGCTGTTCGACCAAGGAACACACCAGCCCTGAACGGGTGCCACATCGCCGCGGTGTGACGCCCCTTCAGGGCTGACCGTTTTGGGGGATGCCCAAACCCAGGGCGTTGCCCTGGGCTGGGGTGTGCCACCCCGTTGGGGTGAAGAGCGCCGGCGGGACGATGGAGAGCGGCACGGCGGCGACGGGAGGCGGTGCGGTGGAGAGCCGCGTTGCCGTGACGAGTCGCCCGTTACGAATCCGTACGGGGCGGGGACCGCAGCGGCGTCAGCGTTGATGCGGACTGGCTCCGGGACCACAATAGATCCGAACACGCTCACAGGGCATCGCAGCGACTTATGACATCTGCCGGCAAGACACTGGAGGCGGCCGACGAGATCGACGCTCTCCTGCTCCGGCTGGAACAGGTCGCCGCCGCCCGGCCGTCGCTGGCCGAGTTCCACCGCCAGGCGGCGGAGCATCTCCTCGCCGGGCTGGGGATCGATCTGTATCGCGCCGTCCGCTGGGACGGGGAGACCGCTTCCCTCCTCTACGCCCAGGGGGAGACCGCCGAGCCGCCGGAAGCGACCCGCGTCGCCCGGGCGACAGAAGGAGTCCAGATCCGCCGCGAGGCCGGGGGCCTGGGAACGACCTTCGCCGTCGCGACGAGCCGGTCGGATCTGGGGGCGGAGGTGCTGGAGGTCCGCTATCCGGGACGGCTGGAGGGGGTCCTCGAGCGGCGGATGGGACAGGTGTTCGAGGCGGTCGGCGAGATTGTCGCCGAGTTCGGGAAGCAGGACCGGGCGCGGTCCGTCGGCGGGCTGGCGATCCGCTGGCCGCAGGTCGACCTGGCCCTGCAGGGACTGTTCGCAGCGGGGCGCGGGGCCGAGGGAGCGGGGGCGATCTGCACCGCGCTCCAGACGGTTCTGGGAGCGGACCGGGTGTCGCTCCTCGTCCGCCGCGGGGGCGGGTACCGCGTCGTCAATTCGTCGGTCCCGGCCGTCACCGAGCGGCGGACCCGGGGGGTGAAACTCCTCGAAGCGCTGTGCGAGCAGGCGGCGCGGCGGGGGCAGTCGTTTCAGTTCGAACATGGGGCGGCGACGATCGAGCTTCGTCCCGGGGCGCGGCGGGCCCTGCAGGACTACGTGGCCGAATCGCTCGTCCGCCGGATCCGGATTCAGCTTGTCCCGTCGAAGCCGGGGGGGCGGGACTGCCCTGCTCTGCTGGTCACGGAGACGTTCCGGACCGAGACGCCCGATGACGTCGCGGGGCTCGAGACGCTCATTGCTCCGCACGCCGAGCAGGCGGTCCGGCTGTGGTGGGACCGGAGCGGCCGGAGCCTGTGGGACCGGATGGCCCGCAGCGGACTGTGGGGCCGCGGGGCGAAGGTCCTGGCGGTCGTGGCGGGGCTGGCGGCGGTGATCGGGCTGGCGGTGACACAGAAGACGACGTTTTATGTCGAGGCGGATGGCCGGCTGCTGCCGCGGGAACGGGCTTCGGTCTATGCCCCGGCGGACGGCTTTGTCGCGGAGCTGTTCGTGAAGCACGGACAGTCGCTGGAGAAAGAGACGCCGCTGCTCCGCGTCCAGGACCCGGAGCTCGACCGGACTCGCGAGAAACTCCTCTCGGACGTGGCCGCCTGGGAAGCGCGGGTCTCGGGGATCAAGACCCTTCGCACGCAGGGGCAGTTCGGCGGGACGGGCGGGAACCAGACCCGGGCCGAACTGGCGGAGCTGTCGGTCGAGGAGGAACAGCTCCTCGTTCAGATCAAGGGGGCGCGGCGGCAGCTGCAGGTGATCGACGACGAACGGGGGACGCTGACGGTCCGGGCCGATCAGGCGGGGGTCGTTGACGGGTGGAACATCGAACAGACCCTCCCGCTCCGGCCGGTCCGCCGCGGACAGCACCTGATGGATGTCCTGGACGTTGCGGGGCCGTGGAACCTGGAGCTGGAGATTCCGGATGAATCGGCCGGGTACATCCGGGCCGCCGGAAAGGACGGAAGTTCGCCGGGCGTCCGGTTTCTGCTTCGCAGCCAGCCGCTGCAGGAATACTCTGGGCGGCTGGTGCGGTGGAACGACGCCACCGAACTGGGGGCCGGCGGGGAGTTGATCCTCCGCGGCTTTGCCGAGTATGACCAGAAGGCCCTGGCCGAGCCGCAGGCCGGGGCGACCGTGACCGCCAAGATCGACTGCGGCGAGCGCTCGTACGCGTTCGTCTGGACGCGAAGACTGCTCGAATACCTGTACCGGACGTTTGTCCTGTGACCGCCATGCCTTTGACTACGACGACCTTCACCGGCCCCGCCATCGCTCCCCGTCCGTGGGCCGCGACGTGGCGGCGGCTTCGCTCCGTCGGACTTTCGGCCGCCGTGACCGCCGTCGCGTGCTCGGCCTGGGGCGTCGCGCTCGCCGACGAGAAGCTGGAGATCGACCGCGTCATCCTGAAGGTGATGGAAGAGGTCCGGATTCCGTTCCAGGACGAAGGGGTCGTGCAGGAGCTGACCGTCCGCGAAGGGGCGATGATCCAGCGCGGACAGCGGCTGGGGAAAGTGGACGATGTCGACGCGAAGCTGGCCGTCGCCCGGGCGGAGTCCGACCTGCGGCTGGCCCAGCACGTGGCCGCCAACAAGCTCCCGGTCTCGCTGGCGGAGAAGGCGGTCGATCAGGCGAGCCAGGCGGTCACCGAGGGGCAGGCGCTCTACGACGTGGCGGCCCAGACCGCCCGCGACGACACGCCGATCCGCGCCGCCGTCAAAGCCCACGGCGTGGCGGCCAACGAGCTCCAGCGGCACCTGGCCGCCAAGGAACGCTCCGACCAGTCGGTCTCCGAGTCCAAGATCGAAGCCCTGCAGCTCATGGCGGACAAGGCCCTCCTGGAAGCGGAGCACGCCCGCCAGGAGAACGACATCAACGGCCTGCGGGCCAAGGCCCAGGGGGAAGCGGTCAAGCGGCTCGACCTGGCGATCGACAAGGCGAAGCTCGACGTGCAGAACGCCGCCTCCGGGATGGAGGAGTCGCAGCTGGAGGCGGACCTCAAGCGCCGCGACCTCGAGATCGCCCAGCACCGCCTGAACCGCCGGCAGCTGGTCTCGCCGGTCGACGGGATCGTCGTCGAAGTCATGCACCGCGTGGGCGAGTGGGTTCAGCCGGGGGAGGCGATCCTGCGGGTCCTGCAGATCAACCGCCTGCGGGCGGAGGGCTTTGTCCTGGCCGATCGCCCGATCCCCGGTCTGCTGGGAGCGAGCGCCCTCGTCAAGATCCCCCAGAGCACGGGGGCCCAGATCGAGCGGCGGGGGAAGGTGGTCTTCGTGAACCCGGAAGTCGACCCGGTCAACAACCAGCGGCGGATCTGGATTGAGTTCGACAACGCCGACCTCGTCCTGCTCCCGGGGATGCTGGGGACCGCGACGGTGGAGCTGCCGGGGAATTGAGGGGGTGGGTTAAACACCAAGACACAAAGGAGGCACCAAGGACACCAAGGATTTCTGAGGCCCTTGTCCTCTTGGTGTTCTTGGTGAAGTCTTGGTGCCTTGGTGTTTAAGAGAGAGGCCGGGCGAGACATCTGGACACAATGGCCTTACCAAGCCACAAAGCCCCTACCTCGCTCTTCCCCCTTTGTGCCCTTGGTGCCTCCTTGGTGCCTCCTTGGTGCCTTGGTGTTTAACTCCCCATGACCTCTCCGGCTCTCGCCCTCCGCTCGGATCTTGTCTGCCGGGAGATCCGGTTTGACCGGCGGCGGATGTGGGTCATCAAGGACCCGTTCCGCGAGAAGTTCTTTCACCTCTCCGCCGATGAGCTGCTGATCCTGCAGAACCTCGACGGGCGGCGGAGCGTCGAGGAGGCGTACGAGACATTTCAGCACCAGCGGCCCGACCGGTTCCTGGGGGCGGATGACTTCATCAGCTTTGTGGCCCACTTTGTCCGCGAAGGGCTGATTGCCGGCGGGACGACGCCCCCTCCCAAGAAGAAGTCGTGGATCGAGCGGCTTCCCAATCCGCTGGCGATCCAGCTCCCCGGCTGGGACCCGACGGAGTTCCTGCGGACGACGTATCCGCTGGTGGCGTGGATCGGGACGCGGCCGGCGTTTGTCGCCGGGGCGTTGCTAGCAGGGGGGGCGGCGCTGTGTGTTCTCAGCTCGCTGGACCGGCTGCTGCTGGATCTTTCGCAGGCCCGCAACTGGGTGACGGCGGACTTCCTGCTGACGTTCATCGTCCTGCTCAGCGTCTCCAAGGGGATTCACGAGCTGGCCCACGCTTACAGCTGCGTGCGGTTTGGCGGGGCGTGCCGGAAGTCCGGCGTGATGCTGCTGCTCCTGATGCCGACGCTCTACTGCGACGTTTCCGACTCGTGGCTGATGCCCTCCCGCCGGCACCGGATTCTTGTCTCCGCGGCGGGGATGCTGGCGGAGCTGGTCCTGGCGTCGCTGGCGGCGTTTGTCTGGTGGGGGACGGCGCCGGGGTTGCCGCACTTTCTGGCGCTCTCGCTGATGACCGTCTGCTCACTGAATACCGTGCTCGTCAACGGGAATCCGCTCCTCAAGTACGACGGGTACTACATCCTGTCCGATGCCATCGGCCGGCCGAACCTGGCGACCGACGCCGCGGAGGGGGTGCGGAAGGGGTTCCTGCGGATTGTGTTTGGGGCCCAGACCGGCGGGCGGCCGGAGCTGGACGCGCGGCCGGAATGGCCGGCGGTCGTTTACGGGCTGGCGAGCGGCGGGTACCGGATCGCCATGGCGGTGCTGATTGCTTATGGTCTTGTGCGGGCGGGGCACCGGCAGCCATGGGAGCCGGTGGCGACCCTGCTGGCCGCCGTCATCCTGGGAGGGCTTGTGATCCGCACCGCTGCGCCGCTGGCCCGTGAGATTGTCCGCCAGGGTCGGGAACGGCTTGTGGGGTGGGGGCGGCTTTCGATCGGCCTGGTTGTGCTGGGGGTGGTGGTGGCGGGGCTGGCGCTCGTGCCGATGCCGAACCCGGTGAAGGCGCCGGCGCTCGTGGAGCTGGCGGCTTCGCAGGATGTGTTCCTGACTGTGGGCGGGATTTTGAGCGAGTGTGAGCCGGCGGGGACCGTGGTGAACGAAGGGTCGCTGATTGCGCGGTTGCGGAATCCGGAGCTGGAGATCCGGCTGCTGGACCTCGAGAGTCAGCGGGCGGGGTATGAGCAGCGGATGAAGGCGATTGAGGCGAGGCGGGTCGATAACCCGGCGCTGGCGGATGAGATCCCGACGTTGCGGAAGACGATTGAAGGGCTCGATGCGCGGATCAAGCTGGCGCATGACGAGCTGTCGCGGCTGGCGATCCGGAGTCCCCTGGCGGGGCGGGTGTGGCCGCCGCGGAATGTGGCGGCGAAGGCGGTCGATCCGCGGGAGCTGAGGGACTGGCAGGGGACGCCGCTGGATCCGGCGAACCGGTCGGCGTATCTGCCGGAGGGGACGCAGCTGTGCACGATCGGGCCGGAGGGGGACTTTGTGGTGCGGGCGTATGTCTCGCAGCGGGATGTGGAGCACGTGCGGATCGGGCAGGCGGCGTGGGTGGGACTTTCGGGGCAGGTGCTGGAGTTGCCGCGGGGGACGGTGGAGCGGATTTCGGCGACGCCGTCCGCGACGTTGCCGCGGGAGGTGGCTTTGCTGAACGAGTTGCCGGTGGAGGCGAGTTCGTCTTCGAAAGAGGGGCCGCGGCCGTCGGAGCCGGTGTATGAGGTGACGATCCGGATGGAGTCGCCGGGGGGGGTGGCGTTGCGGTCGGCGGCGCTGGTGCGGATTGAGCCGCCTTGGACGCCGCTTTGGCGGTGGGTGCTGCGGCAGGTTCGGCAGGCATTGCGGTTTCCGACGACGTGAAGCGGTTGCGGAGAGGGGTTCGCCACAGATGAACACGGATGGACACGGATAGGAGAGAGGCGGGGGGGCGCTCCTTGCCCCGCTCGAATGCCGTTCTTGCCGGCACAGCTCTGATAGCTCGAACCCGACGTGCGACGGCAGCTGGGGTCAAGGGGGCCTCGCCCCCTTGCCGCCGGAGGCACTTCCCTGAGAAACCGTGGGACATAACGGGTGTCCGCTTTGGGGAAGAACGACTCTTTCGTCCCTGACGGGACTTCTGGCCCGGAGCCGCGCTGCGGACCCACCATTGAAATGGTGGGCTATTATCGGCCGTCCCTGGCGGGACTTCCTGGGGCCCGTTGTGGTTCGGCTGTCGGTTGGCGATTCACGCGGGTTGGTGCGGGGGCATACGGCACGGTGTCCGCGCTTGGATACTCACTCCTTCAGACATCTCTCGACGGCCAGGCCTCCGGCGGGCAAAGGGGCGTTGCCCCTCTGCACTCCCCACCAGGGGTGACCCCCTGGACCCCGGTCAGATCCAATTGATCCTGAGTTGCGCCGCTCTACCTTCAGCCTTCCGCCTGAACCCCTTCCGCCTTCCTCACAGGCCCCTCTGCACTTCCCCACACCCCCAAAAAAAAGAAAACCCAGGGCCGCCACACCGGCAACCCTGGGTCATCTCTGATCCGTGTCCATCTGTGTTGATCTGTGGCTGAATCTCTTCTGCCACCGACACCCACCCTCACTTCGCCGACGTCGTGTTCAACCTGAACTTCTCACACGTCCGGCAATCCCCCGGCGTCACGACGTGCTCATACGGACACCGGTGAAACATCGCCGCCGGCCAGATGAACGTCTGACCGATGAACCGACCGCTCGAAACCCACGGCTGGAACACCCCGTATCCCAGTCCGCACCGCTCCAGGTTCGCGTCCTCAAAGTAGAGAGGCGTGTGATAGAACGGATACGTGTACCGCTGATGCCGCGGCTCAGGCCACGTCCAGTTCGACACGAAGATCCCGGGAGCCGCATACTTCGCCGCCAGGCTGTCCGGCCGCTCGTTCGACGTCGCCGGATCCTGCGTCGGATCGTCCACGCTGATGTCCGCCACCGGAGCCCGCAGCATCGCCGCGATCTCCGATTCCGTCCGCGCCCGCGCCGGTTCCTTGCGGCTCGGCATCGGACCATCCCCCTCCTCGATCGGGGCCGACTTCCCGCCCGGAGGTGCCACCGGCGGCGGAGGCGCCTGAGCGATCCGCAACCCGATCGACGTATTTCCCGACTGGAACCCGTTCACCGGATCCAGCCCCAGATCCTTGCCCGACCGGGGGGCGGTCACGATCGCCAGTTCGCCGCTTCCGATCCCGTCGACATGCGAACGGGGCCGCGTCCGGGGCCCGTCGACCGTCTCGGCGACCAGCGGCTTCTCGCCCACCGCCTCCTCGGCCGCCCGCCGCAACTCCATCACCAGCTCCCGCTTTCCGGGGGCCGGAGCCGGAGCGGATTCGACCGCCGCCGGCACTGCGGCCGGTTCCGTTCGGGCAATCTGAATCGAGTTTTCCGTGCGGACCGGTGCGGCAACGGCAACAGGAGCGGCAATCGCGGCCGGCTTGTGCGCCAATCCTTCGCCTCGCGCCAGATCGAGGCTCGGGAGCCGGGACAGCCCCCGTCCGCTGGCCAGACCCGTCCGGATATGGGCCGGATGGAGCGAGGGAATCACCACATCGAGCCGCGGCGACGCCAGAGCGAGAGGCAACTGCCCCCAGCCCGGCTTGCGGGAGGGGTCGACCGCGTGCGTGGCGGAAAGAATCAGATGCGGCTCGCCCGGCGAAAGGACCGGCACTCCCTGCGAGATCACCGGCACGGCCTGCAGTTCGACAGGCCCCAGCTCGGCCGGCGACAGGAGCGGCGGCGCGGTCGGCAGAGGCGCGACCGGGGCCGGGAGCACCGTGCCGGGGATCTGGCGGAGACGGACCACACCTTCGTATTCCGAAGCGGCGGCGGTCGCGGAGACGGGGGTCAGCCCCTGTCCGGCGACAAAACGAACATAGCCCTCGGCGTCGTCCCCTCGGGCCGAACCTCCGAAGAGTCCGGAACCCAGGAGCGCGAGCGCCAGCGCCTTGCGGGAGTCTTTCACAGCTCTCGTCCTTGGTGTACGCATAGACATCACGCGATGCGCGCCCTTTGCCCAGGTGGAGGCTTTCGTCCGAGATCATGCCTCAATCGGAGTTATCGAGCCCGCGGGGAGCCCGACTCCGGAAGTTCCTGAATGCCCGGAACAACCGGCTCCGTCGTCAAACTTCACCGTGACCCCTTGACCGATCCTGCTGTTACTTTCGGACAGTGCCGATAACGGGAATGCCGAATACGGATTCAACGACCTTGACGGTGGTAACTGGTGGATATTGAGGTGCAAGCTGGGTAAACTTGGCTCGTCTTGCCGGGGACGCTGCGGGCGAAGTCAAGTTCAGGAAATGCTCATTTTCGCATCACAGCGAAGATGACAGACAGGCGGAGTGGAGCAGATGGGCTTCTGGGCAAGAGTACAGCGCTATTTCCGCTCGTGGAACCGCCGCAGCCGTCCCCAGCCGATCCGTCAACGGGTCGCAACCCGGCTCCGTCCGCAGGGACTTGAGCCGCGGATCGTGCTCGATGCGACCTTTGCCGTCGTCGCGGGGGACTCCCTCACGCTGACCGACCTGGGGGCAGCCAACCAGGACATCGCGATCTCGGCCGACGCGACCAACTTCTATTTCACGCTCAGCGGCGCGGAAACGTGGGTGGGGACCGACGGCGGCGGCGTGGTGGGCAACGGGACGAACACGCTGACCGTCGATAAGGCCACATTTGCCGGCCTCGCGAACGGACTGAGCCTGAACAACGGCGCCAACGCGACCAACGACGTCTCGTTCACCGGCGCGACGACGATCGACTTCGGAAGCAGCATCTCGATCGTCACCGGCGGAAACGTGACGGGCGCGGGGGCGAACGTCACCGTCGCCGGGGCCGCCTCGTTCTCCGGATCGACCATCACGCTGGCCACCGGCGGCGAGACGCTCACGGCGACCGGAGCCGCCACCTTCACCGCCACCGCCGGAGGGATCGGCGTCGGCGGCGCGGGGACCACGGACTTCGCCAGCCTGACGTTCAACGCGACGGGGGCGGTGACGATCCAGGAGGACTCGGCCACCAGCCTCGCCGGCGTCAACACGGCGTCTTCCCTCAGCCTCACCTCCGCCGGCGCGATCACGGACGCCTCGACGAGCCTGGCGGTCACGAACAACGCCTCCTTCAACGGCACGTCGGTCACCGTCGGCGGCGCCGGGATCACCACCAACTTCGGCAGCCTGACGTTCAACTCCGCCGGGGCGGTCTCGATCCAGGAGGACTCCGCCACCGCGCTCGCCGGCGCCAACACGGCCAGCAGCCTCTCGCTGACGTCCACCGCCGGGATCACGGACGGCTCGACGAGCCTCACCGTCACGAACAACGCCTCGTTCGCCGGCTCGTCGATCGCCATCGGCGGCGGCGGGACCACCACCAACCTCGGCAGCTTCACGTTCAACTCCGGGGGGGGGGTCGTGCTCGCGGAGGATTCGGCCACCGTCCTCGCCGGCGACAACACGGCGCAGAACCTGGCGATCTCCTCCTCCGGAGGAATCTCGGACAGTTCGACGAGCCTCGCCGTCACGACTAACGCCGCCTTCGCCAGCTCGTCGATCACCATCGGCGGCGCGGGGACCACCACGAATTTCGGCAGCGTGACCTTCAGCTCCGCCGGCGCGGTCTCGATCCAGGAGGACTCGGACACCAGCCTGCTCGGCGCCAACGTCGCCAACAGCCTCTCGCTCACCTCGACCGGCGCCATCACCGACGGCTCCGCGAGCCTCGCCGTCACGAACAATGCCTCCTTCGGCGGCACGTCGATCGCCATCGGGGGCGCCAGCACGACGAACTTCGGCAGCGTGACCGTCAACTCCGGCGGGACGGTCTCGATCCAGGAAGACAGTGCCACGGCGATCGCGGGCTCGGCCGGATCGCTGACGGTCAGCTCCACCGGGGCGATCACGCAGACCGCCGCCCTCGCCGTCACGGGGACCAGCAGCTTCACCGCCACCACCGGCGGGACCTCCATCACGCTCACCGACCCCGCGAACGACTTCGGCGGGGCGGTCTCGCTCTTTGCGACCGGGGCGGGCAACGTCGCCATCACGGACGTCAACGCGCTCGTGCTCGGAGCCTCGACGCTCGGCACCGGGACGTTCACGGTCGACGCCGTCGGGATCTCCCAGACCGGCGCCATCGCCCAGGCCCCCGCGGCCGGAGCGGTCACGTTCAACGCCGGCGCGGGGGCGATCAGCCTGATCGACGCCGGGAACAACTTCACCGGCGCGGTCTCGCTGAACAACAGCGGCGCCAACAACGTCGCCATCACGGACGTCAACGCACTCCTCCTCGGGGCGTCGACCGTCGGGACCGGGACGCTGACGGTCAACGCCGTCGGGATCACGCAATCGGGGGCCATCATCCAGGGAGCGGCGGCCGGAGCGGCGACCTTCAACGCCGGCGCCGGGGTCATCACCCTGACGAACACCTCGAACGACTTCACGGGGTCGGTCTCGCTGAACAACAGTGGCGCCAACAACGTCTCCATCAGGGACGCCAACGCGATCATCCTGGGAGCCTCGGCGGTCGGGACCGGAACCCTCACCATCACGGCGGTCGGGATCACGCAGACCGGCGGGATCACTCAGGCCGGGGCCGGCGCGGTGACGCTGGCCGGGGCCGGCGGGATCATCGACCTGTCGGATCCGGGCAACGACTTCGTCGGGACCGTGGCGGCCACCGGCACCGCGGTCAGCCTGCGGGACGACGCCGGCGGGATGGTCCTGGGGAACATCGCCGCCTCGGCCGGGCTCACGGTCGGAAGCGACGACGCGATCACGCAGGCGGTCGGTACGACGATCAGCGGCGGCGGGCTGACCAAGCAGGGTCCGGGGACCCTGACCCTGGCCCGCGCCAACACCTACACCGGGACGACGACCGTTTCCGACGGGGTGCTCCTCGTCACCAACGGCGCGGGCTCGGGGACCGGGACCAGCAGCGTCCTGGTCAACAACGGCGGGACCCTGGGCGGAAACGGAAGCATCAGCGGGTCGGTCACGATCGCCAGCGGCGGCACCCTGGCGCCGGGCCTGGCACCGGGGACCACGGCGGTCCTGGAAGTCGGCAACCTGACGTTCCAGACCGGGTCGTTCTACGTCGCGGACGTCAACACCAACACGGCGGGGAGCGGGTACGACCAGCTCGACGTCACCGGGACGGTGACGATCCAGGCGGGGGTCACGCTGACGACGAACGGGACGATCACCCCCAGTCCCGCCCAGCGGATCAACCTGATCGTCAACGACGGCAACGATGCCATCAGCGGGACCTTCTCCGGCGTCCCGGATGAGGGGACCCGCACGATCAACGGCATCCCGTTCATCGCCAACTATCAAGCCGGTGGCGGGGGTTCGAACGACTTCCGCCTGACGCAGTCCGGAGCGGTCATCTTCACCTCCGACGGTGCCGGAGCGGGGAACCTGGAGCTGCGGCGGATCGGAAACACCATCCAGTTCCTGGACGACGGGGTCATCGTCGACTCCGTTTCCTACGCCTCGGTCCTGAATCAGACGGTCACGGTCATCGGCACCAACGGCCAGAGCGAGACGCTGCTGGTCAACTACGCCGCGACCGGCGGCTTCTTCGACGTCGACATCAACTGGAACGGCGGCGAGACCGCGGGGGACAACGACAAGCTCGACATCAACGGCGGCACCTTCACGACGGTGACGCACACGTTCCTGACGACCACCCCGGCGAACGCGGGGAACATCGTCTACAACACCGCCTCCGCCTCCGCCACGATCAACTACACCGGCCTCGAGCCGGTCGACATGGCGGGGAGCACGATCACGACCCTGATCTTCAACCTCCCGGACGCCGCCGACACGGTCTTCCTGGAGGACGACGGGACCGCCGCGAACGGGATCTCGCAGATCCGCAGCGGCACCAGCGCCTTCGAGACGACCACGTTCGACAACTCGGTCGGGACCCTCATCGTCAACATGGGGCTGACCGCGACCGTCGACCTGACGGTGGACATCCCCGATTACACCCGGTCCCTCACGATCAACGGACTGGGCGGGACCGATACGGTCGTCTTCTCCGGGACGACGAACCTCAGCGCCGCCGGGTCGGACCTCTCGGTCACGGTGGGGGGGACGATCACCGGCGCCGGAACGGTCGCGGCCAATGACGCGATGACGCTCGTCGCCAGCTCGATCGACCTCACCGGCGCGGTCTCCGGGGCGACGCTCGACGCCCGGTCGCTCAACGACGCCGGCGGACTGGTCCGGCTCAGCAACGCCGCCAACGACTTCAACACCGTCAGCCTGCGGGCCCGGAACGCGGCCGACACGTTGAACGCCGCCGGAGCGATCACTTACGCCGACGCGGACGGCTTCGACGTCGCGACCGCCCTGACGACGAGCACCGTCACGCTGGTCGGCGGCGGACCGATCACCGACTCCGGCCAGCTCACCGGCACGACGCTGTTCGCGAAGACGCTCAACAACGGCGGCGCCGCGATCACCCTCGACAACGCGACGAACGAGTTCACGACGGTCAACCTGCAGGCCCGCGACGCGGCCGACGCGGCGAACGCCGCCGGCGCGATCACGTACCGCGACGCGACCGGATTCGACGTCCAGACCGCCCTGACGACGAGCAGCGTCACGCTGACCGGCGGCGACGCGATCACCGATTCGGGCCAGCTCACCGGCACGTCGCTGATCGTGAAGACGCTCAACAACGCCGGCGCCGCGATCGCCCTCGACAACCAGACCAACGACTTCGCGACCGTCAACCTCCAGGCCCGCAACGCCGCCGACGCGGCCAATGCCGCCGGGGCGATCACCTACTTCGACGCGACCGGATTCGACGTCGCGGCCGCCCTGACGACGAGCACCGTCACGCTGTCCGGCACCGGCACGATCACCGATTCCGGCCAGCTCACCGGCACGCTGCTGACGGCGAGGACGTTCAACAACGCCGGCGCGGACATCGTCCTCGACAACGCCACGAACGACTTCGCGTCGATCCGGCTGGAGTCGTTCAACGCTCTCGGCAACAGCTTCGCGGCGGGCAACCTGACCTACCGCGACGCGACCGGTTTCGACATCGTCCGGACCATCACGACGACGGGGAACGTCACGCTGACCGCCGGCGGGGCGATCACCGGGTCCACCTCCCTGATGAACGGGAACACGCTGACGGTCAAGACCCTCAATGACGCCGGCGCGGCGATCACGCTCGATTCGGCGACGATCAACTTCAACACCGTCAACCTGCAGGCCCGCAACGCCGCCGATGTGGCGAACGCCGCGGGAGCGATCACCTACGTCGACCAGACCGGCTTCGACGTCGCGACGATCCGGACCGCCAGCACCGTGACCCTCTCGGGGACCGATGCGATCACCGATTCTGGCCAGCTCGTCGGGACCACGCTTTCGGTCAAGACCCTCAACGACGCCGGCGCGGCGATCACGCTCGACTTCGCGACGAACGACTTCGACACCATCAACCTGCAGGCCCGCAACGCCGCCGATACGGCGAACGCGTCCGGCGTCATCAACTACACCGATTCCGACTCGGTCGCCGTCGACATCGTCTCGACGACCGCCACCGTCTGCCTCGAGATCACCGGAGCGATCACGGACGCCAACGCCGGCGCCCTGAACGTGACCGCGTCGGCCCTCGAGCTGCGGACCGGCGGCGGGGTCGGGACCGCCGCCGACCGCCTGGAGATCTCCGTCGGCACCGTCGCCGCGCGGGCCACGACCTCCGGCGGGATCTTCCTGGAGCAGGTCGCCGCCGCCGGGAGCCTGACGGTCGGGACCGTCGGCGCCGTCTCGGGGCTCAATGCCAGCGGAGCCAACGGAGACATCTCGGTCCTCGTGAACGCGGGGAACCTGGTCATCAGCGACGCCATCGCCTCCGGCAACGGGACGATCCGCCTGCGGGCCAGCGGCGACATCACCCAGACCGCCGCCATCACGGGGGCGACCCTGGCGGCCGTCTCCGACACCGGGGACATCGACCTCTCACTGGCGACGAACAACGTCACGGACTTCGCCGCCGCGGCGACCGGCGGCGGGCAGTTCGTCAGCTTCCGCGACACCAACAGCGTGAACCTCTCGACGGTCACGGCCGGAAACGTCTTCGTCGCGGATGTCAGCGGCGTCAACGTCGGCACGAGCGCCGGCAGCACGGTCCGGCTGCGGGCCACGACGAACATCACGCAGGACGCCACCGCCCCGGTGATCGCCGACCTCCTCGGCGCCGAGGCCGGGAACCTGGTCGAGCTGTGCCTCGCCCCCAACGACGTCAATACCTTCGCCGCCACCGCCGGCTCGGCGGTCCGGTTCATGGACGCCAACACGTTCACGCTCGGCACCGTGACCGCCGGGAGCGTCCTGAGCGCCGATCTCAACGGCGTCACCGCCCCGAACGAGATCGACCTCCGGGCGGGCGGAAACCTCCAGCTCAACCAGGCCCTCACGAGCACGACGGTCCGCCTGCAGTCCGACACCGGCTCGGTGACGCAGGACGCCGGGGCGATCATCACGGGGACGTCGCTGCTGGCGCGGGCCGGCACGGATGTCGACCTGCGGCTGGCCAACGACGTCGACGTTTTTAGCGCGGAGACGACGGACGGCTTTGTCTACTTCAACGACACGGACGGCCTGACGATCTCCTTCGTGAATGGCTCCAGCTGCATTGGCGGCGCCAGCGGCGTGACGGCAGGCGGCACGGGGAACAACGTTGAGATCCTGGCCGGCGGGAACATCAGCCTCCTGCAGGACATCGCGGCGGCGGATGACACGGTCCGGCTCCAGACGACGGCGGGTTCGATCGTCCAGACGGGGGGCGGGGTCTCGGCCGCCAACTTCAGCGCCCGCGCGACGGCGGAGATCGACCTGCGGTCCGCCTCGAACAGCGTCGACGTCGTGGCGGCGGTCACCGGCGCGAACGCGGCCGACTTCCTCTACTACCGCGACTCCGGGAGCGTGACCGTCGGGACCGTCACGGGCGGCGTCCTGGTGACGCAGCAGGTCGTGGGGTTCGAGGCCGGCCAGGACATCGAGATCCGCACCAGCGGCGAGCTCGGCCTGGAGGCGGCCGTGACGGCCATCGGGGACGACGTCCGGCTCCAGGCGGATGACGGATCGATCACCCAGACCTCCGCCGGAACCATCTTCGCCACCAACCTCAGCGCCCAAGCCAACGGGGTGTTCCAGTCGGTCGAGCTGTGCACCGCGGCCAACGACGTCGGGACGTTCGCCGGCAGCGCCGCGGTTGCCGTCCGGTTCATGGACGCCAACACCTTCGCCCTCGGAACCGTGGGAGCGGGAGTCCTGGTCGCGAGCAGCGTGACCGGCGTCACGGCTCCCACCGAGATCGACCTCCGGGCGGGCGTGGGGAACCTCAACATCAGCGAGGCGCTCTCCAGCGGCACGATCCGGCTCCAGGCGGACAACGGTTCGCTGACGCAGTCGGGGACCGGGACGATCACCGCCACGAACCTCCTCCTGCTGGCCTCGAACAACATCAACTTCCAGCTCGCGAACGACGCCGGGACGCTCGCAGCGGAAGCGACGGCGGGCTTCGTCTACTTCCGCGACACGTCGGGCCTCACGGTCGGGACGGTCGCGGGATCGGTCTGCATCGCCGGGGACGCCGGTGTTGTGGCGGGCGGCGATATCGAGATCCTGACGGTCGGGACCCTCGGCCTCCAGGCCGAAGTCACGGCCGCGGGGGACACGGTCCGGCTCCAGTCCACGACCGGCTCGATCACCCAGACCGTGGCGGGGGTCATCACCGCCGCCAGCCTCAGCGCCCAGGCCAACGCCGCCGGCCAGTCGGTCGAGCTGTGCACTGCGAACAATGACGTCGACACCTTCGCGGCGAGCGCGGCGGTCGCGGTCCGGTTCATGGACGTCGACAACTTCGCCCTCGGGACGGTCCCCGGCGGCGTGCTGATCGTGAACAACGTGACGGGGATCACCGCCGCGAGCGAGATCGACCTCCGCGCCGGCTCCGGGGACCTGGCGATCACCGAGGCCCTCTCGAGCGGCACGATCCGGCTCCAGGCGGACAACGGCTCCGTGACCCAGTCGGGAACGGGGACGATCACCGCCGGCTCGCTCCTGGCGCGGGCCTCCGGGAACGTCGACCTCCGGCTCGCGAACGATGTCAACATCTTCGCCGCGGAGACGACCAGCTCCGGCTTCGTCTACTTCCGCGATACGGATGACCTCGTCGTCGGCTCGGTGGCCGCCTCGATCTGCATCACGACGGGCGCCACCGGCGTCGTCGCCAGCGGAGCGGGAGACATCGAGATCCTCACCGGCGGAACCCTCGACCTCCAGGCGGTCGTGACCGCCGACGGGGACGACGTCCGGCTCCAGGCGACCGCGGGCTCGATCACCCAGACCGTGGCGGGGGTCATCACGGCCGCCAACCTCAGCGCCCGGGCCAACGGAGCGGGCGGGTCGGTCGAGCTGTGCGTCGCCCCCAACGACGTCGACACGTTCGCCGCCAGCGCGGCCGTCGCGGTCCGGTTCATGGACGCCGACACCTTCACCCTCGGGACCGTCCTCGGCGGGGTGCTGGTGACCGGGGACGTCACCGGCGTGACCGCTCCCAGCGAGATCGACCTGCGGGCCGGCTCGGGGGACCTCGCGATCACCCAGGGGCTCACCAGCGGAACGGTCCGGCTCCAGGCGGACAACGGCGCGATCACGCAGTCGGGGACCGGCACGATCGTGGCGACGTCGCTCGTGGCCCGGGCCTCGGGCAACATCGACCTCCAGCTCGGGAACGACGTCAACACCTTCGCGGCGGCGACCACCACCTCGGCCGGCTCGATCTACTTCAACGACGTCGACGACCTCGTCATCGGGACGGTGGCGGGCTCGATCTGCGTCACCGGCGCGACCGGGGTCGTGGCGGGGGATGCGACCGCGGAAGCGGGAGCGGCCGGCGACATCGAGATCCGCACCGCCGCGATCCTGAGCATCCAGGCCGTCGTGACCGCCCAGCTGGATGACATCCGCCTCGTGTCGACCGGCAGCGTGATCACGCAGACGGCGACCGGAGTCATCACCGGGGGCCGGCTCAGCGCCCAGGCCTTCAACAACGTCACCCTGTGCATTGCCGTCAACAACGTCGACGAGTTTGCCGCGACCTCGACGGTGGGGAGCGTCTACTTCCGCGACTTCGACGGCGTCACGGTCGGCAGCCTCGCCGGAGGGGTCCTGGTCACCAACCTGGTGACCGGCATTACGGCGGGGGTCGACGTCGAGATCATGGCCGGGGAAGAGATCATCGTCGATCAGGCGATCACCGCCATCGGCGACGATGTCCGGCTGGAAGTGACCGGCGGCTCGATCAGCCAGTCGGCGACCGGCATCATCACGACCGCCAACCTCAGCGCCCAGGCCTCGGCGGACGTCAACCTGGGGACCGCGGCCAACGACGTCAACGTCTTTGCGGCCACCGCCACGACCGGGGACGTCTTCTTCCGGGACTCCGACGACCTGATCGTCGGCTCCGTGGCCGGCGGCTTCTGTGTCGTCGGGGCGGTCAACGGAATCACGGCCGGGACCGATATCGAAGTCCTGACGGTCAATGACCTGAGCCTCCAGCAGGCGGTCACCGCCGCCGGGGACGACGTCCGGCTCCAGTCGACCGCCGGCTCCGTGACCCAGACCGCCGCCGGCGTCATCACGGCCGCCAACCTCAGCGCCCAGGCCGCGATCGACGTCAACCTGTGCGTCGCCGCCGCCAACGACGTCGACGTCTTCGCCGCGACCGCGACGAGCGGATTCGTCCTCTTCCGGGACGCCGATGACCTGATCGTCGGCTCGGTGACCGGCGGGACGCTCGTCAGCACCGCGGTGAACGGGATCACGGGCGGCACCGACGTCGAAGTCATGTCGGTGGGCGCCCTCAGCCTTCAGCAGGCGGTCACCGCTCTCGGGGACGATGTCCGGCTCCAGTCGACCACCGGCGCGGTGACCCAGAGCGGCGTCGGCGCCATCGCCGCGGGAAGCCTCAGCGCCCAGGCGGCGACGAACGTCGACCTGCGGCTCGCGAACGACGTCGATACCTTCGCCGCCGTCACGGGGAACGGCTTCGTCTACTTCCGCGACGCGGACGACCTCATCGTCGGCAACGTGACCGCCGGGACGTGCGTCACGACGGCGGTCAACGGGATCACGGCCAACGGCGCGAACGACGTCGAACTCCTCACGGCCGGCAACCTCAGCCTCCAGCAGGTCGTGAACGCCCTCGGGGACGACGTCCGGCTGCAGTCGACCGCCGGCTCGATCAGCCAGACCGCCACCGGCGCCATCACGGCGGCCAACCTGAGCGCCCAGGCGAACGGGGCCGGCCAGTCGGTGGAGCTCTGCCTCGCGAACAACGACGTCGACGTCTTTGCCGCCTCCGCCGGCTCGGCGGTCCGGTTCATGGACGCCGACACCTTCACGCTCGGCAACGTGGCGGGCGGGGTCCTGGTGACCGGCGCCGTCAATGGCGTCACCGCCCCGGCCGAGATCGATCTGCGGTCGGTCGGCTCGCTGTCGATCAACCTGGCCCTGTCGAGCGGCACGGTCCGGCTGCAGTCCGACACCGGCTCGGTGACGCAGACGGCGGCGATCGGCGCCGGTTCGCTCCTGGCCCGGGCCGCCGGCTCGGTCGACCTCTCGACGCTCGTCAACGACGTCGCGATCTTCTCCGCCGAGGCGACGACCGGGAACGTCTACTTCCAAGACGCCAATGACGTCACGGTCGGGGCGGTCGCGGGCTCGATCTGCATCGGCGGCGGGACCGGGATCGTGGCCGGGCTCGACGTCGAGATTCTCGCCGGCCTCAACATCGGCGTGAACGAGGCGATCACCGCTCTCGGGGACGACGTCCGGCTGCAGGCGGTCGGCGGCTCGATCGTCCAGTCGGCCACCGGGATCATCACCAGCTCCACCCTGAGCGCCTTCGCGGCCGGGTCGGTCGACCTGGCCCTGGCGAACAACGACGTCGACTTCTTCACCGCCGCTGCGACCGCCGGCAACGTCTACTTCCTGGACGCCGACGACCTGCGGATCGTGGCGATCCCCGGCGGAGCGCTCGTGACGACCGCCGGCAGCGGCGTGACGGCGGCCCTCGACATCGAGCTCCTGGCCGGCGGCAACCTGAGCCTCGAGACCGCGATCACCGCCGCCAGCGACATCCGCCTCGTCTCCACGGCGGGGGCGATCACCCAGACCGCCGGCGGCATCCTGACGACGGCCAACCTCTCGGCTGCGGCCGGGACCCTGATCAGCCTGGGAAGCGCCAACAACGACGTCGACGTCTTCGCCGCCACGACCGGCACCGGCGACGTCGCCTACTTCGATGTCGACAGCGTCGCGATCGGGACGGTCGCGGCCGGAGCCCGCGTTCCGAACGCGATCGACGGGATCACGGCCGCCGGCGGAACCGCCAACGTCACACTGACCGCCGGGGCGGTCACGGACGGCAACGGGACCAACGTCAACGTGACGGCGAACGTCCTCTCGGTCACGACCGTGACGGGCCTCGGCACGAGCGCCGACTTCTTCGACACGAGCGTGACGAGCCTCTTCGCCAACATCATCGGGACGGGGGGCGTCTTCGTCTTCGAGACCGACGCCATCATCCTCGAGAACGTCGTGACCGCGAACGGCTCGATCGCCGTCGTGACGAACGACCTCGACCGCGTGACGCTCGACGTCATCGCCGGGACCAACACCCCGGCCACCAACCTGGGGGCCGGAGGGGCCGCCAGCTCGACGATCACGGTCCGGACCGTCACCGCCGGGGACGCCACCCCGCTCGACGCCAACGCCAGCACGGCCCTGCTGGTCGCCAAGGGGAGCGGCGGGGACATCGTCTTCCAGGGGACCGCGGTCAGCCCGCTGGGCGTCGGCGGAACCCTGATGGTCTTCAACACCGCGGCCGCCTCGGCGACGCTCGTGGCGGGGGGGAACTTCGTCTTCACCTCCGGCCAGTCGACGATCATGACCGTCAACCCGGTCACCTCCCTGGCCTACGCGATCGCGAAGAACTTCGACCGGGCGGGTTACTACACCACCGCCGGCGGCCAGGTCCCGATCGGCAACAACGGCGACGTCTCGATCACGCTCGACACGGTCGGCGTGGCGGGCGAGCTGGGTCTCAACGTCCATGTCGACTGGGGCGACCTCGACGGGACGAACTTCCTCGGCTTCCTGGACACGAGCCCCCGCTACACCGGGGTCTCGTTCGGCGGAACGGGGTGGACCGCGGACGCCAACGCGACCTACCTGACCGGCGGCAACCCGACGATCCTCTCCCACACCTACTCGCAGGCGGACCAGTTCGCCCTGAGCGTGCCGGGAACCCTCCCGGGGGGCTCCCCGAACCTGTTCTTCGTCGACTTCGCCGTCTCGCACGACCCGTCGATCGTCGTCCTGGCGTCGAGCGTCAACGGCCAGGCCCTGTCGCCGATCAACACCGCGACCGGCGAGACGCTGGGGCTGGCGAGCTCCACCGACATCCCGGCCCAGTTCCGGAACCTGGAGCAGTACTCCCCCGGAAGCGTCAACGCCGCGGATGTCCGCCAGGGAACCGGCCTCAACGGAGCGGACGCCCTCGACAACGGGCGGGTCGAGATCCTCCTCAGCAGCGTGGTGACCTTCATCACCCTCCCGGTCCAGACCGAGAGCGAGGTCGTCCTCGAGCGGGCCTTCCCGCTGCAGGTCTCCGAGTTCGTGTCGGTCTCGCTCCCGACGACGCCGGTGGAGCCGATCCGCCAGACGCCGCAGCGGTCCGCCTCCCGCGAGCTGACGTTCGAGCTCGTGATCATTGCGGACGACCCGAACGCCGAGCCGGAAGTCGTCACGCTCCCCAAGGACATCCTGGACGGCAACAACCTGGAGCTGCTGCTCAAGAACCTGCCGGACGGCAGCTACGAGCTGCGGTACCGGATGGGCGAGACCGGCAACCCCCGCTCGGTCTTCCGCTTCGACGTGATCGACAAGGCGGTCCGCTCGCCGGACGTCGACCTCGAGAACCTCCCGACGGAGCTGCAGCTCAAGGAAATCCGCTCGACGATCGAGAAGTCGGGGGACGACACCGCCCTCGAGGAGGAAGGGGCGGGCGCCCTGGACGACGTCTCCTTCGACGCTTCGATTCCAAACGGCAACGAATCCGACCAGTCGGGCGGCACGGCGCAGTCCGCCGCCGGAGCGGATTCCCGGCGGTCTCCTGCGGTGGCGGACCCGGATCGGGCTTCTCTCGCGACCGAAATCGAGCATACCCTGAGTGATGGTCCGGCTGTGGCGACGGACGCCGCTCCCCGGGCCGCCCTCGCGGGCGTTCCGCTCCTCCTCGCCGCCTGGAAGGGTGGCCGGAAAGCGGCCGAAAACCCGTTCAGCCGGTCGGCCCGCCGCCGCCGCCGGGCCAACTCCTGATGTCCAACTCTGTCTTTGTCACCCCTGTGTCCCGTTAGCCCTGGTCCTTCACTGGCCCCCTCGCCAGTCACTCCCGATCGCGTGACCGAATCATGACCACTCCATCCGACAAAGATCCGGCGCGTCAGGACGACGAGCAGAAGAAGAAGCTCAAGGGGACGCTGCACATTCCGGATCCGGTCAACCCGGTCCAGGGGACGTACGCCTTCGCCTCCGAGGTGTTCGAGTCGCAGATCGTCGACTTCACCGACCCGGCGCCGGTCGTCATCAACCCGACCAACCCGGAGCAGAAGGTCTTCGATCCATCGGAGTCCGATACCCCCGGGTCGCCCGTCTCGGAGCCGATGATCAACATCGCCGGCCTCGACAGCGACGACGACCTCCCGTACCGCAACCCGGAAGTCGGCCAGACCCTCGTCCCGCCGTCGGACTCGGTCCAGATCGACTCGGCGACGAACATCGACATGATCGACCGGAAGGCCCCGCCGGCCCCGGGCGCTCCTGCGGCCCCCGCCGCTCCGCCGGCCGCCGTGCTGGGCTCGGCCACGGTCCCCGGCGGCGCCCCGCCGGCCCCGGCGTTCCCGACCTTCGCGCCGACGGCCCCGCCCGCCGGCACCGGGTCGGATGACGACCTCATCAACTCGCGGACGGTCGTCTCGGATCCCGACCTCGACATCCTCAATTCCAAGACCCTCGTCTCCGGTCCCGTCGACGACCTCGAGGCGACGATCGCGGCCGACGCCTTCGCGGCGGTGGCGGACTCGTTCTCCCGGACCCTCGTGAGCCACCAGAGCCTGGCGGACCTGGGGCCCTCGACCTCGATCAATCCCCGCGACCTGCCGGAAGACGAGATCGACCACTGGAAGAAGATCACCGGCGCCAAGGCGGCGGACTTCGCCCTGCCGGACGAGGCCCAGCGCCGCTCCGCCTCGGTCGGGACCGAGACCCGCCTCAACGTCGGCGAGCGGACCATGCAGGCGATCGGCTCCGCGCCGGTCGTCGCCAGCGACTACCGCCTGGTCAAGGTCCTGGGCCAGGGGGGGATGGGGACGGTCTACGTCGCCGAGCAGCGGTCGCTCGACCGCAAGGTGGCGCTCAAGGTCATCAAGCCCCTGACCGACGCCGACCGGGAGCGGCTGCACAGCAGCGGCCGGCTGGCCAAGACTCTCAAGACCCGCCGCGACCAGTTCCTCTCGGAAGCGGTCGTGACCGGGCACCTGGACCACCCGAACATCGTCCCGATCTACGACGTCGCCCGCGGCTCGGACGACTCGCTGTTCTACTCGATGAAGATCGTCGAGGGGACGCCGTGGGTGAAGGACATCGCGGCCCGGACGCTCGAGTCCAACATCGAGATCCTGCTCAAGGTGGGGGACGCCGTGGCGTTCGCCCACTCCCGCGGCGTGATCCACCGCGACATCAAGCCTGAAAACGTCATGATCGGCGACTTCGGCGTCGTCATGCTCATGGACTGGGGGCTCGCGGTCCCGACGGCGACCTTCGCCAAGGCCGAGACGGTCCACCAGACGGCGAGCCTCGGCGGGTCCCCGGCCTACATGGCCCCGGAACTCGCGACCGGCCCGATCACCCGCATCGGCCCCGCGAGCGACATCTACCTGCTGGGGGCGGCCCTCTTCGAGATCGTCACCGGCTACCCGCCGCACACCGGCAACAACGCCACGGAGTGCCTGCGGAACGCGGCGCAGAACATCATCCTCCCGGTCAGCAAGAAGCATGAGGGGAACGAGCTGATCCAGATCGCCCGCAAGGCGATGGCGACGGAACCAGTCGACCGCTACGCCTCGGTCCAGCACTTCCAGGCGGCGGTCCGCGGCTACCTCTCCCACGCGGAGAGCATCAAGCTCGTCAACAAGGCCGAGAGCGACCTCGACGAGGCCAATGAGAGCGGGGACTACAACAAGTTCAACCGGGCGATCTTCAGCTACGAGGAAGCCCTCACCCTGTGGGCCGACAACGACGAGGCCCGCCAGGGGCTGATCCAGGCCCGGGTCCAGTACGCCGAGAAGGCGGGGAAGAAGGAAGACTTCGACCTCGGCCTCTCGCTCCTCGACGAAGGGCTCGACGCCCACCGTCCGGTCGCCAAGAAGCTGCGGCTCGGCCAGCAGGAGCGGAAGAGCCGCCAGTCCCGCATCGTCTGGCTCCGCCGGGCGTCGCTGGGGCTGCTGTTCGTCCTGATCGGGGGCGGGGCGCTCTCGGTCAAGCTCATCAACGACGCCGTCCAGGCAACCGCCCTGGCCGACAAGAAGACCGACGACGCCAAGAAGGCCCAGGAAGAGGCGGAGATCGCGACCGGGATCGCCCGGAAGGAAACCCAGCGGGCCGTCGACGACACCAAGCTGGCGGTCGAGCGGCAGAAGCAGGCCCTCGGGGAAGCGCAGAAGGCCGAAGAGACGGCCAAGCTCGCCGCCAACCAGGCGGCCCAGGCGCAGATGGACGCCGAGAAGGCCAAGACCGACCTCGTCCAGGCCAACAAGGACAAGATCAAGGCGGCTGAGGACACCAAGCTGGCCCAGGCCGAGACCATGAAGGCGACGATCGCCGCGGCCAAGGCGGCGGAAGACGCCAAGAAGGCGGACGCGGACGCGAAGAAGGCCGAGATGCTCGTCGTCGCGGCCACGAAGAACCTGGCCCAGGCCGAAGCGGCCCAGAAGAACGCCGAAATGGCAAAGGCGATGGCCGAGAAGGCCAAGGCCTCCGCCGAGCAGGCGACGATGCTCGCCACCCAGGAAAAGCAGAAGGCGGAAGAGCTCAAGAAGGAAGCCGAAAAGCAGGCCGAATCGTCCCGCCAGCTCGCCGCAGAAGAGCAGTACCTCACCAAGATCCAGAGCGTCCTCGCTCTCATCAAGCAGAACAACTTCGAGCGGGCCCGCGAGGTCCTCTCGGAGATCCGGGCCCAGGCGGATCGGGACCGCATCCCGCTCGGCTGGGAATACCAGCGGCTCCTGCGGGAAGTCCGGCCGACCACCTCGAGCGCCTCGCTCCCGAGCGGCACTCCCCGCTCCGTGCGGCTCTCGCCGGACGGACGGGCCGCCTACGTGGTCCTGCATGACGGCGAGGTCCGGCGGGCCGACGTCGACCCCTCGGGCCGCGTGGCGCTCGCCGCGCGTCCGGTCGCGACGGTCGCCGGCGCCTCGCTCGCCCTCCCGTCGCGGAGCGGCGCCCGCCTGGCGGTCGCCACGACCGAAGGACAGCTCCAGATCCGCGACGCCGCCGACGGCAAGCTCCTCGGCGAAGCCGCCATCACCAATGGAACGATCGCCGACGCGACCTTCCTGAGCGAGACGCTCCTGGCCGCCGGCTGTGCGGACCGCACGATCCGGCTCGTCGAGATCGGCGACTCGGGCGCCCCGCAGGTCGTCGCCACCGCCTGGCATCCGGACAAGGTGGTCGACCTTTCGAGCGTCACGAATGACAAGGGAACGATCGTCGCCGCCGCCTACGCCGGCCGCCGCACGGACGGCGTCAAGGTGTGGGCCCTCGACAAGGTCGAAGGACAGTACCGCCTCGTGACCCGCACCGACTTCCGGGCCCACGCCGCCCCGGTGACGAGCGTCGCCGTGTCGCCGGACGGGGACCGCATCGCCAGTGCCGACGAGACCGGCCGGATCTTCCTCTGGTCCCCCCGCGACCTGCGGGCGGTCAGCCAGGGAGACGCCGTCCGCTCCGCCGTCGCGGCCGCCTTCTCGAAGCGCGGTCCCGCCCAGGCGGACCGGGCCCAGGACGACTTCGTCGAGACCTACCAGGAACTCCACTCCGGCAAGGGAGAGAGCGACGCCGCCCGCCTCGGCGACGTCTCGGTGACCGACGCCGAGTCGGCCGCCCACTTCGTCACGGTCCGCTCGCTCGACTTCAGCGCGGACGGCCGCCAGCTCGTCAGCTCCGGCGACGACTTCCTCGTCAAGGTGTGGGACGTCGCGGCCCAGCGGGAACAGCATGTCCTCCGCGGCCACAGCTCGCCGGTCCTCGGCGCCGTGATCTCGCCCCTCGGACAGGGGGTCGTGGTCTCGATCGGCCAGGACCGCGAACTCCTCGGCTGGGAACTCTCCCGGGCCGGCGAAACGCTCAAGTTCACCGGTGCCGAGCAGAGCGCCGACGTCATCCGCCCGCACGCCAACGACGAGATCTTCTCGGTCCGGTTCGATGCCGCCGGGAAGCGGCTCGTCACCGCCAGCCGCGACCACACGTCGCGGATCGTCGAGCTCGAAGCGGGAACCAACCGCGCGGTCTCGGTCCTGGTCCTCGAGGACGAGCCCGCCCTCCGGGCCGGCGCGACCCTCGCGGAAGGGACCGACTTCTCGGTCTTCTCCATGGAGCGCCGCGGCGACTACCTGATCGTCGGCGGAGCGGACTCGATCGTCCGCGTCTGGAAGGACGTGGGGGCGGACGGCTGCCGCGAGATCTCGACGGCGGCCCGCACCGGAACGAACCTCCGCGGCTTCGCGGTGACCCGCGACGGCCAGTGGATGGTGACCGGCAGCAGCGACCCCGCGTCGCTCGCCAAGCTGTGGAAGATCACCGACGGCGAACTCCAGTTCGTCCGCGACTTCGCCGGCAAGGGGGCGGCCTCGGAGCGGATCACGTCGCTCGCGATCTCGAACGACGGGAAGAAGGTTTACGGCGGGACCGACAAGGGGGTCGTCTTCGTGTGGGACGCGGCGAGCGGAGAAATCACCGCCACCCTGACCCCCAGCAAGACCCCCGTCGTCCAGATCCGGACCCTGGCGAACGATGACCTCCTGATCGCCGCCGACGACGGCTCGCTGCGGAAGTACACCGGACCGACGCTCGCCGCCGGTGCCGGAGCCCAGGTCGACGGCTTCGTCGACGGCCTGGCGGTCTCGGACGACGACTCGGCCGCGGTCGTGATCGTCGTCCCGGCCCCCAAGCCGGGGAGCAAGGTCGCCGATCCGTCGGGCCTGGCGATCGTCGACCTCAAGACGATGGCGGTCCGCGTCCTCGCCACGCCGAAGACGGGCGAGCCCGGCTTCCGGGCGGTCCGTTTCGCGCCGGAATCGCTGACGTTCCACACCCTCCTCGAGCCGGCCGGCAACCAGCCCGCCTCGATCGCCACGTGGGAAGCGGGTTCGGACCGGGGCGCCAAGCTCGCCAAGGAGCGGGCCTTCCCCGTCGCCCTCCAGGCCCCCGTGGCGGTCCTCTCGGACAAGAGCGGGGACCTGTTTACGATCCACGGCCACGAGGTTTACCGCTGGGACGCCCAGAGCTTCTCGATGAAGCTGAGCTACCGGCCGCACTACCAGGTCCCGCAGGCCGCCTTCTCGGCGGACGGCGCGATCGTCGGGAACTGCAGCCAGTCGCTCAAGCTCTGGAACGCAAAGACCGGCAAGGCGATCGCCAAGCTGGAGACGGTCCACAAGGGCCCGACCTGGAGCCTCGACTTCTCGCCCAAGGCGACCGGCGCGGTGTACCACTTCGTCACCTCCGGCTCGGACGGCCTGATCAAGCAGTGGACCTGGGAAGCGGGAGCGGGTTTCAAGGAAGTCCGTTCGCTCGCCGGCCACAAGGGAGCGATCCGCTCGGTCATCTACTCGCCGGACGGGACGCAGATCCTCAGCACCGGCGATGACGGCACGGCCCGGCTGTGGTCGGTCGAGAACGGCCAGGAACTCCGCGTCCTGAGCCTGCCGAAGACCGAGCTCAACGGCGAAACGGTCCCCTTCGTGACGGGCCGCTTCTCGCCGGACGGCCAGTTCATTCTCGTCGCCGCGGACCGCAACGCCTACCTGTGGAGCGCGGACGCCGCCGCGAACGCCGCCCCGCTGCGTCGGCTCGTCGGCCACTCCCGCGAAGTCCAGGCGGTCGGGTTCCTCGGGACCGGCCCGACGATGCGTCTCGTGACCGGCAGCCGCGACCGCTCGCTCCGCGTCTGGGACCCGCGCCTCGGCCGCGTCGACACGATGGCGGGGATCGTCGATGCCCGCGAGCTCGTGGAAATGACCCGTCACGAAGAGGCGGTGACCGCCCTCGACGTCTCGCGGAAGGGGCTCCTCGTGAGCGTCGGCCGCGACGGCAACGTCAACCTCTGGCCGAGCGAACCGGACACCGACCCGCAGCGGGGCGACATGGTTCGGGGCGACGCCCCCGCGCGGACGACGATCGCCGCGCGGTAGTGGTGTGAAGAAGAGTTAAACACCAAGACACGAAGAAGGCACCAAGAACACGAAGAACGACGCCCGGCGATCGACCGCAATCGCCGGGCGTTTTCGTGCGCGGGGCGAGCGTTTAAGGCGGTTAAACACAAAGACACAAAGACGGCACCAAGAACACGAAGGGGCGACGGGCGGGAGGAACGTCGCCTGGTCTTCGCCTTCTGGCCCCCCCGGCGGATTCTTGAAACACAGAGAGCGCAGAGGCCACGGAGACGTTTCTTATCCGTGTGCATCTGTGTTCATCTGTGGCCCACTCCTTCCTTCGTCGAAGTCGGGTGGCGTGCGATGAGCGATGAGGCCTTGCCGGTGCCCGACCCAACCCGCCTCAACCCGGACCGCGTACCCCAGATAGACCGAGTCCTGCAGCCAGCCCAGCAGCTCAGGGACCGTCACGACCGAGTAGTCCGGGAGCAGAACCGGCACGTCGCGGCGGTCGCCGACGATGTCGTGCACGGCCTCCCAGGCATCCACCCAGCGCATCTCGATCTCGGCATTCGACGCCACGTCGCGGCCCTCGTTCATCGGAGATGCTGAGGGCACAGCGGGCTCGGAAGCCACCGCCGCGGCTCGGCTGGAGCCTCGCCCTCCCGGGCTTTGTGCACTTGGTGCCTTCTTTGTGTCTTGGTGTTTAACTCCCCGCCCGGCCCGGCTACCCGAACCGCTTGGAGTCGGTGATCTCGCGGCTCACGCTGTTGGCCGGGCCGAGCGGCGCCGTCGGGAGGCCCAGGTTCTGCCAGACGGGACGCGGCTGCGGGTCGGCGAACATCGACCAGGAGGCGGTCGAGTCGGGCAGGACCACCGCCGCCACGCCGCGGAAGGCGTCGGAGAGGACCGAGCTCGTCGCCCCCTCCAGCCGCTCCAGCAGCATCTCGTGCCGCGAGAGCAGGAAGGCGCTCGACGCCAGGTGCGTCATGAAGTGGTCCGGCTCGCGGGAGGAGAGGACGCACGTGACGCACCCGGACGGCCAGAGCCGCGCGGCGAGCGCCACCCGGTCGACCGGGTCCATGGGCGTCACGACCCGCAGGTTCGCCACCAGGACGTCGTCCGGCCGGGTCATGTCGTGCGGGAACTCGCGGTAGGCGGCCAGCCCGGGCTTCTCTTCCTCGGCCGCCAGGTCCCCGTTCACCAGGAGGTACAGGATCATCCGGCGGGCCAGGATCGGCAGCAGGGCCCGGATCGGGAACCGCGCGGCGTCGGCCCGGTAGCAGACGAGGCCGGAATGGCACCGCCGCATCTCGTAGGGAAAGTTTGGGATCGTCGCGCTCGAGCGGGGGCCCTTGGTCCAGATCAGGGGGACGCTGATCCGGCGGTCGTTCCCGGCAAGTGGCACGGAGACCAGGAACTCCGTGTTCCCGACCTGGAGGATGTCGCCGTCCTTGAGCGTGTGGGTCAGGACCGGCTGGCCGTTGACGAGGAAGCGGTGCCGGTCGGAGGGGGACTTGGCGTCGCACCCGCGGGTGCCGCATTTGAGGACGAGGCCCACGTCCGGCATGGTGCGGTCGTCCGGGAAGGCGAAGTCCGCCCACTCGGTCCGGCCGATCTTGAGCTCCTGCCCGTCCGCCAGCCAGGTGCGGTGTCCCGAACGCGGCCCGTTTCTCACCTCGAGGACAATTCTCATCGGCAGTCAGACTCAGTCTGGAACGCGGGGGAAGTGCGGAAGTGAGGGGGCCGGCAGGCGACCGCCATTCTTGCAGATCGGCGGACGTCTGGGCATCCCGATTCGTCCGCTTCCGGGGCGGGAGAGTGGACGGGCGAAGGGGCAGAGGGGGATTTCGTGGCCGATCAATCCTTCCCCCGGTAGAGGAACGGCGGTCTCGGCCCGCCTCTCTCCTCTTCTCTGTGTCCTCCGTGCCTCTGTGTTTCCGAATTCGTCCGGAAGAAGGAAACACAGAGGCACAGAGATCACGGGGAAGGGAACGCGACCCGGCGCGCCGACTGGAGGGCGACAACCATGTCGCCAGACATCCGTGGACCGGACACAACCCGTTTTCCACGGTTTCCGACGGTCGGGCCTCCGGCGGACGGGGAGCCCGGGGAACGACACCGGCCCCCTGTCCCCCTCGCCAGGGCCCCGGCCGGGCCCCGGGGAACGGACGCCGCCGGGCACGCCGGGAAATGCTCTCCGCCGAAAAATCGTCGGCTGACACCCCCGTCACACCCGGTTAGACTGGCAACGCAACCCCGGAGAAATCCCTTCCCCGGACGTCGCGGGCTACCACCTCGTCCACACGAGTTCCGCCCGCATCCCCACGTCCGCGGACGCCGACCGGGTACGACAGACAAGGGCAGCGGGCGACGCGGCCACCGAAAGAGACCCATGACTCCCCGTTTTGCAAAGGCGGTCGATCCCCTCTTCCTCCGGGCCATCCGGATGCTCGAACGCATCGAGCAGGGTGCCCAGCTCGACATCTTCGAGGAGCGCGCCGGACTCATCACCGCCTTCCAGGGGGCCGAGACCGCCCTCGCCAACAACGAGGACTGGAAGCTCGCCAAGTACGCCATCGCGGCCTGGATCGACGAGGTCATGAACTTCGCCGCCGCCGCCGACTGGGAACAGCACCCCCTCGAGTACGAGTTCTTCGGCACCACCGAGGCCCCCTCCGTCTTCTTCCAGAAGGCCGAGCAGGCCCAGAAGTTCTCCCTCAAGGACGGGCTCGAAGCCTACTACATCTGCGTCGTCCTGGGCTTCCGCGGCGTCTACCGCAACGACCCCGGCGACGGCTCGACCCTCAAGCAGTACAGCCTCCCCTCCGACATCAAGGTCTGGGCCCGGCAGGTCCGGAGCGGCCTGGCCCTCCGCCAGGGCCGCCCGCCGATCCCCGTGAAGCCCGAGCCGGGCGAGACCGCGCGGCCCCTGCGGAGCAAGTACCAGTTCCTGGCCAACGGACTGACGACGCTCGTCCTGCTGCTGGTCCTCGCCACCCTCGGCTGGTCCTACGCCGCCGGCAAGCCCGGGAAGTCCGGCCCGCCGCCCGAGCCGGACGCCGAGGCGAAGGCGGATGCCGAATGAGGGAACCGCTGGCCATCATCGATCGGCTCACGGCGCCGGCGGCGTGGATGGCCTCCCGGTTCCTGGGCTTTTTTGCCACCCCCCGGCGGGTGCTGGGGATGACCCTCCCGGCGCGGGTCGCGCTGTTCCTGGCTCTCTTTGGAATCCTCTCGGTCGCGGCGGCGGTCGCGCTGCTCCGGCCCGGCGGACTCGCTCCGGACTCGCCTGCCTGGCGCGATCCGCGGCTCGCGGCGGTGCTGGTCGCGGTCGCCGGGGTCCTGCCGTTCGTCGGCTACCACCTCGCCCGCCGCTGGGCCGAAGGGGACGCCCCGCGGTTCCGCGATATCGAGCAGGCGTTCCGCTCCGGAGTGGCGACGCTCGAGCAGAAGGGGATCCGCCTGGCCGAGACTCCGCTCTTTCTCGTGACGGGGCTCGAGCACGAGGTCGCGCTGAAGGCGCTGATCCAGTCGGCGGACATCAAGTTTGACGTCGCCCCCGCGGCCGACGCCCCCCCGGCCCCCCTCTACTGGTACGCCAACCGGGACGCCGTCTTCCTGTGCCTGACGGACGTTTCGCTCGTCGGGCAGATCACCCGGACCCTCTCCCCCCCGGCGAGCGCCGACTCGGTCCGCCGCGCCGCGGGCCGCCTCTCGAAGACGATCGCCGTCCCCGGCGGAGACATCGGCCAGTACCTGGCGTCACCCCCCACGCCGGTCCCCGCGATGGCGGGCGGTGCCGGCCGGGGAACGATGCACTTCCCCGAGGCCGACGCGGTCCGGGCGGCGACGCGGTCGCTCGCCGTCATGGACCAGATCTCGTTCGCCGCTCCGCCGCCGGAGCTCGAAGAGGCGGACATCGCCCTCATGGAGGATCGGGTCCGCGCGCTGTGCCATCTCCTGCGGCTCGCCCGCCAGCCGCACGTCCCGGTGAACGGCATCATCAGCATCCTGCCGTTCCGGGCCTTCGGCGGCGCGGGGAACCCGATGCCCGAGAAGATCCGGCAGGCGGTCGCGAGCGACCTGACTCTTCTGCGGGACGGCCTTCAGCTCCGCTGCCCGGTAACGGCCCTCGTGGGGGGGATGGAGACGGAGTCGGGGTTCCGCGAACTCGTGCGGCGGCTCGGGCGGGACGCCGTCAAAGCCCATCGCTTCGGCAAGGGGAACGACCTGTGGACGCAGCCCCAGCCGGAGCTCGTCGAGGCGGTCGTCCGTCATGCCTGCGGGGCGTTCGAGGACTGGACGTACCATCTCTTCACGCAGTCGGACGGGCTGATGAAGCCCGGCAATCCCAAGCTCTATGCCCTGCTCTGCCGGATGCGGTCCGAGCTCCAGGAGCAGCTGACCGCCGTCCTCTCGGACGGGTACGGCAGCACGGACGACCCCGAGGCGCTGCTGTTCGGCGGGCTGTACTTTGCGGCGACGGGGGTCGAGGACGACCGGCAGGCGTTCGTGAAGAGCGTCTTCTACAAGGTCATGGAGCAGGAGGATGAGCTGAGCTGGACCTACGAGGCGATCCAGGCGGACTCCCGCTACCACATGGGCCGGACGGCCCTGGCGGTCCTCAACACGGTCCTGCTCGTCGCCGTGCTGGCCCTGTGCTTCATGCGGCTTACGGATGCGGGGACGGTGAACGCCGTCCGGAGCTGGCTGGCTCCGAAGAGCGCCGCGGTCGAGAGCCCGGCCGAGGGATCGATTGTCTCCGGCGATCGCGCGAGGGGCTTCGATGGCCGCCTCTGACCGCAAGCGCTGGAAGGCTCCCGAAGGGCCCCCGCTCACGGGCGGGCGGCTGGTGGCCGATCGCCTCCTGATGGGGTTGGTCGCGTGCGTCGTGGCGGCCGCGCTGGCGACGCCGTTCCTCAAGAGCGGTCCCGCCCCGGTGGCCGATGTTCCCGGCCGTTCGCTCCACATCGTCTGGATCGCGGCCCCCAACGACCGGATCGACCTCCCTTTCCTGCCGTACGCGAACGCCAGCCGGTCCGCCCTGCAGGGGATCGCTGACGGGCAGTCCGAGGCGGACGGCTCCGAGTCCACGGACCTTCATCCCCCGCTGCGGGTCACGCCGATTCCCGCCGCCACGGAAGCGCAGGTCCGCAGCGGGCTGCGGGAGGCGCTCTCCGGGCATGCTCCCGGCGACAGTCTGCTGGTCTACGTCCGCACGCACCTCGTCCCCGGCCTCAGCGTTCCCTCGCTGGTCTGCGGTGACGCGCGGCTGAACCCGACTCCTTCGGGAGACGGGGCCGCTGCCGACGCCAAGGCGGGGGCGAAGTGGAAGGGGGTTGTTCCGATTGCGGACCTTGTCCGCCAGATGGATGCCGCCCCCGCGCAGTGCCGCCTGCTCGTCCTCGAGCCGGGAGCGCTTCCGCTGGAGCCGGGCCTCGGCGTCTATCTCGACGACTACCTTGCCGGCCTCGCGGCTCCAGGCCGCGTCGATCCTTCGGTGGCCGCCGAAGAGAGTACGGCCGCTCCGCCCGCAAGCGCGGAAGCGGAAGCGGGTCCTGCGGCCGGCGGACCGACGACGATCCTGGTCTCACGGCCTCCGCACGGCGGAGAGTTCCTGCGGCCCGACCTGTCGGCGACGCGGTTCTTTGCCGCCGTCCGGGGGACGCTCGCCGCCCCGGCCTCCGCGGACAGGAACAAGGACCAGACGCTGTCGCTCGGCGAGTTCCGCACCGCCCTCTCCGGGGGGGCCGCGCCCGACCGGCCGATCGCGATCCGCGGCGGGCGTCTCGTCAGTGCGGAGAATCCGGCCCCCGATGGAGACCCGCTCCTGTCGATCGCCGCGGAGAAGGCCGAGCCGATGTCTGCGGAGTCGAAGCCGTCGCCCCCCGTGAAGGACGGCGTCACGCCGCAGAAGGCGCTGCTGGAGTCGATCCGCAGGAGCCGCACCCGGCTGACGGCGCTGATGAGTCCGCCTGAGGAGCCGGGGCGGTGGCCGCTGCTTTCCGCGCCGCGGCGGCTGCTCTCGGTGGCGGCGCTCCTGGCGCGGACGGAGGAGCAGGTGCTGTTCGAGCCGCACTCCTCGGCGGAGCTGACCGATATCGAGATCGGGCTGCAGAAGGTGGGGCGCGACCTGGATGCGATCGAGATGGAGTCGAAGCCGATCGAGTCCGCGGCGGGGATGAGCCGCGACCTGTGGCAGGCGTGGGCCGAGTTCGAGCGGTCGCGGCCGATGCTCATCGACGCCGTGCGGCTGCATGACCGGATCGGGCATCTGCCGCGGATGGAGTGGTTGTCTCCGGCGATCCAGCAGTGGGCGACCGCCCTGAAGAATGACGCCGCGCAGTTCGAGGCTCCCGGGAAGCCGGCCGAGGGAGCGAAGGCGGGTCCGCGGGTCCGGCGGATCTCGTTGCAGGGGCCGGATGTGAAGGGTCGGCTGGTCGAGCGGCCGCTGGCGGACCTTGTCTCCGAGATCGCGGGGCGGCTGGGGACCGCTCCCAGCGCGACCGTGGACGACATTGCGATTCTTCAGGGGCTGCTGCAGTCCGACCTGCTGACGGTCGAGCAGCGGATGCGGTTGATGGAGGGGCTGGTCGCACTGGAGGACGCGGCGGCCGCGACTTCGAGTTCGCCGGCTCCGGAGACGAAGGCTTCGCGGATCGAGGTTCCGGACTTTGCCCTGCACCCGCTGGCGAAGCGGCGGTTTGATCTCCACCGGTTGCTGATTCTGCACTTTCTGGGCGAGGGGGCGATTGGCGAGCGGGAGCTGTTGATTGATGATGTGGCGATGCAGCTGGAGCGGGCGAGCCGTGGGCCGGTGCTGCATAAGGGGTCGGATGCGGGGTATCTGGGTGCGGTGTATCGGGCGATGCTGGAGATTCCGGTGGCGGTGGATGAGCCGATGTATGTGGTGCCCGTCCCGCCAACGACAACTCCGCCCGCCGAGTAACGTGTCCTTGCCGGCGCAGCTCCCATAGCTCAATCCCAACGTGCTACGGCAGCCGGGGTCAAGGGGGTCACCCCTTGCCGCCGGAGGCACTCCTGTGAGGAACCGTGGTACGCAACGGGTGTCCCCTTTGTGGTACCGGCGTTGAGGACTCCACGCTCGCTTTGCAATCCGCGCGGGTTGGTGTGGGGGCATACGGCACGGTGTCCGCGTCTGGACACGCCCTCCTTCAGACATCACCCGACGGCCAGGCCTCCGGCGGGCAAAGGGGCGTTGCCCCTCTGCACTCCCCACCAGGGTGCCCCTGGACCCGGTTTAAGAACGCTCTGGGAGCGGGATCTCATCGACGGGCTTTGGCTCGACCGGCAACGGCGCGATCTCCTCCACCGGCAACACCGGCATCTCCTCCACCCCCAACTCCAGCGCCGGCTTGATCTCCGCAGCCCGCGCCAGATCATGCCGCGCCTCACCCTCCCGACCCAGCCGCCGATACAACTCCCCCCGCTTCTGCCACGACTCCGCAGACAACGGATTCAACCGCAGCGCCGCCGAAAACGCCTCGATGGCCTTCTCCACCTGCCCCGCCCGCTCCCGCACCACCCCCAGCTGATGCCACGGCTCCGGCGCCGCCGGATCCAGCTCGATCGAACGCAGCAGATCCTTCTCCGCCTCCTCAAACCGCATCAGATCGAGCAGCGCCTGAGCCCGATTCCGCAGCGCCAGCGCATCCGCCGGATCCCTCTCCAGCACCCGCCCGAACCCCTCGACCGCCGCAACCAGCCGCCCCTGCCGCGCATGAATCGCGGCCTCATTGTTCATCGCCCGTGCAAACCCCGGCCGCGCCGCCACCGCCGCGGTGTAGTCCGCCAGGGCCGCATCAAGCTGCCCCGACCGCTCATAAGCGATCCCCCGCTCATAGAGCAGATCCGCATCCGCCGGCGCCGCTCCCAACCCCTCGGTCAGAGCGGCGATCGCCTTCGGGTAATCCTCCCGCCCCACAAACATCCGGCCCCGCTCCAGAAGCTGGTCCTCCGCGGAACCGCGAGCCGCCCCTTCCACGCCGCATCCGGCCAGCAGCAGCGCCAGCCCGATCGGCAACAGGCCCAGGTGCAGCACGGCTTCCCGGCTCACCGGGCGTGACGACTCCGACGACACAGCGGCCGATGACGCGGACAATCCCTCTTCGCGCGACTTCGCCGGAGGACCGGGCGGGCCGGGCGGCGGCGGGTTCGTGTCCGCGGAGGCGATCCACTCCGGCGGCAGGAAGCTCACGTACGTGAGGATCATCGCCAGCCCGAACGTCCACATCCCCAGGAACCCGCCGATCCCCAGGTGCAGCATCGTCCCCCCCAGGAGCACGATCGGCCGCAGCGGCCGCATCCACACGAAGACGCAGAACGAGATCTCAAAGAACACCGTCGCGTGCGTCAGGAAGTTCACCAGGAATGGATGCCAGG
This sequence comes from Planctomyces sp. SH-PL14, assembly GCF_001610835.1. Lineage (NCBI taxonomy): Bacteria > Pseudomonadati > Planctomycetota > Planctomycetia > Planctomycetales > Planctomycetaceae > Planctomyces > Planctomyces sp. SH-PL14. The sequence continues at coordinate 5,539,857 of NZ_CP011270.1, read as the reverse complement.
CCAGCCACTCAAGGCTCCCCGACTGATACTCATAGTTCGCCGCCCCCAGCCACACCGCGTCCCCCGTCCACCACGTCTGCCCCTTGAGCTTCGACAGGCCGGCAAAGAGGTACAGCACCGCGACATGGACCTGCAGCAGCCGCGTCGCCACCCGTGTCATGACGGTCGCGGCGGGACGAGGCACCGGACGGTTCGCCTGCCGGCAGCGATACGCCTGCCACAGCCGGTCCACCGAGAACGCCGCCCCGCACGGCGCGAGACACAGGTAGAGCAGGATCATCGAGTTGACCTGATCCAGCCCGAAGTTCGCCATCGGCGCCCGGTTGATGTACGAGACCGCGACGATCCACGCGGCGACCGAGGTCACCCGCGTGAAGAGCCCGACGGTATAGCAGCCGATTACCGCGAGACCTGCATAGTGGAACGTCCGGAGATGCTCCGGCGGAACGAACCACAGGAGCGACCAGGCGCCGCTCTCCTGCTGCCGCGTGGCGACGAGGAGCGTATCCTGCCAGCCGTCCGGACCGAAGAACGCCTCGAGCGCCAGCCCCCACACGAGGTGCGTGTAGAGCAGCATCATCCCCGAGAGGATCCGCAGGAGGCACAGGGCCTCCGGACGGAGCGGCTCGAACCAGAAGCGGTCCCAGTTCCGCAGGCCGCGGGCCAGCGTGGAGCGGACTTCGCGAAAGAGAGCGTTCAGAAGTCACCCCGCTCGAATCGGCCGATCGGCTGGACTTCAAAGAGCTCGGGATCGTTCAGCGAGAACCCGGACCGGACCCACTCGGGCTGCGGGAGCTGGTGCGTCACCTCTTCGAGCGTCACCTCGTCCGCCCCCTGCGAGCGGAGGATCTGCCGCGCGAGAGCCCGGACATGGAGAGGCCGGATCCGCGGGTCGAGATACCGGCTCGAGGCCAGGAACTCGGTCAGCATGAAGTGGCGATGGTAGAGGAGCCGCGGCCACTGGAGCGTGCGGTCCGGGATCTGCCCCTTCACTTCTTCGCCGGAGGGAAGTTTGGCCGTATAGCGGACGAGCGTCGCGGGACCGGGATCGGGGGCGAAGAAGTGCGACCCGTGGTTCAGGTTCACGAACTGGAGGTAGTGCCCGACGCCCCGCCACGTTTCGCGGATCAGGGCCGATGACGGCGAGATCGAGGCCGGGGCGAGGACGATCGCGGCGAGGTGGTAGAGGATCGCGGCGCTGAGGGGGAGTTTCCACCACCAGGAGGCGGGGCCACGGTTCGGGCCGGACTCCATCACGGAAGGGACGGCCGCGGGGCGGGCTCCTTCGCTGTCGGGAGGAGGGGAGGAAGAGGTCATGAGGCGAGACAACACGTGGACGCGTCGGGCCGGAAATGGTTCCGGTCCGGCCTCCAAAATAGAAACGGCACGGGACCCTGTTGGGACGGGATCCCGTGCCGAAAGACGCATTCGCGGATCAGGACGCCGGGAGAATCGATTCTGCCGGACCGGAGCGTTCCGGGCCGGTTTTCTCACTCTCCCGGGCAGATCACTTCAGGACGACCTTGGCGTCCGCCACGACCGGAGCGGCCGGGGTGAACTCGAAGCCGCGGGGCTGGGCCGAACGCGGAACGACCACGAGCTCCGAGCCGGCGTCGTTCAGACGGGCTTCCAGTTCGAAGCGGTCGCCGCCGCGGACCTTCTGCTGGCCCTGGGCGACGTAGCTGACGCCGTCCTTCTGCCATTCGACGCGGATCGTGAGGGTGTAGACCCGGCCCGCTTCGAGCTGCGGGGTCACGAACTTCCGCGTTTCGCCGGTGAGGCTCATCTTGCGGTCGAGCATGTACACGTCGGCCGATTCCGGAACGTGCATCACGAGCTGGGCCTTGACCTGAGCCGGAGCCGCGACGACCGGGGCGACCGGAGCCGGGAGGGCGCCCATCGGGCCGCCGTAGTAAACCGGGCCGTGTCCGCCCGAGGAGCCGCCCCACGCGCCGCCGCTGCTGCCGTGCGAGCCGTAGGCTCCGCCCGACGAACCGTAAGCACCGCCCGAGGAGCCATGGACGCCGCCGGAGGAACCACCGGACGAGCCGCCCGAGGAACCGCCGCGCCACCAGTGACGGAAGCCGCCCGACGAACCGTGTCCGCCGGAGGAGCCGCCCGAAGATCCGCCGCCCCAGCCGCCCGAGGATCCACCCCAAGCACCGGACGAACCGCCCCAGGCGCCCGAAGAGCCGCCCCAGGCACCGGAGGAACCGCCGGACGAGCCGCCCGACGAGCCGAAGTCGACGTCACCGCCCGAGGACCCGTGGCTTCCGCCGCTCGATCCGTGGCGACGGCCGGCCTCTGCGTCCTGAGACGCGAACAGGCCCGCAATCGCCGTCGCTGCCAAAATCCATCGTTTCATCACAAGCCCCCGTAGTTGAAAATTGAGTTGTGTCGCGCCAAAGGGTTTCGCGGTATTTGACCGGGCGGTCGGACGCAATGCAAGAATGGGGATTTTGGGTTATACGGGGCGAATACGTCGAGTTTGCCGAAAATACATGCTGTGCCGGTTGTGGAGGGGTGCGGCGGCATTGGAGTTGGTCGAGGCGGGGGCCGGAGGTCCAGGGGGCGGCAGCCCTTTGGCCGCCGGAGGGGGCCCCCCGTCGAGGAACCGTGCAGGCGACAACGGGTGTTCCTGCGGGTGGGTCCGGGTCGGGAGGCCGATGATGTTTCGCGGCTCAGCGGAGGTGGTGTTCCGGTGGATCCTGTTGCTGGTCGTGGCGGGAACCGTCGGGCCGGGCTGTCGCCGTGACGAGCCTGAAGCGAAGGGGGACGATTCGGCACGGACCGCCCCCTCGTCGTCCTTCGACGGCCAGAGCCCCGGCGACGAGCGGAAGGTCCAGGGGCTGACGCTCCGCTGGTGTCCGGCGGGGCGGTTCACGATGGGGAGTCCGCCGGACGAGCCGGAGCGGCGGCCGGATGAGACGCAGGTCGAGGTCCGGCTTTCGCGGGGCTTCTGGACGAGCCAGGACGAGACGACGCAGGGGGACTGGAAGCGGATCGTCGGCCCGCTCCCCGGAGAGCCGACGCAGGAGCTTCCCGCGGAGGACGATCTCCCGGTCGGCAACGTGAACTTCGCCGAGGCGGAGGGCTTCTGCGCGAGTCTCACGCGAAAGGCCCGTGAGGCGGGGGAGCTACCGGAGGACTGGGAGTTCCGGCTCCCGACCGAGGCCCAGTGGGAGTACGCCTGCCGGGCCGGGACCACGACCGCTACGTCGTTCGGCGACCGGCTCGGGAGCGGGCAGGCGAACTACAAGGGCCAGCCCTACAACGGCGCGCCGGCGGGTCCGTCGCTCGGCCGGGCGGCACCGGTCGGCCAGTATCCCGCCAACGCCTGGGGACTCCGGGACATGCACGGCAATACGTATGAGTGGTGCCGGGACTGGTATCACGGCCGTCTGCCGGGAGGGACCGATCCCGATCTTCGCGATGCCCGGGAGACGGCCGCCCCGAGCCGGAACGGCGCCCTCTCCCGCGTCCGCCGCGGGGGCTGCTGGGCGGACGAAGGCTGGCCCTGCCGAAGCGCGTTCCGGGTGCGGTTTGAGCCGGAGCGGCGATATGACCACATCGGGTTCCGGGTGGTTGCGGTGCGGAAGTGACGCGGGGGGTGGTCCGCTGTCTCGAACCGCGTCCATGCCGGCACGACTCTGCCAGCTCAAACCCAACGTGCCACGGCAGGCTGGGGTCAAGGGGGCCACGCCCCCTTGCCGCCGGAGGCACTCCTGTGAGGAACCGTGGTACACGACGGACGTCCCCTTTGTGGTAACGGGGTTGAGGACTCCCTCATATCACACCGCTGGGTTTGCAATCCTCGCGGGTTGGTGAGGGGACATACGATACGTTGGCCGCGATTGGACACTTGCTCCTTCAGACATCTTCCGACGGCCAGGCCTCCGGCGGGCAAAGGGGCGTCGCCCCCTTGCATCCCCCACCAGGGTGCCCCTGGACCCGGTTGGCAAGTATCTGGGTGACCACCAATCGGCAAATGTCCCCCCCGTCCATCCAACCAGCGGTCTGCTTGACCCGCCGCTCAGCCACGACCGACACTGCAGCGATCGATGTCCGTCTGTGTCGATGCATCGAAGGGCGACTCGCGGCAGGGCTCCACACCGGGCGTTCCCTCCGATCGCGCCGCCCATCGACGAGACGGCCCCTCGACCCCGAATCGCCTTCCCCTGGCTCGCAGGTCCCGACTTGAGATCCTCCATCCGGCTCGCCCTCCTGTGCTCACTGTCGGTCTTCGCGGCCGCCGAAGCTCAGGCTCAGATCATCCGCTCCGAAGGGATCCAGGCGTCGGGGACGGCGAACGTCCGGCTCCGCCCGGAGAAGATGCGGCTGCGGATGGAACTTGTCGTCCACGGAGAGTCGATCGCCGACGCGATGGCGATGCTCAAGGTCCTGATCGAACGGGACCGCAAACAGCTCCAGGTCCTGGGTGCGATCCCGGAGTCGATCCGCTTCGGCGACCCGGGGATCCGGAAGAACCAGCCGATCGACGGCGCCGAGGCGGCCAACGCGGAAGAGGACGACGAGGCCAAGCCCAAGGCGGCCGCCGCGGGTGCCGGCAACGCCCCGCCGGCCGAAGCCCCCGCGGCCGCTCCCGCCCGCAAGGTCTCGGCCTCGATGTCGCTGACGGCGGACTGGGAGCTCAAGGCCCGCGAGCCGATCGAGCTGGCGGTCGAGATCGGGACGCTGCAGCAGAAGATCCGTGACGCCGACCTCTCCAAGGTCAACGACGGCGAGGACGGTGGAGACGGGGACGACCCGCAGGAGGAGGAAGAGAACAACCGCTTCGGCCTCATGCCGACCCTCTCGCCGGGAGTGGCGAAGTACCTGTTCGTCGCGCACCTGCCCCTCGACGAGCAGAAGAAGTGCGCGGCCCGCGCCTTTGCCCGGGCGAAGCGGGATGCCGAGATCCTCGCCGCCGGAGCCGGCACTCCGCTCCAGCGGCTCCGCAGCCTGCGGGTTCCCGCCTTCATGGAGGAGGGGGCCTACGAGATGTACAACCCGGACGTCTCCTCCACTTCCGCTCTCGTCCGCGAGGAGAACATCCGCCGCGAGGACGACGAGGTCTGGGGCAAGAACTGGCGGGCCCTCGACTTCGAGATCAAGGTCGTGGCGACGTTCGACGTCGGCGACGAGGAGAAGTAACCGGAGGCGAACCGCCGCCCCCCTTCAGACGCGCGTTCGCCCGGAGAGGCACGGGCCGATTTCAACACGGGGAGCACGCATGCCGGCCCGCGGATTCGTATTCTGGGCGTTGTTTCCGTCCTTCCTGATCTTCGCTCTGGCGTTGCCGCTGCTTGGCGGGCTCAAGACGGTCACCGCCGTGGTGGTCCTCGCCGCTACCGAACTGCTTTCGGTCTTCGTCCTCCTCGGGCTCTGGAACGGCGAGCGGTTCGGCTGGGCGTGGCGGGGGGTCGCCTGGATCGTCTTCGCCGGATGCGCGGCCTATCTCGTTCATGGCGTTGTCGGCGGACTGCCGCTGATCGATCGCCGCTCCCAGCCCAGCCTGCTGAACGCGATCCTGGCCTTCATCGCCTTCGGCATGCCGGCCCTGAGGTTCGCACTGTTCGGCGACCTCGCTCCCGGCGGGAACGATCCGGAGGACTCGGGCGAGGAGTTTGGGTCCGAGGAGGAGGACGACGACGACGAGGAGGAATGACGACTCGCCGCAGGATTGGGGCTTCGCGAGAGGGCCGTGGCACTCACCGAACACCATTGAGGACGCGCCGTGGAGTACATCGACGTTCTGTGGCATCACAGTTTTCCCGACGAACCGGTTCGGCTCGTTTCGGAGCTGGACGCGGAGCGGAACGAGGTGCGGAAGCTCGAATTCTTTGCGGACGGTCATGTCGACTTCGCCGATGCAGACCAATGCTCCGGAGGAACGTGGCTGGGCCAAGTGCCCTGCCCCCCCCTGTCGGAGATCAACGAACAGCACGAGTTCACCGGAACGACGATGGAGGCGGTCGCGTTCGAGGAGCTCTGGAGACGGTTCGGGCCCGCGTGAGATGGGCGGAATGAGCGTCACGCGGGGAGGCCCGGAGAACGCGGACCTTGAGAGCAGGGCCACGCCAACGGCGTGAAACAAACCAGCCTGGGGCAACGCCCCAGGAATGGCGATCACAATTGATCCGAAGCCCTGAAGGGGCGCCACAACAACGGCCTTGTGTCGCCCCTTCAGGGCTCACCGATTGAGACGCAACGCAAACCTGGGGCGTTGCCCCAGGCTAAGTTGTTTAACGCCTTCGGCGTTCCCTCTTTGGAAACATCTTCCGACGCTCACGACTCACTCCTCAACCGGACGGGCCTGAACATCGGGGCCACGATCCCGCGACGGGGGCTCGACACCGTTCGTGTCCCCTGCCTTTATCTGTGTTGATCCGTGTTCATCTGTGGCTCTTATTCTTCCCCTCTCTGTGCTCTCCGTGTCTCTGTGTTTCATCTCTTCGACGGCCCGCGGGTGACCTCGCTTCGATTTCGTGGAGGGTCCCTTTAGAGTGGCCGTCGCTCGCCAGTCCTTACGGGTTCGCCCTCCCTCATGAACCGCACCGACCGCTACAAGGAGATCCAGCTGCCGCAACTGCGGAGTTTCTGCGTCGTTGCGACTGAGGGGAATTTCACCGCTGCGGCTCGCCGGCTGGGGCTTTCGACGCCGACCGTGTGGCAGCAGGTCCGGGCTCTGGAGACGCATCTCAAGACCACGCTTATCCGCCGTCGTGGCCGGGTTGTTGAGCTGACCGATGAAGGGCGGGTGCTCCTTGATATCGTTCAGCCGCACGTCAGCGGGCTGGATTCGCTGGAGTCGCTGTTTGCCGCGCGGCAGTTGCAGTTGCCGCCGGAGCTGACGGTCGCCGCTACGCCGTATCTGGCGTCGTCTCATCTTCCGGCGGCGGTCCGGACGTTCACCGCGGAGAACCCGGAGGTGCGGTTGAAGCTCCGCGTGCTGATCTGGATCAAGCAGATTGTTGAGCTGGTGGAGCGGGGGCAGGCGGATATCGGGATCGTGTTTCAGGACCGCAAGGAGCCGTTGCCGCCGCAGGTCGACTTTGAGTTTGTGGCGGATCTGCCGTTTTCGCTGATCACGCCGGCGCGGCATCCGCTGGCCCGGAAGCGGGTCGTGACGCCGGCGGACTGGGTGGCGTATCCGCTTGTTGTTCCGCCTGAGGGGGCGTATGCGCGGCGGTCGCTGGATCAGGTGCTGGTGCAGCATCAGCTGGTCGACCGGGTGCGGATCGTGATGGAGACGCCGCTGCTGGACAACATTCAGCAGTATGTGGCGGCGGGGCTGGGGATTGCTCTGGTGCACATTGCGGGGGGGAGTGCTGGGGCTTCGAAGCTTCATATTCGTCCGCTGCCGGAGCAGGCGGATTCGATTGGTGTGGCGGTGGTGACGCGGAAGTTTGCGCACCTGTCGCGGCCGGTGGAGATTTTTCGGGAGGCTTTGCGGCGATCGTTGGTGCCGGCGCCGGTCCGGCGAAGTGGAAGAGGAAGCCATTGATCGACGGATGATCCCGGGCGCAACCGAACCGGGGTCCAGGGGGTAACCCCTGGTGGGGAGTGCAGAGGGGCAACGCCCCTTTGCCCGCCGGAGGCCCGTCTCGTCCCGATCTTTCTGAAGGAGCGAGGGTCCAAGCGCGGACGACGTGTCGTATGCCCCCTCACCAACGCGCGGGGATGGCAGGGCGAGCGGGGAGTCCTCATCGCCGGTACCACAAAGGGGACGTCCGTTGTTTACCACGGTTCCTCATGGAAGAGGCCTCCGGCGGCAAGGGGGCGAGGCCCCCTTGACCCCGGCTGCCGTCGCACGTTGGGTTTGAGCGATCAGCGCTGTGCCGGCAAGGACGTGGTTCGCGATCCCGGAATCTCCCCAGTATTAGGCAGCGCAAAATCATCCTTTCCCGGATCGGGAATCGCGACGGGGCTCATTTCCGGGTAGAGTTTTTGTCGACGGAGACTGTCCGCCCCACGGCTCGTCCCGTCCCCCGCCTGCCCCGCCCCTCGCCCCCGTTCGCCTCTCTGCCGTCGGAACCTGGACCGCCGCCTCACCGGTCCGCGATCCCCGCCGCGGAAGACGGTTGTCCGCGACCGTTGGGAGTTTCCCGGATGCCATCCCGTCGCCCGCCGCTCCTCACGCTCCGGCTCGCGCTCCCCACTCTGCTCCTGCTCGTCGCTCCCCTGGACCCGGTCTCGTCGAGTCTCCGAGCCGATGACGCCCCCCCGGCCGCGGCCGCGACCCCCGACGGAATCGAGTTCTTCGAAAAGAAAATCCGCCCGCTGTTCGTCAAGCACTGCACCGACTGCCACTCCGCCGAAGGATCCGAGCCCGAAGGAGACCTCCGGCTCGACACCGCGGCAGGCTGGCGGCGGGGCGGACACGGCGGCCCGGCGCTCGTCCCCGGCGATCCGGACGCCAGCCTCCTGATGCGGGCGGTCCGCTACAAGGACAGCGAACTCCAGATGCCGCCGGAGAACAAGCTCTCCGACGCCGAGATCGATCTGCTCGCCCAGTGGATCAAGATGGGGGCTCCCGACCCCCGGCAGGGAGACGCCGCCGACCCGGCCGCCCCCCGCAAGAAGATGGGGATGAGCGTTGCCGACGGACGCGGGTTCTGGGCCTTCCAGCCCGTCGTTCGGCCGGAGCTTCCCGCCGTCCGCGACATGTCGCTCGCGGCCACGCCGATCGACCGCTTCGTCCTCGCCGCCCTCGAAGAGAAAGGGCTCGCTCCGGCCGCACCCGCGAGTCGCCGCGTCCTGATCCGCCGGGCTTACTTCGACCTGACCGGACTCCCGCCGACGCCCGAGCAGGTCGAGCGGTTCGTGAACGATCCCGCGCCCGATGCCTTCGCGACGGTTGTCGACGAGCTGCTGGAGTCGCCTGCCTACGGCGAGCGGTGGGGGCGGCACTGGCTCGATGTCGCGCGGTATGCGGACTCGAACGGGCTGGATGAGAACGTCGCCTTCGGGAACGCGTGGCGGTATCGCGATTACGTCGTCCAGGCGTTCAACCGCGACAAGCCGTACGACGAGTTCGTCAGGGAACAGATCGCCGGGGACCTCATCGCGACGGACGACCCCGCCCGCCGGCAGGAGCGGCTGATCGCGACCGGGTTCCTGTCGCTCGGGGCAAAGGTCCTGGCGGAGCCGGACAAGACCAAGATGCAGATGGACATCATCGACGAGCAGGTCGACACCCTCGGGAAGGCGTTCCTGGGGCTGACGCTGGGCTGCGCGCGGTGCCACGACCACAAGTTCGACCCCGTCCCGACCGCCGACTACTACGCCCTCGCCGGCATCCTCCGCAGCACGAAGACGATGGAGCCGCAGGGGGCGGGGATCGTCTCCCGCTGGTGGGAGAACTCGATCGCCAGCGCCGCGGAAGAAGAACAGGCGGCCGCCCATACGAAGCAGGTCGCCGACCTGAAGGCCCGGATCACCGCCGCCACGGCCGAAGAGAAGCCGACGCTCGAAGCGGAGCTCAAGGAACTGGAGAAGAAGGCCCCCGTCCTCCCGACCGCCCTCGGCGTGACCGAGGCGGAACCGGTGAACCTCAAGATCCATCGCCGCGGCAGCCACCTGACCCTCGGCGAGGAAGTCCCCCGCGGGTTCCTGCAGGTGGTTTCGACCGAGGCCCCGGCCGACGATAGGGCGATCGCCACGACCGACGCGCCGATCATGACCGCGATCCCTTCGGAGCGGAGCGGCCGGCTGGAGCTGGCGGAGTGGCTGACCCGCCGCGAGCACCCGCTCACCGCCCGCGTGATGGTCAACCGGGTCTGGCGGTGGCACTTTGGCCAGGGGCTGAGCAACACCACCGACAACTTCGGCATCCTGGGCGAACGGCCCGCGATCCCGCCGCTCCTCGAATGGCTCGCCAGCGAGTTCGTCGAGCAGGGCTGGTCGATCAAGAAGCTGCACCGGGTGATCCTGCTCTCGCAGGTTTATCAGCGGAGCTCCGATCCCAATCCCGACGGGCTGCGGCTCGATCCGGAGAACCGCCTCCACTGGCGATTCTCCCTCCGCCGCCTGGAAGCCGAAGAGATCCGCGACGGCCTGCTGGCGGTTGCCGGGACGCTCGACCGGACCGTCGGCGGCGACACCTGCAAGCTGGGGAACCGCTCCTACATCTTCGACCACACTTCGAAGGACGCGACCGGGTACGACATCCCGCGGCGGTCGATCTACCTGCCGGTGATCCGCAACCACGTTTACGACCTGTTCCAGCAGTTCGACTTCCCCGAGCCGAGCGTCGTCAGCGGCGACCGGGCCTCGACGACCGTCTCCCCGCAGGCGCTTCTCCTCCTCAACAGCGACCTCGTCCTGAGCTCGTCGGAGAAGCTCGCCGCCCGCCTCCTCGCCGAGCCGGACCGTGATGATTCGCAGCGGATCGACCGCGCCTACCAGCTCGCCTTCGGCCGCTCCCCGACCGCGCCCGAGACCCGCGCCGCCCTCGACTTCCTTACCGGCTTTGGCCCGCCCCCGGGCGATCAGACCGAAGCGAAGCCGCAGCAGCGGGCGTGGGAGGCCCTGGCTCAAGTCCTCCTGACGAGCAACGAGTTCCTGTACGTGCGATAGATCGGCGGATCAGGATTAAACACCAAGACACAAAGATTTCACCAAGGACACCAAGGACTCATCCCCGAGGCAGATCCTTTGTGCTCTTTGTGCCTCCTTGGTGTCTTGGTGTTTAACTCTTCTCTCCTCAATCTCCTGAATCCACAGAGAAGCGAATGAAGTTCGTCCCTGCTCCGCCGACCAGCCGCCGCCGATTGCTTCAGACCTCTGCCGTCGGGTTCGGGCATCTGGCGCTGTCGGCTCTCCTGGCCGACGAGGCACGGGCCAAGGAGGGGACGGCGGCGCTTGAGAAGAAGGTGTCGGAGCTGGCGCCGCACTTCGCTCCGCGGGCCAAGCGGGTGATCTTCCTGTTCATGAAAGGGGGGCCGTCGCACATCGACACGTTCGACCCCAAGCCCCTCCTGACGCGGGACGACGGCAAGCCCCTCCCCTTCGACAAGCCGCGGGTCACGTTCGCCAAGACCGGCAACCTGATGAAGTCGCCGTGGAAGTTCGAGAAGCACGGCGAGAGCGGCCTGGAAGTCAGCGAGCTCTTCCCGCACGTGGCCCAGCGGGTCGACGACCTGTGCGTCATCAACTCGCTCCACGGCACCAACCCCGCCCACGGCGGAGCCCTGCTCAAGCTCCACACCGGCAGCGACACCTTCGTCCGCCCCAGCCTGGGCTCCTGGGTCAGCTACGGCCTGGGGACCGAGAACCACAACCTGCCGTCGTTCGTCACGATCTGCCCGACGCTGGCCCACGGCGGCGTCAACAACTGGAGCGCCGCCTTCCTGCCGACGACCAACCAGGGAACGCCGATCGGCCACGCCGGCATCCCGGCCCAGCAGGCGATCGTCCGGCACATCGCCAACGGCCGCTACTCACGCGACGAGCAGCGGCGGCAGCTCGACCTCCTGGCCCGGATGAACCGCACGCACCTCGAAGAGACCGGCCCCGACCGCGACCTCGAAGGGCGGATCGCCTCCTTCGAGCTCGCCTTCCGGATGCAGACGTCGATGCCCGAGGTCCAGGACGTCTCGCAGGAGACGGAAGCGACCCACCAGCTCTACGGCCTCGGCGATCCCGTGACGGCGGACTTCGGCCGGCAGTGCCTCATGGCCCGGCGGTTCTCCGAGCGGGGGGTCCGCTTCGTGCAGGTGACCCACAGCGACTCCAAGGTCCAGTGGGACCAGCACAGCGACCTCTTCGAAGGACACACCAAGAACGCCCGCGAAGTCGACCTCCCGATCGCCGGCCTCCTGACCGACCTCAAGAACCGCGGGCTGCTGAATGACACGCTCGTCCTCTGGGGGGGCGAGTTCGGCCGGACGCCGACGGTCGAAGGGAACAAGGGCCGGGACCACAACCCCGAAGGCTTCACGATGTGGATGGCCGGCGGCGGCGTGAAGGGGGGGATGCGGTACGGCGAAACGGACGACTACGGCTACTTCGCCGTCCGGAACAAGGTCCACATCCACGACCTGCACGCCACGCTGCTGCACCTGCTGGGCCTCGACCACGAGCGGCTCACCTTCCGCTACAGCGGCCGCGACTTCCGGCTGACCGACGTCCACGGGCGGGTCGTCAAAGACATCCTGGCGTGACCCGTGCCGGACGTGGCGAACCTCTTTTCGCGGGTGTCTCGCCACCACCAGCCCGAAGCGCCAGCGAGGGATCGGAAACGACGTATCGCGCTTCCGCGAGACGGACTGAGATTGAGAAACGCGGACTGAAATTCAGAAACACAGAGGCGCAGAGGAGACGGAGACGAAAGAGACCGGAGGGCAGGCTAATGGGTCGGCTTCCTGCTTCGATCTGTGTCCATCCGTGTTGATCTGTGGCTTCCACTCTCTCCCGAAACGCCTCGCATACTCTGCTCTCCGACCGTCCCTCTCCGTGTCCTCTGCGTCTCCGTGTTTCCAACCTCTTCTCATCAGGAGCCAGCCGAGCGCAGAGATGGCTTCGTCGGTGTGGCTCAGTCGTGGCGATGCAACGCCTTTGAAGCCTTCGACACGCGAGCTTGAGAACGGGACGAGGTCGCTTCTCGGCCTTGGAAGGCATCACCCCTTCACGATCTCGCGGACGGGGTTGGCGACGGGGTCCGTCAGACGGATCGGGCGGCCGACGTTCGAGAGGTTCTGCTTCTGCGGATCGAGGCCGAGCGACAGCAGGATCGTCGCCAGGAAGTCCGGCGTCGAAACCGGCCGGTCCTCGACCGTCAGCCCGTCGGCGCCGGTCCCGCCGACGACCGCTCCTCCCTGCACGCCGCCCCCGCCGATGAGCGCGGTCCACGCCTTGGGATAGTGATCGCGGCCCCCCTGCGGATTGATCGCCGGGGTCCGGCCGAACTCTCCCATCCAGACGATCGTCGTCGACTCCAACCGCCCGCGATCCTGGAGGTCCTGCATGAGCGCGGCCCACGGCTTATCGAGCGTGCCACACAGGTTCTTCACCGAATCGAAGTTGTCGTAGTGCGTGTCCCACCCGCCGAGCGAGACCTCGACGAACGGCACGTCCCGTTCGAGGAGCCGCCGGGCCAGGAGACAGCCCTGGCTGAACATCGACGTCCCGTACCGGGCCTGGGTCTCGGGAGACTCCTTGTCGAGGTCGAACGCCTCCGCGGCCCGGGCGCTCATCAGCCGCATCCCCCGCGCGTAGGCGGTCCGGTGCCCCTCGGCGGCGATCCCCGGCCGGCCCTCGAGGAACGGCTTTTCGATCTCCCCCAGGAGAGCGAGACGGTCGCTCGACTGATCGGTGGAAACGCCCCGGGCCAGCGCCAGGTTCTCGACGGTCAGCTTGCGGTCCGCTCCGCCTCCGCCGCCCCCATCGACGAGCAGCGGCGCGAACTCCGTGCCGAGGAACCCGGCGGGCGGAATCCCGGCGCGGAACAGCCCGCGGGAGAGGATGCTGACGTAGTTCGGCAGGTCTCCCGCCTGGGGGCCGCACTCGTTCGAGACCAGCGAGCCGAGGATCGGGAACTGGATCGGCCCCTGGGGGCGGTAGCCGGTCCGCAGGTCTTCGGTCGCGCGGCCGTGGTCCCCTTCCCGCGTGCTCATCGACCGCACGACGGCAAACTGGTGCATCCACTTCGCGATTTCCGGAAGGTGCTCGCAGACCTCGATCCCGGGGGCGCTCGTCTGGATCGCCTTGTAGGGACCGCCGTTGGCGTGGCCCGGCTTCATGTCGAACGTGTCGGTCTGGCTCGGCCCGCCGTTCATCCACAAAACGAGGCACGACCGCTTCGGCCCCTTCGCCACGGTGTCCCGCGCCAGGAGCGGCAACCATCCGGTCGCCGAGGCACCGGCCAGGGTCGAGCCCAGGAGCCAGTTGCGGCGGCTCAGCAATCGTTCAAAGGGGGTCGGGGCGGCCATCGGCGATTCTCCAGAGTCGTAGCGTTGTCTCAATGGTTCCAGCGGAACTCCGCGCTGTTGAGGAGCGTCCAGAGCACGTCCCCCAGCCGCCGGTCGCGTTCTTCGGCCGGTCCCCCGTCGAGATGCCGGCCGATGCGGACCTTCTCCTCGTCCGTCGGCCGGCGGCTCAAAGCGGCGAGGTAGAGCGATTCGACGATCCGCTCCCGGTCGTCGCCGTGGGTTGCCTTGAGGGCCGACAGCAGCCGCGACTCTCCGCCGGTCGCCTGCCCGATGAGCGGCCCGTTCATGAGGGTCAGGGCCTGGATGACCGACGTGTCGGGATCGCGCTGGTCGCCTTGAGGGCCGAAGGTATCGAGGAACCGGCGGCGGACCGGGTCTTCGTTACGGGTCATGATCTTGGACGGGGGCCGCTGCTCGAGCCGGACCGCCTGGGCGAGGCTGTCGTAGAACTGCTCTCCCGACATCGGCTTGACCGACATCCGGGCAAACGCCTGGGGATTGGACTGCGCCGTCTCGTTCTGCCGGCTCGTCCGCTGATACGCCTCGGTCCGGCACAGAACCCGGTAGAGCCGCGTCAGGTCGAAGCCGGAGCTGTTGAAGTCGTCCGCCAGGAAGGCCAGGAGCTCCGGGTGGCTGGCGGGATTCGACTCATGAAAGTCGTCGACCGGATCGACGATCCCCCGGCCGAGGAGCTGCCCCCAGACGCGGTTGACGGTCGCCTGGGCGAAGTACGGGTTCTCCCGCGTGGTCATCCACCGCGCGAGCTGCAGCCGGGGCCGGTCCTCGTCTCGCAGCTGCGGGTCCTGCCCGTCGAGGAACACCGCCGGAACGGTCTTCGACGCGTCGCTCATGAGCGCGATCGTGCGGGTCTCGGGCTTCTCGAGGACGGGCGAAAACGGCCCGCGCCCCTTCCGCTGGACCCCGGCGAAGAACGCCGCCTGATTCCAGAACTGCTCCTGGGTCCACTTGTCGAACGGGTGGTTGTGGCACTGGGCACATTCGAGCCGGATGCCGAGGAACAGCCGAGTGGCGGTTGCGGCGAGCTTGCCCGGGTCCGCCTCCTTGGCGGCAATGAACGCGATCGGGTTCGGTGAGCGGAGGTCGGTCAGGACGAGCTGCGGGCGGGCCTCCGTGCCGGTGATCGGCACGGTCAGCAGTTCGCGGACGATGCGATCGAAGCCGGCGTTCTCCTCCCGCCGCTTCCGCAGCCAGGCCTCGAAGCCCGGCAGGAAGTAGCGGATCTGGCGGTCGGTCTCGGCCTCGGGGAGAAGGAGCGCCCGCCAGACGTTCGCGAAGTGCTCCGTATGCTCGGCGCTCTCCAGCATCCGGTCGATCGCCGCCTCGCGCTTCCGCGGGCCCTGGGCATCGAGGAACGCCCGGGCCTCGTCCTCCGTCGGAATCCGGCCGATGAGATCGAGCGACAGCCGCCGGTAGAACTCGGCGTCGTCAGCCAGCGGCGCGGGAGCGATCCCCTCCGCCTTCAGCCGCGACTCCAGCTGCGCGTCGATGGCCCGCGCCACATCCTGCGGTTCCGCGGCGTGAATGACGCCCTGCGGCAACGCCAGGAGCGCGAGGCCAAACAGCGCGGCGGCGATCCACGTTCTCACCATCGTCTTCTGTCCCCCATGCTCCCACGAACGCCGCCGCCATTGTGACACATCCTACCGCAACCGGATCTACTCTTTCGCCGGTTCTTCGGCCTTCCCCCGCAGATCGAAACAGGCGATGTCGTCACTGTCCCGGACGAAAAGCGATCCGTTCGACAGGACCGGGTTGCAGAACGTCCCGCCGCAGACCTTCGCCCGGGCCAGCTCTTTGAACTCCGTGTCGGTCGGGTCCGCCAGGACGAGCGTCCCGGCGTCGTCGAGCGTGAGGAGCTTTCCGTCGGCCAGGACGATGATCCCGACATGGAAGTAGCCGAGCCCCGTCTTGACCCACTTCTCGTCCCCGGACTTCACATCGACGCAGCGGACATCGGCCCGCGGCAGCGGCATCACCTGGTTCGTGACGATGAACGCCCGCCCCTTGGCGTCGAGGCTCCCCGTCGAGAAATAGCTCGCAAGGTCCTGCTTCCACCATTCGAGCGCGGGAGGGGCCGTCTCATCCTTGCCCGGGATCTTGAGGGCCAGCGTCCCGGTGTCCTGCGTCGAGCAGATCAGGAGGTTCCCCTGCACGAGCGAGGTCGGCGAGACGCCGCTCGGCTGGAAAACGAGCGGATGCTCCCAGTAGATCGAGCCGTCCTTCGGATTGAGCGAGACGAGCCGGAGCGTCGTCTGGACGACGACTTCGTTCCGTTTCTGGTCTCCTTCGCCCCGCGTGACGACGATCGGCGAGGCCGACCCCGCGGGCTCGTCGAGCGTCTTCCACGCCTCTTTGCCGGTCTCGACGTCATAGGCGACGATGCTCGCCCCTTCCCCTCCGACCGCCACGATGAGCCGGTCGTCGACGATTACCGGCGACGCGCAGACGCCGAAATTCGGCCGCGGAATCTTGAGGTCTTCCCAGGGATTGATCTGCCACAGCCGCTTGCCGCTCTTGGCGTCGTAGCCGGTGATGACCCCCGTGATCCCCGTCGTCACCAGCTTCCCCTTGATCACGCTGGGAGTCGCCCGCGGCCCGACGCCGAGCTGGCTGCGGAAGACCGCGCGGGAATAGGAGTCGGTCCAGCGGTCCTCGCCCGTCACGGCGTCGATCGCGATGACCTCTTCCTTGTCCTCCTTGGGGACGGAGGTGTGGACGTAGACGATACCGTCGGCCACGACGGGGCAGGCGAAGCCGCTGGCGGTCGTCCGCTTCCACTTGGCCTTCGGGAACTTTTTCCAGGCCTCAACGACTTCCTCGGAGACTCCGTTGCGGTTCGGCCCCAGCCACTGCGGCCAGTCGCCGGCGAGCGACGGGATCTCGAACGAACCCGCGAGTGTCCAGACAGTGACAATCATCAACAGACGTCGGACACTCATGGGAGAACTCCGGGAACGATGTTCACGCACGGACTCGGTATCTTTCCAAGTCACGTGTTGAGGGGCGGAAGGGCGACGGGGAGGAGGGACAAAGTCATGGCCAAGTTGCTCGCGATGGAGGCCGCCCTGTACTCGGGGTTTTCCGAGTTCCTTTTCGGTTGGTCTCTCCAGACGATCGGCGAGGACGCGTCCCTGGAGGCGAGATGGTTCGACTACAAATCCCATCGATGGGAGCGGACGTTTCTCATTCAGCCCGACCTCTTTCGTCCGTTCGTCGGGCCTCTCAAGGGACTGCGTGATCGATACGAATATCCTATGGAGGATCTTGGAGCTCGAGTCCTCAAGGTGCAGGACGGCGAAGAGGAGTTCTCCGTTCTGGTTTCCGGCTATGGTCCCCGCGAGTACCCCGAGCTTCAGCACTTCGATGCCCTTTGGCGAGTGCTCGAAAGGACGGTGAAGCGAGAACTTGAAGGCATCGTTCCTCAATACATTTTGAATTTACGAGGGTGACTCAACAACGCGGGACCGCCTGCTGAACATTCAGCGCGAGGTCGCGCAGCGGAAGCAGGTGAAGTGTTCGTCGTAGGGAGACTGGCGGAACAACGACCAGGTGGCGGCGTCGACCGGCACCCGGACTCCGCGGCGGTAGATCCGCTGCCGGTCGTCCGTCACCTGTTCCAGCGGACCGCGGTACAGGACGTAGTGATCCTGCTCGTCGGCCGACGTGGTCGGCTTGAACCCGGCCAGCTGGAGCTGCCGCAGCTCCGTCCCGTTGACGCGGAAACAGTGGATGTCGCCCAGCTTGTCGTAGTTGAGCCCGATGAACCCGGCCTGCGCGAGCTCCTCGGCGGGAAGCGTTTCGACCGGGATCCACTGAACCATCGCGGCCGGACCGGGAAGGTTCGGCTTGTCGGTGAAGGGCCGGTCGGCGACGAGGCCGTGGATCCAGATCCGGCCGCCGGGACGCAGGACACGGAACGCCTCGGCCACGAGGGCCTGCCGCGTCTCGGCCGGGACGCTCATGTTGAACGTCCCTTCCAGCCGGACCTCATCGACGGTCCCGTCCTCGTGCGGAATGCGGCTCGGAATGGGATGAATCAGCATGTGGTCCCACGTCACCGCTGCCGCCGACACGCCGGGCTTCGGGGGCATGCCTTGCCCATCGCCGCCGAAGCCGGAGTGATCGAGGTCCTCATGGAGGGTGTAGACCTCCCACAGATTCCCGTCCGGGTCCGGGACCCAGAACTTGGTCTGGAGGGCGTAGCAGCACTCGACCCCCTCTTCCCGCTGCGTCCGGATCCCCTGCAGCTCCAGCCGCTCCTGGACCCGCACGAGCGCTTCCGAGTTCTCCAGCCGGAACCCGACGTGGTTGAGCGCTCCGCTCGTCGCGAACTTCCCTGGGTGCAGGGCCAGGACGACCGGCGGGTCTTCGACCGAGAACTTAGCGTAGTCCGCATAGTGCTTCGCCGGCTCCGCCCCGAGGAGGATGCGGTAGAAGTCGACCGAACGGTCGAGGTCCGAGACCGTCAGGCCGAAGTGAAACTTGCGGGTCGTCGGCGGAGCAAGCGTGGCGGGCATGGCAGGTTCGCGTGTGAGAAGCCGGGGTGCGGGGGGGGGGAACGACGGTCGGACGGATCTCAGGGGCGGCGGCGGTCGATTCTCAACAACTCGCTCCCGCGCCGCAGGTCGTTTCATCCTGAATGAAGAGAAAGCTCTTCGCCGCGGAGCTGCGGGCCAGCAGTTCCTCCTGCTCGGCCGTGACGACGGTCCTCACCCCGCGGCGATAGACCTGTCCCGAATCGTCGGTCGCCTGGGCGAACGGCCCCTTGTAGACGACGGTCCGCTCGCCGGCCTTCGAACTCCGCTCCGACGGCTTGAAGGCCGAGACCTTGATCTCCCGCATCTCGAGAGCCCCGGTCTGGAAGACGGGGGACTCCGGCAGCTTGGTGATCCGCACGCCGGCGAGTCCGGCCGCCGCCAGTTCGCGGAGCGGTTCGTCCTCCGTCGGAATCCGCTTCACGAGCGACGCCACGCCGGGCAGGTTCGGCGCCACGTCCCCGACCGGCGCGCTCGAAACGAGCCCGTGCACGTTCAGTTCGCCCCCCGCCTTGAGGATCCGGACCGCCTCCTTCAGGAGCAGCAGCCGATCGTCGTCGGACAGGGCCGAGTTGAAGGTCCCGGTCAGCCGGACTTCGTCGACGCTCCCCTCCTCGACCCCCGACCAGTCCGGGGCGGTATCGGTCACGCGGTGCTCGTAGATCTGCCGCTCCGGAGCCTTCGCCTCGACTGCCGGCGCGTACGCCTCGGGAGCCTCGCCGTCGTAGGCGGACCGGACCGTCGCCGGGTCGACATCCTCGTGGACGACGTAGATCTCCCAGTAGTTCGAGTCGGGATCGGCGACCCACACCTTGTCCTGCCGGGCATAGCCGCAGACCGTCCCGTCCTGGCAGGTGGTCGAGAGTCCCGCGGCGGCGAGCCGGGCCGCCGTCGCCTGGACCTCCTCGGTGCTGCTGACCGGGAACCCGAGATGGCTCAGCGAGCCCTGCGAGCCGGGAGCGTTGGGGACGAGCGAGAAGACGAGCGGCGGCTCCGAGAGCTCGAACTTGGCGTAGTCGCCGTGGTGCTTCGCCGGCGGGCAGTTGAACAGCTTGCGGTAGAACGCCACCGACGTCTCGATGTCGGAGACGTTCAGCGAGAAATGGAACCGCGTCGTGACATCGTGCGGGGCCGCCGCGGACGACGTTCCGCAGCAGGTCGGGATGTCGAGGCTCGGCGGTTCGATGACAGGGAGATCGGCCACGGATTACTCCTGGGCGGCGGCAGACGCAGGCGTGGGTTGCAGGTACGGCGAGACCGGGGTGTCACCGGGGACCGGGTCCAGGACGGTCGGATCGGGCTCGGCGGCCGGAATCAGGCGGGGAGTCGGGACCAGGAAGGCGGCCACGGCATTGATCGCCGCGGCCCCCGCGAAGACATAGAGGATCGGGTGGTACGAGCCGGTCCGTTCGCGGCACCAGGCCATCATCTCCGGCCCGGTCGCCGAAGCAAACACCGAGACGACTTGGGCCACGCCCTGGATCCGGCCGATATGGCTCCGTCCAAAGAAGTTCCCCCAGGCCACGAAGTGAACGACCGTCACGAACCCGCCGACGAACCCGAAGGCGGCCGAGTAGACCCAGAGCGCCCCGTGGGAGCGGATCATCGGGAAGCAGGCGAGGCTGGCGGCCATGATCGCCAGCCCGAAGCCGAGGAGCGCCCCGAGGCGGTGCCGCCGGGCGATTGCCCCGGCGAAGAAGTTCGCCAGCAGGCCGACCCCGGTCAGATACGCCATGACGATCATCGAGTCGTTCTGCGAAAATCCGTTCTCCCCCATGATCGACTCGTTGAGGAGCGTCATGGCGGAGAAGACGAGATTGAACGCCGAGGTCCCGAGGACAAACACCCAGAAGGCGGGGGTCGCGAGGGCTTCGAAGACTGTGTAGTCGCGATGGGCGGCGACGCCCGGTTCCGGCACGGGAGGCGGGACCGGAGCGTCGGGCTCGATCCCGCAGGACTCGGGGGTGTTTCGGACCAGCAGCAGCGTGAAAGGCGCCAGGCCGAGCAGCCCCCAGCCGACGGCGCTCCACGGCGTCCGCCAGCCGTCGAAGCGGGCAACCGCCGAACCGATCCCGACGATCGTCGAGATGAACCCGAAGGTCAGCAGCACGGTATAGACGCCGGTCGCGATCCCCAGCCGGCGGCGGAACCACTTCCCGATCATCGCCATGCTGACGATCGACAGCGAAGTCTGCCCCAGTCCGCGAATCAGAATCAACGCCAGCAGGAGCGAAGTCGGCCCCTGGATCTGCGTCATCCCCAGGACGCTCAGCCCCAGGGCCCCGATGACGAACGCCGAAACGATCCGGACGCCGAAGCGGTCGATGAGATATCCCATCGGCAGGCAGAAGAGCGCCCCCAGGAGCGAGCTCTGGAGGTTGATCCCGGTGAACTCCAGCTCGCTGATCCGCAGGTCTTCGAGGAGCTTCTTCTGGATCATCCCCAGGCCGAACGTCCTCCCGGGAAAGGTGGCGATCATCGCCACCGCCGCCATGAAGACGTTGACCCACCCGTAGTAGACGGGGAGCCGCTGGGGAAGGGTTCTCGACGACATGGAACTCACCGGAGCCGGCCGCGGGGCTCAGCGGAAATAGGTATCGGTCTTGCCGTACTCGGCGTACTTCTTCTTCAGCCAGCCGTGAAACTCCCGGTAATGGGCGTCCCGCTGCTCGCCGCCGTCGGACTTGGCGTTGTAGCTCAGGTAGAGCTGCCGGCGCCACGCGCTAGATTTGTTCGGAGCCGAGCGGTGCGGCAGCATTCCGTCGAAGACCGCGACATCCCCCGGTTCCAGGCAGAGCCGGACTCCTTCGACACCGGCGATCGCCGACTCGTCGAGCTCGTGGTAATCCCCGTCGATGGCCGACAGATACCCGTTCCGGTGCGTCCCCGGAAAGACCTCGGTCGCCCCGTTCTCATCCGTCGCCGGGTCGATCGGGATCAGGACCGTCAGAAAGCTCTTGGGGAACGACTCCCAGCTGATGTAGTCCTGGTGGAGCCCGTAGCCCATCGCCCCCGGAGGCTTGTAGATCAGCTTGTCCTTGAAGAGGCACGCCTCCTCGCCGTACACCGTCGAGAGCAGGTCCAGCAGCCGCGGATCGCGGGCCATCCGGTCGATGGCGTCGCTCAGGTCGGTGATCGGGTCGAAGCAGTCGAACCGGCACTCCTGCGTCTCGTGATGATTGAGCCACCGGCACCGCAGGTTGTTGAAGTCGATCAGCTCCTTCCGACCGAAGACGCGATTCGCCTCCGCACTGACGGCGGCGATCTCCTCCCGCGAGAACAGGCCGCGAACGACGCAGTACCCCAGTTCACGGAACGCCTCGGAACGACTCGTCCCCGTCTCGACAGCCATGACTCCCCCGCTCACGATCAAACATCAATTTGAGTGTTAGCTTGGGAGTTCCGAGCTGTCAATTGCTGGGAACGACAGCTGCGGGGCACCGCCAACATCCGGGGCCGTGTCATGTGGTGAGTCACGCGACGACAACGGCAACCACACGACAGGCCCGCGACGGAGGCGTCACTTTCAGTCGGGGCGACCGGACGCCAATTGAACAGTTTCTTGCGGGCATTGCTGCGCATGATCTGCATCCTCTTGCCGACTTGACGACAACTTCTATCGCTTGCGGTTTCAGATGATGCCCGGTGAGGCAAATGGTCGTTCGCCAGTTCGCGTTGACGCGGCCGCTCGCTGGCCAACAACGATGCTTTTTTCGCCAGCCAATCCGGACGAGGGCGTTTCGTGGCGAGTGTCGGATAACGAATTCCAAGGAATCCCGCTGTGGTCTGCCGTTTGCTCTGCGGCCGATGGCGGTGATAGGGAGTGCCACGAATCAGGCTGGTCGGAGCGATCGCTAGCGGGGGCGGTACCAAGGCATCGCGGGTTCTGGACGAGGGGGACGTTGCGCCGTGATCGCCGCGACGGCTCTCCGCTCGCGGCGATCGACCTTGGGGACTGTGACTTCGGATGCTGTCTGGAACGCCATTGCAGGCCACGGATGTGGTCAAGCGCTACCGTCAAGGGGGGAACTCCGTCACCGCGCTGGGGGGTGTGGGGCTGACGGTCCAGGCGGGGGAGTTCGTGGCGATCATGGGGGCCTCGGGCTCCGGGAAGAGCACGCTGCTCCATGCTCTCGCAGGACTGACGGACGTTGACGACGGCCGCGTGACCGTCGACGGCCAGGATCTCTCCCGACTCTCGGACGCCGAGCTGACCCGCTTTCGCCGCGACCGGATCGGACTGGTCTTTCAGGCGTTCAATCTCATTTCGAGTCTTTCCGCGGAAGACAACATCCGTCTCCCCGCCCCCGAGTCCCCCGATCTGACGGCGAAGGTTCGCTCGCTGCTGGATCGGCTCGGCATGACCGAGCGGCGGACGCATCGTCCGGATGCGCTGTCGGGAGGCGAACAGCAGCGGATCGCCATTGCCCGGGCGCTGGTCTGCGATCCGGCGATTCTGCTCGCAGACGAGCCGACCGGGAGTCTCGACTCCGTCTCCGGGCAGGAAATCTGCCGGCTCCTCCGCGGCCTGTGCGACGAACAGCGGCGGACGATCGTGATCGTCACACACGAACCGCACGTCGCGATGTGGGCCGACCGGGTGGTCGTCCTCAAGGATGGCCGGAATCAGGCGGAGTTCCAGACCACCGGCCGCCATGACCCGCAGGAGATCGCGGCCGCCTACCAGCAGGCGCTTCAGCCACGGACGGAGGCGATCCGATGAGGAAGGTCTTCCGGCTGGCGGTCGCCTTTCTCCGCGAACATCCGGCCCGTGTGGCGCTCACATCGCTGGCGACGACGGCGGCGACCTGTCTCGTGATCTGGATTGCCTCGGGGTACGACTCGCTGCTCCAGACGTTCGACTACTGGGCGAGCAAGGCGCTGGGGCATTACCAGCTCTCGATCGGCCCGATCGCCACCGAAGGAAACCCCGCGGTTCCGCGCGAGGTGCTGGAGGCGATGCGGTCCGATCCTTCGGTCGCGTCGGCGGAACCGGTCTGGATGAGCCGAGTGACCGTCCGGCCGCGGTCCGATGCCGGACCCGGACGGGCTGCGGACTCGGCCGAAGGCCGGCTGCGGGGACTCGGCGGTCCCCCGGAGCGGCGTTCCGAATACACGCTTCTCGCGTTCGATTCCGCGGTCCCTCCGTTCGATCTTGAAGGGAAGTGGCTGACGGCGGGCCAAGGCCACAACGAAGCGGCCCTGACCCGGGCGGCTGCGGAGCGGTTGCAGGTCCGCCTCGGCGACACGGTTACCGTGACCGCCAAAGAGCGGCCGACCGACCTGATTGTCACCGGGCTGCTGGACGCGCCGTCGCTCGGGGCCGGGACGTATGCCGTGCCGCAGATCCGGACGCCCGGCGCGGGAGACCTGTTTGTCTCGACCGCGACAGCCGAGCGGATCTTCGGCAGCCCGCCCGAGATCAGCTTTGTCGGCGTCGCCGTGAAGTCCGAGACGGACCTCACGAAGTTCCGGTTCGGCTGGGGGCCCCGGCTCAGCCGCTACGACACCCCTGTTCAGTTCCAGGAGGCGTTCGAGATCGAGGAAGCCCTCGACGAGAGTGCCTCGGCGGACAACGTCCGGATTCAGTCCTATGCGACGACCGGAATCGCAATGCTGGTCGCGATGCTGGTGATCTTCGGCACGGTCAGCATGGGGGTGACGGAGCGAATCCGGCAGTTCGCGGTCCTGCGGGCACTCGTGCTGACGCGGACGCAGCTCTCCCTGCTGATCTTCACGGAGGCGATGCTCCTCGCGCTGACCGGGTTCCTGGGGGGACTGCTCCTCAGCGGGCTGCTGCTCGGTGTCGTCGGGCGTGTCGCGGCCCGGCTGCTGCACCATGGGACGACGA
Source organism: Planctomyces sp. SH-PL14 (assembly GCF_001610835.1). NCBI lineage: Bacteria > Pseudomonadati > Planctomycetota > Planctomycetia > Planctomycetales > Planctomycetaceae > Planctomyces > Planctomyces sp. SH-PL14. The sequence continues at coordinate 5,515,516 of NZ_CP011270.1, read as the reverse complement.
TCGGTCCCTACAGCCTGGGCCTGGCGGCGATCGCCACCTTCGGAGGGGCGTTCCTGGCCGCGATCGTGCCGGCCTGGCGGGCGACGCGGGCCCGGCCCGTCGACGCGATGGCCCCCGGACAGGCCCCCGTGGCGAGCCGGCTGCCGATCCGGACGATTCTCCTGGGGATCGCACTGATCCTGGTCAATCCGCTCGTGACCTTTGTCTTCCCGCCGCGGTTCGACCAGCAGGTCTACCTGGCGATGGCGGTCGGCTTCGTGTCGATGTCGATCGGCTTCGTCCTGATCGCCCCCGCGGTCGTCGCCCTGGTCGACCGGTTCGGCGGCCCGGGGCTGGCCCGCCTGTTCCGGATCGATCCCAAGCTCCTCGGCAGCCAGATCACGAGCCACGTCTGGCGGACCGCCGCCGCGGCCCTCTCGATGGCGGTCGGCCTCGGTCTTTTCATCGGCGTTCAGGTCTGGGGCTTCACGATGCTCGACGGCTTTCTCGTCGGGCCGTGGGCGCCGGACGCCGTCCTCGCCTTTCAGTCGGGGGGGCTTCCGCTGTCGAAGGTCCCGGAGATCGCCCGCCTCCCGGGCGTCGATCCCGAGCACTGCCTGCCGATCGTCGTCGAACAGCCGCGGCTCCTGGACGATGTCACCGGCAGCGCCGAACGGGCGTCGGTGATCCGGCAGGACAATGTCGTGCTGGTCGGGATCGACCCCCGGAAGGCGTTCGGCGGAGACCGGCCGCTGTTCGAGGTCGAATGGGCCGACGGGGATCCCCGGCAGGCGATCGACGAGATGGTCGCGGGACGGGGCTGCCTCGTTCCCGATCACTTCCTCACCGAGACGAAGCTCGCGATCGGCGACTCGTTCGACCTGGTCCCGCCCGAGGCCCCCACCTCTCCGGTCCGCTACCGGATCGCGGGGGCGCTCCGGCTTCCGGGGTGGCACTGGCAGACCAAGCTGACCGGCTTTCGCTCGCGAACACACCGGGCCGCCGCTCTCGTGTTCGCCAACTACGGGACCGTCGCCGACGATTTTTCGCTTCCTGCAGCGACGCACCTGTGGCTCGACTATTCGGACCAGCACGCTGATTCCCAGGCGATCACCGCCGCCGCGAAGGCAATCTACGCCGAGGCGCTCCCGCCCGAGGCGCGCGAGAACGACGGTCCGAAGATCCGCCTGATGGCGGTCGAAGACATCCGGCAGATGACCCGCAACAACGCGACCCGCTGGATCTGGGGCGTCAGTCTCCTGCCGCTCGTGTCGACGGCGATTGCCGGGCTCGGGGTCCTCAACATCATCCTCGCCTCGATCCGCAGCCGGCGGTGGGAGCTCGGCCTCCTCCGGTCGATCGGGATCGGGCAGTCGTCGATCGTCCGCGCGATCCTGGCGGAAGGGTTCCTCATCGGGCTGGTGGCGGTGCTGCTCAGTCTCGGCTTCGGCCTCCTCGCCGGATGGTGCGGTTGCGGAATGGCCCAATACATCAGCTTTTTCGGAGGGCTGCATCCGGCCCTCCATGTTCCCTGGCGGGTCGTCGGGGGGGCGCTGTTGGGAGTCCTCGTGCTCTCGACTCTCGCGGCGGTCTGGCCGGCGCTCTCCATCGGACGGCTCCGGCCCCTCACGCTGCTTCAGCAGGGGCGCGTCACGTTTTGAGTTCGGTTCCTCGAAAGGTCGTCATGTCCGATCCCGTCTCTCCATCGATTGCACCGCTGGTTGTCCAGGGAGTGACGAAGCGCTTCCATCAGGGGACCGCGACGGTCGAGGCTCTGCATGGCGTCTCGCTCCGAGTCGCGCCGGGCGAGTTTGTCGCCGTCATGGGGGCGAGCGGCTCGGGAAAGAGCACGCTGCTGCACGTCATGGCGGGACTGACCCGGACCGATGCCGGGACGGTCGCGGTGGAAGGGCAGTCCCTTTCGGAACTCGCCGACGGGACGCTGACCGATTTCCGGCGGCGGCGGATCGGGCTCGTGTTCCAGCAGTTCAATCTCATCCCGGCCCTGACGGCCCTCGAGAACGTCATGCTGCCGCTGATGGCGGAGGGCTCCCGCGGCTCGCAGGAGATGCGGGACCGTGCGACGAAGCTCCTCGAGCGGCTCGGACTCGGGCAGCGGATCGGCCATCGTCCCGACGCGATGAGCGGTGGGGAGCAGCAGCGGGTTGCCATCGCCCGGGCGCTCGTGACCGACCCGGCGATCGTCCTGGCGGACGAGCCGACCGGGAGTCTCGACTCCATCAACGGTAAGGCGATCTGCACGCTGCTGAAGGAACTGAATGACCGGGACGGCCGGGCGATCGTCGTCGTCACGCATGAACCGGCGGTCGCAATCTGGGCCCGGCGGATCGTCGTCATGAAGGACGGGGCGGTCTGTGCCGATTTCTCCGCGGCCGAGTTCCCGGATGCGCACGCCCTCGCCGGCCGCTACCAGGACATCGTGGCCGAAACCGCCGCGGAGGTGGCCCGATGAGCCTGATCTGGAAACTCTTCGTCGCGCAGGCCCGCCAGCACAAGGTCCGGCTGGCCCTGACCGCCGTCGCCATGATCGCGGCGGTCGGCGTCGTGCTGTGGGTCGTCTCGGCCTATGAGGCGATCGCCGCCCGGTTCGACGACCAGACCGCCGAGTTCGTCGGCAACTACACCGCCTTCGTCGTTCCGCAATCGCTCGATGACGCTCTCGCCCCGGAGCTGGTCTCCGCGATCCAGCACGATCCCGCGGTCGAGGCCGCAAACCCCGTCGCCCAGTTCCGGATGTCGTTCCGCAAGGCGGCCGATCCCTCCGCTCCTCCGACGCCGACCACCTCCCCCTCCCCCGGCCCGCAGGGGGCGGCGGGACCTCCGCGGAGGACGCTCGGGCGGATGGGGCCGATGATCGTCGGGACCGAGGCGGGCGAACCGCGGTATCCCCTCGTCGACGGCCGCTGGCTCGAAGCGGGAACGGATTCCGAAGCGGTCGTCAGCAGCGGCGTCGCCGAGGCTCTCTCGCTCAAGCCGGGAGACACGATCGAGTTCCGGACCAAAGGGGGCGATGTCGTGGCGCTCGGCGTCGTCGGGATCACCGAGCAGGTGGAAGAGGTCGAGTCCGCGATGACCCGGACCAAAGGGGGAGCGCCCGGCGGAACGAACCGCGGTCCCGCCTCGCTCTGCGCCTATGTCCCGCTGAGCCGGATCGAAGCACTCACGGGGGCCGCTCCGCGGACCAATCTCGTCGAGATCCGCCTGAAGCCCCGGAGTTCGCTCGACAGCATCGCGAAGAGCGTCGCGGCGGCGACTCCCGCCTCGGAGATCATCCGGCCCGAAGACGTGAAAGCGAAGCTCTCGTCGGGGTTCGTAGCGGAGGGGGCCCGCAAACAGGCCTACTTCGTGACGGCGCTGTCGATCCTCGCTTCGGCGTTCATCATCTTCACGACGCTCAGCATGGGGGTCAGCGAACGGGCCCGGCAGCTCGCGGTCCTGCGGGCCGTGGGGCTTCGCCGGCCGCAGGTCGGGGCCCTCGTTCTCGTGGAGGCGGTCGTCCTGGCGGTCTTCGGCTGGATCGGCGGACTGGCCGGAGGAGCCGCGCTCCTCAAGGCGATCGCCAGCGCCAGTCCGCAGCTCTTCCCGAAAGGGGTGTCGATGGGAGCCGCGAGCATTCTCCTGACAGGAGGCTGCTCGCTCGCCGGAGCGCTCCTGGCGTCGGTCTTCCCGATCTGGAAAGCGACCCGGATCAGTCCGCTCGAGGCGATGGCCCCGGTCGCGACGACGCCGGCCTCCGCTCGATGGTACTGGGGGGCGGGGATCATCAGCGCTCTCCTGATTGCGCTGAACCCGATCCTGGTCTTCCTGCCGGGGCTTCCCGAGAAGGTGCGGTTCGCCCTGGTCCTGCTGGTCGGTGCCCCGACGACCGTCCTGGGTTTCATTCTGCTGGCCCCGCTCGTCGTCCTGCTCGTCGAGCGGGCGTTCGCCCCGCTCGTCGCCGGCCTGCTCCGGCTCCAGACAAACCTGGTCCGGACGCAGCTCAGCTCGAACATGTGGCGGTCCGCCGGGATCGCGGCGTCGCTGATGCTGGGGCTCGGCCTCTACACCGCGACGCAGGTGTGGGGCTGGTCGATGCTCGGCGGCTTCCTGCCCGGCCGGTGGACCCCCGGAACGATCGTGAAGTTCCAGCCCGGTCTCGACGAAGCCGGAATCGAGAAGGTCCGGCAGACTCCGGGCTTCAAAGCCGACCAGTTCCTCCCGATCGCGGTGGAGCAGACGCGGCTTCTCGGCGACCCGTTCCGCAGCGGCGAGCGGGACTCCGCCGTCCGGCAGGACAACGTCTCGCTCATCGGTCTCGACGCGGACAGGGCGTTCGGCGGTGAGACGCCGCTGTTCACGCTCGACTTCGTCCAGGGGGACCGCGCCGCGGCCCTCGGCCAGCTCAGGGAGGGACGGAACTGCCTCGTCCCGGACACGTTCCTCACGTATGCCGGAATGAAGGTCGGCGATCGGCTGGGGCTGATCCCGCCGAAGAAGCCGACCGAGGCGATCGAGTACACGATCGTCGGCATTGTGAAGATGCCCGGCTCGAACTGGATCACCAAGACGTCGGGAATCCGCAAGCAGTCGGTCCGGACCGCGGGGCTCGTCTTCGCGCCGCGTCAGCAGGTTCGCGAGGACTTCGCTCTGCCGGCCGGCGAGTTTTTCTGGGCCAACACCGAACCGGACGCGACGAAAGCCGATCTCGAAGAGCGGCTTCGACCGCTGGCCCCCGCGGCAGCGCCGCGCGGGTCCCGAGGGGGAGCCGCCACGGGAGGCGAACGTTCCGCGGCAGCGGCCGAGACCGCGTCCCCCGCACCGCGCGGCGAACGCGTCGCGGCGGAGGGCTCCGCCCCGACGGGGCGCGGCGGTCCCGGAACCGGACCAGGCGCCGGGCCAGGCAGCGGTCGTCGCGGAGGCGGGGCGGGGGCGGGGGCGGCCCCGGCGGAGGAGGCCCTGGTTCCGAACCGGTTCAGGTGACTTTTCTCAGCGACGTCCGAGACGGCCTGCGGACCCGCGGCGGCTCGGCGATCCAGGCCATGGGCTACCTGCCGCTCATCACTCTCGTCGTCGTCTCGCTCGGGGTCGTCAACACGATTGCCGCCTCCGTCCGGGCACGGCGGTGGGAGTTCGGGGTCCTGCGCGCCGTCGGCGTCACGCGGTGGCGGCTCTCGCGGCTGGTCCTCTCGGAAGCGCTCCTCGTCGGCTTTGTCGCCAGCGTGCTCAGCCTCGCGTTCGGCATCCTCGTCGGTTGGACCTGCCTGGGACTGATCCGGTACGTCAGCAATCCCTGGTTCGAGGGAGTGGCAACGCCGCTCTCCGTGCCGTGGGGGGCGCTGGCGGTCGGCTACGCCCTGACCTTCGTCCTCTGTTTCCTCGCGGCTCTCTGGCCGGCCATCTCGGCCGGCCGGTCCGAGCCGCTCGCGCTCCTGCAAGCCGGAAGGGGGGCCGCATGAGCCGCTCTCGCCCGGCCGCCGCCGGTGAGCTTTCGCAGTGAGCGGATTTGTCGTCCTGTCGAGCCAAAGCCCCGCGTCTCCCGCCTTTCCGGACGCCCGGGTGCAGCCAGACCTCCCTCCCACCTTGTTTTGGCTCCCTCCTCTGGAACTCGTCTCATGACAAGAGAATTTCATTCCCGGCGTGGCTTCACGCTCATCGAGCTGCTGGTCGTCATCGCGATCATCGCCGTCCTGGTCGCCATCCTGCTGCCCGCCGTACAGCAGGCCCGCGAGGCCGCCCGCGCCTCGCAGTGCAAGAACAATCTCAAGCAGATCGGTCTCGCACTCCATAACTACGAAAGCACGCACGGTCTTTTCCCCCCGATGCGACAGACGAACGCCGGCGGCGTCAGCGGAGTCATCAACGGCTGGGGGCTGATGGTGCTGCCATTCATCGACCAGGGGGCGATCTATGACAAGTTCAACATGAACCTCCCCTGGTATGCGTCCGAAGCCGATACCCCCAGCTCGATGAACCTGAAGATGTCCCAGTCCCGGCTGGCGGTCTATCGCTGTCCGTCGGCGATCGAGCGGGACGCCATGCCCGCCCCCACCCCGACGGCCGTCGCCCTGGAAGCGGCGACGACCTGGCCCACGGCGGCCACGTCGACAAGCGACCTGGGAGTCGCCGGAATCCGCAAGACGGCCGCTTCCGACTACACCGCACTCTTCGGAGGGGGCGGGTACGGGAGGCCTCTCGTCGACGCCGCGAACGTCATCAGCATTGTCGCGGGAGCGACCGATCCGCAATACACGCTCGAGAAAGCCCGCCGCATCGCCGACATCACCGACGGTCCGACGCAGACCTTCCTGATCGTGGAGCTCGCCGGACGGCCGCTGCACTTCATCAAGGGGAAGCAGCAGAACGGCCCCACGACGATCACCGGGGCTCCGACCTCCGTGACGGCGGCTTATGCCGACCGGAAGTACACGCAGCCCCCCTGGTCCGATTGGGGAAGCGGCCCTTCGAACGCGATGGCGTTCTTTGACTACTCGGGGATGGAGGGGCGGCTGACGAACGGCGCCTCGGCGGGATGCGCGGTCAACTGCAACAACATCTGCGGCATCTACGGATTTCACCCGCAGGGGGCCAATGTCGTCATGTGCGACGGGAGCGTCCACTTCCTGGCGGAGGCGATCTCCGCGAGCGTCGTGAGCCAGATGATGTACGTCAACGACGGCCGCGCCGCGAAGGAGTTCTAAACTTTGAACACTCTTCGCCTCACCGGAACAATCCGGCTCGCGGCCCTGCTGGCCGGACTGATTCTCCCCCTGGCCTGCGCGAAAGCTCCACCGAAGCCGGAGCGACTGCCGACCCATCCGGTCGCGGGCAGCCTCCTGATCGACGGAGTGCCGGCGGTCCGGGCCGCGATCACCTTTCACCGGACCACGCCGTGGCCGGATGGAAAGGCGTGCGGCCCCTCCGCAATGACGGACGACAACGGGTCGTTCCGGATGACGACCTTTCGCGTTTACGACGGCGTTCCGGTTGGGGAGTACAAGGTCACGATCCTGGCGGAGTACGTCACTAAGGACGGGTCCGACGTTCCCGTGCCGGATTTGCTGAAAGGGAAGTACAGCGATCGAGAGAAGACTCCGCTCAGCGTCAGCATCCGGGAAGGGGAGAACGAGCTCGATCAGTTCGACCTGACGACACAGTGAATCCCCGGCCCTGACGTCCCTTCTCTCCGCCCTCCCACATCACCCGGACTCTCCGATCCCATGCCAGTTCTCTCCCTGTCCCGAGCCTTCGCTTTGACCGCCACTCTCGCGGGACTGCTGGGAGCGTGGCCGGCGATCGCCGAAGAGCCGCTTCCGACCGTCGCCGTCTCGCTGCCTCGAACCGAGCAGTTCGACGTCACGTCGCGGAAGGACCTGACATACCGGATCTTCGTGTCGCTTCCCAACGGGAAGCCGAAGGAGGCGGGAGCCCCGGTGGTCTACCTGACCGATGCCAACGCCGACTTCCCGGTCGTGGCCGCGGCCGCCCGGCGGCTGTCGCAGGGAGATCCCGTCGGAGCGATCGTCGTCGGGATCGGCTATCCGGAAGCCGATCCGCGAATTCATCAGGACCGGCGGTACTACGACCTGGTCGGCCCCGCGTCGGAGGAGTTCCTCAAGACGCTGCCGGGGGGAGGTGCCGGTCGAAAGACGGGGGGAAACGACCAGTTCCTCGCGTTCATCGAGGAGGAACTCAAGCCGCGGATCGAAAGTCGATACCAGATCGACCGGACGCGACAGACGTTGTTCGGACACTCGTTCGGCGGCCTGTTCACCCTGCACGCGCTGTTCACGCGTCCGGAGGCCTTCCAGAACTACGTCGCCTCGAGCCCGTCGATCTGGTGGTTCCACGAAGCGATCCTGGACGAAGAGCGGTCGTTCCTCGAGCGGCAGCGGAAGCAGCCAGCTCCCGCCCGGCTGATGATCACTGGCGGCGCATGGGAGGAGACGCCTCCGCCGAACGCCGACCCGGCCCGCATCGCGATGCTGAAGCCGAGGAAGATGGTTTCGAACGCCCGAGCGATGACGGAGCGACTCTCTTCCGCACAGGTCGAGGGGCTGTCCGTCCTGTTCCGCGAGTTCCCGGAAGAGGACCACGGTTCGGTCCTGCTCCCCGCCGCGAGCCGCGGGATGCGATTTGCGCTGGACAGGTCGAAGTGATATTCCGCAAAGCCATCCCGCTGACCGGCAGCCGGTGGTCGAAATCGACCAGGAGACATTCGCGAGCAGGCCGACGGCCTTACGGGAGCGACTGGCTTCGGCCACGCTCCAACGACCGGCCGGCGGCGGCAGTGTGGAAACCGTCTATTTGAACTGCCGCTTGGATGGCGGAAGTCTCAGCCCGCAAATGAGAAAGCCCTTCGACGTTCTCGCCGAAGGGCTTCTCGTTCCATCAAGTCGGGGTGACATGATTCGAACATGCGACTTCCTGCTCCCAAAGCAGGCGCTCTAGCCAGGCTGAGCTACACCCCGGTGCGGCATCAACCGCGGCAAAACTCTACTGGCAGGGGCAAGTCGCGGTCAATTGCCCCTGCCCTCTTTGTGTCACGAAATCCCGCTGGATTCCGGGTTGAGGTGTCCCGTAAGGGGGCGCCACCCCAGGGCCGAACGGCGGCTCTCGGCAGGCTTCTAAAACCCCGTCAAGCCCGATCTTTGACGATCTTTCTCGGACCTCTTCCGATCATCTCCGGGCAACGACCGATCTTTCCGGAACGACAAAAAGGCACGTGTAGAACTCCTCGCACACAAGCCGCAACCACGCGGAACAGACAGCGAGGAGACGATGACGACAGCCGAAAAGACCATCGCACCACGACGCCTCCCGGATGACGTCGCGAAGAAGTGGTACACGCTTGAGGAGGCCATGCAGCGCACGAACCGCTCGAGGTCGTTCCTGTATCGCCGATCGGGGAAGAAGAACCCCGTCTTCAAGCGGGACAACTACGGGGCGCAGGTCATCTTCTCCCGCACCTCTGTGGACAACTTCGTCGCCCGGTACACCCGCGGCTAACCGCCCATCCCCCTCGGCAGGTCGAGCCTTGAGCTCGTTCTAGCCCGCCTGCTCGGTTCCCGGCCGAGGGGGATTTCTTCCACCCGTTTTTTTCCATTGGAGATCTTTCATGTTCGAACTGTCATTCACTCGTGGCGACAAAAGGGATGGTTGGTCGCACACCTTCCGCGGGGACGAGGAGAAGGCCGACGCGCAAGACCTGATGCGAGCGTTCGGAGAGTTGGCCGCGATGATCGCTGAGGAGTGGGGAATGTCGGGCCTCACGATCCTGTTTGGAGCAACGGAACACATCGGAAGCGGAAGTTACGCCATGGGGCTCCGCCAGATCCGCGAAGCATTCCACATTGATGATGAGATTCGTCGCGGAGACGGGTTCTACGACTTTGGCGACAACTTCCGGGTCGTGCTCGTTGATGGAACGCCCTACCCACAGTTCGCAGAGTCTGAGGCCAAGAACCGCAGCCTCTTCTTGAGCCATGGCGGGACGTTCGATCCCGCCCGCCCCGCTGAGCCCGAAGTCGCTCCCACGCCGCAGTAACCGTCCAGCCGGGCGATGGTCGAGAGGCCGCGAATGCTGGCCCGCCTTCGCCGCTGACTCCTGTCGCCCGGCCTTTTCTTTCACCTTCAACCGGAGTTCGTGACATGCCGCAGATGACGTTTCAGATCACCGCTGAGATCCCTGAGGGGTATGAGGACCGGGCCGACTGGCGTCCGCCACGTCGGGGTGAGCAATTCCTGAACATCCTCAATCAAGTCGAAACGTCATCGGGGGATTGGGGAGAACAGTGTCGCCTTGTTCTCTATCCGATTTGGAAATGGGCCGAGTGGATCAAGGCTGGGACGTGGATCTGCCACAACAAAGGCGGAGCCTTCTTCATTTCGGAAAAGAAGCCCATAGCCAACAGCGTCAGTTGGGAATTCGATGGTCCGGTTGTTCGCGTAGACCGTGACTTTCGGTCCTTCACCAACTTCACGCTGCCACCTATCTGCACTGACTGGCGGAAGTCCCTCCGTCAGAAGCCCCTCTAGCCCCCGCCGCGAGCTAGGCAGCTCCAAGGAGTGGCAACGGGATCGTTACCCGTCGCGGCGATTTACTCGAAAGGAAATCTCACATGGCCCGTCGCACCCGCCCTATTCCGATTCGCATCGTTCGCTACCAGTCAAACAACGTTGAGTGCAACGTTCGGCACATGACTGAAGCAGAGTCAGTCGCCGCCTTTAACGAAGCGTACGAGTCCTATAAGGCCAAGATCGGCCACACCAAGTTTCGCCCGACGCACGCAACGTCGTGCCTGCCGGGGTCTCCGCAGAAGGTTGCGATTCTGGCACTGCGATACGAGTACGGCGCGGAGAAGGGGCTCTTCAATCCGCATGACGCTCGGCGGTCTGATCCGGTTCCAACACTGGATCTCTTGGATCTCGTTAGCGCGGACGACGAGCCATGACCCTCCTGCTGACGCCAGTCCTGTTCCTGTCCTTTTCCTTTCTCGCCGCGTGTGGATGCGGCTTCTTTGGGGGTGGGTGATGTCTTCAAGCGATGCGTTCTTTGAGCAGGAAGCGCCGGTCGTGGCGCTGTCTCCCGCCGAGGCTGGCCGGAACTTTGCCAACCACTCCTATGAGGTGCAGGCTGAGTTCCTCAAGGCGATGTCGATGGAGATCCAGAAGTGGCCCAGCCATGCATGGCCAACACAGTGCGATGCCATCGCCTCACAGGTCCCAAATTGGGCTCGCGAAGAAGTGGCTGATCGTCTTGAAGTCCTCGTGAACATGCTCCGGGAGGCCCGCTAATGGCCACCTTCCAGAAGGGCGAACGGGTGCTGCACTACGAGAGCGGCCCCAAGCATTCGGAGGTTCTGATCACCGATCCGGGACTCCGCGACATCGGGATCAGGACTCCGGGCGCGACCATCGACATCACGACCGACGGGGAGTTTTTGTTTCCGGACACTCCAGATGGGCGGCGGGCACTCGCTGCCGTGATCAAGGCTGACGCCGACGAGGAGTGCCGAAAGGTGCTCGGGGATCTGGTGCCGTTTTGAGCGTCTATCGCGGACGGCCCGCGGCTTGGGAGCAGGCAATCGACGCAGGCCAAGAGACGGGTCCGATTCGTGGCGCAGGACCGGTCGGGTTGCGTGGGGCGATCTTTCCTTGGATGAGGCGGAAGAATGACAACGGGACTGACAGCACAACCAACGGTCGTGGCCCAGCCGATGGCTCCGATGAGCATCATCGAGTTGGCGATCACGAAGGGGACCGACCCGGACAGCCTGGCGAAACTGGTGGACCTCCAGGAGAGGGTTCGGAAGTCTGAGGCGGAGAAGGCGTTCAACCTCGCGTTCTCTGCGTTTCAGGATGAGTGCCCAGCGGTAGGTCACGACGCCGAGGGCTACAAGAGCGAGTATTCGTACGCGAGCCTTCCGCAGATCGTTGCGGTCATCAAGCCGTATCTCGCAAAGCACCGGCTGTCGTACTCCTTCGACTCCCGGGTCGACGGACAGAGCATCACGGTCATCTGCACGATCCGCCACGTCGATGGGCACTGCCTCCCCGCCCAATACACGGCGCCGGTGGACGGAACAAAGATGATGAACGCCCTTCAAAAGGCGGCATCAGCCATCACGTACGGGAAGCGCCACGCCCTCTGTGAAGCACTGGGGATCGTGACCGCCGACAGCGACGACGACGGGCGGTCGGCAACTCCACGGCCCCGCCCTGATGCTCGTAGCGATGCTCCACAGCAGGCCCCCCGAGATAACCGGGTAACGAAGGAGGAGATGGCCAATCTCTTCAATGAATGGCAGCGACAACTTGGCGAGGGCGTTCCGGAAACTGAGCGTCGAGCCAAGTTCTTTGTGTGGGCGAACAAGGCGACTGACGGCGCCATTGCCGTTGCCGACGCCGATCAGATGAAGAAGTGGACCCGCGAGTTGTGGTCGATCTGCATGGATCGCTTGGAGGTGCCGTTCTAATGGAACTCAATCTCATCGACGACATCCACGTTGCCGACCGCAGCGACCTTGAAACCGCCTATGACTGCCCACAGAAGTTCGCCTACGAGCAGGGGCAAATCCGAATCCCGTCTCGTGCTGCCGAGGTTGGGAATCAGGGGCACGCCGCGATCTCGGCAACCATCGAAGCGTTCATCCGTGAGGGGCTGTCAAAGCGGGACATTGCGGAGTTTCTGAAGCGGGAGGTTCTGGCGACGCGGACCGACCTCCTACCCGACACCTGGGAGGCAATGTGGCCGAGCATGTGGAAGATTGCCGAGTTGCTGTCGTGCCACAGACCGGGAGATGTCGAGCGGTTCGACGGTGGACAAGGTGCCTACAGCGGGCAGCTCGCCAAAGACATTTCTGTCGGCGGGGAAACGGTCCGGGTCACCAGTGAACTCGATCTGTTGCTGGCAACTGTCTCTGAGGACGTCTTCCTTGAGGTGGACTGGAAGACAGGCCACACACCCTACGACATCGACCACATCAAGAAGTCCTTTCAATTCCGCCTGCATGCGGCCTTGGTGTTCGACACATACCCCGCCTGCAACGTTCTCCGTGTTCAGGTTTTGCGGACGCAATACAAGGACCTGTCTCCGCCGGTGAAGTTTCATCGCGACGAACTGCCGGTGCTGGAGGCGGAGATTCAAGGGGCGGCGGCTCGATGGCTCGACGTCAAGAATCGCTCCAAGCCAGACAAGCCGCTCATCACTGACCGATTCGCAACGGCCGAGAAGTGCCGACGGTGCCAAGGCGCCCGCCAGTGCTGGAAATCCCGCGTTGAGACCACGCCGGCCGAGCTGGTCGACCTGCTGACGATCATCGAGGCGGTTCAGGATCAGGTTCAGGACGAACTGAAAGCCATCTGCGGCAAGAACGGCGAGGTGGAAGGCACCTGCGGCCAGAAGTTCGGAACCAAGAAGCCCAAGACCGAGCGGGCAAGTTATGCCCTCTACTGACTCCCCCGGTCTCGCAGCGATCCTGGCCCGCTGCAAGCAGGCAGCAAAGCCTGTGGAGAGTCCGAGGTGCGGGTGCGGCCGAAGTGACGCGGCCTGGAGCGACGAGCACGGCACGAAGCGGTGCACTCTGTGCGAGAAGAAAAGGCTGGTGACCGAAGGACGGTTGCCGCCAGGAATCACATTGGAGGACGAAACAGATGGCGCGGGCAAAGGCGATGAAACGACGAGTCCCCGGACAAATGTCCAAGACCGAGGAGAGGTATGCGGCCGCGTTGGAGGCGCGAGCGGCCGCCAAGGAAATCGCTGAGTTCCACTTCGAGCACGTGAAGTTGAGGCTGGCGGACAACACCTTCTACACGCCCGACTTCATGGTGATCCACAACGATCAAACGATGGAGTTCATCGAGGTGAAGGGAAGCTGGAACGCCCCGAACCAAGACAAGAGCCGCGTCAAGTTGAAGGTCGCGGCCGAAACACATCAGTGGGCAAGGTTCTCTGCGGTGGTGCCCATCGCGCAGAAGAACGGCGGGGGATGGGACGTTGAGCAGATTGGACCACACAAGGAGCGAGCATGACCTTCGAGGGATTGAAGGCTCGCATCCCGGATCCGGACGCCCTGGAAGAGCGGGCAGCCATCATCGAATTCGAGAGCGGGGAGCCGAAACCGTCGCGTTGGCAGGCGGAATGTGCCGCGGTGAGGCAGTGGTTAGAAGCCGAGCGAGAAAAGAAGCCTAAGACGCAGGCCAAAATGTTCGGTTAGCAAGGGATTTAATTAGTGAAGACGGAACCCCAAGCCTACAATGAACGAGACCCGGGGAGCGCTACTAACGCTCAACCCGGGCCTCTAAACACAGAACCGGTTGAGGGTTCCATGTCTGCTAAGACTATGGTGCGTCATGGGCGTGCTGGCAAGGTCTCGTTTCAGGATTTGCGGGCAGAAGCCCTGCTGAACTTGGGTGGAATCACCTACGACGAATATCTGGCTCTTCCGCTGTGGAGGAGCATCCGCGAACGGGTGCTGAACCGGGAGAACCGCATTTGCCGCCTGTGCGCCGCCGAGGCCACCCAGGTTCATCACCGGACCTACGACCTGGCGACAATGCTCGGCGATGACATCTCGGCCCTGGTGGCGCTGTGCGGAACGTGTCACGAACTGATTGAGTTTGACGGCGACCGGAAGTGTTCGCCGCGGGAGACGGAACTGCGGTTTCGCAAGTTCAGGGGCAAGGAAGGTCGGATCATCCTGCGGAAGAAGATCGACTCGCTCGTGTCCCGAGTTCGAATACTCGAGAGGCAGGTGGGCGACTCCGGCGGCTCTCGAGAATCCGCCCCAAGTTTCTCAGCCCTGGCGGAGGCCAATCCCTCGCAGGCGGATGAGTTGTTGCGCAGGGCCCAGGAGTTTCATCGCCAGCGTGCGTACGGAGGGGGAGCAGCCAAGTGAACAAACTCCCCTCGTTTCAGTTCTACCCAGGAGACTGGAAGAAGGATCCGGGCGTGCAGGCGCTCAACTACCACGACCGTGGGGTGTGGTTCGAGATCCTCCTGCTGATGCACGAGTCGTCAAAGAGGGGGGTTTTGCTCCTTAACGGGAAGCCAATGCCGAACGAAGCCCTGGCGGCTGCCCTCGGTTTGGATAACCAAAATCTCGAAAGTACCTTAACCAAATTGGAGGCATACGGAGTGGCCAGTCGGGACGAAGAGACGGGTGCTCTCGTTTGCCGAAGGATGATCCGGGACGAGCAGCTTCGCCAGATTCGCAAAACTGCCGGGTCGAAGGGGGGGAACCCCAGTTTGGTTAACCAAAATCCAACCACCCAGGTTAACCAAAATCCAACCCCTTCATCTTCACTTTCATCTTCAATTACACACACACAGGGTGGGGGTGGGTGTGGCGATTTGATCCAGAGGGCGGAAGGCTTCGGCGTTGAGGGGGCTTTCCGGATTGTTCCTGATGCCGTCGCGGCCTCGAGTCTCGAGCATGTCTCCCAGGTTCTCGAGGTGTTCGGGGCCCGGTTCAAGAAGGCCGGCTGGACCCACTGGACCCTGATTGCCCGACTCAAGCGGGTCGCCCGGGATCTCGAGCCGACGAAGGGGTGGGCCGATCAGGAGCAACCGCCCGCCGAGTCGTCGGATCTCGAGGTGTTGTTCGGGGCAACCTTGGACAGCATTCCACCCGCCGAGTTTCGGCCTCTGGCGGAGCGTGTTCTCGAGCGTGAGCCGGCGGCGCTGGCGATGCTCAAGAACTTTGCGAACCCGCGGGCATCTCCGGCCGTTCGCAATCCGATGTTGGCGTATCTCCGTGATCAGGCTTCAAGGGGCAATGGTGAGGTAAATCGTGGGTGACTCGTTCTTTGTTCCACCGCAAGACCTCGAGGCAGAGCGGTGCGTTCTCGGAAGCATGCTCTGCGATCAGAGGGCGATCGATGAGGTGACGCCGATCGTTGAGGTGGATCACTTTTACGCCGATGCGAACCGCAAACTTTTCCTGGCCATCCGGGAGATGCACGAACGGGGGATCCGCGGGATCGATGCCGTCACCCTGCGAAACGAGATGGAGAAGCGGGGGCAACTCGATGACGTTGGCGGCCAGAACTACATCATTGCCGTCATAGCTACAGTCCCTCACGCGGCCCACGCCGAATACTACGCCAACATCGTGCGGAGCAAATACGTGCTTCGGTCGGTGATCGAATCCTGCACGGACTCAATCCGGGAAGCTCGAGATGGCAACGACGAAAGCGAAGAGATCCTGGCTCGAGCAGAACATCGACTGTTCGAGATCGTTGAGCGACAATCGGGTACGGCCAAGATCAAACTGAAGGACATCCTCGAGGACACGTTCTCGAGAATCTTTGACCGCATGGGAGCCGATGGGCAACGCGGAGTCCCTTCGGGCTTCGACAGCCTCGACAAGATTCTGACGGGGTTTCATCCGTCGGAACTCATCATCCTGGCGGCTCGCCCCTCGATGGGGAAAACGGCCCTGGTGTGCAACTTGGCCTTGGCAGTTGCTCGAGCAAACCGCGGGGTTCTGGTGTTCAGTCTCGAGCAGTCAAAGCTCGAACTTGGCGAGCGGCTTCTATGCATCGAGGCGCAGATCAGTGGCCACAAGTTGCGACTGGGGGAGCTCAGCGAGCAGGAGCAGTTCGCACTTACGGAGGCGGCAGAAAGCCTTCGTGGGTACAGCATTCTGATCGATGACCAGCCCGGTCAAACGATGACACGAATCGCCGCGATCTCGAGGAGAACGAAGCGGAGCGACGACATCGGCCTCATCGTGATCGACTACCTCCAGTTGATCGAGTCCGAGGATCGTCACATTCCTCGAGAACAGCAGATCTCGAGTATCACCCGCCGCCTTAAGTGCCTGGCCAAAAGTCTGAGTGTACCGGTGATCGCCCTGGGGCAATTGAACCGAGCGGTTGAGTCTCGAGAAGACAAAAAACCAAAGCTCTCAGACCTTCGCGAATCCGGGGCAATTGAGCAGGACGCGGACGTGGTGATGTTCCTTCACCGTCCGGACGCATACGAGCCAGAGAACCGCCCGGGCGAGGCGGACTTGATCGTGGCGAAGAACCGATCCGGTCCGACAGGGCTTGCTGGCCTTGTTTGGCAGAAGCACGCGATGAAGTTCGCGGACCGCGGTTACTTCGAAAACTAATTCCCCCAAGCCCGTCGTAGGAGTTCTCCATGCTGATTGAGCTGACTGAAGCGAACCGAGGCGACGTGCCTGCTGAACTGGTGCGATTGGTGGAGGACTTCCCCAAGGAGGGAGATCCCGAGCCGGAGTTTTTTCTCGGCGTGAGGTCCGGGAAATGGTTCATCAACGACCAGCAAGGAGAGTCGTACGTGTCGGACATCTATCTGCCGAACAGGTACCGTTTCGCCCGCCGCGCCACGTCCTCCGACCTCACCCCCGCCGAGATTCCCGCCGAGGAGATGACAGACGAAGAACTGGAGCGGGCGTACGACGAGGCGCCGGAGGACCCGATCGATGAGGCGTTTATTGAGACCTCCGTCGCCCTGATTACGTCGGATGACAAGAACAAGTTGCTGATGGAGATGTCCGAGACCGGCTACGACGCGCTGAATAAGTACACCGACATGCCCGCTCAGCACCGCGAGTGCATCAAGGCGTGCCTGCGAGACCTGCGGAGACGAATCCGGGAGATTCCCGCCGAGGCTGATGGGGTCAGTCTCAAGTGTCCGAAGTGCAATGACGGCCACGCTGGCACGGACCACACAGGAGAAGCGATCGACTGCCACTACTGCGGTGGGTCAGGTCGTCTGATGGCTGAGACGATCATCAAGGCGGTGGACGCTGCGAGGGACGCGGTCGGTGATGCGATGGCATGTGACGCTCTGGGGCGAGAACTGGAGGAGTCGGACGCCGAGGTCCGTCGCCTGCAGGGTGAGGTGGCGGGGCTGAAGGTGGAGCGGGACAAGCTCCTGTCGATCAAGCGACTGTTCACCCACGACTGCAACAAGATCATCGAACTCGCTGATTGGTCCAAGGAAGGGAACGGCAATCTGGACCTGCAGTGGGCCGCTGATCAAGTGGGGAACGCTCTTTCAAACGCTCACCTCATCGACATTGGGGCGTATCGACCGGGAGGGTTCATGCCCACTGGATCAGAGGAAGTTACCGCCCTGACGTCCCAGTAACACCCCGCTCGTCGGCGGAGAGCTTTTGAGTGAAGGAGGTTTTGTGATCCGTCCCCTCTCCGATCGCGTGGTGTCCTTGGTCGGCGGAGAGCTGGTCTGGCGGTGCTGCATCTGCGGTTCGCACAACGCGTCGAGCGAGTTCTTTTGTGCTGCCCGGCAATTGTTTTGTTTCCAACCAAAAGGGGATGTCATGACCGGTGTCGAATTGATCGCCGCAGAACGAGAGCGGCAGGTGTCGTCTGAGGGGTGGACTCCGGAGCACGACGACGGGCATCAGTATGGGGAACTGTCCAACGCAGCGGCGTGCTACGCGATGTCGGACGGCAACCGATCAATGATGTTCGGAGTTGAGTCAGGCCATGCATCTGTTCAGGGGCTCGTCTGGCCGTTCGAGTCGCACTGGTGGAAGCCAACGCCAGGCGACCGCATTCGGGAACTGGTTAAGGCTGGAGCGCTGATCGCCGCCGAGATCGACCGACTTGGACGAACTGGAGAGTAGCCCGGCAATGAAGCCGGAGGGTGGGAAGAGGCAGGTGGTTTTTGTTTGGAGGGTGTGAGCGTGAACAAGATCGTCCTGTCCCTGTGCGACCTGACGACCAACATGGTTCGCCCGTGGCTGGACGCCGGCTACGAGTGCTGGTGCGTCGACATGCAACATGCTCCGGGAGTCAGCAAGGACGGCAACCTGGTTCGCGTAGGGGCGGACATCCTCGAATGGCTCCCCCCACGGCGAGAGTACGCGATCGTCTTCGCCTTCCCTCCTTGCACCCACTTCGCCGTAAGTGGTGCCCGCTGGTTCAAGGACAAGGGGCTTGGCGGCCTGGCTCAAGCCGTGAACTTGGTCGAGCGGTGCCGGGACATCTGCGAGTGGAGCGGCGCCCCGTGGATGCTGGAGAACCCGGTGGGGACGCTCGCGACCTACTGGCGGAAAGCGGACCACATGTTCGACCCGTGCGACTACGGCCAGTTCGAACTTGCTGACAACTACACGAAGAAGACCTGTCTGTGGACAGGGGGGGGCTTCGTAATGCCTGACCGCTGTCCGATCGAGCCAACCGACGGAAGCCGGATGCACCTCATGCCGCCGAGTGCGGATCGGGCGAACCTCAGATCAGCGACCCCGATGGGATTCGCACGAGCGGTCTTCGAAGCAAACAAAGGAGCCTGAGATGAAGTGGTCCTGGATGTGGATCTACCTATGGGCCGTGATCGTTCCGGCAATGATTTTTGCGATCGGCGTGGCGTGGTGGGCCGTGTGGCAACTCATCAGGAAGACCAAGTGACCCGCCCTCGCGGCTCGTACCCCCTGGAGGTTTTCTGTGAAGAGGCGAACGTGGTTCTTGTTTGTGGTGGAACTCTGCGACTCTCGCCTGCTGAGGTGGGTGCTTCGGCGATTCAAAAGAAAGATCGTCTACACGTGCGAGTGGGGCACGTACGACACCCTCTACGACTCGACCGATCTGGGGATGTGCCGGCCGTGTCACCCAGACATGGCTGTTGCGCCACCTTGGTCTGATTTGGAAATTGTGCCACTCGAAACAGAGTCCAAGTGAACTCACCACTCCGAAGTAACCCAGGAGGATTCCGAGATGTTTACCGAAACTGAGGTCGCCGAGTACGCGGCAAAGTGTCGCCACCCTCACCACGAGGACATCTACTGTCGCCCCGGACGATGCTGGGAGATGACGGATGATCTCGAAACGGTCGCGCGGTGGATGGCCGACGACGCGAAGGCCAAAGAGTGCGTCGAGGCGTTCCAGCCGCTGGCAAAGTTCGGACGAACGGTGCGTCAGTCGCAGGCCGGGGATTCCGAGATGTTTGAGCAGGCGACCGCGAGACCGTGGGAACTTGGCGGACCGTACCCCAGTACGAGCGTGATCGCTCTGTCGGCGGTCGGCTGCAACATTCCTGGCCACGAGACCCCAAACGAGTACGAGCTGATCGCGTATCTGGACCAGCGGACGACTGGCGAACCGGACCCCGTTGCGAGGGCCAACGCAGCCCTGATCGTCGAAGCCGTCAACAACCACGAGCTGCTGACCAAGCAGAACGACCGGCTGAGGGTGGCGGTTGAGGCTGCTCGCCAATTCATCCGGAACGGCATCGAGTTTGGCTTCATCCGCCTGCCTGATCCGGGCTCGAACGATGCCGCGCTCCAGACGCTCGCCCAGCTCGATGTCGCTGGAGGGGCACATGCCGAAGCGGGGAACTGATCGATGCTCGTGTGGCTGGGACTCATGGTTGATTCTCAGCCGATCCGATTCGTCCGTGCTGATTCAGTGCAAGAACTGTGGACACACGAAGCGGACTCGGTCGCTGTGGTTTCTAAGACACGCACGACAACCAAAGGCGGAGGGCAAGGGATGAGCACTGGAACAGAGCGGCCGATCTACGCGAAGGACCTGCGACCGACGGCGATCCTGTCGGGGCAGCAGACACAGTTCCGCGTACCCGTCAAGGTGCCGAAGTGGGCGTCTGGACGCGAGATCGAGATTGATGAACACGGGCTCGTCTGTGCCTTCAACTCGTCGTGCGAAACCCACTCATGGATCACATGCCCATTTGCACGGATTCGCGTTGCAAACGATCGCGTGATTGGGCCGGTAACGATGTGCTACCGACCCGATGGGCACTTTTGGATGAAGGAGCCCTGCTGGCAACACGGGCACAACTACAGGCACGACTTTGGAGAGTCGGGCGAGTGGGAGATCTGCTGGTCCGGCGATAGGCAGGTGAGGTTCGATGAGCCACCCAAGGCGGAAGGACCGGGATGGGACCGCGTTCAATGGAAGAAGATCCCCTCCATACACATGCCGCGCTGGGCCAGCCGCCTCACGCTGGAGATCACGGGCATCAAGGTCGAGAGGTTGCAGGACATCAGCGAGGAGGATGCGATCGCGGAGGGGATCGAACCCGTTCGGCAAATCTGGAAGCTCTACGGCAAGCGTGAGCAATGGGAGGCTGAAGCAACAGGCCAGCCCATCAAGTCATTCTTGAGCCTCTGGGAATCCATCAACGGAGACGGCTCATGGGCGCTCAACCCGTGGATCTGGGCCATCGACTTCAAGCGAATCGAGGTGGGGCAATGAGCACTGAACTGACCATCGGCAAATGGACGCTTGAGCAGTGGCAGCCGCGCGAGTGGCGGGCGTGGGTGCGGTTGGAGAAGGACGTACCGCTGGAGACGGGAGATGAGATTCAACTCAAAGGCTCTTGGGTCTTGGCAAACTGGATGAGGAGAGGGACTAGCGAGGACTACCGTCGCCCGGTCCCCCTGCCGAGCCTTGAGGAGTTGGTGGAGGCGATCTCTCACCGCGGCTTTTCCCTCAAGGTCTTCACGCACCCTGAGTCTGGAGAGGAGACGATCATCCTCGCAAAATCGTACTACTGGCTCCGCACCCTCCTCCCCGGCTACGAGCAGGCGGTTGCGAAGGCTTCAGTTGTTGCAAATTCCGCAACGACTGCACCCAGTTCCGACGAGTCAGACAAGCCCGCAAAGACCGACGAGTGGCGCGGGATTGAGTCGGCGCCGAAGGATGGGAGCGAGTTCGATGTCTGGGCCACGTTCCATGGTCGCAAGCCAGACGTTCGGTTCATTGACGGCGAAATCTGCGAATACACAACGAGCATGTTTGGCGACTGGAAGTGGTATCCGCTCGATACCGAGGTGACTCACTGGATGCCCAAGCCGAAGGGGCCAAATGGAGTCGAACCGTTATGACAACACCCCCGAAAGGCCCTGAGGTGAGCCATGAGTGAGTCGCCCTACAACGACAGAACCGCAGGTCACTACTGGGTCGTATTCCAGGGGCAACAGGAGGTTGGGACTTGGGCGTACATCAATGACG
The DNA here is from genome assembly GCF_001610835.1 of Planctomyces sp. SH-PL14. Taxonomy (NCBI): domain Bacteria; kingdom Pseudomonadati; phylum Planctomycetota; class Planctomycetia; order Planctomycetales; family Planctomycetaceae; genus Planctomyces; species Planctomyces sp. SH-PL14. Next base: position 5,494,069 of record NZ_CP011270.1, on the reverse strand, counting down.
CAGAGGGATCCGGGTGGGGATGGTTTCTCCCGGGCTTTGGGAATTGGTTCAACGATGACGAGTTGGACAGCATCGGGGAGCAGGTCATCCCCGACCCGGTGCCAGGACTCCGCCAGCAGCTTGAGGAGGCGCGGGAGCAACTGAATCTGGCTGCGAGCGTCATCGAGAAGTTGCCCCAGTCGCAGTTCGACTGCCTCCGAAATGCGGATGAATGCTCCATCTGTCACGTGGAGGATGGACACACGGCGGACTGCACCCTTGAGGCATGGAACAACAGGAACACGACCGGAGCCACGCCATGACCATCACAGCGACCGACTCCGAGGCACGGAGGATTGCGAACGGGGAGCGGGTTGAGGTTTGGGTGCCCATGGCCGATGCCCCAGACGGAGTTGAGGCCTTCAATGAGGAAGAGGACGTAAACGGAGAACTCTTCTTCGTTCTCTGCGGTCCTCTGGAGGGAAGGCTGCGGAAGATTCTGGGATCTGTCATTCCCCCCTTCCTTCCCGGCGCCGTTGTCGGGGTGCGGGAACGATGGGCGTCGAAGTGCGGTGACATCTGCGAGGAGCATCTCGCATGCATCCGTTACGAGGCTGGCTACGACTTCATGGACGGGACCTTCCGTTGGGAACCCGCCGAGACCATGCCCGACTGGGCGATCCGCTCCCACCCTGTTTGTGTCTCGTGCGTGCCGGCCATTCGTGACTCGGACGGCAAGTGGTGGTGGAAGGTGCAGGTTCAGAAAGGAGCCCCCAATGAAGGCTGAAGAGAGGCTGGAAGCACTGAAGCGGCTGGAGGCCAGAGATCATGACACTGAATACGCCTACGCGTGTGACTGCGCGATCGTTGCAGAAGCAGCCCTCGCCTCCTACCGCCTCGCCCAGACCCCGGTCAGCGAGACTGGGTTGGTGGAGTTGGGGGCGGAGAGGCAGTCCAACCTCTTCATCTTCCGAGGGCCTGAAGGTGGGCGGCTGTACGAACTGCACCTGATCGACGGAAAGGTTCACAGCGCCGCAGCCAATGCAGAGTTCATTCCGTTCGGTCTACTGCCACAGACCATGCTTGAGGTTCACCAGGACATCGAGCGGCTGAGTCGATAACCAACCGAGGGAGATTTGAGAGATGGCTGCGAAGGTGGAGTTTGAATTCGACAATTGCACTCACCAGTCGGACGCGCCTCGGTCGTGGATCGAGGTGACCGAGAACGACGAGGGCCTGTTCGGCATGACGCTCGACGTTTTCGTCAATGGTCGAAAGGAGAACGAGCCACCGGAACTTCACGTCCAGTGCGTGCGTGACCAATGGGGGACGTGGATCGCCTTCCAAGGAAGCGGAGGTGTTGCCCAAGAGGACGAGACCGTGTCATTCATTGACGCCCTGATTGCCGGACTGACCGAACTGAAGAAGGCGACGGATTTCGGCACCAAGGCACCAGAGCGACGAGAGGTTGAGTAACCGCCGCGAGGCACGAAGGGAGGTGATGCGACGTGAGCATCACCGCAAGTAGTACGTTAACCAAGGAGATCGAGATGAGCTTTCAGCACCACGGCGACAACCCTTTTGAGCAGGAGCAGAGTCGACTCATTGAGCGGCTAAAGCAGCAGCAGGAGGGCATGGCAAAGCGGGAATACCCGAATGGCCGACTCAATGCGTCGGATGACGGTGAGGTCGCATTCAAAATCGGGGGTGACGGGGAACGAGGCGTAGTCGTCATCGACTTCGGCAAGCCCGTTACGTGGGTCGGGATGACTCCTCAGCAGGCAGTCGAGATGGCGCAACTGATGATCAAGAATGCCAGAGAGGTTTCCAAAGAGCCTCTGCGAGTCGTCATCGGCTGAGGTAGACGCGGGGGAGCGCATCGCGAAAACGCTCATGGTGATGGTGAGATAGTCTGTGCGTCGGACTCAGGGGATAGGCTTTCGTCCTGAGGACTGAGTCGGATGCAACCGGGGGCAGATCCCGGCATCACCAATCAAGCCGAGAGGTTCGGCACTACATGGGAGAGGGATGATGAAGTTGAAAGTTCCGAAGACCAAAGAGATCGAGATCGCTGCTATCCGGCTCACGGTGCCTGTCCGTGACGATGACGAGACCGCCGAGGACTTCCCCGGTCGCAAAGGCAATCAGGTGACGCTGGTCGTCGGCGTGGACGATGGGGTGATTCAGGCCTGGCCCTCTGGACTGGAGGCCGAAGAGACATGGAAGGCGTGCGACAGCGGGGTCTACGAACTAATCGACCCTGCTGGCGCCGTGGTCAAAACGATCGAGGACTACGTGCCTGACTTCATCCCCAATTCCTACGGCGACTACGTGGAGTTGAAGGTGAGCGGCAAGGGCGTCTGGGAGGGATGGAAGTCGAGCATCCGGGAACTCAAGAACGTGTTCACCGGCGACATGGAGTAGACCAGTAACCCAAGCCCCATCCGGGGCGAACGAGGAGAGGTGGGATGATGAGTCTGGATGTGTACTTGGAAGGTGACCCTGAAGAGGTCGAGTGCGAATGTCGGTGCTGTGGACACGCTCACAAGAGAACGCAATGCGAGCGGTACTACGACTCGAACATCACCCACAATCTCAATCGAATGGCCAGGGAGGCGGGCATCTACGAAGCCCTTTGGCGACCTGAAGAGATCGGGGTGACCAAGGCGGCCCAGTTGATCCCGCTGATTCAGGCGGGCTTGGAGAAGCTGGTTGCAGCTCCGCTGCACTACCAGCAGTTCAATGCGTCGAACGGTTGGGGGACTTACGAACAATTCGTCCCCTGGGTTCGCAGCTATCTGGAGGCATGTAGGGACTACCCAAACGCCAATGTGTCGGCGTCGAGGTAAGTCACAGAACTAGCCCGTTCGGGCGGAAGGAGGGGGGCGTGGAAACGTGGTGGTTACGCAGAGGGTACGAGGTCGTCGAAGTGTCTGTGGTGCGCGCCACGAGGGACTTTGTCTACCACCCTGACGGCCGAAAGAGCAGGAAGCGTCACGTGTGCTACAGCTACCACAAGACCTGCGACGCAGCGAGAGCCCAAGCAATCGAAGAGGCGGAACTCGATCTGGTCGCCATCAAGGAAGACTACGAGACCGAGCAACGGAAGATCCGGGCGGCCATCAAGAGACTGAAGGAGCCAACCCAATGAGCCAGAGAGACCCGACGAACGAGACCTTCACCATCGAGGCGTTCGATCCTGTGAGCGGAGACTGGGGGCGATGGATTCCCGGCATCGCGTCACGCGGTACGGCAGAAGATCAACTGGTCACGGAGAGAGCCCGAAACCGCTCCATGCGATTCCGCCTACTCCGAAGAGTCACCGAAGTCATCAGCGAGGACCCCGAGCAATGAGAGACCCGAGGCTGGAACCGCAGAAGGGATTCGAGTTCTCCCAGGAGTAAGAGTTGCTGTGCCCCTACTGCCATGCTCCGACCCGCGTCGTCTATGGTAACGACGACGCGGACACCAAAGGGCTGACCGAGTACGATCGCTGCCGCGTTTGCACCACTCCCAGTTGCCCGCTTCAGGCTTATACAACCGAGAAGTGGGTCTCTTATGACATCAAACGGGTTAAAAAGAGAGTCCCCGATTCGACGGGTGGACTTTCCCTGTTTGACAAAGAGCTTTATAGGCTCAAGACCTCTTCTACTTAGCTGGCCGCTTGCCATGCTGTAAGAGCCCCGCTTGGCTCTGGTTCAACTCTATCCCCTGGAGGGAGGTGATCCGCCTTGGACGGCAATGAGCCAAGCGGGGAGCTTTTCATGGAGTTGAGGTGACGGATGGCTGAAGAGGGAACGAACGGTTCAAAGTCTGTCAAAGAGAGAGCCCTGGAGTTCCTCTTCTCGCAGCCACCGACAACGGTCCTGCTCGGCGCCATCGTCACGACACTCCTCGCCGGGGGCTGGTATGCCCTGCAGGACATCAAAGCGATGGTCCCCGCTCACCTGATGCAGATCCAGTCCGGGTATGAGCGAATCGAGGCCAAGCAGTCCGAGCAGATCCAGCTCCTCAAGGAAGACCGAGAGGCTGAACGCTCGTGGATGCGTGAAGTCTTGAACGCTCGGAAGGCCCTCGAGAACAAACCCTTCGCGGCAAACCAATGATCGAAAAACTCCTCACCCTTGCTAAAGCCTTCCTCGGCACGAACCAGAACTCGACCCCCGGCAAGTTCGACCTCGAAGACCTCTGGTACACGGTCAAGTTGGCACTGGTCGTGTTCGTCGGGACTGGGGCAGTCGCCGCGCTGGGCGTGCTGAACAAGTACGACTTCGGATTCGCCGATGCCGCAGTCTCCGCTGGTGTCGCGTGGCTCGTTGCCGCCATCGAGGCCTGGCAGGCAGACAACTCCTAAGGGACTCAGATGGACTGGTTGATTGAAAACTGGCAGACGGTTGCCGGCGGCCTGTCCGGCCTGCTGGTCGCGATCGTCGGCGCGTCTGAAGCTGGCAAGCGGGTCAAGCTCAAGTGGCTGCCGTTGCTCAACCGGAAGGCCGCTCCCGTCGCCAGTGCCGAGGATGAGATCGACACCGCTGCGGCTGAACTGCTGCGGGTGGCCAAGATCGCCCGGACGCAGGGGCGGGATGCGGTTCTCAACCACACGGTCGCCGCGCTGACGGAGCTGATGCGGCCGGTCCGGGAGGAATCGAAGTGAGTTCCCGGAACATCCTCCTGACGATCGTTGCTGTCGTGCTGCTGCTGGTCTCCTCGATGGGACGGCAGGGGGCTCCCGACCCTTCTCCCTCGCCGGAGCCCCCGCCGTCTGGGGAGGGATCGGCCACCGCAATCTCAATGCGGAACGCCTACCGCGGTGCGACGAGCGTGGCGGCCCGGAAGCACGCCGATCGAATCGAGGCGATGGAGTTCCAGGACGAAGCTGCCGAGATGAAGGCCTGGGCGGAGGTCGCCGGGAAGGTGGCGAAGGATTCGACCTCGGCATCCGGTCCCGGAGCGGGGTTTCAGGCCATGTACGCCAAGGTCCGGGCGATGAAGGCCGACGACGCGGTCAAAGCGAAGGCCCGGGCGGACTGGTTCCGCAGTTTCGCGGCGGGAATGGAGGCACGGTGAGCGGAATCATCATCGCATCCGACGAACTGCGAGCCGAAGTCGATGGCTCGCTCTCGGTCTGCGCCCCCCTGGACCCGAAGGACTTCCCGGACTGGCAACGGCTGCTCACCGCCGACAACGACCCGCGGAACTTCATCCGCAACGAGTGGCAGAAGGAAAACGATTGCCAAGCCAACGCGGCGACGACCGGGAACGAGGTCATCGAGAAGCGGCGGAAGGGGAAGGCCGGCGAGCAATCCCGCATGTTCGTTTACCAGTCCTGCGAGATCCTCGACCGGAAGCTCGGATCGAATTCGGGGACGTCAGTGCAGTCGGGCGTCGCGGTCCTGAAAGGCGACGGAGCCCCGCTGGAGGCCGAATACCCCTACAGCCAATACACCCGCAACCGGCAGCAGTTCGACCGCTGGAACACGGCCGCCATCAAGGCCAGTGCAGCCACCCGACGGATCAGCGGCGCGATCGTCGCCCCCTCCTTCGGCGAAGCCAAGATTCACCTAGCCCTCGGCAACCCGATTCACTGGGGGCACTTCTGGGGGCTCAGTTTCCGGACGGAAGAGATCACCCCGGGCGTCACGGCTCGAGTCTGTCGCCAGTACCGCCGGAGCCACGGCAGCAGCGGACACGCGACGGAGGTCGTCTGGCCGGTCCTGACCGCCCGCGGGGAATGGCTGTTTTGGGTCGCGAACTCGCACAACGACAAAGGCTTCTTCATTTCGGAGCCCGCCTACGAAGAGATGCGGGACCGGAACTACTCCCCGTACGGCGCGTATGTCCTGATGGGCGACGAATCGCCCCACCGCCAGTACGAGGGACAGTTCAACCCGATGGGAATCAACTGATGCGCACCGCTCTCTGTTCTGCCCTGCTCCTGGCACTACTGACGCTTCTCCCCCGCTCTGCGGCACCGGTTGCTGTTGCCGCGGTTGAGTCGGTCGATCTGCCCATCGTGGCGATACCGGTCGAAGTCTCCGGCGAGCCGATCGCACCGGAGTTCACCGGTCTCCCCCAGGACCCGGAGTTCGTGATTCCGGAGATCAAGCTGCCGGAGGTCCCGGCGCCCGCGGATCCGCCCAAGATCGACCCGGTGTGGGTCAAATCGGTCTATCCTGTCCGCATGGCCTACGGCGTCATCGGGCAGCCGGGAAGCATGACGTTCGATGGCTGCGGCGTGGCGGTCGGTCCGGACAAGATCCACACGGCTGCTCACCTGACGCACCAGATGCCGGCCGGGAGTCGCGCCGAGGTCCTGGTCGACGGGGAATGGAAGCGGGCAAACTGGTCACCGGTCGCCGGGAAGGATTTCTCCGTGGCGATCGTCCCCGGGGCGAATCTGAAGCCGGTTCCGGTCCGAGTGCCGGTCTACGGCGAACGGGTCACGGTCTACGGGCTTAAGACGAAGTCGTTCGCTCAGGGAACCTACATTGGGGCGACCGACATCAAGGCTGGATTCGGTCTGGTACCGCTGGACGCCTGTGAGACGCCGGTCCACAACGGCGACAGCGGCGGAGGTGTCTTCGGGGACGATGGGTGTCTCCTGGGGACCATTCGCGGCCTGCAGCCGGATTCGAAGCTCATCACGACCATGACGCCGATCGTGGCTGACGCCCCCAAGGCCACCCCGCAACCGGCTCCCGCGGTATCTGCCCCTACACCGGCCCGTCCGGTCCAGTCGTGCCCTGGTGGCGTTTGCCCGGCCCCGCAGGCTGGTGGCCAGATCCGGACCTACTTCCCCCGACGGAGGCGGTAATGCTGTTGGCTGTTGAAATCACGATGCGTCATGTGTGGACGGTTCTGCTTTGGCTTGGACTTTCCGCAGCAGCATGTGCTGTGTTCTTTTTTGCAGTCTGGCTTGGGATGTTCCTCATCCTGAAGGACTTCCTGAACTTGTGGCGACGATGACCCAGGAAGCGAACCTCTCGGTTGCCCAGTCTCCCGACCAGGCCGCCGCCGTGGCGAAGTTTGCTCGGGAACTGGGTGCCGGATTCATCGAACTGGTGAAGGGAACGAACCTGAAGGTGCGGGCACCGTTCCGATTCTCTGTGGACCCACAACCTCATGGCTTTCGCATCACCCCCAGCGAGCGGCTGGAAGTGGACCGGGACGGGGTCAATCCGTGGTTGGAGTATGTCGACGTCTACTTCGATGGCCGGATCGTCGCCGGGCTGCACCTGATCGTTTCGTTCGAGAGGGAGGTCTGACTGTGATAGGAGCCCTTGAACCAGCGGTAGCAGCACGCCACGCCAAGGCATACGCCCATGCGGCCGGCACGGATGGGATCGCCCCAAAGGACTACGACCGGTTCTGCCAAGCCGCCGAACTGGCTCATAAGGCGATTGATAAGGCGCTCGTTTCGGTAGGGTGCAAGGGGAACCTTAAGGCTGCCCGGATGCGCCGCCGGCAGCTCGTGACTGCTGCGATGGCAGCTAACGGGGTGCCGTGGTGGATAAGGCTGATGGGAGGTCTGGCGCCGTGGCCCTACAGCGTGATCATCGCGGCGATCCTGTGGACCATCGATACGTACCTGGAGGCTCAGTGAGTGGCGTTTGTCGATCGGGATGGCGTGCATCGTGGGGTGGAGTTGCGAGACGACTACGCCACCGGTGCGATGCTGTCCTGGGCGGCCGGCTCCCCCCGTCGGTGGCGGGACCTCTGGCTCCTACAACTCCGAGACACCCGCGGCTGGTCGTACTCCCGGATCGCCGAGTGTGTGGGGCTCCATCGGTCCAGCGTCTCCCGTCGGATCAGGAAGGTCCGGAAGAAGGTCGCTGCCCTGCTGAACCCACCTTCGCCGGAGGCGATGGCGTCATGAGTCGGGTGAAGAGCAGGAGAGAACGGTTTGGCCTGAAGCGGCCGGATGACCGCCGGACTGCGACAGAGCGTGGGTATGGGGGACGGTGGGCGCGGGTCTCGAAGCGATGGAGAGAGAGCAACCCGAACTGTGCTATGTGCTGGGAGAGGGAAGGCATCGTGACCCCGGTGGATCTGGTCGACCACATCGAAGCGGTATCAGGACCAGCAGACCCGCGGTTCTTCGATGAGACGAACTTCCAGTCCCTGTGTCGTAGGTGCCACGCGATCAAGACTCATGGGGAGACGCTGTAATGGGATGGATTGAGGTTCTCACGTTGGTGTGCCTACTGATCACGATCGTTTGCACTGGCATTCAGATGTGGCAGGAATTCAGGTGACTCGAATCGCAGAAGTTTGAGGCGGCACGGCACGCAATGTCGCGTGCCAAACGCGAGGGGGAGGGGTGGTCGATTTTCTGCCAGCCCCCACCCCGGAAACCGCACCGCCGCGTCCTAGAAATCTCGTCACGTTTCATCAGGGGGTCGTTCCTTGGGGCGTCGTGGACCTCGACCGAAGCCGGCTGCTGTCCATGAACGTGCCGGCACCTACCGCCGTGACCGTCATTCCGGGGGGCTCCTGGCTGGTGCTGGGTCCGTTCCTGCGGCTCCCGCTGGTCTCACCGGCGTCGCCCTTGCCACCTGGGATCACATCGCACCCGTGCTGGCGGCGGCCGGCCTGCTCTCGGATCGGTTCCGGGATGTCCTCGCTCTCTACTGTCAGACCTGGGCGGAGTATTGGGCGCATCACGAAACACTCGCGGCGGAGGGGTACGTCACGGTCGCCGGAAACGGGACGAAGATTCCGCACCCGTGCGTGGGGATGAAGGACAAGTGCCAGTCCCAGCTCGTAAAGCTGCAAAGGGAACTCGGCCTCACGCCGGCGGCGGCAACCGGCCTGCTCCCGCCAGGGACCATCTCAACGGCAACGGGGGCCCCGCAGGGAACGGGGGACCCAATCAGCGAGATGACGCTGCGCGGAAGAGCATCGTTGAAGCCTACATCCGCGGCGTAGACAGCGGGACGATCGTTGCCGGCCGGTTGCAGCGGTTGGCGGTCAAGCGGCACCTGAAGGACTTGAAGGAAGCAGGAGCACGCGGGTTTGTTTTCTCGGAGGCACATGCCCTTGAGGCGATCGAGTTCATCGAGCGGTGCTGCCAGCACTACAAGGCGGAGTGGGCGCGGACGCCCGTCATCCTCGAGCCCGACCAGCTGTTCATCGTTTGGTGCCTGTTCGGATGGCGGCACGCTGAGACCGGGTTCCGCCGGTTCGGGAAGGGGTACATCTGCATCGCACGGAAGTGGGGGAAGACGTTGTTCGCCGCGGTGATCGCTCTGTTGCTGCTGGTATTCGACAACCCCCTGGAGGAGGGGGCAGAGGTCTACTCTGTCGCGACGAAGGAGGATCAGGCCGCAATCGTCTTCCGGGACGCCCGGGCCATGGTCCTGAAGTCCGCCGCGCTCAAGGCTCGCCTCGACGTCAAAAAGAAGGTCATTGAGTATCCAGAGACGAACTCGTTCTTCCGGCCGCTGGGCAGTGACTCGGATGGAACGGACGGTCTGTTCCCCCATGGCGTCATCAAGGACGAGCTCCATGCGTGGCGCGGTATCCACCGCGGACTTCACGAGAAGATCGACACCGGCAGCGGTTCCCGTCGCCAGCCCCTCATCCTGACCATCACGACCGCCGGCGACGACAAGTCTGAAATCTGGGCTGAGGAGGACGACTACGCGGTGCGCTGTGTCGAGTCCGTCCTGACCGGCGCCGTGTTTGACGACACCCTGTTCTCGTTCATTTGCCGGATCGATGATGACGATGACCCGTTCGACGAGGCGTGCTGGATTAAGGCGAATCCGCATCTTGGTCGCACGGTCAAGGTGTCTTCCTACCGCACGGCGGCGAATGAGGCACGGCGCAAGCCTTCCGCGATCTCGAAGCTGAGGCGGTACTACTGCAACGTCAAGACGGCCTCAGCGACCCGGGCGATCCTGCCGGAGGTGTGGGCAAAGGGCAACTCCCCCATCCTGGAGATGAAGGGGCGATCGGGCTTCGGCGCCTTTGACATGGGTCGGAACAGCGACTTCGCGGCGGTCGCCCTCGCCTTCCCGCGGATGGTCGACGGGCAGATGTCGATCGACCTGAAGGTGCGGTCTTGGACCTGCCGGGACACCGACCTGAAGTTGTATCAGGCGCCGCTCGCCCAGTTCATCGAGCGGGGGGAACTGATCGTCTGCGAGGGGGACTCGATCAGCCAGCGCGAAGTCGCAGAGTATTGCATCGAAATGGCCGGGCTCGCGGAGATTCGCTCCTGGGCCTACGACCCGTCCTTCGCGAAACTGATGGCGGAGATGCTGCAGGACGATCACGGCTTCAGCATCTTCCCCTTCTCTCAGTCCGAGCGGTTCTACAACGAGCCGATCCGGACCATGCTCCAGATGGCGAAAGACGGCCGGCTGATCCACGGGGGAGACACCTGCCTCGCGTGGCAGGCGGGCAATCTGACCATCAAGCGGAACGGCAAGGATGAATGGGGTCCCGCCAAGATCGGCGGCCCGTTCAAGATCGACGGCATGGTCGCGACGCTCATGGCGATCAGCGAGTGCCTGTACCACGGCCGCGAATCGACCGACGACGAGTACGAGATCCCCCTCATATGAACCAGATCATTCACATCGGCCTCGACGGGGAACTGCGGAACTCTCTGGAGAATCCCGCGCTCAGCCTCGATGACCCAAAGACGTGGGAGGAGAACGGGCTCATGGGCGAGCCCACCTCGACCGGGATCACCGTCAACCAGAAGACGGCGATGGGCTACCCCGCGCTGTTCCGCGCGATCAGCCTCATCTCGGGGGACGTCGGCCGGCTGCCGTTCGCGGTCTACCGTCGCCTGAAGGACGGGGGCAAGGAGGTCGACAAGGATCACCCCGCCTACGTCCTGCTCCGTCGCCGGGCGAATCCCTTCCTCCTGGCGATGACGTTTCGGGAGACGATGACCGCCCACGCCCTCCTCCGCGGCAACGGGTTTGCGGCGATCATCCGGGACGGCGCCGGTCGCCCGCGGGAACTGGTCATCCTGGATCCGGACGTGACCTACCCCGTCACGCTGACCGATGACACGGTTGGCTCGTCGGAGATCTGGTACCTGACGACCGTCGGAACCGAGCCCAAGAAGTTCCGCTCCCGTGACGTCCTGCACATCCGCGGCCTGTCCCACAACGGTCTCTGCGGGATCGACGTGATGTCCCTGATGGCGGAGGCCCTGTCCCTCGGGATGGCAACCCGGAAGTGGGTCTGCAAGTTCTTCGGGAACGGGACCAACGTCTCCGGCGTGCTGATGGTCCCGGAGAACATGAAGAAGGAGAAGGTCGACAACGTCCAGCGGAACTGGGAGAAGGCGGCCGAGGGACTGAAGAACACCGGGAAGGTGGCGATGCTCCACGAGGGGGTGAAGTTCCTGCCCCTCTCGTCGAAGCCGGAGGAGGCGGCCGCCGTCGGGCTGCTCGAGAACGAGGTCATGACGGTCTCGAACATCACCGGGGTCCCTCCGCACAAACTCGGGGACAAGTCCCGGACGTCCTACAACTCGCTGGAGATCGAGAGCCAGCACTACCTCGACGACTGCCTCGACCGCTGGCTGTGCGAGTGGGAGGCGGAGTGCGCGGAGAAGCTGCTCAGTCCCCAGGAGCTGGAGTCCGAGTCCCACTTCATGGAGTTCAACCGGAACGCCCGGCTCCGGATGGACGCGACGGCCCGCTGGGGGAGCTACGACAAGGGCCGCGCGACCGGCGTCTACAGCGTCAACGACATCAACCGGATCGAGTCCCGGCCGACAATCGGGCCGGAGGGGGACAAGCGGCACATCCCGGCGAACTGGACGGAACTCACCGCGGGGCCGCCGGCGACACCTGCCCCTCAACCCACCCCCGCGCCGCCGGCTAAGTCCTCCAAGAACGTCCGGAACGCCTGCCGGGACGCCCTACTCCCCCTCCTGAACCGGAAAGCGGACATCGAGCGGGAGAAAGTCGCCAAGGTGGCAGCCCGAACTCCCCAGATGGACTGGTTCGCGTGGGGAACCGCCTTCTACCGCGAGCACGAGGAGCATCTCCTCGACTCCGTGCTGCCTCTCTGCGGGCTTTTGGAGGCCGCAGACGACTCCGAACTCATCCCGGAGTGGAAAAAGGCCGTAGCGACGCACTGTGAAGCCCGGAAAGCGGCCCTGAACTCCTGCACTGACGTCGCAGAGGTGGTTTCCGGGTGGTCCGGGCGCGATCTCCTCGACCTCCTGCTCCCCGAAACCGCTCCCGAAGGGACCCCATGAAGACGATCCTGAACGCTGAGAAGTCCGAAATCCTGATCTACGACGTCATCGGGGAGGGATTCTTCTACGGAGGGGTCTCCGCGAAGGCGGTGAAGGCCGCGCTCCGGGACCTGGGGCCGAAGGACGTGACCGTCCGGATCAACTCTCCCGGTGGATCCATCTTCGAAGCCAACGCGATCTACAACCTCCTCAAGGAGCACGAGGGGAAGGTGACGACGATCATCGATTCCCTCGCCGCGTCGGCCGCCAGCTACATCGCCATGGTCGGGGAGACGCGGAAGATCGCCGCCAACGCGATGATCATGATCCACGAGCCCGCCGCGGTAACCTTCGGGGACGCCGCCGAGCACCAGAAGACCGCTGGCCTGCTGGAAAAGCTCCGGGACGTCATCGTGAACATGTACCGGGACCGGTCGGGCATCGAAGACCAGCAGCTCCGGTCCTGGATGCTCGACGAAACGTGGTTCACGGCCGACGAGTCGAAGGAACACGGCTTCGTCGACGAGATCCTGCCCAACGTGGGCGAGAAAACGCCGAAAGAGGCAACAGCGCGATGGAATCTTTCGAATTTCCGCAATGTTCCCGCCAACTGGCTGGCCGCCAATGAAAACGCTGCGACTCCGCGGCTGGACCGGATGGCGGAACGGCTCGCGGTGGCCTGAACCGGTCGACGTAAGTCCTTAATCGTCGAAAAAAAGAGCAACACCCGGGGGGGCCCAGTAAAGGCCCCCATTTGAGTCCGCGACAGGTCGGACCTCTCTCGGGGGTAACGGTGGCTGGGACCGCACAGGCGGACCCTCGGTCGCTCTTCCACACCGTTCCCCGGCTCGCCCCGCTTTGGCGTGCCTGTGAGGTAGACCACCATGCCGAGTTTGCAGGAATTGCGCGAGAAGCGGGCGACGATCGTCAACACCGCCCGCACGGAGTACGAAGTTGCCGCCAAGAAGGCGAAGGCGGAGAACCGGGACCTTTCGGAGGCGGACGAGCTGGCGCTGAATAAGGCGCTGGACGCGGCCGACGCCCTGACGAAGGACATCGAGGCGGGGGAGACCGCGGAGCAGAAGCGGACCGAGGCGCTGAACCGCCTCACCGCTCACGAAGACGCGCTCAAGAAGGTGAACCGTGGCGAACTCGAAAAGGTCGCCGGTTCCGCCGTCAACAACTCCCCCTTCGAGCAGGAGAAGACGGACCCGTCCAACGACCAGAGCACGGCGATGCGGGGCTGGTTCCTCAACCAACTCGGCGAGGAGGTGCCGGACGCCTGCGTTGAAGCCGGGAAGCGGTGCGGCCTGAACCCGCTCGCCAAGAACCTCGACATCAAGCTCTCGAACGACTACGGCCGGCTGCAGCGGGAGTACTTCAACGCCCTGAGCAGCAACAACCCGGCGACGGGTGGGATCCTCCGCCTCGGTTCGGTCCTCGGCCCCCTGGAGCAGGCGATGCTCTGGTACGGCCCGATGCTCCAGACGTCCCAGGTCATCCGCACCTCGGACGCCAACCCGATGGCGTGGCCGACGGCCGACGACACGACCAACACCGGCAGCCAGATCGGTGAGAGTGCGGCCGTCCCGACGGCGACCGATCCGGCGTTCGCCGCGATGGTCATGAACGCCTACAAGTGGACCTCCGGCGTCATCAAGGTCCCGTTCGAGCTCCTCCGCGACTCGGCGATCAACCTCCCGCAGCTCCTGGGCGAGATGCTGGGCGAGCGGCTCGGCCGGATCATCAACACCCGGGCCACGACCGGCACCGGGGCGGCGACGATCAAGGGGATCGTGACCGCGTCGACGATGGGCAAGACGACCTCGTCGAACAGTGCCGTGACGGCCGACGAGTTCATCGACTTCCAGCACTCGGTGCCGATCGCCTACCGCAACGGCGCGGCGTTCATGTTCAACGACTCGACGCTGAAGGTTCTGCGGAAGCTGAAGAGCAACGACTCCCAGTACATCTGGCAGCCGGGGCTTCAGGTCGGCATGCCGGGGACTCTGCTCGGGTCGCCGTACCACATCAACGAGGACGTCGCGTCGATCGCGGCCTCCGCGAAGATCGCCCTCTACGGCCAGCTGAACCGGTACAAGATCCGGCAGGTGAACCGGATCCGCCTCTACCGCCTCGAAGAGCGGTATCGCGAGAACGATCAGGACGGCTTCATGGCCTTCGTTGAGGTCGACGGCAACCTGCTGGATGCCGGCAAGGGGGCGGTTCGCCACCTCCTCATGAACACCTGAGCCGCGGCCCCGCTGGCCTGACGAATCCTCGCTCTCCTCCGCTCCCTGGTCCCCGTTCTGGTTCATTCCATGAAGATCAAGCTCCTCGTCAGCCGTGGCGGCCTCGATTTCTCCCAGGTCGCTGGTCAAGAGATCGAAGTCGCCGATGTCGAGGGGGAGCGGATGATCGCGGAGGGACAGGCGGTCTCCCTGGAGCCGGAGGCGAAGCCCGAAGCCGACAAGAAGCCCGCGAAGGCGGCGGCCAAGTCCAAAGCGGCGGAGGCGAAGCCCGAAGCCGACGCCTGATCGGGCCGGCCATACCGCGTGATACGCGCTGATTCACTCCGCCGTTTTTCTTCCACACCTCAGCCCTGAAAGGGGTCTCTCATGAATCTCCATGCACTCCTGCTGAGCAAGCAGGTCAAAGTCACCCGCGTGAACAACGCGGCGGCGGCGGCCCAGACGGCCGTCAACGCGACCGGCGTCGACATGGCCGGATGGGATGGCGTCCTGTTCATCGCCCTCCTCGGCACCCTGACGACGACGCACGCCACGTCGCTGAAGGCCCAGCAGTCCTCGGACAATGCCGCCGCGGACGACTACTCCGATATCGCCGGTTCCTCGACGGGGAACATGGCGGACGGGGACAGCAACAAGATCATCCTCCTCGACGTCTTCCGGCCGACGAAGCAGTACGTTCGGCCGGTGCTCGTCCGCGGGACCGCCAATGCCGTCCTCGATGGGATCCTGGCGATTCAGTACGCCGGCCGGGACATCCCCATCACGCAGGGCTCGACGGTCTCCGTTCAGGATGCCGTCATCTCGGCCGACGAAGGCACGGCCTGATCGTCCCCTCCGTATCCGGTCCGCACGGATGTGGACCGGTTCTTCCTCCACGCCTCTTTCCCCTGACGTGCCCCCATGGCCTACGAACTGATCGTCAAGGAAACCATCCAACTCGGCGGCAAGACGTCGAGTTCGCAGATCTCCGCGAGCGCCGACGGGATCGTGACGAAAGAGGTCACCCTCTCCGCCGCGAAGTCCGGCCAGCTCACGACGCGGACGAGCACTTCCGTCGGGACGCTGACGATGGCGGGGGGCCACGGCATCACGACCGGGGCGCGGCTCGACATCTACTTCCCTGGCGGCAGTCGCCGGGGAGTCCTGGTAGGAACGGTCGCGACGAACAGCGTCCCGTTCACGCTCGGCGCCGGGGATGACCTGCCGGCCAACCTCACGAACATCACGGCCATGGTCCCTCAGGAGGAGGTGCTCGTCGCCGACGGGGATGACGTGGTCGGGATCGAGATGTTCGCCGGTCAGCTCGGGACGATCGTCCTGGCCGAGACCGACGACTCCGAGATCCTGGCGAAGGTGCTCGGCGGCCCGCGGTCGACCGACAACCGGGCGTTCGCCTGGCTCGAGGACCGGGACCCGACGAATCCGGTGGCCGGTGACGCCATCGCGAAGGCGTTCTTCTCCCACGGAGCCCTCACCTCCGGCGTCATGCGGGTCCAGCTCCTGATCGACTGACCCCCCGCGTGTTACCGAGACCGAGGCCCCCGACCGGAGAACCAATGAACGCCCTGGAGCTCAACGCCGCCTACGTCACGACCGAGGCCCCGACGGCTTCGATCGTGGATGCGGCCCGGCTCCGGCGGCAGTGCCGAGTGGATTCTGCCTCCGAGGATGCCGACCTCCTCGAATGGCTGGCGACGGCCACGAAGATGATCGAGGACGAGACGAGCCTCTTCCTTCGACCGCAGGAGGGGGTACTCAACCTCGACCGGTTCCCCGGGGGAGGCTGCCCGATCTTCGTCGAGCGGTTCCCCATCGCCGAGGTCACCGGGATCACCTACCTCGACACGAACGGCGTCCGACAGACCTGGGACCCGGAACTCTACATCGTCGGACTGAGTTCCCTCCCACCACGAATCACCCCTGCCTTCGGGCAGTCCTATCCGACAGTCCGCCGGCAGTCCGAGTGCGTCCAGATCGCCTACACCGGGGGATACTCGGAAGCCGAGGTGCCGCCGATGGCCAAGCAGGCCGCCCTGATGCTCGTCGGCTTCTGGTATCAGAACCGCGAGATCGTCGGGGACGTCCCGAAGAACATCGAAGACAGCTACCGCTCGTTCATCCGCCGGATTTCGTGGAGGGCTCCATGACCCCCGCGGGACAGCGGCGCGAACGGCCCATGTTCCAGAAGCCGATCACGTCTCAGGCGGCCGGCGAGGAGCAGGAGACCCGATTTGAGGACCAGTTCCCGCGCTGGGCCCGGATCGTCCCCCAAGAGGGGAGCGAGTCCGAGGAAGGCCGCCGAATCACCCGCGAGAACACCATCCGCGTGACGGTCATCAACGACCCGGATACGCGATGCATCGACCAGACGTGGCGACTCGTCTGGAGGAACCGGTACTGGAACGTCGGCAGCGTCTTCACGACCGAGGACAACGCCGAGATCGAGATCAGAGCGATGGAAGTCAAGGGGGCGGCATGACGACGCAGATTGCCCCCCTCCAGAAGGTCATCCAGACGCTTCTCGAGGTCGACGCCGTCCGGAACATCACCGAGACGAGCCCCAAGGGGGCCGAGACGAAGATCGGCCAGAAGATTCGGCCGGACGCCTGCCGGATCAAGGACACGCCCCCGTTCATTGTTCTGGAGGTCGCCGACGAGGACACCCTCCCGGACCTCGATGGAGTCAACGGGGACGGCACGGCACAGATGCTGGTCATCTGCGTCGGGGCGAAGCGAGAGACAACGGTCGAGATCGCGAACGCCGTCGACACCATCCTGAACAACTACCGCGGGACAGTCGCCGGGACCCAGATTCAGCACTGTCTGCGGCGCGGTCCCGCGCGAGGGTACGAGCCGCCCCAGGACGACGGGGATGAGTCGCACGGCTTCTACATCTCCCTCCGGTACGACGTGATGTTCACCGCCGGTGTGACCTGATGCCGACGTTCGAGACACAAACCCTGGGGGTCCGGGAAAGCCTCAAGATCCTACAGGAGATGGCAAAGCCCAATCAGGCGATGAAGATCGCAAAGCGGGGTCTCCGAGCCGCCGGAACGATCATGGCGCGCGGGATCAGGAAGGCGGTCCCGCCAACGAAGACGGACGGTCACTCCCGCGAGTCGATCACGAAGGCGATCGGCTCCAGCGTCAAGCAACTCGGCGTCGGCCGTGAGATCGAGATGAAGGTCGGGATTGGGGTCGGCAAGAAGCGCGGCTCCTACCGGCCCACTGGAATCTTCCTCGCGGTCGGCACGGTCGACAGGTACTCGGGGATGAAAACCCTCCGGCAGCAGGTCAAACGCCGCTGGTCGATCTACGGCACCAGAGGGACCGGAAAGCCAGTCCGGTTCCGCGGTCGAGTCACGAAGTACCCGTTCGTTCAGCAGGGCGTCGACGCCACCATCGTCCAGGCCCGTCTCAAGTTCGAAGAGGTCGTGTTCGGCGACCTCGACAAGGCGTTCCGCGGCTCTCTGTCGAGCATCCAGTAGTCCCCCCGTTCGTGCGTTGGAGTTTGAACCATGTCGCTGACGAAGCAGACCTCTCAGAACTGGAAGCTCAAGGTGGACCTGGGCGCTGGTCCGGTGCAGGTCATGGGGGTGGTCTCGATCAAGGAGCCCTCCCCGAAGCCGGTTCGCGTGGAAACGCCGGACCTCGACTCGACGTTCGTCGAGAAGCTGAACATCGGCATCTCTGACCCGGGCGACGTGACGGCGGAGGTGTTCACCAACGCGGCCGACGCGACCCACCTGGCTCTCCGCCAGAAGCTCGGGGCCCCGGAGTCCCTGCCGTGGACGATCGTCGACGACGAGGACAACGAAGTGACCTCCTTCGAGGGAACGCTGGTCGACTTCCCCCGCAACGTGCAGCAGGGGCAGGCTCTCAAGGGCTCGCTGACCATTAGCCTCGACAGCCTGCCGACGTTCGCCTGAGCCGCGCGGCCCGCCCCCTTCCTCCAACCCTGAGCCCCTGACGTGCTGACCAAAGAGCAGTTCTTCGCCGCCGGAGCCCGCCGATACGACACGGTCACGGTCCCGACCCTCGGCGAAGTCCGGATCCAGTCCCTGACCGAGCCGGAGAAGACGGCCTACTACTCCGATCGCCATGGCGCCGACGGGAAGTTCCTGCCCGAGGTGTTCAACGAGCGGTCCCCGCGGCTGATCCTCCTCTCGGTCGTTGGAGACGACGGCCAGCGGATCTTCTCCCCGGACGACCTGCCGGCGCTGATCGCCCTCGACGCGAGCGTGACGGAGCCGATCTTCGTCAAGGCGCGCCGCTTGAGCCGGATCGATGAAGCGGCCGGGGAGGGCGACACCGAGACCGCAAAAAAGCCCGACTCAGCGTCCGATACCGCTTCCTCTGGAAGCTGACCCGGACGTACCCGACGTGGCACATCGGGACCCCCTACCTGCCGTGGGATATCGACGCCCTCGCAGCCCTGATGGGGCCGGAGCGGTTCGAGCAGCTGCTGGCGATGGAACGGGTGGACCCGTGGGGCGAAGAGCGAGCCGACTGGCGGGCGGCCCAGACGTCAGCCCTCGCCGGCCGTGAGGGATCGGAAAAGCTGTTCTGGGATCCGACGTTCGCCGCGGTCCCTGCGACGGCGAAGGCCATCGAGAAGCCTCCACAACAGCAGTCGGTGGAGGACGTCAAACGAGTCCTGGCGATGTACCGCCAAGGCCGCAGCCGAGGAAAGGTGAAACCCGATGCCGGCGGGCAACAACGACATCGTCTGGAAGGCCGGCAGCGACTTCGATGACTTTGTCCTCGGGGTCAACAAGGGGGCTGCCAGTCTGCAGGGGCTCGAGAACGCTGGAAAGGCCGACTTCTCTTCCGGCCTCGTAAAAGCCCTCGCGCAGGTCGAAGCCCAGGCCAAGATTCTCTCGGGCGAGATGTCTGCCGCTCAGATGGCGTCTGAGAAGTTCCTAGCGGCCGGAGCATCGCCGGAACTGGTCCAGCGGTTCCAGCAGGCTCACGCCCAGATTGAGAGCGTGAAGAAGGCGCAGACCGAGGCAGCAGCCCAGAAGGTTGCCCAGGAGGCCGCGGCGCGGGATGCGGCAGTTGCCGCCGCGCAGGCGGAGAAGGATGCAAAGGCGCGGGCCGCCGCGGAAGCCGCCGCAGCCGCGAAGGCGCAGGCCGAAGCAGAGCGGCAGGCCGTCCAGCAGCTGGCGAAGCAGGAGGAAGCCCGCCGGCAGGCGAACCGCATCCACAACGAGAAGCAGGCCGATCTGATCCAGCAGTATCAGCAGCGGGAGAAGGATCAGCGGGCGGCGGTGATCTCGCACAACCTTCAGCAGGAACGGTTGATCTCTCAGTTCAAGGAGAACCAGAACCGCATCGATGACCGAAATGTGGCCAAGCAGATGGCCATGGCACAGCAGGCCGCGCAGGTCAAGTTGTCACTGATGAGTCGAGCCGAACTCTTGGAGAAGGAGACGGGACGGCTGCAGGCGCTCCGCAATCAGGGCCTGATCACCGAACTGCAACTCTCGCAGGCGATCTCTCTCGCCAAGCGGAATTCGGCGATGTCCAGCCGATCGGGCGGGGGGATGCCGCTCGGATTCATCGCCCAGCAGGGGGCCATCGGTCTACAGGATGCCGTCGTTGGGGCACAGTTGAACGGCATCGCCGGCGGGATTATGGCCGGTGGGAACAACCTGATCCAGATGCTGTCGTTGGTGAACCCGATGGCAGGAACCGTCGGCGCCTTGACCGTGGCCGCGGTTCAACTCGGGGTGGCATGGAGCAAGACCAAAGACGAGGTCGAGAAGACGGCCGCCGCCACTCAGGCCGCGCAGAAGGTTTCGGAACTCTGGAGCAAGCGGGGCAGAGACTTCACGGACAGCTACAAGCAGGAGCAGCAGTCCCTACGGGTTCAAGAGGAGTCGTCTCGTCGGTTTGGGGAACTCATCAAGAAGCGGCAAGGGGCGATCGACTCGCTAGATTGGCGACCCGCCTATGAGCAGGGGGCTTTGTCTGGTGAGGCACTCCGCGTCGCACAGATCAACGAGGCTGCCAACAAGCCGCGAATGACAGAAGAGCTTGCCGCACTCCAAAAAGAGCGTGCCGCCCTAGATGCTTCGGCTGCCTCAGCGCGGCTTGCACTGGAGGCCACGCAGGCCCAGAGAGCATCGGCAGCGTTGGAGTTCTCGAAAGGCGAAACAGGCAACCTCAAGCAAGTTCTGGCGGACGCCCAGGCGGAAACAGCGGCTCTCTATTGGCAGGCTGCTGAATATGGAGTGACCGTCAAAGACCTGCGGTTGATGGAGCTCGAAAACAAGCTCCGTCGAGAGAAGGTCGATCTCGTCATCGAGCAAGGCCGCGTCTTCGGACAGGTCATGCAGAAGATGTCCTTGGAGGCGAAGTCGATACAGGACTCCCTACGGACTCCGGATGAGGCGATACGCGCGCGAACCCGCGATCTCCTGAAGATGCAGTCCGCCGGTCTGCTCTCCCAGGATCAGGTCCGTATGTCCCTTGCCCGAGACATTCAGCAGCAGCAGGGCCAGCCGATGCTCGCCCAAGCGATGGTCCGCGGAACCGTCGAGGAAGCCTCTGCGCGGAACCGCATGAACGCGGAGAGCGAGCAGAAAAAGCTGATCGACAAGATGGTCGACGTCATGACGGCTCAGGAGAAGTACAGCCAGGAGGTCCGGGACTTTGCTTCGACGGTAACCGACGCCGCCAAGGAAATGGGCTCCTTCTGGGAAGACGCCGGCGTCGTGGGGGTGATCGACCGATAATGGCCATCCTCTGGATAAAAGAGTTGTTCCGGTACACCGGCAAGTTCTCCCTTCAGCAGGAGGATCTGACGCGGGTCTTTCACATCTACAGCGATGCGATTGATGAGGACGATCCAACGGACGTCCGGGCCGCACTGGAGGCGACAGGCGTCTCCCGCGGGGCCACCCATCCGAAGTCGACCGCGTGGTGCCGGGAAGTCAGCGTCAACCCGAACGCGGACCGAGACAAGGGGCTCTTCGTCGCGACGGCCAGTTATTCGAACGGCCCCCTCTCCCAGCGGGAAGAGGACAAGATCGCGTTCCGGAATCCCCTCGACCGGCCGACGATCATGGAGGGGAATCGAGTCGCACAGGTCTATGTTCCGCCGGTCGACCGATACGGCAAGGCGTATCAGAACGCGGCGAATGTCCCCCTGGACCCGCCTCCGGCGATCGAGATCAGCCGCCTTCAACTGTCGTTCCGAAAGAACTTCGACAACGTGCCGGACTGGTGGTTCAGTCGGGCCACGTCTTGGACCGGACTCGGGGACTGCATCAACGAGAGCTCGATCTTCGTCGGTCATAGCCTCCAGCGGGTTTTCCCGCGGCGCTCCGCCCGCCTCATTCCGATCAGCATCTCGGAGCAACTGACGGAGAACGACTACAGCTTCGTCGAAGTCCGCTGGATGCTCGACATCATCACGGGCTATCGGATTCTCAGGCTCGGAGAAGTGGCCGGCCCCGAGGCAGAAGTCGACGGGGAAACGGTGGTCATGAGCCTCGACGAGCAGAAGTCGGGTGACACGTGGACCGACGTCACCGCGGAACACTTTATCGACTCCTTTGCGGACGTTGGAAAATACCGCCGCGCGATCAACTGGGACACGGAGTTCGCCAACGTCGGAATGGACTACCTGGACGCTGGTACCGATGACTTGGTCCCCTTCATGTTCGGAAACCGCCGCGTGTCTACACCGCAGTGGCTGTCCCCAGAAGGTGGCAACACCGTCGAACTGAACAGCGACACGGAGAAGCCTGAGCCGAACTACATCTATCGGGGCAACTACCCCCTCGCCGACTTCGCCCCGATTGAGGTGCTGGTCGGATGAAGAAGAGAGGAGTCATCTTCGGAGAGTCTCTGGGTAACGAGCTGGCCGACATGGCGCGGAGCCGGCAGCGAGGTGAAGCGCCCGGCCGGTCCAACGTGGTCCCGTACGACGATCCGCCGGCGCTCGCTCACGCGATTCAGCCGATCACGAAGGGCTACTACGGAAAGGTCCAGATCAACGGCGTTGAGGGCATGCAGGTCGACGCCTACGCCCGCAATGGCGACGTCGACACCGGCGAGCCGTTCATCATCTACTGGACGCCAGGGATGGAGATCTCCTCCCAGAAAGGGGAGGACCCACCGCGGAAGGGCCAGTGGGAGATCTTCTCCTTCGACGTCAACTACTTCGGCCTGCCCTTCGCCTCCCAGGGCTGCGGCTGCGGCGACTCCCTCGACGGCACAGCGAACCACGACTGCAAGCCGGAATGCGGCTGCATCAACAAGACGCGGTACATGTATCCGCCGGCGTGGTGGGTCCGCTGGCCGGATGCCTTGGAGAAGATCCTGTGGTCGGCCGCCTCGTCGCTCGTCACTCTCAAGTATTCCGGGGAATGCCTCTGGGTCTCGAACTGGTTTGCAGGGCCGGACTACATCCCGCCGGAGGAGGAGTGGGAGGGGGAAGAGGCGCCGGAGCCAGTCCATGACGACTACCGGTGGGAGGTCGACCGGCGGGCGCTCACGATCAAGTTGCGGCGGCGCTCGGTCGAGTACCCGAACGCCCCGGAAATCTACGTCGAGTACTGCCTGACCCCCGCGTGTGGTCTGCGGTGCAACGGCGTATGGAAGGGGACGCTGAAGGACTTCCGGAACGTCGAGCCCCCGGCGGTCTGCGAAATCTGTGTGACGCCGACGCTGCGGCTCCCGTTCTACACCTGCTGGTCCTGCCCGCAGGATCCGCCCGAAGCCTACGAGATGACGGTCCCGGATGGGGCCTTCTACAGCTACACCCCGACCGGCGGGGAGTACACCGAGAAGCTGATTGGTGTGGCCGGGAAGAAGATCACCCTCCAGCGGGTCGGGGCGTGCGACAACTGGGTCGTGCCGGTCGACGATCCCAACTTCTGGATGAGCTCCGCCGGCGAGTGCCCGGACATCAAGGGAATCTCTGTCCCGGGCTTCCCCGCGAACCTCCGCCTCCCCCGCGGTGGGAACTGCAACGCCTACAAGTTCGAGGACTCGACGACGCTGGTCTGGCTCTTCGTCGAAGCCGGTCCCGGGGAGGTCTTCGCGGCGGCTACGTTCATCGATAAGGATCTGTGCGAATACGAAGAGTTCTGCACCGGGGAGGGTCAGAACCCGCGGCTCTACCGCTACTACGTGCTCCACGAGGGCGAGGGGGGCACGCCGTCCTACGAGGGGCAGGAGTCGGAGAACTGGTGCCAGGAGCCGACGCTCGAACTCCGGGCGGATTGGTTCGACAACGGAAGGTCCCTGACCAGCCAGACGAAATACTGGTACGACACAGAGGAGGACATGGAGGCCCAAAACGGCTACTCGCTCGTGGAGGGGGACCTCAACAACTACCTCTTCGCCGTGAAGTCGATCAACTCGACCATAGAGGGCAACACAGGCTTTTTCTTGGCCCTCGTGTCAACTGTGCCCGGAGAAACCGCGTGGTCGTATCAGGGCAGCGTGAACCCCGCATACGACCCGGGAATTGACGCGGCTGAGCGGGCGGGCATCGTCCAGATCAAAGGCATCTCGCTCCCCAAGGTGACGAACAGCGGGGCGCCTGGATCGACCTGCAGCGGCGAGGAGACGGAGGCCGGGAGCTGCCCGCCGACGGCAACCTGCCGGTGGGAGGAAGCCTTCACGTCCAATGTTCAGGTCGTCTGTGTCGATGGCGTTCCGCAGCAGGAGGGGATCGACAACGCGATTGCGGACTTGGAACCCACGATCCCGGAGAACGCCTCCGCGGAGTACGACGTCGTGATCGGAGCCTGTGCTGACGGCTTCGCGTCGCTCCGCCTGCGGTACATGTACCTCGTGACTCCCTGCCCGGACGGCTGCGAAGAGTGTGAGGACCCCGGCGATATCACTGGCCTGCCGTATCTGGAGCAACCATGCAATCAGGCTTGATGCCCGGGGAAGTCGTTCACAGCCGCCGGCGACGGAACGTGCCGCCGCGCCCGGCGAACGGTCCGGGGTTCTTCCTCAAGAAGCGATACAAGCAGGTCGGCTTCTCGGAGACGTGCGGCCGGTGCAACTCCGTCGCGGCGAAGATGGACGAGTGGGGTCCGGTCGGCTGCCGGGCGAACATCGACTGGATCCTCGACCGCGTGAAGGAGAACGCAGCGTCGAAGGGGATCGTCTGGCTTCCGTCGTTCGACACCGTCACCCGGATCCACATCGAAGCGGCGATCCTGCAGGCGGAGGGCAAGCCGGAGACGCTGGCGATGCAACTGGCCCTGTCGATCAGCGGTTTCGTGACCGGGTTCCTGCCGGCCGAGGTCAAGGAGAAGACGCTCCCCGCCTGGAACGACGTCGCCATCGTCATCCCCTGTCACAACTACGGACGGTTCCTGGCGGAGTGCATTGAGTCGGCGATCGCGGCCAACCCGGCTGAGATCATCGTGGTGGACGACGCCAGCGAGGACGACACAGCGGAGGTGGCCGCCCGGTACCACCAAGTCAAGTACATCCGGGTCGAGCATCGGAACGTCCACGCCACCCGCGGGGCCGGCTTCGCTCTCACCCGCGCGGCGAACGTCTGCTTCCTCGATGCGGACGACGTCCTCCCCCCGGACTACCTCTCGGAGGCGTGCAAGATCCTCGACGAGGAGCCGAAAGTCGGGATCGTCTACAGCGACATGGAACGATTCGGCGACGTGACTGGCCGGACGGACTTCCATGAATGGGTGGACCCGTACTGGATCGACCGGCAGAACCACCTGCATGCGGGATCGGTCGTCCGCCGGCAGGCACTCGAACTCGCCCAGGTCTTCGAGGAGCACCTGAAACCGTCCGCTCACGAAGACTGGTGGCTGTGGCGGCAGATCCTCCGCTATGGCTGGCATGGGCGGAAGTCCCCCGCGATCTACCGCTACCGCCGCCACCCGGACGGCTCGATGCTGACGAAGGTCCGGTGCAAGAGCTGGTATGAGCTCGCCTCGGCCTCGACGGAGACGATCACGATCCTGATCCCCCTCGCCGGTCGCCTCTGGGCGTGGGAACAACTCTTCGCCTGGCTCGACCGCCAGACGTGGCCGCACGACCAGATCGAGCTCCGGTTGCTCGACTCCTCCCAGGACGCGGACTTCTCCCGGGCGGTCGCGGAGTGGATCGGCCGGAGCGGCTACACCGACGTCCGCCACATCCGGCAGGCTGTCGGCCCCCAGGGCGTCGCAGATGCCCCCCGCCGGCAGAACGGGCAAGAGGTCAACCTCGCCGTCGCTCGTGCCTGGGCGAAGCTCACCCGCGGCCTGACGACGCCGTGGAGCCTCTGCCTGGAGGACGACATCCTCCCGCCGGCTGACGTGATCGAACGGCTGATGCGGCGGGTCGGTCCGGTTATCGACCTCGTCACGGCCGCCTACCGGACCCGCCACCACGACGATCGGCACTGGCACATTCAGCGGGAGGCGGGGGAGAACGTCCGCGACGGCGAGGAGGGGAAGGGCGTCGACGAGATCAACGGCAGCGGCTTCGGCTGCATGCTGATCCGGTCTCCGTACCTCTCGCAGCACCCCTTCGCGAACCATCGCGGGTCTGCATGGTACGACCCGAGTTTCTATGCCGCCTGGGATGCCGAGCTCGCCGCGGTCGTCGACTGGTCGATCGTCTGCCGCCACTACAGCGGACCGGAGGAGTGGGTATGAGTTGCTGTGCCTGCTGCGGACTGGAACAGATCCCCCGCCTGACGGTCGATGAGATCGTTTTCGGCCTTCGGGAGGACGGCGTGCCACTCAACACGGAGGAGTGGATCGGCGCGCGGCTGATCGTTCAGAGCCTCGACGGAAAGACGCGACATACGGCACTGACTGACTATGAGGCCGAGTACATCGCCCCGAACCCGGACGGCGCGACCGAGGAAGAGCGGAAGGGGGTCGGCCGCGTCAGTTTCCAGTACGAGGAGGAGACCTTCGGTACGTCCTACGACCAGGGGACTCTGATCGTCCAAGAGCAGGTACAGGAAGATCCGCCCCGCTGGAAGGAATGGACGCGCCGCAACTTCGTCATCCTCCCCACCTCCGCTGATCCCTCATGAGCGACTGCGACACGACCGTTGAGCCTCGCCCGCGCGTGACGGAAGTCATCGTGCAGGGGGGCGTCACGGTCGAGCCTGTCGCGAAGGTCATCAACGTCGATGTCACACGGACAATTGAGGTCGAGACCTACCGCGGCCCCCGCGGGCGTGACGGGATCAACATCGTTCCCCGTACCCATACCCAGACGCCGGCGGCGGAGGTCTGGACGATCAATCACAACCTCGGCTACTGGCCCGACGTCACGATCTACCGCGTCGGTGGTGGGATCATGGGGGGCACGGTCCACAACGTTTCCCTCAACACCTTGACGATCACTTTCAACACCGCCGTTGCCGGTTCGGCAAGGCTGCTTTAGGAACCTGCCATGGACCAGCTTTCGAACATCAGCTTCGGTGACGTCGCAACGGCGACAGACCTCATCAACCCGGTTGACCCCCAGGACGCGGCGACTAAGGCGTATGTCGACGCCAAGATTGAAGGCCTGAACTGGAAGGACAATGTCCGGCTCGCGACGACGGGGAACGTCAATCTGAGCTCGCCCGGGGGGACCATCGACGGAGTCACGCCGGCGACAGACGACCGGATTCTGGTGAAGAGCCAGACCGACGAGAGCGAGAACGGGATCTACTTCTACAACGGGTCGTCGGCCGCGATGACCCGGTGCCCGGACGCGGACACGTTCGACAAGCTCGAGAACGCCGTCGTGACCGTCGACGAGGGAACGGCGAACGCTCAGACCCGCTGGCGACAGACGGAGGTCAACGGGACGATCGACACCGATGACATCGTCTGGGACTCATTCGATGCGGCGGTGCCGGACGCCTCGACGACAGTGAAAGGGAAGGTCGAGCTCGCAACCCAGGGGGAGGTCGACGCTGGGACCGATCAGACGCGAGTCGTCACACCCGAGACCCTCGCGGGCTACGCCAACCGCAAGCTCCGCTACATCTCGACCTTCGGCAACGGGTCGGACACGGTCTACACGATCACGCACAACCTCGGCACGAAGGACCTCGTCGCCCAGGTCCGCCGGGCTTCGAACGACAATGTCGTCGGCTGCGACATCCAGATGACCAGCACGACGACGGCAACGGTGACTCTCGCCGCCGCTCCCGGGTCGAACGCCCTCAAGGTCGTCATTCTGGGGTAAGGGATGGAGTTCCTCTCGCAGATCGACCTGCCGTCCGGGCTTCCTATCGTGGAAGGGGGCACCGGCGCGACTACGGCGGCCGGCGCTCGGGACAACCTGGGTCTCGGGAACGCGTCCCTTGCGAATCCGACTCCCTTCCTGTGCGGCCGGCTGACACTGGAAACCGGCGTTCCGATCTCCACAGCCGATCAGGCGGCAAAGTCAACCGTCTATCTGACGCCGTGGCGGGGGAACGTCGTCTCGATCTACAACGGGACGCTGTGGGTGCCGTACGCCTTCGCGGAGCTCAGCCGCTCACTCTCGGGGCTCACGTCGGGGAAGAACTATGACGTCTTCGCCTACGACTCCGGCGGCGCGCCGGTGATTGACCTGGCCCCGGCCTGGACGAACGACACGACCCGCTCGGCGGCGGTCTCTCTGCTCAACGGTATCTGGGTCAACACGTCGTCCTTTACCCCGGTCATGGCGGGCGGAACGGTCGCGGCGAACCGCGGAACGCTTCTCGGAACGATCCGGACCACCGGCACCAGCACAACCGAGGACTCTCTGGCGAAGCGGTTCGTGTCGAATCTCTGGCACCCCGTCAGCAGGCGGTTCCATCGCACGGACGCCACGAACCACACCTACTCCAGCACGACGGTCCGAGGGTGGAACAACGCCTCGACGCACACGATGGAGTGGGTCTCGTGCATGGCCCACAGTTCGACCATGCTCTGGCTCAACGGAGCGTTCAACG
Organism: Planctomyces sp. SH-PL14; assembly: GCF_001610835.1. Classification (NCBI taxonomy): domain Bacteria; kingdom Pseudomonadati; phylum Planctomycetota; class Planctomycetia; order Planctomycetales; family Planctomycetaceae; genus Planctomyces; species Planctomyces sp. SH-PL14. The sequence goes on along the minus strand of NZ_CP011270.1, from coordinate 5,465,706 downwards.
CATCGGGAGCGGGATCGCAGGGGGCTCGCCTTGGCCTTGGTTCCGTCACGACCTCGCACACGCAGTGGATGGACTGGAACAGCACGATCATCCCAGGCTTCGGGATGACGATGACGGTCGATGCCAACACTGGCTACGCGGTCTACTACGTCACCGAATCCGCCACAGGGAGCGGGAACTCGACCTACTACTACTACACCGTCGGGGGGCAGGTGCTCGCATGATCCCGACGATGGAAGAAATGCTGCAGTTTCGGGGACGGGTGGACGACCTGTCCCGCCTCCTGACTCGTGAAGGGGTCGGCTTCGTCGGTCTGTCGAAAGAGCGGATCGACTTCGCGGAGGGCGTCAGCCAAGAGCTGCAGAATCTGGCGAACGGAATCCTTGCCGCGTGGAATTGGGATGCCGCATCCATCCCGGCCGAAGTCTCCCCGCTCCAGGCCAAGATCGCCCTCCGCCGCGCGGGGTTTCTGGAGGCGGTCGAAACCGCGGTCGCGTCTGCTGGGGAGGAAGCCCTGATCGCCTATCGCAACGCTCTCACGTTCCGCCGGGACTCGCCGATGCTGCAGTTGATTGCGGCTGCGGTCCCAGGGTTAGAAGCGGCCCTCGACGACATCTTCACCGCCGCGGCCGGGATCGAGGTTTGACACGTTCTCCACATGGAAACTGTCAAGTGATTGTGGACCTGCTTGACGAAACGTTGGGTTTCCCGCGATCAGGCTACAATCTGTCCACTGCTGACCAAATGTCCTTGACCCGACTCATCCGGGACTGCATTCTTCTCGTATTGCACTGATGACAGCGTTGGATCGCTGCCGCCGCCTGTGATGTTCAGGCTTCTTGGATCGGACCCGAAACCCACATCACGTTTCCCCTTTGGAGGAAGATCGGAGGAACCCCATGCGCCACGTTGTTGATGACCAGATCACCGATTGGAGAACCGACCCGGACCTGTGCCGGTCGCTCGCGTTCCTCCGCGCCCATGCTGTGATGCTACAGGCCCGCCAGCTCTGGCCGTCTCTCTAGGGTACGCTGACCCACCGGCGGCGCCTGCTCGCGTCGCTCTCTATCCCTGATTCACTCCGTGTCCCGCCGCGCGCACTTCGCCGCGGTGTCGTCTCCGGGCCCCCGTGCGCCCACTGCTCAGGAACCGTCCTATGCCCATTCTCACCACCCCCAACGGGGAGAGAGTCATCGAAGGCGACAACATCACTCTGACGTTGAGGGAGGTCGAATGGATTCGTGCTCGCAACCGGGGACTACGGGTTTTTCCGGCGACTCATGAGGGATCGCAGGATGATGTCGTCAGGGCAGTCGTACCACCGCTGTCGGTACCGAACGTCCTGGCAAAACCGAATCGCATCCACCGGATGAAGGACCAGTTCATCGACAGTCCACGTTCCATGGAAGGTGTCGGCGAACTGGTTGCAGATAGCGTCGATCGCCTGCTCCCGCGTCAGGTCCGCAATGCCAAAGTCTTCAGGATTCCACTTGCCACGGCCCATGAGCCACTCCCGGTAGAAGGTTTCGGAACGAGCAACAGAAACGCCCATGGTGGCCTCCGGTGAGAACTGGAAAGAACGGCCCGATTCTCACCACGACGCCCCGCTGGCGCAAGACCCAAAAGTCAAAACATGCACACTCTCATCGTGGTCGTCTACCTCGGCTTCAACCGCCTCGACCTGGCGGACGTGCCGGTGCGGCTACAGGTCCGGCTTGCCGAGAGCACGCCCCTTGTAGGCGGGGGGCGGCGAAGAGGCGAGCGAGTCCGCAAAGCGATCGGCCTCAGACGGAGCCTTCGGTGGAGCGGCTGCACCCTGCTTTCTCGCGATCGCTGCCGATTGCTGGTCGGCGATCTGCTTCAGGTAGTCCGCGGCGGCGGCGAGCGTGTTCAACGTCGTCACACCGAGGAAGAGCGCGGCCACGAGAATGACCCCGTAGCCAACCACCGGGACCCACGGGTTCCCCGTGCCGGGCGGCTGCGCGGCATCAAAGCCGAGCAGTCCGCATCCAATGAACCCGCCCATGATCACGAAGACAATGGCGGTTGCCACCTTGTCGCGATGCGACCCGGCTGGCGCTATCGTGTTCTGACTCATCTCCAGGCCCTCCAGAGGTTCAAACCAGTCAGCGTAACGCGGCGATCACGGCTGCGGATCAGCCGGGACTATGAAAACAGCGTGTTGACAACCCTCAACGTTCTGCGAAGAAAGGTTGACGTTCCGAAACAACGTGACACAATCAGCCACGGCGTCGCGGCGGTCCGCCAAGACCGCGCAGCGCAAATCTTCTCTTGCGTTAACAAGGAAGAACCACCGTGGTGTTCTCTCGCGCGGCTTCGCGCGCCTCCAGCTGTCGGCCCCCGCCCGCTCCCGTAGCGCGGACAACTCTTCGTCGCCGCAGTCAGGCCAAAAGAAAAGCTCCAGAGGACGGCAATCCTCTGGAGCGGCTCGGCATCTCGAACGCGGCTGAATGACTCCCTCTCACAGGAATTACTCGCGCCTTGCGTGCGGGTGATGCTACGGAGCCTGCGCGCCCATGTCAAACAGAAATCCCTTCGAGGGGACCGACTGGTATCTCGATTCCGAATACGCGGCGTTCTTCGGCCAGGAGCTGGAGACGTTTCGCTCGAAGGTCCACGCCAACAGGATTTTCCACAAGAAGTGGGGACATAACCTGCTTCTTCAACGCTCGGTCGTTCTCGACAACATGGAGACCATAACAAGCGATGAACCGAAAACGAAAAAGCCGCGGCCGCCGAGGTGATGGCTCTGTCTTCAGGCGAAAGGACGGGCGCTGGGTGGCCCGGGTCTGCGTCACGTTGCTGGATGGCAAGCAGAAGCGAACTGAGCGATATGCCGCAACGCGAGAGCAGGCTCTGCAGGAACTGGAGGCCATGCGGACAATCGTTCGCCAGCGATCCGTTTCCGTTGGGCGAATGACTCTGAGGGAGTTTCTGCAGAACTGGATGGAGGCAATTGAACTGGCGCCGGCGACGCGTCAGTCCTACCGGCTTTCGATCGACAACTACATCATCCCTGACCTGGGGCACTACTACCTTTCGCAGCTGACAGCGTTCGAGGTCAGTCGCTGGATGGCGTCCCTGAAAGAGAGAACCGTCGAGAGGAAGGGAAAGTCGACGAAGATTGGGGCTCGCACTCGACAGATCGCCCTGTCTGTTCTTCGCGCGGCGGCAAAGGGCGCCATTGAGATGGGTGCCACTGGATACGACTTCACGGCGGGGGTGCGACGCCCGTCGATGCCACGACCAACGATCATTCCGTTCACGGTCGAAGAGGTGCAGCGCATCTTGGCGTCTGTCCGCAATGATCGGCTGTATGCCCTCTTCGTGATGTCGTTCTTCTGCGGCCTCCGCCAGGGAGAGCTGTTTGCCCTCCAGTGGAAGGACATCAACTGGGATGACAAAACGATCTCCGTCACACGGCAGCGATCGGAAGTCGCCGGAGTCATTCATGAGCGCGAGCCCAAGACGACGGCGGGCAAAAGGACCATCGGTCTGTCCGAGATATGCCTCGACGCCCTGCATGAGCGCCGTCAACTCGCCGTGCGGGAAAAGCAGGCAGCGAATCCGTGGGTGTTCATCGGGGAGCGGGGAAAGCCTCTCCGGCGATCGAACTTCGGGAACCGGATGTGGAAGCCGCTCCTGAAAACTCTCGGGCTCGCTCACCGCGGCTTGCACCATGCCCGGCACACCACTGCGACGCTGGCCCTGAAAGCACAGACGCCAGTCCATCTGGTTTCCAGCATGCTCGGGCACACCTTGGCGAGTACCACGATCGACCTTTACGGACACGCGCAGACCGGAGACCACGAGATCACGGCAGAGGCTGTCGCGAAGGCCATAAGGGGTCAGAGTGGTGTGAAAACCGGCTGACACGGGGTTGATGCCAAGAAATCCACGGCCGCAGAGGTGGGGCGCTGTGGAGAACACGCTCTCCCAAAGCAGGCGCTCTAGCCAGGCTGAGCTACACCCCGGTGCCTTGCGGCGTCGCGGACGTTAGTCCTTCCGCCGGGCCAGCGTCAAGGTGGCGGAGGCGGTGGGACATGATTGATGGCGGGCTTCGGATTCATTCGCCGGAGGGGACTCCGCAGCGGTTCTCCAGGGCTTCGATCAGGCCCGGTTGATGTGGAAATCCGCAGCGGCAGGGTGGGGCTTCGAACGTTCGGACGGTTCCGCATTGGTGGCAGCGGCTGCAGCCGCTGCAGTAGGGGGTTCGGCACTGGGGGCACAGGTGGTGGGATTGGAGGTCCCGGCTGGAGATGCGGCGGTCTCCGCAGTTCGGGCAGCGGCCGCAGCCGGGGCAGACTGCCGCCGCGGAATCGTGGATGACTTCGCAGCCGAGACACCGGATCAACATCGGGGGTTCCGTCGGCGCTGGAGGTGGCGGGAACGGGAACGGACCGGTTCAGACGCGGACGGGTGAGGAAATGAACACGCCCCGCCTGGGGGACACCGGGCGGGGCGTGGGGGTTCGACGATTCGGTCGCTGGTCAACTACTTCGCGTCAGCCGTGACGCCTTTCCAGTCGTCCGTCCGGAACGGGTAGGCCGGGAGGTAGAGCTCGTTATAGAGCGTGCCGCTCGGGTTGTCGGCCCAGTTGTAGCGGACCGACTTGGGGGCGGGGACGTCCTTGCTCCAGACTTCGATCGTGTCCGGACCGGTGATTTTGGCTTCGGCCCACTTCCAGGCCTTGTCTTCACCAGCGATGGCAAAGCCCTTGAGGGGCTGGCCGTAGTAGGGGATCAGCTTGGAGCCGGCGATGTCGAACTTGATCACGCACTTGTCCTCCTTGACCTCGGAGGACTGGTAGAGCGGGCCGTGCGGGACGACGTCCTTGCGGTTGTAGTCCCGGTTGAGGGCGAGGCGGGCGAGGCGCTTGCCGACGTTCTGCTTGTCCTTGGGGTGGATGTCCTTCTCGGCCCCGATGTCGATGATGCAGGCAGCGCCGACGTTCGGGATCGCCTTGGTGGCGACGATCTGGGCTTCCCGCAGTTCGGCCCAGGCGCTGTCGCCGGGTTCGCCTTTGGGGGCCATGAAGTTGGCGAGCTGGACCTGGTAGAAGGAGAAGTCTCCCTGCTTCCAGGCGGTCCGCCAGCTCTGGATCATCGTCGGCATGAGGAGGCGGTACTGGTAGGCGCGGCTGGCGTTCGATTCCCCCTGGTACCAGATGGCGCCGCGGATGGCGTAACCGGCGATGGGGGCGATCATGCCGTTGTAGAGGACGCTGGGGTGGTGCGGGTTCTTGGTCGGGTCCTGGGGCTTCTTGCCGTCCTGGCCGACGACGTCCTTGTTCTTCTCATAGTTGGCGACCATTCCCTTCCAGCGGTCGACGACCGGCTGGAGTTCGGCGGTGCCGGCCATCGCTTCCGGGCTGGTCCAGGCTTCGGCCGGGGTGCCGCCCCAGTCCGAGGCGATGAGGCCGACGGGGACGCCGAGGGTCTGGTGGAGCTGCCGGCCGAAGAAGAAGCCGACGGCGGAGAAGCCGCGGACGGCGTCCGGCGTGCAGACCTTCCACTCGCCGCCGCAGGTCTGCTGCGGCTCCATCATGGGGACGTTGGGGATCTGGAGGAGGCGGATCTGCGGGAAGTTGGCGCCCGACGATTCCAGGTCGGGATCGATCGAGGCGGCGATGGACCATTCCATGTTGGACTGGCCGCTGCAGACCCAGACTTCGCCGACGAGGACGTCGTCGAGCTTGATCTCGTTCTTTCCCTTCACCGTCAGCGAGGTCGCTTCGCTGCTGGCCGAGAGGGGGTCGAGGGTGACGGTCCACTTGCCGTCGTCGCCCGCCTTGGCGGACTTGGCCTGGCCGCGGATGGTGACGGTGACTCCTTCGCCGGCGTCGGCCCAGCCCCAGACGGGGACGTTGGCGTCCCGCTGCAGGACCATGTGGTGCTGGAAGGGGGAGCCGAGTTTGACGTCCGCGAAGGCAGCGGAGGCGGAGAGGGCGGCGGCCCATCCCACGAGCATCGAGAGCGACCGAAACAGCATGTTGAACATCCTCGGAAAAGAGGCCGGGCCGATCGCGCCACGCGTCTCATCTCAGGCCGGGGTGGCGGGACCGGAGGAAGATCTGGAGCGTGAGCGTACGGGGGCGGAATGCGGCGAGCAAGCGGCCGCGAGAGTGAGTTTTCCGAGAGGCCGCGGCGGCTCATCCGGGGGGAGAGCGGCGTTGCGGCGGCGGGTCAGGAGCGGGAGGGTGGGACGCGGTGGAGCGATGTCGGGGGACGACTCGGGACGCGGCGACCGGGCGGGGTCAGTGGACTCCGAGGTTGCGTTCGATCTCGGCGGTCCGTTCGTCCTTGAGCCACTTGTTGATGTTCCAGGGGTCCGGCTCGTAGGTCGGCTTCCCGGTGTGGCGACGGATCGTTTCCGGGGTGGCGTCGTCGTCGTCCTCGTCTTCGGAGTCGGAGTGGCGGGCCGCGGTCCGGCTCTTACCCAGGGGGGTGACGCAGCCGGCGCTCAGCAGCAGGGCGAGCAGCGGGAGGCAGAGCGGCTTCCAGGGCATGATGCGGGACCTCGAGCGGAACGACGTGTGGCGTCGTTGTCGCTGGAGCTGCCGGGAACCGTCCAGTGGAGTTGGTTGGGGGGGTGTTGGGAAACGCAGTTTTCGCCGGTTGGGTTGGGGGTCCGCTTGTCGCGAGGGCTCAACCCGTGTCCTTGCCGGACGGACTTCCATTGCTCAAACCCAACGTGCGACAGCAGCCTGGGGTCAAGGGGGCCACGCCCCCTTGCCGCCGGAGGCATTTCCATGAGGAACCGTGGTAAGCAACGGACGTCCCTTTTGTGGAACCGGCGTTGAGAACTCACCGCGCGCTTTACAGCCGCGGCGGGTTGGTGAGGGGGCATCCGACACGGTGTCCGCGCTTGGACACTCGCTCCTTCAGACGTCTCTCGACGGCCAGGCCTCCGGCGGGCAAAGGGGCGTTGCCCCTCTGCACTCCCCACCAGGGTGCCCCTGGACCCGGTTTATTCAGGAGGGCGTTCCGCTGAGATCGGCTCTTGGGCGGATCAGGAGGACGAGGATCGCCGAGAAGGCGGCACAGGCGGCGAACAGACCAAAGATGAGATGCAGCGGGACCTGACGGTCGCGCATCTCGCCGAAACCCCAGTCGGCGAGTCCGCCGCAACTGATGCTGACAAGATTCATGATGCCGTAGCCCGTCGCCCGGAGCTCGGGACGAACAATCTGGCAAAGGATCGGCATGTTGTTGCCATCGAAGAGGCCCCAGCCAAGACCGAACAGGACCAGCAGCGCAATCGCCATCCCGAGCGTCGAGGCGTAGCCGAGTCCGAAGATCGCCGGAATGATCAGGACCATCCCAAGGGCGCTGACGTAGATCCGGCCGCGGATGTTCCGCCGCATCCAGCCGTCCGCCATCCAGCCGCCGAGGATCGCTCCGAAGATCGCCGCCGCCTGCCAGTAGAGCGTGGCGGAGACGCCCGCCTGCCCCTGGCCGATGTGGAACTTGTCCTTGAGGATCGCTGGCATCCAGTCCCGGACCACCCAGCCGGCGAGGGCCGGGAGGGTGAAGTAGAGAACGAGGAGGATGAACGATCCGTTCGTCAGGAGCTGCGTGATCGTCGCCGCGGCGGAGGTGGTCCGCGGAGTGTCGGCCGCGTTGGCGCTGGTGTCGCGGGGGACGTCGCGGAGGATCATGAGGAGCGGAACCGCGTAGAGCATGCCGAAGATCCCGCAGACATCGAAGGCGAACCGCCAGGTGAGCTGGGGGTCGTCGGCGATGTAGCCCGCAAAGCCGCCGACGATGACGCCGCAGTAGATTGCCATCTGGTGGAGGCCCACAGCACGGGAGCGGGTGTGGCCGGTGTGGTAGTCGGCGATAAGGGCCAGGGCGGCGGGGATGTAGAAGGCTTCGCTGATTCCCATCAGGGAGCGGGCCCAGAGGAGCTCCGTGTAGCTGTTGACGTGGCCGGTCCACCACGTCACGGCGGACCAGACGAAGAGGCTGCCGCAGATGGTGTAGCGGCGGCCGATGCGGTCGGCGATGAGGCCGCCGATGGGGCTGAGGAAGGCGTAGACCCATTTGAACTGGCCGAGCATGTAGCCCCAGTTCTTGTCCGACCCGATCGTCGGGATGCTTTCCATGACGGAGTACTTCATGGAGGCGAGCATCTGCCGGTCGAGATAGTTCAGCAGCGCGACGGGCCACAGGAGGGCCACGACCATCCAAGCGGTGCGGAGGGAGAGAGAGAGAGACGGACGGTCTGCAGGCATGAGCGCGCTCCGCGAGGTGGCCGGGGAGTTGGATGATGGAGAGGGAAGAGGTGAGGCGGAAGGCTTAAGGCGGAATCCCGTTACTGAGCCACAGAGTGAGCACCGCGCCCAGGCCATCTCGGCGCTCTGCAGGGTCCTGATGAGAAGAGATGGAAAACACAGAGGCGCAGAGGACACGGAGAGGGACGACAGGAGATGAAGATGTTCGCAAGCGGTCTAGGGAAAGAGGGGGCGCCACAGATGAACACGGATGGACACAGATCAAGGCAGGAAGGTGGTCCCCACGGCCTCCCGCCCGGCCTCTGCATCCTTCCTCTCCGTGTCCTCTGCGTCTCTGTGTTTCAAAAACCCGAAGGCTGATGAACCGCAACAACGCCGGCGCGGCTCAGCTGTGGGCGTGCCCTTGGAAAGCGGTCGTGCTGTCTCCCACACCGCGCACCGTTCCATCTTTGGCTCACTCACCCGAAGCTCAAGCGAAGGGCGAGGGGAGTGATCCCTCGCTTGCGCGTCGGGCTGGTGTCGGTCGGACTACTTGGGGGGCGTACTCAGAAATTCCCAGACCTGCGGCGAGCGGACGCCGGGGCGTTGTTCTCCGCTGAGGATCTGCCAGCCGGTCGGGGTCTTCACCGTCGGAACCGTGACGCGGGGGGCGGGACTGCGGCCGGCGCTCAGCCAGCGGTCTGTCGCGGGGTCGTAGGCGAGGATGTCGGCGGGGAAGCCGGTTCGCTCCGGTTGCGGGAGGTGGAGCTGGGAGGCGTCGTCTCCACTGATGACGAGGATGTGGCCGCTGCGGACCGGGGCGGGTGTGGGGGCGGCGACGGCGGCGCGGGGCAGGTCGGTCAGCTTCTTCCAGCCGTGTGCGGGGGTAAAGCAGTAGGCGTCGCGGAGGTACTTGCGCTGGGGTTTGCCGTCGACGTCGGCGGAGAGGTCGGTGCCGCTGAGGAGGTAGAACGCGCCGTCATGAACGGCCGCGATGGCGAGCATCCGCGGGGGGCCGGGCCAGGGGTCGAGGGGGGCCCACTTTCGTTCCGCGGCCGGGGCGGCGAGGTCGAGCATCAGGAAGGTGTGGAGGGTGCTGGTGGCGGTTGGCGAGGACGCGCCGCCGGCGACGTACAGGCGGGAGTCGATCAGCGCGCCGCAGGCGTTGGAGATCGGCTGCGGGAGCGGCGGGAGGTCGGTTCGCTCGATCGCCTGGCCGGTCCAGCGGAGAGAGAACGCTTCCGATCGGTACTGCGATCCCGGGGGATCGGCGATCGATGTTTCGCCGCCGACGCAGAGGATCTCGTCCCGCCACGTCGCCGAGACACCGTAGGCAAGCGGCCGGGGGAGCTTCTCATCGGCGAGTCTCCATGCGCCCCCCTTCACGTCGGCGAGGAAGATCCGGTCGTGCCAGACCTTGCGGCCCCCTTCCCACGGCAGGGCCCCGGGAAAGTTGGCGCCGCCGGCCGCGAGGATCGCGCCGTTCGAGACGCCGGCGAACATGCTGGCGAAGCCTCGCGGGTCGGGGAGGGACGGGCGCTCGATCCAGTGCTCGGGCATGACGGGCTCCGCGGCGCGGGACTCAGGCTGTCCCACAGTGGTGAGGATCAGCAGCGACAAAACCCACGCGAGCAGCACGATCCTCGTCCGCCATTGACGATCCCACCGACGTTTGGTCGTTCTCATTGTGCAGTCGTCCGTTGTGAGGTTGCGTCCGAACCGGGATCGACGCCCGCGCCGGCTTGCGGCTCGGCAGGAGCCTCGCCCTCCCGGAGGTTTTACCAGTCCGCCAGGGAGGAGAGGGCGCGGGCCAACATCGCGCTCGACTTGTTCCTGTGGTACCATATCGACTCACCTGTGCTCCCACTTCTGAGGTGTCGCTATGCTGGCCGGACTCACTCGTAACTGGTGGATGTTTCTGGTGCGCGGAATCTGCGCCATCGCCTTCGGGATCATGGCGTTTGCTTGGCCGGGGATCACCGTCCTGACGCTGGTCCTGCTGTACGCCGCCCACGTCATCATCGACGGGGCGACGGTCCTGGGAATTGCGATGACCGGCCGCGTCGAAGGGGGCGCGTGGTGGGGAATGATCCTGGTGGGAGTGCTGGGGATCCTGGCGGGGATCACGGCCTTTGCGTGGCCGGGGATCACGGCCGTGGTGCTGCTGGCCTTTGTGGCGATCTGGGCGATCCTGCGGGGGATCTTTGAGATCGTGGCGGCGATCCGGTTGCGGAAGGTGATTGAGGACGAGCTGCTGCTGGGTCTGGCGGGGCTGGCTTCGGTCGCCTTCGGGGTGCTGCTCCTGCTCTGGCCGGCGGCGGGGCTGGTGACGATCGCGTGGATCGTGGGGGCGAACGCGATCACGTTCGGGATCCTGTCGATCGCGCTGGGGGTGCGGCTGAAGCGGCTGGCCAACCGGGGCGGCGGGCCGGGCGAAGCGGTCCCGAGTTGAACGACCGTAGAGGTCGGGCCGCGGCCCGTCGGCGGCATCGCGTCACCGCGACTCGTCCAGCCAGAGTCCAGACGCGATGCTGGAGTTCTGAGGCGATCGGGAGAGCCCATGACCATCCAGATTCGACGCGATGTGAATATTCTGAACGTCGAAGTTCCGCGGGAGAAGTACGCCGCAGCCCTTCAGTCGCTGGCGAAGAGTCTCGACGCTCCGTCTCTCGCGGAAGAAATCGACGGGATCGACATCGTTGAGCTCATCCGCCAGGGACCGATGTCTTCGGTCGCCTCTCTCGCGGTCGAGCGGTTACGGTTGCTTTTCACGGCGGTTCTGAGCTTTCTGGCCTTGATCTGCCTGTTCACCGGAGCGTTTGTCCTGTTCCGTGCTGTCGCCGGTTTGTTCTAGGTTTGCCGGACGGTGACCGAGCGGAAACGTCCAGGCCCGCGAGGAGACGCGAATGGTTGGCCCGTTGGGCCGACATCCGGTCTGTCGGCGAAACCAGGGCCGTTGGTTCTGGCTGGGGGAACGGATGGCCCTGTGGGCCGATATGAGCCGTTCCCCACGCGAATCGCCCCCGCTCAGCCCCATCCACCGCCCCCGTCTCCGCCGCCACCGTCACCTCCTCAGCCGTCGCCACCTCCACCACCGCCGTCTCCACAGCCCCCTCCGCCACCGTCTCCGCCATTGCTGGAGCCCGCTCCTCCGTCGCCGAAGTCGCCGCCTCCGCCCGAGCAGTCCGCGTCGCTCCCTTCGGAGCCGTCGCCTGTAATGAAGTCATGGCCAGCACCACCGCCACCCCCGTCGGAGGGGCGCCTTCCGTCCGCGTTGTCGCCCCGGCCTGCAGGTGAGGCGGATGGGTCCTTGCAAAGGAGAAGCGGGAGAACCGCCGCGGCGAGGATCACATACAAGAAGACCTGGCCGGAATGCATGTTGTCCTGCGATCCGCGGAACGATGGCCCTTCGACTCAATGCGATCCCGCCCCGCTCCGCCCTGGCTGCAGGGGGTTATGGCCACGGAGGGGGGACTTTGCCTTCGAGAGCGAGGTCGAGCTGCTTGGACAGCACCGTGTCGTCCGAGGCCGCGCGGGCGGACTTGGCGACCGTTTCCGCCTCGTCCTTGCGCTCGTTGACGACGAGAAGCGCCACGAGGGTTGTCACCTTGTTTCGGAACGCATTTCTGTAGTGCGATTCCAGCGAGGGGCCGAAGCGCGGGTCTTTGGCGAGCTGCAGCCCCTCCTCGAGACTCTTCTGGGCCGCCTTGAAGTCCCGCGGACCGTCGATGTACTTGCCGCAGAGCTTGTAGGCCTTGGTCTTCACGAGCGCGGGCTGGGCGCGGTCGTACAGCGTGCGGGCCGCGACCGCATCCTTGGCTTCGACCGCTTCGAATGTTTCCCGGGTCCGGATCTCATCCTGGAGGGTCTTGTTGAGAGCTGTGAGGTCGTGGAAAGGGGCCGATTCCGTCGGATTGGCGAGCACCTTCTTTTCGGTCTCGTCGCGGATCTCTTCGAGCTTCTTTTGAGCCGGCGAATAGACCTTGCCCAGCTCCGCCCAGTATGCGAGGGCAAACGAGAGGCGGACGCCGTACTGAGCCTGTTCGTATTCCAGGGCGTGCTCGTGGAACCAGACGTGCTTGGCGAGCGCGTCCTCGTACCGCCGCGCGGTCCTGTCCGCCACTGCCTCCTGCAGGATGGCGCTGGGATTGGGGTCGGCGGGCGGTTTCCATTCACCGAAGGCCGTCGAGGCACTCAGCGCCGCCAGAGCGAAAAGAAGACGAGATCGCATGGCCCCCTCGCGATGAGGATTCGAGTCCAAGTTCAGCAGGTGGCCGTCTGATTCGGCCTGTCGACAGCAGTCTGCCCCGTTTGGAATGGCATCGTCAAGGGGGGGAGCGGGAACGGCCCGCCCCGGACGATGTTGTCCGATCACGGTTCCATCGGTTTGACCGGCGTGCCGTTGGGAGCGATGCCGGGGATGTCGGCCTGAGAGTTCGAGGCGGTGTAGGAGTTCTGCCAGCCGTATTTGACGGGGCCGATTTCCCAGGCGGGCTGGCCGTCGATTTCGGCGTTCATCTTGCTCGCGCCGGCGAGGCGGCCGATGGCGTAGTTCCACTGTTTGCCGTCGGACTCGATGAACAGGATTGCCTCGGGATTGAGGCCGAAGGCGAGGAGGAACATGCTGCCGTCGGCGCGGTCGGATCCCTCCGGGGTGTAGCGTTCGATGGGCTGGGGCATGAGGCGGAGTTCGAACCGCTCTTTGACGACTTCCGAGGCGGTGAAGCGGCGGGCCTGGGCCCGCATCTGGATGAGGCGCTGGGGGGCGTTCTCGGCAGGTTCGGGGGCGTTCGGGATGGGCTTGAATTCGATCTCGCTGGCGGAGGGGGCCCAGCGGGAGTCGGTCGAGGTGATGCTGAAGGCTTTGGGGGTGAGGGAGAGGTATTCGTAGATGATGCGGGGGCTGCCGTAGAAGCGGGGCTGGAGTTCGGTGGAGATGATGGCGAGGGGGCGGCCTTTGGGGCCGAGGCGCCACAGGCCGGCGGAGACGAGTCCGCGGGCGGGGTCGTCGTATTTGAAGATGGGGGTGGTTTCGAACTGGGTGGGGAGGTCGTCATCGGCTTCTTTCCAGGCGACTTTCATCGTGCCGATGCGTTGGGCCTGGAGTTCGAGTCGTTTGCGGGCGAGGGTTTTCTCTTCGGTCTCGGGTTCGGCTTTGAGGGTGGCCGGTTCGTTGGGAGCGATGGCGGCGGGGTCCTGGCCGAAGAGGAGGTGGGTGGTTGGCCAGAGGCAGGCGAGTGTGAGGCCGGCCGAGAGAGCGAAGCGGGAGAGCGTCCGCATGCGTTGACCCTTTGACGCGGTGGAGAAGTCAAGACAAGTTGACTATATCTAGCGAGAGGTGACGGGTCTATGGAGGGAGTTAGCCACAGATGAACACAGATGGACACAGATAAGAGGCCGTTTCACTGGGGTCCAGGGGGTACCCCTGGTGGGGGATGCAAGGGGGCAACGCCCCTTTGCCCGCCGGAGGCCCTCTCGTCGAGAGATGTCTGAAGGAGTAAGTGTCCAAGCGCGGACAGCGTGCCGTATGCCCCCCTCACCAACCCGCGGGGAGTGCAAAGCGAGCGGTGTAGGTTGAGGGAGTCCTCAACGCCGGTGCCACAAAGCGGATGTCCGTTGTGTCCCACGGTTCCTCACAGGAGTGCCTCCGGCGGCAAGGGGTTGCCCCCTTGACCCCGGCTGCCGTAGCACGTTGGGTTTGAGCTATGGACGTCGTGCCGGCGAGGACGCGGGCCTGTGGCGTCTTGATAGCACTCGACCGTATGATCCAGACTCGGGTTCCCGACCTCCTTCGCCGCATCGGCCGCTCATGCGCTCCGCGTTCCGCACTCTGCTTCTTGTGTGTCTGGCTGCGCTCGGCGCGCTCCCCGGATCGAATCGCGCCCGCGCCCAGGACAAGACCGCCAGCCTACCGCCGGCCTGGACCGCCGACACCCGCGGCTACGACACCGTCGTCGCCCCGTTCTTCAAGACCCACTGCACAAAGTGCCACGCCGGAACAAAGCTCGAAGGGAACTTCTCCGTCGCGGCCGACCGCCTCCCCAACAACTTCACCGACCCCGCCACCCGCAACCGCTGGCGCGAGATCGTCAACGTCCTCAACTCCCACGAAATGCCCCCCGAGGACGAGAAGCAGCCCACCCCGCAGCAGGTGGCGGCCGTCGTCGACTGGATCACCCAGCAGACCGTCCGCGCCGAACTGGTCGCCCGCGAGAACCGCGCCGTCCTCCGCCGACTCAACCGCAACGAATACCACAATACGATCCGCGACCTCATCGGCATCGACTTCGACGTCTCCGGATTCCCTCAGGACCCACCCGCCGGAGGCTTCGACAACAACGGCGGAGCCCTCACGGTCTCCCCCCTGCACGTCGAGATGACTCTCGCCGCCGCCCAGCAGATCCTCGACCGGGCCCTCGTCGAAGGGGACCAGCCGAAGTCGATCCGCTGGCGGTTCGAGCCCCGCGTCGGTCCCGCCGACCGCACTCGCAAACGGCTCGATGAACGGAACAACCCCCTCGTCAACGGCGGCAACAACCAGCAGGAAGAGGACTGGGTCGTCGTCCATCACAACTCGTGGGACAAGGGGGTCGGGGCCCGTGACTTCCGCGTCCCGACCGCGGGGACCTACGTCATCCGCCTCCAGGCCGCCGGCCGCGTGCCGAAACGCGACGCGGTCGTCGCCGCGGCGGAGAAGATGCTGGCCCACCGTCGCGACGAGCAGGACGCCAAGAACCCCAAGGGGAAGCGGTGGACGCAGGAGGCGTACGACAACGACCTGGCCCACTTCCGCGCCGACCGGATGTACGACTACGGCCCACCGCGGGTGAAGCTGAACGTGCAGCTCGGCTCCCAGCCCCGGACGATCGCGGAGTTCGACGTCGACGCCCCGGCCGATGCTCCCAAGGTCTACGAGTACCGGACGCGGATGACGACCGAGTCGGCCGGGATCGGCTTCGAGTACGCCTATGCCCTCCCGCGCGTCCTGGAAAACTTCTGGATGCAGGGGCACGACTCCTTTGCCCGGCCGGAACTGCTGCTCGGATGGTTCGAGATCGAGGGGCCGCTCTACGACGCGTGGCCCCCGACGTCGCACACCGCGATCCTCTTCCCCTCGCCGAAACAGAAGTCGAACGAGACCGAGTACGCCCGCGAGGTCCTGACGAAGTTCATGCGTCGCGCGTTCCGCCGGCCGGTCGCCCCCTCCGAAGTCGATGCGAAGCTCAAGCTGTTCGCGGCGGCGCGGAAGGAGAAAGCTTTCGTCGAGGCCATCAAGCTCCCGCTCGTTGCGGTGCTGACGTCGCCGCACTTTCTCTACCTCGTCGAGACGCCGCGCATCGACAAAGTGGCCTCCACGGCAAAGGCTGCGGCACCGACGGCCGAGTCGCTCAGCGATGTCGAGCTGGCGTCGCGGCTGTCGTACTTCCTGTGGTCGAGCATGCCGGACGAAGAACTGCTGTCGCTCGCCGAAAAGGGGCAGCTCAAGAACCCCGCGGTCCGCCGGAAGCAGGTCGACCGGATGCTCGCCGATTCCCGGTCGGACGCCTTGGTGACGAACTTTGCCGGGCAGTGGCTGGGGCTGCGGGACGTGGGAGCGAACCCGCCCGCCGCCGACCTCTACCCGCAGTACGACCGGCACCTGGAGACGTCGATCGTCGGCGAGTCGGAGGCGTACTTTGCGGAGTTCCTCCGGCACGACCTCGACGTGCGGCAGATGATCCGTTCGGACTTTGTGACGATCAACGAGCGGCTGGCCCGGTTCTACGACATCCCGGATGTCCGCGGGGACGAGTTCCGCCGCGTGGCCGTTCCGAAGGGAGTCGAGCGGGGCGGGATCGTGACGCAGGCCTCGATCCTGACCACGACCTCGAACGGGACCCGGACCTCGCCCGTAAAGCGGGGCACGTGGATCCTCAAGACGCTCCTCGGGACCGACCCCGGACTGCCGGTGGCGAACGCGGGCGAGATCGCTCCCAAGGTGCCGGGGATCGACAAGGCGACGGTTCGCAAGCGACTGGAGATTCACCGCGAGCTGCCGCAGTGCGCCCGCTGCCACAACAAGATCGACCCGCTCGGGTTCGCCCTCGAAAACTTCAACGCGGCGGGCGAATGGCGCTCGCAGGAAGGGTTCGGCTACAAGGGACGGGTCGGCCGGGATGACCCGGTGATCGACGCCTCATCCAAAATGCCCGACGGCGAGGAGATCCGCGGCGTGGCGGGACTCCAGGCCGCGATGCTGAAGCGCGAGGACCAGTTCCTCGGCTGCCTGTCGTCCAAGCTTTTGACCTACGCCTGCGGCCGCGAACTCGGCCTGGCGGACCAGCCGACAGTCCAGGCGGCCGTCGGGAACCTGAAGCAGAACAAGTATGCGCTCGGTGCGCTGATTCAGTTCATCGTGCAGAGTGAGCCGTTCACGAGGAAGTGAAGACGGACGAGGGACTAGGGTCTAGAGACGAGGGATCAGACACAGCTCTCCCTCCTCTCTTTCCCTAGACCTCGTCCCCAGCCCCTAGCCCCCCCCCCACCATGTTCCATATCCGCCGCCCCGCTCTCTCCCGTCGACATCTGCTCCGCGCTGCCGGGGCTGCGGTGGCGCTGCCGTTTCTCGACGCCATGCTGCCGCATGCGCTGGCGGCTCCGTCGACGTTCAAGTCGTGGGAGAAGTCGAACCTCAGCCATCCGCGGATGATCTGCTGTTATGTCCCCAACGGGGTCAACATCGTCGAATGGGTGCCGCAGGACGCCGGGACGGGATACACGCTTTCGCCGACGCTCGAAGCCCTGAAGGAGCACCGCGGCGAGTTTTCGGTGCTCTCGGGGCTGGGGCATCCGCACTCCGAAGGGGGGCACAGCGGGGCCGATACGTGGCTGACCGCGGCGCACCTCAAGAGCAAGCCGGGGGCGGACTACACCAACACGTTGTCAGCCGATCAGCTCGCTGCCGCGAAGCATGGGCGGGAGACGCGGTACCCGTCGCTGCAGCTGGGCGATATGTCGGGGACGGGGGCGGCGGGGCATAGTCATACGCTGTCGTTCGACATCAACGGGACGCCGCTGCCGACGGAGAACTCGCCGCGGCGGTTGTTCGAGCGGCTGTTTGTGGCGGAGTCGGCGGGGGACCGGGCGGCGACGATGAAGCGGTATGCCGAGCGGCGGTCGATCCTGGATGACATTGCGGCCGATGCCCAGACGCTCGATCGGCGGCTGGGGACGGGCGACCGGAGGAAGATGGACGAGTACCTTTCGAGTGTCCGGGAGACCGAGAAGCAGGTGGAGCGGCTGCAGTCGTGGATCGACCGGCCGAAGGCGGAGGTGCCGGAGACGGGGTTGCAGCTTTCGAGTCAGCCGGGGAACGCGCATGACCGGCCGATGTGGATTGATGTGATGCTGGAGCTGGCCTATCTGGCGTTCATCACGGACACGACGCGGGTCATTACCTTTGAATGGTCCCGCGAGGCGGGGGGGTATGGCGGCGGTGGGGAGAACCACCATGAGCTTTCGCACCACGGGGGCGATGCCGGGATGCTGTCGAAGCTCGCTGTGATCGACAAGTTTCACTTGTCGCGGCTGGGGCGGTTTCTGGGGATGCTTCGTTCGACGGAGGAAGGGGATGGGGCGATGCTGGATCGGACGATGGTCCTTTATGGGAGCGGGATGAACTCGGGTAAGGGGGGCGAGCACTCGCCGAAGAATCTGCCGTTGCTGGTGGCTGGAGGGCAGAAGCTGGGGCTAACGCATGGGCGGCATCTGGCGTTTGATGTGGAAAAGCATCCGCCGATGTCGAATGTGTTGTTGACGCTGGTGCAGAAGATGGGTGTGGAGGTGGAGGCGTTTGCGGATTCGACGGGGACGCTGACGGGGTTGTAACACCGTCCTTGCCGGCACAGCGTCGTTAGCTCAAACCCAACGTGCGACGGCCGCCGGGGTCAAGGGGGCCTCGCCCCCTTGCCGCCGGAGGCGCTTCCATGAGGAACCGTGGGACACAACGGACGCTCCCTTTGTGGGACCAGTGTTGAGGACTCCCTCAAAATACACCGCTGGCTTTGCAATCCCCGCGGGTTGGTGAGGGGGCATACGGCACGTTGTCCGCGCTTGGACACGCGTTCCTTCAGAGAGAGCGATCCAGGCCAGGCCTCCGGCGGGCAAAGGGGATTCTCCCCTCTGCACTCCCTGACCAGGGTGCCCCTGGACCCGGTGAGGCCAACGAGGCGCACGACGTTCAGCTGTAAGTACGCGGTTCTGGCGTGAGGTCGGCGTCTCGCGCAGAGCTGCCAAGACCATCCCACGCACAAAGCATCCCCAACAGAAAAAGACTCGCTCCACCAACCGCCGGAGCCAGATGCCACGCGTCGTTGTAACCAATCGCGGGATGAACGCCGATCGCCGTCATCCAACCGACAAGCCCCGCCGTCATGAGCGCCTGCCAGAGCGAGCGGGTCATCGGGGCACACCAGACACTCGCAAGGAACAACAGCCCCGCCGTCGCCACACCGCCGCCAAAGCCCGCCCGGTCATGCGCGATGAGCGGAATGAGCTGCGGATTGATCGCGGCCAGCGTCTGGCGACTCAGCCCCATGTAGACGAGATCAGTCTCCACGAAAACCTGCGTCATCCCGATCGTCTGGATCGTCAGCCCGCCGCCGATCATCCCAACCGCCGTCGCCGCCAGGGCCAGCCGTCCGAAGCCGGCGGTCGAGAACCACCGCGGCTCCGGGGCCAGCCACGGAAACGACCGCAGCGAGACCTCGCGTCCGGTCTCACCCGCGTGCTCCGTCACAAGTCGCCGCGAGAGCCGCAGCCCCCCGGCAAAACACGGCAGAAGGCAGAGCGTCGCCGCGCCGTGCCAGGTGTCGAGATAGCCGTACCCGAGATACGTCAGAAAGCTCCCGAATCCCGTCAACCCGCTCGCCGCGAGCGCCCACCACGCCCACGCCTCCCCCGCCGCCAGCGGGAAGGCGGCCAGCCACAGGTAGAGCGCAGCGATCGCAATCAGCGACCCGCCGAAGCTGACCCGGTCATGGAACATGAAGTGAACGATCCGGCACTCATTGATCCCGCACAGCTCCTCTGCCGACATCCGCAGAAACGAAATGTCGTGCGGCAGGAAGTGCCCGGTCGCCGACTGGAAGATCGCAAAGGCTCCCGAGAGCGCGAGGCACAACCCCGTCAGCGTGATGAGCGGCCGCCCATCGCCGATCAGAACGCGGAAGAAACCGCGGTCGTCCTCTGCAGGTCGCTCGTCGTCGATCATCGGATTCCGCTACCTCCCCGGGTTCACGACGACTCGGAACCGGCAACGCTCGACTCAATTAACACCGCCGCCCGGCGAACGGGCTCACTGCGGCCTGGATTCGGCCGGCGGCAGTTCGACGTCGTCCATCAGGTAGGAGTACTGGGATGCGAGGCCGAGGCAGATCTCATACGGACGATCGACGAAAAACTGCGTGATCCGCATGTCGATCTGGCGGTGGACATCGTACTCATGGCGAACGACAAGGACGGTGTGCGGCAGCGTCTCGGCCCCCAGCAGGGCCGCGCGGGCTCGCAGCGCGTTCTCCTCGTGCCCGTAGTGGTCCGCCGTGGTGTTCTTGAAGGCCTTGGGAATTAGTTCTTCGACCGGCTTGGCCGGGTTCGGCTCGGGCTCCTTGGGGGGTGGGACGTACGGGTCCTTCGAGCAACAGCCCAGGCCAAAGAGCGACTCGCCAAAGTAGGGATGGAACTTTCCGCGAGGAATGGGGAACCCCCTGAGCGTCCCCGGGCCACCGGCGCCCCAGGTGCCCGGGGCCACGGTTCCGACGATCAGTCCTCGCAGCGCTTCGGCGTCGGACGCTTTGACGAAGTAGGCCCGGGTCTCGATCCGTCGGCCGGTGGTGGGATTGCGGCTCAGAAGGGCCCGCTGGCTCCGGAGGAATTCGGCGACCCGCACGTGTGTCGCGTGCGATTGTCGGACAAGGAGCTGGTCCGGGGAAAGCATCGCCAGTGTTCCCGTCCCCGGCTCGTCCACGTCCCAGGGGCCATAGACGAGCAGTTGCATCGATTCCACCAGGGCCTCCGTCTGCCCCGCCCGTTCGAAGTCCCGGAGGTCGTAGAGCCGGGGCTCGAGTAACGCGAACTTGAGTGTACTCCTCTTGAACAGGAGGCGGCCGCTGTCGGGAAAAACATCGATGTCTTCGTCGAGGCCGGTCGTCGTCGCCTGCATGAGTTCCAGGAAGCGGCTGAGCGGCTTGCCCCGCAGCTGGAGAGTGATCCGCGGCACGGGATCGCCAGGGAGGACCGGCTCGCAGTTGCGGTGGACGCTGACCGGGATCGACATCTGCCGCTCGATCTCCGCCGCGACCTCCTGGAGCGTGGCTCCGCGGAAATTGGCGGTGAACGGGCGGGCGAGCGCCGCGCGGATCCGTTCGTTCTGCGGGGGCTCGTTGAGGATGACTTCCGACGCCTCCGGCCGGAGCAGTCCCGCCAGCAGAGACTCGATTTCGCGCTGCGTTCTCTGCGACGCATTCACGACGAGCGTCCGGCCGATCACAGAGGAATTCGAGGTTCCGGGTTCCTCAAAGTCCCACGGTCCCACGATGGACCGCTCCAGGATCCGCTTGAGCCGGGTGAGATCCACCTTTCGATCGACGAGAGGCGCGAGATCGTAGTGCCGGGGGCGGCGGTGCTCCTCCGAGGCCCAGGCGACACTCAGCGTGATCACGCCGTCCCGGTACTCCCAGGCGATGTCCTCTCCATAGTGGGCGTCGGTCACGAGGGCGCAGAGCGCGGACCAGAGAGGGACTTCGTCCACGCGGGACGTCACCGTCTCCTTGAGCGGTTGGTTCGGATCACGCGGCTTTCCCGTTCCACCGCTGAAGAAGAATCCGCCGCCAACAAACTCCTCAGGAGCGAGCCCCGAAGCGGCGACAGCCGGGGCAATGACGACGGTAAGGCCGGTCTTCTCCCCGATCGCCTTCGCCACCTCTTCCAACGACTGCTCCTGAAAATTCCAGGAGACGATCTGCTGGAGTTCTTTCACCTGGTCGGAAGGGGGAGCGTACCGCGTCGTCCACGGCACCGCGGCGGCGGCGTCCGGCGCGCGGGTCTCGGCCGCGACCGGGGGTTGAGAGGGCTGGCCCTGAGCCGGCACGAACCCGGCGCACAGCGCCCCCCATGTTCCCACCATCAGCCCCACTGCCCGTCGTCTCATGGCGCGCTCCTCTGGACCCGTCGCCCAGTATGAGGCGCGTCCGATCCGCGGGCCAGTTACGGGCGAGCTGCGCCGGTCAAGGGGAGAGGGCGTCGCTGCAGCGATGAGCGGACGAGGTCAGAAGCTGAAGTTGGCCATCTCGGTCCCCTCCGCGGGAACCTTGAACGTCAGCTGAGTTCGCTCCGGATCGCTCATTTCCGGGGGGAGGAGCTCGCCCCGGGGGACCTTCCTGGGGCGATTGGGGTCGTTCATCGTGGCGGCGTTCGCGGCCGCGACCTGCCCTGGGTCGTCGGCGATCTGGTTGGGAATCGCTTTCGCATCTCCCGTGATCTTGGAGACGAAGACCTTGTTTTCCCCGGGGATCGCTCCCTGGGCAATGCGGTACTTTCCTTCCGCGTCCGTTTTGCCGTAGGCGGAGAACTTGTCGGAGAAGAAGTAGATGCTGGCGTCCGGGAGGGGCTTTCCCTGGTAGGTGATGGTCCCCGATACCGGGACGGTTCCCCGGTCCGGCTTCTTGCTCCCTCCGCACCCGCTCATCACGAGTGCCACGACTACAAGAGCACGAGGCACGAGGCGGAGCGCCGTGACGGAAACGGCCCCCCGGCCACAACGCGGCGATGGCAGCAACGGCATAAAGACTGTCCTGGAAAAGCGGAGTTGGAATCGATCGCAGAGGGGAGACGAGGCGAACGATCAGGCCGACACGCAACGGCCGGATGCGCCGAGCGGCGACGCGCCCGATCCCGAAGGAGGCGCGGGCCCCGGTTCGGGATCAGGCGGCGACAATCCGGACCCTGATCGAGTCCGGGCCGATCACCATCCGTCAGAGAGGATCCACCGAGGCGCCGTCTTTGATGTAGGCCAGCCGCGAGAGGTTGAGATAGTCCATGCTCTCCGACATGAAGACGACCGCTCCGTCCGCCATGAGCATGTTGGCCCCGCCGGCGTGGCCGCTTCCCATCCCCCACGCGTACTGCCGTCCCCTGGCATCGCCGATATAGGCGGCGTTGATCGACCAGTCGGCGGTGTAGGCGGCGACGGTCGCGGACGTCAGCGCGGTCGACGAGCCGCCGGGAATCCGCGCGTGGCAGCAGGTATGCGTCCCATCAAGGCCCCAGGGGCCGTAGCTGGAAGAGGTCTTGTAATCGTCGCCGCTCCAGGATTCGGCGATGGCGAGCGTATTGCTCGTCCCATCCGGGATATCCCGGATCCGGGCCGCGCCGTTATTGCCGAAGGCTCCCCGGCGGATGTCCCCGATCGTCGATTCGAAGGGAGCGTCGTAGTCGGTGAACGTTCCCGAGGAGAACGCGTAGCTCGATCGGCGGGCGCGATTGCGGGAATAGAAGTCGGTGACCGTGCCGGCCGCCGCAGTGACCTCCTGCCCTCCCGAGGGATGGGACGGGCAGTTGAGCAGCGGGAGATTCGTGTTGATCACCGCGACGTTCGTCGTGTCGGTTCCTGCCACCGGGAGGGAATACGGAGAGGAGACGCTCGAGCAGACGTTGAAGTCGTACTTGTTGTACATAGCCCCCTGATCGACGAACGGCAGGAGGAAGGTCCATCCGGTCGTGTTCAGGACGCGGTTTCCATTGGTATAGAAGGCCGTGTTGTTGTAGCGGCCGGAGTTCAGCAGAGCGGGCGGGAAGATCCCGTGCGTCTCATGGTAGTTGTGCAGTGCCACGCCCCATTGTTTGAGGCTGTTCTTGCACTGCGACACGCGGGCCGCTTCGCGGGCCTGCTGGACGGCGGGAAGCAGGATCGCCACGAGAACCGCGATGATCGCAATGACCACCAGCAGCTCAATCAGGGTGAATCCGCGCGACGAAATTCCACGACGGGGCTTAAGCATGTGGAGAACTCCAGACGGAAGGCCGGAACCGGCTGCAACTTCGTCACTCGTCTGAGCGCGAGTGGAGACGAACGCATTGAAGGGGTCTTCGGAGTATCAGCGCTGGATTTCACGGGGTCAAACACAATCTCCCGATTCGATCCGCCGGCGGGAGGATTTTCCTAGCGGGCCGGACTTTCCTTCCGGACGTCCAGGAGCCCGACGTCGATGTACTGGCCGCCTCCCGTCTGGCGGCAGTGGACTGCCAGGACGTTGCGGCCCGGCCGGAGCGATTTGCCGCTGCCGGCGATCGCGGGGATCTGGATGTAGCGCGTCGTGTAGCCGTGGGTCTCCCCGATCTTCTTGCCGTTGAGATAGATCTCCGTGTCTTCGTCGTGATGGATCCGGAGCCAGAGGTTCTCCACCTCCGCGGCCGGGAGATCGAACTCACGACGGGCCCAGATCTCCTTCGTGTCCCATGTCGTGCGGACTTTCGAGCCCGGCGGGTTGAGAGCCCCGAAGCCTCCGGGGCCCTTCTTCCATCCGGACGCGTTGAAGTCGGCCGCTTCCCAGCCGTCGGCCGGCTTGTCCGTGGTGAAGGACCACTCCTGCGGCTTCTCCTCGGAGGTCGGGACGAGCGTGCTGACCCGCGGCGGGGGGGCGTAGACGGCGCGGTTCGTCTCGGCGACGTGCTTGGGGTCCATCTTGTAGATGGCACGGTCGTAGGTGAGCAGGCCGTTGACCTCGATCTCGACGTCGGTCGTCTGGGTGTAGACCGCCGCCGCCAGACCTTCGCCGATCAGGATCGGGAGCTGGGCGATGAACTGGTCGTACTCCGCCGTCAGGGCTTCCTTGTTCTCGAAGGAGCGGTAGCCCCAGTTCCCCTTCTGGAGCCAGGTGTGCCCTTCGACCGGGAGGCCGAGGCCGCCGAACTCGCCGAGGACGGTGGCCCGCTTCTCGCTGACCGGGAACATCGACGGGCCGGGATAGTGGTGCATGTCATGCATGTCCCCTTCGCCCCGGTCGGCCCAGCCGCTGGGGCCGTCGACGACGCGCGAGGGGTCCTGCTTCTTCGTCCACTCCAGGATCTCGTTCGTCTTGAACTGGCCCCAGCCTTCGTTGAACGGGACCCACACGACGATCGACGGGTGGTTGTGGAGGGCTTTCATGATCGCCTCCCACTCGCGGCGGTAGATCGCCTCGGACTCCGCGGTCCGCTGGTGGTCCGGCTCGTTTGGGTTGATGTTGCGGTCGCCGCTGGGCATGTCCTGCCAGACGAGGAGGCCAAGCTTGTCGCACCAGTAGTACCAGCGGTCCGGCTCGACCTTCACGTGCTTGCGGGCCATGTTGAAGCCCAGTTCCTTCGTCGCCTCGATGTCGAACTTGAGGGCCTCGTCGGTCGGGGCGGTGTAGAGCCCGTCCGGCCACCATCCTTGGTCGAGCGGGCCGAACTGGAAGACCGGCTCGTTGTTGAGAAACATCCGGTTGATCCCCCGCTCGTCCTTCTGGACCGCGGTTTTGCGGAGGGCGGTGTAGCTCTGGACGGAGTCGACGAGGGCGACGGCAGGGACGTTCTTGTCCTCGCCGGGGACGTCGAGCTTGGCCGTCCAATCCTTCCCAAAGCCTCCGAGGTCCGCCTTGGGGTCTTCGACCAGTCCGACCAGGACGTCGATCAGGTGCGGGTGGTCGGGGCTCCAGAGGTGCGGTTTGAGATCCTTGGGGTCCGGCTGACCGAACTTGCCGCTGAACTTGGAGCACTCAATGACGAAGGGCTTGTCGAGCTCCATGTGCCACGACTTGGCGAAGACCCCGGAGACTCCGTTGGGGAGGCTGCGGACGAAGATCCCCGCTTTCATGCCGGGCTTGGGGTTCACGACGTCGAGCTGGACCGAGATGGCCATCTCGTCGAGGTCCGGGGTGAACTTGACGCCGCGGATGTAGGTTTCCGGGACCGGTTCGAGCCAGACGGTCTGCCAGATGCCGGAGACGGGGGTGTACCAGATCCCTTCGGGCTTGCGGACCTGTTTGCCGCGGGGCTGAGGGGCGTCGTCGCTGGGGTCGTAGACGCGGACGGCGAGGTGGTTTTCGCCTGTGCGGTTGAGGGTGGCGCCGGGGCCGTCGAGGCGGAGGGTGAAGGGGTCGAAGCCGCCGCGGTGGGGGTGGGCGTCGGGGCCGCCGACGCGCTGGCCGTTGAGGTAGACGTCGCATTCCCAGTCGACGGCGCCGAAGTGGAGCTGGATGGAGCGGTCTTTCCAGGCGTCGGTCTGGGGGAGAGTGAAGGTGCGGTGGTACCAGAGGGCCTGGTTGGGTTCGAGGCGTTTTTTGACGCCGGAGAGAGCGGACTCGATGGCGAAGGGGACGAGGATCTGGCCGTCCCATTGGGTGGGGAGGCCGGCTTTCCGGTCGGTGATGGCGTAGTCCCAGAGTCCGTTGAGGTTTTGCCAGGCGTCGCGGCGGAGTTGGGGGCGGGGGTATTCGGGGAGGACGGCGCCGGGGCGGACGTCTTTGGCCCAGCGGGTCATTAGTGGTGAGTCGGCCGGTTTCCATTCGGCCGGGAGGGGGGCGGGGAGGAGCGAGAGGAGGAGCGCGAGTGCGGCGATGATTCGCATGTCAGACCTCGATCGGAGCGAGAACGAGCTGGTCCGGGGGAAGTGGAGGGGCATCTTGGCAGATGGGGGAGTGTTCTGCCCAGCGATGGGGAGGCGGGCGCTATCGTTGTCAGCCAACCGGGTCCAGGGATCCCCTGGTCGGGAGTGCAGAGGGGCAAGGCCCCTTTGCCCGCCGGAGGCCTGGCCGTCGAGAGATGCCTGAAGGAGTGAGTGTCCAAGCGCGGACGCCGTGCCGGATGCCCCACATCAACCCGCCTTGAGTGCAGAGCAAGCGTTGTCGCGCCAGGGAGTGCTCCTCTTATTTGTGTGCCGCGCTGCGTCGTGGTTCCGCGGAGAGGAGTTCTTTCGTCCCTGACGGGACTGCGCCGGCGAACGGGACCTGAGACCCACCCTTGAAAGGGTGGGCTATTTTCGGCCGTCCCTGGCGGGACTTCCTGGCGGCGGCCGGTGTTGAAGAAGGGGGGCGGCGCTGGAGCTCATGCTTCAGGCTGCCTACCGGGTGGTCTTCGAGCGGACGACGCCAGCGGGGCACGCCGAAGCATGAACTCCAACGAGAAGATGCCTGCGATGAGAACCCGGTTTCCCTGCACAGCTCGGCCTGGAATCAGAGCGGGTTGGTGTGGGGGGCATCCGGCACGGCGTCCGCGCTTGGACAAGTGCTCCTTCAGAAAATCCCCTACGAGACGGGCCTCCGGCGGGCAAAGGGGCGTTGCCCCCTTGCATCCCCCACCAGGGGTGCCCCCCTGGACCCCGGATCTTGGAGCCGCCAGTAACGCGCGGTTTAACTGCTCGCGCTGCGATAACTCGCCAGCGCCGTGTTGAACACGCGCCTCGACAAAAACAAACCCGCCACCGCAGCCAACGGCGCCACCACCAGAATCCACCGATTCGGCTCCAACACCTTCCCCAGAAGCACCTGCGCCGGAACCGTCACCACAACCAGAATCGGAACAATGAACGAGAACCCGAACCAGATCACCTCACCCAGCGGACGCTGCCGGTAAATGTTCGACGGATACCGACCAAACACCGTGATGTAGAACCAGAACTCATACACCGTCTGGTTCCGACCCAGCCAGATCGCCGTACTCGCCAGCGCAATCATCAGGCTGTAGTAAAACGCCACCGCCACCGCCACCAGCAACAGATACAGCACCACCTGCATCAGCGTGATCGACCCCGCCGAGTAAATCACGGAATACCCCAACAGCAACGCCGCCCCCGCAATCTCCGAGATCACCCCCAGATCCACCGACTGCAGCGACACCAGAAACTGCGTGTCGATCGGCTTCAGCAGCAGGAAGTCCAGATTCCCCGTCCGCACCAGCTCGCTGAAGTTCGCGCAGTTGGGCATGAAGAAGAACTCGACCAGGGCATTGATCAACAGCCCCGTCCCCATAAACCCCATGTACTGCTCCCGCGTCCACCCCGCCACACCCGGCGTCTTCGCGTAGATGATCTCGAACAGCAGCACCTGCGACGTGATCCAGAACGCGTTCGTGAACAGCTCGATCAGAAAGTTCCCGCGGAACGACAGTTCGCGCGCAAAGGAATTCTTCAGACACGTCAGCCAGACGCGCCGGTAATTCGGGCGGAAAGGTTGTTCCTGGGGCATGGGAAACAGGATAGCCGATGGAACAGGGGCCCAGCAGGCACAAACTGCCGGACGGACCACCGACACCTGCACACCAAGTGCAGCTAAACCAGTTCCAGTCGCCGCCAGCTGCTCAAAAAGCAGGCACCGATCGCCACTGCTCAAGTTTTGGGCTGTTGGAAAATTGGCCGCTGGAAATTGCGCCGGATTGGGCTGGCGTTGCGGGGGCGTGCCGTTATCCTTTTGATAACGCAGTCAGATTGATTCATGCGGGTTGGATTGGGTCTGCCCCTTGTATTGCTTCCCGATTGCGTCAGGATGGTGCCCAGCGGTTCGAGTTTTCCGGGCGCTTTAGCCCTCAGAAATGGTTTTCTGGTCCTCGAGCCGAGTGCGGCACTCCCCGTCAAGGAAAGGGGTTGGCCATGCTGGTGTTGTCACGCAAGGCTGGTGAGCGGATCCTGATCGGCGAAGACATCGCGATCACGGTGGTCCGGATCGGTCCCAACACAGTGAAGATCGGGATCGACGCTCCGCGGGATATGAACATCGTCCGCGAGGAGCTCTGTCAGGCGATCAAGGCGGGACCGTCCGCCGAAAAGCCGGGCGCGGAACCCGCTTAACGGGCTCGGGCGATTCGAATACTCTGCGAGGTGCGCAGCCGGCGATGAAGCTGCGCCCCGACCTCGCGCATTCGGTCACCCAATATGTCTCCACTCGCCTCGCTCAACCGCCGGCAGTTTCTCTCGGCCGGCCTCGCGGCCACGCTTGCGGCTTCGCTTCGGGCCACCACGGCCGCCGCTGCTGACGGTCGTCCGCCCCGGATCCTCCTGCGGTCCAGCTGGCAGACGGTCAACATCGGCGACATCGCCCACACGCCGGGCGTGCTGCGGCTCCTGGAGGACCACCTCCCCGAGGCGGAGGTGACCCTCTGGCCCGGCAACGTCGGCAACGGGGTCGAGGCGATGCTCCGCCGGCGGTTCCCCAAGGTCCGCTTCGCGCTCGACAAGGAGACGGTGGCCCGCGCCTTCGACGAGTGCGACTTCCTCCTCCACGGCTCGGGGCCGTCGCTCGTGGGACAGAAGCAAGTCGCCGAGTGGAAGGCCAAGACCGGCAAACCGTACGGCGTCTATGGCATCACGATCGGGGCGATGACCGACGAGCTTCGCGGCCTCCTGACCGCGGCCCGGTTCGCCTTCTTCCGGGACACCGTCTCGCTCCAGTTCGCGAAGGACAACGGCGTCACCTGCCCGGTGATGGAGTTCGGTCCCGACGGAGCCTTTGCGGTCGACCTCCGGAACGACGACGCCGCCGAAAAGTTCCTGAAGGAGCACGACCTCGCGCGCGGAAAATTCCTCTGCTGCATCCCGCGGCTCCGCTACACGCCGTATTGGAAGATCCACAACCGCAAGCAGACCGAAGAGGACGTCCGCCGCTTTGCCCACAGCACGTCGCTGAAGGAACATGACCATGCCCCGCTGCGGCAGGCGATCATCGAGGTGGTCCGCAACACCGACATGAAGGTCCTCCTCTGCCCCGAGGACCAGAGCCAGATGGACGTGGCGAAGGAGATGCTTTTCGATCCGCTGCCGGAGGATGTCCGCAAGCGGGTGGTCCACCGCTCGACTTACTGGCTGACCGACGAGGCCCTCAGCACCTACGTCCGCTCGGCGGGGCTGTTCGGCCTGGAGATGCATTCTCCGATCATGTGCATCGGGAACGGCGTCCCGGCGGTCGTCTGCCGGTTCAGCGAACAGACAAGCAAGGGGTTCATGTGGCGGGATATCGGCCTGGAGGACTGGCTGTTCGATATGGATAAGGAGGACGAGGTGGCGCGGATCGTTCCGACTGTCCTTGGGATCGCGAAGGATCCGGCGCTTGCTGCGGCCCGCGTCCAGGCGGCCCGTGAGTTCGTTCAGCAGCGGCAAAAGGCGACGATGGGGACGCTTCGGCAGTCGTTGAAGATCGGCTGATCCGGGATGTTTGAATCACAGGACGAGTCAATACCCCCAACTTCACCGGCCCAATCACCGGGTCCAGGGGCACCCTGGTCAGGGGGTGCAGGGGGGAGAATCCCCCTTGCCCGCCGGAGGCTTGTCTCGTCGGACACTGTCTGAAGGAGATCGCGTCCAAGCGCGGACACCGTGCCGGATGCCCCCTCACCTAACCCGCGGGGATTGCAAAGCCAGCGGTGTGATGTGAGGGAGTCCTCATCGCTGGTACCAGAAAGGGGACATCCGTTGTGTCCCACGGTTCCTCATAGAAAATGCCTCCGGCGGCAAGGGGGCGTGGCCCCCTTGACCCCAGGCTGCCGTCGCACATTGGGTCTGAGGTGGCATAGCCGCGCCGGCAAGGACGTGGTTCGAGCCAAGGAATGCATTCCAGAGACAAAACCGAATCCGTTGCCCAACAGCGAGAACCTTCTGCCATGACCGAACACGCTCCGATGTCACCATCCGCCATGCGGCCAGACTCGACCGACCGGACCCTGACGGTCGTTCGCGCCGATGAGGCCCGCCACCCGCACGTCGCCATCGCCGGGGACACCTATACGATCCTCGTCACCGGGGCCGACACCGGCGGGCAGTACTGTCTGGTCGATATGTACGTCCCACCCGGCGGGGGGCCGCCGCCGCACCGGCACGACTTCGAGGAGATGTTCCGGATCCTCGAAGGGGAGATCGAAGTCACCTTCCGCGGCGAGAAGGCGACGCTCCGCGCCGGCGACACCGCCAACGTCCCGTCCAGCGCACCGCACACGTTCCGCAACGTCTCGGACCAACCGGCCCGCATGCTCTGCCTCTGTTCCCCCGCGGGCCTCGAAGAGTTCTTCCTCGAAACCGGGACGCCGGTCGCCAGCCGGACCGCCCCCGCGCCGCCGATGACCGCCGCGGAGCAGGAAGCGTGGATCGCCAAGGCGGTCAGCCTCTCCGCCAAGTACGGGATGGAGTTCCTCAAATCTTGACCGTCGCGGAGGACGATGCCGCCGGCGCGACGACCAGCCTCGGTCCCGGCCCTTCGTCCCCGTTCGGGTGCCCGGTGCGGTTCCTTTCGATGCTCGCCGTCTGCGGGCTGGCCGCGGTCGTGCTGCTGGGCAATGTCGCTACTGGGCAGGCGCCGGAGGTCACCCTGGAGCGGGTGATCCGGACCGAGGGGCACACGTCCGAAGTCTTCTGCGTCGCGCGGAGCGGCGACCGGAAGTGGCTCGTCAGCGGCGGATTCGATCGCACGGTCCGGCTGTGGGATGTCGCTACCGGGCGGAACACTGTCACGCTTGCCGGGCATACGCATACGGTCAACAGCGTTGCGGTCTCGCCCGATGGCCGGACGATCGCGAGTGGCAGCGGCGATGGGACCGTCCGGCTGTGGGACGTCGCGACGAAGGAGTCGACGCACGTCCTCCAGGGAAACGGGATCGGCGTGAACACCGTTGCCTTCTCGCCGGACGGAACTGTCCTGGCGGAGGGGCGCGACGACGGCACGATCCGGCTGTGGGATGTTGCCGCCGGCCGGGAGCGCTCCACGCTTTCGCGCCATGAAGAAGCGGTGTCGTGCCTCGCGTTCCGCCCCGATGGAAAGCAGCTCGCGAGCGGCGGGGACGACCATGCCGTCCTGATCTGGGATCTTGAGAAGAGCATGATCGCCCGCCGACTCGAAGGGGCGAAGAGCTTCGTGAACACGGTCGCCTGGAATCCCGACGGGACGCGCGTCGCCGCGGGGGGTGAGGACAAGGTCGTGCGGATCTGGAATGCGGCGACCGGCGAGAAGATCCGTGAACTCCCCGCGCTGCCGGACGCCGTCACGACGCTCGCATTCAGCCCGGACGGGGCACAGCTTTTCGCCGGGGGGGATCGGGGATCGCTGCGGCTGTGGGAGGTCGACTCCGGGCAGGAACGAGCCACCTCCGTCGCCGCCGCGCCGGTCCTGCGGGTCGAGTTTGATCCCGAGGGACACCCGCAGGCGGTGACGCGCCGGGATGGGATGATCTGGTTGTGGGATTTGGGGGCGAAGGCGGCGACGGCGACGTTTGAGTCGTCGTCCGCGTTTCTGAGCATCGCCTTCCACCCGGACGGGAAACGGCTGGCGAGCGGCAATGGCCGGGGGCTTGTGCAGGTCTGGGATGGGACGACGGGCGAATCGCTGCGGACGTTCAAGGAACACCACGGCCCGGTCCGTGCCGTCCAGTTCAACGGCGCCGGGATGCTGGCCAGCGCGGGCGATGACGGGATCGTGCGGACGTGGAACGTTGAGATGGGACTCGAGCGGATCGTTTTCGAAGGTCGCAACGGACCGATCCGCTGCCTGGCCTGGTGCGACGAGGGGCGGTTGCTGGCCTTCGGGATGCCGATCGGTGCCGTCCTGTTGAGCGATCCGGCCACCTCCGCACTGCGGGCCTCCCTGGTCATTCACCGCAGCCAGGTCAAAGTCCTCGCCGCGAGCCGCGACGGCATGAGTCTGGCGAGCGGGGGTGAAGACTCGCCGATCGGGCTGTACGCGATCATGCCAAAGCCTTCGACTCGCGGGAGTCTGGTGGGTCAGACGGGCCCCGTCTGGACGCTGGCCTTTGCTCCGGACGGTAAGCGGCTGGCCAGCAGCGGCGACTCGCGGACGATCCGTCTTTGGGATGTGGCGGCCGGGAAGGTTGTGATGGAGCTGACGCGGCATCAGGCGCCGGTGGAGAGTGTTGCCTTCAGTCCCGATGGGAAGTGGCTTGTCTCGGGGGCGAACGATCGGCAGGTGATCTTGTGGAATGCCGAGACGGGTGAGCCGGTGGTCCGGTTGTTGGGGCACACGGATTCGGTGACGAGTGTCGTTTGCAGTCCGGATGGGACGAGGTTGGCAAGCGCGGCGGCGGATGGCACGATCCGGCTTTGGAAGGGCCTGCCGCAAGAAAACTAGAACTCCCACCACCCCATCCGGGTCCAGGGGCACCCTGGTGGGGGATGCAAGGGGGCAACGCCCCTTTGCCCGCCGGAGGCCTGGCCGTCGAGAGATGTCTGAAGCGCGCCGTGTCCAAACGCGGACAACGTGCTGTATGCCCCTCACCAACCCGTAGGGATTGCAAGGCGAGCGAGGACCTCTCAACGCCGGGTCCACAAAGGGGACATCCGTTGTGTCCCACGGTTCCTCATGGAAGCGCCTCCGGCGGCAAGGGGGCGAGGCCCCCTTGACCCCAGCGGCCGTCGCACGTTGGGTTTGAGGTAGCCACGTCGTGCCGGCAAGGATGCGGTTTGATTCCATCGCTACGCGGACGTGGTGATCCGCTGCCGGGAACCGTAAGCTGCCCGACATTGGCGACCCCGAACGTCGCCTCCCGTCCCACTCCGCACCTTCGATGAAGCCCCCCCGCAAACCGTCCCGCCCCTCCGATCGCGGCCCCCGCCCCGACCGCGGTCCCCGCCCCGGCTTCACTCCCGGCGCCGGTCCTCGTCCCCCCAAAGGGCCCCCATCGAAGGGACCCTCCCAGGGACCGCCGGCCAAAGGAGCTTCCCAGGGGCCGCCGCCGCAAGGACCGCCACCGAAACGGCTGCCAGCCAAGGGACTGCCAGCAAAAGGGCCGGCCCGCGAACGCGACCGCCACGTCGGCGAGACCGAGGAAAAGTACCACGGCGTGCGGGCCTGCGAGGCCCTCTTCGCCCGCCGGCCCAAGGACGTCATCCGCGTCTATATTACGGAGGATCGCCGACGGCACTTCTCCGCCCTCCTCGACTACTGTGTCCAGGAGCGCAAGGGTTTTCAGGTCGTCGAAGACGACAACCTCGAACGGATCACCGGCTCGATCCACCACGAGGGGATCGCGATCCTGGCCCGCGAATACCGCCGCTGGTCGACCGGCGACATGATGCGGTGGCTGGAAGAGAAGCGGCTCTCCGGCCCGTTCCTCTACCTCGACGGCGTCCAGAACCCGCACAACCTCGGCTCCATCCTGCGGATCGCCTCCCACTTCGGAGTCAGCGCGATCCTGGGGGCCAAGGGTGACCTCCCGCCCCTCTCCCCCGCCGCGGTCCGCGTCGCCGAAGGGGGAGCGGAGTTCGTGCCGGTCTACGGCCTCACCGACCCGGTCGGGGACCTGGAGCGGCTCAAGGAGTTCGGCTTCCGGATCGTCGCGACGTCGAGCCACCACGGCGATGCGGTCTACGGCGCGCCGCTCGGCCGGCGGATCGTGGTCGTCCTGGGGAGCGAGGGGGAGGGAATGTCCCCCCCGATCGAGGCCCTGGCGGACCAGCTCCTCCAGATCCCCGGAACGGGCGTCGTCGAGAGCCTCAACGTCTCGGTCGCCTGCGGAATCCTGCTCAGCGAAGTCTGGCGGCGCTCCCACGAGCCTCCGCCGTCCGATCGCTCCCGTGGACGGCGACGGTAATCGTCCGGCCCGAAGGTCCCGTCTCCGGAATTGGCGCGAGCCGGGACCTTGGGAGGGCGAAGCTCCTGCTGAGCCGCGAACCGTCCCCGCGTCTTCGATTCCAACCGGACCGGCTGCAACCGAAGCGGAGACGGAGGTTCGGCCGTGTCGAGAGTGGAAGCCCGGCAACGTCTGCGGCTCCGCAGGAGCGTCGCCCTCCCGTGGTCCGCAACTTCGCGGGAGCTTCGCCCTCCCGTGGTGCGGCTCGGCGAGGAGTCCCTTGCGACTCGTGTCGCGGGCCTACTATCGTGCCGGGACAGCGCTTGGACCCTCTTCCTACCAAAGAGCCGCAATGCATCCCTGGCATGATGTGACCCCGGGTGAAAACCTGCCGCGTGAGTTCACGACGGTCATCGAGATCCCCATGGGCTCGAGCGTCAAGTACGAGCTCGACAAGCAGACCGGCCTGCTGAAAGTCGACCGCATCCTCTACTCCGCCGTCTACTACCCGGCGAACTACGGCTTCATCCCGCAGACCTTCGCCGAAGACGACGACCCGCTCGACGTCCTCGTTCTCTGCCAGGAGCCGGTCGCCCCGCTGACGCTGGTCCAGGCCCGTACGATCGGCCTGATGACCATGATCGACAACGACAAGAAGGACCACAAGATCCTCGCCGTCGCCACGCACGACCCCGAGTACGCCTCGTTCCGGGAAGCGAGCGAGCTTCCCTACCACCGCCTCGCCATGCTGCGGCGGTTCTTCCAGGACTACAAGCAGCTCGAAGGGAAGGCGGTCGAGGTCGACGAGATCCTGGACTCCGCCCCGAGCATTCCGATCATCGAAGACGGCCTTCAGGCGTACAGCGAACGCCGCCGCCGCGGCCTGCTGACGAAGCACTGAGAGTCGTCAGTCAATCGTCGTCAGGGGTCGGTGAGTTGAACCGCTGGCGGCGGACGGTACTTTGGATCGGACGATGCTTGCGCGTCGTCCGTTTTTTTGCCCCGATGTGAAGCCCCAGGATCCCTCCGTCGACAAGCTCTGAACTCCCTACCACCGCCCTCCCCTTCGCCCGCCTGAATTCAGCTGTTTGATCGCACGCGCTCCTGTGGTCACGCTGCCAACCTGCTGGATCTGAATATGTCGTCTCGCTCCGCTGCCGCGCCCGCACTGGCGGTTCCGTTCGCCGCATTGGCCCTCGGTCTCTTCACCGGCGCCCTCGTCCTCTCGACGGCCCCCTCTCCCGCACCGGCCCAGACGCCTCCGACTGCCGTCGCGGCGGCTCCCGCTGCTCCGGCAACGACGCCAGCTCCCGCACCCGCGGCGGCTCCGATGGCTGCGGCCCCTGCCGATCCCGCGGCGCCCCCTTCGCTCGCCGAGGAAATGAAGCGGCTGCCGCCGGTGGAGATCGCCGACGTTCAGAAGACGTTCAAGGTCCAGCACGGGTTCTCGCTGCAGCTCGTCGCGCATGAGCCGGACGTCCTCGATCCGGTCGATGCCTGCTTCGACGCTTACGGCCGGCAGTATGTGGCCGAGATGCTGGGCTATCCGTACTCGGAAGAAGTCCGCGAGATGCAGCCGATGCCGCTCGGCAAGAAGAACGCCTGCCAGGTCCGCCGGCTGGAGGACACCGATGGCGACGGGATCTTCGACAAGAGCACCGTCTACGCCGACAAGATGAGCTGGGTGGTCAGTGTCTGCTGCTACGACGACGGGGTCTTCGCCCTCGCGCCGGACAAGCTGTACTACTTCAAGGACACGAACGGCGACGGCGTCGCCGACGAGCGCAAAGAAATCATCGAGGGGTTCAGCCGTTACAACGTGCAGGGGCTGGCGAACAACATGAAGTGGGGGCTCGACAACCGGATCACCGCCAGCGGCGGGACCGCCCAGAGCAGCCTGCACATGGAGGGCAAGGACGTCGGTCCGCTGCGGGCGAGCGACTGGGCCCTCAACCCGAAGACGAACGAGCTGACCCGCGTCACCGGCGGCCAGCAGTTCGGCCACTCGTATGACGACTGGGGGAACCGGTTCGTCTGCAACAACAGCAACCACATCCAGCACATCGTCTATCCCCGCCAGGCGCTCGACCGGAAGGACTCCGGGATCACCGCCCCGCCGATCCGCTCCGTCGCCGCCGACGGCGCCGCCGCGCCGGTCTTCCGGACGAGCCCGGCCGAGCCGTGGCGCGTCGTCCGCACCCGCCGCCGGGCGGCCGATCCGGCGTTCCGCAAACGGGTCTCGGAGACCGAGCTCGTCGCAACCGGCTTCTTCACGTCGGCCACCGGCGTCACGATCTACCGCGGCGACGCCTATCCGCCGGAGTTCTTCGGCAACGCCTTTATCGGCGACGTCGGCGGAAACCTGATCCACCGCAAGACCGTCGGCGAGAACGGCGCGAGCTTCCTGGCCAAGCGGGCGGATGAGGGGGTCGAGTTCATCACCTCGACCGACACGTGGTTCCGTCCGACGAACTTCGTCAACGGGCCGGACGGGTGCCTGTACGTCCTCGACATGTACCGCGAGACGATCGAGCACCCGATCGCGATCCCGGATGACATCAAGGCGTTCCTGAACCTGGAGAGCGGCGACGACAAGGGGCGGATCTACCGGCTGACGCCGCCGGGCTGGAAGCACCGGCCGTTCCCGGTCCTGGCGACGAAGACCACCGTGGAGTTGGTTGCGAGCCTCAACTCGACGAACGGCTGGGAGCGGGAGACCGCCCAGCGGCTGCTCTGGGAACGGCAGGACAAGGCGGCCATCGAGCCCGCTCGAAAGCTGGTCCGCGAAGGGGCGACACCGCTGGGACGGCTGCACGCGCTGGCGGTTCTGGACGGTCTCGATGCGATTGACGAGGCGGACATGCTGGCCGCTCTGGCGGATCGCGATCCGCACATTCGCGAGCGGGCCGTGTGGCTCGCCGCGCCGCGACTGAAGGCGATGCCGGCCCTCGCGGGTCCGATCCTCGCACTCGCGAGCGAGGACAACGTCCGTGTCGAGTTCGCTGTCGCTTACGCCCTCGGCGAGATCGATTCGCCGGAGTCGCTCAAGGCTCTCACGGCGCTGGCGACCCGATCGGGGCTCAACTCCGACGTGCTTGAGATGCTGACGAGCTCGATCGGGACCCGGGCTCTGCCGCTTCTCGACGAACTGCTGGCGAAGGGGGACCAGGATTCTACGTGGCGGCGGCGGCTTCTGGCCCGTGCGGCGGCGACGGAGGAAGGGGTGCTGCAAATCCTTAACCGGATTGCGTCGCTCCCCGATTCCCCGGCGCGGAGCGGGATGATCGCGACCTTGGGCGGGCGGCTGGAGAGCTCGGGCAAGTCGCTGGCGGGCCTCATCGGTTCGCCGAAGCTTGCGGCTCCGGCGAAGGCGATGATCGAAACGGCGTGGACGGCTGCCGAGGGGCGGGCGACCGACTCGGCTGCTCCCTTGAAGGGACGGCTGGCTGTGATGCCGATCGTGGCGACGCTGCCGGCGGATCGGTTTGCGGGGCTGCTTGAAAAGCTGCTGTCGCCGCAGACGCCGCCGGAGCTGCAGGCCGCGGCAATCACGACGGTGGGGGGGCTCAACGCGGACCTCTCCGCGCCGCTGCTGGCGGTTTGGCCGCAGATGGGGCCGCACTTGCGGACGGTGACGATGACGACGCTGCTGAAGCGGAACGAGCGGATTACGGCGCTGCTGACCGCGGTGGGTGGCGGGGGGATTTCGCCGGGTGAGGTGGATCCGACTTCGCGGCAGACGCTGTTGTCGCATCCCAATGAGGGGATTCGGAAGCAGGCGGCGGCGGTGTTCGGGATGCCGAATCAGGACCGGCAGAAGGTGATTGAGAGTTACCGGCCGGCGCTGGAGCTGGCGGGGGATGTCGCGCGGGGGAAGCTGGCGTTTACGAAGCACTGCGTGACGTGCCACAAGGTCGGGAACGAGGGGGCCAATGTGGGTCCGCAGCTGGTTTCGGTGGTGAACAAGTCGCCTGAAGATCTGCTGATTGCGATTCTGGATCCGAACCGGGAGGCGCAGGCGATTTACCAGTCGTATACCGTGATCACGGATGCGGGGCGGGTGCTGAACGGGTTGATCGCGGCGGACACGGCGGACGCGGTGACGTTGCGGATGGCGGAGGGGAAAGAAGAGGCGATTCCTCGCGCTGAAATCGATGTGTTGAAGGCGAACGGGGTGTCGTTGATGCCGGTGGGTTTGGAGAAGACGGTGACTCCGCAGGACATTGCGGATTTGATTGCGTTGATCAAGTCGCAGGCGGCGCCCGTGCCGCAGTGAGGGAGGCGGAAGGGGTTCAGGCTGAAGGCGGAAGGTAGAGCGGCGCAACTCAGGATCATTGGCCCTCACCGGGTCCAGGGGCACCCTGGTCAGGGAGTGCAGAGGGGAGAATCCCCTTTGCCCGCCGGAGGCCTGGCCGTCGAGAGATGTCTGAAGCGCGCCGTGTCCAAACGCGGACAACGTGCTGTATGCCCCCTCACCAACCCGCGGCGCCTTCAGGGGCGAGCGGTGATCCTCAACGCCGGTTCCACAAAGGGAACGTCCGTTGTGTCCCACGGTTCCTCACAGAAGCGCCTCCGGCGGCAAGGGGTTGCCCCCTTGACCCCGGCTGCCGTCGCACGTTGGGTTTGAGCTATCCACGTTGCGCCGGCATGAACGGTGTCACGTCAGAAGACCATGACCGGCACGAGCTGGTTGTTGTGGACCCGCAGCAGCGACACCGCTTCGCCCGCATGAACCCCCACAACCTCACCGGGAGGCGCGTAGAGCAGACAGTCATGCCGCAGGCACCGCCCCATCCGCAACTGAGCCACATCGTGTGAACTCAGCATCACCTGCGGAAACCGCCCCAGAGCCTCCAGCGGCGAGCGGAGATGCGCCGCAATCACGTCCGCACTCAAATCCTCGATCGACAGCGCGTCGTCGATCCGAAAGTCCCCGATCCGCGTCCGCTCCAGGCCCACCATCAGCGCATGGGTCCCGAGAGCCAGCCCGATATCCCGCCCCAGCGACCGCATATAGGTCCCTGACCCGCACTCGACCTCCAGCCGAAACGTGGGAAAGTCGTACTCCACGCAGCGGAGCGCATGAATCTCCACATCCCGCTCCGGGACCTCCACCACCTGCCCCTTCCTCGCCCGCTCATAAGCTCGCTGCCCCCCGACACGAATCGCGGAGAACTGCGACGGCCGCTGACGAATCCGCCCCGTGAACCGCGGCAGGATCGCCTCCAGCTCCTCGCGCGGGATGTGCCCGACAGGCACGTCCTCCACAACCCCTTCACAGTCCTCGGTCTCGCTCCGTTTCCCAAAGACGAAGGTCCCGATGTAGGTCTTGCTCTCGTCCTGGATGTACGACACGAGCCGCGTCGCGTGTCCGACGCACACGACGAGCACTCCGCTGGCCAGCGGGTCGAGGGTCCCGGCATGTCCGACCTTGATCGGATGCACCCGTTTGCAGACGCGGTTGACGACGTCGCGGGAAGTGAGACGGAGGGGTTTGTTGATGTTGAGGAGACCGAACATGACTCGACGTGGACGCTATTTCCCGGGCAAAAGCGGCAGTGTGGCGGCTTGGCGCGTTGAATGACAGATTGAGGTAATCAATCAGCGCCGCAAAGTGGGTGACGGTTCGTCAAGTATGGTCTTGGTGGCTCTTGCACAGAATCAGATAGCCCGTGGGATGTCGCCACCACCAGGTTGACCACCAAGGGCCGCAGGCCGTCACACGGCAACCTCTCGTCTCGCAGTCGCGATAACGTGCGTTCGGTGCTTGGAAGAAGTCCTCGCTAAATGGACAGCACTGCTCCCGATCGGCGTACTCCAGTTGCCAGTAGTACCGGAACCCGGTCGCGGAATCCGTTTCGTGGGAGCAATGCCAGTTTCGAGGGACCAAGCCTCTGAGAATCTGCTGCCCCATTCCGGTCGGCATTATTCCGCCGACACCCGGCACTCTTCGGGAGAGGCTTTCCAGCGAGTCACCACACTCGTCGATCTCCCGCCAAACCCGGTCTGCAAGTTCCGTTGTCACAATGCCTATGAGGCCACCTTCGATCATCATCCGAATGCGATCAGATGCTTCGGCTTCCGTAGTGTCGTGTACTCCGGTGATGTGTTCGTTGACCCGAGACTCGTCGATCAGGCTGGCTGTCAAATCGGGACTAAAACCATGCTGAAAGGACCGCAGGAGGATTTCCTTTGTCAGCGCATCCATTGGCGTCTCGGGCTGATTTAGGTGACTCAATGCGTACGGGACCATCGGACGCAAGATCGGGACGAAGTCGCATCCTTGTCAGCTCTGTCCCAGATTTCGAGTACGCAGCCACCTGAGCAGTGTGGGAGCTCGATCTTTCAAGGCGTCCTTTTCGAGGAAGTCTCGCAGGAGAACCAGCTGATGATGGGTCAGCTGATGAAAGTCGAAACCGCTCGACGGGTGCCAGTGCAGGTGACCGTTCTCGAGGAAGTCAGACCAGCAGCTGGCGTCGACCATCACCTCGGGAGGAAGTCCCATCGCAACCAGGGCAGCCCGATTCTTCTCAATCCACTCGTTCCACGTCTTCTGTTCGCGGTGTGAATCCGATTTCGCTTGTCGAAATGCCATCACGGGTTCTCCGGGCGGTCCGGCACGATCGCAGTCGGTGGTATCGCCGCCGGAATTCTGTCACCTTGGCGAACCCTGACAATCTGGTGTGAGTGACGCATGCGCTTTCCCGCTCTCCTCCTGATGATCGCCGTCGTTTCGGCCTGCGCGGCTGCCGCGGCGGCGGACGACTTTCCGCAGCCGTTCAACACGCTCGACGATGCCAAGGCGGCCGCGACGCCGCCCGAGGAGGCGGTCAAGCGGCTGCGGCTTCCGGAGGGGTTCCGGGCGACGCTGTTTGCCGCGGAGCCCGATGTTCAGAACCCGATCGGGATGACGTGGGACGCGCGGGGGCGGCTGTGGATTGCCGAGAACTACACCTATGCCGACGGCCAGACCCGCTTTGACCTGGGGCTGCGGGACCGGGTCCTGATCTTTGAGGACACGAACGGCGACGGGCGGTTCGACTCGCGGAAGGTGTTCGTCGACAACCTCCAGATCCTGACGAGCGTCGAAGTCGGCCACGGCGGCGTGTGGGTCATGTGCCCGCCGCGGCTGATGTTCATCCCCGACGCCGACCGGGATGACGTGCCGGACGGACCGCCGCAGACCGTCCTCGACGGATTCAACGTCTTCAGCGAGAGCTATCACAACTTTGCGAACGGGCTGCGGTTCGGTCCCGACGGATGGCTCTACGGACGCTGCGGCGGGTCGTGTCCCGGAGAGATCGGTCCGCCGGGAACGCCCGACGCGCGGCGGGTTCCGCTGCGGGGCGGGATGTGGCGGTACCACCCGATCCGCAAGACGTATGAGACACTCTGCACCGGGACGACGAATCCCTGGGGGCACGACTGGGATGCCCTGGGGGAACTCTTCTATACCAACACCGTCACCGGGCACCTGTTCTACAACGTTGTCGGCGGGCACTTCCTGCGGAACGGGACGCTCGATCCGAACCCGCGGGTCTATGACCTGATGAGCCATCACGCCGATCACTTTCACTACGACACCGGCAAGGGATGGCAGAACTCCCGCGACGGCGCGGCGAACGACCTCGGCGGCGGACACGCTCACTCCGGCGCCATGATTTATCTCGGCGACAACTGGCCGGCCGAGCATCGCGGTCTCCTGTACACGATCAACCTCCACGGCCGCCGCGTGAACACCGAGCGGCTGGAGCGGCACGGCGGCGGATTCGTGGGCCGGCATGCGAAGGATTTTCTTCTCAGCGACGATCCCTGGTACCGGGCGCTCGATCTGTCGTATGGGCCGGACGGCGGGGTGTACATCATCGACTGGAGCGATACGGGCGAGTGTCACGAGCGGAACGGCGTCCATCGCACGAGCGGACGGATCTACAAGATCGTTTACGGCAGTCCGAAGGCCCCCGCGGCGTTTGACCTTCATCGGTTGAGCGACACCGATCTCGTGGCCCTGCATGGCTCGCCGAACGAGTGGTACGTCCGGCAGGCCCGGCTGATCCTGGCGGAGCGGCGGGCGGCGACACAGCCGCTGGCCGACGCCGCCACGGAGCTGATGCGGACGGTGGCCCGGTCCGAGGACCGCGTGCTGCGGATGCGGTCGTTCCTGACGCTGTTCAACATCGGGGCGCTCGACGCTCCGTTCCTGGGCGAGTGTCTCGCTCACACCGATGAAGCGATCCGGACGCAGGCGGTCCGGATGCTGACCGATCCGTTCCCGCTCGACGGGCCGCTGGGGCCGGTCCCCTACGACCCGGGCGCGACCGCCACGATCTCGCACGCGGCGGAAGCGGTCGCCCCGCTCCTGACGCGGGTGGCGCAAACCGATCCTTCGGGGCTGGTGCGGCTGACGCTCGCTTCGACTCTCCAGCGGCTGCCGGTTGGCCTGCGGGCTCCGCTGGCGCAGGCGCTCGTCTCCCATCCGGAGGATCGGGACGACCACGACCTGCCGCTGCTCGTCTGGTACGGACTGATTCCGGTGGCGGACGTCGATCCCGCGGCGCTCGTGCCGGTGGCGAAGGCCTGCCAGTGGCCGACCACGCGGACGTTCATCGCCCGCCGTCTTGCCGAGGAGATCGACCGCACTCCCGCGCCGCTCAGCGAGCTCCTGACGTTCGCTGCCACGCAGTCCGAGGACTATCGGCGGGACATCGTGACGGGACTCAGCGACGGACTCCGCGGGTGGCGGAAGGCGAAGATGCCGGCGAGCTGGAAGACGATCCTGCCGCTGCTCGAAACGTCATCGGACGAAAAGCTCGTCGCGATGGCGCGGGACCTGAACGTGCTGTTCGGCGATGGGCGGGCGCTAGATGAGGTGAAGCGGATTGCCCTCGACAAGGCCGCGCCGATGGCCGCGCGGCAGGCGGCGGTGGCGACGCTCATCGAGAGCCGTCCACCGGATCTCCGCGACATCTGCCAGCAGCTTGTCGGCGAGCGGGTCATCAATGTTTCCGCCGCCAAGGGGCTGGCGCTGTTTGACGATCCCAAGATCGGCGAGCAGCTCGTGAAGGCATACCGCGGGTTCCGGGCTCCGGAGCGGCCGCAGATCATGTCAATCCTCGTTTCCCGTGCGGCCTTTGCCCGGCCGCTGCTGGAAGCGATCGCCGAGGGGAAAATTCCGCGGGAGGATCTGACGTCGTTCCATGTCCGGCAGATTCACAGCCTGGGGGATTCGGCCCTCAGTGCGCGGACGACGGAGGTGTGGGGGCAGCTTCGGGACTCGTCGGCTGAGAAGCGGGCGCTGATGGCGGAGCTGAAGGGGCGGTTGTCCGATGAGGTTCTGGCGAAGGCGGACCTTTCGAACGGGCGGCTGGTCTTCCGGAACACGTGCCTCAAGTGTCACAAGCTGTATGGGGAGGGGCAGACGATCGGGCCGGACCTGACAGGGTCGAACCGGAGCAACCTCGATTACATCCTGGAGAACGTGATCGATCCGAGCGCGGTGGTGAACAAGGACTTCCGGATGACGATTGTTGTCCTCGTCGACGGCCGGGTGCTGAACGGGGTCATTACGCAGCAGACGGAGAAGACGATCACGCTGCAGACGCTGACGGAGAAGGTGACGATCGACAAGACCGACATCGAGGAGAGTCGGCCGACGGATCTGTCGCCGATGCCGGAGGGGCAGTTGCAGACGTTGACGGCGGATCAGATTCGGGATCTGGTGGCGTATTTGCGGCACCACAGCCAGGTGGCGCTTCCGCCGGGTGCGGCGGCCGAGGTCAAGTAACGCCGTTGTTGCCGACACGACGCTGATAGCTCAAACCCAATGTGCAACGGCAGCCGGGGTCAAGGGGGTCTCACCCCCTTGCCGCCGGAGGCGCTTCCATGAGGAACCGTGGGACGCCACGGACGTCCGCTTTGTGGAACCGGCGTTGAGGATCACCGCTCGCCCCTGAAGGCGCCGCGGGTTGGTGAGGGGGCATACGACACGTCGTCCGCGATTGGACCCTCGCTCTTTCAGAGAGATCGAGACGAGACGGCCTCCGGCGGGCAAGGGGGATTCTCCCCCTTGCATCCCCTGACCAGGGTCCCCCTGGACCCGAACAGGGCCAAACGATCCAGAGTCGCGCCGCTCTACCTTCCGCCTTCAGCCTGAACCCCTTCCGCCTCCCTCGCCCCTCTGCACTCCCCCACCAGGGTGCCCCTGGACCCGGTGAACGGGTTGCGCTTTAGATTTCCGTATGCCACGGACGATCTTCATTCCCAAACTCACTTCTTGCATTGCTCTCACTTCGCGGGTACGTTGCACGAACACTTCAGCCGGTCTTCATGCTTCAATCCCCCTCACTTCGCCCGTCGAAGATTCCAGCCGCCCTCGCGGTCCTGGTGGGGATGCTCTGTTTCCTGACGGCCGATTCCGCCTGGGCCCGCTGCGGCAACCTCCCCCACAACTGGGACCACGCCGCCATGCTCCAGCCCGAATTCGGGCTGCTCGGATCGACGCTGCCCGCCGGCCCTGACGCCGCCCCGCAATCGCCGATTCCGCCGAAGTGCTCCGGCCCGCACTGCTCGGAAGCCCCCGCCCCCACCCCGGCGCCGCGGTCCGTCCAGCCGGCGCCCGTCGGCGACCTCATCATCGCTCCCTCCGACCCGGTCAGCCCGTCCACCGCGACGAGCCTGGGCTGTGAAATCGAACACCTGCTTCGCGCCGTCACGCTGATCGACGGCATCCTCCGCCCGCCGCAAGGCTGATTCCGCCTCCCAGGAGG
Organism: Planctomyces sp. SH-PL14; assembly: GCF_001610835.1. NCBI lineage: Bacteria > Pseudomonadati > Planctomycetota > Planctomycetia > Planctomycetales > Planctomycetaceae > Planctomyces > Planctomyces sp. SH-PL14. The sequence continues at coordinate 5,421,150 of NZ_CP011270.1, read as the reverse complement.
AAGTCCGGCCACCGATCTCCATCGAGAACCGGGCCGGCCGCTGCGCACGTCCCCGCTGAAGTCCGAAGGTCCGCCGCAAGGCTCTGCCCCGGCCACCTCGGATTGAGCCGCCCACCAGCGGCTTCCGCCGGACCGCGCCGCCGCGATTTCTCGCTCCTCCCCCCGGTGACTCTGAGCCTCGCTGCCTGTTGCGCTTTCGGGAATGTCGCCCCTTCGCGCGGTGTCTCTTTCGTGGCGGAAGAGAGCCCGCGGAGGGGCGGTTCCGAACCACCCGCCCGGCAGAAACGTCCGCTGCCACCCGTTCGCGGGGATCGCTCCCCGGTTCCGCTCCGCCACACCTCTTCGTCCATTTTCATTCGATTCGTACTCCCGTCTTTCCGCCGTCTGGAGCCGTCATGAAACGCCGTGGCTTTACCCTCATCGAGCTGCTGGTCGTCATCGCCATCATCGCCGTCCTCGTCGCCATCCTCCTGCCCGCCGTCCAGCAGGCCCGCGAGGCGGCCCGGGCCAATCAGTGCCGCAACAACCTCAAGCAGCTCGGCATCGCCCTGCACAACTACCACGAGACCATGGGGGGCTTCCCCATGTCGAAGAACTCGAACGTCAGTCTGTCCGGGCAGGCCCGCATCCTGCCCCACATGGACCAGACCGCCGTCTACAACCGGATCGACTTCAACGTCGTCTCCACGCACGCCAACAACAAGTTCGCGTACGACCTGACGATCCAGATGTTCCGCTGCCCCTCCGACACCGACGGGCTCCCGGCGGCGGCCGGCGGCCGGAACAACTACTACACGAACACCGGAACGACGGTCATGAACGGCCTGCCGGGAACGACCGTCGGCAGCACGAACTACGGCCTGCCGATGCCCGACGGCGTGATGTACCAGGACAGCTTCATCCGCATCGCCGACATCATCGACGGGACGACCAACACGGCCCTCATGTCGGAGCGGATGCTGGGTGACGGCAGCAACACCGTCAGCACGCCGGAGAGCGACACCTTCCAGCCGGGAACCTACCCCAATACGCCGGACGAGGCCCGCGACCAGTGCCACGCCGTGAACGTGGCGGACATGAGCAAGCAGGGGAAGTCGAACGGCGGCGCGCCGTGGCTCTCTCCGGACCACACGACGACCTACTACTACCACATCCTGACGCCGAACGACCGCTCCTGCATGTACCCGCCCAGCCGGATCGCCACGACCGCCAACAGCCGCCACACGGGCGGGGTCAACCTGCTCCTGTGTGACGGCTCGGTCCGCTTTGCCGGGAACAGCGTCGATCTGAGCATCTGGCGGGCCCTGGGGACCCGCAACGGCAAGGAGCGGATCGGCGAGTTCTGAGGGAGTTGGCAGCCGTCAGAAATCAGTCGTCCGTTACGAGATTTGAATCTCCCTTCTTCCGCAGCGAGCCATGTTCGTGAGTTCCCGTCCTTCCCTGGTGTCGCGTCGCGGCTTCGGCTTCCTCCTGCTGGCGGTGCTGGCCGGTTCCGGCTGCGGACATTCCGCCCGGAATCTGTCGCTCGATCCGGAGCTGGCCCGCAAGAGCTGCACCGAGTTCCTCGACGCCTGGAAAGCGGGAAAGACAGTCAAGGACCTGCTGCCGGCGATCATCGCCCGCGACGAGGACTGGGAAGGGGGCGCGGAGCTCGTGGCCTATGAAGTGCTTCCCGACGAACGGAGCGACGGCACGAACCTCCATATCCCCACCCGCCTCACGCTCAAGAAGCCCAAGGGGAAGGAGACCAAGACCGACGTGACCTACGTCGTCGGGACCTCCCCCGCGGTGTCCGTTTTCCGTGAATAACCTTTCCCGGGGTGACCGCCCGGCGGTTTCTCCACGCCCATATCCTTTCCTTCTCTTTCTCAGGCGACCCGTCATGCGACTCTCGATCAAGGTGGCCCTTTCGCTCGCCCTGTTTGGCTCCGCGGCCGGACTGCGGGCCGATGACTCCCCCGCCGCGCCCGCTCCCGCGCGGACCCGGCCGGAAATGAAGAAGCGGATCGAAGGCCTGAAGCAGCGCGAAGCCCGCCTGCCGCTCCCCTCGCTGAGCGCCGAGGACATTGCGGCCGGGGTCCGCTCGGTCAACAACGGCCGGCTGCGGTCGCTCTACCTTCCCGAATCGTGGCTGGCCTCGCGCTCGTCGACGGGCGGAAGCGGCAGTGGACGCGGGACGGGTGGAAGCTCGGGCGCAGGGAACAACCGCGGGGGCGGGTCGTCCTCGCTGGGCCAGATGGCGGCAGCGCCGGACTTCGGGTTCAAGACGCGTCTCTTCTGGATCGTCTCGCGGACAAATGACTGCCAGTACTGCCTGGGGCATCAGGAGCTGAAGCTCCGCCGGGCGGGGATGACGGAGGACCAGATCGCCTCGCTCGATTCCCGCTGGAGCGAGTTCCCTGCCGCCGAGCAGGCCGCGATGGCGTTCACCCGCAAGCTGACGCTGACGCCGCACCTGGTGACGCCGGCCGATGTGGCGGCGCTCAAGGCGCACTACTCCGACGAGCAGATCGTCGACGTGCTGCAGACGATCTGCGGGAACAACTCGACGAACCGCTGGACGGCGTCGACGGGGATTCCGCAGGACCGGTCGTTCGGCGGGGATGAGCCGAGCCAGCTCGACACGCCGACTTCGGAGGCGTTCACCTCCGTCGAGACGAAGGTGGCTCCGATCGACTATGTCCCGCGGCCGGCGTGGGAATCTCGTTCCGAAGCTGAAGCTGCGATGGCCGCCTGCCGTGGCCGGACGCCGACTGTGAAGCTCCCCACGGCGGATGCGGGCCAGGCGGCCATCGCGGCGGATACACCGGGCGTGTTGCCGCCGAACTGGGTGCGGGCTTCCGCGTACTCGGCTCCGTCGGCTCTTCGGTTGTGGAAGCATCGGCAGGCGCTGGCCCGGGATGGTCGGCTGGATGCGAACCTCAAGGCGCTGATCGGGTGGGTTTGTGCTCGTGAGGACCGGGCGTGGTATGCGGCGGCGCATGCCCGGGCGCGGCTGAATGCGATGGGTGTGGCGGATGATCGGCTGTTTGCGGTCGGGGGGGATGAGGGGGCGTTCTCGCCGAAGGAGAAGGCGGTGTTTGCGTTTGCCCGCAAGCTGACGTCGGCTCCGCATACGGTGGTCGATGCGGATGTGGCGGGGTTGCGGAAGGAGTTTTCGGATCACGAGGTGGCGGAGATTATCTTCCTGACGTGTGATGCGAACTCGTTCGATCGGTTCACGGAAGCGTTGCGGTTGCCGCTGGAGGAGGAAGTGGTGGCGGTGGGTTCGGCGCGATAGAGCCGGGTCCAGGGGCACCCTGGTGGGGAGTGCAGAGGGGCAACGCCCCTTTGCCCGCCGGAGGCCCGTCTCGTCTCGATCTCACTGAAAGAGCGAGTGTCCAAACGCGGACACCGTGCCGTATGCCCCCTCACCAACCCACGGGGATTACGACACGAGCGGCGAGTCCTCAACACCGGTTCCACAAAATGGACGTCCGTTGCTGACCACGGTTCCTCATGGAAGTGCCTCCGGCGGCAAGGGGGTGAGACCCCCTTGACCCCAGCGGCCGTCGCACAATGGGTTTGACGTAGCGGAGCCGTGCCGGCGAGGACGCGGTTCGAACATAAAAAAAGCGGGGCACGATTTGTCGTGCCCCGCTTTCGTTTTGGAACTCTGCGTTCGCTCAAACCACCTTCGTCAACGCCTTGCCATGATTGCCCAGCGTGAACGGGCGGCCGTCTGGCGAGTGGATCTCCTTGTCCGGATCAATCCCCACCGCCACCGCGAGCGTGGCATTGAAGTCCTCCGGCGACACCCCATCGGTATCGACCCGGAACGCCTTCTCATCACTCTTCCCGTACACCTGCCCACCCTTCACCGGACCACCCGCCAGCACGCACGAGTAAACCGCCGGATGATGGTCGCGGCCGGTGTTGATGTTGATGTCCGGCTGCCGGCCGAACTCCGTCCCGATCACAACCACGGTGTCCTTCAGCAGCCCCTGCTGCTCAAGGTCCGTCAGCAGAGCCGAAGCGACGCGGTCCAGCTCGCCCGCCATGTTCGGGATCTTGTCCCACAGCTCGTAGTGGTGGTCCCACGAACCGAACGAGACTTCCACATACCGCACGCCGCTCTGCACCAGCCGGCGGGCCAGGAGACACCCCTTGCCGAACTTGGTGTCGCCGTACGCCTTCTTCTGCTCGTCCTTCTCCTGCGTGATGTCGAACGCCTTCAGGTCCTCCGACCGCAAGAGGCTGATCGCGTCCCGGTACAGGTCGTCGTACCCGGTCACCTTCGGGTTCTTCTCCGCCTTCTTGCGGAAGTTCTGGTCAAAGACCCCGGAGAGCTGCATCCGCTTATCGAAGGTGTCGTCCGTCATGTACGCCGGAGACTTCGTGTTCTGCAGGCCGAGCGCCGGGTCACCCACGGGAACCGGAGCGTACTTGGCCCCCAGGTAACCGGGACCGACCCCGCCGCCGATCTGCACCGCGACCGGCAGGTCCTTGTGCAGACCGCCGAGTTCCTTGTGGACCCACGAGCCGAAGCCCGGATGGGCGATCGAGGCGATCGGCTTGAAGCTCGTGTTGGCGAGGTACCGGGCCTGCGTGTGGTCGGCGGTCGTGGTCGTCATCGACCGGATCACCGCCAGCTTCTTGGCCTGCTTGGCGAGGTTCGGCAGGTACTCGGCGAACTGCACGCCCGAGAGCGCGGTCGCGATCGGCTTCGTCTCCCCCTGGACCTTGGTGCCGGGCTTGGGATCGAAGGTGTCGAGCTGCGACATCGCCCCCTGCATGTACAGGTAGATGACGTGCTTGGCCGGCTTGCCGCCGGAGAGCTTCTGCGGGGCTTTCTTGGCGTCGGCGGCAAACACCTGCTGGAAGGCCAGCGGCATCAGGGTCACGCCCAGGCAGGACTTGGCCAGGGCCTGCACCATCTGCCGGCGGCTCAATTCGTCGAGACGGAGGAATGGGTTCGACATGGGAGACTCGTGGGCTGGATTGCGAAGCGGGAGCGGCGAGGAGGCGCTCTCGATGATGTCAGGGGAACTGCGATTCGATGGGGAACGCGGCCGGTGAAGGCCGCGCTCCGGATTCAGGCACCGTCTCGTTCAGGGAACGAGCGGGAACTCACGGGTGTTCAGGGAACGAACAGGAACTCGCGGGTGTTCAGGAGCGCCCAGATGACGTTCCCGATCCCGGCCGGTCCGGCCTTGCTGATCTCCGCCGCGGCGGCGGCCTTCTCGGCCTTCGTCGGCTTGCGGGAGAGGAGGCACAGGAAGACGCGGTCGATCTGCTTGTCGGTCGACGGCTCGGCGATGACCTCGTTGAAGATCACCGAACCCTTCTCGAGCATCATGTGCGTCGCCGAGCCGTTGAACATCGTCAGGAGCTGCGGGACGGTCCCGTCGGTGTGGCTCTCGTTGATCTGGCCGCGGTCGCTCTGGCCAAACTGCCGGAGGAGATGCCGCTCGGGAAGGGGCTGCGGCAGCTCGGACGCCCGCAGCAGTTCTTCACCCTTGTAGAGCCGCTTCCGCCGCTCTTCGTTCTCCTTCTTGGTCACGGCATCAAGCTGCCGGGCCTTGTCCAGGATCTCGGTGATCGAGGTCTTCGGATCGAGCGTGATCGTCGTCACATACTCGCTGTCGCTGGGACGGAGGATGTTGTCCGGATTCGCGATCGACAGCGTCAGGAGCGAGTCCCACACCTGCTCGGCGGTCATCCGCCGCAGCACCGGGCCGGGGAACAGGTACGGCTTCGTCGGATCGACGCCGTCGTACGACACCTGCCGCTGGTAGGCCTTCGTCAGGTAGATGATCCGCTGGAACTCCTTGAGGTCGTACTTGACCCGCTTGAGCTCGTTGGAGAGGAAGTCCATCAGGGCCGGGATCGAAGCGACGGTGTCGTCCTTCATGTCGTCCATCGGCTCGATCAGGCCGTAGCCCATCGCCTTGGCCCACAGCCGGTTGGCCATCGTCATCGCAAAGCGGGGATTGTCGTCCGAGGTAACCCAGTCGGCGTAAACCGTCCGGCGGTTCTCCGGGGCGACCGAGGCGGTCGTCTTGCCCCACAGCACGGCCGGGGAGGCGACCTGACCCGGCTTGGCGTCGCTGTACTGGTAGTCCTTCGGGAAGGTCAGCTGCCGCTTGGGATTCTCCAGGACCCCCTTGCGGTTGGCGGTGACGATGTACCGCCCCAGGCGGGCTTCCATCGACTCCGGCGAGCCGGCCGCCTCGTTGACTTCCTTGTTGTTGATCTTGTTCATCGCCGGCGGGTTCACGCCGTACTGGATCCCCCCCACGAACGCCGCCAGCTGGTAGAACTCCTTCTGGGTCCAGCGGTCGAACGGGTGGTCGTGGCACTGGGCGCAGCCGATGCGGGTCCCCAGGAAAATGCGGATCGAGTTGTTCAGGTTGTCGAGCGGCATCCCCTGGTCGCGGACGTAGAAGCCGGCGGCCGGGTTGTCCCACACCTGACCTTCAGCGGTCAGCATGTCATGGACCATGTCGTTCCACGGCGTGTTCTCACGCAGCGATTCCTTGACCCAGTCCGAATAGGGGCGGATGTAGGTGAAGAAGTCGACCTTGTCGACGAGCCGCAGCATGTCCCCCATCCAGTTGTACATCTGGCTGGCGTAGGCGGGACGGTTCAGCAGAAACTCGACGAGGTTGGCCCGCTTGTTCGGGTTGGTGCTCTTGAGGAACGACTCCGCCTGCTTGGACGTCGGGATCGTGCCGGCGATGTCGAGGTAGGCGCGACGGAGGAACTGCTCGTCGCTGGTCAGCGGGTTCGGCTCGACCTTGGCCTTCTTGAGGGCCTCGTCGATGATCTCGTCGATCTTGGCGGCCGAGCGGACGGCCGATTCCCTGAGCTTGGGATCGACCGGAGCGATCTCGACGTCGGACCGCTCGACATCGGTCGGGAGCGCGGTCTTGGGCTTCTGATCCTTGGCCGACTTCACCTTGGGCTTGGCCCGGCCGCGCGACTGGGCGGCAGCATCGGACCCCGAGAAGAACGTTCCGCCCATCGCCACGATGAGCGCCGCCAGAATGGCGAGCACGCTGACACGTTTCATGAACACCTCAACGACTGCGTGAGCGCGGTCGGGAATGGACGTTTCAGTTTAGCCGGAAAACTTTCATCCGATACAAAGGCGCGGATGGATTTTCGGTCAGCTCACGCCGGAAAAACCTGTCTCGCCGTCCCACCGGCACGCCCGTCATGAGCAATGCGCCGGCTCGACCTCTTATTCCGCAAGAGTACGCAGCGGGCGGGCGGTTGTTGACCGGAAAATGCCCCCTCCGCCGTTTGAAAATTCGCGCGCTTTGCAGTTCACGCTTCCCTCGAACATCGGTATAAACGAGAGTCGATGCGTTCGCGAAGATGTGGTCCGTGACGAGGTCGTCATGCTTCGAGTGCTGCGCGATGCGGTGGGCCGGCGAACGGTGCTCCAGGCCGGGGGAGCGGGGCTCCTGGGTCTGGGGCTGAATCCTGTGCTGCGGGCGGAAGAGCATCCGCAGGTGATCGTCCCGCGGGCGAAGTCGGTGATCTTCCTGTTTCTGTTCGGCGGTCCGAGCCAGCTCGAGACGTTCGACATGAAGCCGGACGCGCCGGACAAGATCCGGGGGCCGTTCGGGGCGATCACGAGCCGGACGCCCGAGCTGCGGATCTGCGAGCATCTCCCGCGGATCGCGGAGGTGACGGACCGGCTGTGCGTGGTGCGGACGATGTCCCACGGCTTCAATGACCACAGCGGCGGCGGGCATTACGTGCAGACGGGCCAGAAGTGGCACATTCCGATCGGGGCGGGGTTCAACGCGACGCCGAAGGACTGGCCGTCGATGGGCTCGGTCGTCGATCATCTGGAACAGCAGCGGCATCCGGAGGCGATGCCGGACCTGCCGCGGTATGTCGTGGCTCCGAACTTCCTGGGGCGGCTGCAGGAGTACTCCGTGCAGCTTATCCGGCCCGGCGAGTATGCGGGGTGGCTGGGGCGGCGGCATGACCCGCTGACGACGCGGATCGAGAAGCGGGATCCGAAGGACAATCCTTACTGGCGGAACTGCACCGACGATGAGCTGGATTATCAGGTTCAGGGGCTGTCGGGCGGGAAGGGAATGACGCTCACCCGGCTGGAGCAGCGGGCCACGCTGCTGGACCAGTTTGACACAGCCCGTCGGCAGCTGGAGGAGAACCGGACGCTGCAGAGCTATGACCGGTTTCAGGCGCGGGCGCTTTCGATGGTGACTTCGCCGAAGACGCGGGAGGCGCTCGATATCCGCCGTGAGTCGGATGCCGTGCGGGATCGGTATGGGCGGAACCTGTTCGGGCAATCGACGCTGCTGGCGCGGCGGCTGGTCGAGGCGGGGTCACGGTTTGTGACCGTGCACTTCGACTCGCCGGACGGCTACGGGTGGGACTCGCATGTTTCGAGTACCGACGTGAAGAACCATCTGCTGCCGGCGCTCGACGGGGCGTTGTCGTCGTTGATTCTGGATCTGGAGGAGCGGGGGCGGCTGGATGACACGCTCGTTGTCGCGATGGGTGAGATGGGTCGGACGCCGCGGGCGAATGCGAACTGGGGTCGGGATCACTGGTCGACGTTGTTCCCGGCGGTGCTGGCGGGTGGGGGGATGAAGCGGGGGTTTGTTTACGGCGAGTCGGACGCGAGTGCGGCGTATGCGTTGAGTCCGCCGGTGAGTCCGGAGGATCTGGCGGCGACGATTTACCATACGTTGGGGATTGATCCGGAGACGCAGATCAAGGATGCGCAGGAGCGTCCGGTGCCGGTAGCGCCGGGGGGAACAGTGCGAACGGAGTTGTTTACCTAGAGCCGGGTCCAGGGGGACCCTGGTCAGGGGGTGCAGGGGGCAGAATGCCTCTTGCCCGCCGGAGGCTTGACCGTCGGGAGATGTCTGAAGGAGGGCGTGTCCAAGCGCGGACGCCATGCCGTATGCCCCCTCACCAACCCGCGAGGATTCCAGAGCGAGCGATGAAGGGTGAGGGAGCCCTGTTGGAGTTCAGCCTTTCAGGCTGTCCGGTGGATGGTCTTGGTGGATTGAGCGTCCAGTTTCGTAGGGTGCGTTGAGGCTTTGCGAAACGCACCGGACTTCGCGCGTCGGTCATGGTGCGTTTCGAAGACTCAACGCGCCCTACTGGATCTCTGGTGAGGAACCGTGGTCAACAACGGATGTCCCCCTTGTGGTCCCCGTGTTGAGGACTCCCTCATACCTCACCGCTCGCTTTGCAACTCCCGCGTGTTGGTGAGGGGGCATACGATATGGTGTCCGCGCCTGGACACGCCCTCCTTCAGACATCTTCCGACGAGACAGCCTCCGGCGGGCAAAGGGGCGTTGCCCCTCTGCACTCCCCACCAGGGTGCCCCTGGACCCGGTGAGTCGCGTAGGGTGCGTTGAGGCTTTGCGAAACGCACGGGACTTCGAACGTCGGTCATGGTGCGTTTCGAAGACTCGACGCACCCGACATCGGCTGGCCCGGCAAGGACGACCGTTCGCCTGACTCAACGACGCGACCCGGCTATCCTGACCACTCAACGTCATCGTCGATTCAACGGGAGTGCGTCGTGAGCGGTCGCTGGAATCTCGGTCTCTTCCCGCAAGGAGCCATCACGCTCCTCGCCCTCCTGGCCCTCACCCAACCCGCCTCCGCCCAGACCAAGGCGAAGAAGGAAGAGGCCGACTCCCGCCCTAAACTCACCTACCGCGACCGCGCGCCGAAGCGCTACGACCTCACCGCGCGGGCCAGCGAAATCGACTCCCGGGCCAAAGCCCACCCGGATATCAACTTCCTCTTCGAAAAGGACGGCAAGCCCCAGGACGTCCAGCACGCCTCTGTCGACACCAAGGTCAAACCCCGCGGCAAACTCGTCATCTGGCTCATGGGCCACAACGGAGCCCTCTTCGAACGGACCTCGAGCTACGGCCTCCACGCCATCCAGGTCCACTACGCCAACGGCTGGTTCAGCAAGCTCAACAAGGAACCCCCGCCGGACGACAAGTACCTCGGCCGCATCCGCCTCGAAGCGGCGACCGGCGAAGACGTCAGCGACGCCATCGACATCCCCCGCCCGGACAGCATGGCCGAACGTTCGATCCAGTTCGTCAACTGGCTCGCCAAGAACAACCCCGAGGGCCGCTGGGAATACTTCCTCACCCCGGACGGCAAGGACCTGCGGTGGGACGACGTCATCATGGCCGGCATCTCGCACGGCTCCACGACGGCGGCCCGCTTCGCCCTGCACCAGAAGGTCGACCGCGTCATCATGCTCTCCGGCCCGCGCGACCAGCTCGAACAGTGGTACACGCTCCCCTCGGCCACACCCAAGAACCGCTTCTTCGGCTTCACCCACGTCCTCGACGGCGGCTGGACCGCGGACCACTACTGCCGCTCGTGGCAACTCCTCGGCCTCGCGGAGTTCGGCCCGGTCGTGAATGTCGACAAGACCAAGCCTCCTTACAACAGCACCCGCCGTCTCATCACGGATGCAGACGTGAAGGGGGACGCCAACCGCGCTCACTCCGCCTCGCAGCCCGGTGGAGCCGCGGTGAAGGACGCCCAGGGGAAGTTCATTCACGAGGAGGTCTGGAAGTACCTCTTCACGTATCCGGTCGACAAGACCGGCGACCCGGTCCCGGCGGACAACGACTGCACGCTCGACCTGTCGAAGAAGAAGTGACGGGCGAGGCGACTGAGCGAGAGGGGCTGCATGGCGCGGGACGTCCTGTCTTGTCCCGCGGCCTCGAATCGCGTCCTTGCCGGCTGAGCGCTGTTCGCTCAAGCCCGATGTTCGACGGCAACCGGGGTCAAGGGGCTCGCCCCTTGCCGCCGGAGGCTTCTTCGATGAGGAACCGTGGTAAGCAACGGGAATCCCCTTTGTGGTACCAGCGTTGAGGACTCCCTCACATCACACCGCTAGCTTTGCAATCCCCGCTGGTTGGTGAGGGGGCATACGGCACATCGTCCGCGTCTGGACACGCACTCCTTCAGACATCTCTCGACGGCTAGGCCTCCGGCGGGCAGGGAGGCCAAAAAACAAGACAGTCCCCTGCACGCCACCAGGGCATCCGCCCTGGACCCGGTTCAACGGCGTGCACATTGTGCCCCTGTTGGTCACAATGCGACCTCGCCAGATTCGGTAACGCCGCGCCGCGGCGGTGCACCGGAATACCGAAACCAGGAAATCGCAGCCAACACACCGGTGCGTTGGCGTTACGGGCCAGGGACGGCTAGCATCCGCCTCGTGGAGAGCGAGGTGGTTGAGGGTCCTGCATAAGGCTTCCCGCCCGTTCAAATGCTGTCTCTGATTCGCCAGTTCGGCCAGCACCTGACGCAACGGCTCATCGCCCTTGCTGTTCTCGCTGGCGTTTGCCTTGCGCTCGTCCCGCTCCCGATCGCTTCCCCCCCCGTTGCCGGCAAAGACCGTTCGCAACCATTCCCTTGCATGGATCGCCCCTGCGGCTGCGCGTCGGCGGACCAGTGCTGGAAAGGCTGCTGCTGCTTCACGAACAGCGAGAAGGTCGCCTGGGCGCAGGCCAACCGGATCGAGCTCCCCCCCTTCGTCATCGCCGCGGCAAAGAAGGAAGCGGAAGCGATCGCGGCCGCGAAGCCCGCCCCGGAGAAGCCTGCGGCCAGCTGCTGCCAGAGCCACGGAAAGTCGTGCTGCGCGAAAGACGGCGGCGAGTGTTCGCACTCGCACGGCGTCGCGACCAGCGACGCGGTTCGAAAGACCGCTCCCGCGGCCGACGATGTCCGCGCTCAATCGAACAAGAAGCGAACCAGCGTCCGCTGGACGCTGGGCATCGCCGCCCAGAAGTGCCGCGGAGAACACGGAACGATCGCGGGCCTGCCGGTGTGCATCCCGGTGGTACCCGACGTCCTGACCGCCCCGCCGACTCTCACGACTCCTCTTTCGATCCCCTGCTCCGAATCGTTCTCGGGAGAAACGCTCCCTCCTCCGGTCCCGCCGCCGCGGCGCGTTCTGTGCGCCTGAGTTCGGACCGGCTCGCGCTGCGCGGATGTCTCGCCCTGCCTACCTCTGGCAGCGGACATCCGGAAGGTGTTCCGCGCGGAACATGCTCGCACGCTCACACGGCTCGGCGGCTCGCTCTCCACAAGACCGGAATCGTTGATCCGGCGTGAGCGTGCCACCATGCGCCGCCGGTGAACACCGCCCGTTGCGGTCTCCGTTCCGAACCGTTGTCGTGGCCCGGCCGCCGTCTCCTCGTCGGCCGCGCCCTCTTCCGCCCGACATCGCCTCCGGAGGTCCACCATGCCTCGTGTCCCGGATCGGGAGCGTCCGCGTCCCTGCGCTCCGCTTCGCCATCGCCGCGGCTTCACGCTCATCGAGCTGCTCGTCGTCATCGCCATCATCGCCGTTCTGGTCGCGATCCTGCTCCCCGCGGTCCAGCAGGCCCGCGAGGCGGCCCGCCGCGCCCAGTGCGGCAATCACCTCCGGCAGATGGGGCTGGCGCTCCACAACTATGAGAGCACCTTCTTCGCCTTCCCGATGGTCGATGCCCAGAACTATCGGCCCAACACCCAGGGCTTCTCGGCCCAGGCCCGGCTGCTGCCATATCTGGAGCAGGCCAACCTCCAGAACCAGCTCGACTTCGCCGAGCCCGCGTTCACCGGCCCGTTCAACAGCCTCGTCCCGAACCCGAAGTTTGCGTCGGTCTTCGCCACCCCGCTGGCGGTCCTGCTCTGCCCGAGCGACCCCGCGCCGACGCAGAACGTCGGCGCCGGAGGAGCGGTCTACAGCGGGACGAACTACATGGTCAGTTACGGCAGCGGCAAGAGCGTAAGCTATGACCTCCGCTGGCGGACCGACGGCCTGAGCTATGAGAACTCCGGCGTCCGGATGGGAGACATCACGGACGGCGCGTCGAACACGGTCTTCATGAGCGAAACCGTCCGCAGCGCGGGCAACGACACAACGCTTACCGCCGGCACGCTCCCTCCTTATCCGTACCAGATGACTCTCAACGGCTCGACGGGAGTCGCCTCGACGCTGAACGCCACACAGGGACTGACAGGGGGCGGAGCCTGGGGGGCGTATGTCGACGGAGCGGGGATGATCTCGAACCCGAACCTCGCCAACATCTGGCCAACGCTCACGAGTTGGCGAGGCGCATCGAGCGCGGCGCTGCGGGGCCGCGGAACCTCTTGGGCGCACTCGGGTGCGATCAGCACCATGACGAACGGGTTTCAGCCCCCGAACAGCCGTGTCCCGGACATCGTGATTCACTTCACCGGCTTCTTCGGGCCGCGGAGCTATCACGCTGGCGGAGCGCAGGTGATGTTCGGCGACGGAGGGGTGCGGTTCGTGGGAGAGAACGTCGACGTCACGGTCCATCGCGGGCTCCACAGCCGCGACGGGCGGGAGCTGATCGGCGAGTTCTGAACCGCGGCGTTGAGTCGCACTCCTTTTGATCTTGTTGCCCTCACTTTCTTTCGACTGACCATGACTGATTCGAACGCCTCGCCCCGCGCCTCGTGGCCCGATTACCGGGCCGTGTGGCGGTGGCATTTTTACGCCGGCCTGCTTTGCACGCCGTTCGTGATCCTCCTGTCGATCACGGGCGCGATTTATCTGTTCAAGCCGCAGATCGACGCCTGGGTCGAAGCCCCGTACGACCACGTCGAGCGGAGCGGCACCGTCGCCCTTCCCTCCGAGCAGGTCGCGGCGGCGGTCGCGGCCTTTCCGGGCTCAACCCCGACCGGCTACGAGCTTCCGGTCACGGACCAGGCGGCTCCGCGGGTGCTGGTGCGGGACGGCGGCGAGACGATGCGGGTGTACGTTCATCCGGACACCCGCGCGGTCCTGCACTCCGTTCCGGAGGCGGACCGGTTTCTTCGTCAGATCTTCCGCCTGCATGGCGAGCTGCTGATGGGAGACCGCGGCTCAAACATCGTCGAGCTGGCGGCGTCGTGGACGATCATCATGATCCTGACCGGCCTGTACCTGTGGTGGCCGCGGAACGCCCGCGGGCTGGGGGGCGTGCTGTATCCGCGGCTCCGGAAGGGGCGGTCGATCTTCTGGCGGGACATCCACAGCGTGACCGGGATCTGGATCTCGACGCTGGCGCTGTTTCTCCTCTTCACGGGGCTGCCGTGGGCGAAGTTCTGGGGGACCTATTTCAAGTCGGTCCGGGAGTGGACCGGGACGGCGGTCGCTCAGCAGGACTGGACCGTGGGGGGCGATCGATCGGGTGCCGGTCGTAGCGGCGGTGGAGGGGGCGGTGAGCACAGCGGGCATGGAGGCGGAGGAGGGCGCGGCGGGCGCGGGGGTGGTCCGTCGCGACCGGTCGACCTGGCGGGATTCGATGTGGTGGCGGCGGCGGTGCGGCCGCTGGATCTCCCGCCGCCGGTCGTGATCGCTCCTCCGTCGGGCAGTTCGGAGAACTGGACCGCGAAATCGATGATTGCCAACCGGCCACGGCGGGTGAATCTGGTGGTGAATGGACGGACGGGTGAGATTGTGAGCCGGGAGGATTTCCGAGACCGGCACTGGGTGGACCGGGTGGTCGGGACGGGGATTGCGGCTCATGAGGGGCAGTTGTTCGGTTGGGTGAATCAGCTGCTGGGACTGCTGGCGGCGGTGGGGCTGGTTTTGTTGAGTGTGAGCGGGGTGGTGATGTGGTGGCGTCGGCGTGATGTCGGGGCGTTGGGTGCTCCGAAGGTGTTGCTGAGTCCGCGGTGGTCGTTGGGGCTGGTGACGTTGATTGGTTTGTTGGCGGCGTTGTTGCCGTTGTTTGGTGCGTCGTTGCTGCTGGTGGCAGGATTGGAGCGGGTGTGTTTGCGGCGGATTCCGCGAGTTCGGGACTGGCTGGGACTTGGGGAGCCGTCGCGTCCGGTAGAGGCCGCCGCGTAGGCCCAGCAAAGAACCGGGTCCAGGGGCACCCTGGTGGGGAGTGCAGAGGGGCAACGCCCCTTTGCCCGCCGGAGGCTGACTGTTGAGAGATGTCTGAAGGAGCACGTGTCCAAACGCGGACCCGGTGCCGTATGCCCCCTCACCACCCCGCGGTGATTGCAAAGCGAGCCCCGAGTCCTCACCGCCGGTCTCGGAAAGCGGACGTCTGTCGCCGGGTCTGACACTCAGGCCGCGGCGGACTAATATAAAAGTCTTCGAAACGGAGTCGACATGTCCTCATCAGCGCCGTCCCGCAATCCTGCGGACAATCCCGTCCCGCCCCCCCGGTCCTTCGGGCAGAAGCTGTTCCTTGGGTTCCTGGGGACCGTGGGAGTTCTTTACCTCGGGCTGGTCGTCTATCACGTCGCCATCCCGCAGGTGAAGGCGACCGGGCCGGATGAGCGGTTGAGTCTGCTGGAGCGGTGCCGGCAGCTTTGCCAGACCTATGGGCTGCTGCCGACGGGGCACATTGCCAATGACGCGGAGGCGTACCTGACGGCGGTGAAGTCGCGGCAGATCACGGATGACTTGGCTTCGGTTCTGGCGGAGAAGGACTTCGCGCCGGCCGAGACGCAGTTCCACAAGCTGCTGGAGCAGCCTGCGCCGACGTTTGCGCTGCAGGATCATACGGGGCAGACGCGGTCGCTCTCCGAGTGGACGGGGCGGGGGCCGGTCGTGGTGGTCTTCTACTACGGTTACGGGTGCAGCCACTGTGTCGCGCAGCTCTTCGCGCTGAACAAGGACCTGAAGCTGTTCCACGAGCTGGGGGCGGAGATTGTCGCCATCAGTTCGGACACGCCGGAGCATACGACGGAGAAGTACAAGGAGTATGGGCCGTTTGATTTTCCGTTGTTGTCCGATCCCGACAATGGTGTGGCGGGACAGTACGGGGTGTTCACGCCGAAGACGGCGGAGAAGCCGGAGTCGCTGGATCACGGGACGTTTGTGATTGATGCGAAGGGGAAGGTGATCTGGGCGTATTATGGGGGCGAGCCGTTTCTGGATAACAAGTCGTTGCTGCATGTTCTGGCGAAGAGTCAGGGTGTGACGGCGAAGGCGGATGTGGCCGCGAATCCATAGGCGCCACCCAAAGAACCGGGTCCAGGGCGGATGCCCTGGTGGCGTGCAGGGGCCACCCCCTGCCCGCCGGAGGCTGACCGTCGAGAGATGTCTGAAGGAGATCGTGTCCAAGCGCGGACACCGTACCGTATGCCCCCCTCACCAACCCGCGGGGATCGCAAACCCAGCGGTCTGGATTGAGGGAGTCCTCATAGCTGATCCCACAAAGGGGACATCCGTCGTGTCCCACGATTCCGCGAAGGAAGCGCCTCCGGCGGCAAGGGGTTGCCCCCTTGACCCCGGCAGCCGTCGCACGTCGGGCTTGAGCAATGAACGCTGTGCCGGCGGGGACGACTTTCGGCACAATGGCGTGCGGACGCTCGACCATTCTTCGCCCATCAGGAACCGGAGGCGTCGATCATGCGCGCAATGGTCCTCGAAGCAACCGGCCAACCCCTTCGGCTGACCGAACGGCCCGCCCCCACCCCCGAACCCCGGCAAGTCCTCATCCGCGTCCTGGCCTGCGGCGTCTGCCGGACCGACCTGCATGTCGTCGACGGCGAACTCCCCGATCCCAAACTCCCGATCATCCCCGGGCATGAAGTCGTCGGCGTCGTCGAAGCCCTCGGCACCGAGGTCCGCGAACTCGCGGTCGGCCAGCGGGTCGGCGTCCCCTGGCTCGGCTGGACCTGCGGCGAATGCGACGACTGCCGCGCGGGTCGCGAAAACCTCTGCGACTTCGCCCGCTTCACCGGCTACCAGCTCGATGGCGGCTACGCCGAGAAAATGGTCGCCGACGCGCGGTACTGCTTCCCGCTCCCCGAAACGCTCGACCCCGCCGCCGCCGCGCCGCTGATGTGCGCGGGACTCATCGGCTACCGCACGCTGCGGATGGCGGGCGACCCGCGGCGGGTCGGGATCTACGGCTTCGGCGGCGCGGCCCACCTCGTCACGCAGGCCGCCGTCTTCGAAGGCCGGGAGGTCTACGCCTTCACCCGCAGCGGCGACGAGTCCTCGCAGCGGTTCGCCCGCTCGCTCGGCGCCAAGTGGGCCGGCAGCTCCGATGCTCTCCCTCCAGAACCGCTCGACGCGGCCCTGATCTTCGCCCCGGTCGGCCCGCTCGTGCCGCAGGCGCTCCAGGTCGTGCGGAAAGGGGGCATTGTGGTGTGCGGCGGGATCCACATGAGCGACATCCCCACCTTCCCGTACCGTTGGCTGTGGGGGGAGCGGGGCATCCGTTCGGTGGCGAACCTGACCCGTCAGGACGGCCGCGAGTTCCTGGACCTCGCGGGCCGGGCGGCGATCCGGTCGACGACCACGACCTTCCCGCTCTCGCAGGCGAACGAGGCCCTCGCCGCGCTCCGCGAAGGAAAGCTGGACGGCGCGGCGGTCCTCGTCCCCGGTTAAGTCCGGGAGACAGAGTCCCGCCGGCATCGATTCGAGGCGCGGGGTTTGCGACGATCTCCCGGGCCGATCCGAGCCCGTCCCCCAAGCCACGCCAACCCGCGAGCCGTCCTCTCATGGAAGCGATGATCGAGAGCCTGAAACGGCCCGAGGCCTACGATCATCCGGTCGAGTCGATCGAGCTCCTGCAGACCCATATCTCGTGGGTCCTGCTGACCGGGGAGTACGCCTACAAGCTCAAGAAGCCGGTCGACTTTGGTTTTGTGAACTTCACGACGCTCGAGCGCCGGCAGCGGTTCTGCGACGAGGAAGTCCGGCTCAATCGCCGTCTCGCCGCCGACCTGTACCTCGGTGTGCGGCCGGTCTACGGGCCGCCGGAGCGGGCCGCGCTGCACGGGACGGGGAAGCCGGTCGAGTGGGCGGTCCAGATGCGACAGTTCTCGCAGGACCGGCTGATGCCCGCCGCCCTGGAGCGGGGCGAAGTTCAGCCGGGGGACTTTGACCGGCTCGCCGACACGCTGGCGGACTTTCACGCGGCGGCGGATGCGGCCAGGGCGGAGGACCGCTTCGGCGACCTCGCGTCCGTCCGCGATCCGGTGAACGCCAACTTCGCGGCTCTCGACCGTGTCCCCGAGGCAGCCGGCTGTGTCGCCGAGCTGCGGGCGTGGTGCGACGCCGAGTTCGCTCGTCTCCGCCCGCTGTTCGAGGAGCGGAAGCGCGACGGACGGATCCGCGAGTGCCACGGGGACCTGCATCTGGGGAACATGGTCTTCCGCGAGGGGCGGATCGAGGTCTTCGACTGCCTGGAGTTCAACGCGTCGCTGCGGTGGGTCGACGTCCTCAGCGAGATTGCGTTCCTCGTCATGGATCTCGCCGAACGGAAGCGGCCCGACGCCGCCTACCGCGTTCTCAACCGCTGGCTGGAGCGGACGGGGGACTACGCGGGTCTCGGGACCTGGCGGTGGTACTTCGTCTACCGGGCCCTCGTGCGGGCCAAGGTCGCGGCGCTGCGGCTCTCGCAGGGGGAGCAGTCCGCGGAGGAACGGGCGTCGCACCACGATGACGTCCGCCGGTATCTCGCGCTTGCCCAGGCGACCGTCGCCCCGCGGCCGACCGGGCTGATCGTGACCCACGGCGTCTCGGGGACGGGGAAGTCGTTCGTGACGCAGAGCCTGTGCGAGGACCTGGGTGCGGTCCGGATCCGGTCGGACGTCGAACGGAAGCGGCTCTTCGGAACCTGGGGGCAGCCCGGAAAGACGCGGCTCGACGGCGACCCGTATCGCCCCGAGATCAGCCGACGGCTTTACGAGGATCTCCTCCCCGCGGCCGCCCGCGATGTCCTCCAGGCCGGTTTCCCGACGATCGTCGACGCCACGTACCTTCGCCACAAGGACCGGGAGCGGATGCGACAGGTCGCGGCGGACGCCAACGTGCCTTTCGTCCTCCTCAACTTCCAGGTCTCTCCGGAGACCGCCCGGGCCCGGATTGCCGAACGGCAGCGGGCGGGGGACGACCCGTCGGATGCCGACACCCGGATCCTCGACTGCCAGCTCGAAGCCCTGGAGCCTCTCACCACCGAAGAGACCGCCTGCTCGATTCGCATTGGCGATCGGGCTGACCGGCACGCTGTCGAAAAAGACATCCGCGGCCGGCTCCGGATCTCGTCCTGATCCTCGAACCGCGTCCTTGCCGGCACGGTTCCCATTGCTCAGACCCATCGTGCCATGGCAGCCAGGGGTCAAGGGGGCCACGCCCCCTTGCCGCCGGAGGCACTCCTGTGAGGAACCGTGGGACACAACGGACGTCCGCTTTGTGGCACCGACTTTGAGAACTCTTTCACATCACACCGTTGGCTTTGCAATCCCCGCGGATTGGTGAGGGGGCATACGGCACGTCGTCCGCGCTTGGACACGCCCTCCTTCAGCCATCTCTCGACGGCCAGGCCTCCGGCGGGCAAGAGGCATTCTGCCCCCTGCACCCCCTGACCAGGGTGCCCCTGGACCCGGTGACAAGACTACCTCGCAACGTCCCGGCCGACACTCGTCTTGACCTCAAAGGCTGATCCGGACGATAGATACCGCCTGGAACCGACCTCCGGCACGCAAGGACGCCCCATGCCCTCGGCCCGCCAGCGTCAGACCGACGCCATCAAGACCCTCCTCCAACACCTCGCCGAGAAGCTCAACGCCGCCATTTCGGTCAAGCTGTGGGACGGCAGCGTCGTCCCGATGGGAGCCCAGGCCGATCCCGAACTGTGCGTCGTCCTCAAGAGCCCCGGCGTCATCGCCTCGCTCCTCCGCCGCCCGACCGCCGACAACCTCCTCCGGCACTACGCCCGCCGCCACATCGACTTCGAAGGGGCGGACGTCCACACGTTCCTGACGAAACTCCGCACCAAGAACTCCCGCGACCGGACCAAGAAGGTCAGCAAGGGACTCGTCTTCAAGTCGATCCTCCCGTTCGTCTTCGCCAAGGGCGAATCGACCGAACTCGGCCACGGCTTCCAGGGAGACGAGATCGGCCGCAGCCGCAAGCAGGAAGACAACCGCGACTTCATCCAGTTCCACTACGACGTCAGCAACGACTTCTACAAGCTGTTCCTCGACCCCGAGATGGTCTACAGCTGCGCCTACTTCCGCGACTGGAACAACTCCCTCGAGCAGGCTCAGCAGGACAAGCTCGACATGATCTGCCGCAAGCTCCGGCTCCAGCCGGGCGAGCGGTTCCTCGACATCGGCTGCGGCTGGGGCGGGCTGATCTGCCACGCGGCCAGGCACTACGGCGTCATCGCCCACGGGATCACGCTGGCGGACGAGCAGCTCAAGTACACGCAGGAGAAGATCCAGCGGGAAGGGCTCACCGGCCGCGTCACGGCGGAGATCCGCGACTACGCCCACCTCGACCGGCAGTTCGACAAGATCGCCAGCATCGGGATGGTGGAGCACGTCGGCATCGACAACATGCAGCTCTACATGGACACCGTCGGCAAGCTCCTGCCGGACCGCGGGATGTTCCTGTGCCATGGGATCACCCGCCGGGCCAAGCGGACCGCGAAGCACTTCCGCAAGGTCTCACCCGAGAAGCGGATCCTGGCGAAGTACATCTTCCCCGGCGGCGAGCTCGACCACCTCGGCCACATGGTCGAGAAGATGGAAGCGGCGGGCTTCGAAGTCCACGACGTCGAAGGCTGGCGGGACCACTACGCCATGACCTGCAAGCACTGGGCCCAGCGGCTCGAAGCCCGCAAGGACGAGGCGATCCAGTTCATCGGCGAAGAGCGGTACCGGATCTGGCTGCTGTATCTCGCCGGCGTCGGCCTCGCTCTGGGCGACGGCTCGGCGTGCATCTTCCAGACGGTCGGAACGAAGCACATCTCCCGCGGCCATTCGACGATGCCGCCGACCCGCGAGCATCTCTACCGGCCGAAGGGAGATGCGGCCCCGCAGAAGCGCGTGGCGTGATGTCCTCCTCTGATCTGTGTGCATCTGTGTTTATCTGTGGCTAAAAAAAGGCCACAGATGCACACAGATAAACACAGATCGGAAGGCGTCTGTGACGGTACCAGGCCGCGATCCGGTCGCTACTTGGCCGGCAACGTCCAGACGAACCGCTCGGCCCGGTCGATCCACGACCGGAGCTGCTCGTCGGTGTCGACACCGTCCGGTCCGACCAGGACCCAGTTCTTCATCGGCTTGCCTGTGATGTCGAAGGGGCCGACGTCCGGCTCCTGGAGTGCTGCCTCGGCTTCTTCCGCGCCGAGGCGGGCGATGATCGAGTCCTTCCAGATCCCGACGAGCATGTTCCCGTTCAGCAGGAACACGATCCCGCCGAACATCCGCTTCTCTTCGATGTCGCGGCGGCCAGCCAGAAGATCGCGCGTGCGGCCGGCGAGGGACTGGCTGTAGGGCATCGGTCTGCGGGCCAGGGGCTGTCGTGAACTGAGACAGCCGCCACTCTACCGCAACCTCCGCGTGCGATTCAGGGATAGAAGATTAAACACCAAGACACCAAGGAGGCACCAAGGACACAAAGACGTGTTCTCGCGAGGGGCAACCTTGGTGCTCTTCGTGCCTTCTTTGTGTCTTGGTGTTTAACAACCCGCCCCCAAGTCACCGACGGCTACTCTTCGGTCTCCATCTCCCGCTCCCCCTCCTCGATCTTCACGAGGAACTCCTCGCCCGCTTCGTCCCCCGGCCGGGTGAGGCGCGGCTGGCCGGCGGCGTTCTTGTCGAGGGTCAGCTTGCACTTGGCCGCCACGTCCTGGAGGACTTCCTCCTGGTTCTTCCCCTTCACTTCCGTGGTCAGGTTCCAGTCGGACATCGCCTTCGGGCGGATCGCGACCGGCGTGTTGTATTCGGAGACGATGTGTTCGATCAGCCCGCCGAAGGTGCTGCTTTTCACCGAGAACACCCGGTTCCCGGCTGCGTCCGAGCTCGTCATCGAGCTTCCGAACTCGGTGTCCATCTTGTTGACCCACGGAGCGCCGAGGGTCTTCGGCTGATCGGGGTTCTCGAGTTGGGCTCCGGCCTCGCAGCCCCCAAGGCAGATCGGGAGAGACACAACGATACCGGCCCACAGCAACGTCGAGCGCATGAGACGTCTCCGGAGAAAGACTCAGAACCTGGCCACGCGGTCCAGCCGATGGGCTCTGCCCGGCCTCGAGATCCCTCAGTGCGGCTGACCGAACACATAGTACAGGCCGCAGAGCAAACCCAGAACGATGGCCCCCGGGTGCAGCTCCCGCCAGCGGCCGGCCAGGAGCTTGAGGACCGGATAGAGAATCAGCCCCGCCGTCAGGCCGTTCCCGATGTTGTAGGTGAAGACGATCATCGCCATGGTGACGAACGCGGGGGCCGCTTCGGTCAGGTCTTCGAAGTCGATGCCGCGGACCGCTCCCATCATCATGATCCCGATCACGATCAGCGCCGGCCCGTAGGCGTAGGTGAGCTGCTGCAGCGGCTGGAGGAGCGGGATGAAGAAGAGCGATGCGAGGAACAGCAGCCCCGTGACGACCGCCGCGAGTCCGGTCCGAGCTCCTTCGCGGACGCCGGCGGCTGACTCGATGTAGGCTCCGCTCGTCGAGGTGCCGACGAGGGCGCTGAAGACGCAGGTGACGGCGTCGACGAGCATCGGCCGCTCCATCTCGGGGAGCCGGCCTTTCTCGTCGAGCATCCCGGCCGCCGCCCCGACGCCGACGAGCGTTCCGAGCGTGTCGAGAAAGCTCATCAGGAACAGCGTCAGGAGGACCGGGAGGAAGGCGACCTTGAAGACGCCGCCGATGTCGAGATGGAAGGCGATCGGCGCCAGGCTGTAGTCGCCGGTGAATGGGAGCGCGACGATCGCCGCGGGGGTCTCGGCAAGTCCGGCGAAGGCTCCGACCGTCGCCGTGGCCGCGATGCCGAGCAGGATCGCGCCGCGGACCCGCCAGGCGAGAAGTGCGACGGTGATGACGAAGCCCAGGATCGAAAGCAGCACCCGCGTGTCGCGGAGGTTGCCGAGCTTCACCGGGACGTCGGGTCTTGGAATGAGCGGGCCGGCGGGGACGGGCATCCCTTCGAGGAAGCTCGTCACGATGCCGGTCTGGTAGAGGCCGATGAAGGCGAGGAAGAGCCCGATGCCGACGGCGAAGCTGTGTTTGAGGCTGGTGGAGATCGAGTCGGCGAGCCAGCCGCGGATCTTGAGCAGTGTAATCGCGAGGAACAGGAGGCCGGCGACGAACACCGTCCCTAGTCGCAGTTCCCAGCCGATCCCCATGGCGGCGAGGCCGAAGGCGAGGAAGGCGTTTTCGCCCATGTACGGCGCGACGGCGAAGGGGCGGTTGGCGTAGAGCCCCATCAGGATGGAGCCGAACGCCGCGGTCAGGATGGTGGCGACGGTGCTGGGGCCGACGGGGAGTCCGGCGAACTGGAGGATGGCCGGGTTGACGACGATGATGTAGGCCATGGTGGCGAACGTCGTCAGTCCGCCGAGGACTTCGGTGCGGACGGAGGTGTTGCGCTCGCTGAGCTGGAAGAAGCGGGAGAGTGTCCCTTCGGTCGGTGTCGAGGGGGGGATGGATGTTGAGTCGGTGGCCATGCGGCAGGTTGTAGTGCAACGGGGCCACTGCGGCGATTGCTCAAATCCCGTCGTGGCCGGCATAGCGTTGCTAGCTCAAACCCAACGTGCCACGGCAGCCGGGGTCAAGGGGGCAACCCCCTTGCCGCCGGAGGCACTTCTATGAGGAACCGTGGTAAGCAACGGGCGTCCGCTTTGTGAAATCGGCGTTGAGGACTCCACGCTCGTTTTGGAATCCCCGCGGGTTGGTGAGGGGGCATACGGCACGGTGTCCGCGCTTGGACCCTCGCTCTTTCAGAGAGAGCGAGACAGGCCAGGCCTCCGGCGGGCAAGGGGGATTCTCCCCCTTGCATCCCCTGACCAGGGTGCCCCTGGACCCGATCAGGGCCAAATGATTC
This sequence comes from Planctomyces sp. SH-PL14, assembly GCF_001610835.1. NCBI lineage: Bacteria > Pseudomonadati > Planctomycetota > Planctomycetia > Planctomycetales > Planctomycetaceae > Planctomyces > Planctomyces sp. SH-PL14. The sequence continues at coordinate 5,397,327 of NZ_CP011270.1, read as the reverse complement.
TGAGTTGCGCCGCTCTACCTTCCGCCTTCAGCCTGATCCCCTTCCGCCTCCCTCACAGGCCCCTCTGCACTCCCCGCCAGGAATGCCCCCTGGACCCCGGTTCCGGGCGGCTACTGCGGGAGGTCGGAGTAAATCATGCAGCCCGGCAACGCGGCCTTCAAACCTCGCACCGTCTCCGCCGACACCTTCACCCCATTCAAAATCACCAGCTTCAACTGCGGCATCTTCTTCAACACCTCCAGCCCCGCATCCGTCACCGCCGTCCGCGCCAGAATCAGACTCCTGAGCTCCGTCAAACCACCAATCTCCCGCAACACCGCATCGCTCACCGGCACCCCGTCCAGATTCAAGTCCCGAAGCCCCTTCAGCTCACCCAGCTGCCGCAGCTCCGCCTCACCCATCTTCTGACGGGAGAGCGACAGGTTCGTCAGGTTGGGAATCGTCTTCACGATCGAAAGTCCCGCCCCCGTGATCTTCGTCTCGCCAATCCCCAGGATGTTCAGCGTCGGATGGTTCCGCAACACCTCCAGATCCGCATCGGTCACCGGCGTCCCCGGGATCTGCAACCCCCGCAGCCGCGGCAGCCGGGCCACCGCCTCCAGCCCCTTCCGATCGAGCGGCACGCGAAACAGCGAGACATAGTCCAGCGAAGGAACAGCACTCAGCTTCGCCAATCCCTCCGCCGTCACCGACGTCATGTCGAGCTGCAGCGTCCGCAGCCACTTGAGCCCGCTCAGCCGCTCGAGAGACGCGTCCGTCACCGGCATGTTGGAGATGTTGAGCGACGACAACCGCGGCAAGGCCGCGACAATCGCCAGCCCCTCGTCCGTCACGCCGCTCTGGGCCAGCGCCAGATCCTCCAGCTCGGGAATCGCCCGCAGCGGCTCCAGATCGACATCCCGGAACCGCGGATTGGCGATCGCATCGACCCGCACAATGGTGAATGGCACCCGCGGAATTTCCTGCACCTTCGTCAGCACCCGCTGCTCCGCTCCCGAACTGATCGTGCTCCCGTTCCCGGCTCCGATGTGGACGACGACGCGGCTCCCGGTCTCCAGCACCTGCCGGGCGATCTTCCGGTGCCGGGCGACCCGCATCGCCTCGCGGAACTCCGCCTCCCGGGCTTCGCCCAGCGAGATCCGGCGGGAACTCCAGAGGTCGTGGTTCCAGCCCCCTCCGACACCGCCGGCCCGCGCGGACTCCACAAACAGGTTCCGGCCGTCCTCGGAGATGATGAGCGACCCGTCCATCCCCGCCCGGTTCAGCGGAGCCGGCAGCGGGACCGGGTAGCCGAACTTCCCGTCGGACTGCTGGCGCGTGACCCACAGGTCGTACGCCCGGCTGAGGTCGCGGGGGGAGGAGAAGATCACCGCCTTCCCGTCCGGCGTGAAGCGGCTCCACTGCTCCGGGGCGTTGGAGCTGGAGCGGGAGATGATCTCCGGTGAGCCGAACGGCTCCTTCCTCGACCGGCGGGTCGCGACGTGCAGGTCCACGACCCCCGGCCCGCCGGGTCGCATCGTCGAGTAGACGAGCGTCAGGCCGTCCGGACTGAGAGCGGGGTGGACGTCGGAGCCGTCGGAATTGACGGGCGGACCCAGGTTCACCGGTGCGCCGAACCGCCTCGTCACGGAGGTCCGCTCGGACTGCCACAGGTCGTGATCCCGCGAACCGGGCCGCCGCGAGAAGAAGATGAGGGTCAGCTCATCGGCCGTGAGCGTCGGCCCCTCTTCGGTGGATGAGGTGTTGACCTGCGCGCCCAGGTTCACCGGCGTGCCGAAGGCCCCGTCCGTCGTGGAGCGGGACGCCATCACGAGGTCGAAGTCCTGCGCCATGTCGCGCTGGGAGTGGAAGTAGAGCCGCAGTCCGTCGGTCGAGAGCCAGGGGCAGCCCTCGTGTCCGTTGGAATTGACCTCCGGCCCGAGGTTCTCCGGCATCGACCAGGCCGAGTCCAGCGAGAACAGGGCGTCGGTCGGAGTCTGCGGCGGGATGGCGCCCCGGCGGCTCCAGACCGGCCCAACGAGCGTCCCGTTGTGTCCGTTCGGAGAGGCGTCCCGCAGGACCTCCCCCTGTCCCTCGTCGAAGTGGTAGAGGGCGACGGTCTCGCCATCCGGCTGGAACCGCGGCTGCGGCTCGAAGGGGGTCGTGTACCGCGCCGCGCGGGAGATCCGCAGCTCGAACATCCGCCCGATGAAGAACTGCCGGAACTTGTGGACGCCGTCCTGCCCGCCGTCCTCGTTCGCCCCGATCGTGAACGGGAAGGGACCGGGGCGGGCCGGCGACGTGAAGGGTATCCCGGCGTTAACCGGCTGGCCGTTGACGTACAGCCGCAGCATCGTCCCTTCGTAGACCCCCGCCAGGTGGACGAGCCGCCGCGGCCAGAGGACGTCGGCCCCGCTCATCGGCCGATAGTCGGTCGGGTCGTGAACGGAGAACCACGCCCGGCCTCCGCCGTGGATCTGGAGCAGCGCACCGCCGTGATCGATGTCCGCCAGGAGGACGTTCTCCGCGGAGACGGGGATCCGCGTCGGCTCGACCCACGCTTCGAACGTCCAGGGGGGCTGGCCGTCGAAGCGGACCGGCGTCGTTACGTATCCGTCTCCCTGGAAGTCGAGACCGGCCCCCGCCTTCGCGAAGACCTCCCGCGCCCGTTCGGCGGCGACACCCGGTCCGCGCCAAACGGCCCCGCGAAGCGTCGCGTCCCGGCCGTTGCCGGAGGAGTCGCGGGCGATGGTCCCGATCCCTTCGTCGAAGTGATAGAGAGCCAGCGTGTCGTCGTCGGTCTCGAGCCGCGGCTCGGGATGGAACGGTTCGTCGTAGCGGGGGACGGAGGAGATCCGGACTTCGTCGATCTCCCCTTCGAAGCCGCCGACGAGTCCGCGGGCCGACAGCAGTCCGCCGATTCCGCGGGGGAACTCCGTGGCCGTGGCCTCGGGAAGGTCTTTCTGGGTCGCGGGGACGCCGTCGAGGAACAGCCGCCGCCGCGAGCCGTCCCACTGGACCGCGACATGGGCCCGCCGGTCCGCGACCGCCGGGCCGCAGGCCGCCCCGGCTCCTCCCGCCGCGCCGGCCGAAGGGCCGGCCATCGGCTGCCACGCGCCGTGGACGAGGCGGAGCTGCCAGTCCCGGCTTCCCCACAGGACGTGGGGACGGGTGGACGATGACTCGATGGTCTTCGACGGGACCGAGACCCAGCACTCGATCGTCCGCGGCGAGCCGGCATCACCGGGGAGGTCGGGCCATTCCACCGAGGAGCGGCCGTCGAAAGCGAGCCAGCATTCGGAGGGATGGGGCGTCGGCGCGTGCGTGATGCCCCAGGTTCCGCCGACGATCTTGCCGTCGTCGGCCTTTCCGGCGATGTCGTGGACGAGGACGCCGGAGCCTTCGCGGCAGCGGAAGAGGATCTCGGTCTGCTCGTCGAGCGGCCACTCGTCTCCAGCCGGCAGGATGTCGGCGGAGCGGTCGGTCTGGGAGAGACGGGCGCCGTAGAGCGTTCCGACGAATGACTTCCGCAGGACCCCTTCGCTTTCCCGGAAACCGCCGATGACGGAGGAGTTCGTCGGCGCGCCGGAGACCGGCATGCGGCCGTCGACGCCGCTGACCCGCTGCTCCGCTCCGTCGATGAACAACCGGCGGCGTCCTCCATTCCAGACCGCGGAGATCCGGAGCCGCCGGCCCTGGAACCCGGTCAGGGGGAAGGGGGTCGAGACGATCTCGTTCTGGACCTTCTCGGCGACGATGATCACCGGCCCGATCCCGAAGGCCGTCAGGCCGAGTTTGACGTACGACAGCTCTCCTTGAGAATTGAGGGAGCGGAGAGCGATGAGAGGGGCGTCGCGGTCGACCTGCTGCGGACCGATCTCGATGTCGAAGTCGACGGTCAGCGGGCGGGTCGGGTCGTACTTCCACGTCGAGAAGTCGACGCCGGTGTTCTGGCCGTCGAGCGTCAGCCCGGAGACGGCCGACGTCGAGACCGGGACGACCGAGAGCCGGGCCGGCGGTGCAGCGAGTGCGGCCGCGACCCACGCTTCACTGTTCGCGTCCGCGGCGGACGGGCCCGAGGAGGCCGGGACCGGTCCGGTCGGGCCTTCGGGGACGACGGCCGCGGCCTGGGACGTCGCCGCGTCGGTGGTTTCCGGAGCGCGACCGGACGAGAGGGCGAAGATCATTCCGAGCAGAAGGACGACCCCGGCGACACCGCCGCCGATCTGGACCGGGCGCTGCTGCCACCACGGAGCGGAGCGGGATGGGGACGTGCCCGACCTGGCCTGCGAGGAAACGGCAGGGGCCAGGACGGTCGTCGACGAGGCTTTGCTGCGGTTCGTTTTGGCCCGCTTCTCGGAGGCGAGCGTGACATGGGTCTTGGGGTCGGTCGAAACGTCCGACTGGGAGGCGGTCCGGGTGACGGCGGCGGCGTCCACAACGTCCGCCGTGGCGGCCTGGGCCGAGCGGGACGGCTGCGTGCCCGATGCCGGCACCATCGTGGCGTCCCCTCCGCCGACCGCCTGGAGGAAGTCGTTGAGGAGCGCGTCCTGGGACTTGGCGGGAAGCAGGCTGGGGGCGGGGGCGGGGGTCCCTTCGCCGCGCTGGAAGGCTTCGAGGGCGGCGATGACTTCGGTCATCGACTGGTAGCGCTCGGCGGGGGACTTGGCGGCCATCCGCTGAAAGATCGCGTCGAGGGCGAAGGGGACTTCGCCGCGGGTCCCTTTGAGCGAGGGGATGGGGGCTTCGCGGTGCTGGAGGAGGCGGGCCATCATGGAGTCCCCTTCGTAGACGACGCGGCCCACGAGGAGGTACCAGAGGGTCATGCCGAGCGAATAGATGTCGCTGCGGGCGTCGGCGTTGCGGGTGCTGAGGGCCTGTTCGGGGGCCATGTAGTCGACGGTCCCCATGACGGCGCCGGTCGACGTGAGGTCGGTCTGGAGGTGGGCTTCGTCTTCGATGCGGGCCAGGCCCATGTCGAGGACTTTGACGGTCCCGTTCTGATCGAGGAGCAGGTTGGCGGGCTTGATGTCGCGGTGGATGACCCCTTGTTTGTGGGCGAACTCGAGTCCGCGGGCCGCCTGGAGGGTGCACTGGACCGCCTGGTCGATGGCCAGGGGGCCTTTGGTTTTCACGCGGGCCGAGAGGTCGGTCCCCTCGACGTAAGACATGACGAGGAAGTGGGTGCCGTTCGCTTCGTCGGCGTCGAAGGCGGTGACGATGTTGGCGTGGTCGAGTCGGGCGGCGGCTTCGACTTCCCGCTGGAAGCGTTTGCGGGCTTCGGCCGACTTGGTGACGTTGGGGGCGAGGACCTTGAGGGCGACGACGCGGTGCATCCGGCGGTGCATCGCTTTGTAGACGGCGCCCATGCCCCCCTGGCCGAGTTTGTCCAGGAGGAGGTAGTTGCCGAGGACGAGGGCCTTGGCTTTGCGGGAGTAGACCTGTTGGGCCTGGAAGGCGGTGAGGAGTTTCTGGCGGACGAGGGCGCGGGCGAGCTGTTCGGCGTCGGCCGGTTTGTGTTCGGCGAGGAAGGGGGTGATCTCGTCGGCCGGGATGAGGCCGGAGGTGGTCAGCTGATCGACGAACTGGTCGATGGACAGTGCCATGGAGTGCCCGGGGCCCGTGTTGGCGGCGTCATGTTGGCGGCGCCGTTAAAGGGTAGCACGCGAACGGAACCCCGTCAGCGTCGCCCCTCATCCGGGTCCAGGGGCACCCTGGTGGGGGGTGCAGAGGGGCCTGTGAGGGAGGCGGAAGGGGTTCAGGCTGAAGGCGGAAGGTCGAGCGGCGCAACGCAGGATCATTTGGCCCTAATCGGGTCCAGGGGCACCCTGGTCAGGGAGTGCAGAGGGGAGAATCCCCTTTGCCCGCCGGAGGCCTGGCCGTCGGGAGATGTCTGAAGGAGTGCGTGTCCAGGCGCGGACACCGTGCCGGATGCCCCTTCACCTGAGACGCGGGGATTCCAAAGCCAGCGGTATGATGTGAGGGAGTCCTCGACGCTGGTTCCACCACGCGGACATCCGTTGTGTCCCACGGTTCCGCATGGAAGAGGCCTCCGGCGGCAAGGGGGCGTGGCCCCCTTGACCCCAGCGGCCGTCGCACGTCGGGTTTGAGCTATCAGCGCTGTGCCGGCGGGCGCGATGTTCGCGAAAGAGACGACCGCCGTCCTCTCTACCTTCCGCCTTAAGCCTTCAGCCTTCCGCCTCTCACTTCGTCCCCATCGTGAACGCACCATCCCAATCCGCCGGCGGCTCGTTCCCATGACCCGCCATCATCTCCATCAACTTCCGCGACGGTGCATCGTCCTCCGGAAACGCCTTCAAAATCGCCCGCGCCGCATCCCACCGCCCATCAATCACCGCCTGAACCGCCACCTCGCTCCGCTGCAACAGATTCGCCGTCACATGCGGCATCTCCGCCTGCGGCGGCAACAGCGCGGACACGGTAATCGGGATCTTCATCCCCTTCGGACGCAGCCGCGCCAACACTCGCAACCGACCCTCCTCCGGCGGCAACCCCTCCCGCACAAACGCGGTCGTCGTCTCATCAATACAGATCGGCACCTCGAAAAACTTCGTCAGCCCCTCCAGCCGCGCCCCCTGATTCACCACCGGACCAAACACACCCACCTTCGCCTGCGAATGCGTCCCGATCTGCCCCGCCAGCGCCCGCCCATGCGCCACGCCGATCCCCACCGAAAATCCCTCCAGCAAACCACCGACTTCACTCGTCCCCGACGCAAACCGCTTGTAAATCGCCAGCGCCGCACGACAAGCCGGCAACGGCCCGTCCTTGAGCTGCACCGGCCACCCCCAGAACCCCAGCGCCGCGTCCCCCTGGAAGTCGGCAATCGTCCCGTCCGCCCCCAGGATCCCGGACGCCATCACCCCCAGCGCCTCGGTCACGCAGGTCAGCAGGTACGGCAACCGCCCCTGCAACTGCTCCGAGCGATAGGAGAACCCCCGCACATCGCAGAACAGAACCGAGATCTCCCGCTCCGCCGGCATCAGCAACTGAGCCGCCCGCCGCGGATCCGCCAAGCTCTCGACGACCTTGGGTGAGAAGAACGTGCTGAGCTGCGTCTTCTGCTGCTGCAGCAACCGGACCTGCCGGATCGAACCCATGAACTGCGCCACCACTTCGGTGAACCGCAGGTCCGGAGCCAGGTCATCCTCCGAGATCACGAGCGACCCCGACGTATGCCCCTGCCCCGAGACATACATGCACCAGCCCCGCGTCGCCTCCCCGCGGACCGGGCAGCAGAAGGACCACCCCAGCCCTTCGCTCATCGTGAACCGGTCGTCCTGCTGCTTGCCGGTGTCGATGTGCATCACGCTCTGCTCTTCCCGCAGAGCGAGCCAGATCATGCGGCGGCTGGGCAGGAACCGCCCTTCGAAGTGGTCCCGCGTCTCGGTCTGCATGACGAGCGGGTCCGGGAACTTCTTGATGTTCTCGTACTCGTCGGACAGGTGCGCCATGTCATAGCCCGCGACCGTCACGGCGTCGGCATGCGGGATCGCCTTCAGCAGGATCTGCGAAAGCATGTGACAGAGGTCGACGTCGGTATTCGAGTTCCGGATCGCATCCGGCAGGTCGCTCAACAGCTCGAGCTGGCGGGCGGCGTTCTGGAACTGGACCTTGCGAAGGTCCGTCATCGAATAGCCGCGGGAATCGCCGAGCCGGATCGACGTGGTCGTCGACTCCCCGGCGGCTTCGCCCCCCGGCCGACCGCCCGGCATCCCGAGCTGGAAGATCGTCTGGCCGATCTGGAACCAGTCCCCGGCCGCCAGGTTCAGGGTCCGCTCGGGCTGACCGCGGTAGAGGGCCGGGTTCTGCGCGTTGGCCGTGAGCTGCAGCAGGAGCCGCTCGCCGTTCCACGTCAGGTCGGCGTGCTCGCGGGAGATCGACCGGTCCCAGGGAATGGCCCACCCGGAGGAAGGCATCCGGCCGATACGCGTGACGACCCCGAGCGGCAGCGTTTTTTCGATCCGCTGCACCGCTTCGACTCCCTGAATGCTCAGGGGGAGTGGACTATCGGTCTTCGCCATTCGTTCGTTGCTCGGACTGCCTTCGGGTCAGGGCGTCAGGACGGGAGTCTCCGGCAGGTGCTCCGATTGGACGGCCCATCGTATTAAAGCCGAATAGGGACTTGGTGTCGACGGGCGCGCGCGGCCGACGACGGATCAAAAAACCGGCCGGCCCTTGCCCGCCGTTTTTCGTTTTCCTCTTCCGTTCCCGCCTGTTCGTTCCGCCTCAGGAAGCCCCCATCGCCCGCAGTTCCCGCGCCCAGCGGGAATCGCTCGCGGACATGATCCGCGCCGCCTGACTGTGCACCGGCCAGATGTACCGCCCCGACTGCAGCAGCGGCTTGCCGATGGCGATCTGTCCCGTCCGCCGCCCGGGGTCCGGACCGGTCCCCTTCTTGAGGACGATCGGGTCCCAGAACAGCCGGCCGTCGTACGGATAAAGCCCCGCCGTCTTGAACATCGCGTCGTCGCCGGCGTAGCGGCGGTTCGAGGCGAGGTGCGTCGGGTGGTAGGGCTCGAGGTAGAAGTACGGGGAGTGCGTGATCAGGAACCCGCCCGGGGCCAGCCAGCGGGAGAAGGACTGGATCATGTCCGGCGGCGAGGGGACGTGCTCCAGGACGTCCAGGCAGACCACGACGTCGAACTCTCCGTCCTTGAGCCCCTTGAGGTCGGGAATGTGGGTGACGGTGACGCCGTTCTGCTCGAACACCTTGCGGGCGAAGGCGGCGCACTCCTCGGAGGGCTCGAAGTAGGTGACCCGTCCGCCAAGCAGGGCGCAGTAGGTGCTGTCGAAGCCCATCCCGTCGCCGTAGAGGAGGATGCGGGCGTCGAGGCGTTTCTCCCGCTGGAGGAACCCGCCGATCCAGGCCCGGATCGTCTGCTTGAGGGGGCTGCGGTTCCAGACGGCGGACTCGTACAGGAACGACTTGGTGGTGCGGTAGAACTCGATCAGGCGGTCGGACCACTCGTAGGGGGTCAGTCCGAACTCCTCGGCCTCGCGTTTGACGTGGACGCCGCCGCACTCGTGCTCGGCCAGGAGCTTGTTCATTACGGTCTGCCGCGGCTCGCCGGTGCAGTCCTGGAGGGCGGCGATCAGCTCCTCGTGCGAGGAGAGGGGTGGGAAGATCGTCGGGGGGAGCTTTGCGAGAACCGAGGTCATGAGCGGTGTCCGCCGGGGCCTTCAGGAGCGTGAGACTCAACTTTGGCGAACCGGACGCCGTCCCATCCTGGGGCACAGACACGTTCCCCGGTAAGCGACACGTTTGTCAAGGTGTGAACGGCCTTCCGGGGGAGTCGGTGGCCAATCCGGGGGGAGAAATCCCGGGGCTGCGATTCTCGGGGATCCGTTTGACTCGCGCGGGGTTGGCCTGCACACTGCCGCGAACGCTTTTCCTGTCTCCCTTCTGGCTTTTCGGGATTCCGCTCATGTCTCGATCGCTTGCGGTGCTGTTTCTGTCGCTGGCCTGGTCCGGGTGCAACGTCAATGCGCCTCCGCCGCCGCCGAAGCCGGTTTCGCAGGGGCCCGCGCTCGATCCGGACCTGCTGCCGTTCGAGCTGAACGAGCTGAAGGTGGGGATTTCGACGCTGCAGTCGTTCGGCGCCAATCTGGCGCTGGAGCCGGCGGGCGAGCCGCCTGCTGCGGGGATCGTGAAGCAGAAGGTGGCTGAGGCGGACCGGGCGAAGTTTGCGGTGGAGGAGGTCGCGCCGGAGAGTGTGGAGCTGCAGGTGATTGACGGGATCCTGTATGGGATTGAGATGACGGTGGCGGCGGACAAGGCGGGTGCGTTCAAGGCGGCGCTGGAGAAGAAGCTGGGTGCGCCGAAGGAGTCGACGGCTCAGGGGGCGGTGTGGGATGACGGGTTGTGTCGGGAGGAGTTGTCGGCGGACGGGACGAAGTTCACGGCGGTGCATAAGGACCGGGCGAATCTGGTGCAGAATCGGTTGAAGACATCCGCGCCGGCGGCACCGGAAACGAAATAGTCAGAACCGGGTCCAGGGGCACCCTGGTGGGGGATGCAAGGGGGCGAAGCCCTCTTGCCCGCCGGAGGCCTGGTCGTCGAGAGATGTCTGAAGGAGGGCGTGTCCAGACGCGGACACCGTGTCGGATGCCCCCTCACCAACCCGCTGCATTTGCAAAGCAAGTCGTGCGGGGTGAAGGAGTCCTCCCGGGCTCTCCGGCCCAACGGGCCAGCCGTTCATCCAGCCAGGGCCACCGGCCCTGGAATGAGTGGCATAGAACGGGAAGAGGCCTGAAGGGCCGGCCATTCGGTTCCGACTCGCCAATCGTCCGTTGTCCTCGCCTCAAGGTGAACGGTTTGCCCGTTGGGCCGCCGCTACTGTCGGTCGGTGTCACCAGGGCCGCTGGCCCTGGCTGGACGAACGGATAGCCCTTCGGGCTGGCATTCCGCACCGGCTCCAACTCGCTTCTACGAACCTGCAGCGTTGCCGGTGGGGCACGGTCCGCCGCCGCGGACCACACCATGCGTGGACGATCGCAGCCCCGTTCTACCGTGATGAGAGCGGAGCGTACGCAAAGAAGTCCCGCCAGGGACGGCCGAAAATAGCCCACCCTTTCAAGGGTGGGGTTACTTGGACCACGCCCCAAACGGACTCAGCGCTGCACACCACTAAAATGGGGAGTCCTCAACGCTGGTACGACAAAACGGTCGCCCGTGGTGTCCCAACGTTCCTCATCGAAGCGCCTCCGGCGGCAAGGGGGCCTGTGTTGTTTCTTGGCCCCTTGACCCCCAGCGGCCGTCGCACAATGGGTTTGAGCTATGGACGCTGCGCCGGCGGGCACAATCTCCGCGCAGAACGACGAACGTCGCTCTCTACCTTCCGCCTTCAGCCCTCCGCCTCACCCCCTCCTCCTTCCCCCACCACTCCGCGGCCGCCTCCGCATCCCACTCCCCCGCCTGCCGCAACCCCGCCAACGCCCCCTCCACCTCCCGCACCCCCTGAAACCGCTCCTCCCGCCCCTTCGCCAGACACCGCATCACAATCCGCTCCAGCTCACCCGGCACCGCGCCGTTCTGCAGCGGCGGCACCGCGTCATGCACGTGCGCAAACAGCATCTGCAACACATTCGGCCGCTCAAACGGCGGCCGACCCGTCAGCAGAAAATACGCCACCACCCCCACGCTATAAATGTCGCTCCGCCCATCCAGCTGCAACTGCCCCTGAGCCTGCTCCGGCGACATGTACTCCGGCGTCCCCGCAATCGCCCCGTCCTGCGTCAGCTTCCCTTCACCGGGATTCGCCTGCACCGCCCGCACCAGCCCGAAGTCGAGAAGCTTCACGATGTCGTGAACCCCACCCCGACTGCAGACCAGGATGTTGGCTGGCTTGATGTCCCGATGGATCAGCCCCGCCTGGTGCGCCTCATGGAGCGCCCCACAAACCTGCCGCAACAGATACACCACTCGCGCGGGAGGCAGCGGCCCGTACTTCTCCACCAGCTCGTCCAGGTTCAGCCCCGGCAGATACTCCATCGCATAATAGAACGTCCCATCCTTCGCCCGCCCGTAGTCATAGATCTCGACGGTGTTGGGATGCGTCAGCGCTGCCGTCGCCTGCACCTCGCGGGTGAATCGAGCCACCAGCTTCTCGCCATCCGCCCGGTCCGGCCGAATCACCTTCACTGCACACGGCCGCCGCAGCAGCACGTGCTCGGCGAGATAAACCTCCCCCATCGCCCCCGTCCCGAGCTGCCGGACCAGCCGGTACCGCCCCAGATCCCGAAGCTGCTTGCGGATGCGGGCCGCCTCCTGATGGGCCGCGCTGAGCTTGAATGAACCGTAAACCGCCACCCCGCCCCCCAGGAAGAGCGTCATCGCCGTGATGATCATGCTCGAGAGGAACAGCCCCGGGGCCGCGAAGAGGGCGTCGTGCCACACGGCGAGCTCCGTTGCCAGGACGATCCCGACGAGAATCCCGGTGATCGTCAGCAGCCGCCGCCAGGTGTTGGGGGCGAAGATCCCGTAGATCACCAGAACCGCCATCCAGATCAGGTTGGAGAACGCGCTGGCGTAGAGGACCTGATAACGGTCGAGCGGCTGCGTCGCGAGGGAGGCGCGGACCGCGGCGATCCGAAGCCAGGTTGCACAGGCGACGGCCCCCCACAGATAGACCGCCTCGAAGGACCGCAGAACGACGAGCGAGTAACCGTTGCGAAGCCCCATCGTGATGCGGCAGCCGGTGAAGATGGCGACCGCGATGGCGATGACACCGACGGTGCTCCAGCCGAGCTGGGTGGCATTCAGGAGACCGTCGAACCCGGACAGGATCAGGAGGAGAACGAAGCTCCACCCGACGGTGACGAGGAGGGCAACCTCTTTGAGGCGGGTGAGGAGGAGGTCGCGGATCTCGCCGGTGAGGTGGGGGAGATGGTCGTCCGAGGCGGCGAGCTGGAGCGCGAGGGGAGCGCGTTCCGGCTCGCCTTCCAGAGCGGTTTCGGCGTAGAGCTGCGCGACGTCCGAGTCGAAGGGGGAGGGCGACGCCCGTTCGGACGAGGAAGAGTTCCCCAGCATTGGTGTCGAGATCCGTGGGACGGAAGGCTCCCTATGCTGGCCGGTCGCGGGATTGAAAGCCAGCGATTCGGGCGGCGCGCGAAGACGGATTGGCCTGGTTGCTTGAGCCGCTTCCACGCCGGCACGATGCCGTGAGCTCAAACCCAATGTGCCACGGCCGCTGGGGGCAAGGGACCAAAAAACAACACAAGCCCCCTTGCCGCCGGAGGCGCTTCCACGAGGAACCGTGGTCAGCAACGGATGTCCCCTTTGTGGGACCCGCGTTGAGGACTCCCCGCTCGCCCTGGGATCTCCGCGGGTTGGTGAGGGGGCATCCGGCACGGTGTCCGCGTTTAGACACGCGCTCCTTCAGACATCTCTCGACGGCCAGGCCTCCGGCGGGCAAAGGGGCGTTGCCCCTCTGCACTCCCCACCAGGGGGACCCCCTGGACCCGGCTTCGGGCTGTGCAGACATGGTGTTCCACAGACCAGCGGCTCAGACCACTCCACCCACCAGAATCGACTGCAGCTTCTCCGGATCCGCCGGCTTCGTCAGGTGGAAGTTGAACCCGGCGTCGAAGGCCCGCTGCCGGTCCGACTCCTGCCCGTACCCGGTCACCGCCACCAGCACCATCCCCTCCCCCTGGGGGGTCTCGCGAAGCCGCCGGACCACCTCGTAACCGCTCATCCCCGGCAGCCCGATGTCGAGCAGAACGATCTCGGGAGCAAAGTGCCGCGCCGTCTCCAGGACCTCCGTCCCGTTGAAGACCGTCCGCACCTCGTGCCCCCAGGCGCTCAGCAGCGCCGTGGCGGTGCGGGCGGAGTCGACATTGTCGTCCGCAACAAGAATCCGCCGCGGCTGGCCCGTCCGCTTGGCCGGCTTCTGCGCGGGGCGGATGGCCTCCCCCGCTTCCGACACCATCGGCAGCCGGATCGTGAACTCGCTCCCCTGCCCCAGGCCCGGGCTCCGGGCGGTCACGGTCCCGCCATGCATCTCCACCAGCTTCTTCACCACGCTCAGCCCGATGCCGAGTCCGCCCCGCGTCCGGGCCTCCGAATTGTCCGCCTGTGTGAAGATGTCGAAGATCCGCGGAAGGAGTTCCGCCGCGATCCCGATCCCGTGGTCCTGGATACGGATCACCGCCGTTTCGCGATCGCGCTCGACGGTCAGCATGATCTGGCTTGGCTGGTCGCTATACTTGGCGGCGTTGCCGATGAGATTGCCGACCACCTGCGACAGGCGGACCACATCGGCCGCCACAAAGATCCGCCGCCCCGGAAGCGAGAGCCGCAGCTCATGCCCGCCGGCGTCGACCGCTGGCTGCGTCTCTTCGACGGCCCGCTCGATGACATCCGCCAGGTCGACGACTTCCGGCTGGCACCGCATCTTGCCGGTCACGATCCGCGAGACGTCCAGCAGGTCGTCGACCAGCCGGATGAGGTGCAGGAGCTGACGCTCCATCATCTCGGACGTCGCCTCGAGGGTGGGCCGGTCGAGCCCCGCGAACTTGAGGAGCTGCAGGCCGTTGCTGATCGGGGCCAGGGGGTTCCGCAACTCGTGGGCCAGCATCGCCAGGAACTCGTTCTTCTGGCGGTCCGCCACTTCGAGGGCCTCGGTCTTCCTCTTCTCCGTCAGGTCGCGGGTCACCTTGGCGAAGCCGACGAGCACGTTGTCGGCGCCGTAGATCGCCGTGATGACGACGTTCGCCCAGAACAGGGAGCCGTCCTTGCGGACCCGCCAGCCTTCGTCCTCGATGCTCCCTCTCGCGATCGCCTCGGCCAGTTCCCACTCGGGCTTGCCGCGGGCCAGGTCCTCCGACGAGTAGAAGCGGGAGAAATGCTGTCCGATGATCTCGGTGGCGGCGTAGCCTTTGATCCGTTGCGCCCCTTCGTTCCAGCTGACGACCCGTCCCTCCGGATCCAACATGAAGATCGCGTAGTCCTTCACGCGCTCGACCAGCAGGCGGAACCGCTGCTCGCTCAGCCGCAGCGCCTCCTCGGCCGCCTTGCGCTCGGTCAGGTCGCGGGTGATCTTGAGGAAGCCGCGGACGTTCTTGTTCTCATCGTAGAGGGCCGTGATGACGACGTTGGCCCAGAAGCGGCTGCCGTCTTTGCGAAGACGCCAGGCTTCGTCTTCGAACCGGCCGAGGGCCCGGGCCTGCTGCAGTTCGAAGTCCGGCCATCCGCTGGCGACCAGTTCGGGGGGGTAGAAGCAGGAGAAGTGTCGTCCGAGGATCTCGTCCCGGGTGTAGCCCTTGAACCGCTCGGCTCCCGCGTTCCAGGTTCGGATGCGCCCCTGTTCATCCAGCAGGAAAAGCGCGTAGTCCTGGACGCTCGCCACGAGCTGGCTGAAGTGCTCTTCGACATCGCGAAGAGGCGATGGTGCCGCAAAATGCTCCATGCGATCGACTGTACCGCCTGTCCGGGGGACCGCCTAGCGAATCTGATGATGCAACGACCAAGGGAAAACCGGGGTCCAGGGGGCACCCCTGGTGGGGGATGCAAGGGGGCAACGCCCTCTTGCCCGCCGGAGGCCTGGCCGTCGGGAGATGTCTGAAGGAGTGCGTGTCCAGGCGCGGACAACGCGCCGGATGCCCCCTCACCAACCCGCGGGCATTGCGGAGCGAGCAGTGAGTCCTCAACGCCGGTCCCACAAAGGGGACGTCCGTTGCTGACCACGGTTCCTCATGGAAGTGCCTCCGGCGGCAAGAGGGCCTGTGTTGTCTTTGGGCCCCTTGACCCCAGCGGCCGTGGCACACGGGTTCGAGCGAGCACGAGTCGTGCCGGCAACGACGTGGTTCGAGCGAGCGGGACAACGCATGACCCCCATGACCGTTTGCGGGCCGCCGGCCAACGACTAGACTCACTCCGCCTCCCCGGCAACGGCGGCAGGCCCCCGCTCGGAGAGATGGCAGAGCGGCCGATTGCACCGGTCTTGAAAACCGGAGACTCCGCAAGGTGTCCCAGGGTTCGAATCCCTGTCTCTCCGCTTCCTTTTTCCCCCGGTTGGCTGGGACCGGGTGGGTGATGACAGCCGACGCCGCGCTGGCTTCGGCAGGTTGAGATCATTCGGGCTCGGACAGCCGGCGCAGGGCGATTTCGAGGGGGCCGCGGCGGGCGATCCGGTTCCAGAGGGTGGAGACGAGCACCGCGATTGCGAAGAACGCGACTCCGAGCGCCGCGGCGGCGGGCAGAGAGTGGGCTCCGACCTGATTGAAGGCGACTAGGCCCCCGAGGCCGAGCAGGATGTGGGCCATGTACCACGTGAGCGCCATCTGGCCGGTGGCGACGAGCGGCTTCCAGCCCCGTCCCGGCCAGCGGTTCGTGGCGAGGCAACCGAGGGCGATGACCGAGACCGCGGTCCCGCCCGCGGCCAGCAGGAACAGCGGGAGGGCGGGCATGGAGTCGGTGCCGAAGAGGGCCCGGGCTTCGTCCGCGGGAAGGGATGGGGCGGCGAGTTCGGGAACGTCGGAACGAGACTGGCCCGCCGTAGGAGCGAGCCATCGCAGGAGGCTCCACGAGAGGCCCTCGGCCGCGGCGGCGGTTGCGGCGCCGAGGAGGAGGAGTCGGCGGCAGATGTCCTGCCGCGTCAAGTCGAGCCGGCCGAGCCACATTCCGAAGATCAGCAGGCCGGTCCAGGGGAAGACGCTGCGGAAGCCGTCGTAGAACAGGTTGCGGAGTTGGCCGGAGGGGGTCCAGAGTCGCTGGTACGTCATCGTCTCCCAGTCCCAGTTCTGGCTGAAGTCGAAGGCGGCGAAGAGACCGATGAAGGCGAGCGCGAACGCCGCGGCCCATATGAGAAGCGCTCGACTGGACCGATCGAAGAGGCACGAGACTACGATCAGCGAGACGCCGTAGATCCGGAGGATGTCGCCCGACCAGATCGTCAGATTGAGCAGTCCCAGGACGAGCAGCGCGATGCCCCGTCGGATCAGCACGACCTGCAGCTCATTCCGCCGCGCGATGTCCTGGCGATGGACCGCCCCGCGGGTCATGAGCGTGACGCCGATTCCGGCCAGCAGGATGAACACCGCGCTCGCCCGGCCGTCGAGGGCTCGCAGGATGGCGGCCATCCAGGGGGGCGTCGTCTGGTCGGCGGCGGCGACGAGACAGAAGTGGACGACGATCATCCCGAGGATCGCCACGGCTCGGGCGACGTCGAGGCCGATCAGCCGCGACGCCGGTGCGGGGGCCGGGGATGGTGCGTCGGGCGCGGCGGCAGGGTCGGGTGTCGGTGCGTCCATTCCGCCGGGCGAGTCAGAGGACAGAGAGGAAACCGAAGACGTGTCGGTTCGGTTCGCGGTCAGGGGGTCCCGAGGACCCGTTCGATGTCCAGGAGCATCGAGAGGTCTTCGCGGGCGGTGATGACGAGGGTCCGCGCGCGGGAGCCGGGGGCGGAGAGGTCGGCGTCCGGACCTCCGTTCGCATTTCGGACGGGATCGAGCGCGAGGCCAAGGCAGGCGAGGTTCGCGCAGACCGATTCGCGGATGTCGGCGGAGTGCTCCCCGACCCCTCCCGTGAACACGATCGCGTCGAGCCCGCCCATCGTGGCCGTGAAGGCCCCGATCGCCTGCCGGATCCGGTGGCTGTAGATTTCGAGTGCGAGGCGGGCCGGTTCGTTCCCTCCGTGGGCCGCTTCGAGGACCCGCCGCATGTCGGACGAGAGCTCGCTGACGCCGAGGAGGCCCGACTCGCGATTGAGCGCGGTCTCGACCTGCTGGGGGGAGAGGCCATGATGCCGCTGGACGTAGACCAGCACCCCCGGGTCGACCGAGCCGCTGCGGGTTCCCATCATCAGCCCGTCGAGCGGCGTGTAGCCCATCGTGGTGTCGACGCACGCGCCGCGGTCGACCGCCGCCGCCGAGCAGCCGTGGCCGAGGTGGCACGTCACAAGTTTGAGGCTCTCGACCGGCCGCTGGAGCATTTCGGCCGCCCGCCGCGCGGCGTAGGCGTGGCTCAGGCCGTGGAACCCGAACCGCCGGATCCCCCAGTCCCGCGCCCAGGCGGCCGGGACCGCATACGTGTAGGCCCGCCGCGGGAGCGTGGCGTGAAAGGCGGTGTCGAACGACGCGATGTGCGGGATGCCGGGGAGCGCCGCTTCGGCGGCGCGGAGCGTTTCGAGGCCGGGGGGATTGTGGAGCGGGGCGAGGTCGATCAGGTCCTCGATCTGGTGGCGGACGTCCGCCGTGATCCGGACCGCCTCGCGGAAGGTGCCGCCGTGGACGATCCGGTGGCCGGCGGCTCCGATCTCGTGGAGGCCCGCGAGCGTCCCCGACTTCCTGAGGTCCCGGAGGAAGGCGTCTGCGGCGGCGGCGTAGCCGTGCCAGTCGACGCTCTGTGAGGTCGGTGCGTCCGAACCCCGGCCGAAGGTGTAGCGGGGCTGCCCGCCGTCCTTCGCGCCGGCCCAGTCGGCGACCGCGTGAGCGAGGACCGCCCCGGTCCCGGACGCCATCAGGCTGCACTTGAGACTGCTCGAACCGGCATTGAAGAGCAGGACGTTCATCGGGCGCCTTTCATCGGGAGGAGGGAGCCGCGAATCGGAGGCGTGGCCTCGGAGCGGACGGCCCGCGTCCGCATCCAAGGAGATTGTGCGTTCCGGGATCGTTCTGTTCGAGTCTGACGCGGAGAGCGGGAAGGAAACGCGAAGGCATGGCGGCGATGGTGGTGTGCGTGAAAGTCGGCCGGGGAAGCCCGACGCCGGGGACCGGGAGGGCGAAGCTCCTGCTGAGCCGCGAGGGTTCGTAAACGTGTTCCCTTTGTCTTGACGGAGTCTGAGACGGACGCTTCCGCCATCAAAGCTCCGTTCGAGCTGGGGCGAAGGGGCGATCGGGCACGTGCTCCACCGCCGCGGCTCGGCCGGAGCCTCGCCCTCCCGATGACGGCACCTCGAAGAACGCGCGCCCTTGTTGCTGCGTTCGGAGCTCTCCACCGACTTTCGGGACACGCTTGATGGTCGGGTCCCGGCCGCATTCGACCGATGGTTCCCATCAGGACCTTCGGGCCGAAGAGGCTGCCTGTCCCTCGAAGGCTTCGGATCGATTGCGAGCACGTTCCTCGGTGACCCCGCCGCGGAAACTTGAGGTCACCTGAAATCTGTGGCGGCGGGTCGTTCGCAGGCTTGCAATGCCCCTCGTCCCCCGGCATACTCCCACCTCATTGAGATTGAGTCTCAGTTGCCAGCCAGTTCCGGCCGCTTCCGGACAGCCAGCCTCCCGCACGCGATACGAGGGTCGAACTGCAAAGCTCCCCTCCGACGAACATTCCTTGAGCCTCCTGCGGCGGTCGTACTCCACCGTCCCTCGCAGGTGTTCCCCGGAGGAGGGATGGACCTCCGGGGAACGTTTTCACACGCCGCCTGTCTCGTACGCTCCGCCTGCCGCGGACGCGAGACCGCCGGCCGATGATCGCTCCGTCACTCCCGGGAGAGGGCATGTCCACCGCGCACGACGTGATCCGCGAGGCCTACGAACTGGGCGATCTGGAAGAGGCGCTGCGGCTCCTCAAGCTCCATCTGCGGACCCATCGCGAAGACGGCCGCGGATGGGAACTGGCCGGCCTCATTCATTACGCCCGCGGCCGGGTCGCCGTGGCGGTCTCGGCCATCGAGCGGGCTTCGCTCCTCGTTCCGCTCTCCCCCGCCGCGCGGGTCTGCCTGACGCACGGCTACATCCGGATCGGCAAAGCCGACCTCGCCCGCGACCTGATGGCGAATCTGCTCCAGGATCCGGGTCTGACCGCGCCGCTCCTGCTGCAGGTCGCGACCGGCCTCGACGCGATCCGCCAGCCGGCGATGGCGATGCACGCCGCCCGCAAGGCGATGCAGCTCGACGGCGGTCTGGCCCAGGCCTACTACGACATGGGCTACTACGCGGCGCGGTGCGGGATTCCCCCCGAGTACACCGAGTCGCTGGCCCGCCGGGCGATCGCGCTCGATCCGGAGAACGTCGGTTACCGGATCGGCCTCGTCTCGCACCTGCTGCGGTTCGACCGCTCGGACGACGCCTATCGGATTGTGTGCCGGCTCGCCTCGCCGCAGATCGAGTCGATCCGCTGTCCGAACTGCCTGCAGCGGATGATCCAGGTCTACCGCGATGCCGGCGACTACCGGCGGGTCATCGTCTGCCAGCAGCGACTCCTGCTCCTGGAAGCCCAGGGAGTCCACTCGGACTGCGCGTAGTTTCCCGGAATCGAATCTGACAAGCTCCATCCCCTGCCCTCTGTCTGTTGAACCGCGAGCCCTGCCGATGCTGCTTCGATTGACTCTCCTGACGTTCCTCCTGCTGACGGCAATGCCGCTCTCCGCGGGGGACTTCAAGCGGCCGATGCCGTTCCCCAACCTCCCCGAGGGGATCTCGAGCTTCGGGGCCGCGGTCGCGGGGGATCACCTGTACGTCTTCGGCGGCCACGTTGGCCGGATTCCGGGGAACTCGCAGGACAGCCTCTCGCCGCACTTTGTCCGGCTCAACCTCAAGACGCCCGACGCCGCCTGGGAAACGCTTCCCATGCAGAACTCGTCGCAGAGCCCGGCGATCCTGGCCTGGGAGGGGAAGATCTACCGCGTCGGCGGGCTGAGCTTCGACAACCGGCAGGGGGAAGCGACGGTCTATCACTCGCTCGATGAGTTCTCTCGGTTCGACCCGGAGACGAAGAGCTGGACGAATCTCCCTTCGCTGCCGAAGCCCCGGTCGTCGCTCGATGCGGCGGTCGTCGACGGGAAGGTGTACGTCGTCGGCGGGTGGAACCTGCAGGGGACGAACGTCATGGAGGCCCCGTGGCACGAGGACGCGCTGGTCTATAACCTCGCCAGCGATAAGGGGGAATGGAAGCCGATTGCCAAGCCGCCGTTTGTGAAGCGGGCTCTCGCGGTCGCGGCCCACGATCACAAGGTGTGGGTCCTCGGCGGGATGACGCAGTCGAACCAGATCACGTCGCTCGTCCACGCTTACGATCCCAAGACCGACACATGGACCGAAGGGCCGGCGGTGAAGGGGAAGTCGCAGTTTGCGGCGTTCGCCCTCTCGGCGTTCGGCTGCGGCGGGAAGCTGTGCTACACCGGCTCGGACGGCATCCTCTATACGCTCGATGAAGGGAAGTCGGAGTGGGTTCCGGAGGAGCGGCTTCTCTATCCGCGGAGCTTCCTGCGGCTGGTGGCGGACGAGGGCTCGACCCTGTTCGCGGTCGCCGGGATCTCCCGCAGCGCCTACGTGCCGACCGTCGAGGCGATCGACCTGGCGGCGGACAAGCATGCGGTTCCGAAGCTCTCCGAGTGGCCGGTCCCGTTCGCCGGGAAGGTTGTGCAGGGACAGATCCCGTTCCTGACCGGCAACTCGCTCTACGCCTTTGGCGGGAACAACAGCCGCAATCCGCACGATTTCTCGAAGGAAGCGATCGTCGACGAGGCTTACCGCTTCGACCTCGCGACGCGGGCCGTCGAAAAACTTCCTCCGCTGCCCTCGGCAGTCCAGAGCGGAGCGGCGTTCCTGGCCGGCGAGCGGATCGACCAGTCGATCTACGTCCTGGGGGGAATTGCGAATCCGGGTGAGAAGTACCAGTCGGCCGACACGATCTTCCGCTATCGCCTGCGGAGCAAGGGGTGGACGGATGAAGTCGGCCATCTCCCCGGCCCGCGGTCGATGTTCTCCGTCGTCTCCCAGGGAGAGGCGGCCTGGATCTTCGGCGGCAGCCAGGTGACCGGACACGGCGGCGGCTTGATCGCCGAGACCTGGAAGTGGTCCGGCTCGCCCGAGACGCCAGCTGAGGTTGTCACCGAAGCCGCTATTCCAACACGGCGGCGTTCGTTCGGAGCCGCCGTCCTGAACGGAAAATTCTATGCGGTCGGCGGACTCGGCGAAGAGTCGACGATCGTCGACGCGGTCGATGTCTATGACTTCGAAGCCAAGGCATGGGCCAAAGGGACGTCGCCCAAGGTCGCCCGCGTCTTCCCGAGCCTCGCGGTTGCCGGCGGCAAGCTCTATCTCTCGGGCGGGTTCGCCAAGGTCGACGGGCACTTCCAGAAGGTCGACTCCGTCGAAGCCTTCGATCCGCAGTCGAACGCCTGGACGGTCGCTTTCGAGAAACTTCCGTTCGATGCCGCAAGCCGGACGATGGTCGAGTACCAGGACCGGCTCCTGTTCTACGGCCTCGATCCCGAGAAGGAAGGGATTGCCCACATCGCCCTCCTCGATCCCGCACCGGAATCCCGCGACTACGGCGTCGAGCCGGCGGGCGGTATGGATCGCGGCAACACCCGGAGCGCGGGCTCGGAACTGGTCGCCCGCCTGATGCGGATGGACCGCAACGGGGACGGCCAGCTCACGAAGGACGAAGTCGGCGAACGGTTCCGGCCGCTGATCGAGCGGGCCGACGCAAACAAGGATGGGTTTGCCACGAAGGAAGAGATCGAAGCCTCCGCCGCAACGGAGTCCCCCCCGGCCGGCCCCTTCACGACCGACGGCAGCGGCGACCGCAGCCCCGAGCGGATGGCGGCCCGGGCTCTCGAAGAGCATGATGCGAACAAGGACGGCAAGCTCGATCGCTCCGAGCTCGAAGCGTACTTCCAGTCCCGAGCCGCCGAACGACCGATGCGTCGTGGTGGCGGCGGCAGTCGCGAAGGGAACGGACCGCCCCGCGAAGGGACCACCGGAACCGCTCCCGCTTCCCCGCCGGCGACGGCCCCCCGATAGTTCCTCCGTTTGCCTCTCCCCGCGATTGATCGCCCTGCCTCGGGCGATGCATCGGCGGCCCCTTCCTTCCTACCGTCTCTCTCCGCCCCCTGGAGTTTTCATGCGGTTTCGTCTGTCGATCCTTTCGTTCCCCCGCCTGCGAGTCGCCAGCCTGCGGGCGGCCGGCGTGATGGGGACCGCCCTCGCGGTCTGGACCTCGAGTGCCCCGGCCGAGACGTTCACGTTCCACCGGGAGCGTGTCCTGGGGACGTCGCTGGAAGTCCGTGTCGATGCCGATTCGTCGGCCGCCGCCGAGCGGGCCGAAGCGGTTGTCCTGAAGGAGATCGAGCGGCTCTCCGGGATCCTGAGCGTCTACGATCCGGCGAGCGAGCTGAGCCGCTGGCAGCGGAGCGGCGGCGGCGAGTCGGTCGCGATCTCGCCGGAGCTGCTGGAAGTCCTCCAGGCGAGCGAGCGGTGGACCCGTGCCAGCGGCGGGGCGTTCCAGCCGGCGACCGAGAGCCTGACCCGTCTGTGGCGGTCCGCCGCGGCGACGGGAACCGCGCCGTCGGACGCGGTCCTGAAGGAAACTACGGTCGCCCTGACGCAGCCGCACTGGCAGCTTAACGCGACCGAGGGCCGGGCCCGGAAGATCGGCAGCGTGCCGCTCAACTTCGACGCGCTGGCCAAGGGGCTGATCGTCGATCGGGCCTGCCTGCGGGCGATGGACGAGGAGGCGGTCCAAGGAGCCCTCGTCTGCATCGGCGGCGACATGCGGGCCGCGGGGTCGATCGTCGAACGCGTTTCCGTCGCGGATCCGCACAACGACGCGGTGAATGCCGAGCCGATCGATGCGGTCTATCTCCACGGCGGCGGTCTGGCGACGAGCGGCAACTACCGCCGCGGGTTCCAGGTGGGCGACCGCTGGTACTCCCACATCCTCGATCCCAAAACAGGCCGACCGGCCGAAGGGATCGCCGGGGCGACGGTCGTCGCTCCCACCTCCGCCGAAGCCGACGCCCTGGCGACGATCTGCAATGTTCTCCCTCCGGCCGAGAGCCTGAAGCTGATCGAGTCGCTGCCGGAGACGGAGTGCCTGCTTGTCCTGGCGGACGGTTCGCGGCAGGAGTCGTCGGGCTGGAATGATCGCGGGCAGCCGGGGCTGTTCCGGCTCGGTGCCCGGGCGACGCAGTTCGTCGCCGCGGAAGACGCCAAGGGGGACGCGAAGGAGGCCAAGAGCGAAGAGAACGCGGCAGACGGCAAACTGCTGTCGCTGGTCGTCAATATCACGCTCGCCAAGCCGAGCGAGCCGGGGTACCGCCGGCCGTATGTGGCGGTCTGGCTGGAGGACGCCGACGAGTTCCCGGTGAAGACGGCCCTCCTGTTTCTCGACAACAAGCAGCCCGGGCCGCGGTGGCATCGAGACCTGATTCGCTGGTATCGGAACGACCGGACCCGCAAACT
This sequence comes from Planctomyces sp. SH-PL14, assembly GCF_001610835.1. Lineage (NCBI taxonomy): Bacteria > Pseudomonadati > Planctomycetota > Planctomycetia > Planctomycetales > Planctomycetaceae > Planctomyces > Planctomyces sp. SH-PL14. The sequence continues at coordinate 5,373,693 of NZ_CP011270.1, read as the reverse complement.
GGCGGACCAGACGGACCTGATTGGCGTCATCTCCGGGGCGACGCGCGGTCCTGGCGAATACAAGGCGGTGTTTGACGGGACCGACGACGCCGGGAAACCGCTCAAGCCCGGCAAGTACACCCTGTACCTGGAAGCGGCTCGCGAACACGGCACGTACCAGATCATCCGCCACCCTCTCACGCTCGGGGCTGACCCGATCGCGGTTACGAAGCTTAAAGGCAATGTCGAATTCGAGTCCGCCGCTTACGAATATCGAGCAGCTGTCCCCGCCGCAGGTGCCCCCGCAGGTGAGTCCAAGCCGGCGGCCAAGTGAAGTCGGTCCGAACGGAACCCCCTCCACGGGGAGCCAGCCCAAGCCCCGTCCGCCGCGAAGCCTTTCGAACCGCTTCGCGTCGGCCGTGCGGTGGCTGCACATCTATGTGTCGCTGATCGGCTTTGCGGCCCTGATGTTCTTTGCCGTAACGGGGATCACGCTGAACCACCCGACGTGGTTCGGCGGGGACGTTCAGACCGTCACGGAGCTGAAGGGGAGCCTGCCGACGGCGTGGGTGGCGCCGCGGCCGATGGAGGCGGCGCCGGAGGGGGCGGAGAGCGATCCGGCAGCATCAGAGACTGGCGCCGCGCCGGCGAACGAGACCGTTGCGAAGCTGGAAGTCGTCGAGCACCTGCGGAAGGAGCACGGCCTCCGCGGCGCGGTGAGCGAGTTCCGGATCGACGACTACGAGTGCATGGTCCTCTTCAAGGGCCCGGGTTACGCCGCGGACGTCTTCATCGACCGCGCGGCCGGGACCTACAACGCCACGCAGACCGTCATGGGGCTGATGGCGGTCATGAACGACCTCCACAAGGGGCGCGACAGCGGCGAGGTCTGGTCCTGGGTCATCGACGTTACCGCGCTGCTGATGGTGTTCGTCTCGATCACCGGCTTCGTGTTGATCTTTTACCTCCGCCGCAAGCGGATGAGCGGCGTCCTGACGGCGGTCGTGGGGACGATCGTGCTCGTCGTGATCGCCATCCTGTGGGTGCCGTAAGGGGACTCCGCGGTCGGTCTCGTGGCCCTTCATCTCCCAGGCGTCCGTGCTTCTTGACGACGCAATCCCCTCTAGGCGTTCGGGGTTCGCCGCGACTCGATCCACTCAGGTGCTTCGATTTGCAGCAACGCATCGGTTGACACTGATGCAGATTTGTGTGAAGAATCAAAATCCCTTCACATCAGTCCCTTCCCAACTCATAGCGCGGAGTCTGCTCTTCATGTTCACAGCATGTGTTCGGCGTCGGCGTGCGCGAGGTTTCACACTCATCGAGCTGCTCGTCGTCATCGCCATCATCGCGGTCCTGGTGGCAATTCTACTTCCGGCCGTCCAGCAGGCCCGGGAAGCGGCCCGCCGGTCGCAGTGTCAGAACAACCTCAAGCAGATCGGCATCGCTCTCCACAGTTACCATGAGACCCATGGGATCTTTCCGTTCTCCGTCGTGAATCCCGGCGAATGCGAAGTGGGATTCGCCCCCAACCCGATCCGCAACACCCGCGGCTGGACGATGCTTCTGCCGTACATCGACCAGCAGGGACTGTACAACAAGTACAATCACGATTTGCCGGCGAGCGACCATAAGCGGGCCGCAGGCATCGGCACGATTCAGGGGACCGCGGCGGGTACGAACGACGCCGTCGTGTCCGTCTCTCTCCCGGCCTTCCTTTGTCCGTCGGACTTCGGAGATCGGTATTACCGATCCACAACCAGCGGCGACTACTCCATCGTCAACGGAGGAACGGCGGGCCTGTTCGGAGCCAAGACCAACTACGACTTCAGCACGAATAACTATTCGAACACATGCACGCTTTACGATTCGATCGCTTCGGCGAGCAAGTTCATGTTCGGGATCAACAGCTCCGCGAGAATCCGGGACGCGGCAGACGGCCTGAGCAACAGCGTCGCCGTGTGTGAGGCCACGCTGGATGTCCGGAACGGCGTCACCGGGACTTGGGGCTACGCGAAGTGGGTCGGTCACGGGATCAATTTCTCGCAGACCAACCCGATCAACTTCTGGCTCTGCTGCTCGTGGACTCCACCGATGACGAACCAACCGCCGAAACTCGCCAACTGGGGGGCGGCTGGAAGTGTTCACGCCGGGGGGGCGACGATCCTGCTGGGGGACGGCGCCGTCCGCTTCGTCACGGACAGCATGGATCTGGTGACCCGAACGCGGCTGGGCCTGATCGCTGACGGCCAGCCCGTCGGTGAGTTCTGAAACGCTATCGAGCGGGCCTTCTTCCCCCCTTCCACGGGGGTATAGCACGATTCTTGCCACTCCTCTGCCGCACGCCGCCGCTGACCTGTACCGGGTCACCGCGGTGTGAGCGTTTTCATTCCGCTTCGATTCTTCAAGGATGCGCTGTTCCCATGATGTCTCTCGTCTCCTCTCGAATCCGCATCGGCTGCGCCATTGCTCTCCTGTCGACGCTGGCGGGCTGCGGCGGAGGGGGCTCGACCGCTCCGGCGAACCGGGTCTCCGTCTCGGGGACGATCACGCTGGACGGAATGCCTCTCACGTTCGCCGCCGTCTCGTTCCTCCCCGAAACGGCGAAGGCCGGAAGCGGGGGCTTCGGATCGACCGATGAATCGGGCAAGTACACCTTGAAATGGCACGGGACCGACGAAGGGGTCCCCCCCGGCAAGTACAAGGTCGTCCTCTCCCGGATGTCGCAGAAAGACGGTTCCCCCATCCCGATGGGACAGTCGGCGGCCGATGTCGGGGCGGTCGAGTCGCTCCCCCCGCGGTACAGCGACCCGAACGTCTCCGAACTGATCGGCGAGGTGACGACCGCCGACAAGCCGATCGACTTCATGCTGGTCGGGGCCAAGAAGAAGAAATGACCGGGCGGCGGGCGAGGACCGCCCGGGCTACCGCCGCTGCATCAGGAACTGGCCGCGGTCCTTCGCCGACGTGTAGGTCGCGGTGAACTGGCTGCCGTTCATGTAGGCGTTCGAGCGGAAGTCGCCGAAGATCGGCAGCTTGGACTGGCCGTAGAGGGTCACGCCGCCGTCCGCGGTCCGGCCGGTGACGGTCATCGGGGTCGAATAGACGAAGGGGACCACCCCCAGGAACGTCCCGCTGAAGCGGACCCGGTAGGTCGATCCGCTCGTCTCCAGGACCCGCATCCGCAGCCGGCCGTGGTGGCCGGTCGTCTGGCTCTGCCATGTCCCGCGGTACACCGGGCCGCCGGCGAGAAGAACGGACGACGAAAGCAGGCAGACGGCGGCCGCGAGGAGCGGGAGACCACGGAGAGGGCGGGAGGTCATGGAGGTTCTCGGTCGGGAATCGAAGGTGCGGGGTTCGGCGGAGTGGCCGGCGGGGTTCGGCGGAGTGGCCGGCGGGGTCCAGCGGAGGGGCCAGCGGGGTCCGGCGGGCTGGGCGATGCTCAAATCGCCATTTGCTGTTTCCAGAGTGATCGTCCGGCGGACCAAGATCAAGGTCCGGCCGGGGATGCGCGGCCTTCGTGCTGCCGACCCCGGCACGGACGTTCGGCCCGCGGCAAGACTCCCTTGCGTCAGGACGGAAAATCGCGGTAAAAGGGGACGTATCAATGCGCCGTGATGGGTTCCTTTCCGAGATCCTTCGGAGCCAGACATGCCTGGAGAACGCCCCCGCCCCCCTGGTGGCGCGGCACGCGCATCGCGAAGAGAGCTTCTGACCGCTTCGGCCGCCGCGACGCTGTCGCTGTGGGGGCGGAGCGGACAGGGGGCGCCGGCCGCGACCGCGGGACGGGCCAAGTCCGTCATCATGATCTTCAACTGCGGGGCCCCCAGCCACACCGACCTGTGGGACCTGAAGCCCGAGGCCCCCGACGCCGTCCGGGGCGAATTCCGGCCGATCGACACGAACGTCCCCGGAATCCAGATCTCCGAGCTCCTCCCGCAGATGGCCAAGCGGGCCGACAAGCTGGCGATCGTCCGGTCGCTGCACCACGGCCAGAGCGCGCACAACTCCGGGATGTACTGGTCGACGGTCGGCCGGGCCTATCCGCAGGACAGCACCCTCATCACGCCGAGCCGGGCCGACTTCCCGAGCTTCGGGACGCTGGTCGGCTGGCTCGCCCAGCGGGACGGCTACGCGGGAGCGATCCCGCCGTACGTCATCACGCCGCGGCCGCACTGCGACAGCTTCGTCTATCTCACGCCGGGCCAGTTCGGCGGCTGCCTCGGCTCGCGGTTCGACCCGTTCGTGCTCAATGCCGATCCGGACGAGCGGAACTTCAAGGTCCCCAACATGGGGCTCCCCGAGAACATGACCTCCGCCCGGTTCGCCGAGCGGCAGCAGCTCCTGGGGGAGCTCGATCGAAAGAGCCGGCCGGTCGACACGCCGCTGGCGAGCGACCTGGCGGTGGCGCACGAGCGGGCGATTTCGCTCGTCACCGCGAGCTCCCAGGCGGACGCCTTCGATCTCACGAAGGAGCCGGACGCCGTCCGGGCCCGCTACGGGAAGCACTCGTGGGGGCAGTCGCACCTCCTGGCCCGGCGGCTCGTGGAGTCGGGGGTGCGGTTCGTCTCGACCGTCAATGGGCCGAGCATCACCTGGGACACGCACAAGGACAACTTCAAGCAGCTCAAGAACCGCCTCGTCCCGCCGATGGAGCAGGCGTACGCGGCACTGCTCGACGACCTCTCCGAGCGGGGGCTCCTCGACAGCACGCTCGTGATCTGGATGGGGGACTTCGGCCGGACGCCGATCATCAACAAGGACGGCGGACGCGACCACTGGCCCCACTGCTACACGATGGTCCTTGCCGGAGGGGGAATCCGCGGGGGGCAGGTGATCGGCGAGTCCGACAAGACGGGAGCCGCTCCCAAGGCCCGTCCGATCACGCCGGCCGACATCCACGCGACCGTCTTCTCCGCCCTCGGCTACGACCCGCTGGCGACGAACTACGCCATGAGCGACGGCCGGCCGATGCCCCTCTCGCAGGGGAACATCGTCCGGGAGCTGTTCTGAAGCGGCCGGGCGGCGAGGCCGGCGGGAGGCTCCCTGGGGCCGGAGCGCTTCACTGCCAGAAGACTTCGCCTTCCAGGTTGAGCGGGGCGCTGGTCTTGACCGTGCAGTCTCCCTGGACGGTGCACAGGCTGGCGAGGCGGATCTCGTCTTCGTGGCCGATCCGGGCGCTGAAGGTCAGCGGATCGACGAGACCGGCGAACTTCTCCAGCAGTCCCGGAGGGCTGACATTCTGCTGGCCCGCCGTCACCTGGACCCGCCAGGCGAGCGGGATCCCGTTCTCACGGGCCTGCTTCCGGAGGTTGGCGCCGACCGGCACGTCGACGACCTTCTTTTCGTTCTTCTCGGTGACGAAGGTGACCTTGGGCATGGGAGATTGAGCGGCTGACGGAGCGATGGGGACCCGCGAGCGATGATAGGGAGAGGGAGGGGGGAGGCGGAAGGGATTCGGACGGAAGGCGGAAGGTCGAGAGCCAACCTGGGGCGGCTACCCCAGGCTGGATTGTTTCACGCCGTTGGCGCGAGACAGCCTGCGCGGTTCGAGATCGTCTCCCTCGTGGACCCTCTCCCCTCCCCTTCGGCGCTCTCCCTTCCGCCTTCAGCCTTAAGCCTTCCCCCTCCCCCGCGATATACTGCCGCATGGTCCCGCTGGACCGTTCGCCCACCGGACGGTCCGCCGATTCCACCACGGAGTGCCGCCTGATGTTGTCGTGCCGGTTCTGGCGTAATGCGATCTGGACCTGCGGCCACCCCGGTGAGGCCGCTCCGCCGGCGCGGTGGATCGGGATCGGTCTGGCGGTGTGGCTCGGGGTGGGGGCAGGACTGGGGTCTCCGGCCGCGGCGCAGGAAAAGGAGAAGCCCCCCGCCCCGATGGCGGAGAAGCCGGCGCCGATGGCCGACAAACCCGCTCCCATGGCGGACAAGCCCGCCGCCCCCAAACCGGAGAAACCGGAGAAGCCGGCCAAGCCGAATCCGGTGCAGAACATCCTCCGCGGGATCTTCGGCGGACCGAACGTGCCGCCTCCCGCGGCCAAGCCCCCCGCCAAGCGGGGCGGGACGATTCCCGATGAGGCCCCCGCGTCCGGGTCTCGCGACCGGCTCGACGCCCGCGCGGCGAGCGATGTCGAACTCTCCCGGCGGGTCGGGCAGCTTCAGACGCTAATCCGCGGCGAGCGGTGGGACGACGCCATCGACGTCGTCGAGTTCCTCCTGGAGGTGGACGAGGACCGGCTGTACCGGACGCCGCAGGGGCAGTGGGTCTCGCTCCTCGGAGAGGTCGAGCGAATCACGCTGGCTCTCCCGGAAGAGGGGCTCCGGAACTACCGCAACCGGTTCGACGGTCCGGCGCGGACCGCGCGCGGCAAGGCGCAGGAGAGCGGGAGCTTCGACGAGCTGGTCCGGGTGGCGAGCCGGTACTTCGCGACTCCCGGCGGGATGACCGCCGCGGAGGACATTGCCGCGATTCTGGAGGACCAGGGGGACTACGCCGCCTCGGCCCACTGGACGCGGCGGCTGATCGCCGCCAAGGCCCCCGGGACCGAGACCCCCGAGTGGAAGGTCCGCGCGGCGCGGCGGCTGGCGATGGGCGGGGATCGCCTGGCCGCGGAGGCGCTGCTGAAGGGGATTCCCGATCTGCGGCCGTTCCTTCAGGTCGCCGCACCCGCTGCCGCGACTCCCGCCGTGGCCGGTGCCGAGCCGTTGACTCCGCAGGCCTGGCTCGACGGAATGACCCCGGGAGGGGCGCGGGGGGCGACGGTCGTCCGCGACACCCGGATGCCGTACGGCGAGGCGGCCCACGGAGCGGTGTTTGCCGCGGACGCGCCGCTCCTCTTTTCGCGGTGGCGGCAGAGCCTCGTGCGGCGGTATGCCGTCGAGGAGCAGGTCCAGACCCTGGTGTGGGACCTGATCGAGAGCAAGAAGGCGACGCTCCCGGCGCTGTTCCCCGTGGCGGCCGCGGGGAAGGTGGCGGTCCGGACGCTGTTCGGCGTGGCGGTCTTTGACGCCGAGACCGGCGCACCGTCGTGGCGGCTGGAGAGCGACGTCGCGCCGGAGCGCCTGCTGGCGGGGGAACCGCTCCGCCGGACGCAGGGGCGGACGATGATCCAGGGATTCATCAGCCCCGCCTACGACGGGGCGAACCCTGAGCAGCACCCGCTCACCTCGGTCCTGTATCGCGACGGGGTCCATGGCTCGCTCAGCAGCGACGGACGGCGGCTCTTCGTCCTCGAAGACATCGCCCTCATGCCGCAGAACGTCTACGGCTACTGGCAGCAGGAAGACGTCGTCGACCCCCTCGGGCGGGACTGGAAGTCGAACTCGCTGGCGGCGTACGACCTGCAGACCGGCCGGCGGATGTGGCGGATCGGCGGGCGGAAGATCGAGGATGTCTTCGCTCCGCCGCTGGCCGGGACGTACTTCTTCGGGGCGCCGGTCGTCGACGGCGACGAGCTGTTCGTCATCGGGGAGGCGAACGACGCCGTCTCGCTCCATTGCCTGCGGGCCTCGACCGGCGAGCCGCTCTGGTCGCAGCAGATCTCGGGAGTGGGGCAGACGATCTCGCGGGACATGGTCCGCCGCGGCTGGCCCTGCTGGCCCGCCGTCGGGGAGGGGATCATCGTCTGTCCGACGACCTCCGGCTGGCTGGTGGCGCTCGACCGGGTCCAGCACCGCTTCCTGTGGACGCACCGCTACAGCGCCCCCGTCAACACGCCCAATACCCGGAACGGATACTTCATCAACCAGCCGCTCGATCTGCATGCCCGGTGGTATCCCGGCGCGCCGATCCTGATGGACGGGACGGTCCTGTTCGGGCCTTCGGAGCTCCCCGATGAGACCGGGAGCCAGCAGCCGGTCCTGGTCGCTCTCGACGCCCGGACCGGGAAGCCGAAGTGGCCCCCCCGGCCGAAGGGGAACTCGCTCGTCCTGGCGGGAGCCGCCGATGGCCGGGCCTACGTGACCGACGTCCTGTCGCTGAAGGCGATCAACGTGGCGAGCGGCGCGACCGTCTGGGAGACCCCCTGGCCCGAACTCGGCGACGTTCCGAGCGGCCGCGGCCTCCTGACCGAGACCGCCTTCCTGCAGCCGATGCGGTCGGGGGCGCTGCATGAGTTCGACCGCCAGACCGGGAAGATCCGGCGGACGCAGAAGCTCCGCGCCGGAGACGACGCGCCCGGGAACCTGTTCGCTCTGGGTGGCCGGGTCTTCTCGGTGACGGCCCAGGAGCTGGTGGCGTGGGAGCCCGACCAGCCGCTCGAGACGTTCGAGAAGGAAGCGAAGACCAGCCCCCTGGCGGCGCTCCGGCTGGCGGAGCTGTACCTGCGGCTGCAGCGGCCCGAGGACGCGGTCGACGCCGCCCGGAAGGTCGAGACGCAGGAGCCGGAGCTCGTCCGCAAACGCCGCGACATCCTCTGGGAGGGGCTGTGGACGCTCGCCTCCGGGGACCTGACCGCGCATGAGGAGGCGGCACGGGAGCTGGAGCAGTTTGCCTCGACCGCGACCGACCGCGACGCCCTGGTCCGGCTGCATGCCGACCGGGCGAGCGCCCAGGGAAAGTTCGTCGGCGCGTGGGAGGCCTATCGGAAGCTCGTCGCGACCGCCGGGACTGAGATGATCGTCGACGGCAACCAGACGACGCGGCAGGACGTCTGGCTCGCCGACCGGCTGGCGCAGGTGTACGAGAAGCTCGACGGGGAGCCTCGGAAGGAGGCGGACGTCCGGCGGCAGCTCGAGGGGGCGGCCGATGTCCCCGCCCTGCGGCGCGTCGTGCGGCTCTTTGGATTCCATCCGGACGCCGACGCCGCGCACCTGCGGCTGGCGGGGCTTCTGGAGCAGGCGAACGACTCGACCGGCGCCGGCATTCACCTGCGGCAGCTGCAGCGGAGCGAGCGGCCCGAGGTCGCGGCCCTGGCGACGTGGCAGCTGGCGAGCCTCTACGAACGGCTGGGCTGGACGGCGGATGCGCGGCTGCTCTTGGAGGAGCTGCGGGTCCGATTCCCCGAGGCGGCGCTGCCCGACGGGGCGGCCGGGGATCTGGCGGCGAAGGCGCTCGAGCGGATTCCGGTCGCGTCGTCGGTAGCGATGCCGGTCTGGACCGGGGACTATGAGGTCGTCCGGGTCTTTCGCGAGCACCAGCAGCAGTCGCGGGCGCTCCCTCCCTTCGGCGAGCGGCCGGCGTTCCTGGAAGACAAGCTGCTGCAGGTGAGCCTGCAGAACCAGCGGATCGCGCTCCTGACGACCGACAACCGCACGCTGTGGTCCGCGCCGCTTCGCAGCTCTCCGCTGGAGATGTACAGCCAGGAGAGTCCGATCGTCCTGCGGGGGCCGATGACCTACGTGGTCCACAACGGCGTGATCCATGCCTTCTCGCTGCTGGAGAAGAAGCCGCTGTGGACCCATATCCCGGACCTGCGGGGGTCGGCCCGGACGTTCTACCGGCAGCCGCAGTTCGTGCAGACGTACTCGATGCAGAAGATCGCCGCCTTTGCCCAGCCGCGGATGCTCTCGCGAATGAGCGTGGCGACCGGGATGCTGGGGGCGGTCTCCGACCAGGCGGCGGTGGTTTACGACCGCCGTTCGATCCAGGCCCTCGACCCCGAGAGCGGGGCGATGCTGTGGGAGCGGCGGGGGACGCGGCAGGACTCGATGGTGTATCTCGACGGGGACCGGCTGTACCTCTTCTCTTCGAGCGACCGGCCCGTGCTGCTCGACGTCCGGAGCGGGCGGGTCCTCAAGAAGTTCGATTCCGGCAGCCCGCTCGACAAGGCGCGGCAGGTGGTGGAGGGGGGGCTGATCCACTGCGAGATCACGGGCAAGAGCGACAGCCGGAAGTTCCGCATCGCCAAGACGACGCATGTCGACCTGGCGACGGGCAAGGTGGACGAGGTGTGGAAGCAGGAGTTCTCCGACGACTCGTGGGCGGTGCCGGTCTCCGAGCGGGAGTTCTTCGTCGTGGAGCCCGACGGGCGGACGGCGGTGCTGAATCTCCAGACGGGCCGGGTGATGGAGCTGGCGAGCGTGAAGGAGGTGCTCGCGACGCTCGATCCGATCCGGCGGCGGACGGGACAGCTGCAGTGCCTGATGGACCGGGAGCGGATCTATCTGTTCGTCGATCAGAAGATGATGCTGACCAACACCTATCTGCCGGGGCCGAACATCCGCTGTTCGGGGGCGTGCGTGGCGCTCGACCGGCGGGAGCCGAAGATCGCGTGGCAGCAGGATGTGTCGGGGTTCAACCTGCCGATCGACCGGACGGGGGATCTGCCGGTGCTGCCGTTCGTCGCCGTGCAGAATGTGAACCGGGACGACCTGCATTTTCAGGACATCAAGCTGCGGGTGCTGGACAAGTCGACGGGGAAGGCGCTGGTCGACTGGCAGGGGAAGTCGTACTCGTCGCACATTCAGGGGATCGTGGCAGACTTCCCGGGGCGGGCGATTGAGTTCCGGTCGTACAACGAGACATTCCTCGTGCGTCCGGCGGTGGCGGGGGCTGCGCCGGTGATTCCGGCGGCGGGTGATGCGCCTGGTGTGGCTCCGGGGCCGCCGGTGGAGAAGGGTGGGGATAAGGGAGCGGAGAAGGGCGCGGCGGATCCGGCACCGGCCCCTGCTCCGACTCCGGCGCCTCGGACGCGGCCGGCGGATTCGATCCTCCCGGCGCCGAAGGACCGGGAGAAGGCGCCGGCGCGGGAGATTTAGCGCGGTGTTGCCGGCGGCGGGATCAGGGCGAAGACATGAGCGGCGGTCGGGGGTGGGGCTGTGGATGCGATCGTCGAGTTGATCGGCCTCTTCGCCTCGCTGTTCATGATGTTGATCGAGCTGGTGTTTACGCTTCTGGTGATGCTCTTCCAGGGACTGGCGTGGGTGTTCGTCCGCTGCGTCGTTCCGGTTTACGACCGGGCGGTCGACCGGTTGCATGCGCGGCACCGGGCCGCGAGAGATGCCCGCAGCGCGGGGCCGTCGCACCGAAGGAGTCGGCGGCCGCGGTTCCGAATGAGGGGAGTGCCGGTGAAGCTCCGCGCTGAGAGCGAGCGGGCCGGATGCGGAAGGTCGGCCCTTTGCGCCGGGGAGCCCGCGGTGCGGACTTGAGCCCGGGAGGACTCCTTCACCCTGCGCCGCTCGCTTTGCAAATGGAGCGGGTTGGTGTGGGAGCATCCGACACGTCGTCCGCGTTTGGACACGCGCTCCCTCAGAGAGAGCGAGACAGGCCAAAGCCTCCGGCGGGCAAAGGGGCATTCTGCCCCCTTGCATCCCCCTGACCAGGGTGCCCCTGGACCCGATCAGGGACAAACGATCCTGCGTTGCCCCCCTCTACCTTCCGCCTTCCGCCTGAACCCCTTCCGCCTCCCTCACTGGCCCCGGTGCGACCAGCAGCGCCCGGTTCAGAATTCAACACCCGTCGGCCCAGGACAGTGCTCAAGCCAACGCGACTCCCAGCTCTATCGCTTCGAAAACCACAAAAACGCCAGCGCCGTGATCGCTGCCATCAACAACAAGTTCACACCAAACGTCGCCGAACGCCACGACCGATAACGTCCCTCCTCCTCCTCAGCCCCCTCCGTCCAGCGAACCTCTCCCTCCTGCTCCTGCACCTTCTCAAACACACTGCTCACAAACCCCTGCTCACTCTCCGCAGGACCCGTCGCCGCAAAATACACCCCCGCAAACGGCATCGGCTCACTGTCCTCCGGATCCGAATACCCCCCGCAGAGCACCGTCGCCAGCGGCTCCTGAATCTCGGATCGCGTCCGGCACAAGAGACCGAACAACTCCAGATTCCCCGCGTCCTCCAGCCCGTCGTCACTCGAAAACAGGTGATACGCCCAGTCCTCAAACCCGCCGCAGGCGTGCTGCACGACCGCCTCGATCAGCTCGGGCTCGGGGAACGTCCACAGATCGTTCCCCTTCCCGAACCGGTGAATCTTCACCGCCTCCCGGCCCAGCCGCCGCGTCAGCTCCAGGAACCCCTCGTCCGACTCCATGCCGCTCACGAGCGCCGTCACCGCACAGCGGACCCCCAGCTCGTCCCGGAGCGTCTTGAGATCGGCCGCCACGCACCGCTCCACCTCGCCCGCCGTCGCGGCGTTCGCCGGAAGCAGGTCGAACGGGATCACGCTGATCACGCCGTTGATCGCCCGCGTCGGCACCCGCTCCGCCCGCAGCTTGCGGCAGACATGCGCCATCCGGACCCGGACCTCCGCCAACTGCTCGGCACTCATCCGCCGGGCCACCTTGGGGGCCGACGCCAGGAGCGCCTCCATGGCGTCCTCCGACCCGGCCCACTGCATCGTTCCGCGGGGGGTGTAGTTCACCGGAGTTCCCCCCTCACGCCCCGCCTGGGGAGCGGGGGCCAGGGCCTGCGCGGCCACGCCATCGCCAGCGCCGTCCTCCTCGCCCTCCTGCCCGGGGACGAACATGGTCCCCGTGTTCTTGCTCTGCGTGCCGGGACGCGGGCCGCCGACACCGCCCGACCCCATCAGCGCAACTTCGACCTTCCCTTCGTTGCGGGCCGCCATCCCCACATGCGAGGGACCGGTGAAGCACAGGTAGACCGCCTTCTCCGTGGCGAACCACGTCAGCGGCGCCTCTTCGCCGGGAGTCGCCGCGACCGCGAAGTCGAGACCCGCGGCCGACATGAGCGACCGCGCCGCGCGCTCGTCGCGGAGACCCGTTACCAGGAAGACCGACGTCCCATGAAAATCGACCCCCGCCTCCCGCAGGGCCGCCATCCCGGCGTCCCACGCGGCGTCGAGGTCGTCCGTGTCGACATCGTCGGACGACACCTCCTCCACGACCGGATGGGCCGCGGGAAACCGCCGCTCCAGGGCCGGGTAGAGCGAGATATCCCCCTCCAGCCAGAACTTGATGACCGCCACCATCAGCAGCCCGGCCCCGAGAACCCACGGGACCGCAAACCCCTGGACCGCCGCGGCCGCGATCGCCCCGGCAAAGAGAGCTCCCGCGATCGCGAACTTGACCTTTGCCGCGCCGGCGGAGCGGGCCGCGCGGGCCCGGGCCGGAATCGCCCGCTGCCGCAACGTCGGGACGACGGTGGCGTCGGAACGGACCGGACGGCGGCGACGCATGTCGGGCCGCGTGGGGGGACGGCGGACCGGCGTCGAGATCGCGGCGGAGGCGGTCGGCGCGGCCACGGGACGCGAGCCGGAGTTCGAGCTGACGCCGACGGGACGGATCGTCCCCTTCCCCTCCGGCACGTGGGCGGAGTCGGCTCCCGGCCCCCGCGGAGGAGATTCCGCCGCTCCGGGACCAAAGCGACTGGCGTACGGCGCGAGGGCGTCGACCAGTTCCTCGGCCGTCGCGAAACGTTCCTCGGGACGCTTCGCCACCAGCCGGCGGAAGATCTCCGCCAGCTCGGACGGGACGTCGGGACGCATCGCGCACAGGTCCGGAATCGGGTCGCGGCAGTGACCCTGCATCTTGCGGATGAAGGTCCGGTATTCCTCGCCGCCATACGGCGGCTGGCCGGTCAGCAGACGGAACAGCGTGCAGCCGAGAGCGTAGAGGTCGGTCCGGGCGTCGCACTTGTGGGAGTCTTCCCACTGCTCGGGAGCCATGTAGTCGGCGGTCCCGAAGCACTGCCCCTCCGAGGTCAGCTCCTTCTGGCTCTCCTGGTCTTCCGACAGGAGCGCGAGGCCCATGTCGAGAATCTTGATCCGCCCCCCCTTGGTGACGAAGAGGTTGGAGGGCTTGATGTCGCGGTGGATGATCCCCAGCTCGTGGGCGGCGGCGAGTCCCTGGGCCGCCTGCCGGATCGCCTTGCAGGCGTTGACGCACGACATCGGCCCCTTGAGGGCCACGAGCTTCTGGAGGTCCTCCCCTTCGACGTATTCCATCGAGAGGTAGTGAATCCCGCCGATGTCCCCGGCGTCGAGGGCCTGGACGATGTGCGGGTGCCGCAACCGGCCGACCGCCATCATCTCCCGCTCGAACCGCGTCACGGCGCTCGGCTTGGAGACCATGTGGTGCGGCAGGACCTTGAGGGCCACCAGCATCCCGAGCTTGGTGTGGAGCGCCTTGTAGACCGCCCCGGAGCCCCCTTCCCCGAGCTTCTCGAGGAGCTGGTACGGACCGAGCTGGCTGCCGATCCCGACCTGGGCCACCGCGTTCGCCGGCGGCGGCATGGTCTTCTCACCGGTGACGGTCTTGTCGTGCGCGCCCAGCAACGGGTCGGTCGTGCGCTCCTTGGTCGCCGGGGCCGGTCCGTTCTCCGTCTGACTGGAGGAGGGAACGCCAGTGGAATAGGGATCGGCCATGGATCGGTACACTTCTTCCGTCGCCGCCGGACGCAACGGCCGCAGTGTGAAAACTCAGAGGAATAACCCGCACCGCCTCGACCCACGCTCGCTCTGGCTCTGCTCGCGCAAGTCGTGCCGTTTGAACCAGTACCAGTATTTCACAGGGTCCGTCCGCTCGGGTCAAGTCGCGTCTTCCATTCCGGGCCGGATCGGGGACAACAGGAACGCACCCGCCGCGGCCGCCGGAACCCGTCTTTTGCTTGATTCCCGGCGGGGGTTTCGGTGACATGACGCGACCGACCGCGTTCCTGTGAGGTGACCGATGTTCGCTCGATTCCCGGCTCCGGCCCTGCTGATCGCCATGCTTTTCCTCAATCCCGGGCCGAATTCCGGCCTCGAGGGGGCGGAGACACCGGGCAAAAAGCCACACATCGTCGTGATCCTGGCGGACGACCTCGGCTCGCACGACGTCGGCTGGCGGGGGAGCGAGATCCGGACGCCGAACCTCGACGCCCTGGCCGCCTCCGGGGCCACGCTCGACCAGTTCTACGTCCAGCCGGTCTGCTCCCCGACGCGGGCCGCCCTCATGACCGGCCGGTACCCGTTCCGGTACGGATTCCAGACCGGCGTCGTCCGCCCGTGGGCCAATTACGGCCTGCCGCTGGAAGAACGGATGCTGCCGCTCGCCCTCCGTGAGGCGGGTTACGAGACGGCGATCGTCGGAAAGTGGCACCTGGGGCACTTCCAGCCCGAGTACCTTCCGACGCGGCGGGGCTTCGAGCACCAGTACGGCCACTACAACGGGGCGCTCGACTACTTCACCCACATCCGCGACGGCGGCTTCGACTGGCACCGCAACGACCAGGTCAACCGCGACGAGGGGTATTCGACGGAGCTGATCGGCCGCGAAGCCTCCCGCCTGATCCGGGAGCGGGACAAGAACCGGCCGCTGTTCCTCTATGTCCCGTTCAACGGCGTTCACTCCCCGTATCAGGTTCCCGAGGAGTACTCGAAGCGGTATCCGCAGTTCAAAGGCCAGCGGCAGACCTACGCCGGGATGGTCACGGCGATGGACGACGCCGTCGGCGAGATCACGGCGGCGCTCAAGACCGCGGGGATCCTCGATAACACGCTCGTCCTGTTCTCAAGCGACAACGGCGGCCCCGCGCCGAAGCGGATCACGAGCAACGGTCCGCTCCGCGCCGGCAAGGCGACCGTCTACGAAGGGGGCGTACGCGTGTGCGCTTTTGCGGCGTGGCCGGGGCACATTCCGGCGGGGAGTTCGGTCCAGACGCCGATCCATATCTCCGACTGGTACCCGACGCTGCTGAAGGTCGCCGGCGCGTCCGAAGCGCAGCCGCTTCCCGTCGACGGCCGGGACGTCCTTCCGGTGCTGACGAGCGGGGCGAAGTCGACGCGGACCGAGATCGTCGTCAACGCTGCTCCGAACCGCGGGGCGATCCGGGTGGGGGACTGGAAGCTGGTGATCGGCGGCGACATCGCCGATAGCGAAGAGGGGGACACTCCCGCGCCGGCCAAACCCGCCGCGAAGGGGGTGACGGTCGAGCTCTTTGATCTTGCGAAGGATCCCGGGGAGAAGACGAACCTGGCCGAGAGCCAGCCGGAGCAGGTGCGGAAGCTCCGCGAGACGTACGACCGTCTGGCGGCCGAGGCGGTGACGCCGAAGTCCGGACCGAAGCCGAAGGGGTTTCAGTCGCCGGCGGTGTGGGGTGAGGCGGGTTCGCTGTGAGGTATCGGCGGAGGTGATGAAATGCAGAGGCGATGAAACACAGAGGCACAGAGGACACGGAGGAGGGAGAGTGGGGGGCCACAGATGAACACAGATGGACACAGATAGGCCCAAGAACCGGGTCCAGGGGCACCCTGGTCAGGGGATGCAAGGGGGAGAATCCCCCTTGCCCGCCGGAGGCCTGGCCGTCGAGAGATGTCTGAAGGAGCACGTGTCCAAGCGCGGACGACGTGCCGGATGCCCCCTCACCAACCCACAGGGATTGCAAAGCAGGTGGTGTGGATTGAGGGCGTCCTCAACGTTGGTACCACAAAGCAGATGCCCGTTGCGTACCACGGTTCCTCACGGAAGCGTCTCCGGCGGCAAGGGGGTGGTCCTTCGCCTCGTGCTGAGAGGACTACGGAAGCTCAGCGCCCTCTGCCGTGTCGCCTGGCGGCCAGTCCAGTCACGCTGCTGGTCCATGCCAGGGCTTCCGCTCGCGACGGAAGCTGGTCAGACAGCCCCCCGTTTCCGCTGAGACGAGTCGACCATTTGATCCACTTCCATCGCGCCGCCCAGCGGACAACTCCCGCTTCGACGGAGGAGGCCGGCAACTTCAGGCCGAGGGGTTTCTGCATGGCGTACGAGGCCGCCTGGTCGTCCTGAGGAACCCAGACAAAGCAGGCACTCATCCCCTCGACCGCGCAGAACGCTTCGAGGGTGACTCCTCGGCCCTGCCGCTGACCGTATTGAAAGTAGGCTCGCGCCAGGTCCTCGTTGTCCTCGGCCAGCGGGAGCCGGACCCAACGTCGGCGGCGAAAGGCGGCGACGTCCTCTCGAAAGACCCAGGTCAATCGATCGGGCCATCCCTGCTGAGCAAGAAAGGGCCGAAAGGCGTCCAGTGCTTTGTCAAAGTCCGGCGTCACAAGCAAAGTCCGAAAGGTCATTGACCGCCGCTGGCCGGTTTCAGCACATAGAAGATGTCCGTCCGAATCTTCGACGGATCGTTGTTCCACTCCTCCTGCCAGTGGCCGTAAATCTCCCAGCGGGGACCGGCGAGCGCGTGGCCGTGGGCGGCACACCAGCGGTGGATCGCGTCGTGGGCCGCGTGGAGCCCGCCGTAGGGGCCGAAGTGTGTCGTCGTCGCGACCGTCCCTGCGGGGGTGACGGAGCCGACCACCTCGCCGTGACCGGCAAAGGGAGCCTTGAGCTCGACACCGATTTCGAGGTGGATCTGGTCGTCGAGATACAGGGCGACGTGACGGCCCGCGCCGGGGACCTGCTGCGACTTGATGACGTTCCAGACGATCCCGCACGCTTCGGGGACGATCCGCGAGAGGTCCCGCGGCCCGGCGACCCGCTTCACGACCGCCAGCGGAAGGCTGCTGGCCTGCTCGACCCGGACGACGTAGTCCATTGCCCGCACCTCGTCAGACGTGAATGTCCCATGTGCACATCAACAGGAACACGAGACACGCGAACAGCATCTGATATCGCCAGTACCGTTGAAAGGCTGTCCAGCCCGTCTCCGTGAAACAGGCCCGACGCGCGGCACCGCCCCTTCGTTCGGCCGTCCAGTAGTGAGCCATCCCCAGCGGAGTCCGCGACTGCGGCCCGGTCGACTCCAGCCACCACCAGAGTGATTGCCACATCGACCAGACGACGAGCCCGACGAGAGACAGTCGATAGACCGTTTGAGCGAAGCCGAACATACCGGACCGCTGCTCCCGACGACCGACCGCTGACGCCCTACCGAGCGCCCTCGGCGGAGTTCGCTCTCTGCCTCGCCGGCGGTTCCTGGGCGAGCCGGGACATTCCGGTCAGCCACTCGATCGCGGCACAGAGCGGCCCGTAACACGCCGATGCCAGAAAGACGCAGCCCGCTCCCAGGGACAGGGCCGCCCCCAACAGAAGCGGAGTTCGAAAGGCCAGCAGGCCCTGCGAGCCGGTGGAGACACAGAACACAGCCAGCGCGAAATACCCGAGCGCCATCGCGTGCTTCTGCATCGTCGTCATCGGATTCGCCCTCGTCTGCCTGCGGCCACTTTGTGTTGCGGATCACCGCCAGTCTGCACTTGATGCGGAGGTCCGGTCAAGCCGTTTGCCCGTGGCGGCGGCGCTACGTCGTTGAACGATCGTGGCGTCGGTTGGCGATCGGGAGGGCGAGGCTCCGGCCGAGCCGCGGCGGTGGTGACAGCGGCCGAGGGCACTTCGATCTGGAACGATGGAACGCGGGAAGGAACCTTCGCGGCTCAGCAGGAGCTTCGCCCTCCCGTTGCGGTGAACGCTCCTCAACGAAAAAACCTCCGGGGCGAGGGTGAGAACCCTTCGCCCCGGAGGCTGATGCACGTCCGTTTTCGCTTCGCTCAGGTGAGCTGGGCGTGGGTTTCGTATTCGATCTGGAACTTCTTCATCTTCTTGTAGAGCGTCGTCCGGTTGATCCCCAGCATCCGGGCGGTCTCCTGACGGTTCCAGCCGTTCCCCTCGAGAGCGTCGACGATGATCTGACGCTCCGGGTTCACGAGGGCCGACTTGAGGTTCCCCGCTCCGATCCGCTGGCCGTTGTAACGCGGCTCCTGCAGGTCCCGGCGGAACGACTCCGGCAGGTCATTCGCCGTGATGACGCGGTCCTTCGCCAGGACGATCGCCCGCTCGACCACGTTCACCAGTTCCCGGACGTTGCCCGGCCACTGGTACCGCTGCATGAGCTGCATCGACTGGTCGTCGAAGCCTTCCACCTGCTTGCCGGTCTGCTCGTTGATGTGCCGCACATAGTGCTGCACGAGCAGCGGGATATCGCCGATCCGCTCCCGCAGCGGGGGCTGCGTCACGGAGATGACGTTGATCCGGTAGAACAGGTCCTGGCGGAACTCGCCGCGGCGGACCCGCTCTTCGAGGTTTTCGTTCGTCGCCAGCACGAGCCGGACGTCGACCTTGTGGGTCTTGTTGCCGCCGACCGCCTCGAACTCCCGGTCCTGGAGGACGCGGAGGAGCTTCACCTGGAGGCTCGGCGAGGCGGTCCCGATTTCGTCGAGGAACAGCGTGCCGCCGTCCGCCTGCAGGAACTTACCGATCTTGTCGTGCGTGGCCCCGGTGAACGAGCCGGCGACGTGGCCGAACAATTCGCTCTCGAGGAGGGTATCCGTGAGGGCTCCGCAGGCAACTTCCACGAAGGGCTTCTCGCGGCGGCTGCTGAGCTGGTGGAGGGCCCGGGCGGTGATGGTCTTGCCGGTGCCGTTTTCACCGAGGATCAGGACCGTCGTCCGGGTATCGGCGACGCTTTCGATCAGGTCGAACATCTTGGCCATCTTGTAGTCGCGGCCGATGATGTTGGAGATCCCGAACTTCTGGTCGAGCTGCTTCTTGAGCTTCTTGTTCTCTTCGACGATCCGCTTCTGGCTGAGGGCCCGCTGGATGGCGAGGTTCAGTTCGTCGTCGATGACGGGCTTCGTCAGGTAGTCGAAGGCTCCGATGCGGATCGACTCCACGGCGCTTTCGATGGTGCCGTAGCCGGTGAGCAGGATCACCGAGGTCTCGGGCTTGTTGGCCACGACCCATTCGAGGACCTGGAAGCCGTCGGCGTCCGGGAGGTTCACGTCGCAGACGACGGCGTCGAAGTTGTATTCCTTGATGCGGCTGATGGCGTCGCGGCAGGTCATCGCGGTTTCGGTGCGATGGCCGAGGCTGCGGAGGTAGTCCGCCATGGCTTCGCAGATATGCCGGTCGTCATCCACCACGAGCAGGGAACCGTTGTACGTCATCGAAGCCTCGGCAGGAGTCGGAATGGTCGGGGTTCCGCACCGGTCCCGGTCTGCCGGCCGCGGTTGCGGACGGAGAGCGCGGAACGGGGGCGCAGAACCGTGTGTAGGAAACAGGGGGGAAACCGGTCGGCACGCGGCGCACGGCGTCTCCGGCTGAGAGGCGCAGGGCGCGGGCGAACTCGACGGACGGTTTCCCGCCCCGGGACAGGCGTGGTTGTCAGTTGGACCGCGGCGGTGCAGGACGCAGACTTCCGGGACTGCGGCTTGCGGGGCGCTCGTGGTCACCACATCCGGGGTGAACCGCTGGGAGCGTTTGGGTTGAGAGGGTGAGCAAACCTACGTCACGGATGCGTTGAGGCAACGGCTTTTTGGAAAAACTGTTGTACTGTGGAAACATTCGTTGAAGTCTGAAGGCGGGCGGTGCGAAACGGCATCGCGCCCGCATAAAGCGCATGCCCGGGGAGAGCCTTGGGGAATGAGGAGTTAAACACCAAGACACCAAGGAGGCACAAAGAACACAAAGAGGGACTGGCAAGGACTTGTCGTCCTTGGTGTCCCTGGTGAAATCTTGGTGCCTTGGTGTTTAACGACCCGCCCGCACCCTGTTCACTTTCCGCCCCAGTCCGCGGATTCCAGCTTGATCTCCGCGTAGGGCTTCCCGCCACTTGTCACCGTGAACGCACGCGGGAACTGCCGCGCCGCCAGGGTCCCCATCTCGGCAATCCGGATCTCGCACTCATCGAGATCCTCCTCCACCGACGTGTCCCAGCCGAGCAGCCGCGGCTCCGGTCGCGCGAAGTACCACCGCGTCGTCGTCAGCCCCCGCGTCGTCACCAGCACGTCCACCATCGGCCCCGTCCCGTCGAACGGCTCGCTCCCCAGATAATAGAACTCCGTGAACCCCTCCGGATCGAGCAGCAACTGCCGCAGATGGGCAAACGCCAGCAGCAGCCCCCCCGACCCCGGCGGGTCCGCCGTCGGATCGACATTCAGCGGCATCACGACCGCCTCCATCCCGCTCTTCAGACCCACCGCGGCATCGGTCAGCTTGAGCTGCAGGTCGACCTTGCCATTCTGCTTCCCCGCAAACGTCCACGCACCCGCCGCCCCTTTGTACTCCCCCCACCCCTTGACCGAAGCCATCAGCCGGTCGCGGGCGATCCGGTTGAAGTAGAAGTTGGCGTACCCCGCCTTCTCCTCATAGAGGTGCTTGTACTTCTCCGGCGGCGGGTTCTTCGCCTCGCCATGCGGATCGAGCGGGTTCTCCTTCGGCTTCTTCTCCGGATCCGGCTGCGGCGGCTGCGGCGGCTTGGGCTCTTCACCGGCCGGATTGAGCTCGGCGTTGCGGTGCAGCGCCCGCAGCCGGACGACGGTGTCGGTCTTCTGCCCGTCGCGCGTGTACGAGATCGGCAGCCGCCACCCCTTGGGGTAGATCCCGAGGATGTTCTTGAACTGGTTCACGCTCCGGATCGGCCGGCCGGCGAAGGTCACGAGCTCATCCCCCGAACGCAGCCCGCGGCGGTACGCCTCCGACTGCTCGAGGATGTTGGCGATGATCACGTCCCCTTCGGCATTCGTCTGGACGGTCGCACCGAGTGTGGCGTGGTCGACGACCCGGCCGCTCTTGAGGTGGTCGATGAAGTGCATCACCTGGTTGATCGAGATCGCGTACCCGACCCCGACGTTGACCCGCCCCCGCTTCTCGAACGACCCGCGGCCGTTGATCCCGACCAGTTCCCCCTTGGAGTTGAAGAGCGGTCCGCCGGAGTTGCCGGGGTTGATCGAGGCGTCGATCTGGATGCAGTCCGTATATTCGAGGAACGTCCCCGCGGGGTACTGGTAGCGGTGCGTCCCGCTGACGATCCCGTAGGTCACGGTCGGCTGGAAGTCGGTCGCCAGGAGGAAGGGGTTGCCGATGACCCACGCCCAGTCGCCGGGCTGGAGCTCGTCGCTGTTGCCGATCTTCGCCGCGGGGAAGTCGTCGCGCCCGAGGAGCTTGATGAGGGCCACGTCGCCGGTCGGATCGATCCCGACGAGGACGGCGTCGTACACCTTGCCGTCGTTCAGCCCGCACTTCATGAACCCGCCGAGCTCGCCCACGACGTGGAAGTTCGTCACGGCAAAGCCGTCGTTCGAGACCAGGACTCCCGAGCCCCCTCCCTTGGCGCCGGCGTCGAAGATGGCGACGACGGTCGGGCACATCTCCTTGACGACCTGAACGCGGGCCGCCTCCGCCTGAAGCACCGCCGGCTCAACGGCGGCGAAGGCCGGCGAAGCCAGACCGAAGCCCATGAGACCGGCCAGCGCCATCTGTCGCAGAGAAGCCATTGTCCACTCCGTTCCTGACAGGGTGAAACACCAAGACACAAAGGAGGCACCAAGAGATCGTCACACTAGCCCGAAGCGCAAGCGAGGGGCGGAATCGGGTTCCCTCGCTTGCGCTTCGGGCTAGTGTGGTGCGGCTTTCTTCCTTGGTGTCTTGGTGTTTAACCCTCAAACCCAACACGAAGAAGGTCGGCCGGTTCCGGGAACCGACCGACCTGGAATTCCTTCTCGCAGACCGCCTGCCGCTACTTCAGCGTCTTGACGACCGAGATCACGTTCGCGCTGTCGTCGGCCGCCTTCACCATGTCGTTCTTGTGGGCGATCTTGCCGTCCTTGCCGATGATGAACGTCCACCGCTGGGCGGTGCCGCCGCGGATCAGCGTCTCTTCCTTGCCGTTGACCGGCACCTTGACCGACTTCTCACCAGCAGCGAACGGGACGCCGAAGGCCTCCGCCACTTTGCCGTCTTCGTCCGCCAGGAGGGTGATGCCGAGCGATTCCTTCTTCTTGAACAGCTGGTGGTTGCTGACCGAGTCGCCGCTCACGCCGACGACTTCCACGTTCATGTCGGCGAGGGTCTTGGCGTCCTTGGTGAAGCCGATCGCCTGCTTGGTGCAGCCGCCGGTGCAGTCGGCCGGGTAGAAGTAGACGACGACGATCTTCTTGCCGACGTGATCGGCCGACTTCCATTCCTTGCCCGTGTCGTCCTTGGCGGAGAAGACCGGGGCCTTGTCGCCCACCTTGACGTCTTCGGCATGAAGCTTGGAGGCGGGGGCGGCGAAGCACAGCAGAGCGGCGGCCACGGAGGCCAGTTGAGTCAGACGGCGCATGCAGGAGCTCCCAGGCAGGTAGAAAAACGGCGGGGGACCAGGCGGCGGCCTCGAAACCGGGACGTCCGGACCCGAAGCCGACATCGAGAATAGACCTGCCCGCGCGCCCGGTCAAACCGCTGCGATCAACGAACGTCAATGGATTTCCGACGGAGTCAAATTGATCCCAGTTGACTCGCTGCCCCCGCGAGGGTGGAATTGAGGAAGGTGGGGCGGTCTTTCGATCGCCGCGCCGCCGGGCCCGGAGTGAAGAGAAATGATGTCCTTTGCTTGGAAGTCGGTGCGTCGCGTGGCACTGGCGTTGGCCTTGGCCGGTGGTGCCCTTTCCGGTCCGACCGCACAGGCCGATCCGTATCACTACCACGGCGGACGCGGCGGCTTTGGCGGTCACAACCATTACCACGGCGGGAGCTTTGGCTACGGGCCGGGCTTCAGCTTCTCGGTCGGCTCCGGCGGGACCTATTACGGCGCGAGCTCCTCGTTCTACGGTCCGGGGCTCTCGGTCTACAGCGGCCCGTCCTACGGCGGCCCGGTGATCTACCCGCCGCTCTACATCGACCAGTACGGCAACCCGGAAGGGGTGGGATACGGCGGGTACGGGTATGGAGTCCCCTACGGGTACGGCTATGGCGTTCCGTACGGGTACGGCGTCACCTCTCCTTATGTCTATCCGCAGTTCGGGAACACGATCGAGCGGGCTCCGGCTCCGTCGGGCTCGTTCAGCCCGGCGATGACCGATCCCGGTCAGGCGGGACGGACGATCGGCCGCGATCCACTGAACGTCCGGCCGAATGTCCAGACGCATCCTCAGCTTGTGAAGCCCTCAACACCCGACGCGCAGCTCCGGGCGCTGCGGCTGCAGGATATGGGGGATCAGCAGATGCGGGCGTTGCGGTACTCCAACGCCGCCCAGGCCTATGAGAAGGCGATCGAAGCCGCGCCGGACATTCCCGATCCCTATTTCCGGCTGGCGATCGCCTTCATCGGGAAGGGGCGGCTGGTCGAGGCGGCGAACACCTTTGAAGAGGCGGCGGCGCTCGATCCGGGGCTGCCGTGGCGGGCGGCGAAGCTCGACGATGTCCTCGGTGTGGAGAACCGGCTGGGGAAGGAGCAGCTGAAGGAGTCGGTGGTGCAGTGGGCGAACAATGACGTCCGCGACGCCAAGCGGCTCTTCCTGCTCGGCGTGATGATGCACCTCGACAACGATCCGCGGTCCCGGGAGATTCTCGAGGCGGCGTCGAAGTTTGGTGGGGGGACACCTGGGCTGACGGCGTTCCTGAATCCTCCGGCGAATGTGCCGGCGGCGACGACACCCGCTCCGATTCCGGCGGCTCCGAACAACAATGGGGGGCTGCTGGGTCCGCGGAACCTGTCGGATCCGGTGATGCCGCGGGGGAATGTTCCAGTGCCGCCGCAGCCGCAGTTGAATGGGATTGCGCCGGGCAACGGCAATCCGTTGCCGCCGGCTCCGATGCCTTCGACGGTTCCGCAGGTGCCGGCGTTGCCGACGCCTGCGGCGCCGGGCAATCGGGGTGGTTCGACGATTCCGGTTCCGACGCCGGCGGAGCCGCAGCCGACGCCGGCGAATGGATCGGGTGTGGAGTTGCCGATTCCGGTCGCTCCGTCCCCGGTGCCGAGTGCGGGAACGCCGCCGCTGCTGGTTCCACCGCGGTAGCCGTTCTTGCCGACAAAGCGTCGATAGCTCAAACCCAACGTGCGACGGCAACCGGGGTCAAGGGGGTCTCACCCCCTTGCCGCCGGAGGCACTCCTGTGAGGAACCTTGGGACACAACGGATGTCCCTTTTGTGGACCAGCGTTGAGGACTCCCTCAACCTGCACCGCTCGCTTTGCAATCCCCGCGTCTTGATGTGAGGGGGCATCCGGCACGTTGTCCGCGCTTGGACACGCACTCCTTCAGACATCTCTCGACGGCCAGGCCTCCGGCGGGCAAAGGGGCGTTGCCCCTCTGCACTCCCCACCAGGGGTTGCCCCCTGGACCCCGGTTCTTTGGGGCGTGATGTGGCAATGACATCCTTGCTTCAGCATCATGCCGACCACCATGCCCCCCACCGAACTGGACTGGTTCGACACACCCCGACTCCGACGACTGCGAACCGCCGTCCTCCGCTGGTACGCCACCCACGGACGCGACCTCCCCTGGCGCGAAAACCGCGATCCGTACCGCATCTGGATCAGCGAGGCGATGCTCCAGCAAACCACCGTCGCCGCCGTCAAACCCTACTTCGCGCGGTTCCTCGATCGGCTCCCCACTCTCCACGACCTCGCCCAGGCCCCCGAAGACGACGTCCTCCGACTCTGGGAAGGACTCGGCTACTACAGCCGCGCCCGCAACCTCCACCGCGCCGCCAAGGAAATCGTCACCCGCTTCAATGGCACCTTCCCCGAGGACGTCGAAACCCTGATGTCCCTCCCCGGTGTCGGCCGCTACACCGCCGGCGCCATCGCCTCCTTCGCCTACGACACCCGCGCCCCGATCGTCGAAGCCAACACCCTCCGCCTCTACAGCCGCCTCCTCGGCTACCGCGGCGACCCTCGCTCCAAGGAAGGCCAAACCCTCCTCTGGACCTTCGCCGAACGGATCCTCCCGCGCGATGAGAGCGGCGCCTTCAACCACGCCGTCATGGACCTCGGAGCGACCATCTGCCGCCCCGCCGATCCGGACTGCCCCGCCTGCCCCCTCAAGACCTCCTGCCGCGCCTTCGCCGAAGGAACCCAGGCCGAGATCCCCGTGAAGGCCAAACGGCCCGAACTCACCGACGTCATCGATGCGACCGTCGTCGTCTCGTCGGGCGACCGCGTCCTCATCCGCCGCCGCGGCCCGGAGGAGCGCTGGGCCGGCCTGTGGGACTTCCCGCGGGTGACGCTCGAAGCCGGCGGCGCCGCGTCGGACGCCGCCCTGCACCGGGTGGCAATCGGCACGCTTGGCGACTGGTTGAAGGAGAATGTCGGCCTCGCCGGCCGCGACTGGGCGCACCTGACAGACATCCGCCACGGCGTCACGCGGTATCGGATCCGGCTCCTTTGCTTCACCGCCGCGAGTGCGGCCAAGCCGGCGACGTTCGCCGACGATTCCGGTCTGCGGTGGGTGACGCTCCAGGAGATTGACGACGTCCCGCTGTCGATGACCGGACGGAAACTCGCGAAAGCTGTCCGCGAGCACACGCGCGAACGGCGGCTGTTTTCCTGAAACAGGACCGACACGAATGCGAAGCGCGGGAGCCGGGCGGCCGGATTCTGTTTGACGGTCCGCGGCGGAGCCGGTCAGACTGATAGAGAACGGTGCTTCCAGCGCAGGCTCGTGTCCCCGCCGGTTGACACCCAATCGCCACGGCCTCGAACGTTGTCTCGTGGAGGTGCCCGATGGACCCGACGATCAGCTTCACCCTCGCCGGAGTTGTCCTGCTCTCGCTCGTTCTCCCGCTTTCCGCGGCCCGCCTGCGGGATCAGCCGCACGGTTCGGCGCCGAACCTCGCCTCGGTCTGGGCCGGGCAAGCCGGTCTCGCCCTCGCCGGGCTGCTCATCCTGGGAACGCCCATCCCTCCGGGCTGGTGGCTGCTGCTGGCCTTCCTGGGCTGCATGACGTGCACCTGGGCGCTCCATCGCTCCGTAAGGGCAGAGTAGCGCCTGAGGCCGGTGCACGCCGCCGCCTCAAGGTGGTCCCGCGGGCGCGGCCAGCACGGCCCCCGGAGGCTCGCGCGCGAAGACGGGGCGCTACGGACCGACCGTGACGACGTGGAGCGCCCGGTCGGGACGGTCCTCCACCGTGATCTGCAGATCGAGCAGCTTGCGGAGGATCTCGATGTGCGTGATGCCGTGGCGGGTCAGCGGTCCCGTCGCAAACGACGAACGACCGGGCTCACCATCGAGCCGGGACTGATACGCACAGAGCCCCTGCGGCAGCAGGATCTGGTCCGCCAGGTAATGACCGACCGGCGTCTCGCTCCGGAGGTAGTTCCGGACATCCCGGACCACCTCGTTCGCGACATGCTCCGCGCTCGCCCCGACCCGCCCGAAGCCCGTAAAGACCTCGGTGACGTGCTCATACTCCAGCGTCGCAAAGACGACGTTCCCCGGCCCGTGAGCCGGAACGACCTCGACGAGACTGTTCGTCGGAGGCCAGTTCAGCCGGTCCAGGATCGTCGTCACCTCGCGGTCGCCAATATGCCCGGGAAGGTTCGCCACGACCGCCGAGGCCGACCGGTTCTTCAGCTCGCCCCGTTCGAGAAGATCGAGCGGCTTCAGCCGCGGGACCGGCTCGATCTCGACCTGGAACCGCCCGCCCCCCGCCGGGTGAAAGCCGTGGCGTTCGAGCGCAGCGGTCACCTTCGGCCCCATCCGGCTGACGATCGGCAGATAGGCGTGCTTCAGGAACTCGAAGGTCGGCGCCCACTGGTTGTGAGTCCCCCCTTCGAGCGTCAGTTG
This sequence comes from Planctomyces sp. SH-PL14, assembly GCF_001610835.1. Taxonomy (NCBI): domain Bacteria; kingdom Pseudomonadati; phylum Planctomycetota; class Planctomycetia; order Planctomycetales; family Planctomycetaceae; genus Planctomyces; species Planctomyces sp. SH-PL14. The sequence goes on along the minus strand of NZ_CP011270.1, from coordinate 5,346,367 downwards.
CGACGGCCCGTCGGCGATCATGAGCGCGGGCAGAACGGTCTGGAGGACGAGCGTCGCGCTCCCCGCCGTCCCGACGCTGAACGTGTAGCGTCCCGGCGTGACCGTCTGCGGTACGAACGTGAGCGCCTTGGAGCCGATCTCCGCGCCGGTGACCTCGGCCGATCCGATCCGCGCCGCCGCCTGCACCGCGGTCAGGTGCTGCCGCATCAGACCGGGCTTGGGCCGACCGGCGCGGATGTTCTCGATCCGGACGGGCCGCCGCGTGACGAGCGAGAGAGCCAGAGTCGAGCGCAGGATCTGCCCGCCCCCTTCCCCCTGGGATCCGTCGATCGTCACCAACTCAGCGCCCATCAATCACCTCCATAGGAAGTTAAACACCAAGGCACCAAGGTGGCACAAAGGCCACAAAGGTTTCCCGAAGAGAATCCTTGGTGTTCTTGGTGCCACCTTGGTGCCTTGGTGTTTAATCTTCAACTGCCCAACCTGTCGGTCAGTCGTCCGCCTGGTCGCCATCCTTGATGACGAACCGGGCCTTGAGCCGCGCGACTTCGGTCGCGAGGCCCGCCTGGTTCACCGACCGCAGGACCTCGTTGAAATCCTTGTAAGCCGCCGGGGCCTCATCCTTTGGATAGGTCCGGCAGTTCGTCAGGATGTCCTGCTCGTCGAACGACTGGTCGATGCTTCGCTGGTCCAGTTCGCGGATCGCCCGCTTGCGCCCCAGGACCCGTCCGGCTCCGTGGTTCACGCTGTAGCAGCTCAGCGCCGCCCCGTCGTCCGCCACCATGACACACGATCCCGCCTGCGGGTTCCCGGGCAGCAGGATCGGATGCCCGGTCGACTCGTAGAGCGTCCCCTTCAGCGCCGGATGGCCGCCCGGGAAGGCCCGCGTCGAGCCCTTCCGGTGCACCCACGACAGCCGGTTCCCGACGATCTCCTGCCGGGCGATGTTGTGGCTGATGAAGTACACCAGCTCCCCCGTCACGCCGGGGATCACTTCCTGAAACGCCTCGAGCACGAGGGCGTTGATCAGGAGGTGATTGATCGTGGCGAAGTTCGCCCCGAGGGCCATGTCGTCCAGGTACGCGTCCGCCTCGGGGGTGCCGAGCGGGGCGTAGACGAGCTCCCGGTCCTCGCCGGGAAGCGGGATGCTCCAGTTCTCGAACTTGGCCTGGAGCGACTTGAACTGCCCGCTGGCAAGGTTATGTCCGATCCCCCGCGAACCGCAGTGCGACAGGAACGCGACCTTCCCGTCCCGCAGGCCGAAGACCTCGGCCGCCGTCCGCGCCCGGTCGTTGTCGGCGATCTGGACCACTTCGCACTCGCCGAAGTGGTTGCCGCCGCCGTACGAGCCGAGCTGGTTGATCTTGTCGGCGAAGTTCCGGAAGAACCCGCCGTCGAGATGTCCCTGGAGTCGCTGGCCGAGCGCGTCCGCCGTGCCGTCATGTCCGACGTGGAACGAGTCCTCGCAGCGGGTCGCCCACTCGGGCGGAATCCCGAGCTGGGTGCAGACCGACTCCGAGGCTCCTTCGATCACCGCCTGGCGGCCGAGCGTTTCATCGACGAAGCGGGACTTCTTGGCGTGCCGCTGTCCGCGTCCGGCGCCGGTCGGCGTTCGCTCGCAGATGGCGTTGATGATCGCCCGCCGGGTCGGCCGGTCGATGATCTGATCGGCCGGCAGGTCGAGCTGCAGGAGGCTCATCGAGCACTTGATGTCGACACCGACCGGCCCCGGATAGACGTGCGAAGGCGAGACCAGCACGCACCCGACCGGCGCCCCGTAGCCGCAGTGGGCATCGGGATTGAGGACCAGATCCGTGACCCCCGGAGCAAGCCGGGAGTTGATCGCCTGCTGGAGGCATTTTTCGTCAAAGGTCCCGCGGATCGCCTCGGTGCCGATGACCGTGATGGGCGGAACTTTCGTCCCCGTGGGAAGGAGAGCTGTTGCGTCCCCCGTGGGGACAATGGTTTCAGGAAGCATGATTGAGAAGGGTTTGATCAGAGGAATGAAGATCCGTCATCACGACAAGAATTGACGAAACGTTTTCGCGCTCTACCAGGCTGAGCTACGGCTCCGAGTGAGAACTCGAAAGTGGAGCCGGTGGGATTCGAACCCACGACCTCGGGTTTTGGAGACCATGTAGTTCCGTCCGCATTCGTGATGAGGGATTTTCCTTCCGGATGGGGCTTGGGGGTCGAAGGTGCTTGGGCTGACAGTCTATCTCGCGGGAGCGAACATCCTCAGTCACGACGAGGATCGACGAAACGTTTACGGCGCTCTGGCCACTGAGCTACGGCCCCTGAAGAGCTGTCGATCGACAGCTCACGAGAGTGGAGCCGGTGGGACTCGAACCCACGACTTCCGGGTCCTTAACCATGTAGTTCCATCTGCATTCGTGACGAGGGATGTTCGCTCCGGGGAAAGGGACTCGAAAGGAAACCGTGTTCAAAACATCCGTGACAAGAGGTGCTGAGAGAAGCCGCTTGCGCGGTTACCGGAGTTGAACCGGCGGAACCATGTACTCCCAACGGCATTCACGGATGTGGATCGATGTTCAATGGCACGTGCGGACGGAGACGCGGTTCGACGAGGGGTTTGCTGAGACGCGCACATTGAGAAAATGTAGTCCCAACAGCATTCGAACCGCGTTGCCCGCCTCTGTGGGTTGGTCTGTGGTCGATGATCGAAAACCGCACCGACAAGGAATCGTGAGACAAGGGTCGTATGCTCTAACCGGATTGAGCTACACGCCTCTTGCGAAGCGTGACGGGATTCGAACCCGCAACACTACGGTTATGTAGTCCCACTGGCATTCGGCGTGGATTCGGTGGAGTTGTCAGTTTTCAGTTCTCAGTCGTCAGCCAGAGGGAGTCCTCCGGACTGACAACTGAAAACTGATCACTGACGACTCCCTCACAACTTCATCTGCTCGATCTGGCGGGTCCAGTGCTCCCGGTCGGGTCCGGTCGTCGCGATGTCCGCGATGAGCTGGAAGACCTGGTCACTGAAGCCCGCTACGTTCGTGATGTCCCCGGCCGTTCGGTCGGGGGCCTGCACGGTCGCGTAGGGCTGGATGTCGATGCAGATCATCTTCGCTCCGGGGCTGCGGGACTGGAACTGCTGCCATTCCCGGACCGTCTCGGTCGCGCCGCCGCCGAACCGGCCGTAGTGCGGCGAGTCCAGCCAAGACTCGTTGTCCGAAACGTAGACGAGCAGGTCCCCCTTCGCCTTGCGGGCGTTGAGGTGCCGCAGCGGAGCGCTGCAGTTCGTTCCCCCGCAGGGGAGCGACGACAGCCGCTCGGCGTTCGTCATCACCGAGTCCCGCGGGTTGAGCTTGCAGGTCACGACGTCGGACTCGAACGGAATGACTTCCGCCGTGGGGTTCCGCCGCAGGATCGCCGCCGCCACGAGGGCCGCGACGTCCACGCACCGGACCTTCGACGTTCCGCCGCCGTTCCCCCGCTGACCGGTCACCGGCGAGTGCATCGAACCCGAGATGTCCGGGAACACATACACCTTGCCGGGGAGGTGCGGCACGTTGCTGATCGCGATCTCCATTGCGTCCTGCAGCGCCTCGCTGATCGCCCAGGGGATCTCACTCCAGATGTTCCGGTGGGCGGCCATGAGCTGATAGGGGAAAACCTTCGCCTCCTTGATCAGCCGCTCGTTCCGCAGGCGGTTGGCGATGAGCTTCACAAGGTCGTCATCCGCGAAGACACGGTGTCGCTGAAACGTGTTCAGGTTCATCCGGGTCATCTGCCACGAGCCGTTCCGGGCGATCTCCTTCCAGTCCTTCTCCACGAGGGGGAGGCTGGTCAGGAGTTGGAACGGCACATTCGGCACCGGCACCTTGCCGGGGTTCGTGTTCCGCCGGAATTTCTCGTACTCGCGGATGAGGTCCGGCAACGCCTCGGCGTCGTGGTCCTTGCCCAGGAGGTATCCGTACAGCGCCGCCCGCGAGGGGGACGCCGGCTTGGGGTGGACCATCTTGATCACGTCCGCCAGCGACGGATCGTTGCCGACCGAGCCGGTGAACAGTTGCTCGTCCGAGCGGTTCTCCAGCCATTGAAGAACGAGCCGCTTGGGGAGCGTTCCAAGGCTCTTCCGGCCGACGGCTCCTGACCGCATGATCTGGACGAAGTTCCGGAGCATCTTGGGGGAGTCGATCACGCGATCGAAGATCTCCGCCAGGAGGCCGGGCGACTTCACGGAGAGGACGGCGCACAGCAGGGCCGGCATGTCCTTCATGTAGCCGCGGTTCCGGGCGAAGAGGGCCACGCGGGCGATGAATTCCGGCGGGACTTTTTCGCAGAGCTTCAGGACCTGATCGAGCTGTGCTTCGGCTCCGGCGTAGAACGTCGCGTTCAGGCAGCCGGTCGCGGCAAAGTGGGCGAGAGCCTGGGTCGGCTCGAGGGCGTAGGCGGCCGCTCCCGTCTCGTTGACGGCGTCTGTCTTGGGGAGCAGTTTTCCGCGAATCGACTGGAACAGGGACTTGCTGGCCATCGGGTTCTCCTCACAACAACTGCTTGTGGTTTGATGGGATCAGGAGAAAGCTCGTCGCGTGCCATTCGATGAATCCTAACGGGTGGATTTCTGTAACTCCTTTTCAATTCATGATTAGAGGCACAGGCGGGTGATACGGCCGGCGGTTCACCATGCCAACGGAAATAATCTTTTGATATCCTGTTTATCTTTCCGTATCGCACGTGTTATCCTAAGTCTCGGCCGACACGGAATGGTTCCATTCGCCGATTGGTGTTCACCCCAAGCCTGGCCAACCGGGTCCAGGGGCACCCTGGTCAGGGGGTGCAGGGGGCAGAATGCCTCTTGCCCGCCGGAGGCTTGTCTCGTCGAGAGATGTCTGAAGGAGGGCGTGTCCAAGCGCGGACGCCGTGCCGGATGCCCCCTCACCAACCCGCGGGGAGTGCAAAGGGAGCGGTGAGTCCTCAACGCCGGTTCCACAAAGCGGAAGTCCGTTGTGCCCCACGGTTCCTCATGGAAGTGCCTCCGGCGGCAAGGGGGCGAGGCCCCCTTGACCCCAGTGGCCGTGGCACGTTGGGTTTGAGCAAACAACGTCGTGCCGGCAGGTATGCGGTTCGACCACCCTCCAGCGAACACACCCGATGCGGAACGTCCTCCTCGGAATCCTGGGCACCAACCTCGACTCCGGCCGCGGCGAAGACCGCTGGCACCGCTGGCGGCCGAGCGTCAGCCTCTGCCAGCACGAAGAACTGCTCGTCGACCGCTTCGAGCTCCTCTACGACCCCCGCGACCGGGAGCTGGCCGACCTCGTCGCCGGCGACATCGCGGTCGTCGCCCCGGAAACCAAAGTCCAGGTCCACGAGCTCTCGCTCTCCGACCCGTGGGACTTCGACGAAGTCTTCGGCCGCCTCCACGAGTTCGCCCGCCGCTACCCGTTCCGGGTCGAGGACGAGAACTACCTCGTCCACATCACGACCGGGACCCACGTCGAACAGATCTGCCTGTTCCTCCTCGCCGAGTCCCGCCACATCCCGGCCCGGCTCGTCCAGACCTCCCCCCCGCCCCGAAACCAGATCGGCGGCGGGCGATACCGGATCATCGACCTCGACCTCTCGAAGTACGACGCCCTCGCGAAACGGTTCTCGCAGGAGCGGCGAGAGGCCCGGTCGTTCCTCAAGTCGGGGATCGAGACCCGCAATGCGCGGTTCAACGCCCTGATCGAACAGATCGAGGTCGTGGCGATCGCGAGCACCGCCCCGCTCCTCATCACCGGGCCCACCGGGGCCGGCAAGTCCCAGCTCGCGCGGCGGATCTACGAGCTCAAGCGGCAGCGCGAGCAACTCCGCGGCGAGATGGTCGAGGTGAACTGCGCCACACTCCGGGGCGATCAGGCGATGTCGGCCCTCTTCGGACACGCCAAGGGGGCCTTCACCGGTTCCGCTGGAGCCCGCCGCGGCTTGCTGCAGTCCGCCAACGAGGGGCTGCTGTTTCTGGACGAGATCGGCGAGCTTGGCCTCGACGAGCAGGCGATGCTCCTGCGGGCGATCGAGGAGAAGCGGTTTCTTCCCGTCGGCTCCGACACCGAGGTCGCCAGCAACTTCCAGCTCATCGCCGGCACCAACCGCGACCTGCGGGCCTGCGTCCGCGAGCGGACCTTTCGCGAAGACCTCCTGGCCCGGATCAACCTCTGGACCTTTTGCCTCCCCGGCCTGCGGGACCGCCGCGAAGACATCGAGCCGAACCTGGACTACGAGCTGGAACGCTTCGCCTCGGCGACCGGCCGGAAGGTGACGATCAACAAGGAGGCCCGCCGCCGGTTCCTCGCCTTCGCCGAGTCCCCCGCGGCCCTTTGGTCCGCCAACTTTCGCGACCTCAACGCCTGCGTGACCCGCATGGCGACGCTCGCCGAGCAGGGGCGGGTGACAATCCGGGAAGTCGACGACGAGATTGGCCGGCTTCAAACCGCCTGGGGAGGCCAGGACGACGACACGAATGCTGGCTGCCTGGACGAGGTCCTGACCGCGGACCAGATCGAGACCCTCGACCTCTTCGACCGGGCCCAGCTTGCCGCGGTCATCGGCGTCTGCCGCCAGTGCTCCTCGCTCTCCGAGGCGGGACGAACGCTGTTCGCCGTCTCGCGGAAACAGAAAGCCATGCCCAACGACGCAGACCGCCTACGAAAATATCTCGCCCGGTTCGGCCTGAGCTGGGGGACGGTGACGCGGCGAGGCGTTTCGGAAGAGAGTTAGCCACAGATGAACACAGATGGACACAGATCCGAGAGGGGATGGGCGGCACCGGACGTCGAGATCACGACGCCGCGGTTGATGCTGCGGCGGTGGCGTCCGGAGGATCTCGCGCCCTTTGCCGCCCTGAACGCCGATCCCCGGGTGATGGAGTTCTTCCCGAAGCCGCTCTCCCGAGAGGAGAGCGACGCGATGGTGGGCCGCATTCAGCAGCACTTCGCAGATCACGGCTTCGGCCTGTGGGCCGTCGAGGTGTCGGGGATCACCCCCTTCGCCGGCTTTATCGGGCTGGCGATTCCGCGGTTCACCGCTCACTTCACGCCATGCGTCGAGATCGGCTGGCGACTGGCCGCCGAGTGCTGGGGACAGGGCTTCGCCACCGAGGGAGCCCGGGCGGTCCTGAGCCACGCCTTCGGTCCGCTTCGACTGCCGGAAGTCGTCTCGATGACGGCGATGTGCAATCTCCGTTCACGCCGCGTCATGGAGCGGATCGGGATGCGGCACGACCCGCGGGACGACTTTGACCATCCGTCGATCGCGCCTGGCGACCGACTCTGTCGGCATGTGCTCTACCGGGCGACACCGATCTGACTCAAACCGCACTTGCCGGCGCAGCGTCCATAGCTCAAACCCAACGTGCCACGGCAGCCGGGGTCAAGGGGGCCTCGCCCCCTTGCCGCCGGAGGCATTTTCGTTGAGGACCCATGGGACACAACGGACGACCGCTTTGTGGCAGCGGCATTGCGGACTCACCACTCGCCCTGCAATCCCCGCGGATTGATGTGGGGGCATCCGGCAGGGTGTCCGCGTTTGGACACGATCTCCTTCAGACATCTCTCGACGAGACAGCCTCCGGCGGGCAAAGGGGCGTTGCCCCTCTGCACTCCCCACCAGGGGTACCCCCTGGACCCCGAGTCTTCGGCTCAGTAACCCAGAGGCAGAGGGCGTACAGCTCCTGACGCCCCCTCCTGCCCTTATCTGTGTTGATCTGTGTCCATCTGTGGCCCCTCTCCTCTTCCCCCTCTCGGCCTCAGAGCACGCCCTTCGACGACGGCACCCCCGTCTGCCGCGGGTCGATCGTGATCGCCTGCCGCAAAGCCCGAGCAGTCGCCTTGAAGATCGCCTCCGAAATGTGGTGGCTGTTGCGGCCATGGTGCAGCACGACGTGCAGGTTCATCAGGGCGTTCGCCGCCACCGCCTGCCAGAAGACCTCCACAAGCTGCGTGTCGAACTCCCCGATCTTCTCCGACGGGAACTCGAACTTGTCGATGAACCAGAACCGCCCGCTCAGGTCGACCGCCGACGTCACGAGCGTGTCCTCCATCGGCAGGGTCATGCTGCCGTAACGGTTGATCCCCTTCTTGTCCCCGACCGCCTGGAGAAGCGCCTTCCCGAGACAGATCCCGGTGTCCTCGACAGTGTGGTGCGCATCGACCTCGAGATCGCCTTTCGCCCGAATCGTCAGGTCGAAGAGGCCATGCTTCCCGAGCAGCGTCAGCATGTGGTCGAAGAACCCGACGCCGGTCTGGACGTCGACCTGTCCCGTCCCGTCGAGCGTCAGGCTGAGCGAAATCTCGGTCTCGGCGGTCTTGCGCTGGATCGTCGCGGTGCGCTGGCTCATGGGGATGGCGAGGGAGGTAAAGGGAGACGGGGAAACGGGATAGCAACATGCGAGCATCGGCAGAAAGTGCCGGCCGCCGTCTCGGGAACATAGTCGACGCCGCTCAGGCGAGACACTCCGCCCGAGACGAAGTTCAGGAATTCAGGGGGCTGGACAATCGCTGGAGGCCACGAAGAATTGATCGGTTCCGCGGCGAACTTGGCCTCGTCGGACGGGGTCGTTCAGGCTTCCTCCGTTCAACGGAAGCCCGGACGAAGTCCCGGCCGAAACCGGGGTCAGGAGCGATGTCCCTGAGAAATTGTTGACGTTTCTCAAAAAAGACGATAAAAGCCGTGAGAGTGTCATGTTGCGTCAACCGCACACCTCACCGGACGGGTGTGGCGGGGGACGTATCGACAATTCCATTTCCAGACAGAGGGAGAACAGGCTATCGAAACGTCACATCGGATCAATGAACAGATCCGGATCACGCCGGTGCGCGTGGTGAATCAGAGCAACGACATGGTCGGAGTGATTCCCACGGTAGATGCTTTGCGAATGGCTTATGACGCTGGGCTGGATCTCGTGGAAGTCGCCCCGACGGAGCGGCCTCCCGTCTGCCGGATCCTGGACTACGGCAAGTTCAAGTACGAACAGAAGAAGAAGTCGGCCAAGAACACCAAGACGCATCAGGTGCAGATCAAGGAGATCCGCCTGCGTCCGAAGATCGGTGAGCACGACATCGACTTCAAGGTGAAGCACGCGCGGGAGTTCCTGGCCGAGAAGGACAAGGTCAAGCTGACGATTCAGTTCCGTGGCCGCGAGAACGCGCACCACGACCTGGGCCGCGAAGTGCTCAAGAGCATGATCGAGAAGCTGGCGGACGTGGCGAAGGTGGAATCGCCCCCCCGCATGGAAGGCCGCAGCATCATGGCGGTCCTGACGCCGAAGTAGTGTGACGTTGACGGTGGCGAACCGTATTGCGACAGCCAGGCCCATCCGGCCTGGCTGTTTGCATTAGCGGAGACGTCTTGCGCCTCGCGGCGCCGCATTCGTCACGCCGCCACTCCCGCTCTCCGCGCCCCCTACTGACTGTCCGTCCTCGACCGCTATCCTTCCTATGTGTCCCGCCAGCCCAACCTCTTCGATCTTCCCCCCGAACCGACTCCCTGGGAGCGGGCGGCCGAGGAGGATCGGCTGGTCGCCGCGATCGTCATCAACCGGCCAGTCGACACCGTCTTCCACTACCTCGTGCCGCAGGAGCTCCGCGACCTGATCCAGCCGGGGCAGCGGGTCCGGGTCCCGTTCGGGAAGGGGGACCAGCCGACCGTCGGTTACTGCGTGGACGTCACCCCGACCGCCCCCACGAGCAAGCGGCTCAAGACGGTCCTCGAGATCCTCGACCGGGAGCCACTGCTGTCGCGGCCGATGCTGGAGCTGACCCGCTGGATTGGCGAGCGATACCTGTGCAGTTGGGGACAGGTGCTGGAGAGCGTGGTCCCGGCCGGGGTGAAGAAGCAGGCGGGGACGCGGGAGATCGTCTGCTACGAGGCGGCGCACGAACTTCAGAACGGCCTCGACGCGCTCAGCCTTCCCGCCAAGCAGAAGCGGATCCTCGACGTGCTGCTGCACGCGGGCGAGCCGCTGGCGGTCGACGAGCTGTCGCGTCGGGCGGACTGCGGGACGGGACCGATCCGGACTCTTCGTGAGAAGCGACTCATCATCCCGGTGAAGCGCCGGACCACGCCGTCGGCGATCGACATCGGACCGGTGACGATCGAAACTGACCTCAACCTCAACGCGGACCAGCAGCACGTTCTCGGTGAGATCCTGAAGCTGATCCGGGAGGGGCGACATGAGACGGTCCTGCTGCACGGTGTGACCGGGAGCGGCAAGACCGAGGTCTACATCCAGGCGATCCGGGAGGTCGTGAGTTATGGCAAGCAGGCGATCGTCCTCGTGCCGGAGATCAGCCTGACCCCGCAGACGATCCGCCGGTTCCGCAGCCGGTTTCCGTCGGTGGCAGTGCTGCACAGTCATCTGAGCGATGCCGAGCGGCATGCGCAGTGGCAGCGGATCGCCGAGGGCGAAGTGCAGGTGATCGTGGGGGCGCGGAGTGCGATCTTCGCTCCCTGTCCGCACCTGGGGCTGATCATCATCGACGAGGAGCACGAGACGACGTTCAAACAGCAGACGTCGCCGCGGTACCACGCCCGGGAGGTGGCCCGCGAGCGGGCCCGCGTCGAGAAGATTCCACTGATCCTGGGTTCGGCGACGCCGACGCTGGAGTCGCTGCTGCGGGCTCGTCGGAAGCATGAGATGCTGCTGTCGCTGCCGCGGCGCGTCGAGCAGCGGCCGCTGCCGCCGGTGGTGGTCGTCGATACGCGGAACGATCCGCATGTGACGCGCGGGGAGTCGATCGGGCGGGCGATGCGGGTCGCCATCGGGGCGGCGCTGCAGGACAAGGGGCAGGTGATCCTGTTCCTCAACCTTCGCGGTTATTCACCGGTCCTGTGGTGCGGGCGGTGCGGGAAGGGGATTCAGTGTCCGGACTGCGACATCACGCTGACCTGGCATCAGGACCGGAAGCGGGCGGTCTGCCATAGCTGCGACTATGAGACCGCGGCGCCGGAGGTTTGTCCGGGGTGCGGGATGCCGGGGCTGAAGTACCTGGGGACGGGGACGCAGCGGCTGGAGAAGGAGGTGGAGGCGAAGTTCCCCGATGCGCGGGTGCTGCGCATGGACAGCGACTCGATGAAGAAGCCGGGGAGCCATGACAAGGCTCTCGATGCGTTCCGGCATGGGGAGATCGACATCCTGCTCGGGACGCAGATGATCGCCAAGGGGCTGGACTTTCCGAACGTGACGCTGGTGGGAGTGATCAACGCCGACACGCTGTTGCATCAGCCTGACCTGCGGTCGGCGGAGCGGACGTTTCAGCTCATCGCCCAAGTGGCGGGGCGAACGGGTCGAGGGAAGCGTGGGGGGAGGGTGCTGGTGCAGTCGGCGAGTCCGGACGAGCCGGTGATTCAGAAGGCGGCGAAGCACGACTATCTGGGGTTTGCGAATCTGGAGCTGCAGCATCGGAAGGACATGCTGGCACCGCCGTTCACGCATTTGGCGCGAATCATTTTTCGAGGTCCGGAGGAGTCGATCGTTCAGGCGGAGGCGCGGCGGGTGGCGGACTTGTTCAAGGAGCGGGCGAAGGGGCTGCCGGAGCGGGTGAGAATATTGGGGCCGGCGCCGGCGCCGATCCTGAAGCTCAAGAAGCATTATCGGTATCACTTGCAGTTATCGAGTGAGACGTTGCCGCCGTTGCAGATGTTGTGGCGGCTGGTGCAGAAGGAGGTGACGTTGGAGGGGGGAGTGGAGTTCATCATTGATGTGGATCCGTTGGATATGCGGTGAGTGGGGGAGAGGCGGAAGGCTTAAGGCTGAAGACGGAAGGTAGAGAGGAAGAACCGGGTCCAGGGGGACCCTGGTGGGGAGTGCAGAGGGGCAACGCCCCTTTGCCCGCCGGAGGCCTGGCCTGTCGAGAGATGTCTGAAGGAGATCGTGTCCAAACGCGAACAACGTGTCGTATGCCCCTTCACCAACCCGCAGGGATTGCAAAGCGAGCGGTGAGTCCTGAGCGCCGGTTCCACAAAGGGGACGTCCGTTGCTGACCACGGTTCCTCATGGAAGTGCCTCCGGCGGCAAGGGGGCGAGGCCCCCTTGACCCCAGTGGCCGTAGCACGTTGGGTTTGAGCTAAGACGTCGTGCCGGCGAGGACGGTGCTCGAGCGGCGACCGCGAACCGTGGCCGGAACTCCATGATCCTCCCTACGATTCCCTCCGTTCACCCGCCTGCCGTCGTCATCCCCCTCCGCTGCTCCAAGGAACGCCCGCGTGCCGGCACCCACCAAACCCGCCGACGAGCTCTCCCTGCCGGAAATGCTCCGCGTCATGGACCTCGCCCGCGTCCTCCGCGAAGAACGCGCCTCTCTCGAACGCGAATTCAACGTCACCGAAGCCCGCACCCTCCTCCGACAGAAACTCCTCGCCTCCACCGAGATCACCGGCGAACAACTCACCCCCGCCGAAGTCGACCAGGCAATCGATCAATACTTCGCCAGCCTCCACACCTACCGCGACCCACCCCTCTCGTTTGAGGTCCTCCTCGCCCACCTCTACGTCCGCCGCTGGATGCTCACCTGGACACTCCTGGGCCTCGTCTTCCTGGGAACCGCCCTCTGGCGCACCGTCCCCACCATGACCCCCGCCGCCCGCCAGACGCGGGTCGAGCAGCGAACGAGCGCCAACCTCGACCGCCTGCTGACGCTCGCCGACAGCGAAGCGATCGCTCCCGACGCCCGAACCGCGGTCGAGCAACTCCAGAACGAAGCCGCCGCCGCCCGCTCCGCGCACGACGCCGCCAAACTCCAGCAGATTGAATCCCGGGTCGTCGCCCTCCGCCGCGACCTCAACGAGGAGTACGAAGTCCACATCGTCACCGGCCGCAATCAGAAGAGCGCGATCGACCGCTATTACAACGATCCCGCGACATCCGCCAAGGAGCGGGAACCGGCCTGGTACGCGATCGTTGAAGCTCACAACTCCCGCGGCCAGCTCCTGATCCGACGCATCACCAACAGCGAGACCAACTGGACGTCCGAGGTCATGACCTGGGGCGAGCGCATTCCAGGGGAAGTCTACGAGCGTCTCAAGGCCGACAAGCGGGACGGCGTCCTCAACGAAACGCTCTTCGCCATCAAACGCCGCGGCTACCTTCAGGAAGAGGTCAAGCTGGCGGGAGCCGACGGAAAGCCGCTCCGGCGCACCGGCCAGATCACGACCTGGTAACCGCCCTTCAAAGACGCGGCGCAATCCAAATCGTCCAGTCACTTCTTCCGATCAAACACCAGCAGTTCCCACTCGCTCCAGTCGCCGCCGGGGGGCTTGTCGGCGGTGCAGCGGGCGGCGTCCCCTTCGACCGCGAGCGTCTCCTTCAGGTCCGGGTCGTTGAGATCGATGAGGCCGTCCTGCATGCGAGAGCGGAAGTGCAGCCGCCCGTCGACGAGTTCCAGCCGGACGTAGGACTTGCTCATGTCCCCCGGATCGAAGCGGTCTTCGTGGTGCCAGGCCTTCCCGCAGACCTGCTGGTCGTGCCGATGCAGCGAGAAGAACCGGTACTCCGAACTCGGGAGCCCCGCCCCGATCGCCAGGTTGTCGCGGATCGTGATGTCCCCGTGAAGCAGTTGGACCCCCGGGTTCTTCTCGATGAGCTCGCGCAGCCGGGCGGTTTCCTCGGCGGGGCGGCCCGCGGCCTCGCGAGCGGCCAATGTCGCCGGCCCGTTGCACCTCCATGCCCCCGCGAACGGTTCGAGCAGCGGTGTGGGCACCCCTTCCCCCCAGGCATCACGTCGACCGCCCCTGCCGCCGCCATCGCCGCAACCGAGGATCGTCAGCGTGCCGACCACCATCAGGACCGCTGCCAACTGGCGTCGCATGACATGCCTCGCAGGATCAGGGCCGGGGCTCACGATCGGAGAACTCAGGATCGGGACAGTCGCCGCAGGCTGGCCAGGAGCGCGCGGCGGAACTCGGCAATAGACGGAAACCGCTCCTCGGTCTTCTTGGCGAGGGCCCGGTGCACCGCCGTCACGATCCCGGGCGGAATCCCCTCCCGCCGGCCGGCGAGCGGGACCGGGTCTTCGAGCAGCACCTGGCACAGGGCCCGCGGGACCGCCGCTTCGAAGTCGTGCGTGTGCCGGCCCGCCAGGAGCCAGTAGAGCGTCGCGGCTGCGGAGTATTGATCGGACGCCGGCTGGGCGCGGCGGGCGTCGGTGATCTGCTCAGGGGCCATGTAGCGGAGCGTCCCCCGCAGCTCGCCGGTCAGTGTCAGGCCGCTCAGCTGCGTCTCCTGGTACGCCCGCGCGAGGCCGAAGTCCCCCAGCACCGGCCGGATCGCCCGCCCTTCCCGCTTGAGGAAGATGTTGGCGGGCTTCACGTCGCGATGGACAAAGCCGCTCGTGTGCGCGGCGTGCAGGGCGTCGAGGATCGGGAGGATCAGCTTCACCGCGGTGGCGATCGGGAGCGGCTCGGCGGACTTTTCCTTCCGCTGCGAGGTCCACTGTTCGAGGTTGTCCCCCTCGACCAGTTCCATGACGAGGAACAGCTCCTCGTCGGAACAGCCCCCTTCCAGGAGCGTCACGATGTGGCGGTGATTCACCTGTCGCATCACCTCGATCTCGCGGAGGAACCGCTGACGGTCGGCGGGACTCGTGGCATAGGCCTGCTTGACGATCTTGACAGCCACCTCCGCGGCATCGGCCAGACGCCGGGCGCGGTAGACCGTCCCCATCGCCCCTTCGCCGATCCGCGAGAGGAGCCGGTACCCGGGGGGCGACCAGCCGACCGACGCCGCCTCCTCCGGGATCAGCTCAAAGGAATTGTCGACTTCGGCCGTGTCCTGACGGCTCCCCGGCCCCAGATCCGGCCTCCGCGGCGGATGGAGGCCGACCACCGTGTCCTCGATCGTCTCGTGCGGCTCGAGCACCAGCGAGAGGCGGAACGTCGTCTCGCCTGCCTGGAGGAGATCGCCGTCCTTGAGGTCGGCGGTCTTGGTCAGCGTCCCGTTGAGGAGCGTGCCGTTGGAGCTGTTGAGGTCGAGCAGGCGGCAGGCGGGGGGATTGGCCTCGATCACAAAGTGCAGCCGCGAGACGTACGGGTCCTTGTCCCCCAGCCGGAAATGGGCCACGGGAGCCCGCCCCACGAGAAAGTGCTCGTGGTGGGCGAAGAGGAACTGCTCCCCCAGGTGGGGGCCTTTGACGACGACAAGCCGGATTTTCATGAAGCAACCGATGCGAGCGGCCGGATGCGGACAGCTTAGACCATTTTTCGAACCGCTGGGCAGGCATTACCGAATGGTGCCCCCCTCGTCTTCCTGAAAACGGACGACTGACGACTCACCTTGGCAGATGGATCGTGAAGACGGTCCGGTTGTCGAGCCGCGTGGCCGAGAGATGTCCGTGGTGATCCTCCGCCGCCTTCCGCGCGAGGGCGAGCCCGAGTCCGACCCCTTCGGCCTTCGTCGTCACGAAGGGATCGAACAGCGATTCGACCACCTCCGGCGCGAGACCCGGTCCGGTGTCGTACACCCGCAGTTCGACGTGGCCCCCCCCCTCCCCTTCGCGGGCCGCGATCTCGACCGCGCCCCCCGGCCCGCACGCCTCGATCGCGTTCAAGACGAGATTGAGCAGCGCCGCGCGGATCGCCTCGGCGTCGCGGATCGTGAGGTCGGGAACGCGGTCCGGCACCGTGAGCGTCACCTGTCCGTGCTGGCACGACGGCTGAACGAGCTGCGCGACGTCGTCGACGATCGGAGCCAGCGGACTCGCGACCGCCTGCGGATGCTCCCGGCGATGGAGCGTCAGGATCCCTTTCACCTGCTCTTCGGTCAGGCTGAGCTGCCGCAGGGCGACCTGCAGGCTCTCGTCGGAGCCCGAGGCGCACTTCCGGGCATGGAGCTGGATCGCCATTCGCGCCCCGGTGATCGCGTTGCGGAGCTGATGCGCCAGGCCCCCGGCGAGCTGGGCGATCAGGCCCGCCCGCTCGGTGCTGCGGATCTGCTGGCTCATCTGCCGGAGCGACTCGCACATCCGGTTGACGCTCGCGGCCAGGTCGTGGAGTTCGTCCGGAGTCGGTGGGACCGGGACCGGCATGAAGTCGCCGTTGGCGATCTGGGCCACCTGCGCCTCCATGACCCGGATCCGGCTGGCAAAGCGGGAGGCGATCCAGGTCGAGAGTCCCACGACGAGGATCAGCGTGATGGCCCCCACGACAAGCGGCGGGGTCGCGGCCTGCCGCCGTTCCGCCGTCCAGCGATCCTCGGGAACGAGCAGCAGCAGATTTCCCGGCGGGGACGACTCGACCGGAATTGCCACGGGCAGGAACGACTGCGTGCCGATCAGGACGCGGGGGGCGTCGTTGAGCCGCGCGAGGTCGAGTTCGGCCGCCGCCTCGGGGGTGGGAAGCGTGAGGGTTTCCGGATCGGTGAGGGTCGAGGACAGGATCCGGCCCCCGGCGTCCCGCAGCAGGACCTCGGCTCCCAGGAGGCCGCGGAGCTGTTCGAGCATCCGGGCGTTATAGTTGACCTTGAGCGTCGAGAGCGTCTGGCCGACCTGTCGCAGCCTCAGCCCGGTCTCTTCCTCAGCCCTCCGGATTGCCGACGAGGCCGCCAGCAGCGTCAGCACAACAACCGCCGCCACCTGGAGCAGGGCAAACGGCAGGAGAATCTGCAATCGGATCGGCCAGCGCACGCGAGGACCTCGGAAGGGGTGCGCTATCGTAGAGGGGCCGAGGGACCAGGGCCTAGGGTCCGGAGACGCGAGGCCGGGTTGTTAAACACCAAGACACAAGGGGGCACCAAGGACACAAAGTTGGCCCCTGGTGCTCTTGGTGTGATCCTGGTGCCTTGGTGTTTCACTTCCTGTCCGGGATCACTTTGCGGACTCTTCCACGCGCTCGACGGTGACGAGGAACATCATCTCGACTTCCGGACGCTTTGAGGCGACGTGCGACACCGGTTGGATCTGAGCCTCCGGAGCGACCGTCCCCAGCGAGATAAGGCCGCCAATCACCGCCGTCTCACCGAGCGCCAGTTCCAGCTGCGTATTGATTCTCCGGCTGATGAGACCAGGAATGGTGAAGCCGTTGACCTGAACGGCGTTGCTCATGTCGCGTTCGGAAATCTCCGGCGCGACATCGATCCGGACACGATTCCCTCCCACGGCGGTCACAACCGACTCCATGCGGATGCCGAACGGCCGGAAGCTCGTGCCGTTCGATTCCGGAACGGGGAACTCGCCTCCGCTCATGAACGTGGCCGGCCGGTTGATGGCACTCACGAGACTCGGAGCACACACCACGCGGGCACACTTCTCGCTGACTGCGTCCTTCAGGAATTCCGGGGACCGGGCCAGCCGGGAGAGCGCTTCGGACAGCGTCCCCTGGCTGTCGTCCCCCTGATGGCCGTGCCGCTTCAGCAGCGCCTGACCTTCGGGCGTGGCAAGCTGGTCCCGATCGAACTCGATCATCCGGACACGAATCGAAATCATCTGCGGCACGCCGGCCAGCCGCTCCACGCGCTGGACTTCCTGCTGGAGCTCGGCAATCTGGCGATGGAGCTGTTCGACCCGGTTCCTGGCCTGCTGCTCCAGTTCATTCGCCTGCCGCACCAGCTGGTCGGCATGCTGGGGAAGTCCTCCCTCCCGAAGCTGATTGGCGGCCATCCGGAGATGCTCCCCGGGAGACATCGCCTCCCGTCCCTGGCGGGGGGCCGAGGCGGGTGCCGGAGCGGTGCGGGCCGGAGTCGCGGCCACCGCGGGACGGGGCTTCTCCGTCGGAGGCGCGATCGGGGGCGCCTTCGATCCGGCATAGCCGAACAGCTGCGACAGGTGAGGCAGCTTCTGCAGGATCGCCGGCGGCTCGGCGGGACCGGGCAACGGTGCCGGAGGCCGACGCGGGACGATCGCGATCCCCGGCCTCTCCGCCAGGACGGCGGCGGGGAGCGGAGCGGGAGGGACCGGACGCGGGGCCGGAGGCAGCGGTGACGAGGCCGCGGTCGGGATCGGCGTCGGCTCGGGGTGCCGCTCGCCGGTGTGGTTCTGGAAGATCGGACGCGGACAGTCGAGGGAGTCCTGGATCGGATGCGGATCGGCGGTCGGCTGGAGGACAACGACGCGGAACCCCTGCCCCGCCGCCTGGATGATCCGCTCGGCGGTCGCCGGGTCCGGGAACAGCAGGTCTTCCACCGCTCCGACGTCGACCGCCCGCTGCGGGACGCCGCCCGCCGGTGTCGCCCGCTCACGATGGGGTGCGGACGAGGAAGTGCCGGTGACCGCCTCGATCCGCTGGATCATCCGGTTCCGCAGGTGATGGAGGGAGCTGACCGGCCCCATCTCACCGACGAGGTTGCCGATCGACGTCACGCCGCATGAACCGTCCGCCTTCTGGCAGCCGGCGTCCGGAGCGACGACGCCGAACGGAAGCTTCAGATGAACCACGCCGGCGTCGCGATCGATGACCTCAATGGCGAGCGCCGGGCGAGACGGTTCGGGGTACAGCCAGCGCACGAGATGACGGACGTACGGAAGCTCCCGCAGGCGGGCGATCCCTTCCGGCTCGGACGTCGCGCGGATCCGCACGACCCCCTCGGCCGAGGCGGCGATCGGGGCAGCCGGGGCGGGGGCGGCTTCGGTCTTTGTCGGCGGAGCTCCTCCGGCCAGGGCGCAGCTCGAAGCGAGGCTCAGCGAAACGCACGAGGGGAGGACGACCGAGCGGGTCAGACGACGGAATGAACGAGACGCGGGCATGTCGCACCCCTCCCTGAGTGACGTGAGCGACCGGCGGAATCCGCCGATTCGCGCGGACTGTAGACAAGAAGTCGAGAACGGAGCTAGGGCATTTTCCACACCGTCCGGGCGGGCGTCCGGACGTCAAACGTAGGGAAATCGCTGGGGAGCGTGGCTTGGGGATTTGAAACGCAGAGGCACAGAGAGCGCAGAGAGAGGAGAAGGGAGCCACAGATCAACACAGATGGACACAGATCAAGGCAGGAGGCCCGAAGGGTCGTCCGTTCTTCCAGCCAGGGCCATCGGCCCTGGTCAGGCCGAAGAACGACATCGACGGCCCAACGGGCCAGCCGTTCGATTCCGAATGGTTGTGCGAAGCGTCCGTGGCCCAAACGGAATGGTCGGCCCTTCAGGCCTGTTCTCTCTTCTGTTCCGGACGATTCCAGGGCCGGTGGCCCTGGCTGGAAGAATGTCTGGCCCCTTGGGCCGAAGAGCCTGTCGGCGGCAGAAGCGGAGGGGCCGCTGGAATTGGATGCCTAGCCTCTATCCCTGTCTTTATCTGTGTCCATCTGTGTTCATCTGTGGCTCCCTCTTCTTCTGCTCTCTCTGCCTTCTCCGTGCCCTCTGCGCCTCTGTGTTTCAAACTCTTACCGCACGGTGCGGGCCGGAATGGCGGCGAGGATCCGCTTGAGCTCTTCGGGCTGGACCGGCTTGTGGATCAGGCCGGTCATCCCCGCCTTCTCGCACTCGCGGTGGAATCCGCCGGCAGCGTGGGCCGTCATCGCCAGGATCGGGAGCGGCGTCTCGGTCTCCCCTTCCTGGTCGCGGTAGCGGCGGGCGGCGGTCAGGCCGTCCATCTCCGGCATCTCGATGTCCATCAGGACCACGTCGAACGTCTCGGCCGCCAGCCGCTCGAGCGCCGCGGCGCCGCTGTCGGCCGTCGCCGGCAGGTGGCCGAGTATCTCCAGCAGCCCCTCCGCCACGTCGCGGTTCACCTCGCTGTCGTCCACCACCAGGATCCGCAGACCGGTGTCCGTCGGCGCCGCGGCCGAGTCGGTCGCGATCGGGAGACCGGCCGAGGCGCTGCGGCGGTCCAGCACCTCCACGAGGGCCGCCGGGGTGACCGGCTTTTCGATGATCGTCTGGATGCCGCGGCCGGCGAGCGCCTGGTAGATCGCCTCGGCCCCGCCGGGGATGAGGGCCACGACGTCGGCCGGGGCGACGTGCTGTTCGTCGATGAGCCGCTCGATCAGGCTCAGCTCGTGAGCCGCCTGGAGCGGCAGGTCGATGAGGAGCGAAAGCGGACGGGCGGAGGCGGGCCGCTCGAAGTAGTGGCTCTTCGCCTCGCTGAAGAGGCTCGTCCCCCAGACCTCCCGTCCGGTGGCGGAGAGACGCTGCTCATGCAGGGCGACCACCGAGGGATCGCGGGCGAAGACGACCCACGATTCCGCCTCCCGCGCGGCGGAAGGCCCCGCGACGGTCGTCATCAGCACCGGCGAGACCGGCAGCGGCAGGGCGACGTGGAACGCGCTTCCGACCCCTTCCTGGCTCTCGACCCAGATCCGGCCGTGCATCAGCGCCACGAGCTGCGACGAGATCGACAGCCCGAGTCCGGTTCCGCCGAACCGCCGCGTGACCGACGCCTCCCCCTGGTCGAACGCCTCGAAGATCCGCTGCTGGTTCTGCGGCGAGATCCCGATCCCGGTGTCGGTGACGACGAAGTGGATCTGCCCCGTCTCCGCCAGTCCCCATCCGGCCGGTTGCGACTCCCGCGTGACCGTGATGCCGATCCGCCCCCGGGAGGTGAACTTGAGGGCGTTGCCGATCAGGTTGACCAGGATCTGCCGGAGGCGGTTCGGATCGCCGGTCGCCTGGGCCGGGACGTCGGCGGCGATCCGCACGTCGAGGTCGAGCCCCTTGGCGGCGATCGGGACCGCCAGGAGCCGGGCGGCGTCGGCGACCGTCTCGTGCAGGTCGAACGGGATGGCGTCGATGTCCATCTTCCCCGCCTCGATCTTGGAGAAGTCGAGGACGTCGTTGAGCATCGCCAGGAGCGACCGCGCGGAGCGGCCGACCGTGTTCAGATAGCCGCGCTGCCGCTCGGTCAGCTCGGTCGAGAGCGCCAGCTCCGCCATCCCGATGATGCCGTTCATCGGCGTGCGGATCTCGTGGCTCATCGCGGCCAGGAACCGGCTCTTGGCCCGGTTGGCGTCCTGGGCGGCGTGGGTCGAGGCGACGAGCTGGACCTCCGCCTCGCGAAGCTCGTTGGCGACGCGGGCCAGCTCTTCGTTGGAGGCGGCGAGCTGCTCCGCCCGCTCCTGGACCGCGGCGGTCCGGTCGCGGACCCGCTCTTCCAGCGTGGCGTTGAGCTGCTGGAGCTGCTGGAAGCCTTCGGCGTTCTCGAGCGCCGCGCCGGCCAGCGTGGCGATGAAGTCCGCGATCCGTTCCTCGTCGGTCCCGACCGCCTGCCGCAGGTCCGGGCAGACCGAGTACAGGACGCAGGTGATGTCGCCGCGGACCATCACGGGCGCGCAGAGGGCCGCGTGGGCGTTCCGCAGGCCGGTCCGCTCCGAAGGCTCCGCCGAAACGACCTGCCGCAGCTCGATGGCCCGCAGGACGAGCGCCTCGTCGTAGTCGAGCCCTCCCCGCTCCGACGGGGTCGACGGGTGTCCCTGCGCGTCGACCGGCACCAGGAAGACCCGCTCCGACCGCAGCAGCCGTTCCGCCGCCGTCTGGACCGCCTTGCCGATCAACGTGAACGACAGCGCGGAGGTGATCGTGCGTCCCGACTTGAGCAGCATGTCGAAGCGGTCGACGAGCGAGATCGTGGGAGCCGCCTCCTCACCGATCCGCAGCGCGGACTCGAGCCGCCGGATGAGGGAGTCGCCGCTCCGGAGCCGCGCCGCGCGGAGATTCACCGGGGGAGCGGGGTCGGTCCAGCCCATCTCGCGGGAGAGCCGGGCCCGGGCGGTCCGGGTGACGGCGGACTCGACCTGAGCGTCGAGCCGTTCGGCGGCGCGGAGGCTCTTCTCAAACGCCCGCCACGCCCGCCGCGGACGGCCGAGCATCGCCTCGATCAGTCCCAGTTCGCGATAGAGATGCGGCAGCTCATGCGGATACCGCCACGCCTCCAGCATCGCCTTGCGGAGTTCCCATGCCCCCCGCCGGAGGCCGGCGGTCCGTCGCGCGGGACCGAGCGAGGCGTCGGCCTGGGCGCTCGTCCGCCAGGCGGTCACGAGCCAGGCGCGGATGGGCAATGTGTAAGGATTGCTGACGCCGGCCCGCCGGACCGTCTCGCGGGCCCGTTCCAGCAGCTCGACCGCCTGGAGCGGATCGCCGGTCGCGATGAGCTGGATCGCCTTGGCGAGCAGGACCTGGGCCTGCCCCTGGGCGTCGGTCCGGGAGCGGGCCAGTTCCTGGTCGATGATGTGCGGCGGGAGGCTGCCCCCGGTCGCCCGGACCCAGACGTCGAGGATGATCCCCGAGGCCTGCTCGTCGCCGAGCGTGATCCCCGAGGCGTAGTTGCGGCGGCATTCCTCGAGGGCCCCTTCGAGGTCGCCGAGGCGGTACAGGCAGGCGGCGATCTGGTAGCGGGCGATGTGGACCTGCCACAGGTCGCCCATCCGCTCCAGGATCTGGATCGACTGCCGGCATTTCTCGATGCACTCGTCGTACCGCGCGGCGGCGTAGAGGACGATGCCGTGATAGTGGTACGACTGCCCCTGGCCCCACTGGTCGCCGAGCTGGCGGCGGATCTGCAGGGACTTGAGGGCGTACTGTTCGCCGCGGCGGTAGGCGGCGGTCAGGACCATCGCCGGGGCGTGGTTCGAATAAATCTGCGCCAGCTCGAGGCTGGGAAGGAAGACTTCGCCGCAGTTCATCCCGCGGAGGTGGGCCCACATCGCCAGCGGCAGGCTGCGGCAATACCAGCAGGCGTGCGAGAGACCGCTGTAGAGCCGCAGCGCCAGCCGCTCGCGCGGATCGGGGGTCCGCATCCGGGTGTGAACGAACAGCCGGGGGAGGAGCGTGTGGGCGACCTGGACGACCGCCTCGACGACCAGCTTGATCCCCAGGCTCACGCGATTGCGGGGGATCGAGGCCCCCAGCAGCGCGAGCCCCCGTTCGAACTCCTGGGCGGCGGCCTCCATGTCCCCGCGCTTCATGTACAGCTCGCCCTGCTTGCTGCGGACGTCCGCTTCGGCGGCGGGACCATCGGCGAGGCGGGCGGCCAGGTCGAACAGCCGCTGGGCCCCTTCGTATTTCCCGCGGAGCATCAGGACTTCGCCCAGCCCGTCGGCGACGAGGAACTGCGTCGACCGCGCCGCTCCGGTCACTCCCCGCTGGGCGATGCGGTACTGCTCCTCCGCCAGCTCGAGGGCGTGGTGCTGATGGGCGCGGCGGGCCGCCTCGACGGCGTACCGCAGGGCGCGGGGATGCTCGCCGGCGGCGTCGAAGTGGTGGGCCAGCTCGGCGATCCGGTCCGGATGCGCCGTTTCGAGGTAGTCCGCCACCTGGCGATGCAGCCGGCGGATCTCCTCCTCGGTGAGCTGCCCGAGGAGGCTTTCGCGGATCCGGTCGTGGGAGAAGGTTCCGCTCCCGTCATGGTGATTGAGCCACAGGAGATGCCGCTGCCGGGCTTCCTGCGCGGCGGCAAAGGCTCCCTCGGCCCGGACGCCGGAGAGCTCCATGGCGAACTTGAGGTCGAACGTCCGTCCCAGGACCGCGCCGGCCGCCAGGAACCGGCGGACCTCGGGAGCGAGCAGGTCGAGACGCCGCGACAGGAACGAGGCGGCCTGCGTCGCGAAGCCCGCCTGGGTCAGGACGCTCTCGTCGACCCGCCATCCCTCGGGCCCGGGGAGGATCGCCTGAGTTTCGACCAGGCCGTGCAGGATCGCCGAGGCCATGAACGGCACGCCGTCCGAAAGGCGGATGACGGTCTCGAGGGCCGCCTCGGGGAGCCGCCCGGCCATCGACTCCGCCAGCCGCCGGATGTCGTCCGCGCCGAGCGCCCCGACGCGGACCATGTGGGCGTGCGGGACCCGCCGCAGCGGGTGCGAGGGGGGGACTTCGTCCGCGCGGAACGAGACGACGATCTGGACGTGACGCGTCCCGGCGGGGCGGTCCGCCTGGACGACCCGCCAGTGCTGGAGCAGCCGGTGGACGAGATCGGCGGCCCACTGACAGTCGTCGAGAAGGATGACGACCGGCTCCTGCGGGGTGCCGAGGGCGTCGAACAGGCGGGCGATCGCTCCGAGCGTGCGGGACTCGCCGCCGGGCCCCGCGTCGCCGACGATCCCGGAGGCGTCGCTCGCCAGCGGGCCGAGGGTCGGAAGCGATTCGGCCAGGAGGGGAAGGTCGGTCGAGAGCCGGCTCCGCAGCCGCTGTTCGAGTTCGGGCCGCGCGTGGGCGAGGGTCATGACGCCCGCGGCGACTCCGTCGATGACTTCAAGCGGCTGGTGGCTGCTCTCCGTGGTGGCCCGGCCCCGCAGGACGATGGCCCCGGTCTGCGAGATGCGGACGCTGAACTCCGAGAGAAGCCGCGTCTTGCCGAAGCCCGATTCCCCTTCGACGAACGTGAGGTCCGCGTCCCCCGCCAGGGTCGCGGCGAACGCCTCGTTGAGCTGCCGCAGTTCCTCGGCCCGGGCGACGAACGCCGATTCGACGAGGACGCCCCGCCGGTCCTGCGCGCCGACGCCGAGGTCCGGGTCGGTCTCTCCCTGGTTCAGCCGTTCGAGGAGGGCCTCGACGTCCGCCTCGACCGCCTCGACCGACTGGTACCGGACGCGGCTGTCCCGCGCGAGGCACCGCTGGAGGATCTCGTCAACGACGCGGGGGACGGGGACGCCGATCTCGCGGATCTGGGGAGCGGGGCGGGTCGCCTGGCGGTGGAGGAGTTCGTTGAGCGACGTCCCTTCGAACGGGGTGCGGCCGCTCAGGCATTCGAACAGGATGCAGCCGGCCGAGTAGAGGTTCGAGGCCTCGGAAAGAGGCTCGTCGACGACCCCGGTCTGTTCGGGGGGGAGGTAGCGGACGACGTCGATCAGGCGGGGGGTGTGGCTCCCTTCGCGCTGCAGGATCGTGACGGCGTCCGGCGAGAAGTACCCGGCGATCTCGACGCCGGCGGGCTGCTTGAGGTCTTCGAGGAACAGGCTGTCGGGCCGGAGGGAGCGGTGCAGCAGTCCCCGGCCGTGGAGTTCCCGCAGCCCGGAGAGGAGCGAGCGGAACAGCTCAAGGGCGGGCCGGCAGTCGAGGCGGGCGGAGCGGAGGTGGCTGGCGAGCGAGCGTCCCGCCGGCCGGCTGAAGGCAAACCAGAAGTGGCGCTTCTCCTGCCCATGAGCCAGGAGGGAGGAGATCCGGGGAGACCCGATCCCTTCCAGGACGGCCGCCTCCTGTTCCATCCGGGCCATGGCACCGGGGCTGGCTCCGTCGGTGGGGATCAGCCGCAGGAAGATGTCCCGCCCGGTGGTGATGTCCTCCGCGAGGTACGCGGTGCTGGACGGGGAGTGGCGGACCGTTTGCGCAACGCGAAAGCGTCCCGCCAGGAGGGAACCCTCCGGCGCGGAATGTCCTGAACGGACTCCCGTGGGGACGACCTTCATCGAAAAGTTCTAAAAAAAGTGGCGATTCGGAGACACTTGAAATGTCTGGAAGCGTCTTGCGTAGTGCCGTGAGCGCGGCGGGTGGGGTTGTGACGGCGCGCATCGCAAATCCATGCCTCGCCTCAACAACAGGTAGCACGAAATTTCCCTTCCGGCGGCAATCGTCCGTCTGTTCCGGGAGATTCCTGATGACAACGGCTGTCACAATGTTGCCACTTTGCAACAAGATCACATAACGCGCTCAATCGCGACGACGATGCGATTCGATGCAGCCTTGACATTCCACATAATCGATAGCACGCTGGGTTCACGAGGGCCAAATTTCAACGGAGTTAAAGATTTCCGCGGCATCGCCGCATTTGGATATTTTGTAAATGAATTCTTCCGCGGTCCCCGGTTTCGATCTCGACAACTTCTATTCCGTTGACGTCAAGGCATTCACTGACGTTCTGAGCTCTCTGGAGCAGCGGATTCCCAAGGACGCGGAGCCGCAGGACGATGCGTTCCTGCAGGAGCTGACGGCGGCGATCCATCGCTCCCGGGTCGATTGCCGGGTGGCGGAGAAGGCGATCGGAAACAACCCGCAGCTTCTCAAGGAGGCGCAGGAGCAGTTCCGGGCCCGGATCTCTCCTTACTTCGATCAGAGCTGGTTCATGCATCGGGCCCGGACGAAGCCGCGGGGCTATCCGGGGGACTACGAAACGCTGACCGGGATCTACGACGGCAAGACGAAATCCACGGGATTGGGCGGTTATCTGGACCTGTACTTCCTGCGGAGCGACCTGGCGGAGGCGGTCCGCACGCGTCTCAAGGCAGTGCAGAAGTTCATCGTCAAAGAAGTGTTGAACCGGACGGAGCGGGTCTCGATTCTGAACGTCGCTTCCGGTCCGGGGCGGGAGTATGACGCATCGTTCCGGCTGATTGACGACAGCGTGCATCTGACGTGCATCGACACGGACGAATCGGCTCTGGAGCACCTGCGGGCGGAGGCGGCTACGGGTAAACCCGGAGAGCTGGATCTGACGTGCGTTGTCTACAACGCGCTTAAGACAACCTCTTCCGAGCGGAACCGGGACCAGTTCGGTACGCCGGATATTATCTATAGCGTTGGTTTGTGCGATTACATTCCGGACCGTTATCTGGTGAAGATCCTGGCCGGTTGGCGCGATACCGTCGGTACAGACGGAATTGTTTACGTGGCCTTTAAGGACGCCTTAAACTACCACGGTGCCGAGTATCAGTGGCATGTGGACTGGCACTTCTACGAGCGGACGGAGGAGGATGTCCGGGAGTTGTACCGGCAGGCGGGTTACAACGTGGATGCGTTGGAGGTGGCCCGGGACAAGACGCGGATCATTATGAACTTTGTGGCCCGGGGAGCGGCCTTGGCTCAGGGGGTCCGGGTGGATCAGGCGGAGCGGGTGCGTGGGCCGCATATCCGGTTCGACCGGTCGCCGTCGGCAGATCCGGCAAAGTCGCGCGTTGCGGAATAGCGACGTGGGGGCGGGAAAGACGGAGGGGACGGGTGCAGAGCCCGTCCCTTTTTTTGCGCGCTGACGGAACAGCCCCCTACCGGGTCCAGGGGCACCCTGGTGGGGGATGCAAGGGGGCCTGTGTTGCTTTTCTGGCCCTCCTGCCCGCCGGAGGCCGTCTCGTCGAGAGTTATCTGAAGGAGCACGTATCCAAGCGAGGACAGCGTGCCGGATGCCCCCCACATCAATCCGCAGGGACAGCAAGGCGAGCGTTGAGAAGTGACAGAGCCACCGTTCTGGCTCGCACAGAGAGGATTTCTTTCGTCCCTGACGGGACTGCGCGGTCGAACGGGGCGTCAGCCCCACCCTTGAAAGGGTGGGCTATTTTTGGCCGTCCCTGGCGGGACTTCCTGCCGGTCGGGGCTGAGGAAGACGGCGCCGTTGGAGTACACGCTTCAGCGTGCCCCGCTGGACACCGTCTGTTCGAAGACCACGCAGCGGACAGCCTGAAGGCTGGACTCTAACGGGACGCGATCATCTTTCGGCGCTCGCTCTGAAATCGCGGCGGGTTGGTGGGGGGCATACGGCACGCTGTCCTCGTTTGGACACTCGCTCCTTCAGAGAGAGCGAGACAGGCCAGGCCTCCGGCGGGCAAAGGGGATTCTCCCCTCTGCACTCCCTGACCAGGGTAGCCCCTGGACCCGGTATGGCTGTGCCCGTCACTCAGTCCCCGTGATCGGCGTCCTCAATCGTCACATTCTTGTCCAACTGAATGTTGAACGCCGCAATCCGGTCCCGAATCTTGCCCCGCGTAATCCCCAGAATGTCCGCGGCCTTCGTCTGAACCCCCTTCGTCTCCTGCAAGACCCGGGTGAACAGATACCGCTCCATCATCTCCAGCGTCTCGGCATACAGGTCCGTCGTCCCACCCTGCAACCGACCATCAATGAACGTATGCAGGTCCGAAGGAGGCAACCCGTCCGGCGACCGATCCGACGCCGCAGCGGACGACGCACGCCGCGGATTCGTGAGCTCGGTCGGCAGGAACTCGGGAGCAATCACCGGCCCCGTCGTGTTCAGGACGGACTGGCGGACGACGCTCTGCAATTCCCGGACGTTTCCCGGCCACGAATACGCGATCAGGACGCTCAGGGCCTCGGGTGAGATCCCCTCAAGGTCCGGCTTGTCCAGGTCCCGCCGAGCCCGCGTCAGAAAGTGCTGCAGCAGCAGCGGGACGTCGTCGGGACGCTCGCGGAGAGCAGGAAGGAAAATCGTGACGCCGTTCAGCCGGTACAGCAGGTCCGCCCGGAACTCACCCTCTTCGACCATCTTGTCGAGGTCACGGTTCGTCGCCGTCACCACCCGGACGTCGGTCGAAATCGTCTCGTTCCCCCCCACGCGCTCGAACCGCTGCTCCTGAAGGAGCCGCAGGACCTTGCTTTGGACGAGAGGCGACATGTCCCCGACTTCGTCGAGGAACAGCGTCCCGCCGCTGCACTGTTCGAATTTCCCGATCCGCCGCCGGTCCGCCGACGTGAACGCCCCCTTCTCATGCCCGAACAGCTCGCTCTCGAGCAGCGTGTCGGGAAGGGCGGCGCAGTTGACCGCCATGAACGGCTGGTTGCGGCGATTGCTGTGCTGGTAGAGCGCCCGGGCCACGAGCTCCTTGCCGGTCCCGCTTTCGCCCCGGATGAGGACGGTCACATTCTGCTTGGCGACCCGCCCGATCGACTTGAAGACCTCCAGCATCTGCGGGCTGCGGCCGATGCAGACATCCCCGTTCTCTCCCGTGGTCTCGCCGATCGGCACCGCCACCGGGACATTCATCAGCCGGCGCGTTTCGAGGGCCCGCGAGATCAGATCCGCGAGCTTCGCCACCTCAAGCGGCTTGGCGACGTAGTCGTACGCCCCCAGCTGCATCGCCTCGATGGCGGTGTCGCTCCCGGCCCCCGCCGTGATGAAAATCACGGGGAGCCGCCGGTCGATCGTCTGGATCTGGCGGAAGACGTCGAGCCCCGAGGTATGCGGCAGGACAATGTCCAACAGGACCGCGTCCGGGCTCTTCTCGCGAATCAGGCGGAGGCCGTCATCGGCCGAGGCCGCCGTCAGGACCTCGACTTGCAAAGGCGCCAGCGATCTTTGCACGAGTTGCAGGACACTGCGATCGTCGTCAATGACCAACACACTCGCCATTCAACACCATTCCGTACGTATGTTCAGCGGCTCGTCCCGCCGAATCCCCGGCAGAAAAACCGCCCAGCCTGGAAATGCGCATCCGTCCCAGCTTGCGAGCGATAATAGCTGTGAAACGCTACATCTTGTAGTGGACGCATGTTGAAACAGTGGTCCCTACCCAAGAAATCCCTTGACGGCCGACTGGAGTGCAAAAGTCGCTCCAGACGGAAACTTCTCACCCGTTCCGCTGCAAATCGGGTGTTTCGTGAGTGGCGGTCTCTTGATTTGTCTCGGCCGCCGCAGACGCGCTTCCATCGGACGGCTCGGCGGGAATCAACCGGCGTCCGAGTGAAATCTCCGGCTTCGTGGCTCGGTCCCCGTCACCACCGGCATTCGGTGGGGACGCGAAAAAAAGAACTTGCCGCCTTCGAAAGCGGACCTAGGTTTATCTCGTTCGCGACGGCCGACGCCGTCTCGGACAACGCCGCTGCGGCCAACCGAAACGGCCGTGACCCGCGGACAACAATCTGACATCCGGAAGCGTGGCAAGGTGAGCTGGGAGCTCGAGGGGACCTTGCCACGCTTTTTTTATGCGCGTGGCCAGGATTGATTGCGCTCGGCTCTCTTGTCAGTGCTTCTTGCGGCGTCGCTCTCGACGCCTTCCGTCTGCTGCGTACGAACGGGGCGACGACTTCCCCGTGAGCTGTGGTTCGTGGTTCCGCACCGCGGGACGACGTCGCTCCGCTCGCACGCTCCTCTGTTCCGATCGGCCGCTTACCGCGGTTGCGCGCGGGTCGTCGGGATCACCGTCGACCGCCGCTCGCCGCGAAGCAGTTGCCGTCCCTGGTTGAGGGCCAGCAGCAGCACCACGAGGTCGTCCGCCCAGCCGGCCACCGGGACGATGTCCGGGATCAGGTCGATGGGCGAGAGGATGTAGAGAGCGGCAGCCGCAATCAGGAGGAAGCGTTTCATTCGCGCGCGGATCACCTTCAGGTTCGAGAGTGAACGGGAGGGGAGAAGCCAGGGGTCCGACGTTCTCGGGACCGGCAGAATCCTATGCAGGGTGAAGTCCCCCTGACCCCGAAATCGACCGAGAATCCAAAATCCCTCCGCCCCGCCATGGCGCCACGCTGCAGCCCACCCGCTCGGCCGGCACATCAGTCCCGGAGCCACCCCTGGGCGACGGCGAACCGCACGATCTCCGCCCGGCCGCGGAGGTGCGCCTTCTGCATCGCCCGGCCCTTGTAGGTCTCCACGGTTTTGATGCTGATCTCGAGCCGCTCGCCGATCTCCCGGTTGGTCAGTCCCTCGGCGATCATCCGCAGCACCGATTGCTCGCGGTCGCTCAACGTCTCGACCGCCCCCTGCTCCGCGACCCGGGCGGTGAGCTGGTCCACCATGTGGCCGATCAGGTGCGGCGCCACGTACCGCTCGCCGCTCACCACGGTGCGGATCGCCCGGATCAGGTCGTCGGCGGCCGACTTCTTCAGGAGGTAGCCCGACACCCCCAGCAGGAAGAGCTGCCGGAGATAAGCCGCATCCTCGTTGGCCGTGAGGGTCAGGACCACAGGAGGAGACGGAAGCCCGCGGACGTGCGACGTCAGCTCGATCCCGTTCATGCGGGGCATGCTCAGGTCGATGATCGCCAGGTCCGGCCGGAGCTCGGCGATCCGCTCCAGGGCGGCGACGCCGTCGGACGCCTCGCCGACAACCGACAGATCGGGTTGCGCCTCGATCAGGAGCTTCAGCCCCGCCCGGACGAGCTCATGGTCTTCCGCGAGGAAGATGCGGATGTTCTGCGCGGGCATGTCACACCTTGAGGGAAATCCGGGCGAAGACGGTCGTCCCCTGTCCTTCCGTCGACTCGATCTCGAGGCGTCCGCCCACCGCTTCCATCCGCTCCTTCATCCCCCGCAGCCCCAGCCGCGCCGGCGCGACGGATGGCGCGGCCTGCGCGGAGAAGCCGCGGCCCCGATCTTCGACGATGAGGTCGATGTGGTCGGCGTCCCGCGTCAGCAGCACGTTGACGGCGTCCGTCGCGGCGTGGCGGGCCACGTTCGTCAGCGCCTCCTGGAGGACGCGGTATAGGGCGGTCTCGATTTCCTCGGGAACGCGGCGCCCGTCCCACCCCCGGCACTCGAAGTCGACCGGCAGGCCCGTCATCTCCCGCCACGACCCCAGGTAGTTTTCGACGGCGGTGGTCAGCCCCAGGTCGTCGAGCACCGACGGCCGCAGGCGGACCGCCAGATGGTGAATCTCGTCCATCACCTGCCCGATCAGCCGCCGCAGGGTCTCCAGGCGGCCCTGCACGTCTCCTCCGGCCTGCAGCGACTCCGTGAGAAGTTTCAGCTCCAGGCGCATGGCGGTCAGGTCCTGGCCGCACTGGTCGTGGAGGTCGCGGGAAATCCGCCGCCGCTCGTCCTCCTGAATGCTGACGATCCGCCGCAGGAGGCTCGTGCACTCCGCCTGCGCCTCCCACCGCTCCCGGACCTCGCGTTCGAGCAGCGCCTGCTTCTCCTGCAGCTGCAGCGCCACGGCGTTCGCCCTCCGCTCGGCGGAGCGGGTGAGCTCCGTCACCGTAATCGCCAGGACCCCGGTCGCCACGTACCACAGCGTGGCGACCTGGGCGTCGGCCCCGCTGACCTGAAACGAGCCGCGGGGGGAGGCGAAGAAGTAGAAGGCCGAGAGGAAGCCGAGCACCATCGTGGTGGTCGCCGGCCCCGGCCCCGCGTACCACGCCATCGCGATCGTGGCGATGATGTACGTGATGTACGGTGAGCGCTCGCCGAAGAGGGGATCGAGCCACAGCCGCACGAGCGTCGCGATCAGCACGGCCAGGATCGACGACAGATAGCGGGCGGCCTGGGACATCACGGACCGGACGGACACCGGAAACGACCGGCACCGCTCCAACGGGAGCGCATGCCTCGGCGCGGACGCCTCACGGAATAATGATCGCAAATCGGCAATGTTCAATCCTGCCGCGGAAGGCGGGGAAGGGCCGGCGGTGAAGGCGGGGAGGGGCAGCCGGCACGGCGTCCGCGCCTGGACCGCTCTCCTTCAGAGATCTCTCGACGGCCAGGCCTCCGGCGGGCAAAGGGCCAGTAAAACAACACAGGCCCCCTTGCATCCCCCACCAGGGTGCCCCTGGACCCGGTCTGGAGGACGAATCATTGTCGCGATCGCTCGGATGTGATTGACTGCCCACCAGCCCTCTCGCCTGTCCGCTCTCCCAACGTTCGCGCGAACGTCGCCCCACTCCCGGAGCCTCCCCATGCTCGACGTGATCACGATCGCGATCATCCTCATCGTGGTCGCCGTCAACGTCTTCTTCCTCCTCTGGCTCGCCGCCCTGCCGGGAGCCATCGCCCGCGACCGCCACCACCCCCAGGCCGAAGCGATCACCTGCTGCGGCTGGCTCAGCCTCCTGACTCTCTTCGCCACCTGGCCCATCGCCCTCGTCTGGGCCTACACGAACCCCGCGCACGTCCGCGTCGACGAACCCCGGCCGCCCGCCAAAGCCTGACGCCCGACCGCCGCTTCGCGCCTCGCTCTACCGCTCCCGGAGTCGTCCCATGATCGCGCTCCTGATCGATATCTACGCCCTCCTCGTCTGGCTCGTCTTCTTCCGCTTCAAGCTCCTCAAGTTCGACCTCAAAGCCAAAATCGCCACCGCCGTGATCGGCGTCCTGTTCTGCTTCGGGATCCTGATTGCCGTGAACTTCCTCCACCCGCAGTCGCTCGACGCGCGGATCTTTCAGCAGGTCGTCCCGGTCGCCACGCGGCTGCCGCAGTCGGGCCGGGTCGCGGAGGTCGTCGTCCATCCGAACGTCCCGGTGAAGAAAGGGGATGTCCTCTTCCGGATCGATCCCGAGCCGTTCCAGATCGAGGTCGACCGCCTGGAAGCGGCCCTCGCCGAAGCGGAGCAGAACGTCCCGCAGCTCAAGGCGACCTACGACGCCTCGGTCGCCACCATCGACCGGCTGAAGGAAGAATCCGCGTTCGCCAGGCAGGAGTTCGCGCGGTTCGAGCGGCTGGCCAAGGAGAACGCCGCCACGCAGGAGCAGTTCGAGGAAACTTCCCGCAACCTGCGGAGCGCCGAGGCCTCCCTCCGCGAAGCGGAAGCCCAGTCCGCCAAGGCGAAACTCGCGATGGAGGCCAAGACCGCCGACGGCGAGAACGTCGACGTCGCCCAGCTCAAGGCTCAGCTCGCCCAGGCACGGTACGACCTCAACGAGACGACCGTCCGGGCACCGATCGACGGCTTCGTCACCAACCTCGAGCTCCAGCCGGGCTTCGTTGTCCAGCCCGGAGTGCCGGTCCTGACGTTCGTCTCGAATCCCGACGGAGTCGTGGTCGTCACGCTGCCGCAGGAGTACCTGGGAACGATCGAGCCGGAGGACGAGGTCGAGGTGGCGCTCGACATGTACCCCGGCCGGATGATCCGCGGGAAGGTCGAGAACGTGATCTGGGCGACCGGCCAGGGACAGCTCACCCCCAGCGGCCAGCTCCCGACGGCGACCGAGAGCTCTCCGGCGGGCCGGTTCGCCATCAAGGTCCGAATCGACGAGGACGAGCAGAAGCGGTACCGGCTCCCCGCGGGGGCGGCCGGGGCGGCGGCGATCTATACGAAGTACGGCACTCCGTTCCGGATCGTCCGCCGGGTGATCGTCCGCTGGTACACCTGGCTCAACTACCTCCAGATCGCCATGTAGGCCGGCCTGCGCGTCACTGCGCCGGAGCTCCAAAGCGGCGCTGCACCGCATCCGCCTCCGCGTATCCCTTCTCGGTGAACTCGACTCCGAGCTGACCGTTCTGAAGGAGTTTCCCCTTGGCCAGCTCCACCTGCTGAGCGAGGTAGTTGGTCCACGACGGATAGAAGACGTAGCCGTCCTCGGCAAAGCAGTGGAAGACCGCCCCCTCGTCGGCCTTTCGCGTCGGGTCGAAGAACATCCCGTCCCCTGCCTCGTCGGCGATGACGGCGATCCACGGATAGCGGTGCGACAACCAGCCCTCGAACGTATCCGTCAGCTTCGGATTCTCCTTCACCACCTCCTCCATCTGTGCCTTGAAGACTCTTCGCTGCTCGATCGCCGCCTCGAGCGGAA
Source organism: Planctomyces sp. SH-PL14 (assembly GCF_001610835.1). Taxonomy (NCBI): domain Bacteria; kingdom Pseudomonadati; phylum Planctomycetota; class Planctomycetia; order Planctomycetales; family Planctomycetaceae; genus Planctomyces; species Planctomyces sp. SH-PL14. Next base: position 5,312,354 of record NZ_CP011270.1, on the reverse strand, counting down.
GGAAACGCCCGTCGGCAAAGGCGTGCGGCCCGGCCCCCTCCTTCGCCCCGTTCCGCCACCGGTAGAGGGCCCGCAGGTCGTCGGGCAGCTGGAAGGCGTGCTCGGTCTCCAGCCGCTCGATCGCCGCGTCGTCGAGGCCCGGCTGGAGCGCGGCGAGGGCGGCCGGGGCTTCGGCGGTCAGGAAGGCCTCGTACTCGCCCAGCAGCTCTTCCGCGGTCGCGGCGACCTTCGCGGGCATCGGCGGAGCGTCGGGATAGAGCTCCTCCCGGTTCGGCGTCGGGATCATCATCTTGGCGATGTCCGCCCCGTCGAACCCGCTGAGCTTCACCCAGGCGACAACCCCCGCGCACAGAGCGAACAGGATCCCCAACGTCACGAGGCCGGCAATGATGAACCCGCGCAGCATTTCAATTGCTCCCTGATTGAATGCCCCGTGGCCGCAGGCGGGGCGGTCGTCCGCTTCGCAATCACGGCCGGCGACACGCCCCCTCTCCGCGCCCCCATCAGGAACAGGTCACTTCACGGGCTCGGCTTCGGGGAACGTCCACGAACCGTCCAGGATCTCCTTCCGCGGGCGGTAGAGCCGCACGAGGTAGTTCCAGCCCGGCATGATCGGAAGGCAGTTGGGGGTGCCGCCGCAACCGCCGAACTGCACGGTCACCGAGCCGTCCGCGTTCGGCCTGGCGGTGACGTTGTTGAGCGTGTAGGCGTTCTCGGGGTTCTTGTCGTAGAAGCCCTCCTTGTCGTAGACGCTGATCGACCAGAACCCGTCGACGGGGACGTCCTTCACGGTCAGGCGGTAGACCGTCTTGCCGTCGTTCGCTTTCGGTACCACCCCGACGTACAGCGCGTCGGCCAGCGGGTTGCCTCCCCAGCCGGCGGCGGTTCCCAGGAGATGCTGCACCGGATCGACCTGGTCCTTGCGGCCGAACATCCGCTTGGAGTCGAGGCCGCCGTTGGCGGCGGTGAGCGCCAGGAGCGCCTCGCGGATCTTCTTCTGCGACTCCATGTCCCAGCGGGGGATCTGGAAGGTCCCGGCTGACTTCTGCTCGGCCCGGATCGCGTCCTGCAGAGCGTGGACCGCCTTGAGGTCCTCGGGATCGGAGGGGTTCACGAAGATCCGCATCGCGGCGGTCACGTACCGCGTCCCGACTCCGTCCCGCGTCAGGGTGTGGGGGCCGGGCCGGTAGACCACTTCCGGGGTGTAGTGGTCCTCATTGATAACCTGCATGGCGATGAACCGCTTTCCCGCGTCGGGGAGCGTGATCGTCACGGGCCCCGCGTCGAGATCGAAGACCCCCATCGAGTAGAGGGTGTCGCGATTGAGCCGGATCACCGTCTGCATCTCGATCGGCGCCAGCTCGCGGGTGTGATGGAACTTGCCGAGCGACCCCTCCCCCACGAAGCGGGCGAAGTACATGTCGCTCTCGGCGCGGGCGAAGTTGTCGACCGTGACCCGCACGGGGGCGGGATCGTCCGCCGAAGCGGCGGGCGGGAGGGACACGGCGCTCAGCCATGCGGCAACGAGGAACGCGGGCATTGGAAGGGCAAGACGCATCAATGGTCTCCGGAAGTGCAGTGGGGGGGCCGAATCGCGGGAACGGCTCGGGCCGACAATGAAGACAGGAAGGTCGAAAGGACTCCGCTCAGGCTCCTCCGCATCAGGGAGTCCGCTCGACCGCAGGGGGATAGATCGTTCGCCAGTCGGCTTTCATGCTCACGACGGTCCAGTGCTTCACGTTCGCCTCGTCGAGGGCCTTATCGAGCCGGCCGACGTGCGACTCGCGGTCGTAGGCCCATTCCCGCTCGGCGTCGTCGTGATGGACGATCAGGCCGAAGCGGAGGCCGCGGCCCGCCGTGACCCATTCCAGCATCTCGCGGTCGCCGTCGGAGTTGCCGAAGGCGGCGACCGGACGGCGGCCGATGAAGGTCTCGATCCCGACCGGCTTGCCGGCGTGGTCGTCGATCAGGCCGATCTCCGGCAGTTTGACCAGGACCGGCGTCCCGTCCCGGACTTCGTACTTGAGCTTGCCGTAGGAACCGATCACCTGCTCCGGCGGGATGCCGTAGGTGGCGAGTGTCCAGGGGCGCATGAACTCGATCCCGCCGCCGGAGACGACGTAGGTCTTGAAGCCCCGCGCCCGCAGATAGGCCAGGAGCTCCAGCATCGGCCGGTAGACCATCTCGGTGTAGCGGCGGCCGGTCTTCGGATGCCGGGCGGTTGCCAGCCAGTCGACGACCAGCTTCGAAAACTCCTCGGTCGTCATCCCGGTATGGGTCGCGGCCAGGAGCTCAAGCGCTCCCTTCTGGCCGGCGGCGGCGACTCCCTTCGGGTCTCCCCGGAGGACCGACGCGAACGGCTCCTGCTCTTTCCATTCAGGGTGCCGGTCAGCGAGAGCCCGGACGCGGGCCTCGATGAAGACCGCCTGCACGTAGATTGGCTGCTCGCACCACAGGGTCCCGTCGTTGTCGAAGACGGCAATCCGCTCGGCGGGCGGGACGAAGTCCGGGCTCCCCTGCCGCGTCGCGCGGTCCACGAACGACACGATCGCCGCTTTCGTCGCGGTGTCGTTCCACGACGACAACGGGTCGTCCACCTTGGGCTCCTGGGCCGCAAGCGGCGTCTCCCACGCGGCCCCCAGGACGAGCAGAAGCAGGGCGAGAACGCCTCCGCCGATCGAACGAAGGTCGGCCCCCTGCGGCAGTCTTCGCCGATGTGCCACCGCGGGGCCCCCCGCACAACTTGCCTGACGCATTCCGGTCACGGCCCGAGGGGAAAAGTTCGATGGTCCGCGTCGTGAGGGAGACGCGGGTGAAAGGTGCGGGCCGAAACCATTCGCAGGCTCATTTCTGCGCCGTAAGTTCCGCCGTGGCAGGGATGCCCCATGCAGCGCGCTCGCTTCGCTCCGCCGTTCGATCATCCGCTCGTCTCGACCCCGGCCCTCCGTCGCGCCGGCTTCGTGATCCTCGCGCTCGCCATCGGCGCCGGCCTGGCCGCGCGGGCGCAGGCGGACGACGACCTCTCGTGCGTCTTCACCGAAGGGGACGAGAGCTTCGCGCATGAGCTGTGTCCGATGTCGGACCTCTTCAGTCCGAAGCGGACGAATCTCCTCGGCGAGATGGGGGGCCTCCGCCCCGCCCTGGCCGAGCACGGCATGAAGTTCGACGCCACCTCGACCCTGATCTACCAGGGGGTCGCGAGCGGCGGTCGGAACCAGGAGTTCGTCTTTGGCGGCCGGAACGACTACTACCTCACGGCGGACGCCAGCAAGCTGGGGCTGTGGGAAGGCCTGATCGTCGATCTGCATGGCGAGACTCTCTACGGGGATGATGTCAACGGCTCAACGGGAGCGATCAGCCCGGTCAATACCGCGGCCCTGTTTCCCAAGCCGGGCGAGCATGTGACCTCGATCACGGGGCTCAAATTCACGCAGATCGTGAACGAGAACCTGATGGTCTTCGCCGGCAAGCTGAACATCGTGGACGGCTACATGCACCCCTTCGCCGCGGGCAAGGGGCAGACGCAGTTCATGAACACGTCGTTCACGCTGCCGCCGATCTTCGGCCGGACCGTCCCCTACTCGTCGCTTGGCGCGGGCTTCGCGATCCTCGACGGGAAGGAGCCGATCTTCAGCATGATCGTGATCGATCCGGTCAATCACCCGACGACGAGCGGGGTCGATGACGCCTTCTCGAACGGCGCCTCGCTGTTCGGGAACCTGAACATCCCGGTGAAGCTCCGGGATCTCCCGGGGCATCAGCAGATGTACTTCAGCTGGTCGAGCCGGACCGTGAACGCCCTCGACGACGCGGCGTACGTCATTACGCCGGACGGGCCGGCGGTTCTGTTCCCGCAGAAGAGCAGTTCGTGGTCGCTGATGTATGCGTTCGACCAGTACCTGTTCGTCGATCCGGAGAATCCGCAGCGGGGCTGGGGTGTCTTCGGCCAGTTCGCCCTGTCGGACGGCAATCCGAATCCGATCCGTTATACGGCGACGGTGGGTGTGGGGGGGTCGAGCCCGCTCAAGTCCCGGCCGGCCGATACGTTTGGGATCGGGTACTACTTCATGGAGACGAGCAGCGACCTGCAGCGGACCCTGGCTCCCTTCGTGCCCCTGACGAACGAGCAGGGGGTGGAGCTGTATTACAACATTGCTGTGACGCCGTGGTTCCACATCACACCTGATCTGCAGGTGGTCAATCCGACGCGTCAGGCGGTGGATACTGCGCTGGTGCTCGGCTTGCGGACGCAGATTACATACTGAGTCGCGTCCTTGCCGGACGGACTCCGATCGCTCAAACCCAACGTGCCACGGCAGCCGGGGTCAAGGGGGTCTCACCCCCTTGCCGCCGGAGGCCTCTTCCATGAGGAACCGTGGGACACAACGGATGTCCCCTTTGTGGCACCGGCGTTGAGGACTCACCACTCGTCCTGGAATCCCTGCGGGTTGATATAGGGACATCCGACACGTTGTCCGCGCTTGGACACGCACTCCTTCAGACATCTCTCGACGGCCAGGCCTCCGGCGGGCAAAGGGGCGTTGCCCCTCTGCACTCCCCACCAGGGTGCCCCTGGACCCGGTTGGGGCTTACTTCGTGAACGTCAGCGCCTTCGCATTGCCCACCGGCGTGAAGCTCAACGTGCTGTCGTTCTTCAACGCAATCGTGCTGATCATCGTGCCGCCACTGTCCGGCTGCATCACCAGGTTCGTCCCCCGCACAATATAGGCCCCCGAAACCGCCTGCGGCTGACCATCCCGCGTGAACGTCCACGTGAACACGTCCTTGTCACCCAGGTGAAGCTTGAACGCACCCCCGGAATCATCCTTCGCCGTCCAGTCCCCTTCCAGCTTCTCCATCGGGAAAGCGGGCTTCTCCAGATCCGGAGCCTTCGCCTCCGCCGTGGCGGCCGGCTGATCCGGAGCCGGGCTGTACATCTTCACCAGCTCCGCCGCCAGCTCATCCTTCGGCTGCAGCCGGACCACTTCCTTCAGCATCACCACCGCGGCGTCCTTGTGGTCGCACGTGATGTAGTGATACGCCAGCAGGAACCGCAGATCCGCCGCATCAGGACTGGCCTTCGCCGCATCCTCCAGAGCCCGGAGCTGGGCCGTGTACGTGTCCTGGTTCTGGTACAGGCTGATCATCGTCGTCCAGTCCCACCCCGGCCCGGCGGCCAGGACGGAATGAATCGTCGCCGCTGAGTCGCGGTACTGGCCGAGCGCGAACAGGCACAGGCTGCGGAACTCGTTGATCGCCGCATCCCGCGGCGCCTTGACCAGGGCGTCGTTCGTCCTCTTGAGGGCGTCCTGATAGTCCCCGTTGTAGAACGAGACCCGGGCCAGGTTGAATGCCTCGGTCAGCGGATCTTCCCCCTGCTGTCCGGGACCCGCCGCGGCGTCGGCGGCGGCGTTGTCAGCGGCCTGCTGATCGTACGACGGATCGCCGACGACCGGCTCCGTGTAGGTCACAACCGGCTGGTTGTTGACGTACACCGGCCCATCGCAATACGGGTTCCAGTAAGTTCCGACCCCAAAGGCCCAGGCAACGGAATTGAGTCCCCACATCGTGCAGCCGAAGCCCATGGCGACCGGGTACTGATCCCACAGGTAGTTCCAGCGGCCGTTCCCCCACGCGGGAGCGTAGCCGTTGTACCAGCCCCCCCAGTTGCGGGACCAATGGCCGGCCGGTCCGGCGTAGCCTGCGTACCCGAAGGCGCCGTTCGGTCCGATCGCGCCGCCATGTCCCCACACCGCGCCGTTCGGTCCGATGCCGGTCGTCCGGCCGTAAGCTCCGTTGGGACCGATCCCGGTCGAGTGCCCCCAGTGCCCGCCGTTGGGGCCCGAGACGCCGGTGTGTCCCCAGTAGCCGTTCGGTCCCCAGAAGCCGATGTGATTGACATCGCCGCCGTTGGGGCCTTCCCAGTTCTGATGATGCCAGCCGCTGTCCCCCCAGTGCTGGTCCATGTTGTCAAAGCGGTTGGCCAGATCCTGGTGCCGGTCGGAGATCGAGCCTGGATTCTGGGCGTTCCACCGCTCCCCGGCCCCACCCTGACCGGGACGGGTCCCGCCCCCTCCGATCCCCGGCAGCCGCTCGCCCGCACCCCCCTGACCAGGCCGGACACCGCCGCCGCCAATTCCAGGCAGCCGCTCGCCCGCTCCTCCCTGGCCGGGCCGGACGCCACCGCCGCCGAGTCCGGGCAGGTTGGCAGTCCCCCCTCCGCCCGCTCCCGGACGGAGTCCTTCGCCCCCACCGCCGAGGCCGGGACGGTTCCCCGGGCTCAGGTCCCCGCGATTGATTCCGCCTCCCGGCTGGATCTGCGGGCGATCGCCAATGCCGAACCGTCCGCCGTCGCCGCCGAGACCGATGCCGCCCCCTCCCGGAGGATGCACGACGTTCGGCCGGTTCATCCCACCACCGCCGCCGAACTCACCCCCGGGCCGATTGAATCCCCCGCCTCCAATGCCGCCGCCTCCACCACCCGGAAGCCCTATCCCCGACGGCATCCCCGGACGGACCTGCGGCGCGGGACGGAACCCGCTCCCCGACAGACCTCCCCCGCCGAAGTTCCCGCCGCCAAAGTTACCACCACCAAAGTTCCCTCCGCCGCCGCGGTAGCCCCCTCCGCCAAAGTTCCCACCCCCGCCCCCGCCGAAGCCGCCGCCACCAAAGCCGCCGGACGGCATCCCGCCGCGGAAGCCGCCGCCTCCCATCCCGCCCCCGCCGAATCCACCGCCGCCAAAGCCCCCTCCGCCTCCGCGGAAGCCACCCCCACCGCCGCCAAATCCGCCGCCGCCGAAGCCGCGACCGAAGGCCGGTCCCGTTGCCATCATCATCGCCAGCACGCCGGCCAGCCCCGAACGCCAGAGGGATCGCTTCATGGGAATCTGCTCCTCGCCCGCCTGTGTTGGATTGCGGATCCGGGACGCGTCGTCCCCGGACCGGATGTCTGTTGAGTTGGCGTCCGAGCCGCTCTGTTCGCGCTGTCGCGTCCGTCCTGTTACGCGGTCCCCCAAGGCGCCCGACTCACGCCGGGCGTCTGTCGTTGTTACTTCGTCGCAGCCGCCTGCGCCGCCGGTCGCTTGGCGGGGGTCCCTGCCGCCGGAGGCTTGCGGACCACCCGATGCGCGTCGGCCGGGAGGGCCACACCGCCGCGGGAGCGATGCTCCTGCGTCACGAGCAGGGCGTCGTTGCCGTCGCGCTGATAAGTGAGGGTCGCGGCGACCGCGTTCCCGTCGTCGTCCGTCCCGTTGACCCGCACGGCCCAGGTCCCCTGTTCGTTCTGTTCCCACCAGCCCTCGGCCGCGCCGCCGTTCGATTCAAAGACCCAGGACCGGAACTGCCGCCGTCCCGCGTCCCAGCCGACCCGGTGCGTCCCCTTCATGAGAACGTTGGACGCATGCCGCGCGGCAAACTCGCTGATGAGGAAGTTCCCGTCCTCGGACCACTTCCACGTCGTCTCGACGACATGTCCGTCGATCTCTTCCCGCCACTCGCCGACAAGCCACGCCAGGTCCATCAGCCGGGCATGCGGCGTCAGGATCGCGGGCTCCAGTTCCCGCACGCTCGCGATCCGCCACGTCCCGTCCTTCTGGCGCACGTGCGTGGCGGAGTACCGCGTCATGGAGGACGGGCCGGGCTCCTTGGGGGTGAACTCCGACACCCCGTCTTCGACAAGGACCCCATCGGCCACGGGACGGATCGAAAGGATCTCGATGCTCACCGTTCCCGGCGGCTCGACGGCAAAGGAGGACTCCATCTCGGCCTGGATCGCCTCGCGGCCGTGGAACACCGTCCCACCCGATCCGACGTACTCCGCCTCGGGCGTAAAGAGGGCCACGAGCGCCTTGGCATCGCGGGCCGCGAAGGCCTTCTCATAAGCCTCGGCCGAGGCGACCACCGCCGACTGCAGGGCGGTCGAGTCCGGCTCAGCGGCAACCGCGAGTGAACAGGCGGCGAAGATCAGACTGGCGACGACCAGTCCGCAGAAAGAGAGGCGCGGCATCAGAACCTCGGTGTCGAGAACAAGACACGGGCGAGAGGGGCTTCGACTCTGACTATATCGCTCGCCAACGAGACTGCTAGCGTCAAACGACATGAGGATTTGGCGAGGATCACATGAGTGATCTCCGCAACGGAGACTGTTGCGTTTCGCACACATCTTCAGTGCCGGCCCCGAGAAGGAAGCCGCAGTTTGACACAGATCCGCGGGGACCGGACCGTGCGGGGGCGAAGCCATCGCGGTGCGGGACGTGTCTCGCGCATCCCATCAGAGGATCCGGCGATGTTCCCTCACCGGGAGGGAACTCCGTCCCATCGTTCCACCGCCTCCGCCAGACGGTCCGCTCCGGCGGGATGGAGCCGGAAGAACAGCTCCGGCTCGATCAACTCCGCTTCCATCAGGCACAGCCCTCCGTCCGGATGCCGCACGAGGTCGATCCGCGCGTAGACGGGAGCGACAGGGCAGGCGGCCACGACCCGCTCGGCAAAGGCCCTCTCGGCCTCGGTCGGCGAATGCGGCTCGACCCGCCCGCCGAAGTGGTCCTGGACGCGAAAGTCTCCCGCGCGGCCGATCTTCCTCACCGCGTGTGAGGCGCGTCCGCCGAGCAGCACCACCGAGACCTCTCCGGCGGCGAGAACGTCGGGAAGGAACTCCTGAACGACGACCGCCTCGCGCCGCATCAGTTCGGCGAAGGTCCGCCCCGCCTCCGGAAGAGCGTCGCGATGGACGCGGTGCGTGTCCCGCGCTCCGAGCGAGACCGCCGGCTTGAAGACCAGCTCCTCCTGCCGCAGCTCCTCGAAGAGGGTGGCCAGGGACAGGTCGCTCCCCGCCGGCACGACACGGGTCCGCGGGATCCGGATCCCGGCGCGTTCCAGTTCGAGCAGGTACCGCTTGTCGGAGTTCCAGAGGATCAGCTCGGCCGGGTTCAGGAGCCGGGTCACGGCGGCGGTCCGCTGGAGCCAGCTTCGGAACTCCGGCAGCCGGTGAATGTAGTCCCATGTCGACTGAACAAGGGCCACGCTGGCCTGCGACCAGTCAAAGGCCCGGTTCGACCAGGCAACCCGCCGGACCCGCGCGCCGCGGCGCTCGAACGCCGCGCTGAGAAGCCCCTCTTCGACAAAGACCTGCTTTCCCTGGGGATCGGCCCGGGGATCTTCGAAGCGATCCTCCGTGACCAGGACGATGTCGTTCATTCGTTCGTCGGCTCGAAGCGGCAGAGAGAGGAAGCGGGAGCCCGGAGAGTATCGCCGCCGCGGGGAGCTGTCAGCCGCTCAAGAGAGTCCGCCGAGGGGAGCACTTGTTGAGTGCGCGCAAAAACGCGGTGCCGTTCCTGATTGCTTCCCGAAGGACTCCAACATCAGGTGACGGCACCGCGGTTGTATGACCACGATTGAACGACGTGGCGCTCGATCAGAAGTCGCATCCTCGGAAGACGAGGAGCAACAGAATGATCGGCAGCGGCAGGCCGAGGAGCCAACCGACGAGGGCGTACTTGATCTTCCCGCTGCGGCTGAGGTCGAGCGGCTGTTCTTCGGTCTGTCGCTGGGGCGCTTTCATGACGAGGGCTCCGGGTTGTTCCAAGGTGTTCAGGACTCTCTGCGACGCGTCGTCGTTGGATTGAATCCGGAGTCATGCACGTGGTGTGCCGAAGCATCACGGCGACTTTCGCCTGGAAAAAAGCAGGCCCGCAAGGACCACCGGGCGTTACGTGCCCTGCCCCTCATGGCGATCAATGACCGATGGCGAACCGCCTGGAGAGAATGCCGGACGGCCGCGATCCGCCGGTGGCGAGCGATCTGTTTTGCGATAAAGCCCTGAACCGCCAGAGAGCCTCATCCCCAGGACGGTCTCACCGCTGGAGGAAGCTCGATCGGCAGAGACCGCGACCCCGCGGCGCTGGTCTCGGGCGGGACTCTCTCCCGCCGACTGGCCTGGTCGGGATGGGAACGCCGCCGTCGGAACGAGCGCGTGGTTCGCGAGGAAAGCGGTCACGTTCTCCGGACCGGGTCACACACGGGAGACGTCGGTCGTTCGCTCCAGAAGCGGGGAGCGATTCAAGCGGTCGGACGTTACTCCAGCCGGAGCTGGATCTCGAACTCTTCGACTTCGCTGTTCTTCCGTTCCACGTCCCCGTCGAAACCGCTCGGAAGCGCGTCGATCGGGCGCGAGTGAAGCTTGGTCTGGCCAACCGTCTGCAGTCGGAGCGTGCCGACCGTCGGGACGTTCGGAGTGTTCTCGGCGAGGTTGATCGGCTCCTCCTCGAGCGACAGGCTGTCCCCGATGTCTTCGAGGGCCAGGGCGATCGCCGGTTCCGGCTGGCCGATCTTCTCCCGCAGGACCGGGACCGTCGCGTCCTTGGCGGACTGGAGCTTGCGGTTCGTCCAGTCGGCCGCCATGGCAACATAGCGCTGCCCCTGGCGATAGGTCGGCCCCATGGCAACGGACCAGCGGCGGTTGGCGGAGTCGTTCAGGACGATGATCGCGGCGAACAGGGCGAAGCCGACGATGCACAGGTCCATGGCCTGGCGGCGCAGGCCGAGCCGGCTCGGACGCTCCGTCGGGTCGACAGTCGCGACCGGCGCGGCGGGCGAAACAGGCGGGGCAGGCGGCTTCGCTTGCGACGGACGGGTCGGGCGGGAGCCGAGGTATCGCTCGAGGCGGTCCATGGGTGTTTCTCAAACGCAACAGAATCGGACATTCGAACGTAGGTCGAGGGGGGACGGTGTCAAACGGAATTGGGGATTTCGCGGGAGTTCCGTTTGACTCGGAAGTATGCCCCATCGATTAGGGCGCGCGAGAGGAACACGGGTGGGCGACGGGTGTTCACGGCGCGAGCGGTGTCGCTGGGGAACCGGCGTTGAGGGCTCTCTCAAATCGGACCGCTCGCCCTGGAATCCCAGCGGGTCGGTGAGGAGCATCCGGCACGTTGTCCGCGCCTGGACACTCACTCCTTCAGATATCTCTCGACGGCCAGGCCTCCGGCGGGCAAGAGGGCCAAGAAAACAACACGGGCCCCCCTGCACCCCCTGACCAGGGTGCCCCTGGACCCGGCTATTAAGTTGTCTTCTGCCAGGTTGCCTGGAAACGTCCTCGCACCGCATCCCACAAGGCCGCGACCGTCGTCGTGTTGAGCGACACAAACATCAGACACGCCCCGCACAACCGCGACCGCATCCCCGCCCGCTGCAACAGATAACCAACCCCCGCCAGCCCATAGAACGCCAGCTGAGCCGCAAACAACCCGCGATACATCCACCGGTCCAGCAACATCGCATTGGCCACCAGCACCAGAACGAGCAGCACCGGCGACAACAACCGCCCGATCTTGTGCGAACAGAACTCCCACCAGATCGGATTCTTCCACGGCAACAACCACCGCGGCTGATTCAACACAAGCTGCGCCGCCCCCGCGATCGTCCGCCGCTTCCGTACCGCCTCCTGCCCCGCCTCCTGACTCGGACGGTCCCACGCAATCGCCCCCGGCTCAAACAGACAGCGAGTCCCCTGCTCCACCGCCTGCATCGGAATCACGACGTCATCGAGAAGCGTGTTCGGAGGAATCGGCCGGAACAACGACTTCCGCAACGCGTACAGCGCCCCGGTCGCCCCCGGCACCGAACGGAACCGGCTCTCCGCCTTGCGGATCAGCTTTTCGTAGACCCAGTACAGGCCAATTCCCCGCGCCGCCGTGCTGTCCGTGCTCGAGGTCTCGAACACGAGCTCCCCCGAGACGACGCCGACCCGCGGATCCGCGAAGTTCTCGGTCAGCTTCGCGATCGCTTCCGAATCGAGGCGCTGCCGGGCATCGGTCAGGATCACGACCTCCGACGCGGCCAGGGGAATGACGTCGTTGAGCGTGGCGGGCTTTCCCCGCCGCTGATCGAAGTGGACGACCCGCACCCGCGGATCGGGATGAGCGCTGAGCCGCGCCACCGTGTCATCGGTCGAGCCGTCGGAGCCGATCAGGATCTGCGCGATCTGATCCGAGCCCCGCGTCGCCAGGATGCTGTCGATCTTGGCCGGCCAGCGATGAGCCTCGTTGTGTCCGACCGCAATCACCGTAACGGACTCCGACCACGGAGCCTTGGCGGCCCGGAAAGGACGAAGCCGGCCGAGAACCAGCAGCAGCGCCGGATACCCCGCAAAGAGGTAAACGACTCCCGCCAGACTCCCCCAGTAGAGCGATTCCCACAACATCGAAGCGGTTCCGCAGGCAGGAACGGACCGGGAGACCCCGGCCGTCTGAAGTCGGATGGGTGAAAAGGTCAGCGGAGCGTCGGCGTCCGGGAGGCCGAGCGTTCGCGAATCTCGGTCCGCTCGATCACGAGCTCTTCCACATTGGGAGACCGGAGGCGGCCGTCCGATGTCCAGCCGTCATGCTCCACGTGGCACTGCAGGACCGGCCGAACCCAGACCCCGCCGTAAGGACAGGGGGTGGCCGGGCTCTTGGTGCGGATCTTGGCCAGCACCTTGCGGAGCTCGGCGAGATCGCGATTGGTCAGCGAGTCGAGCGGCAGCTTGGCGGCGAACCGCAGCTTTCCGTCCTTGAGCGGGACCGCGACAAGGAGCGAGCGGACTTCGCCCGAGGCGTTCGCGGTGTAGCCGATGATCAGGCACCGCTGCCCCGTCGGTTCATCGTCCGCGGGGTTCTGCTCATCCCCGGACTCTCCATCCTTTCCTTCAGCGGCATCCCCTGCTCCCTTGGCCGCCTCTTCGGCGTTCTTGGCCGCGTCCCCGGCCTTCTTGAGCGCGTCTTCGGTCTTACCCTCTTCCGCGCCGCTGTCCTTCATATCGACCGGGACTTCGGAGACGAGATCCTCCATCAGTTCGTCGATGTCCTTCTCGCTCTTCTCCTTCTTGACCTTGAACTTCATCTTCGGCTTCTCTTCCTCGGGAGCCAGCGTCTTGCCGATCTCGCCGATGAACTCGCCGAACGACATCTCGCCGGGCTTCTTCTCCCCCCCCTTCGCTTTGTCCTTGCTCTCCTTGGGAAGCACGTTGAGCGCCTCGGCCTTGCGGACCTCGGCCATGTAGTCCTGGAACGCCTTCAAGAGGACCGGCCAGTGGAGCCCCATGAACAGACCGGCGCCGAGCGCCGCCGTCCAGCCCCAGGCCGCGCAGAAGAAGACCGGCCGCGTCTGCGGCAACAGCTTGATCGGCCCCCTCCAGATGGCGAGCGGCGAGGTGACGATCGCATAGAACTTGTATTGCTCGTGCGTCTTCATCGCATAGATGAAGGCGCGGACCTGCGAAGAGATCCCCAGCAGCAGGCCGATGCCGAGCTGGACCGCCGCGGCGGCTCCGCGGTGCAGCGGGTCCTTCAGGACGAGCGGCATGGAAGCGCTGACGATCATGATCCCGGCCATCCCGCCGAGCAGAGCCCAGATCCATCCGGGGATGAGCGACCACAGCGTCGGGGGGAGCGCGTCTTCCGGGTCGGCCGCCTCAATCGCGTCTCCCTGACGTCCGACGCGCGGGAAGTAGCCGCACTCGGGACACCAGGATCCCATCCCCCACGAGCCGGTGAAGCCGCAAGAGGGACAGCCCTCCGTCTTGGCCTCGGGATCCTGAGCTCCCGCGGCTCCGGACCGGGCGGCCTTCTCCGGAGGAGCGTCGCCGGGAGCGGGAACGGGAGGCGCCGGGGGCGGGGGCGCCTCGACCACCGCCGCGCGGGGCGGAGGGGCCGTTTCCTCTCCGTTCAGAAGCAGGAGGAGTTCCTCCTGAACCTGCGTGAGGGTGCCGTCGCCGGGCGGAACTTCCCCCGGGGCGGAAGAAGCAGCAGGGGCCGGAGCGGGATGGGTCAATCGACTCATGACGGATCGGTGCGGAAGGGGGCGCCATTGTCCGTCTCAACCCTAGTTCACATTTTGCAACATGCCTGAAGAATGTCCGGCCGCCGGAGAAGACCGGTTATGGCGGTTGGGAGGATCGAAAGCGAAGTTCTGCGAGTCCGGCCTGAAGGGCCATCCGTTCTTCCAGCCAGGCCTGATGGCCCTGGCCAGGGGAATCGCTGGCCCGTTGGGCCGGAGCGACTGACCACCGCTCACCCGTCGCGGCGGATCCAGTCGAAGCCGAGGTCGAGGGCCGGGGCGGAATGCGTGAGGCCGCCGACACTGATGCGGTCGACCCCCGTGGCGGCAATCGCGCCGATCGTCGAGAGGTTAACTCCCCCCGAGGCCTCGAGCCGGACGTCCGGAGCGGAGCGGTCCCGCAGCCGGACCGCTTCGCGGAGCTGGTCCGGCGGCATGTTGTCGAGGAGCACGATGTCGGGCCGTGCCGGGAGGACATCGGCGAGCTGGTCCAGGGAATCGACCTCCGTCTCGATCGGGAGGCCCGGCGGATTGACCTTCCGGACATGCTCGACGGCGGCGGCGATCGTCGGCCGCTCGGGGCCGGCGGACCAGGCGCCGAGGTGGTTGTCCTTGATGAGGACGCCGTCGTAGAGCCCCATGCGGTGGTTCGTTCCTCCGCCGCAGGCGACCGCGTACTTGGCGAGATGCCGCCAGCCGGGGAGAGTCTTCCGCGTGTCGAGCACCTGGGCCCGCGTGCCGGCACAGGCGTCGACGAACCGCCGCGTGAGGGTCGCGATCCCGCTCAGGTGCGTCAGGAAGTTGAGGGCGGTCCGCTCGGCGGTCAGGAGCGAGGCGATCGGGCCGGTCGTTTCGAGGACGACCGTCCCGCGGTCGAGGCGTTGTCCGTCGGCCACGAAGCGGGTGACGCGGCTGGTCGGATCGACGGTCAGGAAGACGCGTTCGGCGATGGGGCCGCCGGAAAGCATTCCCGGTGAGCGGGCCACGACCTGGATTGTCCCCTGCCAGCGCGGATCGATGAGCGAACGGGACGTGAGATCACCCGCCGTCGAAAGATCCTCGGCGAGGGCCAGTTTCAGGAGGGTCTCGGCGGTCGCCTCTGCGGAGTCGGTGAAGGCGGGGGAAACGGAGGGCATCGGGAGATCCACAGGAACGGAGGCGTTCATTGTGGCAGGCGAGGCGGGCAGGGGTGAAGTCGAGGAGGGGTCATTGGCGACGTCGTTCGCAAGATCGCGGAGGTTAAGCGGCACGAATCAAAAAAAGCGACGCCCCTCGCTCGTGGTGGAGCGAAGGGCGTCGCGTCAGCGATCGCTGTCTGCCGTAGGCCTAGCGTCCACCCGGTGCCGCGGCTCCGCCGGGAGCGACGGCTCCGCCAGGCGCTGCCGCTCCGCCCGGAGCGGCGGGTCCGCCGGGGACGGTCGGGGCACTCGGAACGGCCGGTGTGCCGGGCACCGCCGGATTCACGCCCGGTGCCGGAGTGACCCCTCCGGGATTTGTGCCGGGCTGCGGCAGGTTACCGCCGGGGTTCGTTCCGGGTTGAGGCAGGTTGCCACCAGGATTCGTACCCGGCTGCGGCAGGTTACCGCCCGGGTTCGTGCCGGGCTGCGGCAGGTTACCGCCGGGATTCGTCCCGGGCTGAGTTCCTGGCCGCGTTCCCGGCCGGGCTCCGGGAATCCTCGGAATATCGTTGGACGGGCGTGACGGGTTCGCCCCAGGAAAAGCGCCGGTGTTCGGATTTGCACCAGGACGGACACCGCCGGTGTCAGGATTCGCACCAGGTCGAACACCGCCGGTGTCAGGATTCGCACCGGGACGGACACCGCCGGTGTCGGGATTCGCGCCCGGCCGAACGCCCCCGGTCGTGGGGTTCGCGCCGGGCTGCGTCGAGTTGGTGCCCGGATCCATCGGGACGGTGCCGTCGCTGCCGACCGTGGTCCCGGTGTTGATGCCGGTATTGATCCCGTTCAGGCCGATGCCGAGGCCGACGCCGTCGACCCCCGTTCCGAACGTCGGTCCGAACTGGGTGTTGGCGTAGGTGCCGATCCCGAAGTCATACGGCGTCCCGGTCATCTGCGAGTACGTCGCCCGCTGCTCGGGCGTCAGCACGGAATTGATGTTCTGCATCGTCTCCGCCCGAGCGGCGCTGAACTGCCGTGCGGCCACCTCGGGATTCGACTGGTACGTCTGGAGCAGGCGGTTGCCCTTCTGTCCCCAGTTCCGTCCGTACTGATCGATCCGCAGCATCTGTTCGTCGTTCAGCCGGAGCTGTTCCCGAAGCGACTGCTGGCCGAAAGCGCCCGGCCCCTGGTACTGCAGCGAGAGCTGGTCGTACCGATCACGCTGCGTCGGAGTGTTGAAGATGTCCTTGGTCGTCGTCGTCAGGTTGTTGTTGAACGTGTTGTTCAGACGCTGGAGCTGCTCCTGACGGGTCGGGGAGTCGGCGTCTCCCTCCTTCAGGCCGGCCATCGACTCGTTGTAACGCGTCCACGTGTCCGTATAGCTGCGGTTGAGACGTTCGAACTGCTCGGGGCTCAGTCCGAGCTCCTTCCGCACGCCATCGTCGTTGAACCAGGCGCTGCCCGCCTCACCCCGGAAGTTCGCCGTTCTCTGGATGTTGTTGGAAAGACGCGAGGCCGGGTTGGCGACCGGTGCGGAGGCGGAGCCGGGATTCGGCGTGCCGGCCTGGCCGAAGGCGACGCTCCAGCAGCCGGCCAGCATTGTCGCCTGCGCAAAATAGTAAGTGGACCGTTTCATGACTTTGTCTCCTGGCAGGAAAACACCGGCACCGCCTCACGGGGGCCGCGCAGGCATCGTGAACTGTGAACTCTTGGGAAGTGCACAAACGCAACCGACATGCCGGTGCAGAAACAGGCCCGAAATGAGGTCTTTGGAGAGTTCTTGTGGGGGGACGGCGAGCTTTGCTGCGCCGCGGCAGGCCAGCCTGTCGGCCCGGAAGACGGTCAGGGACGCCGGAAGCGGATCGCGCAGACGTGGCCGCCGAAACCGAGCGACAGCTTGAGAGCGGACCGGAGCGGCCGGCGGAGCGGCTGCGGCGACAGGTTCGTGAAACCGCACTCCTCATCCAGGACGTTCAGGTTGGCCGTGGGTGGCACGATCTGATCCCGCAGGGCCAGGATCGCGGCCGCGGTTTCGACGCTCCCGGCCCCTCCGAGCAGATGGCCGATCGCCCCCTTGAGACTGAAGCCGGCGGCGGACGCAGCCGAGTCGCCGAGGGCCGCCCGCAGCCCGCGGCCCTCGCTGCTGTCGTTCTCGCGGGTGGCGGTGCCGTGGAGGCTGATGAGATCGACGGGCATCGCGGTCGTCCCGGCTTCGGCCGCGGCGGGCCGGCGGAGGTTCAGTCGCGCGATGGCGTCGCGGACGGTATGGCCCGTCGCCTCGAGCGAGAGCATGCCGGCGGTGTCGCTGACGAGGATCCCGCCGTCCCAGGCGGCCAGGGGCGCCCCGCCGCGGGACTGTGCGGCGGAGCGGCGTTCGAGAACCAGGGCGGCCGCTCCCTCGCCGACGAGGAAGCCGCTCCGGTCGCGGTCGAACGGCCGGACCGCCGTCGCGGGGTCCTCAGCGATCCGGGCCGTCACGCCCATGCGGCGATAAGACGCGAGGAGGCCGGGATGGAGCGCGGCGTCCGCACTTCCGACGATGACTGCGTCGCACCGCCCCTGTTCGATCCACTGCGCCCCCATGAGGATCGCCAGACTCCCGGTGGCGCAGGCCGCGACCGGGCAGGTCGCGGGGCCGCCGAGCCGCAGCCGCTGGAGGATGGCGTCGAGCGGGGCTGAGGGGGCGAGACTCCAGAGGGAGTCGTCGCGCGAGGGGGCTCCGCTTTCCGAGGACGCGAAGCCGGGAGCGAGTGAGTCAAAACTCCCCTTGGAGGCGCCGAAGACGCAGCCGATCCGCCGCCGCTCGGGTTCGGCGAGGTCGGAGGGTTGGTACCGGGCGTGGTGTAGCGCCTCCTCAACGACGGCCACGGCCATCGTGGCCGCGACGGCGCGGTGCGGGCGTTCGGCCGCGGGAGCGCCGGCCCACTGGCCTCGCGCGGCGGGGCCCCATTCGGGGAAGTCGCGGGAGGAGTCGAGCCAGCGGATGGCGGAGCGGCCGGTCAGGAGGGCGTCCCAGCTCGCTTCGCGGGTGGCGGCGAGCGGGGTCCAGAGGCCCAGGCCGCTGACGACAATCGGGTCGGATTCGCTGCTCACGTGGTCGCAACCCGCTCAATCGATCCGCCGACCCCGGTGGCTCCTTCTCCGGACGAAGACATCGGACACAGGACTTTCGCTACGCCTCCGCGGATCACGGACGTGTTCAATTGCGGTGGCTCGAGCGGCAGACGACGAAGAGGGCGGCGCCGACCATGATGGCCACGATGCCCCAGTCGAGGATCGAGACCGGTTTCACAGCTCCGGGGTCGACCGCAGGGGCGGCCGGAACGGTGCCGGGGGCAGGTGCGGGGGCCTGGGCCGCGGCGGTGCCGGCGAAGCTGGCCAGGACCAGCCCCGTCAGGATTCCCTTGCGCACGGTGGCGGCGGGAGAGGCGGGACGGGGGGGATGGGAAGGCATGGACAGGCGGACTCCACGGGCGGCGAGGAAACGGAACGATGGCGATCGACGCCATTCCGCGAGCCGCGCCCGCTGTCACGATACCGCGAGTCCAGACAAACCGCGAATGACCCGGGTCCAGGGGCACCCTGGTGGGGAGTGCAGAGGGGCAACGCCCCTTTGCCCGCCGGAGGCCTGGCCGTCGAGAGATATCTGAAGGATGGCGTATCCAAACGCGGACCACGTGCCGGATGCCCCCTGACCAACCCGCGGCGATTGCAAGGCGTGCGAGGACCTCTCAACGCCGGTCCCACAAAGCGGACGCACGTTGTTGACCACGGTTCCTCATGGAAGAGGCCTCCGGCGGCAAGGGGGTGAGACCCCCTTGACCCCGGCGGCCGTGGCACGTTGGGTTTGAGCTATGGGCGCTGCGCCGGCAAGGACGCGTCGACGTCACAAGCAACGGAGGAATGCGACCAGATCCGCCTTCTCCTGCTTGTTCAGCTCCGTCCCGAGAACCACGTTGAAAAACTCCACCGTGTCCTCCAGCGTCAGCAGCCGGTCATCATGCAGGTACGGCGGCGAATCCTTGATCCCCCGCAGCGGGAACGTCTTGATCGGACCATCCGCCGACGCCTTCCGGCCATTGATCATCTTCTCCTTAAAGAACCGCTCCGTCCGCAGATTGTGCATCAGGTTGTCCGTGTAGTACGGACCCGGATGACAGATCGAACACTGCGCCTTCCCGAAGAACAGCTCCTGCCCGCGAAGCTCGCTCTCGCTCGCCTTCTTCGGATCGAGCTTGCCGAAAAGGTCGAGCTTCGGAGCCGGAGGGAAGTCGAGCAGTTCCTGGAATTCCGCCATGAAGTGGACCTGGCTTCCGCGCTCCAGCGGATTGATCCCCTTCTTGGCAGCCGTCGCCGGATCGCCATCGAAGTAAGCGGCCCGCTGCTCGAACTCGGTGAAATCCTCGATCGTCTTCAGCGCCCGCTGCGAGCCGAACAGCCGCTGGATGTTGACGCCCCGCAGCGTCGGGGTGTCAATCCGATGACGGTGCTCATTCGGGCGGATGTCCCCGACGGTATGCGTGGCGGCGTTCGTGTGGCCGTTCGAGTGACAGTCGAAACAGGCAACCCCCAGGCTCGGACGGAGACTGCGGCGGTCGTCCGTGGCGTTGAACTGCTGCTGCGGGAACGGCGTCAGGAGCAGACGCAGACCTTCGAGCTGCTTCGGGTTCAGGGCCTCCTGGAACAGCTCATAATAGTTGTCCAGCGTCACCAGCTTCCCCTTCGAGACGTCTCCCAGGTCGGGCCGGGTCGTGAGGTAGATCGGAGCGGGGAACTCCGGAAGCAGATGGTCCGGGAGATCGAAGTCGAGGTCGAAACGGGTCAGGTCGCGGGCGTTCTGCTTCTTGACCTCCTCGATCTGCAGCTTGGGGAACAGCATCCCCCCCGCCTCATGGTGCGGATGCGGCAGCGGATAGAAACCGGCCGGCCAGTGATCCCCCTCCTTGATCTCCTCCGGCGTCATACCCGCCAGCTTGTCCCAGGTCATGCCGTCCGGGAGACGGACCCGGACCCCTTCCTGGACTGCCTTGCCGCGGGCCATTTTCGCGCCGTCGGCCGGGCGGTCCTTGAGGTCATACCGCTCGTCGAGAAGCTTCTGGTGCCGGGCGGCAAAGGAGCCCTTCTCCTTCTGCGTCCGTTTCACCACCTCGTCAAAGGTTTCCTGCGCGCAAACGAGTGAGCTGGAGGCCAGGCAGGCGGCGGTCAGGACCGCCAGCCACGTGTGAGACTTGGTGCGACTCCGCATTGCGACCTCTGTTCGATGGGATGGGATCGAATCTGGCGACGTCATCCTACATTTCTGTGCGAAGGAACCGTGAGCAATTCCGGTTCCGGAGGGATTGAGGCCGCGACGTTGCTGGCGATGCCGAGATCGGGAGGGCGAGGCTCCGGCCGAGCCGCGGCAGCGGAAAATGTGCCCGATCGCCTGTTCGTTCCACTCCCCAGGGGAGCCACCGTCGCTAGGACCGTGCCTCCAGAAACGAGGCGGGATCTTGAGAAGAGGAGGGAAAGCGTTCGTGAACCTTTGCGGCTCAGCAGGAGCTTCGCCCTCCCGGCTGGTCCCGGCCGCCGAGACCGCAAACTCTTCGCCTTCCGCACGCCTGTTTCCCGCGCCGGGCGGCGGATGACATCCCGGAAAGTTTTGTCGCCAGCCGCCGCCGGCTGTGTCAGAATCCCTCTCGGGATGAGGCGCCCGTGCTCGCGGCGCCGGTCGCTGTTCTTCATGGTTCGGAAAACATCATGTCGCGGTGCCTGCTGACGGTCTGTCTTGCGCTCGCCCTCGTCGCCCCGCTGCGGGCCGACGACGCGTTCGAGCCGTGGGTCTACATGGAACGGGACGTCTTCCCGAGCCTCCTGATCTCGACCGCCACGATCGACTGGAACGAAGACGCCGATGAGGAAGAGGCGGACGAAGAAGAGACCCCCTGCCTGGGGGACCGGAACGGCTACTTCGGCGTCTGCCTGACCGACATCGAGGAGGGGGCCGAGATCCGCGTGGAGGTCTCCGGACAGGGGTTCCTCAAGAAGTCGGTCTTCACCACGACCGCCGAGGAAGACTACGAGGAAGTGATCATCATCCCCAAGGGGGTGTATGACTTCGACGCGCTGCACAAGTGCCGGCAGCAGCGGCCCGTGAACCTGGTCATGAAGGTGACGGTCGACGGCGAGCTGCTGGGGGAACAGACCAAGTCGCTCACGCTCCGCTCGGTCAACGACTGCCCCTGGGCGGTCGTGCAGGGAGAGGACGAGCCTCCCTATGACTGCTCGTGGATGTTCGCCGCCTACGTCAACGAGAACCATCCGCTGATCGACGAGATCCTGAAAGAAGCCCTCCAGTCGGAGATGATCGACTCCTTCACCGGCTACCAGAGCGGCAAGGAAGAAGTGGTGCACCAGCAGGTCTTCGCCATCTGGCACGTCCTGCAGCGGCGGGGGATCAAGTACAGCGACATTTCGACCTCCCCCAGGGCGCGGCAGGTCTACAGCCAGCACGTGCGGTTCCTGGACGACTCGATCAAGGCGACGCAGGCCAACTGCGTGGACGGCTCGGTCCTGATGGCCTCGATCCTGACGAAGATCGGCCTGAACGCGCACCTCGTGATGGTCCCCGGCCACTGCTACCTGGCGTACGACGCCTCCGCGGAACCGGCTGAGGATCAGGTCCCCGTGGGACTGGAAACGACGATGCTCGGGAACAGCAAGCTCCGTCCGCTGGCGACGTTCCTGACCCAGGCCGCGGAGCTCGAAGCGGCCCGCCAGAAGGGGGAGCTCAACGAATCGATGCAGAAGCTGCAGGCGGCCCTCAAGGAGGAGCTGGAGTCCTCCCAGGCAGTGTTCCTGGAAGCGATCAAGACCGGGACCGGCAACCTGAAGGAGAACCAGGAGAAGTTCGAGGCGGCGGACTCGATCGAGTACCAGCTCATCTCGATCCCCGAATCGCGCGAGTTCGGCATCACGCCGCTCTCGCCGGAGCGGCTCAAGGACTGAAGAGTCGGGTAGCAGCGACAATCAGCAACAGAGGAATGGGCCACAGATAAACACGGATGAACACAGATAGGACCGCGGGCGGAATCCGCCCGCGGTTCAAATCCGAATGTTCGGCCCGCAAAGCAGGATGGTCGGCCCGAAGGGTCATCCGTTCTTCCAGCCAGGGCCATCGGCCCTGGGCGTGGCGATGAGAGGATCGACAGCCCAACGGGCCAGCCGTTCGTTTCCGAGCAACGTTGTCGGAGAGGACGCTTTGCCGGGACCGAATGGCCGGCCTTTCAGGCCTGTTTCCCGCTCATCCTGGCGATTCCAGGTCCGTTGGCCCGGGCTGGGGGAATAACTGGCCCTTTGGGCCGGCGGCACCCGTTTTTCTCCGGCCTCTCCTATCCGTGTTGATCTGTGTTCCTCAGTGGCTACCCCGATCTCAGCCCCTCAGCGGATCCGCTTCATCCGCCAGAACTGCGGGTAGAACGGGAACGTCATCTTGGGGTAGTTGAGCCAGCTCTTGTCCTTGATCACGTCCCGGTCAACGGCGTGCCTCATCACGGTGAAGCCCTTCCCCCCATTGAGGAACGGGATCCCGTGCGGCCAGTAGATCCAGAACGCCTTGCCGACCAGGAAGTCCCGCGGGACGCTCTGCGTGTCGCGCCAGAAGCGGCTGTCGCTGCTGCGGGGACTGTTGTCGCCGAAGGCCAGGAACCCGTTCCGATCGACCTGGAGGTCGCGGGTCTGGCACTTCTCCGTGTTCGAGTACAGCTCGCTCCACTGCTCCACGTTGCCGAGAAGCCGGGCGAGCTGGTCTTCGAGGCCATGCAGGCAATGCGACTCCGCCGTCCGGTAATACACATCCCGCTGGAGCAGCAGGTCCCGGACCGTGGCCTGGGCCCCCGCGACCGTGATCCCGACCGGCGACCGGTCCCGCGGGTGCGGCAGGGAGTCGGCGGTGGCGAAATGCTCGAGGCTCGCCTTGGGGCCGAAGTCGACGAGGCTGCCGTCGACCCACAGGCAGAGGCGGTCGTCCACGCAGGTGAAGGTGATGGCGTAAGTCCCCGGACCGCGGAGCGAGGTCTGCTGCGAGGCGAGCTCGACCGTGACGTTGCCGGTCATCGACGTCTCGGTCAGGGTCGCCATGCCGGAGCTGGGGTCGATCTTGCACTGGTACTGGTAGACCCCTTCGAGAAGTTCCAGGACGACGGCGGCCCCCGGATCGATCGCCGTCAGCTCGAGCCCGAAGTTCACCGTGAGGTCGTTGACCCAGTAGGCGCCGAGTTCGAGGTTCGCCGGTGAGATGCCGTCGTTGAAGGGGGCCCGGACGGTGAAGTTGTTGTAGCCGCAGTCGTCCGCCACCAGGGAGGCCGCGGGGCGGACGTCGATGCCGCTGGCGAGGGATTGCCAGACCTCGGGGGTCGCGAGGTAGTGGCGGTAGCGGATCGTGCGGGGGGCGGCGTCCGCCTTCTCCAGGCGGAACTCGCGGGTCTTGGGGTCGTGCTTCCAGCCGAGGTCGGTCGGTTCCCAGCCGTCGATGGCCCCGTTCCCGTTCGGCTGCCCCGTCTTCTCGACGGCGGCCCAGCGTTCCGGCCAGCCCGCCGCGAGGAGTTTTTCCGCGGGGTAGCGGTCGTCGTAGACGGGGATCTGGAGGAACCGCTGCTTTTCGGGCGGCTTGCGGAGAATCGAGGCCTTGCCGTCGACGACGCGGTACAGGTCGCCGTTGCGGATGCGGATCGTCTCGCCGGGGAGGCCGACGAGGCGCTTGATGTAGTTCATCTCCGGCTGTTCCGGATTCTTGAACACAAAGACGTCCCAGCGGTCGGGCTCGCCGAACTCGTAGGGGTACTTGTTGACGAGGATCCGGTCGCCGTTGAAGGGGACGTCTTCGTAGGCGTCGGTGACGCCGCCGCAGTTCTGGCAGACGACCTGGTTGAGGCGGTTGATGAGGGTGCCGTCCTTGTTGTCGACTTCATCGCTCGCGCCGACGACGATCGGATACCCGCATTCGTGGCAGTGGACCTCCTTGTGCCGCCCGTACAGCGTGGGGGCCATCGAGCCGGTGGGGATGACGAACGCCTCCGCCTCGAAGGTGCGGAACAGGAACGCCATCAGGAGGGCGAAGATGATCGATTCGATCGTGTCCCGCGCGCTTTCCGGCGGGGAGTCCTTCTTGGTCTTGGCGGGGGTCGTCGACGTGGCCGGGCCCGCTCCGGGGGCGGCGGTGCCGGTGGAGGTCGCGGCGGCGTTGGCGGGCGTGGGGGCGGTCGACATACGAAGACTCAGCGGGAGGGTCCATCCGGGAACGAAGCAGGGTATCCTGCGGAGGTTGGGGGTGGAAAGCGCGGCCGGCAGAAAGACGGGGGCCCGTCGCGTATCGGACGGTCCGTCACCTGGGCTTACGGACGCGGCCAGCCGGCCGCGGCAGGTCAACCGCGAGATCGAGTGCCGGAACGGCGGCTCCTTGCCGTGGAGGCCTTCGCAGCGGCGCGGGCCGCGTTCTCCCGGACGTGGGACTTGACGATCCGGCCGATCAGCCCGTACGGGATCGGGCGGTCGAGCGGAAAGCGGAGGTTCCCCTTTTCCCCTTCATAGGGGGCGACTTCGGCCTCAAGCGCTTCGTCCCCGCACACCGGCGGATAGAGGCCGATGTGGTTCTTGAAGGCCCCGATGTAGACCAGCACGCCGTCCTGGAAGAAGGCCGGCATCCGGTAGCTGATCCGCTCCGTCGCCTTCGGCGCCGCGCGGCGGATCGTGGCCCGGATCTTCTCGAGGATCGGCCGGACCTCCTCCGGAGACTGGGCGATGTAGTCGTCGACGGTGGCCGGCTTCATCGGTTTCTCGCACGGGAGATCCGCAGACCAGGTCCGCGTTCACGGCGGTCGGGACGGCGGCGGGCAGCGGAATGTCAGTCTCGCGCCGGTCCGATCGGGGCGTCAAGGGGGACCGGATCGGCAGGATCGGAACCGTCGAGGCGGACGGATGCTGTCAACGGCATTCCCGATTCGGCGGAAAAAACAGTGTGCCGCCGAGCGCCGCCCGCGGTTACACTCGCACGGGAGTTGGTCGCGGATCTGGCATGCGGTGGGAGTACGGGCCGTGTGGCGAAACGTCCGGACGATGGCGGTGATTCTGTGTTTTTCCGTGGCTCTGGCGTTCGTGGTCCGGCCCAATGCGAAGCAGGCGGCGGCCCCGGGCGATCCGTCGGCCGCCGCTTCCGACAGTGAGGCGGCCTCCCGGGAACCCCGTACGGCGACGGCAGCGGCGGGGCATTTCTCGCCGTCCATTGCAGCCAGCATCGACACGTCCGAGCTGACGAGCGGGCCGTTTACCGACATCTTCAATGCGCATGTCGTGTGGGACCTGGATGGCGAGGGGGGGCTGCATGCGCAGTGGATCCCGGACTTTGCGATGCGGGTTCCGACGAAGCTGAATGCCGAGCAGGCCCGGGCGGCGCTGGCGATGCTGGACGATGAGGACCGGATCGTTGCGGGGCACTTCATCCTGGGGTCGTTGATTCCGGAGGCGGAGGTGACGACGGAGCTGGTGGGGAAGGACGATCGCATTGATCGGTATCACTGCCGGTATCTGGGTCTGACGCTGGACGTGGATGTCCATCACACGTGGATGCCGCCGCGGCGGCGGATGATGCTGCGGCATTTTCCACAGCAGAGGGATGCGTTGCGGGTGTCGTGGACGGAGGAGTTGGTGCGCCGGGGGCTGTTGGACAAGCAGTGAGCTTCTTGGCTCGAACCGCGTCCTTGCCGGCACAGCTCCCGCCAGCTCAAACCCAACGTGCCACGGCCACTGGGGTCAAGGGGCCAGAAAACAACACAGGCCCCCTTGCCGCCGGAGGCACTTCCATGAGGAACCGTGGCACACAACGGGCGTCCGCTTTGTGTCGCCTGCGTTGAGGACTCACCGCTCGCTTTGCAATCGCCGCGGGTGGGTGAGGGGGCATACGGCACGGTGTCCGCGTTTGGACACTCCCACCTTCAGAGAAACTCTCGACGAGACAAGCCTCCGGCGGGCAAGGGGCATTCTGCCCCCTGCACCCCCTGACCAGGGTAGCCCCTGGACCCGGTTCAGGTCTGCGTCTCTGCTGCCACCTGCTCCGTATCAAGCGAGGCCTGGAGTTCGACCATCCGACGATAACGGCCGCCCTGCGCAATCAGCTCGTCATGCGTCCCCGACTCAATAATCCGACCACCCTCCAACACCAGAATCCGACTCGCATGCCGAATCGTGCTCAACCGATGCGCAATGATAAATGACGTCCGACCCCGCATCAGCGACCGCAAACTCTGCTGAATCAACCGCTCACTCTCCGTATCCAGATTGCTCGTCGCCTCATCCAGAATCAGGATCCGCGGATCCGCCACCAGCGCCCGCGCAATCGCCAGCCGCTGCCGCTGACCACCACTCAACTTCACCCCCCGCTCCCCAATCACCGTCCCATACCCCTGCGGCAACCGCCGGATGAACTCGTCCGCATTCGCCACCCGCGCCGCCTCCTCAATCGCCCCCTGCGTCGCATCCCGCAGCCCATACGCAATGTTCTCCGCAATCGTCCCGTCGAACAGGAACACGTCCTGCTCAACCACGCCCAAAAGCCCGCGATAACTCTCGACGTCAATCTCCCGCAGGTCCCTCCCGTCAAGCCGGATCGCCCCCGCCGTCGGGTCATAGAACCGCGCCACAAGATTGCACAGCGTCGTCTTCCCCGCCCCGCTCGGCCCCACGAGCGCGATCGTCTCTCCCGCATTGACGTCGAGATCGACATCCTGCAACGCCCACGGCGACTCCGCGGCATAACGGAATGACACGTCACTGAACGTCACCCGTCCCAGCACGTCTTCGTGCGAGATCCGCAGCGAGGCGTCGGTCGCCTCCATCTCCCGCGGCTCGCCGAGCAGATCAAGCACCCGATCGAGCCCCGACAGGCTGTTCTGCAGCGTCGCCGCGCTCTCCGCCAGGATCGCCATCGGCTCCAGCAACATCACGAGGTACACGAGGAACATCATCAGCTCCCCGACGGTGAGCTGGTCGTTCAGTACCCGCCAGCCGCCGTACAGCAGCAGCGCCCCCGAGCCGAGCGGAATCAGCAGCTCCCACACGATCTCGATGACCCGCATCCACCACCAGACGAACAGCTCCTGCCGGCCCATGAGATGGGCGTTCGTCATCACGCGGGCGGTCTCGGTCCGCTGCCGGCCAAAGGCCCGCACGACCCGCATCCCGGCGAAGGTCTCGGTCGTCTGACTGTCGATCTGCTGCCGCCGGGCCCGGACGTCGCGGAACCGCGGGCGGATCTCGAGGATCCAGGTCCGGTGCGAGAGGTAGACCGCCGGAATCACCAACAGCGCCCCGAGCAGGAGCCGCCAGTCGACCCAGGCCAGAATCAGCAGGCTCCCGAGGAGCTGGACGACCGCCCGCCAGGGGTTGTAGAGGAGGCCGAAGATCAGGTCGCCGATCCCGCCGGCGTCTTCCCGCAGCAGGCTCGCCATTCCGCCAGACTTGAGTTCGTGGACGCGGGGGAGGGGGAGCCGGACGGCGTGTTCCATGACCCGCTTGCGGATCGACATCTGGACCCGCTTGGTGGCCCGGGTCGCGGCCCAGCGGCCGGAGATTTTGAGGAGGACGCGGACTCCCGACAGGAGCGTCACGGCGGCCGTGAGGGCGATCAGGAGCCGCCACTTATCGGTCGGGACGAGGGCGCGGATCCAGGGGACGTCCGGCAGCGGTTGATTTCCGAGGACGTTGTCGACGACGAACTTGGTCGATGCCGGAGGAATCAGCCCCAGGAGGGTGGCCAGCGTCAGAGTGAAGAGCGACCAGAGGACCGGCCCGCGTTGTCCGGCGAGGAATTGCCAGAAGGCTTTGAGCAGGGCCGTTGTGGAACGCTGGCGTGGGCCGGCGGGACGCATCGGTCCCGTCCCATGTGGCGAGACCGGAGGCGTCTCCCGCTCCCCGCGGCGTCGACGGACTTCCTCCCGGTATTCGAGGTAGCGCTGGCGGCTGGAGCGGGCGAAGTCCATCAAGGAAGGCGATTCCGAGGTCGAACGGGGGCAGGACGAGCCATGGATTCTAGCGCAGCCGGGCCGGAAGAGAACGATTTCCCTCGCAATCGCTGGCTCGAACCCCGTCCTCGCCGAACGGACGCCCATAGCTCAAACCCAACGTGCTACGGCAACCGGGGTCAAGGGGGTCACCCCTTGCCGCCGGAGGCGCTTTCATGAGGAACCGTGGTACACAACGGACGCCCCTTTGTGGGACCGGCATTGAGGACTCCCTCAAAACACACCGCGAGCATTGCAATCCCCGTGGGTTAGTTGAGGGGGCATCCGACACGGTGTCCGCGTTTGGACACGCGCTTCTTCAGACATCTCTCGACGGCCAGGCCTCCGGCGGGCAAGGGGCATTCTGCCCCCTGCACCCCCTGACCAGGGTGCCCCTGGACCCGGTTAGACTTTCGACCACACCCTGCCCAACCACTCTCTACCTTCCGCCTCACCCCTCCTCACTCCCCCACGCTGGGCGGAACGCTCCCCTCCCCGTATCCTTGAGCTCCATGCAAGATCCCTCCGATTACGAAGCCCCGGAAACCGGCCCACCACCCGCCTCTCCGGAAATCCCCAAAATCCGCCTCCAGAGGTTCCTCGCCGCCTGCGGACTCGGGTCCCGCCGTGCCTGCGAAGAATACATCACCCAGGGCCGAGTCACCGTCGACGGCGTCGAAGTCACCGAACTCGGCGTCACGGTGAACCCCTCCGTCCAGAAAATCATGCTGGACGGCGAACGCCTCCGCATGGAGCGGAAAAAGTACTACCTCTTCAACAAACCGACCGGCGTCCTCTGCACCAATAACGACCCCAAACGCCGACCCCGCGTCGTCGACTTCTTCCCCGACGCCGGACCCCGACTGTTCACCGTCGGCCGCCTCGACGAAGACAGCGAAGGCCTGATCCTCGTTACCAACGACGGCGACCTCGCACAGCGGATGGCCCACCCCCGCTACCGCATCTACCGGACCTACCTCGTCCAGGTCGCCGGCTTCCCCACCCGCGAGATCTTCGACCAGCTCAAGAAAGGGGTCTTCTTCCTCGAAGGGAAGTTCAAGGTCCACGACGTCCAGACCGTCAAACGCCAAGGCCAGAGCATGTGGCTCGAGGTCATCCTCAGCGAAGGCCACAACCGCGAGATCCGCCGCCTCTTCGCCAAGATGGGCCACAAGGTCATGCGGCTGGAGCGGATCGCCTTCGGCCCCCTGAGCCTCGGCAAGCTCAAGGCCGGCGAGTTCCGCGAACTCCGCCACGAAGAGCTCGAACGACTCCACTCCGTCCTCATGAAGGCCGAGGCGCAGTCCCGTCCTTCGAGCAAGGCCCGCAAACCGGCCCGGCCCGGTCGTCCAGCCCGCGCGAACGCCCCGATCAAGGATGCTCCCCGCCCGCTTCGCCCCCGCCGGGCTCCCGCCGCGCAGATGGACGAGGGAGAACCGGACTTCGATCTCCCGCTGAACCGGCACCCGGCTCTCCCGTACGGCGGCCGCCCCGCCGACTCCCCGTCAGACAGCCCGCCTCCGGGTGGCCCTCGTTCGGGCCGACCCGGTGGTGCCAGACCCGGCGCGGCCAGATCCGGTTCCGCCCGGCCGCGCTCCGATCGGGCCGGCGCCGGAGACCGCGAGACACGCCCACCCCGCAAAGGACGTCCGCGAGCCGAGTCCGTCGGAGACGCTCCGCCGGCGGAAGCGCGAACACCGGGCCACCGGGCTCCCCGCCCGAAGGGCGCCCCGGCCAAAGGCCGGCCAGCCCGTTTCTCCGAAGGGGGCGAAAAGCGGCCAGCCTTCGGCGAGAAACGATTCACCAAACGCACCCCCAAAGGCGAAGCCAAACGGCGCCCCCAGCGCAGGACGAAGCCACGCCGCGGCGAGGGGAGAGGCTGACCGGGTTCGGGCTATCAGCGAATGACGGATCGCCGTTACGCAGCTCGGCCCGCCCCCAGACCCTCGTCTCTCGTCCCCAGTCCCCGCACCGTCCCCTTCCCTGGGAACGCCCGCCATGTCCGTTGCCTCCGCCCCGGCCGCCCCTCCTCCGCGGGAACTGACGATCGCCCTCGTCGGGAACCCCAACACGGGGAAGAGCACGCTCTTCAACGCCCTGTCGGGGATGAACGCCCGCGTCGGCAACTTCCCGGGCTGCACGGTTGAGAAGAAGACCGGCCGGTTTCAGCTCGGGGGCAAAGCGGCGACGCTCGTCGACCTGCCGGGGACCTACAGCCTCTCGCCCCGCTCGGCGGACGAGATGGTCTCGGTGGAGGTTCTGCTGGGCCGCGTTGCCGACCTGCCGCGGCCGGACGTCGTGATCTGCATCGTCGACGCTTCGAACCTCGAACGGAACCTGTACCTCTTCAGCCAGCTCCTCGACCTCGGCCTCCCGGTCGTCCTGTGCCTCAACATGGCCGATGTCGCCGAGCGGCGGGGGGTCAAGTTCGACCCCGCGGCCCTGTCGCAGCGGCTGGGGGTTCCGGTCGTCACGACTTCCGCCCACAAGCGGGCCGGCGTTCAGGAGCTGGAGCAGGCGATCCTCCGCGCGGCGGAGTCGCCGGTGCGGCGGGGATCGATCTTTCCCGAGCCCTTCACCCGCGAAGTCCAGCTCCTGGGAGAGTGGTTCGCCAAGCACAAGCTGACCGTCCCGGAATACCTGGTGGAGCGGACGCTCCTCGATATCGGCGGCGAGAGCGAGCACCGGTTCATCGAGCAGGCTCCGCTGGAGCTGCCGGCGTACCTCGCCGGGGCCCGGGAGCGGCTGGCTCAGGCCGGTTGCCGCGTGCCGGCTGTTGAGACGCGGATTCGGTATGGATGGATCCGCCAGCAGCTCGAAGGAGTGTACGAACGTCCCGACGACAGCCAGCGGGAGACCGCGACGGACCGCATCGACCGGGTCCTGACCGGTAAGGTGACGGGACTGACGATCTTCGCCGGCCTGATGCTGACAGTCTTCGTGACTCTCTTCATCCTGGCCGAGCCGCTGATGGGGGCCATCGAAGGGCTGCAGGGGTGGCTCGGCGGACTCGTGGAATCGGTCATGTCGCCGGGGACGCTGCGGAGCCTGATCGTCGACGGACTGATTGCCGGCGTCGGGTCGGTGGTCGTGTTCGTCCCGCAGATCGCGCTCCTGTTCCTCTTTATCGCGCTGATGGAGGACTGCGGCTACATGGCTCGGGCCGCCTTCCTGATGGACAAGCTGATGACCAAGATCGGCCTCAGCGGGAAGTCATTCCTGCCGCTGATGTCGAGCTTTGCGTGCGCGATCCCCGGCGTGATGGCGACGCGGGTGATCGAGAACCGTCGCGACCGGATGGTGACGATGCTCATCGCTCCGCTGATGAGCTGCTCCGCCCGGCTGCCCGTTTACATCCTGCTCATCGCCGCCTTCGTGCCGCCGGTCCGGCTGGGGGGCTGGTTGCCGGCGCAGGGGTTCACGCTGTTTGCGATGTATCTCGTGGGGATCGTGGTCGCGGTTCCGGTGGCGTGGATCCTCAAGAAGACCTTCTTCCCCGGTGAGACGCCGCCGTTCGTGATGGAGCTGCCGGAGTACAAGTGGCCTTCGCCCTGGCTGGTCCTGGCCCGCGTGTGGGACCGGGTGAAGGCGTTCCTGGGTGAGGCGGGGACGCTGATCTTCTGTACGTCCGTCATCGTGTGGGCTTTGGGGTATTTCCCGGAGAACCACACCGCGCAGCTCGCGCTGCAGTCGCAGCTGGCGGTGCTGGAAGAGGTTCCGGAGGAGCAGCAGGACACGGCGAAGATTGAAGAGGTCCAGGGGGAGCTGAATGCCGAGAGCGGGCGGCTGATTGAGGCGAGCTATCTGGGCCGGATGGGGCATGCCATCGAGCCGCTGGTCCGGCCGGTGGGTTGGGACTGGAAGATCGGGATGGGGGTCATCTCCTCGTTCCCCGCGCGGGAAGTCATCATCGGGACGCTGGGGACGATCTACAGCCTGGGGGGCGAGGTCGACGAGGAGGATGAGGGGCTTCGGACGGCCCTCCAGGAGGCGACCTGGCAGGGGACGGAGCGTAAAGTTTTCAATCTGCCGGTCGCTTTGTCGCTGATGGTTTTCTTTGCCCTCTGTGCTCAGTGCGCCGCGACGCTGATGGTGATTCGCCGCGAGACGAACAGTTGGCGGTGGCCGATTTTCACGTTCGTGTACATGACCGCGCTGGCTTACGCGGGGGCGTTTGTGACGTACCGGGTGGCGGGGATGTTCTTTGCGACCGTGACCTGAGGCAGTGGGTCTTGAGTCGCGTCCTTGCCGGACGGACTCCCATAGCTCAAACCCAATGTGCCGCGGCAGCCGGGGTCAAGGGGGTTTCACCCCCTTGCCGCCGGAGGCACTTCCATGAGGAACCGTGGGACACAAAGGATGTCCCCTTTGTGGAACCGGCGTTGAGGACTCCCTATTCCAACCCGCGTTGATCGCAGGTCCCGCTTGAAAGCTGGAAGGGGACCGGGAGGGCGAAGCTCCTGCTGAGCCGCGCAGGTTCCTTGCCGCTTCGGTTTCGGACGCGTCCTCTACCGACGCGGCTCGGCGGGAGCCTCGCCCTCCCATGGTGGTCCCTGGGATGTCCCGCGGGGAAGAACGATCTCCAGGTGCCGAAGCGACAGCCGCGCAAAAAGCAGCCAGGCGGGCCAACCGGAGTTCACCGACCGTCAACGTGGCAGCGTCGACGCGCGAACTTCGGCGTGGCTGTCATCACGGAGAAGCGTCGGCCGACGGACCGAAGCGTAAGCAGAAACTCAACGCGAGGCAGGACGCCCTCACGGAGCCAGACTGAAGAGCCAGCGGGTCACGCAGACTGATGCACAACGGAGCGAACGAGCGAAAAGAAGACGCTCGCTTTCGCCGCACGCGGCATCGCCCGAGAGCCAGGCAGACCAAGCGATCGTGTCGGCTGGTGTTCGGTGCGAATCACGGAAACAGGCCATCGGCCTGGATCCAACACCGCCCTCCCCAACCATCCCCACACTTCTGAAACCAAACCCACCTGAGACACTCGACGTCAGATCGACGTCAGTTTTCCGGGCTGGCTGCAGATCTAGCGGGGATGCATGTCGAACCGCTGGCCGCGGACGACCACGTCGCAGGAGTCGCTGCTCTCGGTGCGGAGGAACTTGTTCAGGAAATCCCGCATCCGGCGCTGCCCCTCCACCTGACGGGCGGCGCGGTCCGCTTCCGTCCACTGGGCCTGGATTCTCATCAGTCGCAGATCAAGGTTGAGCGTTTCCATGGACGTGACTTCCGAAGGGGGACTCCTGCAACCGCCGACCCCGTGTCTGGCAGCTTCTTCCGTTCCCGTCAGGATCCGTCTGCAACCGCCGTGCCATGTCGCCCGTGGAGGTCGCGGACCCACCTTTCTCTCCGCAGGAAGCCCAACGGTTTCACGGGGAATGAACGTCGTCGGAATTCTTTTCGAGCGTCCCGTGAGGGCGTCTTCGCTTCCCGCGAATCCATGTTGGAAGTTCAACGCCCGACCGGCCCCCCAGGGAATTCCTGGCCCTCTCGACCGGGAGGCTCTTTGCGAGATCGGGGGCCGGATGAGCACGGAGCGCTCGGGTCAGATTCGCTCTCCTTCCACTTCGTCCAGTACGTCCACCTGCTCCGGCGGTCCTACGGCAGCCACGCGCCGCACAAAGTCCGTGACCACCGAAGACGCCTGAGCCGCGTGCCCCTGCAGAATGAGGTGTCCGGCCTCGAAACCCGTCTCCTCAAACCCGCAAGCCCCCTGGCGGGAGGCGCAGAGTTTCGAAATCGCCCGCCCGTTCCAACCCGGCACGATCCAGTCCCGAAGCCCCGTCAACGACAGAACCGGCACATCGACCCGCCGCAGCTCCTCCCGGACGTCGACGCGGATCACCTCCTTGAGCCGCATCGCCAGGGCGGCCCCGGAGACGGCGCGCTGCGCCTCGCGCATCTCGTGCTGGATCTCGCTTGAGATCCCCAGCCCCAAGACCCGCCGCGCCAGCCAGATCATCGGCCACAGCCGGAACAGGACCGGATGGACCAGATGCCGCGAGACCTGCGGGATCCACAGATGCGGATTCCGCGCGAACGTTCCGCACAGGATCAGCCCGCACAATTGCGGGGGCTTCTCCGCGGCCAGCCGGATGGCCAGCGGCCCGCCGAACGACTCCCCGAGAAGCGCGAACGGCCGATCGCGGGGCAGCCTCGGCCGGATGTGCTCGACGAGATCCCCGTACGACATGGCCCGATCGGCCGGATAGGGAATGACGACCGGTTCGATCCAGTCCGGCAGCTGCAGGAGAAAGGGACGAAAGAGCCGTCCGGAGCCATCGAGTCCCGGGAGCATCACGAGCGGAGTCGGTTCCATCGTGTCGATCGTTTCCTCCCGGCTGGTCTGATCCCGAAACGTGTGCCAGGGTACTCGATCACGAGGCGGCGGGACGTTCGAACGCGGGCCGGACTCCTTCGATCAGCCGATCGAGCCACTCCCGTTCCGTGCCGCCGATCCAGGGGTACTCGGCTTCGAAATGCTTCCACTCGGTCCGCAGTTCCCGAATGCGGCCCAGCGAGAGCGGGTTACGGTCCCACTGGGGTTCGACGCTTCGGAGTTGCCGGTCGAGTTCCTCGACGGAGAGGGAGGCGATCCGCGAGAGGACGACGGCA
This sequence comes from Planctomyces sp. SH-PL14, assembly GCF_001610835.1. Classification (NCBI taxonomy): domain Bacteria; kingdom Pseudomonadati; phylum Planctomycetota; class Planctomycetia; order Planctomycetales; family Planctomycetaceae; genus Planctomyces; species Planctomyces sp. SH-PL14. Next base: position 5,277,772 of record NZ_CP011270.1, on the reverse strand, counting down.
TCGTACAGGTCCTTCCCCTGGGCGTGCGCGTCGGTCAGGAGCCACTGGAGCTTCCAGATCAGCGACATCTCCGGCGTTGCCACCAGACACGACACCTCGGAGCCGTCCGGTAGAACGGGGCGGTCGCGGCGGAACGCGTTCTCCGGAACCGCTTCCTCGAAGACAAGGTCGATCTGCAGCGTCCCGACCGGGAGTTCGTCGACCTGCCACGGGACGACGAACCGCCGGCCGGGGACGCGGCTATAAGTCCAGATGAGGTCCGAGCGCATCCTCTCGGGCATGAGGCGGGCCCTTCCGCCGACGTCGGCATTCGAGATCGCCTTCACGAGCCGTTCCAGAAGAGCATTCGCCGCGTCGCTCTGCATCACGATCGTCGAAGGGACGACGACGAAGTCGAGATCCCCTGGCTCTCGGGCGACGTCCGGGCACCAGCACTTCAGGGGGAGGCTTCCGCGAAGCGCCAGGTGGTCCGACAACTCCGGGGATTCGACGAGGCTGCGGAGCACGCCCGCCGTGACCGATCGCCGTCCTTTCTGCCACTCGACGCGGGTCGCCGGATCCGGCAGGACGGGATCGCCGTGACGGAATCCATTGGCGATATGCTGGAGTGCCGGATCGAAGAGCACGGGACGGCCCGCCTGCTGGGACTCCGGCAACGCCACGAAGGTGTAGGGGTATTCCGGCTTCGAGCCGCGGCGCGTCATCTCCAAGTGGAGCTCTGTGAACGGTCTCACGGACGGCGTTTCGTCGCTTTGCGAAGCCGGCAGTACCGGCTTCGCAAAGCCGAACGGATTCCAGCTCCAGCCGCCGAGAAACGTCCACCAGTCCTTGTTACCGAATGTCATCCGAGGGCCTCACTACGAATCGGTCAACCATCCGGAATCCAGTTGTTCCCGGCTGTCGAAGACCACGAACTCCCGCTCGATCTCCGCGATCGACACGCCGGCCGCTTCGAACGTTCGGACGAGGGCGTCGATCCGCTCCTGAAAGGTTCGACGGCCGCAGCCGCGCCCCCGCTGCGTCACGAACCGCTCCTGCCGCCCGTCCTCCCGCGTCCGAAAGGCGTTCCGCGACAGGTGGCCTTCGTGCCGTTCCGCCAGTTGGCGGATCCCGGTCAGGTCTTCGGACTCCTCAAGGAGCAGTTTGACGTGGCTTTCGAAGTACCGGCCCACGTGGACTGGCCCCCAATCGCGATCCTCGCGGGGGACGCTGTCGTTGTCGATCGCGCATTCGACCTTCTTCCGGAGCGGCGTCAGGCCGAGGCCCCGGAGTTCCCCTTCCAGCGACCGGCACTCCTCGAGGATTCCGGCGAGCGTCCCTGAGCGGTGGACCGTGACCATCGGTTGGGAGGGCTGGAGCCCGCGGGCCAGTTCGATCCAGACGCACTTGGCTTTGTGGTCGACGCCCCAGGACGAGAGCCGAGCCCACTCGTCCGCCGACGGCACGGCGATCGTGATGTGCAGTTCGAACGAACCGTGGAACTCCGTCACGTCGATCCTCTGCTGGCGCGCCGCCCTGCCCTTCCGTTCCCCGCCACCAGGAGAGATCCGGGCACGCCGGAGTCTCCATCTCTCCAGAGGGCGAGGAACGCCGCCGGGTTCGCCCCATTCTGGCGCGGAACCGACCGTTCGCCAAAGGGTGTCCTCGCCGGCTCGGCTGTGCTCACTCAAACCCAATGTGCGACGGCAGCCGGGGTCAAGGGGGCCTCGCCCCCTTGCCGCCGGAGGCACTTCCATGAGGAACCGTGGGACACAACGGATGTCCCTTTTGTGGAACCGGCGTTGAGACTTCCCGCTCGCATCGGAATCCCCGCGGCTTGGTGAGGGGGCATGCGACACGATGTCCGCGTTTGGACACGATCTCCTTCAGACATCTCTCGCGGGCCAGGCCTCCGGCGGGCAAAGGGGCGTTGCCCCTCTGCACTCCCTACCAGGGGTTGCCCCCTGGACCCCGGTTACACCAAATCAACATCCACCGATGGGTGACCTCCATCCCCACCCACGGTAAACTCAACAGGTCCCCGGTCCGCGCAAACCTGGGAACCGTCCCCGGTCCATCGCGAAGGCTTGTCGATGTTCCCTCTCCTCCGCGGTTGCCAGGCTCTCCTCCTCGGGGCCATGCTCACCTGCCCCGCCTGGGGCGATGAACTGCCGCCCGCCGCAACACGGCCCGTCGACTTCACCCAGGACATCCAGCCCCTCCTGCAGAAACGCTGCTGGTCCTGCCACGGTTCGGAGAAACAGGAGTCCGGCCTCCGCCTCGACCGCCGCGAAGCCCTCCTGCTCGGGGGCGACCAGGGACCGGCCGTCGTCAGCGGCAAAAGCGCCGACAGCCGCCTCATCCACTACGTCGCCGGGACCGACCCCGACAACATCATGCCCCCCGAAGGCACCCCCCTCTCGAAAGAAGAGGTCGGCCTCCTGCGGGCCTGGATCGATGGGGGTTGCACCTGGCCGGCCTCGACCGTCGCGGCCGACGCGAAGAACACCCACTGGTCCTACCAGCCGCTCCACGTCGCCCCGCTGCCGGAGGTCCGCCGCCGTGACTGGGCCGCCAACGCCATCGACCACTTCGTCCTGGCGGAGCTCGAGCGCCGCGGCGTCGCCCCCTCGCCCGAAGCGGACCGCCCCACGCTCATCCGCCGCCTCTCGCTCGACCTGACCGGCCTCCCCCCGAGCGTCGAGGAAGTCGACGCCTTCGTGAACGACCTGCGGCCGGAAGCCTACGCCGCCCTCGTCGACCACCTCCTCGACTCGCCGCACTTCGGCGAACGCTGGGGCCGGCACTGGCTCGACATGGCCCGCTACGCCGACTCCGACGGCTACGAGAAGGACAACGCCCGCCCCGACGCCTACCGCTGGCGGGACTGGGTCATCGACGCTATCAACGCCGACATGCCCTTCGACCAGTTCACCGTCGAGCAGCTCGCCGGGGACCTGCTCCCCGAGGCGACGCCGATGCAGAAGCTGGCGACCGCTTTCCATCGCCAGACACTGACCAACACCGAAGGGGGGACCGACCAGGAGCAGTTCCGCGTCGAGGCCTGCTTTGACCGGACCGAGACGACCGGCGCGGTCTGGCTGGGGCTGACCGTCGGCTGCGCCCGCTGCCACACGCACAAGTACGACGCCATCACCCAGCGCGAGTACTACCAGCTCTTCAGCTTCTTCAACAACGGCGACGAGAACACGACGGTCGTCCCCAAGTCGGAGCGGGAGATCGCCGAGTACGAGGTCGCCAGGGCCGCCTATGACCGGACCACCGCCTCGCTTCTGGCCGACCTGCGGATAGAGCAGGAGAAACACGCTCCGGCGTTCGTCGCCTGGGAGGAGAAGGCCCAGGCGATCCTGGCCCGGATGATCGCGGAGCCGGTCCAGATCTCCGGCATCGACGAGATTCAGTACACCTGCGACGAAACGGTGACGTTCACGCCGCAGGACGACGGATCGGTTCTGGTCGAGGGCGAGAACCCGGACCGCGCCACCTACACCGTGACCGGCCAGCTCCCTCGCTCCGCCGCGACCGCCCCCATCAAGTCGATCCGGATCCATTGCCTGAACGACTCTCGTCTTCCCAACAAGGGGCCCGGACGGGTCGGGCATGGAAACTTCGTTCTCAGCGAGGTCGTCGTCGAAGTCGCCTCCGCGGCGGACTTCTCCGATGCCCGCCGGCTGACGTTCTCTTCCGCGACAGCGGACTTCGAGCAGGCGGACAAGCCCTGGCTGGCGAAGGACGTCTACGATGGCAAGACCGACACCGGATGGGCGATCGGCCCGAAGTTCGGCGAGTCGCACGACGTCATGCTCTACCTGACCGAGCCGCTCACCAGCCCCTCGGCCGACACCGTGACGCACATCCGCGTCCGCCTCCAGCAGGAGTATGGCCAGCAGCACACGATCGGGCGGTTCCGAGTGGCGCTGCGGGCCGGGTTTGAACCGGACGTCAAGATCCCGGACGCCATCAAGGTCGTTCTCGAAACGCCGGCCGAGAAGCGAACGGACGCCCAGCGTCAGGAACTGGCCGATCACATCAGCCGACAGGAAGCGGCCACGAAGCCGCTGATCGCGAAGCTCGACGCCCACTACAAGAACAAACCTCCCAAGCCGGAGGTCAAGGCCCGCATCCTGCTGCAGCGGATGAAAGAGCCGCGAGAGACCTTCATTCTCCGTCGCGGCGAGTTCCTGGAACCAGTCAAGGAGTCTCCCGTCGCCCCCGGCGGACTGGCGACGCTCCCCGGGCTTGTTTCGCGTCAAGAAGGACAACCGGCGGACCGGCTGGATCTCGCCCGCTGGCTCGTCTCGCCGGACAACCCGCTCCCTCCCCGCGTCACGGTCAATCATGTGTGGCGGTACCTCTTCGGCGAAGGGCTCGTCCGCTCGGTAGCCGACTTCGGCATCCGCGGCGAACGTCCTTCGCATCCGGAGCTGCTCGACTGGCTGGCGGCGGACTTCATCGGCCGCAATCCGGCGGCCGACGCCGCTTCACGAAAGCCCTGGTCCCGCAAGGCCCTGATCCGGCAGATTGTTCTCTCGGCCACCTACCGGCAGTCGTCGCGGCATCGGCCGGACCTCCACGAGCGCGATCCGCAGAACGTCTGGCTGGCCCGACAGAACCGGCTGCGGGTGGAAGGGGAGATCGTCCGGGACATCAGCCTCGACGTCGCCGGCCTGCTCTCGGGCAAGGTCGGCGGGCCGAGCGTCTTCCCGCCGCTGCCCCCCGGCATCGCCGAGTTGAGCTACGCCGGCAACTTCAAGTGGACGGTCTCGCCGGGGGAGGACCGGTTACGCCGCGGGATGTACACCTTCTTCAAGCGGACTTCTCCACATCCCAACCTGACCACCTTCGACTGCCCGGACGCGAACCTGACCTGTATTGAGCGGCAGGCTTCCAACACACCGCTCCAGGCGCTCGTGACCCTCAACAACGAGACCTTCGCCGAAGCGGCCCGGGGTCTCGCGAAACGGCTCCTCTACACCGAAACCGCCGCGACCGACGACGCGGCCCGCCTGGCGCGGGGCTTCCGGCTGTGCGTCGCCAGGACGCCGACGGCGGCGGAGCAGACCGAGCTCAACCGGCTCCTCGCGGACGCCGTTGAGTGGTATCGCGCCCATCCCGATCAGGCCAAACCCCTGATCGGCACCGACGCCATCCCGGGCGTCGCCCCGGAGACGAACGCCGCCTGGATCGCGACGGCCCGGATTCTCCTGAACCTCGATGAGTTCATCACGCGGGAGTGAGGGGGACTAGGGTCTAGGGACGAGAGACTAGGGACCGACAAAGACCATTGAGAGTGGTCCGGTTTTCGGGCCTCGCGTGGGAACGACAGATCATGACATCACTTCAACATCACCACACGCGGACGCGGCGGGACTTTCTGACGAGCAGCGCCAGCGGACTCGGTGCGGCGGCGCTCGCGAGCCTGCTGAGGCAGGACGGCCGCGCCGTTGCGGGGGGACCGGCCGGGGTTCCTGCGGCGCTGACGCAGCTCGCTCCGAAGGCGAAGAACTGCATCTTCTTCTTTCAGGCGGGGGCGCCATCGCAGCTCGACCTCTTCGATCCGAAGCCCAAGCTCAACGAGCTCGACGGCAAGCCGCTCCCGGCCGACATGCTCGAGAAGGTCCGGTTCGCCTTCATCAAGAAGGAGAGCGCGGTCCTGCTCGGCTCGCCGCGAACGTGGTCCAAGCACGGCGAATGCGGGATGGATTTCTCGGACTTTGTCCCGCAGATCGCGACGTGCGCCGATGACATCCTGATGGTCCGTTCGCTCCATTCCGAGCAGTTCAACCATCACCCGGGACAGCTCCTCCTGAGCTGCGGCCGCGCGACCTTCGGCCTTCCGACGATCGGAAGCTGGCTGACCTATGGACTGGGAACGGAGTCGCAGAACCTTCCCGGGTATGTCGTCCTGACGAGCGGACGCGGGTCGAGCGGCGGGGCGTCACTGTGGTCGAGCGGGTTTCTGCCTTCACACCATGCCGGGGTGCTGTTCCGCAACGAGGGCGAAGCCGTCCTGAACCTGACGAACCCGGAGGGGCTGCCGCCGGAGCTGCAGCGGCGGGGGCTCGACACGCTCAAGTCGCTCAACGAGAGCCGGCTCAGCGCGGTCCACGATCCCGAGATCGCGAGCCGGATCGCCAGTTATGAACTGGCCTTCCGGATGCAGTCCGCGGCCCCCGAGCTGATCGATCTGGGGGGCGAGAGTGCCTCAACGCGGGAGGCGTATGGGATCGACCGGGCGCAGCATCCGCAGGCGACGGGGCGGGGGAATGTCGCCAACGCTCACCTTTCGTTCTCACGGAACTGTCTGCTGGCGCGGCGGATGGTGGAGCGCGGGGTGCGGTTCGTGAACATCATCTATGAGGCGTGGGACCAGCACAGCAGCCTGGAGGCGGACCTGCGGTACAACTCGTGGGTCGTCGACCAGCCGATCGCGGCGCTGCTCAAGGACCTGAAGCAGCGGGGGCTGTTGGAGAGCACGCTGGTGGTCTGGGGGGCGGAGTTCGGCCGGACGCCGCTGGGGGAGAATCGGAACGGCCGGGCGGCGAACACGGGCCGCGACCATCATCCGTTCGCGTTCACGATGTGGATGGCGGGGGGCGGGATCAAGGGAGGACAGGTGTACGGGGAGTCGGACGACATCGGGTGGGGCGTGGTCCGCGATCCGGTGCACATCAATGACTTCCACGCGACGCTGCTGAACCTGTTTGGTCTGGATCACCTCAAGCTGACATACCGGCATCAGGGGCGGGATTTCCGGCTGACGGATGTGGCGGGCAAGGTGATGACGCCCTGGCTGGCATAGAACCGCGTCCATGCCGGCACGATGTCGTTAGCTCAAACCCATCGTGCGACGGCAGCCGGGGTCAAGGGGGCAACCCCTTGCCGCCGGAGGCCGTCTGGTGAGGAACCGTGGTAAGCAACGGACGTCCCCTTTGTGGAACCGGCGTTGAGGATTGACCCCTCGCTCTGGAAGCCCCGCGGTTTGGTGAGGGGGCATACGGCACGGCGTCCGCTTGGACACGCGCTCCTTCAGACGACATCCGACGAGACAGCCTCCGGCGGGCAAGGGGCATTCTGCCCCCTGTACCCCCTGACCAGGGTCCCCCTGGACCCGGTTCAGTTCAGGGGTTACTGCGTCTGTAACCAGGCGACGACCTTCGCATTCGCCTCCGGAAACTTCCGCGTCACCGCCTCCGCAATCGGCACCCACCGGAAACTTCCCGCCGGCAACTGCCCGACCGACTCCGGCTCCGGACGACATCGCAAAAACGTCACCCGCACCGTCCCATGAGGGTACTCAAACTCCGTCTCATCAATCCGCTCCAGCCCACCCACCGCCAACCCCGTCTCCTCCCGACACTCCCGCACCGCACACGCCTCCACCCCCTCCCCCGCATGACACTTCCCACCCGGAAACTCCGCGTACCCCGCAAGAGGACCGCCAGCATCACGGGTTCCCACAAGCACGCAATTGTCGTGGATGACAACCGCAACCCCGACACACTGAACAGTCTTCATACAATGGCAGTCCGGAAACTTTTGGCAGAATGGGGAAAAGGTCTGTTGCCAAACCCGGGGAGGCTTGCGCTAATCTTTGTGGAACGTTCACCGGAACGGAAGTGCCCTGCGCACGGGCGGAGCGTTCCGAGCCTGCGGAATCGAACCCTTCACCTGTTTGCGTGCAGTCCGCCAGGAATGAAGACGATGACCAACCCAGGTTCTTAGTTCAGCCTGGCGCATCCCTGCAGGTGTCCCGCATGTCATCGTCGACGGCCAAGAATGGATCTGGCACTTACGTCAAACATTCGTCGCAGGGTCCGTTTACGCTCTGGTGCGGCCTGACCTTCTCCGGAGCCATGAAAATGCTCCGGATGCGCCCTGCGCTTTCGTGGAACCGCTGGTACCGCACCGCTTTACTGCCAGGATCCTTTGCCTACAACACCGCCCTCTCGGCGGTCGAAAGCGTGCTCTACGGGGGCCGGATCGCCCGGACCGAGCTCAACCCCGCCCCGCTGATCGTCCTCGGCCACTGGCGGAGCGGAACGACCCTCCTCCACAACCTCCTCGTCAACGACCAGCACTACTCGTTTCCGAACACCTACTCCTGCGTCTACCCGTTCCACTTCCTGACGACCGAGCGGGTCGTGAAGCCGCTGACCGGCTGGCTCCTCCCCAAATCCCGGCCGATGGACAACATCGAGGCGGGCTGGGACTGTGCCCAGGAAGACGAGATGGCCCTGTGCCTGATGACCATGGCGTCGCCGTACGTCATGGCGCTCCGGCCGGACCGTTTTGAGACCTACGGGCGGTTCTTCAACCCCGCCAACATGACGACGCGGGAGCGGTCCGATTTCCTAGAGGCGATGCGGACGTTCTTCAAGAAGCTGGCGGTCCGCGATCCGCGGGCGCTGTGTCTGAAGTCGCCCGGGCACACGTTCCGGATTCCGCTGCTGCACGAACTCTTTCCGCAGGCGAAGTACGTCTACATCTATCGCAACCCGTACGCGGTCTACAACTCGTCGTGCCATCTGCGGCGGACGATGAATGACGAGAACGGGCTGGGTCATCGGGACCAGGTGAACCTGGAGAACGAGACGCTGGATGTTTACGAGGACTGCTTCCGGACGTACGAGCGGGACAAGGCGTTGATTCCGCCTGAGAACCTGTACGAGATGCGGTACGAGACGCTGGACGCGAATCCGCTGGGCGAGCTGGAGCGGATGTATGACTCGTTGAGCCTTCCTGGTTTTGACCAGTTGCGGCGGACGCTGGAGCCGCAGATGAAGGGTGTGAAGGAGTACAAGAAGAACAAGTACGGTGAGGACCGGGAGAAGCAGCGTCAGATTTACGAGCGGTTGAAGTTTGCTTTTGACCGGTTTGGCTACCCCTCGCCGCTGCAGCAGCCGGTTGAGCAGGCGGTCGCCTAAAAACCGGGTCCAGGGGCACCCTGGTGGGGGATGCAAGGGGGCAACGCCCTCTTGCCCGCCGGAGGCTTGGCCGTCGAGAGATGTCTGAAGGAGATCGTGTCCAAACGCGGACACCGTGCGGGATGCCCCCTCACCAACCCGCGGGGATTCCAGGGCGAGCGTCGGGCTCTCGACGCCACGCCGCAAAGTCGTTCGCTTGCGTGTTCCACGGGCCAGTGGGAAGGCGGTTTGAGCCACCGAGTCGTGCCGGCAAGAACGAGCTTTACGACGACTTCTCTGTCGCCGAACCGTCCGGTGAGACCCGGGACTGCAGCCGCCACCCTGGAATCAGGAAACAGAGCGCGCTGACGGTTCCGAAGATCGCCACGCCCCACCGCGGGACGGCGGCCATCACGAGCGACGTGGCGAACAGAGCGACTGACTGCAGGTAGAACTCCCCCGACAGAATCCCCGCCTTCGCCATGAACACCGCCGCGCTGATGACCCCCAGCACCGGCGAGAGCTTGAGGACCGGCAGCCCCAGCAGGGCTTCGATCACGAACAGCAGGATCGAGCTCGCCATGCTGGCCGCCCAGATGTGGGCGATCTGCCGCTCCACGAACGTCACCGGCCCTGCCCGGTGCCGCAGTCCCCAGAACGCCGCCGCCCATGTCCCGAGGCCCAGTATCCACAGGGCCAGGTACGGCAGCCGGCTGTCGACGCCTTCGAGCTGCATGGCGTTTGTCGCCAGGCAGAGGATCCAAAGCACGAGGGCGTGCCACATCCACAACCGTCCCCAGTTCTGCAGCACGACGGCGTGGTGGGTGGGGCGGAACATGCGGCTCAGAACATCCGTGAATCGGGACGAGCGGGCCTGGATGGGGTCGTTCCTGAGGTAGGCCTCGAGGTCGTCTCCCAGCTCGTCCGCCGACTCATACCGCAGGTCGGTCGGCTTCTGTAACGACTTGAGGATGATCATTTCGAGATCGGCGTCGATCCCCGGGTTCAGGAGCCTCGGCGGCGCGGGCTCCTGCTCGAGAAGCTGGAGGATGGCATCGACGGGCGACGCGGCCTGCACCGGGGGGCGGGCGGTCACCATGGCGTAGAGGACCGCTCCCAGCGAGTAGACATCGGCGGCGGGGGTTGGGGTCATCCCCGGCTGCGACGCCTGTTCGGGGGCCATGTAGCCGGGGGTTCCGAGGATCGCCCCGGAGCCGGTGAGCGATGTCCGGCGGATCGGCGGGTGGGGCGGCAACGAAGGAGCGCCGGCGGCGAGCGGGACCTGCTTGGCGAGTCCGAAGTCGGTGACGAACGGCTTGCCGCTTCCGTCGATCAGGATGTTGGAGGGCTTGAGATCGCGGTGGACCACCCCTTTGCGATGGGCATGGGCGACGGCGCGGCAGACGGGGACGAGGAGCTGTGCGGCGGCGCGGGACGGGAGCGGGCCGCTCTGCAGCTTGGCGGCGAGGGTGGTTCCTTCGATGAACTGCATCGAGAAGTAGGTCCGATGCCGGTCGTCCTCGCCGATCTCGTAGACCGAGACGATGTTCGGGTGGTCGAGCTGGGCGACGGAGGCCGCTTCGGCCCGGAGCCGGGCTGTGGCTTCTCCCCCGGCGAACTCGGGGTTGAGGACCATCTTGAGGGCGACGGGCCGGTTGAGGCTTCGCTGTCGGGCCTGGAAGACGATGCCCATGCCGCCGCGGCCGATTTCTCGTTGCAGTTCGTAGTCCCCCAGGATCCCGGGCATGGGGGTTGGTGGTTCGTTGGCGGCTGATGTCGGGCGGGCGGATCCCGAGGGGGGGACGAAGACGTCGGTGGCGTCGGCGAGATGGGATGCGAGGTGGGCTGTTCCCCAGAGTTCGCGGAGTTCGTCGACGAGGTCGGGATGGCGGTGGCGGACGGAGTTCCAGTCGACGGGTGTGTGGGCGGGGGCGCCCAGGAGTTCTTCGAGGGCGACGGCCAGTCGGGACTCGCGATCGTCAGACATGACAGCCAGGTGAGGAGGCATTGGGCACTTCCCGGCAGGCTATCCGTCTGTCTCTCGCTCGAACACTGTGCAGGAAGCTGGCCCCAGAACCGGGTCCAGGGGCACCCTGTTGGGGAGTGCAGAGGGGCAACGCCCCTTTGCCCGCCGGAGGCCTGGCCGTCGAGAGATGTCTGAAGGAGATCGTGTCCAAGCGCGGACGACGTGCCGGATGCCCCCTCACCAACCCGCGGGGATTCCGGAGCGAGCGGTCAGTCCTTCACGCCGGTTCCACAAAGCGGACGTCCGTCGCTTACAAAGGTTCCTCATGGAAGTGCCTCCGGCGGCAAGGGGTGACCCCCTTGACCCCGGCTGCCGTGGAACGTTGGGTTTGAGCTATCGGCGTCCGTTCGGCAAGGACGCGTCCGAGCATTCCCCGGGACCACGCGGCCAGCTAAGGTTGAACACCCGGCCCTGACCTCCCGCACAGACGTCATGTCCCAGCCACTCTCCGATCACGATCTCGCCAACGTCCCCCTCGTCGGCGTGGCCGTGAATGCCTCGCTGGCCACCGTCAAAATCATCTCCGGCGTCTTCGGAAACTCCTACGCCCTCATCGCGGACGGCATCGAGTCCTCGGCCGACATCGTCAGCTCCCTCGTCGTCTGGGGCGGCCTCCGGATCGCCACCCGCCCCCCCACCCAACGACACCCCTACGGCTTCGGCAAGGCCGAAACCCTCGCCGGAGCGGTCGCGGCCTTCGGCATCCTCGCCGCCGCCGGAGTCATCGCCTTCCAGAGCGTCCACGAGATCCTCACCCCCCACCACCTCCCCCACTGGTCCACACTGCTGGTCCTCGCGATGGTCGTGGCGATCAAGGAAGCCCTCGCCCGCTGGGTCATGGCGGCCGGCGAAGGGACCGAAAGCACAGCCCTCGAAGGGGACGCCTGGCACCACCGGGCCGACGCCCTCACCAGCCTCGCGGCGTTCGTCGGCATCTCCATCAGCCTCATCGGCGGCCCCGGCTACGAACCGGCCGACGACTGGGCCGCCCTCGTCGCCTGCCTCGTCATCGCCTGGAACGGCATCGCCCTCCTGCGAAGAGCCCTGCGGGACCTCCTCGACGTCTCCCCCTCGCCGCTGATCGTCGATGACATCCGCGCCCTGGCCAGCCAGGTGGACGGAGTCCGCGGCGTGGAGAAGTGCCGCGTCCGAAAGAGCGGGACCAACTTCTTCGTCGAAATCCACGTCCAGGTGGACGGACACCTCACCGTCCACGAGGGACATGTCATCGGAGGCAAGGTCCGCCGGGCACTCCGCGAATCCTCGCACCGGATCGCGGACGCGATCGTGCACATCGAGCCCGATTCCGAACCCCGACGCCTCGCCTGACCATTTTTCCGCCGGCCGCCACGACGGCCTCTGGGGCCAATTTTCTCAGTCCGGCAAGCCTGCCGCCACGATACGGCGGCCTCTCAATCCGCAAGTTCTTCCGCAGCAAGAAGATTCAGCAACTCCTGCCAGGACGAACCGTCTTGCCCCAAACGGCGATTGTTGACATTTTCTTCATCTTGCCTCAAGAATATTTGGAGGTGATGTATTCATCACCCTATCTTGATGTTGCGGTGGTTTGCCCCACACAACATGTGCCGATGATGCAGTGGGCGCTGCGTCTCGATCTCGCTTCGATATTTCTTTCTGTCATTTTCCATCCTTAAGTCCCGAGTGTTCATCATGCTCAGGTCGTCGCGTAAGGGTTTCACGCTGATTGAACTGCTGGTCGTCATTGCGATCATCGCCGTTCTCGTCGCCATTCTGCTCCCCGCGGTCCAGCAGGCCCGAGAAGCGGCCCGGCGGTCGCAGTGCGGCAACAATCTGAAGCAGTTCGGCGTCGCGCTGCACAACTACCATGAGGCGTTCGGAATGTTTCCGCCCGCCATCTGCCCCTCGGTCTACGACAGCTCAACGACCACCGCCTGGCGCGGATTCAGCGTCCACACGATGCTGCTTCCCTACATGGATCAGGCCGGCATCTACGGGAAGCTGGACTTCAACCGTCGCTACGACGAAGCGCCGAACGCCAACAACGACGTCCGCAAGCGGATCGCCAACTTCCTGTGCCCCAGTGACTTCACCTATCCCGGCGGCGTGAACGACGCCGGAGTCAACTACGCCGTCAGCGCCGGACCGTCCACCTTCTGGAACGTCGGCGTCGCGGATCGCGTCGGGTTCGTGCAGTTCGTCAAGAGCGTGCGGATCGGCGACATCATGGACGGAACGTCCAACGTGGTCGCGATGGGAGAGGTCACGGTCGGAAACAACGATACGGCCAAGTACGAACTTCGCCGGTCGCTCATCCGCGCCCAGGCCTATCCCACGGGATTCACCCGGTCCTTTACGCCCCAGGCTGTCCTGAACGCCTACGGACAACAGTGCCTGGGCGGCACGACGAATATCCACGCCACCCTCCACCAGCAGTGGATGAACGGCATTGGCGGCCAGACGATCTTCAACACCCTCAACACTCCGAACTCGCCGAATCCGGACTGCCATGACTGCGCCGGCTGCGGCTGGTACGACAGCCAGGGGGTCTGGACGGCCCGGAGCCGGCATACCGGCGGTGTCCAGGTCCTGATGGCCGACGGCGCCGTCAAGTTCATCGGAGACAGCGTCGACTTCACGAACTGGCAGCGGGCGGGCGGTGCCTTCGATGGCGCCCCCATCGGCGACCTGTAAAATCGTCCTCATTGCGATCAAGATGCCGTCGGCGGCCGTTGGCTTCCGGCGGCATCTCTTTTTATCAGTCCAACATCTGCGGCAGAGGTCCCTTACGACCCGCCTGCCCAGACCTTTCCAGGAATGCGTCTCCCATGTCCAGCTTTCGTGCGGCAACGGTCTTCTCTCTCGCTCTGGCCTTTTCCGGCTGCGGATCGGAAACGGCGAAGCCGTCTGTCCCGGTCGAGGAGCAGAACAAGGTCTCAGGACGCGACGAACTCAAGAAGCGACTCGCCGAAATCGCGCAGACCGGGACCGCCGGCAGCGCCACGGCCGGCATGGCCGCCGGGATCGAGGCGGTCCGCGCTCAGGACGCCAAGCTCGCCGATACCCTGGCGGCCGACCTCAAGAAGCTCGAATCGACGACCAACCCGGCCGAAGTGAAGAAGCTCGCCGAGGCGATGGCGGCCAAGCTCTAGTCCCGACGCTCCCCGAGCGCCGGCGTCCTCACAGCATCCAGTCGTTCGACGGCGTTTCGGTCTTCCGCTCGTCCGGCTCCGCCGGAGACGGATCAGCGGCCGGAGCCGGTTCCGGAGCGGGAACCGCCGCGGTGGGGACGGGGGCCGGGGTTGGGACGGGCGCGGTCGAATCCTGCGAAGGGGGTTCGGCCGGCGCCGCGGCCTGCTCCGATGCGAGCGCTTCGCTGGCTGGTGCAGCCGCTTCCGGCTCGGGAGACGGCTTCGCGGGCTTCGCTCCGGTTGAAGGGAGGTCCTCGGACATCTCCCAGATGCTCCGCGGACCTTCGGGCAACGGAGCCGGCTCGGGCGGAAGAGGCTCGGATGGCTGCGGAGTCGCCACCGCCGCGTCAGACCTGCTCACAGGCTCCGACGAACGGGGTTCCGGGGCGACATCGGGCTGATCGACGGGCTCGCGACTGACGGGGGCCGCGAGATCGCGGGGCGCTTCCGCACGAGCGGGGCGTTCCTCGAACGACGACGCGGTAGGCGGCTCTGGCCGACGATATTCAGCTCGGGCGGTGTCCCGGTTGACCGGCGGAGCTTCGGCGATGTCCCGCGGGTCCGGTTCGGGCTCCCCCTGCCCCTCGAGCGGCGGGCGGGGACCGTAGAACTGGTAGTAGGTGCACTCGATCCGGCCGTTGAACAGCTTGCGGCGGCGGTCTGCCGGGCGGCCGAACTGCCGCTCAAACAGCGGATGCGGCGTCAGGACGTAGACCGACCAGGTCGGATGCGAACGGGCAATCGCGCCGAAGTCCCGGTTCAGGGCGTCGACCGCCGCCCGGTCTCCCATCCGCTCGCCATAAGGGGGATTCGTCACGAGACAGGCGTATTCCTGCGTCAGCGCGAGCTGGCCGGCGGGCTTCTGCGAGAACGTAATGTCCTCGGTCACGCCGGCGGCGTAGGCGTTTTTCCTCGCCAGCTCCAGGGCCCGGCCGTCGATGTCCGAGCCCCAGATCCGCATCCCGAGCGGCTTGCCGCGGAGGTCGCGGGCTTCCTTGCGGGCATCGGCCCACACCTTCCGGGGGATCTGCGGCCAGCCTTCGGACGAGAACTCGCGGTTGAGACCAGGAGCAATGTTGCGGGCGATCATCGCCGCTTCGATCGGGATCGTCCCCGTTCCGCAGCAGGGGTCGACGAGGAGCCGGTCCCGGTTCCAGTAGCTGAGCTGAATCAGCGCCGCCGCCAGCGTTTCCCGCAGCGGGGCGACGCCCGAGACCGGGCGGTAGCCGCGCTTGTGCAGGCCGTCGCCGGTGGCGTCGAGGGTCAGCGTGACGCGGTCGCGGAGGATGATGAAGTCGATCTCATAGACCGGCCCCGTCTCCTGGAACCAGGCCCGCTGGTACTTGGTCTTGAGCCGTTCGACGATCGCCTTCTTGATCATCTTCTGGCAGACCGGGATCCCGTGCAGTCGCGACTGGAAGCTGCGGCCGTTCACCGGGAACTGGGCGTCCATCGGGAGCCACTCTTCCCAGGGGAGCTCGCGCGTCTGGAAGTAGAGCGGGTCGAACTCCATCGCCTCGAACTCGCCGAGGACGATCTGCACGCGGTCGGCGGAGCGGAGCCACAGGTTGCAGCGGCAGACCGCCTGGAAGTCCCCCCAGAAGCGGACCCGGCCGTCTTCGATACGGGTGTCGGTGTAGCCGAGCGCCTTCAGCTCGCGGTCGACGATCGCCTCGAGGCCGAAGGCGGTCGTGGCGATCAGTTCATAGACGGCGGTCAGCGACGGGCCGGAGGGCCGGACGCGCGGAACAACGGCCGGACTGGAGGAGGGGCCGGCGGATTGGGGAGCAGGTTCCATCAGATTCTGGCGGAGGACAGGAGGGCGATCGCGGGGGCGTTCCCATTGTGCACTGGCCGGCGGCAACCGGGACTCAGGAATGCAGAATGAGAGGGGAAAAAGGAAAAGTGCAAATGGAGGACCCGGGTCCGGGAGGGTTTACTTCCCGTCGCCGCTGCCGGCGGCCAGGAGCCGCTTGCGGAGGTTGTCCTTCTGGTCCTTGAGCTCGGCCGCTTCGGTGCGGCGCTTGTAGTAGTCGTCCAGGGGGTAGCAGCCGGAGATGATTCCGTTGCGGGGGGCGGTCGTGCAGTCGCTGAACGTGCGGCAGATCTTCTTGTCCGCGACGTAATCCTGCCCGGCCAGGACCTTCGCGGGGAGTTGCCAGTCGCTCAGGACCAGCCGGCCGATCCCGATCGAATCGACCCACCCCTCCCGCAGCACCGCCTGGGCGACGTGCGGCAGGTACTCCTGGAAGTACGTGTAGGCGGTCCCGACGAGGACGAGATCCGGGAGGGCCCGCTTCACGTCCCGGACCGCCTCGATCTGCCGGACGCATCCCAGCAGCGGGTCTTCCGGCGGCTGGTAGCCGTCCGACGGGGGGTAGAACGCCGGCCGCTGGATGTGGGGGTTGTAGTAGGGGGAGCCGCAGCTGAGGTTGAGGAGCCGCACTCCGTGTTCGTCCCGCAGCCGCCGGAGGAGTTCGATCGGCTCGGCGAGGTCGATCCGGAGCGGATCGTCGGCACTGGCGCCGAAGGGCCGCGGCGAATCGGGTGCGAGATCGGGGATTCCGGGTCCGAGCTTTCCTCCCTGGCTCCGGGCCGGGTCGGGCCGGAACGGAGGGGCGTCGAACAGCGAGAGGCGGATTCCGATTTCGAGATCCGGGCATTCGCTCCGGACCGCCCCGACGATCTCCCGCAGGTAGCGGGTCCGGCCCTCGAAATCCCCGCCGTAGGGACCGGGCCGGGTGTGGGCTGAGAGGAACTCGTGCCCCAGGTAGCCGTGGCAGGCCTTGAGGTCGACGAACTGGAACCCCAGCCGCTGGGCAATCCGGGCGGCGGTGACGTAGTCGTCGATGATCGAGCGGATCTCGCCGTCGGTCAGGACGGCGGCATTGTCGTCCGGGCCGAGGCCGACGCGGCGGTCGAGGACCGGGTGGCGGTAGGCGATCCGGGGGACGAACCGGTCTTTGGCGACCGGCTTGCAGAAGCGGCCCGAGTGGGTGAGCTGGAGGCCGACCACGAGGTCGTCGCAGGCGGCGGGACCGAAGGCTTCCGCGTGCGCGGCGCGGGCGGTTTCCAGCAGCTGGGCCGCTCCCTTTTCATTCTCGGGGCGGTAGCAGAGCTGGTTCGGGTTGGCGCGTCCTTCGGGGCGGACGGCGAAGGCTTCGCCCCCCCACAGGAGTTTGGCTCCCGAGAGGCCGAAGTTCCGCCAGCGGCGGATCGTGTGTTCGGTCGGCATTCCGCCGGGTGTGCCGTCCCAGCCTTCCATGGGGTGGATGCACCAGCGGTTGCCGATGGAGAGTCGGCCGCAGGTGAGCGGGGCGGCGAGCGGAGACCCTTCGGCGGCGGTGAGCGACCGATCGTCGACGGGGAGCGAGGAGCCGACCGCGCGGAGGGTGTCCCGGAAGTCGTTGACGGACTTGAGGGAGCCGATGCGTGGGTAACTCATCGTGGGACTCGAGGGGCGGGGGGGAAACTCGCGCAGAATGGCTGGCGAGGCCGAATCGGGGAGTGTATTCGGGGAAGGAAGCGGGATGAAGTGCCGCGATGCCGTTCCGGAAATCGGCCAGCCCTTTCTCTCGTCAACCCCCGTCCTCGCCGGCACGACTATGCCACCTCAAACCCAACGTGCGACGGCAGCCTGGGGTCAAGGGGG
Source organism: Planctomyces sp. SH-PL14 (assembly GCF_001610835.1). NCBI lineage: Bacteria > Pseudomonadati > Planctomycetota > Planctomycetia > Planctomycetales > Planctomycetaceae > Planctomyces > Planctomyces sp. SH-PL14. The sequence continues at coordinate 5,260,018 of NZ_CP011270.1, read as the reverse complement.
CCACGCCCCCTTGCCGCCGGAGGCATTTCCTGTGAGGAACCGTGGTACACAACGGACGTCCGCTTTGTGGTACCGGCTATGAGGACTCCCTCAATCCACACAGCTCGCTTTGCAATCCCCGTGGGTTGGTGAGGGGGCATACGGCACGGTGTCCGCGCTTGGACACGCGCTCCTTCAGACATCTCTCGACGAGAGGGCCTCCGGCGGGCAAAGGGGCGTTGCCCCTCTGCACTCCCCACCAGGGTGCCCCTGGACCCCGGTGAGATGAGCGGAGCTGCGTGTTTACAACAGCGCGCGCAGGACAAGATCGCGAACATCCGCCAGCGACAAGCCCTCCCCCGGCGCCGCCCCATCACCAATCAACAACGGACGATCCGACTCGGTCGCCAACCCATGGCTCCCCCGCACCAACATCGCATCCACCGGAACCACATCAAACAACGTCCGCAACCCCAGCTTCTTCTGAATCAACCGCCGAATCGCCCGCCCCTTCGGCCACACCAGCTGCGGATCCCAAAACAACTCGCACGGGTCATAACCCGGCTTCCGGTGAATATCGATCGTCCGCGCAAAGTCCGGCTCACTCCGTCCCTCCACCCAGAACGGATACGCAAACCAGGCATCCCGCTCCGCCAACAACACCAGCTCACCCGACCGCGGATGATCCAACCCCAGCTCCGCCCGCTCCTCCCCCGCCACAACCCGCCCCACCCCCGGCACAGCCGCCAACACATCCCGAACTCGCCCGATCTTCCCCGAACAGTAAACGTGCGCCACCTGATGATCACAAACGGCAAACGCCTGGCTGCCGAACGTATCCAGGATGTCCCCAAACGGCCCCGGCCGGACCGACAGCAACCCCGCCTCGCGAAGCACGCGGTTCACAAACACCGGCCGCTGAACATCGACCAGACCATACTCGCTGACCACCCACACCCCCGCCCCCGCCTTCGCCGCCGCATCAAGCAGCGGCTGACACGCATCGTCGAGTTCACGCACGAGCCGAGGCATATCGGCCTTCGAGGGACCGAACCGCTGCGGGTCGTAATCGAGATGCGGCAGATAGACGAGCGTCAGGTCCGGAACCTCCGTCGTGACAACCTCGGCCGCACACCGGGCGATCCAGGCACTGCTCGGCAGCCCCGCAGTCGGGCCCCAGTAGGACGGAAAGGGAAAAGCCCCAAGCTTCCGCTCCAGTTGCTCCGTCAGTCCGTGCGGCGTCCCCGTGATGCCGAAGGCCTTGCTCCCGTCCGCTCCGTAGTACGGCTTGGGAGTGACGCTGATCGCGACATCCGCCCCCTGATTGAACTGCCAGAACAGCTTCGCCGCGCGGAACTTCTCACCCCGGGCCTCCGCCTCGCGACGGGCCGTGACGTAGAGCGGCTCGGACTCGATGAGACTGTTCGACTGCTGCCACAGCCGGACTTCACGAGTGTCGCGATAGAGCCAGCCGTTCCCGACGACGCCGTGCTTCGCCGGGAGCTCGCCGGTCAGGATCGTGGCCTGGGCCGAGCAGGTGACGGCGGGAAGGATCTCGCGGAGGTCCCGGACCCAGCCCTTCTGGGCGACCAGACTCAGCCGCGGAGCATGCGGCAACAGCTTGCGGGTCAGCCCGACGGCGAGGATGAGAACGAGAGGCCGACGCGGCATGGAGGGATCGACTCGGGGCGTGTGTGGGGGGAGGGCCCTGAGAGCCTATCGGGGCGGCAAGGTGAAGCCAATCGCCGGGTGCTACGCCGCGGGGATTGCCCGGAGGGCCATGTCGGCCACCACGGTCAGGTCGGCCCGCGTGGCCCCGCCGGCGGCGAGGACCGCCATGCCGTAGGTGACCGCCATCAGGTAGCGGGCGAGCGTGGCGGCGTCGACCTCTTTGGGGAGATCCCCTTCTTTGTGGGCCCGCTCGAGACGGGCCCGCACGGCCGCTTCTCCGGCGGCGCGGCGGTCGGCGACTTCCTTCCGGAGTGCTTCGGCGCTGTCGCCGCAGGCGAGGGCGGACTGGACCATGAAGCAGCCGCCGGGGCCTTTGCCGTCGGCGACGATGTCGATGCCGCCGTAAAGCAGGCGGGCCGCGACTTCGCGGGCAGTGGGCGCGGCGAGGGCCTCCGCCACATGGGCCGCGGGGCCGCCCATGTAGCGGTCCATCGCCTTGCGGAAGAGCGACTCCTTATTGCCGAACGCGGCGTAGAGGCTGGGGCGGTTGATTCCCATGGCGCGAGTGAGATCGGGAAGCGAGGCCCCCTCGTAGCCCTTCTTCCAGAAGACCGCCATTGCCTGGTCCAGGGCTTTGTCGGGATCAAACTCGCGGGGTCGTCCAGCGGGCATGGGACACCTCCTCGGGAAACTCGCCTCAAGAAAACTCGAAATTCTTACCGAATGATACACTATTCAGCTTGCGAGGTCGAGAACCTCCACGTAATGTGTACCCATCGGTACTGAATTCCAGGACCTGCACGGAGATTCGATCATGTCTCAGAAGTTGGCCGGAAAAGTCGCTGTCGTCACGGGTGCTTCGAAGGGGATCGGGGCGAGCATTGCCCGGCACCTGGCAGCCGAGGGGGCGGCGGTGGTGGTGAACTACTCGTCGAGCCGCGAGGGGGCCGAGAAGGTCGTCGGGGACATCGTGGCCAAGGGGGGCCGGGCGGTGGCGGTGAAGGCGAGCATTGCCGAGCCGAAGGAGATTCCGGGGCTGTTCGCGGAGGCCCGCAAGGCATTCGGCAAGGTCGACATCCTGGTGAACAATGCCGGGATCTATGAGTTCGGGGCGCTCGGCGAAATCACCCCTGAGCACTTTCACCGGCAGTTCAACCTGAACGTGCTGGGGCTGATCCTCGCGACGCAGGAGGCGGCCAAGCAGTTCGAGGGGGGCGGGAACGTCATCAATATCAGCTCGGTGGTCGCGCATGCGACGCCGCCGGGAACCGCGGTCTACTCTGCGACGAAGGCGGCGGTCGATGCCGTGACGAATGTGCTGGCGAAGGAGCTGGGGCCGCAGAAGATCCGGGTCAATTCGATCAATCCGGGGATGGTGGAGACCGAGGGGGCGCATACGGCGGGGATTATTGAGAGTGACTTCCGGAAGCAGATTGAGAGTCAGACGCCGCTGGGCCGGATCGGGCAGCCGCAGGACATTGCGACGGCGGCGGTGTTCCTGGCTTCGGACGACTCGTCGTGGATGACGGGCGAGACGATCACGATCTCGGGCGGTTTCCGGTAGAACTGGCGCCGGGGCGGAGAGCTCCGGCTGCGATTTTCAGCGGCCCGATCGATTGTTTCTCGATTCACTCACTGGAAAAGGTTTCATCATGGCTATCGAAAAGGTCCTGTACCGTGGTCATGCGACTGCCACGGGCGGTCGCGAAGGTCGTGCTGTGTCTTCCGATGGCGTTCTGGACGTCAAGCTGACGACGCCGAAGGAGCTGGGGGGGAACGGCGCGACCGGGACGAATCCGGAGCAGTTGTTTGCGGCGGGGTATTCGGCGTGTTTTCTGGGGGCGATGAAGTTTGTCGCCATGCAGGAGAAGGTGTCGCTGTCGCCGGAGACGAAGATTGAGGGGACGGTCGGGATTGGTCCGTTGCCGGGTGGGTTTGGGATTGAGGCGGAGCTGCGGATCACGGTTCCGGGGATGTCGAAGGCGGATGCGGAAGCGATTGTGCAGAAAGCGCACTACGTGTGTCCGTACTCGAATGCGACGCGTAACAACATTGATGTCCGGCTGGTGGTCACGAATCCGGAATAGCCAAAACCGGGGTCCAGGGGGTAACCCCTGGTGGGGAGTGCAGAGGGGCAACGCCCCTTTGCCCGCCGGAGGCCGTCTTGTCTCGCTCTCTCTGAAGGAGCGAGGGTCCAAGCGCGGACACCGTGCCGTATGCCCCCTCACCAACCCGCTGCGAGCGCAGAGCGAGTGTGGAGTCCTCAACGCCGGTCCCACAAAGGGGACATCCGTTGCTTACCACGGTTCCTCACAGGAGTGCCTCCGGCGGCAAGGGGGCGAGGCCCCCTTGACCCCGGCTGCCGTGGCACGTTGGGCTTGAGGTAACAGAGCCGTGCCGGCGAGGACGCGGTTGAATCCCGAGTCGCGACGGGCTATCAGTCGGGACGCATCCCTCCCGAGGAGTCACTCCGATGCGATCCCTGCGAGCGCTCGCGGTTCTGGTCGTTGTGTCGAGCGGTCTGGCCACGGTCGACGCCGCCGACCGCCCCAACATCGTCGTCATCCTGGCCGACGACCTCGGCTACGGCGATCCCGCCTGCTACGGCGGCAAGATCCCGACGCCGCACATCGACCGCCTCGCCAGCCAGGGGATGCGGTTTCTCGACGCCCACACCAGCTCCGCCGTCTGCTCGCCGACGCGCTATGGCCTCCTGACCGGCCGGTACAACTGGCGCTCCAAACTCCAACGGGGCGTCCTCGGCGGGCTCAGTCCGCGGCTGATCGAGGCGGAGCGGCAGACAATCACCTCGTTCCTCAAGCAGCAGGGCTATCACACCGCCGCCGTTGGCAAGTGGCACCTCGGTCTCGACTGGAGCGTGCTGCCGGGCAAGCAGGTGACCGAGCTCAACATCGAGCCCCGCGAGCAGGTGTTCAACGTCGACTATGCGCAGCCGTTCCGGAACGGGCCGCTCAGCGTCGGCTTCGATGAGTATTTCGGGATCAGCGCCTCGCTCGACATGGTTCCGTACGTCTTCCTCCGCAACGACCGGGTCACCGCCCCGCCGACCGAGGACCGCGAGTTCCTCATGATGGCCGGCCGCGACAAGGGGGCCAAGACCCGTCAGGGACCGACCGCTCCGGGGTTTGAGGCCGAGGGAGTGCTGCCCGAGATCGTCCGGGAGTCCTGCGCGATCATCGCGCGGCAGGCGCCGAAGTCGAAGGGATCGGAGGGCGGTCGCGAGCCGTTCTTCCTTTACGTCCCGCTGACCGGGCCGCACACGCCGATCCTTCCGACGCCCGAATGGGCGGGCAAGAGCGGGATGAACCCTTATGCGGACTTCGTGATGCAGACCGATGCCGCCGTCGGGGCGATGATGTCGGCGCTCAAGGACGCGGGCGTCGAGCAGGAGACGCTGGTCATCCTGACGAGCGACAACGGCTGCTCGCCGCAGGCCAAGTTCGACGAGCTGAAGGTCCACGACCATAACCCGAGCGGACCGCTGCGGGGGAACAAGGCGGACCTCTTTGAAGGGGGGCACCGCGTGCCGTTCGTGGTCCGCTGGCCGGGGCGATGCGCCGCGGGGGAGACGTCGCCCGAGACGATCTGTCTGACCGACATCTTTGCGACCGCGGCCGAGCTCTGCGGCGAGAAGCTGGCGGACGAGGCGGCGGAGGACAGTTTCAGCTTTCTGGCGGCGTTGCAGCCGGGAGGACGGACGACGCGGGATCATCTCGTGTCGCACTCGATCAATGGATCGTTCGCGATCCGGCGGGGGCCGTGGAAGCTGCTTCTGTGTCCCGACTCCGGCGGGTGGAGCGAGCCGCGGCCGGGGGCGAAGAAGGCGCAGGGGCTGATGGGGGTGCAGCTTTACAACCTGGAGACGGACCTGGCGGAGTCCCGCAATGTCGCGGACGCCGAGCCGAAGCGGGTGGAGGAGTTACGGGAGCAACTGGACCGGATCGTCGAGCGGGGACGCAGCACGCCGGGGCGTCCGCAGAAGAATGCGGTGCCGGTCGACGTCATGGCCCGGAAGTAGGTCGGCCCAAGCCAGGCACAGCGCAACCGCCCTACCGGGTCCAGGGGCACCCTGGTGGGGAGTGCAGAGGGGCCTGTGTTGTTTTTTGGCCCCCTTTGCCCGCCGGAGGCCTGGCCGTCGAGAGATGCCTGAAGGAGTGCGTGTCCAAGCGCGGACAACGTATCGGATGCCCCCTCACCAACACGCTGGGATTCCAGGGCGAGCGGTGAGTCCTCAACGCCGGTTCCACAAAGCGGACATCCGTTGCTTACTACGGTTCCTCATGGAAGTGCCTCCGGCGGCAAGGGGTTGCCCCCTTGACCCCGGCTGCCGTCGCACGTTGGGTTGAGCTATGGGAGCCGTGCCGGCCAGGACGCGATTTGTCCCACCCCTCAGAAGCGGGCCCGTGAGGCAAGGATCTTCCGCAACATGTGGAGATCGACCGGCTTCTTCACGTGATAGTCAAAGCCCGCCTCGAACGCCCGCTGGCGATACTCGTCCTGCGTGTAGCCCGTCACCGCGACCATGTAGGTCTCGCGGAACTCCTCGCGGCTGCGGAGCTCGCGGGCCACGTCGTAACCGCTCATCGGCGGCGTGAGGCCAATGTCACACAGGATCACGTCCGGCTGGAACGTCTCCGCGCACTGGATTCCCTCCGGACCGTCGGACGCCGTCTGCACCGTGTGCCCGTCCTTCGAGAGCATGCTCCGGATCGGCAGGATCGCGTCGCGGCGGTCGTCGATCAGCAGGACCCGGCACGGCTGGATCGCGGTCGACTCCGACTCCGGCGCCTTGGACGACGGAGCGGCAATCGTCGGCAGGACGATCGTGAACTCCGCCCCCTGGTGCAGCCCCGCGCTCGAAGCCGTCACGCTCCCGCCGTGCAGGCGAACCAGCCCCTTCACGAGCGCCAGCCCCAGGCCCAGGCCGCCGCGGCTCCGGTCGAGGCTCACGTCCGCCTGGTTGAAGGGCTCGAAGATCCGGCTCAGGGTCTCGGCCGTCATCCCGATCCCCTGGTCCTTCACGGAGACCACGGCGTCCCGGCCGCTCGCCCCCCGCCGCAGGCCGAGAGTCACGACGTTGGAGCCGTCGCCGAACTTGCAGCTGTTGTGGAGCAGGTTCGAGAGGACCTGGTTGAGCCGCGTCATGTCCCCCTCGATCCAGATCTCCTCCCCGCAGACCTCCGTCCGGATCTCGCACTCGTCATCCCCCTGCGCGGAGGCGTAGTCTCGGACGACGTTCCGCACGAGGTCGTTCAGCCGGACCGGCTCCGGCCGGAGCGTCAGTTTCCCCCGGACAATCCGCGAGACGTCGAGCAGGTCGTCGACGATCCGCGACATGTGGGCCGCCTGCCGGCCGATCACCGCCTGCATCTCGGTCGCCTCGCCGGGGAGCGGCAGCATCCCGAGCGCATCGACCCCGCTCACGATCCCCGCCAGCGGATTGCGGAGCTCGTGTCCCAGCATCGCCAGGAACTCGTCCTTGCGGCGGATCGACTCCTGAAGCTGCGAGTACAGCCGGGCGTTCTCGATCGCGACCGACGCCATCTGCGACAGCTGGACAAGGACCGACTCGTCGTCGTGAGTGAAGTCCGCGCCGCCGCCACCAATGTCGCCCCCGCCCCGCTTGCCGGCGAGCTGGATCATCCCCAGGTTGGTCCCGTCCAGATGGACCAGCGGCGCGGCGATCCAGCTCCGCGCCGCGGCCTGGGATGCCTTCCCGTGTTGCACGTCGTCGGCCCGCGTCAGCCGGACGATCTGGTTGCGGCCGCAGACCCGGTCCGCGAGCCCCAGGCCGTCGGGGAACGGGATCGCCGGGACCGCGGCGGGAGTCGCGGGATCCCGGCAGATGAAGTGCTCCCCCTCGGACCACTGGGCGTCGAAGACGTGGCTCGTCATCGCCTGGTCGCCGCCGAGGAGGCTCTTCGCCCCTTCGGTGACGATCCGCAGGATCGACTGCAGGTCGTTCGCCGCGGTCAGCTCCGTGGCGACGTCCGCCAGCCGCCGAAGCTGCTCCGACCGGCTGCGCATGAGTTCCTGGCTCTCGATCTGGCGGGTGATGTCCTCATGAGCCACGACGACGCGGGCTTCGCCGGTCCCCAGGAACCGCGTGACCGTCATCTGGAACCACCGCCGCTCGCTCCCCGGGACGCCGTTCCCCTCTCCGGCGGACCAGGAGTACTGGACGGAGTACCGGGGTCGCTCTCCCGCGATGACGCCGCGGATGGCGTCCGCCGCGGACCGGATCTCTCCGTCGACATCGGCCCCTGGAAGCTCCTCGCAGGCGGCGAGGTAGTTCGTCCCGACGGTACAGAACGGCGCGTGGAACCGGTGCTGTCCGCCGAACCGCTTCCACGACTCGTTGACCGTCAGGATCGTCCCCCGCTCGTCGAGGACCGCGATGTGGCTCGACAGGGCGTCGAGCGAGGAACGGAGGAACTGCTGCGAGTTCGCAAGCTGGTCCTCGGCCCGCTTGCGGTCGGTGATGTCGACCGCCGAGGCAACGACGAACTTGAGGCCGTCGCCGTGATAGACCGGCTGGAGCTGGAAGTCGACCGTCATCCGTCCGTCGTCGAGGACGCGGCAGGCTTCGTCATAGCGGACGAACTCCCCGGACGCCGCCCGCCGGAACGCCTCGCGGATCCGCCCGGAGGCGGCGGTGTCGTAGCTCCACCAGTCGCACTCCCAGAACGGCTTTCCGATGACCTCCTCCCGCCGCAGCCCCGTCACCGTCAGGGCCGACTGGTTGACCTCGATCAGCTCTCCGGCCGGGTCGATGACGGCCACGAACGGCAGCATCGAGTCGAGGACGTGCCGCAGGTTCTCTTCACTGATGCGGAGCCGCTCCTGCCCTTCCCGGTCCGCCGTCACGTCCCGCGAGACGCACAGCAGCCGCTCGACCTCTTCCTGCGGGCCGCGGACCGGCGTGACCGCCACGTCCCACCACCGCGGAACTCCGGCGAGGGTCCGGCACATCCCCTGGAACCGGCCGATCCCTCCCGCGGCGGCCGCTTCGATCGCCGCGCGGCAGGAGGCGGCGTGCCCCCCTTCGCTCCAGAAATCGGCCCAGCTCCGCCCCCGCACCCCCTCGAAGTCCTCCACCTGGAACAGCTGCTGGCCGTTCTGGTTCATCCACAGGAGCCGCCCCTCGAGATCGACGATCTTGACGCAGTCGGGGCTGCTCTCGAGGACGCTGCGGGCGAACTCCTCGCTCCGCCGCAGGGTCTCCTCGAACCGCTTCTTGTCCTCGATGTCGGTGCTGGTGCCGTACCACTTGACGATCGTCCCTGCCTCATCCCGGACCGGAAGGGCCCGGACGAGGAACCAGCGGGAGTCCCCTCCGCTCGACTCCAGCCGGTACTCGATCTGGTACGGCTCGCCGGACGCGAGCGACCGGTCCCACACCGCCGCGGCCCGCTCCCGGTCGTCCGCGTGCAGGAGCGGGTCGAGCTTCTGGCCGACGCAGGCGTCCGGGGCGCAGCCGCTGTAGTCGTACCAGCGGCGGTTGTAGTACTCCCGCCGCCCCTCGGCGTCGGCGACCCACACGATCTGCGGCATGGCGTCCGCGAGCTGCCGGAACCGGGCCTCGCTCGCCGCGAGCTCCGCGGCCGCCTGGCGGCTGTGCGTCACGTCCATCGCGGTCCCGAGGAGCCGCACCGCAACCCGGCGGTCCCCCTCTCCCTCCGTGTCGGTCCGCGGCGGCGAACCTGAGCGCGGCCGCTCCCCTTCCGGCTCGAAGAACCCCTGCCCCTTGGCGACGATCCAGTGAAGCGAGCGGTCGGGCCAGACCGCGCGGAACTCGGTGTCGTACTCGCCGTTCCCCTCCGGATCGCTCGCCCGCGCGACGACCGCCTCGACGCGATCGCGGTCGTCCGGGTGCAGGATCTCGAGGAACCGCTCGTAGCTGACCGCATCGTCCGGCGCCAGGCCGAACATCGTCTTGCACCGCTCGGACCACTCCAGGACCCCGGTCCGGAGGTTGTAGTCCCACGTCCCGATGTCGGCCGCCTCGACGGTCAGCCGCAGCCGCTGTTCGCTCTCCCGCAGCCGCCGCTCCGCCTCCCGCCGCTCGATGTACTGCCCCAGGCCGTCCGCCATCGGCGGGAGCTCCGCCAGGACCGACGGAGTGAGCGGGAGCCGCGACAGCACCGCCAGGACGCCGACGGTCCGCCCCTCGACCCGCAGGGGAAATCCGGCGAAGGCGACGACCTTCTCCCGGGAGGTCCACCGCGGATTCGTGGCCCGCGGGTCGAACGCCGGTCCCTCGTCGACCAGCGGCTCTCCCGTGAGCGCGACCCGTCCCACGCGCCGCTCTCCGACGCGGACCCGCTCATAGGCACTGTTGGTGACCGCGTCCGCCCCTTCCCCTCCCGAGGCCCGCAGGCGGAGCATCGTCTGGTCCTCTTCGAGGGTCCAGATCCGCACCGCCGCCGCGCCGAGCTGGGTGGCGATGACCGAAGTGAGTTCCCGCAGGACGTCCGGCAGCGGCGCATCCCGCGACATCGCCGCCGCCTTGGCGGCCCGGAGGGCGACGAGCCGCTCCCGTTCCGCGGCGGCCGCCTCGCCGCGGCGGCGCTCGGTGATGTCGAGGAACGTCACGACCGACCCGACCAGCGCCCCCTCGCGGTGGACGGGGGTGCAGCGGTATTCGACCGGGAACGCGCTGCCGTCTTGCCGCCGCATCCACTGATCGTCGCCGTGAAGGGCGTCGCCGTTCCGCGTCGCCTTGCCGATCGCCCAGTCCGCCTCCGGCCCGGGGGACGCGTCGGGGGCGTCATGATGGACGAGCGGCCCGAGGGGGCGGCCGACAAGGTCTTCCTGCCGCCCGTAGCCGAGCATGCGGAGCGAGGCGGCGTTGCAGAACGTGCAGACCCCGTCCAGGTTGAGTCCGCAGATCGCTTCGTCGGTGGAGTCGAGCAGCGAGCGGATCTGCGTCTCCCGCTCGATCAGCTCCCGCTCCTGGGCGCGGCGCTCGGTAACGTCCCGGATCACCAGGACGGCGCCGATTGTCCGGCCGTGGTCGTCGACGATCGGCGCGCCCGCCTCCTCGACCGGCCGCGACTCCCCGGCGCGGTCGATCAGGAGCGTGCCGTGGTGGATCCCGCTGCGGCTGTCTTCCTTCTTCGGCGGGGGAGCCAGGGGGCCGGGAAGCCGCTGCCGGGTCCGTTCGTCGACGATCCCGCAGACCGCTTCGATCGGCTTCCCGATCGCGTCCGCCGTCGTCCAGCCGACGAGCTGCTCGGCGGTCGGATTAAGGAAGGTGATGCTGCCGCGCGCGTCGGTCGCCACGACGCCGTCGCGGATGCCGTTGAGCGTCGCCTGGAGGACGGCGCGGTGGGCCCGCGTGGCGGACTCCGCCTCGGCCCGGCTGGAGACGTACCGCTGAACAAGCCACAGGTAGAACGCCAGGAGCAGCAGTCCCACGATCCCGGTCAGGGTCAGGCTGAGGACCGCGGAGGAGTAGGTCCGGGCGTGGACGAGCTGCAGGTGGGTCAGCATCGAGTCCTGGTGCGACCGCAGGCGGGCGAGGCCGTTGCGGATCGCCTCCCGCCGGACGACCGCCTCGCCGCCGGCGATTTCGTCGACGACGGCGGGCTCGCGGGTCTGGACCGGCTGGTCGAAGAGGCGATCCAGGCTGGCGACGTGATCCTCGATGGCCTGCTCGACCTGATCGAGGTCCGCTTCGTCGGCGGGGAACTGCTCCAGGGACTGCGCCAGCTCGCGGAGCCGGCGAATCGACACGTCGAGGAGCTGGACGTTCTCCCGATAGCGCTGCTTGAAGAAGGGGTCGGAGGTGAGCAGATACCCCCGCTGGTTGGCGGTGCAGCGGCTGATGCCGGTCTCGACATTTCCTAGAGCGGACTGGACTTCCAGCGCGCGGCTGACCAGCTGTCCGTCCTCGTTGAGCTGGCGGACGTTGCGGTAGGAGATCAGCGCGTTCGCCACCAGCACCAGGACCAGCAGCAGGAACCCGATCGCCAGGCTCGTTTTCGCCGAGGATTTCGAAAACAAGGGAACGCCCATCACGGTTGCAACACGACACGCTCCGGCGACGTCCGGGGGAAGGCCCCTTCAGCACGCGGGGTGCCAAAAGACGGCACTTCCGCGTTCCGGAAGGACCGTGCGGAGTACCAATCCCGTCCAAGTTCCGGCGGACGCGTTGTCCCACTCCCGAAGTCCCCGGCAGGTCTTCCGTCGTGGACGACTGCCTCCCAGCCGATGATCGGCCGCAGGTCATCGGCGGAACGCCGAAACCCAGGCCGCCGGCGGCAGGAGGCGGGAACAACTGTAGCCGCAAGTGCCGAAAAACCTAGTCCTTAGGACGCGAATGTTGCAGCTTCGCAATGCCCGATGCGTTTGGTATCGCGATTGCAATGGGCCTGTTTCGGGTCGATTTGGTTCACCAGTTTGTGCTTCGCCGACACCACGACATCATGATCACCGACGTGTCCGCTTTTGACCGCCTCCCGCCTTCGGGCGGATTCGATTCCGCCTGCCGCGGGGGCCGTGATACGGTCTGCTTCACCGATGTGGACAACATGGAGGTTGTACAGCAGCGGCTCCTGCAGGCGGCCCTGGCCAGCTACCACGGCTACAACCGCCTTTCCGAGGTTACCAGCGATAACGACGTCCGCCTCTTTGCCCAAGGAGTCGTGAGCGTCCGTTCCAGCCACTGCCGGATCCTGGCCCGGGACGTGCTAGGGGGCCGCACCCCGAGCGTTTCGATCGACCTCGAAATGGAAGAGGTTCGCGACGCCTGGAACCGGGCCGTCCACCACCTTCGCCGCGGCGGGAGCCTTTCGTCTCCGACCTTCTGCCGCGATATCGCCTTCGCCGAGAGCGCCTACGAGGCGCTGCTCACGCGGGTGCTTCAGGAGAGCCACGGCCGCGTCCGGGCGCTCCTTATGAAACTCCACCGCTCCGTCGAGGAGACGCGCGTCTGCTGGCGCGAGCTGTGGGATATCGAGATCGCGACGCAGTCCTGAGCCCGCGTCGGCTCCGCCGGCCCGGTTCGACGCGGGCCGGGTTTTGGAAACATGAAACCTTACTGAAACATTCACGACAAAGGAGTTCACGATGGCAACGAAACTGGCTGTTCGAAACGACAAGGAATCGCACCACTCCGCCAACGAAATCCACGGCAGCGAGGCGGTGAGCAAGACCCTGACCCAGGGGGTGACCGACCTTCTGGACCTGCGGATGCAGGTGAAGCAGGCGCACTGGAACATTGCGGGATCGAGCTTCTTTGGCGTCCACAAGCTCCTCGACAAGCTGGCCGAGGAGCTCGACGCCACGATCGACACGACTGCCGAACGGCAGCGGTCGCTCGGGTTCATCACCCACGGCACCGCTCGGCATGTCGCCAAGAACTCGTCGCTGAAGCAGCTCGCTGCGGAGACGCAGGCGATCCCCGAAGTGGTGAATCATCTCGTTGACCTGTACCTCACGGTCGGCGAGGCGACGAAGGAAGGAATTCGCCTCGCGGATGAGGAAGAAGATCCCGGGACCTCCGACATGCTGGTGGACTGTCTGCGGATGCTCGATCAGCACCGGTATCTGCTGCAGTCGTACCTGATGCAGTCGGAGTGACCGTTCCGCACGGTGGATGCACGGCCCGCGGAGCACCGTCAAGGTGATCCGCGAGCTGGTCGCACGGGGGCAGGTTGGGGGACCTGCCCCTTTTTTATTGCGCGGAGGGCGGCGACGCGTCCTGCCGGGAAGGCAACGACGGAGCGTGTTGCTGCCCTCCGCTTTCGGTTTCACGAAGCGACCATGGATCTCACGAGCGGCTATCCCTTCTGGCCCGCCAAGAACGGGTTTCTCAAGACCTACGAGCCTCTCGATCGCTCGCTCGCGTGCGAGGTGCTCGTCCTGGGGGGTGGGATCACCGGCGCGTGCATTGCCCGCAGCCTCGTCGAGGACGGCCGCGATGTCGTCGTGCTCGACCGGCGGAACTTCGGCTGGGGGAGCACCTGCGGATCGACGGCGCTCCTGATGTACGAGATCGATACGCACCTTCGGGACCTGATCCGGGAGACCGGACAGGGGCTGGCGGTCGCGGCGTATCGATCGGGGCTGGAGGCGATCGAGAAGGTCGAGGGGCTGTGCCGGACGTTGGGCGCGGGTGAGTTCCGCCGGCGCGACACTGTCTACTTCGCTTCGACGGCGGCCGATGGAGAGATCCTGCGGGACGAGTTCGAGACGCGCCGCGAGTTCGGGCTGCCGGTGGAGTGGATTTCCTCAGAGGACTTCTCGCGGCAGTTCGACTTCCCGGCACCGGGAGCGATCCGGTCCCGCGTGGCGGCCGAGATCGACGCCTTTCAGCTGACGCACGCGCTCCTGGCCGACGGGGAGCGGCGCGGGGCCAGGCTCTTCGCCCGGACCGAGGCGACCGAGTGTCACGAGCGGGAGGACGGGCTGCTGGTGAAGACCGACCGCGGACCGGAGATCTGCTGCGGGCACGTGGTCGTGGCGTGCGGGTTTGAGAGCCTCAAGTACCTGCGGCGATCCGTTCCGGTGCGGCTGACGAGTTCGTTCGCGCTGGCCAGCGAGCCGATCCGCGACTTCGCCGGCTGGCCGGACCGGTGCCTGCTCTGGGAATCGGCCCGGCCCTACTGTTACGCCCGCACGACTTCCGATGGCCGCGGACTTCTGGGCGGTGAAGACGTGCCGTTCCAGAACGCCCTGGCCCGCGATGCGCTTCTTCCGGCCAAGGTGGAGCGTTTGGAGCGGCGGTGGCGGGCTCTCTTTCCGCGGATCCCGCTGGAGCTGGCGTTCCCCTGGACCGGGACGTTCGCCGAGACCGGGGACGGGCTTCCGTACATCGGTTTTCCGTCCGAACAGCCGCGGGCGTTCTTTGCGTTGTGCTATGGGGGGAACGGGATCACTTACAGCGTGCTGGCGGCGGAGATGCTGCGAGCGGCGTTACGGAGTGAGCGGCATCCGTATGCAGATGTGTACTCGTTCGAGCGAAAGAAGGCGTAAGAACCGGGTCCAGGGGCACCCTGGTAGGGAGTGCAGAGGGGCCTGTGTTGTTTTTCTGGCCCTTTGCCCGCCGGAGGCCTGGCCGTCGAGAGATGTCTGAAGGAGTGAGTGTCCAAACGCGGACAGGGTGCCGGATGCCCCCGCACCAACCCGCCGGGATTCCAGAGCGAGCTGTAAGTCCTCAACGCCGGTGAGACAAAGGGGACATCCGTTGTGTACCGCGGTTCCTCACAGGAAGTGCCTCCGGGGTCAAGGGGGCGTGGCCCCCTTGACCCCGGGTGCCGTCGCACAATGGGTTTGAGCTATCGAGTCGTGCCGGCAAGGATGTCGTTTGAGCTCAGTCGACGAACAGGAACTCGTTCGACAACAGCAGCACCTGGGCGACTTCCATCAACCGCTCCGGCGAGCCGTCCAGATAGTCCTTCAACAGCTCGATCTCCTGGTCCGTCGGCGCCCGCGAGAGGGCATAACGGTACAGAGCAATCGCCCGGAACTTCGGAAGCGACGCCTCCGGCGTGGCCATCACCCGCTTCGCCAGCGACTCCGCCATCTGAGCCACGAACTTCGAGTTCAGCCCATACAGCGTCTGCTGCGGAACACTCGTCTCCGGCCGCTGCGTACTGCTGGTGTCCGGAGTCGGATAATCAAACGTCCGGAGCAGCGCCGAGAAGTTGTTGCGGTCAATAAAGGCATAGACCGAGCGGCGGCCGGTGTACGGCTCCGACTCGATGTTGACCGGGCGGCCGTCCATCTGCGGCTGCATCCGGCCGGCCACCTCCAGCATCGAGTCCCGCATCGCCTCGAACTCCAGCCGGCGACGGTTCTGCCGCCACAGCCAGCGGTTCTCCGGATCCTTCGTCCGACCCGCGGCCGTGCTCTTGCTCTCCTGCCGGTAAGCTGCCGACATCAGGATGTCGCGATGCAGCGACTTCAGCGACCAGCCCGACTGGACGAGCCGCGCCGCCATCATGTCCAGCAGCTCAGGGTGCGAAGGCGGATCGCTGCGGACACCCCAGTCCCCCGGAGTGACGACGAGCCCCTTGCCGAAGTGGTGGATCCACAGCCGGTTGGCGATCACGCGGGCCGTCAGCGGATTACTCGCCGAGGCGATGTGCTGCGCCAGCTCCAGCCGTCCGCTCCCGTTCTTGAACGTGTCGTCCGCGGACGAGAGGACCTGGAGGAACCGCCGCGGAACCTGGGCCCCCCGGCGTCCGGGATTCCCGCGTTCGAAGATCACCGGCTGGACCAGGTCCTTCTTGTCGGTCATCACCATCGCCCTCGCCGGGGCGCCGCGGGACTCGACGTTCAGTTCGTCGATCTCCTTCTTGAGCTGCGTCATCCGGTCCCGCTGGTCCCGTTCAAACAGCCGCCGCTCCGCTTCCTCGCGGGAGAGCATTGGAGGACACCCCGGTCCGTAGACGACCTGCCGCAGACGCTCCTGGGAGGCGTCCGGAAGGTTCGGGGCGTCGGCCTTTCCGGCGACGAGCTTCTGCCACTCGGTCCGGGCTTCATCGACGAGCTTGGCGTACGTCGCGGCGACGTCGACCATCGACTTGGGCTTCGATTCGATCAGGATCCGGACGACCCGCTCGTCCGGCTTCGGGTTCTCCCCGTTGAGCTTCTCGAGGACCGCCGGGGCCTTCTCGGCGAACTCTTCGGGCTTAAGGTCGGCCAGGGCCTTCCAGGGCTTGAAGACGGGGTCCTTGTCTCCGCCGCCGATCCGCCGGTCCAGGTACTCCTTCCACCGCTCAACGATCTTTTCGCGGGGGTTGCCGTGCTGGTACTTGGGCTCGAAGCCGGCCGGGGCCTTCCCCTGCTTGACCACGACCGCGACGAAGTAGTCGGCGATCTGGTCGCGGGCGCGGGTCGTCAGCTCCTTGTGCTGCTCCGCGATGTACTTGTCGAGCTCCTGCTCCCGCTTGGCCCGGTCCTGCTTGTAGGCCTTGTAGTCCGTCGTCTCGACCGGCTCGCCGACGAGCGGCAGGTCTCCCGGCTCCTGGGAGCTGGCGAAGACGCCGTAGAGGCTGTAGTAGTCCGCCGCGGGGACGGGATCGTACTTGTGGTCGTGGCAGCGGGCGCAGGCGACCGTGACTCCCATCAGGCCGCGGGTCACGACGTCGATCCGGTCGTCGATGATGTCCATCTCGTTGTTGAGATAGCGACGGCCGACGGTCAGGAACCCGAGTCCGGCCAGGGCGGGGTCGTTCTCCGGAAGACCGAGCTGATCGGCGGCGATCTGTTCGAGGAGGAAGCGGTCGTACGGCTTGTCCTCGTTCAGCGAGCGGATGACGTAGTCGCGGTAGGTGTAGGCGTAGGGGTAACGGCGCTCCTGGGTGAAGACGTAGCCCTTGGTGTCGGCGTAGCGGGCAATGTCGAGCCAGTGGCGGCCCCAGCGTTCGCCGTACTCCGGCGACGCGAGGAAGCGGTCGACCAGCTTGCTGTAGGCGTCCGCGGAGCGGTCCGTCGTGAAGTCTTTGACTTCTTCGAACGTCGGTGGGAGGCCGCGGAGGTCGAAGGAGAGGCGGCGGATGAGGGTGGGACGGTCCGCTTCGGGGGAAAGCGTCATCCCTTCGGCTTCGAGCTTGGCTTCGATCCAGCGGTCGATTTCGCCGCGGACCCTGGCGGTCTGCTTGACCTTGGGGAGAGGATGGCTCTGGACAGGGCGGTAGGCCCAGTGCTGTTCGGCGGCTTTGGGGAAGTCGATGGTGCCGTCGGCTTTGCGGGGGAGCCCCCCCTGGGCCTTGGCGTTGTTGGGGTCGTTGGCGGGCCAGTAGGCCCCCTGTTCGATCCAGGTGCGGAGGATGGCGATCTCGGCCTCCGGCAGTTTGGCGTCCGGGGGCATCTGGGTGTCATCGTCCTTGTAGGCGATGACCTGCAGGAGGCGGGATTCGTTGACGTTGCCCGGGACGACGGGAACGCCGGCGGAGGTGCGGCGGGCGATGGCGACGCCGGAGTCGAGACGGACGTCCCCTTCCTGCTTCTTCTCGCCGTGGCATTGGGTGCAGCGCTCGATGAGGAGCGGCCGGACTTTCTGTTCGAAGAACGCTTCCTGTTCCGGAGTCGCGGCGGAGGCGATCGAAGCGGGAAGGCCGCCGAGGAGGAGCGTCGTCAGGAGGAGGGTCAGTCGGGGCATCGCGTCCGGGCGGGCTGGGGCGTAGGAAACGGCGTGCGGCGGGTTGGGGCGCGCGTACGGACGCGAGTGGAACGCGGTCCGCGGGCGAGCCTCCGGCGGGAGTGGAATTGTAACCCTGGGGGAGGGTGAACGTCGAATCGAAACCGGTTTTCGTGAGCGGGTTGGCCGGATGGCGGATGTTGAGAAACGGTTCTGCGAGGGTGAGAAAGAAGGTTCAAGAAGCGGCGAAGGAAAAAACTCAGCCGTTCTTCAGATCCCCCCATCACCGGGGTCCAGGGGGTAACCCCTGGTGGGGAGTGCAGAGGGGCAACGCCCCTTTGCCCGCCGGAGGCCTGGCCGTCGGGAGATATCTGAAGGAGAGCGTGTCCAAGCGCGGACAACGTGCCGGATGCCCCCTCACCAACCCGCGGGGATCGCAGGGCGAGCGGTGAGTCCTCAACGCCGGTTCCACAAAGCGGTCGCCCGTTGCGTACCACGGTTCCTCATGGAAGTGCCTCCGGCGGCAAGGGGGTCTGTGTTGTTTTTTGGCCCCTTGACCCCGGCTGCCGTGGCACGTTGGGTTTGAGCTATGGAAGTCCTTCCGGCAAGGACGCGGTTTAGGTCGCGGCCAGCATTCCGCAGGCACCGTGGATGTCCTGGCCACCGCTGTACCGCCGCTGCACCGGAGCCGCCAGCTCCTCCCGCAGAGCATCGCGGAAGGCGTTCGCTTCCTCGCCCGAGGGACGCCGGTACTCACCCGTCGGATCGTTCACGTCGATCAGGTCGAGCAGGATCGGCAGATCGCGCGTCAGCTCCGCCAGCGCCTTGGCTTCCTCGCGGCTCGTGTTGATCCCGCCCAGGACCGTCCACGCGAGCGTCACCCGCTTGTTCGTCGCCGCGTGATGCTCCCGGACCGCCGCCATCAGCTCCGGCAGCGGATAGGTCTTCTCCACCGGCAGGACCTTGGCCCGCTCCTCCGAGCGCGCGGACGTGAGCGAGACGATCAGCCGGTAGGGATGCCCCTCCTCGGTGAAACGGCGGATGCCGGGGACGATCCCGACCGTCGAGATCGTGATCGCCTTGCCGCTGATCTGCATTCCACACGGCTCGGAGAAGATGCGGGCGGCGCGGATCACGCGGTCGTAGTTCAGCATCGGCTCCCCCATCCCCATGAAGACGACGCCGCGGACGGGGTGCGGGGAGTCGGCCTGGACCTGCGTCACCTGATCGACGATTTCCCATGTCGCGAGGTTCCGCTGGAACCCCATCCGGCCGGTCGCGCAGAACGTGCAGCCCATCGCGCAGCCGATCTGGGAGCTGACACAGACGACGTACTTTTCGTCGCCAGGGCGGTGCAGCAGCGGGATCCGGACGGCTTCAAAGCGGCCGGGGCCGTCCCCTTCGAAGAGGTACTTTGCGAAGCCGTCCTGCGGGGAGACGACCTTGTTGACGAGCTTGAGCCGGGGGATGGCGACCCGCTCGCGGATCTGGTCGAGGAGCCGCCAGGAGACGGTGGGAACTTCCGCGGGGAGCTCGGTCGCGTTGCGCCGGACCGCCGACGAGTGGAGCTGACGCACGAGCCGCTGCGGCGGAGCGAGGTCGGCCAGGGCGGTCGCCAGTTCGTCGGAGGTGAGGTCTTTGAGGAGGATCATCGCGGACGATGCGGGGGCAACGCGGAGGGAGGAGGCGGAGAATTGCTCAGTGTGAGCCCGTCGAGCGGCGGTGGCAAGGTGAAGGGGATGCCGCCGGATGCGACGCTTTCGAAGCGTGTTCCCGCGGACCGGGAGGGCGAAGCTCCTGCTGAGCCGCGGAGGTTCTATCCTGCCTTCAACATACAGCTTCGACTCTCCGCGAGGTTGTGAGCCGAGAGGCAGGAGCGGAGGAGACATCGGCCGCCGCATCCAGCGACGCGGCTCGGCCGGAGCCTCGCCCTCCCGTGGGGCGGCGTCCGGGTCCCTTCGGCTTCGCAATTTCTGAATGACCTTGTGTACAAATGGGCAAACTGGGCCGTGCAGGGAGGCGCGGGAACGAGAACTGCTTCGGCCACGTCCGTTGGACAACGGTGCCACACCACAACTCTGGAGGATGCTCATGAAAGCGCTGCTGGCCTGCCTGGGGATTGCCCTGGCCTTCTCCCCTGCGATTTCCCGCGGGGAACCGATCAACTTTGACGCGGCGTATGCTCAGGGGGTCAATGCCTTCCATGCCGGGCGGTATGTTCTGGCGGAAGAGTGTCTGGAAGATGCGGTGAGTGTGGTGGGCGATCCGCGGGCCTGGATGGTGAAGGGACTGACGGAGCGGGCGCTCGGAAAGCATGGCGAGTCGCAGGAGTCGATTCATCAGGCCGCGTCGCTGATGGCGGCGGGGGTGAGCGGGTCGGGTCTGGTCGGCCGGGTGATCGAGCGGACCCAGGGGGGATTCCGGCGGTATATCCAGGACGTTGTCGATTACTACGCGCGGACGAACCGGCTTCCGGCGGATGTGATTGTCGGGTCGGTCTTCGCTCCAATCCCGGTGGTTGAGCCGATCGCTGCACCGCCGGAAGTGGTTCCGCCGGCTGCCGTTCCCGTCGCTCCCGCGGCCCCGCGTGATCCGGTTGTGGTTCTGAAGGTGATTGACGGCGCGCCGGTCTATCCGATCGACTCGACGTTCTATGGGCAGCGGACGGACTCGCCCGTGTACATGACCGATCCGATCATCGGACCGTGTTGTGGAGGGTCGGTGTATGGTCTTTCGTACGGTTATCCTGCTTACTACTTCGGGTCTCCGTGGCCGGTCAGCCCTTACGTTGTGGGTGTCGGGGCGTGGGTGCCGGCGTGGTACACGACTTACACGTCGTGGTGGATGGGTTCGCCGTACTACGCCTGGTAGTCGGTTTGAACAGGTCAATCCGGGGTCCAGGGGGTCACCCCTGGTGGGGGATGCAGAGGGGCCTGTGTTGTTTTTCTGGCCCCCTTTGCCCGCCGGAGGCTTGGCCGTCGAGAGATGTCTGAAGGAGAGCGTGTCCAAACGCGGACACCGTGTCGTATGTCTCCTCACCGACCCGCGGCGTCTTCAGGACAAGCGGCGATCCTCGGCGCCGGTAGCACAAAGGGGACTTCCGTCATGTCCCACGGTTCCGCGACGAAAAATGCCTCCGGCGGCAAGGGGGCGTGGCCCCCTTGACCCCGGCTGCCGTCGCACATTGGGTTTGAGCTATGGGCGTCCGTCCGGCGAGGACGGGGTTTGAGATCTCAACGGGGAAGTGAGAGCGGAGCAGCGGCTCCTTCGACGAGCATCAGGTCAGCGGCGGGCGGGAGACCGGCCCACTTCTCAGTCGCACCGCCCGGCCAGTGGACCTCCAAGTCAATCGTCTTCGCATCGCCGACAGCGAAGATCAGACGCCGCTCGTTCGAAGCGAGGTAGCCGTCCCCACCGGTGAGCTGCTGCGTGATCCCGTTGACCGTGACGCGGGTCCCGATCGGGATCCGCGGCGCGGTCGTCCCGACAAGCGTGATGCCGACCGCCGCTCCCGCCGGACGCGACGTATTGGTCAGCAGGGCCAGCGGCGCATCGAGGTGCGTGATGACGATGTCCGTCAGCCCGTCGCGGTTCCAGTCCCCCTTGGCGAGCCCGCGGCCGAGATACTCCCCCTCGAAGTAGCGGCCGACGTTCGACGAGGAGAGCTCTTCAAACATCCCCCCCCGCCCCTCCGAGCCGCGGTTGCGAAAGACCTGCGGCGGCATCGCAAACGGGATGTTGAGGTCGCGGTAATCCCCTTCGTGCCCGTTCGAGACGAGGGCATCGTCCCAGCCGTCGAGGTCGAAGTCGCCGAACTGCGTCCCGAACCCGAGCTGGTGCAGGCTCGGCTCGCGGAGACCGGTGTCGCGGGTCAGATCGAGAAACTGCCCGGGCCCTTGCCCGGAATAGAACGTGTTCGACTCCAGGTAATAGTTCGTCACCAGGAAGTCGAGGAACCCGTTCCGGTCGACGTCCCCCGCCGCGACCCCCATGCTGGCGCTCGGCTTGCCGAACTCGTCGAACGCCAGCCCCGCCGCGAGCCCCTGCTCTTCAAAGGTCCGGCCGACGGGAGACGGGGAGGCTGACTCCACCGACGGCTCGCCTCCCGCCTCGGCCGGAGCAAAGAAGAAGTTGGCGGTCCCGTCGTTGGCGACGAACAGACTGAGCCGGCCCGAGTGATCGGCATCGAAGGCGACGAGCCCGAGGCCCCGGCCGTCGTCCCCGACGAGTCCTCGCGCGGCCGCTTCCTCGCGGAACTGCCCGTCGCCCGTGTTGACGTAGAAGCGGTCGGGGGCCGCATCGAAGATCGTCGGCTTGCAGGAGCGCTCGGTGCCGTCCTGGTCGCGGCAGATCTCGGTGTAGACGTTGAGACCCTCGGCGTAAGTCGCGGCGTAGAGATCCGAGAGACCGTCGCCGGTCAGGTCCGCGATGCAGACGCTCGTGGTCCAGTCCCCCGCCGTGATCCCCGCCTCGGCGGAAATGTCCTCGAAGGTGCCGTCCCCCAGGTTCCGCAACAGGCGATCGGGACCGACGTTGCCGACGAACAGGTCGGGGAAGCCGTCCTCGTTGATGTCCCCCGCCGCCACCCCCTGCCCATAGTTCCCTTCAACCGGCAGGGCCAAGACCGTAACCGCCTGGAACCGGTCGTTTGCCTGTCGGTAGAGCTGATCCCGCAGGGTCGGCGCCGGGGCGTCGGGTGCGGGCGCCGGCGGAGCGGCCTGACCGGCGGGCCACGGCGTCCCCTGGACGGCGAACAGGTCGAGACGGCCGTCGCGGTCGTAGTCCAGCCAGCCCGCTCCGCCGCCGGTGAACTCCTGCATCCGCATCGCGACGCGGGCCGGGTCGTGGGCGTTGTGGTAGCGGAAGTCGATCCCGAGTGTCCTGGCTTCCTCCCGGAAGTGGATCGAGCCGTGGGCCTGCGACGCGGTTCCCGTCGGGGCCTCGGCGGCGAATGGAACGTTCGGCCGCTCCCGGCGGAGGAGCGCGGCGAGGAACGCCTGCTCGGGCGTCCGCGGCGAGGTGTCGGCGGCCAGGCGGGTCGTGACCTCCTCCCGCTCGCCGGCGAGCAGCGTCGGGAGGGGCTCGTCGGGCCGGGAGAGCTCGGCGTAGAGCGTGCGGCTCGATTCCAGCAGGCGGCCGTCCGCCAGGACCGCCTGACGGTACCAGGCGAGCCCTTCGTGCTTGTGTCCGAGCTGAGCATAGAGGGCCGCGATGTCCCGGAGCGTCTCCGGCGTGGCGGTCCGATCGGTCACCTTGTCGATCTCGAACTTGAGCCGGTCCAGCCGCCTCGACCGGGCCAGCATCCGCGCGGCGAAGGGGGCCAGGATCTCGTCCGCATTGCGGCTTCCCCCCACCCGTTCGGCCAGGATCCCTGCCTGATAGGCCGCGGTCCGGTCGAGGGGATCAATCTCGAGCGCCGCGACGAACGCCTGCAGCGCCAGGAGGTCCGCGCGGGCCGCCTGCGCCCGCAGCCCGACCTGAACCCAGTACTCCGACCGCTGCTGACAGAGGGCGAGGGTCTCGGGAGCGAGTCTTTCAAGCCAGCGCGACCATTGGTCGGCTGACGATTCGAGCAGTCGACGGCCCTGGCGGAGCTGGGCTTCGATGACGACCGGCGAGAGCGCGAGGCTTTCGGCGTAGCGGGTCTCGGCCTCGGACCAGCGGCCCTGGATTTCGGCATAGGCCCCGAGACCGAGCGGAAGCAGAGGGTCGGCGGGATGGGCCTCCCGCCAGTGGCCGAGCTGCTCCGCCATCCGCGGATCGAGCAGCACATCCGGTCGCGCGGCCCAGACGAGATGCAGCACCGGCAGGCCCGGGGCGTCGAGCGTCTGTTCAAGCTGCTGCCGCCCCTCCGCAAACCGCCCGGTCCAGCAGAGGAGCTTGGCGTACTCGATCCGGGGATTGGCGCTCGGATCGACCCGCAGGACCTTCAGCCACCACGCTTCGGCGTCGGCGAGCCGCCCCGCCTTCTGAAGCTGCGAGGCCGCGATCGCCCAGCCCGACGGCGCGAGGTCGCCGCTGTCCGGCAACCGCTCGAAGTCCTTGAGAGCCTCATCGAGCCGCCCCTGGAGGATCGCCGCCTGTCCGGCGACGAGGAGACCTTCGGGGGAATCGGGGAGCTGCCGCAGGGCGTCGCGGGCGATCCGTTCCGCCTCGGCCGGCTGCTGCTGAAGGAGAGTCCGGGCCTGTTCGAGCTGCCGGCGGACCGCGCCGCGGCTCACGGGCCCGGACGAAGAGGCGACCACCCACCAGCAGGCGAACGCCAGGAGAGCGGCTCCAAAAACAGACAGAACGAACCACCGGCCGTGAGGTCGACGACTCGTTCTGTCTGGAAACCGGCTGAGAGGAGGATCCGCCGGTCTCAACTGCGGCTGCCCTCGGCGGTCATCGGCCATCTGCTGACCCCGCACTCAGGGCTTCATGTCCACATTATACTCGTTCGACCCTTGCTGGATCGAGGTTTTCAGGTCGCTCGTCGCTTCGCTGCGATACTTTGCCGGGATGTCCTTCATCTCCTTGAGGACCATCGTGGGCGAGGTGTTGGGACCGAGATCCTTCGCCACCTCCGGCGGCATCACCACAACCGTATAGTCGCCTGCGGGGATTCCGCCTTCAACCCCGCTCGCGGAGTAGGACCCGTCCGAACCGATCGTCCCGGCTCCGCTCCCCCCGCCCCCCTTGCGGGTGAACGTCACGACCCCTTCCGTGACGGGCATGCCGTTGAAGGTCACCTTGCCGCTGACCGTCCCCCGGGGGGTCTTGTCTCCGCCGCCGCACCCCAGGCACAGAACCAGGGTCAGGCCCAGCGCGCACACACCACTCGAACGAAACATCTTCCAAGTCTCCAAGCAAGCGATCCGCCGCGCCTGACGGCCCGGCGGATCGTGAGTTCCAGATTCTATCCCCGCTGACGGGGCCTCTGCCCCGCCGAAGCGCGTTCATCCCGCCAAGCCGGGTTCATCCCGCCGGCAAAAGGAAACGGCGGAAGCTCTCCGGGCCGTTGGCCTACCACTCGCCGGTCGCCGCGCCGTCATCGCGCGTCACCAGTTGCCGCAGCAGGTCGAGGTTCAGCGCATCCCCCGCGAAGCGGACCGAGCCGTCGCCGACGAGGACGTTGGCACCGCCCACGTGCGCGGACTGGATCGGACAGTTGCACCGCTGGCCGTCGACCCCTGCCAGCGTGGCGTTCCGCTCGCCGATGCTGTAGCGGATCGTCGTGGTGTTGAAGCAGCGGGTGTCCCCGGAGTGGGTCATCCAGAACCCGTCGTCATGGTCGGAACGGATGTCGACGTTGGTGCCGGTCGCGCTCTTTCCCCAGGCGGACTGCTCGCCGATCATGATCACGTTGCTGCTGCCGTCGCTGAAATCACGGAAGTTCAGCGACTTGTTGATGAGGAACGAGCCCGACTGCGACTTGATGCCGTTGCCGTCGTTGGACCGCTCGGAATAGCCGACCGCGCCGGCGATCAGGACGTACGTCCCCTGAAAGACATTGAGCGGGTTCGGGACCGGAGCCGTGATGCCGTTCGTCTCCCCGATGAACTGATTCAGCGGCGACGACGGGCAGGTCATGGTCGGGACCGCCTTGCCGTGGATCCGGAGGGCGTTGGGACCGCCCCCCGCCGTTCCGAACCAGAAGCTGCAGGACTGGTTGAAGTCGATGCTGTTGTAGAACGACCCCTGGTCCATGTAGGGCAGGATCTGGGTCCAGGCGTTGGGACCGTGGCAGCCGCGGGTGATTTCTCCGGGCGGGAAGACGCCCAGGGCTTCCTGGTAGTTGTGCAGGGCCAGGCCGATCTGCTTGAGATTGTTCTGGCACTGGCTGCGGCGGGCGGCCTCGCGGGCCTGCTGAACCGCCGGAAGCAGAATGGCGACGAGAACGGCGATGATGGCAATGACCACCAGCAGTTCGATGAGGGTGAACCCTCGACGACTCTTGAGACTCATTACGTGCGACTCACCTAAAAACGACAACGCTTCACGGGAAAAGTGGTCACCCCGAGTCGGGGCCGAGCGACGACGATGGCGGGGACGCGCCGCGCCGGAGGACGGCACAGCACATCGTGCACGGGAAGACGAGCCGAAAGCGAATCGCAACCTTTCGCGCTCCCTGGCAGGGATCAGCGGTCGGTCATTCGCGGCAGACGTTCTTCCTGGGGACACCCGCAAACCGGGACCACTTGAATTCTACGTTCATGAGAAGTCAAGGTGCGGGGGGAAGTTCGCATCGGCAGGAAAAGATCCATTCTGAACAGTTCGTCAGGAAATTGCCCCGCGCGGTCATTTTTTGGCATTTTTCTCGCAGCGGCGGACTTGATTTTGTTGTTCCGATATTCATCAAAGGCTAATCTGAAAGTCCCTTCTCGCCGCATCGTCGGCATGTCGTCGCCCTTCGTCCGCATTCTTTTGCATCATTTCCGTCCAGCGGAGGTTCCCTGTGTCCCAATTGCGCCGTCGTGGATTCACCCTCATTGAGCTGCTGGTGGTCATTGCCATCATCGCCGTCCTCGTCGCCATCCTGCTTCCGGCCGTCCAACAGGCCCGCGAAGCGGCCCGGGCGTCGCAGTGCAAGAACAACCTGAAGCAGATCGGCATCGCTCTGCACAACTACCACGAAACCTACGGATCGTTCGTCTACCGCAAGGGGGGGAGCAGCGGACTGGGATCGGACACGACCCGGTTCTCCGGGAACTACAACCGCCGCTCAGGCATGGTCTCCCTGCTCCCCTTCATGGATCAGGCCGCGATGTACCAGAAGATCGAGGACGGCGTCGGCGGGGCGGGCCCCGGCGGTGGAGCCCCCTGGAGCGGCTGGACCGGGTACAACCAGAACATCGGCGGGCTGCGTTGTCCGACCGATCCGGGCTTCAACTACTCCAAGGGGATCTGCAACTACGCGTTCAGCATGGGTGACTATGTCGGCGCCGCGAATCGCGACTCGACGGCGGTGAACGGGCTGTTCGCCACGAACACGACCTACGGGATCCGGGACATCACCGACGGAGCGAGCAACACCCTGGCGTTCAGCGAGCGCGTCGCCGCACGATTCGGGGCCAACGGCAAGGCGAATGCCGACGTTCGCGAAGGGATCCTGATGAACGTGGGGGCCATCAATACCAACCCGGGCGCGTGCCTCGGGGCGGCGAGCGCGATCCTGTCCAACAATCGCTACACCGACACGACGAACGTGAAGGGGAAGTTCAGCTCCGAGTGGGCGGACGGACAGCCCGAAATCGTGGCGTTCAACTCGATCCTGGCCCCCAATGGCCCTTCGTGCATCAATGACACGAACGGAAATGCCGACGGGGCGATCAACCTGATGACCGCCAGCAGCTTCCACACGGGAGGCGTGAACTGCCTGATGGCGGACGGCGCCGTCAAGTTTGTCGGCAACACGATCGACACGGGGAACCTCTCGACGGCGTCGACGCTCGGCGGTCCCAGCCCGCATGGCGTGTGGGGCGCCCTGGGATCGAAGGCCGGCGGCGAAAAGGTGCCGGAGTTCTGAGCCCCGCGAGTCTTTCACTCCACTGTTGACTGCACGAACGCCCCTTCGACGAGAAGGGGCGTCTTTGTTCGTCGGCGTCCTGACGGGAGCGTTCCGTCCGTGGCCGCCACGTTGAGCGATACGCCTCTGATCGACCCCATCCCTGTCAAAGATCGTGTTATGCGCCACAGCACTGTCTTGTCCCTGTGTCTCATCGCTCTCTGCGCTGCCGGGTGCGGCCCGGGAACGCCGAAGGGGCGGCTCCCCGTCTACAAAGTGACGGGAGTGGTTACCTACAAGGGCAAACCGCTTCCCGATGCGGACATCACCTTCTTCAACGCGGAACACAACCGCAGCGCCTTCGGCCGCACGAACAGCGAAGGGCAGTACGAGCTGACCACCTACGCGCCGCGAGACGGGGCGCTGGAGGGGAGCCACAAGGTGACGGTCACGAAGATCCCGCCGGTCCCGCCGACCCCCACCCCCGCCCCGGTCGACTCGCCGAACTACGTTCCGCCGACCGGCAACCAGTCGACCGATCCCCCCCGGCCGAAGTCGGAGGTTCCCGAGAAGTACAGCAAGGCGGACGAGTCCGGCCTGACCGCCACCGTGGTCAAGGACGGGGACAACAAGATCGATCTGCCGCTGGAATAGTGCCGGTCCCGGGCTTCCGCTCGCCGGAGATCGCTCCGGCGTCGCGCCCGGCCATCTGCGACGGTTCCGGATGCATGTGCCTTCGGCGGCCAGGGCCGCCCGCCGTCGGCGGGGGACTCTGTCGTTACGCTCCTTCGCGACCGCTTTCCAGGATCGCTGTCGGCTTTCCCTCGCTTCCTTCTGAGCAGAAGAGGGAGCGGGGCACCGGCTCCGGTATAATCGTGCGGAGGCCGCGGCGCTGCGCCGCGGTCCGATTCGCCTTCCGGTGACGGCTCATGGGAACGCCTCGCAATCTTTTCACCCGGGCCTGGAAGCAGCTCGTCGCCCCCGAGGTCGACCGTGAGGAACTCGAACGGTGCGTCGAGCAGGTCCGGTCGCAGCTCCCCACCCCCGTCTTCTGGCTGCTGGGGAAGACGCAGTCGGGGAAGACGTCGCTCATCCGGGCGATGACCGAGAACTCGCGGGCCGAGATCGGGAACGGGCTGCGGCCCTGCACCCGGACGGCGGCCGAGTATCCGTTTCCGAGCGAGCAGGACTGCATCCTGCGGTTCCTCGATACCCGGGGCCTGGGGGAAGTGAGCTATGACCCGGCCGAGGACATCCGGCTGTTTCAGGACCAGGCGCACCTGCTGATCGTCGTCATTAAGGCGATGGATCATGCGCAGCAGTCGGTCATGGATGCGCTGAAGTCAATCCATCGGGCGCGTCCCCACTGGCCGGTCCTGGTGGTGCAGACGACCCTGCACGACGGCTATCGCTCGCGGGATGAGCAGCACATCGTCCCTTATCCGTATGCCGAGACGCCGCTGCCGCCGCATGTGCCGCAGGACCTGGCCCGGTCGCTCCTGACGCAGCGGCTGATGTTTCAGGAGGCGGGGATCGAGGCCCGGTTCGTGCCGGTCGATTTCACGCTGCCGGAGGACGGGTTCAACGTCGTCAACTACGGGCTGGAGCAGCTCTGGGACGCGATCGAGGAGCTGTTGCCGCTGGGACTGCGGGCGATGTTCAACCAGCATGAGCGGGCGAGGAAGGAGCTGCGCGATGCGCGGTTCCGGGCGGCGCATCCGCATGTCCTGTCGTATGCCGTGGCGGCGGGGGCGGCGGCGAGCGTGCCGATGCCGCTGGTGGATATGCCGCTGGTGCTGGGGGTCCAGGGGAAGATGTTTCACACGATCGCTTCGATCTACGACGAGGATTTCGATCGGCAGCAGATCGGGGAGATCCTGAGCAGTCTGGGGCTGGGGTTCCTGGGGCGGCTTGGCGGGCGGGAACTGCTGAAGGTGATTCCCGGGTATGGGTCGGCGGTGTCGGCCCTGTATGCGGCGGCGAGCACGTATGCGCTGGGGCTGACGATGTGTGCTTATTTCAGTTTGAAGTCGCGGGGATCGCTGCCGGACAAGGAGGAGTTCCGGCAGATTTACGAGCAGAATTTTCAGGAGGGGCGTCAGCGGTTGCGGGAGTATCTGGGGAGGATGCGGGAGGGGGCTGGGGCGAAGGCGGAAGAGAAGAAGGCGGAGAGCTGAAAACGCAGCCCAGAACCGGGTCCAGGGGCACCCTGGTGGGGAGTGCAGAGGGGCAACGCCCCTTTGCCCGCCGGAGGCCTGGCCGTCGAGGGATGTCTGAAGGGGTGAGTGCCCAAGCGCGGACACAGTGCTGTATGCCCCTCCCACCAACCCGTGGGGATTGCAGAGCGAGCGGTGGGTTCTCACCGTCGCTTCCACAAAGCGGACGTCCGTTGCGTACCACGGTTCCTCATGGAAGCGCCTCCGGCGGCAAGGGTTGCCCCCTTGACCCCGGCTGCCGTGGCACGTTGGGTTTGAGCAAACGGAGTCGTGCCGGCGAGGACGCGGTTTAAGGCCGCAGGGCCGTTCATCAGGGGGCTGACGCCCACCGCTCGCCTGGGGGCCCGATGCGCTGTTCGTCAGCAGGCCTGCCGAATTGCCGCGCCGTTCTGAAGCGTCCGTGAAGCCCGGATTCCAGCAAGTTGAATTTCCGGGAAAAATTTCCACTATACTGGATTATGGTGGCAAATCCGACGGAAAGACGGTCGAATACGCCTCATCTTTGAGGGCAACCCCGGCCCGCGCGTGAGGCAAAACGTCTCCGCCGACAGCCCGGGAGGGCCGGAGCGTGAGAAGTGGCACACGGTTTGCCAAAGGTTTTTGTTAAGATATCCCGTTATATCACCTGTGATATCTCGCGATATTGAACCCACAGACTCCTGAACTGAAGGACGCGAGTGAGCCCTTCCCCGACCCGTCCGGCCGAGCCGCTCAGGATGGTCGACATCGCCCAGAAAGCGGGGGTGTCCCGGATGGCGGTCTCGGCGGTCCTGATGGGGACGGGGAATGGACGGGTCCGGGTCTCGACCGAGACGGCGGAGCGGATCCGGAAGATCGCCGACGACCTCGGGTACCGCCCCAACCGGGCGGCCCAGCAGCTCGCCGGCCGCGGCAGCGGGATCGTGGCGGTGGTCGCGAACGACTGCCGCAACTTCCTCACGCAGCGGGCCCTGGCCTGGCTGCACGAGGCGGCCCAGCAGGATGGCCTGCGCGTCATGGCGCAGTTCGCCCCCGAGGGGCCGGTGACCCTCGAACAACTGATTCAGGATGTCCGCGCCGGGTGGGTCGACGGGATCGTCTACCTGGCGTTCGAGAACGAACAGCAGTGGCCGGTCGTCGCGGAACTCTTCGGAGGGTTCCCGCAGGCGGTCGTGGCGATCGGCGACGTGGGAGATCCCCGCGTCAACAGCGTGATCAGCGACGTGGTCCCCGGTGCGCGGGCTTCGATGGCCCACCTGAAAGACCAGGGACGGTCGCGGCCGGTGTTCATCGCCGAAGAGGACGAGTCCCTGGCGTTCCGGCACCGCCGCGAGGCGTACCGCGCCGCGGCGGAGGAACTCGGCCTCGACTTCGACGACCGGCGGATCGTGATCGAGACCCGCGGATGGCTGGTCTCGAGTCCCGAGTACTACGAGCGGTTTGACCGTCTGGCCCGGCGGATCGTGGACGATCTGGGGGCGGACGCGGTGTTGTGCGATACGGACTTCACGGCGGTCGCCCTGTGCCGGGCGTTCCGCCGGCTGGGACTGCGGATCGCGGAGGCGGTCTCCGTCATCGGGTGGGGCGACCTGCAGATGGCGGCGATGTTCGATCCTCCGCTGACCACCGTCTCCCTGGAACTGCCGACGCTCCTCCGGCGCGTCGTGGCGCGGCTGCGGGACGAACTCGTCCCCGGCGAATCTCCGCGGATCGAACGGGTCGCGACGCAGCTTGTCGTCCGCGAGTCGTCGTAGCCGCGGGCGGCTTTTCTGACCCCCTCACTCAATCGCTCGCGGCGACCGGCGCTATCGGTCTGCGCGTTGGCTGACGTTTCGAACGAGGTTTCCCTCCCATGACTTCCCGATGCCGCCGGCGTGGCTTCACGCTGATCGAACTCCTGGTCGTGATCGCCATCATCGCGGTCCTGGTCGCCATCCTGCTCCCCGCGGTCCAGCAGGCCCGCGAGGCGGCCCGCGCCTCGATGTGCCGCAACAACCTGAAGCAGATCGGAATCGCGATCCACGGCTACCACGAAGTCCACAACGCTTTCCCCGAAGGGGTGATGGGTAAGATCAACTGGCGGGTCTCGGTCCTGCCGATGCTCGAACAGGGCCCGCTGTTCAACAAGCTCGACTTCACCGGAGCCGCGGAGGACTTCAAGTCGGGATCCTCGTCGGTGACGAACAAGGCGACCCTCACCGGGCTCTCCATCCCGACCTTCATCTGCCCCTCCAGCACGATCGATCCGAATGCCAACCCGGGCTGGAACGGGAACCGCTTCCAGTACCACCACTATGTCGGGATCAACGGCGCGGTGAACGCGGGCTTCGGCAACTGCAACCAGACCTACGGCTTCGCCTGCGACAACGGCCCGTTCCAGTACAACCGCCTCACCCGGATCAAGGACCTGGCGGACGGAACGAGCAACATCTTCCTGATCGGCGAGCAGTCGGCGACGGTCCTCTTCACCGGCAGCTCCGGCGGGGGGCTGACGACCGGCGGCCAGACGCAGGGACTCGGCGGCTACTACGGCGGCTGGCATGGCTTCACGGACGGCAGCGCCACGAACACCTACAGCGCGGGCGGCATCGCCTCGGGCCTCGCTCCCGTGCTCTACCCGCCCAACGCCTCCTGCGGGGCTCCCTTTGAATGCGGCTACGTCTACACGAACTCCCTGCCGCTCGCCTCGAAGCACACCGGCGGGATCAACGGCCTGTCCGCGGACGGCGGAGTCCGGTTCGTCGCCGACGCGATCGACCTGACGACCCTCAAGCGGCTGGCGATGCGGGAAGACGGCAAGCCCGCGAGCTTTGGTGACTAGTGGTGAGTCGTCGGTCGTCCGTTCTCAGTCGTCAGTCAGCCGCGGGTGGAACGCCGCTCGCCCGCACTTCCCGATTCCAACCTCGCGCGGCGGCCTGAATCGCTCGGGCTCCGCGATCGAAAGCCCACGCGTCATGCGATCACTCCTGGCCTCGAATGTCTGCCGGTCCCTGGTGGCCGGCCTGTTGCTCCTCGCGGCCTTCGGCTGCGGCGAGAGCGTCCAGATGCCCGAAGGGGACCCGGTCAAAGGGGCCGTGACCCTCAAGGGAAAGCCGCTCACGGGCGTGACCGTCACGCTGCAGGACGGCGTCAAAGGGGTCGGGACGAGCTGCGTCGTCGACGACCAGGGCCGGTTCGCCTCCGGCGGTCCGCTTCCCCCGGGCCAGTACAAGGTCGCGTTCTCGCCGACCCTCATGCCGTTTGAACCAGGAGCGGCGGGACCGCCCCCGGCACCGCCGAAGCTCCCGGCCACCCTCCCCCGCAAATACCAGCAGCTCGATACGTCGGACCTGATCGTCGAGGTCAAGGCCGACGGCAGCGAAGTCCAGATCCAGATCCCGGGCTGAGCCGCACGCCGCCCGGGCCCCCGACGTCGCGCACTTCTCCGTCCACCGTCCGCGTTTCTCAAGTCCCTCCGTTCCTCCCTCGAGGTTCCGTCATGACGTCGCGTCCACAGTCGAAAGTCGGCTTCACCCTGATCGAGCTCCTGGTCGTGATCGCGATCATCGCCGTGCTCGTCGCCATCCTGCTCCCCGCGGTCCAGCAGGCCCGCGAGGCGGCCCGGGCTTCCCAGTGCCGGAACAACCTGAAGCAGATGGGGATCGCGCTCCACAACTACATCGACACGAACAACATGTTCCCCCCCGGGAACGTGAAGACCGACGGTGCCGGCCGCCGCGGGGCGTCGTGGATGGTCCGGCTGCTCCCGATGCTCGAGCAGAACGCCGCCTACGCCAAGATGACGTTCGACGACACCGACTGGACGATGCAGGGGAGCGCCCCGAACCGGAACTGGGAAGTGACCCACAACCTCCGCGTTCCGATCTTCAGCTGCCCGTCGAGCTCCATGCCCGCGACGCGGAACCAGACGACGAACTCCGTCACGCAGGGGCTGGGGGCCCCGGCGACGATCACCTATCAGCTGGCGAACTACGTCGGGATCGCCGGTCCGTACGACGACCAGCAGACTGGGGCCTGCTGCCCGGTTCCGAGCAGTTGGACCGGCTATTACCGGTCGAACTACAACGGCCTGATCGTCGCCTCGAACCAGACCTACACGCAGGCCAAGCCCCCCAAGATCGCCGATTGTCCGGACGGGCTGTCGAACACGATCGCCGTCGGCGAGCAGTCGGCCTACGACGTCGATCCGACGACCGGGGCCAACCGCGACCTGCGGGCCTGCAACCATGACGGCGGGCCGTGGTCCGGCGGCGAAGGGAACGACACCGGCTGGTGGCTCAACATGACCGTCGTCCGCTCCCCCATCAACAGCAAGCAGGGGGACAACGGGAACCACTACCCGTACTACCGGCACACGCGGATCACCTCGGTCCACGCCGGCGGAGCGAACCTGCTCTTCGGCGACGGCTCGGTCCGGTTCCTGTCGGACAACATGGACGCGACGATGTTCTATCGGGCCTGCCAGCGGGACGACAACAAGAAGCTCGAAGGGATCAACTAGCCCTCCGTCTCCTGAGATGACGGGCGTCTTTTTTAAACACCAAGGCACCAAGGAGGCACCAAGTTGCCGAGAGGGAGCCTTGGTGGTCTTGGTGCGGTCT
Organism: Planctomyces sp. SH-PL14; assembly: GCF_001610835.1. Lineage (NCBI taxonomy): Bacteria > Pseudomonadati > Planctomycetota > Planctomycetia > Planctomycetales > Planctomycetaceae > Planctomyces > Planctomyces sp. SH-PL14. Next base: position 5,225,971 of record NZ_CP011270.1, on the reverse strand, counting down.
TTGTGTCTTGGTGTTTCACTTTCTGTTCTCGAAAGGCGCGGTGAGTTCGATGCGCGGGTTGCAGGTCCTGTTGGCGGCGGTCGTCGCGTGCAGTGTGGGATGCGGCGGCGGAGAGCCGAAGGACAAGCCGCCGCTGGCTCCCGTCCAGGGGAAACTGGTCCAGAAGGGGGCTCCGCTCGCGAACGCGATGGTCGAGTTCATGCCCGAAAGCGGGGCTCCCTCGACGGCGACCTCGGACGGCCAGGGGGCGTTCGAGCTGACGTACCGGGACGGCTCGAAGGGGGCCAAGATCGGCCCGCACAAGGTCAAGGTAACGGTCGGCGGGATCATCCCCGCCCCGATGGATCCGAACGCGCCGCCCCCCGCTCCCCCCAAGCCGCCGACGCTCTACCTGATCCCGGAACCGGTGCAGGTCAAGGAGGGTGAGAACACGCTGGAGATTACGGTCCCGGAGAAAGGCCAGCCCGGGTGATTGATCCGCAGGAAACAGGACGTGCGCTCATGATGCGCACGGCGAAACGCCGATGAGCACGCGAAGGATTTGCGGGAGACGCTGAAGATTTTTGCACCTGCGTTTGATTCGGAACGCCGGTTGCCATGCCTTCGCTCCCGTTCCCGTCGCTCGCCGTCGGCAAAGAATTGTCCTGAGGAGGCTTCCCGGCCGCTCTCGGAACTCTGCCTAGTGGCTGAGCAGGATTGACTAATATGCGTGCTTGTTTATGTTTTCTACTGCGGTGGAGTCTTCCGCCGCTGGACGGTCTCGTCGTGCTTTGTCCTGTCGCTCCGTAGTCCCTGTTTCCCGGGAATCACGTCAATGAAAGTGCGTCGCCTCGCCTCCCGAGGGTTCACCCTCATCGAACTGCTGGTCGTCATTGCGATCATCGCCGTGCTTGTCGCCATCCTCCTGCCGGCTGTCCAGCAGGCCCGCGAAGCGGCCCGCCGCTCGCAGTGCGGAAACAACCTGAAGCAGCTGGGCATCGCGATGCACAGCTATCACGAGACGCTCAACGTCTTCCCGTACGGGGTGCTGACCTTCGGGACGTACCACACCCGCGACACCTGGATGCAGCAGGTCCTGCCGTACATCGACCAGGGGCCGATGTACAACAAGTATCAGAACTGGGTCGGCCAGTGGGTCATGGACACCCCGGTCGACATCCGCGACGCGATCATCCCGACCCTCGTCTGTCCGACCGATCCCTCGGGGGGCGGATTCGGAGCGAACGGCGGCCTCCGCAGCGGCGCCTACGGCTTCCAGGGGAACTACGTCGTCTGCATCGGCAAGACGCAGAACCACAACGTCGACAACGGCGGGATGTTCCACTGGAACTCGAGCACCCGGGTCAAGCACGTCGCGGACGGCCTGAGCAACACCGTCATGTTCAGCGAAGGCCTCTGCCGCGGAAAGACGACCGGCGGCTGGGGCGAGCCCGGCGGCTACTGGGGCGGCGGCGAAGGGGGAGGCTTCGGCTTCACGACGATGGAGACGCCGAACTCGACCGTTACCGATCAGGTCTATACCTGCAAGTCGACCACCTGGCCGAACGCTCCCTGCACGAGCATGAGCGTCTACACGACCCAGCGGAACTTTGCCCGCAGCGCCCACGTCGGCGGCGTGCAGGCCGCCATGGGTGACGGCGCCGTGAAGTTCGTCTCCGACTCCATCGACCGGACGCTGTGGCAGAACGTTGGAAGCTGCAACGGCCAGGAACGGGTCGCCGACTTCTAGGCCACGGTCCCAGAACCCGTGCCGACATCGCTTTTCGCCGTCGACGGACGGCCCCCGAAGGTTGAAGGCATCCTTGGCCTTCAACCTTCTTTTGTCTCACGCGGAAGCGCTCATCGCATCCGCCTCAACCTCAGCGAAGAACCCATGCGCATCGCGTTCGCTCTGCTCTGCCTGATCTCCCTCTCGTTCGCCGGCTGCGGCGGAAAGCCCGCGGGCCCGAAGCTCGAGACCGTGACGGGCAAAGTCACGTTCGACGGCCAGCCGCTGAAGGAGGGGGACGTGACCGTCACGCCGCTCGATCCGGGGGGACGGAGCGCCGGCGCGAAGATCGTCGACGGCGCGTTCACGCTCCAGACCGACGTGGGGAAGAAGAAGGTCGAGATCATGGCCATGCGGGACGTCCCCGGGAAGTTCCGGGAAGACAACCCGGGCGAGAAGGTCCAGGTCCGCGAGCAGTTCATCCCCAAGCAGTACAACGAGAAGTCCGACCTGACGCTCGACGTCAAGGTCGGCCCGAACGACCCGGTGTTCGACCTCAAGAAGTGAGCTCCATGCAGCAGGCCGGCCGCCAGCCCGGGGGCTTTTCTTCGACTCCCGGAGCCGGTCGGACACCGTTCCGACCGGCCTCCTCCCGCCCGGGACCGTCAGTCGATCGCGATGTCGTAGCGGCGGACGATCGTCAGGGCGCCCGGGCTCCGGGGATCGCCGGCGCCGTAGGTTCCGGACGGCTCGCTGACCGCGACCATCACGACGTACTCCCCGGCCGATGCGGGGAGCACGAGGTCGCCGGAGTACCGGCGGACCCGGCTCTGGTCGAGTGGCTTCTCCGGACTCCGCGGGCCAGGAGAGGGCCGGGTTTCGACGAAGCGGATGACTCCGTCGTGGGTCACGACCGGCTGCGGATCGCCCGGTTGTTTTTCGACGAGGGCGGCCCCGTTGGGGACCGGCTGCTCCGGATGGGCTTTGTCGACGAGGAACAGCGTGACCTCTTCGCGCCGCATCGGCCCCGTCGTGGCAGGCGAACGCGAAACGGGGTGCGTCGGTCGGGCCCAGAGCTCCAGCGGAATCCGCGAGGCGGCCCGGAACCGCGTCGGCCATGCGGGCTGCGGGGCGCCATCGACGACCCACTTGTCGATCTCGAGGAGCTCCGCCCGGATCGGAACCGTCTCATGCGGCGGACGCCGGCCGAAGACGAACCACATCGCCCCCGCGACGAGCAGGAGGCCGAGGGCCGCAGCCAGGAGCCGCGGGCGGTCGTACGTCGTCATGGTCTCGCTCCCGGGACGTCGGTGTCGCGATCAAGGGGTGTGGTTCAGTTCGCTCCCGTTCCGGGAGCCGATCGCCTTCCAGACGGTGCCGTCGATCGCGTCGTTCAGAAAGACCACGTGGCCGTCGCAGTACGCCAGGTGGACTCCGCCGGCGTGATGGCTGGTGGCGGTGACGCCGTTCATCGAGTTCGACATGTCGAGCAGCGGATCCGCGGCCGTGGCGTTGAAGCAGCCCAGGGAGTTCGGCGGAAGGATGTGGGTGTAGGGGGGAAAGAACCGCCCCATCGGCGCGCTGCCGATCAGGAATGTCGAGAACGGGGTCAGACGGGCGTTGCGACAGGCGTCGACAAACTCCGGTTCCGTGTTCGGGCTGGTCTGCTGGAGGAACCACGTGTACCGCGCCCCTTCAGCGACCACCTCGTCCCACGTGTGATGGAGCTGGCTTCTTCCGCGGCTAAACAGCCGCTCGGACAGGCAGGCGGTCTGACTCAAGCCGTCGGTGACGTCGGCCGGCCGCACCGGTGGATCGAACAAGTCGGCACAGACGCCGTTCTTGGCCCGCGGGGTCAACTGGTTCCCACCGTTCAGCACGTAGTTGAAGGTGGCGAGGGGGGCCGACGACTGCGGGTCCGACGGGCAGACGAAGACCGGCGTTCCCGGCGTGTGCTGAGTCGATTCGACGTGATGCGAGTACAACGCGGTCTCCCCGAGAAAGGGAAGGAGATCGAACAGATCACGATGCTGGTCGTCCGTGATGACCTGCGACGCCTCCGTCCGGTTCTGGACCGCCGTACTGATCTGCCGCATCCGGTTCCGGCACTCGGTCTGACGTCCTGCTTCGCGGGCGCTCTGGATGGCGGGAAGCAGCAACGCGGCCAGAAGGCCCACGATCGCCAGCCCGACGAGCAACTCCACCAGCGTGAACGCCGCACGACGGCGCGAACTCCGCAAGGCCCTCATTGGCTTGTCCTCCCGACAAGTGCGGCCGGAAGTCTACCGGTCGACGCGCCACCCCGAGAAGAGGAAGTCCTCCAGCCGCACGGCCGGCGGACGTACGCGCATCGCGACGCCCCGTCATCGGGAGGGCGAGGCTCCTGCCGAGCCGCGGCGGTGGCGAACGCGGCCGGGAACCTGCGCGGCTCAGCAGGAGCTGAGCCCTCCCGGGCGGTCACCGCACCCAACTTTCCGGACTCACACGTTCCCGGCCTGTTGCCCGGCCGAGGGGAAATGTAAGTTGATGTTTATGCGTCAGTCCCCCCGTTTTTTCCCAGCGTCGCTTGGCCCGGCTCTGCTGGTCCTTCTCGCCGCGCTCGTGGTTGCGGGCCCGCTGTCGGCGGCCGACCTGCAGCTTCACCCGTCGCAGGTCCGGCTCGACGGCAATTCGCCGCGGCAGCAGCTTCTCGTGCTGCAGGCCGGCAGCGGCGATGCGGTGGACCTGACCCGCTCGGCCAGGTTCACGACCACGACCCCCGCGATCGTCTCCGTCGACGAACGGGGCGTCGTGCGGGCGGTCGCGCAAGGTGAGGGGCGGGTCCGGATCGAGTGTGCCGGGCAGGCGCTCGAAGCGGTCGTGACCGTCGGCGAGATGCCGGCCGAGCCTCCCGTCGACTTCCAGCGCGATATCCAGCCGGTGTTCACGAAGCTCGGGTGCAACTCCGGCCCGTGTCACGGCAAGCAGCGGGGACAGAACGGATTTCAGCTCTCGCTCCTCGGGTTCGATTCGGACTTCGACTTCGACGCCCTGACGAAAGAGGCCCGCGGACGGCGGATCCAGCCCGCCGCGCCGGCCGACAGTCTCCTGATCCAGAAGCCGGTCGGGGCGGTTCCCCACGGCGGCGGCGTCCGGCTGCGGCGGGACAGCGACGACTACCGGATGCTCCTGCGGTGGATTACGTCGGGCGCTCCGCGGAGCGTGCCGAACGTTCCGACCCTGAAGGGGATCGAGGTCTTTCCGACTGCTCGCGTCCTCAAGAAAGAGGAACAGCAGCAGCTCGTCGTCACCGCCCACTACAGCGACGGCACGACGCGGGATGTCACGCCGCTGGCCCAGTTCCAGTCGAACGAAGGGGCGGTCGCCGCCGTCGATGACGCGGGGCTGATCACCGGCGGGAGCGTCACCGGGGAAGTGGCGGTGATGGCGCGGTACATGGACAACTTCGTCGTCTGCCGCACCTCGCGGCCGCTCGACGGCGATGTGCCGGATGACTTCTACGCCGCCCTGCCGCGGCACAACTACATCGACGAACACGTCTGGACGACGCTCAAGCGGCTCAAGCTCCAGCCCTCCGCTCCCGCCTCCGACCAGACGTTCCTGCGGCGGGCGACGATCGACATCATCGGCCGGATCCCGACCGCCGAAGAGTCGCAGGCGTTCCTCGCCGATGCCGCGCCGGACAAGCGGGCCCGCCTCATCAACCGCCTGCTCGACGATCCGGAGTACGCCGAGCACTGGGCCAACAAGTGGGCCGACCTCCTGCGGCCGAACCCGTACCGCGTCGGCATCAAGGCGACGCTGAACTACGACAACTGGATCCGCGGCGCGTTCCGCGAGAACCGCCCGTACGACCAGTTCGTCCGCGAGCTCGTGACCTCCGAGGGGAGCACGTTCCGCGACGGCCATGTCACGCTGTTCCGCGACCGCCGCGAGCCGGACGAGCTGACGACGATCGTGAGCCAGCTGTTCCTCGGGATCCGGCTGGAGTGCGCCAAGTGCCACCACCATCCGTTCGAGGTCTGGAGCCAGGACGACTTCTACTCGTTCGCCGCCTTCTTCGCGAAACTCGGCCGCAAGGGGACCGGGCTCTCGCCGCCGATCTCCGGCTCGGAGGAGTTCGTCTTCACCGCCAAGGCGGGGAGCGTCACGCACCCGCGGACCGGGGCGACGATGGCTCCGAAGGTCCTCTTTGGCGAGACCCCGCCGATCGGCGAGGGGGACGATCCCCGGGCCTCGCTGGCGACGTGGATGACGTCCAGGGAAAATCCCTTCTTCGCCCAGACGCAGGCGAACCGGATCTGGGCCGACCTGATGGGGATCGGACTCGTCGATCCGGTCGACGACCTGCGGGCCACGAACCCCGCCTCGAACCCGCCGCTGCTCGAAGCGCTGGGCAACGACTTCCGCGACGGCGGCTTCGACCAGAAGACGCTCATCCGCCGGATCACGAACTCGTACGTCTACGGGCTCGGCTCCCTGCCCAACGAGCGGAACGTCGTCGACACCCGGAACTACTCCCGCTACTACCGGCGGCGGCTGCGGGCGGAAGTCCTGTTCGATTCCGTCTGCCAGGTGACCGGCGTCCCCGAGAACTTCGAGGCGATGCCCCCCGCGGCGCACTCGAAGTCGATCTGGACCCACCGCATCGACTCGCTGTTCCTCGACGCCTTCGGCCGTCCCGACCCGAACCAGGATCCCCCCTGCGAACGGACGAGCAACACCACGATCGTCCAGGCCCTGCACCTCATGAACGCGCGGAACCTGTACGGCAAAGTCATGGGGGACGAGAGCCTGCCGGCACGACTGGCAAAAACGGAAAAGCCCCCCGCCGCGATCGTCGAGGAGCTGTATCTGGCCGTCTACTCACGCCGGCCGAGCGAGGAAGAGTTGCGGATCGGCACCGCTTTATATGAGAATCCGGAGACGAACCGCCGGGGAGCGACCGAAGATCTGTTGTGGGCGCTCCTCAACACCCCGGAGTTTGTGTTCAAGGATTAGTTTCCGCCGTTCTTCCGCCCCGCGGGAGAGCGAGGATGGCCATCTCGCCCGGCGAGATGAGATGAGGAAATTCGGCCGCCGGACGCGCGACCCGGCCGCCGTGGCGAACCTCCTCCCCGGAGCGTTCGTTCGACCTGCCTGATTGCCCACCTGATCTGATTGCCTGCACGGCCGATCTCTCCCAGCGCGAGCGCTCCGGGGAATCGCCACGGGAGCCCACCTGATGTCGGCCCATTCGAACTGCCTCGGCATCCGTCGTCGCGACTGCCTCAAGCTCGGTCTCGGAGCCGCTCTCGGCACGGGACTCGTCGACCTGCTGCGTCTCCGCGGCACCGCCTACGCCACCGAGACCGCGCTGCGGACGGAGGCGAAGAGCTGCATCCTCGTCTGGCTCGACGGCGGCCCGACGCACTACGAGACCTTCGACCCCAAGCCCGAGGCCCCCAGCGAAGTCCGCGGCGAGTACCAGGCGATCGACACCAAGGTGACGGGGATGCAGTTCTCCGAACACCTCCCGAAGCTCGCCTCGATCTCCGACAAGCTGGCGGTCATCCGCTCGATCCGGCACGACCAGGGGAACCACGGCGCCGGCAACCACTACATGATGACCGGCGCCCCGCCGCGGATTCCGGTCGGCTGCGGCGCGTTCGTCAGCTTTCACCCCAGCTTCGGCTCGGTCACGGCCTACGAGCGGGGGAACCACAACGGACTCCCGGCCTACTTCTCGATGCCGAGCATGTCCCGCTCGGGGGGCCCGAACTTCCTCGGCGCCCAGTACGCCCCCTTCGTCGTCGCCGACGATCCCAACCGCGAAAAATTCCGCGTTCGCGACGTCGCTCTTCCGGGCGGACTGACGGACGACCGGTTCGGCAAGCGGAAGGACCTCCGCTCGCTCGTCGACAAGCTCCCGCGGATCGCCGAGAAGGCGGCCGGAGACCCGGTGAACGCTCTCGATGAGTACTACCAGCAGGGCTACAGCCTCGTCTCGTCGCCCGAAGCCCAGAAGGCCTTCGATGTCGCCAGCGAGCCGAAGGAACTGCGCGACCGTTACGGCCGTTCGAGCTTCGGCCAGCGGGCGCTGTTGGCCCGGCGGCTGGTCGAGGCGGGCGTGCCGTTCATCACTCTCTACGAAGGGGGATGGGACCACCACGCCGACCTGTTCAACGCCTGCCGCAAGCGGCTGCCCGAACTCGACACGGCGGTGTCGGCCCTGATCGAAGACCTCGACGACCGGGGGATGCTGGACTCGACGATGGTCTGCGTCCTGGGCGAGTTCGGCCGAACCCCGAAGATCAACAAGGACGCCGGCCGCGACCACTGGTCGAACGCGATGTCGGTCCTGATGGCGGGGGCGAAGATCCCCGGCGGCCAGGTGATCGGCGCGACCGACCGGGCCGGCTACTCGGCGGTCGACCGGGTCCTCTCGCCGGAGAACTTCGCCTCTTCGATCTACCGCAAGCTGGGGATCGATCCGGACAAGATCTACTACACCCCGCTCGGCCGCCCGACGCACCTCGTGAGCGACGCGACGCCGATTAGCGAGCTGTTTGCGTAGGTGGTCTGGGGACTAGGGACGAGGGTCTAGAGTCTAGGGAGAGGAAGGGGAGTTCTCCTCGCCACTCGCCCAGGACGCCCCGTTGCCTTCGTGCCGTGTTGAGTTCTTGAAAGGCTGTCCTGCAGTGCCGTTCTCGTTCCTCCGGTCTTCCGTCCTCGCCATTGCCGCTCTCGTTCCCGCCTGGGTCCTGGCCGCTCCGCCGGCGGTGACCGGGATCTCTCCCGCCGGGGTCCAGGCCGGGAAGTCCGTGACCGTCTCGTTCGTGGGGGCCGCGGGGGAACCTGTTCCGCAGGTCTGGTTCAGCCGCCCCGGGATCACGCTGGCCCCGACCGACAAGCCGAAGGAGTGGACACTGACCGCCGCTCCGGACTGCCCGCCGGGGATCGTCTGGATTCGCTTCTTCAACGATGAGGGGGCGAGCGACCTGCGGCCGGTCTTCGTCGGCACGCTCCCCGAGATCGCCGAGGTCGAGCCGAACAACACAAACGCCCAGGCCCAGAAGGTCGAAGCTCTGCCGGTCGTCGTGAACGGTGTCCTCCACAAGGGGGGCGAAGTCGATGCCTTCTCCGTCACGCTCGAAGCGGGACAGACCCTCACAGCCTCCGTCGAGTCTCATCGCAGCCTCGGCACACCGATGGACGGCGTCCTCCAGATCGCCACCCCGGACGGGTTCGTCCTCGTCCAGAACGACGACGACCGGGGCAACGACCCCCAGCTTACCTTCACCGCCACGCGCCCCGGTCCGTACCTCGTCCGGGCCTTCGCCTTTCCCGCCGATCCCAACAGCACGATCAACTACGCCGGGGGCGAGGGCTACATCTACCGCCTGCTCCTCACGACGGGTCCGGTGATCGACCACACCGTCCCGCTGGCGGTCGCGAGTCCGACCCCCGCACCGCTCGCTCCCGTCCGAACCGGCATCGCCCCGGACGCTGCGCCGCTCACTCCTGTGCTTATCGACGAGACCGCGATCCTCCCGGCGGCTGAGCCGTCGACGCTGCTCGCTCACCGGCTCCCGCTGGTCTCGCATGCCACGCCTATCGAAGCGGCTCCGGCGGAGCCGAACACGCCCCAGCTCCTCACGGTGCCGATGTCGCTCACCGGCCACGTGAGCGCTCCGGGCGAAGTCGACCGGTACCGGTTTGCGGGTAAGAAGGGGGAATCGCTGCGACTGGCGGTCGATGCCCGGCGATTCGACTCGCCGCTCGACGCCGTCCTGCGGCTCTTCGGTCCCGACGGGAAGCTCATCAAGGAGCAGGACGACGATGGCCGCCGGTCCTACGACATCGACTTCAACCAGTCGCTTCCGGCCGACGGCGAATACCGCCTCGAAGTGACCGACCGTTTCCGCCACGGCGGACCGCGGTACGCCTACCTCCTGACCGCCGAACCGACCGTTCCCGATTTCGATCTGAACGTCGACACGAACCGCTGGACGCTGAAGGCCGGAACGCCGCTGGAGATCCCGGTGACGATCGCCCGGCGGGCCGGGTTCAAGGACGAGATCGTGTTCGAAGTCGAAGGACTCCCGGCCGACGCCGAAGTGACGCTCGCGGAGACGAAGTCCCAGGCGATGGGGGATTCCGCCAAGAGCGTGAAGCTCAAGATCGAGACGAAGCGAACAACGCCGCTGAACGTCCCGCTCAAGATCATCGGCAAGGCGGGCGACCGCCGCCGCGTCGCCGATGGCCCGATCTCCGGGGTGTCGGACCGGATCACGGCGCTCTGGCTGACGATTGTCAAAGGCTCGTGATCGGCAATCCGCGCTCGGATGCGTGGAGGATTTGAAACACAGAGGCACGGAGAGCGCAGAGGAATTTGCAGGGAGCCGTGAGACGTCTGTGGAAGAAGGAGTGAGCCACAGATGGACACAGATCAACACAGATAAGGCGGGGAACACGGAACTCCCAGCTCCATGCTCTTCTCTCCGGACTAGTGAGCATTAGCGAAAATCAGTGTTCCTCTGTCTCTTCTCGGAGAGTTACGGAACACTCATCGTCACTAATGACCGCTAATCCGGAGAGGTCCTCTTCTCCGTGCTCTCTGTGCCTCTGTGTTTCCCAAATCCGAAGGCTTCCCGAACAGTCCGCCGTCGGCTGGCATTCCGGGCGAACCGTGTCGCTGTGGCTGACGGTCGTGATCGTCAGTAGCCATCTCGCTCCGCGAGATGAGCTCCCGACCCGCGCTTTCGAACCGTGAGCGGCGTCTCGATCCAAAACGAAACGGAGGCGCGGGAGTCGTTTGAACACGCCGCTCGCGCGCTCGTCTCGCGGAGCGAGACGGCTACATTCCCAGGCTGTCGGCCAAGTCGCAGAACGCTTTCACCCGTGTCTCGATGACGTCGAGACTGCGGTTCCAGAACTCCGGCTTCGTCAGGTCGTAGCCCAGCGTCTGCTGGAGCGCGTCTTCCGTCTGCCGGTTCCCGGTCGCGATCAGGAACTCGCGGTAACGCGCGGGGAAATTCGTCTTGTCCGTCGCCGCCACCGCGTACAGGCCCTGCGACAGCAGGTAGCCGAACGTGTACGGGAAGTTATAGAACGGCCAGCCGCCGATGTAGAAATGGAGCTTCGAGATCCAGAAGCCCGGATACCAGCCGTCATCGGCGAAGGCTCCCAGGTAGGCCTCCTTCTGGGCCTCCTGCATCAGCTCGCTCAGCCGCGCCGTTGTCAGCTCCCCCTGCGGACGCTCCTTGTGGAACCGGTCCTCGAACAGGAACCGGGCGTGGATGTTCATCAGGAAGGCGACCGAGTCCGCCAGCAGGTTGTCGAGGAGCGCCAGCCGGGCCCCCGTCGACTTCGCTTCGACGAGCCGCTGTTCGTTGAGGACCGCTTCGGCGAACGTCGAGGCGGTCTCGGCGAGGTTCATCGGGTAGTCCTGGAGCAGGAGCGGCTCGTTCCGCAGGACGTACGAGTGGTACGCGTGGCCGAGCTCGTGGGCCAGCGTCGACATGCTGTCCGCGGTCCCGGTGTAGGTCATGAAGACGCGCGTCTCCTTCTTCGTCGGGATCCCGGTACAGAACGCCCCCTGCTTCTTGCCGGGTCGGTTCTCGGCCTCGGTCCAGCCGGTCTCGATCGCCATCCGGGCGAACTCGCCGAAGTCCGGGCTGAACTCCGTGAAGGTCCGGATCACGAGGTCGCACGCCTGGTCATAGGTCAGCTCGCTCTCGTTCCCGGCGATCCCCGGCGGCAGCGGCGCGATCTGGTCGTACCACGAGAGCTTTTCGAGGCCCAGGAGCTTGGCCTTCCGCTCGAGGTAGGGCAGGAGCATTTTCTTGCGGTCGGTAATCGTCCCCCACATCGTGTCGAGCGTGCCGCGGGTCATCCGGTTCAGCCGCAGCGGCGCGTCGAGGTGGTCCTGCACCTTGAGCCGCTTGTACTTCGTCAGCCGGGCACCGGAGATGTGGTTCAGAGCGTCGGCACAGGTGTCACCCAGCGTCCCCCAGGCTTTGTCGGCCGCATAAAAATTGTTCTGCCGGACGCTCCGCTCGGGCATGTCGTACTGGATCTGGCCGACCGACTTCCGGACGACGTTCCCCTTCTCCATGACCTCGATCCGCAGCTCCCCGGAGATCCGGTCATAGAGCCGCGACCACGCCGAGAGCCCGTCGACGCTCAGCTCGGACAGGAGCTGCTCCTGCTCCCGCGGCAGCCGGAAGGTGGCGTTCCGACCCGCCTCTTCGAGGAAGAACGCGACCGCCTTCAGCCGCGGATCGCCATCGATGAAGATTTTCACTTTGTCGGCCGGGACGCCGACGAAGGCCAGCTCCACCGTCGTCAGGACCTTGGACCGGAGCGGCCAGAGAGCCGACAGGAGCCCCTCGACCCGCTGGAACTCCTTGTTTTCCGCCTGGTCGGCCGAGTGGCAGCCGACGAACGCCGACAGGTCCTCGAACCGTCCCAGGACCGCGGCCAGACGCTCCAGGTAGGCCCCCCAGGTCCCGCTGGCCCCGGCGGCGGTGATCGCCGGCAGCGTGTCGGCATCCGCGGCCAGGGTCTGGAGTTCGGTCGAGAAGCCTGACAGCAGGGTCTTGAATTCCGCCGTCTGGGGATTCGGGAACAGGGCGTCCAGATTCCAGTTGAGAGGGTAGCGGCCTGCGGCGGGGCGGGCCGGGGTAGATGGGGCGACGGCAGCGGTCATGCGGTTCTCCAGGGAGGCGAACCGCAAGTATAGTGGCTGGGTCGAATTATGGGGCATTGCGACCCCTCCCGGCCGCTCCCTATCATGCCTCCCCACGAAATTCCGTCTTGGTCTGCGCCCCGGTCCGTCCGGTTCCGGCCGAACCGAGCTCCGCCCTTACGTTTACGAATCGATAGCCGTGCTTCGGACACATACCTGCGGTGAACTGCGACCCTTTCACGCCGGCCAGACGGTGACGCTCTGCGGCTGGGTGGACAAATACCGCGACCACGCCGGCATCGTCTTCATCGACCTCCGGGATCGTTACGGCAAGACCCAGATCAAGTTCGACCTCGCGGACTCGTCGGAGATCCAGCAGCAGGCCCGTCACCTGCGGCACGAGGACGTCGTGCAGGTGAGCGGCAAGGTGGTCCAGCGGCCCGAGGGGCTTGCGAACCCCAAGCTCTCGACGGGCGAAGTCGAGCTTCTCGTCAACGAGTTTTCGCTCCTCAACAAGAGCAAGACGCCGCCGTTTGAGCCCGAAGGGCAGTCGATCCCGAACGAGGAGATCCGGCTGGAGCATCGCTACATCGACCTGCGGCGGCCCGCCCTCCAGCAGAACCTCATCCTCCGCCACAAGCTCACGATGGCGGTCCGGCAATACTTCGACCGGCTCGGGTTCCTCGAGATCGAGACCCCGATGCTCGGCAAGAGTACGCCGGAAGGAGCCCGCGATTACCTCGTCCCGAGCCGCGTCCATGAAGGGCACTTCTACGCCCTGCCGCAGTCGCCGCAGCTCTACAAGCAGCTCCTGATGGTCGGCGGTCTCGACCGCTACTTTCAGATTGCCCGCTGCTTCCGCGACGAAGACCTCCGGGCCGACCGGCAGCCGGAGTTCACGCAGATCGACGTCGAGATGGCGTTCGTCGAGCGGGACGACATCCTCAACGCGATCGACGGTCTCGTGGCCGAGATGACGAACCAGCTCCGCAACGAGAAGATCGAGCTGCCGCTGAAGCGATACACCTACCAGGAATGCATGGAGAAGTACGGCAGCGACAAGCCGGACCTGCGGTTCGGCCTGCCGATCGTCGACATCGGCGAGATCGCGGCGGAGTGCGACTTCGGCGTCTTCAAGCAGACGGTCGCCGCTGGCAACCGCGTCCGCGGGATCAACGCCAAGGGGGCAGCGGAGAAGTACAGCCGCAAGATGCTCGACGTCGACATGAAGGGCCTCGTCGCCGAGTACGGCGCGAAGGGTGTCGCCTACTTCAAGGTCGCCGGCGGGAAGCTGGAATCGTCCATCGCCAAGTTCTTCACCGAGGACCAGCAGCGGGCGATCGTTCAGAAGTTCGAAGGCCAGGACGGCGACCTGCTGCTGTTCGTGGCGGACACCTTCAAGGTGACGAGCGCCGCTCTCTCGGCGATCCGCAACAAGCTCGGCCGGGAGCTGGAGCTGTACGATCCGCGGTCGATGCAGACCTTCTGGGTCATCGACTTCCCGATGTTCACCTGGAACGCCGAAGAGAACAAATGGGACGCGGAGCACCATCCGTTCTGCGCGATCCATCCGGAGGACGCTGAGTACCTGCAGACCGACCCGGGCCGCGTGCGGGCGAACTCGTACGACCTCGTCTGCAACGGTTACGAGGCGGCGAGCGGCAGCGTCCGCGTGCACGACTCCAAGACCCAGGCCCGGATCTTCGAACTGCTGAACATCAAGGCCGAAGAAGCCGAGGCCCGCTTCGGGTTCTTCCTCGACGCGCTCCGGTACGGGGCCCCGCCGCACGCCGGCGTGGCCCTTGGTCTCGACCGGTGGGTGATGCTGTTCACGGGTGGTGAGAACATCCGGGACGTGATCGCGTTCCCGAAGACGCAGAAGGCGGCGGACGCGATGAGCGGCGCCCCGAGCGTTGTCGATTTCAAGCAGCTCCGCGACCTGCGGATCAAGATCGATATTCCGGCCAAGTGAGGGTGGAGTTTTCAGTCGTCAGTTTTCCGTGATCAGTCAGAGGTCGGTTGAGAGGCGTGCCTTCGGGATTCGTTTGCCAGCGAAGTGGAGGAGTCATGTCCGACAAGTCCGCGTTCGACCCCGCCCCCGCGCATCGGTTTTTCGCGGCGGACTGTTTCAACCGGGCCTGGGATCTGATGGACCTGGCCGATCGGACGGCGGCCTACGATCTGGCGCTGATCGATCTGGTGCATGCCTCGATGTGGCACTGGTCGCAGCGGCCGGATGTGACGGATCTCAGTCGGTCGATCGGCTACTGGCAGGCATCGCGGGCGTATGTCGTTGTCGGGCAGGCGGAGAATGCCCGGCGGTACGGGCAGCTTTGTCTCGACATCACGCCGGCGGACGAGCCGTTTTATGCGGGCTATGCCCATGAGGCGCTGGCGAGGGCGGAGTTTGCGCTCGGGAATGTCGAGGCAGGGCGGCGGCATCTGGAGCGGGCGAAAGAGCTGGCCACGGCGGTGCCTGCGGAGGGGGATCGCGAGGCGCTGCTGAAGGATCTGGCTAACCTGGGGTGAGTTCACCGATGGCCGGGAGAAGGCTTGCCGGCGCAGCTCGAACAAGAGAGTCGAGCGGGGGGCGTCAGCGCCCTGATCCCGCGCTCAACCTGGCTCTCCGAAGGAATTGAGCCACAGATAAACACAGATGCACACAGATCAGAGCAGCGCTGCAGAATAGTCCCGGCAGGGACGACAGAAAGTAGCCCCCGTTTCAACGGGGGGGGGGACGCGACGGCATTTCAATCGAGTCCCGGTAGGGACGGAAGAACACAACGGTCCGCGGCACCTCGATTGTCTCTTTCGTCCCTGTCGGGACTGCGCTGTCGGGCTGCGGAGCCGGGCCCCACCCTTGAAAGGGTGGGCTATTTTCGGCCGTCCCTGAGGGACTTCCTGGGATGGGAGCTCCCTTACACCTCATCGCTCGCCCTGGAATCGCCGCGAGTTGATGTGGGGGCATACGACACGGTGTCCGCGCTTGGACACGCCCTCCTGCAGACATCTCTCGACGGCCAGGCCTCCGGCGGGCAAAGGGGCATTCTGCCCCCCTGCACCCCCCTGACCAGGGTCCCCCTGGACCTGGCTCCTGGGGCGGTCACCTTCGAGGACCGTCCCCTCTACCTTCCGCCTTAAGCCTCCGGCCTCTCCCCAATCAGGCGGCGCCGCGCTTCTTCTTGCCCAGCAGAATGTCCCGCACAACACGATGCCACTCCAGCCGGCTGAGAGCGGGGGAGGGAACCGTCATCGAGACAATCGTGGCCGCAATCTTCTTCTCGCCCATCAGCCACTTAAGACTGAGAAGGAAGCCGAGACCATCGGCAAACTGCGAGATATCGCAGCGGCCGGGGAACTGCGAGAGGTGCTCGCGCCACGCGTTCAGACGGCCAGCGTCGATCGAGCCCGGCGTCGTGAAGCCCTGGGGCTCAAACAGGACGAGACGGCCGCTCGGCTTGAGACACGACAGCAGGTTGGCGGTGGCGGTGAAGACTTCCGGACCGGTGAGCGGGCCGGAATAGACCTTCATGCCGCGGACGAGGATGGCGTCGAAGGCGTGGACGACGAACGGGACGTTGCCGGAGAGGGAGCCCTGGACGAGGCCATCGCCGGCGCGGGGGAGGGTGTCATCGATCCCCTGGGCGGTGCAGCCGATGTCGCGGAGTCCGCGGACGACGTTTCCGTCGCCGCAGCCGACATCGAGGATGGCCCCTTTGGAGTTGGCGGCAGGTCCGACGAGGGACTGCAGAAGTCGAGACGGGATCTGACCGGAAACCGTGGCCGACATGCGCCGCACTCCTCCCTGAGACTGCGGCGGACCGTCCTGGTCAGCGCCGCGCAAAGCGTACCGGTGGATTCGGCGGGTGGGCGGTTGGGTCTCAAGGGAACTTTGCGGAACCGTCAGAGCTTCGCGCATCCTCCCAGTTTGACAGGTCATTAAAGAACCGGGGTCCAGGGGGCCACCCCTGGTGGGGAGTGCAGAGGGGCAACGCCCCTTTGCCCGCCGGAGGCCCGGCCGTCGAGAGATGTCTGAAGGAGATCGTGTCCAAACGCGGACACCGTGCCGTATGCCCCCCAAACCAACCCGCGGGGAATCCAGGGCCAGCGGTGAGTCCTCAACGCCGGTTCCACAAAGCGGTCGCCCGTTACTTACCACGGTTCCTCATGGAAGTGCCTCCGGCGGCAAGGGGGCGTGGCCCCCTTGACCCCGGCTCGCCGTCGCACGTTGGGTTTGAGCAATGGGAGCCGGGCCGGCCAGGACGCGGGTCGACCACTTGCATTTCTCCTACCAATCGCCCGTAATGCTTTTTACGCGAAGGAATTCGCCGCCACACCAAGTCGTGAGTTCATGGCCCCCCGGAAAATCCACGTCGTCATCGCCCAGGGGCAAAGCCTCAACCCCGCCAAAAAAGGGCTCGAGGAAGACCTCGCCGCCCGGCTCATCATGGAGCCGGGACTCGACGTCTCCATCGTCCCCCACCTCTACGACATGGCGGCCGACCACACCGGCCTGCTCCACCTCCGCAAACTCTCCGGTCCCATCATCGTCCTCTCGTGGCTCTACCCCCGGGCCGCCCACTGGACCCTCGACCGCCAGGGAGTCCGCGGCCGCGAAGGGACCGTCCTCCTCAAAGAGACCGACGAAGAGGAAGAACAGAACGCCGCTGCTCAAGGGATCGGCTCGACCGACGTCCCCAAACGCTTCATCTACTGCCTCGACCTCCGGATCCGGAACCGCGCCGAACCGTTCCTCGAAGAAGTCCGCCGCATCGCCCGCGAGCAGACGACCGAGACGGTCGACCTGATGAGCTGGATCGGCGGCTCCCCCACGCCGGCCCAGACCGAGCGGTTCCTCAACCCGCTGCCGATCGTCACTCTCCCGGGCACGCCGGAACCCGCGGCCGCTCAGGTCTCAAGCGGCACAGACGCGAACGGCCAAGCGGCGCTCCTCGTCGATCCCGTGAAGCGGCGGTGGTACCCGGTCATCGACTACTCCCGCTGCACGAACTGCATGGAGTGCATCGATTTCTGCCTGTTCGGCGTCTACGGCGTCGACACCCTCGACCGGATCCTCGTCGAGGCGCAGGACAACTGCAAAAAGGGCTGCCCCGCCTGCAGCCGTGTCTGTCCGGCGAACGCCATCATCTTTCCGCAGCACAAGTCCCCCGGAATCGCCGGAGCCGACGGTGAAGTCGCGGGACTCAAGATCGACCTCTCGAAACTGTTCGGCGGCGGCGACGGCAACGCGCTCGACATGGCGGTCGCCGAGCGCGACGCCGAGCTCCTCAAGGACGGCCGGGACGCCGTCGGG
This sequence comes from Planctomyces sp. SH-PL14, assembly GCF_001610835.1. Taxonomy (NCBI): domain Bacteria; kingdom Pseudomonadati; phylum Planctomycetota; class Planctomycetia; order Planctomycetales; family Planctomycetaceae; genus Planctomyces; species Planctomyces sp. SH-PL14. The sequence continues at coordinate 5,208,277 of NZ_CP011270.1, read as the reverse complement.
GCGGCGGTCGGGCTCAAGAAGCGGCAGGAACAGAAACCGGCCCGCGAGAAGGACGAACTCGACTCCCTGATGGACGGACTCGACGCGCTCAACTGATTCGCTCCCCGGCCACCTCACCGCACACCGTTTTCGATCCCCTTCCCCTCCCTCGCTCTCACCCCCTTCCCCCCGCTCCGGAAGGCCGGGCCAAAGGGTCACCATGCCTCTTCTGCGAGTCGTGTTCTCCGTGGCGTTCGGCGCCGCGCTCCTGGCTCTTCCGGCCTCGAAGGCGGCCGCCCAGACCAGCGATATCCCGCTCGGTCTTCACCAGACTCCGTCCGACTTCGTCGACGACTCAGGACGGCGGCAGCCGATCACGACCCGCGAGCAGTGGGAGGCTCGCCGGCAGGAGATTCTGAAGGGGATGGAGCGTGCGATGGGGCCGCTACCGGACCGGTCGAAGTTCTCGCCGCCGCTCCTGGAGGTCCTGGAGCGGGCTGAGCTGGAAGGGGGCGTGAAGCGGAACAAGATCCAGTACCACACCGACACCTTCCAGCGCAAGGTGCGGGCGTGGCTCTTTTTCCCTCCCTACACGCCGGGCAAGGACCCGGAGAAGCCGGCGGAGGACAAGCGGGCCGGAATCCTCTGCCTGCACCAGACGACCGGGATCGGGAAGGACGAGCCGTCGCTGCTCGCCGGCAATCCGAACCTGCACTACGCGCTCGAACTGGCTCAGCGGGGCTTCGTGACCCTCGCGCCCGATTATCCGAGCTTTGGGGAGTACAAGTACGAGTTCCCGCCGGAAGACGGCTACGTCAGCGGCACGATGAAGGCGATTGTGGACAACCTCCGCGCCGTCGACCTGCTGACGCAGTCCCTCCCGCGCGTCGATGGCGAGCGGATCGGCTGCATCGGGCATTCGCTGGGCGGGCACAACACGATGTTCACCGCCGCGTTTGATCCGCGGATCAAGGTGATGGTCTCGAGCTGCGGGTTCACGCGGTTTCACAAGTATTACGAGGGGAAGCTGGCTGGCTGGACGAGTGCCCGGTACATGCCGCTGATCGCGAAGGAGTACCACAACAACGCGGATGAGGTCCCGTTCGACTTCCCGGAGATTGTGGCCAGTTTTGCTCCGCGGCCGTTCCTGGCGTGTTCGCCGCTGCATGACAGTAATTTTGAAGTCAGTGGAGTCCGGGACTGCGTGGCGGCCGCGGCGCCGATCTACAAGCTGCTGGGTGCGGAAGGGAATCTGCGGGCGGAGTATCCGGACTGTGCGCACGATTTTCCGCCGGCAGTGCGTGAGGTGGCGTACAAGTTCTTTGAAGAGCATCTCGCGCCGAAGCCCGCGCAGTAGCCATCCCATCCACAACCGGGGTCCAGGGGGCCACCCCTGGTGGGGGGTGCAGGGGGGCGAAGCCCTCATGCCCGCCGGAGGCTTGGCTCGCCGGACACTGTCGGAAGGAGTGCGTGTCCAGGCGCGGACAACGTGCCGTATGCCCCCCAAACCAACTCGCGGGGATTCCGGAGCGAGTGGTGAGTCCTCGACGCCGGCTCCACAAAGCGGACGTCCGTTGCTTGCCACGGTTCCTCATGGAAGCGCCTCCGGCGGCAAGGGGGTGAGACCCCCTTGACCCCAGTCTGCCGTGGCACGTTGGGTTTGAGCTATGGACGTCGTGCCGGCAAGGCGCCGCGCTGTTGCCGGCACGGCGTCCTGACATAGGATGGCGGAGCCGCACCCACACCTCGTGCGGCCAGAAAAGGGCCCCATGTCGGACAACGCGGATTCCTCTGACACGACCGAGCGCCACCGGCCGCCCGGCGACGATCCCCACCGCACCGACGCCGTCGAGCCCGACCTGCTTCCCGACACCGAAGTCGACGAGGCCGACGAACCGATCGACCTCTCGTTCCTCGCGCCGCCGATCGAGCCCGGCTCCCTCGGCCGACTCGGCTCCTACGACATCCGGCAGATCCTCGGACGAGGCGGCTGCGGCATCGTCCTCCTCGCTCAGGACGAGAAGCTCCACCGGCTGGTCGCCATCAAGGTCATGCGGCCGGAACTGACCACGACCTCCCCCGCCCGCAAACGATTCCTCCGGGAAGCCCGCGCGGCCGCCGCGGTCCGCCACGACAACATCGTCACGCTCTACGCCGTCGAGGAGACGCCGCTGCCGTTCCTCGTCATGGAGTACGTCGCCGGACCGACGCTCCAGCAGCGGCTCGACGCCACCGGCCCCCTGCCCCTTCGCGAACTCCTCGTCGTCGGAGCCCAGATCGCCCGCGGGCTGGCGGCGGCGCACGAGCGGGGGCTCATCCACCGCGACATCAAACCGGGCAACATCCTCCTGGAGGAAGGACTCGACCGGGTCCGGATCACCGACTTCGGCCTCGCCCGCTCGCTCAACGACACGAGCGTCACCCGCACCGCCCTCATCTCCGGGACGCCGAACTTCATGTCGCCGGAACAGGCGCAGGGGCTCGGGCTCGACGCGCGGTCCGACCTCTTCAGCCTGGGGAGCGTGCTCTACTGCCTCTACACCGGCCGCGCTCCGTTTCGAGACACGAATGCGGTCCGAATCCTGTTCAAGGTGGTTCACGACGAGCCGCGTCCGATCAGCGACCTCATTCCGGAGACGCCCGCCTGGTTCCAGGCGATCATCACCCGGCTGCACGCCAAGTCCCCGGAGGACCGTTACGCCTCGGCCCGCGAGGTGGCACAGATCCTGGAGCGGTGCCTCGTCGACTGGCAGCAGGGACGCCCTTGCGACGTCGGCGGGAAGCCCGTTGACGAGAGCCTCACTCCGACCGTCGTCGATCAAGCTGCCGCGTCTCCCGCACCGGAGCGAACGCCCATACGACGCCGAGAGTGGCCGATCACCGTCGCTGCGTTCCTTGGCCTCGCCACTCTCGCATTCGGAGTGACACAGTGGGCGCGAGGGCCCCACCCCCGAGAGGTGAGTTCCAGTCCCGAAACGCCACACCCTCCCGCGCCGGCGGCCAAGCCTCCGGTCTATGAGATCGTCAAAGGGGGCCGGTGGCTCCGGGAGGGAGACGAGTTCGTCCAGGCGGAACCGGGGAACTTCGAGCTGTACTTCGGCGACCCGGAATGGACCGATTACGACGTCACGGTCGAATGTCTGTCGCATCCGGGCCTGCCGGATGCCCAGGGGGGAATCCTGCACTTCCGGGCGAGTTCACCTCTCAACTATCTCTCGTTCAACATCGGGTCGTACGGAGGGAGCTTCGATGAAGCGGTCCGGGTGGTCGGCGGACACTGGAGCCGCGACGCCCCTCTGCAGGGCCGGCGGCACCAGCACAATCAGTGGCAGCGGGTCCATGTCCGCGTGCGGGGCATGGAGATCGAGTGCCGCCTCGACGACCTCCCGCCGATCCGCTTCACCGAGACGACGCGGCTCAAGGGGCGAATCGCGCTCGTCACCTGGAACTCCGCCGTCCGCTGGCGAAAACTCCGCGTGACCGCGCCGGACGGGACCGTCCTGTGGAGCGGCTTTCCCGACGTCGCGAAGAAGTAGGCCGCCGGTCGTCGCCGGCACACAGGCGAAGACCTACTCGCCGAGCACCGAGTTCCGCAGGTACGCGGTCGCCGCCTTCAGCGACTGGCTGCCGGTGGCTGCCGCGACGAGGCTGAGAAGCACGCCGACGGCGACGACGACCGCCACGAAGAACTTGCCGAAGTCCTGCCCCTTGAGCGTCCCGAGCTGGTCGGGGTCGCCCGAGAGGTAGGCGCTGGCCGCGAAAAACTCTTCGCCGATCAGCGTGTAGTCGCACGCCGCGACGAAGAACGGGAGCTGCGCCGGCTGGGCCGTGCCGGCGATCTGGATGGCACCGATGGCGTTGCCGGTCTCGGCCAGGATCAGCGACTCCGCGAAGAACGAGCCCATGTAAAAGCAGGCGGCCGGTTTCTCCCGGACCATCTTCCCCGTGAGGTGCGCCACGTAGCCGAACTGTTCGTCGGTGACGTAGTAGGCGGCGTCCTCGCGGTACGCTTCCGGGTGGCCCGCCTTCGAGTAGGCGGCCGCCAGCGTCTCGCGGGCCGCGGTCATCACGAGCGAGCGGCTGGTCGGCACGTCGATCGGACAGTCATAGTCCGCCGCCCGCTCGCCGATGCGGCCCAGGATCGTCAGCCCGGCGATCGTCTGGATCTCGTTGATGTCATTGACGCCGGGGACGAAGAGGCAGGCCCGCCCCATTTCGGTCGCGCGGCCGACGGCATCCTCCATGGCGTCGAGGCCGGCGATCCGCCGGATCGTGTACCGCGCGCCGAGGCGCGAGCGGATGATGTACCAGATGACCGCGCCGCAGATCAGGAGCGAGATCGTGAGCAGCCAGAACCGCCGGCCGTCGAACCACTGCCGCCGGGGGCGGACCCCGTCGAGGCCGGTCTCGACGAACGCCGAGCGGGCTCCGGCGGCATCGACCGTCCGGATCCGGAACCAGTACGGCTCGCCGATGTTGAGCTCGGAGGCGCGAGCCGTGATCTCGTTGCGGCGCCGCTGCTCGGGCGTGGCCGTGACCTGGATCAGGTCCGCGTAGAGGCCGAGGTATTCCCCCGACATCTGGACCTGGTAGCGGACGGGATTCGCCGGATCGGTGTCCTCCTTCGCGAGGGGAAACCGGATGTCGAGGCTGGTCCCGTCATCCCAGGGACGGTCCTCGACGACCAGCCACTCCGGAGGGGGAACCGGGGCGGCGGACGATGCGGATACCCCGAACAGAGTGGCGACCAGCACCAGCAACGCCGTCACAAAAGCACGCCCTCCTCTTTCCTCCGTGCCTCTCCGTGTCCTCTGTGTTTCCAAACTCTTCCGGTGGAAGGAAGAGGAAAACACAGAGGGTACAGAGGAACACAGAGAGGATGCCCACGGGAGCACGGCGCTGCTCGCTTTGATGAGGCGGGTGCTAGACACCGACGATCTCCACATTGGCCCGCGGAATCACCAGCTCCCGGCCGTCGCGGCTCCGGACATGCAGGACGCGGGCCTTGGAGCCGGTCTGAAGCACATGCGGCTCATGCGGAAGGCGAGTCACTTCTCCCAGGACGCCGAAGTGCGGGTCGCGGATGATCCGCACGGCCGAACCGACCGCCAGCACCCCGCCGCCGTACTGCGAGCCCTCGGGAGCCGCGATCGACTCCTCCGGCCACGGGATCACGATCTCCGGCCGCAGGACGCCCGCCCGGATCTGCGTCGCCCCGTTGACCGCCGCTTCCGCTCCGTCGCGGGCCTTGAGCAGCGCGAAGGTCCGGTCCGCCATTGCGATGTCGCCGAACCCTTCGGTCACGATCAGCGTGATCCCGATCCGTTCGGTCCCGGTGATCGCCACCCCCAGGTCGCAACCCAGGATCGTCCGCAGATCCTGATCGTCGATCCCTCCTCCAATGAGGGCCGAGACACCAAGCTCGATCGCCCGCCGGACCGCATCGCCGTGAATCCGTCCGCCGGCGACGAGGATCGCCCCCTTATGCTCGGGCCGCAGCAGGCCAGGGACGAGCGGCTCGGCGGGCGTGGCGGTCACGGTGCGGATCGTCCCGTAGGCCTCGCCGCCGACGCCGAAGATCCCCTGCACGAAGGTCACCGGGGCTTCGACTACGACACCTTCGCCGGGAAGGACCTCGACGACCTCTCCCGTGGCATAGGCCCGGACCTGGACGGGGATCGGGGCTCCGCGGAGGAGGACCTGTCCTGTGACGTTCGAGATCGACTCGATGGTCCCCGGCTCCTTGGCCGACGCCTCTCTTGGGAACCAGCCGAACATCCCGGCGGACCGCGCCAGCACGAGGCCCGTGGTCTCCCCGTTCTCGCCAGCCGACTCCGTCACGGCCTCGCCGACGCGGCGGACCATGCACTTCGGCACATCCCCCGCCGAGACCCCGAGCTGATGGGCGACGTTGACGACCTGGATCTCGCCGGGGAGGGTCGTCGCGGCCACGACGTCCCGCGCCTGGACGCGAGCCCCCTCCCGGACCAGGACCTCCCCCGCGATGGGGAGCGAGCGGCGGGTACGAAACCGCATCCGTTCGGCCACCTGCAATCCCGGGGTGTAGGCGTGGGCCATGGGGGAGGGGCTGGGGTCTGGGGACGAGGGACTCGAGACGGGAAGACGAGCCGGCGACGCGGCTACTTGTCGGCGGGCTTGTCCGTCCCCTTGGCCTCCGGCTTGAGGATCGGCTTGAGTTCAAGCGTGACTTCCGTGCCGGTCTTGGGAAGACGCTCGGTGTAGGGCTCGAACTCGAGGCCGGCGTCGTTCGAGGCGCTGCTCTTCATCGCGATGTCGATCATCGCGTCGCCGAAATTCGCCACGCAGATCACGTTCCCCGCCTCGGCGAGGTAGTACTGCGTGCCGTCCGGCAGACGGTCGAAGACGCTGCCGGTGAAGACGAAGTTCGCCTCCAGCTCCTTGGTGCGGGTCCGGTCGTAGAAGCCCTGGATCGCTGCCTTCCACTTGGGGTCGGCCGACTTCGCCAGCCAGGTGTCTCGCTGCTTGTCACTCATCTGGCCGTACCAGATCAGCTCTTTCGTCATGTCGTCGTAACGCAGCTCATCGAACCGGTCGAGCGTGAGTCCGTCCGGGACCTTGTCGATCTTGCTGATGAAGTAGCGGTTCAGCGCGTGCCGGACGAGCTGCTGTCCCTTCCAGCTTTCCCGCTTCCCTTCGGCGTTCGTCCACGACGCCGTGATCTCGATCGCCTGTCCTTCCGGGGCGCGGTACTCGGGCTGGAACTGGACCGGCTTTCCGGTCTTGGCTCCCAGGGCCAGGAGTCCGCCGTGGATCACGAACGCCTCGGAATCGACGGCGAAGATCGACTCGTGCTCCTTCGTGTTCGCCTTGCAGACCAGCATCTCGAGGAGCCCCTCCTTGAGGCAGACCCGCCCCTTGAGGATCAGCTTCCCGGCCGCCTTGTCGAGGAGGACCGTCCCCTGCTTGTTCAGCGGGACCGGCTGGCTATCGGACGCGGGAGCCTCGGTCTTCGGGGCGGTCCCGGCCGGCGGGGCGGCCTCGGTCTTCGGCGGGGTCGTCTCCTGGGCGGAGGCGACGACAGTCCCCCCCAGGGCCAGGAGGAGTGCGGCGGCGAGACGGGTGACTTTGGAGGGCATTCGTCGATCCTCAGAGTTCGGAGGATGGAGAGGGGGGCGAAGGCCGCCGCTCCGGCTCCATCGTCATCCTATCAACCGGACGGAACTCACACACGGTGACGAACCGGGCTGCCGCGTTGGAAACCGTGTCACTGGCACAAAAAGTGGCGGTCGTCGAAGCAGGCTGACGCCGGAACAACCAGTTCCCGCCCCCGGTTCCCCGCGACGGCGACCATCGCGTTTTGACCGCCGGCCACGCCTGCCGGAGATTGCAAAACTGTAATGTTTCCGCGAAATCGTTTCGACGAAACCGCAGCGATCGCCCGACAGCGGCACTGTGTTTGCCAAACGGCGTTGAGGTCGGTGCCGAAGCCGACCGTCACCTGTTGGAGCCGCTCGCAATGGTTTCCTCGCGTCTCGATCTCCCTCTTTCCCGCGGGACCGCTCCGCGCCGCGGGGTGTTGAACCGCCTGATTGAGTTCCAGGGGATGCGGGAGTGGAGCTGCGAGGCGTACCGGGACGCGGTCCGGCACTGCTACGACGGTCCCGCGGGGGCGATTCTCCGGCTGGGGAGCCTGCTCTCGCTCCACGAGCCGCTCGTCGGCCGGCTGTTCGAGACGCGGCAGTTCGACCTGCGGGGGCGGCGGTCCCTTCTCGACATCGGTTCCGGCGCGGGGCAGATCCTGCGGCATCTTGTGGAGCGCGCGGATCCAGAGGCTTCGATCGTCGCCACCGACCTGTCTGCGCCGATGCTGGCCCGGGCGCGGACGAATGTCCGGAGTTCCCGGCCGCACTATGTCACAGCCGATCTCGTCCGGCTTCCGTTCCCCGACAACAGCTTTGACGCCATTACATGCGGCTGGGTGCTGGAGTACCAGAAGGATCCGGTCCCCGCCTTCCAGGAACTTCGCCGGGTGCTTCAGCCGGGGGGAACCTTGCTGGTGTTGGCGACGGAGGACTGCCTGAGCGGGGCGATCGTGAGCCGGGCGTGGAAGTGCCGGACGTACACGGAGGGGGAGTTGCACGACGCCTGTCTGGAGGCGGGGCTGGCGTGGCGGCAGCGGCTGTGGCTGACGCCGCTGCACAGGAGTTTGAAGGCGGGTGGGATCATTTTCGCGGCGGCGAAACCGGCGGCGTGGGAAAGTCGGTCTTCGAGATAAGGGCAGCGCGAGGTGTCGCGCATCGTTGTCTCCGAACGATCGACTTCTGAAGACGCGAGACTCTTCGGCCCAAAGGGCCAGGCATTCGCCCAGCTAGGGCCACCGGCCCTGGACTCAACCCGAAACAAAAGAACGACAGGCCTGAAAGGCCGGCCATTCCGTTCGGGCAAACTGACGGTTTGCCTTCACCACTCCGAACCGAACGGTTGGCCCGTTGGGCCGTCAACTTCTCTTGTCGGCACCGCCAGGGCCGATGGCCCTGGCTGGAAGAACGGATGACCCTTCGGGCCGCAATTCCAAGCAATCGGGCACTACCGCAACGGGTGTCCGCTTTGTGGGACCGGCGTTGAGGACTCACCGCTCGCTCTGGAATCCCCGCGGGTTAGTGGGGGGGGGCATACGACACGCTGTCCGCGTTTGGACACGCGCTCCTTCAGATATCTTCCGACGGCCAGGCCTCCGGCGGGCAAGAGGGCTTCGCCCCCTTGCATCCCCCACCAGGGTGCCCCTGGACCCGGTGAGTCTGGTTCGGTTTTCCGTGGATCGCTCATTTCCCTGTCGCTGAATCACTAGAATTCCCACCCCCGCCGCTCACTCCGCGACACGACGGATTCCCCACGTGCACGAAGCCAAAAACACCGCCCGCGCCCTCGTCCGCATCGGCTACGACGGACGCGTCCACAAGTTCTTCCGCGCCTCCAACGGCCGCGAACGGTTCGACAACGAACTCCGCGTCCTCAAATACCTCGAACGACGCGGCTGTGACTTCGTCCCCCGCGTCCTCGGCTACGACACCGAAACCCTCGAGCTCATCACCACCAACGCCGGCGCCCGCGTCGAACAGATGAGCGACGAAAAGATGAAGTCGCTCTACGCCGAACTGGAGAAATACGGCGTCCGCCACGAAGACGCGTTCCTCCGCAACATCACCTACCGCGCCCAAGACGGCCAGTTCTGCATCATCGACTTCGAGTTCGCTACCATCCTCGAACCCGATGCCGAAGCGGGCGAACACCCCTTCGACCTCCGCGGCGTCCCCAGCGCCTCCGGGGCCGAATCGGACTCCCTCAAGCTCCGCTGGTCCGGCACCACCGACCGCGGCCGCTTCCGCCCCAACAACGAGGACCAGCTCCTCCTCGTCGCCTTCAACACCGAGGAATTCACCTACCTCCCACGCGAGGGGGACGTCCACGTCGAGGACTTCGACTACGTCTTCGCCGTCAGCGACGGGATGGGGGGGGAGCTCTCCGGTGAGTTCGCCAGCAAGTTCGCCGTCGACAACATCACCCGCCTCATGCCACGGCGGTTCCGGATGTCCGATGCCCACAACCCCGGTGAGATCCGGACGCTTCTCGAAGACCTGTTCCTCGGCATCCACTTCCAGCTCACGACCCTCGGCGAGTCGTACGACGAAGGCCGGAACATGGGGGCGACGCTGAGCATGGTCTGGTACATCCAGGGGGTGTGCTACTACGGCCACATTGGCGACAGCCGCATCTACTTTCTGCCCAAGGGGGGGAAGATGCAGCAGCTCTCCGAGGACCACACGCACGTCGGCTGGCTGCGGCGATCCGGGCAGATCAATGAGCGGGAAGCGCGGAACCATCCGCGGAAGAACGTCCTGTCGCAGTCGCTGGGGTCGGGGAATCAGTTCGTGAAGCCGCACATTGGAGAGATCCGCTGTGACCGGGGGGACCGATTGCTGCTGTGCACCGATGGTGTGACCGACGGCCTGTGGGACCACGCTCTCGAAGATCTGTTGCGTCTCCCGGTTCGGGACGAAGGCGGGGTGCCGTCGGCGAACAAGATTGTTCGGGAAGCGGTCGCGGAGTCGGGGCGGGACAACGCGACGGCGATCGTGGTCGAGATTGTGTAGAGTGGCTCGAACATCGTTCTTGCCGGCACAGCGTCGCTAGCGCAAACCCATTGTGCGACGGCAGCCTGGGGTCAAGGGGGTCTCACCCCCTTGCCGCCGGAGGCGCTTCCATGAGGAACCGTCGTAAACAACGGATGTCCCCTTTGTGGAACCGGCATCGAGGACTCGCCGTTCGCTCTGAACTCCCCGCGGGTTGGCGAGGGGACGTCCGGCACGCTGTCCGCGTTTGGACACGGGCTCCTTCAGATAGTTTTCGACGGCCAAGCCTCCGGGGCGTTGCCCCTCTGCACTCCCCACCAGGGTGCCCCTGGACCCGGTGGGCGAATGATGTCGGCGCACGCAAAGAAAACCCGCCCGCCGGGAAAAGTGTCCGAAAGACCGAAGTCGGCTCTGGCCTCTCTACCTTCAGCCTTCCGCCTTAAGTCTTCGGCCTCTCTCCACTACTTCACCGCCCGGTCCCGAGCGAAAGACGCATCCACTTCATTCAGATACGCCAACAGCCGGTCCCGCTCATTCTTCAAATGCCGAACCCGGATCAACGACCGGACTCGCGTCAGCAACTCCAACCGATGCACCGGCTTCGTGAGAAAGTCGTCCGCGCCCGCCGCGACCGCCTTCTCAATATCACCCATCTCCCGCAGGGCCGTCACCATCAGCACCGGGATGTCCCGCGTCCCCTCTTCCCGCTTCAACTGCTCACAGACTTCGTAACCGCTCAGCTTCGGCATCATGATGTCGAGCAGAATCAGGTCCGGCTCGTCCGCCTGGGCCACTTCCAGCGTCTGCTTCCCGTCCACCGCCATCAGGATGTGATGCCCCTCCGGCGCCAGGTAGGCTTCAAGCAAATCCCGATTCTGCTGGTTGTCGTCAGCGATCAGGATGCGGCCAGGTTTGCGGGGTTCGCTCATTGCAGTGATTTTGACGGACACGCCCGTGCGGACGGGACCGGAAAAGGCGGAGGGGGATCGAAGCGGGCGATTCCAAGGGAAGTGTAGGGGGTGGCGCGGATCAGTGTAAGCGGCGGTTGCGGCGAACGGACGCCGCCGCCCGAGATCGCGTTGACACACACCGCCGCGGGGGTAGAATTCGGGATGAACTCCGCTTGAAGAACCTGCCGCCTGCGGGTCGTGAAGTGGGGACCCTCCATCCGGTGCTCCGCGGTCCCTCGTCGGGTTGATGCCCTCATCGCATCGCCGCGCCACTCCCACCTTGGTCCGTCGCCCACTCTGCCGACCGGCCATCTCCCGCAAAGGAACGTCCCATGTTCACGGAATTCACTTCCGGCCTCACGACCCTCGGCTTCATCTTCGGCAACGCCAACCCCTGGGAACTCATGATCCTGGGGATGATCGCCCTCCTGCTGTTCGGCAAGCGGCTGCCGGAAGTGGCCAAGAGCCTCGGCAAGGGAATCGTTGAATTCAAGAAGGGACTGGCCGGCGTGGAAGACGAGATCCGCGGCAGCGGAAGCTCCAGCTCCTCCAGCAACCGCTCCACCAACGTCCGCCGCCCGGAAGCGATCGACGAAGAGCCGATCGTCTCCGCCCCCAAGTTCGAACCCCCGAAGTCGGAACCGGTCGTCTCCGGTTCGAGCAGCGAACAGGCCTGATTCACTCTAAGTGATTGGTGGGATTGCATTAACAAGGCGGCCGGTTGGAATAACCGGCCGCCTTGTTCGTTTTCAGGTTCGAATCGCACCACGCCAACGGCGTGAAACAACCTCAGCCTGGGGCAACGCCCCAGGTTCGTGGCGCACATCAGTCGACAAGCCCTGAAGGGGCGCAACAATCCCGGTCGTTGTTGCGCCCCTTCAGGGCTTGGGCTCGCTCGCCTTTACCATACCTGGGGCGTTGCCCCAGGCTAAGGTGTTCAACGCCTTCAGCGTTCGGAATGCTCGCTGACCCCCTTCGCCGGGGCGGTCCGTCCACAACCGCTCAGCCCTCGCGCTTCTGGAAGATCTTGAACCGGGCCAGGCCCAGCTTCTGGAGCCAGAACTGCACCAAAATCAGAAGCGTCGTGTTCCCGTAGGTGATGCACCGCCGGAAGTTGATACTCGACGCCTGATCGAAGTACCGGACCGGGACCGGGATGTCGCCCAGCTTGAAGCCGAAGTAGACCGACTGCGCCAGGAACTGGCTGTCGAAGGCAAAGTCGTTCGTGTTGTTCTGCCAGGGAATCCGCTCCAGCACTTCCCGGCGATAGGCCCGGAACCCGCTGTGAAAGTCCCCCAGGTTCTGCCCCAGGGCGAGGTTCTCGGTCAGCGTCAGGAGGCGGTTGGCGATGTACTTCCACATCGGCATCCCCCCGGCCAGGGCCTCGCGACGGGTGCGGATCCGCGAGCCGAGGACCACGTCGCACGTCCCCAGCCGCATGATGTCGACCGCCACGCCGACCGCCCGCGCGTCGTACTGGTAGTCCGGGTGGATCATCACGACGTAGTCCGCGCCGGACTCCAGGGCCCGCGTGTAGCAGGTCTTCTGGTTCCCGCCGTAGCCCTGGTTGGACTCGTGGCGGATCACCGTCAGGCCCAGCCCCTGGGCGACTTCGACCGTGTTGTCCTTGCTGCAGTCGTCGACCAGGATGATCTCGTCGACGGCGTCCGGCGGCAGGTCCTCGACGGTCGCCTTCACGGTCGTCGCCGCGTTGTAGGCGGGCATGACGACGATCACCTTCCCGCGCGGAATGGCGGAAAGCGGCGTGGCGCGGGAGAAGTTCTCAGTGGTCGTGGACATGGAGGAGGAGGCTGAAGGCTGAAGGCGGAAGACTTAAGGCCGAAGGTAGAGGGGAAAGAGAGGGGCGTCTGCTTCGGTTTCCGCTTTGAGTGGGAAGTTGGACAAGTTCGGGGCAAGGAGAGCGGCCGGAGACGTCATGGCTGCTCTCTACCTTCAGCCTTCCGCCTTAAGCCTGTCCCCCTCTGTTCACGTTTCAATGTCGAGCTCTTCGATCTTGCGGTACAGGCTCGAAAGCCCCAGGCGAAGGCGTTTGGCGGCCTCCCGCTTGTCCGGGCACTGCCGGAGGACCCGCATGATGTGCAGCCGCTCGTAGTGCCGCAGAGCGGAGCGGAGGTCGTCGGTGTCGGGGAGGGGCTGGCCGACGCCGAGGAGGTCGGGCGGCAGGTCGTCGGGCTCGATCGACGTCTTGTCGCACATGATGACCGCCCGCTCGATCGCGTTGTCGAGCTGGCGGACGTTCCCCTTCCACTGGGCCGCCATCAGGAGGCGGATCGTCTCGCTGTTGGCGCTCGTGACCCGCTTCCGCATCGCCCGCGAGTGTCGGCCGACGAAGTGGTCGACGAGCTCCGGAATGTCGTCGAGCCGTTCCCGCAGGGGGGGAATGCGGAGCTTCATTCCGTCGAGGCGGTAGAAGAGGTCCTCCTGGAAACTCTGTTCGCCGACGAGCTTGAGGAGGTCCTGGCTGGAGGAGGCGATGATCCGGGAGGTGACGGCGTAGGTGTCGGTCCCGCCGACCGGCATGCTCTCCTGGTACTCCATCGCCCGGAGCAGCTTCGTCTGGGTCCCCATCGGGAGTTCGGAAATCTCGTCGAGGAAGACGGTCCCGGTCCCGGCGGTCCGGAGGATGCCAAGCTGGGCCTGTCCGGTGGACTCGCTGCCGAACAGTTCCGCTTCGAGTTGCTCGACCGGCCGCGTGGCGCAGTTCACCGCCAGGAACTTCTCGTCCTTACGGGGGCCGGCGGCGTGGATGGCGCGGGCGAAGAGTTCCTTGCCGGTACCGGTTTCGCCGACGAGGAGGACGTTGGAGTGGGTGGGAGCGATCTTGCTGATCGTGGCCAGGAGTTCCTGGAGCGGTTTGCTGGAGCCGACGATCTGGTCGAACTTCTGTGGCTGGGCGAGTTCGCGGCGGAGGGCCTGGTTTTCGAGGTAGAGGTCGCGGTACTGGAAGACGCGGCGGAGCTTGTTGTTGAGGTCCTCGTAGATGACCGGTTTGACGAGGAAGTCGAAGGCTCCGGCCTTGAAGGCCTCGACGGCGTTTTCGACCGTCGCGTAGGCGGTGATGATGAGGACGAAGACGGAGGGGTTGATCTGCTGGAGTCGCCGCTGGAGGACGATGCCGTCGCCGTCGGGCAACTGCACGTCGCAGATCGCGACATTGAAGTCGCGGGTGCGGGCGACCTGGAGGGCGTCGGCCATGGAGCCGGCCTGGGCGACGTCAAATCCTTCGCCGGTGAGGAATTCGGCCAGCGTCTTCCGGATGATCGCCTCGTCTTCGACGATCAGGACGGATCGGCGGACGGAGGGCGTCGCAGCGGATGCGGCGGCGGAGGGTGCAGGGGCAGGTGCGGATTCGTTGGGGGTGGGCATGAATCACGGGACCGGCAGTGAGTCGAGTCGAGTGAGTGTAAACGGTTTGGCAGGTGAGCGAAATCGGCAGCATTGTTGACCGGGGTCCAGGGGCACCCTGGTCAGGGGGTGCAGGGGGCAGAATGCCCCTTGCCCGCCGGAGGCTTGAGCCGTCGCGAGGTGTCTGAAGGAGAGAGTGTCCAAACGCGGAAACCGTGCCATATGCCCCCTTACCAACCCGCCGGGATTCCAGAGCGAGCGTGGAGTCCTCAACGCCGGTCCCACAAGGGGGACATCCGTTGTGTACCACGGTTCCTCATGGAAGTGCCTCCGGCGGCAAGGGGTCGAAACCCCTTGACCCCAGGTGCCGTCGCACGTTGGGTTTGAGCTGCCACGCTGTGCCGGCAGGGACGGTGTTCGAGCAGAGACTCACCGATAGAATCTTCTCCCTATGCTCTCCGGCTCCTCCGATACCGACCGCATCGAACTCACCGTCGAGGAATTCTCCGACGGCGACCGCATCGACTCGTTCCTCTCCCGCCACCTTCGCAACTACACCATGTGGCGCCTCCAGCGCATGGTTCGCGAAGGAAACGCCTGGATCGACCACGCCCCCATCCAGCAGACCCGCCGCGTCTTCACCGGCGAACGCGTCACCATCCGCCTCGCCGAGCCCCCCGACCGCGTCATGGAAGGACACCCGGGGCCTCTCCGGATCCTCTACGAAGACCCCTGGATCCTCGTCATCGACAAACCCGCCGGCGTCATCGCCCATCCCACCGGCGAGTTCCAGTACGGCTCCCTCGTCAACATCCTCCAGCACTGGGCCGACCAGCGGTTCCAACCCCGCGGCCTCATCCGCCCCGGCCTCATGCATCGCCTCGACCGCCAGACCAGCGGCGTCATGGTCATCGCCCTCCAGCACCACTCCCACCGCATGCTCGCCGCCGCCTTCGAAGCGGGCCGCGTCTCCAAGACCTACCTCGCCCTCGTCGAAGGCCGCCCCAAGGAGCGGAAGGGCTCGATCAAGTTCCCGATCGGCCGGGTCCCGACCGGCCGCTGCGTCCTCATGTCCTGCCGTGCCGACGCCCTCGATGCCCGGCCGTCCCAGACGAATTACGAGGTCCTGGAACAGTACGCCCGCCACACCCTGGTGGCCGCGACGCCGCTGACGGGGCGGAACCACCAGATCCGGGTGCACTTCGCCCACATCGGCCACCCGCTGATCGGCGACGAGTTCTACCTGCCGCACGGTCACATCCGCCCGCTCAAGGAACCGCCGATGAGCGAGGAAGAGGAAGACGCGGCCGAGGATGAAGGGATCGAGACCGGCTACGCGATCCGCCGCCACGCGCTGCACGCCGGGCGTCTCGCGTTCGCCCACCCGGTCACGAACCTGTGGCTGGAGTTCACGGCGCGGCTGCCGGAAGACATGCGGGAGACGATCACGGAGCTTCGAGCGGAGTCGGCGCAACCGGTTCCTTGATCGGACGGTCTGCCACGCCAACGGCGTGCGAAATCCACAAATCTCCCGCATATTGCGAGATCATTGATACAGAATCTGGCACTTCCCGCGAAGAATTGTATCCGAGTTTTGTATCAGTTCTCGCTGGAGAACACGGGGAGATGGCACGTAAGAGATTCAAGCTGACTTGGCAGACTGGAGCGGGGCGACGTGGGCGATGGAAGAAGATGTACAAGGGGCGGATCCTGTACTTCGATGGAGGGAATGGAAAGTCTGACGCGGAGGCCTATTCCAGGGCCCTGGCGGACTTTGAGCGTCAGAAGCTACTGATTGACGCTGAGGTGGCATTTGAAAAACCACACCGAGCGGAGTACGAACGGGCCATCGTGGAGTGGGAGCGAGTTCTTCTGGCCGCACGGACGGTGGAAGACCAATCGGCAGCGATCGTCGCTGCGGCGAAGATCGATGACCTCCATCGGCGAATGAACAGCCGGAAGCCACCGGGAGTCAGCAGGCGGACAGACTACCCAGTTCGTCGATTTGGATTGCGGATCGGTCAAATCCAGGCACCGCTCGCCCAGTCCGATGTGGCCAAGGTTGCGCGCTCTGCCGCCGTCGATCTCGTTGACGAACTGGGTGTTGCCGAGGATCGGGAAGAGGAACTGGAACAAATTGTCGAGAGGTACATCAGCAATGTGATCTGGAAAGATCGCCTCTCCGCCGCCAGCGTCCAACCCTCGCAAGAGACGCCTCGCGAGTCCACCTTGAAGGCATTCGTCGACCGATACGTCGTCAAGCGGCGTGAGTCCGGGATCACTCCCACGGCTGCAGACAACATCCGCCGGCACTTGCAGTACATGCAGAGAAAGCTCGGCCCAGGCCTTGATGCTTCGGCAGTCGGGGGCAAGCATGTCGATGATCTCCATCAGGCGTTACTGCAGGACTGCGAAGGAAAACGCTTCACGAAGACATATGCCGCGGACATCTTCAAGACGGCGAAGATGTTCATCCGCTGGCTCCACGAAACAGACGTTCTTACCCAGCTCCCGAAGAACTTGACGTCCCGGGCTCTGCGGATCACTCGGGAACCGCCCGTCATCAAGACCTACCTTGTGGAACAGATCCGAGAACTGTTCGCAGCGGCTCCCGAGGACCTCAAGCTCTACATCCTCCTGGCCCTGAATTGCGGAATGACGCAGGTCGACATCAGCACGCTCAAGCCTGAGAGCATCGATTGGGACGCCGGAACACTGACTCGCAAGCGAGGAAAGACCATCCACTTCGAGCGGGTTCCCACGGTCACGTACAAACTGTGGGGCATCACGCTCATGCTCTTGAAGAAGCTACGGTCTGACGATCCGAACCATTTGCTGCTTTCCTCGAATGGGAAGACTCTTCGAGGCGAGGAACTCAGGAATGGCAAGCTCGTTCGACGGGATCCGATCCGCGTCGCCTTCGAACGCCTTCGGAAGTCCCTCGGGCAAACCGGGGACTTCAAGAGCCTGAAGAAGACGAGCGCCTCATTTCTGCGAGACAACGCTGAGTTCAATGGCATCGAGGCAGTCTTCCTCGACCATGCGCCAAAGACGATGTCAGATCGACATTACGCGGGTGTCCCAACAAACTTGCTTGCGCGAGCCATAGGCTGGTTGGAAGCCACCTTCTCGTTCCCGACAGTTGGATTCAACTGACTCAGTTTCGTGATCCCCGCGTCTCGATGGAGGCGGGTTAGCGCCGAGCCATTCCTTCTTCATGTTGCCAGGAGTCCTTCTCGAAGCATCGAAAGACCTCTCCCAGCTCAGTTCCCCTGCTGCAATTGCGTGTCCAAACGTTTCCCAGGAACCAGTGACCAAAGTATGGACATCTATCATCGAGACCGTCATTCTCGGTGGCAGAGCGTCGGTACGGCTAAAATGGGCTTCGGGGGAGATGCGGGCAGTTCACCAGGATTCCTGGGAATCTTGCTGCAGGTTTGACGTACGACGCCGTATGAGTGTCCCCCTCGAATGTCGGTTGGACGTCGCCTTGAAATTGAAACGAGGACTGCGAAAGCCCCGAAAATGGTGCCTCATCTAATCGATGACATGCAGAGGCGTTGGGCACAAGGTGAACGCCCTACGTGTGAAGCCTATTTTCGCCTGATTGGGGATCAGGCACTGCAGGGCAGTGACGCGGTTGAATTGATGCACTGCGAGTTCTTGCTGCGCCAACGCTACGGGCTTCCGGCAAGTCGCGAGGCGTTCTGCAACCGCTTTCCGCAGTTTGCGGCAGTGTTCGCAGAGAAGCTCGGACCAGAAGTCCCCTCGAACCGGGCCTCCGCCACGACATCAAAGCCTCCGATGGGAGAAGTGTCGTCCCATCCACTCCTCAGAGACAAAGTGCTCCCGGCCCAGATCGGCCGTTACACCGTCATCTCCCGCTTGGACTCCGGGGGACAGGCCGACGTCTTCCTGGGAGTGCATCCGACGTTACACCAGAACGTTGTCATCAAAGTGGGACGACATGGAATGGCGCACCGGCAAGCGGAAGCCGAGGCGCTCCTCAGAGAGGGAAGACTTCTTGCGAACCTGAATCATGAGAATCTCGTTCGGGTCTTTGATGTGGACGTCATCGAGGGATACCCGATCGTCGTCATGCAGCACGTTTCCGCCCCGTCGCTTGACCAATACGTGCGCGGGCGCACGCTGGCCGACAAAGATATTGCTCAGCTCGTCAGCGAACTCGCGCATGCGGTGGACTACATCCACCAGAAGAATCTTCTGCATCTCGATATCAAGCCCAAGAACGTCCTCGTCGACGAGGATGGGCGGCCGCGTCTCATCGATTTTGGTCTCGCCCGCCTTATCGACGCCTGGACACAGCAAAGCAACAGCAACGAGGTTTCCGGCACGTTGCAGTTCATGTCGCCCGAGCAGGTCATTGGAGATCGCGATGCCGTTGGACGTCCGTCCGACATCTTCGCGCTTGGAGGAATTCTCTACTTCATGATGACGCTACGGCCTCCTTATGTCGCGGAGACCGTTGAGCAGATCATGCCGCTCGTTCGCTTTGCTCGGTGGAACGGTAAGGCGCTAAAAGATGCGCCCCACGACGGCCGTTTGAAGCAGTTGTGTCGCAGCGCGCTGCAGTTTGACCCCAGGTGGCGTTGCCCATCCGCGGGCGAGTTCGCCAGGCGAGCAGAAGCCTGTCTCCTTCCAGTTTCGCGACGGCGGACCGCCATCGTTGTGACCGCTGTAATGGTTCTGACGTGTCTGATTCTGGCAGTATTCCTACGACCTCGTCGGCCGACAGTTCCAGCCGCATTGGACGGTCCGACTGCAGGATTGTCCCATCCACGGCTGCTCGCCTCGGCCTGGAGCAACGACCATCTGGAGCCGCTTCACGAACGACTTCCGCTGGTGAATGGGGATGAACTTCATCTGCAGGCGACTGTTCCCCGCGGCCAGGAGGCGGTGCTGTTGCACCACGATCTGGACAATGGATGGACAGTCTTGGAGGAGTGGCCGAATTCAGATGAGCGTCGGGAGATTCACTACCCGGCCCGCGATCAGAACCTCCCCTTGACCGGAAGGCCGGGCCCGCAGTTGTTGCTTCTGTGCTGTGCGCCGACGACCTCGTCTCTCGTGGCAGCGTTGAAGAAGCACGGCTCGACCGTGATGACGGTCAATGCGATCTCGCCCTATGCGGTCATCCAGGTGGATTCCTCCGGGGTCCGGACGGAGCACGGGGGCCGCGGATTCGGAGTTCCCGTCGATCGCCCCATTCCGGAAACTCGCCTGGAGGACGCCATGCGGGCGATGGCGCTGGAAGCGGAGAAGGCGCGAGGACACGTTGTTGGCGTTGCGTTCCAGAAAGAATAGCCGCCGGTCGGTCGGCCAGTGGCGGGGTGGTCAGAGCCAATCGGTCAATACCCGGTCAGGGCTCCGTTGTGGCTGGCAGCGCGTTCCTTCGAAGTAAAGAACTCCGGGGAGTCTTGGTGACGACGCCTAACCGGACTGATTCGCTTTCTCCGCGCGGGCATCCCATCACTCTTTGAAGAAGGCAACGCCAGAGACCGCTCCCTGCTTGCCGCGGATCTGTCGTTGAACGGCCTCAAGCTCCCTCGGCATCGATCGCTCGACCTCCCGCCTTGAAATCGGTCCTCCCAACCCCTTGCCGGTGGCTTCCTCCTTCACTTCAACATTGTCCACGTGAACGAGCGAGTAGCTCGACAGATTGGATACTTGCCGAAGGTCCGCCTGCCGCTCGTTCAGAACATTCACTAGGCTCGCCACGTCCTCACCCGCGACCAACAGGATGACCTGGGGGCCCGGCTCCCCTTCCAAAGGAGTCGTTGATTCCACATCGGGGTAATGAACGACTCGCTCGTCCTTCGCCTCCTCCCATCGACGAAGCTCCGTCCAGCCGTTTTCAATGTCATGATGCATGAGGGCGGCCTGGACTCCCGGGGGAATGACGGCTTCCAAGTGCAACTCGTCCCCGTTTGAGAGAGGCAGGCGATCTTCGAGGGATTCAAATCGGCCCATGTTCCAGGATGTGACGACCAACTTGGGAACCGAAGTCCCAGGCACTACCGCGCGGTTCGCGGATCCGGTTCCGCGCGGGGGGCGTGCAGATAGATTGACCCACGTCCCAATCCCGAGCAGGAGCAGAACACCAAGCGACAACAGCGTGGCCACGATAGCCATTCGCCGCGTCGAGACGGCCCGCTCAAGGTCCCGCACCAGTTCTGCGACTGATCCATAGCGGTCCGCAACCGCTGGCGCCAGGGCCCGGCGACAGACCCGCTGCAATCGCGGCGAGGGGGAGGCGGCCAGAGCGATCGCATCCCACTTCCCAGCCTGCACCAGCGACACCAACTCCTTCACCGACCCAGCCGGATAAGGAGCCTTGCCGGTCAGCAGGAAGTACAGCACACCGCCGAGCGCAAAAACGTCCGTTGCCGGGCCGACGTTCTGGGAGTCGCCCCGAATCTGCTCCGGAGGCATGTATTGAAGCGTTCCCGAGACTCGATCGTCCGCCGACGATGGGTTCCAGGCGTCGACAAGTCGGGCCAGCCCAAAGTCGATCAGACGCGGCACGCCGGACTCGTCGACAATAATGTTCTTCGGCTTGATGTCGAGGTGCAGCAGGTTCTTCTGATGCACGTAGTCGACCGCCCGCGCAACCGACAGGACGATCTTCGCGGCGGCATCGGGAGCGATGCGATGAGATCGGAAGTACTGGTCCAACGATTGCCCGGGCACGTAGTCCATGACGACCAGTGGGTAGCCGTCCACCACGTCGACATCGTACACACGGACGAGGTTTTCATGCTCCAGGGTCGCCAGCAGCCGCCCCTCTTGCAGGAGTCCATCGGTACTGTCAATTCCTGACCGGATGGCATGCCGCGACAGCTTGAGGAGAACGTTCTTGCGGAGAGTCGGATGGAGGCCGAGGTAAACCGTCGCCTGACCGCCAGCGTCCAGCGGTGCGACGACGAGATAACGGCCGAGTGGTGCCGGCAGCACCCGATCCCGCAGCAACGGATGAGCGGACGCGGGATCAGGCGCCGGGCTCGTGCTCGTCTCCTGGAAGGCGCTTTCCAGGTCGAGTTGCCGTCGAATCGCGCTTTCAAACTTTGGAAACCTCACAACGAAGGAGTCCGCGTTCGCGTCGAGGCCGTACTCTCGTCGGAGCAAATACTCGCAGTAGATCAGGTCGAGGGTGGCGTCGACGTTGAAGGTCGGGTCGGGCAGCCGACTGAGATACTCGTCGCATAGGGGCCGCTCGCCTCGGGCCCATCGCGCCCGCATATCTTCAATGAGCATTCGCACCCGCTCTCCCGTCGCAAGCTCGATGACCTGAGTCTCCGAATGTGTTCGCGACGTTTCATCGTCTCGCACGGACCGACTGTGGTTGTCGGAACGATCAAAGGCGCTGTGCTCGGCCATGCTCTGCTTCCTTCAACCGGCAGGGACGTTCGCAAACGTGCAGGTCAGGCCCCGTCCGCGGTCTTCGGCGAGCGAGCCAACACGATCGAAGAGGGCCCGTTCAGGCCTTCCCTGGAATGAACGGCGTTTCCGACCGCCCTGGACAACGCTTCCGACGAACATGGGAAGATGGTTGCGATCCTAATCCGGGCGGGGCACAATCGTCATGGTTGCGTGCAACAAGTTTCGGGCTGCCGTGACGCCAGGGCTCCGCTTCGGTCTCCTGGCCGCTCCCATCCGTCTGGGAAAGTCTGCGCCTTTTCGAGAATATTTGTGTCCGCGACGGGCCGTTCTGCCGTTTTCAAGTTCATCCTGGTCCCGTGATCGGGGAACCTACCTCCGGTCGCTCTCACGAGAGAGTCGCGATATGCATCGCGTCGTTGTGTTGCTGTCCCTGTTCGGTTGCGTGTCATTGGGCGCCTCGAACGTTCACTTGCACGGGGCGGAAACGCCGCCGATGACCGTCGGTTCCCGCCGCGCGTTGCTCGTCGGTTGCACCAGCTATCCGGCGTGTCAGTCCATTCGATCGCTGAAGGGCCCCGCGAACGATTTGCCGCTGTTCAAGGCGATGCTGAAGGAACAGTTCGGATTTCAAGAGGACGACATCACGACCTTACTCGGTTGGGAAAGCGACACGTCTACCCGTCCGACGCGAGCCAATATCGTCCGGGGATTCGAAAGACTGATTGCCGACGCCAAGGCGGGGGATCAGATCGTGATCTTGATCTCGGGACACGGGACGCAGGTTCCCGTCCCCCAAACCGGTGGGCGGACTACGGACCCGTCCGAGGACGATGACCTCAACGAAGTCTATCTCCCGGCGGATGTCGAAGCCTGGGATGGGCAGAAGCTTCCCAACGCCATTGTCGACGACGAGTTTGAAACCTGGCTCAATGCGCTGGCCGACAAGGGGGCGCATGTCTGGGTGACGTTCGATACGTGCCACTCCGGGACGATGACCCGCGCGATCGAAGGCGAGGCTCCGGCGGAAGTCTCACGCATGGTTCTTCCCGACGAATTGAAGATTCCGGCCCCCGCCGACCGGCGCGGAACTGGACCGTCCGGGCAGGATGACAAAGTGTCAGCCCGCGTCCCCGCGAAGCGGCGGGAGTCTGGGGGCACACTGACCGCCTTTTTCGCGGCCCAATCCTTTGAGGAAGCCCCCGAATTGCCGCGCCCTGCCGACGCGGCGCGCGTTCCTGGCAACTACTTTGGCCTCTTTACCTACTCGCTCGTGAAGGCCATGCAGCGGCCCAATAAGCCGAACAGCTACCGGGATCTCAGTCAGTCGATCCTGAACCTGTACTGTTCCGAACGAGGAGCCCGGGGCCCGACTCCCGTTTTCGAAGGGGACCTGGGACAACAGGTCGTCGGGACCCGGAAATGGGACCACGAGATCGGATACGGAGTTCGACTTCGAAATGGTCAGTATCAGATCAACGCAGGTGAACTTCACGGATTCACTCCCGGCTCCGTTCTCCGTGTTCACGACTCGGGCGATGTGGAACCCGAGTCGGCTCAGGGATACCTGAAAGTCGTCTCCGCGACTGCGTCTAATTCCGTGGGGGTTCCGTGTGCCGCCGACGGCCAGTCCGTCGTGACGGCTCTGCAGCTCCTTGAGACGTCGCGATGCCTGATGTCGACCCGAAACCTTGGCGACACCCGGATCAAGCTTCATCTTCGAATCGACGACACGGTCGCGTCCTCGACCGCAGAATCCCTGCGAGGAGCGGTCAATCGAATCCCCCCGGCAAGCCGAGACCTCTTTGTCCTGCACCCCGAGGCGTCCTCGGCGGACTGGATCCTCCATCTGGTCTCCCCAACGACGGCGAAAGAGGACTACCGATTGGAAGTTCAGGAGCCGACGGGAATCCTATCCCCCCTGTCGAATCGCATCCCGGAAGCGAGGCTCAAGGGCGAGGCGACCGCGAAGCGTCCCTCGCTGCCCTTGGCCACACTGCAACCTGCACGAGCCATTCGGCCGATACCGTCATCATCCGATGCCCGAGAGTTGGAACGTCTCACGGATCAGCTGACGGACGACGTCCGCAAGATTTTTATCTGGCAGAACGTCTGGCGGGTCGCGGAAGGAGTGAACGGCGAGGCCCCGGCGGGCGACTTGACGTTGACCGTCAAAGTCGAGCGAGAGGGTGAGGAGATTCTCAATCCACCGCAGCTTTACGCGGGAGAGAGTGTGGAAGTCCAGCTCCGCAACGAGGGCGTCCGCCACTGGTGGGTGAGCTGTCTGTTCCTGGGAAGTGATTTGAGCATTACGCAGTGGGCTTCGGGCTCCCTCCCACGAGGAGGCCAGTTCCGACCTCAAATCGCCACCGTGAACAGCGACAGTGAGGGGGTTGAAGGATTCGTCGTATTCGCGAGTCCTGTTACGACCGAGCGGGAGGAGCCGAAGTATGAGTTCCTCGAGCAGGGAGGGATGGCTGACCTGGAACGAACCCGTGCCTTGAAAGGAGAGTCAACATCTCCTTTTGGGCAACTGATGGAGACTGCATCGTCCGGAAAGGAAACGAGAGGGCTGTCCCGAACGTCTGCTGAACAGCCTTCCGTGATGCTCCGGTCCTGGGTCACTCGTGCGCCACTGCGGTAAGGAGCGAGACCTCGCCGGATCACCGACTGCGTCGGCAGACGGGGTGTGAGATCGACGTAGCAATTTCGCAGCCCGCGCACATCTTTGTCACAACCGGAACGGAACGCCCTCGCACGCGGGTCCCGTCAAAGGATTTGCCGAGAGGACGAAGAAGAATGTTTGGGTTTCTAAAGGGGGCAGCCGTGCAGAAGTTTGACTCGGCCATTGTGGAGTTTTAGGATCATTCCGCAGCGTCCTCCGGGGGAATCGAGAGCTCGCTGGGGCAAAAGAGCGTCACGGGGCGTGAGCGTTCGGGGTTTGATTCGGGGCGGGCCAGGCGGACGGCCGGAGTCGAGAGGGCGAACATGGTACTTCGCGTGTTGTTGACGATCGGCCTGATTCTGATGGGACGTACCGTCGTCTTCGGTCAGGACGCCAGTGATGCAGGGGCGACTCCGCAGGTGCGCGACGAAGCCGCCGTCAACCCAAGCCCTGGGGCCTCGCTTCCAGAGGAGACATTTTCGGAGCCTTCGTCCAGTGCGCAAAGCGCTGAGACCAAGCCGATTGAGTCAGCCGAGCAGGGCGTCCGGGGAATGACGTTCCACGGCCAGACCTCTCCGGTGGAGTATCGCACTCGGCGAGCAGTCATCATCGGCATCAACTATGCGGGCCGCCCCGACCAGGGTGATGGAGTGGTGCCGTTGCGGAATGCCGAGAATGACGCAAAAGAAGTCGCCGAGGTTTTGAAAGCCCACTTCGGATTTCAGCCCGATGATTTGACCTTGCTTGTCGGCGAAGCTGCGACCGAACGGGCGATCTGGCACGAGATCGCCAAGGCCGAGGAAGCGGCGGAAGACGATTGCGTCCTTTTCTACTTCAGTGGACACGGAGTCCTGTTGAAGTCGGGCCGGCAGAATACCCAGGGCGCGTTGCTGCCTTATGACGTTACGTGCGTCAACCGACAGCCTGAAGAACATACGACGATCGGCATGGAGCAGCTGGTCAAACAGCTGTCGAAGTCCAAGGCGCGGCACAAGCTCCTTGTTTTGGACTCCTGTGCCTCCGGTGCGTTGTTTGGACGTGATTGGCGCAACGACGGCTCTGATCAAGGCGCCCATGATCCGTCGGCTTTCAAGGCGTCGGGTTTCCAGGCAATTGTGGCCAGCCACGCCCTCCAAAACGCGGCCGATTCCGCCCGTGCGGAAGGTGGCGAGGGGCACTCTCCTTTCACATCGGCACTGCTCAAGGCGCTCCGCGACCGCGCCAATCTGGTCGGTGACCAGAAGTCCTTCAAGGCGACGTACCTGTTCCAGGGTATGAAGATTTACCTGGATGCCAGCCTGTCCTCCAATCAGGCCCCCTCATGCGGTTGGATCAATGACTCGCTGGGGGAGTTTCATTTCACAGTGCGGGGCAAGCTTCCGGAGCCGGGGGTCCCCTCGGAAGAGATTCGAAAGTGCATGATCGCGATGGTGCCCGGCACCTTCGGAAACTGGTGGTTCGACGAGTCCCCCTGGTTTCATCCCGGCCTGCGTTT
This sequence comes from Planctomyces sp. SH-PL14, assembly GCF_001610835.1. NCBI lineage: Bacteria > Pseudomonadati > Planctomycetota > Planctomycetia > Planctomycetales > Planctomycetaceae > Planctomyces > Planctomyces sp. SH-PL14. The sequence goes on along the minus strand of NZ_CP011270.1, from coordinate 5,182,312 downwards.
CGAGATCCTGAAGGAGACCGAGACGACGCGCAGCGCCGGCCAGGAGATGATCTCCGTTGATGAGATCGAACAGGCCGCAAGCAAAGCATTGAACCGGATGCGCGAGGCGCGTGAGCACTCGCCGTCGAACGACAAGGTTCGGCGGCGCCTCGAACACATGGAGAAACTGCGGGCAACGAGCGATGAACAATGGAAGTCTAAGGCCGGCGAGATCGTGGCATCCCTCAATGCACTCGCAGAGGCGGCGGATTCCGTAGCCCAACAGCCATCCTCAGCCCTCGAAGCCGTCGATTTCCACTTTCTCGCGGTACTGCAGCATGCCTTGCGGAAGGATCCTGTGGCCGCGGACAAGGCCTACGCACGAGCCATCGAGAAATATCGCGAGGAGGCCAAGACAACGATCCACATGCAGGCCATGCAGGCGATGTGCCACGCCGACCACGGCTGGTTCGCCCTGGACGTCTCGCGAGACTACGACGCGGCCTGTCGCCACTTCGCTCAAGCCAACTCCGTGTTCGGCGCAGACAAGACGCCGGCTTCGTTTAAGACCTTTGTGTTCTGCCGCCATGCCGAAGCCCTTCAGCGGCAGGGGCGAGAAGGAGCGGCCGAGGAGCAACTGGAACTGGCGAAGGCGAGCATTCAGAGCGTCGATCCCCGGGGCGAGATGCCAATCAGCGCCGCCTTCTATCACCGCCGAGCCTGGCTCAGGATGAGCTCATGCAAGTTCACCAAGGCTGTCAAGGACTTTGATAGCTCGTCCGAGATTCTTCAGGCTTTGAACGATCGAGCCGGACTCGGAGGCATCGTCAACCGTGAGAAGGAAATCCTCTACTTTCACAACCTTCATGGCAAAGCGATGGCGACGCGGTTCCTCGGAGAACGGGACGTTGCGCTGAGTCAGTATCGATCGCTTTACGGCAAGATCGTGGACCTCTTTCAGAACATCCGCACCAGCGAGAGCCGAGAGTCGAACTACCGTCAGACGAAGAATCGGCTGGTGGAACGACTGGTGAATACGCAGGAGCGGATTGGCGACTGCAACCTCTTCAGTTACCCGATCGACCCGTCCGAGGCGGCCGACGACTACCGGCGTGCCCTGCGGACGTGCAGTTACCTGCCTGCGGAGCTCCGTCCGCGGTTCCAGACGCGGCTGAGGTACAAGTACGCGCTCAGCCTGCTGATTCCGGGATCCGCCGCCTTCGATCCACCGATTGCAGAGGAGCAGTTGCGGCTTGCGAAGCAAGAGCTCGCTCTGGCCACCGCCGCCCAGACGTCGGCCGCTGGAAACCCAACGGCCCCATCAAAGGACTTCCTATCGACGAAGGAAGAGGGCAACGTCGTGGAACAGCCGAAGTCGGCTGAGGCTTTGGCTAAGCAGACGAACACACAGGCGGTTGCCGCCAACCGCGAACATTTGAATCGGATCGGAGAGAAGGACGTCGCAATCTGCGCGCGGCTGGCGGAACTGCTGATGGCCGTGGCGAACCATCCGGTCGGTACCGCCCCCTCGGACTGCGAGAAGCAGATCGCTGATCAGGCTGCCGAGCTGCGAGCGATTCTCGATCGTTACCTGGACGAAGAACGGCTGGATCGGTCGCTGACCCGCGATGAAATCGAGGCAGCTCTGTTCTGCCTCCGAACGATGATCGAGGAGCTTGACCAGCCGTTGGCAGAGTTGCAGGAACAGCGTCTGCGAGAATTCCAGCTCACGCGGCGAAACGATATCGAGCGTCTTCTTGGCTACTGCCGATCGGCGCGGCGCGGCCGCCAGGAGTCTCTGCAGTTTGCCAGGCCGTACTTCGACTGCGCCGTTCATTCGCTCGTCGCTCTCAAACCGACCAACAGCAAACAGCTTCTCGAGATTGCCTGTGAGTCGATGACGGGTGAGACTCATCGCAAACCATCCGAGAAAGTGATCTCTCTGGTCGTCTACAGCGCCTCTCCAGCCAGCTACGTCTTCCTGGACATCCCAGGGTCGACCAGTTCCGTGTATCCGCTCGACCCGAGCATCAACGTCGAAGCGATTCAGGCCGCCGCGCGGAGCAAGGACCGTCTGAGCCTTCCTCGCGAAGTGTTCAAGGAACTCTCGGTCGCAGCCATTGACGGGACTCCTGTCGTTGGGCTGTGGCGAGATGAAGTTCGCCGTATTGGATCAGACGGCCAGCAAGCCGTTACCGCAATGCGTGTCGGACTCGATCGGTCGGAGACGGAAGACGCGTTGGACGCGCGTTCGTCCGAAGGCGAGGCCGGTGCCCGGATTGTGGATCAATTCCCATTCCGGCTTCCCGAGGGTGTTGTCGTTTTCCGCTCGACAGATGCTCAACCATCAACTCCGGTCCGCGAGACTGTTTTGACGGGCAACCGTTAGCTGGAGTTTGAGGGCGCGCGCTCTCGTTTGCCGGAGTGATGCGCCGGCTGGGGCCGTATTGTGGCCATCTCCTGGCGAAGGCAGTCGTGCTGCAGTCGCGGGGAATCGTTTGTTTTTGATGCTTCGAGGCCAATTTGAGGAGACGTGTCATGTCTGGAAGGAAGTGGTCTGCGCTGTTGTCGCTGGTGGCACTCCTGTCTGTTCGGGCGTTCGCCGACGACGCGAAGAAGCCCGAAGAGGCGGCGAAGGAAGTGCAATGCAAGTTGTCCAAGGAGGGCAAGAAGTGTTGCGCCAGGGCGTGCACCGTGAATTTTCGGCAGGCCCTCGGAGTTCCGTTTGACTATCTGAGCGGCCTCGGCGTGCGAATCCATGACGCACGGACGTCACCGGATCCGGTCGACCTCGCGCTCGCGGCGGAAAGCCTGGCCGTTGCAGAGAAGGTCTCGGGAAAGAAGGCGGAAGTGACCGCTGACGAAATTCGGAAGGAAGCCATCGAGCTCACGAAGCGCCGAAACCTGTCAGCGGAGCTTCAGGCCGTCGCAGCGATCGTATCCGACAGTGCCCTGAAGTCCGATTTGTCCAAGTTGGCTGCCACCGCCGCGAAAGACGAAGAGGAGAGCAAGGCGGCTTCTGACTCGGGTGAGTCGACCCGAGAGATTTTTGGAACACTTCGAGTGATCAATCACTCAAGCCACTGCCTGCGCATCTTCATCGATGGTCAATTTGTTGGCGAGGTCCATGCAGGACAGACAGGGCATCTCCACGCCCATGCGCATGGACACCACAATCACCTCGAAGCCTTCTGCGAAGAAGGTGGCGAACTGGTGACGTGCAGCGAATTTCATGGGCACAGCCACTTCCTGACTTGGCACATTTCCGACTGATCAATCTCGGAGTTCAGCCGGCGGAGTGGCAATGTGCATCTGCTTCCGCGTTCAAAAGAGCCTTGGTGACCCCGGTTGCCAAGGCTCTTTGTCTTTGCTGATCTGTCCGAGATGACCTACCCACGATCATTGAGTGTGTGAGCCGAGATCATTCGGTGGAGCGCGAGGACCCCGTCTTCGTCAGCTCATCTCAAGCGACTTCAGTCTGTCTTTACGGTGTTCCGTTCACGCCGGCCGTTGGCTTGGTGTCGGTGTAAGCTGAACGACCGGGGCCGAGCCGCCGCTGTTAACAGGGCGATTCCGTTCGAATGCCCCAGAAAAAAGAAAAGCCTCCCCAACAAGCTCTGGGGAGGCCTCCTTCTTGAATGATCACAGACTCGACAAGTTCCTAGTGGTGATACCAGGGGTTGCCGTGGATGTGGCCGTTGTGGACCGTGTCAACGTGTCCCGGAGTGTAGTGCGGAACTGCGTCGTAGTGGCCGTGGGAGTGCACTCCGCCACTCGGAGTCCAATGGGTGTAGGTCGGGTGAAAGACGCGATCGTAGTGAACCGAAGGGCCGTGGTAGATCGGTGCGGTGTAGCCTCCCCCGTAATACCCGCTCTGGGGAATACTGCCGTGGAAATGACCGTGCCCCGCTTCCGCGGAGTTGGCGAGGCCAGCGGGGAGCACAAAGGCGATGGAAAACAGAGTGGCAAGAATGCGAGTCTTCACGAGTCTTCTCCAGGACAGGCAGTCTTGTGCGACCTGAACATCAGGCTGACTGGACTACCGTATGAGTTGCGTTCTGCCAATGAAAACGGGGATGACGCTGGGGCCGGACAAGAAATCTGCGGATTTTCGAAACGTCTGAAGGTTCGCTCGGCGCGCGAAGAAAGGGGCGAGCTGGATCTCCAACTCGCCCCTTCAAAGACTTGAGAGTTTCGTCGTCCGTTACGGGATCACCATCCGGTACTGGTTTCGCAAGCCGTGAAAGTGCACGCGGGCTACCTGATCACCGTCCTCGCAGATGGCCTTGATCGTCGTCGCATCCTGATGGTCTTCCATCTGGAATGTCATCGTCCCGCCTTCGTGAACGGTGCCGACGTAGCCGTTGTTGAAGAAGATTTTCACGCATTCATTCGACCGGTTCTCAACCGTCAGCGGACCACAGAGCCCGGCCTGAGCGTTGCTCGGCCACACCGCGGGCACAACGGTGACGACGGACAGGACCATCAGTTTCAGCAGACCTTTCATCACTCTTCTCCAGATTGGATTGCGGACGGAGGGGATCGGACATCGATCTGTGGCAGCCCGCATGGATGTCTGTTCTGCCAATCCAAACGGCGGTCCTTCTCGGCCCGGACACACTTTCTGGAGTTTTTTCCCCTGGAACCTCGCCCGTTCGCCTGCGGTCGTCAGCGCATTTGCAATCGTCGAGTGACGGCATTATCACCCAATCCGTGGCCTTCCAACGTCGGCCAGTCGGACAGCCTCCAGGAAGAGCGATGGATCTGGCCAACTTGATCGAGCGAATCCGCACGGGCGATGAAGACGCGTGTACGTCGCTTGTTCGAGACTACGAGCCTGAGCTCCGTCGATTCATTCGCTTTCGGATGACGTCGAGCTCGGTCCGGCGGTTCGTCGACTCATTGGATATCTGTCAGTCCGTTCTCGCCCGATTCTTCCGCTCTCTCGATTCGGATGAGCTCGATATCTCAGATCCCGCCAAGCTCAGAGCACTGCTCCTGCAGATTGCACAGAATCGAATCTATGACGCAGTGGCTCTTCAACACGCCAAAAAGCGGGACGCCCGGCGTACGGAACTGGGCGGTGACGAGTTGCTGGCCTCACTGCAGGAGTCGACTGATCACGTCGAGCGGATCCTTGAGATGCAGGAGCTCGTTGAGCGAGTCTACACGCACTGTTCCGACGCCGACCGCTCCCTCATCGAGAGACGAATGAACGGTGCTGATTGGAATGAACTGGCGGCATCGGCTGGGGCGACAGAGGAGGCCGTCCGAAAGCGAGTCGAGAGGGCGATCGAGAAGGCCGCTGTGGCGGCGGGAGTTCTGAAGAAGACCTAGTCGCTGCGAACCAGACTCTTCGGTCCTTCGACAACTGACAGTTCCACAGTCCAGCGATATCCGCAGATCGTCTCGCAGAGACGTCGCAGTTCTTCGAGCTTCGCCGCGACGAACTACGCCTCACGAAGCGCCTCGACGATACTCGTTCTGCTTGCCTGGATCGCCGGGAGAACGCCTGCGGCAAGACCTACAGCTGTGGCCACAATCAAGGACGAGCAGGCGAGCAAAAGAGATGGCCGAAAGGCGATCGTGACCCCCTCCGCCCCAATCGCCAAGCCGCTCCATCCCAGAACGCCCATTGCCGCTCCGGTTCCGATTGTCCCTCCCAAGACACAAAGGAGCAGGCTCTCCACCAGGATCAGCCGAAAGATGCGGCCGGGCCGAACGCCGAGAGTCTGGAGAACGGCATGTTCTTTCACGCGGTCCTGGACGGACATGATCGTCGTCGTTGCGACGAGTGCCAGAACGAGGCCGACGCTAGCGTAACCTAGCCAATGGGCAAAGCCGATGAGGTCGACGAGGTCCGATAGGGTGCTCGTTTGAAACGCTCCTTTGCGGCGAGTCGCGGTGGCGACCGGGCCGGAGCGGAGCGCGGCATCGATCGCGGCCGCCACCGCGTCCGGATCGGCCTCCTCCGTCAGCTGGACCTCGTGCATCGTCACAAGGCCGGCGGAGTCCATCCCCTTTGTGTACTGCAGGAACGGGAGGCTCGTGTAAATCAGGTTTTCTTCCGCGGGAACGTGGGAGCGGAACAGCCCGGCCACTTTCACGTTCATCTCGCCGATCGAGAATTGATCCCCCACCCGGAGACGGCGGCGTTGGGCGACATTGCGGCCGACGACCGCTGCGTCCCGCTGTGATTCAAATGTTCCCCAGTCCCCTTCGATCAACTCGATGTCTCTCGCTTGGCGGAGCTGCGTCGCCGGAACGCCGTTGAAGACGATAATGTCGAGACTGGCCCGGCAATTGTTCGTCCAGACCTGCACCGGCATGACCTCTTTCACGCCGTCGACCTGAAGAATCGTCTTGGCGTAGTCTTCCGGAAGGCGACTGCTGGTGGGGCAGAAGCGGTTCTCTTGGAACACAATCAGCGTACGCTGCGCGTCCTTGTCGGACGTCAGCCGCTGCAAACCTTCCTGCACCGCTCCCACGAAGCAGAATACAAAAATGGCGACCGCAGCCCCGCTGATGGTCAGCAGCGTGCGGGAGGCGTGTCCCACAAGACTCTTGATGACATAGGGAGCAAACCGAAACACGTCGATCTCCTGTTCAATTTCGGCTGGCGGCGAGCGAAGCGGGACGTCCGGTTGTTCGCCCGGCTTCCTGGATCTGACCGCGGTCCAGCCGCAGTTGCCTCGTTCCGATCGCCGCCACTTCGTCGTCGTGCGTCACCATCAGCAGCGTCATTCCCAGCTCGACGTTCAGACGTCGCAGGAGGACCTGGATTTGTTTGCTTGTCTCGGCGTCGAGACTTCCCGTCGGTTCGTCAGCGACGACGACTTTCGGATGAGCCACGATGGCCCGTGCGATCCCGACGCGTTGCTCCTGTCCTCCGGAGAGCTGCCTGGGGTAGTGGTCCGCCCTGTCAGACAGACCAACCGCTTCGAGTGCAATTTCAACACGCCGGCGGCGTTCGCCAGCCGTCAGCGGAAGCAGGAGGATCGGCAGCTCGATGTTCTCAAAGGCCGTGAGAACAGGAACAAGATTGTGCGTCTGGAAAATGTATCCGAGGTTCGCCGCCCGCCAGTCAGCGAGGGCTCCCCGGGAGAGCCGTGTGATCTCCACGCCGTCGACCGTGATCGACCCGGAGTTGGGGCGGTCGATCCCGCTCACCATGTTGAGCAAGGTACTCTTTCCGGTTCCGCTTGGTCCCATCATCGAAACGAAGTCTCCCGCCTCGACGTCCAGACTGACATCATTCAAGGGGGTGAGAACTTCATCCCCTTTGCGGAACTGTTTAGTGAGATTGCGGATCTCGACGAGTGGCATGCTGATCTCCTCTGCGCTTGGGCGCGATCTTGTGAACGACGTCGCGATTCGCTGTCGCGGCTCATAGCCCCGGGCCGGATGTTTCACCGCTGATCGTGACCGGATCTCGCTCTCGTAACCCTTCGCGGCCGTCCACGATCAGCTTGTCTGTGACATTCAGCCCCTCGGCGATCTCGACAAGGGTCGGCGTACTCGCCTTTCCGAGCGTCACTCCTTTCTGACGAGCCAGGCCACTCGGATCGACGACCCAGACGGCGGGCCGGCTCCCGCTACGATCGACGAGGTCCTTCGGAACAAGAAGCCGTTCGGTCTCGCCAGGCGATTCGTTTACCTCCGCTGCCCGTTCCGGCGCCAGGAACGTCGTCGACACGAGCATCTCCGGACGGAGAGCGGCCGGCGGATTGTCGATGGCGACCTTCACTTCGAGGGTGTTCTTCTGCACGTTCGCCGTCGAGGTTGGCCGGAGAACGGTCCCTCGAATCGTCTCTTTCGACGAAGCAGTCGTGATCTCGACGGGCTGTCCAGTCTCGACGAGTGGAACATCCTCCAGCCGGACATCCGCCCGGATCTGGAGCTGGGTTGGGTCGTACATCGTTACGACAGTGCTGGAACTGATCGTCGCGTTGCTGTCGAGCCCCATGACCCGCGACCCGGGGTGGGCGACTACTTGGAGGATCACCCCCGAGATCGGGCTGCGGATCGTCGTCCGGTCGAGCGCCAGCCGGGCACGCTCAACCTTCAGCCGGGCCTGTTCCACGGCGGCCTTGCCCCCCGCCTCCTTGGCCTCCGCCTCCTCCACCTGGCGCGTCTCCTCCACCAGCAGCCGGAGTTGTTCGCCGAGGGCTGCGGTCTTCTTCTTGAGCGTCTCGACTTCCAGCTCCAAGCTCGGCTTCCGGCGTTCGAGTTCCGCCGCTTCCGCTTCGAGAGCGAGATACTCACTTTCCGCCTGCTGCACGATGCGGCCGGTGACGGCAGTTCCGGCCGACTGCTTCCCCTCAAAGTTGTTCTTGGCAAACTCCAGCCGGGCGGCAGTTGCCCGGATCTGAAACGGAAGCTTCGCGAGCTCCGTCTGGGCCTTCGCTTGAAGCGACTCTGCCTCGGCAAGCTGTGCGTGGAGGTGAACCGGCTTCTCCCGCCGCGATTGGGCCGCCCGGAGTTCCGCCTGAACTCCCTTCAGCTCCGCCTCACGAAGGAGCAGGGCCGTCTGCGCCTCCTTAACGGAGTACTGGGCATCCGTGTCGATGAGCTGTGCGATCGCTTCTCCGGCATTGACTGCCTGTCCGCCGACGACCCGCAGCTCCTGGACGACCCCTTCGGTCATGGCCGCGACGTTGATCGGCGTCGGCCGAGGCTCGATCCATCCCGCCGCCTGGAACAGCGGCGTTCCAGACTGCTGGATTTCGGCCCGGCTCACGATGACCGGCGTCACCGTGACCGGCCGACGCGTCGTGAATGAGTCGCGCGTCGCCCAGCCAATCAGGAGCGCGAATGCCGCCAGGATCGTTCCGGGTATCGCATACCGCGACACCCAGGCGCTCTTCCCGCGCTGGCCGGCCACAGGTCGGCGTTCGGTCCGTTCGAGGGCCAGTTCTCGGAGATTGACCTCGGTTCCCATGAGGGGTGCCTTCAACGATTGTCCTGGGAGCGGCGGAGGATCACCGCTCCCCTGGTCGGCTCACTGCTTTACGAAGACCTGTTCGGCCAGCACGGTCAGGTTGCCGGCGTCGTCCCGCTTGGCCTTCCCTTTCACAACGACGATGTTCAGCTCCTTGACCCCCAGCAGAGTCTTGGCGTCCGTCATGACCGGCTTGAGACCGTCGACCACCTTGACCATCGCGATGTTGTTCTTGACGGCGTTCTGCTCGCAGCAGTAGTCCCACGGCGTTTCACATCCCTCATCCGGTGCGCAGTGAGGGACTTTGGGGTCGACGATCGTAAAGGCGGCCACGCCGTCGACGAACGGCTTCTCCGATCCACCGACACGTCCGACGAGGACGACGTCTTCGTCATCCTTGACCGACTCGCGAGCCGTTCCGACCGCGACGGCCCCCGCCGGCTCGCTGGCCGCGACGTACTTCTCGCCGGCCGCAGTCGGTCTGGACGCGGCTGCTGGAGAACTGGGAGAGGCAGAGGGGGCGGAGGGGGACGATCCGCTGCAGCCGACGGCCATCAGGACCAGGCTGGCGACGAACAAACGAGACTTGAGGTGAGACAGAACCATCACGCTTCTCCGAATTGGGCAGCCGCATGGGCTGCGTGCTATGAATACAAACAGTTCAAATGGCTTTGAGGCTTTGGGCGACCGGGAGCTGCAAGGCGCGAAGCGCCGGGGGGATCGCTCCCAGGATCCCGAGTGCGAGGCCGATGCCGCAGCCGATCAGCAGCGCGGGACCGTCCACGCGGAGCTCGAAGGCTCCCATCGTGAACCGAACCGATGCGCCGTTGAGTAGCGGCATGGCGACCAGTCCGGCCAGGAGCGAAGCGGCTGCCGCCATAAGGGCTCCCTCCTGGATGAGACTCAGCAGAATGGCACGGCGGCGGTAGCCGATCGCCTGCAAGGTCGCGATCTCCCGGATCCGTCCGGCGACGGCCCCATACATCATGTTGAGTCCGGCGAAGATTCCGGCGCCGGCAACGAGGAATACGACCATCCATCCGACGAGCCGCATTGGCCGGTAGTGCTTCTGCAGCGACTCGTAGTAGGCGGTCTCTCCGATGGCCTGGAGTTCAAGGTCCGTTCGTTCCTTGCAGAAGAGCTCGACCCCCGCCGAGCCCACACGAGGCTTCATCAACAGCGCCACCAGGCTCAGATCTTGACGGTTAAGGGCCTGCTGGAGATCCGGAAGCCGGCACCACATCTCCGACTCGAATGCCGACCCGCCGGCGACGAAATGACCGCTGATCTTCCACTTTCGCCGTTCCATCTGGACCTCACTTCCGATCGCCAGATCCTCGGGGCGACATCCCAGCTTGGTAGCGACGAGCTTGCCAACCATCACTTCCCCTGCGCCCGGCCACCGGCCGTCAACGATCTGGACTCGCCGCCGCACCAGCGGTGCCGCTTGCGAGACGCCGCGGATCAGGCCCAGACCGACATGACCGGTCTGGCCCGCCTGGACCCGCGTTCCAAAATAGAGCTCGGGGGAGACGCATCGCACGCCGTGCCGTTCCTCGACATCGTCGACGCTGGCCGCGAGCAGGTCCGGGCTGCGGCCGACGATCGATGAGTTCTCGATGTTCGCCTCAGCCGTTACGGAATAGGCGAGCACGACCGAGGGATCGCCGCTCCCTGCAAGGGACTTCTCCAACCCGCGGATAAAGCCGACTACGACAAGAACGAGGAACACGACGGTGGCAATGGCGCCAAGGGTCAGCAGGCTCCGGCTAGGTCGCCGCAGCAGATTGCGGACACCGTACTCCCACGGAAGAAATCGTCGCCGAATCATGGAGGTGCGAGACGCAAGGAGGAAAGAGGAGGATGTCGCGTCCCAAAGGACGGACCTTCAGGACGCGACGTTCACGGGGACAAGAAGCCTATGGTTTGGCGGTGAAAACGCCTTGCGGGCTGACCATTTTGGTGGGCGTCTTGCCGATCTCATCCATCGCCTCCCAAAGAGCACGGGAGGAGACTGTGGCATTCGCCTGCGGAGTGATCGTGACCGTCTTCGTCTTGATATCGCAGGAGACCGTGGCGATCCCCGGGAATCCGTCGAGGCGCTGATTGATCTTTTTGACACAACCGCCGCACATTTCGGCGACGGTGACCACGGTCGTTTTCGAAGCTCCCGCCCAGGTGGGAACAGAGGACGATACGAGGCAGGTGAGGACGATAGCGCAGAAGACTTTTCGCGTAATTGCTTGGGCCATGAATCGATTCCTTTCGAGAAAACGGGGGTGCGCAACGACAGCCGTTGCTGCCGAGCGGGATGCCGCGTGGGGAGACGATCGCCCCAGACAAGGAGATTTCAGCGGTGCACGCAGAGAGCCATGTCGGAGCGCAGTGCTCCAATCACTCTGCGAATGCGAAGGGATAAGTAGCGCCAATCCGAGCGGGAGGCGCGCCGGCTCTCAGCAGAGCCAAGAATTGAACGCAATGCGAGTACTTTGCCCATCCAAGCGTTTGAAATCAAACGTCCGCTCAGAGGCACTAGCGGGCTGCGACCGCTCCGTCGTGCACTCCGGCACGATCATGAGAAAACTGAAAGCCGGAGCCACCGCCCCCAAATCGATCGCATCGACTCCCGTCACTCGCAGGGCACCGTGACAAAGACAACTACCGCACCCGCAATCATCAACCGGAGGACTCTTCTGTTCGGAAGCCGGCTTCGGAGCGACTTTGTGGCGACAGCAGGCGCACTTCTGCCGGACAGACACCCCGGACGGTGTCGACGTAGCCGCGCTAACACACCGGATCGGACAGATCAGGAGGAAAGCGATGGTCACGAGAATGTGTGCCCAGCGGAACATGGCCGGATTTTACTCTGCCCCCCGATAGCGGGCAATACGGATAGAGTTGTCCCAGGCGCAAACCGGGGTTTGCCTGAAATGTAGCGTACGATACATTTCTGCTGTAATGTAGCTGGGGCTACATTACAGCGTGCAGCCAGCCCGATCGATTCCATCGACGTGAAGCGACTCCGACGTGACGTGTGCCTCCAGACCATCGGGATCCTCTGTGACGAAATGTCCGCGGGAATCGCCACCAATGGAGCGTTGGCGAAGCGGCTCGGTGTCTCGACCGGGACCGTCAGCTCGCTGCTCAAGCGGCTGGCGGCAGACGGGCTGGTGATTCACATCCCTTACCAGGGAGTGCGGCTCACGTCGTCCGGACTTCGCAGTTCCAGGCGGTTAGTCCGCCGTCGTCGGCTGCTACAGCAGTTTCTGCAGGAGATGCTCCGGCTGCCTCATCAGGTTGCGATCGACGAATCGGTCGAACTGGAGTCGGTGGCGTCCGATCGACTGGTGGCAGCGATCGCCACGATGCTGAGTCAGCCGGAATGGACCATCATGGGCGAACCGATTCCGAGCGAATCGGGTGAACTGCCGGCCTTCCTACGTCTCTCCGAGTGTGTCACCAGCGAGATCGTTAGCCTGCAATGGATCGAGGGAGAGCCGCACGCAGTGTCTCTCGGAGGCATCTTGTTCCAAGCTGGAGTTGAGATCGCAGTCCTCATCAACGATCGCGAGACCGGAACCGTTTCTGTGCGGGTGGGCGGAAAGCCCCTCACGCTGGGGCATTCGACCGCTCGGCGGCTCCTCGTTCGGCGAATCCTCACGACTGAGCCGGTTCGGGATGGCTCGGCGACCACCTGATCTTTGCGGCGCGAGAGCCGCTCTTCGTCGCGCGAGCGAGGTGCGCGGGTCGAATCGATAGACACACGCCGACGGACGTGGTTGTGTCGAACGGACTTTCGATCAGGAAGCTGGTGTCGCGATGAGGCGGGGCCTCGAACGGATTCTCCTTGGCGGACAGATTGCCGTACTCTGGCTGGTCGGCATTCATGCGGCGCCGGCCTGTGCTGACTGGCCCGAATTCGAACTCCCGTCGTTCGACGTGCCGGCATTCGACTGGCCCACAACCGAAGAACGCGCCAGCACGCTGTTCCAGTGGCGGGAGAGTTCGCCGGTTGTGGCAGAAGAATCCGCTATTACGACCGACCGTCCGGATTTCACCGAGGCGAGTTCGACAGTCGGAGCGGGAGTCTGCCAGCTCGAAACGGGCTACACGTTCGTAATGGACCGTGACGGAGGAACGACCTCCGCGGAGCACTCCATTCCCGAGGCCCTGTTGCGAGTCGGTGTCTTGCGGGATTGGCTGGAGTTACGGATGGCCTGGAACTTCTCGGCGGAGTACCTCCCCGCCGCCAGCACGTCCGGCGCGGAAGATCTTTACGTGGGGACCAAGCTCGCCCTGACGTTGCAGGATGGTCTGTTCCCGGAGATGTCGATCGTCCCACAGCTGACGATCCCGACCGGAAGTCGGTCGCGCACGGCTGATCGAGCCCTTCCGGGAGTCAATCTCCTGTACGGTTGGGACATCAATGACTTCCTCTGCGCCGGCGGAAGCACGCAATTCAATCAGACCATTGACGGCGAGACCGGCTCCGAGTTCACCGAATGGGCTCAGTCCTGGACCTTCGGCTACACCCTCGGGGAGCATGTTGGAGCGTACACGGAGTGGTTCGCGTTCTTTCCAGACGGTGCGGAAGCGATCCAGACGGAGCACTATCTCAACGGGGGATTCACGTTCCGCCCCACGGACGACATTCAGTGGGACCTTCGGATCGGGATGGGCCTCAATGACGCGGCCGACGACCTGTTCTGCGGCGTCGGATACTCCGTGCGCTGGCATTGAAGGCCGTCCACGTCCCCGAAAGAAGGCGACGGTCAGAGCTTCACCTCGGGTGGTGCGGGTGTCCCGTAGGCCAGCAGTCGCAAGGCATTGAAGACGACCAGAATCGTCGAGCCCTCGTGGAACAGGACGGCCGCCCCCATGTTGAGCCCCAGCAGTGTGGCGGGGATCAGGAACGCGACCATTCCGAGGCTGAACCAGAGATTCTGCCGGATGATTCCGCGCGTTTTGCGACTGAGGCCGACGGCAAACGGAAGCTGACTGAGATCGTCCGCCATCAGGGCCACGTCAGCCGTATCAAGAGCGACATCGGATCCGGCCGCCCCCATCGCAATCCCGACGGTCGCGTTGGCGAGGGCCGGTGCGTCGTTCACACCGTCTCCGACCATCGCCACCCCATGCTCCTGTGAAAGGCGCCGAATCGATTCGACCTTGTCGTCCGGCATCAGGTCGCCGATGGCTTCATCAAGGCCGACCTCGCGGGCCACGGCATTGGCGACCTGAGAATTGTCCCCCGAAAGCATGATCATGCGGCCGATGCCGAGTTCCCGCAGCGCGGCGATCGTGGCTTGGGCCGCCTTTCGGGGGGTGTCCATCAGCCCCAGGACACCGAGGTACCGGGAAGCCTTGCGAACGATCATGGTGGTCCGGCCATCTCCTTCGAGCCGTTCCACCTGTCGCTGCAGTTCGTCCGGCACGGGCGGACCTTCAATCTCTCGATACAGGTCATCCTTGCCGATGTAGACGAGCTCTCCCCCGACCCGTGCCTGGACACCGCGGCCGGTGATGCTCTTGAGATCCACCGCCCCCGCGACGTCGGGATTCCCCAGACGTTCACGGCCCCCGCGGACGACAGCGGCTGCGAGCGGGTGATCGCTGAGGCTCTCGACCGCGACCGCACACCGTAACAGGTCTTCCTCTGTCGCCTCGAACGGCACGACGTCGGTCAGGCGGGGTTTCCCCTCCGTCAGGGTCCCGGTCTTGTCAAACGCGATCGCGCCGAGCGTGCCAAGACTTTCCAGCGGGCCACCCCCTTTCACCAGGACGCCACCCCGGGCGGCGCGGGCCACGCCGCTCAGAACGGCACTCGGCGTCGAAATGGCCAGCGCACAAGGACTCGCCGCAACGAGGACTGCCATCGCCCGGTAGAACGATCGGCTGAATGGTTCGTCGACGACGACCCAAGCCAGCAGCAGGAGCCCCACGAAGACCAGGATCGAAGGGACGAAAATCCGCTCGAAACGATCCGTGAAGAGCTGCGTTGGAGACTTCTGAGTTTCGGCCTCGTTAACCATCCTGACGACGCGCGAGAGAGTGCTCTCAGTCGAAAGCCGTGTCACCTGGACTTCGAGCGCGCCGCTCTGGTTGATCGTTCCCGCAAAGACGCGATGAACGGCGTCGAGACGGTCCGGATCCTGTGCCGCCTGCTTCGCATCCGGGACGGGACGCTTGTCGACCGGGATGCTTTCTCCGGTGATTGGGGCTTGATCGACGCTGCTTTCCCCCTTGATGACGAATCCGTCTGCCGGAATCCGCTCATTCGGCTTGATGAGAACGACCTCTCCTCGCTGCAGCTCTCCGATCGGAACTTCCTGCGGACGTCCGTCGCGGATCACGATTGCGGTCTGTGGAGCCAGGTCAGCGAGCGACTCGATGGCCCGTTTGGCCCGCCCCATTGCGTAGTGTTCCAGCGAATGCCCGAGGCTAAAGAGGAACAGGAGAAGGGCGCCTTCCATCCATTCGCCCAGCGTCGCGGCGCCCACCGCCGCCAGCAGCATCAGGGAATCGATTTCGAACCGCCGGGCTCGCAGGTTCTCCCACGTTTCCTGGAGGGTGAAGTAGCCGCCGAAGAGGTAGCTGGCGACATAGCAGGCCCAAGAGATCCAGGAGTTCAGTCCCGTTAGCGAGAGCAGCCATCCGATGAGCAGGAGAGCGCCCGCGACTCCCGCAAACAGGAGTTCTGTCCATTCGCCGAAGGGGCCTTCGTGGCTGTGCTCATGTTCATGCTCGGAGATGCCACCGGCATCGGCGGCTCCACGGGCCCTGGTCTCAGATTTGTCGCCAGACTCTTTGTGGTCCGCTCCCATCCGGGCCAGAGCCGCCTGAACCACGGCTTCGGTCGTCTGCTCGCGGTCGTACTCCGCGCGAATCGTCCCGGTGGGTGAAACAGCAACTTCGAGAATCCCCGGCGTCTCCAGAAGCCGTGCCTCCAGTGTCCGCGCTCGCGCCGCGGGCATGGCATCGGTCCAGGTCATCAGATGGCCATACCGCGCCTCCAGGGTCATTCCCGCCCGCTGTGCCAGCTCCCGAACGGCCGCCAGTGTCAACCGCTCTGGTGCGTAGTGAATACAGAGGGCCGTTGAATCCGAGCGGCCCCCGGACACGAGGTGCGCCATGTCGATCCCTTCCTTCGCACGGAGGAGATCGGCGAGGCGTTTAACACAACTGTCCCCGCCGTCCGGGATCGAGGGAAGCAGCAGCTTGAGCGACAGTTTCGTCTTTTGAGTCATTGAGGATTCCTAGGCAGAGGTCATTCGCAGACGTCGATTGCGACGCCTGCTCCCTGCACTCACCGGGAAGGTCAGATCGACGATGCGACGGTCGGCCCCGTCACGCGAAAAGTGAGTTCGTTTTGATGTCAGGACGGATCGATCAGGCGGCGCCGGCAGACTTTGCCGACGGACCGCAGCACGGACGACCAGCAATTTGCCTCGGATGCGAATTTCGGAGGCAACGTGGCACGCGCGGTGCGTTCGGAGACGAATCAAGGTCACGTCGACCATTCGGAATCGAAACATCAGGACGAGGTCCTCATCATGAAGTCCGCAGCTCTTTCGCTGGTCATTGCTGGTGCCGCTATCGGAGGCTCAACCGCCTCAGCTCAGTTCTACGGCGGGGGCCACCACCATCACGGCCATCAACACTACGGGGCGTACTCGGGAGGGAGTTTCTCGGGCGGATACAGCGGCTATCCGTCGACCGGCTATTCGTACTACCCTCCGTCGGGTTACGTCGCGCCGTCGTACTCCACCTACCCTTCGTATGGGGGCGGGTTCTATGGCCACGGTTACGGCGGCTACTCGTCCGGTTGGGGAGGGGGCTTTTCCACGTCCCATCACCAGCATCACCATCACCACTGAGGGAACTGGTGACGCGGAGCTCCCGCGGGATGGAACGATGTCGCCCTTAAGCGAGTGAATCGAAGATGGTCCTGCGGGCACGGTGTTCGTGCTTGCCGGAGAACATCACTGTACGGAGTCGGTGACAATGCATTCCGCTTGCCGCGTTCTTTTGTCGGTCTCTCTGCTGGGCGGTGGCTCCACCGCGCTGGCGCAGCACCTCCATCATCACCACAATCACGGTCACGTGACGCCGTGGCATCATCACCACGTCCTCGTCGATCCGCATGGCCATCGGGTCGTCGCCCACCACGACAGCTACCGCCACGTGATTCCGGCGCAGCCACGGTTCCAGGGGACGTACTACACGTACCAAAACGCCCATTACTACTACCCGTCCCCAGTCGTGACCGCTCAGAACTCCGTTGCACCGCAACCGGTTGCGGTCGAGTTCGGCGGCTTTGCCCATGTCGATGATCTGGCGGCTCGCCTGGAAGACATGGCGAACCAGCTCTGCCTGGATCTGCACTACAACTACCAGCACAACCCGGGCTTTGCTGAAACCTACGGCGAGGCGTATCAGATTCTCCAGGCCGCTCAATGGGCTCACGCGAAGGAGCATCAGCAGGACCGCGAGGGACTGGCGCGAACGCTCGGTCCGATGGACGACCTCTTCCATCACGTCCAGCAGGATGTTCAGGGATGGCAGAGAACTCATCGCCGCCAGATCGGCCAGCTTGGAATCGTCGACAAGATGGCGAACATGGAAGACCTCATTCATCACCTTATGCATGAGATCGGTGTGCGACCGTCGCATGATCGCGGAGATGAGATCGCTCCTCCCCCGGGCGGCGCACTGGAGCAAGCGCCCCCGCCTGCTGGAGGAATTCGCCCGCTCGGCCCGCCGCCCGCTCCCGGCCGGCCGCTGAGCGTGGCGCCGCCGCAGACGATCCCGTAGAGACGACGCAGCCTGCAACCCGCTGACCGGGAGCAGTTCCGAGGTCTGGCGAACGTTGTCTGTTCTGTCGTCAGGCCTGTTCCGGTCTCTCATGGTGCCGTAGGGAAGAGAACGAAACGCTGCCAGTGAACGTCCTGCAGATCGACGGGACCGTCGATCTGCAGTGCCGTACGCGGCAACGTGAGAAGGCGGCGATCGAGGTACCGTAAGAGCCGGCTGCCGCTGAGGGTCAGCCGGCTTCCGTGTGACGCGGGGCACGAGAACTCAACCCACGGATGTTCCTCGGTGTTGAGCAACGCCGTCGGAGACGGAGTCGGCCAGTCGCCGATCCAGAGGTCGAGCAGTTTGGCCGGGGCCGAGAGCTCGTCGTCCCCGAAGCGCCGATCGGCCGCGAGTTTCTCGAAGCGAAGGGCGGCCTGAGCGATGTCGATCGCCAGTCGCTCCTCGGAGCCGACGAGGGCCACAATCGGGCGTCCTGCGCTGAGCCGCCCCCACCACAACGTGACGTGCGGAAAGACCGAGGCCAGGCTGTCCGCAATCAGCTCCAGCTCCGCCTCGCCGACCTGATAGAGAGCCAGCCACTGACAGAAGAGCCCTCCCGGTCGCAACCTCGCGCGGGCCGCGCGGTAGTGCTCGACGGTGTAGAGGTAACCGGTCGTGCTCTCCCAGGGGACGAACAGGTCGGAAACGATGGCATCGAACTGTCGGTCCGTCCCCCGGAGATAGTGCCGGGCGTCATCCACTTCGATCGCGAGCCGCGAGTCGGACAGATCCCGGCCGTCCCGTTCCGCCAGGACCTTCGCCGCGGTCACGACTTCGGGGATGAGCTCAACGATGGTGGCCGTCTGGACCTCCGGATGTGGCAGAACGCCAGACGAGGTAATCCCGGTACCCAGCCCCAAGAACAGCACGTCGCGGGGATCGGGATGCAGCAAGAGCGGCAGGTGCGCCTGCCGCCGTTCCCGGACGACGTCTTCGCCGCTGGAGCCATAGCTGTAGTGCAGATTCTGACGGATGCGGTACGCATTCGTGGCGTCGCTCTGCGTCAGGTCAATCCACCCATAGGGGGTCTCCCAGCGACGGAGCAGAGCCTCGCCCCGTTCCGCGCTCGACCACCGCTCGACGAGGCCTCGGAAGTCGCTCGCCTGAGTCGCTGAAGATCGGGACAACGCTGAGGACAGCGGGAGCCAGAGGGGAAGGCTCAGGAGACATGCCGTCAACGAGACCGCGGCTCGTCGACGGGAAATGTTGCCAGCCAGAAGTGCCCCCGCGGATGCGGCACAGCTGAGCAGGCCCACCGACCTCCACAGTCCGAGCCAGGGGAGCAAGACAAAGCTGGCGCATAGCGCACCGGTCGCGGCCGCCACAGTGTTGGCCAAGGTCAGCCGACCGACCGTCTCAGACAGCCTGGTGCTGCCGGCACCCTGCCAGGCGGCCGGCAGCACAATTCCCAGCGCGATCGCAGGCATCAGGAGGACTGCGACAACGTGGGCCAGACTGCGCAGGATGTAAGCGGAGAAGGTGGGCCCCAGACGGACATACTCCATTCCCGTTCCCCAGGCGAAGCCGACGACCGAAAGCGAGATTCCCGCTCCTCCGATCCACAACCCATAACGGATCAGGGATTCCGGGGAGACGCGCGCCATGAGCCGCGACGCCAGGAAGGCCCCCAGCGAGAGCCCGAACAGGAAGACGGCGACGACGATCGCGAAGGTCTGGGTGCTGTTGTGGAACACCAGGGAGAAGAGCCGCGACGCGAGGACTTCGAGCCCCAGGGTTACAAAACCCGAAAGCGCGGCGATGGTCAGCGATCGGCGAAATCGAGCACGGTCCTCTGCGGACGGAGGCGGGACGGCGGGTTCCTTCGAAGAGCTGCGCACGATTGGCTCCCTTCGATGGGCGAGGCCGAGGGCGCCGAGGCCGCAGAGGAGCGAGGCACCGGCCGCCGCGAAGCTGCTCTTCTCGACCCCCAGGTGAACGAGAAGGCCTCCGATCGTCGAGGCGATCCCGGTGAACGCCCCCAGCGTGTTCCAGGCGTACGCCGCGGATGTCGCGGCCGCCGGTCGTTCGGCGGTATCGGAGAAGTGCCGCGCCAGCAGGGGGAGTGTGGCCCCCATCGCAATTGTGGCGGGCGAAAGAATCGTCAGTGTCAAAAGGATCCGAACGGCGATCGAGACCGTCGGCGGCAGACCATCAACGAGGGAAAGCAGCGAGGAGCCGCTCATTTGGTGAAGAAGTGGTGGGACGGCAAACGCCCAACCGGCGAGGACGAGTTCGGCAATCGCGTATCCGCGTAGAGGGGAGACGGACCTCGACAACCGCGCTCCTACGGCGTACCCGGCGGCCATGCCGCCGAAGTAACTGGCAAGGACGACGGCCGCCGCCTGGCTGGTGTGTCCGAACAGGATCCCGAGCTGCCTTGTCCAGGAGATCTCGTAGACCAGGGCGGCGCAGCCGGAGAGGAGGACGAGGCCGTTCACCCAGGTCGATGAGACTGGAGAACGACGCGTCTCGGGAGCTGAGCCGGCGAGATCGACCGTTATTCCCATGCGTGATTTCTCTCCGCCCGCTCCAGTTCACCCGTCACTGATTCGCCCGCTTTCGGGGCTGGGCAAGCTGCTGAACAGCCCGGGAGGATGCCGTTGGCACCGCGGCCGTCGTTCAAACAGACACAACTCGGTGGAAGTCCCCGAAGGCGGCGAGTCGTATCCTCTCCACCGGCCAGAGTCAGGAGACCCAGAGCGGAAGCAACCAGCGTTGCTGTCCCCCAGCGGAGCATCCGTCGGGACGGACGCAAGGAGATCGGCGCCGCGCGCCGCCGGGGGCTGACTGCGGTCGCTCGGATCACAGGCAACTCCAGCAGCGGCACGAATCTTTCGTGTTCTCGCGACTGAGTCAGGATCTGGCCCGTTTCGAGTCGAACTGTCCAGCAGTGAATCCGAACGGTCCCTGCCGACAGCCGGGAAGCGACGGCAGGATGCTGGGCGAGATGGCGTGACTGGACGAGGACGTTCTGTTCGACCGCCTTGTCCCAGCGGGCCTCGCCGGTCAGAGCGGGATGGTCTCGTTCAATGATCTCCCGCGTCTCCGCCGCGTGGCGGAGCCAGTCATCAATCGCCGGCCGGCTCGGATCCGACTCGCGAAAGAGGGCATCGACGGCGCCGCAGCGATAGTGGCCGCAGACGATGAGGTCCGTCACGCCGAGGACCGAAACGGCGTATTCAATTCCGGCGGCCTCGCCCCCTGGCCAGTCCGGCGGAGGAACAATGTTTCCGGCATTCCGCGAGACGAACAGATCTCCTGGCGCCAGCTGCAGGAGCGTTTCCGGAAGCAGTCGCGAGTCGGAGCAGGTGATCAGCATGGCGAAGGGACGCTGGCCCCAGGCGCATTCTTCAAACAGCTCGCGTTTCTGCCAGAGCACGTTGGCGTGGAAGTACCGCAGACCTTCGATCAGCTTCTCCATCAGTTCGTCTCCGTCGAATGTTTGGCGTGTTAGGGAATAAAGGGGCGCTTCAGGGGAGTCGCAGCGGTTCCGTCCACCACGGCGCCGCCCGCAGCTCGCATAGAACGTGCGAGAGAACGCCAAGGCTAACCCACCAGGCGGCGGACTGGACTTCCTTCCAGAAGCTCGCCGTGTTGAAGGCGGGAGACGGCTCCGCAACGTACTGTCGAAAGACGGGAATCCACCGCGGGACGCGCCGTGCGTACTCGACAAATCGGTCGCCGTGCCGCACGGCCAGAACTCGCTCCTCCGCCGGAACGACTCCCAGGACGTAGATCAGAATTGGGGGGATGGTCAGGACGACCATCGTGGCGCTGTGCCAAAGCAGCAGGAACCCGGTCACGATCAGGAGCGTTCCGAGGTAAAGCGGGTTGCGAGTGAGCGAGTAGGGGCCGGTGGTGACCAGCTGCTCGCTCTTGCGGCCGCTGATCGACGCGGCGGCCCACATGCGAAGCAGGATCCCCATCACCAGTGACGAGAAGCCTCCCACGGTGAACAGCGAGTGATGTTCGCTCTCCGAAGGAAAGCGGGGCTCGGACAGGATCGTGAGGATCAGACCGCTCAACAGGCAGACGGCCGTCAGGGGGAGCCGAATGCGGTAGGGGAGCGACGCGCGGATGTTTCCGCCGTCCAGTTCAGAGTTCATAGCGAGGAGTCGGTTCAGAGAGGTGTGTTCGAATGGAAGGGAGAGGTGCCCCGGTCGATCAATGATTAGTCGCAAATCCATGCTGATGGAGCCATCGCTTCCAGTCGTCCACCTGTTCGTGACTGTCGACGACCGCCACCCGCCACCGCGGACAGCTGTAATGAATGTCCGTGTGGTCGTCGTGAGCCACCCGTTTCGTCTCCACTCCGAGCCGGCGAAAGGTGGCCTCGAGAGTACTGGCACACTGCCCGCATGTGAGATGGGCCACCTTGGGTGCTGGCAGAACAAAGCCGACGTCCGGCGTCAGGACCGCCGCCAGGAGCCGCCAACTGACGGTGCCGACTACGAGTGTCGCAAGCAGCGGACAGGTCATTTTGGACATAGCTTCCCCCTAAAGCGTCCGACCGAGCGTCGACGCCGTGTCGATGTGCGTGATTCAGAAAGCGATCAAACGATCAGTCGTGGGTGTGCCCATGACCGTCGTGGCCACCCTGCGGGATCTTTCCGCTGAAGGCCGTTTCCCCAATCGTCACTTGCAGCGTGGCGGTCGCCCCCTTCTCGTCGAGGTGTTCCACCAGTTCCTTATCCCGCAGCTCAAATCGGGAGCTCGTCCCTTGAGCGTCATCGGCCTGAGGGGCCGAGGGCAGCTTGAACTGCTCCGGCTTGTCTCCATGCTTGACGTTGATGGTTACTTCTTTGGCAGCTGTGGATGCGGCCTTCTTGGCAGAGCCGTCGAGCAGGTAGACGGTGACAATCCCTTCCTTGTCATCGTGAGTGATCTCGCCGTGGTACTCCTCCTTTCCTAATTCCACGAGGACGCCGTGGTGCGGACCTTCCGTCGGGTGTCCGTGTTCGTCATGACTGTG
Source organism: Planctomyces sp. SH-PL14 (assembly GCF_001610835.1). NCBI lineage: Bacteria > Pseudomonadati > Planctomycetota > Planctomycetia > Planctomycetales > Planctomycetaceae > Planctomyces > Planctomyces sp. SH-PL14. The sequence goes on along the minus strand of NZ_CP011270.1, from coordinate 5,159,564 downwards.
TCCGTGATCGTCGTGACCGGCCTCGCTGGAGACGGTTGGCGGCGGCGGTGTGGTGAGAGCTCCGGATTGCGGGGCAGCTCCTCCACATCCCAACGTTGCGAGCGTCAATCCCAGGAGAGCGGTCAGTGTGGCGCGAGGCATCAAGCGATTCCTTCTGGTGAAACGAACAGGGTGAAAGCCAAAAAGCAGGGAGGCTGCAGGCGACCGAGTGGACCAACAATCGATCGCACCGCAGCGCTCCCTGCGGAACAGGTTCAGTGCGTATGCCGTGTTTCGAAACCGTGGCCGCGAAGCCAGGTCTGCCACTTCTCGGCCGCGTCGTGGTTCGGGACGTGAAGAGTGACCCAGATCGGACAACGGAATGCGAGATCGACATGGCCGCCATGAGTCTCGGAACGGACCTCGCAACCCATGTCGCGGAGCGTTGTCGTGAATTCCTTCGCCTGCGCGGCCATCGCTCCTTCCATGTGGGCGGTCTTCCATTCGCTCAGACGGATTTCGATCTCCTCATCGCCGTGCAGAAAGTTCTCGTGCACGTCCGGATGATGCGTGTCGAACCCGGCCCCCTTCAGCCATCCCAGCCATTGTTCGGCCAGCTTGTGGTTCTGGACGGGGGTCTGACGCCACTGCGGACAGCGGTAGATGACGTCAATGTGGCCCCCGTGCTTCTCCTGCTTGGCTTCGCATCCGAGGTCTTTGACCGCCTTCAGATGTTGGGCGGCCTTCATCGGGTCTTCGAAGTGCATTTCTTTCCAGTCAGCCAGTCGATAGGCCACGACTTCACCGTGATCGTGTCCGTCTCCGTCGTGGGAGTGACCATGCGGCTGTTCCGCCGCGACAGGAGCCGGCGCGGCGGCGGCTCCCCAGAAGAGAGTGGTACACAGCAACCAAGCTTCAACGCGTTTCATGGGACATTCCATTTCAGTGAGCCGCGGGCCGGAAGACATCGTCGGATGACGTCGACCCTGCGGAGGGAGAAGTCGCGGCACTCGTTGCCGGACGGAGTTCGTGCTCTTCGGCGAGCTCGATTTCTTCATGCGATTCCCGGACCACCCGTTCTCCTTCGCCGATTCCGAACAGCCAGAAGAGGGCCGGGTGGACGAAGAAGTCGAGCAGAGTAGAGCTGATGACGCCCCCCAGGATCACGGTGGCGACGGGATAGAGAATCTCCTTGCCGGGTTCATCCGCCGCCAGGACGAGCGGAACGAGTCCGATCGCGGCCGTCAGGGCGGTCATCAACACCGGTGCCAGCCGCTCAAGACCCGCCCGAACGATCATCTCCTTGGTCCACGACTCCCCCTCATAGCGGACGAGGTGGATGTAGTGGTTCAGCAGGAGGATCCCGTTACGTGAGGCGATCCCGGCCAGCGAAATGAAGCCAACCATTGCTGCGACAGTCAGGGTCTGATGCGTCAGCACCAGAGCGGCCACCGAGCCAATGAAGGCCATCGGCAGAGCCGCCATGACCTGCAGCGAAAGGTTGACCGAGCGGAACATGGTGAACAGCACCAGGAACACACCGGTCAACGAGACGAGGAACAGCAGGCCGATCAGTCGCGAGGCCTTCTGCTCGCTCTCGAACTGTCCGGCGAACTCCAGGTAGTAGCCCTGTGGCAGACTTTCCTGAAACGGCTTCAACCGCTGTTGAATTTCCTGCACGACATCGACGAGGCCGCGGTCCGAGACGTTGCACTGGATCACGATTCGCCGCCGGACCTTTTCGCGACTGATCGAATTGGGGCCGCCCGAAGGGTAGATGCGGGCGACCGCTTCCAACGGGATCTTTCCCCCCTCGGGCAAGTCGATCGTCAGTCGCTTGAGGACCTCCAGGTCTTCGCGGGCGTTCTGTTCCAGCCGCAAGACGAGGTCGAACGACCGCTGCCCCTGGAAGATCTCGGACACGGTATGGCCGTTCATGGCCGTTTCGATGAACTCGTTGACATCGGCCGCGTTGAGTCCGTGCAGGAGCAACTGGTCCCGGTCGAGCTCAATCCGCAACTGCGGGATGATGGTCTGTTGCTCGACAATCAGATCTTTCACCCCGGTTACCGACTGGATCCGGGACTTCAGCTCCTCGGCCTTCCGCCGAAGGAGATCGAGGTCATCACCGAAGATCTTAATCCCGATCTGAGCCTTCACGCCGGAGAGCATGTGAGAAATCAGGTGCGAAATGGGCTGCTCGACGGCGGTCACGATCCCTGGGATCTCGGCCATCGCCTCCCGCAGTTCGGCCAGCTGCTCTTCGCGACCGCGGGGGGACTTTGGATCCATCTCGATGACGTATTCGCTCGCGCTAACCGGCTCCGCGTGCTCGTCGAGCTCGGCGCGGCCCGTTCGTCGGACGAACGCGATGACATCGTCGAGTTCGGCGAGACGTTTCTCGACCGTACCATTGATTTCAATACTGGACGCCAGCGAGGTCCCCGGTGGCAGCAGCACATTCAGCTGGACCGCCCCTTCGTTGAACGGAGGAAGGAAGTCGCGTTCCAATCGCACGACCGCGAGACCAGCGATGGCCACGGCGAGCACAACGACGAGAAGGTTGAACCGCGGAAAGGCCAAGCTGAAGCGGATCACCTTGTCGGCCACCCATTTCAAAAGCCGCAATAAGGGACCGTCGTGCTCATGTCCTCCTCCTTTGGCCGATCCGAGCAGCCAGTAGGAGAGGACCGGCGTGACGGTGAGCGACACGATCAGCGACGCGAGAATCGACACCACGTAGGCGATTCCCAGCGGCGTGAACAGACGCCCTTCCATCCCGCCGAGGGCGAAGAGGGGGATGAACACCAGGCACACGATCATCGTGCTGAAGACGATCGAATTGCGGACCTCCGTGCTCGCCTGGAACACAACCAGCAGCGTCGGCTTCGGGTTCGCAGCCGATCGATTCTCGTTGAGTCGCCGGAAGATGTTCTCGACGTCGACGATGGCGTCGTCGACGAGCTCGCCGATCGCCACCGCCAACCCGCCGAGGGTCATGGTGTTGATCGACATGCCGGTGATCTTGAAGACGACCGCCGTCATGACCAGCGAGAGCGGGATGGCGGTCAGCGAGATGAACGTCGTCCGGAAGTTCATCAGGAACAGAAACAGGATGATGACGACCAGGATCCCGCCGTCTCGGAGGGCCTCCATCACGTTCTCGATCGCCCGGTCAATAAACTCCTTCTGGCTGTACAGCGGCGCAATCCGGATATCCTTGGAAAGCGAAGGACGCAGGTCATCGACCGCTTTCAGAATCGCTTCCGTGATGGCCCGCGTATCGGCCCCGGGTTGCTTGCTGATCGTCATCACGACCGCGGGCCCACCGGAGCTCTTGCCGTCCGCTTCCCGAACGAACGCGGCACTGTCACCCCGTTTAACCTGCGGAGCCTCAACGACCCGAGCCACCTGCGCCAGGGCCACCGGCCGACTCTCTCGAATCGTGACGACGACCTTCTGGATGTCCTCGATCGTCTGCAAACGGCCCAGGCCGCGGACCAGCAATTCGTTCGGCCCCTGCTGATCGAGATAGCCACCTGTCGCGTTCTCGTTGCTTCGCTGAAGCGCCTCACGAATCTGACCCAGATTGACGCCGTACTGGATCATGGCATCAGGGTCGACCAGCACCTGAAACTGCTTTCGACCTCCTCCCATGTTGAAGACCTGCGCGACTCCCGGAATCGTCAGAAGGCGTTGCCGCAACACCCAGTCTGCTTGCGTGCGGAGAGAAATGGGGTCCGTGGCACCGTCCTCACTCCACATCCCCAGAACAAGAATCTGGCCCATGATCGACGAGATCGGCGCGAGCTGAGGGCGGACCCCCGGCGGCATGTTCTCGCCGACGGCCGCCAGGCGTTCGGCGACGATCTGCCGGTCGATGTAGATGTCCGTGCCAAAATCGAACTCGACGTAAACGACCGACAGGCCGATTCCCGAAGTGCTCCGGACGGCCTGAACACCGTTCGCTCCGTTCAGCGCCGTTTCGAGTGGGAACGTGATCCGCGTCTCGACCTCCTCCGGAGCCAGCCCCGGAGCCTCGGTCATCACGACGACGCGCGGCCGGTCGAGATCGGGAAAGACGTCGATCGGCATCTGCAGGGCGACCCAGGTCCCATATCCGGTCAGGAACAGGGCCAGGGCCATCGTCAGCAGGCGCTGATGCAGGGCGAAACGAATGATGGCATTGAGCATGAAAGATCCTCTGGTCCACAGTCGCGGACGGTCTGGTGGGGCTGCCGCTCAGTGGGTGTGCCCGGCGTGGGGATCGATCGCCCCGCCAGCTTTGTTCTTAAGTGCCATCTGCATCTGGTGGGCGCTGCGAAACGCCACCACGGTGCCGGGAAAGAGGGAGCCGTCATTGGCAATCACGGCCGAGGTCTGGTCGCGGTAGAGAACGCGCACGCCGACCCGGTCAAAGTGCTGCCCGTTCTGCTGGAAGACATAGGACTCCGCCCCTTCCTGAGCCACGGCGTCCACGGGAACGACGATTTGATCGGGCCACTCCTCGACGGGGACACGGAGCTGGAGCCTTTGCCCCGGGCGAAACTTCCAGGAGACAAATCGTTGCCCGTCGACACTCCGCGAGTCGCGCAGGATCTTGTTCGGCAGGTCGACGTAGAACTTCAGCGTCCGGGACTCGGGATCCACTTCGCTCGCCACGTAGGCCAGCGGCAGGTCACCGATCGTCGCCCCGTCCGGAAAGACAGCCTGGATCGTCCAGCTCTTGGCCAGTGCCGCATTGATCACGGCGCCGTCCTGCTCAAGGGCCCGTCCTTCGATGTACAGGCGGGAATAATCCGCAAGCGAACACAACTGGGCCCCCTGCTCGATCGACTGTCCTCGCTGTACGAGGATTTCTTCGACGATGAGCGGGCCGGCGACGTTCGGTGTCGAAGGTGCGCCGCCATCGGGAGAGGATGAGATCTCGCCATCGAAGGCCGCGACCGCGCCCGAGGGGAGCTTCTCCGACAATTGCAGTTCGTCTGACCGCCCCTGGGGACCACCTGGAGCCACAATCCGCAGCTCGCTGAGTAATCGCCGGTCCTTGACGATCTGTTCAACTTGCCGTTCCGAGAGCCCGTGGAGCCGGAGCGCCTCCTTCTGGGCTCTCAGGAGAGCTTCGAGTTTCTCCCGGCTGTACTGTCGTTCCAGAAGCGTCTTTCCGGCGACCGCCCCGCTTTGAGCGACGGTTTCGAGTCGGGCAACTTCCCGATTCTCGACATCCAACTCTCCAAGTGTTTTAACGAACTCAGTCTGCGACTGGACGAGGTCCTCGTGCGTCAGACGGATGCTGAAGAGCATCGTTCCCGGTTCGATGGCGGCTCCCTGAAAGGCGGCCACCTTGGTCACGACCCCCGTCATGGGTGTCGACACGATCGTCTTGGTCTGGCCGGGGCGTTCCGCGATCAGAGCCGGTACGGAAACCGTCTTTCGAAAGGTGGAGAGTTCAATCGGACGAACGAACGCAGAGCTCAGCCCCAGGTTCTCCCGAGCCTGTCGTGACAGCTCAAGCGAGGTCGCTTCGTCGTGACCGGGGTGGTCCTCGTGCGCCGCGTGTTCGACATCGCCCTCTGAAGCCGACGGGGCCTTGGAGAACGACTCGAACTGCGAGCGCATGGCCGGGAGCCAGGTATTGCGGGTGACCCATCCCAGTGAGACAAGGATGACACAGAGAAGGGCCAGCGCGAGCGGTACGCTCAGCGCGGAGAATGGGCGTTTCATGACAGGACCGGTCGTCCAAGTAGACGGAAAGGGAAGGGCGAGGCACGTCAGAGTCGCGCGCAGCCGTTATCGCAAAGAGATCAGCGATATCCCGGGCAGGGCCATGAATCGGCTCGAACGCATGCGGACAGCGTCAAGCCGGGCACGCCCGACAGAAGCAATGAGCGCGTTCTAGACGCGCCAGACCTGCAAGAGCGCGCAGGAATCTAGAGCAGTGAATGAACGGGAAGACGTCACCGCAGTCTCAATACAGCGATGGACTTCCGCGAAGCTCCGAATCGGCCACACGCGATCAAAGCACGCAATCGTGGCCACGTCCAAGGATGCCGGAACGCCGGCTGCCTTCACAAGCAGATAGACACACTCGTCATGGTCGCAGGGAACATGCGGATGGTCCGGCGAATCGCAAGGATCTTCGGAGTCGTGCGAATGCTCAGCGTCTGAGTGCCCGCAATCATGCGAGTGCGACGCGTGGCCCGCGGCATGCCCGACGGCCGATGTGCAGGAACTATGGTCGTGATCGTGATGCCAGCAACAACCCCAGATGCTGTGCAACAGCATCACGGCGATCATTGTGGACTGGACGAGCACGTTCACAGAAACCCCCGGGACATCCTGGCCAACTAATCTTTGCTGTCCAACGTTATCGGGTCAAGATGAAGTTCAACATGAGAATCGCGGCTGATGATCAATCCGCAATTGTCATGCGGACGATGCACACCGAGGCGCAGTATGAGCGCAAACCGGGGCAGGAAGGGCGGTTTCACCCATTCGGTGACACCGCCCGCGCCCGCCGTCTTGCGTCATATCGATGTCACGCTGTCGTCCCGCGGACGTCATTGTCCGCCGAGAGTTTGACCACGCAACCCGTCATCCGCGGCGGTGTCGGTCGATTCCGACAGCGACCCGGACAGCAGGAGTCCGTCGACCAATGCTGAGGCTTGGGCGAACTCCATCCGGGCCTGAACCGTCTGCAGGTTTGAATCGAAGAAGGTTCGGCGAACGATGAGGACCTGCAGGAACTCCATCTCTCCCGCACGGAAGGATTGCTCAGCCAGGGTCAGAGCCTCCTTGGCCATCGGCAGAATGTCTTCGTCGTATCGGCGGACCTGCGCCGCGGCGGAATCGTAGGTTCGCCCCGCTTCCAGGAGCCGCGTCCGCAACGCGAGTTTGACCCGCTGCAACTCCTGGGTGGCCCGACAATATTCGCCCCAGGCGGCCGCGATGTTGCCTTGGTTTCGATTGAACAGGGGGATCGGCACGCCGACCTGGGTGTTGATCAGCTCGGATCCAGTCCCTTTGTCATACCCGCCGGCGACCATCACGGCGAGATTGGGAATCGGTTGCACCTGCTGCCGTTCGAGGTTGGCTTGTGCCCGCGCGACACGCGAGCACGCCATCCGGACTTCCGGGCTCACCTCGGCCAACTGACCATAGGTTGCTTCCCAGTCCTGCTCTTCGAGGGGAACTTCCAGGCTTCCCGCCAGGCCCCGATTGAATTCACACGGCGTCCCGATGACAGCGAAGAGGGATTTCCACGAGGCGAGATACGCGATCTCGGCCCGTTGCTTCAGTAGCTGGATCTCACTTTGCTGGATCTGAGTCTGTAGCAGCTCGGGGCGGCTCCCTTCCAACGCATCGATTCGCTTCCGGGCAGCCTGAACACCTTCGGCTGCGACGCTTTCGAACTCGCGGGCGAGCCGAACACGCTCCTGGGCCGCCAATGTCTCGTAGAAGCGAGTCCGGACATCGGTCACGATGCGAAGCCGTGTTGCTTCCGCCTGCCAGAGTTGAGCCTGGACCTCTTGCGCCAAAACCAGCCGGTTTCTCTGGAGCTTGTGCCCCGTGACGATCTCCTGTTCGATGAAACCGACGTGCTGATCGGTTCCACGGTCGGCCAGCTGCGTGCCGTTGTAGCCCGCCGTCGGATTGGGATAGAGCCCCACCTGGTCACGAAAGCCAACGGCCTTCGCGACCGAGGCATTCGCCTGCTTCAGCGCAGGGTTGTTTTCCAGGGCATACTGCTCAAGTGTCGCGAGGTCCAGGACCTCCACCGCTTCGAGGTTGGGGACGGCCGAGTCCTTAACCAGTTCCTCGGCTGCGGTCAGTTGCACATCGGACGAAGGGATGGCCGGCGCGTCTTCGGAAGCAGATGCGGCAACAGGTGTTGCGGGCGTTTCCGCCCGGTAAGCCGAAAGAGGGATGCCGTTTGTCCGGCAGCCGCTTGCGGCTGCCAGCAAAAGAGAAATCAAGGCCGCATGAGCGGCAGAAGAGGGAGACATTGAGGGACCTGTGGAGATGCGAGAAGAGGGACAGGAACGGTTGAGACAGCCGTTTGTCCCTTCTAAACCTGCATCCTCTGCGTGCACCTCGCCTCAATGACGATGTCCAACCATGCCGAGCGAACTGCAAGGGGTTCGTAGTGGCCGACGGACAGGCGGAACTCGGTGTGGAGCGTTACCGAGATCGCCCCGTCCACATTCTCCGAGCCGGTTTCAATCTTGTACGCAGCGACGAAAGGCCGTTTGGCGCACTTCTCACAAGGTGCTGGAGCCTCGTGCTTCTGAGATTCTTTGCCAGCCTTGCAGGCGTCGTCCGAGGACGGGCACACGTGATCACACGCCCCGCAGCAACTGCATCCTCCCGATTGAGTTTCGGTGGCGATGTGGTTCGCGCAATGGCAGGGCATCATCATTTGCAGGAGGCAAATGATGGAGAATGCACACCCGGCAATTCTCAACCGCCAGTTCACCGCGCCGCCTCATCCGTGAGGTACAGAGTCCGTTTCACCCCTATTTTTCGACGATCGACGTCGGATCAATGTGGCGCAGCTCAGATCCGCTGACCGCAGTACGGGGAATGCGCGTCGAGAAGCCGTTACAACCGGATCACGTCGCAAGTTCGGCACGACCGAAAGACAGTTCGCGGTTGGCGGAGGTCCCATTGATCTTGAACTCGGTGCGTTCTTCGCACTCTGAAGTGGATCTCGCATCCTTCAAAGGAGAGCTGTGAGCTCGCTTCATAAACGTCGCTGATAGCTAAACGTTTGCCAGAGTGCCCCCACCGTACGGTGGGGGCACTCCGACGGTACGAAGTGGAGGATAATCCAGTTCGCGTAAGAGTCGGGCTCAGTTCGGGTCAACGATCGCGTCTGTTGCGTGGTCCCAAGCGGATCGCTCCCGAATGAAGAGCCATCGCTAGCCCAGTGAGAGCGGTAAGGAGGAAGACGGCCCACGAGCCGCTCGCTGTCCCGATTAGGGCCGCGACGATCAGAGCTCCATTGACGTGGGCATTGTTCAGTTTCTGACGAGCACTCAAACGAATCTCCTTCTGAGTTGTGCGAGGAGCCGCCCGACTTCGAGCGGCATGACGAGCGATTGCAGCAATGTCATGCGTGGCAACTGGGCGGCAATCAGCCGCCGGTGGCCCCGCGATTAGGGTGCGATGGGAACATTCCGTTCCAGGTCGAGCGCGTCCCAATCGACGATCAGGTCCTCGGGATCCCGTTCGACGGGGAACGACCTCAACCGCACAAAGCCGTGCTGGCCGATCGTCTGCGGGCTGTCGCCCGTTGCACGCGAGATCTCCCGGTCGAGGTCCTGCTGCTCACCGGGCAGGTTCTCCTCCAGGATTTCGGCGATCGACTGCACGGCGCAGTCTTCAAAGGTCTGACGTAGGGACATGTGGGCTCCGTTGCAGGCCAAAAAGAAAACGCCGCCCAACGCGGGCGGCGTGTGATGGTTCGAGAGCGTGCGCATCCGACTTCGGGCTGGCTCACCCGCCGGAAAGACGGTTCGCTTCCAGCCAGGCGATCTCGGCCGCGATGGCGTCGGACCGGCGATCAAAGGGCCCCAACCGGGGTCCTCCAATCAGCTGCGCTGTCCAGCGGCCCTCGTGATCCGGCTCGACTTGGCTAGCCCGTTCGATGGATTGGCGGCCGAGCGGTCTGAGATCGAGAGTCTCGTCGTAAAGCGTGGTTACGTTGCCGTCGTGATGGATAAGCACCTCCATCACGTCGACTCCGGCCGGGCGGGCCTGATGATCGAGCGGCGAGGCCGATCGACCATCAGGCCATCGAGCGAGGCCTGGACGTTCGCGAGCTGCGACGCCATGCGGCTGCGAAGAGGCGCATCGTCGCGGAGCTGCTGCGGCTGAACCTGACTCACCAGATTCCGAGCCCGTTCGACAACGGCGTCGAGCTCGTCGCTGGAGTGGATGTTCAGCCGGCGGAAGCGATCGAAGAACTCGCTGAGGTTCTCAACGGCCGAGTCCCGGAAGACCTTCGGCTTGCCGTCTTCGGATCCGGAGAGCCGCTCGGTGAGGTGCTCGACGAGCCTGGACAGCTCGTCGAGGAAGGCCTGTTCGGCCAGTTGGACCGCCTCATCGAAGCGGGCCTGCACGCGCAGACTCTCCTGCTCGTACAGGGCCGGGTTGAGCTGCTGGAGGTAGTTCGGCGGCTCGACTGCCGGGAAGTCCCAGCTGACCGCAAACTCGTCCCGCAGCGAAACCGGATAGTCGGAGGCATTGAACAGGCGACCAAGGCGGTTACGGGCCGCACTTCGCAGCTCCGAGTAGACGTCGTCGAGTCCCACGACGGCATCGTTCAGTTCGCCTCGGTACTCGCTGAGGACCTCGTCGAACCGTCCGATCGCCTTCTGCGGGATGAGCCGGACACCGGGTTCGGGATACGGCAGAGTCTGGGACTTCCAGAACTGGACAATCTTGCCTCGGACGCCCGTCACTGCCCGAAACTGCGGATGCTGGGTGTCGAGGAGCTTCTTGCTGGCGGAGACGTACTTCGCTTCCGCGTCGAACTGATCGGCCGCCTGCGCCTTCTGTTCCTGGCTGAGGGCCTTGCGGACTCCCATCCAGGTGAAGCTGACGCGGGTGGCGGCCATCGTCGTGCGGAGTCGCTGTGAGGCTCGGGAACTGTTGGACGAGGCCGGTTGTGGTTCGTCCGTCGAGACAGAGGGCATGAGAGCTCCTTTGAGGAATTGATGGCGCAAACAAAAAGGCAGCCGCGATTCAGGGAATCACGACCGCCCAACAGCGATCCTGCAAAAATGAGTGATCAGAGACGAGTCGTCGCGATCGATCCGATAGACGACTAGCGAACTTCTCGGAGGCTCTCCCAGATGGGGCGCTGAATCTCTCGGAGAACCTCCACTTCGTCCGGCGGTCCCCAGACGCTCAATTGAATGAAGGCTTTCTCGGACTCCTGGTAGGACAAGATGAAGAGGGTTCGGACACCCTGATGGACGGTCTCGACCGTCTGCTGAAACGGCGGACGCCCCGGACGCATCGACGCCGTCGAATCCAGAACTGTCACTTGATCGAAGGCCTTCGAGAACGCTTCGAATTGTGCCAGTCCAAACTCGGCCGCATTGCGGACTTGAAGCTCCGTCCGCGGCTGCGAACGCAGTCCGACTCCAAACTTGCCTGATGGATCAGACCTGGAGACATCGACGGGCTGCGAGCGATTCGGCGACGACTCGATCCAAGTGACAGGAACGTCGACTTCGAACTTGTTGTCGCTCGTTTGAAGAACTGGCTTGCTGCCGGCGTTCGGCTGAACGACTGGCTCCGGATCCACGGCGGGCGGTCGTAGGTTCCGAGAGCTTCTTGCAGAATCTAAGGCAAACAGAACCATGAGCCAGATGACGAGGAAGAACAGCGTCCTGTCCGCCCATTTGTACGTTGGAAGAGAGGCGCCAGATCGCTCGAGCTGCCGGGATTTCCAGAGTGCGAACGCTCCTGTTGCAAGCCCAGTCAGGCCCAGGATCGTCATCGATGGTGCGAGCAGTTGATAGAAAGGACTCTCCTTCGGAACGAGCCATTGAGACGCCAGGTGGAGGTGGAAGGACAGGCCCAACTGAATCCAAGCCAGCTGGCCCCAGGGCCACGGCTTTTGAATCCAGTCCCACTCGCCTTCTGACGCCTCGTTCGGACGACTTACCTCTGTCATTTGAACCTCAGCGATACGAGGGTGATGGGTTAGTGAACGGATCTCGGGCGGATACCCCGAATACGATGAGCACCGGCGATTGCCCGTAGGGCCCATGTGCCTTGCTGGATCCTGATCAGGTCGGTTCCGCGACCTCCAGACGTGAGGGCGGGCGGATGGCGGTCAGGGGGGCGAGGCTGAAAGGTCACGGAGCTGCAGTTCGCCGCCCGGGTAATGGACCGATCTCAGGATCTCCGCCAGTTGGACTTCGTTCTGTTCGAAGACCGACGGGGGAGCCCAAGCCCGCAGTTGGATGAAGAGTGAGGGCCGGATGACGTAGGCGAGCAAGAACCGCATTCGTTCCCCGTCCTTAGTGGCGTCGACATACTCCTGCAACTCAGGATCTCCAGGGCGAGACGACATCGTCGCTTCGAGTAGCTCGACTTTGTCGAAGGCCCTGGAGAACCGACTCGAAACGAGCGTCGCATACTCCTGGGCGCTTTTTGCATCCAGATTGCGGCGATCCTCGACGAAGACCGCGACTCCCATTTGCTGCGTCGGGTCGATGGCGCCAAATGCGTTAGAGGCGAGCAGTTCACGCGGATAGTCCGTCCATTCCTCCGGCACCTTCATCGCGATGGCGCCGTTGGGAGAGGAGATGACTCGCAGTCTTCCGGACGGAGGGCCGGGATGGCCCTGTCGCGAGGCCGATGACGCCGCGCGGAACCCCGGGACGAGGACGGAGAGTGCCGTCAGCCCCAGGACCAGTCCCCAGACACCGCGATTGACCTGCGTCAGTCTCTTCAATCGCGTGAGCCGGTGTCCTGTGGAGCGAAGCCGCCAGGCCTTCCAGAGGGCGAAGATTCCAAGGCCCCCTCCCGTGAGAACGAGCAGTCCAGCGAATCCGACAATCGCATCGACTTCCCGACCCGTCAGATGGCGGGAGGCGTCATTGAGAAACGAGAGGGCCATGCTGAGGCCGAACAGCAGAATGGCGATCTGGCCCCACGGCCATCCGGTCGTGGGCAATGGAGGCGACGGCGAGCCGCCGGAGTTGAGTGGTAACGTCATGCAAAGACCTCGATTGAGGAGGATGGTGAAGGAAAAGCACGTATGGAGAAGGAGCCCGCGGCCATTGGACCGCCTTGATCCCGCAGAATGGCCGCTCACGGAATGATACTCATAGTCCGTGGAGCGATGCGCATAGTCAACATTGAATGCCGTGATGGCACGGCGAGCAGACATCCTGGAGCGGTTTGGACAGCGGGTCCGCACGCTCCGGAAGGAGCAGGGCTACAGCCAGGAAGCCTTTGCCGCCGCCTGCGAGCTCGACCGTACCTACGTCGGCGGCATCGAGCGCGGCGAGCGGAACGTAGCCCTGAGAAACATTGAAGCGATCGCCCGGACGCTGGGGATCAGTCTGGCCGAGCTCATGACCGGACTCTGAGTCAGTCGGGCAGGACCAGGACCGTCACGACCCGTCCGCCCGCGGCTGTTGCCATCGCTTCTGCCGAGGACAGCCGGGGCAGGAGCCGCGTAGAGACCGCCTGAGTCCCGGCGGCATTACAGCACAGGTAGCGCACGCGGGCTGCCTTGAGTCGGCTGCGGAGCCCTGTGACCTCCTCAGTCCGTAAGTCCGGTCGAAGTCCCTTCGGAACGTACGGCCGATATGCATCACCGCCGTGCGGGCTCAACTCTTCATCGAAGAACATCAGAGCCGCCCGGAGGACAGCCAGATCACGCGATGTGAGCAAGGCGAACTCCTGGGTTACGGATCAGTTCTGAGAAGGGGTGATCTTCCGCCGCGGCGGTTTCGAGAGGGATCCTGCGGAGTAGATCCCCGGCTGATCTGCCGAGAGGCAACGCCCGCTGGCCCAGTTCCGGAGCCGATCGACGGACTCGGCGGCGGTCACGGCGACCGGAACAACGTTCTGAGCCGCCTGGGCGAGCGGCAGATCGAGCAGGGCCGCCAAGCGGCAGCAGGCTCGGATCTCTGCTCCTGTCCAGTGCTCATCCGCCGGACGCTTCTGATCGGGATCGAGCCCGAACTGCTCGACGTAGAGCCGCCAGATCGCCTCCCGCTCACTTTGCCCCGGCAGATTGAGGAAGAAGATCCCGTCGAACCGTTCCGCCCGGGAGAACTCTGGAGGAAGCCGGGAGATGTCGTTGCAGGTGGCGACGAGGTACACGTCCGACATGTGGTCGTTCATCCAGGTCAGGAGGGATCCGAAGAGCCGGGAGGAGACTCCCGAGTCTCCGGACCCTGACACGCCGCTGAGCGCCTTCTCCACCTCGTCGATGAACAGGACGCAGGGCGCCATCGCATCGGCAATGCGAAGCGCCTGCCGGATGTTCTGCTCGGTCTGGCCGACGAGCGAGCCCATGAGGGCTCCGATGTCGAGACAAAGCGTGGGACGTCCCGTCTCCCGGCCGAGCGCCTTAGCGAAGGCGCTCTTGCCGGTCCCCGGGACGCCCAACAGGAGCACTCCCTTGGGCTTCGTCCGCCCGCGGGGATGCAGCAGAGACCGCCGGCAAAAGGCCTTGAGGGCGGCAAGTCCTCCCAGGCTGTCGAAGGAGTCTTCGCCGCGGTAGAGCGACATCAGGCCGCTTTTGCGGAGCGTCCGCGTCTTCAGCTCCCACACGGCATCCGGGGTAATTCGGCCCTGCCGGACCAGGGACAGGCTGAAGGCCCCCTCCGCTTCGTAGCGGGTCAGTCCCGAAGCGGCGTCGAGGAGGGTGCCCAACTCGCCGCCGCTCGGAAGGTCTCCCTGCTCCGTCCCGATCCCGCGGGCGATCTCGGCCAGTTGGTCTCGCCCTGGGAGCTCGTGCTCCAGGACGAGGAACAACTTCTCGAGTTCGACCGGGATGTTGACGACCGGCGCCAGGACGACGATGAACGTTCGATTCTGCTTCCCGGCCAAGATCTGCCGGGAGAGCGTCTGGACAATCTCAGCGGACTGAAGGAATCGGTGGAAGTTCTGCAGGACGAGAAGCGTCGTTCCCTCCGGTGGGGCGAGGGCTCCCAGCGACCGGATGGCCGAGAGCGGATCCGCCGCCGAAGCCGCTGCGGCTCCGGGACCGACAAGCCCCTGGTCGATGTCCCAGGTGGCGAGTTGCCAGCCTTCCTGGCGGCAGAGCTGCTGGATCTCCAGCAGAGCATCCTGATGTTCATGGGATTCGATCCACAGCCCGGTGAAGCAGGCGCGGACCGACTCCTGCAAACGCTCGGTGAGCGTCATCGGTGGTCTCCGTTGAGGGTGAGAATGTGGGAAGCGTGTCCGGGGAGAGGGCCCAAGGACGATTGAAGATGAGCGCCGAGAGACCTGCGGCAGGAGCCGTCAGGCCTTGGTCTCAGTGTGGTGTGACTGATATTGCGTGGCGTAGAAGTCCGGCGTGAGCCGCTCATCAGTCGTGCGACCGAGGGCTCGTTCGAGGAACTCACTCGCCTGGCGGCATGAGCTCCCTTCGAACCCCTTCGTCTCGACCTGCGTCTGGCCATTCGGAGTGACCGTGATCTCGATGGTCTTCATAGGGTTCTTCAGCCTCCGACCCGGACGGTGAGACGGATCGAGCCGTTCTCCAGGGCCTGTTCGGTGACACTGTGTCCCTGGCGACGGGCTTCGAGCTTCGCCTTCTCGACCGCGTAGCCCTGCAGGAAGCGGTCGAGCTCCGCGGGATCCCCCCAACGGCCCTCATAGTTGTCGTACTGGAGCTGGCCGGACTCAGTCTGGCAGACGACGGGGTACTGCCAGCGAGGGAGCCGCACTCCCAGGCCGCGGACGCGGCTGGAGAAAAGCTGGTGCTCCCCTGAGACAGGCTGAGGGAGGGCGAGCCGGTTGCAGGCGTTGGAGACCGCGATGGGATCGCGGACCTCCGTCTGGATGTGGACGATGTGGGACATTCCGTGTGGGGCCTTTCGATGTTGGGAAGGAAGTGAAATTCGCAAACAAGAAGAGGGACGATTCGGGGTGAACACCGTTAGTGACGCAAAAGCGATTGGGATTTAGCCAACTGCCACGAGCGCAAAAAGAAGTGCCGTCGGAACTGAGTTCTGACGGCACTGCGGAGTTCGGTTCGACGGAAAGGACTGTGTGGATCGCGATCTACCTCGATCGGCGTTGTCGAAGGCGAGGCGTCGGCGAACTACGTATTCTCCGCTGCCCCGTCCGTGGGAAGCCGCCGAACCTTTTTGGTGAGCTGCTTCCGCCGAGTCCTCCCGTCCGGAACTGCCAGACCGCGGGTCCGATGCCAGTTGGCGATGGCCTTATGGACAGTGGCATCGCTGCATCCGAGTTCCGTGGCAATCTCCTCGATCAGGTGGCCCTCGCGAAAGAGCTCCATGACGCGCGGTTCGAGACGGTCAGCCAGCTTTGGAGGTGCGGCGCGCCTCGACCTCGCCAGCGCGTGCAACTGCTTCACGCTCAAGCCTAGCCGATTTGTTGCGGCCAGCTCCTGGAGGATGACGGTCACGCGACTCCGCGACACCCCCAGTTCGAGGGCGATGTCCTTAGCGGCCTTTCCCTCATGGAGGAGCCTCCAGGCAACTTGAGCTTGAGTCCTTCTCAGCGAAGGTCTCTCGACATCAATCTTCAGGGGCAGGGCCTCTTTATCTGTCGGTCGCGGCACTTCGGAGCGGAGAAGTCCCGTCGCGAAGAGCACGTGGTCCACGGTCAAAGGAATCGCCAGCTGAAACGCCTTCCGCATACGACGCGGCGCCGGGATGGTGGAGACGAGGATCGGTCCACCCAGCAAGTCCGCCAAGGCGACTGCAGCCGCCGGAGTCTGAGACCGGATGACGGAATCAAGCTTGCCAAGCTCCCTTACGATGTCCTCTCGCCCCCGCTCATCCGGGGCCTTCGTCAGGCGATCCGATGCATTGGCCAGATCGTCTTCGAGCTGCTGCTTCTCCTGCAGACGTTCCTCAAGCCGCTTGTCGACCGACGGAATGGCAACCTTACTCCGCTCGATCTTATTCAGCAGGTTCTCAATGCCGCTCTCGCACTCACGCAGACGCCTGCGCAGGGTGTCGATGTCGTTCGGCAGGCCTTTCCACTCGGTGCGCCAATGCTCGATGGTCCTAGTGACAATGAGGTTGGTCCACTCGTCGTCACGCAGAATCCGATCACTCACGAGCTGCAGAATCTTCTGTTCTGCCAGATCGCGCGGGAGCTGACTCCGCTGGTCACAGAGCCCATCGCGGTATCCGCGGCAACGGAGGTACCTCGCCTTGGGACCGGTGACGTGCATGGGCGACCCGCAGGCCGAACAGTGCAAGAGGCCCTGCAGCAGATGCCGCGGCACTCCGTTCGGGCCGGCAGCGCCACCCAGCTTGCCATCAGGGCGGCGGTATGCGGCGACCCGGTTGGCATTGGCCTTCAGCTTCAAATGGGCCAAGTGGAAGGTTTCATCGTCGATGATCCGCAGCTCCGGGAACTGACGGTTCCACTTCAGGATCTCTTCGTCCGTGCGCAACTGCCGAAACTTGATTCCGGTGAGGGGACTCCGACAGTTCTTCCGGCGGCCCCAGGTCCAGAGTCCAATGTACTTCGTCGACTCGAGGAGCCGACGGACCGACGAGTGATCCCAATGCGTGTTGGTGGCCCGGTGGTCGCGGGGAACCTGAAGCTCATTCAACTCACGGACGATCCACTGGATATCACGGTTCTCGCGGACAAACCAGTCGAAGATCCGCTTCACCCAGTTGGCATTTTCGGGGTGAATGGCATACCGACGTTTGGGCACTTCAATGCCCCCAGCCTTCCGAGACGCACCGTTCGGATCCGGATGCGATTCGAATCCGAAGCAATAGTCTCCGAGGCTGTAGAAGGACGCCAAATTACCCAGCAATCCGCGCCGGACGTTCTCCTGGATCTCCTTTCGGGTTTGCTCTGCAAACATGGCCTGGATCGCCGACTGCAGTTCCCAGTTGGAGACATCCGTGTCGATCCCCTCAACCTTGGAACGGACCCGAACACCGCACTCGTAAACCAACCACTTGAGCAGCGACATCGTGAAGACGTACTCGCGAGCGAGCCGGCTCAGAGAGAAGACGTACAACTCGCTGAACTCTCCATCGGCCGCAGCTTCGAGCATCTGGTACAGCCCCTCGCGGTTGTGCTCCGCTCCGGAGATGCCCTTGTCGGCGAACTGCAGCTCGGGCTTGATCGCCACTCCGGCGAGACCGCACGTCTCGCGGTTCTGGTCCTCGATGCTCGCCTCATTCTGCAGACGCCTGCTCGAGTACCGGGCGTACGAGGCTTTCTCATGCTCCTGCCTGCGCTTCCTGCGGCGCGCCGGATTCGATCTGAGGAGCTCATCGAGCTTCCTCAGGGTGTTGTCTTTCAGCGAATGATTCATGTTTTCTGCTTCTGATTGGTGGGACATCGTCCCCGGGGGAGAAGGTGGGTCGGCGACTGTCGCCGCCCCACCAAAGACTTCCGTGGCGACGCCTAGAAAACAGCAGGGGATGTCGGACCGACATCCGCCCTTGTCACGGGCCGTTCTGGCAGGACATCGGTGAGACGTCAGCTCATGACGCGCTCTCGCGAGAAGCGCCCGCCAAAGCCGGCCAGACCTGCCGCATGTCATTAAGCCTGTCGGACAGGGGGCTCGACAGTTGGAAAAGCGCGCCGCTGCCAATCGCCGGGAGTTGCCCGGGCTCTTTCAGAAAGCAGAATGCCGGAGAAGCCGCGCGGCGATGGCCACGTTGATCGAAATCAAGCGGAAGAGTGGGATGGCTCCCTCATCCCCCGGCGTTCCAATCCAGGGATCGCCCGCGCGGGGACTCAAAAGCTCCCCCCAGCCGACGCCGAATCTGGCTGAGATCCCCTTCGAGCGTCGACCGGTCGATCTCCAGCCACTGGGCGAATGCGTCACGAACCTTCGATCCTGTTCGATTGAGTGATGTTCCATGCCGCTCGTAGAGGACACCCCAGTAGTGCTGGAGACCGTAGATCCGAGCCCACCGTGCGATCGACTTCTTACCCAGAGTGTTTGACTCGACGAGGTTGATCCACTCGCGGAGATGTTCGGCCGACCGAGCGGTGAACCGAATGGCTGCCTCCTCACGTTCTCGAAGCTCATCACGCGGCGGGAGCCGGGCGATATCCGGCGTAAACGCGATCCGGCCGACCTCTTGTGCACGGGCGGCATCCAGGGAGGGAAGCGGCGAGACCTCCTGACGCCCCAGCGGCATGACGCTCCTCGGGCCGACGACGTGATTCAGTCTCCAGCGCAGGCAAAAGTCCTCCAGGAGACTGAGATCCATCGTTTCGCGTCGAATCCCTCGCAGTTCGGTTTCCGAGTTCGTCGGGCCGGCAGGAAGCAGGATCTCTCCTTCGGGCCGGAGAAGCTGCGGCATCGCCGTCTGTAGAGCCTGGAACTCGGAGCGAAATGCCGGGTTGGTAAAGAGCCAACCGCAGTAGCCCCTCGCGGTCTCACGTTCGAAGTCGAGCCGGCTTTGGGCCTCTTTCAATAGCGTGGCTCTTTCGGCATCGTGGAGCCTCCACTCCTCCATCATCCGACGAGCGAGTCCCTGATCCTGGAGCTTCGGCGGCGGCACCAGAACCCGGTCGAAGACCAGGCTTCCATTTCGAAAGCCAACGGCTCCGAGTTGCTCGGCCAGCTTGCCAAGCTCGACTTCTTCGGCCCAGAGCGACGCACCGAATCGCTTCGTCACCCCTTCGGCCTCAAGCAGGCTCAGCAGTCGGGGAGGCAGCACGTAGTACCACGTCTTCGCCAGACATGGACGTTCGGCCAGCTTCTCAAGTTCAAATACGATCACTGAGACACTCCCTCCTTCTCCCGGCCCGGCTCCGCCGGTGCACCTGACTTCCAACACTGGCGACGTCGTTCGCCATCACCGCTGAACGCTTCGGGAATCGCCGGACTCGGTCCCTTCACTTCGGGGAACTGGTGAAGCCGGTTGCCCGTCAGGCGGAGATCGATCAGGTTCGCCCTCGCCCTGAATTGTTCGCCACCGCGCCGCAATCGCCAAGGCGATGACCTCGGCAATCCGAATCTGGGCGGGAGTCAGCCGGCTCTCTGCTCCGTGCACCTCATTCATGCATCGCTCCTCTGAAGACTGAGGATTGCCGGTCGCGAAGTGCTAGGCGGGTCCTCTAGAGATAGTGACGCATTTCTGACGGGGATTTAGCTGGGTGAGATCGTTGTGACGCCCGCGAGCCCGAACGGAGGAGGGAATCATCGGGCCGATGACAAGCTTTGAACGTGGCAGGCCTCCAGGGGGCCCAATTCTGCTCGGCAGTGCCGAGTTGCCTGTGATGCCGTCGCAACCCGTCTACAGATCAGCTGTTGCGGCAGTTCACTCGTTCGTTTGTTACCGGCGTGTACGAGGGTTCGAGTCAACCGGGAACAATCGGCCGAGTAAATTCCCGGCTCGCTTTTTCAGCCTCGATCCTCGACGCTGAATCGAGATGCTCCCCATTTGTTACGGCAGAGAGACAGAGACGAGCGCCTAGATGTGCGTCAATACTGCGACGTTCGAGAGCCCCATGCTTCGGGGCATCCAAACCGGCGACCGGCCCGGACAGTTATAGCCCCGCGAGGCGTGTGTCGGCGTCGCCGAACATCTCTTGATTCACTCCCATCCGGTCTAGGATCCCAAGGTACAGGCTGCAGAGCTTCCGGTCGGCGTCGTCCTTGCCGACGTAGTCGAGGACCCGGCCGGTCTCGAGAGTTCCACCGAGAGCCCCAGCCAGCAGCAGCGGAACCTTGCTCGAGTCGTGGGCGCTCCCCGACCACATGCTGCTCGTGAACAGGAGGCAGGAGTTGTCGAGGACCGTTCGGTCCCCTTCGGCCATGCCGGCGAGCCGCTCCGCCAGGTAGGCGTACTGGCCGACGTAGTAGTGCGTGATCTTGTGGTACCCGTCGGAGCGGTCATGGTGCGAGGCCCCGTGGTGGGCGTCCCGCACGCCGAGGAACGGGTAGAACAGCCCCGAAATGTCACGGCACATCAGCAGCGTGGCGACCCGGGTTTTGTCGGTCTGGAATCCAATGGCAATGATGTCGCACATCAGCCGCATGTGCTCGCGGATGTCTTCCGGCAGACCGTCGTCAGGCCGCTTCATCGTCGGAGCCGGGGTGCTCCTGTTCCACGCCCGCTCGTCCGCCGTCGCCTTGTGGGCCCGGGCGGCCTGAGCCCGCTTCTCGACCTCACGCACACTCGTCAGGTATTCGTCGAGCCGACCCCGGTCGGCGGTGCTGATCCGGCGGTCGAGCGAGGCGGCCTCTTCGCGGACCCGGTCGAGGACGCTCTCATTCCGGCGGTTGCCTCGGTTGTCGAACAGGCTGTCAAACGCCAGTGACGGGTAGGCCTCCATCGGGACCGGCGAGGTCGCGTTCTGCCAGCTGATGTGCGAGCTGTAGGCCATCGAGAAGTTCGTCTCGTGGTAGCCGGTCACCGGCTGCTCGCACCCCAGGACGAGGCTCGGCTGTTCGGTCTCGTTCCGGAAATGCTCGGCGAGGACCTGGTCCATACTGATGCCGCCCCGGAGCTACGCCCCCCGCTGGAGCGCGACGCCGGAGAGGATGTTGCCGGTCTGTCCGGGATGGATCCCGACCCCGGTGGCGGACTTGTTGAACAGTCCGCTGACCACGTTGAGTTTCGATTTCAGTTTCGCGAGCGGCTCAAGGCTCTCGCTCAACTCCATCTCTTCGCCGGCTCCCTTGGCCCACCAGCGGTCGGGGTTCACTCCGCACCCCATGAACAGGGCAGCGAAGCGTTGAGGGAATGCGGCCGCCACTTCACCGCCGGCTGCGGCGGCTACGGCGGCTACGGCGGGAGCGTCCCCCCAGACCGGGACCGATTCGAGCCACGGCAGCGCCATCGAGACGCCGACGCCGTGGAGGAACATACGGCGGGAGACGCCCGGCTTCTGGCCTGCGGAGGAGTTCATGGCAACCTCTACTGGGAACTGAGAGCGGGATCGGCCGGGGCGCGGCGGTGGCGGAACTGAGGGCTAGCCACGATTGTCTGCACGATCGCGGAGAAGCGGAAGTCGTGTTTCTGGAGGTTCTCCCGCATCTCGCGGAGGAGCTTTTCATCGGAGAGCTGCAGCGAGCGGCCGAGGGCGTAGGTCAGGAGCTTGCGATTGACGTTCTCCACGAAGTCCTGCTGTCGGCGGTCGCGGATGTACTGCGTGAGGCCGGCGAGGCCGTTGCCATCGCCGCCGTCGGGGAACAGGGCGTGGGCGTCGACCGGGCGGCCCCCGAGGTCGACCGACCGCCGTTCGCCGACCGGGCCGTACCCTTCGAACACGAGCCCCAGCGAATCGAACCGCTGGTGGCAGCTCGCGCAACTGGCGATCTCGCGATGCTGCGCGAGGGCTTCGCGGAGCGACCGCTCCGCCTTCGATTCGTCGGCAGGGAGTTCGGGGACGTCCGGCGGCGGAGCCGGGATATGTTCGCCGAGAAGCCGTTTGGCGACCCAGTAGCCCCGCTTGACCGGACTCGTCCGGAGGCCGGGAGCGTTCTTCGTCAGGAACACCGACATCGGGAGCAGCCCCCCGCGGCCGTACTCTCCGGCGTGATCAACCCGGACCCAGCTGTCGTCCGCGGCACCATCAGGAAACGGCATCCCGTAGTGCTTCGCGAGCGGCTTGTTGACGAAGGTGTGGTCGCCGTAGAGAGCGTCGAGGATCGAGCCGTCCTGGGTCGCGAGGTCGGTGAAGAACCGGACCGGCTCTTCAAACATCGCCTGCCGCAGATCGTTGTCGAAGGTCGGGAACCGGCCGCGATCGACGGCGTTGTGCTCCTCGAAGCGGCGGAAGTCGAGCCAGTTCCCGGCGAACTCGACCGCCATACCCCGGACCTTGGGACTCTTGAGCATCCGGTCGACCTGAGCCGCGAGGATCTCCGGCTGGTGCAGCTCGCCCGCGGCGGCCGGCGCGAGAAGCTCTTCGTCGGGCATGCTCGCCCACAGGAAGTAGCTCAGTCGGTTCGCGAGTTCGAAGTCGTCGAGCGGGACGCTCTTGTCGGCCGTGGTCTTCTCGAGCGAAGAGTCGGACGAGCCGAGGCGGAACAGGAAGTTGGGAGACATCAGGAGGCTGACGAGACCATCCCGGATCGCGTCCTCGTGCCGCAGGCCTTCCTTGTCCCGGAGAGTCCGGTAGAACGCCGCAACGCTCTCCCGTTCGGCCGCCGCGAGGGGGCGGCGGTAGGCTTTTTCCGCGAACGCCACGAGAGCCGCGACGTGTTTCGGCTCCGACCCGATGCGAACCGCCTCGATCCCGCGGATCTTCCGGTTCATCGCGTCGAAATAATCGGTGATCGCGGTCCGGGCGGTCTCCTTCGCCCCGGCCTCGACCGCCTTGGCAAGGTAAACCGTCTCCAGGTCGCGGATCCGCTTCTCGGTCACGGAGTCCTTGTCCTCGGAACGGAACGAGTCGAACACTTCATCGCGGATGAAGCCCGACTCCGCTCGTTCATACCAGATAAAGGCCCGGTACTGCCGCTGCTGCGTGTCGGCGATCAGGTCGAACTCGTGCCAGAGCCGGTCGAGCTCCCGGTTCTGTGCATCGTCGAGGAGCAGCCGGCAGAGCGGCCCGTCATCGCGGAAGTAGCCCTGCTGGTTGTGGAAGCCGGCGCTCAGCAGCCGTCCGCGGCTCTCTTCGTTCTGAAAGACGCGGCCGCGTTCGGAGATGTAGAACGCGGCGGGGAAGACTTCGCAGAACCTCTCGAAGGTGGCTTCGTACTTCGGCTCGTCTTCCTCGCTGCTCGGGACCTCCATCGCCTTCGCGGCGGCGGAGCCTTCCGGCAGACTCGACTTCTCCAGCTTCAGGGCGCTCCCCGGGGCGTACCGCGTGTGGTTCGCCGCCATCCGCTCGTTCTTCCAGAGCACGAGGGGCTGCGAGCCGTTCTGCATCTTCGGCGACTTGAGGTTCTCGACCTTCTCGACCAGCTTCGGCCGGAGGTCCGTGATGAACGATCGCATCTGGTCGCACACGCTCTTGGCGGCGGCGGGATCGGCATCGTCGGGGATCCCGTTCCAGAGGGCCTGCAGGGCGGCGATCGGTCCGACCGGTTCCGCCGGCTCGCTCAACACACCCCAGACCGTCGCCAGGTACTTCGCACTAATGCGGGCCTCGGCCGCGAGACCGTCGAGCGTCGCCTCCGGCTGGCCGCGGCGAACCCGAGTCTTGTACTTCCACGCCGCGAGAAAATAGTCGGCGAAGTCGGTCGGCTGCCGCCGGTAGAAGGCGACGATCCGGTTCACCGAAAACTTGTCCCGGTCGGTCTCGGCGATCACCGGATGCGGCGAGAAGACGAACCCGTCCGCCGTCAGGGCCAGATGGTCCGCCACTTTGCGGGCGGCGTCGAGATACTTCTTGACGAGCGCCGGCGAGGTGCTGAGGGACTCCGCCGAGTTGTCGAACCCGGCCTCGTTGGCAGGATCGACAGGGAAGTCTTTGGTGGGAGCGAGATCAACGCCGGTCAGATCCCGGATCGTGTAGTTGTACTCGGCATTGCTGAGCCTCCGGACTGGGACCGGGCCGGGATCGCCGGCCGTCCTCTCCCCAACGTCCGCGCGGGCCGCCTCGATCCAGGCCATGACCTCCCGGCGATGGTCCTGGGGCGGCTGTTTCTTGGCGTCCTCCGGGGGCATGTCCCCGGCGCGAAGCCGGTCCAGCACCAGTTCCCACCGCTTGTGATCCTCGGCGACCGAGTCTGCCGAACCGAGCGGAGTCAGGTCGAGCTCCCCCTGGGGTTTCGTGGAGCCGTGGCACGACCGACAGTAGGTGTCGAGGAAAGGCTTCACCCGCTGCTCGAAGGTCCGCTCCAGCGGGCCGATGTTCGGTTCGCCCCCTGCCGGCTCGGCCGCCGGAAGCGAACCGCACCAGGCGAGCAGGCCTCCGACGAGCGGAAGCACAAAGCGGAATCGCGAGACCAGCAACATCATTCCGGGCGACATCCGATCGAAGCAGTTTTCAGAACAGGGGGGTGACCAGACGGGCAACACATCTACCCTACCTGATCGCATTAACAACGTCTTGTCTGATGCCCCTGTCGCCGGAAATCCCGGGAGCACGTCGAAATGCCAAATCGATCAATGGGGCGTTCGCTGGACGGTGGTCCGGAACTGTTCCGCAACCGGGTCCTTGGGTAACTTGGTGGGGCCAGAGGGAAAATCGCCTCCGACATCGAGCGACACCGCAAGCAATCGTCCCTAGCGGGCGGGCAGGCATCGGCAGTCTCGATGGCCAAAAAACTGGGCGTGCGGCGTCTGGCGATCCCCACCGCCGGCAACGCCGGGGGCGAGATGGCAGCCTATGCCGGCCCGGGCCGGCATGGAGGTCTACGTCTTTATGCCCAGCGACACACCGCGCATCAACAAGTTTGAAGCGGTCATGGCCGGAGCCAAAGTGGCCCTCGTCGATGGGCTGATTACGGGCTGCCGGCGAATTGTCAGTGCCGGCAAGGAAGCCATGAGCTGGTTCGACCTCTCCGCCCTGAGGGAGTCCACTGGTGCTCCTGCAATTGTTGTGTGCCCGCGGGAACATGGAACGTTCCCTCGATGACACCTCTTGTGGGCCAACGCGCGGGAGCCTATTCTCGTCGGCATGTAACCATGGTTACTCCTCCCGGTGGCGACATGGCTTCTCCCGAACTCCCCACTGCCACCTCGGTCTCCACGTACTCGATTGGTCAGTTGACGTCGTATTTCCTGCGTCTCGGCACCTTCGGATTTGGAGGCCCGGTGGCCCTGGTCGGCTACATGCACAGCGACCTGGTCGAAACCCGCCGCTGGATCAGCGAAGCGGAATACAAAGAGGGACTGACCCTCGCCCAGTTGATGCCAGGACCTCTCGCCGCCCAGTTGGCCATCTACCTCGGCTACGTTCATTACGGCGTCCTGGGAGCGACCGCTGCCGGCCTGGCCTTTGTGTTTCCCTCCTTCCTGATGGTCCTGGGGCTGGGCTGGGCCTATGCCGAGTTCGGCGGGATCGGCTGGATGCAGGCGGTGTTCTACGGCGTCGGTGCAACCGTGATCGGCATCATCGCGCTCAGCGCGTGGAAGCTGACGCAGAAGACCGTCGGTCGAAGCCCGCTCCTCTGGGGGATCTACGCGGCGAGCGCTGCCACGACGATCGTCACGGAGAGTGAGCCGATTCTGCTGTTTCTGGGCGCGGGAGTCCTGGTCTGGGGTGTTCGGGCGGCGCAGCAGCGGCGGGCTGCCGCGATTTCGCTTCCGGCCATCGCCTTGCCGACCGTGCTGCAGACTCCGCTCGTCGAATTGCTGACGCAGATCGCCCTGTTCTTCACCAAGGCCGGGGCGTTCGTGTTCGGCAGCGGGATCGCGATCGTCCCGTTCCTGTATAGCGGCGTCGTGAAGGAGTATGGCTGGCTCAACGATCAGGAGTTCCTCGATGCCGTCGCCGTCGCGATGATCACGCCGGGGCCCGTCGTCATCACGGTCGGCTTCATCGGTTATCTGGTCACCGGCCGCGGCGCCGACTTCTGGACCGGAACCGCCGGCGCGACGGTGGCCGCCCTGGCGACGTTCCTCCCCTGCTACCTCTTCACGGTCATTCCAGCTCCGTACTTCAAGAAGCACGGCAAACGGCCCGGAATCGTGGCCTTCGTCGATGGCGTGACGGCCGCTGCCGTCGGAGCGATCGCGGGAGCCTGCCTTGTCCTGGGGCGACGCACCGTTTTCGGCGACGGTTGGACGCCTGACTGGATCAAGGTGGCCCTGCTGGTCCTCACCGTCACGCTGCTGATGCGCTTCAGGAAGCTCCCGGAACCGTTCGTCGTCCTCGGTGCGGCCGTTGCCGGCCTGTTGATTTATCCCCTGGTCCACGGCTGAGGCGCCAGGTCCCATGCGATGGCTGCTCCTCGTCTACCGGATCCCGCGCCAGCCGACGGCCGGCCGCGTCTTCGTCTGGCGAAAGCTCAAGCAGCTGGGGGCGATCGCAGTGCAGGACGCGGTCTGGGTCCTGCCCAACACGCCGCGGACGCTGGAGCAGTTCCAGTGGCTGGCGGCCGAGATCACCGAGCTGAAGGGTGAAGCGGTCCTGTGGCAGGCCGACCAGATCGACGCGACCAGCGAGCAAGCCCTCGTCGAGAAGTTCCAGGAGCCGGTGCTCGCGGAGTACGAGGCGATTGTCGCGGCCCTCAAGAAGAAGGACCGCGACCTGGTGGCGCTGTCGAAGCAGTTCCAGCAGGCGCAGGCCAAAGACTACTTCGCATCGGAGCTTGGTAAGAAGACGCGCGCCCGGCTGCTCGATGCCGGACAGAGGTGAATGCGATGCAATGGGTGACCTGGGAGAACGTCGGTGTCGATCGCATCGGATGCGCCTGGCTCATCCTGAGAGAGATCGATCCCAAGGCGAAGTTCGTGTTCATCCCGCGGGGAGCGGCGTGGGCCGCCGACGCGCAGCCGTTCGATATCCCCGGGGTGCGGTTCTCCCACCACGGTGGACACTGCTCGTTCCACGCGCTGGTTCACGAGCACAAGCTGTCCGATCCGACTCTGCACCGCATTGCCCGCATCATCGACGAGGCCGATACGGTGCAGCCGGTGAACATCGAACGGGTAGCGCCGGGTCTCGATCTGCTTTGCGAGGGTCTTCGCCGGATCAGTCCGGATGACGCGACCGCCCTCGAACGCGGACGGCTCCTCTACGACGCCTTGTATTCGATGCTCGCGGAAAAGGGGTCGGCCTCGTAGCCTTGTGTCGAAACCCGATATCGACAGCGAGTCCCGCGGAATGGCGTCACAAGACGTCGGGAATGATCCGCCGATGGGATCGACCCGCGGGATGGATCGGGGACGTCGCCAGCCGTGCGCCGGCAAAAGGTATCTCACTCCCGGCATCGGCGCGTCCTGCCGTGGAAGGAATTCATGAACCCGATCACGTTCGCCCTTCGACGACCCTACACCGTGCTGGTGGGGGTGATCGCTGTCCTCTTGGCGGGGATGGTGGCGCTGCGGCCGAAGGGGATCGATCGGGCGCTCGAGAAGTACGGGATCGAGCTGCCGCTGCAGACGATGAAGGTCGACATCTTCCCGGCCCTGAACCTGCCGGTGATCTACGTCTGCCAGCCGTACGGCGGGATGGACCCGGCCCAGATGGAGGGGCTGCTGACCAACTATTACGAGTACCACTTCCTCTACATCAGCAACATCCACCACGTTGAGAGCCGCAACATTCAGGGGATGGCGCTGATGAAGCTCCATTTTCATCCCGGGACCGACATGGCCCAGGCGATGGCGGAGACCATCAACTACGTGAACCGCTCCCGCGCCTTCATGCCTCCGGGAACCGTCTCGCCGTTCGTGATGCGGTTTGACACCGGGAGCGTGCCGGTCGGCTATCTCGTCCTTTCGAGCGAGACGAAGACGATCGGCGAGATCCAGGACCAGGCGCTCTTCAAGGTCCGCCCCCTGTTCTCGGCGCTCCCTGGGGTCTCGGCGCCGCCCCCCTTCGGAGGGAGCGCCAGGGCGATTGTGATCCGCGCCAATCCGGACCGGCTGCGGGCGTACAGCATTTCGCCGGATGAAGTCATTACGGCCCTGACATCGGGGAACGCCGTGAGCCCGTCGGGGAACCTGCATGTCGGGGACATGTATCCCGTCGTTCCCACGAACGCCCTGATCCGCGACCTCCGCGACCTGGGGGCAATTCCGATCCGGACGGGGAAGGGCGCGCCGGTCTACATGCGGGACATCGGGACGATCGAGGACTCGACCGACATTTCGACCGGGTACGCGCTCGTCAACGGCCGGCGGGCGGTCTACATCCTGGCGACCAAGCGGGCCGAGGCGTCGACGATGAGCGTCATCGACGAGATCAAGAAGGCTCTCCCGGCGATGCAGGGGGAACTGCCGGCCGACATCAAAGTCGCTTTCGAGTTCGACCAGTCGCCGTACGTTACCCGGGCGATCCGGAGCCTGCTTACCGAAGGAGTGCTGGGAGCCTGCTTGACCGGATTGATGGTGCTCCTGTTCCTGCGGGACTGGCGGAGCGCCTTCGTCGTGGTGATGAACATCCCGCTGGCGATCATCGCCGCGACGCTCGGGCTGTGGGTGAGCGGGCACACGATCAACCTCATGACGCTCGGCGGCCTGGCCCTGGCGGTCGGGATCCTGGTGGACGAGGCGACCGTCGAAATCGAGAACATCCACACGCAGTTCGAGAAGACGGGCTCGGTGGCGCAGGCGGTCCGGATGGGGAACGCCCAGACCGCGGTCCCGCGGCTGCTATCCATGCTGTGCGTCCTGGCGGTATTCGTGCCGTCGTTCTTTATGCAGGGGGCGGCGCGGTCGCTGTTCATTCCGCTGTCGCTCGCGGTCGGCTTCTCGATGATCGCGTCCTACATCCTTTCCAGCACCTTTGTCCCGGTGATGTCGGTGTGGCTGCTGCGGCATGTGGGGCACGACGCGGGAGCCCACCGTCGCACGCTCTTCGATCGTCTGACGGCGGGCTATGGGGGGCTCGTCCAAGGGCTCGTGACGGCGCGGTGGCTGGTCGTCGGGGGTTACCTGTCGGTCTGCGCGATCGTCGTCGCCGGGGTGGGGCCCCAGCTTGGCCTGGAGATCTTTCCGACGTCCGGCGTGAACGAGTTCCGGCTGCGGTTCCGCGCTCCGGACGGGACGCACATCGATGCCACCGAGCGCTACGCGCTGCAGGTGCTGGATACCGTCGGCCAGCAGATCGGCCGGCAGAATGTGGCGCTGACGCTCGGCTACGTCGGGACGATCCCGTCGAGCTTTCCGGTCAACGGCGTGTACCAATGGTCCCGCGGGCCGGAGGAGGGGATTCTGCGGATCGCCCTCAAGGCGGGAAGCGGCATCAATACGGAGCGGGCCAAGGACGACCTGAGGCGGACGCTGGGACAGCGTCTTCCGGAGCTGCGGTTCTCCTTCGAACCAGCCGACATCGTGAGCGAGGTCATGAGCTTCGGCTCTCCCACACCGATCGAGATCGCCGCCCGCGCGGCAAGCCTTCAGGAGAGCCGGGCCTACATGCTGGAAGTCCAGACGGCTCTGGCGGCCATCCCTGGCCTTCGCGACGTCCAGATTGCCCAGTCGCTGGACTACCCGACGGTCGACATCCGGGTCGATCGGGAGAAGGCGTCGTACAGCGGCACGACCGCCGCGCAGGTCTCGCGATCGATTGTCGCCGCCACCTCCTCGACGCGGTTCGTCGCCCAGAACTACTGGCCCGACCCCAAGACCGGGATCGGCTATCAAGTCCAGGTCGAGATCCCGCAGCCGGTCATGACGCAGCCGGAGGACCTCTCGACGATCCCGGTCAACTATCGCGACGGCCAAGCCCTGCTGCTCCGCGACGTGGCGCAGATCTCCTCCGGAACGATGCCCGGGCAGTTCGACCGCTACAACATGAAGCGGGAGATCACGCTCACGGCGAACATCGGCGGCGAGGACCTCGGGGCCGTGACGTCTCAGGTCAACAAGGTCCTGCGGGATCTCGACGCCGCAGGTAAGAGGCCCAAGAGCGTGACGACCGAGGTCCGCGGACAGATCCCTCCGCTGCGGCAGATCCTGAGCGGCCTGGGGGTCGGCCTCCTGCTTGCGATCCTGGTGATCTTCCTGCTGCTGACGGCGACTTTTCAGTCGCCGCGACTGGCCCTTACGGCGATCTCGACCGCTCCAGCGGTGTTGGCCGGCGTGGTGCTGGCCCTGTGGTTGACCGGTTCGACCCTCAACCTCCAGTCATTCATCGGAGCCATCATGGCGATCGGCGTGGCGATGGCGAACGCGATCCTGCTCGTGACCTTCGCCGAATCGGTCCGCCGCGAGACCGGCGACGCCCGGACTGGGGCGGTCCGTGGAGCGGAGCTTCGCCTCCGCGCGATCCTGATGACGAGCCTCGCGATGGGAGTCGGGATGGTCCCGATGGCCCTGGGCCTGGGGGAAGCGGGAGGTCAGACCGCGCCGCTGGGCCGGGCCGTGATCGGTGGCCTGGCGGCGGCAACGATCGCCACGCTCCTCGTCCTGCCGGCGGTGTTCGCCCTCCTCCAGCGACGAGCCCCCAACCGGTCCGCCTCGCTCGACCCGCAGGACGCCGACAGCCTGTACTACGTCCCGCCGGCCGGAGCGGCGGATCCCGTTTCCGCCTGAGCGGCTCCGGATGAAACAAGTCCGGTTCCCGCCCCCTGACCTGAACCACATACTGGCGTGCTATCTCCGTCCGAAAATGCCATGACGTTCTCGCAACCTGTTTCTCCGCCTCGAACGGCCACCCGTCTGCTGGCCCTCGCCCTCGCCTTTGCGGCTCCGACACTCTCCGGATGTCAAAGGACCGCGGCGCCCACGGAATCCACGGCGGCGGCCGGGGAGCTTCCCCCCATTCGCGTGGTGCCGATCCGCCCCGCGCGGAAGACGCTGCGGCGGATCGTCGAGCTCCCCGGACGCGTCGAGGCGTACGAGGTCGCTCCCCTCCACGCGAAAGTGACCGGATACGTCGAGTCGATCCCGGTCGACATCGGCGATTCCGTCGCCGGGCCGAAAGGAGACGGACCGACCGCGACGCCCGGGGCGGAGCTGTGCCGGCTGCTCGTGCCGGAGCTTCGCGAAGAGCTCGCCCAGAAGGCGGCTCTCGTCGGCCAGGCGGTGGCGGAAGTCGCGCAAGCTGAGGCGGCGGTCAAGGTGGCCGAGGCGGGCCTGCAGTCCGCCCACGCCCGTGTGCAGGAGGCGGAAGCAACCGTGGCCCGCGAGGAGGCGACCTACAAGCGATGGGTGTCAGAGTTTGAGCGGATCACGCAGCTCGTCGAGAGCGGGGCGGTCACCCGCAAGGTCCTGGAAGAGACCAAGGCGCAGCTGGATGCGGCGGCCGCGGGGCGGCAGGAAGTGACCGCCCGCATCGCCTCCGTGCAGGCGCTCGCCCGCGAGGCGGTGGCGGGGCTCGAGAAGGCCCGGGCGGACCTGACGGCGACCCTTTCCCGGCAGAAGGTGGCCGAGGCGGAACAGCGGCGGCTGGAGGCGATGGTCGGGTACTCGGTGGTCCGGGCCCCGTTCGACGGCGTGATCGTCGAGCGGAACGTTCACACCGGCCACCTCGTGCGAACAGGGGGCGGAAGCGGCGCGGGGGACCGGCCGCTGCTGACGATCATGAAGATCGATCCGGTGCGGGTGTTCGTCGACGTTCCGGAGGGGGACGCGGTGTACGTCGACGCCGGGACGAAGGCGACGATCAAGGTCCCCTCGCTGGCGGGCGATCCGCTGGCGGCCCCGGTCACCCGGACGAGCTGGTCCCTCAACGCCACCTCCCGGACGCTGACTGCCGAGATCGACGTGGCAAACGCGTCGAAGCGGCTGCGGCCCGGGCTGTACGTGCAGGTCGCGCTGACCGTGGCGGAGCTCGAAGACGTTCTCAGTCTCCCCCGGACGGCGATCTTCACGCAGGACAAGCGGACCTGCTGCTACACGATCGGAGCGGACGGGAAGGTCGTTCTCACGCCGGTTACTCTAGGGCTGCAGGCGGGGAACGAGCTGGAGGTCCGAAGCGGCCTGACGGGGGATGAGCAGGTGATCGGCGCGAACACGTCCGCGTTCCGGCCGGGGCTGCCGGTGGAGATTGGCAAGCCGTAGCGAAGCTTCGGTACTTCCGTGGCGAAGCCGTTCGCCATGACCAAAGAGAGGGAGGCTCGCCCTCCCCGGCTCAGCGCCGCTTTCCCAGGCGGAAACGTCGGCATGCGCCACACAACCGGACCGAGTTGCGCGATTGACACCGACCGTTCCCACGGAGCGCCGGGCCGGCGAGTTGGATTGAGCGAAATTGGGATCGGGCTTCGATAACAACTCTGCGGAAAGGACATCCGCGCTCCTCCTTCGCACCACGGATGGTGAGATGGTTCGCCCCGGCCCCTGTCGTCTTCTCGCTCCGCTGCTGCTGGGCGTCCTGGGCTGCGCATCGTCTCCCCGTGGACCGCTCGCTTCGAAGCCGGCCGAAAGCCCGAGTGCCGGCGGCCCTGTCTCGACCTCGGCCGGACTCAGCGCGGGGACCGCGGCCGCCCGGGCATCCTGCCCCCGCTCACCCCGTCCGGGGGCATCGAATAGCACCCCGGACCTGGGGACCAGCCGAACGATTCAGACGGTCAGCGACGAGCAGCTCACTGAGGACGAGAAACCCAACTCCTCCGCTGTTCCCGAGAGCATCATCCCCGCCGCGGAGTCGGTCCGTTCCGACGACTCGACCGAGGCGCCGGACGAAACCACATCGGTCCGCCCGGAAGAGACCACACCGGCGGCCGTCTACTCGCTCACCCTTTCCGACGTCATCGGGCTGGCGGAGCAGCAGAACCCCAACGTGATTCTCGCCCGGGAACGGATTAACGAGGCCTACGCTCGCGTCGACCGGGCCGACGCGCTCTGGCTCCCGTCCCTCCGCGCGGGGCTCAACTATAACCACCACGAAGGGGCGATCCAGGACGTCGCCGGGAGAGTCTTCAACACGACGCGGAGTTCATTCTACGGGGGCATGGGCGCGAACGCCGTCGGAGCCGGATCCCCCGCGGTCCCGGGCCTGATCGCCCAGTTCCATCTCACCGACGCCATCTTCCAGCCCCGGGCCGCGGCCCATCAGGCGGCCTCCCGGCAGTACGGCGCCGCGGCCGTGCGCAACGACATCCTCCGTGACACCGCAGTCGCCTACCTGGAACTCATCCGCTCCGAGCGAGCCCTCGCCATCGCCGCCGAGGCTCTCGACAACACCCAGAAGCTGACCGATCTCACTCGCCAGTATGCTAAGGCGGGCGAAGGGCTGCAGTCGGACCACGAACGGATGGAGGCGGAACTCGCCCTCCGCCAAGACCGGCTGATCAGTGCCGAGGAAGACGTGCAGGTCGCTTCCGCGCGGCTCGCTCAACTCCTGCACGCGAATCCCGCCTGTCAGATCGTGAGCGGCGAGCCGATGGTGGTCCCGCTGTCGATCCTCCTCCTCGACAAGACTCCCGCGGAGTTCGTCGCGATGGGGCTCTGCCGGCGTCCGGAGCTGGCGGAGCACCAGCACCTTGTGTGCGAGGCGGTCGAGCGGATGAAGCGGGAGAAGCTCGCGCCGCTGATCCCCAGCGTCCTGTTGGGTATCAGCTACGGGGGCATGGGCGGGAGCGTCGGCAGCTCGATCCGCAATACCGACGACCGCCTCGATGCCGATGCGGTCGCCTACTGGGAGATCCGCAACCTCGGCTACGGCGAGCGGGCGGCCCGCGACGAAGCGTCGTCGCTCGTCCGTCAGGCGCAGTGGCGGCAGGTCGCGCTCCTCGACCGCATCGCCCGCGAAGTCTCCGAGGCGCACAGTCAGGCCTCGCAGCGGGAGCGCCGCGTCGAACGGGCGCGCGCCGCGATTCAGGCGGCCGAGAAGTCCTACGCCCTCAACCTGCAGCGGATCGAGAACGTCCAGGGCCTTCCGATCGAGGTCCTGCAGGCGATCCAGGCTCTGGCGACGTCGCGCCAGACGTACCTCAACGCCGTGATCGACTACAACATCGCCCAGTTCCAACTCTGCCGCGCCATCGGCTGGTTCGAAGGCGCGTAACGCCGGGAAGCCGGTCCCGCTTCGCGGCGAATGGTGAGACACCGCGATTGCCGGTGCGGACGATTGAAACGAGATCTTGTTAGGCGACGAGACGGATCCCAGCCGTTCGATCGCGGAGGGCGAGAGCTCCATCAGAACGGCGGAGGTTCTCGAGATGCTCTCGGAAAGAATCCGCAACACGGCGAAGTCATCCCACCGAATCCCCACGCAACCGTCGCGTGTCCCGGCAAGGCTCCCACCGGACATCAATCGCGGCAGCGACGAGAGGTGCTGGCGGGCCGCCTACAGCGCGAACGACCCAGCGTCACAAGGGCCACGGATGGGAAGCGGCGTCGGTACCGCTGCCATCACGTCGCATGCTCCGGGGGCGTCACCCACTGGAGCTTCACGATTCGGGAGCCGTCCGGCAGCGGATAAGGCGGAGTCTCGATGAGCTTGAGACCACGCCACGTGAGATGGTGGTACCCCTCGACCTCCTCCACCAGCTTGAAACGGAGGATGTTCGCCACCGCCTGCGCCCCCACCTGCTGGACGCTCGTCACAAGGCGCAGAGGCACGAAGCGCAAGTGAACAAGCCAGTCCCATTCGGGCCGGCTCAGCATAACTCTGTACATGATGACTGCTCCCCGCCTCGGCGGCGCATTGCAGAACCGAGCCCATCGGTCCCGCTAAGAATCGAACCCGCGCTGAAAGCCCCCCTATACGGGCCTCAAGCCGGACGTCGCTCGCTGGTACCAGTAGAACGCAACCCCGCCGCCGGCGTACCACGGCTCGGCAAATGCCAGACGGTAGCCACGCTCCGTCAGCCGGGCCTTCGCGCACTCGATCGTCACCAGGCCGGAACTCGCCAGACGGTCCACCCCTTCTCGCTCCTCGTCCCGCAGGCAATGAAGCCGCGCGTAGCCCGAGAAGAGAAGCGTGCGAAGTAACTGGCGATCCGCTTCGAGAACCACGATGTGGGACCAACTCTCGAAAGGCATGGCTGCGTCACTCACCGGTACATGGACGATGGTGGAGCTGTTTTAACACCTCCTTCAGAACCATCGACACAGAATTTCGCCGAGTCACAGGCCATTCGGCGAGGAAATCGCCTGGGGTTGCGTGTAGCGCGCTAATAAGGGGAACCGGCTCAGCGAGCCCGCTCAACGCGCCTGGCTCTCGGTCCGAGTCCGGTCCTCGCAAATCCTCCGGTCCGGGCTCTGGTCTCCGATCGCTGATGCTATGGGGACGGCTCGCGGCCGCCTCACCCATCTCACTCGCACCCGCGCCAAGAAGCACTTCAGAAAAGGCTTCGGCTGCCGGTGTTCAGCGCAGGTCCGCACTGCGGATCGAGACTGACCGCTCGCTCTCCCTGATCGGAGATGCCTCAGCGGCACGGATTCCCCGCCCCGTGATACACGCCCTGCCCCCGATCACGTGCAGCAGACCCAACTCGATCAGCCGAGGGACCGCCATTGGCACCACACCAGGCATCACCTGAAAGCTGCCCGACTTACTGGCGCTGACCATCCGCAAGAAGGAGAGGTCATCACGACCAATCACGACATGGCCGTCGATTGTTCCCGGCAAACGCCCACCTCGGATCAACACTCAATGACGCGTAACACGGCAGGGGTGACAAAACGCCAGCGAAAACACGATGGCGATGCCTGGTGGCCCGGGCCCTCCACTCCGAGTCGTCGCAAAGCCTGTGAGGTCTCCACCGGAATCCCCTATCGCAGACCTCCGGTATATCAACCGCGACGACGCGAACCGACTCAGGACGGATAACGCCGATTGCTTTTGTGCTCGGAGGTTCGAGTCAACCGGTAGCAATCGGCCGGATGAACTCTCGGATCGCGTTGTTGAGCTCAATCGTCGAAGTTGAATCAGAGCTCTCAGATCGTTGCGGCAGAGTCAGCGATGCCGCTTGCCCGGCGATCCTTCCCGCGTCGCAATGAAACTCATCCGGTTTGCAGGGTCCGATCCGGAGGTCGACTGAGGCTTTCGTTGCCGCGGTATCCCTCGATGCATCGAGCCCCGACAGCTAGCAAGCAGAATGCGCTCCACCGCACCGACGAAGGCCAGCAGTCAACTCACTATGTAACAACAATTTCCATCGGGCGAGGAGCAGCAGCTGAAAGGCTACGCCCCAATCAGGAAGGAACGCACCTTACCGTAAGCAGCGTTCAATGCGTTGTCGTCGACTTCGGGCACGGGAACGAGGTGTCGCCCTCCATCGAGCTTTGTGTGAACGCCTCACGACGCGTGGCGATTGCCGAGAAGGGCGAAGGTCGACACTCGCAGTCTTCGTGCAGATAAGGACACCGCAATCCGGTGATGGAGTCCCCTACGAAGCCGAGTCGATGATCCCCCGCGGACGAGCCTTACTAACCAGACGCCTCGGGCTCATCTTCCCAAGTGCACACCGAGCATGTGCCATTGAGCACACAGTGTGTCACCACTGCTTCGTGGTCCGAGGGGCTGTCACTGACATACGCAGGCACGGGGATCGTCGCGAAGGAAGGAACATGTTTTGCCAACTCGCAGCGTGCGACTTCTTGCCATCGCCGAATCGTCCATCCTCGCGAAATCCGACCATCATCCTTCGAGTTAACTATGAGTTTTCAGCGGATCGCTGTCCCTCTCGACCTGAGCGAAAGCAGCCTTGCAGCGCTGCAGGCGGGGTGCGACCTGGCGAGCCGGTACGGTGCGGAACTGCACCTGCTCCACATTGTCGAGTCCCGGCCCAGTGCCGCCATGGCCAAGCCCGAGCCTTATCCCACGCAGCCAGCCGAAGCCAAACTGGCGGGGGTGGTCGTCTCCGCGATCGGCATTCCGTCCATTCATCGAGCGGTCCTTGTCGGCGATCCGGTTGACGGGATCCTGCAGTATGTGAAAGCTCAGTACATTGACCTCGTCGTCATGGGGTCTCATGGCCGGACTGGGATCTCCCACTTGCTTCTGGGAAGCGTTGCCGAGGTAGTCGTCCGGCGCGCCCCTTATCCCGTGCTCGTGATTCGCCCCAGGACTCCCGAGCTGAGGACCGCATCCTGAAGACTTTCCAGTCCGTCTCCCGTTCCGGCTCGCCTGTCCCTCCGGCTTGCGGCGGTACGGTCGCTCCGGGGAGTGTCGATCCAAAAGTGAGGTCGCGATGGCAGGTTCGATGAAGGCATTTGTTATGGAGGGGATCGGTCGAGTTGGCTTCATGCAGAAGCCGATCCCCGAACCTGGTCCCAACGACGCAGTGGTCAAGACGACGCGGGCTCTCGTCTGCACGTCGGACATCCACACAGTCAAAGGGGCGATCGGCCCCCGCCAGGCGCTGACCCTGGGACACGAAGGGGTGGGAGTCGTCGCGACGCTGGGGAGCGCGGTCCGTGGCCTGCGGGAGGGACAGCGCGTCTTGGCCGGGGCGATCACCCCGTGCTTTCGTTGTGAGAACTGCCAGCGGGGCTTCACGTCGCAGTGCTCGGGACTGCTGGGGGGGTGGAAGTTTGCCAACGTCAAAGACGGGGTCTTCGCGGAGTACTTCCACGTCAACGACGCGGAAGCGAACCTGACTCCGATTCCGGACGGCATCTCGGACGACGTCGCGGTGTACTGCGCGGACATGCTGTCGACCGGGTTCATGGGAGCCGAGAACGCCGCCATTCCACTGGGAGGGACTGTGGCGGTCTTCGCCCAGGGGCCCGTCGGCCTGATGGCCACGGTGGGAGCGAGACTCCTGGGGGCTGGCCTCGTGATCGCCGTTGAGGGGCGGCCGGACCGGCAGGCGCTCGCCCGGCGGTACGGGGCCGACGAGATCGTGGATCCCGGCTCGGGGAATGTCGTGGAGGAAGTGCTGAGCCTGACCGGCGGGCTCGGAGTCGACTCCGCGATCGAATGCTACGGGGCTCAGGCGACATTCGAGGCGTGCGTGAAGGTGACGCGACCGGGGGGGACGATCTCGAACACGGGCTACTACGGCCACGGTGACTCGGTCGACATTCCGCGCGTCGAGTGGGGCGTCGGTATGGGAGACAAGACGATCCGCGGGGGATTGTGTCCGGGAGGGCGCGTCCGCATGAATCGGCTGCTCCGCCTGATCGAGACCGGCCGGGTCGATCCGAGCCTCATGACAACGCACCGCGTCCCGTTCTCAGAGGTCGACCGCGCGGTCCGGCTGATGGAGACCAAAGAGGAGGGGATCATCAAGCCGTTGATCACATTTGACTGAGGACGCTTACCCGACCTCTTATCGGGCTCAGTCCAATGACGTGAAGGATAGGGGCCGTCCCCGCGCACCGTGCTACTTCCCGCTGGGAAGCTCGACGATAATCTCGGCGCCTGGGCCTTCGCCGTCACCTACGCCAATCCTCCCCCCATGAGCCTCCACGATCCGCCGGGCGAGCGTCATCCCCAGACCTGTGCCGCGGGTCTTGGTCGTGTAGAACGGGTCGAAGATCCGCCGCTTCTGCTCCACCGTCAGGCCCGGGCCGTTGTCGCCGACCGCAATCCGCAGACGCGGTCCGGCAGGTCTGGCGATCTCTTCGCACCGGACCTCCACCCGGACCGGATCGGGACAGGCGGCGAGCGCGTTCTCCAGGATGTTCCGGAACACCTGCTCCATCATACTCCGGTCGACCGCCACCGCCGGCGGACCGTGCGGTGACGCGAACGACAGCCGGGCGTCGCGGTCCCGCCAGACGTGCTCCAGGTTCGCCCACGTCTCCTCGATCAGCCGCGGGATCGCGCAGGGAGCCAAGCGCGGACGGAGCGGAGCGGCGTACTGCCGGACCTCTTCGTAAAGCTGGTGCAGATGGTTCTGTGCCTTCTGCAATCGCGCGACCAGTTCGAGCGGCTCCGGCTGCCCCTCCAGTTCACTCGCCAGCACCTCAAGGTAGGCCTGGCTCCGCTGCAGGGCGTTGCGGCTTTCATGCGCCAGGCCGGCCATCGCTTCGCCGATGGCGGCCAGCCGCTCCGACTGGACCAGCTTCTCGACCGCCTGCTTCTGTTCGGTGACGTCCTGGCCCACGATCAGCAGGGCCGGCTCCCCTTCGACGTCGTCGATCACTCGCCCGTTCCACATCAGCCAGCGGTGCGTCCCGTCGCGACAGACGATCTCCGCCTCACGTCCCCATAGCTCCCCCTGCCGGAACAGCTCGTCGACGACGTTGCGGACCGTTTCCGGATCGTGCTTGGTCAGCAGCGGCTCCAGGCCGTTGCCGGTGATCTCGGCGGCGGAGTAGCCGGTGACCCGTTCGGCGTGGGGGCTGAAGTAGTCGACCTGCAGGTCCCGCCGCAGGATCAGAATCACGCTCGGCGCCGCCTCCACGAGATGCCGGAACATCTCCTCAGACCGGACCTTCTCCTTGGCCAGCCAGCGGCGCTGCGAGAGACGGCCGATGCTGGCCCGCAGGCTCTCCGGGTTGATCGGCTTGAGCAGGTAGTCGGCCGCCCCTTCTCGCAGGGCTAGGACCGCCCGGTCGAAGTCGCCGAAACCGGTGACAATGACGATGTCCGCCTCGGGGGCCTCGCGGGTCAGGATGGGGAGGAGCTCCAGGGCCGAAGCGTCAGGAAGCTTCCAGTCCAGCAGGATGACGTCCGCTGTCTTCAGGCCAGGGGAGGCGAGGGCGGCTCGAGAGGACGGGAAGGTCGTCACGCGATGGCGATCGAACTCCAGGATGTCCTGCAGGTTTTCGCAGGCGTCGGGATCGTCCTCGAGAATCAGGATCGACAGCGGGGACGGCGCTTCCAAGCTCACTCCTCTCGGGGGGGGCTCGCGGTCAGCCTGGCGATCGTCGTCCGCAGCCTCTCCAGATCGAACGGTTTGAGGCAGACGGCGTCGGGCGGCCGGGTGTCCGTCGTGGCGTCCCCCACGCTTTCGGCATGGGCAGTGATGAGGATCGTCCGGGCGTCGGGACGGGTGACGTGGACCTGTCCGATCAGGTTCCGGCCGTCCCCTTCGGGGAGCTTGAGGTCGACCAGGACCACCTGGTAGGCCCGCTCGTGGATGCGGCACAGGGCTTCGGGTTCCGTGTGGGCGACGCAGACGCGCAGGTTCCACTCCCGGAACAGGTCCCACAGGTTCTCGCAGAGGGCCCGGTCGTCGTCGACCACTAGGACCAGCGGCTGCTTAACAGCGTCTCCCAGCAGCGAGAAGAGGCGGAAGAGGTCGACTGGTTTTGGCAGGACCCGCCAGGCTCCGAGATGGACGGCGCTGCGAATCGTCGGGTCACTGGCGTAGGCAGTCAGGATGATCGCCACAATTTCGGGGCGGATCTCCCGGAGTTTCCGGTAGAGCGCGATGCCGTCCATCTCCGGCATCTTGAGGTCGAGGAGGGCGACGTCGTAGGACTTGCGGGCGGCGCAGTCGAGAGCCGCCTGGCCGCTGCTGGCGATGTCGACGTCGTAATCTTGATCGGCCAGGATGTCGGCGAGGTTCTGGCAGATGTCGAGTTCGTCGTCGACGACGAGGATGGAGGGGCGATTTCGCATGAGCGTTGGCTGAGGGGGCCGGGTGACTGTCGGGCGGCACGCCGGCATTGACGATCTGTTGATCGCAGCCGAGCGGGTTCGACATGTTTTGCGGCAGCCCCGTCGCTCCAGCGAATTTATCGGGTCTCTATCGAAGCCGACAAGGAGTCGTTACTAACGCTCACCCCGCGCCGCTGACCTCACCGGGTCCAGGGGCACCCTGGTGGGGGATGCAAGGGGGTGAGCCCCCCTTGCATCCTGGCTGCCGTCGCACATCGGGCTTGAGCAAACAAAGCTGTGCCGGCAAGTGCGCCGCTCGAGTTAGCGGTTCAAGCTCATTCGCCCCGGGCCTTGAGTCCAACCGTGAAGGTCGTCCCGCGCCCCGCTTCACTGGCAACACTGATCCGGCCCCCACTCTTCTCAACAAGCGCCTTCGCCATCGCCAGCCCCAACCCGATCCCCCGGGCCTTCGTCGAATAGAAGGGCTCCATCACGCGCTGGAGATTGTCCGGCTCGATCCCCGTCCCCGTGTCGGTCACGTCGATGTGGAGATATGGGGGGCGAGACCCCGCGGTCAGTGAGAGCGTTCCGCCGTTCGGCATGGCCTCGCAGGCGTTGCGGATGAGGTTATCCAGGACGATCCGCAACTGGTCGGCGTCGGCGATCGCCCACAGCCCCTCGGGACAATTCCGCACCACTCGGATATTCGCCGGGACCTCGGTCAGGGCCAGCGCCGAGTCGACCAGCTTGTCGATCTCCAGGGGCCCCACATCGGGAAGGGGCATCTTCGCAAAGCGGACGAGCGCGGCGATCACCTCTTCGGCCTGGCCGACCTGCCGCTCAATCCGCTGCAGATGGCTGACAGACTTCTCCGGCGACGGATTCTTCGCATTGAGCAGGTAGTAAACGGACGTCTTGACGACGTTCAGCGGGTTCCGCAGCTCATGAGCAACCCCACCCGCCACCTGGCCGATGAGCGCCAGCCGCTCGGTCGCCTGCTGCCGCAGGAAGTGCTCGGTCTGGTACGCATCCTCGATTAGTGCCAGATCCAGATCGATGAGCGTATTGACGGTCACACGCAGTTCAAGGAGTTCCTGCACCGATCCGGTCCAGAACTCGTCGAGGACGCCGTGCAGCCCGCGGCGGAGGCGTGAGAGGGCGACGTTCGTGAAGACCTGATCCAGCCCGATCTCCGCATGCCGATGTCCAATCTTCCAACGCCGGACGACATAGTCGGCGTCATACCGGCCGGAGACCAGCTGCTCGAGCCACAGGACGAGCGTCCCCTTGAGCCGCTCGATCTGGGCCGCTCCTCCGGTGATGACCTTGAGGGCGTCCGGATGCCGCTCGATCTCCGCGTAGAAATCCTCCACCAGCCGGGGAAAATGAGGGCCCACCAGCGGGCCGATCGATCGGATCTTCTCCGCATGCCCGTCGGTCCAGCCCACGTACGCTTGCAGTTCGCGGTATCGGGCGAAGAGCCGTTGAGGGTCCATCTTCGGTGGGCTGGAGTCGTTCACGAAAAGGGGCGTGTGCCGTCAGGATAGCGTCCGCGCTGTGCGGAGTCGCAGGACTGGAAAATCGAGGAATGGGCGACGGGGCCGATGAAGTGCAGGTGCGTTCTCGCACGAGATGTCCCTCATTCGGGCGGCAACTCCCATACCAGTTACGGGCGGCAAGAGGCCCAGAGAACAACACCATCCCCCGTGCCCGACTAAGGGCGAGCCTCAGGGCCCCGGTGTGCGGATCCGTCCCATGCCGTGCTCTTTGGTGTCACCTCCGCGAGGGCCTGTGCGGCAGCGGACCGAAGGAATGACGAGGTTCCGTCGGTTTACCGGAGCTCACCCGTTCGGCATTCGACATGCAGAACTGCGGGTGACAGTCCTGTTTACGGAGCCGCAGCCATGAACGTATCCCCCTCTCAACTCGGGCTCTCCGAACTCGTCCGCGAACAGGAAGAGCTGGTCCTGCGGCTGAAATCGGAACGGCAATGGTGGGAGCAACTCCGCGAGTGGGGCAAGCCGAACTTCGGACAGATGGGGATGCGTCTCGACGCCCTGCGAGAAAGAC
Organism: Planctomyces sp. SH-PL14; assembly: GCF_001610835.1. NCBI lineage: Bacteria > Pseudomonadati > Planctomycetota > Planctomycetia > Planctomycetales > Planctomycetaceae > Planctomyces > Planctomyces sp. SH-PL14. Next base: position 5,116,886 of record NZ_CP011270.1, on the reverse strand, counting down.
TCGCCAGGCATTTCTCCCAGGAGGAAACGGCGGAGCATCGACTCGTTTCCCCGCCCGACGCCTCCCTTCCGGGATCCCTGCATCCCCTCGATCCGAACGAGATGGAAGCGCGTCACCGCCTCCTGCTCACCCGGCTGGATGGGATCATCGCCCGCCTCAACGGCTGCGGCCCCGGCTTCGACTGCTGGGGAACCGCCGGCCGTGAGTTCGAGACCTTCGCCACGGACCTTCAGACCGAACAGGAATCCGAACTCCGACGCCTTCGCGATCTGTTGAACGCCCGCTGACATCGCAACGCAAAGAGCCGCCGCGCCCTCGGCTGGAGCGTCACGAGCCTCTATCCCCCCTCCAAGGTTTTCCCATGCGCCTCCTTTCCTTCGCTTCCTTCGCCACCGCCTCTCTCGCTGCTGGCGTCCTGGCCTTTCAAGCCCTCCACGGCGCCGCCGCCCAGGACGCTCCGAGGCCTTCACCGTCGCGGCCCGGCTTCGAGCGGACCAAAGAGCTTCAGCAGTTCATGCGGAAGAAGCTCGACGCCTCGAACCGCATTCTGGAAGGGCTCGTGACGGAGGACTCCCGACTCGTGAAGTCCGGTGCCGACGAACTGGCGAAGATGTGCGAAGCCGAGACATGGCGGATCTCCAAGGACGTCATGTACCGGCAGTTCAGCGACGACTTCCAGCGCGTCACCAAACTGCTCGGTGAATCGGCCCAGGCGGGAGACCTCGACAAGGCAATGGTCCGCTGGGTGGACGTCACGATGCAGTGCGTCGACTGCCACCGCTTCGTGCGCGACAAACTGATCGCCGAAGGAAAGCCCTCTACTGCCACCCAGAGCCGCAAATGACGGTCTTCGAACCGCCCCACATCTTTCGTTTCCTGAGTCCAACGTGACCCCCAGTCCTCAAAGTCCCCCCATGTCGGAGGCAGCCCACCACCTCCGGCATGTTTCCAGCTCTGCTCCCGCCGAGCACCAGAGGCCCGAGGCCAAACGGCCCCGCGCGATCTCGTGGGCCCTCGTCAACTTCTGGCTCGACGCAGCTCTCCTCGCCGCCTTCCTCCTCCTCGTCTGGATCTCGGGCGTCTTGCACCTCGTCTTTCCCGCAGGACCGGCCGGATTTGGCTGGACCGTCCTCGGCCAGACCCTGACACAGTGGCGGAACCTGCAGTTCTTCACCCTGATCGGACTCGGCCTCGGCCTGCTCGTGCACGTCATGCTGCACTGGTCCTGGATCTGCGGACTCATCCGAACACGCTTCTTCAACTGCCCCGGCCGCGACGAAACCGGCGCCGACACCCTGTGGGGCGTCGGGTTCCTCGTCGCACTCCTGCACCTTGTCGGCGGCGGTCTGCTTTTGGCCTGGGTCTTCAAGCGGCCCGTCTAACGTGCCCTGGACCGTTCCTCACAGGTTGCCTCCGGCGGCTGAAGGGACTTCGGCCCAGGCCCACCCCGACTCTCCATTCGCAAGCTCGCGGAGAGTCACGAGGTGGTGTCAAGCTCTGGATGTACCGGCGCTGAGACCGTGCAGAACGGGCAAGGTGTTGCGCCCGGTTCGACAGGCGCATTCCAGAACTGATAGCCCCGCCAGGCCGTCAGAAGCCCGGTCGCGACAACGCACCACGCCGCCGCGCGGAACAAGCGCTTCCGTGCCTCAGGCCCCAGAAGCATCGCTCCGGAGCCGGTCAGAAGCATGAGCGGCATCGTCCCTAGCCCGAACATTGTCATGGTCGTCATTCCGCGCAGCAGGTCGTGCGTACTCGCCGCCAGCGACAGGAAGGCGTAAACGAGACCGCACGGCAGCAGCCCGGTCAGGACACCGGCCGTGAATACGTTCTGAAACCCGGGTGTCCGCAGGATCGCCCCGAACAACGGCCCCGCCAGACAGGCGGCCGCCGGCCCCGATCGAGGACGCCGCCGACGGATGACGCCCGTCGCGAACAACCCTTCCCCGATCAGGAACAACCCCGCCAGGAGAGACAGAATCGCCGGCGCGTTCGCCAGGGCTGGAACCCGCTCGACGAGCCGCCCTCCCGCAAGCCCCGCCGCCCCTCCCAGAACGGTGTACGTCATCAACCGGCCGCTGCTGTACACGAGCTGCGCCGCGACATTCTGCCGGCACGACGTGGTCGACATCCCGACCAGCAGCGCAAACCCGCCGCACATCCCGACACAGTGCGACGATCCCAGGAGGCCGCCCAGGAAAACCAGCGGAAGCTCGCTCATGCCTCGACCCCCTCCGAAGGACGGAGCAGGCCGGCCGGGCCTTCCTGGAGCGGCGACGGAAACGAGGGCGAGATCTCTCCCTCCTGAAGCCGCAGTGAGTTCCCCAGGACCATCAGGCTGCTGACGACCATCAGGGCGGCGGCGATCGCCGGATGAAGCCACCCGGCCGCCGCGAACACGACCCCCACGCCGTTGTACCCGAACGACCAGCCAAGGTTCTGCCGCATCGTCCGCACCGTCCGTCGGGCGAAGCCGATCGACCACGGAACCATCGCCAGATCGTCGCGGACGAGGCAGACATCCGCAGTGTCGCGGCTGACATCAGTCCCGCATCCAAGAGCCATACCGAGCGACGCCGCCGCCAGCGCGGGAGCGTCGTTGAGCCCGTCCCCGACCATCACAACACCGGGATCGGTCTCCGTTCCTCGCCCTGCAGACCCGCCCGTCCGGCGGATCCATTCGACCTTCTGCTCGGGGAGGAGCCGGGCCCGGACTGGAATCCCCAACTCCCGCCGCAGCGCTTCGCCTCGCTCCCGCCGGTCTCCCGTCAGGACTTCCGCCCCAATCGCCAGGTCCTCCAGCCCAGCGAGACACGCCGCCACGCTGGGCCGCAGGGTCTCCTCCAGGAGAAACAGCGCCCCGACGCCGGCGGCCGCGGTCCCCCTCCCCGTCGTTCCGACGAAGACGTGGGACGCGCTCGCTCCCTTCGAATCGGCCAGGGCCGCCTGGACCCGCGGTCCGACCGCCAGCTTTTGAGACGCCATCCACTCCCGCGAGCCGACGTAGACGAACCCGCCATCGGCAAGAACCGCTTCGAGGCCCGCCCCGGGGACCGTACGGAATCCTTCCAGCGCCGGGATCGGTCCCGCCGCTTCGAGGAACTCGTGGATCGCGACCGAAAAGGGGTGCGTCGACGACTGCGTGATCGCGACCGAGAGGTTCCGCAGGAGGTCGAAGTCCTGCGGGTTCTCGCAGACGAACCGGACGACGCGGGGCTGGCCGGTCGTGAGCGTTCCGGTCTTGTCGAAGTAGACGCGGCGGGTCCGGGCCAGCCGCTCGATTGCTTCGCCGCTTCGGAACAGGACTCCGCGGCGGGCGGCCGTTCCGAGGGCCACCCACGCCGCCAGCGGGGTGGCGAGCGCCAGGCCGCAGGGGCAGGCGATCAGGACGACCGAGAGGGCGTTCATGAGCCCGACATCCCACCGCTCCCGCCACGTATGAACGCCGAAGGTCGCCAACGCCAGCAGCCCGATGATCGGGAAGAACGCCCGCGACCAGCGGTCCGCCAGCGCCTGGTGCTCGCCGCGGGTAAGCCGCGCCTCCCGGACCTGTCTCACGAGTCGTGCCAGGGCTCCTCCCTCGGCGGTGGACCGCGCGCAGACCACGAGGTCCCCGTCGAGGTTCAAGCTTCCCCCCAGGAGCTCATCGCCGACGGTCTTGAGGACCGGGACGCTTTCGCCCGTGAAGAACTGCTCGTCGACGGAGGCCGTGCCCGACTCGACGGTCGCGTCGACGGCGACTCGTTCTCCCGCGCGGACCCGCAGACGGTCTCCGGCGCGGATCTCGGCCACCGGGATTTCCTCCGTCTGGTCTCCCGTCGCCTCCAGTCGCAGGACCCGGTCAGGGAGGAGGCGTTCGAGCTCGTCGAGCGCTTGCGAGGCCCGCACCCGGCCGTGCGCCTCGAGCCAGCGTCCCAGAGAGACGAGGACCAGGATCACGCAGGCGACTTCGAAGTAGACGTGGCCGTTCCCGCGAAACGTCGAGAGGATCGAGGCGGCCGAGGCCGCGAGCACGCCGGTCAGGAGGAGCAAGTCGGTCGAGAGCAGTCCCCGCCGCAGTTGGCCCGTCGCCGACTCGGCCAGGGGGCGGCCCAGGAGGACGAGGACCGGGATCGTGAACAGCATGGCGAAGTAACGGAGGAAGTCGGCCAAGGCGGCGGCGAATCGCGTGTCGGGATTCTCCGCGTAGGCCCAGAGCGCCATTGTGAGCATGATGACGTTCATGGTGCAGAAGACCGAGATCCCCAGGCGGGCGTAAGGGCCCTGGAGGGAGAGGCGATCCATGGCCCCGTCCGACTCGCGCGTCACGCCGGCGGCGAACTGGCATCCGAAGCAGCAGTAGACGGGCTCCGATGCCGAGGCCGCTGTGGCGACCGGCAGCCCGCAGTAGTCGCAGGAGGCGGAATGGGACATGATAAGAGGTTGCAAATCGGCCGCCTCTCGGCGAGCCTGCTCGCCGAGAGGCGGGGGTCCAGGGGGGCCGTATTTTGCTTGGTGGGCCTAGCCGCCGGAAACATCCCATTGAGGAACCATCCAAGCCACAACGGGCGTTCCCGACTACGGGGGCGTAACGAGTTCCTTTTGGATCGCCGGAAGAAAGAACGCGATGGCATACGCGACGGCGAAGATCCAGAAGACGACCCACATGAGCCGCACGAACCAGGGGATCGTGTTGCTGAGGTAGGTGAGCTGGCGGCCGTCCTGATCGGGTGTCGAGGTGTCCTGGTTCATCGTCGGCGGGGTTCGGTGGAGGAAACGGGGACCGGCTGGGGCGCGGGGAGCATTCCTGCGCGGAGGGCGGCGTCGAGTTGCCGTTCGTTCTCGAACATGTCGCGGCTGGGCTGGTTGATGTCGCGGAAGGCTCCCTGGGCGGCGGTCCACAGGAGCAGGCACAGGAAGCCCGCGGTGGCGAGGAGGTAGTTGATCACGGGGGTGAGGGCGAAGGCTCCTTCGTCGTCCCCCTGGAGGATCACGAGCAGGTCGAGGAACTTGTTCGAGAACCCGAGGACGGTCGGGATCAGGACCAGGAGCGTGAAGAACCAGAACCAGACGCGGTTGCGGCGGGAGGGGTTACTCATTGGGAGTCTCCGTGGGGGCTTCCGGCTTCTGGATCACGGTCGGCCGGTAGTCCTCGTAGTAGGGGTAGCTCTCGAGCCAGGAGCCGAGCCATTGCAGGTAGGTGAGGGTTGCCAGTCCCCGCTTGTTGGGACGGGATGGATCGCCGTCAAAGAGCCAGCGGTATTCGGGCATGGGGGAGGTCGGGGAGAGCATGGTCGGCTGGAACAGGTGGACTGCCTGCCAGTCGTTTGAGCGGCGGCCTCCTTCGCGGCTGAGGTCGGGGCCGACGCGGCGGGTGCCGAACATCACGGGGCGCTGCAGTTCGTTCTGGTATTCCCAGGACTTCGAGACCGGGCCCCAGCGGCGATCCTCGTTCGAAACCGGCCGGACGAACTGGCTGTGGCAGTGCCAGCATCCTTCGCCGACGTACACCTTGCGGCCGATTTCGAGGGCTTCGGCGCACTTGTCGTCATACCAGACGGCGGCCTCGGAGGGGTTGGCGGGGGGCGTACCGAAGGCGGCCTGGAAGGGTTCGGGGTATCGTTGGGCGAGGTCTTCGAACTGGTATCGGACGTTCGCGTTGACGACCTGCCGGACCGATTTCTCGGGGAGGTGGCGGTACATGAGGGCGGGGACGGCGGCGTTCGAAAGGAACGCGAGGGCGAAGAAGCCGATCCCGGCGACGAGGAAGATTCCGGACTTGCTTTCGAACATCGGTCGCTCCGAGCCAATTTCACTGATGACTAACGACTGACAACTGACCGCCATCAGCTTTCCACGGTGACAGCCGGCACCAGATCAGCGCGGGACAGGTCAATCCGGAAGAGCGAGTCGCGAACGGGCGAGCGCTGCCAGGTGCGGTACAGGTTCAGGACAAACACGATCTGGGCCCAGAACATCACCAACCCGGCGACGAGGCGGACCGACCAGAACGGGATCGAAACCTGAAGCGAGTTCTCCCAGGGCTGTAGCGCCGCCCAGGACCACCCCTGAAACAGCCCCCCCAGGATCAAGTCTCCCGCCATGACGACCAGTCCGCCGGCAGAGCCCCAGTAGTGCCAGTGGCACCAGTCCTCGCGATACCAACCGGTCCGGAGAATCTTCGGGACGAGGTAGGTCATCATCCCCAGCTGCCACAGGCTGAAGACCCCGAACATGACCATGTGAGCGTGTCCCACGACCCAGTCGGTGAAGTGAACCAGGGCCTGGAACGTCATGGTGACCTGGAGCGCGCACTGCAGGCAGGTCAGGAAGTAGAACAGGATCCCGGTGTAGAAGTACCGCAGCGGCAGGTTCCGCAGGCACTCCATGCCGGTCCCCCGCAGCGTCCCGACGAAGTTGATGATGACCGTCAGGACCACGAACTCGAGGGCAATGGTCGAGAGGACTGCCCCGTACTGCAGGAACATGGGGATCGGCGTGTAGAGGAAGTGGTGGATCCCCTGGAGCGGGTAGAAGAAGGCCAGCCCCCAGAACCCGACGAGCGACATCCCGTGGCTCCACATCGGCCGCTGAAGGAGGATCGGGACGAAGTAGTACATCATCCCCCAGCCCAGCGGCGTGACGAACAGGCCGACGAGGTCATGGATGAACAGCCCCCCGACTGCCCCGGCCGCCGAGCCGGTCACGCAGTACTGCGGAACGAAGTTCCCCATCGCGTAGGTCAGGAACGTCCAGACGAGGGCGGAGAGGAAATACCACAGCGTGACGTACATCGGCCCTTTGACCCGAAGGATCGGATCGCCGAAGTTGATCGCCACGAGCAACAGGCCCAACTGGGCGACGGGATCGATCCAGACCGGCGTCTCCCCCCATTCGAGTCCCTGTGCTTCGCCGAACAGGAGGCCGACCGCCGTCGCCAGGACGACGAACTGCCAGGCGGCGAAGATGATGTAGGAGAGAGGCCGGCTGAAGACGGGGTGCCGGGTAAGCCGTGGGACAACCCAGTGCAGCATCCCCAGGAAGCCGTTGGCGAGGAACCCGTAGGCGATGGCGTTGGTGTGGACCATCCGCCACCGTCCCGGCGAAAAGACTTCCCAGTGCGGGAGCGGGTTGTGCCGGATGAGCTGCAGCCCCATCAGGACGCCGGCGGTCATCGAGATCAGCATGTAGCTGAGCGCGGCGATGAAGTACCACAGCACCAGCCGCTCTTCGACGAGGTCGGACGCGCGCGAGGGACCGGCAGCGGATGTGGTGGTGGCGGCGATCGAAATCGAAGCGGTCGCTTCCATGGAAGCCTTCAGTCGAAGTCAGTGAGGACAAAAAAGGCGAGGGGTTGGAAACAGAACGGGGTGGGCGAGTCAGTGCGCTTCCTCCGTCGCCGTTCCCGGCACCTGGTAGGGGTGGAACGTACCCCAGCTGTAGAGCGCCGCGAGTGTCCATCCGAAGACGAGATGCGTCATCAGGGCGACCCAGGGGGGAAGCACGTTCGGGTCGGTGATCCATCGCCCGCCGATGAGGGCTGGCTGAATCCAGGAGAGGAGCAGGTAAAAGTTCACGAACCACATCGCGGCGGCCAGGCCGGTCGCCACGGCGAAGCGAAACCACACCGGCCGCCTTTCGGAAAGCCGGGCCAGGAGCGTGTAAAACGGCGCTCCAAGCAGCATTCCGGTTCCCAGGTACAGGCAGCAGCCGATCGCCAGGATCACGCCATCGCCGATGGCGTAAAGATCCTTCTGCTGCGAGGCGAGGGCCAGGGCGTTCTCGCCGAGCGGGAACGTCAGGTAGACCCGGATCAGCTCGAGCGGGCTCTTGCCGGCGAGCGGCGCCCCGATGACGTTGACGACGAGGCTCGCCAGCGCGCCGAAGATCCCGAGCAGGAACCCGGTCGTGGCGTAGTAGGCGGTGTAGAACGAGTGGGGCGCCCAGGGAGGTGCGGACTCCGTCGGCCCGGACAGGCGCGATTCCAATTCGGCGACGCGGTCCCGCAGCTGGGCGAGTTCTTCTGCAAGCTGGATGCGATCTGTCATGAAGGGGCCAGCGGGGACGGAAGGGAAGCGGGGACGAGGTGCAGGAGAGAGCTGCGGGAGGTCGATCAGGGCGGTCAGCCTCCCGGGCTCTCGGCGGTGGCGCTGGCTGCTTGTGCCGCGGACGGTTCGGCCGGGACGTACGGCCGAATCGGCCCCGGCTCCGGTGTCTGGCCTTCGCGTCGGCGGCTGGAGACGAACTTCACGTAAGCCACGAGGTCCCAGATCGTGTCCGGCTCCCCCTGCAGCGAGAGGCCGAACCCGGGCATCGGAGTGCCGTTGATTCCAGAGTAGATCCGGCGATAGACGTCGATCGGCTCCTGGCCGCCGTGAAGCATCCCGGAAGTCAGATCCGCCGCGCGGGTGGTGAATCCCCACAGGTCTTTGCCGATGTTGTCGGCGGTCTGGCCGCGGCCGTCCTCGCCGTGGCATTTGGAACAGCCCTTCGACAGGAAGGCGGTCTTCCCCCGGGCGACATGCTCCATCGTGAACTTCGGCTGGCGGGTCAGCGGAGCCACCACAGCCTCGTCGGCTTCGCTCCAGCGATTCGTGATCGCCGGGAGCGACTCGTCCTGAACCAGCTCCTTGTCGATCGCCTCCTCGGAGTCCGCCATCGCCAGGAGCTGCTCCTCGAGCTCGCCGCGGTGGGTCAGCGCGAGGACATAGTCGACGACCGCCTCCAGGTCGTCGACCGGCAGCAGGGTGAACGACGGCATCGATGTCCCGCGGACTCCCTGGCGAACGGTCCGCAGCAGGTCGGGTCGGACCGGCTTGGCTCCATACGGAGTCGTGATGAACTTGAACGTCCCGTTCCGGTAGTCGCGCGGCCGGGGGTACAGGTAGATGGCGGCGGGGCCTTGGCCGTCGCCGGATACGCCGTGGCATTGGACGCACTGGTCCTGATAGACCGCCTGGCCGTGGAGCAGCCGCTCCCGCGAGACCTCTTTGGCCCCGATCAGCCGAGGAGTCTCGAACGTCCCTGCCTGCTCGACCATCTCGGTGGTCAACGCACTCCGAAGCTCGACCGGGAGCGCCTGCGTTCTGGCGGAGTAGGAATAGCTCGGGGCGTCATCCCGCTGACAACCCAGGGCTGAACAGAGAACTCCCACGGCCGCGACAACTCTCACGTTCACGTCTTTGTTCCTGGTTCTCAGTGATCGGTCGTCAGTTTTCAATCGGCAGCTGGCGATGATGCCGGCGCCTGAGATGAGTGCGTGTCGAATGGAAGACGCTCTGCCGCAGAACGGCCTTCTCCGGGGCCAAAGCAACCGAAGTGCCGCGCGGACTCGCGTCCCTTCGACTTCCAGGAATGCATCGCCGTCATCTGTGATTCCGACCGCGGCCCCCTCGAAATCCTCGCGGCTGCCTCCAAAAGAGATCTGCTCTCTCAAGCCGTAGAATCGGGGATCGATCTTGCTTCAAGCGGGCGCCCTGTTCCGTCTCGCAATGTGCACGGTGTGCACGCCACGCACACTCGTCGGCCGTCGGCCATTAGAGCTTAAGGCTCCCCACACCAGGCGACCGTAGTCTGACAGACACGTCCCCCTGCCCGGCTCGCAAAGAGCCGCGCGCCTTCGTCATCGGAATCCAGGCGTTCTCGATTCAACTGGGAGGTGGCACTTGAGATGCATGAGCGGTCGCGGGTCCGTTGGATTCGTATCCGCCGACCGTTCAGAATGAACCGCTTGGCTCGTCTTGTTTCGGGTGAGTAAGGGATGTCCGACTCCGCAGCGCCGATGAACCTGCTTCTCGTCGAAGATGAGGACGAGTTCCGCCAGCTCGCCGCTCAATGGCTTTCGAAACGCGGGCACACCGTCCGCGAAGCCCGGAACGGCCAGGAGGCGCTCAAGGAGCTGGAACGCCGGCATTTCGATGTCGTCGTCTGCGACATGAACATGCCCGGGATCTCGGGACTGGAAGTCCTGGAGCGAATGAAGAGTTCCGGCTCTGAGGCGGAGGTCATCATCCTCACAGGGCAGGCGACGGTCGAGAACGCCGTCGAGGCGATGAAGCTGGGAGCGCTCGACTACCTCACGAAGCCGTTCCCCCTTGCGGAGCTGGAGCGGCGGTGCCGGCTGGCGGACGAACGGAGCCGGTTGCAGCGGGAGAACCGCAATCTCCGGACCCTCATCCAGCGGGAGCAGCGTCCGTTGAAGATCGTGGGGGAATCGCCCGTGATGCAGACGGTCTTCCGGCTGATCGAGCGGGTCGGTCGTTCCAACAAGGCGGTCCTGATTCAGGGAGAAAGCGGAACGGGCAAGGAGCTTGTCGCGCGGGGGCTCCAGGCCGCCAGCCCCCGGGCCGACAAGCCGTTCGTGACCATCAACTGCGCGGCCCTCCCGGAGACGCTGGTCGAGAGCGAGCTGTTCGGCCACGAGAAAGGGGCCTTCACCGGCGCCCTGTCGGCCAAGACAGGACTCTTCGAAGTCGCGGACGGGGGGACGCTCTTCATCGACGAGATCGGAGAGCTCCCGCCCGCCCTGCAGCCGAAGCTCCTCCGCGTGCTGGAAGACGGTTCGCTCCGGCGGCTCGGATCCCACCAGGAACGGAAGGTCGACGTGCGGATCCTGGCCGCGACCAACCGCAACATGGAGCAGGAAGTGCAGGCCGGACGCTTCCGCGAGGACCTGTACTACCGGATTAACGTCTTCTCGCTGGTCCTACCGCCGCTGCGGGAACGGAAGGGGGACATCCCGCTCTTGGTCCGGTCGATCCTGGGGGAGGGCTGGGACATCGACCCGGACGCGATGGCCGCGGTCGAGAGTTATCGCTGGCCGGGGAACATCCGGCAACTGATCAACGCCCTGGAGCGAGCCAAGATCCTGGCCGACACCAATGTCGTCGAAGTGGATGACCTGCCGGGGGAAGTCGTGTCCCGAACGGCCGCCTCCGTAGCCAAGAGCGACAGCGGGAAGGGCGGAAGCGGGTCAAACGGGGCGGGCGTCGACGCGCCCCTCCTCTCTATGGACGGGCGCGGGATCGCATTGGGAACGGTCTCCGCGAAGGTCCCGGCGGAGGACACGCTGGAGGCCAAGGAACGGGAGCACATCCTGGAGATCCTCCGGCGAGAGCGGGGGAACAAAGCCAAGGCGGCCCGGATCCTGGGGATCCATCGCCGCAAGCTCTACCGACTGCTCGATCGGCTGCAGATCGACTCCGGCGAGTTCTGACAGGCCGCCTCCGTTCCCGAGAGTCACGGCTCCCGCGCCGGCGGCACTGTTGTGGCCGAGCCGGTCGACTTGGGCGGCGCTTCCAGGCGGGGAATCCGTGTCGCCACGTGCAGGACATCCCGGCAATGGGAGTGGCACCCGATGCACGCCGTCAGGAGGTGCATGTAGGCGTAGGACGCCCCGTCCAAGTTCCGCTCCTGCCCCAGACGCGAGATCTTCACCGCCTGCCGCTGCAGTTCGTTGCGGTAGTGCGCGTAGACTTGGTCCTCGGCGGCGGCCCAGGCTTCGCTGTGGCCGATCCGGTCGAGTTCGTCTCCTCCTCGTTCGATCAGGGCGAAGTCATTGGCCAGGAGACCTTCCACGATCTTCTGCGTGCTCGCCAGCTTGGCCCGCATGATGGCGGCGTTGGCGGTCTGGCTGGCCACCGGCTTCTCCGCGGCCCCGTTTCGTTCCGCTCCCCGGAGGGAGAGGGCCCCCGCCAGCAGCAGGGCCGTTCCGATTCCCATCGATATCGATCGCATGACGCCAGCCTCCTTGAGCTCTGGTCTCATTGATCGGCTGGACGCGGTGGGATCGTTGACTCCGGAAAGAGAGTTCCACCGGAGACGCGGGTTTGCCCCTGGCACTGGGCACGGGTGTCACACAAGTGTGCGTCCGGGAGTGGGTAGGCTTGAAACGCACAGTTTCGCCACCACTGCGAATTCCCAGGGAGACGCGATGTCCGGTGCGACCGCGGCGAACGCGGAAGGAGAGGCCGCATGCTCCGGATTGCTGCTCCGAACTCTGCCTCTCTGAAATCCCGAGGCGCGCAGCCGGGCGGTATATCGGTTGCTTCGCTCCCTGCCGGTCGGGGCGATCGCGATCCCGCCCCATCCCAGTTCCCCTCCCGACTCCCATTCCCCGACTGGTTCAGGAAGCATCATGTCCCTTCTTCATCCCTCCCTCCGTTGGGCTCTCCCCCTTGTCGCTGCCGGTGCGGGTGCGGCGGGGGCGCTCCTTTGGCACGCCTCGATGATGACCTGTTACGCGGATCCTCCCGCGGCCAAGCGTCAGGACAAGAGTCCGCTGCAGCAGTTCATGGCTCGCAAGATGGAAGCGTCCAGCCAGATCCTCGAAGGGATCGTGATGGAGAATTCAGACCTCATCAAACAGGGGGGGAATTCGCTCCTGGAGATGAGCAAGGCGGAGAAGTTCCAGGTTCTGACGGACCAGGAGTACCGGCTTCACAACCGTCAGTTCCGGGAGGCGGTCCAGCGGCTGATTGCGGCGGCGGACAAGGAGGGGTATGACAAGGCGGCTCTCGCCTGGTTCGATGTGACGATCTCCTGTGTGGACTGTCACGATCACGTCCGCAAGGCTCCGCCAGCGAAGGCCCCGGAGAAGTCGTCTGACAAGTGATCCTGAATCGGGGCGAGCGCAACCCGACATCGTGGCCGAACCGGGTCCAGGGGCTACCCTCGTTGGGGATGCAAGGAGGTCACACCCATGACCCCGGTGGTCGTGGAAAATTGGGTTCGAGCTGGCGGAGTCGCGCCGGCAAGGACGCGGTTTGAGCAAACGGAAAGCCTGCTCCATGCCTCTCAATCCACCGCCGGATGGGTCTACATCCCCCGAGCCCTGGATCGGACGACTGATGCCCGCCATCGCCGCCCTGGCTCTCGCCTGCCTCGCCGTTCACCTGGCGGCGCGATGGCTAGTGGCGGCGGATCCAGGCCACCTCGTCCCGGCGCGGGACGCCCCGCTGATCGCCGGCCTGATCGCTGGCGGACTCCCCCTCGTCCTCCTGCTCGCGCGACAGGCCCTGCGCGGCGAGTTCGGCTCCGACCTCCTGGCGGGACTCTCGATCACCACCGCCGCAATCCAGGGGGAATACCTTGCCGGCCTGATCGTCGTCCTGATGCTCTCCGGAGGCGAGACCCTCGAATCGTTCGCCATGCGGCAGGCCTCCTCGGTCCTGCGGGCCCTGGCCAAGCGGGTTCCGCGGACCGCCCATCGGAAAACAACCGACGGCCAGTCCGACATCCCACTGGAAGAGATCCAGACCGGCGACGAGCTCGTCGTTCTGCCGCACGAAGTCTGCCCGGTCGACGGAACGGTCCTCGACGGGCGGGGGAGCATGGACGAGTCCTATCTCACGGGCGAGCCCTACCAGATGCCGAAAGCGCCGGGCGCCCTCGTGCTCTCCGGCGCGCTCAACGGAACGGCGGCCCTCCGGATCCGGGCCGACCGACTCCCTGTTGACTCCCGCTACGCAAAGATCATGTCGGTCATGCGCGACGCCGAGCAGCGGCGGCCCAGTCTCCGGCGACTCGCTGACCAGCTCGGCGCCTGGTACACGCCCCTCGCGGTGGCGATCGCCCTCGCGGCCTGGATCGCCAGCGGGGATGCGACGCGGTTTCTCGCGGTGCTCGTCGTGGCGACCCCCTGCCCCCTGCTGATCGCCATTCCCGTCGCGATTCTCGGTGGAATCTCGCTCGCGGCCCGCCGCGGCATCATCATCCGGGACCCCTCGGTCCTGGAGCGGATCGACCAGTGCCGGGTTGCCATCTTCGACAAGACCGGAACGCTCACCTACGGCCGCCCGCGGCTGACGGAATGCGTCCTCGCGCCGGGAAGCGCTCTCGCGGAGGGGCCGGTCCTGCGACTCGCCGCGGCGCTGGAACAGTATTCGAAGCATCCTCTGGCCGACGCGGTCCTCCGCGGAGCCCGGGAGCGGGGACTGACTATCCCGGAGGCGACCGAGGTACGGGAACCCCCGGGCCACGGCCTGACCGGCCGGGTGGAGGGTTATGACGTCGAGGTCACGGGCCGGACGAAACTCCTGGCCCGCCGCGGCGTCTCCCCCGAAACGCTTCCGGCCCAAGCGGCGGGGCTGGAGTGCGTGCTGGTGATCGACGGCGTCTTCGCGGCGGTTCTGCGGTTTCGAGACGAGCCCCGCCGCGACAGCAAACCGTTCCTGGACCATCTTCCGCGGCACCACTTTGAACGGGTGCTGCTCGTCTCCGGCGACCGCGAGATCGAGGCCCGGCATCTGGCCTCCGTGGTCGGCATCCGCGAGGTCTACGCGGACCAGACTCCGGAGCAGAAGCTCGAGCTCGTCCGGAAGGAGACCGCGCGGGCCCAGACGCTCTACATGGGAGACGGCATCAACGACGCCCCGGCCCTCACGGCCGCGACGGTCGGGATCGCCTTCGGCCAAGGCGACGTTACGGCTGAGGCGGCGGGAGCGGTTCTTCTGGAAAGCTCCCTGCAACGAGTCGACGAGCTGCTCCACATCGGCCATCGGATGCGGACGATTGCGATGCAGAGCGCGCTGGGGGGAATGGGCCTCAGCCTGGTCGGCATGCTCCTCGCGGCGAGCGGCCATCTGGCCCCGGTCGCTGGTGCAATCAGCCAGGAAGTCATCGATGTCCTGGCTGTTCTGAATGCGCTTCGCGTGGCGCACCGGCCGCGAAATCTCGACGATCTCCATCGCGACCAAGAAATCAGTGCGTAGACGAGCGGTTTTTAGAGCGTGAGCAAGGCCGTTGAGAAGGCACCAGAACTGACCCTCTGACCTCTCTGACAATTCCTTGGACCGATGTCGAAGACACTCCATATCGCAGGGCAATTACCCGCACGAACGGGGGCTCCGCTTCGAACCAGTCTTCGAGCAGGAGCGCGGCTTTGTGGTCCGGCAGGAGCACCGTCGCATGACGATCACCGGCTTACCACTCTCTGCGACAATGAGGTCGCGATGCCGAAAATACTCGTTGTCCGTGGTCCGTGGAGTCAGCCCTTCACCAACTCGTGGATCACGTGTCCGTGCACGTCCGTGAGCCGAAAATCCCGGCCGCCGTAGTTGAACGTGAGCCGCGTGTGGTCGAACCCCAACAGGTGCAGCAGTGTGGCGTGCCAATCGTGGAGGTGGACCGGGTTTTCGACCGCCTCGTAGCCGATTTCGTCGGTTTCCCCGTACGCGAGCCCCCCTTTCACGCCGCCGCCTGCCATCCAAATAGAGTAGCCCTTGTTATTATGGTCGCGTCCGGCTCCCCCCTGCACGTACGGAGTTCTTCCGAACTCGCCTGCCCAGACGATCAGGGTGTCGCTTAAGAGGCCCCGCTGCTTCAGGTCGCTGAGGAGGGCGGCGATGGGCTGATCGGTCGCCAGGCAGCTCTTCGAAAGTTCGTCCTTGAGCAGGAAGTGGTGATCCCAGGCGACTGGCGACGTCAGCTCAATGAACCTTACACCCGATTCGACCATCCGCCTCGCCAACAGGCACTGGCGGCCGAAACGGTCGGTCGATTTGCCGGCTCCGAGTCCATACGCCTCCTGAGTCGCCTCCGTCTCCTTCCGCAGGTCGAGCACCTCCGGCAGTTCACCCTGCATCCGGAAAGCGAGCTCGAACGACTCGATCGCTCCCTCGATCTCAGGATGGTACTGGTCGCGAGCGAGCTTCATGGCATTCAGATCGCGAACCATATCGAGCTGACTGCGTTGCTCGGCCAGTGAGAGGGCCGAATTCTCGATGTTCTTCAGCGGCGGCCCCGGCTCCTGGTCGATCTTCAGAAGGGCTGCGTAGAACCCGGGAATCTGGTTCGTGCCGATCCGGGTCGCCTGGCAGATGGATGGCAGGAGCGCGCTGCCGTAGTTGCGGGCTCCCCCGTTGTCGCTCGGCGGGTTGAGCGTGACGAACCCCGGGAGATTGGCGTTCTCCGTCCCAAGCCCGTAGAGCGTCCAGGCTCCAAGTGACGGGCGGACGAACTGGAAGCTTCCCGTGTGCATCTGCAGGAACGCCTGCGAGTGATTCGGGAGATCTGTCTGCATGCTGCGGACCACGCACAGCTCGTCGGCGTGCTGCGACAGGTGCGGAAAGAGCTCGGAGATCCAAAGCCCCGATTCCGCGTGCCGGGCAAACGAAAACGGGGAACCGAGAAGCCGCGGACCGTTCTTCTGGTCGACCTTCATCGGCTGGCCGGAGCGTTGGTTCAGCTCGGGCTTGTAGTCGAAGAGGTCGACATGCGACGGGCCGCCGTTCATGCAGAGGAAGATGACCTGCTTCGCGCGGGCCGGAAAGTGAGTCGTCCGCCGCGCCAACTGGGAGCCGGCGGCCGAGGGCGAGCGAAGGGCTTCGGCCTGCGCGAGGCCCGCGAAGGCGAGATAGCCGAAACCCGAGGCCAGGGACTTCAGCGTCGCGCGCCGCGACAGGAGTGCGGGCGTGTGATCGAGGTTGTGAGTCATTCCTCGTCCTCTTGTGCGGAGAAGCGTTCCAAAGTCAGTCGACGTAGCGAAATTCGGCCGTGGAGAGCAGTGCCTGGCAGAACATGACCAGGGACTTTGGCGGTGTCTTCTGTTCCTCAGGACCGGAATGCTGCGAATCCAGAAAGGCCATCACGCGGGTCGATTCTTCTGGCAGCGGGTCGCGGGCGAAGCAGATCTGAAACGCCATCCGGACTTGTTCATCCGGACGAGTCGACTCCCGGGTCAGACGCCGGGCCATCGCGGTCGATCGCTCGCTCACGAAGGGACTGTTCATCAGGTACAGGGCCTGGGTCGGCACGTTGGTCTTCTCGCGTTCCCCGGTCACCAGGCTCGGCTCGGCGAAATCGAAAAGCTCAAGGACATCCGGCAGGCGATCCCGGATGACAGGGAGGTACACGCTCCGCTGAACGGAACCGTCGAGATCCCGCGGCAACCGCCGGTCGAGCCCGATCAGTGAGATCGGACGATCTCCGATGACTCGTCCTACCAGCGACCCCTGAGGGCGCGAGAGGTCGAGTTCTCCCGAAGCGCACAGCATTGCGTCGCGAATCGCCTCGGCGGGCAGCCGTCGTTTCGGAATCCTCCAGACAAGTCGGTTCTCCGGGTCGTGCTCAAAGCAGTCGCTGCGAAAGTCGGAGGCCTGCCGGTACGTCCGCGACAGGACCACACTCCGCACGAGCTTCTTCAGTGACCATCCTTCCGAGACGAACTGCACCGCCAGGTGATCCAGCAGCTCAGGGTGCGTCGGCGGTTCACCCGTCGAGCCAAAGTTGTCGACGGACCTGACGAGCCCCGCTCCCAGCAGGTTCCGGACGACCCGATTGACGAAGACACGGGCCGTGAGCGGATTCTCGGGATGAATGAGCCATCGAGCGAACTCGAGACGTCCGCTGTGGTCCGGGGAGATGGCTTCGCACCCGTCAATTCGGAGCGCGGCGGGAATACTACGAGGGACCAGCTCGCGCGGCCGCGCCACGTCCCCGCGGTCATAGACGGGGGAATCCTTGATCTCCTTGCGATCGAGAACCCCCATCGCCAGAGGCAATGCCGTCCCGTCGTCGGAAACCCGCTCCAGTTCCCCTTCGATGCCGCCGCGAGACCAGAAGATCCGGAGCGCGTCCTGAAGAGTGAAGATCCCGCTGGCATCCCTTCCTTCGGCGACCGCTTTCAACACGGCGGCCTGTTTCTCCTGCTCTTCCTTGTTGAGGGCGGCGAGCTTCGTCTTCAGCTCATCGACTTTTGCTTTGGGGATCGAGGCATGCAGGACCGTCTGTCCTTCGATGTCCGGCAGCCGGAGCGGATCGCCGCTGTTCCGGTTGGAGGGGGAAACCGCCGTGCCGAAGTACGTCTTCGTGCTGCCGAAGATCCCCGCGAGGCCGTAGTAGTCCTCCATCGAGTAAGGGTCGAACTTGTGATCGTGACAACGGGCGCAGGCGATGGAGTTCGCCAGGATGGCCCGGGTAACTGTGTCGATCTGTTCATCGACCAGGTCCGCCTGAAACTGGGCCTCGTTCCCTTCGTCGAGATTCTTTGGCCCCAGCGCGAGAAAGCCGGTCGCAATCAGAAGCCGGGCCCGTTCCGCATTGGTCCCGGTCGGCAGCAGGTCCCCGGAGACCTGTTCCTCCAGGAACCGATTGTAGGGAACGTCGGCCGTGACGCTGTCGATCACGTAGTCACGGTATCGCCAGGCGTATGGGAAGGAAATATTGGCCTCTTTCCCGCTCGACTCGGCAAAGCGGGCGACATCGAGCCAGTGCCGCCCCCAGTGTTCGCCGAACTGCCGCGTGGCCAGGAGGGCGTCGACCTCCACCACCAAGGCGACATCCATTCCGTCCGCCGCCGCGCGCCCCGTGAACCGATCGAGGTCAGCCGTCGAGGGGGGAAGACCGGTCAGGTCGAAATAGATTCTGCGGAGGAGCACGGCCGGGGAGGCATCCGGCGACGGGGCAATTCGCTCGGCCTCGAGTTTGGCGAGGATGAAGCGATCAATGGGAGTGAGCGGCCAATGCTTTCGGACCACTTCCGGAGCCGGATGATCGACCATCCCTCGTTTCGCCCAGAATTCCGGACGCGGCTTTGCCATGACCGGAGGATCGACGTCCCGCGGGTCAGTCGCGCCGCGGTCGATCCAGGATTTGAAGTCGGCGAGGACCGAGTCCTTGAGCCGATCTTCCCGCGGCGGCATCCGGAGATCGGGATCGGAGTGAGCGACCGCGACGAGCAGCCAACTCGCCTTCGTGTCGCCGGCGACGACGGCCGGCCCCCTTGAGCCCCCCTTCCGAAGGGCGGCCCGGGAGTCGACCCGCAGTTCCCCCTCCGCCTTCCCCGAGGCGGCGGAGTGACAGCGGTAGCAATGCTCGACAAGGACGGGGCGGATCTTCGCCTCGAAGAACGCCACGTCGGCAGCGCCGGCCAACTCGCCCCCCTTCTCGTTCGCCGACAGAAAGGAGGGCGATCCGAGGGCGATCGCGCACATCAGAATCAGCCGCAGTTTCATCTTTCTATTCCCGCTGATCTTGTTCGGCACGTTCACTTCGGCTTCTGAAATGACTGCTCTTCGATCGTCGCGTCCGGATCGAGGTGCGACTCCAGCCGGTAGCTCTCGTCCCCTGGGGGAGACTGTTCCATCAGGGAATAGGTGACGGTCCCATTGGGACGGTCATCTTTCTGCAGCCACAGCACCATCCTGACCAGCACATCGGTCTCCTGATCGACCTCCAGGCAAGCCGCCGACAGGAAGCTGTGAGTCCGCCCCGGCATCAGCCGCGCCCAGACGAGGCGCCGCTCATTCCCGGTATGGGCCAGGGGGGCTTCCGTTCGGAAATCGAAATCGGCCAGGACTCGGTCGAGCAGAACGGGGACCGTGACGGAGCTGATCTGGCACAGCGTCTCGAGGTCCTTCGGAAAGGCGGGGTCATCGGGGGGGAAGCGGACCCCCTTCTTTCGCGACGGGGCCAGCCAAAGCGCGCCGTCAACATCCCGCCCGATCTTCAACCGCGTCTCTCCGATCCGGCAGTCAGACCAGAAGCGGTCTCCCCTCGTCCACAACAGGCTCTCGGATCCGAGGATCTTCGAGTTCTGCCCCGACAGCGCCGACGGTTCCGGGACGTGCAGTACGCGGTAGCAGCGGTCGCCCCCTCGCTGATGAACCTCCTGGACGTTCCGCAGCAAGGTCGCCGCACTGGCGGAGGAGGGATGGTAGGACCGCCCGACTAGAAAGGCCCCCACGATCAAGGTCACGATCGACGGCCACCACGCCATCCACAGGAACCGTCTTCGAGTCGCGGAGACCTCGGTAGGACGAAACCTCACGGGATCGAGGCCCTGATCGTCCGAGATCCGGCTGAGCAGACGTTCGGCATTGACCAACGATTCCTGGTTGTCGAGATATGATCGCACCAGCTGGTCGATCGGGTCGCGTTCCGGATCCGTCATGACTTCTCCTCTCGAAACTCTCGCAGTCTCTCTGCCAGCATCTGCCTCGCCCGGTGCAGCAACACGCGAGTGTTGCCAGGACTGAGGCCAACCATCTCGGCCACATCCACGAGGGGATGTCCTAGGCTCGACAGTTCGACAACCGCTCGCTGGTTGACCGGCAGTTCAGCAAGGGCCCTTCCGATGGCTTGCTGGAGCTCCTGCTCCAGCACCGGCAAATCAGGGCCTGTGCCAGCTACTGGCGTGGAAACCTCCGGCATGCCAGCCCCGCCCTCGATGCTGACCGCGGGGCGCCGCCGCTTGAGGTGGTTGAAGCAGGCATTCGTGATCGACTTGAATAGGATCTTCGCCCCATCACGAGGGAGGTCGTACCGGTCCGCCCTCGTGAGCAGGCGCCGGTAACACTCCTGGACAATGTCTTCCGCATCGTGCTGCCGGCGGACCAGGGTCAGGGCGTACGCCAGCGCACGGCGAACGGTCGAGGCAACCCATCGCTCGCGTTCGCCGCACTTCTGAATGGATTCGTCTCCAGAATTCAGGGACAACCTCCTGGTACCAAAAGAACCCGGTCAGCACGGAAGCGTTACAGAAAATGTGGGCCGCACGGAAAGGGAACCATTTTTCAGAGACCGAGAGCGCGATGACGGAGTGAGACTTTCAGAGTGAGAACCGAAGCGTCGCCACAACGCGTTGTCGCCTCAAGACTTTCTTTGAACAGCCTCTCTCAGAGGGTTAACGGCGTTGCTGTTGGCGCAGGCCCACAAGCTGATGGATGAAGTCAACTTCATCCTGAAGGAGATGGAGTCAGCGCTCCAGTCCCGCGAAGGAGCGAAATTGGCCAAGCGGGCCTAGGAACTCGTCAAGCTAAAGCCTGACCACCCACGGGCTCGTCAGGTGCTAGAGCTAATCAAGAAACATGGCCCCGAGAGAGCCCTGCAGTTGCTTGCAGAGAATTCACCTGTCCCGAGCCTCGGGTGACCCCCAAGCGGGCACATGTCAGTTGTGACGGAATCCTGTTTTGTACCTATCAGCGCGAGCCCGCTCCAGACGACCCGCAAGAGAGCCGGATGGTGTGACGACAGATGCGGGTGGCGTGCGTCTCCTGGCAGGACGAGGCAGGGCATTGGCACAAACGACCGACCAGGAGCCGAGTGTTGAGGGCGGTTCAAAATGGTGGCGGCGGGCGGGGATCGGGGCGCTCGAATCTGACAGCGCACAGTTGTGCATTTCAGGAACGCTGAAGGATGGAGGCGCCAGCCTTCGTCCTGTCCGTCGTCCCCGAGGTGCCCAGAAGTGCGATCCGATATGGAGTTCTGGAAAGAGGTCCGTCAGCAGGTCCTGACCGGCCAATTGTTCCTCCGACCGCGCCCAGAATTGCGCCCGATCATTCCCGCAATAATAGTCCGAACCCCCATTGTTTGAGTGGGCTGTGGCCGAATCCTGCCGGGCCATGAGAACCAGTGCACTTGGTATTCGGAGAGCTTCCGATGGTGTTCTGTATCCACGAAGATATCCGTTCTCCGTATCTCCGCGTTGTATCCAACCTCAGATGCCGTAAGATGTTCTTGGGTAATTTGTTGCGACTGATCAACGCATCGAGCCGCATCTTCGGGGAACGCCAACGGCGTGAGACAACCTAGCCTGGGGCAACGCCCCAGGTACGGGGACGGTGCTGGAGCCCAAGCCCTGTAGGGGCGCAACAACGAACAGGATTGTTGCGCCCCTACAGGGCTTGTCGCTTGATTTGCGCCGCGAACCTGGGGCGTTGGCCCCAGGCTAGGCTGTTAGACGCCTTCAGCGTCACGGAGCGCACGTTGAGGACGCCCTCAACCCCGCACCGTTTGCTCCGCAATCACCACGGGTTGGTGAGGGGGCATACAGCACGGCGTCCGCGCTTGGACACACCTTCCTTCAGACATCTCTCGACGGCCAGGCCTCCGGCGGGCAAAGGGCCCAAGAACACAACCTAGGCCCCCTCTGCACTCCCCACCAGGGTGCCCCTGGACCCGGTTTAAAGAGGCTTTCCGGTCGCTGTCGCTACAGCACGTCCGGCAGCTCATCCATCAGCGGAATGTCGTCCTGCGGTTTCGGCGGAGGAGCCGGGGCCGCCTTCGGAGGAGCGGCCTTCGCCGGGACGGGAGCCGGTTGGGCCGCCGCAGGAGCCGCGGGACGCGGAGGAGCGCCGGGGACCGGCATTCCGGCCGGCATCGGCATCCCCCCGGGCATCTGTCCTCCCGGCATACCGGGCATCGGAGCGCCAGGCATCGGCATCCCGGGCATCGCGCCCGGCATGCCCCCGGGAACAGGCATTCCACCCGGACCGGGCATCCCGGGCATTCCCGGGAACGGCATCCCCGGGAAGCCCATGCCGGGCATTCCTCCGGGAGGCATCCCCGGCATCATTCCGGGCATCGGCATCGGATAGCCGGGCGGGTATCCGGGCATCCCGTAGCCAAAGTTCGGCGGCGGAGCCTGCGGCGCGGGAGAGGCCGCCGCCGGAGCGGGAGCCGGCGCCGACCCGCCGCCCGTCTTGGCGACGTGCCGCTCGATCTCGGCCTTCTTCTTCTGCGAGGCTTCCAGCTTCTCCTTGGCCGCCTTCGCCACCAGGGCCCGCTCTTCCGGAGTCCGGCCGGCATCGACGCGGCTGTCGAGACGGACGTCGAGCGACTGCGCCTGCTTCTCGCTCGCCGCCTGGGCCTTCGTCCGGTGGTACTTTTCGGGATCCTCCTTGAAGAACGGCATCGACCGGATCGTGGTGAACAGCTCGTTCATGTTCTGCGGCCGGTCCTTCGGCTTCTTGGCCAGCATCTTCATCACGAGCTGGTCCATCTCCGGCGACACGTTCGGGTTGTAGCCGGCCGGATGCTCGGGGATGTCGCGGACGTGCATCATCAAGAGGTCGTTCGGGTTCTTGCTGACGAACGGCGGACGCCCGGTCAGGATCTCATAGAACAGGACCCCCATGCTGTAGATCTCGGACGGGATCCCCGGCAGCTGCCGCTCGACGAGTTCCGGAGCGATGTAGGTCCGGGTTCCCTGAATGACGACCCGGCTCTTGGCGGTCATCATCTTCGCCAGTCCCGAAGGGATCTTCGACGAGAGCGAAAAGTCGATCAGCCGGATCTCTCCCGAGCGGTTGACGAGGATGTTCTCCGGCTTGATGTCGCGATGCAGCCACCCCTTGTCGTGAACCAGGGTCAGCGCGCTCGCCAGCCCTTCGGCAATCTTCTTCATCCGGGCCTGCGCGCCCGCCAGGTCGCCGCGGATCATCTGCTTGAGGTTGCTGGCGCGGAAATGCTCCATCAGGAAGTAGGCATGGTCGCGGCTGACGTTGACGTCCAGCACGCGAATGATGTTCGGATGCTCGAAGAGCTTGGCGGTGTTGGCCTCGGTCTTGATCTCGGCCCGCTGCTCCTTGTCCTGGAACGCCTCCGGCAGGAGGAGCTTCATGGCGTAGGGCTGCTGCGTCGCCAGGTGCCGGACTTCCCAGACCTGCGAGATCCCGCCGGTGGCGATGACGTTGACCAGCTGGTACTGGTCGATCTGTCGTTCATTTTCCGGCTGCTTATCGGCCATCGAGATACCGTGAGTGACATCCAGGTGACGGGCGCTGGGCACTGCGCGACGCGCTGTGCGGGACGTGGACCTCCACTATATCCCCGGATTCCAGCGAATGTCAGTGGCCGCTCGTTCTCTGGAGCGCGGAACGCAAACCGTGACATTCCGGCAAACTTCCGAAGAATTCTCTGGCCCGGAGCATCCCTGCGCGGAGAATGACGTGGTTGCGCGTTCTCAAGTCATGACGTTCCGGGATTCGGAATCATGGTTTATCGCTTCTGCGATTCGGGTTCCTGCTTGAACCTCGAATGGTCCCTTGAACCGGGTGGGGATCGGGCATCCTGGCAATTTCTGTCATGGCCAATCAGGTAAGGGCGGTTTGACACCGCCGGGCACCCTGGTTGCTCCCTATGCGCAAGTTCATTTCTCGGAAAATGGAGGTGTCCAATGAGTTTTCGTCGCGAACCACGCCGCAATCCCGTTGCCTGGATCGTTGCCGCCGACCGCGCCCTGGCGAAGATTTACGCCGCCAACTGGCCCGCGCTCGACGGTTTCCAGCTCATCGAAACTCTCGACAACCCGGAAGGGCAAATGATGGGTCGAGAGCTCAACGCGGACGGGGCGGGGCGCGAACGAGCTTCCTTCGGGCCGGCCCATTCGTTCGTCTGGCCGACGGACCACAGACACGCGACCGCGCAGAAGTTCGCGGATGAGATCGTCACGCGTCTGGAACAGGGACGGAACGAGAACGAGTTCGGCCATCTGATCCTGCTCGCCCCGTCGCTGATGCTGGGCGAGCTGCGTAATCGTTTCAGTGGACCGCTGCAGAAGATCGTGGAACTCGATATCGACAAGACGATCGTGCAGCTCAAGGACAACGAGATCGCGGCCCACGCCCGCAAGGCGCTCGCCGCGACGGCGGCTGTTGTCTGAACCGTTGACGGCTGGCTGTCAGCGATCGGCTGCCGGCAATCCGCGGAATTGGCCCGAGCCGCCACGCGGCGGCTCGGCGTCTTCTCCTCTGGCTGACGGCTGAAAGCGGATCGCTCCAATCTGGCGAACGGGCTCGCGCGCGATACACTCGCCGCATGTCTCTGACCCTCAAGAATCCGCACAGCGTCCTAGCGATCCTGCAGACGCGCCCGGCCGACGTGCTGGAAGTCCGAACGAACACAAAGACCGCCAACGACGCCTGGAAGACGGTCGTCGATACCGCGTACGCCCACCGCATCCCGGTCCGGGCGCCGCTGGCTCCCGCCCGCGACGCCCGCTCCAAGGAGGCGGGCCGGATCGGCGGCAGCGAAGCGGTCGTCCGCGAGCGACAGGGAGCCGGGCTGCCGGAGCTGTTTGCCACCGACGCGACGCGCGGCCTGTGGATCGCCCTGGACCACATCCAGGATCCGCACAACGCCGGTGCGATTTTCCGCACCGCCGCGTTCTTTGGCGTAAAGGGGATCATCCTCACCAAGGACCAGTCGGTTCCGCTCACCGCGACCGTCTACGACGTCGCATCCGGGGGGCTGGAGTTCGTCCCCTTCGTCGTCCTGCCGAACATGGTCCGAGCCATCGAGGTGGCCAAGGAGAAGGGGTTGTGGGTTCTGGGGACGTCCGAGCACACCGAGCGGGATATCACCCAGGTCGACCGCGACCGCAAGTGGCTGATGGTCGTCGGCAATGAAGAGAGCGGCCTGCGGCGGCTCGTCGCGGAGCATTGCGACGAGATGTGCCGGCTGACCCCTCGCGGCACGCCGGGCGGGGTCACATCGCTCAACGTCTCCGCGGCGGCGGCGATCATGATTTCCGCACTGGCCTGATCTGTTTTGGCCTTGGCCTGAACGCGCGTCTGGGGTCGGATGATCGCCCGAAAGCTGGACGGCGACGTCGCGGCTGTCCCAGGACTGCAACCTCTCCAGCCGGAATCCGCCCCTTGCGGGAAATCCATGTCGCGGGGGTCCTGCCTGGCAAGGCTGGCAAGATGCGCCGGTTATGCCGCTGAGTCCGAACTTGCAGATTACAACGCGGTAACTGGCACGCAATCCCTCGGCCCCGTGCGACGATAGTTCTTTTGCTGGCGTGAGACAGGATGGCTCACAGGAACCGCCGACGGAGCAGGCAGCATGGCAGGAGTCTCGCCGTTTTCGACCTGGGCCCGACTCTCGAGTTGCGCCCGATGGGGCCGAATCGGCCTGTTGCTCGCCGCCTGCTGCGGCGGATCGGTGCTGGCTCAGGAGCCGGCCCCGGAGATCACGCAGGAGGTCGATCCGATCGACGACCTCCGCCGGCGAATCGAGCAGCTTGAAGCGGACAACCAGGAGCTCCGCAGCTCGATCCGGAACGAAGCGACCCAGCGGCTGCAGGCGATCGAAGCGGTGGAAGATCAGGGGTCCATGGAGACCTTCGCGGTGGAGCCGCCCGTCGAAGGGTCGTTCCTCGACGCGACCAACGCCGCCCAGCAGCAGCAGCTCTCGACCCTCGAGAAGGCGATCAAAGCGCTGACCGACAAGGGCAGCAAGAAGACCTATCCCAACGTCGTCGTCAACGGGGCTCTCCAGGCCGACACCGGGTTCTTCCACCAGGATGCCGCGAGCCTGGAGGAGTTCGGGCGGATCAAGAACGGGGCCGACATCCGCCGGGCCCGTCTCTCTGCCAAGGGGTCGGTCACTGAGCACACGAACTACCTCATGCAGGTGGACTTCGGGGCCTTCGGCCGTCCGACGATCACCGACATGTGGGTCGAGCAGACGGATGTCCCTCTTTTCGGCAACGTCCGCATCGGGCAGTGGAAGCAGCCGTTCAGTCTCGAAGTGGTCAGCAGCTACCGGTACACGACCTTCATGGAGCGTTCGCTCCTCTTCGTCCCCTTTACGCCGTTCCGCCACCTGGGGGTCGGGTTCTACGACCACTCGGAAGACCTGAGCATGACCTGGGCGGCCTCGGTGTTCGCCGCCGGCCAGGACCAGCTCGGCGGGTCGATCGCGACCGGAGGGGGAATCGGAACCGCCGAACGCGTCACGTTTCTCCCGCACTGGGAGTGCGAGGGGAAGGAGTATCTGCACCTGGGGGTGGGGCACTACTTCAGCGCTCCCAACGACAGCCGCATCGCCTTCCGGACAATCCCCGAGCTGTTCATCGGCCAGAACGCCACGACCGCCGCCGGCGGGACCAGCGGAGCGCCGGTGCCGACGGGACCGATCAACGGGACCCCTTTCTTTGCTCAGACCGCGACGATCATTGCGAGCTGCTACAACGTCCTGGGGTCCGAGCTGCTGTGGGTGGAAGGGCCGTTCTCGCTGCAGTCGGAAGGGATGTTGAACTTCGTCGATCAGGCGGGGGGACCGACGGCGGTTCTGCCGGGCGGGTATGTGCAGGCGGGTTACTTCCTGACGGGTGAGCATCGGCCGTACGACCGCAAGGCGGGGGCGATCGACCGGGTGATTCCGAAGACGAACCTGGCGTTCTGCGACACCTGCGGCAACCCGGGGATCGGGGCGTGGGAGCTTGCGGCGCGGGTCTCGTACCTCAATCTGAACAACGATCTGCTTCCCGCTTACCGCGGTGGCGAGGTGACGGACTTCACGGCGGGGATCAACTGGTTCTGGAACCCGTATACGAAGATCGTGTTCAACTATGTTCATTCGGTGGCGAACACGACGCCGAACACGTACACGATTGCGAATGCGCCGAACAATCCGGCGTTTTTCGGGAAGACGGGGACGGATCTCTTTGCGATGCGTTGCCAGGTCGATTTTTAGCCAGGGTCCCGCTGGACCGGGTGGCCGTCGCACGCTGGGATTGAGGTGGCGGAGTCCGTTCGGGCGGGGGCGGTGTTCGAGCTTTCGATGGAACGAGCAATCGCTGCTCATCGACCGGGTCCAGGGGCACCCTGGTGGGGAGTGCAGAGGGGCAACGCCCCTTTGCCCGCCGGAGGCCTGGCCGTCGAGAGATGTCTGAAAGAGTGAGTGTCCAAGCGCGGACATCGCGTCGTATGCCCCCTCACCGACCCGCGGGGAGTGCAACGCGAGTGTGGAGTCCTCAACGCGGGTCCCACAAAGGGGACGTCCGTTGCTTACCACGGTTCCTCATGGAAGTGCCTCCGGCGGCAAGGGGGTGAGACCCCCTTGACCCCGGCTGCCGTCGCACGTTGGGTTTGAGCTATCGGAGTCGTGCCGGCAAGGACGCGTTTGATGCGGCGGCGACTCGCGAATCTCGATAGCATGCCGCTCGCCTCGATCGGTGGCCCGGCCGCCGGTCCCCATCCCCTCGCTCCGCCCGGAACTTGTCCCCCGTGTCGCTCGCCGATCAAGCCGATGCCTGGCGACGCGGTGCCATCGCTCCCCTGACCCACGCCGAGGCCGAAGCCGCCGCGCGACAATTGGCGCTGGGACACTACGAGAACTTCCCGGTGGTCTCCTGGGCCCTCCCGCGCGACCTTCGACAACCGTTCTACAACGTCTACGCCTTCTGCCGCTGGGCGGACGACCTCGGAGACGACGCCGGCACCCCCGAACGGGCCCGCGAACTCCTCGGCTGGTGGCAACAGGAACTCGAAGCCTGCTACGCAGGCGAGCCACGGCACTGGGTCTTCATCGCCCTCCTCCCGACGATCCGCCGCTTCGACATCCCGATGACGCCGTTCGCGGACCTCATCTCCGCCTTCCAGCAGGACCAGCTCGTCACGGACTACGAGACGTTCCCCCAACTCCAGGACTACTGCCGCCGCAGCGCCGATCCGGTGGGCCGGATCGTCCTCCATCTGTGCGAGCGCGTGACGGACGAGAACGTCCGCTGGTCGGACTCCGTCTGCACCGGGCTGCAACTGGCGAACTTCTGGCAGGACGTCGCCCGCGACCTCGACATCCCGCGGATCTATCTGCCGCGCGAAGACCGCCTCCGCTTCGGCTACCCCGACGAAGACCTGCGGCAGCGCCGGACGACCCCCGCGTTCCTGGAACTGATGCGGTTCGAAGTCGACCGGGCCCAGGGTTTCCTGACCGAGGGGCTCCCGCTCGTCGACCGGATGCCGGGCCGGCTGAAGATCGACATCGACCTCTTCATCCAGGGGGGACTCCAGATCCTGCGGGAGATCGAGCGGATCGACTACCGGGTCTGGGAGACGCGGCCCAAGGTGACGAAAGGGATGGCCCTGCGGCTTCTGGCCAAGTCCGCTTTGAGACAGTGGACCGGCTTGGGGAGGTGAAACACCAAGACACAAAGGAGGCACCAAGGGCACGAAGGGGTTTGCCTGTCATTGGCACCGCGGTCTCCGGTCGTCCGCCTCCCTTCGCTCCTGGTGAACTTCGTGTCTTCGTGTTTCACTCCGCCCCGTCTCTCGCCGGTCGGTACGCCTCGGATTACACTCCAGCCGTTACGGTGTTTCTCTCTCCATCGCCGCACGCTGCTCTCCCCCGTGGAAACTTCCTGCCGCCTTGTCGTTCTGTCCGGCCCCAGCGGTAGCGGAAAGTCCACGATCATTCAGCGGCTGCTCAAGGAGGCCCCGGTTCCGCTGCGGATGTCGGTCTCGGCCACGACCCGGCCGCCCCGGCCCCAGGAAATCGATGGGATTCACTACCACTTCCTGACCCGCGAGCAGTTTGACAAGCGGCTCGCCAACCGGGAGTTCCTGGAGTGGGCGGAGGTCCACAAGAGCGGATACCTCTACGGGACGCTCAAGTCCGAGCTGACCCGGATCTGGACGGATGGCAAGTGGGCTCTGGTGGAGGTGGACGTCGAGGGGGCCCGGAGCATCATGCGGGAATACCCTGAGGCGGTCAGCATTTTCCTGACGGCGTCGTCGATGGCGGAGTTCGAGAGCCGGCTGCGGTCGCGGGGGACGGAGACGGAGGGGGTCATCCAGCGTCGGTTGCAGACGGCGGCAGAAGAACTTAAACTGGCGGATTCGTACCGCCACCGTGTCGTCAATGACGATCTGGATCGCGCGGTGCGTGAGATCTGCGACCTGCTGGGTGCCTGTGCGGCCCGGTGATCTCCCTCGGCGACGGGCGAGCGCAGACGACTGAGATTGGGGACCGTGGCAGCGAAGCCCGGGATCACGTTGACGACGCTGCAATCGCCCGGAGAGCGGGCCGCGGCGGGAGAAACACGCGAATGCTGGACGAACTGAAAGAAGAGAGCATCGTCAACAAGGTCGGGGGCCGCTTCAAGCTCTCGACTCTTATCCAGAAGCGCCTCGTGCAGCTCAACCGGGGGGCTCCGCCGCTCGTCGAAGAGATGA
Source organism: Planctomyces sp. SH-PL14 (assembly GCF_001610835.1). Classification (NCBI taxonomy): domain Bacteria; kingdom Pseudomonadati; phylum Planctomycetota; class Planctomycetia; order Planctomycetales; family Planctomycetaceae; genus Planctomyces; species Planctomyces sp. SH-PL14. The sequence continues at coordinate 5,087,226 of NZ_CP011270.1, read as the reverse complement.
CGAAGCCGGGGATGCACACCGTCATCCGTGAGATCCTCGAAGACAAGATCTTCCTGGACAACTCGAACAACGTCGTGATCGCTTCGGACGACGCTCCGGACATCCGCGACGACGGGGCTCCGAACCTCGACGACCTGTAAGATCGGGTCTCGTTGATTGAACACCGCGCCCTGCCCGGGACGACTGATCCGGGCAGGGCGTTTTCGTTTTTGCGGCGGGCAGATCCCGGTGTTTTGAACCACGTCCTTGCCGGCGCGGCTCTGTTACCTCAAACCCATCGTGCCACGGCAGCCGGGGTCAAGGGGGCAACCCCTTGCCGCCGGAGGCACTTCCATGAGGAACCGTGGCAAGCAACGGACGTCCGCTTTGTGGTGCCGGCGTCGAGGACTCACTACTCGTCCTGAAGACGCGGCTGGTTGGTGAGGGGGCATACGGCATGATGTCCGCGATTGGACACAGACTCCTTCAGACATCTCGCGACGGCCAGGCCTCCGGCGGGCAAAGGGGCGTTGCCCCCTTGCATCCCCCACCAGGGGCGAGCCCCTGGACCCCGGTTCACTTGCGCAATGGATCAAACCGCCCCACTACCAAACCGCTATCCAGCGAACGCACCCGGTTTGGTGGGCGGACGCCGCGCGGTCTTCCCCCTCGCCCAGGACTTCTCTAGCATTTCAACCGTTGCGAACGGATGTGAATTGTTTTGAACGCCAGTCCTTTGTTCGCGGGAGGCGTCCAGTTCCGGGCCAAGGCGTCCCGGCAGTCAGGAGAACGAGAGAGATGTCGGCTGGTCAATCGATGAACGTGACGTGGCATGAGCACAAGGTCGCCAGCGCGGACCGGAAGAAGCTCAACGGACAGAAGTCCTGCGTGATCTGGTTCACGGGGTTGAGCGCTTCGGGCAAGAGCACGATCGCCAACACGGTCGACCACAAGCTGTTTGCCCTCGGCAAGCGGACTTACATCCTGGATGGGGACAACATCCGGATGGGTCTGAACGCCGGTGGTCCGATGCTGAAGGAGCGTTACGGCGACGAGTTCGCGACGCGGTTCGGCCTCGGCTTCGGCGCGACGGACCGGGCTGAGAACATCCGCCGGATCGGCGAAGTGGCGAAGCTGTTCGCAGACGCCGGGATCATCACCCTGACCGCCTTCATCTCGCCGTACCGGATCGACCGGGACAACGTGCGGGCGCTGTTCAAGGACGGCGAGTTCATCGAAGTCCTGGTCAAGGCTTCGGTCGAGACGTGTGAGAAGCGCGATCCGAAGGGTCTGTATAAGAAGGCCCGTGCTGGCGAGATCAAGAACTTCACGGGGATCAGCGATCCTTATGAAGAGCCGCTGAAGCCGGAGCTGGTGCTGGATTCGGACAACAAGAACATTGATCAGCTGGCGGACGATGTGATCGCCTTCCTGAAGGGGAAGGGTTACCTGGACGCCTGATTGGTGTCGGGTGGTCTGCTGATTTGAGATCGCGCCCTTGTCGAAGCGATTCGACGAGGGCGTTTTCGTTGGCAGAACACCAACTTCGAGCCAGTCCAACCGGGGTCCAGGGGGCCACCCCTGGTGGGGGGTGCAGGGGGGCGAAGCCCACATGCCCGCCGGAGGCCTGGCCGTCGAGAGATATCTGAAGGAGCACGCGTCCAAGCGCGGACACGGCGTCGGATGCCCTCACGTCAACACACGGGGACGCCAAGGCGAACGGTGAGTCCTCGACGCCGGCACCACAAAGCGGACGTCCGTTGCTTACCGAGGTTCCTCATGGAAGTGCCTCCGGCGGCAAGGGGGCGTGGCCCCCTTGACCCCCACCCGACCTGCTCACTTTTGCCGCTTTCCTCCCACTTTCGCCTCAAGATCTACTGAATCGGCAAAGTCAACTTGGCCTGCCTAACCCGCAAGGTCGATAACCCGAATACGGCAACGAAGCCGACGGGACTGCGCCACCACGCACCCCGGACGTTCAGGGACGGAAGGTCACCATTTGATGGCCCGGCAACGGACAGCTCGGTTCGCCGCCACACTCGCGGCCCTCGCTGCGGTCATCACCGGACCGGCAGTTTCCGCCGCTCCACCCAAACGCGTCGCCCAGAACCCGGACAACGTCGCACCGGACGTCAGCGGCCTCGCCCCCGGCGAACAACCCAAAGAAGGCCCGACCACCCAGGTCGTCGACCCCTCGCCGTTCCTCGCCACCCCCAGCTTCGACGCCGCCCTCACCAATCCTCCGGCCGACACCGCACCAGCCCCCGATCCCAACGCCCCCGCGGCTTGGTCGTTCGACCAGTTCAACCCCTACGTCCAGCGCTTCGGCCTCGGTTACACGGGCGGCGACGGCGTCGGCTACAACGGCGGCTACGGGACGTTCGAGTGGATGACCCCCATCCACGGCGACAACGAATTCGACATCCTCTTCGGCGAAGCCCACGTCAACCTCCTCAATGACGCTACGGTCTCGTCGAACCTCGGCATCGCCTATCGCTGGTACGACCTCCCCCGGAACCGCATCTGGGGCGTCAACGGCTTCTGGGACTACCGCGACTCCGGACACAACGGCTTCAACCAGCTCGGCGCGGGGGTCGAGTCCCTCGGCCCGCTGATGGACTTCCGGGCCAACGCCTACATCCCCGATCTCGACCAGACCGTCGGCGTCCTGCCGGGCTTCTTCGTCGGCAACAGCCTGCTCATCAACCGCGAAGTCGCCATGACCGGCTTCGACGCCGAAGCGGGTCTGAGCGTCATCAACGAGGACCGCCTCCAGCTCAAGGTCTTCGGCGGCGGTTACTTCTTCGCCGGACACAAGGGAGCCCCCGACGCCTCCGGCTGGCGGGTCCGGGCCGAGGCGGACCTCGACCAGCAGTACAACGTCGACTTCCGCATCCAGGATGATGACGTCTTCGGCATGACGGCCAGCGTGGGGGTCACGATCCGCTTCCTCCACCGCTTCCTCCCGCCGGCGAAGCAGACTCCGGTCCCGATGGACCACAAGTTCTTCCGCCGCTACGGCGATGCCGAGGCCGGAACGATCTCGTCGCGGCTCAGCGAGCCGGTCGCCCGCCAGACGAACGTCGTCCTCAACCGCATCTCCGACATCGCCCGCGATCCGACGACCGGCCTCGCCTACAACTTCCTGCACGTCGTGAACGGCGGTGTGGGGACCGGAACGTTCGAGAACCCCTACGGCACGCTCACCGCCGCCCTGGCCGACGGCAACGCCGGCACGAGCATCATCTACACGCCGCAGGGGGGAACCTTCAACGAGAACATCGTCCTCGTGCCGGGGGCGACGGTCCTGGGGAACGGAATCACCGCCCAGTTCCTCCCGACGCAGTACGGAGCGGAGCAGCTCCCGTTCTCGCCGGGGACGCCGCCGCCATCGCTCACGGGCAACGTCACGATGGCCAACAACTCGCGGTTCTCGGGCTTCAACGTCACGGGGCAACTGCTGGCCAACGGCGTCTCGAACATCGAGGTCGACAACGCGACGTTCAGCTCCGTCGGCGATGCGATCACCCTCAATGGCGTGAACGGAGCCACGATCTCGAACATCACCGTGACGGCGGGAGGCGGCGGCAACGGAGCCACGATCACGGACAGCGACGCGGACTTTACGAACTTCAAGGTCGCGACCGGATCCGCCAACGGCGTCGTCATCAACAACGGAGCCAACGACCGGACGATCACCTTCACCGACCTGAACGTGCAGTCCGCGGGAACGCAGGGGCTGGACGTCAACGTGACCGGGGCCGGCGACCTGACCCTGACGCTCCAGAGCTCCGGCACAACGGGAGGGGGCAACACGATCTCCTCCTCCGGCAACGCGATCGACATCGTGAAGAGCGGAGCGGGCAACGCCATCGTTTCGCTGAACGACACGACCGTCGCCTCCACGACCGGCTCGGGGATCATCCTGGACGGCTCGGCGGGTGCGGGAACGCTCTATGTCACCTCGTTCAACGGCAACACGGTCGGCCGGGCGGTTGCCGGCGGCTTCCTGGCGAACGTGGTCACGTTCGATGCCGATCCGACGACCGCCGCCATCGATGCGGTGGCCGGCAGCCTGACGGTCGGCAGTTCGACGACCCTCACGAACGTCGTCGGGGACGGTGTGCGGCTGCTGAACACGACCGGGGCCCTGCAGTTCTCGACGCTCGACATTTTCAACTCGACGGGGACAGGGCTGCTGGTCGACACGACGGGTCTCGGGACAACGTTCAGCATCTCGTCGCAGTCGACGAGCACGATCAGCACGACGGCCGGAGCGGCGATGCAGCTCAACACTGTGAGTGTCGATCTGGCGTTCGATTCGATCCGGTCGGTCAACAGTCCGACGCGGGGGATCTTCCTGAACGCGGTTTCGGGGAGCATCGACAGCGGTACGACGACGATCAATGGAGCGAGCCCGCCGTCGATCCAGATTCAGAACACGCCGGCTCCGCTGACGGTGAGCCTGGGGACTACGGGCATTGCGAGCACGGTCAGCACGCTCTTCGGCGACAACATCGACATCCTGACGGGCAACGGCGGCAATCTGCAGTTGCAGTTTGACAGTCTGACGATCACCAAGCCGTAAGGTTGAACACCGTCCTTGCCGGCACAGCGTCTTTGCTCAAACCCAATGTGCCACGGCAGGTTGGGGTCAAGGGGGCCACGCCCCCTTGCCGCCGGAGGCACTTCCATGAGGACCCGTTGTAAGCAACGGACGTCCGCTTTGTGGAACCGGCGTTAAGACCTCGCCGTTCGCTCTGGAATCCCGGCGGATTGGTGAGGGGGCATCCGATACGTCGTCCGCGCTTGGACACGCAATCCTTCCGATGGTTTCCGACGAGACGGCCTCGGGCGGGCAAAGGGCCAAGAAAACAACACAGGCCCCTCTGCACTCCCCACCAGGGTCCCCCTGGACCCGGATGTTCAGGCACGTCACGGAACGGCCACATCACGCTCGTCAGGCACGCGCGAGAACACATAGCTGAATGCCCCCAGCAGCGTCCCCATCGGTACCTCGTGACACTGCTGACACGCCTTCGACGCACGAAGCGACCCCAGCATCTGGATCCGATGGGGCCCGTCTTCAGTGACCACATCCCGCTCCGTGACGAGCTGCAACAGCGCGGCCTGCTCGAAGTCCGTCAGGGCCCGCGTCGGAACCGCCGCCAGCCTCTCCATGTTCGGCAGCTCCCCGGATTCATAAACCCGCGGAGTCTCATGCTTGAGGAGGCTCACCAGCTGCAGCCGCGTGAGATTCCACGCCACAGCCCCCCGCGGTGACTCCACCCGCGGCTCCAATGGCCGGCGGAAGGCATGCGAGGCAAACCCGGCCACATGCTCGCGGTCCCTGACGTACCCGAACGCCGTCGGCCACAGGAAACTGTCCCGGGCCTCCACGTGCGCCCCCTGCAGCCGCTTCACATCCGGCACATCGGAAGGTCCGGCCAGCGGCTCGTACCTCAGGGTGTCGGGCGGCTCCGTAGGGAGCGGATCGGGTTCCGCAGGAAGCACCAGCTTGTCGGGCGTGAGCTCACCCATGCGGCTCACGCCGAACCCCTCCGTCTCGTCGAACCGGCGATGAACGCCTGCGTGAAACAGCCGCAGGATCGCGACCCGCTCGTTCCAGGGGGCCATCCGCTGATCCTGTTCCGTCATCGCCGCCGTAACGTCCGCGGTGAAGGGCTCTTTGGGTTCCGCAACCTGAGCCCGCGCCTCGTACTCCAGCCGCGGGGCCAGTGAGAGCAGCGGAAACCTGTCGGCCATGGGAGTTCGCGGTGCAGGATGCCGGGAGAACGCCGTCAGCCCGATGACAAGGAAGGCGGCCACCGCCCCCGCGAGAACCCGGCGCGACGCCGCCAGTTCGGACCGCAGCCCCAGCCCGACCATGGTCGCAAACGCCAGGAGCAGGAAAGCCAGCGGCCCGCGCCCCGCGGGCTGGATGAGAAGCCAGATCCCCGCGATGGCCGCCACCCCGGCCGAACATCGCGCTCCGGTCTTCCAGAAGCAGGGAATCAGGAGAACGATTGCGATCACCACCAGATTCATGACAGTCGCCCGATCGATGTCGAACATGAGCCCCTCCGGTCTGTCACCGGGAGGAGTACGCTTCGCGGTCTCGAAATGCGGGACAGATCGAGTCGATTTGTGAGGAATCCTCTTCGCCCGGCGGGCGCGGAGGCTCGAACCTCGGCTCCGGACAAAGACGGGCATTCCGCGGACAAGGGGGCCCAGAGAACAACACCGTCCCCCTGCTCCCTTACGAGGGGAACTCCTGGAGGCGAGCTCTGCCCCGCGGTCCCGTGACTGTTGGTGTGTCAGCATGGTTCCTGCGCAAGCAGGACCACGCCCGGAAAAAGAGATTGCATTCCACCGCGGAGTGGTAAACTCCACTCGCGATATTCAAACCGTGCCCGTCCACCGGAGGTGGGAGCGTCTTTCAGCGTTGAACTGGTTGGCAATTTGCGATGGCCCACGCGGAACCCTCCGCGACGATCCCCCAAAGGAGAGTGCCGCGCCGAAATGACCCAGATCTTCCATCCGCTGACGAACTCTCTCGCCAAGGTCACGATCTTCGGCGCCCTCTTCTTCGTCGTGGCCGGCCTCGCGGCCGCCTACGCCGTGGCGACGTCGGACTACTACACCCAGGCCCACATCGTCCGCCCGCAGCCGGTCGACTTCAGCCACCGCCACCACGTCGCGGGCCTCGGACTCGACTGCCGCTTCTGCCACACCTCCGTGGAAAACAGCTCCTCCGCCGGCGTCCCCGCCACGGAGGTCTGCATGAACTGCCACTCCCAGATCTGGTCCGACAGCCCCAAGCTGGCGCTCGTCCGCGACAGCCTCAAGACCGGCCAGCCGCTGCAGTGGACCCGCGTCACCGACCTGCCCGACTACGTCCACTTCAAGCACGACATCCACATCCACAAGGGGATCGCCTGCACGGAATGCCACGGACAAGTCGACGAGATGCCGCTCATGTGGCGCGAAAAGAGCATGCAGATGAAGTGGTGTCTCGATTGCCACCGGACCACGGAAGAGCACGTCCGGCCGCGGAGTGAGGTGTTCTCGATGAAAGCGTTCGCCGGATCGCTCACGGAAAAGAAAGAGCTCGCCAGCCGCTACCGGCTACGGCATCCGACCGACTGCTCGGCGTGTCATTACTGAGGGGAGATGCGGGGCGTTGATGGTGGGGCGTGGGTAGGACGGACGAGCTTGGCACCAGTGAGCGATGACGAGGGTGGATATGGAGTCGAAACATCTGCCGCTCTCGTCGGCCTCGCCACCGCCAGTCACGCACTACCCGCTTTCCTCCCTCCGCCTCTGGCGGGACCTCGACGAACACGCCGGACACTTCGAAACCGTTCCCCATCGCTCGTCTGACGCGCGGCTCGACATCCCCGAGGACCCGACCGTCTTCGGCCGCCGCGAGTTCCTTGAGATGATGGGAGCGGCGGCTGTGGTCGGCGGCCTCTCGGGATGCGACTTCTCACAGCCGCGGGAGACGATCGCCCCCTACGCCCACCAGCCGGAATCCCTCGTCCCCGGCCGCCCGCAGTTCTTCGCCACGGCAATCCACGAAGGGGGACGGACGACAGGGATCCTCGTCGAAAGCCACATGGGCCGCCCGACGAAGGTCGAAGGGAACCCGGACCACCCCGCCTCGCTCGGGGCGACGGACGCCATCGCCCAGGCTGCCCCCCTCTCGCTCTACGACCCCGACCGCTCGCAGGCGGTCCGGCGGCTCGGCGAGATCAGCACCTGGGAGGCGTACCTCACCGACCTGCGGGACGCCCTGCAGCAGCAGGAGGGACAGCAGGGGGCCGGACTGCGGATCCTGACCGAAACGGTCGTCTCGCCGACGCTCCACCGCCAGCTCCGGCAGATCCTGGAACGGTTCCCGAAAGCCCGCTGGCACCAGTACGAGGCGGGACATCCCGACACATCGCTCCGGGCGAGCGAAAAGCTTTTCGGGCGTCCGCTCGATGCGGTCTACCGTTTCGAGAAGGCGGATGTCGTGGTCTCGCTCGACTGCGACTTCCTCGCCACGCTCGACGGCAGTCCGCGGTACACGCGGGACTTCATGTCCCGCCGCGACCTGACGGGCGGCGGCAAGGCGATGAACCGCCTGTACGTCGCCGAGTGCGGCGTCTCGAACACCGGGGCCGCGGCGGACCATCGGCTGCCGGTTCATCCGGCGGTCATGGCGGCGCTGGTTCGAAAGCTCGCCCAGGAGATCGGCGTCGAATCGCTGCCGGCGGAGAGCCGGATCGCGGCGCTGCCGGAAGGGGCGGCAAAGTGGCTCGCGGCGGTCATTGCGGACCTGAAAGGGGCCGCTGGCAAATCGCTCGTCGTCGTGGGCCCCGCCCAGCCGTGGCCGGTCCACGCGCTCGTGCACCTCATCAACGCCAAGCTGGAAAACGTCGGCCAGACGCTCGACCTCATCGAGCCGGTCGCGCTGGCCCCGGTCCATCACATCGAGTCGATCCGCGAGCTGACCCGCTCGATGGCGGCGGGCGAGGTGGACGTCCTGCTCATCGCCGGCGGAAATCCGGCCTACACCGCCCCCGCGGACCTGGAGTTCGCCAAACACATCCGGGCGATTGAACGGCTGGCGGTCCATCTCGGCCCCTACGAGGACGAGACGAGTCTGCAGTGCCACTGGCACATTCCGCAGACGCACTTCCTGGAGTCGTGGAGCGACGTCCGGGCCTACGACCACACGGTGACGATCCAGCAGCCGCTCATCGCCCCGCTGTTTGCCGGCCGGTCGCCGCACGAGTTTCTCTCCGCCGTCGCGGGAACGGAGACCGTCCCGGCCTACGAGGCCGTCCGGGCGACGTGGAAGGAGCAGCGGAGCGACGACTTCGAAGCGGTCTGGAAGAAGTCGGTCCACGACGGCCTGATCGCCGGGACGGAGACGAAGCCGGTCTCGACCACCGCCAGCCCCGCGGCGGAGGTCATCGAAGAACTCGGCCGGTTCGGTACGGGAGCGATCGCGAGCCCGCCCCCGCTGGCGGTCGTCTTTGCTCCCGACCCGACGATCCTCGACGGCCGCTTCGCAAACAACGGCTGGCTGCAGGAACTCCCGAAGCCCTGGACCCGGCTCACCTGGGACAACGCGGCCCTCATGTCGGCCGCGACCGCCGAGCGGCTGGGAGTTACGAAGGGGAACTTCGTCGAGCTGCAGGTCGGCGAGCGGAGTCTCTCGGTCCCGGTCTGGATCGTCCCCGGCCAGCCGGCCGAAGTCGTGACGCTCCACTTCGGTTACGGCCGCAAAGTGGGTGGCCGGATCGCGACGGCCCACGGCTTTGACGCGTTCTCGCTCCGGACGTCGAACGAGCCATCCATCGCCCTCTCCCCGAAAGCGACGGCGGCGGGAGGCCGGCACAAGTTCGCTTGCACGCAGAAGACGACCAGCCTCGAAGGCCGCGACGAAGCGATCTTCCGGACGTTGACCCTCGACGTCCTCGCCAACGGGCTGCCCGTGGTCAGCGGTCACGGAGCCGGCCATGACGCAGCCCATCTGCCGACGCTCCTCCCGGACTGGAACTACCCGGACCGGGCCTGGGGGATGTCGATCGATCTGACGCGGTGCTCGGGCTGCAGCGCCTGCGTCCTCGCCTGTCAGGTCGAGAACAACATCCCGGTCGTCGGGAAGCCCGGCGTCCTGATGGGCCGCGAGATGCACTGGCTGCGGATCGACGAATACTTCGCCGGCGATCCGGAGAACCCCCAGGTCCTCCAGCAGCCGATGATGTGCCAGCACTGCGAGCACGCCCCCTGCGAGTCGGTCTGCCCCGTCGCGGCCACGACCCACAGCAGCGAGGGCCTCAACGAGATGACCTACAACCGCTGCGTCGGGACGCGGTACTGCTCGAACAATTGCCCCTACAAGGTCCGGCGGTTCAACTTCCTGCGGTACTCCGAAGACGGCGACCCGCTGGCGATGCTCCGCGCCAATCCCGACGTGACGGTCCGCTCCCGCGGCGTCATGGAGAAGTGCACCTACTGCGTCCAGCGGATCAACGCGGCCCGGATCGAAGCCTCGATCGAATCGGCCCATACGGGCGAGCCGCTCCAGATCGCCGACGGCGCGATCGTGACCGCCTGCCAGGCCGCCTGCCCCGCCCGGGCCATCGTCTTCGGCGATATCAACGACAAGGGAAGCGCGGTTTCCAAGTGGCGGGAGATCCCGCAGAAGTACGGCGTCCTCGAAGAGCTTGGAACGCGGCCCCGGACGACCTACCTCCCGCGGGTCACGAACCCCTCGCCGCTCCTGGCCGCAGCCGGGCACTCGGAAGGAGGTCAGCCTCATGAGCACTGACCCCCGCGATCCGGAGAGCCCGGAAGCCGGCCTGACCGCGAGTCCCGACGCGGCGACCGCCACGCTCCCGCCGCCCCCGCCCTCCGAAGAGGTCGATCCGACGACGGTCCGGAGCCTGCCGGTCCTGGAGCCCGGCCACTCCTACGCGAGCGTCACCGATCACATCAGCGCCCTTGTCCTCCGCCGCGGACTGCCGCGGGGGTGGATCGTCGGGTTTTCGATCGCATTCTTCCTGACGATGCTCCTGCTGGTCTCGATCACCTACCTCGTGGCGGTCGGGACCGGGATCTGGGGGATCAACATCCCGGTCGGATGGGGACTGGCGATCGTCAACTTCGTGTGGTGGGTCGGGATCGGCCACGCCGGGACCCTGATCTCAGCCGTCCTGCTCCTGCTCCATCAGGACTGGCGGACGTCGATCAACCGCTTCGCCGAGGCGATGACGCTCTTCGCCGTGGCGTGCGCGGGACTTTATCCCCTGTTCCACATGGGGCGGGTCTGGCTCTTCTACTGGATGTTCCCCTACCCCAACACGATGGGGATCTGGCCACAGTTCCGCAGCGCCCTGATCTGGGACGTCTTCGCCGTCTCGACCTATGCCACCGTCTCGCTCCTGTTCTGGTACGTCGGCCTGATTCCCGACCTGGCGACGCTGCGGGACCGGGCCAAAAACCGTTTTGCGCGGGTCTTCTTCGGGGTCCTTGCGATGGGCTGGCGGGGATCGGCCCGGCACTGGCACCGCTACCACGTCGCTTACAAGCTCCTGGCCGGGATCGCGACGCCGCTCGTCGTCTCGGTCCACACGGTCGTCAGCTTCGACTTCGCGACGTCGCTCCTGCCGGGGTGGCACAACACGATTTTTCCGCCGTACTTCGTCGCGGGGGCGGTCTTCTCCGGCTTCGCGATGGTCCTGACGCTCGCCATCCCGCTGCGGGCGATCTACGGCCTGGAAGACTTCATCACGCTCCGGCACCTCGACAACATGGGGAAGATCGCCCTGGCGACCGGCCTCATCGTCGCCTACGGCTACATGATGGAGCTGTTCATCGGCTATTACAGCGGGAACCAGTTCGAGTCGTACGCGATGCTGAACCGGATCACCGGGCCGTACGGGTTCACCTATGTCCTCCTGATCCTGTGCAACGTCGTCACGCCGCAGTTCCTGTGGTCGAAGAAGATCCGCACGAACCCGGTCGCCCTGTTCCTCATCTCGATCATCATCAACATCGGGATGTGGCTGGAGCGGTTCGTGATCGTGATCGTCAGCCTGCACCGGGACTATCTCCCGTCGAGTTGGGACATCTATGTCCCGACCCGCTGGGACTGGGCGATGTTCGTCGGGACGCTGGGGCTGTTCTTTTCGCTCCTGTTCCTGTTCGTCCGGATCCTGCCGGTGATCTCGATCTTCGAGATGCGGGAGCTCGTCGAGAAAACCTCCGAAGAGACCGGAGGTCAGCATGCTTAAACCGCTCGAACCGGTGGTCGAAACACCCTACGGCGTCATGGCCTCGTTCGCCGAACCGCACGACCTGATCGCCGCCACGCGGGCCGCGCGGGCGGCGGGCTACCGCGCGATGGACACCTACACCCCGTTCCCCGTCGAGGAGCTCGACCACGAACTGGGGATGACCCACACCCGCCTGCCGTGGATCGTCTTCGCCGCCGGCGTCCTCGGGGCGCTCGGGGGCTTCGGCCTGCAATATTACTGCGCCGTGATCGCCTATCCGCTGAACGTCGGCGGGCGGCCGCTCAACAGCTGGCCGGCGTTCATCCCGGTGACGTTCGAGACCACGATCCTCGCCGCGGCCCTGGCGGCGGTGTTCGGAATGCTGGCCCTTAACGGCCTGCCGACGCCCTACCACCCGCTGTTCAACGTCCCGGAGTTCGGCCTCGCCAGCCGGGACCGGTTCTTCCTCTGCATCGAGTCGACCGATCCCAAGTTCGACGTCGAGGCGGTCTCGGCGTTCCTGCTCACCCTCCATCCGCTTCAGGTCAGCATCGTCCCCCGATGAGTTTTCCCCTGTCGCATCACCGACCGTCCGAACGGCCTCCCGGCCACAGGGAGACGGGCGATGTTCTGCACCAGTGGACGGGAACCGCGATCGTTCTCGGGGCCGTGCTGCTCGCGGCCGGCTGTCACGACGATATGTACAACCAGGTGAAGCACGAGCCGCTCGAGCCGAGCACGTTCTTCTCCGACGGCCGCAGCTCCCGCCCGCTGGAGCCGGGGGTCGTCGCTCGCGGAACGATCGAGACCGATGACGCCGTCGGGACCGGCAAGCGGGGCGACGCCTTCGTTGCCGAACTGCCGGTCGAGCTGACGCGGGAGCTGCTCGATCGCGGACACGAGAGGTTCAACATCTTCTGCACGCCGTGCCACGGCCTTGCCGGCAGCGGCGACGGGATCGTGGTCGAGCGGGGGTTCCGCCGGCCCCCGTCCTACCACACCGACCGGCTGCGGGGCGTTCCCGACGGCCAGGTCTTCGACGTCATCACCCACGGCTTCGGCGCGATGCCGAGCCTGCGGGAGCGGATCTCCGTCCGCGACCGGTGGGCGATCGTCGCCTATGTCCGGACCCTCCAGCTCAGTCAGGCCGCCTCGGTCAGCGACCTGACGCCGGAGGAGCAGTCCCGGTTGTCGACCGAACAGCGAGGTGGCGATGCCGCTCCCCCTCGCGAGTGACGCGATCTTCACCGTTGAGTCCCTGAGCCTTCTGGGCGCGGCCAGTGACGCCACTTCCGGCGGGACAGTCGGCGCGTCGGTCCTGCTCCGGGGTTACCTGATCGGCTGGCTGTTCTGGCTGGGGCTGAGCCTCGGCGGACAGGTGCTGGTGTGGCTCCACAATCTGACCGGCGGCGGGTGGGGGAAGGCGATCCGCCGCGACTGCGAAGCGGCGGGTCAGACGCTCCCGCTCGTGGCGATCGGGTTCCTCGTCATCCCGCTGAACCTCGCCGCCCTCTACCTCTGGGCCCGCCCCGAAGTCGTGGCCCACGACGCTCTGATCGCGAAGAAGCATCTGTGGCTCAACCCGACCGCCTTCTGCGTTCGAGCGGCGATCTACTTCGGCGTGTGGCTGTTCATGGCGTGGTCGGTCCGCCGGCTGGAGCGGCGGGCGACCGCGGACCCAACGGTCGAGAATGAGCGCGACGTCCGGGCCCGCAGCGCCCTCGGGATCCTGCTCTACGGCCTGACAATGACTTTCGCCGCGATCGACTGGGGGATGTCGCTGGAGCCGCACTGGTTCTCGGGGATCTACGGCGTGATCTTCCTCATCGGGCAGGCGCTGGCGGGGCTCGCGTTCGGGACCGTCCGGGCGATGTCCCGCGGGATGAACGACCTCCCGACGCCGCGGCCGCCGTCGAAAGACCTCGGCAACATGCTGCTGGCGTTCACAATGCTCTGGACCTACGTCGCCTTCTCGCAGTTCCTCATCATCTGGTACGCGGACCTCCCGGAAGAGGTCATCTACTACCGCACCCGTCTCGACCGGGGCTGGCTGTGGCTGGGGATCGTGCTGCTGGCGTTCCACTTCGCCGCGCCGTTCTTCGCGCTCCTCAGCAGCGACGTGAAGCGGCTGGCCCGGATGGTCTCGATCGTCGCGGTGTGGCAGATCGTCCTGCGGTGGTTCGATCTCGTGTGGTGCGTCGAGCCGGCGTTCGCCGACTCCAGCGCCGCGAATCTGTTGATGTTCGCCGTCGTGACGCTCGTCCTCGGCGTCCCCTGGCTGGCGGTGTTCTTCTGGCGGTACGGAACGCTTGTCGACCGCTGGACCCCGACGCCGACGGCTCTCGGTTCCGCTACGGCGCGGCCTCTGCACGGGGAGGCGCACTAGATGGCGGACCATGACGCGACTCCCGAAGAGATCATTCCCCCGCCCGCCGGAGCCGCGGAGCCGGTTCCGCCGCAGGCGACGGATCACGAAGAGTCCGACGTCAGCATTACGGGGCTGGGCGAGTTCCTGATCGCGATGGCGGTGGGGCTCGTCGTCGTGGGGGGCCTGGTCTACTGGCAGTACCGCCGGTTCGAGTGGATCGCCCGCGCCAACGATCCAACTCCGATCCCGCGGGCGGACGAGCGCCGTCCTCCGCCCGAACCGCATCTCCAGGTCGACGAAGTGGCCGACATGGCAACACTCCGGGCGAAGCAGGAGGCGATCCTGCAGAGCATCGCCTGGGTCAACCGCAATGAAAAACTCGTCCGGATCCCGATCGACCGGGCCCTGGCGATCGTCGCCGAGAAAGGGATTCGGCGATGGCCCGCCGTCGCGACCGACGGACCCTCCGCGAAGGACGACGCGAAAGGCCAGCCACCGGCGACCGGAGCCGACGCGGACCAGAAGCCCCCTCCGCCGAGCGACTGACCGCCTCGAACCACCAACGTCCCCGACAGAACGAACCCCAGCCGAAGCCGCATGTCCTCCCTGTCCCGCATCCTCGCCCTTGTCATCGCGCTGCTGACTCCGGCGCTCGCCGCCGCACAGGTGCCGCGACCGATGGCGGTCGGCTCGGGGGAGATTCTCAAATCGGTCCGGTTCGAACAGCGGCTCGGCGGGACGCTCTCGCTCGACGAGAAATTCCGCGACGACCAGGGGCGGGAGATCCGGCTGGCGGACTGCTTCGGCGCGCGGCCGGTCGTTTTGACGTTTGTCTACCACGAGTGTCCGATGCTGTGCGGGCAGGTCCTCCAGGGGCTCGTCCAGTGCCTCAAGGCGATCGACTTCACGCCGGGACGGGAGTACAACGTCGTGGTCATCAGCATCTCGCCGACCGAGACCCCCGCGCTCGCCGCCGGGAAGAAACGGAGCCTCCTCAATCGGTTCGGCCGTCCCGAGACCGCCGCCGGCTGGCACTTTCTGACCGGAGACGAGGCCAGCATCCGAACGATCGCCGACGAGGCGGGATACCGCTACGAGCCCGACCCCAAGACCGGCCAGTACGCCCACCCCAGCGGCCTGATCGTCGTGACGCCCGATGGAAAACTGTCGAAATACTTCTTCGGGATCGACTTCCCGACCCGCGACGTGCGGCTGGCGCTCGTCGAAGCGGCCGAGGAGCGGATCGGGACGGTCGTCGACCAGCTCCTGCTCCTCTGCTTCCACTACGACCCGTCGACCGGCCGCTACAGCCTGACGGTCATGCGGACGCTTCAACTTGCTGGACTGCTGACCCTGGGAGTGATGGGGAGCGGGATCTACTCGATGCTCCGCCAGGAACGGCTGAGGGTGAAGGCCGTGGAGGAGACCGCGGAGCCGGAGCGGGAGGAGGCGGTCCATGGATAACGCCGAATTCCAGCTCTTTCCGGACGCCGCCTCGACCGTCGCCTCGCGAGTCGACGCCCTGTTCCTGTTCATGACCGCCCTGACGGTCTTCTTCACCGTCGCCATCGCCGGGGCGATCCTGTACCTCGGGATCCGCTACCGCCGCGGGGCCAACGTGAACCGCTCGCAATATTCGCCGCCGCTGTGGCTGGAGCTCTCGTGGCTCCTGACGCCGGTCCCGGTCGTGATCTTCGTCTTCATCTGGAGCTCGCAGCTCTTCCTCGAGATGCAGCGGCCGCCGAAGGACGCGATGGAGATCCGGGTCGTGGCCAAGCAGTGGATGTGGAAGCTCCAGCATCCGAGCGGCCGGCGGGAGATCGACGAGCTGCACGTCCCGACCGGGCGGGCGGTCCGGATGACGATGATCAGCGAGGACGTCATCCACAGCTTCTACGTCCCGGCCTTCCGGATCAAACAGGACGTCCTTCCGGGCCGGTACACGACGACCTGGTTCGAGGCCGACACGCCGGGGACGTACCACCTGTTCTGCGCGGAATACTGCGGGACGAACCACTCCCGGATGAAAGGCCGCGTCGTGGTCCAGACGCCGTCGGAGTACGAGGAGTGGCTCGGCGGCGGACGGCGGGACCAGTCGCCGGTCGTGGCCGGGGCGGCCCTGTATGAGCAGTTCCGCTGCGGAAGCTGCCACGCTCCGACCGTAACACCGCTCCGCGCCCCGCCGCTCGAAGGGATCTACGGCCGCTCGGTGAAACTGGCGAACGGTGCGACCGTGACGGCGGACGACAGCTACCTCCGCGAATCGATCACCCGCCCGGCCGCGAAGGTCGTGGCGGGGTTCCAGCCGATCATGCCCGTCTTCGAAGGCCAGATCAGCGAAGAGGGTCTGAGCGACCTGCTGGCGTACCTCAAGTCGCTCGGGGCGGCGGACAGCGGAGCGGGCGGTGCGACCGAAGGAGGTTCCGGGGAGGGTGCGAAACCATGAGTGATCCGCACGGCACCACCGTGAGCCCTTCGCCCGCCCCGCAGCCATCGTCGCCCCCCGGCGTCGTGACGGTCACGCGGCCTGCGGTCCGCGATCCGGTCAACTACCTGAACGTCGACTACAGCTGGAAGTCGTGGCTCCTGACCGTCGACCACAAGCGGATCGGGATCCTCTATCTCCTGTCGATCACGTTCTTCTTCGTCATCGGCGGGGCGGCGGCGGTCGCGTTCCGCCTGGAGCTCATGACCCCCAAGGCGGACCTCTTCGAGTCCGAGACGTACAACAAGCTCTTCACCATGCACGGCGTGGTGATGATCTTCTTCTTCCTCATCCCCTCGATCCCGGCGGTCCTCGGCAACTTCCTCGTGCCGCTGATGGTCGGGGCGCGGGACATGGCGTTCCCGAAACTGAACCTCGCCAGCTGGTACCTGTTCATGATCGGCGGGCTGACCGCCGTCTGGACAATGCTCATCGGCGGGGTCGACACCGGCTGGACCTTCTACACCCCCTACAGCAGCACCTACAGCAACACCTACGTCATGGCGACCGCCGTGGCGGTGTTCATCACCGGCTTCTCGTCGATCCTGACGGGGCTCAACATCATCGTCACGGTCCACAAGCTCCGCGCGCCGGGGATGCACTGGTTCCGGATGCCGCTCTTCATCTGGTCGCACTACGCCGCGAGCCTGATCATGATCCTCGGGACGCCGGTCCTGGCGGTGACGATCCTCCTCGTGGCGATCGAGCGGGGGATGGGGATCGGGATCTTCGACCCCAAGCTCGGCGGCGATCCGATCCTGTTCCAGCACCTGTTCTGGTTCTACTCGCACCCGGCGGTCTACATCATGATCCTGCCGTCGTTCGGGGTCATCAGCGAGATCATCGCCGCCTTCTCGCGGAACCGGGTCTTCGGCTACCGCTTCGTCGCCTTCGCCAGCCTGGGAATCGCGGTCCTGGGCTTTCTGGTGTGGGGGCACCACATGTTCGTCAGCGGCCAGTCCGCCTACGCGGGGATGGTGTTCTCGATCCTGAGCCTCCTCATCGCGGTCCCCTCGGCGATCAAGGTCTTCAACTGGACCGCCACCCTCTACCGTGGCCGGCTGCGGTTCGACACCCCGCTGCTCTACGCCCTGGGGTTCATCGGCCTCTTTACGATCGGCGGCCTGACCGGCCTGTTCCTGGCCCTCCTGGCGATCGACGTCCACGTTCACGACACCTACTTCATCGTGGCCCACTTCCACTACATCATGGTCGGCGGGGCGGTGATGGGGTACCTCGGCGGGCTGCACTACTGGTGGCCCAAGATGACCGGCCGGCTGTATCCCGAAGGCTGGGCCCGGCTGTCGGCGATCCTCGTGTTCGTCGGCTTCAACCTGACGTTCTTCCCGCAGTTCGTTCTCGGTTACCTGGGGATGCCGCGGCGGTACCACATCTATCCCCCGGAGTGGCAGACGCTGAACGTGATGTCCTCCGCCGGGGCCTCGATCCTCGGTGTCGCGTACCTGTTCCCCATCACGTACCTGATCTGGTCCCTCAAGTTCGGACCGAAGGCCCCCGCGAATCCGTGGGACGCGACCGGTCTCGAATGGCAGGTCCCGAGTCCCCCGACGACGCACAACTTTGCGGTGACTCCGCACGTGACGGAAGACGCCTATGCCTACCAAGACAGCGCCCTTGTCGGCGACGCCCACTGACGGGGCGGAGTCCGACGAGCCGGTGGCCCATCATTTCGACACCCTCCAGCAGCAGCAGGAGGCGGTGACGCTGGGGATGTGGGTCTTCCTGGCGACGGAGATCATGTTCTTCGGCGGAGCCTTCGCCACCTACACCGTTTACCGCCGCGAGCACTCCGCCGCCTTCCACGCCGCCAGCCGCGAGCTCGACCTCGTTCTCGGCGGAGTCAATACGCTCGTCCTACTCACGAGCAGCCTCACGATGGCCTTCGCGGTCGCGGCGGCGGGGGCGAGGAAGAAGGGGCTGACCGTCCTGATGCTCGCGGCCACGATGGTCCTGGGGGCCGCGTTCCTGGGGATCAAGGGAGTGGAGTACCACCACAAGTACGAGCATCATCTGCTCCCCGCGTTCGGCCTGCCCTTTGAGTGGCACGATCACGCCCAGGCCGGGGGAGCGAAGCTGTTCTTCTCCCTGTACCTGGGGATGACCGGCCTGCATGCCCTGCACATGGTGATCGGCATCGCCCTGATGGGGATCTTCGCCGTGCGGGTGTGGCGATCCGTGGACGTCGGCCATCGACGGCAGGGGACCGAGGTCCTGGGCCTGTACTGGCACTTCGTCGACGTGGTCTGGATCTATCTGTTCCCGCTGCTTTACCTGATCGATCGATCATGAGCGCTGCCACGACCAACCTTCCCGTTCCGCATGATCCGGCGCATCCGCCGATCGGGCTGTACCTGCGGATTTATGTCTCTCTGCTGGTGCTGCTGGCGGTCACGGTGGGGGCGGCTTATGTCCACCTGGGGCCGCTGAACATTGTGGTGGCGCTCGTGATCGCGTCGATCAAGGCGTGGCTGGTCGTGATGAACTTCATGCATCTGCGGGACAGCCCGCGGCTGAACTGGATTGTCGCCGCCGGTTCGTTCCTGTGGCTGGTGATTCTGATTGTGGGTCTACTGATGGATTACGTGACCCGCAGCCCTGGAGCCTGACGCTCTCGCCGGCACGACTCCCATAGCTCAAACCCAACGTGCTACGGCAGCCTGGGGTCAAGGGGGCCACGCCCCCTTGCCGCCGGAGGCACTTCCATGAGGAACCGTGGGACACAACGGACGTCCCCTTTGTGGGACCGGCGTTGAGGACTCACCGCTCGCCTTGCAATCCCCGCGGGTTGATGTGGGGGCATCCGACACGGTGTCCGCGTTTGGACACGGGCTCCTTCAGACATCTCTCGACGAGAGGGCCTCCGGCGGGCAAGAGGGCGTTGCCCCCTTGCATCCCCCACCAGGGGTGACCCCCTGGACCCCGGATTCGGCGTGGCTTTAATCGCGCTTTGTCGCTGTGACCTGTCGCGTTGACTTACCACGCCGCGACCTCGACTCCGACCCAATCCGATTCGGCAACGGAGCATGCGAAATCGCACCCGTCCACGCCGGCGGATCACTCGCCGGAAACGACTCCTCCGACGCCTCCTGAATCACATCGACGTCCTCATCCCGATCCGCCAGCCGCGACTCAAACACCTCCTGCTCCGCCTCCAGCCAGAACTCCCTGCCATCACCCGGCGGACTGCCAGCCTCCTCCCACTTGAAGTAAGCCAGCTCCCGGATCACCTCGCTCAGATTGTCCATCACCATGGAGACTCCCCCTTCGAAAAGATCCCAGCCCACACCAGGACCGGAGCACCTCTCCCCCGAACTCCCAGCACATGCCGGACCTCGCTCCATTCTAAACCGGCCCACTCCGCTCCCTTGAGCAAGATTCGATTCCCCGAACCGAGCCGACCGGCCGGTTTCCTTTGCAGGCAAAGCGTTTTCGGACACGCCAGCAACGAAGACCCGGAACACGCGAACAGATCCGCTGTGGCTTCTCCCCTTCCGCACCCGCATGGCGGCAGTGCTGCCCTCGTGTTCAGTTTCCTGCCCGCGCCGCGCGGAAACCATTGCCCGGCGGTTCGCGGACCGAGCCCTGTCGGCCAACGGCGCGAACCGCTCAACCGGGGAGAGGGAAGATGAAAGCGCGATTCTGGATGATGACGTTGACGATCGCCGTGACGGTCCTGGCCTTCGCATCGCCATCGGAAGCCCGCCGATGGCGACGGGGCGGCGGATGGTACGGCGGGGGCGGATGGGGCGTGGGCTGGAACGCCTCCCCCGGCTGGAACGGCGGTGGGTACGCCTATGGCAACGGCTACGGCTCCAGCGGCTGGTCCTCCCCCGGCTGGAGCAGCGGCTATGCGGACTCCGGCTACGGGTACAGCGATGCCTGCAACCCGGCGATCGTCGGAGGGACGACCGTAGCGCCCGTCGAGTACGCCGCTCCCAGCGCGGGCTACTCCGACTCCACCGTCTGCTGCTACTGAGGACGGACAGTGTCAAAGAAAGGGAGGCGGACGGAGTCACGCCCCGTCCGCCTCATCAGATCCACCGAGTGTCGAACGACCGCTGAAGCCTTCCAGTCGAAGTTTCCCGTCAACCAGAGTTTTCCGGGGCCGTGACCCCGGGTTACCGGCTGACCGGACTCGATCGGCCAGCGAGGTCACTTGGCCTTGTTCCGCCGCCGCTTGTTGGCCGGGCTCCCGCCGACCGCTCCGCCGGATGGACCACTGGTCGCCCGGTGAACCGGATCGACATCCCGGTCGTCGGGATCGAAGTCGCCGGCTCCCATCTCGGCCTCCAGCTCCTCCTCATCCGGGTCGCCGTGCCCCTCGGTGCTCCCGGCGAGTCCTCCCGACAGCGTCCCTCCGCCAGGCGTCCCGATCGCCAGATCGGTCTCGTGGCGGCGGATCGGTTCGCTCTCGTCGTCGGCCGACACCGGCATGTCGAGCGAGCTGCTTCCCATCCCTTCGCCCCCCAGCGTGTCGCCGAACGAACGGGGCCGGCCGTCGTTGAAGTTCGGCACCGGGATCTCGGATTCCGTCTTCGAGCACTCGACGCAGTACCGCGTGTAGGGGATCGCCTCCAGACGCTCCGGAGCGATCGCCTCGCCGCACGCCTCGCAGGTGCCGAACGTCCCTCCCTCGATCCGATCGAGGGCCGCTTCGACCTCCTGCAGCAGGTTCTCCTCGTTGCCGAGAAGAACCATATCCATTCCGTGCTCGAACTCTTCGCTCCCCTTGTCCCCCAGATGCATCGGGGCGTTGGAGAGATCGCCCGTCCCCGCTTCGCTCGTGAGGCCGGCCGCCGATTCTGCCATCCCCTCGGCGTCGGAACGAAGGCGGTCGCGAGTCCACTTCAGGGTGACTTCCAGGCGTTCGATCGAATCCTGCGTTTTGGTGCTCATAGCCCCGGCTCCTTGATAACGGAGGGTCGTTGCGACATGTCGTCCTGGCGGACGCCCCTACTTGGGCTTGCGGATGAACTTGCAGAACCGGCTGGTCTTTCCCTCCGCGGTTTCGTCCTGGTAGAGAAAGGCCAGGTCTTCCTTGTCGAACTTGTCAAAGAACGTCTCCCAGTCGACTTCCTCCAGGCGTTCCTCCTCGGGCGGGAAATCGACCCGCAGGATCCCGGCCTCCTCGTTCTTCTCGGTCCCGGCAACGCTCGACGGCTGACCGCCGCGCTGCTCGATCCACTGCCGGATTGTCGAGTGATCGGTCGTTGTTCTGGCTTCGGACATGGCGTTTTCCTCCTGCCCGGAAACCGTACACACGTCGTGCCCGAACACGCATAAAGAAGCGATGCTCTTTCCCCCAGCGGGCCAGCCGAACGCCGCAGCCCACCTTCAGATCGAAGGGGCAAAGCTCTCCGCGATCCCCGAGGAGTCCTGCTTCGGCTCCGGCAGCGGGATCTCGCGCGGGGTCCCCAGTTGCACATCGCCCAGCAGCGCAAAGTTGCCCTTTCGATAAAGGGCGTGCTCCGTCGGCTCTCCGGTCTCCTGGTCGATGAGAAGCCGGGAGCGGCCTACATCGAGATCGCCCGAGAGAATCCCCGTCGCGGGATCCCAGTCGGCCGAGTTGAACTGGATGGAGCCGGGCGGAAAGCCCCGCCATTCGGCGTCATTGAAAGCGGACGCCAGCTGCATGATCGCCGCGAACTCCACGTCCGTCGCCTTTCGGGTGAACGGGATCCGCTGCATGACAAGCCTCTCCTTGGGGACGGCCAACCGACGGGCCGGATTCACGGCAAGAGCACCGGCGACCGAACTCCCGTCAGGGCCTCTTCGATCGCCGCAAGTTCCACGAGGAGATCCTGTGAACGCGGGCGGATCTCCGGCGAAGCCTCCGGGCCGGAATCCCGATTCTCATTCAGCTGATCGAAGATGCGACGGAGATGGGCCGCAAACGCCGGCCGGCCCACAGGCGATTCCGTGGTGACCTGGGTCAGGATCTTGATGAGCCGTATGCACATTGGTCGCTCTCCTCCGCAGTTCCGGCGAAGGAGCATGAGTGCAACTGAGGTGCCCGGACAGGCCGATTCGACTGTCGCCCGAGCCGTGGCCACGGGCCCCGTCCAGTTCTCTTCCCCCCCCCCAATGCGAACGCCCCGCGGGTTCGCGGGGCGGGACGCAACATCGTTTGGAGGGAGCATCAGCGGGCGACAACGGCGATCGGGCGGAACCGGGTCACGGACGCGATACCCAGGAGCACGAAGGCGACGACCACAGTGAGCTGGGCGATGGCGAACGGCGCCTCCGTCTGCGTGGGAGCCAGAGCCTTGAGAGCCGGAACCTTCTGGAACAGCTGGACCACCAGCACGAAGACGTTGAAGTACTGGGCGACCAGGGCCGTCACGACGTAGGTGCTCCGCCATCCCCCTTGCATCTGCCGGGCCGACCGGGCGTAGACCGCGACCGCCAGGACGATCAGCGAGAGGACCGCCAGGATATGCGAGGGGAGGATCCGGTCGGCGGGGAGCAGGAAGCCGGTGAGGCTCGTAGCGATCGTGGTGTTCAGGAACAGCGACTGCCAGCGGTCGAGCCGCTGCGCCGTGACGAAGCCATAGGCCGCGACGAAACCGGCGGCGATCCCAACCAGGCTGATGGCGACATGGACGACGAGGAAGAACGTGAACATGAGAGGTCTCCTTGGGTCAATCGAGAAGGTTGTCAGCAGGGACTGGATTGAACGATGGACTCGTGAACTCAGAGCGAACGGCTCAGGAACGTCCGGATCGCTCCGGCGATCTCGACGGCGTGGGTCTCCAGGGCGAAGTGGCCCGTGTCGAGGAGGCGGACTTCCGCGCCCGGGTTGTGGAGGCGGTAGGCCTCCGCTCCGGCCGGGAGAAAGAACGGGTCGTTACGTCCCCAGATCGCGAGCGTCGGCGGACGATGAATCGCAAGGTGGGCCTGGAATGCGGGATAGAGGGCGACATTCTTCGCGTAGTCGCGGAACAGGTCGAGCTGGATCTCGTCGTTGTCGGGCCGCTGCAGCAGGGCCCAGTCGAGAGTCCATGTTTCCGGAGCGACGAGCGATTCGTCCGGGACGCCGTGGACATACTGCCACCGGGTCGCCTCGAGAGTCAACAGCGAGCGGAGGGCCTCGCGATGGGCGGCGGTTGGCTCGCGCCAGTACCGCTGGATCGGGTCCCAGGCGTCGCTCAGCCCTTCGGCGTAAGCGTTGCCGTTCTGCGAGATGATCGCCGTCACCCCCTTCGGCTGGGCCATCGCGAGGCGGAACCCGACCGGTGCGCCATAGTCGAAGACATACAGGGCGTACCGCGTCAGTCCGACCACGGCTGTAAACCGTTCGATCGTCCGGGCCAGGTTGTCGAAGGTGTAGGCGAACGTGTCGCGGCTCGGCTGGTCCGTGAACCCGAAGCCCGGGAGGTCCGGCGCGACGAGGCGGAACGAGCCGGCCAGGAGCGGCATCAGCCGGCGGAACATGTGGGACGACGTCGGAAAACCGTGCAGCAGCAGGATCACCGGGGCATCCGCGGGGCCGGCCTCGCGGTAGAAGACCCGCAAGCCGTCGACATCGACCGAGCGGTGCGTCACCTCCGGGATCGTGGCGAGCGAGGGTTCGTTGATCGGGGCGGCGTGTGTCATCTCATTGTCCTCCGCGGTTAATACAGACAGGTCTGTCTTGCTTGGTCAAAAATGAACACTCGATCAGTTCTTCGCGGCCTGCTCCATGAGCACGCGAGCGGCGTCCCGGGCGACATCGGCCGCCTTGGGGTCCTGATGCATCTGGGCGGTGACGATCGCTCCTTCGACCAGGAGCGAGATCGCCGGCAGGAGCCGGGTCGACTTCGATCCGATCGATTCGGCGATCAGGCTCTTCAGCATCCCGTTGAACCGCTCCCGCTGCGACCGGCAGTATTCGGCTCCCGGATGCTCCGGATTGGCCAGCTCGACGGTCGCGTTGATGAAGGCGCACCCGCGGAAGGCGGGGGACTCCAGCCAATCCTTGAGGGCGGCGAAGAAGGGGTCGAGCGGGCTCTTGCCGGCCTTGGCATGCCGCGTCATCGCGGCCTGGAAGAACTCGGCCACAAGCTGCTCGCGATACTGCAGGACCGCCAGGAGGAGGTCGTCCTTCGAGGGGAAGTGGGAGTACAGCGTCATCTTGGCCACCCCCGCCTCGGCGATGATCTTGTCGATCCCGACGCTGCGGAACCCGTCCCGGTAGAAGAGCCGGTCGGCCGTCTCGATGAGACGCTGGCGGGCTTCGGAGGAGGAGGTCTTGGTGGCCATGGCCCGAAGATACAGACAGGTCTGTATAGTGTCAACAACTTCTGGAGAGAATCTTTGCGAGTTTCGGATTTCATGAATCGGTGACTGCGCGGAGGAGAGACCTGCCTACCGGATCGCGTGACGGGCCCCGCGACGACGAAGAAACTGCTCGTCACCCGTCTGCCAGTAAGGAACATGCGGCCTGAACTCAACTCGCCATAATCCGGGTTCCTGACGCAGTCGCATGATGAAGCGGCGACGGCGCTCGTCCCCCTCCGGCAATGACAGAGTCAGAAATGGAACGCCCTTGTGCTCACGTTTCGAGGCCCATAGCTCATCGTCAATTCCCCAGCTGGCCCCCAACTCCAGCAGGTTGTCCATCTCATGCCGGTTTTGCGTCCACGCGATGACAAGACTCGCCGTCTTCATGGCCGTCCTCACTGACGTGCTGAAGAGTTTGCCGACGGGCAAAGGCTAACGAAGACTCCTTCCACTGAAGAGAGGCGGCGAGGAACGGTCGCGCCGTCCCCTCTTGACAGTCACGGCGCCCGAACGCTTCTGAAGGCAAACGGAAGAGAAGCGGGTGGCCGGGGACTATTCCTTCCGGCGTTCCTCGTTCGACGACGCCGAGTCCCGCTCGACGATCTTCTTCATCGCCTCCGCCGTAAAACCACCCGTCATCGCCCCGCCCTGAACAATGATCCAGTCACAGACATCGGCGACCGGCTTGCGGACCCGGTCCCCCGCCTTGACCCCAACCGCCATCCCCGGATCGCTGTCGAGAACACCGAAGACCGAGTCCCCCTCCATCGCCGTGACCCGCAGCCACATGAACTCCGGATGCTTCGGAGTCTTGAACGGGACTTTGACGAAGCACGGGGGCCGTTCTCCCTCCCCCACCTCTTCAAACACCTCGACGAACTCGGGCCACCGCCGCTTGGCCTCCTGCATCGCCGCCACCATGAGCGGATCGTCCTCGTCGACGAGCAGAATCGGATCAGCGTCGCGGCCGCGGATCGCGGCGACCGGATCGTCGCTCCGCAGCTTCGCCTCGGTCCCGGGCTCCACGGAGTACACGGCGGTGAACTGCGGCAGGAGGACCCCCAGGCACTCTTCGTCGTACAGCTCCGCCGCGAGCCGGCCGCAGGCGCGGTACACGGCCGCGGGATCGTCCGGAGTGTCGTCCATCGACGTGATCGCGATCCACGCCTTGTGCGCCTCGACGGCCTTCCTGGCCCGCGGCTCCCGAATCGAGGCCGCGACGCTCTCGTGGTCATCCAGAGGCTCGTCGATGGAGTGAACCGCGAGCGAGTGGGGCCGGCAGAAGCAGAGGAAGACCGGCATGTTTCCGCCGACGAAGAGGTCGCCGGAGGACTCCGCTTCGCCGTCGTCACCCATGTCGGAGCACTCGGCGCCGAAGGCCCGCGAGGCCGCGCGGGTCAGGATGGCGGAGTCGAGATAGAGCGGCGTCGACCGCAACAGAACGATCGAAGGACCGGTCGCGTCGTCGTCCGATTCTTCGGACGGCGGGCTGAGGTCCATCGTCCACAGCAGATAGACCCCATAGATGCCGCCGGCCAGGAAAAGAAGCTGCGACAGAGGGTATCGACCGGCCCGGACGAGCAGGAAGCCGTAGAACAGCGTCATGAGCGTGAACGTCGTGCTCAGGAGCCACTTGGCGATCTTCGAACGGCGGTAGAGGGCGATCCCCCCGCCGATCCAGATGAGTGCGGCGAACCAGCCGAGCATCGGGATCTCGCCCCATCCCCAACGTCCGGCGAGCGACATTTTCCAGTTGAGCCAGGCCAGGCGCAGGCCGGCCGCGACCCCGAGGATTCCGGTCAGCCGGGGCGGGTCGTTCCAGACCTCCCCCGCCCAAGTCCACCACCGTTTGATACTGATCATGCCCACCTCCGATAGCGCCTCGGATGCCAGCAGGCTACGACTCGGGGCGGCCCTTCGCAATTCGGATCGGGTGACGGCGTTCGGATGATTGCCAGCGAGAGTAAACCGGGTCCAGGGGCACCCTGGTGGGGGATGCAAGGGGGCAACGCCCCTTGCCCGCCGGAGGCCGTCTCGTCGAGAGTCGTCAGAAGGAGTATGTGTCCAAGCGCGGACACCGTGTCGTATGCCCCCTCACCAACCCGCGGCGACTGCAAAGCGAGCGTAAAGGTCTCAACGCCGGTTCCCCAAAGCGGACATCCGTTGCATACAACGGTTCCTCATGGAAGTGCCTCCGGCGGCAAGGGGGTGAGACCCCCTTGACCCTGGCTGCCGTCGCACGTTGGGTTTGAGCTAGCAGCGCCGCGCCGGCAAGGATGTGGCTCGAGACGGCTCTATCGGCGATTCGGCAACTTCTCAGCCGGAACGTCCCGCACACTGAGGTCTCCGTAAACGACGCGGTAGTCAGCCGCACCCGCCGGGCGATACCAGCAGACCGCCGTCGCGGTGTCCCCCAGCCGGACCCCCTTCCCCTGGTAATGCCAGCTGCCGCGATACATGGTCCAGAAGCCGACCAGCACCGACCGACCGCTTCCCCACAGCGACACCTCTTCCTGGCGAACGTATCCCCGCTGAAGCGTCTTCTCCCACTCCGTCTGCTCCGCTTCAGGCGTCTTCCAGAGCCTGTCCGCCATGAGCGGATCGGAAGCCGGGGAATTCTCGTCGTCCGTGAAAGTCCCCCCTCGGACCCGGGCGAAGACTTCCAGCCACTCAACGAGATCCTTCTCCGTCGGCATCCGATACCGGGTCTGCTCCAGCTGGTATTCCTCCGGCGGCGTCAGGACGTACTGCGCAACATCGAGCGGAGCGTCATAGACGATGTCGGTGACGATCGACCCCTTCAGCTCCGTCCCCGCGGTCTTGGCGTCTGGCGGGACCGGCCCGGGGGACGCGGGGTCGGTCTCCGGGTCGTAGACCTCGGCCGTCGGGTTCTGATAGCGAACGATCTGCCGCGTCTTCCGATCGATCCAGAAGTCGGCCTCTTCGTTCCCGGCCTCGGTCGACACCCGCAGGCCGATGACCCGCCGCCCGTCGATCTCGCGGGTCCCCAGATCCTTCCGCACCTTACCACGCTCCAGCATCTCCTCGATCTGTCTCAGTGCCGAGGGAAACTGCTGGTGGGCCTGAAATGGGGCGGCACAGCTTTCATCGGTGAGGATCGCCTTCTTCTCGCTCAACCGGAGCTCCAGCTTGAGTCCGCGAGGGGCGTCCTCGGTGACGATCTGCCACGGAACGCCATCGGCGCCAAAGTTCACCATCCGGTACAGGCCCGGCGCCCGATAGTTGTGTTCCGTGTACGAGACCTGCCGCCACAGCGGAGCCGGATCCCCTTCGCCCCGGACGTGAACGTAGCCGACGCTGCGGAACTGGATGTTCCTGGCCCGGCGGAAATCCTGGGCGACATCGGCCAGGGCGATGCTTCCCGAGGTTCCGAGAGCCTGCCACGCCAGCACACCGCACAGCAGAACCGCCGCGGCAAGCCCGGCCGACATGACCCGCGCCCCCCAGCGACGGCTCCCCGGCCCTCCCCTGGACGGCAGCCCGCGCTCGGCGAGCTTGTCCAGAACAAAGGGGGGCGGTCCCGGCGGGACCTCTTCGGCCAGGACCGCCGCCACCGCCGCATCGAGCACCGCGGATTCGGAATCGTGGTCAGCATGGAGTCGTGTCATGATCATTCCTCCCGGGGCGCGAGGACGGGGCGAAGGTCGTGGAGGGCGCGGCCGAGAGCCTGCCGGGCCCGATGCAGCAACACACCGACGTGCGGGCCGCTCAGACCGAGCTGAACGGCAATGTCGTCGTAACTCATCTCGTCGAAGGTCCGCAGGCAGAAGACTTCCGCCTGCTGGGGCGGAAGGTCGGCGAGGGCCCGACGCAACCGGTCCGCCAGTTCCGACGCCGCAGCCGCCTGTTCGGGACTCGAGCCGGGCGAACAGGCGTCCGGCCCTTCTTCCGACTCACGCCGCTCGCGACGACAGCGGACGCGGAGCTGATCAAGCGCCCGGCGGACCGCCACGCTGACGAGAAACGCTTCCCATTCGCGGACCATCTCGGCCTGCGGGTGGCGCAGCACCGAGAGGAACGTCTCCTGCACGCAGTCGGCCGCCCCCTCGCGATCCCGGAGGATCCGCCAGGCGGACCGCCAGACCGCGGCCGAATGTCGTCGGTAGAGAGCGTCCCACTCCGGCATGCGGGTGACTTCTGCGGAACGAAGAAGGGTGTCGATCCTCCAGGAAGTCGCTGGAGACACCCTGAACATTACAGAGCAACGGCCCGGAATAGGAAAACTGTCGGTCTTCGCCGGGGACGCGACGGCGGATCGACGAGAAAGTCGCGGGCACCGAGCCGTGACACCGCTACTCCGAAGCGGTCCGCATGTGGCAGGAGACGACGATCTTCTTTCCGTCGGGCGAATAGGCGACGTCTGAGTAGCTCCGCAGGTCGTCCTGGCCGGGGAGGAGGCGGGGCGGGTCCTGGGTGTCCGGATCGACGAAGTAGATCTGGTGCCGCCGGGTCTCGGGATCGAGCTTCACGAACAGGATCCGGCTCTCGGCCGGACTCCAGGCAAAGCTCGCCAGCATTGGCCCTTCGCACCGCCGGATGAGGCCGGAGTCCGCCCCCCTGGCGTCGACGATGCCCAGCTCTTCCTTCCCCTCCTTCGTCACCCCTTTGAACGCGATCCGCTTTCCATCCGGCGACCAGACCATGTTCCACGCGATCTGCCGATACGGAGTGTCGGCCTCCTCAAACAGACTCTCCGTCGTCCCCTCGACGATATTGGCCACCACGAGATTCCCTCCGCCCGGAGTCGCCGTCGCAAAGACGAGCCGGCCGTCGGGCGCCCAGTCAGTTCCCCAGCCGCTCGAGCTGATCTGGACCAGCTCCTGCTCGGCCCCCTGGCTGCTGGCGACTACAACCCCGCCCATCTTGGGGCTCGAAAAGGCGACGCGTTGACTTCGCGGCGAGAAACTCGGCATGGAGCCGTCCCCCAGGATCCGCGGGTTTCGGCCATCGGCGTCGACAATGACGATCTTGGAGGAGGAAAAACTTTCGCCGCTCTGGGGCTTCCAGCCGTCGAAGGCGATGAGCTGGCCGTCGGCTGACCAGACGGGGGAGCCCTGCTTCTGGAAGTCCGGCAGCTCCGTGAGCTGCTTCATGTTCGAGCCGTCGGCATCGGCGATGAAGAGCCGCGTCGAATACTCGCCCGGAGTCTCACCTAGTTCGGCGGCCGCCTGCTCGCGGCCGCGGGTGAACTCGGCGAGATCGAGCGAGCCGTTTTCGTCCGCGTCGTCCCGCTTGAACCGTGCCGTCGCCCGGCCGAACCGAATGCGGTATCGCTCCGCTTCGCGCTGGTCGTCCGTGACGGGCTCGGCGTGCGGGAAGACCTCGGTGAACGTCAGCCGGTTGTCGCGGTCGGCGTCCTTGATCCGGAACAGGACATCGACCGGGACCTTGGTGAGGTCGGTGACGAACTCGAACTCGTCGAGCCCCAGCCGCCGGTCGCCGTTGCGGTCGAAGCGGCGAAAGAGGTCCGCCGCGACGCCGATCATCCATGGGCTCCGCTCGGTGTAGAACTCCGACCAGTCGAGGAAACCGTCCTTGTTGGCGTCCTGACGGCTGAGGAGCCTCAGCGTCACGTAGCCGAGGCCGGCCGGGGCGAGCTGGAACTCGCGGAGCGAGAGCTGGCCGTCCCGGTCGTCATCGCAAGCGGCGACTGAATGGACGCACTGGGCCTTCGTGGCGCCGGTTGAGGGGTTGCCGAACAGCTCGGCGGCGTTCAGGAGGCCGTCGAGGTCCTTGTCGAGGTGGAGGAAAAGGTTCATGCCGTCGACGTTCAGGCTGGGGGCCTTGAGCATCTCGGGGCCGGTGAGCTGGCCGTCTCCGTCCTTGTCGAGCTCGGTGAACAGCTTGGCCCGGTCGGGAGGGGTCAGCCAGTACGACGCGACGAACTCGGAGCGGGAAACCGCGTGGTCGCCGGTCCGGTCCGCCGTGCGGATCCAGCTCAGGTAGAGCACTCGGCCGTTTGTGGAGCGGGCCGGCGTGCCGTCTCCATAGACCGTTCCGTAGCCGAGGCCGATCAGCCGCTGGGCTTCTGCGTCGTCCACGGCTCCGTTGCCGTCGGCGTCCCAGACCTCGAACTTGAGATCGCCGAACGGGGGGAGCTTGGCTTTGAGGTTCGCTTCGGGCCATTCGCCTGCCGACAACTGGGCGTCGCCGTTCCGGTCTGCCTCTTTCAGCAGCGGCCGCCAGGTCTTGAGGGCGGCGGCCGCGAGCTCGGCGATCGGATCGGGAACGGGGCCTCGTTCGTCGACGGGAAGCCGGCCTGGCAGGGCGCGGAACTCGTCTTCGTTCAGTCCCCCGCTGCGGTCGAAGTCGACGACGCTGAAGTTTCGGCGGGCGACTTTCGGATCGGGGAGGCCCGGTGATGCGAGGTACTCCTCTACCGAGAGGGCTTTGTTGCCGTCGCGGTCGAGGCTGGCGAAGTCGGTCTTGGCGGCTGGCTCCGCGGCGGTGACCGGTCCAGCCAACGGCACAGCAACGCTGGTCAGCAGGGAGAGCAGGAGACGAGTCGGGAGCAGTTTACGGCTCAGCATGGCGGCCTCAGCACAGGCGTCGGGTATGGCCCGCGACGTCGACGTTCCTCATCACCGGGGCAGAGGAGCGCGCCCCGACGTCATTCACGCTATCCGGAGATCCTGGCGGCAACAAGCGGGCGCGATCCCCAACCGGGTCCAGGGGGACCCTGGTGGGGAGTGCAGAGGGGCAACGCCCCTCTGCCCGCCGGAGGCCTGGCCGTCGAGAGATGTCTGAAGGAGCGCGTGTCCAAACGCGGACAACGTGCCGTATGCCCCCATACCAACCCGCGGGGATTGCAAAGCGAGCGGTGCAGGTTGAGGGAGTCCTCAATGCTGGTACCACAAAGGGAACATCCGTTGTGTCCCACGGCCCCTCATAGAAGTGCCTCCGGCGGCAAGGGGGCGAGGCCCCCTTGACCCCAGCGGCCGTCGCATATTGGGTTTGAGCAATCAATGCTGCGCCGGCAAGAACGCGGTTCGAGCATCGGGATGGACGGCGGCGCGTCAGTAGTCCCACTCTTCGAACAGGCGAGCCACCAGCACCGGCCGACCGACCTGCGCCACTCCTCCGCTCCGCGCATCTCCGTCAATCGACCTCACCCCCTTCGAACGGGCGTATCCACCCCGCCCCTCCCAACCGCACCCGCGAACCGTCCTCAATCCGACGGCATCAACATCCGATTGGGCAGATCGCGCGGGACGGAACGGCCCTCTCCGCCGGTTTCCGACGCCGCAGACCGCGGCAGCAACCGATTGGCACGGACCTTTCATTGTGGTCCCGGCGAGCGAACGAAAGCCGGCGGACCGTTGCGAAGCCGGCCGTTCCCGCGTCTCCCCATGAGACGCCTCATTCCTCTTTGCAGGTGCACGATGAAGACTCTGATCCTGTCCGCCGCCGTGGCTCTGACCGCCGCCCTCGCTCCGTCGACCGAAGCGCGGGCCGACCACCACCACGGCCCCTCGGGACACGGCCACTCGGGGCACGGTCACTACGGCCCGAGCCACGTCCACGTCCATCCGCCGTACCGCCCGTATCGCGGCTACGGATACGTGGCTCCCCCCTACGGCTACACCTACGTCGCCCCGGCCGTCCCCGTCGCAC
This sequence comes from Planctomyces sp. SH-PL14, assembly GCF_001610835.1. Lineage (NCBI taxonomy): Bacteria > Pseudomonadati > Planctomycetota > Planctomycetia > Planctomycetales > Planctomycetaceae > Planctomyces > Planctomyces sp. SH-PL14. The sequence goes on along the minus strand of NZ_CP011270.1, from coordinate 5,054,702 downwards.
CCGCGCCGGTCTACGTTCCGCCGACCTATGTCGCGCCGACCTACGCCCCGTACTACCCGCAGTCCGGGATCTCGCTCTACGGCAAGAACTTCGGGTTCCAGCTGTCGAACTGAGACAGGCCGTGAGGCCAGACATCGCGAAGGAGGCTGCGCTGATGCGCAGCCTCCTTTCGTGTTTATGCAATGAGATGAAGCGGCGAGAAAGAGCCCGCAACAAGGGTTCGCGATCGGACAGCACTCGCTTCCAACGGTTCTCGGCGGTCGCGCGTCCGTCGGCTCGCGCAAAAAAAGAAGGGGCGAGCCGGCATTGCTGCCAACTCGCCCCTTCGACATTCAACACATCAAGCTGTCAACAAGTCCGGAGACCGCCTCCGACAGTTGCGTTCGAACACCGTCCTGGCCGGACGGACATCCTTCGCGCAACCCATCGTTCCACGGCCACCAGGTCCAGGGGCTTCGCCCCTGGCTACTTGTTCTTTTCCTTTTCGAGCTTTTCCTTGCGGCGACGCTCGACCACTTCTTCCTGCACGTTCTTCGGGACCTGCTTGTAGGCCGCGAATTCCATGCTGAAGCCGCCCTTGCCCTGCGTCATCGAACGCAGTTCGTTGGCGTAGTCGAACATGTTCGCCAGCGGGACTTCCCCTTCAATGACCGCCACGCCGAGGCGGGCCGTCGTGTTGGTGATGAGTCCCCGCTTGCTCGAAATGTGGCCGGTGACCGGACCCTGATACTCCTCAGGGACTTCCACTTCGAGCTTCATGATCGGCTCGAGCAGGCACGGGCTCGCCTGCAGAATCGCTTCCCGCAGCGCCAGCCAGCCGCACGTCTCGAACGCACGTTCGTTCGAGTCGACGTCGTGGTAGCTGCCGTCCGTGATCTCCGCACCGACCCGGACCACCTCGCACTCGGCCAGCGGTCCCTTCACGATCGCTCGCTGGAAACCGTAGTCGATGGCGGGGATGAACTGGGACGGGATGCGTCCCTGGGTGATCTTGTTGACGAACTCGTAGTTCACCGCCGAACCTTCCGGCAGCGGGAAGACACGACCCACGACGTGGGCGTACTGACCCGAACCACCGGTCTGCTTCTTGTGCTTGTAGTTGAAGCTGACTTCCTTGGTCGGCGTCTCCTTGTAGGCGACGCGCGGCTCACCAATGATCGTCTCGCACTTGTACTCGCGGCGAATCCGCTCCGTGTAGATTTCGAGGTGAAGCTGACCCATCCCCGCGATGAGGGTTTCCCCGGTTTCGGGGTCCGACATGACGTGGAAGGTGGGGTCTTCACGACGGAACCGCTCGAGCGCCTTCGACAGCTGCGCCGCGCCGTCCCGATCCTTCGGCTCGATCTTGAGCTTCAGCACCGGTTCGGGGGCGTAGATGCTTTCCAGCGAGATGTTCATGTCGCCGCTGACGAACGTATCCCCGGTCGCACAGTCGACACCGACCACCGCGATGATGTCGCCGGCTTCGCCGACTTCAATGTCCTGCCGGTCGTCGGCGTGCATGCGGACGAGACGTCCGATACGCGTCGACTTGCCGGTACGGGTGTTGGTGTAGGTGTCCCCCTTGCGGATGACACCCTGATAGATGCGGGTGAACGTCAGCTGGCCGAACTGCTCGACGACGGTCTTGAATGCCATCGCGACGGTCGGCTTGGTCGGGTCCGGAGCGAGGACGATCCGCTTCGTCTCCGATTCCTGGATCTCGCCCGACTTCCGCGCGGCTTCCGTCGCATCGTTGTCGATGGCGGTCACTTCGCGGTCGAGCGGGCTCGGCAGGTAGCGGGTGACGGCGTCGAGGAGGGTCTGGACCCCCTTGTCCTTGAAGGCGGAGCCGCACATCACGGGGGTGATGTGGTGGGCCAGGGTCACCTTGCGGATCAGGGCGTGCAGCTTCTCGATCGGGTACTCGGTCTCTTCCAGGAGGGCCGCCATCAGGTCGTCGTCGTACAGCGAGAGGGCTTCGAGCATCGTGGCGCGATGCTTCTTGGCCTCGTCGATGTCGTCTTCGGAGATCTCCTTGACGACGACGGTTTCCCCCTTCTTACCTTCGTAAGAGAGGGCCTTCATGGCGACGAGGTCGATGACCCCTTCGAAGGTGTTGCCGGCGCCGATGGGAATCGTCAGCGGAACGGCGTGGACGTTCAGCTTGTCGGTGACCTGCTTCACGACCTTGAAGAAGTCGGCTCCCGTGCGGTCCATCTTGTTGACGAACGCGATGCGGGGAACCTTGTACCGCTTCATCTGGCGGTCCACGGTCAGCGACTGGCTCTGCACGCCGCCGACCGAGCACAGGACGAGGACGGCCCCGTCGAGCACGCGGAGGGAGCGTTCGACTTCGACGGTGAAGTCCACGTGCCCTGGCGTATCGATCAGGTTGATCGTGTAGTCCTGGTCCGTTCCGTCGGCTTCCTTGCGGTGCCAGTGCACCTGGGTGGCGGCGGACGTGATGGTGATGCCGCGTTCCTGTTCGAGGTCCATGTGGTCCATGGTTGCCCCGTCGCCGTCCCCCTTCACTTCCTGGATCTTATGGATCTTGCCGGAGTAGAAGAGGATGCGTTCGCTGAGGGTCGTCTTGCCCGAGTCGATGTGGGCGGAGATCCCGATGTTTCTGACGAGAGTGAGGTCCATTGCCATGACGGTGAGGTCGTTGAGTTGAGGTTGGAGGTTCTTGGGTCAGTTGTGGGTGAAAGGAACACGCCAAGCGCTCTCCGGAGACCGGACGATTGGTCTGCCGAAGGTGAGGCCCGGGCAACGCGCCCGGCTGGCCGCCGCTTCCGCAGGACCGGGTCTGTCGTGAGACAGGAGTCTGTGGCGGAAGGCAAAATCACGCAGGATCTGGTCGGGCGGCCAAGAGAAGGAGCGGGCTCGGACACGGCGGCCGTTGCGAAACGAACGGAGCCGGGACCGGGGAACCTGTTACCTTTTGACCGCGAAGCGGCTTACGACCTGGCGGACGCAAGCTCATGGGAGAGAGCCGTCAGGCCTGACGCCACTGTGGTGGATCGGATTGTTCAGCCATGGCGGCTTCCTGTCTTACGGGTGTAGGGAATCGTCCAGCCGAATCGTTCCGCATCCGGGGAAATTTCCCTCGCTTCGATCACGAAGCGGGAGGAAAACGACAAACCCACAGGTGGAAACTGACGGAAAACAGACAGATTCTCAGCGGGTCCATCCCTGGATGGCGGCGGAATCGTATTCATCGTCCCCCTGCCAAAACAAGGGCAAGGGGAATTTTCCGGCGCGATTTTGGGGCGCACTGCGGCCCGGGGGAGGCGATTCCCGCCCGGAACAGGACAGTCTTCGGGGCCGTCCGGTTCGCTTCGCCGTTGCGCTCCTGGCTCGACCGGGCCTCGTCTGTTCTCCCGGGCAATGCCCCGTGGGACGACCGGAGAATCCCGGGGGGCATCAGCGGGCTGCGGGTTTCGACCGTGGGAGCGACGCCGACTGTGTCAAATTCAGCCCGCCGCCGGCGTATGAAGTTCCATCACCCCTTTGAGCGGCTACACTTTCAGGTCCTGAGTCGAGCAGGGCTGGACTCAGTGGATCCCCCCCACCCCTTTCTGGCGTCGCTGTCCGTCACGGAGGAATCGTGAACTCGAATGATCGGCCAGCCGGATCCGCTCCCCAGCCGGGGCCTGAGGCCTCCGGGAAGCGCCGGATCCTGGTTGTGGACGACAATGCCGACAATGCCAAGACGCTTGGCATGCTGCTGAAGCTGACGGGGAATGAGCCTCACACGGCGTTTGATGCCGAGGAGGCGATGCGGTTGGCGGAGTCGCTTCGTCCGCGGGTGGTGCTCCTCGACATCGGGCTGCCGCGGATCAGTGGTCATGAGGTGTGCCGCTGGATTCGGGCGCAGGAGTGGAGTGAGGGGATGGTGCTGATTGCCCTCACTGGCTGGAGTCAGGAAGAGGATCGTCAGCGGTCGGCCGAGGCGGGGTTTGATGCTCACATGGTCAAGCCGATCCAGCATCAGGAGCTGACGCGAGTTCTGAACGAGCTGGCGCCGATCGGCGGGTAACAACGTCCTTGCCGGCGCGGCTCCCACAGCTCAAACCCAACGTGCTACGGCAGCCTGGGGTCAAGGGGGTCTCACCCCCTTGCCGCCGGAGGCATTCTCCCTGCGGAACCGTGGTGCACAACGGGCGACCGTTTTGTGGTACCGGCGTTGAAGATTCCCCGCTCGCTTTGCAATCCCAGCGGGTTGGTGTGGGGGCATCCGGCACGTCGTCCGCGCTTGGACACGCCCTCCTTCAGACATCTCTCGACGGCCAGGCCTCCGGCGGGCAAGAGGGCTTCGCCCCCTTGCATCCCCCACCAGGGGTGGCCCCCTGGACCCCGGTTCGGCAAGAGCTCAACTACGCGCTGTGGGCCCGCTCCAGAATGTACAGCGCACTGTTCGCCCTCAGATTCGCGGCCCATGCACGCTCCACCGCCCGGTCACCAATAATCGGCAACTCCTTCACAATCCGGAAGTTGCCATGATGCGCCAGCTCACGGAAATCAAGCATCGTGAGGAAGTGAACGTTCGGCGACTCGTACCACTCATACGGCAACGAATCCGTCACCGGCGCCCGACCACGCAACGCCACCTGCATCCGGATCCGCCAGTGCCCAAAGTTCGGCACCACAATCAACGCCCGCCGAGCCACCCGCAGGATCTCATCGAGCACCTCCAGCGGCCGACTCACCTGCTGCAACGTCTGACTCAACACCGCAAAGTCAAAACTCCCCGGCGGGATCTGGTGCAGTCCCTGATTCAAATCCGCCTTCAGCATCGGCACGCCGCGACCAATCGCATGCTGAAACGCCAGATGGTCCCGCTCCACCCCCAGCACGTCACAGCCCAGTGTATCCCGCAACTGCGACAGCAGCCGCCCATCCCCGCACCCCAGGTCCACCACCCGGCTGCCGCGCTCGATCTGCCCCAGGATGACGTCGTCCGCCACCGTGGCACAGGAGTCGGCAAAGACCAGGCGTTTAGGCATAGGCACGGAAAGTGACAAGTTCTCGGTCGTCAGTGTTCAGTCAGCAGATCACGGAAAACGGCGGGTGACAAGCACCGATTCCGCCGCGCCCCTGTTTTCGAGGGGCACGGCCTCCAGAACCGGCCAGCCGCCGACAGCTGCCACGCCGGCGACATCACTCGTGGACGTCGTTCGTCGGCTCCGGAAGGAACTGCGTCAGGATCGCTCCCACCAGGGCATACACCCCGGCAACCGCCGCCCCCATGAGGGCGATCTTCGCCGGATCGGGCGGCTTGGCGGCGGAGAGCGTGATCGTAATCCACGCCGCCGCGGTCCCGATGACCCGGCCCCCAATGTTCGCCGCAAAGCTCTCACCCGTCCCGCGGAGGTGGACCGGGAAGACGAGCGGGATGTAGTTCCCCCAGAAGCTCATCTGGCCGACGACCAGCGCTCCCGCGGCAAAGATCGCGTACCGGAACATCTCGACCGAGCCCTCGGTCTTGAGGTTCATGGAGAGCCAGTAAAAGATCGCCGGAACGAAGAGCAGGCTCGGAATCTGGAAGATCCGGAACAGGTTCCGGCGGCTGAGGATCCGCACGGCCAGGATCGCCAGGAGGATCCGGCCGACAAGCCCGCCGATCTCCTGCCATCCCTGGACCGACGCGGCAATCTTGTCGGTCGTGTTCCCCTTGATGATCCCCGCATCCTTCTGGGTGAAGGGCTTCTCGGCCGTGGCGGCCTCCTTGGCCTTGGCCTGGTTCGCTTCGACCGCCTTCAGGACATCGACGTGACCGGCGAGGATCTGCGGGGTCTGCTGAATGGCGCCGAACGCCAGGCCAAAGGTCGTGGCGAAGCAGAGGGTCGTGACGATCGTCGTCTTGCGGAGGGCCGGGCTGAAGAGCTCGGCAAAGCTCGGTCGCTTGAGCGTTCCGGTCTCCCGCTTCTTCTGCCACGCCGGGGACTCAGGCAGAAACGGGCGAATCAGGATCAGGGGGATCGCCGGGATCAGGCCGGAGATCAGCGTGTACCGCCAGGCCTCGTGTCCGCCGCGGATCGCCGGGAAGACCGTGGCGTAGGTCGCCGCGAGATTCGCCGCGACCGCCACCATGACGCCGCCGGCCGAGGAGAACGCCTGGGTGTAGCCGAGGACCTTCTCACGCTGCTCCGGGTTCGGGAAGAGTTCGGCCAGCCACGCCACCGCCGCGACGAACTCGACGCAGACGCCGATGAAGACGAGGCAGCGGAAGAAGAGGAGCTGGTAGAGGTCGGTCGAGAGTCCGGCGGCGCACGCCCCGAAGGCGTAGAGCAGGATGCTCCAGGTGAGGACGAAGCGGCGGCCGAGGCGGTCGGTGAGGTAACCGCCGAGGAGGCCGAAGACGCCCCCGGCGATCGCGGGAACGAAGAACAGGGTGCGGGCCCACTGGACGTATTGAACGCCGCCGGGGAGCCAGTCGGCCGGGGTGCCGGTGTTCGGATGGAGGGCCGCGATCGCCGGCTTGACGATCAGCGGGAGCATCAGGAGTTCGTAGATGTCGAACGCGAAGCCGATGGAGGCGATGATGCACACGAGCCAGTGCATCGTGGTCATCTTGATCGGCGGGGGAGGAGCAGGAGGGGAAGCGGCAGGCTGGTCTTGAGACACGCGGGGGGCTCCGGGCGGGTGGGATGGTCGCGGGAGATCTGGAGTCTAAGGCGAGGGTGGGGCAGTCGCAATTCGCGGACGACGTCCTGGTCGGCGCAGTGTTCTTCATGCAAACCCAACGTGCCACGACAGCCTGGGGTCAAGGGGCCAAAGACACAACACGGGCCCCCTTGCCGCCGGAGGCGCTTCCATGAGGAACCGTGGTCAACAACGGACGTCCCTTTGTGGAACCGGCGTTGAGGACTCCACGCTCGCCCTGGAATCCCCGCGGGTTGGTGAGGGGGCATCCCACACGTCGTCCGCGTTTGGACACACAAGGTATCCGATGGTGTTCGACGAGACGGCCTCCGGCGGGCAAAGGGCCGAAAAAACAACACAGGCCCCTCTGCACTCCCTGACCAGGGTGCCCCTGGACCCGGATAGGGACAAGTGATTTTGCGTTGCGCCGCTCTACCTTCCGCCTTCAGCCTGAACCCCTTCCGCCTCCCTCACAGGCGCCCCTTGCATCTCCCACCAAGGGTGACCCCCTGGACCCCGGTCAGGCTTTGACCCGGTCGCTTTCGATCGACGGAACCCCCGCGTACGATGCCCAGCCCTGATCGCCAACTCACTCTGATCGGAGATTCCTTCATGTCCGTGTCCCGCTGGTGGTCCGCTGCCGCCATCGCCACCCTCTTCGGCACCTCCACCCTCCCCCTCTTCGCCGGCGAAAACGAACTCACCGAATCCGAAAAGCGCGGCGGCTGGAAACTCCTCTTCGACGGCAAAACCACCGACGGCTGGCGGAACTACAAGAAGGACAACATCTCCGAAGGCTGGAAGGTCCAGGACGGCACCCTCGTCCGCGCCGACAAAGGGGCCGGAGACATCGTCACCAAGGACGAATACGGCAGCTTCGAACTCTCCATCGAATACAAGATCACCGAAGCCGGCAACAGCGGCATCATGTTCCACGTCTCCGAAGACGGCGGAGCCCCATGGCACTCCGGACCCGAAATCCAGGTCCAGGACAACGTCAAAGGGCACGACCCCCAGAAGGCCGGCTGGCTCTACCAGCTCTATGAGCCCAAGCCCGGCTTCATGGAAAAGACCCAGCCCGACGCCACCCGCCCCGCCGGCGAATGGAACCAGATGCAGATCCGCATCACTCCGGCCGGCAGCGAAATCAACATGAACGGCGTCCGCTACGTCACGTTCACCAAGGGGAACAAGGACTGGGACGACCGCGTGGCGAAGAGCAAGTTCGCCAAGATGGAAAAGTTCGGCAAGAACACCAAGGGGCACCTCTGCCTCCAGGACCACAACGACGTCGTCGCCTACCGCAACATCAAGATCCGCGAACTCCCGGACAACGGCATCGCCAAGGACCCGGTCGACGGCAAGCTCCCGCTCGTCTCCGAGAAGGCGTTCCCCAACCTCAAGTGGGCGGGCTGGGAGCCGGAGACCGAGAGCGGCCAGATCCGGCCGTTCCGCACCATCTTCCTCATGCACTCCGGCGACGGCACCAACCGCCTCTTCGCGGGCGAGCAGTGGGGCCAGGTCTTCGCCTTCAAGAACGATCAGGCGGCGACCGACAGCCACGTCTTCCTCGACCTCCGCAAGAAGGTCCAGTACGCCGACAACATGAACGAGGAGGGCCTCCTCGGGATGGCGTTCCATCCCAAGTTCAAGACGAACGGCGAGTTCTTCATCTACTACAGCACCAAGGACGCCGAGCACACCACCGTCGTCTCGCGGTTCAAGGTCTCCAAGGATGACCCCAACAAGGCGGACCCTGCCTCGGAAGAGGAACTGATCCGCTTCCCGCAGCCGTTCTGGAACCACAAGGGAGGAACGATCGCCTTCGGTCCGGACGGAATGCTCTACATCGCCCTCGGCGACGGCGGCGCGGGGAACGACCCGTTCGGCAACGGCCAGAACCTCAGCAAGCAGCTCGGCAAGATCCTCCGCATCGATGTCGACCACAAGGACGCCGGCAAGGCGTACGCCATCCCGAAGGACAACCCGTTCGTCGGGAACAAGGACGCCGCTCCGGAGATCTACGCCTACGGCTTCCGCAATCCGTGGCGGATCGCCTTCGACTCCAAGACCGGCACGCTCTGGTGCTCGGACGTCGGCCAGAACCTGTGGGAAGAGATCGACCTCGTCGAAAAGGGCGGTAACTACGGCTGGAACTTCCGCGAAGGCCTGCACCCCTTCGGCGCCAAGACCCCGCCGGCGGACGCCAAGCTGCTCGATCCGATCTGGGAGTACGACCACCAGGTCGGCAAGTCGATCACCGGCGGCAACGTCTACCGCGGCAGCCGGATCAAGGAACTCGCCGGCAAGTACGTCTACGCCGACTACGTCACCGGCAAAGTCTGGGCCCTCGACTACGACGAGGAGAAGAAGGCGGTGAAGGGGAACTACAGCATCCCGTCGAACGGCCTGCCGATCATGTCCTTTGGCGAAGACGAGCAGGGGGACATGTACTTCATGGGGGTCGCACCGGACGGCCACGGCATCTACCGCTTCAAAGCGGAATAAGAGTTGCCTGAGAGGATCGGAATTCGAGGCCAGGGGAGCCTTGGACGGAAACGTCCAAGGCTCTTTTCGTATCGACACGCGACGGCGGCGACCACTTTCCGACCTTGGGAGTCTGCGATGCACGTGAAATGGCTGGCGGGTCTGGTTCTGGTGGCGATGTCCCTTCCGTGGACGGCGAGCGGCGCCGAGCCCTCCGAAGCGGAGATCCTCGAGAAGGCCCGCGAGGCGGCCATTGCGGATGCCCGCGACATGCGGTCTGCATACGGCAAAGGAATTCTCCTCGTTCGCCGCAAAGCGCGGGCAGACGAGAAGGAGGTCGTCCAGTCCGAGGGGACATTCGAACTGTTCTGGAAGGAAGGCCGCTGCCGCCTCGATCTCCACCTCACCCGGCATCGGGTTCGCGTTGTGATACTGGGCAAGGAGGACGAAGCGGGGCAGGAAGGCGACCTCAAAGGGGAGCGCCGCGTCATCCTGGGGGACGCTGACTCGGGCACAGTCGTGACGTTCTCGCCGCGGATTCACCCGACCAGCTGCCAGATCGAAAACTATGGCTCGCTGGACGATGCGATCGCCTTCGCCGAATTCCCTTTCCGGCATCCCGCCCACCTGTGGCAGGACGTTCTGAACGTCGACCGGCTGATCACCAATCTCGACGGCGATCCGATCGCCTTCGCCGATGGCAAGAATGGGCGGCTCGAAGGACGATACCGTGTCAAAAATTCAAAGAAGAGTCACGGCGTTTTCGAGATCGACCCCCGCACCGGATATCGGGTGACGTCGCACCAGACCTTGGTCGATCCGTCGACGACCCCGCTGGTGGAGAAGCAGGTTGTCTGGGGCCAGGCGGAGTCGGTCTGGTTCGTGAAGGAGCTGCATCTCACGGAGCGCTTCGGCGGCGAAGGCGAGACCCGGACCTCGGTCACCTACACCACCTTCGCTCCCAATCAGAAGGTCGATGACGCGGTGTTCGATCTCAAGTCGCTGGAGATCCCCGCGAGGGCGCGCGACCTCGATCGCTCCAAATAAAGGCCGCCGGTTTCACTGGGCGGTGTGCCTATCGGAGGGACCGACAGGGCAACGCCCCTTCCGGGAGGGCGAAGCTCCTGCTGAGCCGCGAAGGTTCGCAAACGCGTCCCCACCTATCATCTCGCCCTCCCGCCCCTCTCCCGGAGGACCGCCACTGCTCCCATCGGGCGAAGGGGCGAACGGGAACCTTCTCCACCGCCGCGGCTCGGCCGGAGCCTCGCCCTCCCAGGGTCTTCACCGCAAGCAACGCGGCTCCCTTGATCGTCCCCCTGCGAGTTTTCCACCGACTCTCGCAGCACACACCAATTGGCGGCAGAGGTCCGATCGCTCGCAGGTGGAGCCGTTCGCGGGAACAATGTTCTCCGGCGTTGAGAGCTGTCCTGGCTGAGGAGCGTCATGGGCCGTCGGCGGACGTGGTGGCGATCGTGGGGCGTGGTGTGGGCCGTGCTGGTCTTCGCCGCGTATGCCGCTGCGCAGCCGCCGCGTGAACAGCCGATCTGCCTGGGGCTGAGCTTCTCGGCGGACGGCCGCCACCTCGCGACGTGCGGCGACCGGGTCCGGATCTTCGACCTGCGGACCGGCCGCCGTGTTCCCGAACTGGAGACGGCGGGCGAATCCCCGAAGCCCGACGCGGATGCCGAGCCGGAGTGGCGCTGGCCGTTCAAGGTGGGGCCGGACGAGCGGATCAGCCGCGTGATCGCGTTCTCACCTACGGAACCGAACGTACTCGCGGTCGGCTTCGACTCCGGACGGATCCAGCTCTGGCGGTTCGGCGCCGTCCGCGTTCGGCAGGAGCTGACACGGGAGATGGGCGAACCGCGGGCGCTGGCGTTCACGCCGGACGGCCAGTTCCTGATGAGCGCGTCCACCAGGTTTCAGTTTCAGAAGCCCCCCAAAGGACATCTCATCTCCTGGCGGACAGCCGGCGGCCGGCGGCTTCGTGTTCTGGAACGGGACCGAAGCATCGAGGCCCTTTCGATCTCTCGCGATGGCCAGCAGCTGGCGTTCTGCGCCGGCAACACGGTCGAACTGATCGAGCCGGAGACCTTCGAGAGCATCGGGACAGCCTCGCTTCCGACTGGCGATCGGAAAGGAAGCCCGTTCGGAGCCGCAACCGGATTCACGCACGACGACCAGCGGCTCTATATCGCCGGCGCAATCTCCGAACAGGTGGGAAAGAAGACCCGTGCGGCCGGAGCACTCTGGACGCTGGTTCTACAGGACGGGGGCACAATCCAATTGATCGACCCTCCCAGCTCCGAAATGCTCCGCACGCTGGCCGTCTCGCCCGACGGCAATCGCGTCATCACCAGCCGCCCCGCCCGGAACGGACGCATCCAGACGATGGCTCTGCGGGATGCCGCCAGCGGAGACGTGATCTGGAGCACGGACCGACTCTTCAGCGAACCGGATGCGATTCGCTTCTCACCCGACGGCCGGTTCGTCGCGTGGTGCCAGTCCAATCGGATCGAACTGGCCGACGCGCTCACCGGAGAGACAGTCTGGACCTTCGTTCCGTAGCGTGACGTCGCAGGCCCCTCCCCGAAACGCTCTGCGGAAGGGCATGGCTTGACCAGACCGTGCCCCAATTGGGGCGTCGACGACGCCCTGCGAGACTCGCAGTGGATCAGCGAACCGGACGGAGTCGACCGATGTCCAGATCCCGCAATCCAGTACAAATGCCAAGGCCTTGTCCTCCCTGAACCTCGGAACGCACGGGCCCGCCGATGTCACACGAGGAACTGTCGTCACGCGAACGCGAGTTGCTTCGATCGATTGAGGAGTTGTACGCCGTGTTCCGACGGTACCGCCTCGTCGGTCCGATGGATGCCGATCCACGCTTCCCGGGAGTTTGCGATGAGCGCCCGTTGGGTGCGGCCCCTCTCGATCAGCTGCCTCCGGAGGCCTTCAAGACCTATCAAATGAAGGCGATGACCACATGGGGAACGCTTCGTGATTTCAAGCACTTCCTCCCCAGGATGCTCGACATCATTGGAACGCCTGCCCGGTCGGATCCGTTCGGCGAGCTCGATCCGTTCTTCATCTTCGGAAAGCTCGACTACGCGAGCTGGACATCGTGGCTGGCGGATGAACGCTCCGCCGTGGACTCTTATTTCAATGCCCTGTGGAGCGTGCTCCTTCTGCGTCCAGACGAAGGCTCCTGGGCGTGGCCGATATCGAGATGGCTCCGTGATCTCTCGTCGGTGCGCGGCACCCTGACTCCGCTCCTTCACCAATGGGAAGCGGATCTGGCGGACTTGTCGCGAGGGCCGACTCCCGCCTTTCATCTGGCTCGACTTGTCGAGGACGAAGGGCAGGACTTCCTGAGCCCCCGATCAAGACACGGGTTCCGGCATGGTCACCCGCCGCACGTTCTGGAGTGGCTCGTCTCCGACAGCATCGGCCAGCGGCTCATGGACGCCTTCTTTGCGTGGCACGACATGCCGGGCGCAGAGGCTCTCTCGGAGGCGTACGAACGGCAGCAGATGTGCAGGCAACTCGTCGACAACCTGCGGCGGAACGGAGAGTTGTGAGCCGTGGGCTCTATGTCTCTTCGACAGCAGGGACCGACGCCTTCTTGCGGCCGGGACGCTTCTTCTCCGCGGTTCGGCGCGGCTTTCCTTCCGACGTTTTGGGAGCGCTCATCAGCGGCTCTTCCGCGCCGTCCATCCGGTCGCCGGAGGTGATCCCCGCCAGTCGTCGGAGGCCCAGGTCGACGTACTGTTCCGAGAGGTCGAAGGCGAGGTAGCGGCGGCCGAGCTTCTTGGCGACGGCCGCGGTCGTGGCGCTCCCCGAGAAGGGGTCCATCACCAGGGCATCCGGTTCCGAGCAGACCCGGATGATCCGGGCCAGAAGCTGCTCCGGCATCTGGCAGCCGTGGAAGCCGGCGCGTTCCTTGAACGTCCCCGCCACCCGTGGGAAGTACCAGGTGTTCTCGTTGGGTTGGAACCGCTCGGCGAGGTCCTGCGGGCGAAGGGTCCAGGTCTGCGGGGTGTCATCGTTGGCGTCGGCCGGAGCCGGCTGCGGCGGAAGCTCTTCGGTCCCCGTGCGGACCTCCGCGGCGTTGGCCGGAGGGAGGATCCAGGTGTCGTCGGGGAGTCGGCCGCGGGGGTTGGCGCGGGCGTCGGCGTAGACGAGCTGTCGGGCGGAGGGGACGCGGTTCTCCAGTTCGTCGGATCGGAAGACGAAGTTGGCCGGGTCTTTTACGAAGTGGAAGAGGTGTGCGTGCGAGCGGGTGAACTTGCGGGCGCAGTTGACGCCGAACGTGTAGTACCAGATGACCCAGCTCCGGCAGTGGAAGCCGAGCTTCTTGGCCTCGATCTTGAGTTCGGCGGCGTACTCATCGCCGATGGCGAGCCAGAAGGTGCCGTTGTCGGCGAGGGCCCGGTGGACCGCCTGCATCCAGTCGCGGCACCAGTGGATGTACTTGTCGCAGTCGAGGGAGTCGTTGTAGACGTCGTAGTCGTAGCCGATGTTGAAGGGGGGGTCGGCGAAGACGAGGTCAACGCTTCCGGGCTGGAGGGCGTTCATCCCGGCGATGCAGTCGGCGTTGAGGATTGTGTTGACCGGGTCGCTCATGTCGTCCGCTGTTCAAGGAGGAGTGGGCGGCAGTTTATCGGGGAGGCGCCAAGAGCGCAACCAATGGCAGATCCGGGGTCCAGGGGGGCACCCCTGGTGGGGAGGGCAGAGGGGCCTGTGTTGTTTTTATGGCTCTCATGCCCGCCGGAGGCCTGGCCGTCGAGAGATGTCTGAAGGAGGGCGTGTCCAAACCCGGACAACGTGGCGTATGCCCCCACATCAATCCGCGGGGAGTCCAGCGCGAGCGATGGAGTTCTCAACGCCGGTCCCACAAAGGGCCGTCCGTTGCTCACCACGGTTCCTCATGGAAGTGCCTCCGGCGGCAAGGGGTCGAAACCCCTTGACCCCAGCCTGCCGTCGCACGTTGGGTTTGAGCTATCGAGTCGTGCCGGCCAGCGTCTTCATGTTTCAACTGCTGCGGACGTAAACTGCGATTCTGGCGAGCCTGATGAAAGGAATGCGGTGTCTCATGCGGCCGAGGCGGATGCCATCGTTGTTGATCGCCCTGGGCGGACTGCTTCTGCTGGGAACCGCCCCGGCCCTCCTCCGGGCGGAGAACCGCCCCGCCGACCTGCTGGAGGGAATCGTCCTTTCTGAACCGGAGATCCCGGCGACGCTGCCGCAGCGATATCGAGACCTCAACGCCGCGTTGACGAAAGGGCTCGCTCCCCAGCACAACGCCGCCGTTCCGCTGGCACGCCTGCTTGGCGTCTCCCCCGCCTTCGGTCCGGACGAACTCCGGATGCTCGGGGTCAAAACCTTCCCCGCCCGGCGGTCCGCATTCCTGAATGACGAGGACTACGCGGCTGCACTGGAAACCGATGAGGAGTCGCAGCAGAAGCGAGTCGCGGCACTCCGGGACGAGACGCGGAACGCTCTCGAGAACATCGGCCGCCAGGGGCAGTTTCCGGAGCTGGCCCGTTACATCGCTCTCAACGAACCGGTCCTCGATCAGCTCATCCAGATTGTGGAGTGGCCCCGCTTCTATCTGCCGATCGTCCCGGACTCTGATCTGGTCCCCGAGGGAGGCGACTGGCGGTTCCACAAGCGGCTCGACCTTCTCGGGCCTTTATCGGACGCCGGCCGGGCCCTGGAGTGTCGCGCCGTTCTGCGTGCGTCTCGCGGCGAAGTTCGACCGGCACTGCGAGACCTGCTGGCGGTGCGACAGCTCAGCCGGCTCCTGGCCCGGGAAGCCTTCTCGTCCACCCAGTTTCTCGTGGCGCTTCGGCGGACCACGGCCGTTCATCAAGTCGAAGCGGCCCTGTTGAAGTCGGGGCGCGTCGGCGAACTGGCGGAGGACTACGGCACCAAGCTCGAACAGTTCTCCTTTTCGCGGTCGCTCATCGACTGCGACGAGTATGAACGAGAATGGACCCTGCCCGAAGAGATCGATCGTTTCCGCCGTCACGGAGTGGTCCGAATCGAGAACGCGGCGTCGCCTCTGTACTCCACGTATGAGGACCGGCCGGTGAAGGATCTGCAGCGCCTGGACTGGGACCGAGTTCTCCAGGTCGCCCGGGACCGAACCGCGCGGTTCTCCGCCGCGATGAGGATTGAGAGCACAGCGCAGCGGACCGCGGAGTTTCAGCGGATGCGAGTCGAGACGAAAGAGGCGGTGGCCAGCTCGGGAAGGATGATCCGGGATCTTCCGGCGAGCATCGAGCGCGATCCCCGCGAGGCGGCCGAGCGCTTGGGGAATCACGTCGCCAACCTGTACCGGCCGGTCGCTGACGTTCTGCGGGAGACCGACGACCGGGCTCGAACGCGGCACAACCTGTCGCGAGCCGGGTTCGCCGCGGCAGCCTGCGCTCAGACTCACGGCCGGCTCCCGCGAACACTCCAGGAACTCACGCCCGAATTCCTGGCGGAGGTTCTCCACGATCCTTACGCCGACGGGCCTCTGACGTTCGAGGTCGAGTCCCGGGACCGCGTCCGGATCTGGAGCTGGGGACCGAACCGTTTGGATGAACGGGGACGGCCGAATCCCACGGCCTACCCGCAGCCCGACGACTTCGTGATCGATGTCTCGCGATAAGCTGATCGGGACGCTCCTCGGTCGGTCCCTCTGGCCCTGGAACTCTCTCGCTCGATCGATCGACGGGCCGAGACACGCCGTCTCGCCGACCGGTCCGGTCCGGGCCGGCCCGGTGCGAGAAAGTCGCATTCCGTTGCATTCCGGCAGCATGCGGAAACGGCGCGATTAAAGTTGAGTTGTCACGATCCTCTCATCGTGACGACGCTCACACCTGCCGGGGGTGGGCAACCGGGTGGGGGCCGTCTCGCTCCGGAACTGGCCGTATTCACTTTGCCTGGGGGCGACGGAAATGAATTCCGTGATTGCCACTGAAAATCCCGTCACCGCCAGCAAGCTCCGGAAAGCGCTGGCAGCCCGCGGACACGACTGCCCGATCACGCACGTCGTCCCGCTCGAAGGGGGGGACCTCGCCATTGCGGCCCTCCCCCGCAAACCGGACCTGCTCCTCGTCGTCCTGCCGACGGACGAGGCCCGCGGGGTCCGGATCGTCCAGAAACTGCGTCCCTCTTGTCCGGGCCGGCTGGTGGCGGTCGGCGTCGCCACCGACGCCCGCCGGATTCTCGACCTCCTCCACGCCGGCGCGGACGACTTCCTCGACGAAGACGCCGACACGAACAAACAGCTCTCCGCCTCCCTCGAACGCCTCGCGGGCCAGATGACCGCCGGCGGAACCGGAGCGGCCCTGGCCGTCGCCGCGGCGTCCGGCGGCAGCGGGGCGAGCCTCCTGGCGGCGAGCCTGTCGATCCTCGTCGCCCGCCGACACGAATCCTGCGGACTGATCGACCTCGCCTCGCAGTTCGGCGACCTCTCGGCCCTCCTCAACCTCGCCCCGCGGCACACGCTGGCGGAACTGGTCCGCCACGAGGAGATGCTCGATCAGGAAATGCTGACCCAGTCGCTCACGCCCCACGACTCCGGCATCCGGATGATCGCCGCTCCCGCGACCGAAGAAGACTACCTGGCCATCACCGGGTCCGCCCTCGACCGGATCGTGCAGTTCTGCCGCCGGCTCTTCCCCTGGACGGTGATCGACCTGGGGACGCAGCTCGCCGGCCGGGCGTCGCTGCTTCGCTCCTGCGAAAAGATCCTCGTCCCGTTCCGACTCGAGTTCGCCTCGCTGTGCAACACGCGGCGACTCCTCGACGACTGGGACCGCCGCCAGATCGATCTCGACCGCGTGGTCCTCGTCGCGAACCGCTGCTCCCAGGCGGGCGAGCTCCCGCGGGCCAAGGTTGCGACGCTCCTCGGCCGGCCCGTGGAAGTCTGGCTCCCGGACGAGCCGCTGACGGCCAACCTCTCCGTGAACTGCGGGGTACCGGTGGTCGACGAAAATCCGCAGGCGGAACTGACCCGGGAGATCCGGCAGCTCGCCCAGGGAGTCTTTGGAAACATGGTCGACCCCCAGGCCGAACCGGCCGAGGCGGTCGCCGAATCGCGGCACCTGTGGTCGCGACTGAAGTTCTTTCCCCGGATCGCGGGGATGGTCTTCTGACACCGGACACCCGAGTCGTGAGAAGGGTGAGTGGGCAGAGGGAAGGACGCGTGTGCCAATCGGCATGGCCAGTGTGTCTGCCCTGCCGGCGCGTCCGGCTCGTGGGGATGCCGTGTTCCCCTGCCCACTCCGCTTCTTCGAGCCAATCAAGAGAGCCAGACAGGAACAACGGGAGGACGGAGTTCTCCCGGCAGGGCGCGGTGCCGGCCGCGACCTGGAATCGAACCGCCGGGACCGCGGGCGGTTCGAGAGGGCACGGCTTCGGCCGTGACCACAACAAGGATCACTCGTCTCGGAAGCGGGTCGGCAGCAGGGAATGACGGGAACGACGCGGACGGCCGTGCGTCATTCTGGCGGGAAGGCGGAATGTCCGCCGCGATCGAACCTGTGACAAGGCCTCGTCCCTTCTGCCGGCCCGCGACCGTACTGGGAATGAGTGATCAGTCGTCAGCGATCACTGACGACTGATCACTGAAAACTCCTCGCACAACCCGGGACATCCCGTCCCTCCACGGACCCCTCTCACTTCATGTTCTCATCCGACTCCTCGACCGCCTCCTCCTCGGACGCCTCCGGAAAGCGGGAGTCGCGGGAGAACCGGTTCCAGCGGCTCAAGCAGGAGATCCACAAGCACCTCGTGAGTGCCATGGACCTCTCCTGTGCCACCGCGCTCGAGGACTGCGAGCTCCGCCGCGAGCTGCGGCGGGGGATCGAAGACCTGTGCCGGTTCCGGGCCGACCTCCTGAGCGAAGTCGAGCGGGAACGGCTCATCAACGAAATCATCGACGAGGCACTGGGCCTTGGCCCGATCGAGCCGCTCCTCCGCGACCCGACGATCTCCGACATCCTCATCAACGGGCCGAGCACCGTTTACGTCGAGCGCCGCGGGCGGCTGGAGCATTCCAACGTCACGTTCCACGACGAGCAGCATCTCGTCGAGATCGTCCAGCGGATCGCCAGCCGGGTCGGCCGCCGGCTCGATGAAGCGAGCCCGATGGTCGATGCCCGGCTCGCCGACGGCAGCCGCGTCAACGCCATCATCCGGCCGCTGGCCCTCGACGGAGCCCTGGTCTCGATCCGCCGTTTCGGATCGAAGCGGCTCTCGGCCGCGGACGCTCTCTCTCATCAGTCGCTCACGCGGGAGATGATGGAGTTCCTCGCCGTCTGCGTCCGGGCGCGGCTCAATGTTGTTGTCGCCGGCGGAACCGGGGCGGGGAAGTCGACGATGCTCAATATGCTCTCCGCCTTCATCTCGCCCGACGAGCGGATCGCGACGATCGAAGACGCCGCCGAACTCCAGCTCCAGCAGCCGCACGTCGCCCGGATGGAGACCCGTCCGTCGAACGTCGAAGGGGAAGGGGCGGTCTCGGCCCGCGATCTCGTCCGCAACGCCCTGCGGATGCGGCCCGACCGGATCATCATCGGCGAGTGCCGCGGCGAAGAGGCGTTCGACATGCTTCAGGCGATGACGACCGGGCACGACGGCAGCCTGACGACGATCCACGCCAACAGCACCCGGCACGCCGTGCGGCGGCTGGAGATGCTCGTCGGAATGGCGGGGTACGACCTTCCCGCCTGGTTCATCCGCGAGCTGATCGGCTCCGCGGTCCACATCGTGATCCACTGCGTCCGGCTGCCCGGGGGGCAGCGGAAGGTGCGGGCGATCTCGGAAGTGACCGGGTTCGATGAGAACACCATTCAGGTCCAGGACCTGTTCCTGTACGAGCAGACCGGCCTGACCGCCGACCGCCGGAGCGACGGGCAGTTCTGGGCCACCGGGAACCGCCCGCGGTGTCTGTCGGCGCTGGAGACCGCGGGGTATCCGCTCGAGGACTCGCTCTTCGAGCGGCGGGCGCTCTCCGTCTCCTCCCGGCCTTCCGCTGACGGCCCCGCTCCTGCCCCGCGAGGGAAAGCATGAACACCACCGCGATCATTCTCTGTGGAATGATGTCCGTGATCGCCCTTGGCCGGTTTGTGGCCGAGGCGTTCCTGGGGCATGACCGGCGGATCCGGCACCGGATCCGCGACGCGATCCAGTCCAAGACCCCCGGCGCCGCCGGAAAGTCCTCGCTGTTCCGGGACTGGGCCGCCTCGCAGGAGGGGAGCGACGGACTCATCGGCCGCTGGAAGCAGGCGGTCGAGCAGTCGGGGCTGCCGATCACGATCGAACAGACGGCCGACTTCTCCGCCGCCGCGGGGATCCTGGGGACGCTCGCGGGGTACATTCCTTCGTCGAGCTTCCTGGCGGCCGCGGCGACGGGAGTCGTCGCGCTGTCGATCCCCTGGATCGTCGTGCTGATTCAGCGGAAGCGGCGGACCGACAAGTTCTCCGAGCAGCTCCCGGAAGTCCTCGACGTCATGAGCCGCGCCGTGGCGGCAGGTCAGTCGGTCCCCGCCGCGCTGCAGATGGTCGGGGCCGAATGCCCGGCACCCATCTCCAAAGAGTTTGCTCTCTGCTGCGAGCAGCAGAACCTCGGCCTTCCCCAGGACACGACGCTGCGGGACCTGGCCCGCCGGGTGCCGGTGCCGGAGCTGCACCTGCTGGTCGTCGCCCTGCTGGTTCAGCGGCAGTGTGGCGGCAGCCCCGTGGAGGTCCTCAGCAGCATCTCCGACCTGACGCGGAAGCGGATCAAGCTGTCGAACCGCGTTCAGGCCCTGACGGGTGAAGGCCGCATGCAGGCCCTCGTCCTGACGGTCCTGCCGATCGCCGCCTTCATCTGGCTGTGGCTCTCCCAGCGGGACTACATCCAGGTCCTCCTCGATCGCCCCTGGGTCCTGCTGTCGCTCATCGGACTGCAGCTCCTGGGCACCGCGTGGATCCGACGAACCATTCAGATTGAGTACTGAGACGTTCTGGGTTTTTCAGTTGTCAGTCCTCCGTTTTCAGCCAGAGGGCGGAGCATCGCTCTGACTCCTCTCTGAACTGATCACTGACAACTCATAACGGACAACCTGCCCCAACTCCCCATGGACCTTTCCCTCTCACTCTCGCTCGCTCTCGTCTTCTTCAGCGTGACCGGTATGGTCCTGGCGCTGAGCCGGCTGGTGTCATCGTCGGATTCCCGTGTCGACGCCCGAATCGACGGCGTCACCGGGAATCCGGCGATGGACCGGACGATCGTGAAGCAGCTCCACCGGGAGCAGTCGGCCGGGTGGGCGTTCCTGGCCCAGATCACGAGCTACCTGCTCCCCCGCAAGGCGGAGCAGCGAACCCGCTTTCACCAGGACCTGATCCGGGCCGGCTACGAGTCTCCCTCGGCCTCGGTCGTCTTTCTTCTGATGCAGATCGTGGCGACGGTCGTCCTGGCTACTGCGGCCGGAATCGGCGCGGGATCTCGCGGATTCTCCTCGACGGACTCCCTTCTCGCCGCGGTCATGGCGGCCTGCGGAGGGTACCTGCTCCCCCGACTCTGGCTCCGCCGGCGGACCCGGGCTCGGCAGCGCGTGCTCAAGCGGTCGCTCCCGGACTTCCTCGACCTCACGGTCACCTGCCTGCAGGGGGGAATGATCTTCGACGCCGCGATCCAGCGGGTCTCGAAAGAGCTCGAACCCGCCCACCCGCTCCTCTCCTATGAACTCGGCCGAGTCCGGCAGGAGATCGAGCTCGGCTCGACCGCCGACCGGGCGCTGCTGACGCTGGCCGAACGGACGAACCTCGACGCGATCCGGTCGCTGGCCCTCGTCTGCCAGCAATCGCGGCGGCTGGGGACCAAGCTCGTCAGCGCCCTGCGGGTCCATTCGGACACGCTCCGCGACCGCCGCGAGAGCGACGCCGAAGAGTCCGCCCAGAAGGCGGCCGTGAAGATCCTGCTCCCGACGCTCCTGTGCCTGTTCCCCTGCGTCTTTGTGATCCTGGCCGGCCCCGCGGCGATCCAGATCACGGAGGAGTTCGGGAAGGCCCGGGCGGAAGAGAGTCGGGACGCGGAGGAGTAGCAAATTGAAGGCGCAGACTCACCGCCGCGGGCGAAGCGTCAGGGGCGGCTGCCGGCCCAAAGGGCCAACCGTTCTCCCAGCCAGGGCCATCGGCCCTGGAATGGGACAACGAAACAACAGGAGAAGGCCCGAAGGGTCGGCCGTTCCCATCCGATGACCGACAAGCCGTTGAAGCCGACTGGTTGGCCCGTTGGGCCGTGCACGAACTCGACACGGAACCTGACCAGGGCCGCTGGCCCTGGCTGGAAGAGTGACCGGCCCGTTGGGCCTGCCAACCATCCCTGTCACCCAACAACGATTCGATACTCGTCTCCAGCATCTGACACCTTCTCCTCCACTCCCATGTCCCGACGCATTCCACATCCCCGCCCAGCCCGCCGCGGCGCGACGGCCGTCGAGATGGCGATCGTCCTGCCGGTGCTGCTGACGATTGCCTTTGCGTGCCTCGATTACGCACGGGTCCTTCGGGGGAAGATCATCCTGGCCAACGCGGCCCGCGTCGGGGCGGAATACGGGGCGACACACCGGTTCGTCGACGACACCCGGACCGCGTGGGAAGCCGCGATCCGGACCGCCGCTCACGAAGAGGGGGCCACGATCCCCGGCTACACGCCGGCCGGATTCGGCGTCGCGATCCAGACCACCACGGAGGCGTCGGGGACGGTCCGGGTCCGGGTCTCGGCCGCCATGAGCTTTCACACGCTGGTCCGCTGGCCGGGGATCCCGGCAACGATCGCGCTCCAGCACGCGGTCGCCACGCGGCAGTACCAGTAGTCTCTCCTCGGGAAGATCGTGTCATGCGTCCTGTCCGTCCTCGATCGCCGCACTCGCGCCGCCACGGTGTCGCCGCCGTCGAAGCCGCCGTCGTCCTCACGACGTTCCTTGTCGTCCTGTTCGCCCTGTTCGACGTCGCCGTCGCCTCCGCGCGGTCCAACGCCCTCTCCGAGTCCGCGTGTCGCGCGGCCCGTACGGCGATCGTCCGCGGCAAGAAGAGTCCCGCGGCCACCCGGCTCGGTCCGACGGCCTGGTCGGGGACCGCCGCCGGCAGCCACGTCATCAGTCAGGCGATCCGCCCCCTGCTCATCACGATGCCCCCCGGCCAGGTCCAGGTCCGCCTGACGTGGCCTGACGGGGGGAACGCCATTGGACAGCGGGTACGGGTCGAGGTGAGCTACCGGCAGCAGAACAGCGTCCCGTTCGTCTTCGGCTCCGCTCCGTGGCCGCTTCACGCCTCCTCGACGATGCGGATTGTGCATTGAGGAAGTTGCTCGTTCTCCGTTGTCCGTTCTCAGCCCCCGGTCCCTTCTCATGACACCGCACCTCTCCGCTCGATCCGGACGTCCTGGCTCGGTTTCCTCGCGGGATGGGAAGATCCTCGTCCTGATGGCGCTGCTCCTGCCGGGGATGTTCGGCGTCGCGGCGATCATTCTCGACGGCGGGATGCTGATGCTCGACGCCCGGAGCGGGCAGCACGCGACCGATGCCGCCGCGACCGCCGCGGCCCTGGACACGCTGCTCGGGACGGGCAATCCGACACAGACCGCCGCCGATTACGTCCACTCGATCAACGGCCTCGGCGACGCCACCGTCACCGTCCACTCCCCGCCGACGACGGGACGCTATGCGGGCCAGACCGGATACGTGGAAGTCACCGCCGCCCGGACCCGCGCGTCCCGCTTTGCCCAGGCGGCCGGGATGTCCCGGACGCTCGCTTACAAGAGCCGCTCGGTTGCGGGCCTCGAGAACGCGACCGGCCCGGCGGCGATCATGATCCTCGATCCGCAGCCGCCGCAGGTGAACCTGGGAGTCCTGCCGCTCGGCCTGCCGTCGATCACTCCGCTGCTGGGGGGGCTGGAGGTGCTCGGCCTTGGGGCGGCGCGGGTCAACGGGGCGATCATCGTCAACAACAGGTGGGGCGGCTTTGACGAGAACGGCGATCGGTGCGGCGTGCAGGATCTGCTGCGGCACGCCTGTTCGTGCACGCCGCTTCTGCCGCTGACGCGGATCAAGGCAACCGACGTCTACGTGGTGGGAGGGGTCGATCATCCGATGGCTTACGGTCCGCTCGTCACGGGCGATCCTTCGCCGCTGCGGGCGAACCGGAGGCCGGTCCTCGATCCGTACCGGAACCTGCCGGTCCCGACGACGTCGGCCGATCCGGTCAACGTGAAGAACACCTATTACGGCGGGGTCACGGTCCTGAACCTGCCGCTGCTCCAGCCGCCGACGGTGCTGCAGCCGGGGGTGTATGACTGGATCCAGGTCGTGGCGGGGAACGTGGTCTTTCAGCCGGGGGTCTACATCATCCGCGGGAAGAACCCGGTGACGCAGATCGGGCTGTCGGTCCTGGTGGGAACCGTGAAGGCGGAGGGGGTGATGTTCTACTTCACGAACTCGGCCGGGTATGCCGCCAACAGTGGCAGTCCGGACTCGGGCGATGGCGAGACCGCTCCGGTGGGTCCGAACGTTCTGACGCTGTTGCCGAGTGCGGTGCTGAACGTGGGTCTGCTGGGGAGCAAGTATTCGCCCTTGAACTCACCGAGCAGTCCGTTTCACGGGATGATGATCTATCAGCGGCGGCAGGATCGGCGGCCGATTCTGATTCTCAACATCGATCTGCTGTTGGGGTCGGACTTCTCCGGGAACGTGTATGCCAAGTGGGGGAACGCGATTCTGGCGGGGGTGGGGACGTACCGTTCGGCGTTTTGTGTGGGGAGTTTGCGGATCCTGGATGTGCTCGATTGCCGGATTGAGCCGTTGCAGTATCTGCCGGCGGCGAAGGAAGTGTTCCTGGTCGAGTAATGCCGCGACCTTGCCGGCACGACTCCCATAGCTCAAACCCAACGTGCTACGGCAGCCTGGGGTCAAGGGGGTCTCACCCCCTTGCCGCCGGAGGCATTTTCCTTGAGGAACCGTGGGACACAACGGACGTCCCCTTTGGGCAAACGGCGTTGAGGACTCACCGCTCGCCCTGAAATCACCGCGGGTTGGTGAGGG
The DNA here is from genome assembly GCF_001610835.1 of Planctomyces sp. SH-PL14. Classification (NCBI taxonomy): domain Bacteria; kingdom Pseudomonadati; phylum Planctomycetota; class Planctomycetia; order Planctomycetales; family Planctomycetaceae; genus Planctomyces; species Planctomyces sp. SH-PL14. The sequence continues at coordinate 5,030,505 of NZ_CP011270.1, read as the reverse complement.
GGCATCCGGCTCGTCGTCCGCGTTTGGACACTCACTCCTTCAGACAGGGTCCGACGGCCAGGCCTCCGGCGGGCAAGAGGGCGTTGCCCCCTTGCATCCCCCACCAGGGTGCCCCTGGACCCGGTCAGGGGCAAATGATCTTGAGTTGCGCCACTCGACCTTTGGCCTTCCGCCTGAACCCCTTCCGCCTCGCCCACGACACTGGTAGGCTGGCAACCCCATCTCGTCTTCTGAAGCTGCGCCTCACTTCCGAAGGTCTCCGCATGCAACCGCGCATCGAAGTCCGAAACATCGTCAAAAAGTACCCCGGCGTCGTCGCGCTCGGAGGTGTCTCCTTCGATGTCCGACCCGGAGAGTTCCACGCCATCTGCGGCGAAAACGGCGCGGGCAAAAGCACCCTGATGAAAATCCTCTCGGGAGTCATCACCGACTACGAGGGCGAAATCCTCCTCCACGGACAACCCGCCCGCTTCACCGGCACACGCGACGCCGAAGCCGCCGGCATCAGCATCATCCACCAGGAACTCAACCTCGTCGAACAACTCACCGCCGCCGCCAACATCTTCCTCGGCCGCGAAAAACGCGGCACCTTCGGCCTCCTCGACGACCGGGCCATGGAACGCGAGGCCCAGACCCTCTTCGACCAGCTCGAGTGCGAGATCAACCCCCGCCAGCGCGTCTCAGAGTTGCGCGTCGGCGACCAGCAGCTGGTCGAGATCGCCAAGGCCCTCTCCATGAAGGCCGAAGTCGTCATCATGGACGAGCCGACCAGCGCCCTGACCGAGTCGGAAGTCGAACGCCTCTTCCGCGTCATCGCCAAGCTCCGCCAGAACGGCGTCACCATCCTCTACATCTCCCACAAGATGGAAGAGGTGTTCCGCCTCTCGGAACGCATCACCATCATCCGCGACGGCAAGCTGGTCAAAACCGTGGACCGCACCGCCGTCACCCCCAATGACATCTGCCGCCTCATGGTCGGCCGGGAAATCGATAACCTCGACCTCTCCGCCGGACGGCAACCCGCCAACGTCGTCCTCGAAGTCAAAAACCTCTCGCTCCCCTGGCCCGGACACTCCCGCCGCTGGCGGCTCGAAAACGTCAACTTCACGCTCCGGGAAGGGGAAGTCGTCGGGATCGCCGGCCTGATGGGAGCGGGCCGCACAGAACTCCTGGAGTGCCTGTTCGGTGCCAGCCCCCAGGCGCCGCAGGGGGAAATCCGCCTGCGGGGGAAACCGGTTTCCTTCGGCCACCCCTCCGATGCCAAGAAGGCCGGAATCGCCATGGTGACCGAGGACCGCAAACGGCTGGGACTCTTCTCCCGGATGACCGTCCGGGAAAACATCACGATCTGCAAATTGAATGAAGCGGTCGTGGGGGGATTCGTCTCCGGCCGCCGCGAACAGGCCCTCTCCCGGGACTCGATTGATCGCCTGGGAGTCAAGACGGCAGGCACGGAAGCGGCGATTACCGGGCTGAGCGGCGGGAACCAGCAGAAATGCATCATCGCCCGCTGGCTGCGGACGAACCCGAGCGTCCTGCTCCTGGACGACCCGACACGCGGCGTCGACGTGGGGGCCAAGGCGGAACTCTACCGGACGATCGACAAGCTCTGCCGGGAAGGAATGGCGATCATCGTCACCTCCAGCGAGCTTCCGGAGCTGCTGACGCTCTGCGACCGGATCCTGGTGCTGGCGGAGGGGCGAATGACCGGCGAACTCTCACGCCCGGAGTTCAGCGAGCACCGGATCATCGAGCTGGCGACGATGCAGCGGAACGGGCACGCCGCCGCTCAGGTGGGCTGAAGCGGTTCCTCATGAGAGCGTCGCCTCAGCGACGCCGTTAAGGCGGTAGACCGCGCTCACAACGCCCATTTAGTGAGAGCTTCCGCCTGCACGCTGGTTCTGCCCGCTGCACTGCCGCGTTCCAATGCGTCTCAAACCGCGAGTCGCCAAGGGGCCCGAATTCGGCACTCAGTGCTGCCAAAGCCTCAGGTCGCGCTCGGCTTGACCCAGGTGCTTCCCGTCAGCGGATTCACTTCCAGTTCCATTCCCACTGTAGGAAACGGCACCCGTTCGCCATCGACCGCGGACGCAACCGAAGGTCCCTTCCGAGCCGAAAGCGCAGTCTGGGCTTCGAGTTCCGATCGAAAGATGCGGACGGATGGCGGGGCCGTGATCCCGATCTGGACCCGGCCGCCATGAATCGCGAGCACAGTGACCTCGATCTGATCATCGATGATCAAGGACTCGAGGACATCGCGGCTGACCACAAACATCGCTTTCTCCAACGAAAGCACGACTCGATCTGTCTGATGGCTCCGGCAGGCTCCGAATCGACGATTGGCAAACCGCGGACCGGCCCCGATCCGTTTGCCGGAGAAACGGATCGGGAACCCGTGCCAGGCTCATCCGCCGCCAGACCATTCCTCCCCGGCGGCACGCACAGGCCCCCTTATCAGGGGCCATCACGGCTCACGACCCCTTAGGCAACGCGGTCGGCCAATGCGCCTCGACGCAGCCGTGATCGATCGCCGACCACGGAATCCGTTCCGAATTCACATTCGGCTCCGCCCTGCTCCCGCACCGTTGTCGCAGCTCGCTTCGCAGTCGCGACTTACGACCAGCGATGTTTTCGGCACGCTCCGTGCTTGGGGTGTCTGGCACCCCTGAGCCTCAGCCTCTCCTGAAGCGGACTGTTCCGCGGGAAGTGGCACACTGGCGGGGCTGAGAGTGGAGATGAATCATGTTGAACTGGGCAGTGATGTTTTTGATTATCGCTCTGGTGGCTGCGGTCCTGGGATTCGGGGGCGTGGCGGGGACGGCGGCGTGGATGGCTCAAGTGCTGTTCGTCGTCTTCCTGGTGCTGTTCCTTGTGTCGCTCGTCGCTGGACGTCGGACGCTGCCATAGCAGGCCTCGCCATCGAGGCCGCTCTCACGCCCGAATTGCCACGCACCCGTTGCGTGATGCGCTCGGGCGTTTGAGCGTTCCCGGGGCAGGAACCGGCATGGTGCTTTGGAAATGGAACTGGATTCCGGAACTCAACCAGACACCCAGGCTGTCGGCAGGATGAAAGATCATGAACACGCCAATTTCTCCACGACACCTTCGCGGCCGTAGCGCCGGAAGCCGTACTCCGTATCTGGAGGAAGACCGCCTGGATGATTCGCTCCAGAACATGGACTCGGATCACCCGCACCTTGACCTGCCGGAAGGAAGCCTCAATCATCGCGTCGCAGGAGCCGGAGAGATGTTGCCGCGGAGGGAGGATTTCTCCGCCGGTGCGACAACCGCGATGGAACACGCTCGCGCCACGGAAGAAAATGCCAGGATGGACAGCTCTCGAAACATCATTCACCTCCGTCCCGCGCTCGATCGACTCGGCAACGACTGGGAGCTCCTGCAGGACATGGCGCGGTTCTTCCTCGAAGACGCGCCGATGCTCGTCGAAAAGACTGATGCCGCCATCACCTCCGGGAATGCGGCCGAAGTCGAATGGGCGGCCCATTCGCTGAAGGGGCTGGCCTCGCACTTCGACGCCTCCTCGCTTCAGACCGCGGCCCAGCAGGTGGAGACCGCCGGGCGGGCGAAGAACCTGGGTGGGCTGAAGGACTCCGCGGCGGAACTCAAAGTTCTGGTCGACAAGGTCTGCACGGAACTGGAAGCGAACGTCATTCAGTGCGACCACGCGCCGGAAGACTGCCAGCGTTCCTGAAGGCTGCTGGCGAACTCAACTCGACGGACAATCGAAAGCTCTTACGGAATGGCTGGGCTGGGCGATGAAGGTGTTCTGGTGCGACCACTGCGGTCAGCTGGTCTTCTTTGAGAACTCACAGTGCACGGCGTGCCAGCACAGTCTGGTTTTCGTGCCGGACGACCTTGAGATGAGGGCGTTCGACTTTGTCGCTCTGGGGACAGCGGCCGGGCCGGTCGACGCCGAGGGTCGCTGGAACCTCTGCGACAACTATCGGCTCAACAACGTCTGCAACTGGGCGGTCGCGGTCGAAGACGGGAATGGTCTCTGCCGCGCCTGTCGCCTGACGACGGTCATTCCGAACCTCAGTGTTCCGGAGAACGTGACCGCCTGGTTCCGGCTGGAGGGGGCGAAGCGGCGGCTGCTGCATTCGTTCCTGGCACTGGGACTGCCGTTTGACGGAATGGACGAAGGGGCTGCGTCCGGGAGGCTGGCCTTCGACTTTCTGGCCGATCCGGTGCCAGGGGGACCGCCGGTGCTGACGGGGCACGCGGACGGGCGGATCGTCATCAACATTGCCGAAGCGGACGACGCGGAGCGGGAGCGGCGGCGGAACCTGCTGCGGGAGCCGTACCGGACGGTGCTGGGGCACTTCCGGCATGAGAGCGGCCACTTTTACTGGGACCGGCTGATTCGGGATACGCCGCGGATCGAGGAGTTCCGGCAGCTGTTTGGTGACGAGCGGAATGACTACGACGCGGCCCTGCAGGCGTATTACGCCGCGCCGCGTGCGGACTGGCAGACGCAGTTTGTGAGTGCGTACGCGAGTGCTCACCCGTGGGAGGACTGGGCGGAGTCGTGGGCGCATTATCTCCATATCCGGGATGTCGTGGAGACGGCGGGATATGCGGGCCTCAAGCTGCGGCCGAAGGTGAAGGATGCGCCGCGGTTGTCGGTGCGGCTTCCGGAGGATCATGAGGCGTCGTTTGACCGGTTGATTGCGGATTGGTTTCCGCTGACGTACGTGATCAACAATCTCAATCGCGGGTTGGGGTTGATGGATGGTTATCCGTTCGTGTTGTCGCCGTCGGCGGTGGAGAAGTTGCGGTTCATTCACGAGACGATCCGCGACTTTGTGGCGGAGAGGACGCAGGCTGCGGGTGCGACCTAACCGGGTCCAGGGGCACCCTGGTCAGGGAGTGCAGAGGGGAGAATCCCCTTTGCCCGCCGGAGGCCTGGCCGTCGAGAGATATCTGAAGGAGAGCGTGTCCAAACGCGGACAACGTGCCGGATGCCCCCCAAGTCAACCCGCGGGAATTGCAAAGCGAGCGGTGTGATGTGAGGGAGTCCTCATAGCTGGTACCACAAAGCGGACATCCGTCGCTTACCACGGTTCCTCATGGAAGTGCCTCCGGCGGCAAGGGGGCGTGGCCCCCTTGACCCCAGGCCGCCGTCGCACGTTGGGTTTGAGCTATCGAGTCGCGCCGGCATGGACGGTGTTCGCTAAACTCCGGGCATGAACGAGGAACTTCAAAAACAAGTCGCCAAGACCGGCGCCGATCGCATCGTCCGACACATCTTCCTCTGCGCGGACCAGACCAAACCCAAATGCGTCGACAAGGAGTCCGGCCTCGTCGCCTGGGACTACCTCAAAGCCCGCCTCAAAGAACTCAACCTCACCGGCGACGGCGGCATCTTCCGCTCCAAAGCCAACTGCCTCCAGCTCTGCGTCCAGGGCCCCATCGCGGTCGTCTACCCCGAAGGAGTCTGGTACCACTCCTGCACCCCCGAGGTCCTGGAACAGATCATCCAGCAACACCTCATCGGAGGCAAAGTCGTCGACGAGTACCGCATCGCCGCCGGCTGCGCAACGGCCTCCCTCGCAAGCCAGCCGCCCGCCTGACGCGCGCCCCTGCCCCGCCCCACACGCCCGCCGCGGCCATTGTTCGTTACAATGCCGCCCGGACCACTTCCTCCACCTCCAACCTTTCCCCTCCACCATGACGTACGGCTTCGGAATCATCGGCACCGGCATGATCGCCCACTTCCACGCGAAGGCGATCGAAGCGATTCCGAACGCCAAACTCGTCGGCTGCTTCAACCAGACCGCCGCCCGCGCGGAGAAGTTCGCCGAAGAGACCGGCTGCAAAGCCTACACCTCCCTCGATGACCTCCTCGCCGACCCGCAGATCCAGGTCATCACGATCTGCACCCCGAGCGGTGCCCACCTCGAACCGGCCCTTGCCGCCATCCAGGCCGGCAAGCACATCCTCATCGAGAAGCCGCTCGAGATCACCCTCGAACGCTGCGACCGCGTCATCCAGGCGGCTGAGAAAGCGGGAGTGAAGCTCGGCTGCATCCTCCCCTCGCGGTTCAGCGAGGCGAACCTGGCCCTCAAGTCCGCCATCGTCTCCGGCCGCTTCGGCAAGCTGACCCTCGGCGACACCTACGTGAAGTGGTGGCGGACCCAGCAGTACTACGACGGCGGCGGCTGGCGCGGAACGTGGGCCCTCGACGGCGGCGGGGCCTACATGAACCAGGCAATCCACAACGTGGACCTCCTGCTGTGGTTCATGGGGGATGTCGCCCAGGTCTGCGGCCTCACCTCGACTCTCGCCCACGACCGGATCGAAGTCGAGGACGTCGGGACCGCGATCGTGAAGTTCAAGAGCGGCGCTCTCGGGACCCTGGAGGCGACGACGAGCGCGTGGCCGGGCCTCCTCAAGAAGACCGAGATCCACGGGACGCAGGGTTCGGCGATCGTCGAGCAGGACGACATTCTGATGTGGGAGTTCGCCGACGCGCAGCCTGATGACGCCTCGATCCGCGAGCACTTCGCCCGCAAGACCGGCAACACGGGGGGTGCTGCGGACCCCAAGGCGATCTCGTTCCGCGGCCACCAGCTGCAGTTCGAGAATTTTCTCACGGCAATCAAGACGGGCGGCCAGCCTGCTGTTGATGGCCGTGAGGGGCGGAAGAGTGTGGAGCTGATCCTGGCGATTTATGAGTCCGCCCGGACGGGTCGGCGGATCGATCTGGGATAATCCTGACTCCGACGCGTGGGCCCAAGAGCCGGGTCCAGGGGCACCCTGGTGGGGGATGCAAGGGGGCAACGCCCTCTTGCCCGCCGGAGGCCTGGCCGTCGGGAGATGTCTGAAGGAGTGCGTGTCCAAACGCGGACAACGTGCCGGATGCCCCCCACATCAACTCGCGGGGATTGCAAAGCCAGCGGTGAGGATTGAAGGAGTCCTCAACGCTGGTACCACAAAGGGGACGTCCGCTGTGTCCCACGGTTCCGCAACGAAAATGCCTCCGGCGGCAAGGGGGCGTGGCCCCCTTGACCCCAGGCCGCCGTCGCACGTCGGGTTTGAGCTGGCATAGCCGTGCCGGCAAGCACGTCATCCAGCCGAGCCCTCTTCTTCCAGGTCGATCGACTGCAGCAGCGCCCTCAGCGCCGGTAGCCCCGCCGGCTTCGTCAAATGCTGGTCAAAACCAGCCGACATCGCCGCCTCGCGATCGTTCGGCTGACCATAACCGGTCAGAGCACACAAAACTGGCTGCTGCGGCAGCTTCAGGTTCCGGATCCGGCGGGCCAGGTCGTAACCGGAAACGCCCGGCATCGCGATGTCGGAGATCACGATCTCCGGCGCGAACTGGTCGAGCGCCTCAAGCGCCGCCTCCGCTGAGTTCGCCGTCCGGACCTCCTGCCCCAGCTTGCCAAGGAGACGGCCCAGCAGATACGCGGCAGACTCGTTGTCGTCGACGACCAGGATCCGCCGCGAAGGAAGATTGCGCGGCGCGCGGGGAACGACGGCGGACGACCCCGGAGCCTCCGCCACCGGCAGCCGGATGGTGAACACGCTCCCGTGCCCGACCCCCGGACTCTCCGCCAGCGCCCGCCCATCGTGCAGCTCGACCAGGGTCCGGACCAGCGCCAGCCCCACCCCCAGCCCCCCCTGGGACCGCGTGTTGGAACTGTCGACCTGCATGAACAGGCCAAAGATCTTCTGCAGCATCTCCGGCGGAATCCCCACCCCGTTGTCCCGGATGCGGACGACCGCCTGCCGCTCCTCCACGGTCAGCTCGAGAGCGATCGCCCCGCCGGCGGGCGTGTACTTGGCCGCGTTGATGAGCAGGTTCCCCACCACCTGCGTCAGCCGGATCCGGTCCCCTGAAACGAGAACCGGATCCGCCGAAATCCGCGTGGTGAACGCGTGGCGGTTCCCTTCGATCGCCGCGCGGCTCGTGTCGATGGCCGCCTGCAGGACTTCGCGAAGATCGATCGTCTCCCGCTTGAGCTGAAACAGCCCCCGCGTCACACGCGAGACGTCCAGGAGATCGTCGATCAGCCGCCCGAGCTGCTCCGTCTGCCGGGCCACCATCTCGGCCAGCTCCCGGACGCCGGCGGGATTGTCCGCCTCCATCCGGAGCAGCTCGGCCGCGGTGGTCAGCGGCGAGAGCGGGTTGCGGAGCTCATGCCCCAGCATCGCCAGGAACTCGTCCTTCTTGCGGTCCGTCTCCCGCAGGGCGTCCTGCAGGGCCCGGGCCTCGGTGATGTCGATGTTGATCCCGATGATCCGGTCCGACCCGGGATCGAGCGCCATCAGCCGCCGCGCCTTGCAGGCGACCCACCGGACGGCGCCGTCGCTGCGGCGGATGCGGAACTCGTCGTAGTGGTCCCCCCGGCGGTCGCGAAGAAAGTCCTCCGCATGCCGCTCGACGCGCGCCCGGTCGTCCGGATGGACCGCTTCGCGGAGCGCCGCCAGATCGACCGGATGGTCATAGGCGACCCGCAGCAGGTCCCTCATCCCCTCGGAGATCGTGAGCCGGGAGGTGGCCAGGTCCCAGTCCCAGGTGCCGGCATTGGCGACCTCCTGGGCGAGCTGCAGGTAATAGCTGTCGGCCGCCGGAAGCGTGAAGACCCGCGAGTCCGCCTGACCTCCGACGACGAACGCATCGACCCCGTCATCCCTCTGGCTGCGGAGCGCCTCCTCGGCCTCCTCCAGCCGCTCGGTCACGTCCGCGAGCTGCTGCCGAAGCTCGGCATTCTCCGCGGCGAGCGGATGCTCGAAAGGCCAGGAAGCGTCTCGTTCAGAAACGGTCATGGGGGAAGAAGCTTGCCACCGCAGTCGAGTTCGCTGGCATTGTACCCGAGGCCCGGACGAAGCAGCAGCCTGCTGTGACAACACTGGAATCGGGCAGGACCACGCAACCCTCGCGCCCGCTCCTCCGATCGACACACCCCGACCCGGTCAGGTCAGGGATCATTACCGCGCCGCGTCTGGCCGCCGGACGGTTGACTGAAGTCCTTCCCAGCCGCGTCTCCACTGACATCGAGGTCATAGGTCCCCGACGAAATGTCGGTCGCCACCCGGTAGCCGGTGAACAGAGGCTTGACCGTGGAGGCAACCGTCTCGTTGGTGTTCGAAGAGGGTCGCGCGTCGAATCCCGTCACGACGACGATGTGCGGTCCCGGAAAGATCCCGCCCCCGCTCGCCGCGGTGTCGTAAGCACCGTCGACGATCTCTGCGGTACCGGCCGGTCCCTTGTGCCCCTTGCTGGAATCCGGCGAGAAGTCGATCGTGCCGTAAACCACCGGCTTGCCGCCGATCGTGACCTTGCCCTTGACGTTGGTCCGCTCCGAGGTCGCCCCGCCGCAGCCCACGGCCGTGACCAGCAGCAAAAGCATCGCGAGTCCGGTGCGATTGAAAGACATGAGATTGCCGACCCGAAGAGAAAGAGGCGCGAGATTCGAAGCGACGCGCCGGACGGGACCAGAGTCCGCCCGGCGCGGTGAGCCCGTCAGACTAGTCCAGCGGGATGTTGACGCCGTCGTCCTTCGAGGCTGCCAACAGCAGGACGTTGAAGTCGATCGTGTCCGCCATGAACCGCACGGACCCGTCGCCCAGGCAGAAGTGAGCCCCGGCGGTGTGCATGCTGCTGAACGAGACGTCGTTGAACAGCCTGGCCGCGGTTCCTCCATTGTAACCGGAAGTCTTGGCGATGAACTTGCTCACGTTCTTGCTGGCGTAGTGGGCGGCATCGCCGTTGGCGTTGCTGCAGCCCTGCGTCCAGGCACGATAGGACGAGTTCCAGCCGGAGATGTTCTCAGCGGAGATCTCGCCCATGAGCAGCGTATTCGTCAAGCCGTCGGTCGCATCGGCGAGACGGAAGCACTTGTTGCGAGTCAGCAGACCGTGCGTCGACAGCCCGCCATGGTCCGTCGCGGTGTTCCCGCCGACGGTGAACGTGCCGGTCAACGGAGCGGGCTTGTTGCCCTTGGATCCCGCGACGCCGTAGTAGTGGACCGTGGCCCGAGTCGTTCCTGACTCGACGAAGTCCACCGTCTTGGCACTCGGGCAGTTGAAGTAGGGAGCGGATTTGTCCTTGAGGGCCAGGTTCGGGGCGGTGTCGTAGTGGGCGCTGAAGTTGAACTGGTTGTAGAGCGTCGCCTGATCCATGTAGGGGAGCAGCATGACGTGGAACGACAGGTTGTTCACCGGGTTCGTCGCCGAGTTGTTGAGGCCCATCGCGCTCATGGGGAGCACACTGTGGGTCTCAGCGTAGGCGTGCATCGCTATGCCGAACTGCTTCATGTTGTTCCGGCAGTTCGAGGCGCGGGCCGCCTCCCGGGCCTGCTGCACGGCGGGCAGCAGGATGGCGACCAGCACGGCGATGATGGCGATGACGACGAGCAGCTCAATCAGCGTGAAGCCGCGTTTGGCAAACGGACGAGACATTGGGACACCTGGCGGGGGTCGGTGGTAACTGAACTTGCCGGCGGGCAGCGCGCAACCGGCGAATCAAAAAGGAGGTGAAGGAAACAGGACGGGTCAGGCAATCAGGGTTCGTTGGCGGCACGCTTGGCGGCGGTCGATTCCACAATCGGTGCCGCACCGCCCGTATCGAGCTGGATCGCGGGAGGAGTCATTCCCGACGAGGTGATCTCGACCGTCAGACCGGAGGTCTCGGGATCGTTGTACGGCTTGGGAACGAGCCACCGCATTTTGACCGGAGTGGTAGCCGGGTTCTCGGCGTTGAAGTTCTCGGGGAGCTTCTCGGCGTACTCCGTCTTTACAACCCCAACCTTGTACTTTCCGACCGGCAAACCTTCGGCGTCACCGTAGGTTTTGGGCGAGAACTCCCCTTGTGCATTCGTGATCGCCCGCGAGGGGCGGCGGTGTTTCGAATCGGATGCGTCAATCCGCTTCAGGAAGACGCTCGCCCCTTCCAGCGGCTTGCCGTCAATCAGCACCTTGCCCGTCACAGTGACCAGCGATGGACGATCGCCCCCTCCGCACCCTGTCAGGAGGGCGCACGCCGAGAGAGCGAGCAATGGAACTCGGAAAGAAAACACAGACAGCCGTCCTGCGAGCGAAAGGAGGGGAGCCGATGTCCCGGTACTAGATATACGTGATCCGAGGGAACACGACTAACAGGCAAATGCTCAGGGAAGAGATCTCTTCATCTGCTCTGCAGGTCAGCCCCTGGGGTTTCGAATGAAGCGAGATCAGAACGGGTCCAGCGAGTTCTTGTCGTTGAGATTGAAGAGGTTCTGGTAGGTGTAGTCGCCACCGGGACCATTAGTACTGCCAGTCAACGGATTCGCGTCGATGTCTTCGCTGACGAACCGGACCGCGCCATCGCAGAGGAGCATGTGCGCACCGCCCGGATGCGGGCTGGAGAGCGAAGCCCGGCTGACGAGCCCTGCGGGATCGAGCTCGATGAAGCAGTTCGTCGCCGCGTCATGCGTTCCGTCAAAAGGGGTGTTCATCGGGCACTGAGCCGCAACGATCCCGAGCCTCGCTCCGCAGTACCGTCCCACTCCCCACGCGGCGCCGATGGACGGGAAGGGTTGGGACATCAGCGCCTTCTCCCCGATGAGCAATGTGTTCGAGGCTCCGTCGACGACATCGGACAACCTGAGGGAGGGAAAAATGTTCGACGTTTGCGTCTGCGTGATCTGGTTGTTGAAGCCGTACATCATGGTGCCGGCGTTCTTCTGATACTTGTTGACCGGATCCCCGTTGGCGCTGGGACACAGGTAAACGGCCAGACGCGTCTGCAGCAGCTTTTCCGGCGTCCCCTCCGTGGCCGTCGAGTAGTCGTTGACGTTCGACATCGTGGCGGGAATCAGATTCGTCTGCCCAACCTGCAGCTTGTTAAAAAGCGCTCCCTGATCGAGCTGGGGCAGGATCATGGAGGCCCAGCTCCAGCAACGATCCTGGTCCTGATTTCCTCCTCCGCCGCGCACGCCGTAGGGGGGAAAACGGGAATGGGTTTCGTAGTAGCTGTTAACCGCGATCCCGAGCTGCTTGAGATTGTTCCCGCACTGGCTCCGGCGGGCCGCTTCGCGGGCCTGCTGCACGGCGGGCAGCAGGATGGCCACCAGAACGGCGATAATGGCAATGACGACCAGCAGTTCGATCAGGGTGAACCCGGGGCGCAGACGGGTACGCGACATGGAAGATTTCCAATCCAGACGAAACTGGGAAGAGCGAACGAAAAGAAGGGACCCGTCAGCGTACCCGCCGGTTGGTATCGCGGCAACACGTTCACCAGCGAAATCGTCTCGCAGCCGACCGTTGTAATTTGCGATCCCGAACGAGTGGCGACCCACCTGAATGCCGGATGACGGAACGGGGTGCTCAGCGAAGTCCGGTTGGTGAACTCCTACCCGAACAGTAGCCTATCCGGCTGATATGCAATCTTAAGTTAGGGAGCCAATTATGAGCGCAGGAAGTGTTCTTCGGAGTCTGGCGGTCGGGGGTGGCGGGGGGACGCTGGTGACCGACATCGGGCTCCTCATCGTCCGTGTCGGGTTCGGCAGCTATATGGCGGTGGCGCACGGTCTGGGGAAGTTCAAGAACCTTTCGGGGATGACCGGGTACCTGCAGGATCTGGGGCTGCCGATGCCGGGGGTGATGTCGGCGACGGCGGGGATTGTCGAGTTCTTTGGCGCGATCTTCCTGGCGATTGGAATCGTGACCCGGCCGGCTGCGACGGCGCTTGCCGGAACGATGTGTGTCGCCGCGTTTGTGGCCCACAAGAACGATCCGTTCTTTGCCGCGCCGGGGGCCCGATCGCGGGAGATGGCGATGCTTTACCTGTTTGTCTTCGTGCTGTTCATGCTGGCGGGGGGCGGCCGCTTCAGCCTGGACTACTTCCTGAGAAAGCGCGGCTGATTTCAACCGGGTCCAGGGGGACCCTGGTGGGGGAGGCGGAAGGGGTTCAGGCTGAAGGCGGAAGGTAGAGCGGCGCAACGCAGAATCACTTGTCCCTATCCGGGTCCAGGGGCACCCTGGTCAGGGAGTGCAGAGGGGAGAATCCCCTTTGCCCGCCGGAGGCCCGTCTCGTCTCGATCTTTCTGAAGGAGCGAGTGCCCAACCGCGGACGACGTGCCGGATGCCTCCGCACCAACCGGCGGGGATTGTGTTCGGCGGTGAGTCCTCATAGCTGATCCCACAAAGCGGTCGCCCGTCACTTACCACGGTTCCTCATGGAAGCGCCTCCGGCGGCAAGGGGTCGCCCCCTTGACCCCGGCTGCCGTCGCACGTTGGGTTTGAGCTATCAGCACTGCGCCGGCAAGAACGGTGTTCGAGCTACGACGGATGCTTGGCCGCTCGCTTCTCCTCCCGCAGCGTCCGGGCCTTCTCCGCCAAGTGCCGGTAGTGCTCGCGGATCTCCTCCAACTCCGCATCGTCCAGATCCTCCAGATCCATGAACCGGTTCTGAGCCGTCTTGGTCACCCGCAGGATCTCATCCATCTTCAGGTGCAACGCCACCGTCTCCCGGTTCTGACTGTTCTGAATCAGGAACACCATCAGGAACGTGACGATCGTCGTCCCGGTGTTGATCACCAGCTGCCACGTATCGCTGAATCCAAACAGCGGCCCCGACGCGATCCAAGCCACAATCGTCAGCACCGCCGCAAGAAACGCCGCCGGACGCCCGGCATACACCGCCGTCCGCTGCGCAACACGGCCGAACCACGACTTGTGATGACCATTCGCCCTGTGACAAGCGGATCCGGAGTGGTCTTCGACATGGTCTTTCATGAGAGCGCTCTCTTCCCGCTGCCAAAACGGGCCAGCAGTCGTCACAGCGAAATCCGCGCCAAACCACAGCCCCTCCCTGCCCCCCGGAATCGCAGCCTGGAAGCCAGTCGCCGCCCCGCTTGATTGTCTTCCCACCGGCTGTTCTGCTGCCCCATCGCACCGCCGCTCCAATGGCGACGGTCCCGCTCCCCTTGCCCAGACCCAGTGCCCCGTTCCCCTGGTGCCAACCCCATGCGTCGATCGCTCGCCCCGCTGCTGCTCGTCCTCGCCTGGCCGCTCCTCGCCCTGACACCGGAGGCCGAAGGAGCCGCCCCCCGCCGGAAGGTCCTGATCATCGGCACCGACGGCACCCGCCTCGACGCCGTCGAAAAGGCCAAGACCCCCAACCTCGACCGCCTGGTCGAGAACGGCACCCTCTTCCGCGGGACCCGGATCCTCGATGCCGGCCGCAAGACCAAGCCCGACACCGTGAGCGGCCCCGGCTGGTCGAACATCTACACCGGCGTCTGGCCGGACAAGCACGGCGTGATGGACAACAAGTTCCAGGGATCGCACTACGACGAGTTCCCCTGCTTCTTCGTTCGCCTCAAAGAGGCCCGTCCGGAAGCCAGGACCGCCAACTTCAGCAGCTGGGACCCGATCCACCAGCGGATCGTCGCCGGAGCGGATGTCTCCCGGGACTTTCTCCTCGACGACAAGGGGGACTGGGTCGAAGCGGACGTCGAATCGACTCAGGCGTGCGTCGAATACCTCCGCAAGGAAGACCCGACGGCGGTCGTTCTGTACCTGGGTCAGGTCGACGAAACCGGCCACAAGCACGGCTTCCACCCCAGCGTCCCCGAGTACATCGCGGCGATCGAACGGATGGACGGACACGTCGGCGAGGCGGTGGCGGCGATCCAGTCCCGCAAGACCTTCGCCGACGAGGACTGGCTCGTGATCGTCGGAACCGACCACGGCGGCCGGGGGCTGAACCATGGCGGCGGGCACGAGTTCGAGGAGATCACGCAGACGTTCCTGATCGTCAGCGGACCGGACGCTGCCCGTGGGGAATCGACCGACCCGACCGGCCAGGTCGACATCGTCGCCACCGCGCTGACACACCTCGGCGTGCCGCTCAAGCCGGAGTGGAAGCTCGACGGCAAACCGGTCGGGCTGAAGAAGTAGGCGGAAGACCAAAGACTTAAGGCGGAAGGTCGAGGACGGAGGAAAGCCCCCCGCCTCGCCGCTGAAGTTTCGCCAGTCGGCACATTCCCCGGCCCCGTGACGGCGACTTCGGAAAGTGAACCGGCCGGGCGATTCGGCTGTTGCTGGCCCGGAAGCACAACGATACTATTGTCCACCTATCAAAGCGAAGTGACCACCGACAAAGGATTTTACGATGGCTCCCAAGGCGAAACCGGCCAAAGCGGCGGCGTCCTCCTCTCAGTCCGCCCACGCCAAACTGCTCGAGAACACGCTGAGTCTGATCACCAAGGAGTTTGGTGACGGGTCGATCATGCGGCTGGCGGATCCCGGCGGGAAGCCGATCGACGGGATTTCGACGGGAGCCCTCTCGCTCGATCTGGCCCTCGGCGGAATGGGGTTTCCGCGCGGCCGGATCATCGAGCTTTTCGGTCCGGAATCGAGCGGTAAGACGACCCTCGCCCTGCACGCGGTCGCCAATGCCCAGAAGGCGGGGGGGATTGCCGCCTTCATCGACGCCGAACACGCCCTCGACCCGGCCTGGGCCAAGCGGCTGGGGGTGAACCTGGAAGAGCTCCTGGTGAGCCAGCCGAGCCACGGCGAAGAAGCCCTCCAGATCGCCGAAATGCTGATCAAGTCGAACGCCGTCGACGTCATCGTGGTCGACTCGGTGGCGGCCCTGGTGCCGAAGGCGGAACTCGACGGCGAGATCGGGGACAGCCACGTCGGCCGGCAGGCCCGCATGATGAGCCAGGCGATGCGGAAGCTGACCGGGATCATCGCCAAGGCCAGGACCTGCGTGATCTTCATCAACCAGATCCGCGAGAAGATCGGCGTCATGTTCGGCAGCCCGGAGACGACTCCCGGCGGCCGGGCCCTCAAGTTTGCGGCCTCCTGCCGCGTGGATGTCCGCCGGATTTCGACCCTGACTCAGGGGGAAGAGTCGGTGGGGATCCGGATGAAGGGGAAGGTCGTCAAGAACAAGGTCGCCCCGCCGTTCCGGGTGGCAGAGTTCGACATGCTGGGCAGCCGCGGGATCAGCCTGGAGGCGGACGTCCTCGACATGGCGGTCGTCGACAAGATCATTCAGAAGATGGGCTCCTGGTTCGCTTATGGGGAGACCAAGATCGGCCAGGGCCGGGACAAGGCGCGTGTGTTCCTGGAAGAGAACCCCAAGCTGCTGGCGGAGATCCGCGA
This sequence comes from Planctomyces sp. SH-PL14, assembly GCF_001610835.1. NCBI lineage: Bacteria > Pseudomonadati > Planctomycetota > Planctomycetia > Planctomycetales > Planctomycetaceae > Planctomyces > Planctomyces sp. SH-PL14. The sequence continues at coordinate 5,014,374 of NZ_CP011270.1, read as the reverse complement.
GAAGGTCCTGAAGAATCGGCTCGCCAATCCGGGCGCTGTGGACGCCGCCGGCGAGAAGGAAGAAGAGGACGAGGACGACGGGGAAGAATAAGGAAAAAGGCAAAGCGGGTTACCTCACCGGGTCCAGGGGCACCCTGGTGGGGGATGCAAGGGGGTCACACCCCCTTGCCCGCCGGAGGCTTGTCTCGTCGGGAACTGTCTGAAGGAGCATGTGTCCAAGCGCGGACAACGTGCCGGATGCCCCCTCACCAACCCGCGGGGAGTACAAAGGGGACATCCGTTGTGTCCCACGGTTCCTCATGGAAGCGCCTCCGGCGGCAAGGGGTGACCCCCTTGACCCCGGCTGCCGTCGCACATTGGGTTTGACGTGACATCGCCGTGCCGGCAAGGACGCGGTCACAAGCCATCCCGTCCCCTCCAGCGGCAGATTCTGCAACACAAAACCGGGAATCCGCCCCATTCCCGACCTCCAATAGACTTTCCGCTCAAGATTCAGGAACGTCCGCGCGACGCCGGAGGCCCCGGTCGTCCTGCCGCGCGGAGTCCGTTCCGGGTCGCCGGCAGAGGGCCCGCTCCGGGCCCCCCAGAATCCGGCCCCCGCGTTCGGACCACGTTGTTCCACCCCGCCTCACGACCGATCGTCCGCAGCAACCACCGTTGCTGGCTGGCGTTCTGTTCCGCGGGCGTGCTGCTGGTCGGCTGCAAATCCGTCGACGTCAGCCCGGAAGTCACCAAGGTCCGGGAATGGCGGGACTCCCGCAAATTCGCCCACCTGGAACAGCCCGAAGCCCCCTCCGCTCCCGCCGCCCCCACGGCTCGAACCCGGTGGGACCTCGACGACGGCAAACCCCGCTTCAAGACACCGGGAGCCATCCAGCAGACCTCCCATACTGTCGGCGGTGAAGAAGAAATCGTCCCGGCTCTTGATGGCCACACGCTTCCGGTAGTTCGCGACACCGGCGGCACGCTGACGCTCGGCCTGATGGACGCCATCACGGCCGCGACCCAAAGCAACCCCCGCATGCGCGTCCTGGCGTTCGTCCCGGGCGAGAAGGGAAAGCGGGCCGACATCGAGTACGCCACGTTCGATCCCGTCCTGACCGCCGGACTGCAGTGGGTCGAAGGGAGCCAGCAGGTTGCCTCCGCGCTGCAGGTCGTTGGCGGCGGCCTGAGCCAGTACAACTCCACGACGATCGGCCCCGCGGTCGGCGCTCCGAACGTCGTCCAGGTCGAGAAGCGGTTTGAAACAGGGACGACCGCCCGCGTCGGCCTCGGAACGACGTTCAACCAGACGGCCCCCGGCGGGCAGTTCCTGATCTACAACCCGGCCTACACCAGTGCGATCAACCTGACGGTCGAGCAGCCGCTGCTCCGCGGCAAGGACCGGAACGTCAACCTGGCGGGGGTCCGGATCGCCAAGGTGAGCGAGCAGCAGGCGAACTGGGAGTTCCAGGTCGAGCTGAACCGGACGCTCTACGAAGTCCAGCGGGCCTACTGGTCGACATGGCTCGCCAGCAGCCAGATCCAGACGAACCAGGGGCTGGTCGATCAGGCGGAGACGACGCTGAACCGGGAACGGAAGCGGTTCGAGATCGGCGAAGTCGGCGTCGTCGAGGTGGCCCAGGCGACGGAGAACCTGGAGACGCTCAAGGCGGATCTCGAGAAGTCACGGCAGAAGTTGTACGCGGCCAAGAACCAGCTCTTCGGACTGCTGGGGATTCCGGCCAATGACCGGCGGACGCTGGAGCTGACGGAGCAGCCGGTGCTGGAGCAGCGACTTCCCGATCTGGACGAGGGGTTGGCGACGGCGAACTTTTCCCGTCCGGAGCTTCAGGCGCGGCAGCTTGATATCCAGACGGCGCAGCTGGAGGTGGGTCGGCAGCGGGACACGTTGCGTCCGGACCTGAAGGCGTATGCGGGGTATTCGATTACCGGTCTCGATGCGGACTTCCTGGAGTCGGCGAATCGCATTGTCGGGAATGACTTCGGTAACTGGACCGTGGGGGTGCGGTATCGGCATGTGTTCGGTTTCCGGGCAGAGAAGGCAGCGGTGGAGCAGGCGCAGCTGGCGGTAAGTCGGCAGGTGCATGCCCGGGAGGAGGCGGAGGCGATGGTCCGCCAGCAGGTGCGTGAGTCGCACGACAACATTCAGGCGACGTGGGAGGTGCTGGAGCGTCAGCGGGAGCGGGCGAAGGCGGCGCGGACGCAGATGGAGACGTTTACGAAGCTGCATGCGACGGGGCAGTTGGATCTCGATCGGTTGTTGCGGGCGAGGACGTTGTTGGCGAATGCACTTCGCGAGGAGCACATAGCGCTGGTGGATTACAATCTGTCGATCAGCAGTTGGAATTATGCGATTGGTGGTTTGACGGCGATGGAGGCGAGTCCGCCGCCGTTGATGGCGCCGGTGGAGTTGCCGCCGGTGCCGGCGGATCCGATCCCAATTCCACCGGTGACCGACACTGCAGAAGCCGCCTGACCTCACCGGGGTCCAGGGGGCACCCCTGGTGGGGAGTGCAGAGGGGCAACGCCCCTTTGCCCGCCGGAGGCCTGGCCTGTCTCGATCTCTCTGAAGGAGCGCGTGTCCAAACGCGGACACCGCGCCGGATGCCCCTTCACCAACCCGCACGGATTCGAGAGCGAGCGTCGAGTCCGCAACGCCGGTTCCACAAAGCGGACGTCCGCTACTTACCACGGTTCCTCACAGGAGTGCCTCCGGCGGCAAGGGGTGCCCCCTTGACCCCGGCTGCCGTCGCACATTGGGTTTGAGCGAGCACAGTCGTGCCGGCGAGGACGGTGTTTGACGGGCCGGCTGCTTGACACCCACGCTTCAGAGCGGGACAACGGGACTTCTCCCCGCCAACATCATCCCCGCTCGAGATGATCATGCTCCGATACCTCCTGCTCTCCCTCGCCCTCCTCTGCACCACGGCCCGAGCCGAAGAAAAGCCCGACCTCCCCGTCATCGACCTCTCGCAGGACACCCAGCGTCAGGTCGTCATCGCCGCCGGAACCGAGTCCACCTACCAGGGTCACCCCACCACCCTCCGGATGCCGGACGGCAAGACGATCTACTGCGTCTGGTGTATCAACCACGGCGGCGCCGCCGGCCCCATGGCTAAGAGCCAGGACGGCGGCCTCACCTGGTCCCGCCTCGACGACCAGCTTCCCAAGGGCTTCTCGACCCACCAGAACTGCCCCAGCATCTACCGCATCGTCGACCCCCAGGACAAAGCCCGCCTGTGGGTCTTCTCCGCCCACCTCGGCAAACGCGGCGGCCCCGGCATGCCCAGCATCATGAGCGAGGACGACGGCGCCACCTGGAAAGAGATGCCGCCGCTCGGCTTCCCCAACGTCATGACCTTCAGCAGCATCGTCCGCCTCAAGGACGGCCGCTACCTCGGCCTCTATCACAAGGGCCCCGGCGGCCAGGATAAGGTCCCCCTCGAAGTCCTCCAGACCATCACCGCCGACGGCGGCTTCACCTGGTCCGAACCCAAAGTCGTCGCCGCCGTCGAAGGCAAGAACCCCTGCGAGCCGTTCGTCTTCCGCTCGCCCGATGGCAGCGAGCTCTGCGCCCTCCTGCGGGAGAACACCCACAAGGGCCGCAGCCTCGTCATCTACAGCCGCGACGAAGGGGAAACCTGGTCCAAGCCGACCGACACCCCCTGGGGCCTCACGGGCGATCGGCACATCGGAGTCTTCACGAAGGACGGCCGCTTCGTCGTCGCCTTCCGCGACCAGGCCCTCAATAGCCCGACGCGGGGACACTTCGTCGCTTGGGTCGGCACCTACGACGACATCAAGCAGTCGAAGCCCGGCCAGTACCGCGTGAAGCTCCTCCACAGCCACGCGAAGAACGTGGGAGACTGCGGCTACCCGGGCCTCGAGCTCCTGCCGGACGGAACAATCGTGGCGACGACCTATATCAAGTACGCCCCCGGCCCGGAGAAGCACTCGGTCGTCAGCACCCGCTTCCAGCTCAGCGAGACCGATGCGCGGAAGTAGCCCCGGCTTCCTCGGGATGAGCTGACTGCGGGCCTTGCCGAACGTCGATGCGGCGATCCCTTTTCCGGCGGCGCCGCCCGATCGTCGACGGCTCCTCTGACCGTTCCCGGGGCATCGCCCCAGACTACCGCAAGCGGAGGATGGCTCGAATGTCATCCCCCCGCGGGGAGTCTGCCTCCGTCCGCCCATCATCGTCATTGCCATTGGGTCCGACGCTGTAGATCACGACGGCACTTGTCTCGCGCCGCAGACGGAGCGGCTCGCCGTCAAAGGGATCCGTAAGTTCGGTCGGATCCAAGGCCAGATCCGACCAGCGGGCCGGAACCGCCGCGCCGCCGGCCAGAGACATCTTGATTTTCATCGCCGCCAGCAAGACTCGGGATCGGGCTTCTCCACGGGTCTGCTGGACCTCGCACGACGCCATAGAGGGAAGTCTCCCATCCAGGATAATGTGGGCCGAGAGGCGCGAGAGCCGCTCGGACGATGATTCGAAGAACTCGGTCAGAAGGGCGCCCGGCGACTCCAGGCGCTGCCGCTCCTCCTCGAAACGCCCCTGGATCGCGATGAGACGCTTCTGCCGTTCCAGATGCTCCGGCCGGGAGAGAGCCTCCTTCACCTCCGCATACGTCGCGATCCCCTCTCGCAGCGACGTCTCGCAGTGAGACCGGAAGGTCAGCAGTTGCGTGTTGAGGAAGCGGTCCTCCAATTGAAAGAGCACGTCCCGAAAGTGCTCCTGCGGCGAAGACGCCTCGGAGGAGCCGGAGCGAGATCGGGGCCTCAGCAGGCCGAACTCGGAAAGCGTCTCCGGAGACGCCGCACCGCTGGCGATCGCGAGGATGGTGTCGACGAAGATGAATGCCTCCGAATCGACCACCTCGGCCAGCGGACGAACCCGCAGCAGCGGCTTTAACTCCTCCAATCGCCACTCCAGCTCCGCCGGCGGACCATCCGACTGGGCGATGCAGCGGACGAGCGCCTCGGCGGTCCGACTTCGGACCGCGTTAGCCAACGTGAGGTCGAAAGCCGTCCATCCTCCGTCCATGTGCCGAGCAATTCGATGGCACGTCAGCACGTCTCTCCAGGCGCCCTCGACATCCCCCTCTCCGAGCCGAAGCATCGCCCGCGCCGCCAGGAGGCGGCCGACCTCAAAGGTTGGCTGCACATGGGGAATTGAAAGGCCGGCCAGAGGGAAGCCGTCGTCGGCAGACGCGCACAAGGGGGTGAACGCCCGTGACCGCTCGGCGGCCCGCGCCACCTTGTCGAGGGCGTCCGCATTGGAGTCGATCCACGCTGCGATCTGGGGAAACTGGTCACGCGTCCAGGGAGCGCGGGCGGCCTGGTCCTGAGCGACGACATTGGACTGCTCGAAAAAGAGGCCCCACTTGAGCGTCCCTTCGCCCGGAATCCGGATCCCCAGCCACTTCTCATGGCAAGCGGCCCTCTCCGGCGTGAGTTCGCGGGTCCGGCCGAAGACGATCCACATCTGAGCCCAGAAGTTGTCCTCCGGCTCGATGCCGCGGGAGAGCTTGGAGTTCAGATACGTGACGTAGTCTGGCAGCCCGTCGGCCGTGAGCGGCCCGTCGATGATCGTCGTCTCCGGACCGATCGTCAGCCCGATACGCCGCGCCGCCGAACGACGCTCGCCCGCCGCGCCCGCCCCGACTGCGATCGCCACAACGACGAAGAACCACCAGCAGTTCGGCATCCGTCATCCCGGCCAGGAGCGTGTGACCCTGCTCAACGTACGAGGACTTTCCCCCATCCGTGGGAGGAATTCCGCCGACTCACACCGGATTCTGCGTCCATCGGGTCGGCCGAAACCCCTGCCGCTTCCCCGGCCCGGCAAGGTCACTTCCGCCACAGCACCATGCGGATGTCGTCGATGTTCGCCTGGGGCTGGTAGGGGTCGAAGTCCTCTTTCCCATTCGGGCCCAGACTCGAGATCGTCACCCCCCGCGGCGTCGTCTGCATCCGAAAGGGCTCGCCGGTGAACGGATCGATCCGCGCCGCCGGCTCCATCGCCACGCTCTCCCAGTCGGCTGGAAGCGGTCCCCCCGCCGCCAGCGACTCCTTGATCGCCATCGCGACCAGGAGCAGCCTGGACTGGGTTTCCGAACGGGTCTGCACGATCTCCAGCGACGGGACGTTGCGGATCAGCCGGCCGAGGAGCCGGCGGGCCGTCAGCCTCGCGACGTTGTCCGAAGAGCTGAACAGAGCTTCCGCCCAGAAGGCACCGGGCTCGGCCAGCCGCTCGCTTTCCTGCTCCAGGCGCTCCATCAGCGTCTTCAGCCTCTCCCGCCGTTCCGCATGCGCCCTCAGACTCAGCGCCTCCTTCAGCTCGGCGTAGTTCCGTCCCCCTTCGTCGAGCGCCGCATTGACGCTCTTCCCGTGGAAGCGGAGCGCCTCCGCGGTCAGGACCGTGTTCTCGAAGTACGAGAGTTCCGCCTTGATCTGGCCGAAGGGGGACGCGTCCGGCTCACGACGAGGTCGGCCGTCGACCCAGCCCAGTCCGACCAGCGTCGTCATCGGCACCCTCCCCGTCGCCGACCCCAGGATCAGATCCGCAAAGCAGAGCCGCTCGTTGCCCAGGACCTCCGCGGCGGAGCGGGTATGCAGCAGCGGCCTCAACTCGCCGAACCGCCACGCCAGCTCGACGAGGGGCTGGTCGACGTGCGCGATCCACTGGACCACCCCTTCCGCCGCCAGGTCCCGGATCCACCACGCGGTCCAGAGGTCATCCCGCCGCCATCCGCTCTCCACGTGCCGCGCGATCCGGTAGCACGTCATCAGGTCCCGCCACGCCCCGTCCGCATCCCCTCCCTCCAGCCGCAGCATGGCCCGGGCCGTCAGCAGACGCACGATCGGCACGATCCGCTCCAGATGGGTGAGGCGGGCAAAGGAGGGCGGAAGCGGTCCCTCGGCCGCGGAGTCGAGCGGAGCGAAGGCCAGCGGCCGACGTGCCGCCTGCTCGACCAGGTCGAGAGCCTCCTCGTTCCGTTCGATCGAGGCGGCGATCTTCGGGAAGTTGTCGGCGGTCCAGGGTGCCTGAGTGACGCGCCGAAAATCCGACGGGTTGAACGAGGCGGGGACGAACGCTCCCTGAACCGGAATGGAGACCTTGAGCCACTGCTCATACGCCGCCAGCTCCGACGCGGGGAGCCGGGGGTCCTGCCCGAAGACGCCCCACATCGCCCCCCAGAAGTTCTCTTCCGGTGATATGCCTCGCGAGAGCGCGGCGTTCAGATGGGCGGCGTAGTCCGGCAGTCCCTCGGCGGTGAGCGGACCGTCAATGACGGTCGTCCCGGGACCGATCGCGAGGCCGATGCAGCGTGCCGCCGGGACGCTCTCAGCCGCCCGTTTGCCGCGATGATCCACGGGCAAAGACCGCTCGTCCGCCTCCGCGGGAAAACCCCCGGCCACGATCGCCACAGCGAGAAGAGGCCACCAGCAGTTCAACATCCGTCGTCCCGGCCGCGGGAGGAGAGTTCTCTCCTCCACCATACGGACGCGCTCCCGGAATGCTGGCGGAATTCCGCAGGGCGATCACGGTTTTCCGGCCGCTGTCCTCTCCGCCCGCCGTCCTACCCTTCGCCGAGCGCCGCCGCCTTGGCCCCTTCGACCTGCGTGCCGCCGGGGTTCCGCCACTTGCGGCCGGTCCGCTGGAGCAGCTCGTGCGCGGAGCGGGGGCCCCAGGTGCCGGCCGGGTAGAGCTCCGGATGGTGGTCCGGCGAGCTCCAGGCCTGAAGCATCGGCTCGCAGAACTTCCACGCCGCTTCGAGCTCGTCGCTGCGGGTGAAGAGGGTCGAGTCCCCCCGCATCGCGTCGAGGAGCAGCCGCTCGTACGCTTCCGGCAGGTCGATCTCGAAGTTCGAGTAGTCGAACTCCATGTCGACCGGCTGGACCTGGTACTGCATGCCGGGCCGCTTGGCGCTGAACGAGACGCGGATCGACTCCTTGGGCTGGATCCGGAACAGAAGCGTGTTCGGCCGCGTCTCCGCGAGGCCGCACAGGTTGCCGTCGCACTCGATCGTCGTAAAGAGATTCAGCGGCGGGAGCTTGAACGTGACCGCGATCTCGGTCACGCGGGCCGGCATCCGCTTTCCGGTCCGCATGTAGAACGGGACACCCGCCCACCGCCAGTTGTCGATCCGGGCCTCGACCGCCACGAAGGTCTCGCGGCGGGAATCGGGCGCGATGCGGTCTTCGTCGAGGTAGGCCTTGACCCGCTTGCCGTTGATGGCGGCGGCGGCGTACTGCCCGGCGACCGCCCATTCCGAGACCGGTCCGCTGCGGCCGGGGGCGAGGGCCTGGAGGACCTTCAGCTTCTCGTTCCGGATGTACTCCGCCTCGAAGAGGGCAGGCGGCTCCATGGCAATGAGGCACAGGAGCTGGAGAACGTGGTTCTGGAGAACGTCCCGCAGGGCCCCGCCCGACTGGTCGTAGTAGCCGCCGCGGCCCCCTTCGATCCCCTGCGACTCGGCAGTCGTGATCTCGATGTGGTCGATGTGGTTGCGGTTGAAGAGCGGCTCGAAGATCGCGTTGCCGAACCGGAACAGGAGGATGTTCTGGACCGTCTCTTTGCCCAGGTAGTGGTCGATGCGGTAGATCTGCGACTCGTGCAGGATCCGGCGGAGGGCCTTGTTCAGCTCCAGGGACGACTCCAGGTCCTGGCCGAACGGCTTCTCGACGACGACCCGCAGCTTGTCCCGCTCTTCCGCCGGCGGGACCATCTTGGCCGCGTGCAGCGACTCGACCGACGGCAGGAACAGTTCCGGCGCGGTGGCGAGGTAGGCCAGACGGCGTCCGCTGAGTCCGAGGCCCTGCTCGATCTTCTCGACCTGCAGGCGGAGGTTCTCGGCATCCGCGTTGTCGTTGATGTCGTGCTGGACGTAGAACAGCTGGTTGGCGAACTTCGGCCAGCTCTCGTCCGTTACCTTCTTGCCGCGGCCGAACTCCGTGACCGCCTTCCGCATCTCGTCGCGGAAGGTCTCGTGCGACTTCTCCCGGCGAGCGACGCCGATGACGGCCGACTTCTCCGACAGGAACCCGTCGTGATGCAGGCGGAAGAGAGCCGGGATCAGCTTGCGGGCGGTCAGGTCGCCCGAGGCCCCGAAGATCAGGACGGTCATGTCGTCGATGACCAGCGTCGGACCGGAGGTGCTGATGACTTGGCTCATGGGAGGTCGGCGGGGGACGAGGGACTAGGGTCTGGAGACTGGAGCCGGAGGAGCGGCGTTTTGCGCTCCCCGCGACAGCTTCATCCGAAGACTGTCAGTATCGGGCGAGGTCGGAGCTTCCCTTGATCTTGAGTTCCGAGACGAACCGCTGGGCCTGCGTGACCATCATCCGCAGTTCGCTGCCGACGGCGATGAACTGCCAGCCTTCGGCGATCCGCTTTTCGACTTCCGCCACGGTCTGGGTGTGAAGTCCGACCGGGGTCCCGGTTTTCTTGCCGGCGGCGAGGATTTTCTGGAGCATCGCCTCGAAGGCGGCGGGCTCGGGGTCGCGGCCGTCGGGACCGCGCATCTGGGCCGCGAGGTCGTTGGGGCCCACGAAGATGGCGTCGACGCCGGGGAGGCTGTAGATCGCTTCGGCGTTGGCGGCGCCGGTGGGCGATTCCGTCTGGAGGACGACCAAGATCTCGTCATTCGCCTGGGCGAAGTATTCCCCGGCGGACGCGCCGAAGTTCAGGGCGTGCATCGATCCGCCGACGGAGCGGTTTCCGGCCGGCGGGTACTTGCAGGCCGCGATGGCCGCTTTGGCCTGTTCGACGGTGTCGACCATGGGGACGACAATCCCCCAGGCGCCGGCGTCGAGGGCCCTCTTAATATGGTCATGGCTGCCGCACGGGACGCGGCAGAGGGGGACGCAGCCCCCTTCGGCGATGACGGCGAACATGGTGGCGGCCATGTCCCAGTCGATCGGGGAGTGTTCCATGTCGATCGTCAGCCAGGGGAAGCCGACGCGGGCCATGAGCCGGGAGGAGAAGACCGTTCCCAGGGAGAGCCACGTTCCTACCTGCGGCTCGCCTCGCTTGAGGGCCGCTTTGACCGGATTCGATTTCATGAGTGCCGCTCGAAGGACTTGACCGATGTGGGCAATGTCTTCGATGGGCCATCGGGGCACAAGGCAGGCGCCCCGGAGCCGGGGGCCGGGAAAGAGCCGCCCATTGGGGACGGTTGAAGTCGTGGGGCCAACCCGGCGAAGAACTCGGGCGTGTCCCGAACGCGGAAGGCGTTGAACAATCCACCCACAAAGCGAGCGGGGGGCGTCAGCCCCCTGATTCCGCTCCCCGGACGTATGGAAATGGCTCTCGAAGGCCGCCAATGCACGCGGCGTCCCTCGCTGGCGCTTCGGGCTAGTGTGAGCAAGTGGTGACGTCCGCTTTGTGCACGGACCAGCGTGAGGACGCCCTCACACCACACCGCCGGCTTCGCAGTCCTCGCGGATTGGTGAGGGGGCATCCGGCACGTCGTCCGCGTTCGGACACGCGCTCCTTCAGAGAGAGCGAGACAGGCCAGGCCTCCGGCGGGCAAAGGGGATTCTCCCCTCTGCACTCCCTGACCAGGGTGCCCCTGGACCCGATCAGGGCCAAATGACCCTGAGTCGCGCCACGCTACCTTCCGACTTAAGCCCTCAGCCTTACGCCTCTCCCCGCAGCTACCGCTTGTCCGCGCCCGTCAGCTTCAACTCAATGTCGTCCGCATTCTGCGCCACCTCAAACACACTCGCCCTCAATTCATCCGAATTGATCGTGTGACGCGGATAACGGTTCTGTACCACAAAATAATCCGTCCCCTCAAACTTCCGGATCCCGATCGCCCCGTGCGAAAACTCCGAGTTCAGCCGCAACGCCGACTCAAAATAACTCGGATCCACCGGACAACACGGACTCGCGATCTCAATCAGCCGATCCTCACCCGGCGGATTCACCCCCACCACATACACCCGCTGCGCCCGCTTCCGCGGCAACTCCACCGACACCACGCACCCGTCGCCAAACGACTCCCAGTCAATCCGCGCCTCGTGGTTGAACGCCTCCTCCAGAAGCGTCTCAATGTCCTTCATCGACCCCAACACCGCCTGCAGCAGATGACTGGCCGAAATCGCGTCCTGCGGACGGTTCGCCGGACTCTTGTCGAGCAGCAGACTCAGACACTCCGCCATCTCCAGCGAGATCTCCCCGCGGATCGAACGAACATTCGGCAACGGCTGGCTCGTCACGTCGGAAATCAGCCCGTTCAGACTCCCCGCCGTGTAGGGAAGCTGACGCGTCAGCATCTGGAAGTAACAGACCCCCAGGGCATAGACATCCGAAGCCGGCGAAGCGGGCAACCCGCTGAACAGCTCCGGAGCCATGTAGTGCGGCGTCCCCGCCAGCGGCCCATGATCCGCCGCCCCGACCGCCACCCGCTTGGCGAGCCCGAAGTCCCCGAGCTTCGGAATGCCGTGCAGCGTCATCAGGACGTTGTCCGGCTTGAGGTCCCGGTGCAGAATCCCCAGGCGATGCGCCGCCCCCAGCCCATCGGCAATCGACACCGCCAGCGCCGTCGCCCGCTCGGGACTCAGCACCCGCTCCTTGATCAGGTTCTGCAGCGACCGGCCGGGGACATACTCCATCTCGAGGTAGTGATAGCCGTTGAACTCGTCGATCGCGTGAGTCGTGACGACGTTCGGATGGACCAGCGAGGCGGACGCCTGTCCTTCATGGCGGAACCGCTCCAGGTACTCGGGGTCCCGGCCCACAAGCTCCGGCGCCAGGATCTTCAGCGCGCACGGCCGATCGAGCTTCACGTGCCGCGCCAGGAAGACCCATCCCATCCCGCCGCGGCCCAGCAGCGACTCACATCGGTAGTGGTCGACCTGCTGCCCGACGAGGTCGAGAACCTGATGCGGCTCCGCGGGCGCGGTCGGCGTCGGCTGACCGTTGATGGCCCACTTCTCCGCGCTCTTCCACAGGAGCGTGGGGTGGTGGGAATGGTCCTCCACGCTGGAGTTGGCTCCGCAACTCGGACAGACGCGGCTGGCCGGGGGGGCGAGAAACCGCTCGTTACACCCGACGCAGTAGAACGCGGACGGCTCGTCTGGACTGAATGACAACGGCGGGTCTCACGTAGCGCGCCGCGAGGCGCAAAACCGGCTCACGCCGGCACATCACCGGGCTGCTATTTCCCGGCCGTCGCGCGGATGTACTTGATGTACTCCGCCGCCACCGCCGGAGGATCCCCACCGTAGGCGGCCCGAAGCGCCTGGGCCTGGGTCGTCCCGGTCTCGGTCGCCTTCACGAACTTGACGAAGTTCGGCAGCCCCGCCTTGTCGATGAGGAAGTCGACGATCGTGAAGCCCATCGGGCCGACGGTGCCGGGCGAATAGGACCGGTCGCTGAACAGCTCGTCCGGCTTGAGCGACGGAGCGACCAGGGCCGCTTCTCCCCGCAGCCCGCGGAAGTAGGGATTCCGCGCCTCGACCGAGGAGGCCATCTTCAGGCCGGTCCCCTTGAGGAGCCAGTTCGGCATGTCGGGATTGTTGCGCCGCAGGAATGCCTGGGTGACAATGTCGATGACATGGGCCTCGAGCCCCGGGGCAGTCGCCGTGGGCTCATCGCCAACGTCCTGGACGATCACATAGGCGTCCTCGACATTGGCCGTCACGATGCTCGTGGAGGTCGCTTCGTTGGGGCTTTCCCGGCCCGTCGCGGCGAGGCTGACTTCGTTGTAGCCGAACTTGTCCTTCAGAACGATCACCGCCAGCTTGCCGCGGATCGCCGGCGTGCTCTGGGCGACGAACGCCTTCTTGAGGTTGCCGATGTGCCCGGTGGCCCAGCCTTCCACCTGCTTCAGGCGGGCTTCCGGGACGTTGCCGAGGACGACGACTTCCACACCATCGACCGCGCTGCGGGTGTCGTTGGGGATCGCCTTGCGGAGGAGTTCTTCCGCTTTGCTGCGGCGCATCGCCTCCAGCTCGGAGTTGCTGAGCTTGTTCATCTTGGCGGCGGCCAGCTCGGCGTCGCTCGGGACGAGGTCGCGGATCGGCTTCCGCGCGTCGCCGCCATCGAAGACGTTCCCTTCCTCGAACCACTTCACCAGGGCGTCGTAGTTCGGCCGGGTCAGGCGTCCCTGTCCCTGCGGCATGCGGGGGTTTTCGAGCCCGCCGGTCAGGCGGAAGAGGCGGCTGTTTTCCTTGTCGCCGGGGAGGATCACGGCGCCGCTCTCGCCGCCGCGCATCATGTCTTCAAACGTCACCAGCGAGAGGCCGCCGCGGGGGTTGTTGCCGCTGTGGCAGCCCAGGCAGAGGTTCGTCATCCAGGGAGCGATGTCCTTGGTGAACGAGACGGTCTCGGTCCCCTTGGGCTTGTTGATGACGATCTTCGAGTCGACCTCGAGCGCCTTGGCCTTGGTCCGCAGCTTGCCGAGGGCGACGTCTTCCGCCTCGCCGTCAAAGTTCGCCCCCTGGCTGATCCACATCGCCACCTTCTCGACGTCTTCCTTGGCGAGGGGGCTGCCGTCCTTGGGCATTCCGCCCTGGGCGATCGGGGTCGTGATGGCCCGCATCAGGAGGCTGGTGGCGGGGTTGGGGCCGGAGACGATCGGGCCGCTGCGGCCTCCTTTGCGCCAGCCGGCAAAGTTTTCGAGGTTCAGGTTGCGGCTGGAGCGGGCGGTCGAGTGGCACTCGACGCAGTTCTTCTGAATGATCGGAGCGACGTCCTTGGTGAAGCTGACCGGCTCGGGCTTCTTGCCGCGGCTCTTCTGCTTCTCGACGGCGGACTTGGCCTTCTCGAGGGAGGAGGTGATCTTGGTCAGGGCCTTGTCGTCGGCGGTGATGCCAGCCTCTTCGACGATCTTGGCGACCCGTTCCTCGGTCTCCTTGATGAGCGTATCCGCTTCGTCGAACTGCTTTTTCGACGCCATCGACGACGCCTTGTTGACGGCGGTGGCGAGGGTGGTCAGTTCCTTCTTGTGATCCGCCGTGAGTTCAGCGGATGCGATCCCGGCTCCTCCGAGGATGGCGGCCGCGCAGAGAGAGAGGGCGGCAAGACGGCGGAAAAACATACGACAGCCTCGGAGCGGGGATGCGCTATGCCAAAATCGGACCAGAACCGCACAAACTCGGCCACTGTTCGTTGCAAAACGAGTATACCGTGGGGGAAAGCGGGAGGAAACAGGCTGGCGGAAGGATCGGCTTCGTAGGCCGGAACCGCCTTCCGGTGGAGGATGCCGATCCCCGCGCAGGCCACGACCGCTGTGTTGCAGAGAAGGACTCCCGAGGGCTCCAGAAACGGGTCGTTGTCGGCTGGTCACGCCAACGGCGTGAGACAACATAGCCTGGGGCAACGCCCCAGGAACGGTCGCCGCTCCCGGTCCAAGCCCTGCAGGGGCGCAACAGGAGGCTGGTTTGTGTCGCCCCTTCAGGGCTCTTGATCGGCACTCACCGCGAACCTGGGGCGTTGCCCCAGGCTAGGTTGTTCAACGCCTTCAGCGTTAATGAGCCCACGTTGAGGACTCACCGCTCGCTCCACGATCCCCGCGGGTTGGTGAGGGGGCATGCGACACGTGGTCCGCGCTTGGACACCCACTCCTTCAGGCATCTCTCGACGGCCAGGCCTCCGGCGGGCAAAGGGGATTCTCCCCTCTGCACTCCCTGACCAGGGTGCCCCTGGACCCGATCAGGGCCAAATGACCCTGAGTCGCGCCACTCGACCTTCCGCCTTCCGCCTGAACCCCTTCCGCCTCCCTCGCAGGTCCCCCAAAAAACAAATCGGGCCGATCCAGATTTGCCTGGACCGGCCCGAGTGAATTCGTCGCTGACCGGCTGCCTTACCGGGCGGCCGTCAGATTGAAGTGGCCGAACAACGTCTCGCCACCCCGCACAATGTAAAACTTCAGCGGATTGATCGTCCGGAAGTCCGGATGGTTCAACACGAAATCGATGTTGTCCCGATCGATCGTCTCCCACACATGCAGGCCCACCAGGATGTCGCCGCGGCGGATGCCGTTCAGCGAAGCCGGGCTCTGCGGCCGGACATCGGCCACCCGCATCCCCCCCCGATACTGCTGGCCCGTCAGGCTGGAATCGCCCGTCGGGAGCTTCTCCAGGGTCACCCCCAGGATTTCCCAGGACCGGTCCTTCGCAGCCGAGCCGACCACCGGCTTCTCAGCCACGCGAACTTCACCGCTCGCCAGCGTGCTGCCGGAGTTCAGCTGAGCCCGGACCGCGTTCGCCCGTTCAGGAGACAGGGCGGCAACCGAGATCTGCTTGGAGGACGTTTCACTGTCGCGGCGGACCATCAACTCGATCTTCTCACCGATCGACTTGCCCAGGAGCGCCCGCTCCAGGTCGACTCCGTCCGTCACCTTCACGATCCCCGCCTTGGTGATCACGTCTCCCGCCTGCAGCCCCGCTTCGGCCGCCGGCGAGTTCGGCGAAACGGACTTCACCACCAGCTTGCGTTCCGTGCCGCGCTTGTCATCCGTGGTGACCAGTCCGTGGAAGTGGCTCTCCAGAGTCTCGACGCTCATCAGACGGGCAACGATCACCCGGGCATCGTCGATCGGAATCGCGAACCCGATCCGCTGGGCTCCCGCCCGGATCGCGACGTTGATCCCGACGATTTCCCCGTCGGCATTGAGCAGCGGTCCGCCGCTGTTGCCGGGATTGATCGCCGCGTCGGTCTGGATCAGGTTCTTGTACGCCTGCTCTTCGTTGACTTCCACGTCCCGCTTGAGGGCGCTGACGATCCCGCGGGTGACGGAGTGCTCCCAGCCATAGGCGTTGCCGATGGCGTAGACGTCTTCGCCCAGGATCAGGTCGGACGACGTCCCGAAGGGGGCGACCGGGAGAGGAGAGCGGGGAGTGATCTTGATGATCGCCAGGTCGTTCTGCTTGTCCGTACGGACGACCTGGGCGTCGTAGCTCTCTTTGTTCCAGAGCGTCACGCGAAGCGATTCCACATCCTGTACGACGTGGTGATTCGTGACGATGTAGCCCCGTTCGTCGAGGATGATCCCCGTCCCCATCCCGTTGACGCGGGAGCCCTTAGAGGGACTGAGGTTGAGCATCACATCCAGCTTCTGCCGCTTTTCCGTGTGAATATTCACGGTCGAGGGGCAGATCTGCTGGAGCTGCTGCACGAACGGCGAAATGCGGTTCTTGCTGGGGGAGGCGGAGACGGCTGCAGCCGACTCGATGGCGCCGTCGCCGAAACAGGTCGGGCTGGTATTCGCAAAGAGAGCGAACCACAACCCGGCATGCAGTAGGCATTTCGACATTCGCGGACCTGTTCCCTGGGCGCAAAGTCTTGTGGTGGCCAATTCCGTCAGCCGTCCGGAGTGCAGTCCATTCCGCTCCACGCCTGCGATGATCGGTAGGCGGTCAGCAACCCCTTCAAACCCCACCGGGGGTGGCGTAGAGTTCCCCCAGTCCCCCAAAGTCGAGCTGGTCAAGCGGTGCCGCCCGCGCACCGCCGTTGTCGTGGATTCCGCGGCCCCCCGGCCGATTCGCTTCAGTCGTCCGATCCGACCCGTCAGAAGTTCGAAAAACCGATGCCTCCCACCCGACGCGAAAAACTGCAGGCCCTCCTTGCAGACAGTCCCAACGATCCGTTCCTCATATACGGACTGGCGATGGACGATTGGGGTCAAGGTCGGGCCGAAGAAGCCCTGAACGGCCTCCGGCAGGTTCTGCAGGTCGATCGGGACTACGTGGCGTCCTATCTGCAGCAGGGACAGATCCTGGCGTCGCTGCAGCGGAAGGACGAAGCGGTCGCCGTCCTGACGACGGGAATCGCCGTCGCAAACCGGATTGGCGATGCCCACGCCGCCTCGGAAATGGGCGGCCTCGCGGAAAGCCTTCGCGGCTGACGCCGCGTTTCGAATCACGCCGTTGGTACGAAGCCAGCGCCCTCACGACTCACGCAACATTCAGTCGTCCTGATTAAGGAAGTTTCCCGAGAGCCCCTGCTCGACCGAGGCCGTCGCCGGCCGACCCCGATCCCGCAGTCCCCGCATCGCCATTCGAACGAAAGCCATGGCCGCCCCGTCCGAACCTCAGCCTCCGTCCGAGACAGCGGAAAGCCAGACGGGCTCGCATTCCGGTCACACGGTGATGCGGGCGGGCGAGGCGACGGCTCCCCATCCGCCGCCGGACGGGTCCATGCCGGCGGGGACCCGGATCGGTCCTTATGAGATCCTGGGCCCGATCGGTACGGGCGGAATGGGGACCGTCTACCAGGCTCGACACTTGGTGCTGAACAAGATTGTCGCCCTGAAGTTCCTGCACACGTCCCGCGGATCGCATCCGGAGGCGGTCGCCCGCTTCCTGCGGGAAATGAAGGCGATCGGGGCCCTGCAGCACCCCAACATCGTCCAGGCATTCGATGCCGGTGAGGCGGAGGGGACGCACTTCCTGGCGATGGAGTACGTGCCCGGGATCAGCATTCACGCGCAGCTGGCGCAGTGCGGGCCGCTCACAATCGAAGCCGCCTGCGCGGTCGTGCGGCAGGCCGCCTCGGCGCTCGGCGCGGCGCACGCCATCGGGCTGATTCACCGGGACGTCAAACCCTCCAATCTGCTGCTGACCCCGTCGGGAACGGTGAAGCTCCTCGATCTGGGGATCGCCCGCTGGATGGAGGAGGAGTCCGATGCCTCCGACCCGTTGCTCACGCAAGAGGACGACCAGATCGGCACGCCCGACTTCATGGCCCCGGAGCAGTGGGACGATCCCCGCCTCGTCGACGCCCGGACGGACCTGTACGGCCTCGGCTGCACGCTCCACGCCCTCCTGACCGGCAAAGCCCCGTACGCCTCCGACACCGTCCGCTCCCGCACGGGCAAGCGGAAGGCGCACGTCGACGGCCCGATTCCCGACCTGCAGGCTCTTCGCCCCGACGCCCCCGACGAGCTGGTCCGGATCCACCGCCGGCTGCTGGAGAAGAAGCCCGAGGACCGTTTCGCAAGCGCGGCCGAGTTGATCGAAGCCCTGCGGGAGCTGGCCGGGGGGACGTTCCCGCTCGAACCGACGCCGGCCGATCCCACCCGCGTCGATCCCGCGTCGACCGACCGGCGCTCCCGCCCCTCAAAGCCGGCTCCCCACTGGCTGGCGTCGACACGGGCGCGGCTGGGACTGGAGTTCGCGGTGCTGGCCATTGTGGTGGGCGTTCTGGCGTGGGCGACTCCTTCGAGCGGCCCGGCGCAAAAGCCTTCCTCGGACGGGCTGTCCGCGACGAACAGCCTCCCTTCCCCCGAACTGACCCTGACGCCAGACGAAATCGCCCGGTGGGTCGTTCAGGTCGGCGGGACGCTGATTGTCACGGACGGAAGCCGGGAGCGGCCGGTCCGCCGGGAGAGCGACCTTCCGGTCCGCCATGCCGAGATCGCAGAGCTGCGGCTGCAGAGCTGCAAGAACTTCTTCGACGCCGACCTGAATCGGTTCAGCAACCTCCCGGCACTCCGCCGCATCAACCTCAACTTCAACCCGCAGGTGACCGACGCCGCCCTGACCGCCCTGGGACCGCTCCCCGCGCTGGAGCACCTGGAGATGTTCGGTAGCCAGGTCACCGACAAGTCGTGGCCGATGCTCCTCGCGCAGCCCCGGTTGCGGTTCCTCGATCTCTGGCGATGCCGCCACATCCGCGGCGAGGGCTCCGCGGGGATTTCCGCCCTTCCGATCGAGGTCCTGAAGCTCGGCAGCACGGGGGTCACCGATGCGGCGGTCCTGCAGTGGGGCGAGTTTCCGACACTGCGGGAGCTCGCCCTGACCGGTTGTCCCGTGACGATCAAGACCGTCCGCCACCTGACGAAGATCGCTCCTCAGCTCCAGTCACTGACCCTGGACGGCACCAAGGCGGAGAGCGCGGAGGCGATCGCCCTGTTGACGCAATTCCCGGAGCTCCGGGAGTTCAAGCTGAACGGGTGGGCGTATGACGGGGTGCAGGGGACGCTGCTGAAGCTCCCGCACCTGGAGAAGCTGGGGATCGGCTACAACGCCCCGCGGCTGTCGAAGATGTCGGACTGCCCGACGCTCCGCACCGTGGAGTGGCTGTGGATTGAGCCGGGCGAGCCGGGGATCCCCGAGCGGCTGGACTGGAGTCTTCCGCAGGTGGAGCGGATCCGGTTTGAGAGCATGGACCTGCCGGACCAGTACGGGCTGCTGGCGGAAACCTGTCCTCACGCGGAGATCGTCGAGTTCCATGAGTGTATCGACTTCACCGACCACGACGCCGAAGTGCTGGCGGGGCTTCCGTATCTGTCGCGGCTGCGGCTGGGGCCGGGGACCGAGTCGGTCCGGGCCCGGGTGCCGCTGATGCTGCTGCATCGGCCGGAGCTGGTTGTCGAGCTCATCGAGAGATGACAAGGGGCCTGTGAGGGAGGCGGAAGGTAGAGCGGCGCGACTCGGGATCATTTGGCCCTGACCGGGGTCCAGGGGGTCACCCCTGGTGGGGAGTGCAGAGGGGCAACGCCCCTTTGCCCGCCGGAGGCCTGGCCGTCGAGAGATCTCTGAAGGAGATCGTGTCCAAACGCGGACACCGTGCCGTATGCCCCCTCACCAACCCGCTGCGAGCGCAGAGCGAGTGTGGAGTCCTCAACGCCGGTCCCACAAAGGAGACATCCGTTGCTTACCACGGTTCCTCACAGAAGTACCTCCGGCGGCAAGGGGCCTGTGTTGTTTCTTCGGCCCCTTGCCCCCCGGCTGCCGTCGCATGTTGGGTTTGAGCGATGGGCGTCGTGCCGGCAAGGATATGCATTGCGACCGGGAGAGGACTGGCTCGTCCGCCGAACATCATTCGGCGAATGCCCCCGGAGATGACGGCCAAGGCTGCCAGCGGAGCCGGATCGCGATAGAATGGGGGATCACCCTGTTTCGCTCGATCCCGCACGTTTCAAGTTCTCGGCTTACGCATGCAGATTGTTCAGTATCCCCATCCCGTGCTCCGTCAGAAGTCCGTCGAAGTTCAGCGGATCGACGATGACCTGCGGAAGACGATCGCCGGTATGTTCGAGCTGATGTACGCGGCCCGCGGTGTCGGCCTGGCGGCCAATCAGGTGGGGCTCCCGTTCCGCTTCTTCGTCGCCAATTTTTCGGGCGAGAAGGACGAGAAGGAGCACGAGTTCGTCTTCATCAATCCGCAGATCACGAACCGCAAGGGGAGCGAGATCGACGAGGAGGGGTGTCTCAGTCTTCCGGGGCTGTATGCCGACGTTCGCCGGGCGGACGAAGTCGTGATTGAGGCGTATGACCTGGAGGGCCTAGGGTATCAGCTGACGTTGACGGACCTGCCGGCCCGGATCGTGCAGCATGAGCTGGATCATCTGGACGGGGTGATGTTCATTGACCGGGTGGCGGATTCGGTGAAGCGGGACATTGAGCCGAAGGTGAATGCGTTTGTGATCAAGCATGGGGCGGCTCAGAAGGAAGGGAAGCTGCCGGGCGATGCGGAGTTGCAGCAGCAGGTGAAGCAGTTGATGTCGGCGGGGAAGGTTCCGACGCCGGGTCCGCTGGTGATGCCGGAGCGCACGGAAAAGAAGTCGGAGTAATCCGCGTCCAGGCCGGCACGACACCCATAGCTCAAACCCAACGTGCCCCGGCAGCCTGGGGTCAAGGGGGGCCACGCCCCCTTGCCGCCGGAGGCGCTTCTACGAGGAACCTTGGCAAACAACGGGCGACCGCCTTGTGGAACCGGCGTTGAGGACTCCACGCTCGTTCTGGAATCCCCGCGGGTTGGCCAGGGGGCATACAGCACGTCGTCCGCGTTTGGACACGCACTCCTTCAGAGATCTCCCGACGGCCAGGCCTCCGGCGGGCAAAGGGCCAGAAAAACAGCACAGGCCCCTCTGCACTCCCCACCAGGGGTGACCCCTGGACCCCGGTCAGGGCCAAATGATCCTGGGTTGCTGCGATCTACCTTCCGCCTTCAGCCTGAACCCCTTCCGCCTCCCCCCCCAGGCCCCCTTGCATCCCCCCCCCAGGGACGAGCCCCTGGACCCGGTAGGCTGTACGCCGGCCCGCAAGCGACGCAACATCCATCCTGATCAGCTTTTAATCCCCCATCACACCTCCGACTTCCACTCTTCTCCTACCGTGGCCTCTTTATGTGGCGTATGATCAAAAATCGCGGACGGAGCGCCGCCACTTCGATTCATCACCGCGAGAGAAGGACATGTCTCGGCGGATTCCGGGTTTTCTGTTCGCCCTGACCTTCGCGCTCCTGTTCTGCGCGGCCGGGGCCCTCGCGCAGTCCCCCCCACCCGCCCCCCTCGGAAACCCCCTCCGTACCGAGTCCCCCGCCGCCTCACCGGCCACCCCGCCAACCGGCGGCCCCACATCAGAATCCGGCCTCCCCACCGGCCGCAGCGATTTCTCCCCACTCCCCACCGTCCTCAAACCGCTCATCGCGGCCATCGACCCCGAAGCCCCCGCTCCCTTCCACGTTTCCGCCCTCAAGCTCGACGGTGTGGTGACAGGAGACGCTGTCGTCTTCACCGTCGACATCGACGTCCAGATCAACCGCCAAGACAGCGCCTACTACGACGTCCCCCTCCGGCTCTCCCAGGGCCGGATCTTCGAAAAGAAGTACGACGGCCCCGGCAAAGAGGGCCCCGCCCCCGCCACCGAAGGGGACGACGGCCTCCACTGGCGGTTCTCCGGCGCCGGAGCCCACCATCTGCGTCTCAAAATGTCGGTCCCCATCAAGCGGACCGGCGGCACCAACAGCGTCGCCCTCTCGCTCCCCCAACTCCCCTCGTTCTTCGACGCCCAGTTCCGCCTCACCATCCGCGGCAAACGGATCCTGGTCCGAACCCCCAAAGAGACCTCGATCAGCGAAACGGTCGTCCACCCCGACCGCACGGAGGTCCAGGGGAGCGTCCGCGGCACGCGGCTCGAAGTGAACTGGAGCGAATCCGCCGTCGACGTCCCCGCCATCAGCCGGGTCAACACCCTCATGACCCTCCGGCACGAGGCGGACCGCCTGACCCTCCTCGGCGAACAGACCGTCCAGCGGGAGCGGACCTCGGTCGGCGAGATCTTCGTCCGCATGCCGACCGCCGGCCAGCTCCTCGAACTCGCCAGCCCCCACGTCCGGATGCACGAGCCCGCCCCCGCCCGACCCGGGTGGCGAAGGGTCGTCCTCCAGGACGCCGCTCCCGACCGGATCGACCTCCGATGGTCGTTTGACATGCCGTTCCCGACCGCGGGCGGCCGGGTCACGGTCGACGGCCTCGAAGTCGCCGAAGCCCGCGTCCAGGAAGGGGGCGTGCATCTCGCCGACTTCGGGACGCATCTCGCCATCCCCCGGATGTCGGAAAGCCCGCTCATCCGCCGCGTCGACGTCGCCAACACCCGCTCGGCGGTCCCGATCGTCAACGCCTTCGAGTTCGTCAAACAGCCGTTCGGCCTCGTCCTCGACATCCAGAAGGTCCAGCCCCGGTTCTCCGTCCGCCCGGCCCACTGGCTGCTCATCCGCGAGGACGAGATCCAGATGGAGTCGATCTTCCAGATCGAAGTCGAGAACGGGGCGCTCAGCGACCTCACCGTCGCCTGGGCCGACGCCCGCACCGAAGGCTGGCGGATCGACACCACCTCGCCGGGCCTCCTCGACCTGACCCCCGCCGAAGCCGAAACCGCCTTCGCCTCGGGTGCCCTCCCGATCCGGCTCCGGACCCCCGCCTCCTCCAAGGTCGAGGTCCGGCTGCGGTTCCGCCGCGCGAACCCGATGGGGAAGGACCTCCACTGGACCCTGCCGCGGATCTCCGGCGGCCGGCCTCTCCCGGGCTTTATCACGGTCTCGGGAGATGACAACGTCCTCCCGAACGTCACCCCCGATCCGCAGGCGACCGAGGACCCCCACGGCGGAGCCCTCCTCGCCGCGCCCGCCGAGTTCGCCGACCTCCCCCGGACCACCTGGCGGCTCGCCCCGCGGAGCGACGGGGTCTTCAAGGCGGCGGTCTCGCTCAAGGAGCGGGAGGTGGACATCGGGACGACGATCGGCGTGTCGCGGCAGGCGGGACGGGGAATCCTGGTCCGTCAGGTACTGCGGTACCACGTCCGCTTCGGACGCCTGCAAAAAATCCAGGTCGAGCTTCCGCCGGGTCTCGCGGCCCAGATCCCGCAGGGAGCCGAAGGAGCCGCCCTCTCGGCCCGGCTGGCGGGCGCTCCCCTCGAGACTTCGCGGCAGGGAAACCAGATCCAGTTCCGGCTTCCGACGCCGCGGATCGGCGAGTTCGAAGTCGCCCTCGAGTACGCGCTCCCGGTCGAGACCGACGCCATCCACTCCGTGACGGTGAAGGTCCCAATCCTTCCCTCGCCCGACGCGGCCTACTCCTCCGTGCGGTGCATGCTCCCCGACGGCGAAGGACTCTCGATCGTCGACGAGGATTCCAAGTGGGAACCGATCCCCACCGCGCCGGAGTCGACCGTCTGGTTCTCCTCGAAGAACCCCGCCGAGATCCCGCTCCGCGTCACCGGCTCGCTGCGGCAGGAGTCGCAGCGGTACTCGATCGAGACCGCTTTCCACCACGTCACGTACGACGGGACCGGCGCGTCGGTGACCTATTCGGAGTTCGCCTTCCGCGATCCCCCGGCCCGCATCGCGCTGACGATCCCGGTCAACGCCGAGCAGACGATCTTCGAATGGAACGACCGGCCGATCCTGGAATCGGAGGGAACCCTCCGGACCGACCCCAGCCTGCCGGGGCGGTTCCTGATCGAGCTCGGGATGGCCCCGGCCGCCAGCGGAGGCCGATTGCGGATGATCTACCGCCAGCCGCCGGCCGGGAAGTGGCGCGGCGGCCGGATGACGAGCCTGCGGTCCGTCGAGCTGCCGCAATTCCCGCCCAACGTCTGGATCAACCAGTCGATCTGCGAGCTCGACCTGACGCGGGACGACCATCTCCTCCAGTCGCCCAGCGCCTTCCGTCCGGAGTTCTCCTGGCGGCGGCAGGGGGCGATCTGGACTCGGCAGCCGCTGCAGCGGTATCTCGACGCCCGTTCCCGGTACGTGACGGTCGACTCTTTCCAGGGGGTCGACCTGCGGACGTTCGGCTACGCCTACAGCGGCACGGGACCGGTGGAGCAGTTCTCTTTCACGGCGATGAACCGAACGCTGATCGTCCTCATAGGGGCGGGACTGAGCCTCGTGCTCGGCTTCCTGTTCTGGCGGTTCCCCTGGACCCGCAACGCGCAGACGTTCCTGATCGTGGCGTTCCTGTTCAGCTTCCTGAGCCTGTGGCTCCTCGAGCCGATCCAGGTGCTGTTGCAGCCGGCGCTCCTCGGGGCGGTGCTGGCGGTCCTGGCGAGCTGGATCGACACCCGGACCCGGCCTCCCGAGTGGCCGGAGCTGTCGCTCCCCCTGCCGATTCCTCCGGCGCCGGTCGCGGTTACCCCCGCGTCGCTCCGCGATTCCCGATCCCATCCCTCCACGCCGGCTCCCGCGATGGCCGCGACCGCCCACTACCAGCCGGCGGCCTCGCATCACGATCTGGGACCGTAGTCGAGGCCGGCCGATGCTCTTTGCGCCCGTCAGCACCGACGCTCCGATCTACTACCGGCCCTGGGGGACGATCTCCCTCATCGTCGTCAACGTGGTCGTGTTCCTACTCGTCCAGGGGGGCGCGTTCGGACGGCCGGACGAGATCTATCTCCAGTACGGGCTATGGCACGGCGCGGGGCTGCGGCCGGTGCAGTGGATCACGTCGAACTTCCTCCACGGGGGGATCGTTCACCTGCTGCTCAACATGCTCTTCCTGTGGGCGTTCGGTCTCGTCGTCGAAGGGAAGATCGGGCCGGGGCCGTTCCTGGCGACGTACTTCACGATCGCGGTCGTGGAGTCGGCGGTGCAGCAGCTCTGCCTGATGTGGGTGACGCCGGGAGTCTCGTTCGGCGCGTCGTCCGCGATCTTCGGCCTGATGGCGATGGCGCTGATCTGGGCTCCGCGGAACGACATCACGGTCGGCTACACTTGGATCATGCGGACCGGGCTGATCGACATCCCGATCCTGCAGTTCTCGCTGTGGATGATCGTCCTCCAGGTCCTGCTGGCGTTCACGTTCCGGTTCCACGTGACGAGCGAGATCCTGCACCTGGGTGGAGCACTCCTGGGGGCGGCGATCGCGTGGCAGTTCCTTCGCCGCGGGTGGGTCGACTGCGAGAACTGGGACATCTTCTCGGTCATGAAGGGCCGGCACCTCACAATCGACGGGGAAGCTCCGGCGCCGGTCCGCTCGACGCGGCGGCTGACGCGGGACGGCAAGCCCGCGAGGAAGAAGAAGCGGATCGATCCGCTGACGCGGAAGGTGAAGCATCTGACTCGGCTGCGGGGGCTGCTGCACGACGGGAAGCCGCGGGCCGCCTTTGACGAGTGGACGGCGGCCCGGCATTTCTCCGAGGACTGGACGACGTTCGAGTCGGACATGGTGAACCTCAGCGCGCAGTTGCAGCAGGCGGGGTATGTCTCGGAGGCGCTGGAGGTGCATCTGCACTTCATCGAGCGGTTCCCGGGGAGTGCGGACCGGGTGCGGATCGAAGCGGCGGAGTTGATGTTCCGGCACCAGAAGCGGCCGCATGCCGCGATGCGGGTGGTGGAGGGGCTGGACGTGGAGAGTCTGCCCCAGGATCTGGCCGGACGGCTGCAGCGGCTGCGGGACACGGCGGGGAAGTTGATCGATTCGGGCCACATCGAGATCGAGGGCCTCCCGTCGCGAGCGGAGCCGTAGGGAGAGGCGGAAGGCTTAAGGCTGAAGACGGAAGGTAGAGGGCTGAAGGTCCAGGGGCGCGTTCCCCAATGCCGCGGCCACCGTCTCAATACCCCAAAGGGGTCACGTCCAATAGCCCAGGGGTGCCCGCCATGCGGGCTACCCTGGGTGTGGAGCGCGTGGGGTCGTCTACCCCAAAGGGGTTGCGTCAAGGGCGATTCGTTGGCGGAACCCCTTGGGGTTCGGAAGGATTCTCTCACGACAACCCAGGGTAGTCCGCTTCGCGGCCACCCCTGGGCTATTGGGCGGAACTCCTTCGGAGTACAGAAAGCTTCCTACCCGCATCTGTGCCTCGACCGCACCGGAGCGCCCCACTCCCGCGCAACGGCCCCTCTACCTTCAGCCTTCCGCCTGAACCCCTCACTCCCTCACTGAATCGATTCCAGCATCCCCATCATCTGCGACTCGTCCCAAGCATCGGCCTCCAGACGGATCCCGATCAACACCTCGCCCGTCTTCCCATGCACCACGCCGTCCACGATGTAATACGGCTTGTCGTTCGTCGCGCTCCGCCCCTTCTCAAACCGGAACTGCACCGGCTTGTTCTGAATCATGTAGTCCTGGAACGACACACTATCCCGCCGCAGCGGAACCCCCGTCGCCCCCTTGTCCAGCAGCGTCTTGCGGATATGGTCCCGCAACTCCGGGTTCGCCAGGAACCGGCTGTCCACCTGCAGCAGCACAATCTCCCCGTCCGCCTTGGAATGCTCGAAGTACGCCCCCCGCATCCGCAGCAGGTAAGCCAGATTCCAGTCGATCGTCCCCTTGGGAGCAAAGAGCTGCGGGACGGTGATATGCAGAACTTCGTCCTTGAGCCGGACGGCCGCCTCGGGACTGTGGGCCAGGACGGGGCGGAAGCTGTAGAGAGCGATCCCGCAGCCCAGGCACAGCGTCAGCATCGTGACGCCGAAGATCGTGGAAAAGACGAGGCCCCAGACCCCTCGCGTCGAGGGAGCCGGGGCCCGGGACTTTTCAGACTCAACAGATTTGACCGGATCCGCCATGGAGGCGGATTCTCGCCCGACGAAGACGGCCGGTCCAGCGTCGGGCAGAACCCAGCGGATGGAAAACGCGTGCGGCCCTGCGCGGGGCGCATCGTTGCGGCGAAGATCGGTGGGCGGCTCCATCCCCGGTCGAGTCGGCGGGTTACTTGTGGTAACCGAGGGACTCGATGACTCCGTAGAGTTCTTCGAAGGTGATGAAGCGGCGGCGGTGTTCGAGCTTGTACTTGTCGACGGCGGAGGCGAGTTCGGCGACTTCCGGGCGGGTATTGTCGCGGGAGTCGGAGAACTGGCGGCGTTCGACGCCGGGGCTGCCGGCCTGGGCGGCGCGGCGGCGGTCGACGAACGGCGTAGCGACTTCGGATTCGGTCGGCATGGAAAACTCGCAGACAGACGCGGCGGAAGGTGTCGTCGGGCGCACGAACGGGCCGGACGATCAGCTCAACCCTAGGTCACCTGTGGCGCGAGGCGGGGGGAATTCACGCCGCATGATGACTTTTCGCCACGTCGTAGCGATTGTGCCGATGAAAGGGGCCCAATGAGCCACCGTACTTGCCGGCACGGCTCTGCTTGCTCAAACCCAACGTGCGACGGCAACCGGGGTCAAGTGGCCAAAGAAACAACACAGGCCCCCTTGCCGCCGGAGGCGCTTCCATGAGGAACCGTGGGACACCACGGATGTCCGCTTTGTGGGATCAGCTATGAGGACTCCCTTAATCCTCAACGCTCGCTTTGCAATCCCCGCGAGTTGGTGAGGGGGCATCCGGCACGTTGTCCGCGCCTGGACACGCCGTCCTTCAGACATCTCCCGACGGCCAGGCCTCCGGCGGGCAGGGGGTGGCCCCTGCACGCCACCAGGGCATCCGCCCTGGACCCGGGTCGGACAGCAACGTCGGGGCAAGTTTCGGCAGTCCGACTCTACCTTCAGCCTTCCGCCTGAACCCCTTCCGCCTCCACCCTCTCACTCTTCATCCTGCCCGTGATAGCGCTTCAATTTCTCCCGCAACGTCGCACGATGAATCCCCAGCATCCGCGCCGTCGCCGCCCGGTTTCCACCACACTGCTCCAGAGACTCTTCCAGCAGCACCGGCTCCGTCTCCGCCAGATACGTGTCGTACAACTCCGCCGACTCCAGCCCCACCAGCTCCGTCGCCCGGTCCCGACACCACGAGCGGAACCCGTCCCGCCAATCGGTCACAACCGGAACCAGCGCCTCCCGATGCGGCGGCAACGGCGGCGGCAACGACTCCACCCCGATCACGTCCGTCCGCGAAACAATCGCGGCATGCTCGACCGCATTCCGCAACTCGCGGACGTTGCCGTACCACTCGCGACGACTCAGCTCCGCAATCGCCTCGGGCGAAAGCGTCTTGGCCCTCGTCGTCGAGATCCGGCGAACGAAATATTCCGCCAGAAGCGGAATGTCTTCCTTCCGCTCCCGCAGCGGCGGAAGCTCGATCTGAAACACCCGCAACCGGAAGTACAGGTCCTCGCGGAACTCCCCTTTCGTTACGAGATCCAGCAGCGGCCGGTTCGTCGCCGCCACGACCCGGAAGTCCGAGGTATGCGGCATCCCGGTCCCGACCGGGGTCACTTCGCGGCGCTCAATCGCCCGCAGCAGCTTCACCTGCTGCGGCAGCGGAATGTCTCCCACTTCATCGAGGAGAACCGTCCCCCCTTCGGCCAGGTCCAGCACCCCGGTCCGGTCACGGTCCGCTCCGGTGAACGCCCCCTTCGAGTGACCGAAGAGTTCGCTCTCGAGGACCGTCTCGTTGTAAGCGGCAACGCAGACCGGAACGAACGGCCGGTGCCGCCGCTGACTGCAGCGATGGATCGCCTCGGCGACCAGTTCCTTGCCGGTCCCGCTCTCGCCAACGATCAGCACCGGCACGTCGCTGTCCGCCACGAGCGCGATCTGCTTGAAGACCTGCTGCATGACGTGCGACCGGCCGATGAGCGTCTCCGGCGGCGGCATGTCGTTCGTCTCGACCACCCGGACCGGCGGCCGCGACGCCTCGAAGGCCCGCTTGACGACCAGGATCGCCTGATCGAGATCGAACGGCTTCGGGAGATAATCGAACGCACCCGACTCGACCGCCCGCACCGCGACATCAAAGCTGCCGAAGGCGGTGATGATGACGATGTGCGCCCGCGGAGCGATCTCCTTGAAGTGCTCGACCGCCTTCAGCCCGTCGATCCCGGGGAGCCGGACGTCGAGGACGATGACGTCGGGAGTCCGCTGCCCGGCCCGCTTGAAGCCGTCTTCCGCGCTCGACGCGATGTCCGTGGAGAACCCTTCTTCCTTCAGCGCCGTCTGGAAGGCCCAGGCGATCGTCGGTTCGTCGTCGACAATGAGGACCTGCCCCATCAGTTACTCTCCGTATATCGGAACATGGCGGTAAGGCGTTTCCAGGATCAGCGTGCACATGACCGTGAAATACAAACGCCCCGCCCCGTGGCTCCATTCCAGAAAAGCGCCGCGAGGCCGATTCGGACTCCAGCTCCCGCCGTTCTTCCCGGAAGAAATCTGCGATCTGACGATCAGCGGAGCAACGGAATTAAACCACCGCTCCCACTGATCTCCACCCATATTATGAAGTGTCTGCGACGTATAGTACCACGCATAGACATTTCGTCGTCCCTCCGCCCATAGCGGGGCGTTGCGCTCCGACATGAGGAACTCGGTCCCCTTCAGCAGCGGGGGATAGCTGCGGGGCCATCCCAGCCACTGCCGGCAGAGCAGCCCCTCCGCGGTCATCGACATGTCCTGCTCGCTGCTCGCGGGCTCATCGGGACGATAGCGATACCGCGAGGCGTCATCGGGCGCGAGCTGCACGGAGTCGAGAAACGTCGAGGCAACGAGATACGTTTCCGCAGGAACTTCGACCCGCGCCATGCGAGCCGTGTGGAGCGCCATCAGGGCCCATCCGGTGACGCTCAGATCGCCGATGCCGTCCTCCGCAAGCGGACGGTATTTCCATCCGCCGAGCTTCGGGTTCTGCGACCGGACCAGGAACTCGACCGCCCGCGTGGCGGTGGGCCGAAGCGCCTCGTCATTCGTGAGGGCCAGCACCTCGCACAGGGCGATCGTCGCCTGCGCGTGCGAATAGTAGTGGGCTTCCTTCCCCTGCTCGGCAACGTCGAACAGGTCGCCGGTCGGCCGCTGCATTCCCTTGAGCCAGTCGATCCCCCGACGGACCGATTCCTTGTGCGGCCCGGCCTGATGCGTATTGCCGTCTCCGACGAGCGCCAGGAGCGCCAGCCCGGTCGCCCCGGTGTCGGTCTGGATCGTCCCGCCGTCGTCGTACGGCCCGGTGAGCGACCAGCGGCCGTCCTTCTGCTGTTGTTTCACAACCCACGCCAGCGACCGTTCGATGGCCTTCAGGGTGTCGACTCCCTTTCCGGCGCCCCCCGCTCCCGTCCCGGAGTTTCCGCTGCCGGTCCCGGTCCCATCGCCAACGCCGGTCCCTGCTCCGCGCCCGGAGCCGCCGCCACCACCACGGTTTCGCAAAGCTCCCGAGACATCGACCGGCTTCACGCCGACGGGAGTCGCGGCGACCGCCTCGGCGGCGGGATCAGGCACGGGCGCTGTCGGGACGGGAGTTGTCGGGGCTGCCGGGAGGGCCATCCGGGTGGCGGCATCAGGATCGGCCATCGGTCCCGGGAGGGAATTGATGCGGACGGTCTGCGGCGCCCCTCCGCCGGCGCCTTCCTCCTCGGTGACGGCGGGAAACCAGTCCAGTTCGACTGGGGGTTGCGCCGGGGGTGGGGCAATGGTGTAGACCACGACGCCGAGGGTGGCGGCGACGAAGAGGTGGATGCCGATGCTGGCGAGGAGGCCGGGGCCGAAGACGAGGACCAGCGTCGAGAGTTTGCGGAAATCGATCCAGGGACGGGGGGGTACCTGCGTGATCGGCGCGGGGGGTGGGGGGCCGAGGTCGGCGCGCGGCGTTTGCGCGGCGGACGGGGAGCAGATCCGGGGGAGGGGTTCGGCGGGTCAGGCATTCCACGATTCGGGGCGCATCTCCGCGCACGACGGTCCGGTGCGAACCCGCAGCAGATTCAGAGCTAAGAGATGAGCCAAGCATTGTAATCAGCGCAGGGCACCAGAGTCGCCCCACCACCGGGGCCAGGGGTACGCTGGTGGGGGATGCAAGGGGGAGTGTGGAGGAGGCGGAAGGGGTTCAGGCTGAAGGCGGAAGGTAGAGCGGCGCAACGCAAGATCATTTGGCCCTCATCGGGTCCAGGGGCACCTTGGTCAGGGGATGCAAGGGGGACCTGTGTTGTTTTTTGGCCCCTTGCCCGCCGGAGGCCTGACCGTCGGGTGATGTCTGAAGGAGGGTGTGTCCAAGCGCGGACACCGTGCCGGATGCCCCCTCACCAACCCGCGGGGATTCCGCCGCGAGCGGTGAGTTCTCAACGCCGGTCCCACAAAGCGATCGTCCGACACCTACCACGGTTCCTCGTTGAATCGCCTCCGGCGGCAAGGTGGCCTGTGTTGTTTTTTGGCCCCTTGACCCCGGCTGCCGTGGCACGTTGGGTTCGAACAAACAGAGTCCATCCGGCGAGGGCGGCCTTTTGCCATCCTGCACGGAGCACTCACTTCGAATCCGCCTCATCCTCCCGCGCCGCGGCCGCCCGAATCGTCTGGGCCAGACGCTCGTCGGAGTCCTTCTCAAGCAGCCCCTCCCCGTCGGATGAAGGCGGCTCGCGGAGATCGAAGTTCAACGTCGTGTCGTGTCCGTCCGCCACCAGCACCTCCGCAGACCGACCGGACCCGTTCATGAAGTAAACGTAGTTCCGTCCGGGAGCCACACGCAGAGAGTACGTTCCATCCGCCTCGACCTTCGTCGATGTCACGGCGGCTCCCGTCCGCGGACGGGCCGGACCGTAGTGGGCGATCAGGACAGGGGACTCCTTCGCCGGCGAGATCGGCTTCCCGTCAGCCCCCAGGACCGTCCCCACGACAAACCCACCGCCGACGAGACGGATATCGGCCCCCGTCACGGTCCTGCCCCGCTCCGCCTTGATCGCTTTGGCCGCCACGGCGATCCGGTCAGCGGCGTTGGCCCAGAGATTGTAGTGATCCCGGGTCATCCGCAGACGATACCGGCCGTCCGCATCCGTCGTGGTCTCGTACCACCCATGCCGCGCCACACCTTGGGCACAGACGGCAACCCCGGCCGCAGGTCGCCCTGTCACCTCATCCAGCACCCGCCCTTCGACAACGGCGGGCGAATAGAGAGTGACATCCACCCCCTGCGGAATGGCCGAGTGCATCGCCGTGGTCAGGGGATAGTCGGGGTGCCGCAGATGGAAGACGCACCCCGTCGTGACCATCGTGACCCCCGTCTTTGAGTTCGTGCGTCTGTAGGACTCCGAACTCCATCGCCGCAGGTCCGGGATCACGTACCGCCCCCGGTCGTCGGTCACGGCACTTCGAATCCCGGGAAGCGGGTCGTCCGTGAAACAGGGGAGAGAGACGGTGACGCCCGCCACGGGACGCCCTTCCGCATCGCGAACCGTTCCCGACAGGCTTCCCGGATGGGAGGACAACTCCAGATCCTGCTCGATCACCCCCTCGCCCTGGCCTTTCAGCGCCACGAGGGTGGACGCATATCCCGGAAGGGCGGCGACCGCCGTTGGATGGGTTCCGGCGGCTGCGGCGATGTCCAGGTCCTTCAGTTCGAACGCGCCGTCCGCTCCGGACTTCGTTTCACCAGCGACGATGTGGCGACGGAGCCTGGGAGACCAGGCGACGACGAGGACCCGCACATCGGTCAGCGGCTGAAACTCGTCTTCATCGAGACACCGTCCCCGCACGGTGACCTTCCGCAGCGGAGGATCGGCCGCCTCGGGTGCGGCGGCCTTCGCGACCGTGGATGAGTCATGCTTCGCCCCGGGGCCCGGGAGCCGTCCGTTCTCGACCGCACGGATACCGCCAACCACACCGCAGACGATGCCAAGCAGCAGGACGATGCCGGCCATCGTTCGCCGACGGATCCGCGTCGCCACGTCTCGGCCGGGGTGGAGCAACCCCTTGATGCGCGACTCCAGGGTCCATCGCGGCTCGAGCAGCCCCAGCGCGGGAGTCAGGCGGCCCGCCTGCGAACAGCGCTCCGTCAGTTCCAGCAGCGTCTCGGCATAGTGCGCCGGATCGCTGCAGCCGAGGACGAAGTTGTCGCAGAGTTCTTCGCGAGACCGGTTCGCCACGCGGTTCAGGAGTGCGACCCCGGGATGCCACCACCAGCCGATGGCGGCCACCCGCTGCAGAACACAGCCCCAGGCATCACGGCGAGCGACATGCGCCGCCTCATGAATCAACACCTCTCGCAGTTTCGCTTCGCATCCGGCCCGCAGCAGGTCGAGCGGAATGACGATGACCGGTCGCCAAAGTCCCAGGACCAGCGGCATCGGAATCCGGTCCGAGATCCGGACCGCCGGAAACGTCCGCAAGCCGACAATCCCGCGGACCCGCTCCGAGACCGCCCGCAGCCGATCGGAACGCTCGCGATCCAATTGCGGCGTCTCCAACACCTGTCGCACGAGCGCGCGGATTCGCCGATGCTGGGTGAAGCTCCGCGCGGCAACCACCATCGAGCCGGCCACCCAGAGACCGCCCCAGAGAACGGCGATCCAGTTCCTGACCCATCCCGTTTCTGATGCTTCGGCGCTTCCCGGCTGCGAGTCGCGACCGCTTCGGACCAGCGCCGGCCCTGGCGACGCCGAAGTCGCGACGACGGTTGAACGAGCCGGCTGCTCTGCTGCGGGGAGCGCCGGTGTGCCCGCGGCGACGGGTCCGGGGGGCTGTCCAACGGGCGAGCCCGCTTCCGCCGAGGCCCACTGCGGTCCGACCACCGGGGGCGAAGCCAGGAAAGGGACTCGCCACCACGTCCGTGCCGGCAGGGCGAGGGTCAGCACCGGGCTGGCGAGCGCCAGGACGAGGCCGACAACACCCAGAGCGTGAACCCAGGCGATCCGTCGCCGGGCGCTCCACGCCAGCGCGAGGGCGACCGCTGTGATGCCGGTCACCTGGGCGGTCGCGATCAGCAGAGACTCATTCCAGGTCGTCATGATTCCTTCTTCCGTGAGGAGGCGATGAGCCGCCGCAATCGTTCGACTTCCCCGGTGGAGAGCGCCCCGCCGTGGAGCAGCGACAGCACGAGCCCTTCCGCCGAACCGTTGAAGACGGTCTCGATCAGCCGCTGAACGGTCGACTGCTGAGAGCAGTCCCGCGAGACGGTCGGGGTGAAGAGAAACGCCCCATCGACTTCCCGGGCGGAGAGCCAGCCCTTCTCTTTCAGGCGGATCATCAGAGTCTGGACGGTGTTCCGGGCCACGCCGCGGCGTTCCTGGAGCACCTTCCAGACGTCCGCGACCGAGCACTCGCCGCGATCCCAGACGAGGTTCATGATCTCCCACTGGGCTTCCGAGAGCGCGGGAAGATCGTCCGGCCTGCTCATTTCAAATTCTCAAGAAGATGTCTCGCCGGGCCCATCTCAACCGCGGTGCGGCAGGCCACCTACACTCGTAGGCAGCATCATGCCGACAGTTGTAGGCGCCGTCAAGAGTTTGTCTGTGAAGGGCGGCCGCTCAGGTCATACGCGCACGCCCCGCAGGAGGGGAGGCTCCCCGCTCCGCCGCGATCCATTTTCGACTCCAGGAGGCGGACACCCTATTCAGACGTACGCACAAAGACAAAAGGCGAATATCACGCGAGGTAATCTCTATCGATCCGAGAAAGACCCCTGAATGTGAAGACGGCGCAAGAAAAGTATGTGAAGAATGCTTAGAAATCCGGATGTCGTGCTTGCTCTTTTAGATCCACAGGCCAGAATCGTTGAACGCGTATACAGCATGTTTACATTCTGTTAATACGCGGAGTTCAGAACTTCCATCCGACGGAGGGAACGATGGATGACGAGCCCGGTACTCGAACTCCCGCAGCGGACAGACTCAGCACCATGGAATCTGACGACGCAGCCTTGGCCGAACCTCCCGCGACGTTTGCCCCCAGCGCGGCGGCGGAACCTTGGCTGGACACATTGCTGACGGACTCTCAAGCACTCGAGGACATGGCGATCGATCGCGGCGACGTGGAAGCGGTCGAATCCATTCACGCCATGGTGATCGCACTGCTGCAGGTTCGACAGTTGCAGAACTACTTTCACCGCAGCCCAAGCCGATCCATTCAGGGGCCGGGAGGGGTCGCAGAACAACTGAACCTGACTAGAAACGCCGTTTATAAGCGTCTGGAGGCGCTAGGCCTCGAGGTTAAGCATTTTCGAGTTCCGATGCATTTTGGCGAATTGATTCAAAGCAGCAGTTTGATCCCGGGTATGATTTCGAAAGTCAAAAATCTGATAGAGACCTATCCACAGGGAACGAGCGTTCGGAAGCCTCGCTGAGGACCGGGAGTCGGTCGTGCCGGGCAAACGGACCCCAGCAGCTTGAGAAACGGAGGACAAGATGGGAGCTCAATCTTCACGTAAGGTGATCGAGTCGATTCTGGAGAAGTTCGGTTTGCGGAAGCGGATTGCCGGATGCGACGAACCGCTCGCGACAAGCCAGCAGAGCGGCGTGTGGCCGCGTCCCTCGATCCCTCCCATCGACTGGAACCTGACTCGGGGATATCTCAACTCGGGCTCCGATGTCCTCAGTCCCCCGGCCTGACGCATAAGCCACCTTTTTCGATTATTCACCGAAACAGCGCGAACAACTCCTATACACGACGCACCATACCACCAACACGATGTTCGAATGACTTGCACGATGCAATCGTGGTGAAGGCACAAGCCTTCGAGTCAAGAGGCTCGTCATGGTGGGAGCAGTAGGGTGTGGCCTCCGCGCCGGTTTCCTGACGGTGGCGATTGGGGCCTGGAATGGTTTCTCGGTGGTTTCGGTTGTGACCCTGGTGGGGGTCGGGATCCTGATCGGGATCGGCTACGGCTTCTGGAAAGACTGAAACAACCGCCTCAGCGGGCCGTGGTCAGGAAGAGACTCTGGGGCGGCCGGTCCTTGACCAGAAGCGTCGAGCCGCGGGGAGTGTCCGCTCCCCATTCACAGCCCGCGTGTTGACCGACAGAAGCGGGTGGCACCGCCGACGCGTCGCCTCGGCGAGCCGCCTCGATCAACGATTGAAGTCGACTGAGACACGGGCTGCCCCTGCGGGCAGCCCGGCTCAGGCTCGGGGCATCACACGGACAGACTCCGCAGGGGCGAACCCAGCCCGCAGCGCCGTCGACACCGTGGCGATTGCGTCGCCGCAACGCGCCTCGTCAAACCGCCCCGGCGTCTGCTAGTTTCCGGCGGAACGGATTGGAACCCGCGTGTGTGCCCAGGGCCATCACCTTAAGAGTGATGATCAGCGCGGCACCCGCCCAAGGAGCATCTCGATGAAGCACAATTTCGCGTTGGGACTGTTGTCCCTCGGGCTTATGCTGACGATGGCCAACCCCGCCGAGGCCCGCCATCGCTGCCGGCCGGGCTGGGATCAGGGCTACGGCTGCTACTTCGCCGCCCCCTATGTCGGAACAGGCCGCTACTGCGCGGGGTACGGCTACGGTCCCACCTGGACCGGTCCCCACTCGTATTCGTACTACGGACTGGCGCCGGTCAACAACTCGGTGCCGGCGACGAACGGCGCCGCCGGCATGGCGACTCCGCCCGCCGCAGCCCCGGCGACACCCGCGACCCCGGCTCCTGTGGCGCCGGCCCCTGCGGCACCGCCTGCGGCCCCCGCTCCGGCAAACTGATCGCACGCACCAGCGGGTCGTGAGGGATTCCCTCACGACCTGCCTGCTTCACCGCGACTCCCTCTCCGGCATCACGCGAACAAACTCCGCGATCGTCAGCCCCAGCTGCCGGCCCACGGTTCGATAGCCCTCCGTGGTCGAGTGCGGCGTATTCCAGGATGTCTCCAGGCAGACCGCGACGGTCTCCGGGTTCCCGTTCTCGCTGACCCACACGCCGCTGATCTGACGCCACAGCGGGTGATAGTCCGCCCCCGTGATCCGCGGCTTCTCCAGAACAGGGAGGGGCCCCTTGATCTGCCGCGCGGCGGTCTCGAGGAACCGCTCCCGCCGGAGCTGACCGATGGGGGCGAGCAGCGACGGAGGCGCGACGAAGAAGAACGGCCGCTTGTCCCCCGGCGCCGGGTTGTGGAGGTCAATGAAGAGGCCGAGACGCCCCTCCTTCGAGAACTCTTTGAGACGGGCCTGGGCAGCTTCGATCTCCGGATAGACCGGCTTCTCGGCCCAGTCCCGGTTGTGATCCCGCGGGTCCGCCTCTTTCCCTCCGTTGCCGGTCGCAACGTTGTCGACGTCCATGATCGGGAGGACAACCACCTCGACGCTGGATCGGAGCCGCGCCGCTTCGGCATCGCCGCTCACGAGCCATTCGACGAGTCCCCGCGCCACCCAGCTCGCTCCCGATTCCCAGGCGTGCTGGCGGGCGTGGATCCACACGACCGGAGCCTTCGGCTTGTCCGCCGCCCCGACGCGAAGCCCCTGCACGGGCCGGCCCTCCCGGGTCCTGCAGAGAACAAACTCCTCGACATCCGGCTGCGCCTTCCGGGCCTCGGCAATAAGGTGTTCCGTATCCTTCGGTGTGAACGGCGGCCCCCAGGCGACCCACAGCGGGCCTCCGGTACCGAGGACCTTGTATCGCAGAACGGCCCCGGCCCGTTCGCCCGGCTCCGTGTGCCGCCAGGCGACCCCATCGTTCGAGACCGAGGCCCGTTCCGGCATCGCCCATCCGGAGTCGAGCGGCTTCCCGGTATCGCGTCCGTTGTTCCGGGCCGGAGCCGGACTTCCGGAGAGATCCAGCGTCGCCGTCTGCCCTTCACCAAGCCCGTCGATCCGGAAGAACCACCAGCAGGGCCACCCGCGGTTCGGGTCTCCGCCGGGTGTAAAGGCGATCGTCCGCCGCTCCGGGTCGACCGAAACGACTCGAACGGAGCCCCCCTCAAAGTCGGACGACACCTTCAGCTCATCGGCGAAAACCGCCTGTTCCGAGGCAGGCCAGATCGCGAGCAGGCACAGACCGAGTCCGATCATTCGCAGCATGGAAGCGCTCCCTGAGTCGAAGGCCCCATGCTGGCCCAGCGTCGATCACCACACAAGCCCGGCCGGGGCGGCGCCGCTGATCCGGTCGATGGCTCCTCACGGAAACAGCAGGGAGGACTCCCTTCTCTCCACGACGTCCGCTCTGCACTCCCTGCGGGTTGGGGCGGGGGCATACGACACGTTGTCCGCGCTTGGATACGCGTCGTTTCCAACGGTTCTCGAGCACTCAGCCTCCGGCGGGCAGGGGGCGGCCCCTGCACGCCGCCAGGGCCAGCCCTGGACCCGGACAGCCAGCCACCTTCTCCAACTCTTCCTTCAGCCTTCCGCCTTAAGCCTCCAGCCTCTCCTCCGACACTGACATTGACACCCTTCGACCATCGCCCCTAGCGTTGCCAGGTGACCACGGTATCCAGGGAAGGACTCCGCCATGTTTCTGCTCGGCCATCTGCTCAAGCGCTTCGTTCAAGTCGGGACTCTCACGGTCATCGACGCCCACGGCCGCCAGCACACATTTACCGGCTCCGCGGGCCCCCGCGTCGCCTTCCGCATCACCAACCCCGCCCTCCACCGCCGGCTGTTCTTCAACCCGGACCTGGCCCTCGGCGAAGGGTACATGAACGGCGAGATCCAGTTCGAAGAGGGGACCCTCTACGACTTCCTGGAGCTCTTCAACCTCAACAAGCTCTCGCTCGACGGCTACCCACTCCAGTCCGTGCTCCGGCGGTTCTCCAAGGCCCTGCGGTTCATCACCCAGCACAACCCCATCGGCAAAGCCCAGCAGAACGTCGCCCACCACTACGACCTCTCGGCGGAGCTCTACTCGCTGTTCCTCGACCCGGACCAGCAATACTCCTGCGCCTACTTCCAGGATCCGTCCGACACGATCGAAGCCGCCCAGATCCAGAAGAAGCGGCACATCGCAGCCAAGCTCCTGCTCCGCCCCGGACAGAAAGTCCTCGACATCGGCTGCGGCTGGGGCGGGATGGCCCTGGCCCTGGCACAGCTGGAAGACGTCCACGTCACCGGCGTGACGCTCTCGGTCGAACAGCACCAGATCGCGACCGCGCGAGCGGCCAACCTCGGCCTGGCTCACCGGGTCAAGTTCGAGCTGCGGGACTACCGCGAACTGACGGGACAGTTCGACCGGATCGTGTCGGTCGGAATGTTCGAGCATGTCGGCGTGACGCACTACGACGAGTTCTTCACCAAGGTCAAAGGACTGCTGACCGACGACGGCGTCATGCTCCTGCACTCCATCGGGCGGATGGCCATCCCGGGACGGACGGGCCCGTGGATCCGGAAGTACATCTTCCCCGGCGGCTACACCCCGTCGCTGTCCGAAGTCTTTCCGGCGACCGAGCGCCAGCGGCTGTGGGTCACCGACGTGGAAGTCCTGCGTCTGCACTACGCCGAAACGCTCCGGTGCTGGGCCGCCAAGTTCGCGGAGAACCGGGAGCGAATCAAAGCGATCTATGACGAGCGGTTCTGCCGGATGTTCGAGTTCTATCTGGCCTGTGCGGAGATGGTCTTCCGGCACGGCAGCGGAATGGTGTTCCAGATGCAGCTCGCCAAAGACCGGTCCGCGGTCCCCCAGACGCGGGACTACATGTTCAACGCCGAGCGGGCGATGGCCGCCCCGCTGCCACAGCGCCGCGCCGCCTGAAGTGCACGACTCCAACGTCTCCCGGTCTCCGGGTCTCTCGGGTCGATGACCCCCGGATGCGCCGCGCTGCCGCCCGCCGGTCGCACCGGCCACGATGGAGTCGTCCGCCGCGCACCCGCTGGAGCGCACCCGCTCGGAATCGCCTGCAAAAAAAACGGGATCTCGTGTCGATCCGCGCTCAGCCTGTTCGACGGTTGTGTGGCAGCACAACTTGACCCCCGGAGGATCGACATGCGATTCATCAGCATTTTCACGCACGAACCCAACAGCAACACCCCGCCCACCGAGGCCGAAATGGCCAAAATGGGCCAGCTCATCGAAGACGCCATGAAGGCCGGGTGGCTGATCGCCACCGAAGGCGTCAGCTTCGGCAGCACGGGGGTTCGCGTCCACCGGAGTGCCGGCGGCCAGTTCCGCGTCACGGATGGCCCGTTCGCGGAGGCCAAGGAGGTCCTGGGGGGCTACGCCCTTCTCCAGGCCGCGAGCAAGGAAGAGATCGTCGAGCACACCCGGCGTTTCCTCGAAGTGGCCGGCCAGGGAACGTGCGAGATCTACCAGCTGTATGACGAGTCGATGGGCGATTCCGGCTGCGGATCGGCCGGGTAGTCACACAGACCGGCCCAGGTCGTCGAACCCGGCATCCCGTCCTCGGCTGGATGCCGGGTCACGCCCTTCGGCGCGGCCAGTCGACACACCAGAACAAACGCCACCGACGACCAGCGCCGTCACGGGCGATCACGACGGTTGTCCCGGCCATCGGATCGAGCCGCCGCCGACCCACGGCACATCGACATCGGAGTCAAGTCGCAGCCTCAGGATCAGCTGCGCGGCGTGATGCTGAATGTGACGCAGGTTGTAGAGGTACAGCTCCGCCCGCGACGACAGCCGCCTCTGAAACTGCTCAGGCGCGGCCAGGGTCTGCGCCGTCTCCGCGGCGAGGGTCGCGTTCGCCTTGTCGCGCACGAACTCCAGATACGTCCGGATCTGCGATCGTTCGTAGAGCGATTGCGGCTCGCGGTACTGGAGCTGTTCGTAGTCGCCGAAGAGCTCCGGATTCGCCTGATGAAACGGCTGCCGGCTCAGCCCCTCCTCGTTGAGCTCCAGGTAAAGGTCCGCAAAGAACAGCGTATGGAACGCCACCTGGCAGAAGGGATACTTCGCCACCGGCGCGTTCCAGAGTTCGTCCGGGCACCGCTCCACGGCATGCGCCAAGGTGCACAAGCTGGCGGCAAACTGGGTCGCGAGCATCTGCTTGCACAGATCCGTCATCGCCTCACCTCGGGCAGGAGCATTTCGCCCCGCGTCCGCTCAGTCACTTCTCTGCGGCCGGCTCGGGGAGCCGATACGGCTGCTTGTTCTGGTAAAGGGTGAGCCGCTCCCGGAATTCAGCGAGCTGGCCTTCCGAGGCTCCGCGAATCGCCTCTTCCTGGAGGACCACCGCCTGCTCGAAGTTCCCCTGCGCCGCCTGGGCCGCGGCAAAGGCGGCACAGGTGTGTGGCGTGCGGGCGATCCGGACAGCGAACTCGGACTTCGACAGGCCGCGCTGCGGATCGCGAAGCGACTCCTGCGGCGCGGAGGAGAGAATCTCCCCCCAGTGCCCATCGGACTCGGGATCATCCTCCCATTCCTCGCCCGCCGCCTCGAACTCCCGCAACGCCTCCTCATAGCGGCGGAGCCCCTTGAGGGCTGCCCCGCGAATGGCCGGGACCTTGTTGGCCCGTGGCCACTGCTGCCGGATCGCGTCCGTCCCGGCGAGCGCGGCCTCGAACTCCTCCCCCTCGACCCGCAGCCGCGCAACCTGAACCGCCGCGATCAAGTCGGCCGGGTCGCGAGTCATCCTCGCCGACCAGTATTGCAGCCGCTCCTCCCGAGGGAGACCCGCCGCGGGAGGACGGGGGGCGTCCAGCCGTCGGAACCGGACATCGCGAAAGATCACCGCGCCCGCTCGCCGGCCCCGGCTCTCCGGCTGATCTTGTGGCGAGACGGTTCCGAAGGCGAGCCAGCCCCGCGACTCCAGACCCGCCGGCAGCGGCTCGGACCGCGCGAGATCGTCGACCTGGAACTCAACCTCCGTCCCCCACGTCTTGAACTTGATCCGATGCGGGACTCCCGCCTCAAGCGGCAAGTTGGCGGAGTGCCAGCCCACGTGACTGACGTACCCCCGGTCGCGCCGCTCGAGCTTCTTCTCCGGATGCCGCATCGACAGGCTGGCCTCGACCGCCCCCAGCGTGAGGCCCTGGGGACGGCTGAAGACCTGCGCGTCCCCTTCCCGCGACCAGCCGATGCCGACCGCGCCGGGATACGGCGCGGGGTCGGGAATGACGAGCACCGCCTCGGCTTCGAGCGGCGGCTGCAGGCCGATCAGGGGCCGCAGGCACACCAGGGGAGCCCGCGCCGCCCGGGCCGAGAGCGTCACTCCGACCTCGGGATCGGCGAACCATTCGTCCGCGTAGGGTTCCCAGCCCCACAGGGGAGCCTCCGCGCGGAGCGCAACCCAGTTCCCCGCGGCGAAGTCCCGCAACTGGCCGAGCATCGCCTCGGCATGCCGGAAGTAATCGTGCGGACCGGGCTGGGCGGGGGCGCGGCCGCGGAGCGCTGTCCACTCCGTCTCCAGGAGAGCGACGTCGGCGGGACCGAATCCGGGTAGGAGAGGGCCGCGAAGCCGGTCGTCGAAGGCCGCGATCGCCGCGGCGTCTCCCGCGTCTTCGGCCACGAGCCGGGCTGCCAGGTAGCGGCCCGGACGGTTGTCCTTCCGCTGGTCGATCCAGTTCAGGTCCTCTCCCACTTCGGTCAGCAGGAGGGCCGCCTCGTGCCGGAGTCCGGCCGACTCGAGCAGCCGCAGCAACAGGCTGCGATAAGAGCCATCCGCCTCGTGGAGCGCCGCCATGCCGCGCCCCGCGATCGCCGCTTTCCGGTGAGTCAGGAACTTCCGCAGCAGTTCCACCGCGTCGGGGGCGTCGGCCAGGGTCTCCCCTTTGTCCAGTTCGTAGATCCGGTGGGTATCGACCGCCTCGAGAGCCATGTAGGGGATCCGCGTGTCAAAGCGGTCCGTTTCGAGACAGAACCGGCCGGTGCCGAGGATCAATCCGGGGCGGCCGCCCCACCTCGTCGTCAGCGAGAACAGGTAGCTTTCATACGCGGAGGCGTCGTCGTACTGCGCCTCGATCGTCTGGAGGAACCAGAACCGCGTCCCTTCGCCGCTCCCCTGGCCTCCCATCGCGATCTGAATCATGAGCGCGGGGGCATAAGGGAGATCCGGGCGGAGGGACCATGCGTATTCGAGGTGGTCAGTCGCCATCTGCATGTATTTCTCGAACCCCTTCCACTGGTCGGGACGGACCTGGGCCGCCCACCGCCAGCCGCGGCTGGACCAG
This sequence comes from Planctomyces sp. SH-PL14, assembly GCF_001610835.1. Classification (NCBI taxonomy): domain Bacteria; kingdom Pseudomonadati; phylum Planctomycetota; class Planctomycetia; order Planctomycetales; family Planctomycetaceae; genus Planctomyces; species Planctomyces sp. SH-PL14. The sequence continues at coordinate 4,971,519 of NZ_CP011270.1, read as the reverse complement.
CCCTGATCCATGAACACCTCGCCGAGCAGTGTGTGGGGGATGTAGGGATCGATCGCCCGGGCTTCAGTCAGGGCCAGGAGGAACAGCCGCCGGTCGGCGGCCGGCCAGGAGCGATAGAGACGGGATACTCGCTCCATGGAGCTGCGGGTCCAGGCCGGGTCGGCCGCCTCTTCCTCCAGCCATGCGACCAGCGCCGGAAGGGCGTCCCGAAGGGCGGCGACGCGGCGGTCCGAGTCTTCCGCGGGGATGAAGTCTCGAAGATAGAGCCGCCCGTACGAGGCAACGATCCTGGGGTAGCCGGAGTCGGCCAGATCCCGCAGGGCCTCCAGGATGAGAGTCCGGCACTCTTCACGGTCTCGTCCCCCTTCCCATTGCAGATTCGCGTGGTGGACCCGGATCATCGGATCGCGGCTCCCCGCGTCGATCGCCTTTGTCGCCAGGTCGCGCAGCCCCGGCTGGGCGCGAGGATCGTTCGGACGGGTCGCCACCTGCCGCAGGTAGGCGTCAAGGAACGCTTCGCCGGCGGTGCGGGCCGGTCCCTGGTCTTGCGTGCGGGTGCGATACGCCTCCAGTTCCCGCAGGCGGAACCGCAGGTATTCCTCGGCGACGGTGGCCTGCGTGCGGATCGTCTCCGGGGTGGGGAGGGACTGGTCCCAGAACCTCCAGGACTGCTTCCGGACCCGTTGCGCCGCGACGGAGGCGAAGGCAGACCGGGCGGTGGCGAGCCGGACTTCGGAGGCGACCTCGATCAGCGAGTCATCGGCGAAGCCCCGGGCGACTGGTCCGCGTTGCAACGCGGCGAGCCGCGCGGCCCGCTCATCCCGTTGGCGGCGGGCATTGTCGAAGGCGGACCAGAGCTGGAGTCCCAGGCCCGCGGTGAGAGAAATCAGAACGGCTCCCAGGAGGAGGAGGCGGAGGTTGACCCTCGGCGCGGGCAAGGGCTCGTGTTCGTGGTCGGACATCGCGTTCTCGGACGAAGGTGGAGCCGTCCGGCCTCGACGTTGGCCCGGGCCCGGGGCTGTGGGAGACAGTCTACCGTCTCGCGGCAGCGGGATCTCCCGAGGCGATTCATCGCTCCGATCGCCGTCGAGCGAACCACAGTTAAGTCGGGTGCGTTGAGGCCTTGCGAAACGCACCAAAACCCGTGCGATCGAAGGGACCGCCGTCAAGGGGCCTGAGGAACGTCGAATCGGGTTGGCGAGCCCTCAATGTTCTGGCTGGCTCCGTTAACCGAGAACACGGATCATCGAGCGTTCTCTGGCGATATTTCCCAGGCACGACAGGCGTGCGCCGATTGAGCGGCGTCCCCTCCTCGGACCGACGCCATGAGCAAATCCCTCACAACAAAGCAGCGGGCCTTCCTCGGAGCCTACCAAACCTACGGCATCGTCCGGATCGCCGCCGTCAAAGCGGGCGTCTCCCGCGAACTCCACTACAACGCCCTCCGGGTCTCCGAAACCTACCGCCAGGCCCTCGCCGCCATCGATCAGGAGCATGCGCTGCACCTCGAAGAGCAGGCCCGAACCATCGCCCGGAATCAGGGCGTCCCCGAGCCGGTCTTCTACGGCCGAAAGCTCGTCGGCTTCCAACGCCGCTTCTCCGACAAGCTCCTGATCTGCCTCCTCCAAGCCAACAACCCCGAAAAGTTCCGCCGCCCCAAAGCTCCCCGCACGCGACGCCCCAAACCTGACACTCAGGTGGTTTTCCGCCCGCACCGAACAGCCCGAACACGTCGCAGGCCACCGAAACGACGTTCCCCACCGACTCCGCCCCTGACCGGCCCCCTGACAGCCGAGCAGCAGTCCCTCGCCTCGCTCAAGCAGCTGCACGCCCTCCGCCTCGAAGAAGAAGCCCGAACCATCGCGATCCAGGGCCTCCCCGAACCGGTCTACTACGGCCGAAAGATCGTCGGCGTCCGGCGCCGGTACTCCGACCGCCTCCTGATCTGCCTCCTCGAAGCCAACAACCCCGCAAAGTTCCGCCGGCCCCGCACCCGGCGGAAAAGAAGGAAACCTGACAGTGGAGAGATTTCTTCGACGCCCTTCGCGGACGTCGACGCAGAAATGCGAGCCCGGTCCTACGCCGCAGCGACGCGCCACCGAGGAAGCCTCTGCTCAAGACTCGAACCCGCAGGCTGCGCAGAGGTGAAGGGGGCATCTCGCACCGAGCCGCGCCTGGACACTCCCTCCTTCAGACAACTCCCGACGGCCAGGCCTCCGGCGGGCAGGGGGCGGCCCCTGCACGCCGCCAGGGTGTCCCCTGGACCCAGCTGGCGAATGGCATCGAACTGCGCAAAGAACATCCGTCCGCCGGGCACGCTTTCTGGCCTTCGCTCAAAAACCGAACTCGCCGAGTCGGCTCCCATAGCTCAAACCCATCGTGCCCCGGCCACCCCGGTCCAGCGGGACGCTGGGTTGTCCCCGACCCAGTTTCGCCGTACTTTGAAATCCGTATTCCTTGATGCGTCTCAAAAGGAAACCCGGCACCACGCCGGGGATGGGGTTGGCATTGCGTTCGTCACTCTGGCTCGTCGTCTCCATCGCCTTGGCCGGGCCCCACCTCGCTCGGGCGAGCGAACCCCTGCACTTCAACCGAGACATCCGCCCCCTTCTCTCGGAGAACTGCTTCTACTGCCACGGACAGGACAGCAACAAACGCCAGGCCGACCTCCGCCTCGACGACCGCAAAACCGCGATCGACATGGGCGCCATCACCCCCGGGGACATCGAAAAGAGCAGCCTCCTCGAACGGATCCGCTCCACCGATCCCGACGTCATGATGCCGCCCCCCAACTCCAACCGCGTCCTCTCGGCGGAGCAGAAGGCCCGGCTCGAACGCTGGGTCACCGAAGGGGCCGAATACGAAACCCACTGGGCCTTCGTCCCCCCTCAGCGTCCTCCCGAACCGGAGACCAAGCGGACGGACTGGGTCCGCAACTCGGTCGACCGCTTCATCCTCGCCCGGCTGGAAGCCGAAGGCCTCGCCCCCTCCCCCGAAGCGGACCGCGCCACCCTGATCCGCCGGCTCTCGATCGACCTCGTCGGACTGCCTCCCACGCCGGCGGAAGTCGACGCCTTCGTCGCCGACCCCGACCCCAAGGCCTACGAGAAACTCGTCGAACGGTTCCTCGACAGCCCGCACTACGGCGAGCGGATGGCTCTCCCCTGGCTCGACGCCGCCCGCTACGCGGACAGCAACGGCTTCCAGCAGGACGGCGACACCTGGCAATGGATCTGGCGGGACTGGGTCGTCCGGGCCCTCAACACCGACCTCCCCTTCGACCAGTTCACGGTCTGGCAGCTCGCCGGCGACCTCCTGCCGGACGCCACGACCGACCAGAAGATCGCCAGCGGCTTCAACCGCAACCACCTCCTCAACGGCGAAGGGGGCGCCATCGCCGAAGAGCAGCGGTTCGTGATCCTCTTCGACCGCATGGACACCACGGCGACGACGTGGCTCGGCCTCACCATGGCCTGTGCCCAGTGCCACGACCACAAGTACGACCCGATCACGCAGCGGGACTACTACAGCCTCATGGACGCCTTCAACCGCGTCCCCGAGAGCGGCACCCCTCAGCGGTTCTCCTCGCGGATCCGCGTCGCCCCGCCTCTCATCGAGCTGCCGACCGAAGAGAACCAGCAGCGGATCGCGGAGCTCGAAAAGAAGATCGCCGACCTCGAGCCCCAGGCCAAGCAGGGGGCGGACGCGGCCTTCATTGGCTGGCGGACCGGCCTCCTCGTGGATGGCAAGCCGGGCGAAGGGAAGCAGCTTCCCGAGCCGATCGTCGCGATCCTCAAGAAGCCCGACGGAGAGCGGTCGGACGAGGAGAAGAAGACCCTCGAAGCCAGCCTGCGGAAGCACTTCGAAGAGAAAGTCCGGCCGGGGATCGCGGGACAGATCCCGGCGCTCGGACGCCTGGAGAAGGCCCGCAACGACCTGGCGAATTACAAGGCGGACCAGATCCCGCGGGTCATGGTCATGAGCGACGCCAAGCCCCGCGAGACCTCGATCCTCGACCGCGGCGAGTACCTCAATCCCAAGGAGAAGGTGACCTTCAACACGCCCGCCTTCCTGCCGCCGCTGCCGGAAGGGGCGCCGCGGGATCGGCTGGGACTGGCGCGGTGGCTCGTCTCGGCGGAGCACCCGCTGACCGCCCGCGTGCAGGTCAACCGGATGTGGCAGCACTTCTTCGGGACCGGACTCGTGAAGACCGCCGAGGACTTCGGCGTCCAGAGCGAGTTCCCGATCCACGGCCCGCTCCTCGACTGGCTCTCGGTCGAGTTCCGCGAGAAGGGCTGGAGCATGAAGACGATCCACCGGCTGATCGTCACCAGCAGCACCTATCGTCAGTCGAGCCGCATTACCCCCGACCTGCAAAGCCGCGACGCGGAGAACCGCCTCCTCGCCCGGGCCAGCCGCTTCCGCATGCCCTCCCTGCTTCTGCGGGACTGGGCCCTCGGGGCGGCGGGGATGCTCGATTCGAAGATTGGCGGTGTGCCGGTCTATCCCTATCAGCCCGACGACATCTGGGAAGCGCTCGCCATCACGAAGGAGCGGGACTTTACGTACCCCGCTTCCAAGGGGACGGACCTGTACCGGCGGAGTCTCTACACCTTCTGGCGGCGGACGGTCGGCCCGGCGAACATGTTCGATGCCTCCAACCGCCAGACCTGCCGTGTCCGTCAGGCGACCACCAGCACGCCGCTCCATGCGCTGACGACCCTCAACGACCCGACCTGGGTCGAGGCTGCCCGCTCTCTCGCTCAGAACGCGTGGAAGTCGGCGGGAGAGCTCGACGCCCGGTTGACCGATGCGTTTCGTAAGGTCCTTGGACGCCGTCCTGCGGACCGGGACCTGGCCGCGTTGCGGAAGTCGTACGAGCGGCAGCTCGCGCTCTTCCAGGCTCATCCCGAAAACGCCAAGTCGTTCCTGGCGGTCGGCTCCGCCCCGCGGGACGAAGCGATTCCCGCCCCCGAGCACGCTGCTCTGTCTGCGGTTTGCCTCGGCCTCCTGAACCTTGATGAAGCGATGACGAGAGAGTGAGCGTTAGCAATAGTTAGTCCCCCCCAACTCCAAGTATAAAAAGAGTTTTAAATCCCAACCCAACATCATCAATATGAACCGGGGTCCAGGGGGTCACCCCTGGTGGGGGATGCAAGGGGGCAACGCCCTCTTGCCCGCCGGAGGCTGACCGTCGAGAGATGTCTGAAGGAGAGGGTGTCCAAGCGCGGACGCCGTGTCGTATGCCCCCCTCATCAACCCGCGGGGATTGCAAAGCAAGCTGTGTGGATTGAGGGAGTCCTCATAGCTGGTGCCACAAAGGGGACGTCCGTTGTGTACCACGGTTCCTCACAGGAATGCCTCCGGCGGCAAGGGGGCGTGGCCCCCTTGACCCCAGGTGGCCGTGGCACGTTGGGTTTGAGCTAACAACGCTGTGCCGGCAAGGACATGGCTCGAACCGATAGAGACCGACCACCAGTTCACTTAACTTCGACATTATGAACTTCTCCCACGACCTCTTCCGCGAGAACATCCACCGCGTCACGCGGCGGCAGATGTTCGGCCAAACCGCCGGCGGGATCGGCGTCGCCGCCCTCGCCAGCCTGATGCAGCAGTCCGGCGCCTCCGCCGCCACCGAAGGAGACAAGACCCCGCGCGGCCTCCCGGGCCTGCCGCACCACGCCCCCAAGGCCAAACGCGTCGTCGTCTTCTGGCAGGGAGGCGGCCCCTCGCACCTCGACCTCTTCGACGACAAACCGGTCATCCGCGAGATGGCCGGCAAAGACATCCCCGACACCGTCCGCGGCTCGACCCGGCTCTCGACGATGTCGAGCGGCTACGGCAAATGGCCCTGCGTCCCCGCGATCAAGCCCCACAAGAACTACGGCAAAGCCGGCACCCGGATGAGCGAGATGCTGCCCAACATCGGGGCCCTCGCCGACGACCTGTGCCTCGTCCGCTCCATGCACACCGAGGCGGTCAACCACGCCCCCGGCGTCACGTTCTTCATGACCGGAGCCCAGGTCCCCGGCCGCCCCAGCATGGGAGCCTGGCTCTCCTACGGCCTCGGGAGCGAGACCGACAACCTGCCGACGTTCGTCGTCATGACGTCGAGCGACAAAGGGAAGACCTGCGGGCAGCTCTTCTTCGACTACTACTGGGGAAGCGGCTTCCTCCCGAGCCGGTTCCAGGGGGTCAAGTTCCGCAACTCGGGTGACCTCGTCCCGTATCTCGCGAACCCGCCCGGCGTGACGGGTGAGGCCCGGCGGGCGCTCCTTGACGACATCGCGTCGATGAACGCCCAGCACCTGGCGGACTATGGCGACCCCGAGATCGACACCCGCATCGCCCAGTACGAGATGGCGTTCCGGATGCAGTCGAGCGTCCCGGACCTTGTCGACTTCTCAGGCGAGACGAAGTCGACCATCGAGCGCTACGGACCGGACGCTCTCGTGAAGGGTTCCTACGCGAACAACTGCCTCATCGCCCGGCGGCTGCTCGAGCGCGGGGTCCGGTTCGTCCAGCTCATGCACGCCGGCTGGGACCAGCACGGCAACCTGTTCACGCAGCTCGAAGAGAACTGCAAGGACACCGACGCTCCGTCGGCCGCTCTCGTCCAGGACCTCAAGGACCGGGGGCTCCTCGACGACACGCTGGTCGTCTGGGGGGGCGAGTTCGGCCGCACGCCGTTTGGTCAGGGGGACCCGGCGAGTCCCAAGGGGCGGGACCACTTTGGCAAGGCTTACAGCTGGTGGCTGGCGGGTGGTGGGATCAAGCCGGGGACGGTTTATGGTGCGACGGATGACTTCGCTTGGAACATCGTGGAGAACCCGGTCCACGTTCATGACATGCAGGCGACGATGCTGCATTGTTGTGGAATTGATCATACGCGGCTGACGTTCCGTTATCAGGGACGGCAGTATCGTCTGACGGATGTTCATGGTGAGGTGGTGGAGGGAATTTTGGCGTGACGGCCAGCGCTCTGCGGATCGACCGGTCCGTGGTTCAACACAAAGACTCAAAGACAAGAAGGCCTAAGAACCGGGTCCAGGGGCTACCCTGGTGGGGGATGCAAGGGGGCAACGCCCCTTTGCCCGCCGGAGGCCTGGCCTGTCTCGATCTCACTGAAGGAGCGCGTGTCCAAACGCGGCCACCGTGTCGGATGCTCGCTCACCAACCCGCGGGGATTGCAGAACAAGCGTTGAGTCTTCAACGCCGGCTCCACAAAACGGACGTCCGTTGTATCCCACGGGGCCTCATGGAAGCGCCTCCGGCGGCAAAGGGGCGAGGCCCCCTTGACCCCGGCTGCCGTCGCACGTTGGGCCTGAGGGAGCATCGTCGTGCCGGCGAGAACGCGGCGCGAAGGTCCCCGAGAGATCGAACACGCCTCCCTCAATCGCCAAACGCCTCAGCAAGAGAAGACTGCCCGCCCCACGATCCTCCTTCCCCAACCTGCCGATGCCCCCCTTCGACACTCCGCTTCCCCGCCGTCAGTTTCTCGGAACCGCAGCCGGACTCTCCGCCGCCAGCCTGGCCCTGACCGCCTCGGCCCAGGAAAAGGATTCGACACCCGCCCCGTCCCCCTCACCCTCCCCCTCCGCCACTCTGCGGCCGCATCCCCTGATGGCCACGGCTCACGCCGGAATCGCCCGCGTCCGCGACGCCGCTCTCGCCATCCTCCGGCCCACGCCGGCCGAGCTGGAACGGGGACTGGCGCTGCATCGGGAGAGCCTCGTCTTCGATTCCTACGGTTTCGCCCCCCGCGCCGCGGTCGACGGCGCCGCCCTCAAGGCCCTCGACGAGGCGAAGGCCTCCGACGCCGAGATGCAGGACGCCCGCGAAGAGATGGGGATGATCCGGCCGGCGCTCAGCACGCTCGAGAGCGAAGAGTTCCGCGAGGCGCTGACCTGCAGCGGCGTCACCGCCATCTTCCAGAACGCCGGCGAGGAGGGGCAGGACCCGCTGATGCTCCTCAAGCGGCTGGCCCGTTTCACCTACCTGGGGGACAAACTCCGCGGCACGCTCGTCCGCGCCACCCAGCCCGACGACATCCTCGCCGCCAAGAAGGCCGACCGGCACTGCCTCTATCTCACGGGCAACGGCGTTCCACTCCCGCAGGCCTGGGTCACGGCGGAAGAGGAGCTCGGCTACATCCGGGTCTTCTACCAACTCGGCATCCGGATGATGCACCTCACCTACAACCGCCGCAACATGCTCGGCGACGGCTGCGCGGAGCCGGCCAACGGCGGCCTCAGCGACCTCGGGCGACTGGCCATCGAAGAGATGAACCGCGTCGGTGTGATCGTCGACGTCGCGCATTCCGGCTGGAAGACCAGTCTCGAAGCCGCCAAAGCCTCGAAAAAGCCGATGGTCGCGAGCCACACGGTCTGCGGCGCCCTCAACAGCCACATCCGCTCCAAGCCGGACGAGGTGATCCGCGCCATCTGCGACACCGGCGGCCTCATCGGGATCTGCTGCATCGCCCCGTTCCTGGCCCGGACCGGCGACATTGCCGCCCTCCTCGACCACATCGACTACGCCGCGAAAACCTTCGGTGTCGAACACGTCGCGATCGGGACGGACGTCTCCCACACCTCCCAGCACAGCGCCGCCGAAAACGCCAAAGTCCCCCGCCGCGCGGCCCGCCGCACCCGCTTCGCCGCCCTCTGGCCCGACGGCGCCCTCGGCGGAAACTGGCCCCGGCAGGACAGCCTCGCCTGGACCAACTGGCCCCTCTTCACTGTCGGCCTCGTCCAGCGGGGCTACAAGGACGACGACATCCGAAAGATCCTTGGAGAGAACGTGCTCCGCGTCTGCCGCGATGTCCTCGTCGACAGCACACCGTCGGCCTGACCGAACCTGTTGCCACAGTAGGCGACCAGCCCATCGAATGTCTGTACCGATAGAGCCATGACGATTCTCGAACGCCTGCTGCGGCACGACGCTTGGACAACCCGGGAGCTGCTGCTGCGAGCGGCAAAGCTGCCGGACGCCGCGCTGGACCAGGAGTTCGACCTCGGCTACCGGACACTCCGTCGCACCTTCGTCCACATGATCAGCAACATGGAATGCTGGTGCGATCTGATGACCGGATCTCCTCAACGGGAAAACGTTCCCGGAGAAGCCGCGAATTCGATCGCCGGACTGATCGAGCGACTCGATCGCGTGGCGGCGGAGCTGCTGGCCCTGGGCGAATCGGTCGAGCGCGAGGACCGGGCGGACGACGAGTTCGTCGACGCTCTCGACAATCCTCCCCGGAGAAAGCCGCTCGGAGCGGGCCTCGTCCACATCGCGACGCACGGAATGCACCACCGGGCCCAGTGCCTCTACTTCCTCCGCCGGCTCGGCGCGGCCGATTTACCGGAAGGAGATGCCCTCAGCTGGGAACTCGCCCACCGCGGCCTCGACCATTTTCCCCTCGCCAGTGCCCCTCCTGCTTCCGAATGAGCAGCCACCACGATTCCAGAAACACTCGTCCGGAGAAGACTCAGCGGCCCAAAAGAAAAACGCATCGCCCCCACAGTGAGGACGATGCGCTTCGAGGAGAGACTATCGAGGTCCGATCCCAGTCGGAACTAGGCGATCGACTTGATCGTCTTGAGGATCCGGCTGACGATCTTGTACGGGTCGGCCTGGCTGTTCGGCCGGCGGTCTTCGAGGTAGCCCTTGTAAGCGTCGCCAGCGACGAAGCTGTGGGGGATCCGGATCGAAGCGCCGCGGTTGGCGACACCGTAGTTGAACTTGTCGATCGACTGCGTTTCGTGGAGACCGGTCAGCCGCATGTGGTTGTCCGGACCGTAGGCGGCGATGTGCTCGTCCTTGAACTTGTCGAAGGCGCCCATCAGCTTCTCGAAGTATTCCTTGCCGCCCTTGTCCCGGAGGATCGCGGTCGAGAAGTTCGTGTGCATGCCCGAGCCGTTCCAGTCGACGTCCTTGCCCAGCGGCTTGCAGTGCCAGTTGATGTCGACGCCGTACTCTTCGGTCAGGCGGAGCAGGAGGTAGCGGGCCATCCACATGTCGTCGCAGACCTTCTTCGAACCCTTGCCGAAGATCTGGAATTCCCACTGACCCTTCGCCACTTCGGCGTTGATCCCCTCGAGCTCGATGCCGGCGTCGAGGCAAATGTCGATGTGTTCTTCAGCGATCTGGCGGGCGACCGAGCCGACGTTCTTGTAGCCGACGCCGGTGTAGTACGGACCCTGCGGAGCCGGGTAGCCTTCCGTCGGGAATCCGAGGGGCTTGCCCTCTTCCCAGAAGAAATATTCCTGCTCGAACCCGATCCAGAGGTCTTCCGACTCTTCGACCGTGGCGCGGAAGTTCGACGGATGCGGTTCGCCATTCGGGAGGAGAACTTCGCACATGACCAGGAAGCCGTTCTTCCGGGTCGAGTCCGGATAGAGGGCGACCGGCTTCAGAACGCAGTCCGAGCTCTTGCCTTCAGCCTGCTGGGTCGAGCTGCCGTCAAAGCCCCACAGCGGGAGGTCGGCGACGGTCTTGGGGGCCTTCGAGACGACCTTTGTCTTGCTGCGCAGGTTCGGCTCGGGCAGGTAGCCGTCGAGCCACACGTACTCCAACTTGTACTTGTCGGCGGAAGCCATCAGTCAATTCTCCAAACGAAATCATGTGGCGAGGCGCCTGCATGTTCTCAGGGAGACAGGGAACCATGTCCCCGCCCGGTGCCGAAGTCGAGCGCTCCACCGATCCACCGGAACTTCGTCCTACTCCGCTGGCGGTCCGTCAACTCATGCTGCCTCAAACAGGCAGAGTCGGGCACAGTGCCCTTCTCTTCAGCAGGAATGCACACAAACCTCGCAGCCATGCGAGGTGTTGTCAGAGAATACAGAGGAAATTCCCGACAATTGCGTGCCCTCCCCACTCATTGCTCAGGATATAGGCAAACAGTATGCCGTCGAGCGTCGGATCCAACCGCCGCTCCGCTTCGCGGCAAATCCATGATTCAAGGCGGGAAATCCGACGCCCAGGACCTGTGCCGGTCCTGTCGACTCCGGTGGCCGGCAGAGGCTGGACCGGAACCGCATTCATATCAGCGGTGGCTTCCGGGTTGTGATGTGCGGGGAGAGGGGAGCCATCTCGCCGTTCAGCGCGATGTAGTCCGTCCAGCGGGCCGGGACGTCCCCCTCGTGGTAGATCGCGGCGACCGGGCATTCCGGAACGCACGCCCCGCAGTCGATGCATTCGTCGGGATGAATGAACAGCATCTGCGCCCCTTCGTAGAAACACTCCGCCGGGCAGACCACCACGCAATCGGTATACTTGCAGCCGAAACACGGCTCCGTCACGACCATCGCCATCGCGCACCTCCGGATCAGGACCTTCCGGCGACCTCCGACAGGAGACCGCCCCCGGGAGAGATGGCATTGCAGGCCCGACCCCGGACAGCGGATTCGCCGGCGGGAACGATTTCGGCCAGAATTCCATGACCGTTCCGCCCCTGCCCCCATCCGAGCCTCTGCCTCCGCCGATTCCACCGCGAATTGCGGGACCGCTGCCGGGCGGTGCAACAACCGCCGAGATCCTGGCGGCCTGCCGCCAGGGACACCCGGGGGCGGCCGACGCCCTCTTTCGCCAGTACTTTTCCAAGCTGGTCGAGCTGGCCCGACGCCGCCTCTCGCGGCGTCTCGCCCGCCGGATCGATGCGGAAGACGTCGTGCTCTCGGCCTACCGGAGCTTCTTCATCCGCCTGCGGGACGACTCAGGGTTTCCCGAAACGGAAACCGCCGACGATCTGTGGGCCCTTCTGGTCACGATCACCCGCCGAAAAATCGCGAAGCAGTCGCGCCGGCACTGGGCCGGGAGGCGGAGCGTCGCCCGTGAGATTTCGGACGGTGCCTCGCTCGAGCCGGTTGCCTCCGCGGCGCCGGCCGAGGCGGCCGCCGTTCTGGAGGAGGAAGTCGAGCAGCTTGTCGCCTCGCTGCGGCCCACCGATCGGGAGGTCCTGATTCGATCGCTTCAGGGACTGACCTCCGCGGAGATCGCCGCGGAACTGAACTGCGCCGAACGGACGGTCCGCCGCGCCCGCCACCGGATCGATGACGCAATTTCCTCCCGGCGGGCGGCGGAATCCCTGCCCGGAGCACCCGTTCGGGGAATTTCTGACCCCGATCTCAACCCGACACACCGGCAGACCGACCTGCTGCTCCAACAGATGGCCGGTGAGGGAAGCTTTTCGAAGGTCTACCGCGCTCTCGACCGGACGAACGGAGAGACGGTCGCCGTCAAATTCCTCAAGAAGGACCAGTGGAGCGACCCCCGCGCCGTCGCCGCTCTCGTCCGGGAGCATGAGATCCTCCGCCGACTCGACCACCCCGGCATCGTCGGAGTCCGCGGATGGGGAATCACTCGCGCCGCCGCGCCGTTCCTGGTCCTCCAATGGATCGATGGCACCAGGCTCGCCGAATGGAATCGCAACAACCACCTGCTGCGCGAAACACTCAGCATTGCCCGTCAGATCGCCGAGGCCCTGGCCGCGGCCCACTCCTTGGGAATAACCCACGGGGATCTCAGCCCTGCCAATGTCCTCCGCACCCGAAACGGACACGTTCTGCTGACCGATTTCGGCTTCGCCCAACAGCGCGACCGCCCTCACCATCCAGGCACCGCGGGGGGAACACCCGGATTCCTGGCACCGGAGCTCCTGGCCGACCCACATCACCCGGCCGCCCCCTCAGCCGATGTCTATGGATTCGGAGCGATCCTGCACTTCCTTCTGACCGGTCAATCTCCTGCCGGACGGGGCCACGCCACGCCTTCCAGTGCTGAACTTCGCGTCGCCTTCGCCAATGCGCACGACGAACTCGGCCCCGCCATCGCACAACAACTGCCGGAGCTGCTCTCCTGTTGCCTGGCCCTGCATCCCGAAGAGCGTCCCGTCAATCTCCTGGCGGCACTCCGGCCTTTCGATTCCGCCTGAGCGCCCCGTCCCTCTATAATCCAACGTTCCGACGGGAATCGGATCTGGAGGTCAGCTCAGCGCGCACAAAAAAACCTCTCTTGGAGTGAACCAAGAGAGGTTTAAAAGTTCCCGGCAATAACCTACTTTCGCACCTTTCGGCACTATCATCGGCTCCAGAGGCTTAACGGTCGTGTTCGGAATGGGAACGAGTGTGACCCTCTAGATAAAGTCACCGAGATGTCCGACTGAGCCCGTTAGGACTCAGCCGGAGTATCAAGATGGTTTGAAGCAAGTGTGTGGAACCTATTCGTCCACCAGGCGCTGTGATATCGCTTTGCGATATGGTTTTGACCTAATCCTGCTCTCGCGTCCGACCCTGCGAACAGGGCCGGCGAACGATCCAGAACTAAAATGATCAAGCAATCGTCCGTTAGTACCAGTCAGCTGAGATGGTTACCCACCTTACACGTCTGGCCTATCAACCTGGTCGTCTTCCAGGGGACTCATCGAGACCTTATCTTGGGACTGGCTTCGTGCTTAGATGCTTTCAGCACTTATCCAAACCGGACGTGGCTACCCTGCACTGCCCCGAGCGGGACAACAGGGACACCATAGGTCCGTCCTTCCAAATCCTCTCGTACTAAAGAAAAACTCCCTCAAGTCTCGTACGCCCACACCAGATAGGGACCGACCTGTCTCACGACGGTCTGAACCCAGCTCACGTACCACTTTAATCGGCGAACAGCCGAACCCTTGGGAGCTTCTCCACCCCCAGGATGTGATGAGCCGACATCGAGGTGCCAAACCCCACCGCCGCTATGGACGCTCGGGTGGGATCAGCCTGTTATCCCCAGAGTACCTTTTATCCGTTGAGCGACGGCCCTTCCATTCGGAACCGCCGGATCACTAAGCCCGACTTTCGTCTCTGCTCGACTTGTAGGTCTCGCAGTCAAGCACCCTTCTACCTTTACGCTCTTCGCCTGATTGCCAACCAGGCTGAGGGTACCTTTGGGCTCCTCCGTTACCTTTTTGGAGGAGACCGCCCCAGTCAAACTGCCCAACTGGCACTGTCCACTGCCCGGATTCACGGGACAGGGTTAGATATCAAACAGGCCCAGGGTGGTATTTCAACGACGGCTCTGAGAGAGCTAGCGCCCCCTCTTCGAAGCCTCCCACCTATCCTACACAAGACATGTCTAATACCAATACCAGCCTGCAGTAAAGGTTCATGGGGTCTTTCCGTCACGGTGCGGGAACGTGGCATCTTCACCACGGCTACAACTTCACCGGGTCGGTGGTTGAGACAGTGCTCCAGTCGTTACGCCATTCATGCAGGTCGGAACTTACCCGACAAGGAACTTCGCTACCTTAGGACCCTCATAGTTAGGGCCGCCGTTTACCGGAGCTTCGGTTGCGGGCTTCAGCTTGCGCCTCACCCTCTTCCTTAACTTACCGGCACCGAGCAGGCGTCAGACACTATACATCCTCTTGCGAGTTCGCAGTGTCCTGTGTTTTTGATAAACAGTCGCTAGAGCCAATTCCTGCGGCCTCGCAATGCTTTAACACATCGCAAGGCGCCCCTTATCCCGAAGTTACGGGGAAAATTTGCAGAGTTCCTTAACCACCGTTCTCCCGCGCGCCTTAGGCTACTCGCCTCGCCTACCTGTGTCGGTTTTAGTACGGTTGCTTGCTTCAACCCTAGAGGCTTTTCTTGGTTATGCTTCAGATGATTTCATCAACCAGGGACTCACGAAATATTCTCGGCAGACGCGGCGGATTTACCACTCCGCAGCCTTGAATACCCCGACGGGCACTTCTAACCGCCCGCTCACCATTCACACAACGTCCCCCCATCGGTCCACAAGTCAGCACAGGAATATTAACCTGTTATCCATCGCCTACGCCCTTCGGCCTCGGCTAAGGTACCGGCTGACCCTGGGCGGAATTACCTTCCCCAGGAAACCTTAGGCTTGCGGCGGACAAGCTTCTCACTTGTCTTATCGTTACTCATTCCGGCATAAACACTTCCGGGCCCCTATACGAAACCTTACGGTTTCACTTGCTGGCACGGAACGCTCTCCTACCGATCCTTGCGGATCCCGCTGCTTCGGCGTCTGACTTACTCCCGTTCATTATCGGTGCACGACTGCTCGACCGGTAAGCTATTACGCACTTTTTAAATGGTGGCTGCTTCTAAGCCAACATCCCGGCTGTCACCGCAATCGGACATCCTTTGTGACTGAGTCAAACTTTGGGGCCTTAGCAGACGATCTGGGTTGTTTCCCTCTCGACTCTGAAGCTTCTCCCTCAGAGACTACCTCCCGTGATAGTTACCGTAGTATTCGGAGTTTGGTCAGGGCGAGTAGCCTTGTGAGCCCTCGACCCAGTTCAGTCTCTCTACCCCCACGGCATAGTTGCACGAGGCTAACCCTAAAGTTATTTCGGAGAGAACGAGCTATCCCTCAGCTTGATGATACTTTTAATCCTCCACACAGGTCATCCCCTGATTTTTCAACATCAGTGAGTTCGGTCCTCCACGCAGTCTTACCCGCGCTTCAACCTGCCCATGCGTAGTTCGCTAAGATTCGCGTCTATTCCCACTGACCATTTACGCCCTATTCAGACTCGGTTTCCCTTAGGCTCCAGTCCTGAAGACTTTAGCCAGCCAGTGACAATAACTCGCCGGATCATTATTCAATAGGCACGCCGTCACTCTTGCGAGCTCCGACAGCTTGTAGGCACACGGTTTCAGGGTCTTTCCCTCCCCTTTCGGGGTTCTTTTCATCGTTCGCTCGCGCTACTAAATTCACTATCGGTCGTCAGAGAGTGCTTAGCCTTACGGGATGGGCCCCGCAGATTCGGTCTCGGTTTCACGTGCCGAGACTTACTCGGGTACCAGTGCATAACGGGACAGGTTGATTTTCAGATACGGGACTATCACCCACTTTGGTCCGGCTTTCCGATCCGGTTCTCTTAATCACCTGTTTTGTAACCCTAACACTGGCCCCACAACCCCAGATACCGTAGCACCTGGTTTGGGCTAGATCCCGTTTCGCTCGCCGCTACTCAGGGAGTCGAGTTTTCTTTCTTTTCCTATGGGTACTTAGATGTTTCAGTTCCCCACGTTCGCCACGTAGACCTATGTATTCAGTCTACGTTGATTCAGGGATCCCGGGATCAATGCCTGTTTGACGGCTCCCCCAGGCTTTTCGCAGCCTTCCACGCCCTTCATCGCCTTCTGACGCCAAGACATCCCCCGTGCGCCCTTAGTAGCTTGACCAAAATAGTTCCAATCCGCTCAACCCGAGTGACAGCTAAGCCACCCCGGCAGCACAGAACAGAACCAGGTCACAGCTCTCACGATACAATCTCGCGTTTCCGCGAGACTCGCTTCGCAAAACCTGATAGACGTTCAAGTTCCTAAGATCGCAAAACTACAACTTACGTTGCCATTTTGAGATGCCACACTTGCTTCAACCAACTTTTCAAAGATCAGACCACCCGAAGATCGCCTCTCGGCGTAACTCCTTGTGGTGCTTCACCTTCCGGTGTCGCTCGCACGATTGGTTTCGTGCGGGTCGAGAAGTTTAAGGTTCGCGTTTCAGTTCGTCAAGCGTCTGAAAACTTTTTTCGAACCACTTTTTCGGTCAACCTGTTTCTCGCCAGTTCAACCGAAACCCATCTCCGCCAACAACTTCCAATCAACTCTCGCGAGTCACTTGGCCTTGTCGGCCGGCGGGTCGGGCAGTCTATCGATCGGCGACTTGGAGTCAACCTCTCGCGACCACTTTTTCTTTCGATTCAGTTTTCACCGAATCGTCCGAAACCCACTCGCATCAACAACTTCCAACCAGCTCTTTCGAGCCACTTGGCCGTGTCGGCCGGGCGGGTCGAGCAGTCTATCGGGCGACAACTTGGGGTCAATCGTCCGGGACCACTTTTTTGAACTTTTGCGGAAGGACTCTCGCGAGCTTCAACAACCGTTCATGGAGACGAAGGGGATCGAACCCTCAACCCCCGGCTTGCAAAGCCGGTGCTCTCCCAATTGAGCTACGTCCCCTGGGAGGAGTTGCCGGTCTCAGCCATCAGTCGCCAGCGATTCCCAGCTTGCGCCGAGAACGGAAAACTGACGACCGAAAACCTTTCTCCAAATGGGCGTGCGTGGATTCGAACCACGGACCTCAGCTTTATCAGAGCTGCGCTCTAACCAACTGAGCTACACGCCCTAAATGCGTTTCGCCCCAGTCATGAGGCGAGTGGGCGATCTTATCGGCACCCGGCCCGCGCGGACAAGCGTTGAAGTCAAAAAATTGGCGGGGCGACGACAGAAGGGAGGCGCGAGGCCCACCTTGTGGCCGCAAGGCAGTGAACAGCCGAACAATCTCCTCTGAGACACGCGGCTCCGGCGGCAGGTTCAGCGGGGTGCCCAGGGGAAGCGGGAGGGGGCCTCGGTGGCCTCCTCCGCAGCGGCGGCGCGAGCCGGAGCGGGGCGCGGCTGATCGTCCGCCGTCTCGGGCCCGGCCTCGGTCTTCGGAGCGGAGTCGGCGGCAGGGCCCTCGGGCGGGGTGCTGCCCGACGGGGCGACGGCCGGGGAGGGGGGACCGGGGAAGGGCCGTGGGGCCTGCGAGTCGCCTGCGGGGAGGAGCTGCGGCGCTTCGGCGACCTTTTCCAGCTCCTTGGGTGCGGTCCCGGAGGCCGCCCCCTTGGCATCAGCCGATTTCGAATCGGACAGCTTGTCGCCCGGGGCCTTGGGATCGGGGGCCTTCACCTCGGCGGCGGCCTGCTGGATGGCGGGAGTGGCGGTCTTGGCCTCTTCGGGGGGCTTCACCTTGTGCCCCTCCTTGAAGACCACGGAGCGATCGAAACTCGCGTCGATCCGCTGCTTCTTCGGGCCCTTGCCGAACGGCGAGAAGCTGGTCCCCGCGAACTGGACGCCGTTCTCCACGGTCGTTTTCTGGAACGGTCCCGCGCCGAAGAGCCAGGAGTCCTTAGAGGTGGAGCGGGCCAGCGAGGTCCCGGACTGCCAGATCCGCTCCCGCGTGTCGCGGGCGTACGCGTAACAGGCGATCTTGGCGGCGGCGGTCTGATCGACCCGGCGGGCCAGGGAGACTTCCGGGATGACGATCGGCACCTGCGTGGCGGCCGTCGCGGCGCTTGCGGCCAGGTTGTTGGCGGCCGAAGCCGGGAGACCGTAGGTCAGGTCGTGGCGGTCCGCCCCCAGGATCCCGACCCGGGCCTCCATGACGATGTCGGCGTTCTCCAGCTTGTCCGCCAGCAGAACCCCCGAGGCAAGCAGGTGCTGCCGCAGGGCGCTCGCCACATAGATCTGATTCACAACCCCGACGCCGATGATGACGCCCGGGGGCTGCTGCAGGAACTTGTCGTCGAAGAACACCTTCTGCCCGGAGAGCGGGGAGAAGTCGAGATGCGACACCGCGTGATCGACGGCGTCCGAGGCGAGCATCTGGTCCGTGGCGATCCGGGCCTGGGTCGTTCCGCATCCCGACAGTGCCGCCAGCGCGCACGCGAGGAGCGCGCACGCTGGGTGCAGCGAGGAGAACGATCGGGACCGACACCGCCACATACTGACAAGGACTCCGTTCCGGGACCGCGGGTCACCGGAAACGGTATGTCGTCAGGCCGAACACTCCCACCCGGATCGGCGGACCGGCTTCCGAATTGGCAAATTTTGCAGAACACCCGCCGGGCTCTGAACTTTGCCTGAAGTCCTGGAAACCGGACGCCCTCCCGATCCGCATCCGGCTTCCCCTGCCCTGCTTCTCCTGCCCGGCCAGCCACGGCGCGAGCCGGCGATCCGCTCAGGCCGCCTGAGCCACGAAGCCCGGCTCCGCGGAGAGCATTTCCGTGACCAGGTTGCCGTAGTCCTGGGCTCCCGACGAACCGGGGGCGTATTCAAAGATGGACTGGGCAAAGCTGGGAGCTTCGGCAAGCTTGATATTCCGGCGAATCCGGGTGCCGAAGACCTTGGCTCCCGCCCACGGGGCCTGCGGATCGGAATTGCGGAGGAACCGCAGCAGGTCGTCCGTGACGTCGGTCGCCAGGCGGGTGCCGGTCTCGAACAGGCAGAGCAGGATCCCGCTGACCTTGAGATTCCTGTTGAGTCGCCGGGCGACGAGGGCGGTCGTTTCGAGGAGCTTCGACAGCCCCTGGAGGGCGAAGAAGTGCGGCTGGAGCGGAATAAAGACTTCCGTGGCGGCGGTCAGGGCGTTGATCGTCAGGACGCCGAGCGACGGAGGGCAGTCGAGGATCACGTAATCGAACTGCTCGCTCGCCTTGGCCTCTTCGAGAGCTTTGCGGAGGACGAACTCGCGGCCGGGAGCGTCGACGAGCTCCAGCTCGGTCGCCGCCAGGTCGAGATCGGCGGGGGCGATCCAGAGGTTGCTCGAGATCATCTGCCGGACGTCGTTGAACGCCTTGGCCCCGGCGAAGATCTGGTAGATGGAATCCTTCCCGGTCGCTTCCAGGCCGAGATGGATCGACGAGTGGGCCTGGGGATCGAGGTCGATCAGACAGACGCGGCGGCCAGCGCGGGCCAGTCCCGCGGCGATGTTGACGCTGGAGGTGGTCTTGCCGACTCCACCCTTCTGATTCATGACCGCGATCACGCGCATACCAGCCTCCCTGCCCACACGCCAACTTTGATGAATTCCTTCGCCCTTGCGGCTTCCTGCCTCAAGTGCCCACCATAGATCGACATTTTTCCGGCATTCTTGAGAGTTTCTCCGCCGCCGGCCCTACGACGAGATTGCGTGGTTAAACCCCCACCGGGAAAGCACTTCGGCCCATGCCCCCGTCCGCACAACAGGAAATCTCCGACCTGCGGGAGCAGATCAACCGTCACAACCGGCTTTACTATGTCGAGGCGAAGCCGGAGATCGGCGATCTGGAGTTCGACCGGCTTCTGAAGCGACTCGAGGAGCTCGAAGCGGCCCATCCCGAGTTCGACGATCCCGACAGTCCGACCCGCAAGGTGGGGGGAGCCCCGATCGAGGGGTTCCGGACCGTCCCGCATCGCCTGCCGATGCTCTCGATCGACAATATGTATGACGAGGAGGAGCTGGACGAGTTCGACGCCCGCGTCCGCAAGGTCCTGGGGACCGCCGAGGAGGTCGAGTACGCGGTCGAATACAAGATCGACGGGGTCGCGCTCTCGCTGATCTATGAGCACGGCCGGCTGGTCCAGGCGTTGACGCGGGGGGACGGGCGGCAGGGGGACGACATCACCCACAACGCCCGGACGATCGGGGGGGTCCCGCTGAAACTGGCCGGACCGCACCCGCCGGCGGTGCTGGAGGTCCGCGGGGAGGCGTATATCGCCAACACGGACTTCGCCCATCTCCGGGCCGACCAGGAGCGGCGGGGGGTGGAGCTCTACGCGAACTCCCGCAATACGACCGCCGGGGCCCTGAAGCTCCTCGACCCCAAGCTCTGCGCCGCCCGCAAGGTCCGGTTCCTGGCCCACGGGCTGGGCTACTCCGAAGGGGTCGACTACCAGACCCACCTCGAGTTCCTGGCGGGGCTCAACATCTTCGGGATCCCGGCGACGCCGGCGGTCGAGGCCCGCACCGGGATGGCGGCGACCCGCGAGCTGTGCCACAAGCGGATGGAGGAACTGCCGGGGCTCGACTTCGAGGTCGACGGCCTCGTCATCAAGGTCAACAACTACGCTCTGCGGGAGCGGCTCGGAAACACCTCGAAGGCCCCCCGCTGGGTCTGCGCCTACAAATGGGAGAAGTACGAGGCGACGACGCAGGTCCTCTCGATCGACATCCAGGTCGGCAAGACCGGAACGCTCACGCCGGTGGCCAACCTGAAGGGGGTCCTGATCGCCGGGACGACCGTGACCCGGGCCAGCCTGCACAATAAGGACGAGCTCGAACGGCTCGGAATCCGCGTCGGCGACTGGGTCGTCGTGGAAAAGGCGGGGAAGATCATCCCGCACGTCGTGCGGGTCGAAGAGCACCTCCGCACCGGGGAGGAGAAAGAGTTCCCGTTTCCGGAGAGCTGCCCGGAGTGCGGCGCGCCGGTCGCCCGGGACGAAGGCGGGGTCTACATCCGCTGCCAGAACCCGAACTGCCCCGCGCAGCTCAAGGAGGGGATCCGGTTCTTCGCCTCCCGGCAGGCAATGGACATCGAGGGGCTGGGGATCAAGCTCGTCGAACAGCTTGTCGACAAAGGCTTTCTGTCCAACTTCGGCGACATCTACCGTCTCTCGGCCCGCCGGGAGGACCTGCTGCAGCTCGAGCGGATGGGGGAGAAGTCGGTCGACAACCTGCTGGCAGGGATCGAGGCCTCGAAGACGCGGCCGCTGTTCCGGCTGCTGACGGCGCTCAACATCCGGCATATCGGGATCACGACCGCCCGGGCCCTGGCGGACTACTTCGGCTCCCTCGACCTCATCGCCGCGCAGTCGGCGGAGCAGCTTGCGACGGTCGACGAGATCGGGCCGGTGATCGCCAAGTCACTCGAGACGTTCTTCCAGTCGGACTTCGGCCGGCGGATCGTCGACGACCTCCGCAGCGTCGGTCTCGACTTCGGCCAGCCGATCGACCGTTCCGCCGAGACAGCCGCGGACGAGGCGGCGCTGCCGCTCTCCGGGAAGACGATCGTCGTCACCGGGACGCTGGTGCACTTCAAGCGGGATGAGATCAAGGAGCTGATCCACCGTCTGGGGGGGAAGGCGTCCGGGAGCGTCTCCAAGAAGACGACGTTCGTCGTCGCCGGGGAGGAGGCGGGGAGCAAGCTGGACAAGGCCCGCGAACTGGGGGTCCAGATCCTCACCGAAGCGGAGTTCGTCGAGCTCGTCGGGCCGCAGCCTTCGTGACCGGAGCGGGGCGGCGCGTCGTCCGCTGCCTCCCCCGACCTTGCCGCGCTTTCCAAAGCGCCCTCATCGCTCCGCGCCGCAACTTCTGCTGAGCGAGCAAACAATCTTTCAGATCGATTGTTGACGATTCGTTTTTTTTGGATGTAATCAACGATACCTATTCAGGTCACATCCCCCTCCGGTTCTCTCCGGATTCTTCGGTCATATCTCCGTTCGCGTGTCTCCCTGTCTACAGGAGTATTCGCATGCGCCGCTTGCGCTCGGGTCATTCACGTCCTGCTTTTACGTTGATTGAGCTTCTGGTCGTCATCGCGATCATCGCGGTGCTTGTTGCGATCCTGCTCCCTGCCGTTCAACAGGCACGCGAGGCCGCACGGGCCTCTCAGTGCCGGAACAACATGAAGCAGCTGGGGGTCGCCATGCACGGCTACCACGAAACGTTTGGAACGTTTCCGGCCGACGCCATCTGGGTCAATCAGCCCGGTCCCAACGCCCAGCCCCGTCACTACTCGTGGCTGGTGTCGATCCTGCCGCAACTGGACCAGGCGGCGGTGTACAACAAACTGGACCTGAGCGCGCCGCTGCTGAACCAGCAGGTCGCTCCCAACCTGACCGCCCAGGCGGTCAAGCTCCAGACCGCCATGTGCCCGTCCGACCCGGGCTTCGACTCGCTTCCGCACGGCATCGCCTGGACGAGCTACGGCGCGTCCCAGGGATACGACTGGTGGTCCCGCGAAGACGAACACGGCGGAGTCTTCACCCTGGGCAAGTTCACCTCGATCAACAAGATCAAGGATGGGACCTCGAACACGATCATGATCGGCGAGACGTGCTCCTCCGGCTACACCGGCTCGGACCAGGGGGGTGGAGGACGGCTCCGCGTCGGGGGTGATCGCGTTTTCCGCAGCGCCCTGCTGGCCACGCACACGCATCCCGTGACGATGAATGCGATCGGCGTCGACAAGAACCCGGACGGCACCACCGCGGTCGAACCGCCGTTCTGGTGGCGGGCCGCTCCGTACGCCTGGGCTCCCAGCTACATGTCGTTCCTGGGGATGAACTCCGAGTGGTACGCCGCGGGAAGCGACCACGAAGGGGGCGCCCACTTCCTGTTCTCCGACGGCTCGGTCAAGTTCCTGAGCGAGTCGATCCAGTCGATTCCCTACGGCCATCAGTACAGCGGCCCGGCCCCGCAGTCCAATGTGTGGAATGCCCTCCACACCATGAACGGCGGACGGGGCGAGATCAAGCCGGTCGTCGACTGAGGTCATCTCAGGAATTGCAGTCTGCGGTCCGCCTTCGGCGGATCGATGTCCGCGTTCAGCGGATCGAAAATGGCTCTGCGCACCGAGGTTGGATTGTGAAAAGCATTGTCAGGCCGTTCCCCTGCCACTGGATGTTGATCGCGCTGGCCGCGGCCCTTGCGGGATGCGGCAAGAGTGGCCCTGACCGGCCGCCGGTCGTGCCGGCGAAGGGACAGATCACGATCGACGGCAAGCCCGCCACGACCGGCCGGCTGACGTTGACTCCGGTGAAGCCCGACCCGAAGCAGCCGGGGGCGATCGGCCGGGTGCAGTCGGATGGGACGTTTCAGCTCTCCACGTTCGGCGAAGGCGATGGAGCCGCCGAAGGGGAGTTCGACGCGACTCTCCGGCCGGACGCGACGACGATGGGCGCCGTTCCCGCGGTCAAACCGGTGCGGCTCACGATCCGCAAGGATGGCGCGGGGAAAGTCGGCGACCTGAGCGTCGCCTTCGAGTCGGCGAAGAAGGCGGCTCCCGGCGGCTCGGCCGCGGTCCTGGCGCCCGCCGGAACCGCATCGGCCCGCCCTCCGGGACGCTGAGAACGGAACGGGTGGGACAACGGGGCGGGACAAAGAGGGTGACGACGCTCCAGGCGCTCGGGGTGGCGGCTCACCCTTTGAGCCCCGCCCCTCGTCCCCCGCCCCACCCCCGGCTCGCCGCGTCCCCTTTCGTCCTCTCGCTCCCCTGGGCCCGCCGGGATTCGCTCTTGTCCCGGATTGGCGGATTCGCTTAGAACGGGGCGGCAGAAACGGCCGCATCGCCGCGTTCGAAAGGAATCGACGCCATGAAACGGATTTCCCCGGAGCACTCTTCCATTGCCAACGGTCGCCTCTCGACCGGACTCCTGCTGGGACTGGCGCTCGCCTCCGGATGCGGTAACGGAACACCGACGGGGACCGTCGCCGAAGGACAGTCGAGCGCTGACGAAGTTCAGACCGCGGCGCTGACCGAGCTGGCCGCTCCGCCGGCGCTGCAGCCGATCGACTCCGGCAAGCCGGACTCGGGGATCGTCCTGACCGCCGGCGAGAAGAAGAAGGTCGACCCCGGCGACGACGAGGGGGTCGACGTCTTTGCCACCGATGACGACGAGAAGGACCTGAAGGTCGCTCCCGGGAGCCCCGAGGCCCTGCTCCGCGAGATGGCGCGGCTCAAGTCCGCCCCGGTCGATGTCGTCAAGGAGCCGGTCCCGGGCAAGCCCGGCCAGTTCCAGGAACGCAAGCTCACCGAACAGCAGAGCGTCGCGGAAGTCAGCCGCCGCTGCCACCTCATCATCGACAAGGCGATGCAGGTCATCGTGGCGACCACCAAGGACGCCTCGAAGGAAACCCTGTTCAACAACGCCGTCCACTACCTGTGCGACGCCCGGATGTCGCTGGCTCTCGCCGGAGAGAAGGAACAGGCGGACCTCCTGAGCCGCGACGCCGTCTCGCTCCATCGCCGCAAGGCAGACTCCTTTGCCGCCTCCGAGGCGGGCTACAAGGTCGTCCTCCTCTCGCAGACGCTGGCCGAACAGCAGGGCAAGCAGGATCCGAACACCGTCATCGCCTGCGCCCGGCAGGCGCGGCTCTTCGCCGAGAACTTCCCGTCGCAGACGAACCGCGGCGCGATCGCGCTCATGACCGCCGGACGCCTGTGCGAGTTCTTCAACCAGCCGGCCGAAGGGAAGATCTGCTACGAGCTGGTCGAATCGAAGTATCCCAAAACACCATTCGCCGACGAGGTCGCCGGCATCCTGCGGCGGATCCGCCTCCCCGGCCAGACACTGACGGAGTTCGGCGGGCCGACGCTCGACGGCGGGTTCTTCAATCTTTCGGACTACCGCGGACGGCCGCTCCTGATCGTCTTCTGGTCGAAGGACTCGGGGACCTTCAACCAGCACCTGCCCCAGCTCCTGGCGATGGAGAAGAAGTACGGCCAGCAGGGGTTCTCGGTGGTCGGGATCAACATGGACCGCGACGAGCTCGGTCTCGAAGAGTACATGGGGAAGAACGGCATCGCCTGGCGGCAGATTTTCCACTCCTCGCCGAACCAGCGCGGGACGCGGAATCCCGTGGCGGCCCACTACGGCGTGACGAACGTCCCGACCTACTGGCTGATCGACGGAAACGCCCGGGTCCTTGCCGCTCCGCTGCCGATCGAGCAACTTGAGTCCGGAATCCAGTATGCTCTGAAGGCCCGATAGGCCTTCCGACTGATGAATTCCGAACCAACGCCCGAACCGACTACCCCCGCTCCCGTGCCCCCCGCCCCCTCGGCTCCCGAGGGGGCCGTGCGGATTCCGCCGTCAGCGGGGCCGGCCCTGGACCGCGTCGCTGCGACGACGCCGGCTTCCGCCTCTCCGGGACCGGCTCCGACGGTCCGACGTGTGCCGATCCCGCGACCGGCGATCGACCGCGGAGTCCGGGTGACCCGTCTCATCATCCTGACCTGCCTGGGGATCTGGGTGTGGGTCAACTCGGGGGATTCGAAGCCCGAGCTGATCCCCCAGCTGAGGCCGTATGGCGTCCGCATCGCCGACGAGATCTGGAGCGGAGCCTACTGGGCGCTCTGGCCGGCGGCCTTTGTCCACGTCGACTTCTGGCACGTGGTCCTGAACATGATGGCCACCTGGACCCTCGGCAGCACGATGGAGCGGACCGTCGGCCCGTGGAAATTCCTGCTGTTCTGTCTCGCCTCCGCGCCGATCACCACGGGGATTCAACTGGCGGCGAGCGGATCGACGGGGATCGGCTTCTCGGGTGTCGTCTTCGCGATCTTCGGCTTTCTCTGGGCCGGCGTCGCGCGGTATCCGGAATTCCGGCGCGTCATCCATCGGGCCAATCTGGTGATGCTGCTCGGTTGGCTGGGCGTGTGCTTTATCGTCACGTGGCTGGACCTGCTGCCGATCGCCAACGCTGCGCATGTCGCGGGTCTCCTGTGGGGGCTGGCGACGGGACTGGCTTTCACGGCCCGCCAGCCGGTCCCCAGGGCGGTGGGAGCCGTGGGAGGCCTGGCGATGGCGGCCGCGGTCGTGGTCTCGCTCTTCTGGGCGCCGTGGCTTGAGATCTGGCTCGGCTACAAGGCGGAACAGGCGGCGCGGGGTCACGACTATGAGGCGGCCCTGCAATATGTCGACACGGTCCTTGAGCGAGATCCGGAGTCGAAGTGGGCAGGTCGATACCGCAAGCGGCTGTTGTGGCTGCAGCGGCGGGACTCGGAGGTGGAAACGCTCTGAGGTGGAGGGAAGTCTGAAGACCGGGGTCCAGGGGGCACCCCTGGTGGGGAGTGCAGAGGGGCAACGCCCCTTTGCCCGCCGGAGGCCTGGCCGTCGAGAACTGTCTGAAGCGCGCCGTGTCCAGACGCGGACACCGTGTCGTATGCCCCCCCACCAACCCGCGGGGCTCCCAAGGCGAGCGTTGAGTTCTCAACGCTGGTATCACAAAGCGGACACCCGTGGCGTACCACGGTTCCTCATGGAAGCGCCTCCGGCGGCAAGGGGCCTGTGTTGTTTCTTTGGCCCCTTGCCCCCCGGCTGCCGTCGCACGTTGGGTTTGAGCAAACAGCGTCGTGCCGGCAAGGACGCGACATGGGCCATCGGGATCTTCACCCGACAAGAACACCCGCGAGGCAGCCGCTGAGACACGAGGCCATCGCGCCCGCGGCCATCGACCGCAGCGAGAGCTCGGAGACGTCCTTCCGCCGCTCGGGACACATCGCGCTCAGGCCGCCGATCTGGACGCCGATCGAGGCGAAGTTCGCAAACCCGCACAGCGCATAGCTGGCGATGATCGCTGTCCGCGGGGAGATCTGGCCCACGACACCCTGCATGTCCCGGTAGGCCAGGAACTCATTGAGGGCGGTTTTCTTGCCGAGCAGGTTCGCCAGCACGGTCGTGTCGCTGCCGGTCGCCCCCATCGCCCAGGCAAGCGGGCGGAACGGGATGCCGAGGATCTGGTCCAGGGACAAACCGGTGAGCTGCAGACCGGCATTCAGCATGGCGACGAGGGCCGTGAAGGCGAGCAGCATGGCGGCGATGTTGGCGGTCAGCTTGAGTCCGTCCGAAGCGCCGGCGGCAACCGCCTCGAAGACGTTGATCGTCTGCTTCTCGATCGGCACGTGCAGCGTTCCCCGCGTCACGGGCTCGCCGTCCTCCGGGTACATCAGCTTGGCGAAGACGAGGGCTGCCGGGGCGTTCATGACCGAGGCGGTCAGCATGTGGCCGGCGATCCCCGGGACATCCTTGAGCAGCGCGATGTAGACCATCATCACGCCGCCGGCGATCGTCCCGTATCCCGCGGCCATGATGGCGACAAGCTCCGAACGGGTCATGGTGGCGAGGTACGGCTTCACCAGCAGCGGCGCTTCGGTCTGGCCGACGAAGATATCGGCCGAGCAGCTGAGGGACTCGGCCCCGCTGGTCCCCATCGTGCGGACCATCGTCCAGGCGAAGACCTTGACGATGAGCTGCATGATCCCGAGGTGGTAGAGCAGCGACGTCAGAGCGGAGAAGAAGATCACCGTCGGCAGCGTGCGGAAGGCGAGGTTCTCGAGCGTCGCCGAGACCTGGCCGTCGACATGCGAGGCGAGCAGGAGCGTCGTCCCCGAGTCCGCGAAGGCGAGGAGCTGCCGGGCCAGTTCGTCCGCGCGGGAGAAGAGCCACTTCCCCTGCTCGGTCTTGAGCGTGACGAGGGCAAAGCCGAACTGCAGGACAAGCCCCCACACGACCGGCCGCCAGTCGATCTTGCGGCGGTTGTTCGAGACCGCCAGCCCCACGAGAAGCAGCGCGACGAAGCCGATCAGGCCGTGGTAGCGGCCGAAGTCCACAGTTTCGAAACCAGACATCAGGGAGCGGTTCCTTGGCCCGAAAGCGGATCAGGTTCCGTGACCGGGCGGACGGACTTCAGCCCTTCGATGGTCAGGGTTGTCGAGGCGGACAAGGTGATCTGGTAGACGCTTCCGTTGGGGCGGATCGGGTAGCGACCGTAGCGATCGACGACGTACTGGGCAAACCTGCGGGCCGGGCCGGGAAGGATCCGGAAGTCGTGCTGCACGACGAGCATGGCGGGGTCCTGCCATCCCGCTTCATACGGGCGGTAGGGGATGTCCGGATGGCTCGACGGGTTGTAGGTTTCCGAGCTCTGCGGCGGCCCCGAGGAGCGGTCCTGGAGCGTGAGGTAAACGCGGGTGTTGGCGGCGCTGTAGGTGAGCTTGTTGGCGAGCCGCGCGGGAATGGCGC
This sequence comes from Planctomyces sp. SH-PL14, assembly GCF_001610835.1. Lineage (NCBI taxonomy): Bacteria > Pseudomonadati > Planctomycetota > Planctomycetia > Planctomycetales > Planctomycetaceae > Planctomyces > Planctomyces sp. SH-PL14. The sequence goes on along the minus strand of NZ_CP011270.1, from coordinate 4,943,242 downwards.
CGTTGGTGGCCGCCGCGGGATCGAAGCGGGGGTAAAAGGTCTGGAGCGCGGCAAGGTGCTGTGTGAGCGGGAACGAGGATGTCGTGGCGGTCCGCGAGGCGCGGGAGGGGGCGATGGGGGCGCAGGCCAGGACGGCCGCGGTCCAGATCTTCTCCCGCTTGCGGTCCGAGGAGGCCGCGATCGTGTTGCCGTCGAGGAGGATTGGCTGGCGGACGTCGATGTCCTGGGGGAACTCGTTCGGCCCCAGGCCGACAAAGGTGCCGGGGACGCTGGCGGGGATCCAGACCTGCGCGGCCCGCGAGGCGGCGAAGGCGGCGTAGTGGACCACCATCATGCCGATCATGATCTGTCCGATCTGGACCATGAACATGACAAAGAAGATGAAGAGCGGCACGGTGAGGACGAAGCTGACGCTCTGCACGCCGCCCGACTCGTTGCCGACGATGTAGGCGAGGCGGCGGACGCTCAGTTCGCGACGGCGGATGTACAGAAGAGCCAGGAGGGCGAAGGCGCCGGCGAGGAGGGCCAGGAGGCCCGGTGCTGCTCGGAGGATCCAGTGCGCCGTCATACCGCGTCTGCGAGAGCCTGTTGGGTCAGAGGTGCGAGCCAGCTTCTCCGCATGATGCGATCTCCAGCAATCGAAGGCAACCAGCCGGTGTGCCGTCAGCGCTCCCCGGATCTCTTTGCCGCCTGCATCCGCGAACCGTGAGCCAGCGCCCGTGTGCTATGATGTCCGGTCGCGGGCCAGCCGGATCGCGGCCAGGTCGGCAGGAAGGGGGAGAACGGCGGTGGCGGAATCGCAGCAGGTCTTCTGTCCGAACTGCGCGGCGCTCGTCGTCGCCGACGACATCAACATTGCCGCCCTCGTGGGGAAGTGCGCCGGGTGCAACCACATCTTCCGCCTTCCGCTGGCGGACGTTCCCGCCGTCGGCCGCGGGGGGACTTTGGCGCTCGAAGAGGGACCTCCGTCGCGACCCAGCGGGATCGTGCATGAGCCCGGGTTCGACGGCGAACTGAACCTTCGGATGCGGTGGTTCACTCCGGGCCTGATCTTTCTGCTGTTCTTCTGCATCGCCTGGGACGGCTTCCTGGTGTTCTGGTATTCGATGGCCCTGGTCGGAGACCCGCCGAAGGCGGAACAGTTCTGGCTGATGGTCCTGTTCCCGATCTGCCATGTGGCGGTCGGAGTTGGGCTGACGTACTTCACGCTCGCCGGGTTCCTCAACCAGACGCGGCTGCGAATCGACCGCGACGAGCTCGACGTCCGGCACGGCCCGGTTCCGTGGTGGGGCAACCGACGGGTGGCGGTGTTGGAGATCCAGGGGATCGAGATCGATGCGACGTCGAAGGAGAACGGGCAGCAGCAGTTCAGCCTGAGCCTCCACCATACCGACGGACGGCAGCTCGTCCTGCTCTCGTCGATCGCGATCCGGCAGGCGGAGTACATCGGCTACGTCCTGGCTGAGCATCTCGAGGTCCCGCTCCACCGGAATGACGTCGGGAGTGCGTCGGGAGTGCCGCAGTTCGTCCAGCGGATCGCCGGAGCGCTCGGACGCCGGAAGAATCTTCGATCATGAGCGACGAGCTCCGGACGGTCAACACGGTTCCCCTTTGAGCCCGCGCCCTTATGATCGCCGGTGAAGGCGCTCTCCTCACCCTCGTCCGCTCATTCGAGAATTGCGCGATGACGTTGCTCGGACCGGCCCTTCGTGGGATGAACCTCCGCTTCCAGTTCGGACGACCGTCGAGCAGGTTAGTTGCCGCGATCTGCGCCGCCCTCGTGCCATCTCCCGCGACCGCCGAGCCGCGAGCGCTCGCGCCCGCCTCCACGCCGGCCGACAACCCCCTCAAAGGCCTTGTCCCCTATGCCCGACCGACGCCAGGACGATTCCCGCACAGCATGGAGTTCAGCTACCTCCCGCTGAGCGATCTCATGACCGGACCGGAGACGTTTGACTGGCAGCCGCTGGAACGCCTGCTGGACGACGTCGCCTCGCGCGGCAACCAGCTCATCTTTCGAGTCTTTCTCGAGTACCCGGATAAACAGGAAGGGATCCCCCCGTTCCTCGTCCGACAGGGACTCAAGGTCCACGCCTACCAGAACACCAACACCGCTCCTTTCCCCCCGGCCGAGGTCCGCACACCCGACTACGCCGATCCCCGGCTGCGGGCCGCGCTGCGGACCTACATCGCGGCATTGGGAGCCCGCTACGACGGCGATCCGCGGATCGCCTACATCACCGCCGGGCTGCTCGGGACGTGGGGAGAGTGGCACACCTACCCGCGCGGGGATCTGTGGGCCGCCAAGGAGGTGCAGGACGAGGTCCTGACCGCCTACGCCAAAGCGTTCCGGCAGACCCCGGTGCTGCTCCGCTATCCCGCCGGCCCGGGGAACGGCGAGCAGACGGCCAACGCCGACCGGCCGTTCGGATACCACGACGACTCCTTTGCCTGGGCGACGCTGGAGACCGGACGGAAACAGGACGACTGGTTCTATCTGGCGGCCCTTCGGCAGGCGGGACCGGCCGCGGTGGCGAAGTGGAAGACGCAGCCCATCGGCGGCGAGATCCGGCCGGAACTGTGGGGAAAGATCTTCGACGCCCGGCCCGGGATCCCGGAAGCACAGGACTTCGCCGAATGCGTCCGCCAGACCCACGCGACGTGGCTGATGGACACGGGGATGTTTCAGGAGACGCCAAGCCCTGACCGGTTCCGCCGCGCCGCAACGCAGGTGCAGGCGATGGGGTACGACTTCCACGTCATCCGGGCAGAGATCGCGCGGACCGGCGGCGAACTGTCGGTGACGGCGGACGTGGTCAACCGAGGGGTCGCGCCGTTCTACCGGGAGTGGACGCTGGAGCTGGGGCTGCTGGACGGGCAAGGGGCGGTCGTGAGTTCGGAGCCGGTCGACTGGTCGCTGACCCGGCTGCTCCCGGAGGCGCCACCGCGGAAGTGGTCGGCGCGGATCGGCGGTGCCGCCGCGGCGCGGCATGTCGCGCTGCGGGTGATCAATCCCCTGAAAGGAGGCAAGGTGTTTCACTTCGCGAACGAAGACCAGAATCGCCATGCGCCGGGATGGCTGACGCTGGGGCCGGTTCCGACCGGCCAATGAGCGGAGCCGCTCGTCCCGCCCCCACCGAGTCCGGCAGGAATTCTTTGGTGACGATGACGGCCGACGGTTAGCATGTTCATCGTCAGGGGGTTGCTCATCCTCAATCATGGAGACGGTCGTGTCGCGTTCCGGGTCCCGCGTCGCGGTGATGGCGTTGTGCGTGGCGTGCTTGCTGGCGGCGGCGAACGCTCCGTCCGAGTCGCCGCCGAAACCGAACCCCGCGGCGATCGTCGCCGGCGAGACGCTACGGGTGTCGGCAATTCGCGGCGTGGGACTCGGCGGACCGGGAGACAGGAAGGTTGACGACGCCCTCTGGCGGATCGTGACGATCCGCAACCAGCGATTTTCGCTGGCGACGTTCGCGGAGGCGCTGGAAGCGGTGCTCCAGGTTCCGGTGGTGATCGACCGGCTCTCCTTTGAAGAAGCGGGGCGGGACCTGACTGCGGAGTTTTCCGTCGACGTCTCCGAGACCACGGTCCATGAACTGCTCTCTTCCCTGGACGAAATCGAGGCGGGCTACAACATCCGGCACGGGCGGCTGGTGCTGCAGTATCGCTTTGAGGCGCTGGAAGCGCGGACTCTCCGGGTCTACAACGTCGCCAGCCTGAGCACGACGGTTCAGGAGAAGATCCGGGAGCTGGTCGTCGCCCATTGTTACGGGCCGTGGGACGCCGATGAGCCCGGGACAGGAACGATTCAGCAGCTGGGCACGAATCTCCTGGTCCGAACGAACCTTGCGGCGCAGGCGGAAGTGGAGACGTTCCTCAACCTGCTGGCGGCGAACGTCCCCGGCCCCGCGAAGTAGGAGAGGCCTCCGCCGCTGGCTGACGGTGTGGAGTGGGAAGTTCGATGCAGCTGACCGACTACCTCCTCGATCAGAATGATCTCGACTGGCAGACGGCATTTGGTCGGTGGAGTTGGCTGGTCCCCAGCGAGTTCACGCTGTGGATCGTTTCACGCTTCGCGGACTGCTTTCTCGTTCTCCCGGACAACAGCGTCCACATGCTGGAAGTCGCCGGTGGAACGTTGACGCGCCTCGCCGACAGCCGGGACGACTTCGCCTCCCGGATCGACAAGGGAAACAATGCCAACGAGTGGCTGTCGATTCCGCTCGTCGACAAGCTGGTCGCCTCTGGGGTTCATCTACAGCCCTTCCAATGTTACGGCTTCAAACAGCCGCCCGTCCTGGGCGGAAGATATACTCTCGACAACATCAGCCCGATTCCCCTAGTCGAGTACCTCTGCGCCTCCGGACACATCCATGAGCAACTGAAGGACCTGCCGGATGGGACCTCCGTCCGACTTGAGACCTCGCCGTAGGATGCAAACTGTTTATCGTGGCTGGAGGATGGGATGCTGGGTTTCGAGGACTTAGGCCGGCCTACGGCAGTGATCGGACAACGCTTTCCGCGGGAGACGACCGTGCGATTGATCCTTCTGTTTTGCCTCCTGGCCTGGACGCCCGCCGGCGCGGAGGAGTGGCGGGAGCTGTTCAACGGCCGGGACCTGTCGGGTTGGAAGGCTGACTACGACCCAGAGTCGTTCAAGGTTGTCGACGGGACGCTCCGCATCCAGGCGGCCGGCGAGAAATCGGCGCACCTGTTCTTCGTAGGGAGCGGGCCTGACGAGTTCGTGCGATTCAAGAACTTCGAGCTGCAGGCGGTCGTGCGGGCCGAGCCCAACTCGAACGGGGGGATCTTCGTGCATGCCGATCACGAGCTGCGGGACGCGGCCCGGCATCTGGCGAAGGGCTACGAGATTCAGCTCAACAGCACCGAGAAGGAGAAGCGGAAGACCGGGAGCCTGTATGCGATCGTCGACCTGGCGGAGTCACCCGTTAAGGAGACCGACTGGTTCCGGGTCAACGTGACCGTCCGGGACAAGCGGATCGTGATCCAGCTCGATGGCCAACAGGTCGTCGACTACACGGAGCCGGTCAACGTGGAACGGCCACCGACCCGCGCGGGCCGGCGCTTCTCCGCAGACGGAGGCGCCATCGCTCTCCAGGCGCACGACCGGGGAAGCGTATGGTACTTCAAGGAGATCCGCGTCAAGCCGCTCCCCTGATGACCACAAGAGTCTCCACCATTCCTCTGCGAGATCGGACTGGGGCCGTGGCGATCTTTCTAAGAGCCTATCCGAGAACCGTCTCGTGAATTGGCCCGCTCTGTGCATTTCGAGAAGTGTCTGCTCTCGAAAGGTGCATGGAGGTGTGCCCGTGGCTGCCAGCGACGCGTCAAAGTTTCACCAGATCTCCGATTCGCTCTGGGAACGGATCGAGCCCGCGCTCCCGGTTTACAAACCGAATTGTCGAGGGGACGTCCACGTCTGCCTCTACGCCGTGTTGTGACAGGCATCCTGTACGTGCTGCGGACGGGTTGCCAATGGAAGGCAATGCCCCAGGAGTTCGGCTCCGGCAGCGCCATTCACGCCTACTTCCAGGAGTGGGTCAGGCGCGGCCTGTTCCGCAAACTGTGGCGGGCCGCGCTTGAGGAATACGATGATCTGAAAGGGATCGACTGGGAGTGGCAGAGTCTGGATGGGGCCATGACCAAAGCGCCGCTCGGGGGGGAAAAAGACGGGGAAGAACCCCACAGATCGCGGGAAACTGGGGGTCAAACGCTCGGTGCTGACTGATGGCCGGGGTGTGCCGGTGGGAGTGGCCGTGGCCGGCGCCAACGTGCACGATCAGAAGTTGGTGGTCGAGACGTTCCAAAGGCTTCCCGTTCGCCGTCCCCCGGGACGACGTCGTCGTCAGCATCTGTGCGCGGACAAGGGCTATGACGCGCAGACAATCCGCCAGACGGCGGCCCGTCGAGGATACGTCGTCCATATCCCTCGGAAGGGGACCGAGCCTCCGCGTCCTGTGCGGCGACGAGGCCGGGCGCGACGGTGGGTGGTGGAACGGCTGCACTCGTGGACGAACCGCGCCCGACGCCTGCTGACCCGCTGGGAAAAGACCGCCGCCAACTATCTCGCACTTCTCCACCTGCAGTTCGCCATCACCGCTTGGAGGACTGCGGGGGTTCTCGGATAGGCTCTTAGCTCCACCCTTCGTCTTCGAGAAACGGTCAGCTCAAGATCAACGCCTCAGACCCTCGCCGCATGCGGAGCCGCGGATGAACATCAAGCTGAGACTGTGAGAACAAAACGAGAAGAACACTTAACACCGGACGCGGCCGCCACCTGAGTTGAAGGATGGCCCCTCGACTATTACAGTTTCAAGCTGAAGGTTTGGGCAGTCAGCTTTCCCAGAGGGCCATCTGATGTCTTTTCGCATTCTATCAATTGACGGCGGAGGAATTCGCGGGATCATTCCAGCAGCGCTTTTACAGCAACTGGAAGCCGATCTCGGAGACCGCCGACTTTGCGATGTCTTCGACATCATTGCTGGAACATCGACGGGATCCATTATTGCCGCGGGACTGGCGATCGGGAAGCGAGCCTCTGAGCTCTTGCAACTCTATGAAGGACAGTCCGACAATGCCTTGGCCGACGAGAGCCATGTTTTCAAGAAGTGGGCTGGCTCGTCATGGAACTGGTTCCCTTATTCGGAGTATCGAGACCCGCTCTACACCGCTTCCGGAATAAGAAGCCTTTTAAACACAAGGCTTGGCAATGCCACTATGCAAAGCGTGAAGACAAGGCTGTTGATTACGGCCATTGACGGACAGGCACGCACCCCCCGAGTTTTCGACAGCTTGGAACCAACGCATCAGCCATTGCTGCTTCGCGATATCTGCACAGCCTCTTCTGCAGCGCCGGTATATTTTCCTGGCTATCAGATGAGATTCGAAGACAATGAGCGAGTCTTCTTCGACGGTGGAATGGCCGCCAACAATCCTTCGACGTTGGCTGTCGGGCGGGCGATCAAGGCGGGCGAACTTCCGCAGGACATGACATTGGTTTCGATGGGGACCGGCTCCTCTGGCAAGGGCTTTCCACTCGGCGGATGCATAGACAGAGGCGGCTTCTTTTGGATGCGGCATCTCATCAACTGGATGTTTGACATGAGCAGCCATCACGCGGAAGATCTTGTCCGCTGCTGGTTGCCGTTGGACCAGTACTATCGCTGGCAAATTCCATTGACACTGGCGAACGACAAGCTTGACGACTGCTCGAAAACAAACCTCGACAATCTCAAGTTGGACGCCAGCAACTATCGAGGACAGGACCTCCCTCGCTGGAACAGAATGGTCGACTGCTTGAAGACGGCGAAGAATAAAGCATTCACACTCGATGGCGTATGGGACTCTGAGTTTACTGCCGTCGACATGGATGGCAGCGAAGAGACTTACAATGATAAAGTCCAGATCACCTCTTCGGGGAACGCTTACAAAGGCGTCACAACCGACCAGACAGCCGAAATCACGTACACATTTGAGGGAGAGCTAAAGTATCCGATTCTCACCGGGAAGTGGCGTAGCAGCAAGCGTCCGTTTGACGGAGTGTTTCAATTCCGCATCATGGCGGACGACGTGCTTCGACTGGAAGGACGATGGATCGGCTCGGCCAATGTGGACCTGAATTATGGGAGGTGGGTCTTAACAAAGCCGTTCGGCACCTGACTTCGCCGGCCGCAGTGACACGGCGTCATGAATCAGTTCATCCGCCGGCAGTGCTGCCCAGGCGTGCATTCCAACCTCGGCTTGATGGGCATGCTTGTCGAGCCGCGCGCCACACGAATCATCCTGGCCCATCCCGGCGAGCTCCGGATCATCGCTCTGCTTACCCGGAAGTTCGACCACCTCGATGCGAGGTCCTGGCCGAAATGCTCGCCGGATGCCACTGCGGGTGCTTTGACCCGCAGTGCCGAGTTCGAGTTGGATGCCCAATCACTGCTGGCCCAAAGCTGGCAGCAGTGACACCCGCTCGAACACCGCGCCCGCCGGCACGGTAACCATAGCTCAATCCCACTACTCCACGGCCGCCCGGTCCAGCGGGTCGCTGACGGCCACCGGGCCCAGGGGCCTCGCCGCTGGCTACTTGCGCTTGCCCAGCGGAACGTAGTCGCGGACGTCGCTGCCGGTGTAGATCTGGCGGGGGCGGGCGATCTTCTGTTCGCTGTCCTGCAGCATCTCGGACCACTGGGCGAGCCAGCCGGCCGCACGCGGGATGGCGAACAGCACCGGGAAGATCGACATCGGGAGGCCCATCGCTTCGTAGATGAGGCCGGAGTAGAAGTCGACGTTCGGGTAGAGCTTCCGCTTGACGAAGTACTCTTCGTTGAGAGCGATCTTTTCGAGCTCGATCGCGATGTCGAGAAGCGGGTTGCGGCCCGTGACGGCGAAGACTTCGTCCGCCGTCCGCTTGATGATCTTGGCCCGCGGGTCGTAGTTCTTGTAGATCCGGTGGCCGAAGCCCATCAGCTTCCGCTTGCCCGCCTTCACCTCTTCGATGAAGCCCGGCACGTTCTTGACGTGGCCGATCTCCTGAAGCATGTTCAGGACTGCCTCGTTGGCGCCGCCGTGGAGCGGGCCGTAGAGGGCCGCCGCGGCGCCGGCGAGGGCGCTGTAGGGGTCCGCTTCCGAGGAGCCGATCGCCCGCATGGCGTTCGTGCTGCAGTTCTGCTCGTGGTCGGCGTGGAGGATGAACAGGATGTCGAGGGCCCGGGCGAGCACCTGGTGCGGCTCGTACGGGTTGTCGGTCATCTTGAACATCATCGCCAGGAAGTTGGCGGTGTAGCCCAGGCGGTTGTGCGGGTAGTTGTACGGGCGGCCCTGGCAGTGCCGGTACGAGAAGGCGGCGATCGTGGGGGCCTTGGCGATCAGCCGGTGGATCTGCTTCATCCGGCATTCGGGATCGCGGACGTTCTTGGCGTCCGGATAGAACGTCGACATCGCCGCGACGGTGCTGATGAACATCCCCATGGGATGTGCGTCGTAGCGGAAGCCCTCCATGAGCTGCTTGACGTTCTCGTGCACCACGGTGTGCTGCGAGATCGAGGTTTCCCACTCCTGGAGCTGGGACTCGTTGGGGAGGTCGCCGTGCAGGAGGAGGTAGGCAACCTCAAGGTAGGTGCTGTGCTCGGCGAGCTGTTCGATCGGGTAGCCGCGGTAGCGGAGGATCCCCTTGTCGCCGTCGATGTCGGTGATGGCGGAGCGGGTCGACGCGGTGTTGAGGAACGCCGGGTCGTAGGCCATCAGCCCGAAGTCGTCCGCACCGGTCTTGATCTGCTTCAGATCGGTGGAGCGGATCGTGCCGTCGACGATCGGAATCTCGTAGGTCTTGCCGGTCCGGTTGTCTTGAATCGTCAGCGTGTCGGGCATGGGGTGTCCGTAAGAAATCGGCGCGTGCAACCGGGTCGATGGTAGCCGGGCGACCGCGTTTCAGCCACTTCATCGGCGAGGATTCGCGGGGACCGCCAATCAATGGGGTCGACTCGACAAAATCCAACGAATTTCCGAGGAAATCCTGACCAAATCGAGAGGTTGGCGGCCCCCTCCGGATGCCCGGCGGATCAGCCGGCTTCTCCCGGCGACGGCGACGACTCCGGCATCACGAGCAGCAGCTCCGCCTCGCCGGTGCGGGCCGAGATCCAGCACTCCTCGAGACCGGCCGGGAGGAGCCGCAACTGGATCCCCGGCACCTCCTCCTCGAAGCCGTTTCCCCGCAGGCGGAGTTCGCCGCGGATCGTGCAGAGGACGCGCATCGGGCCGGGAGGGAGGCGGAACGGTTTGGTGCCGACGGTCCAGTGTTCGACCTGGAACGGAGCGTCGAGGTAGCGGAAGAACCGCGGAGTCTGCTCCTGCTCCCGGAGGACGCCGGGCCAGTGCGTCATCACCGCTTTGGGAGCGGCCCAGCGGACGGAGGCCAGGGCCTTGGCGACATGGAGTTCCCGCGGGCGGCCGTCGGGGCCGAGGCGGTTCCAGTCGAAGAGGCGGTACGTGAGGTCCGAGGGGGTCTGGATTTCCCAGGCCGTGATCCCCTTGCAGGAGTGGACGACTCCGGGACGGATCAGGATGAAGTCCCCGACCGAGGGGCGGCTGCGGACGAAGAGTCGGTCGAGGGTTTCGTCCGGGACGGGAGGCGGGCCTGCGGCGTTGGCGGTGAGGGCCGCCAGGTCCTCCGCGGTCACGCCCGGCCGCGTCCCCAGGAGGAGTTCGGCGTCGGGCTCGGTGTGGAGGACGTACCAGGCTTCGGTCTTGCCGGGGGAGCCCTCGGCGTTCTGGCGGGCCTGGAGGTCGTCGGGATGGAGCTGGATCGACGTCCAGTCGCGGCAGTCGAGGAGTTTGATGAGGAGCGGGAAGTCCCCCGCGTCTTCGGTGGAGTCGCGTCCGGTGAGGGCGCTGCGCCAAAGTCGATCGAACCCTTGCCCTGCGAGCGCCGCCGGCATGGCGACGCGGCTGATGTGCATGGGGTGGGTGCTGAGTTCCCAGGACTCGCCGACGGGCTGGTTTGGGGGGAGGTTCCGGCCGAGGGTTTCCAGATGTCGGCTGCCCCAGACCTGCGGTCGCAGGTAGGGAACGAACGACATCGGGAGGGGGGGAACAACGGGCATGCGTTGGGCAAATGGGGGGCGTCGCCCGGGAGTGGGCGGCCATTCTTGAACGCTAGCTTCTTGGTGGGCGGTGGGACAGGTTTGATGCGTGGCGAATCTACGAATCCGCCGCGATTACCGAGAGAGGTGTTTTTGAACCGGGTCCAGGGGCACCCCTGGTGGGGGATGCAAGGGGGCAACGCCCTCTTGCCCGCCGGAGGCCTGGCCGTCGAGAGATGCCTGAAGGAGTTTGTGTCCAAACGCGGACAACGTGCCGTATGCCCCCTCACCAACCGGCGGGGATTGCAAAGCGCGTGGTGAGTCCTCAACGCCGGTACCACAAAGGGCACGTCCGTTGCTTACCACGGTTCCTCGTGAAAGCGCCTCCGGCGGCAAGGGGGTGAGACCCCCTTGACCCCGGCTGCCGTGGCACGTTGGATTTGAGCGAGCATCGCTGTGCTGGCAAGGACGCGGTTTGAGCAAACGTCACTACTGCTTGGGGAGCTCGACAATCCCCTTCCAGCCCGGCGGTGCGGAACGTCCATGCTGGGCAATACGCAGCGTCAGAAAGTCCTGCGCCTGATCCGCCGAAGGCATCGCGTGCAGACACCGGTACGCCTGGTCCCAACGGCCGGCAATAAAGTGCTCGACCCCCTGCTCGTACTGGGCCAGATGCTCGTCCGTCAGGTCCGGATAGTCCGCATGCGGAAGCAGCAACTCCGTCACCACCAGCGGCGTCTCCATCCCGTACGGCAGAACCCGGGCCAGCCGCCGCGTCCGCCCCTCCTCTTTCGAAAGCCGCGTCCGCGCAATCTCGGCGGTCGGCTCGTCCAGCAGGATCGGAACGCGGAGCTGCTTCGTCATCCCTTCCAGGCGGCTGGCCAGGTTCACGACGGGCCCGAAGACCGTCACGGTGACCCGATCGCTCGTCCCGATCTTCCCCGCGACGGCTCGGCCGTGGGCGATGCCGATCCCCATCTCGAAGTCGGCCAGCGGATGCTCCGGCGTCTGCTGGATCGCCGCGAACGCCTTGCGGATCGCCAGCGCCGCCCGACACGCATTGAGCGGCGCCTCGTCACTGGCAAAGGGCCAGCCCCAGAACCCCAGCGCCGCGTCGCCGAGGAAATCCCCCGTGACGCCGCCGTGCGCCAGGATCTCACCCGTCATGAGCTGCAGCGCCCGGCTCACTCGGTCGAGCAGGCCGTGCAGGTCCCCCGCCGATGACTCGGCCCGATGGCTGAAGCCGCGGAGGTCGCAGAACAGGACCGTCACGTCGCACTCGCGGGGATTGAGGATGTCGGTGTCGAACGTCCCTTCACCCGAACGCTCGATCGCCGCGAGGATCGGGGGCGAGAGAAACTGACGCAGGACCGAGAGCGTCCCTTCCATCCGGTTTTGCCGCTCGATCGAATTCAGGACGTCCGCCAGGAGCTCGGTGAATTTGACATCGGCCTGGAGGTGTGGAGCGCCCGACCGCGAGTCCTGGCCGGGGAGCGGGGCGAAGCGGCCCCCGACGTACAGCGCACACTGCTGGCCCCGGACTTCTCCGACCGGCGTGCAGTAGGCCCAGTCGAACTCCCCCGAGACCGTGTAGTCGTGGACCACGGCGTCGGAGCTGTCCCACAGATGAAGGATCGTCTGCGACTGCTCGACCGTTTCCGCGATGAGCCGCCGACTGGGACGGAAAGCGCCGGCGGTCTCGCGCCGCCGCTCCCAGCTGCGGAGCTGAACATGGCCGGACTTGTTCATCGAGACGATCGCGACCGCCTCCGCGTTGCGGACTCCGGTGAGGAGCAGGTTCACAAGCCGGGAGTCCCGCTCCGCCTCCGACCTCGCCCCCCAGATGATGTCCGGGAGCCGCGAGAGGACTTCGATCCGGCGGTCGGGGTCCTCGTACCGGACCTGTTCGAGCTGCTTGCGGGTGAAGACGACCTCTTCGACCGGCGAGTCCTTGGCGCTGCTCGACTCCGACTCGCCGCGGGAGACGGCAAACTGCGTCTCGCCGATGACAAATGCCTCGCCCCCCGAGAGCCGCCCTTCGGTGATCTCCTCGCCGCTGATGTAGACGGGGTTGCGGGCGTCGGGCTCGCGGACGAGGCGCACGGAGCCGTCCTCGACGTGCAGCGTCACATGGAGGCGGGAGAGCGACTGCTCCCACGGGACCGGGATCTGGGCGTCCCCCGTGCGGCCAATGGTGTACGCCTGCCCCCGAAGAAGCGGATGCCGCACGCGGAGCCTGGGCTCAGGACCGACGACGATCAGTTGCAGCACAAAGGTCTCCTGACGTCCCGCCGGGCGGCCTCGGCGTGGAGGAGCGGGGAGCCGGGGGGCCGGAACCGGGACACCTGGGGCCGCGCTCCGATGAGGAATCCGCGGCGCATCCGCCGCGGAATTCTACCGCCGAACCCGCCCCCCTCGAAGCGAGCCTCGGCGGTCAGCGGTTTTCCAACGGTTTTCGGCGGTGCATGACATCGCCGACAGCTTCTCTCGCACGCGGGAGAGAACGCGCCGAGACGCTTTCGGCCCCCCGGGGGATATGATAGAAACCGTCCGAAAATTCCCTCGCGCTCCCGGTGCGCCCGCCCGTCGATCCTGCGACGCGGATTTCGCCTCCCGGGACGGTGTGCGGGGGACATTCGCCCCATCCGGCGAGAGGGAGAAACGTTGATGTCGAAACCTGCGAAGCTGGCCCTGGCGGATGGGACAGTCTTTACGGGGCAGTCCTTCGGAGCGGATGCCGAAGTCTGCGGGGAAGTCTGCTTCAACACGAGCATGACGGGGTATCAGGAGATCCTGACCGACCCCTCCTACAATGGGCAGATCGTCTGCATGACGTATCCGCTCATCGGGAACTACGGCATCAATTCCGAAGACGTCGAGAGCGGACGGCTGGCGATCCGCGGCTTCATTGCCAAGGAAGTCTGCAAGGAGCCGAGCAACTACCGCTCGCAGGAATCGCTCTCCGACTACCTCAAGCGGAACGGCATCCCCGGCATCGAAGGGATCGACACACGGGCTCTCGTGCGGCGGCTGCGGGTGAACGGCGCCATGACCGGAGTCCTCTCTTCGGTCGATCTGGACGACGCTTCGCTCGTTCAAAAGGCCCGGAGCTGGAACATCGTCGGACACGACCTCGTTCGGGAGGTCTCTCCGAAGCAGGCGTCCGAGTGGAAGGACGGGGTTCACGATCTCGAACGCGATCCGACGACGCCCAAGACCTTCAGCGGTGACAAGTCCGGAACGCTGCCGCACGTGGTGGCTCTCGACTACGGCATGAAGTGGAACATCCCCCGGCACCTCGCCGAGATGGGCTGCCGTGTCACCGTCATGCCGGGGACCTCCTCGGCCGATGAAGTCCTGGCTCAGAACCCGGATGGCGTGTTCCTCTCGAACGGCCCCGGCGACCCGCGGCCCCTCGACTACGCGGTCGAGACGATCCAGGGACTGCTCGGGAAGAAGCCGGTTTTCGGGATCTGCCTGGGACACCAGCTCCTTGGGCTGGCTCTCGGCGGCGAGATCTACAAGCTCAAGTTCGGCCACCGCGGCGGGAACCAGCCAGTCCTCAACAAGGACACGGGCCGTGTGGAGATCACCTCGCAGAACCACGGTTTTGCTCTCGCGCCGGACAAGCTGCCGTCCGACGTGGAAGTGACCCACATCAACCTCAACGACGACACCGTCGAGGGGATCCGCTCGAAGTCCAAGGGGGCGTTCAGCGTGCAGTACCATCCGGAAGCGTCCGCGGGTCCGCACGACAGCCATTACCTGTTCGGCGAGTTCCGGAAGATGATGGTCGGGGCGAAGTAGTTCTCGCCGGCACGGTTCTGCTGGCTCAAACCCAACTTGTGACGGCAGCCGGGGTCAAGGGGGTCACCCCTTGCCGCCGGAGGCGCTTCCATGAGGAACCGTGGTAAGCAACGGGCGTCCCCTTTGTGGTACCAGCTTTGAGGACTCCCTCCCGCCACACCGCTGGCTTTGCAATCCCCGCGGGTTGGTGAGGGGGGCATCCGCCACGTCGTCCGCGCTTGGACACTCGCTCCTTCAGAGAGATCGAGACGAGACGGGCCTCCGGCGGGCAAAGGGGGCCAAAAAACAACACAGGCCCCCTTGCATCCCCCACCAAGGGCGAGCCCCTGGACCCCGGCGACCTGACGCTGGTCTTTACACTTGGGCCCACGCTTTCGACACTGAAGCCAACTTCAGCTCCCCCGCCATCCCCACCAAGGATTCTGCGATGCGCGTCGTTCTGGCCAGAGGATTCGCAACGGCCACCCTCCTGCTCACCACCCTCATCGCGGTCTGCCGCGGCGAAGACCTCAAGACGACGACCTCACTCCGCTTCGTCCCCGCCGACGCCGGCTTCTACATGTCGTCGATGCGGCTCGAAGAACAGTACAACAAGTTCATCAAGAGCCGCGCCTACGACCGCCTCTACAACATGCCGAGCGTCCAGCTCGGCCTCAACCTCCTCCAGGCCCAGTACCGCTCCAAAACCTTCGCCCCCCTCCGCGACTTCCTCAAGAAGAAGGCCAACAAGGACCTCGTCGACCTCCTCCAGGACGCCGGAACGCAGGAGATCTTCGCCTACAGCGATCCGGCACTGATCGAGTCGTTCGCCCTCATCCAGGAGATCAGCAACGACGTCCGGTTCGCCCAGATGCAGGCGGGAATCGCTGGCGAAGAGGACGAGGAAGCCCAGAAGAAGGTCATTCGCGAAATCGTGGCCCGGCTTCTCAAGAGCAAGGACAAGCTCCGGTTCTCCCCCATTGTCTTCGGTGCCAAAATCACCAAGCCCGAGGTCGCCCGCGCCCAACTCGACCGGCTGGAAAAGATGGCGGACGAGAACCTCCCGTCGATCGAGCAGGCCAAGTTCGAAGTCAGCCGACAGCAGATCGCCGGCGGCGATTTCCTGACGATCTCCCTCGCCCTCAAATCGATCGACTGGACGGACCTGGAATCCGAGATCGACGAAGATGTCGCCGAGGAGGTCAAGCCGCTCCTCGACCACCTCAAGAGCAAGACCCTGCTCGTCTCGCTCGGTGTCCGCGACGGCTACTTCTTCTTCACCGCCGGAGAGTCCAACGATCACCTCAAGCTGCTCGGCCAGGGGAAGACCCTCGCCGACGTTCCGGACTTCCAGAAGATCTTCCCGCACCAGGACCAGAAGATCACGAACATCTGGTACTCCAGCCGGCGGCTGATCGAGATCCAGCAGCAGGCGGCCGCGGGCCAGATCATGGCCCTTTCGGGAGTGGTCCGGCAGGCGATGGACGCCTCGAACACGCCGGACGCCACCAAGGAGGCCTTCGAGAAGGATCTCAAGTCCCTCGAAGAGCGGGTGAAGCAGGAGACGACCGGAACGCCGCACGCGACCGTCGGCTGCTCCTTCCTCACCGACCGCGGAACGGAGTCGTTCCAGTACGAGGTGGGCGGGGTGGGCAAGCAGACGGGAACGCCGCTGCCGATCCTCTCGCACGTCGGGGGCTCGCCGCTGCTCTTCGCGGTGACCCGCAGCCAGGCTTCGCCCGACGAGTACAAGGAGATGCGGCCGACGCTGCAGCGGATCCTCGGCTATGTCGACACCACGGTCCTCAGCAACATCGATGAGGATGACAAGGGGGAGTATGAGCACTTCCGGCAGCTGGCCGTTCCGTATCTCAAGCGGTTCGACGTGCTGCTCGGAGATTACTTTGTTCCGGCCCTGCAGGACGGGCAGATCGGGCTGGTCATCGACGCCAAGGCGACGTCAACCCAGTGGTTCCGCGACATGCCGGAGGCTTCGGAGCCGCTGCCGATGCTGGAGCTGGGGATCGTTCTGGGACTGAGCGATCAGGACAAGTTCCTGTCCGGGATGGACCAGCTTTACACGTTTGTCGGCGACCTGATGAAGACGATCCAGGCCGAGAGTCCGGACGACCTGCCGGAAATCGATCTGCCGGCGTGGTCGGAGCGGGGCGTGGCGGGCGGCAATGTGTATCTGATCGAGATTCCGAAAGCGGCGGGTGTGGATGACCAGTTGGCCGGCACTTTGGGTGTGGGGTCCAGCTACGCGATCTTCACGACGTCGATTCCGCAGGCGGAACGAGTGATCCTGGAGAAGCCGTTCCAGTTCGAGGGGCCGCTGGCCGGGAAGACGAATCTGCTGTCGGTCCAGCATGTGAACTTTGCGGGGTTCATCGACGCCCTTGTCCCGTGGATCAACTATGGGTTTGCCCAGATCCCGCAGGAAGAGGGAGCGGCCTCGGGCTTTGGGGTGAACGCGATTCACGGGCAGGTGGAGAGTGTGCTGTCCGTGCTGCGGTGTTACCGGGGGACGACGGCGATCCGGTACGCGGAGAAGGATGCGATCGTGACGCACACGGAATCGCGGTTTGTGGACCTGGAAGAGCAGCAGTAGGGTTAGACACCGTCATTGCCGGCGCGACCTTGCTGGCTCAAACCCAACGTGCGACGGCAGTCTGGGGTCAAGGGGGCTGTGTTGTCTTCTTGGCCCCCTTGCCGCCGGAGGCACTCCTGTGAGGAACCGTGGGACACAACAGATGTCCCCATTGTGGTACCGGCACTGAGGACTCCGCGCTCACTCTGCAATTCCCGCGGGTTGGTGAGGGGGCATCCGGCGCCGTGTCCGCGCTTGGACACGGGCTTCTTCAGACATCTCTCGACGAGGGGGCCTCCGGCGGGCAAAGGGCCAAGAAGACAACACAGGCCCCTCTGCACTCCCCACCAGGGTACCCCTGGACCCAGGTGGATCAGCTCATCTGTTCATTCATGAGCGTGCCGAAGTAAGTGAACGTCCGGCCGCCGTGCGGGGCCGAGAGATTCACCACCTTCACCGCCTCGTCCCGGTCAGCCACCTCGACCTCAATCACCAGATGGCCATCCCGGAGCTCCCGGAGGCCGTTAATAACCGTCTGGTCTTCGCCGTCACTGAAAAAGAACTCCTTCAGCGTCCGGTTCAGAATCTCAATCCCGTCGTCTCCGGCCAGGATCAGAATCCGCTCGTCGCCGATTCCTGCGTCGTTCAACTCCGATGCAATGCGATCGACCTGCTCGCGGGTGTCGGCAAAACCCAGAACCCGCCCGGCATACAACTTCGCATCCTGTCCGCGATCGACTTCTGGCCTGATGGACATGATCGTCTCTCCTGCAAGGGGAACATGGCTTGCACCAAGAAGGCAATCCCTATGCCGTGCCGCTCTGCCGGCTCCATGCAGCGAACAAGACGAGGCACCACGCGGTGAATGCCGTCCGATTGGACCCTGCGCGACCAGGGTGACGGGAGAGAGCCCACAAAGACCGGGATCTCGCCTCTCGACGCGTCGGCTCAGCCAAGACGTGTCAGTTTGCCTGCCCGCTCACGCCCGCTCCATCCAGGATCACTTCCCGCCGCGACGGAACGAACTGAATCACACGGGCGTTGACGTCGTGTTGCGCCTGCCCCGGCTGGTCCTGAAAATGGATATCCGCCTTGTCTTTGCCGCGGCCACGGAGAATGAACTGGTCCTTCGCCTGGTCATAGATGACCTCGTGACCGTTCGCCGTAAACTTCTGCCCTTCCAACCAGGCGTCTTCCCCATCACCCCCTTCGGCCCGGAGCTGCGCGCTCGGCTCGCCGTCGGGCTTGGTGGCGATCATGATGTCGAGCTCGCGGCAGCCGAGCCACGCCGCGTTGTTGGCGTTGTCCTTCCCGCTGCCGGGCGAGAGATCTGCCCGCTGAAACACCTGAAGGGCCTGCGCGACGGGGGCGTACAGGACCTGGACGCTCCGGCGGAACGTCGCGTCCTGCCGCTTCAGGTTTCCCGTCACGTTCCCTTTGAACTCGAGCTTCACGTACTCCCAGGGGAACCGCTTGTCCTCGCGGGCCGGGACGGGCTGATTCGCCTTGGCGGTCGTGGTCGGCTCCAGCGAGAGCAGCCGCGACGAGCCCCCCTTGGAGATCCGCCAGTCCTGAACGGTCCCGGGCCCCAGGCCGGAGAACTCCCCGGTCGCGTTATCGACATGGAACTCCGCGAGGTTCCCCTTCAGGACTTCGATCAGCCGCGAGTCCGCGTAGTCGTACGTCTCGACCACGACCTTGTGGCGGCAGTCGACCGTCTTGAGCTCAAGCCCCTTGGTGTCCGGGTGGTCGCTGGTGAAGTCGATCTTCCGGTTGAGGGCGACGTCCATCGCCTCGCACAGGAGCAGGCTGTGCCCCAGCTGCGTCTTGACCCGCTCGAAGAACTTGGCGGTCTGGCCGTCGAACGTCATCCGCTCCAGCCAGACAACATTCATGATCTGCGGCCGGTCGGTCTTTCCCCCCCGCAGGTCGGAGGAGACGGGCATGTTGAGGCGGCCGGGGCCGGGCACTTCGATCGCGTTCCGGGACCGGTCGAACGTCAGGACGGCGGCCTCGACCCGGTAGTCGCCGAACTGAAGCGTGGCATCCCGCGTCGTGTTCGTCCGGGGATCGTGCATCCCGGCGAGGGTGATGATGTGACCGTGGCTGCCGCCGGTGTTCGTCATCTGCAGGCGGTGCCCCTGGATGTCGACCGGACCATCGCCGCCGATGCGGTTCGGCGGCCCCGCCGCCGCCGCGGCGCCGCGCTCCAACGCTTCGCGGGTGATGTGGATGCCCCCTTCGCCGATGAGCTCGCGAGCGTCGAACGCCTGCGTTCGCGGATCGCGGACCACGTGGGCTTCGATCCGATCGGCGTTGACGATGAACGGCGGCTGCTCCTCGCGGGCTCCGGGCATCTGCCGCGGATTGCCGTCGCCGGCGGGGTCCGGTCCCCCGCGGCCGGGCCTCGGGGCGGCCTCCCCCGCCGAGAAGCGGGCGTCGGCAAGGTTCGTCAGGACGACGACTTCCGGCGTCGCCATCCGGACACCCCCCTGGGCGACCGCCCGGCGGACCGGCAGCTTGCGGGCGGCGTTCGGAAGGGCCGATCCGGCAAGGCCGGCGGCACCAGGCTGGCCGCGGGACGCGGTCGGCTCGAGCCACACCTGGATCGCCTGGCTCTCCAGCTGGAACCGCCCCGGCTGGGCCAGCGACGCGTTCCCCTGGATCGTGAGAATGTTGCCCGGCGACTGGGTGTCCGGGGCGACGTGGACTCGCTCCTTCCACGAGCCCACGAACATCGGCCGTTCGAGCGCCTCGTCCAGCTGCTCAAACTGCCCTTCGCCTTCGCAGTCGATCGCCTCGAACGGTTGTCCCTGCTGGCCGTGCCGGACGCGGACAAGAGGAGAGTAGAGCCGGGTCGCGCCGTGCTGCATCCGGACCTGCACGGGATCGATCAGTGCGATGTCCCGCGTCTGGGCGTCGTACCGCAGATCCTGGAGGTCGGCGGCAAACTGGTTCGAGGTCGATTCGAGGTGGAGCGGGACGACCGGCTTCCCCGGTTCCTCCCGCCCGAGCGCCCGCAGATAGCGGAACTGGATCTTCGACAGCATGGAGGAGTCGGCGCCGAACTTGGTTCCGCTGGCGGGCTGAACAGCCGGCTTGGTTTCGCCTGAGCCCTCGGCGGGGGGTGCGTCGGCTTCTACGAACTGGAGTCCCAGCCAGTGGGCTTTCAGGGAGTCGATGTGCTTCACCCCCTTGATGATCTGCGGGCGGACGACGCTGACGTTCTCCTCGAACTCGATCCGCTTCTCGGGATAGTGGAACAGGAACGGGCCGTCGCTGGTCACCAGGGTCCGGGCGAGAGCACCGTTCAGCTCGTACGTCATGTCGAATTGAACCGCCCGCCGCAGCCGGACGCGGGAGAGTCCGCCGACGCGGGGCATATCGGGACCGAAGTCCGACGTGGTCGACTTGATGAACTCGACCGTGAGCTGGTCCGCCTGTCCGCGGACGGCGTTGGACTGACCCGGCGCGGGGCCGTAGCGGAACGTGACGGGCCAGTCGCTGTAGAGCTGGGCGGACTCCTCGGAGAAGATGAACTTCTCCCCTTCGATCGCGAGGTTGTCCGGGCCCGTCAGCCGGACTTTCCCTTCGAGAGTCAGGTGGACGATCCGGCCCGGCTTGCGGCTGAATTCGACCGCTTCGTCGAAGAACTCGTTCTGGAAACTGACGATCGCCCCTTCCGCTTCGATCGTGTACCGGCCGCCGTCGGTCCGCTTCGGGTCCCGCCACACCATGGCGTACGGAGCCAGCCGGAGCTTGTTCCCGCCGTCCTGCAGGCGCTGGTGATCGTTGAAGAAGATGCAGGCGTCTTCCGACTGCTGCCAGCACATCTTGGCTTCCTGCGCCCAGGCGGAGTTCGGCAGGAACTCGCGGGCGAGGTCGGACGAGGCGGACGACTTGGCCCCGGAGGCCATCATGACCGGCGGCCGGACTTCCCCCTGCTCCACCGGGGTCACCAGCGGCGTCACGATGAGCGCGTAGATCCGATACACCCCCACCAGGCAGATGGCTGTCGCGACAGTGAGCAGCAGGCGGGGCATGGAGGAGACGAGGAGCTGGATTCAGGGATTGAGTCGACGCTGTGACTGCGAGAAGGGGTCGGTTCAGGGGCCCGATTTCAATGGGCTTTCCTGAATCGTGACTCCTAGATCCTTCCCTCCTCCCCCTCCCAGCCGATGACGTCCGTGATGTCGATCATTCCGACCGGGCGGCGGTCGGCGTCGACGACCGGGAGTTCGCTGATCTTGCGGGAGGCCAGGATGGCGACGACGTCTCCGTGGGTCGCCGTAGTGGGGACGTTCAGCGGGTTGCGGGTCATGACCTGCGAGACCGGTTGATCGAGCGAGGCGTCCTGTCGCCGCCCCAGGAGCCGGGCGAGGTCGCTGTCGGTGAAGATGCCGGAGAGGCGGCCCTCGGCGTCGGTCAGGACGACGGCACCGATCCGGCGGCCGGTTTGCGAAGAGGCGGTCAGGACCTCGCGGACCGTGGCGGTCTCGGGGGCACTGCGGATCCGGTCGAGGCCCCGCATCATCTCGGTGACGACGCGGAGCTTGCGGCCGAGGCTGCCGGCGGGGTGGAAGACGGCGAACTGTTCCGGGGTGAAGCCGCGGCGGCGGCTGAGGACGAGGGCGAGGGCGTCTCCGACCGCCAGCATGGCGGTGGTGGTGGTCGTGGGGGCGAGGCCCCAGGGGTCGACCTCGGGGATCTTGCCGAGGAGGACGCGGATGTCGGCGTTGCGGCCGAGGGTGCTGCGTTCGGAGGAGGTGATGGCGACGATGGGGATCCGCAGCCGGCGGACGGTCGGGAGGATGGCGGTCAGTTCTTCGGTTTCGCCGCTGTTGGAGAGGGCGAGGAAGACGTCTTCGGGGTGGAGGCAGCCGAGGTCGCCGTGGACTGCTTCGGCGGGGTGGAGGAAGTGGGCGCGGGTGCCGGTGGAGGAGAGGGTGGCGGTGATCTTCTGGCCGATGAGGCCGGCTTTGCCCATGCCGGAGACGATGACGCTGCCGCGGCATTCGGAGAGGCGGTCGACGGCGTCGCAGAAGCCGGAGTCGAGGCGGCGGGCGAGGTCGGCGAGGGCTTCCGCTTCCAGGCGGATGATTTCGCGGGCCTGGCGGAGGGGTTCGATGTCCGCGAAGGAAAGGATCTTCTCGGCGGCGGACATGACTACACCTCTCGCGGAATGACGTGTCCGGAGAGGGCCCAGGGTGAAGCGGCAGTGCGGGGCGGTGGTGCGCCCGGTCTGGCGTGTCTCTTCCCTGAGACGTCCCGGAATTCGGGACCAGAACTGTACGGCTGGTTGGCGGAGAGGGTCAACGCGAGTTGCAAAGCATTGAAGGACCATCAGTTACAAAGGACAGCCGGGGTCCAGGGGGTCACCCCTGATGGGGAGTGCAGAGGGGCCGGTGTTGTCTTCTTGGCCCTTTGCCCGCCGGAGGCCCTCTCGTCGAGAGATGTCTGAAGAAGCCCGTGTCCAAGCGCGGACACGGCGCCGGATGCCCCCTCACCAACCCGCGGGAATTGCAGAGCGAGCGTGGAGTCCTCAGCGCCGGTACCACAAAGGGGTCATCCGTTGTGTTCCACGGTTCCTCACAGGAGTGCCTCCGGCGGCAAGGGGGCCAAGAAGACAACACAGCCCCCCTTGACCCCAGACTGCCGTGGCACGTTGGGTTTGAGCGAGCAACGCTGTGCCGGCCAGGACGGGTTTTCTGGAGACCGGCTATGATAGAAGGAGGACCTGTTTTTGATGGGAGCGAGTCACGTGTCTGGTCTGTCGATCGAACAAACTACCAAGCGAGACCACCTGCTGGAGATCCTGGCCCGCTGCGGACGCGTCGCCGTCGCGTTCTCCGCCGGAGTCGACAGCACCGTCGTCGCCAAGGCCGCCGCCCTCGCCTGCGGTGACCGGGCCCTCGCGGTCACCGCCCGCAGCGCCAGCCTCGCCTCGGGAGAACTGGAAGAGGCGGAGACGCTCGCCCGCGAGATCGGAATCACCCACCGCGTCATCGAAACAGAGGAGTTCGCCGACGAACGCTACCGCCGCAACGCCGGCGACCGCTGCTACTACTGCAAGTCCGAACTCTACACCCACTTGGAAGGACTCGCCGGCCCCCTCGGGGTCGACGTCATCGTCAACGGCGCAAACCTCGACGACCTCGGAGACCATCGCCCCGGCATGGTCGCGGCCCGGGAGCACTCCGTCCGCAGCCCGCTCATCGAAGCGAAGCTCAACAAGGAAGACGTCCGGGCCCTGGCGAAAGACTGGGCACTCCCGATCTGGGACAAGCCGGCGATGCCCTGCCTCTCCAGCCGCATCGCCTACGGCGTCGAAGTCACGCCGGAACGCGTCGCGAATATCGACGCCGCCGAGCAGTTCCTCCGGCAGCGGCTCGGAATCCGCGAGCTGCGGGTCCGCCTCGAACAGAACGACCTGGCCCGCATCGAGGTCACCCCGGCAGACATCGCCCGGCTCGCCGAAGAGCCGGTCCGGCTGGCCCTCGTGAGCGCGTTCACCCGGCTCGGCTTCCGCGCCGTGACGCTGGACCTCAAGGGGTTCCAGAGCGGCGGGTTCAACGCCCTGCTCTCTTCCGACGCGCTCCTGACCTCATTTCACCCGTGAGGAGAGCGGAGCCGGGGCACTGGCGGTGCTGGGGGCGATCAGCCGCGGAGCGGTCTCCGCGTTGGCGGCCGATTCGACCTTGCGGGACGGAGCGAAGAACAGGCTCGATCGCGGAACCTTGGGCCCGGTCGCGGGAACGGGCGGAGCGGGCGCGAACGCCGGAGCCGAAGAGTCGGCGGCAGCCGGCAGTCCGATGGGCGAGCCCATCGGTTCCGGCGCGACGCTGGTCACGACCGAGGCCGGAGGGAAAGGATTGGGAGCCGGAGCGCGAGGAGCGGGAGGCTGGAACTCGACGGTCTCGCTGATCCGGACGCTCGGAGAGAGCGTGACCGGCATGGGACCGGGGACAGCCGCCACCGGAGCGAGAGCCGCGGCGGGCATCGGCCGGGCTTCCGGAATCGCGGCGGGCGACGCCGGGATCGGCGGGAAGAACGTGATCTCCTCGGCCGCCGGAGCGACGGAGACCGCGGGAGCCACGGAAGTAGCCGAGGCGACCGGAGCCGGGGTCTCGGCCACTGTCGGGGACGGCCCCGCTTCCGAAACCGGGACCAGCGGCAGCGAAGCGAGATCGGCCGTCGCCGGGCAGGCCGCCGGGACGGTCTTTCCGAGAAGCCGATGGAGACGGTCCATCTGGCCGTCGACGATCCGCGTCATCATCTGCGTGACGGCGTCCGCCTTCAGCGGCGTGTCGGCGCTCCGGCAGGCTTCGAGCTGATGGAGCGCTTCGCGGCGGTCCGCCTCGATCTGCTCGAGGCTGGAGGCGACGAGCGAACTCCGCAGGACCTCGGCGGAGTCGATCTCCTTCCGGAGCGATTCGACGACCGCCACATGCTTCTCGGAGTCGAAACGGAGGCTGGTCAGCAGGTTGCGGTCGACCGTCTGCGACTGGCGGAGCATATCGAGCTCGTGGCCGAGTTCGACAATCTGCTTCGCATAGCCGCCGCTCTGCCGCTCGAACTCGTGAGCGATCTTCTTGGCGTGGAGGTTGGCGACGTGGTGTCCCAGCAGGAACCCCAGCCCGAGCAGCAGCAGGCACAGCACACACATGACCCGCAGGTGCCGTCCGATTGCCGAATAGGCAATCCGCTCGATGTCGATCTCGGACAGCCGCGGCCGCGTGGTGGGATCCATCCCCATGTCTCCTGACTCAGCGATGTTCGAGCGGAGTGCCGCCGCTCGAACGATTTTTTCTGTGTCAGGGGTATCGACCCGGTGCGTTCCTTCGCTTCCTCACAATTCCCACACCGCGCAAAGACAAGGCAGTCTGGGCATTTGCGCCAGACTGCCTGAATTGCCATTCGAAGTAGCTCGCGACTCTCCGGCGGATGAGGGCCGGAGAGCGACGTCGCGATGCGGGCGGCGATCAGCCGGCGGCAGCGACGATGTTGACGCGGCGGCCTTCCTGGTCGAACAGGACGGTGCCGTCGACGAGGGCGAACAGCGTGTAATCCTTCCCCTGGCCGACGCCGCGTCCCGCGTGGAACTTGGTGCCGCACTGGCGGACGAGGATGTTGCCGGCGATGACCTGCTCGCCGCCGTACCGCTTGACGCCCCGACGCTGGCCGTTGGAATCGCGTCCGTTCCGGGTGGACCCTTGTCCCTTCTTATGTGCCATGACTCGCTTACCTTGTCTCGAATAGCCGTTGCTGGGAACCGGCTATGGCTTTGATCCAGCGGGGCCTGCGGACGCGGGCCGAAATGCTGCCAAAAATGGAAGTTCGGAAGGATAATCGGTCGGTTGGCTGCCGGCAAGGCTTTCGATTTGTCTCGGAATTTCGAATCGGCGGGATTCGTCCGGGAGCCCGTCGGCCGAGGATAAGACGACAACCGAAACCCGCAACTCACTGCACCAAAGACACTTGCAACTCCGACGCCCTTAAAGAATTCAGACAATTCGCTCGACCGCCAGCGCGACCGCTTCTCCCCCGCCAACGCAGAGACAGGCGACCCCCCGCGTCCCGCCGGTGCGGGCGAGGCCGGTCAGGAGGGTCACGATCAGCCGGGCGCCGCTGGCGCCGATCGGATGGCCGAGGGCGACTGCCCCGCCGAACGGGTTGAGCTTTTCATCCGGGATCCCCAGTTCCCGCTGGGCCGCCAGAGCCACGCAGGAGAAGGCCTCGTTGATCTCGAACTGGTCGGTTCGATCGATCGACCAGCCGGTCTTGGCCATCAGTTCCCGAATGGCGTCGATCGGCGCGATCGTGAACCACTCGGGCTCCCGGCTGAACGTCGCGCTGCCGACGATCCGCGCCAGGGGAGTCAGCCCCCGCTCCTCGCAGCGGGCCTTGGACAGAACAAGGAGGGCCGCGGCACCGTCATTGACGCTCGAGCCGTTGCCGGCGGTCACGGTTCCGTGGTCGCTGAAGGCCGGGCGGAGGGAGCGGAGCTTGTCCTCCTGGAAGCGGGCCGGCTCTTCGTCCTCGGTGACAAGCGTCGGCCCCTTTCGGCCGGGGACCTCGACCGGGACGATCTCATCCCGGAAGACTCCGTCGGCGATCGCCCGCTGAGCGCGGGTGTAGCTGCGGACCGCGTAGTCGTCCTGCTCCTCCCGCGAGAAGCCGAACTTCGCCGCACACTGGTCGCCGAAACAGCCCATCGACTTCCCGTGGTAGACGTCCCACAGGCCGTCGTGAATCATGGCGTCGACAAGCTCTGCATTCCCGAGCCGGTACCCGCGGCGGGCATAAGGCAGCAGATAGGGGGCGAGGCTCATGCTCTCGATCCCGCCCGCGACGACGGCGTGCGCCTCGCCGAGCCGGATCGCCTGGTCCGCCAGCGCCACGGCCCGCAGGCCTGAACCGCAGACCTTGTTGACCGTCATGGCCCCGACCGAGACCGGGACGCCGCCGCGGATCGCCGCCTGCCGCGCGGGGTTCTGGCCGATGCCGCTGCTGACGACGTTGCCGAGGATGACCTCGTCGAGTTCACCGGGAGCGAGCCCGGACCGTTCGAGAAGCGCCCGGATGCAGGTCGCCCCCAGCTCCGGAGCGGGAACCGTCGCCAGCGCACCGCCGAGGGCCCCGATCGGCGTCCGCACGGCCCCGACGATGTAGGACTCGTTCGACATGCTCCGCTCCCAAGCCTTTGCCTTGATCTGTGTCCATCTGTGTTGATCCGTGGCTCAAATGGTTTCTAGCCACAGATGAACACGGATCAACACAGATAAGAGAAGAGATGAGCCACTGAGGCCGCCGGTCGCTATGACGCGGCCTCGGCGTCGTAAGGCATGAGGATCGGGCGTTCGAGGATGTCGCTGGTGCCGGGGAGGTCGTGGTCGGCGAGCTCGGCGCCGAGTTCCGTGACCGCCCGCAGATAGGCGTCCGAGGGACGGCGGCCGGTCAGCTCGGCGGTGAGCCGGCGGGCCAGGAGCTCGCCCGCTTTGCGGATCCGTTCGTCGGACTGGCTGCCGGCGTACAGGCTCGTGCAGAGGATCACAACGGCGGTCTGAATTCGCTTCGAGAGCTCCGCCATCCGGCACTGTCGGTCGGCGAGCTTGAGCTGGTGCTTCCGCATCGTGGCCGAGACTTCAATCGCCGCGTCCTGCAGGAAGCCCGCGGACCATTCGGCGTGCGGCCAGAGAGCGGGAGCCAGGTCCTGGAACCGCGGCCGCCCCGTGTGGAGCATCTTGCCGAACCGCCACTTGGAGTAGTTCCACAGCGGCTCGCGGAGCGTCCAGAGATGGGCCGGATTGGCGAGGTTCGGCCGGCGGATACCGGCGGCCTGGAGCGTCTTCCCGATCGGCTCGAAGTACCGACGGCCGTGGTCCTTCACGAGCGACTTGAAGAACGCGAGGCCGAGCATCTCCCCTTCCCCTTCATAGATGCAGGGGGCCAGGAGATCGTGCACGTTGTCGCCGAAGAGGTGGCCGCCGAGGAACGACCGCCCGCCGTGGGTCTTCATGTGCAGCTCGATCGCGGCGTGCTTCTGGGCTTCACTCCCGAAGATCTTGGCGATGACGCACTCCATCTCGCCGCGGTAGCCAAGGTCCAGGAGTCCTGCGCACCATTCAGTCAGGGCGTCGCAGGCGACGATCAGTCCCGCGAGCTCGCCCGCCCGCCGCTGCACGAGCTCGCGGTTCATGATCGGCTCGCCATAGGTCCGGCGGAACCGGGCCCAGGGGAGGATGTCCATCAGCATTGCCCGCATCGTTCCGGCGGCGTTGGCACACAGGGCGACGCGGCCGCGGTTCAGCCCGTGGTAGGCGATCGTCAGGCCGTCTCCGTCCTCCGCCTCCAGCAGGTTCTCGGCGGGGACGCGGAAGTTGTTGAACAGGATCCCGTAGTTGTGGGCGTGCTGGAGGGCGTAAAGGGAGTACCGCTTCAGGCGGAACTCATCGGTCTCGTGGTCCGGGAGCTCGGCGATCAGGACTGCCGGGCGGCCGTCGATCCGGCAGACGACTCCGATCATCCGGCCGGGAAGGACGTTCGTGATGAACAGTTTCTCGCCCGTGACGAGGTAGTCGTCTCCGTCCCGGACCGCGACGGTCCGGAGGGCGGTCAGGTCGGACCCGGCGCACGGTTCCGTGAGCGCGAAGGCGGAGAGCTTCTCTCCGCTGGCGAGCCGCGGGAGGAGACGGCGCTTCTGGTCCGCATTGCCGAACGTCAGCAGCGGGTCGACCGCGCCGATGCAGCCGTGGACGGAGGCGAGCCCGGCCAGCGTCGGATCGACCGTCGCCATCCGGGTCAGGAATTTTGCAAACTGGGTGAACGTCGCCCCGCGGCCCCCGTACTCGGGACCGATCAGGAGCCCCCAGTAGCCGGTGGCGGCGAGGTCATCGAGGACCGGCTGCCGGATCTTGCGATGCTCGTCGAGGAGCGTTCCGAGCTGGACGTGACGGTGGGCGACGTGGATCGCCTCGTCCATCGTCTGGGCGGCGCACTCGGAGGGGGAGGCGACGGAGTCGAAGTGGAACAGGTCGACGGGGAACTGGTCGTCCCAGACGGCGCGGTGGACCGGGCTGTTGACCGTCTGATAGCGGGCGGCGTAGAGGGCCTCGACCTGGTCGTCGGCGGCATCGACCGCCCCCATCCGGCGGACTTCCTCTTCGGACTTGCCGCCGAGCTTCAGGGCTTCGGCGGCGAAGGTCGAACGTTCTGCCGGCGATGCGGCGCGCGGAGGTTTCTGAAGGGTACTCATCGGGGAATCTCCTGTTCGGAGGGGTGCTCCGCCGTCGGCGACGGGGGGGACCCGTTGCCATGATCGAAGCGGCGGGCGGGCGTTCCATTCACGGGGCGGCGCGACGAGAAGAACTCGCTCGGCCGGAACCGGGGGCCGCAGACTTCGCAGAGGGTCTGGAGGACTTCGACGACGCGATCGCGGCCCCAGTGATCAATGAGCGTCATCGGTCCGCCGCGGAACGGCGGGAAGCCGGTCCCGAGGATCATGCCGAGGTCCGCCATCCAGGGCTCGGCCACGATCCCCTCCTGGACGCAGTCCGCCGCCGAGTTGATGAGCGAGAAGACGAGCCGCTGCTGGAGTCCCGTCAGCTCCTCGCCGCCAAGCTCCACCTCCGCCGGAAGCCGGGCCGAATCTTCCGCGGCCCAGGGGAGGACGGCCGGCGCGCCGCGTTGTCCTTTGGTGTAGTGATAGAAGCCGGCCCCGGACTTCTGCCCCTTCGAGCCGGCCGCGACCATCTCGGCCAGCCGGTCAGGTGTGGGGCTCTCTTCCAAGCCGAGCGATCGCATCGTGCCGGCGATCTCGGCCGAGACATCGAGACCGACGAGGTCGAGGAGTTCGAGCGGTCCCATCGGGAGGCCGAACTGTTTCGCTTCCCGATCGATCTGGTCCGCCGCGACCCCTTCGCCCACGAGCCGGACTGCTTCGTCGAGGTACTGGAACAGGACACGGCTCACGAGGAAGCCGGGCCCTTCGGCGACGACGATCGGTGTCTTACCGAGCTGCCGCGTGAGATCCACGAGGGCCGCGACGGTGGCGTCGGATGTCTGCGGGGAGCGGACGATCTCGACCAGCGGCATCTTGTGGACCGGGTTGAAGAAGTGCAGACCGGCGATGCGGTCGGTCCGGCCGGTCACGCTGCCGATCTCGCCAATCGAGAGAGCCGAGGTGTTCGAGGCAATCAGCGATTCGGGAGGGAGCAGCGTGTCCAGCTTCCGGAAGGCCTGCTGCTTGATCTCCATCTTCTCCAGAACCGCCTCGATGACGAGGTCGGCATGGGCGAACGATTCCATCTCGGTCGTGGGGGTGATCGACTTCAGGGCCTTCTCGGCGTCGGCTGCCGTGAGGACGTTCTTGCGGACCGCCTGTTCGGTCAGGGCCTCGATCTTCTTCATCCCGGCGGCGACAAGATCGTCGTTGAGATCCATGAGCCAGACGGAGCAGCCCTGTGTCGCCGCGAGCTGGGCGATGCCGCTCCCCATCGTGCCGGCTCCCAGGACGGCGACGCTCTTGATGGGGGGCCGCCTGGCGACTTCTTCCGAAACCCAGGTGCTCCGCTTCCGGGCCCGTTCCCGCCGCATGAAGATCTCGAGCAGGTTCCGGCAGGAGGGATCGAACAGGACGCGGCAGAATTCGGTCCGCTCGGTTTCGAGTCCCTTCTCCATCCCGTGCTGAAGTCCGGCTTCGATAGCCCGGATGGCGGCCGGGAGCGCGGGGTACTGCCGCGACTTGCTCGCGATGTGGCGATCGGCCTGCCAGAGGACCACCTTCTGGCCGAGCGAGGTGTCGTCCTGCAGCCGCGCGAGCCATCCGTGGTGCGGTCGTTCCGCAGAGTCACCCTTGAGGCAATGGTCGAGAAATGCCGACAGGTCTTCCTCGAATCGCTCGGGGCTCAGTACCGCATCGACGAGTCCCTTCTCGTGCGCTTCGGGCGCCGTAAGCCGGCTCCCTTCGAGGATCATCTGGACCGCCGCCGTGGCGCCGACGACGCGCGGCAGCCGCTGTGTCCCGCCCCAGCCGGGGACTAGGCCGAGCTGGGTTTCCGGCAGGCCGATCCGCGTCGCGGCGTCGTCCCGCGCGGCCCGGTAGCGGCAGGCGAGGGCGAACTCGAGTCCTCCGCCGAGGCACGGGCCGTGGATGACCGCGACGGTCGGGGCCGGAAGGGCTTCGATCCGGCTGAACAGCGTCTGGCCGAGCTTCAGGACATGCTCCGCCTCATCCACGGAAGCGATCTGCTGGATCCGGTGGACATCGGCCCCGGCCAGGAAGCCGCTGGGCTTGTTGCTGCGGAAGACGATGAGGCGGGCTGACGTATCGCCATTGAGCTCGTCGACGAGGGACGAGACCTCGTGGAGCAGCGCTTCGTTGAAGACATTGACCGGCGATCCGGCGACGTCGATCGTCACCGTCACGACGCCGCGGCTGTCCCGGTCGAGACGCAGATGCTGGTAGTCGCTCATGTCCTCTTCTCCTCGGTTCTCTCGACCCACACCGCGACCCCCTGGCCCCCCCCGACGCAGAGGGACGCAAGGCCCCGTTGGAGCCCCCGTTCCTTCAGCGCCCGCAGAAGTGTCAGGACGAGCCGCGTCCCGCTCACTCCGACCGGGTGCCCCAGGGCGATCGCACCGCCGTTCACGTTGAGACGCTCAGGGTCGATCTCGCCGATCGCCTCGGTCCCGCCCCATTCTTTCTCGGCGAAGGTCCGCGACGCCAGCGCCCGCTGACAGGCGAGGACCTGGGCGGCGAACGCTTCGTTGATTTCGAAGAGCTCGAAATCGCGGAGCGTGAGGCCGCTCGACGCCAGAAGTTTGCGGATGGCGTAGACAGGGCCGAGTCCCATCCGCCGCGGGTCGCAGCCAGCAATCGCGTAGCCGTGGACGTAACCCAGCGGCGTCCTTCCTTCGGCCTTCGCGCGGTCGGCCGACATCAGCGTCAGGGCCGCGGCGCCGTCGGTGATCGGACAACTGTTCCCCGCCGTCACGGTCCCATGCTTGTCGAAGATCGGCCGGAGCTTTGCGAGGGCCTGCAGCGTTTGACCGGCCCGCGGACCGACGTCGCGTTCGAGCTTGGTTTCCGCGGTCTCCTCCGCCTCGCCAGTGGGGGGCTCGTAGACGACCGGCGTCACCTCACCGGAGTAGAAGCAGCGTTCCCAGGCCGCGGTGACGCGCTGATGGCTCGCGAGGGCGAAGGCGTCCTGGTCCTCGCGGGAGATGCCGAACTCCTTCGCGATGACCTCGGCGGTCTCTCCCATGTTGAGGCCGCAGACCGGGTCGGTCAGGCCAAGCTCCAATCCGGCGACCGGCTGGAAGTAGGAGGGGCGGAGCCGGGCCAGCAGTTTCAGCTTCCCTCCCCACTTGGCTTTCCGGAATTCGAATAGCCACTCCTGCATCTCCCGCCGCCAGAGGAGCGGGACCTGCGACATCGACTCCGTCCCGCCGGCCACGACCACCCTGGCGCGACCTTCGCGAAGGATCTGCCAGGCCGAGATGATCGACTCCATCCCGGAGGCGCAGTTCCGGTTGACGGTATGGGCTGGCCGGTCCTGGGGGATGCCGGCCCGGAGCGCGATGACGCGGGAGACGTTGGCCGATTCGGGCGGGCCGGCGACGTTCCCGAAGACGACCTCGTCGACGTCACCCGGCGAGAGGCCGCTTCGCGAGACCGCTTCCCGCAGAGCGATCCGGCCGAGCTCATCGGCGGGAACGTCCGCCAGGGCGCCGTAGGCTTTCGCGAACGGCGTCCGGACTCCGCTGACGACCGCCAGCGGCGGGAGCGGAGTCTGTTGAGTCGTGGAGTTGGAGCTGGTCATGAGTCGCTCCCGTGTTCGGCCTTTCATCGACCGGTGGCGGCGTTACGGCTTGCCGTTGCCGCCTCCTTCGGCCGGTGCGTCGTCGTGGGCGGCCGGGCTGGCCGGGCTGGCCGGAGCGTCCGACCGCAGCTCGCGCCGCAACACTTTGCCGAGGAAGTTCCGCGGGAGGTCGTGTTCCCGGACCTCGACGATCCGCGGACGTTTGTGGGCCGCCAGTTTCTGTCTCGTGAACTCGTCAAAGTCCCGCCGCCGGAACTCCTTCGCCGATCCGACCACCAGCACGGCGCTGACGACTTCGCCCCGCTGGTCGTCCGGCACGCCGACGACGGCGGCGTCCTTGACTCCCGGATAGGTTCGGAGGACTTCCTCGACATCGCCCGGGTAGACATTGAACCCGGAGGTGATGATGAGGTCTTTCTTGCGGTCGACGATCTTGAAGAAGCCGTGTTCGTCGCAGGTCGCGAGGTCGCCGGTGTGCAGCCAGCCGTCCCGCAGGACTTCGGCCGTCGCGGCGAGGTTGTCCCAGTAGCCGAGCATCACCTGCGGGCCGCGGACCAGGAGTTCGCCGACGCTGCCAGTCGGCTGGAGTTCGGTTCCCGATTCGGCGTCGACGATCGCGGCGTCGGTGTCGGAGATCGGCAGGCCGATCGTTCCGCGGATCGCCGAGCCGTCGAGCGGACCGACGTGCGTCACCGGTCCCGCTTCCGAGAGTCCGTAGCCTTCGACCACGGTCGCCCCTGAGTGTTCGTGGAACTCCTCGGCGATCGAGGCGGGAAGTGCCGCTCCGCCGGAGATGACCTTTCGGAGCGAGCCGAGGTCGTGCCGCCGGCGGCGCAGGACCTTGGAGTTCAGGGCCGCGAGCATCGCCGGCACCGCGGGGAACATGGTGGGGCGGTGGGACTCCATGAGCCGGACCGCGGAGGCGGGGCGGAAGCGGTGGTGGATCACGAGGCTCGCCCCGAGCGCCGTTCCCATCATGACGATGCTCGAGAGGGCGTAGCTGTGGAAGAACGGGAGCATCGCGAGGATCGTTTCTTCCCCGTGATGCCCCCGCGACCAGTGGGCGAGCTGCCAGGCCTGGGCGATGAGGTTGTGGTGCGAGAGCGTGACCGCCTTGGGCTTACCGGTCGTTCCGCCGGTGGGGAGGATGAAGGCGGGGTCGTGGATCCCGGTGCCGTCGACCGTCGAGGCGTTGTGGATGACCCGGGCCCCTTCGATCGCCTCGTCGAAGCGGAGAACGCGGCTGTGCGGATGGAGGATACCGAAGCCGATCTTGCGCATCCGGATCCAGGCGTAGCCGAGCCCTTCGAGCCGTCCGAGGCGTCCCGTCAGGGTGGTGACGATCATCAGCTCGGGGGGCTTTTTCGCTTGGCTGACGAGCGGGGTCAGGACGTCGAGCGTGACGACGAACCGGCAGCCGGTGGTCGCCATCAGGCCTTCGATTTCCTCCGCAACCATCAGCGGACTGAGCGAGACCACGACGCCCCCGGCCATCCAGGTGGCAAAGAGGGCGATGAGTGTTTCCGGGAGATTCGGGAGGAGGACGCCGACGCGGTCTCCGGGCTGCAGGCCTTCGCGGACGAAGACGGCAGCCAGCCGCTGGGCGCGGCACAGCAGTTCTTCGTAGGTGATCTGTTCGTGGTAGTAGTGGCAGGCGACGCGGGTGGGAAAGCGTTCGGCCGCTTGGTGGAGAAGCCACCCGAGCCGCTGCTGCGGGTAGGCGAGCGAGGCCGGGATGCCGTCGGGGTAATGCGAGAGCCAAGGGCGGGTGTCGTGTCCGTTGGACCACCACTTGGCGACGTTCCGCAGTTCGAGCCAGCCGGGGAGCCAGGACCCGCCGATGCGGTGCGCCGGGAGCGAGAGGTCGGGGGGGGCCGTCTGCGGGGAGTGCGACGGGGGCGAGCCGTTCCGACCGGTGGCGGGATTGGGGAGCGATACCATGCGGCACCTGCTCTCTCCGGCCGGCCTCTCGAACCGGCCTGATGGGCCGCAGCAGATCCGGCTGGCAGGGTGCCAGCTTTTGACCGCGGCACTGGTTATCAATGTCGCCGGGCCATTCGCCCCAGGGGGCCTGGTCCGGCGATTGTGAATCACCGTCAGGGACTGGTAGGGAGCCGGAAGCGAACTCAAGGGAGAAGCTTCACGGCTGCACCTCCATTCTTCGCGGGGGGAGTGACGAGGTCAAACTGAATCCGACGGTGGGACATGCCGAACCGCTCAGGTCGCCTGGCTCGAACACCGTCCTTGCCGGCACGGCGCGATAGCTCAAACCCAACGTTCCATGGCAGTCTGGGGTCAATGGGCCCAGAAACAACACAGGCCCCCTTGCCGCCGGAGGCACTTCCATGAGGAACCGCGGTCAGCAACGGATGTCCCGTTTGTGAAGCCGGCGTTGAGGACTCCACGCTCGCTCTGGAATCCCCGCGGATTGATGCAGGGGCATACGGCACGTTGTCCGCGTTTGGACACGTGCTCCTGCCGACGGTTCCCGACGAGCCAAGCCTCCGGCGGGCAGGGGGTGGCCCCTGCACGCCACCAGGGTTCCCCTGGACCCGGTTCAGACGTAATTACTTCCCGCTGGACCAGCCCCACCGGTGCAAGTTCCGCGAGTCCGTGTACCGCGCGGCCGAGGCGGCCGAGCCAAGAACAACCACGATCTGCTCCTTCTCACCCCGGCGGCTCGCCGAAACAAGACACGCACCAGCCGCATCCGTCGTCCCGGTCTTGGCCCCGAAATAGCCCTCAATTCCCAACAACTCGTTCGTGTTCTTCCACACAATGTTCCGCGTCGTCCCGTTCGCCCCCTTCAACGTACACCCCCGCTGCCGCGTTCCCACGTAGTCACGGAACATCGGAAGCGAAAGAGCCTTCTCCGCAAGCCGGGCCATATCCCGCGCACTGCTCTTATGCTCCTTGTGCGTCAGACCATGCGGATTCATGAAGTGCGTACGGGACATCCCAAGCCTCTCGGCCTCGCTGTTCATCCGGGCCACAAACAGGTCGAGCGGATCCTTGTCGGCGTCTTCCTTCGCGGCAAAGCGATGGCCGAAGTGCTCGGCGAGCGCAACCGACGCGTCGTTCCCCGACGGCAGCAGAAGGCCATACAGGATCTCCCGAACCGACGCCGATTCCCCCGCGCGGACGGCGGCGGTCGACCCGACCGTTCCATCGGCCCGCTCGGTGAACGTGAGCTGCTCATCAAGGACCTCCGGATGCTCCGAAGCCCAGCTCAGCACCAGCCAGGCAGTCATGAGCTTGGTCGTACTGGCGATGTCGACCGGCTCCTCATGACGGTGCCCCCCCTTCACCTCCCCCGTCTTGGAATCGACGATCACCCAGGTCCGGCAGGTGACGAATGGCATCCCGTCGAGACTGTCCGGCTGGGCCTTCGGAAGCGTCTCCGAATTGACGGTCTGCGGATCAGGAACCGGCTCAGGCTCTGACGGGAGCGGACCAAGGGCGGCGAGCGTGGCGGCGTCGGCGATCCCGGTCACCGGGAGCTTGGCCTCCGTCTGGAACTTCCGCAGGGCCCCTTCGGTCGCGGAGCCGAACTCGCCGTCCGTCGAGAGGGGAGCGGATCCGCCGAGCTTCGCATTGAGCGACTTCTGAAGGGCTTCGACGAGCGGCCCCGAGCTGCCGACCTTGAGCGGATCGGTCGGAGTCTTCGGGGCCACCCACGGCGGGTTGAAGTGGTCGTAGGCCGCGCGGGCCACCTTGGCGCACAGCAGGTCGCCGGCGTTCGTGTCCCCCCAGCTCGTGTCCTTGTTGTTGGCAGTGAGGACCACGAGGGCGATCGGTCCGGCGGGGGTCTCGATCCAGCCGGCATCGGTCCGGACGTTCGCCACCGAGCCGGTCTTGTGCAGGACCTTGACATCCTTTGGGAGCAGCCGGGGGAACTTCAGCTTGTCGTCACAGGCGGCGAGGTGCTTCCGCATCGCCTCGCTGGCGGGCCCCGAGACGAGCGTTCCGCCGTGGAGCTTTTCGAGCAGCGTGAGCATGTCCCGGGCGGTCGTGCTGCCCAGGCCGTAGCGGACGCTGCGGTCGGGATCGATCGACGTATCGCGGCGGAAGACCTTTGAATGGACGCGGGTCTCGGGGAGGCCGAGGCCCGCCATTGTCTCGTTGACCGCCTTCATCCCGAACTGGTCGAGGACGAGATTCGTCGCCGTGTTGTCCGAGAAGGCGATCATGAGATGCGCCGCCCCTTCGACCGAGAGCTTCGTCCCGACGGGAAAGTGGTCGGTCAGAATTCCAGAGCCGGGGACCATGTCCTCCTTCCGGAGGTCGAGGAGCTTGGCGAGGTCGAGCGTTTTCGCCTCGGACTGGCGGTAGGCCTCGACCAGGATGGCGAGCTTGATGAGGCTGGCGGTCGGCATCGTCTCGGTCGGCCGGTGGGTGAACTCGTCTCCCTTGGCGAGGTGTTTGACCGCGACCGCGACTTCCCCTTCGTGAGCGCTGATCAGCGGGGTCAGGACGCCGGCGAGGTCGGCCCGGGCGGTGCCGGCCAGTGAGGCGAGGCAGACCAGCGCGATCGCGAAGATTCGCTTCGTTCCGACGGGAGGGCGAGGCTCCTGCCGAGCCGCGGCGGTTTCCTCCGCGTCCGATCCCAACGTCTCCACGGTCCCAACGCGTCGCGTCTGCTGCATCGCTGCTCCCTGTGCTGTCGTTCTCACTTGCTTCGATCGCTCACTCGGCCGAGCGCCTGAGACGCGGACGTCACATCGGCGCCGTCGGAGCAGCCACCGCGACCGGCTCGCTCTCGATCGGATCGACGGTCCGGGTCGGCTCGACAACCGTGACCGGCACCGAGGTCGCCTGCCGCGACCGGAACCACCAGTAGACCGGCAGACCCAGGCCGATCAGGACCAGTCCCACGACCGCCTCGACCGGCTGGCCGAGGAAGACGTGGTACAGGAACCAGGCGTTGACCAGCAGGTAGGCGATCGGGATGACCGGATAGAACGGCGTCCGAAACGGCCGCGGCACGTCCGGCTGCGTCCGCCGCAGGACGACGACCGCCCCCACCGCCAGCGCGTAGAAGATGCTGCAGGCGAAGACGACGCTGTCGGTCAGCAGGTTGAAGATCGAATGGTTCCGGAAGTAGGGGACGAACTCGATCAGGACCGCCGAGATCGTGATGAGTGTCACGGTCATGATTGCCTGGAGCAGGATGGCGGCGACGGGGGTGCGGAAGCGGACGTGGACTTCGCCGAAGATCGGGAAGAACGAGCCGTCGCGGCCCATCGCGTACGTGACGCGGGGGTAGAGGAGCAGGTTGCTGTTGATCGTCCCCAGGGTGCTGAGCATGATCCCGACCGACATCAGCGTTCCGCCGACGGGGCCGAGGAGCCGCTTCACCATCAGCTCGGCGACGTGCTGGCGGTTCTCGGGGACAATCATCTCTTCCATCGGGATGACGGAGTGGTAGGCGACCGTCGCCCCCAGGTAGAGGAGAGCCAGGATCCCGATGCCGCCGAAGAGGGCGATCGGGATGTTGCGGGTGGGGTTGCGGATCTCCTCGGCGACCGGCGCGACCCCTTCCCAGCCGTTGTAGGCCCACAGGACCGCGAGCAGGACCGCCGCGGCCTGCGCCGCCATGCTGGGCTGAAGAGGGGTGACCCGTTCGGAGAACCGGGCGGCGTCGAGGACGGAGTAGCCGAGGGCTTCCATGGCCAATGGCAACAGGGCCACGAAGGCAACGAAACCCCCTTTGATGATGGTCGTGACCGCCTGGGCCCAGCCTCCCCAGAGAGCTCCGGCGATGTTGATGGCGGAGAGGCCCAGGACGAGGCTGCTGGCCATGAGGACCGCGACCGGCACCGGGAACGGTTTGCCGAGGGCATGGCCGAGGGCGCCGACGCAGATGACCGCGAGGGCTCCGGTTGAGGCGGGGCGGTTGAAGAGGAGGTTCTGCCAGCCGAAGAGGAAGGCGGTGGTGCCGCCGTAGGCTTCGCGGAGGTAGACGTAGAGGCCGCCGGCCCGGGGGAGCATGACGGCGAGTTCCGCGAGGCAGAGGGTTCCGAGGACGCAGAGGACGGTCCCGACCAGCCAGACGGAGATGATGAGGGGGAAGGAGCCCCCTTCGGCGGCGATGATTCCAGGCTTGGCGAAGATGCCGGAGCCGATGGTGTTGCCGACGACGACGGCGATGGCCATTCCGGGTCCGAGGACCCGGAGCAGTCCCGGCGAGGCGGGGGAGTCGCTGGTGAACGACGGTGCGGAGGGGGGCGCCGCGCTGCTCATGAGAATCCGCCGACCGGGAGGCCGGGCCGCCGCGGAGAGGGGGCGGAGGTCCGGTAGAGGAATGATGGGTGTGGCGACACAACTTGAGCGTCTCGCCATCTTACGGCGGGCGTAGGCGCACGCAACGTCGCTGCCCTATCAGGGTCCAGGGGCACCCTGGTGGGGAGTGCAGAGGGGCAACGCCCCTTTGCCCGCCGGAGGCCTGGCCGTCGGGTGATGTCTGAAGGAGTCCGTGTCCAAGCGCGGGCGACGTGCCGGATGCCCCTTCACCAACACGGGGGGCTTGCAAAGCGAGCAATGAGTCCTCAACGCTGGTCCCGCAAAGGGGGACATCCGTTGTGTCCCACGGTCCCTCGTAGAAGTGCCTCCGGCGGCAAGGGGGCCTGTGTTGTTTTTTGGCCCCTTGACCCCAGGCTGCCGTGGCACGTTGGGTTTGAGCTACCGGAGTCGTGCCGGCAAGGACGCGGTTTGAGCCGGCTATGTCCCCGAGCAGACTCCCGGCGGCTGCTCCCTCCCGACAGCGCTACGAAGCACAGCCACCTCCGACAGAATCCGCCGCTGCACCGTCCGGTCAATCAATTCGGCCGCATCACGAAGGTCGAGACGACGGAGCATCCGCTGCCGGCGAAGCTCGACCCCTCGCAGCGTGATGAACAGCCGCGACGCCATCACCTTGTTCGGAACCCCCTCCAGCACCATGTCGAGCGTCTCCTGATCAGTCGCACTCAGGCGGCGGATCCGGGCGTCGAGACACAGGTCGTTCTGCAACAGCCAGTCCCATCGCCGCCCCGCTTCCAGAGCGTGAAGAATCTGGAACTGGAACGCGTTCCATTCCATCGTCTCCACAACCCCGACCGCGCCGCTCCACCCCCGCCCCGGCGGCCTCCACCCTGACGGGACCGCCGGCGTCCGCAAGGGATGGCTCGTCGAGGGCAACTCCGGTCGGTCGACCAGGAAGACGGCGCTGAGCCATCGATCCTGCCGCAGGAGATCGGCATAGAGGTCGAGCGCCACGCCCTCGTCCCGCCGGGCGTCGACCAGCAGACAGCCGATCCGCTCCGCCGGAATCCGCGACGGGGCGAGACTCGGCCCCACCTCCTCGACAGGACAGCCGAACTCCGCCAACCGCGGAACGAGCGCCCGCCGCAGCGTCTCATCCGCGAGGGAGCAATAGATGGTGGGGGACCAGGAGGGGGTTGTGGACATGACCATGATGCGAGCTCGCAAGGAGCCGATGAATCGGGGGATCGAGGCGGGTTGGGCCGACACCGGGAGCCGCGGAGCCGCCGGTGTCCAACGACATCGGATGCCGCTCCGGGAACCGGACCAGTGGGGTGACTGCGTGCGGCGAAGGTCCCGTCCGGAAACGGGTGCAGACCGCCGAGGAGCTCGGGCGAGATGCGGTCTGCGTCGGCGGGGTCAGGACAGGCACGAACGGACTCGTGTCGCGCAGGATCCCGCGGACGACTTCGGCGTCTTTCGGAGAACCGGGCTTCTGGAGCCCGGGTCGGGCGGGGTCAGCCCGAGGCGTTCGGAGGTTCGCTCCTGGCAGGCGAGAAGAATGGCCAGGGCATCCGATCGCACAATGACAGAGAACCTGTTCGGGTCTCTGCGATCAAGCGGCGCAGGAAGAACCATGCCAAGCGGGACCACATCTCGCTCGAATTGCGCGGGCGCATGGGGAAACACAGAGAAGCCAAGGCGAGCCACCGGCTGAGTGATGAAGAGATCCCGCAGGATGCTGCGCGGTTTGTCGGCATTCGTGTGACGTTTCTCGACAGACCGGTTCCGCCCCAAGTGGTCACACCGCCGCGGGGCGTTCGGTTACCCGAAAAGATTCCAGCCCGTCCCGCAACGAGGCACCCTCTGTGCAGAGCGAGGGATCATGCCTGCCCCTACGCTCCGGGGCTGAATCGCATTGCCGATTGTCTGCTGATGGCCTCCTTTCCTCGGTGGCTGACGAGTGTCGCCACCCTGCCGGCAGAGGGAACCGCGCGGTCCGCCCGTTGAGGCGGAACACGGGCTTTCTCCATGTCGCGGCAGGTTGAACGCGACGAATCCCGTCTGACCCGATCTGTTTCGAGAGGCGTGTTGCCGAAGTGCGCATGGGGTGCGCGCCGAGGTCGTGCGGTTCTCACGGGGACACGCATTCTGGCGAGAAGTGTGTCGACCCGAATCCGGTCCGGTGGCGTTCGTCCGGATCCACTGGGAACTCGATCGTTCCAGCCTTTCTCCACGACCGCGGCCCGCCGCGCACAACGGCGGATCCGTGGGCGATGAACAACATCACTGCGTTTCGAGCCTGCGCCGCGGCGCGTCTCGAACAACCTTCTCCTTCGTCTGGACATCATGAACCGCCCTGCCTCGCCCCTTCGTCCCCGACGTTCCGAAGCCACCTCCCCAGGGAGCGCATCCCAACCCCCGGCCCCGCTCTCGCGACGCAGTTTTCTCGCCCTCTCGGCGGGGGCTCTCGGGGCGGCGGCCGTGACCTCGGGTTGCGGCGGTGCGACTTCGGCGACTCCTTCGGCGAAGAGTGGCGAGGCCGGGCCCGCGCCGGTCGCCGGGCCGGCCGCCAGCGACGCACCCGAGATCTCGGACCTCAAGTTCGGGATGATCGCCCTGACCGACTGCTCGCCGATCGTCATCGCCCACGAGAAGGGGTTCTTCAAGCAGTTCGGGATCAATGCCACGATCACCAAGGGGGCGAGCTGGGCCGCGATCCGCGACTCCCTCTCGAACGGCGACATCCACGCCACGCACATGCTGATCGGAATGCCGATCGCCTCGACGATCGGCCTGCTGGGGGCTCCCAAGAAGCCGATGGTCATCCCCTGGCTCCTCAACCGCAACGGGCAGGCGATCACGCTCAAGGCGGACCTCAAGGGGAAGGTCCAGGCCGATCCCAAGGCACTCAAGCCGCTCGTCGAGGAGGCCAAGGCGGCCGGCACGCCGATGACCTTTGCGATGACGTTCCCCCCCGGGACGCACGCGATGTGGATGCGGTACTACCTCGCCGCCGGGGGGATCAATCCCGACCGCGACGTGGCGCTGGCGACCGTCCCGCCGCCGCAGATGGTTCAGAACATGAAGATCGGAAAAATGGACGGGTTCTGCGTCGGCGAGCCGTGGAACGCCCTGAGCGTGAAGTCCGAGATCGGCTTCACCTCGATCACGACGCAGGAGATCTGGAAGGACCACCCGGAGAAG
Organism: Planctomyces sp. SH-PL14; assembly: GCF_001610835.1. NCBI lineage: Bacteria > Pseudomonadati > Planctomycetota > Planctomycetia > Planctomycetales > Planctomycetaceae > Planctomyces > Planctomyces sp. SH-PL14. The sequence continues at coordinate 4,901,501 of NZ_CP011270.1, read as the reverse complement.
GTGTGCGCCTTCACCGAGGAGTTCGCGGAGAAGAACCCCAAGACCGTCAAGGCGGTGCTCAAGGCGCTGCACCTCGCCAGCCAGTGGCTCGACGACCTCGGGAACCGCGAGGAGCTGTGCCGGATCGTCGCCGCCCCGACCTACATCAACTGCCCCTCCGACGTGATCCTGGGGCGGCTGCTGGGCCAGTACGACTACGGGGACGGCCGGACGAAGCAGGACCCGAACTACATGATCTTCAGCCAGCGGAACTGCAACTACCCGCAGGCCAAGTACGCCGTCTGGTGGCTGACGCAGTTCCGGCGGTGGGGAATGCTCGACGCCGCGCCGGACTACGACGCGGTGGCGAAAAAAGTCCTCCGGGCCGACCTCTACGAGGAAGCGATGAAGGAGCTGTCGTACACCCACGGCGGGGCCGACAACGCTCCGGAAACGCTCTTCGACGGGATCACCTTCGACCCGGCCAAACCGGAGGACTACGCGATGTCGTTCGCCGTCCACAGCCGCAAGGAAAGTTGAGCGATCCTTCGATGCCCCGGCCGGATCGACGGCCGGGCGACTTTCACGACGTTGTTCCCCGATCCGCGCTCCGCTTCCTCTCGGCCTCCTGCACATCGGAACGTTCACCATGCCGAACCTCCGGCGGTTTCCTCTCGACTGGCTCATCCTCCCCCTGATCGGCTGCGCGATCGTTCTGTGTCTGTGGAGCGTGACCTCCGCAACCTGGGCCCCGACGCTCCCCTCTCCCTGGCAGACCTGGGTGGCGAGCAAGACCTACGTCCTCGAACCGTTCGCCAAGCGGGGCGAGCTCGACCAGGGGATCCTGCGGTTCGCCTGGTACTCGCTCATCCTCGTCTCCAAGGGGTACTTCCTGGCGATCCTGATCGGGACGCCGCTGGGGTTCCTGCTCGGGATGTCGGCCACCGCCTCGCGGATGCTCGACCCGCTGATCCAGATCCTGCGGCCGGTCTCACCCCTGGCGTGGCTGCCGCTGGGGCTGGTCCTGTTCTCCAAGTCCGAGCCGGCGGCGGTCTTCACGATCGCCGTCTGCTCGATGTGGCCCACGGTCCTCAACACCGCGGTCGGCGTCCGGGCGATCCCGCAGGACTACCTCAACGTGGCGAAGGTCCTGAAGCTCTCTCGGACCAAGATGCTGTGGAAGATCATGATCCCCGCAACCCTCCCCTACATGTTCACCGGCTACCGCTTGAGCCTGGGGATCGCGTGGCTGGTGATCGTGGCGGCCGAGATGCTGACCGGCAGCCCCGGCGTTGGGGGCTTCCTGTGGCAGGAATACAACAGCCTGATCTACGAACACATCCTCCTCTGCATCCTCACGATCGGCCTGATCGGGTTCGTCCTCGACCGGCTGATGAGCCTGGTGGAGCAGCGGTTCCGCACGGCCTGAAGAGTTCTTAGTCCTCAGTCGTCCGCTTTCCGTCACAGAAGACCTGGTGTTGCGTCCGCCAGTCTCCGGGAGTCAGAACATGCTTACGCTGAAGCACGTCGGCAAGGGGTTCCAAACCCGGACGGGGCGCGTGGAGGTCCTGCGGGAGATCGACCTGACGGTCGAGCCCGGGGAGTTCGTCGCCATCGTCGGATTCTCGGGGTCGGGGAAAACGACGCTCATCTCGCTCATCGCGGGTCTGCTCCAGGCGGACCGCGGCGTGATCGCCCTCGACGGGCGGCCGATCACCGGCCCGGGGCCCGAGCGGGGGGTGGTGTTCCAGAACTACTCCCTCCTGCCGTGGCTCACGGTGGCCGAGAACATCGGCCTGGCGGTGGACCAGGTCTTTCCGAAGTGGAGCCGGGCGGAGCGGACGGCGTACATCGACCGCTTCGTGGCCCTCGTGAACCTGACTCCCGCCCGAGACAAGCTGCCGCGGCAGCTCTCCGGCGGGATGCGGCAGCGGGTGGCGGTCGCCCGGGCCCTGGCGATCGATCCGCAGATCCTCCTCCTGGACGAGCCGCTGAGCGCTCTCGACGCCCTGACGCGAGGGAACCTCCAGGACGAAATCGCCCGGCTGCACCAGCAGGAACGGAAGACGATCATCCTGATCACGAACGACGTCGACGAGGGGATCTTGCTGGCGGACCGGATCATCCCGCTCACGATCGGTCCGGGTGCGACGCTCGGGCCGTCGTTCCCCGTCGACATCGACCGGCCGCGGGACCGTAAGGCGCTGAACCACGATCCCGCCTTCAAGCGGATCCGCAAGGAAGTGACCGACTGGCTGCTCACCACGGGCCGCCGGCGGCCGCCTCTGGCCAGCCCGCCGATCTCTCACGAACCGACCTCGACTCTGGCAGGAGCCCTCCGGTGACCGAGCCCAACGATCGCTACCTGGAACTGTGGAACGTCGCCAAGGACTTTCACGGACCGACCGGAAACGTCCGGGTCGTCGAGAATTTCTCCCTGAACGTGGCCCGCGGGGAGTTCGTGAGCCTGATCGGCCACTCGGGGTGCGGGAAGTCAACGATCCTGTCGATCGTGGCCGGATTGCTGGAAGAGACCACCGGGGGCGTGATCCTCGACGGCCGGCAGATCGACGGCGCGGGGCCGGACCGCGGAGTCGTCTTTCAGGCTCCCTCGCTGCTCCCGTGGATGACGGCGCTCGAGAACGTGGTGCTCGGCATCGAGCAGGTGCAGCCGCGAACACCCGCCCGGCTCCGTCGCGAGGCGGCGGCGGAAATGCTGGGCCGCGTTGGCCTCGCGGACTCGATCGACAAGTACCCGGACGAGATGTCGCAGGGGATGCGGCAGCGGGTGGGACTGGCGCGGGCGTTTGCGCTCCATCCCAAGATCCTGCTCCTCGACGAGCCGTTCGGGATGCTCGATTCGCTCACCCGGTATGAGCTGCAGGACGTCTTGACCGATCTGCTCAATGCCGACGGCCGGACCGCCGTGATGGTGACGCACGATGTCGATGAGGCGCTCTACCTCTCGGACCGGGTCGTGATGATGACGAACGGTCCGCACGCCCGCGTGGGGGATATCCTCGACGTCCCCTTCGCCCGGCCCCGCCGGCGGCAGGAGGTGATGGAGGCGCCGGAGTACTACGTCCTGCGGGAGCGACTGGTCGGCTTCCTCGAAGGACAGGCCCACGGGCCGCCGAAGAAAACCACCGACGTCGAGCCCGCGGCGCCGGCGGCCGTGTTCCGCAGCGAACCGGTCCCGGTCGCGGGGGAACCGCTGGTCTCGTGCTGTGCTGCCAGCTGAGCCTCTCCGCCTTACATCGAGAGATGCCGATGTCGAGCCGGTTGTTCCACTTCGCCGGCGGTCCCGCCGGACGCTTCGTCGTGGAGTTGATGTCGACGGTCTGTGGCGCGCCGCTTCCGCTGGTCGAGCGGGTCGAGGTCGTAGCGGGTGGCGAGCGGGCGTTGTTTCCCGGTGCGGCGTGGGTTCTGAAGGGGGTGACCAGCCATGAGCGGTACGTCACGCGGAGAGAGAAGGCGGAGCTGATCGGGAAGCAGGCGGCGCTCGGACGGGAGTCGGCGACGCGGACCGCGATCATTCCGATCCGCAAAACCGCCGCGTGGTGGAGCCTGACGCAGGAGGAGCGGCGGGAGATCTTTGAGGAGCAGTCGCGGCACATCCGGATCGGCCTCCAGTCGCTGCCGGCCGTGGCCCGGAGGCTGCATCACTGTCGTGACCTGGGAGAGCCGGCGGAGTTCGACTTCATCACGCTATTCGACTACGCCCCGGAGAATGCGGGCCTGTTCGAGGATCTGGTCGCCGAGCTTCGAGCGACGCCCGAATGGGCCTATGTCGAGCGGGAGATCGATCTCCGCCTGTGTTACGATCCGGCGGTCTCCAGCTGAACTCGGCGTCGTCTTTCGCGCGCGACGGTCGCGATGCCTGTTTTCTCCGTCGACGATGGTCGCGGATCCGAGAGGCTTCGATGCTGCGTCCCCTCCTGCTGCAGATCCCGGTGGTCCTGGCCGCGCTCGCCGCGATGAACCGTGTCTCGTCCGCCCAGGACCAGGTCCCCGCGCCGCCGGGGGCGGGCGTCCTGTTCCGTGAGGCGTTCGACGACGGCGAGCTGCTCAAGCGGGGATGGTATGACGGGGACAAGTTCCGGATTGCGTCGGTCGACACGCAGTCCGGCGCGGGAGCGATCGAATACCACTGGGCGCCTCGCGGGACGGTCCCGGACAGTTCCTCGGGTCTGCGGCATCGGTTCGAGCCGTCCGAGTCGGTTTACCTGAAGTGTCACTGGCGGTTGTCGAAAGACTTCCGGTGGACGGGACGGGACTATCATCCGCACCTGATGCACTTCATGACGACGGAGAACGCGCCCTACGCCGGTCCGGCGGCGAGTCATCTGACCGTTTACATCGAGCCGTGGAACGGGCATCTGCGGCTGGCGGCGCAGGATATTCAGAACAAGGACCAGCCGAACGGGCTGACGCAGGGGCCGCTCCGCGGGGGCTACAACGGGACCATGTTCGACAGCAAAGAGAAGCTGCTGGCGGACGACCGATGGCACTGCATCGAGGCGGAGTTTCGGTTGAACACGTTAGACAAGGGCGCGATGCGTCCGCGGGCGGATGGCGTGGTGAGGGGCTGGTTTGATGGACGGCTGGTGGTGGACCGGAGCGATGTGGTTCTGCGGTCGGTCGATTTTCCCGGGATGAAGTTCAACCAGTTCCTGCTCACGCCGTATTTTGGTCCGGGGTTGTTGCCGCAGGAGCAGACGTTGTGGGTGGATGAGCTGGAGGTGCGGCGATCGCGGCCGGAGGGGGAGTAGCCGGCATCTGGCGAAAGCGGCCCCAACATCGCTGGCCCAACCGGGTCCAGGGGCACCCTGGTGGGGAGTGCAGAGGGGCAACGCCCCTTTGCCCGCCGGAGGCCTGGCCGTCGAGAGATGTCTGAAGGAGTTTGTGTCCAAACGCGGACAACGTGCCGTATGCCCCCTCACCAACCCGCGGGAATTGCAAAGCGAGCGGTGAGTCCTCAACGCCGGCTGCCCAAAACGGACGCCCGTTACTTACCACGGTTCCTCATGGAAGCGCCTCCGGCGGCAAGGGGTTGCCCCCTTGACCCCGGCTGCCGTCGCACGTTGGGTTTGAGCTATGGATGCTGTGCCGGCATGGACGGTGTTCGAGCCATGTCTTCGTCACACATGCAAATGCAGCTTCTGCTTCCCCAACACCTGGCCCTGCCAGTACCAGTGACCCAAGAACCGCAGCTTCGACGGCTCGTCGGGCAACTCGATGAACAGGAACGGGTCGCAGGGAATCACCGTCAGCGGGACGATCAACGTCGGAATCAGACTCGCAATCGAAAAGCCCCCGCCCGCCATCCCCGCCACCGTCGCCGGCAGGATGAGCTGCTCGATCTGATGCTGGGCAATCTGGGCCAGCTCGACCGTCCCGGCGGCGAGATAGCCGAGCGTCGTCGTGTGCTCTGGAATCCGGGTCCAGCTCCGGCCGAAGCGGTTGTACTCCATCTGGGCGCGGGTCATCGCCCGGCAGCGGCGGCGGGAGTCGAGACGCATCTGCTTCCAGTAGTCGACGACACCCTGCACGACGTTCCGCCCCCCCTGCCACACACGCCCGGCAAAGCGGCCGCACGCGGCGGGAAACCGGACGCCGCGGAGGAGAGCCCGGTAGAACCAGCCCCAGCGAAGGGCGTGCGTCTGGGCAGCCTTGATCCGGCGGGCGTGCTCGGCCCGGACCTCGGCGGCGGTGAGCGGGATCGGCAGACCGTCGGCGGTCTTTTCGTCGCCGAAGAGGGGGACGCCGTAGTAGATCGTCGCCTGGGGATGGATGACGTGGGCCCGGGCGAGGGTTTCCATGATCGCCTTGGGCGGGTTGTCGGCGATCTGACTCGGGTTCTTGGTGAGGGTCATCACCAGGTCGCTGTGGCCGTTGATCCAGAGCGAGCGTTCGATGAGGTGGACGACCTGGTAGTCGTCGACCCAGTCGCGATACCAGGAGAGGATCTTGGCGACGAACTGCGGGTCGCGGATCTGGGCCCGCGTGCCGCGCACCGAGAGGGCCATGGCGAGCCAGCTGATGGCATCTTCTTTGAGGAGTTGGAGTTCGTCTCGCCGGAGGGCCTGGAGGCCGAAGGGGGAGGCGTCTTCCCAGCCGGAGTCCGGGGCGGCGGGCGCGATCGGTTCCGGTCGGGGGTGGGCGGGAGCGGGGCGGGACGTCTTCCGGGGAGTGGCCTCAAGTTCCAGCGTGGACGAGCCTTCTGTCTGCCGCATGATTGAAGCCTTCCCCCAGGTGAAAGAATCCGGCGGTTGCGAGTCGGAGGGACGAAACGTCGAGCGCACTCCCTCCAACGCCGTGTACGGAGAAATCGATCACAGTGTTGGCAAAAAAAACTAAAAAGGAGGAACTGACGCACCGGGGTCCAGGGGGCACCCCTGGTGGGGGATGCAAGGGGGCGACGCCCTCTTGCCCGCCGGAGGCCGTCTCGTCGAGAGATGTCTGAAGGAGCACGTGTCCAAGCGCGGACAACGTGCCGTATGCCCCCACATCAACCCGCAGGGAGTCCACAGCGAGCGGTGAGTTCTCAACGCCGGTACCACAGAACGGAAATCCGTTGTGTACCACGGTTCCTCATGGAAGTGCCTCCGGCGGCAAGGGGGCCTGTATTGTTTTTTGGCCCCTTGACCCCAGACGTGCCGTGGCACGTTGGGATTGAGCTAGGGAAGCCGCGCCGGCAAGCACGCGAGCGACTACGAATCCGACCGCTTCCGTCGGGTATCGTTCGAGTTCAGCCACTCCAGCCCCACGATCGTTCCGGAGACCAGCACGACCACCGCAAACAACGCCGCAATGCTCAGAACAACGAGCCGCAACAACCCCGCCAGACCCGGAATCAGGACCAGAACCATCAGCAGCACAATCGCCGCCAGGCAGAAAACAATCACCCGCCCCTGCCGCTGCAGCCGCTCCTCGACGATCCGCAGCCGGTCCTCCAGATCACTCATCTCGTCCCGCATCCGCTGAGACACGCCTGACTCCTTCTCCTCCGATCCCTCGGTCCACCGTACTTCAACGAGTCCCGTTCCGAATGGAAAGGTCCACTGCCGAGACGCAGTCCCGGCCAACTCGGAATGGGTGGGACACCCGGCGGAAATTTGCTCCTCGTCGTCGAGTCCCGGCGGTTTTCTGCCGGGAGACGCCGTCTCCACACTTCTGTCCTCGACCGCCGCGACCCTCGACGACGTGACGTTTTCGTAAGAGTCGCGTCGCCGTGTCAACGCGAATCGCGCGGGCCGCGCCGGTCTTCTTCATTGGGCCTCAACCCGAACCTCAGGCAATTGCACAGCGGCGCCACCGATGCCGTAGCCACGACGTCGTCCCGCAGCCCGCGCAGATCCCTGCGGCCCCCAACCGCAGCCCGGGGACCGCCCCGGAAGACGGCATAACTTTTGTACGCGGCAGACCCGAGCCACCGGGGTGCCGGGCCGATCGGGACGGAAGGTGCCGCTGCGCGCAGCCACCCACTGTTGTCCCGTCCAAGACCGCTCACGTCCCGCCCCGTTCCCTCGTCCCCCAAGGCCCGATCGTCCCCCTTCGCTCGCATTCGCCCGCTCGAAGTCCGATCCCCCAGGTCCGGAACCGCCTCATGAAATCCCGAAGCCGCTCGCCGCTATCCCCCGCGCCCCGCCGCGGATTCACCCTGATCGAGCTCCTCGTCTCGATTGCCATCATCGCGGTCCTGGTCTCGCTCCTCCTGCCGGCCGTGCAGCAGTCCCGCGAGGCGGCCCGCCAGGCGCAGTGCAAGAACAACCTCAAGCAGATCGGCGTCGCCCTCCACAACTTCCACGAGGCGCAGGGGTATCTGCCGGGCCTGGCGCTGTGCGGGTCCGGGGTCGAAGACCTGAACCCCGGCATGCAGAACATCTGGTTCGCGTTCCGGCATACGCCGCCGTCCGTGTTCCTGCTCCCCTACACCGATCAGGCGGCGGCCTACAACGACTGGAACCTCAAGCTGGGAGGGACCGACAACGTGACTCCGGGACGGCCCGGCGGTCCCACGAACGCCACGATCTGCAAGAACCCGCTGGCCATGTACCTCTGCCCCTCCATGCCGGCGCCGGTCAGTCCCGTGTATCCCGGCTACTCAAGCTACGGCTGGAGCCGGGGGGGCTATGACGTGCACGTCCCCGCCCAGGCGGGCGATCTCGCGAAGAAGGTTTCCCCCACGTACGGCTGGTCGCAGAGCGACGGCGTGTTCGTCACCGCCTGGGACGGCGGCCTCACCTGGCCCGAGGCCGACTCCCTGGTCGCCCAGCACGCGGCGAACACCGAGTGGTGGAACGACCCCGCTCGGAACAAGCAGCACTGGTCGGACATCGCGGACGGCCTGTCCAACACGATGGCTGCCGGAGAACTGCACCACGGCATGATGGAGGGCTACACGAGCACGACGATCAACGGCGCTTCGGTCGGAACGATTCCGGTCGCGTCCTCCGGCCCGACCGCCTGGGGAGCCAACGGCGGCGACTACTACTGCGAAGGGACGACGAACGTCCGCATGAACCTCCGCCAGGGCCCCTACTACAGCCGGAGCATCACCGACCCCATGGGCCTCCGGGATGTCGCCTACAACAGCCCGCTCTTCTCGTTCCGCAGCATGCATCCGGGGGGCGTGAACTTCCTGCTCTGCGACGGTTCGGTCACGTTCATGAGCGAGAACATCGACATGTCGGTCTACCGGGCGCTAGGGAGCCGCAACAAAAAGGAGATCATCGGGGAGCGTTGATCGGCATAGCCGCCGGCGAAGCCTTCGCCCGTGCTCCCTGTCTCTCCTCCTCTGCCCGAGACTCCTTGATGCCCTCCGATTTTCGAACGGGACTCCTGTCTCTCCTCTGTCTGGCCGCCTTCGCCGGATGCAGCGGAGGGATGCCGATCCCCCGCACCGTCCCGGTGAAGGGCTCCGTGACCTCCAAGGGAAAACCGGCCCCCGGCATGCGGGTCAAGTTTCACCCGCAGTTCGACATCGGCGCGGTGAAGCTCATCCCCTACGGAGAGACTGGGGCGGAGGGGACGTTCACCCTGAACACCGGCCAGATCGGGAACGGCGCGCCGGTGGGGGACTACATCGTCACCATCGAGAAGCCCCGGGCCTCCAGCGATGCCGGCGGGCTGGAAATCGAGGTCGACGACCTGAAGGGGAAGTACAGCGACCCCGCGAAGAGCCAGTTCAAGGTGACGCTTCAGAGCGGGGAGAATGTCCTCCCGCCGTTCGACATCTAGTAAGCCACGTCCGACTTTCGAGGGTTGTCGCAGCCGATGAGGACGAGCATCCTGGGAATCGTGGGGCTGGCGGTCGTGGCCGTTGCGGCGGGCGGGTGCGGCCAGGGGCCGTCGACCTACCCTGTTGAGGGACACCTCATTGTCGGCGACCAGCTCGCCGGGAACGCCTCGGTCGCGTTCCACCGGCTCCCGCGACGGGGCGCCGCGGCTGTGCCGGGAGCGGCCGGTTACTGTCCGGTTGGCGTGAGCGAGCCCGATGGGTCGTTCCACCTGACGACGCTCCGGCCCGACGACGGGGCGCCGGAAGGGGAGTACGCCGTGACAGTCATCTGGCCGAAGGATCTCGCCGGGATCGACGAGTGCGAGTGCCCCGACCCCGCGCAGCACGACCGCCTCCGCGGCGAATACGCCAACCCCCAGACGACGCCCCTCCGGGCCTCGGTCCGGAAGAAGGGGAACATCGTCAACCTTGTCGTGATGGAAGGGGACGGGCGACCTGTCAGCTCCTTCCCGCCGCGTCCGCCGCTCTGAACGCCTAACCGCCGGGAGGGCGACGCTCCTGCGGAGCCGCGAACGACACAACGGCGATGATCTCGCGCGGTTCGGCTCAGCAGGACCTTCGCCCTCCCGTGATTCAGAAGCGGACCTTCTTGTCCACTCGCTTCGCCAGTTCCACCGCCTTCTGGAGCGGAGGAGCAAACGTGTTGGCTGCGTCACGGGCGAGCGTGACCGGAATCAGGTCCCCTTCGCGGAAAACTGCTGCCTCGAACCGGCCGGTCTTGTCCGTTCGAAAGACGACGCGGTAGTCCTTTCCCGCGACGATCGCCTCGCTGGCCTCGCGGGTCCGCTGGAGCCGCTCATAGACCGCGTCGGTTCGGGCCAGGGCCTTACCGACCGCCGCTGCCTGCTCCGGCGTCAACGAGAGTTCGCAGCCCCCGAAACAGCAGGGAAAGTCAGGCCGGATGTCGACCACAGTTCCCCGACGGGACTTGTTGATCGAGAGCCTCATGCGATCCGACGTGGCGAGCCGCCAAGTGAAGAAGAAGTCGTCGTCCGGTTTCTCGCCGGTGGCGGGCTCGCCTCCTGCGAAAGCGACAGCACCAAGCATCAGCCAGCACAGCAATGCCCGCATGAGATCGTTCCTCCTGAACGAGACAACGCCGGCTCGGACAGTCGGTGGGTCCGACTGTCCGTCCGGCGCGTCGATAGGCAGGAGCGATTCTCAGCCCGGGGGCCGGCTCACGCTCCGTGGCACTTCTTGTACTTCTTGCCGCTGCCGCACGGGCAGGGGTCGTTCCGACCGACCTTGTCCATCCGGTTGCGGATCGGAGCGATCGCGGCTTCGCCGCCGCCCCCTTCGACGGTCTGGCCGCCGTGCGATTCGGTGGTGCCGTTCTGCTGGGCGGCGGCCGACTCGCGGAACTCGTCCGCGGCCCGCTTCACTTCGACGTGCGAGGCGGAGGTCTCGTTGAAGACGTGGCTCAGGTAGTCGGCCGAGCTCTCGCGCTCGATGCGGAAGATGGCGCCGGTCACCTGCTCGGCAATCCGGTCCCACATCCCTTCGAAGGCCTTCATCCCCTCCCGCTTGTACTCGACCTTCGGGTCCTTCTGGGCGTACCCCACGAGGCCGATCCCCGAGCGGAGGTAGTCCATGAAGTACAGGTGCTCTTTCCACGCCGTGTCGAGGACGTCGAGCATGATCGCCCGTTCGGCGGTCCCGAGCTCGGGGCGGTAGTAGCGGTCGTACGACTGGAGCAGCCGGTTGCGGGCGGTCTCCTTGGAGGCCCGCTCGAGCTCCGTCATCGGCAGGGCCGCTTCGAAGTCGCCGTTGGCGTAGTTCACCAGTTCCCGCAGCGCCTGCGGGTTCGTCGGACGGTTCGGGTTGCCGTTGTAGGCGCTCGCCAGAAGGCCATCGACCTTGCTGATGACGTCTTCCGGCGGGAGGTGCGACTTGGCGTGGACGACGAGCTCATCCACGACCTTCTGCAGCGACTTCTCGCCGACGTCGTCCGGGGTCAGTTCCGCGTCGAACCGGGAGTTCGCCCACTGGACGAGGCCCGCCTTGTCCGCCGCGCCGCCGCCCGCTCCGGAGAACCGCGCCACGCCGCAGATGACCGGGAACCACGCCTCCTGCTCCTTGTAGCGGTCGCGAACCTTCTCCATCACGAGCGCGATCGCGGCCGGCGCTTCCAGGCCCTTGAAGTCTTCCGGATTGACCTGGAGCGTGAACTGCTGCCGTAGCCAGCCGACGAGCTGGTTCGCCTGGAAGTCTTCCGCCAGGAAGGCGTCGACGATCGCGAAGTCGGTCTTGGCGATCGCCTCGCGGGCCTTCTCGTTCAGGAAGTTCTCGAGGAGACCGCGGTCCCACTCCTCCATCCCGTCCGGCTTGGCGACCTTCTTGAGGTCCTTGTCCGTCAGGTTGGTCCCGAAGCTGTGGTTGGTCCACTTGGCGAGCGAGACCCAGTTCCAGTCCCGCTCATCCGCTTCCTCGGGGATCGACTCCATCACCTGCTCGGTGATGCGGGTCTCCCACTGACGTTCCATCTCGCCGGCCAGGAAGTCGACGAGCTGTTCCTTCTCCATCCCCTTGACCTGGCCCGGCTCGATCTGGATTCCCAGCGTGAGCGTGGCCCAGGCGGTGATGAGGTCCCAGCGGTACCACGGATCGAGGAAGTGCCGCAGGCGGTCGGCCCGTCCCTGCTCGATGAGGGTCATGATCCGCGGCACCGGCGGCCGGGTGGCGATGTCCTTCACGAGCCGGCCGATCATCTCCAGGATCAGCTCACGGCAGCTGGCCCCGTCGAGGACCCGCTGGCGGTAGCTGTAGACCGACCGCCGCTGGAAGTCCATGACTTCGTCGTATTCGAGGAGGTTCTTACGGCTTTCGAAGTGCCGCTCCTCGACCCGCTTCTGGGCCTTCTCGATCTGCCGCGTCACCATGCCGCTCTCGATCGCTTCGCCTTCCTGCATGCCGAGCATGCCCAGGAGATTGCGGACGGTGTCGCCGGCGAAGATCCGCATCAGGTCGTCTTCCAGCGAGAGGAAGAACCGGCTGGAGCCCGGGTCCCCCTGGCGGCCGGCGCGGCCGCGGAGCTGAAGGTCGATCCGGCGGGCGTCGTGCCGCTCGGTTCCGACGACGTGCAGTCCGCCGACTTCGGCCACCTTGCGGCCTTCTTCCTTCATCCCTTCGCGGTCGGAGATTGCCTTGGAGACGTCATCCCACTCCTGCTTGGGAACTTCCAGGCGCGAGACGTACTTCTGCTTGAGCTGCTCCCAGGCGGCGTGCTCCGGGTTGCCGCCGAGGATGATGTCGGTCCCGCGGCCGGCCATGTTGGTGGCGATCGTGACCGCGCCCCAGCGGCCCGCCTGGGCGACGATTTCCGCCTCGCGTTCGTGCTGCTTGGCGTTGAGGACGTTGTGCTTCACCCCGACGCGGCCGAGGAGCTTCGCGAGGAGCTCGCTCTTCTCGATCGAGACCGTTCCGACGAGGATCGGCCGGCCGGACTTGTGGACGTCGGCAATCTCCTGGACGACAGCATTCCACTTCTCCCGCTCCGAGCGGTAGATGACGTCCGCCACGTTGATCCGCTTCGAGGGGCGGTTCGTCGGGATGGCGACGACGTCGAGGCCGTAGATCTTGTAGAACTCGCCCGCCTCGGTCATGGCGGTCCCGGTCATGCCGCCGAGCTTCTTGTAGAGCTTGAAGTAGTTCTGGAGGGTGATCGTGGCGAGGGTCTGGCTGACTTCCTTGACCCGGACCCCTTCCTTGGCTTCCACGGCCTGGTGCAGCCCGTCGCTCCACTGGCGGCCCTGCATCTTGCGGCCGGTGTGCTCGTCGACGATGACGATCTCATTGTTCTCGACGACGTAGTTGACGTCCCGCTTGTAGAGGTGGTGCGCCTTGAGGGCGTTGTCCAGCAGGTGCGGCCACTCCATGTTGCCGGCGGTATAGAAGCTGTCGACGCCGACGAGCTCTTCCGCGTGGCGGACCCCGGCGTCGGTCAGGTGGCAGGAGTGCTCCTTCTCCTTGACCTCGAAGTCCTCGCCCTTCACGAGCTGGCGGACGATGCGGTCCGCCTTGGGGTACTTCGTGATGTCGTCATCGGCCGGACCGCTGATGATGAGCGGGGTCCGGGCTTCGTCGATGAGGATGTTGTCGACTTCGTCGACGATCGCGTAGTCGAGCGGCCCCTGGACCTGGAGCTCTTTCCGCGGCTTCATGTTGTCGCGGAGATAGTCGAAGCCGAACTCGTTGTTCGTGCCGTAGGTGATGTCGCAGGCGTATTCCCGCTGCCGCTGCGAGGGGTCCATGTGGGCCTGGATGGCGCCGACCGTGAGACCGAGACCGATATGGATCGGTCCCATCCACTCCATATCGCGTTTGGCGAGGTAGTCGTTGACGGTAACGACGTGGACGTGTCCGGCGAGGCCGTTGAGGAACGTGGCGAGGGTGGCGACGAGGGTCTTCCCTTCCCCGGTCATCATCTCAGCGATCTTCCCCTGGTGCAGGACGACGCCGCCGACCATCTGGACGTCGTAGTGCCGCATCCGGAGGTAGCGTTTGCCCGACTCGCGGACAGCGGCGAACGCCTCGGGGAGGATGTCGTCGAGGGTGCTGCCGGTCGCCAGCTTGGCCCGCAGCTTCACGGCGGTCAGCTTGAGGTCTTCGTTCGAGAGCTTTTCGAGCTCCGGCTCGAGCTGGTTGATCCGGTCGAGGATCGAGCCCGGCAGGATCGAGGACTTGCCGTCCTTGGTCCGGACGAAGCCGATCCCTTTGACCTGCCGCTCGTTCGAGGAGCCGAAGAGGTTGCGGATGGTGGAATCGACGAGCGAAGTGGCGCCGTTGAAGAAGTCGCCAATCTTGTCAAAGACATCCATGAGGACAGGTCCGTTGTCGTAGGCTGCGGCCCGCGGGGAGCGGGCATGGGGCAGGCAGACGCTCCGTCGACGCCGCCGCACCAGGCAAAGGCGTATCCGCAGGGGCTGCAGGAACAGGGGTGCCACGAACGCCGAGGCGTCCGGAGTGAATCCGGGTCGAGAGCCACGGGCTCGGGAGCCCTGGTCCGGAGACCAGATCCCGTCGAGCGCGGAGCCTTCGACCCTCCGCCGGTCGTCCGACAGGCAGAAATTTCCGTAAGTCCGTTTAGCACCGAAGTCTATTTCGATGCCAAAAGGGGGTCAATGTCCTTGCCGGAGCCGCGGCGGTGCGGGCGAGGGCGTTCCTCCTCCGTGACTCGCAGCGGAAAACCGGCATTCGCCTGACGTCCGCCACGGTGGCAGGGCCTCGTCGAAGAACGCAACTGCCATTCCTTGCGGCGGCGGTTCAGGAAATTCAGGGGTTTTCGGCGAAGCCTGCCGGGCTGGACGGCGGGATTCGCCGTTCTGAGACGGGGAGCCACCACTGTGACCGGGGCCAGCTGACGATTCGGCAGGTCGCTCGACGGGGTCTGTCGCCGTTGGCCGAAGGGCTTGCCTCACGACGGCGGCCGTTACGGAACACGGCGGTAGGGCCATTGCCCCAGGTGGATTTCGTTGTCGGTGACGAACGTGACGATCTCCTCGTTCCACTGAGGATCGTCGCAAATCAGACGCTCGCCGGAAATCCGCCACCGGCCCGCCGTCGGCCCGATATGGCATGAGATCTCCCGAGTGGGAGTGCGGTCCTCTTCGTAGCGCCACGTTCGATCGGCTTCGAAGACCAGAGCATCCAACCGACGCGAGTGGGCGAACACCCACCGACCGACCAGTTTCTGCTCGGCGACGCCGAGCGGCCGGAGGAACCGTTCCCAGACGACCGGCAGACCCAGCACCACGGCAACGAGCCCGACGACCGACAGCACCGCCAGCAGCCGCCTTCGTGAAATTGTTCTCCCGACGGTTGTCCGATCCACCGATTCCGTGGCCATTGCTCCCCCCCCGCCTCTCCCAATCCGCGAGACATCGGTCCGAGCCCGCCCCCAAGACGACAAAGCCCTTCACCCCGTGCTGGCCGATTTTCGCGGTCGAAAGCCGATTGTCGCCCACGGCGATGTCGTCCTCCAGAAAAATCCAGCCATGAGTTCCAGGCCCGCATCGTCACGATTGAAACGAGCCAGCCGGTCCACGGGTAACTCCTGCATGACGTGACGCCACCCCGGGGCCGGGATTACGCTTCCGTCAACAAGGTGCCGTTCCGGTCCCCTGCAGCGGACCGTCCCATCGTGAGAGACTCCCATGTGTTCGAAACTTCTGACCGTTGCGGCGGTTGCCACCGTCTTTGTGCTTGGCGGCGCGGCGCCCGTCCGGGCGGATTCGGCCGCGATCGTCCTGCGGCAGATGACCTCGGAAGGGAAGCTCAAGGAGGCAGCGATCCTCTTTGCCGAACGGGCGAAGGATGACCCGTCCGACCAAGAGTCCAAGTTCGCCGCCGGGATCGTGCGGTTCCTTCAGGCGGTCCAGGAGCTGGCCGCCACGCAGTATCACTACGGACTGGGAAGCGGCCTGCGGCAGCGGATCAATGCTCCGCTCTTCCACGAAGTCCTCGAGAACCCGAAGCCGCACAAGGTCCGCTATCAGGACGTGCGGGAGATGCTCGTCAAGTTCTCGAAGTCGCTGGCGGAAGCGGAGGCGACACTGGCGAAGGTCGACGCCGCCAAGGGGGTGAAGCTGGAGTTCCGTCCGGGCCTTGTAGCGCTCGACATCAACGGTGATGGCGTGGCGAGCGAGGAGGAGTCGTTCTGGAAGATCTTCGCGGCGGCCAATCCGGCGATGAACCTGCAGAAGGCGGAGAGCTTCGTCATTCAGGCCGACGGGGGGGATGTCCTGTGGCTTCGCGGTTACTGCCACTTTCTGATGGCCTTCAATGACTTCCTTCTGGCGCATGATGAGCGGGAACTGTTCGAGCGGTGCGGGCATCTGCTGTATGCCGACGTCGAGTCTCCGCATGCGTGGATCAAGACGGAGCCGCGAGCTTCGAGCGACTTCCACTTCAACAACCTTGCGGACGTGGTTGCGTTCATTCACCTCATGAACTTCGAGGTGATCGACAAGGACCGGATGTTCACGGCGCATCGGCATCTGCTGCAGATGATCGAGCTGAGCCGGGAGTCGTGGAAGCTGTACGAAGCCGAGACGGATGATGACGCGGAGTGGATTCCGAACCCGAAGCAGACCGCGACTGTGACCGGGATGCGGGTGACGCGGGAGATCGTGACGGGGTGGCACGATGTTCTGGATGAGATTGAGGCGCTGCTGAACGGGAAGAAGCTGGTTCCGTTCTGGCGGGGGGATATTGAGGCGACGCGTCGGACGGGTCGGGGGTTGGGAGTGAACCTGAAGAAGGTGTTTCTGGAGCCGAACCGGTTTGATGTGGTGATGTGGGTGAGCGGGACGGGTGCGCAGCCGTATCTGGAGGAGGGAGAGGTCTCGGGTGAGGAGGCTTGGAACCGGCTGACACGAGTGTTCCAGGGCCAGTTCTTCGGCTTCGCAGTCTGGTTCAATTGAACCGGGTCCAGGGGCACCCTGGTGGGGGATGCAAGGGGGTAACGCCCCCTGCCCGCCGGAGGCCGTCTCGTCGGGAGATGTCTGAAGGAGCGCGTGTCCAAGCGCGGAGACCGTGCCGTATGCCCCCTCACCAACCCGTCGGGATTCCAGTGCGAGCGTTGAGTCTTCAGCGCCGGTGAGACAAAGGGGACATCCGTTGTGTCCCACGGTTCCTCATGGAAGTGCCTCCGGCGGCAAGGGGGCCTGTGTTGTTTTTTGGCCCCTTGACCCCATGCTGCCGTGGCACGTTGGGTTTGACGTGGCATAGCCGTCCCGGCAGGGACGATGTTTCTTCAGGACGCCGCGCGCATCGAGAGCAGCGGCTTCTGCTTCGCCATCGGACGGGCCGGGTTGCCCACAACAACACTCCCGGCCGCCACATTCTTGACGACCACCGCGCCCGTCCCGACGACCGCACCCGCACCGATCACAATCCCCGGACGGATACAGGCCCCGGCCCCAACGAAAGCTCCCCGCTCGACTTGAACGCCGCCGGCCAGCACCGCCCCGGAGGCGATGTGCGCGTGGTCCCCGATCTGGCAATCATGCTCGACGATCGCACCGGTATTGATCAGAACATTCTGCCCCAGCCGTGCCTGCGGGTTCACGACCGCCCGGGCCAGGATCGTCACCCCTTCACCGTAAGTGGCCAGCGACGAAACGATCGCCGTGGGATGAACCGCGCTGACGACCTCGAAGCCAAGCTCCTTCAGCCGCCCCCACAGCAGGATTCGGGGATCCGTGTTCCGCGGAGTCCCGACGCCGATAAAGGCATGAACGATCCCCGTCGCGCGAAGCCGCGGCAGTTCCTCGTCACCACCGAGCAGCGGAACGCCATGACGGTTCGGCCCCAGCTCCGAGGCGGCCCCGTCGAGCAGCCCCACGACGGCATATCGGTCCGCCAGCGTCAGGCACTCGATCACCACCCCGGCATGTCCCCCCGCGCCGAGGCCCAGGACCGGCATCCGGCCATTGGTGTGCGGTTCAGGCGGCATGGCGACTCTCCTGAGAAAACGGACCGTCGTAAAACGGTTTGCGAATGATGCGTTCGAGATCGACCTGCCGCAGGATCTCAACGATCCGCCAGGCGGCCTGTCCGTCCCCATAGGGATTGACCAGGCCCGCTAGCGATGCTCGAAACACGATATCGAGAGCCCGATGCAGGCTCTCCTGTATCGACACGGTGTCGTACCCGGACTGAATCACGTTCCGCGGCTGCGGCCGGCCCGCCTGCCGGGTCCCGATGTTGACGACCGGCAGCTCGAACGCCGCCGCCTCGATCAAACCGGAAGACGAGTTGCCGACCATCGCGGCGGCGTGCCGCATGAGCGTGAAGTAGCCCCGGCTGCCGAGACTCACGACCGCCCGGGCCCGCGGCGTGACGCGGACGAAACGGTCGATCGCCTCGATGATCACCCGGCCGTTCGTGTCGGCGTTGGGATAAGTGAAGACGATCGGCTGCGGAATGGTCGCGAGGACGTCGAGCAGGCTCGTGATGTACCGCTCGGTCTTTTCAAACTCGCGGGTCACGGGGTGGAAGGTGACGACGATCGGCGGCTCGTCGAGAGGGACGCCGAACTCCCGCTCGAACTCGGCCGGCGTGAAGAGCGGAGTCTCGTGGATCGCGTCGAGCCCCGGAGCGCCGGTGACGTGGACCCGCTCGGGAAGTTCCCCCATCCGGATCACGCGGTCGCCGAACTCGCCTGTCGAGACACAATGGAGGTGGGCCAGCTTCGTGATGCAGTGCCGGGCGGCGTCGTCGATTGCCCCTTCGGTCACTTCACCGCCGTGGACGTGGACAATCGGAATCCGGAACGGGAGGGCCGCCACGGCGGCAGCGAGGGTTTCGGTGCGGTCGCCGAGGAGCAGCAGCACGTCGGGCATCTGGCGGGCGAACGCCTGCGAGAACCCGAGGACCGTCAGTCCCATCGCATGGGCGATCGCCTGCGGCGTGTCGGCGGCGAGGAGGCAGTCGATCCGGTCGCGGATCGGATACCCGTCCGCTTCGATCCCCCGGACCGTGAGACCGAAGGCGGGGGAGAGATGCATCCCCGTCACCATCAGGTCGAGACCGAGCGTCGGCTCCTCGGCGATCCGCCGCAGGATCGGACGGAGGATCCCGTAGTCCGAGCGGGCGCCGGTGACAGCGGTGATCGTCCTCGCCTGCACCGGCTGCTGAGACGCCGCACTCATGACACCATCCTCAGCGAAAGGAGCGTCCCCTCCGGGATCTCCTCGCGGGCGGTCATGCCGACGATCTGCGGAATCATGGCGGGAGCGAGGCCGTGGCCGGGCCGCCGCGTGATGAGGTCTTCCCGCCGGATGATCTGGCCGAACGGGATCGTCCGGGCCGCCACGACGCTCCGCCGGGCGACACTGGCCGTGTTGAGCTCCGCCGCCGCGGGCCACTTGCGGCCAGTCCCCATTGCGGATTCGATCGTCCGGATTCCTTCGACAAGCTGCCGGAGCTGAGCCGGTTCCGCCGAGGCCTTGTGGTCCGGTCCGGGAAGCGACCGGTCGAGCGTGAAGTGCTTTTCGATGACGCACGCCCCGAGGGCGACCGCGGCGAACGAGACTTCATTTCCCAGAGTGTGGTCCGAGTAACCGACCGGATGGCCGAACGCCTCGGCCATCGTCCGCATCGCCCGCAGGTTCGTATCGGCCGGGGCCGCCGGGTAGTTGCTGACGCAGTGCAGGATCGCCAGGTCCCGCACGCCGCACCCTTCGAGCGTCATCACGCACGCTTCGACTTCGCTGAGCCGGCACATGCCGGTCGAGAGGAGGACCGGCCGGCCCTTGGCCGCGAGGTGTTCAATAAGGGGCAGGTTGGTCACTTCCCCGGACGGGATCTTGATCGCCGGCATTCCCTCGCGATCGAGGAAGTCCGCGCTCTCTTCATCGAAGGGGGTCGAGAGGAACCCGATCCCCCGCTGCCGGCAGTGGGCCATCACCTTGAGATGGTCGTCCTGGCTCAGCTCCAGCCGCCGCAGCATCGTGAGCTGCGACTCGGTCTGGCCCATGTTCCGCGACTGGTACTCCGCCTGCTTCGCCTCCGCCGTGACGAGTTTCTCGGCGCGGAACGTCTGGAACTTGATCGCATCGGCCCCGCAGTCCGCCGCGACGTCGACCAGCTGCACCGCGAGGTCGACCGAGCCGTTGTGGTTGACTCCCGCCTCGGCGATGACGAAGCACGGCGCCCCCGCACCGACAACCCGTTCTCCGATCGCAAACGACGAACTCATTCCGCATGCTCCTCGGATCAGGCCGCGGCCCGGAGAGTGGTGCCGGAGGTCCGGGCCATCAGGAACTCCGCGAAGGCGAAGTCCAGCTCCGTGTCGATGTCGACCGCCCGCTCCGGGGGGACGAAGACGGTCCTGGTCCGGCCCGCCAGCATCCGCTCGCCGTGCAGGATGTGGTCCGGCCGCACCGCGTAGGTGACCGGCGTGATCGCCCAGACCGGCGGGGCGTCCTGCCGCCGGGCGACCGAGCCTCCCGGCGGAACCGCGGCCAGATGGGCGAGCCCCTCGGCGTCGGTCCGGAGCATGCTGAAGTACGGGTTCGAACTCGGCGTCGTGACCGTCAGGACGACATCGGTCTCATGACGGTGCTGGGCAAACAGATCGAGGCAGCCGGTGATGTCCTGCGGCTCCCGCAGCGGGGCGACTGCCGGGACGCTCACGAAGAGATCCATCGGCCCGACGGTCGAGTGATCGTTGTAGAACTGGACGGCGTGCCGCCACGCCAGCCACTCGGGAGAGGTGTCGCCCGCCAGGTCAGCCGGCCGGACGAACGGCGTCAGGGCGCCGAAGGTGCGGGCGACGCGGGCGATTTCGGCATCGTCGGTCGAGACGATGACTTCGCGGAACCGGCCTGTCGCCTGGGCGGTCCGGATCGCCCGACCGATCAGCGGGACGCCGCCGAGCGGCCGCACGTTTTTCCCGGGACACCCTTTTGACCCGCCGCGAGCAAAGACAAACGCCACCGCATTCATTGCCGTCCGCTCCCTCAGACGCTTGATCGAAATCCGTTTCACGGTCCGTCCACTGGACCGGCCCGGGAGTTTAGCCGGTCCTTGCGTAAACTGCCTAGACGCACTTTCCGGCGAGGCGAGGGACGGGATGGCTCGAACAGCGTCCTTGCCGGCACGACGTCGCTACGTCAAACCCAACGTGCCACGGCAACCGGGGTCAAGGGGGCGACCCCTTGCCGCCGGAGGCACTCCTGTGAGGAACCGTGGTACACAACGGATGTCCCCTTTGTGGGACCCGCGTTGAGGACTCCACCAAAATACACCGCTCGCTTTGCAATCCCCGCGGGTTGGTGAGGGGAGCATACGGCACGTTGCCCGCGCTTGGACACGCTCTCCTTCAGACATCTCTCGACGGTCAGCCTCCGGCGGGCAAAGGGGCGTTGCCCCTCTGCACTCCCCACCAGGGTGCCCCTGGACCCCGGTGAGACCAATGGTTCTATCAGTCCTCGATAGCCCGCACGCCTGCAATGCCCTGGGTTGACCAGACTCACCCGACCTGCTGAATTGCCAATCCCAATTCTCATCTGGAGTCTGCGATGCGCGTGGTGACCTTCGGCGAAGTAATGCTCCGGCTGGCCCCGGCCGGCAAATACCGGCTCTCCCAGGTCATCCCCGGCGAACTCCAGGCCACCTTCGGCGGCGGCGAACTCAACGTCGCCGTCTCCATCGCCCGCCAGGGAGGCCAGTCCGCCTTCCTCACCGCCGTCCCGGACAACGTTGTCACCGACTCCCTCGTCGCCGAACTCCGCCGCTGGAACGTCGACGCCGACCTCATCCAACGCGACAAAACCGGCCGCTTCGGGATCTACTTCGTCGAGACCGGCGCCAACCAGCGCGGCGGCACCGTCACCTACGACCGCGACCAGGCCTGCATCGCCCTCCGCGGTCCCGACAAGTACGACTGGAACACGGCTTTCGCCGGCGCCGACTGGTTCCACATCACCGGCATCACCCCCGCCCTCAGCGCCCCCGCCGCCGCCTCCGCCCTCGCCGCCGTCCAGGAAGCCAAGAAGCGCGGCCTCACGACGTCGTGCGACCTCAACTTCCGCAAGAAGCTCTGGAAGTGGAAGAGCGGCACCAAGCCCGCCGACCTCGCCCGCGAGACGATGCAGCAGCTCGTCGCCTCGCTCGACGTCGTGATCGCCAACGAAGAGGACGCGGAACTGACCCTCGGCATCCATTCCGAAGGGACGAGCGTCGAACACGGCCAGATCAACCTCGAAGGCTACGAGTCGGTCGCCCGGCAGATCGTCTCGCAGTACCCGAACGTCAAGAAGGTCGCGATCACGCTCCGTGAGAGCTACTCGGCCGACCACAACAACTGGGGAGCGATGCTCCTCGACGTCGCCACCGACACCGCCCACTTCGCGCCGCTGAACGACGACGGGGCGTACGAGCCCTACGAGATGCGGAACATCGTCGACCGCGTCGGCGCGGGGGACTCATTCGCCGGGGCCCTGATCTTCGCCCTCCGGACCCCGGAGCTGTCGAAGCCCGAAGCCGCCCTGCGGTACGCCGTCGCGGCGAGCTGCCTCAAGCACACGGTCTGGGGAGACTTCAACGACGTCAGCCGCGCCGAGATCGAAGCCCTCATGAACGGCTCCGGCAGCGGCCGGGTTCAACGCTGAGTGGAAGAGTTAAACACGAAGACACAAAGAAGGCACAAAGGACACCAAGAAGATGCTGGTCCTTTCCTTCTCCTTCTTTGTGTCCTTGGTGCCACCTTGGTGCCTTGGTGTTTAACTCCTGATCCCCACCTCGAAGACACGCCCCGAGGCCCACAGTACCATTCCCTGAACGTCTTTCGCATTCTTTGCCGGAACACACCATGTCGCTCTCCGCTGCCACGCTCGCTGACCTGGCCAAATTCGATACGCCGACGATCTGCAATGCGATCGAGCTGTTCTTCGTTCGCCCCCGCAACACGGGGTTCATGAACGACACGATCAAGGCCTGCTTCCCCAAGTTCCCGCCGATGGTCGGGTTTGCCTTTACGACGACGTTCCGCAGCATGGCCTCCCCGCCCAAGGGGGACGCCTACACCGGCCTCGCCGATCAGGTCGCCGGCTACGACAAGATCCCCGGCCCGCCGGTCATGGTCTTTCAGGACCTCGACCAGCCGTGCGTCTCGGCGACGTTCGGCGAAGTCATGTGCACGATCTACAAGTCGTTCGGCGCCCAGGGAATCATCACCTCGGGGACCGGCCGCGATCTTGATCAGGTCGAGGCCCTCAAGTTCCCCGCCTTCACCAGCGGTACGATCTGCGCCCACGGCTACTGCCACATGCTGCAGACGAACATTCCGGTCACGGTCGGCGGGATCTGGATCGAGCCGGGGGCGCTGCTCCACGGCGACCTCAACGGCGTGACGACGGTTCCGATCGAGATCGCCAGCGAGATCCCGGACGCCTGCCGCGAGATCATGAAGGCCGAACAGTACGTCCTCGACTACTGCAAGAGCGGCAGCCCGAACGCCAAGGGGCTGGCCGAAGCCCGCAAAGCCTGCCAGGCACACCTTGACGGCGTGATCGAGCGCGTCCGGCGGGATAAGTAGCCGCGCCGCGGCTCGTTTCGGAACTCGGGTCCTCGGGGATTTCGTCCCGGGGACCGCTTCTGACGCTGCGGCTCAGGAGGTCGTCCGATGGCCGAAATGCTGTTCAAGGGGGGCGAGCGGATCGCGCTGGCCGATCTGACCGGGACGTGCGCGTTCAGCACCGATAACAGTCTGAGCTTCACCCTCTCCCGGCCGGAGGATGCGGCCAGGGAGATCGGCTGGATCGATCTCCATCTGACGCCGATGGACGAGACCTGGAAGGTCTACATCCGCCTCTGTATTCCAGTCCCCCTCTCGACCCGGGATCGCGTGGACCAGATCCGCCGGGACTGTTACTTCGCGCTGGCGCTTCCCGATGAAGCGTTCTTCGAGATCAAGCTGCTCCGCCCGGAGAGGAGCGTCACCTATATCGACATCCGCGAAACGTGCTTCCTCGTGGCCGACGTCATTCGGACACCCGGCGATCAGCCGATGTTGGACTTCGCCATCGCGGTCCCGGTCGTTTGACCAGCCGGGATGCTTCCCGTGCACGGTCGGCGGTTAAAGGGCTGAGAGTCCTCCGGTTTGAGACAAGTGTCCCTCACTGGATTGGCATCTCCCATGCTCGAAAACCCGCTTTCGCTCGACGGCCCCGTGGTGATTGCTGGAGGGGCGGGGTTCCTGGGGATCTCTCTGGCGGCCCATCTCCATGACCTGGGCGTTCCCGTCGTTCTCCTCTCCCGGTCCCGTCCCAATGTGTCCGGGCCTTGGACGCATGAACCGTGGGACGGCCGGACGCTTGGGGAGTGGCGGCGGGTGCTCGATGGCGCCGCGGGCCTCGTCAATCTGGCGGGGCGGTCTGTCGACTGCATCAAGACGCCGGATCATCAGGATGAGATCCTTCGGTCCCGCGTGGAGTCGACTCGCGTCCTTGGGGCGGCGATGCGGTCGATCGACCGGCCGCCGCCGGTGTGGGCGCAGATGAGCACCGCCCATATCTATGGCGATCCACCGACGGCGATCTGCACGGAAGAATCGGCGTTCGGGGTGGGCCTTGCGCCGACGGTGGGCCAGGCCTGGGAGTCGGCGTTTCATGAGAGTGCCCTGCCGTCGCAGCGGAAGGTCGTGTTGCGGACGAGTCTTGTCATCGGCCGGGATCGCGGTGCCGGGAACGGGGCGATGGGGCGGCTCGGCCTTGTGGCGAGGCTGGGGCTGGGTGGCCGGGTGGGTTCGGGTCGGCAGGGGATGAGCTGGATTCATGAGCTCGATATGAACCGGCTGATCGTCGCGGCGCTGACGACGGAGTCGATGTCCGGGAGCTACATCGCTTCCGCGCCGCATCCTGTGCCGCAGGTTGAGTTCATGCGCGAACTTCGGCGGGCGATCGGGATGCCGATCGGGCTGCCGGCGTTCGCGTGGATGGTGCGTCTGGGAGCCCGGTGGCTGCTGCGGACGGATCCGGAGCTTGCGCTCTATGGGCGGTATGTTGTTCCGAAGCGGCTCGTAGAGGAGGGGTTTGAGTTCAAATATCCGACGCTGCCGGCTGCCCTCGCCGAGGTCCTCGCCTCGCACGCCCCATGACGGCGCAATCCCACCGGGTCCAGGGGCACCCTGGTGGGGAGTGCAGAGGGGCAACGCCCCTTTGCCCGCCGGAGGCCCTCTCGTCGAGAGATGTCTGAAGGAGGGCGTGTCCAAGCGCGGACGACGTGCCGTATGCCCCTCATCAACCCGCTGGGATCCCGGGGCGAGCTTTGAGTTCTCAACGCCGGTTCCACAAAGCGGACATCCGTTGTGTACCACGGTTCCTCACAGGAGTGCCTCCGGCGGCAAGAACGTGATTCGAGACAGCAGATTAAGCCGACGCTCCCTCAGCCTCGCAACGCATCAGTCGACGGCGATAGAATGACAGCCTCGCCCGGAGTGCCCCATCTCCGGCCTTCCTCCCTACCTCTTCAACCCGCCCGAATCGCATGCGTTCGTCCGGTCTGCTTGCCCTGGCTCTCGTTGCCTTTTCGATCCCCCTCGCCGTTCAGGCCGAGTCCAACTGGCCGGAGTTCCGTGGTCCGCATCAGAACGGGCACGCTGACGGAACCGGCTATCCGACCCGCTGGAGCGACAAGGAGAACATCGCCTGGAAGACCGCCCTCCCGGGACGCGCCTGGTCCAGCCCCGTCATCTGGGGAAACCAGATCTGGCTCACGAACGCGACCGAAGACGGCAAAAAGCTGTCCGCTGTCTGCCTCGACAAGACGAACGGGACGGTCCTTCATGACCTGCCGCTGTTCGAAGTCGCCGTCCCCCAGTTCTGCCACAAGTTCAACAGCTACGCCTCGCCGACGCCGCTCATCGAAGAGGGACGCGTCTACCTGAGCTGGGGAAGCTCCGGCATCGCCTGTCTCGATACGAAGACGGCCGAGACCCTCTGGACCCGCCGCGATCTCGAGTGCGACCACTTCCGCGGTGCGGGAGCGTCTCCCATCGTCTTCGGGAATCTGCTGATCCAGCACTACGACGGGCACGACTTCCAGTACGTCATCGCCCTCGACAAGCGGACCGGGCAGACGGTCTGGCGGACCGAGCGGCCCAAGGACTTCCGAACGACCGATGGTGACGTCAAGAAGGCGTACGCCACGCCGATCGTCGTCGACGTCGCCGGACGTCCGGTCCTGATCAGTCCGGCCTCGAAAGGGGCATTTGCTTATGACGCTCGCACCGGCGAAGAGATCTGGCGGATCCTCTATGAGAGCTTTTCGACGTCCAGTCGGCCGGTCTTCGGACATGGGCACGTCTACCTCAGCTCGGGGTTCGGCAAGGCGGACCTGATCGCCGTCCGGCCGGACGGTCAGGGCGACGTAACGGCGTCACACGTCACGTGGGTTGAAAAGAAGCAGATGCCCTCGAAGCCTTCGCCGCTGCTGATCGGCGATCTGGTCTACACGATCGGCGATCAGGGGGTGGCGACCTGCCTCGATGCCAAGACCGGCAAGACGGTCTGGATGAAGCGGATCGGAGGCAACTACTCCGCAGCCCCGATCTATGCCGGCGGACACATCTACTACTTCAGCGAAGAGGGGAAGACGACCGTCTTCAAGCCGGGGACGGAGTTTGAGATCGTTGCCGAGAATGAGCTGCCGGACGGCTTCATGGCCTCTCCCGCCGCCAGCGACGGGGCGCTGTACCTGCGGACCCGGACGGCGCTGTACCGTGTGGAGAACAAGACGGCTCCGTAGGCGTCCTCCGTTTCACCTCGCCCTGTGCCGCGCCGCGTCCTGCCCTCTGGTGAATGCAACATGCCAATGGAGTTTGTCACCCGTCGCCAGATGTTGTCCCGGGCCTCGTGCGGGTTCGGGCTGGCGGCGCTCTCGGGACTGATGGCGGATCCCGCGTTCGGGGCCGCGCCGCAGGCGGCCAATGCGCTCGCTCCGAAGGATCCTCATTTTCCCGCGCGAGCCCGGTCGGTCATTTTCCTCTATATGGACGGCGGGCCGTCGCAGGTCGACACCTTCGATCCCAAGCCGCGGCTGCAGGCGGAGAACGGTCAGCCGTTCAAGATGAAGATTCAGCCGACGCAGTTCGACAACGTCGGCAACACGCTGGGTTGCCCGTGGGACTTCCGGAACTGCCGCGAGAGCGGGCTGCCGATCAGCGGCCTGTTTCCCTACCTGCGGGAGTGCGCAGACGACCTGTGCGTTGTCCGCTCCATGACGTCCGAGTTCTCCGAGCACACGAACGCCAACTATTTCCTGCACACCGGCCACGGCCTGCAGGGGCGGCCGAGCATGGGGGCGTGGGTCACCTATGGTCTGGGGAGCGAGTGCCAGAACCTCCCGGCGTTTGTGGTCCTCAACAGCGGGTTGATCCCTCCGGGGGGGCTCGAGTGCTTCGGGAGCGGGTTCCTGCCGGCGGCGTTCCAGGGGTCGATCTTCAAGCGGGGGGCGATGCCGGTCGCCAACATCCAGCGGCTGGAGCCGGGGGAGGCGATCCAGCGCCGAAAGCTTGATCTCATCGCCCGTCTCGACCAGGAAGTGCTGGCACAGACGGGACCGCAGGACGCGATCGAATCGGCGATTAAGAACTATGAGCTGGCGTTCCGGATGCAGTCCGCCGTCCCGGACCTGATGAACCTGTCGCAGGAGACGAAGGCGACTCAGGAGATGTACGGGCTCGATGCGGCGTGGGGGGGGACGAAGGCGTTTGCGCAGTCCTGCCTCGTGGCCCGGCGGCTGGTCGAGCGGGGAGTGCGGTTTATTCAGCTCACGTGCCCCGGGGGTAACGGGGACCGGTGGGACCAGCACTCGAGCCTCAAGGAGGGGCATGAGAAGAATGCGGTTTCGGTCGACCAGCCGATTGCGGCACTGCTGAAGGACCTGAAGAGCCGCGGGCTGCTGGACTCGACGCTCGTGGTCTGGGGGGGTGAGTTCGGGCGGACGCCGTTTGCTCAGGGGGCGGATGGGCGGGATCACAATCCGTTCGGGTTCACGGTCTGGATGGCGGGGGGCGGGGTCAAGGGGGGGATGACTTACGGCGCCACCGATGAGTACGGCTACCACGCGATTGAGAACAAGCTGGAGATGCATGATCTCCATGCGACGATGCTGCACCTGCTTGGGATCGACCATGAGCGGTTGACCGTGCGGTTTGGTGGGCGGGACATGCGGCTGACGGATGTGTTCGGGCATGTGGTGAAAGACATTCTCGTCTGAGTCTTGAGGAGAGACGGCTCAGCGCAACCAGCCCCACCGGGTCCAGGGGCACCCTGGTGGGGGATGCAAGGGGGCAACGCCCTCTTGCCCGCCGGAGGCCTGGCCGTCGAGAGATGTCTGAAGGAGGGCGTGTCCAAGCGCGGACAACGTGCCGTATGCCCCCTCACCAACCCGCGGGGAGTTCAAAGCGAGTGTCGAGTCCTCAGCGCCGGTAGCACAAAGGGGACTTCCGTCGTGTCCCACGGTTCCGCGACGAAAATGCCTCCGGCGGCAAGGGGGCGTGGCCCCCTTGACCCCAGCCTGCCGTCGCACGTTGGGTTTGACGTAGCAGAGCCATGTCGGCAAGGGCGAGGGGCTGGCTTGACCGGCAAACTCTCCAGCCGGCAGACTCCAGACGCCTTTCGGGTAGAACGGGTCGCGGGACAATACGGCGGATCTCGGAGCCGGTTCGCGACTCCTGGCCTTCGAACGCACAAGGGACGCTCGCTCATGAAGCTCAAGGCACAGACACATCCCGTCATCGGAGACCTCGCACCCGATCAGTGGGGGGACTCGCTCATGTGCTTCCGGGAGATCCCCGGACTGGCCGCCTTCATTCCCGAGGAGGCCAAGGAGACCCTGAAAGGTCTCGACCCGCCGGACCGCAAGCTCGTCGAGAGCTGGCCCAAGCCCGGCAAGGAACTGATCGAACGCTGCCGCGACTTCGACATCTTCGACGCTCTCCGCGCCCGCGGCGTCTTCGAAGTTCAGTTCAGCGGAACCCCCACGGGCAGCCCGTCCTCCGAGCAGGTCGCCGCATTCGAGTTCTTCCGGGCGAACGAGGCCGCCATCAGCCGGAACATCGGCGACGCCCTCCTCCGGTACTACCGCGCAGCGCGGGCCGAGGACGAGGACTGGTTCGACGAGAGCGACTGCCCCGCGGTGAAGTCCGTCGCCGAACTGGCGAAGCTGGCCACCGTCGACGGCGTTACCTTCATGAAGCACGCCTGCGAGGGAACGTCGCTCGTCTCGATCACCTGGCAGGTCGCCTGGGATGAGGAGCACGGTCTGTCGATGACTCTCCTGAAGGATCAGGTCGTCGGTCTCGGGACCGACGGGGAGGACATGGACTTCGAGGACAACGGCGGCGTCTGGAACCGCAAGCTCATGACGGAGCCGGAGCGGCAGGCCCGCGGAAAAGTGGCCGCCTGCGCCAGCGCCTTCGAAGACGATGACGACGAGGACGAAGACTTCGACGACGACGACTTCGAAGATGAAGAGGACGACGAAGACGAATAGGCAACGCGCGGCGGCGGGGGGAGCGAGCCGTGTCGGTCAACTCCCCTCCGCGCTCCAGGCTCCCAGAGGCTCAAACTTGGCTCAGCGCATCCCGCACCCGCTTCGCGATCGCTCCACCGCGGACCTGCTGGATTCGCGGTGGAGCTTCGTTCTGCCGATTCTTCCGTTCATCGCGCTGCTGACGATCCACAAAGCCTGCGGGCTCTCAGACTCGCTGCTTGGTCTTCCGGCCAACGGTCCGATGCCGACGGCGTTCGAGGTCGGATTCAACTGGGCCCTGGCGCTGTCGTTCTACCCGGGCCTGTTCGGTTCGCTCGCTCTCGCCTGGAAACACCGCTCGCGTGAGCTGACCGTTCCCCCTGCGCCGACCGATGTCACAGCTCCCACCCTTTGCGATAGCTCTTGCTCAGCAAGGCGTTCGCGGCCGGATGGTTCGTGACCTTCCCCTGGGCCGGATCGAACTCGATCGGGACGCCGGCGCGGTAGGCGACGTTGCCGAGAAGAACGATCTCAGTGAACGGCCCGGCGTAGGCGAACGAGCTTCCCGTCCGGCTGCCGGTCTTGCAGGCTTCGATCCACTGGGCGTGGTGGCCGGGCGAAGCGGGGAGGCTCGGCTCGGGAAGTTTCGCGTCGGCGAACTTGTCCGTCGGCAGGAGCTTGGGCATCTGGCCGTGCTCGACGGCGATGCGGCCCTTGCTGCCGATGAACAGCGACCCGTTCATCGGGAGTTCGGCGGCGATCTCGGCCTTGGGCTTTGTCTCTCCTTCGTACCAGTGGACCGTCACCGGCGGGAGCTGGTCGCGGCGGCCGAACTCGAATGTGGTGTGCATCCACTTCGGAGCGCTGTCGGGATTCGGCGCGGGGCCTTCGGACGCCACCTTGACCGGGCCGCGGTTGTTGAGCTCCAGGCCCCAGAACGAGACGTCCATGAGGTGGATCGCCATGTCGCCCACCGCGCCGCAGCCGAAGTCCCACCAGCCCCGCCATTTGAACGGGACATAGGCGGCGTGATAGTCCCGCTCCGCCGCCGGGCCAAGCCACAGGTTCCACTTGAGGTCCGCCGGGATCATCTCCGAACCGGTCGGCTTCTCCATCCCCTGCTGCCAGAACTTGCCGGGGCGGTCCGTGATGACATGGACTTCCGTGACGTCGCCGATCAGGCCGGCGCGGATCCACTCGATGGTCCGCAGGTAGCCGGGATGCTCGTGGTTCTGCGTTCCCATCTGGGTCGCGAGCTTCTTCTCGGCCGCCAGCTTCGTGATGAGGCGGGCTTCCTCGATCGTGTGGGTCAGCGGCTTTTCGCAGTAGACGTGGAGCCCCTGGCGGAGAGCCCGGACGGTGGCGGGGGCGTGGTGGTGGTCGGGAGTGGCGATAACGACCGCGTCGAGGCCCTTCTGCTGTTCGAGCAGTTCGCGGTAGTCAAAGTATTTCTTGGCGCCGCTGTGCTGCGAGGCGGCCTTGTCGAGGCGGGTCGCGTCGACATCGCAGAGGGCGACGATGTTCTCCCCCGCCACGGCGGCGACGTTCGCCGCCCCCCGTCCGCCGACTCCGATCACCGCGACGCTCAGCCGCTCGTTCGCACCGAGAACGCGCGAGCCGCGGAAGAGCGGCAGGCCGGCGACACCAGCCGCGAGGGACGTTTTGAGGAACTGGCGACGAGCAACACGATGACTCATGCGAAGGAAACCTTGAGATCCAGACTGAGGAACGACCGCGGTCCGCGCCGAGACCGACGGAACACATCAACAGCCGTGGATCATAGCGACTGACCGGGCGTCTTGCCCGGCGAGTGATCCGACGGGGGGGGGGGAACAGCATGCCCAGCCGGGCCGGGTCTCGCGCGATCGGTGTCGACGTGCCGCGGCATGCGGCGGTATGAGCTCTACACCAGTGGAGTATGCAACTGCAGCCCGCGGCTCACACGTCGAACGACATCATGTCGTACGCGAACTCCGACTTCGGAAAGATTTTCGTCGCCGGAGACAGGTCAAACGGAACAGGATCCGTGTACGACGGGTCCATGTGATTGATGAGCAGACGGCCGACCTTCGCTTCCTTGGCGATGCGGGCCACCGGCGTCAGGCAGCTGTGGCCCGTCTGCTTCGCCAGGGCCTCATTCCCGTCCGCAAAGTTGCTCTCGTGGATCAGGCAGTCGGTCCCCTTCAGGAACCCGGTATAGGTGCCGTCCGTCGCGGTGTCGGTCACATAAGCCAGCGAGGAGCCCCCCGCCTCCAGGCGGAAGGCCCGCGAACCGCGGGGATGGCTCGGGAGCTTCTGGTGCCGGACCACGCCCCCTTCGACCTTGACCTCGGCCCCTTCCTGGAGGGGGCAGAACTCGAAGGCGGGCATCAGCGGGAACGTCTGAGGATCGAACAGGTTGTGCCGGACGGCGTGCAGGACGTCGTCCCCCGCATAGAGCCGGACCCGCGTCAGGCGGCGGTCGAGCATCGGGACGAGCAGGAACGTCAGGCCGATGATGTGGTCCCAGTGGGCGTGCGAGAGGAAGATCTGCAGCTCGGGACGGGTGATCTGGCCCGCAAGGCGGAACATGCTGGTGCCCGCGTCAAAGAGGACGCCGCACTCTGGCACGATGACGCCGGCGGTATGCCGCGTTTCCGTGGGGTGAAACCCGCCTGATCCCAGCATCACGCATCGCACGTTGGCGTTCTCGTTCCTCGGCCGTGGAGACGTTCTCTTTCAGAAGGCGGAATTAGACAAGATTTCGTTAACGGAGGCCACCAGTGCTGCCCACCGGGTGCGGACGCCCGTTGTGTTCCACGGTTCCTCATGGAAGCGCCTCCGGCGGCAAGGGGGTGCCCACTTGACCCAGGCGGCTGGCGCACGATGGGTTTGAGGTGGCAGAGCCGTGCCGGCAGGGACGTGGTTCGAGCCATCGTGGGCAGCGCCCCTCGCACTTCAATGATGAGGCCGCGACATCTCCCGCGGCTCGTGCCCGGAAACGGGTCGCGGCGGCGTCTCTCGATAGCCGAGCGTCCAGCAGACGAGGAGCGCCAGCGGAGCCCCGCCGTCGACAAGGTGCAGCAGCGTGTCGGGGTAGCCGCGGGTTCCTTCGGCAATGGTCGGCAGGGCAGCGCCTCCAAGACCGACAAGCGCCGCGAAGAAGGCGTACGCGCGCGAACGGCCGAGCGCCAGTCCCATCCCGAGACCGAAGTACACCGCCCCCAGGACCCCGAGGGCGAACAGCTTCTGCTCCGGCGAAAGCGTCCCGAGCCCCAGCCGCGCGAGCCCCGAAGCGAGGGACTGGGCGTAAGGCCCGGTGTGCTGGACGGCGGACCACAGGAGCTGCAGCCCCCAACCGACGAACGTCGCCGCGGCGCCAAACCGCAGCACCCCCATCGCGGCCTGGAACCGGGAATACACGAACGGCGGGGCCGGGGGCCAGAAGTCGACGAAGAGGAGCGAGAGCGGCGCGGCGACCTGAACGACATCGCGGACCGCCGCCAGCCGCGAGGCGAAGGTGTTCCCCAGCAGCAGGAGAGCGATCGGCTGAAGGACCATGACGAGCGCGACGACCATCAGGAGCGGCCAGGCCGGGCGGACGAGCGTCACGAAGCCCGCCAGGATCAGGCACCAGGCCAGACTGTTGTCGAGGCCGCCGGCGATCGCGGCGGGGATCGCATGGTCCCGGACAAGGTAGCGACAGAGGTCCGAGACCTCGCCGGAGACGAGCCGACTGGCCGCCGCTCCCCAGCACTCGAGCGCCACGAAGATCCGGAGCGTCGCCTGCACGACCCCCAGCCCTCGAATGGGCGGATCGCGATAAGGCGCATTCGGCGCGGAGCTGCGGGGGGGGACCATGAGACGTCAGGGGCCGACGGGAGGGACCGGCGGGAATTGGAACCGGTCCCGTCGATTTTGAGAATGCGGACTTCGGCCCACCGTGCGGTGGCGACAAGCCTGCTATTTCTCAGCCCGCGAACCGCCCTTCGGACTCGCGGCGGCGGGAGCGCTGGCCGGACTCGTCCCGCCTGGATTGGCACCGCCCGGCCGCAGGGCCGCAGGGAGCCCCCAGATCTTGATGGCGGCTGCGACGCACGCCACGAGAATCAGCAGCACCTGAACCAGCGAGCGTCTCCGCGCCGTCGAACGGCGGGCCTGGATCCGCGCCGCGCGGGCCGCCGAGGTCAACTGGAGCGGCGTCCGCCGCCCCGAATCCCCCTCGATGCGCGTGTCCGGCCTGTTAAGATTGGCGAGGCGGACCGTGTCCATCGAGCGGGTCAGCTCGATCAGAGGGTGCTGGGAACCCTGCTCCCGCGTCGCCGCCGTATCCTTGAGGGCCCGCAGAACGTCCCCCATCGACTGATAACGGTCATCCGCCTTCTTGGCGACCATCTTTTGAAACAGCGCGTCGACCGCCGTTGGGACATCGCCCCGCGTCCCCTTGAGCGAAGGGATCGGACTCTGCCGGTGAGCCACCAGCCGGGCCATCACGGAGGTTCCGCTATAGATCGGACGCCCCACCAGGAGATACCACAGCGTCGCGCCGAGGGAGTAGATGTCGCTCCGCGCGTCGGCGGTCCGCATGTCCGCCGCCTGCTCGGGGGACATGTAGTCGACCGTTCCCATGACGGCGCCGACATCGGTCAGCGACGCAACCGCGCCCCCCGGCCCCGAGCTCCCGCCGATCCGAGCGAGCCCCATGTCGAGGATCTTGACCGTCCCTTCCTTGTCGAGGAGGAGATTCGCCGGCTTGATGTCGCGGTGGATGACTTTCTGCCGGTGGGCATACTCCAGCCCCTGCGCGGCCTGGATCAGACAGTCGATCGCCTGGTCGACCGTGAGCGGGCCATTCGTCTCGACGATCGACGAGAGGTCCGCGCCGTCGACGAGCTGCATGACCAGGAAGTGCATCCCGCGGGCTTCGTCGGCGTCGTGGGCCGTGACGATGTGGGGATGCTCAAGGCGGGCCGCTGCCTGGACCTCGCGATGAAAGCGGGCGAGCTGCTCGGGCGAGCGGACGAGCTGCGGAGAGAGGATCTTGATGGCGACCAGCCGGTCCATTCGCTGATGGCGGGCCTTGAAGACGACCCCCATGCCCCCCTGACCCAGCTTGCTCACAATGACATAGTTACCCAGAACCAGCCCGGTTCCCTCGCCAGCGCAGAGTCTCTCGACCTGATACGGTGAGAGAGGAGCATCGTCTCCGGGGAGGAGCGACTGCTCGATCGTCCCCTCCTGCATGACCTCGTGACGGAGGGCCGCGATCTCTTCCGTCGACCAGTGCACGCTGTCGAAGTGCGGCCGATCGTGCGACGTCTTATCCAACGGCTGCTGGGGCGGCGATGGCGGGGGCGGCTGTTCGGAGTTCTCGGGTGAGCGAGCCATCGAAGAGGACCAGGAAGCGGACGATGGAGCCAGTCAGAGAAGCCGCGTCAGGTTGCGCCACGAGCCATCGTACCGCGATGGCCCGGGGGCCGCGATGGCTGGTGGATCGGGATTCTGGCCGACGGCGATTTGACCGGAGCATTCATCACTTTGACGTCACGCCATGGAGCCTTTCCGCGAAGCACGGAATGACAGTTTTTCCACCTGGGGGATTTCACCGCGAGGCGGTGGGTCGCGGCGCAATCTCCAGTTTTGACGCAGGTTTTGGCGTGCCAAAAAAGAAGATTCATTAACAGCCGATTCACGTTTGACTCACGGCACCGGCCGGGTAGCATCCTCGTCCTTGAGTGAGTCGCTCGCAGCAGGCAGGGATGGCCTCCCAACACGTGCCATGTCTCACCCAACCGATTGCTGAATAACAGCTTACGCTGCGGTTCAGCGAAGGTCGGCTGGAGTGGTCGAGACAAGGAAGGGCAATCTGGAACTCGGCTGATAACGAGGTCCGGATGGCACGTCGGGGAGGTCTTGCGGGAGCGGCGCAACGCCCGGACTGAGGCTGTGGGGCCTCGCGTCCTGTTCTCTCCCTCGATCTCCCTGCACACCGAGATCACCCCGCACCGTTCCGCCTGGAACGGGAATGGAGTGCTCGTCGTCCCCTCGACGAAACGAAGTCAAAATGATTTCGTTCACGGAGGTGTGCGCCAACAGGGTCGCAAGATGCAGCCCGAGCTGAATGGAAGTCTTCATGCGCCGATCCCGCTCTTCGAAAAACGCCTGCAGGAGACCGTTGGAGACCGCCGCTACCAGCACTGGTTCCGTGGTAAGACTCGCCTGACCCTCGTCGGCGACGACCTCACGATCTACGCCGCCAGCCCCTATCTCGCGACCTGGCTCCAGACACACTTCCGGAGCGCAGTCCGCAGCGCCGCAGAGCAGGCGATCGGCACCGGCGTCCGCGTCGAGTGGGCGGTCGATGCCTCGCTGGCGACGCGTGCTGTCGTGACGGGAAAGACGGCGGCGCCCGAGACCGTTGCGATGTCCCCCGCTCCCCCGACCGCCTCCGCGCCGGCTGCACCGGCCGACGTGCGTCCGGCGGCCGCGGGACCGACGCGCCGCGTCTACGATCTGGAGACGTTTGTCGTCGGCGCCGGGAACGCGATGGCCGTGACCGCTGCGCGGCAGGTGATCGAATCGGCCGGACCGCGGAACCAGTCGCTCTACCTGTACGGCAACGTCGGCACCGGCAAGACGCATCTGCTGGAAGCGATCGGCCACGCGCTGCGGCAGCAGGCTCCGCACCTGCGGATCGTCTCGCTGACCGCGGAAGCGTTCGTCAATCACTACACTCAGGCGATCGAGACCCGCAGCCTTCCGAGCTTCCGCTCGAAGTTCCGCAGCGTCGACGTCCTCCTGATCGACGATGTCGATTTCCTGGATGGCCGCTCCGGCCTTCAGGAGGAGTTTCTGCACACCGTCAAGAAGCTCGAGGAGCAGGGAAAGCTCCTGATCCTGACCGGCGACCGGCATCCCCGGCTGCTGACGAAGACCTCGGACGAACTTGTCACGCGGTTCCAGGCGGGGAACGTGGCGCGGCTCGAAGCGCCGGACCTCGAGACCCGGCGGCTCATCGCCCGGCGGCATGCCGCGACGATGGGATACCCCGTGGCGGACGAGGCGATCGAGTATGTCGCGGCCCGGTTCCTGCGGAACATCCGCGAGGTCGAAGGGGCGATGAACTGCCTCCAGACGTGGCACCGGATGACGCAGCGGCGGGTGACGCAGACGGCGGCGCGGGAAGTCCTGGCGCGGCTGGAGCGGGACTGCCTGCGGGTGGTGCGGCTGGCGGATGTCGAGCAGGCGGTGTGCGAGCTGTTTCGGATTGCCGCGGACGACCTGCGGTCGGACAACAAGGCGCGGTCGCTCGTGCAGCCGCGGATGCTGGCGATGTACCTCGGCCGGCAGCTGACCCGCTCCGCGTACAGCGAGATCGGCTCCTACTTCGGCGGCCGCCGGCATACAACGGCGATCGCTGCGGAGAAGAAGGTCGGTACCCAGATCGCCGGGAGCGAGTCGATCCGGATCGGACACGAAATGTGGTCGATGCAGGATCTCGTCGAGAATCTCACGCGGCGGATCCAGGCAGGCTGAGCAGCGGCGGATCTTCTCAAGCCGCATTCCGAGGTTCTTCCCAGCTGTGTTGCTCTGTGTGCATTTGTGGCCTGACTTCCTCTGACGAGGATCAGCCACAGATCAACACGGATGAACACAGGTCAGACCGAGACAGCCCGTCGCTGCCGCGTTGGACCGCGGGCCTCAATAGGTGGCCCAGATTCCCGGCGTGGCGAGCTCGATGGCGTTGTTGTCCGGGTCGCGGAAGTAGAGGCTTCGTCCGCCTCGGGGCCAGTCGACGGTCGATTCGACCAGGAGGCCTCGGGCGGCGAGTTTGGCTTCCCATTCCGGCAGGTCCGCGGCGGCGATCGCGAACGCCATGTGGAGCGGACCTTCGCCATTGTGGGCGGGGATCCGTCCGCCGGGGACGTCGCTCGGTTGAAGGCTTCCGCCGCGGAGAAACAGGAGCAGGACGCTTTGTCCGCCGACGTCGAGGGCGGTGAGCTTTCCGTCCTCGAATAGAACGGGGAAGCCGAACAGGTCGCGGTAGAAGCGGACGGACCGGGGGAGGTCGTCGACGTAGAGGGCGGTCTCGAGGATGCGGGTGACGGTCATGGCGATCCGTTTCGTGCGGGCAGTGACGGACGATCCACTCTATTGAAGCGAATCGGAGCCGGGAGTCGCATCCGGTCGCCCGCCCCTCGCCCATGCTGGCCCCGGTGGGCCAGCTCCGCGGGCCTGAGCCAAGGACACCCGTCGGCCTGGCGCTCTACAGCCCTTCGTTCAGCGGCAGGAGCTTCTCCGGAAGGAACTTGCCGTCCTTGCGGATGAGCTTCCCGTCGAACCAGACCTCGCCGCCTCCGTACTCGGGCGTCTGAATCAGCACCAGGTCCCAGTGGACCCGGCTGCGATTGCCGTTGTCCGCCGTCTCGTAGGCGTTCCCCGGCGTCAGGTGCATCGAACCGCCGATCTTTTCGTCGAAGAGCGTGTCGAGCATCGGTTTGCGGACATAGTTGTTGCACCCCAGCGACCACTCGCCGATGTACCGGGCCCCGTCGTCGGAATCGAGAATCTGGTTCAGCCGCGGCGTGTCGTTGCGGCACTCGGCCCGAACGATCTTCCCGTCCTTGAACTCAAACGTGATCCCCTCGAAGACCGTTCCCTGGTACTGCGAGCCGGTGTTGTACGCGATCGTCCCGTTGACGCTCGTCCGGACCGGCGCCGTGAAGACTTCGCCGTCGGGAATGTTGCGGCGGCCGTTGCAGGGGATGACGGGAATGTCCTTGATCGAGAACGAAAGGTCCGTCCCCGGTCCCACGATCCGGACCTGATCGGTGGCGAGCATCAGCTCCTTCAGCGGCTCCTGCCGGCGGGCCATCTCGGCGTAATCCGCCGTGCAGACGTCAAAGTAGAACTGCTCGAAGGCGGCCGTGCTCATCTTGGCGAGCTGGGCCATCGAGGGGGTCGGGTACCGCAGGACGACCCACTTCGTCGTCGGGACCCGCACCTGGATGTGGACCGGCTGCCACCACAGCCGCTGGGAGAGATCGAGTTGCTCGCCAGAAACATCGGACAGCTCGTTCGTGTTCGCCGAGCCGCGGATGCCGATGTAGGCCTGGCACTTCGTCATCCGTTCCCGTTCGAGTTCGCCGATGAGCTTGATCCCCGCCTCGGTCCCGCTGCGATAGATCGACCGCAGGACGGTGTTGTTCTTGAGGCTCACCAGCGGATGTGCTCCGCGTTCGGCCGCCAGCTCGACGAGGCGGCAGACGAGGTTCGGTTCCGGCAGGTCGAAGGCTTCGATCAGGACGGTCTCGCCCGCTTTGAGCTGGGTGCTGTGATCGATGAGGAGACGGGCGAGTTTGTCGATCCGCGGGTCTTGCATGGAGTCCAACTCGAACGGAGGGGAACGGAAGGGGGCAGTGTAGGTCCGCGCGAATTGTCGGGGGAAGAGGTGTTCAGTCTGCGCGTGTCGCAGGGCGAGTTTGGGTGAACTGGTGGCCGGCCAATCCATTGCTCAGCCCAACCGGGGTCCAGGGGGCACCCCTGGTGGGGGATGCAAGGGGGCGAAGCCCCTTTGCCCGCCGGAGGCCTGGCCGTCGAGAGATGTCTGAAGGAGTGAGTGTCCAAGCGCGGACGACATGCCGTATGCCCCTTCATCAACCCGCTGGGCTTACAGAGCGGGCGGTGAGTCCTCAACGCCGGTACCACAAAGCGGACCCTCGTTGTGTACCACGGTTCCTCATCGAAGAGGCCTCCGGCGGCAAGGGGGCGAGGCCCCCTTGACCCCAGCTGCCGGGGCACGTTGGGTTTGAGCTATCAGAGTCGTGCCGGCAAGGACGAGGGTCGAGACATCGCAATCATCCTCCGTCCTCGATCGACCACCATTCGGCGAACACCCCCTGTGTCGCCGACAGTACCCGCCCTCCCACATTCACCGCCGGAACTCCGCCTGATCAGACTCCAGATAGGCGAGCAGACAGCGGATCTCCTCTTCAGTCAGCGTGTTGAGCAACCCAACCGGCATCGGCGACACCGGCGAAGGCTGACGGGACTCGATCTCGTCGAGCGCGATGGTCACGGTGTCGAAGGGAGAAGTCGCATTCGGAGCGACCAGCAGCGACCGGTCATCCCCGCCCACGATCCGTCCCGCCACGACCTTGCCGGTGGTCAGAACGAAGGTCGTGTCACGGTACTTCTCGTCAACCACCTTGGAGGGGACCAGGATCGTCTCCAGAAGATCGCGACGGCTCATCCGGCGGCTGACGGCGTGAAGGTCCGGCCCGATCGGCTTCCCCTCGCCACCGTAGCGATGGCATCGAACGCAGAGCGCCTCACGGTAGAGCGTATGGCCCCGCTCGATGTCGGCTTGTTCCGCTCTCGGAGCGACCTGATCGACAAGCTCCGCCAGCTTCCACTCCCGAACAAACGGCCGCGTCGACTGGAGCGCCGCGGGGGAGGTCTCGACGGAAGTGGCCGCCAGCTCGGAGGCGAGCGCCGTCCGCTCCTCGGCCGTGAGCGATTCGCGGAACTCCCCGGTTATCCCGAACAGTCCGACCGGCAACTCCCGCCCGCCTTGAAAGGCGTCCGAGCTCTGGAGCGCGGCCAGATAGGTCCGCCGATCGTCGAGCGTCCATCCGACCCGCACGTTCCGCAGCAGGAAGAACCACAGCATCGTCTCCTCCTGAAGCCGCGACTCTTTCAGGAGCGTGACCGCCTTCGGCACGAGACGCGGCGACTCGAGCGCGACCAAAAGTTCCGCAGCGAGCTGATTCACAGACCAGTTCCGGGACGGGAACAGATCCTCTACGACGCGAGTCAGCGTTCGCCGCAGCTCGTCCCCCGGCTTGCCGGTCCGGTGCAGGGCCACCTGCGCCGCGCGAAGCGCGATGACCTGCTCCTCGATCGGCCAAGTCACCAGGGGAAGCTCGGTCCACCGCTCCAGGACTCGCGGAAGCCCCTCGGGAGCCTCGGACCGACTGAGGGCCAGCAGTGCCGTGGCCGAGCCCATCGGATCGGTCTCGGCGAGCGCCCTCTCGCGCCACGTCTCGACCGGCTGGAACTCAATGGCGATCCGCGCGGCGTGCCGCAGCCACCGGTCGCGCGACGCCAGATGCGGCCATGCAGCCGGAATCGCACCCGCATCGACGCGGGCATGAAACGCCTCCAGCTGCCGGCGAACACGACGAGCCTCCGTGGCCGTCGGGTCCGCCGAAACACGGTCCGTCTTGTCGACAGTCAGCGAACCGGTGTACCGGACCCGGTACAGCCCGGACTGCGTCGCCCGTCCGCCGGTCGTGAAGTAAAGGGCGCCGTCGGGCCCGAACTCCAGGTCGGTCACGTTGAGCGGACGCCCCTCCAGGAACGTCTCGGCGGTCGCAACGTAGCTCGCCCCGCGCGGCTCGAACCGGATCGCATGGATCTTCCCGTAGGACCAGTCGAGGATGAACAGCGACTCCTTCAGCCGCTGTGGAAAGCCGCTCCGCGTGCCGAACTTGATGTCCGTGGGGGACGTCTTGCCGATCTCGAGCGTCGCCGGAAGGACGTCCGGATACCACGTCGGCCGCATCGCGGTCCCCTGCCGCCAGCCGTAGTCGCCCCCCGAAACGACGTGGTTGACCCGCGTCGGCCGATACCACGGCGTCCCCAGATCTCCCTCGTTGTCGGCGTCGAACGTGAACAGCTCGCCGTCGGGGTTGAAGTCGATGCCGTACGGATTGCGGAACCCGCCCGCCATCAGCTCCCACGATGTCGCCGGATCGGTCGTCCGGATGAGGTGCCCGGCGGGAAGCTTCGCCGCGTAGTCGAACAGGAACCGGTCCCACCGGCAGGCGAGCAGACGATCGTTCTCCTGATGGATCACCCGGCTCTCGGCGGCACGAAAATCCTCCGGCAGGCGAACGTCGTTTCCGTGGATCGAGTAGAGCGCCCCGTCCGGACCGAACGTGAGATTGTTCCGGCCATGCCCCACACCGCCGGGACTCTTGCGGAGCGGCGTGACCCGGTCAAACCGCCCCTGGCTGGCCGCATCCTCCGCCCTTACCAGCGTGTGGGCGTTGTTCGCGTTGACATAGAGCGAGCCGTCCGGACCGAACGCCAGCCCCCGAGGCTCCCGCAGCGTCTCCTCGACAGGCTCGACGCGGACCGCCTCCTGGGGCGACTTGGGCAACGTCAGCCGCAGCAGCCCATGGCGTTTGTCCCGCCCTTCGCAGCCAAGCAGGATCCGCCCCTGCGGATCGAACGTCAGGCTGATCCACGAACTCTCGCCCGGCTGGGCCGAGCGGACCAGTTCCACCTCGAAGCCGGGCAACACGCGGATCGAAGCGGCCGGCTCGGCCGGCTTGCTCTCCAGGGCATCCTTCCACTGGTAGTAATCCCCCGCCTCGCCGACCGGATCGCCCCACGGGGACGACCCCACCAGACCATGCGAGACCGCCGGCCCCGTCGCGGCGTTCCACGTCGGGTCGGTCGTCACCACCTCGACGGAGCCGTCCTCATACTTCAGCCGCAGACGGACCGCGCAGCCGGCGTACCCGTTGAGGTTGCTCGCCCGGCAGACCATCCGATGCTCCCCCTCGGTCAGTCCCTCGACATCGACCGTCGTCCAGCGGCTCCACTGCGTCGCCGTCAGCACGGACCTGTCATCGATCAGAACGACAAGCTGGTCATCCGCCAGCCCGCTCAGCTCCGCCCGGGCCAGCCCCCGCCGCACGGCGAACGTCCGATGCAGTTCCACCTGCTCGCCCGCCAGCGGCAGCTCGCTCGACCAGATCCATTGCGGCACCGGCCCGCAATCGGCCAGGAGCGGCGTTGAACTCCCCAGACTCACGAGCAGGAGACCGACCAGGCAGCGCAGGCTCATGTCCTATCCCTTTCTCAACGCGACCGCGTCGCGAGGATAGCGGGCCAACACATCAGGGGCGACTGATGCACGGCAAGCCCCGCCGCATCCATCACATTCGGGAGGGCGAGCTCCAGCCGAGCCGTGCCTCCGGCGGGCAAGGGCCCACGAAAACAACACCGGCCCCTGCACCACAACAGGGTGCCCTGCCCCCGGTGCCGGGGACATTCTCACCGGGGCTCGCTATCCTCGAACGACCGCTTCGTTGGCCGGATCAATCAGACAGGGATGTCCGTTATCTCGTTTGAGGGGTCACATGACTCAGGTCTCGACCGCCGGGCCGCGCGAGAATCGTCGCTCCGCTCTCTTCGCCCGCCTGCTGCCGACTCTGGCCGTGGCCGCCCTCGTTCTGGCCCCGTCCGCTGGCCGCGGCGATGAACGACGCATCGTGGCCCTCCAGCCCCCCGCACCGACTCGACCTCTCCCGCAGAAAGGGCTGCTCCGCGAGATCGTGCGGCAGG
This sequence comes from Planctomyces sp. SH-PL14, assembly GCF_001610835.1. Lineage (NCBI taxonomy): Bacteria > Pseudomonadati > Planctomycetota > Planctomycetia > Planctomycetales > Planctomycetaceae > Planctomyces > Planctomyces sp. SH-PL14. Next base: position 4,858,897 of record NZ_CP011270.1, on the reverse strand, counting down.
CGTTCCTCATCACCGCCCGGGACGACTTCGGACTCGCCACGCGGGACGCCTGGCTGAGAGAGCCGCTCCAGACACCCGGTGCGGAGGTCCAGACCTTCGAGATCACCCCCGTCGTCGAATCGAGCGGCCAAGTGAACGTCACGACCCGCCTTCAGAACAGGGCCGGCGCTCCCTGGACCGACACAATCCCTCCCACGTCCCCCGCGATGCTCGACGGCGTCCTTGCCCGGTCCGTCGAGTGGTCGCGCAGCCGCTTCCCGGATCTCCTCAAAGAGGCGGGCTACGCTCCCACTCCTCAAGCCCCCGCGGCAGCCGACGACAAGCCGTTCGAGCTGGCGGACGAGCCGGTCCCGCTCGATTTCGTGTCGCTCCTCGGGTCGCTTCGGAAAGTCCACGCGGCCCTGCGGACCCAGCCCGACTCCGCCCCGCTGCTGGCCCGCGCCGCGCGGGAGTACGCGCTCCTCGGCAGCCTGTGCGAAGTCCACTGGGGCGCCGAGCACAAGATCTTCAAGGCCCGGGCGCTTCTGTACGCCGAACGGGCGGTTCAGAAGGGGCCGGACGAGGCCGCCGCGGCGTGGTCGCGGGCCCTGGTTCGCGCGCTCTGCGGTCTCGATGCGCAGGCGGTCCAGGACGTCGACCGCGCCCGCGGGCTCAAAGGGGCGGATGCGCCGCCCTGGTCTCCGGCGGTCGACGCCTACGCCCGCTGGGATGCCGCGACGCTTCAGAAGGAGATCGAGAACAAGACGCCGCTGGCCGCCTATCTCGGTATGCGGCAGGGCGAGATTGCCGGCTCCGACGAGGAGCGCCGTCAGGCGGCGCACCGCTGCTTCGAAGAGTCTCCCGAATGTCTGCGTGCGGTCGCGTCGCTGGCGGAAGAGGGGGCGATCGGGCTGCGGCGCAGCCTCGGGGCGGCCCAGCTCCGCCAGTTCCTGAGGGTCTTTCCGCAGCAGCTCGCGAGCGTGTCGGGCCTCCCGCCCGAGACCGAGAAGGCGCTGGCGGACGCGGTCGAGCCGGAGAACCTCCCGCAAGCGATCGCGCAGCATGTGGCCCTGGTCAAGACCCTGCGGAGCGAGGCCGCGCGGCAGGACCGCGAAGAGCCGTCGCTCGCGGTCCTGGCGACGCTCGTGGAGAACCTGAACTTCGTCCACGCCGTCCAGATCGCCAGCACGGAGCGGAAGTGGCTCGGCGTCGATCCGGGAGAGACGATCCTGGAACTGGAACCGCTCCTCGAACCGCATCCCGCCCGGCGGTTCCTCCGCGTCTTCCAGCAGGACTCCTTCCAGGCGCAGGCCGCCTACAACGAGATCGCTCCGGCGCTGACCGAGATCCCGCTGTCCGAGGCGGCCGAACAGCACATCTCCTGGCTGGCCTGGCTGCGAAGCCGCGACAACCCCCGGCAACTGGACAGCTTCCGAACGCAGCGGGACGAGGTGCTGCCGGACCTGCTGCTCAAACTCCAGGAGCCGCTCCCCCCCGGCGGCGTCGTGCGGCTCAGCCGGCTGCTGCGGGAGATCAGCCCCGACTGCCCCGCCGTCATCGCCACCCTGATCCGCTGCGACTGGCCTGGGTCGGCGCCCCAGGCGGCCGCCTGGGAGGAACGCTATCCGGCGGCGATCGTTCTCAAGGCCCTGGCCAGCGCCTACCGCGAGCACGCGGCCGACAACCCCATGCACCTGGCGGCGGCCGAGCGGTGCCTCAAGACGCTCGCCGAAAGGTTCCCGTCGGTTCAGGCTCAACTGGATCTGGCCTCGCTCTACAAGGAGCGTGGCGACGATGAGGCCTGGAAGGCGGCCCTCGACCGCGCGCTGGAGCTGCCGAGCTACGGCCTCGAGCATGCGTCGATCGCCGATCGGATCGCCGACTGGTACATGGACCAGAAGAAGTGGACCGACGCGCTCCCCTATGCCCTGCGGGCCGCGGACTCGTACTCCTCGTACGGCCTCCTGTCGGCCGCGCGGTGCTATGAAGGGCTGGAGAACTGGGAGCAGGCCGAACAGTACCGGCAGGCGAACACGCAGCGCTACGACGGGGCCTGGGAGGACTGGTACTTCTGGTGCCAGCGGACGGGGCACGGCGATTCCGACGCCGCCGCGGCCTACGCCCAGCAGCACCTCGCCGGACTGACCGACCAGCAGCGGAACCAGATCCAGGAGATCGCCGTCTTCTATCAGCTCCAGGGGGAGCAGGAGAAAGCCCTGGAGCATCACCTCCGCTTCAAGGACTCGGAGAACGAAGGGGTCTATTCGACGATGTCCGCGATCCTTCTCACGGACGAACTGGGGCGAACGGAGGAGCGGGATCGGCTGATCGCCAGGATCCTGGCCCCCGGCGACGAGACGATGGCGTCGCTCTTGTGCGAGCACCTGCTGCGCCCCGCCCCCTCGGGCGACGCCCCTCCGGCCTTCTCCGAGCCGGAGATGCAGCTGTGCCACGTCTGGGAGTTCGACAACGGCCAGATGACCAACGCCGCCTGGTTCATCGGCAAGCTGCTGCTGAACCGGAACCGCCGGGACGAAGCGCTCCCGTGGCTCAAGCGGGCCGCCGCCTCGCCCGCCACAAACAAATGGACCTGCGTCCTGGCCTCCGCCGAGCTGACCCGTCTCGGAGTCGAGCTCCCTTCCCGCCGCGACAGCGAGGTTGACGACGAGATGGCCCCGGTGCTGGCCCTCCAGAAAGAGGCAGTGAGCCACTGGAAGCCGCAGGAGATCGCCCAGGCCCTGGAAGCGATCCGGAAGGCGGTCGAGCTCAAGCCGGACTGGAGCCCGATCTGGCTGACGGCGGCCCGGCTCAGTGCCGACGCCGGGAACGTCTCCGAGGCGATCGACCGCTACGGCGAGTTCCTCAAACGGGTCCCCGGCAACCCGACGGGCCTGGTCGGCCGGGGCAAGCTCTATGAGATTTCCGGCCGGCTGCCGGAGGCGATCCGCGACTACGAGGCGGCCCTGACGACCGCCCCCCGCTTCCCGCAGGCGCACAACAACCTCGCCTGGGTTCGCGCCGCGTCGGCCGATGCCCAGTTCCGCGACGGCCGGAAGGCGCTCGAACACGTCCGGCTGGCGTACGCCTTCGGCCCGGACCGGAACGGGATCTCGGATGTGGTCCTCGCCGCGGCCCACGCGGAAGCGGGGGAATTCGACAAGGCGGTCAAGCTCATCACCGCGGCAATCTCCAAAGGAAAGTATCCCGACAAGGCCCGCCTGGAGCGGTGGCTCGATTCCTACAAGCAGAAGAAGCCGTATCGCCGCGACCCCGTGATGGCTCCCGCCAAATGACCGGTCGGAGCGCCCCGCGCCTCCTTCCGTCCTGCGTCTCTCCCCGTTCGGTTCCCGAGTTCGAGGCTATCGATGTGCTCGATCCATTGCCCCGTCCGACCCGTTCCCGTTCGGCGCCGCGGTGCCAGCCTCCTCGGGCTGGCGGTCCTGATCCTGCTCGGGGGAGCGGGACGACTCCCCGCTGACGAACCGGCTCCCGGCCCGGTCGACGTCGAACGGCAGCCGTTCGTTGCCGCGACTGAACGTCTCCTGCAGGCGCTCGTCTTCATCGGCTCACCTCTTCCGGGGGACGATGCGCTGCGGCTCAACCAGGCGATGCAAAACGCCGACGCCAAGGCCTCGGTCGCGGACATTCAGAAGGTGCTCGACCGCCACTGCCTCGCATTCGTCCGGATCAATCCCGAGAGCCGCGTCTCCGCCGCCGAAGGGCCCGCCCGCAAGGAGCTGATCCAGCAGGGCTGGCGGACCTTCCTCGTCAAGATCCACAACGAGGCCCGGATCACGCCGGAGCTCAAGGTCGAGAGCCCGAACGCCGCGCCGCTTTACATGCGCGGCAAAGGGTCCCGCGAACGTCCCCTGACGGTCGACAAGCTCGTCTCCCCCGCCGACGTCCCGAACCGCTTCCTCGACATCGACATCTATGGCAAGCAGCCCCTCAAGCCCGCCCTCTCGGGCCTCGAGTGCGAGTACCGCATCGTCCAGCTCTACAGCCGCGACTTCGGCCGCCGCGAAGCGACCCTTTCGTTCCACGTCGGACAGGGGACGCAGGATCTCGGCTTCCGGAGCGAGATCCCGATCCTGTTCGAGTGCGTCCCCTCGGTCGAGGTCGCCCTCGGCGTCCGGGATCACGACGGCAAGCCGACCACCGCCGCCTTCGTGATCCGCGACACGCAGAACCGGGTCTACCCCAACCCCGCCCGCCGCCTCGCTCCCGACTTCTTCTTCCACGACCAGATCTACCGCGCGGACGGCGAATCGGTCCACCTCCCTCCGGGCCAGTACACCGCCACGGTCTCCCGCGGCCCGGAGTACCGTGTCGAGACGCACAAGTTCACTGTCCCCGCGGGGGTCGTCAGCCATCGCCAGGCGTTCAGCCTCACGCGGTGGATCCATCCGATCACGCGGGGTTGGTACTCCGGAGACCACCACGTCCACGCCGCCGGCTGCGCTCACTACGACAGCCCGACCGAAGGGGTCGGGCCCGCCGACATGATGCGGCACATCCTGGGGGAAGACCTCAACGTCGGCTGCGTCCTGTCATGGGGACCGTGCTGGTACACGCAGAAGCAGTTCTTCGAAGGAAAGACGAACGCCCTCTCGCGCCCCGACTACCTGATGCGGTACGACGTCGAGGTGAGCGGTTTTCCGTCGTCGCACGCCGGACACCTCTGCCTCCTGCGGCTCAAGGAGGACGACTATCCGGGGACGACCGAGATCGGCCAGTGGCCGAGCTGGACGGAGCCGGTCCTGACGTGGGGCCAGCAGCAGGGGGGCGTCGTCGGCTACAGCCACAGCGGCTGGGGACTGGCCCTGCCGGACTACATGCCCGATGGCCAGCGGCAGTTCCCGAAGCAGCCCTGGGGCGGAGCGCCCGCCGGATGGCAGGGGCACGCCGCGGACAAGCTCCCGGACTACGCCATGCCCCCCTTCGACGGGATCGGGGCGAACGAGTACATCGTCACGGCGGCGACGGGGGCGTGCGACTTCCTCTCGGCCGTCGACACGCCGGCGATCTGGGAGCTCAACATCTGGTACCACACGCTCAACTGCGGCCTCCGCCCGCGGATCAGCGGCGAGACCGACTTCCCCTGCATCTACGGCGACAAGGTCGGCCTCGGCCGGATCTATGTGAAGATGCCGGCCGCAAAGGAAGCGGCGAAAGGGGAGTCGGCATCGTCCGCAGGCCCGGAGACCGGCTCGCTCACGTTCGACCAGTGGTGCGAAGGGCTCAAGAACGGCCGCAGCTACTGCACCGACGGCCTGAGCCACATCCTCGACTTCCGGCTCCGGGCCCCGTCAGCGGCACCGGGGAATCAGCAGTTGGTCCATCTCGGCGAGCCGGGACCGGAGGGAAAGCTGAGCCAGATCGACCTGAAGGAGCCCGGCAAGGTCGAGGTCGCCTTCGACGTCGCGGCCCTTCTGGCAGAAACCCCGACCGGCGAGACCGAGCGGATCCGTCAGACCCGTCTCGACGCCAAGCCCTACTGGCATGTCGAGCGGTGCCGGATCGAAGGGACGCGCAAGGTCCCGGTGGAAGTCATCGTCAACGGCGAGGTTGCCGCCCGCCAGGAGATCGAAGCGGACGGGACGACGCGCCCGCTCCAGATCGAAGTGCCGATCGAGAAGTCGAGCTGGGTGGCGGTGCGGATCCTTCCCAGCGTCCACACGAATCCGATCTTTGTGGAAGTCGCCGCCCAGCCGATCCGTGCCCATCGCAAGAGCGCCGAATGGTGCCGCAAGGCGGTCGACGTCTGCTGGGAGAAGAAGAAGAACCAGATCCGCGAGCCGGAACGCCCCGCTGCGCAGGCCGCCTACGACAAGGCCCGCCGTTACTACGACGAAGTCGCCCGCGCATTCGATTGAACAACGGGTCGGAATCGTCGTCCGACGCCGCCGCGGTTCCGCCCGACGAAGCGGGAGTTTTCACCAGAAGGCGCCCACGGGACGTGCAGGCGATTCGTAGTTGGCCGGGAGTTTCTCATCCCTCGCTGGCGGGAGAGTCACATGCGGCAGGCTTTCGTTCCGATCGGCTGGGCCGTCTTCTTCTCGGCCCTGGCGCTCATCGTTCCGGTCGTCATGGGGCGGCTGGAGGACGGACTGTGGACCTTCGCCCGCGGGGCCGTGCTGGGGGTGGCGGGGAGTCTGCTCGCGGTCGGTGTCACGCTGGTCTGGACAGGATCACGGCAAAGCAGCCCGCCCTTGCCCGCAGGAGTCCGGATCGCCCTGGCCGCGAACATCGTCTTTCTGGCGTTCTTCGCCCTCGAGCTGAGCGATCGGATCGTCCGACAGGAGGGGCGGATCGGCTACTGGTCGACCTATCTCCACCTGCCGACCCTCGCGCTCTTCGGCGGACTCGTGGCCGGCCGCCGGTGGGCCTGGTGGACGTGGCGGCTCGTCTCGGCGCTCAGCGTCCTCTGGTTCGTCGGATTCGCGGTCCTGGTGCCGTTCGCCCGGCTTCAGAGCGACGGTATCCCGATCCCATGGTATGGCCGGGTCTACGTGATGGCGGTCACGCTCGCCTTCGTCGCGATCCTGACGGCCGCCTTCCGGTCCCTCGGCCGCCCGGAGACACGGAACTGGTTCGGACTCCCGATCGCGGCCAAGGTTTCCAAGCCGACCGTCGCGTAGCACTCCGTCGGCCGTGGAAGGCTCTTTCAGCCGAGCTTGCGGAGCAGGTTCACCATCTCGATCGCCGCCAGCGCCGCCTCGGTCCCCTTGTTGCCAACCTTGCCGCCGGCGCGGTTCAGCGCCTGGTCGAGGTTCTCGCAGGTCAGGACGCCGAAGAGGATCGGTACGCCGGTCCGCTGGCTCGCCTGCATCAGCCCCTGCGCCATGGCGTGGTTGATGTAGTCGTGGTGCGTCGTCTCCCCCTGGATCACGGCCCCCAGGGCGATGACCGCCTCATACTCTCCGGAAGCGGCCAGCTTCTCGCTCGCGAGCGGCAGCTCATACGACCCCGGCACCCAGGCGACGGTGATCTTCCCCTCGTCCGCCCCGTGACGGGTCAGCGTCGAGACCGCCCCTTCCATCAGCCGTCCGGTGATGAGGTCGTTGAACCGCGACACGACGATCGCGAACCGATCGGAATTCTGAGCCAGGAGCGGGGTGTCGATGACGCGGGGCATGGAGACCGGGCCGAAGGAGGACGTCGCGGGGGACTGTTCTGACGAATCGGCGATCCTATCCGCGCCGCGGAGTCCCGGTCCAGCGGCTGCCGGCCCACCGGACCAGCGAATCGGCACTTCGGATGCAAGCGCCCGGCACAATCCGCTCAGACGCATCGAGTTGCGTTGGATTTCCGGCCCCTTAACATCGCAGGTTCCCAAGGAGGAATCGAAGTGACGAACTGGAAGACGACCGCTGTGGCCGATTGGGCCCCCGCTCTCAAGACCGAGTCCGATGTCCGCTCGCTGATCGCGTTTCTGGAGGAGCAGGGGACATTCCACTTCCCCCGGCTCCAGAACGGGCTCTTCTCCGCGGCGGCGGGGACGGCGGAGGACTTCGAAACGACGGGCTACCAGCACATCTGGGTGCGGGACAACATGCACATCGCCCACGCCCATCTGGCGATCGGGCAGGTCGATGTCGCAGTGCAGTGCGTGAACACGCTCCTCGACTACTTCACCAAGCATCGTCACCGGATGACGACGATCGAGGCGGAGGACATCGACTACTCGAACCCGATGAACCGGCCGCACATCCGCTTCGACGGCCGGACGCTGAGCGAGCTGGAAGAAAAGTGGGCCCACGCCCAGAACGACGCCCTCGGCTACTTCGTGTGGCTGACGGCCCGGCTGGCCCGGCAGGGGCACCTGACCCTGACCGCCGATCAGCGGGAGGTCGTGCTCGACATCGTCCGCTTCTGGGACAAGGTGAAGTACTGGGAGGATGAGGACAGCGGTCACTGGGAAGAGGTCCGGAAGATCGCGGCCTCGAGCGTCGGGGTCGCTCTCGCTGCGCTCAAGGAACTCGACGCGTTCCTCGGCGAAGCGGGGCGGGCTCCGGTGCTGCAGGCGCTGCTGTCGCGGCTGGAGAGCCAGGGAAAGAAGGCTCTGGATGGGATCCTGCCGGCCGAGTGCGTGCAGGCCGATCCGCTGAAGAACCGTAAGTACGACGCCGCGCTCCTGTTCCTGATCTATCCGATGGAGGTTGTGGACGGCGCGATGGCGGACGCGATCATCGCCAACGTCGAGAAGCACCTGATGGGGCCGATCGGGATCCGCCGGTACATCGGCGACTCTTACTGGTGTGCGGATTACAAGACGCTCCTCTCGACCGAGCTGCGGACCGCCGATTTCAGCGACGATCTGGAAGCCCGCAACGCTCTTCTGCGGGAGGGGATGGAGGCGCAGTGGTGCATCTTCGATTCGATCATCTCCGTGATCTATGGGCGGCGGTATGAGACGTCTCGCAGCGAGGCGGATCTGGCTCGACAGCGGTTCTTCCTCGAGCGGGCGCTGAAGCAGTTGACGCCGGCGGAGTCGAAGTTCGGTCCGTGGAAACTGCCCGAGTCGTATTACTGCGAGAAGGGGAAGTGGGTTCCCAATGACATCACGCCGCTGCTGTGGACGCAGGCCAATCTCCGGCTTGGTCTGGAGCAGATGGCGCACAGCCTGTCTCGGTAGCTGACCCGCGTCCTTGCCGGCGCGGCGTCCATAGCTCAAACCCAACGTTCCACGGCAGCCGGGGTCAAGGGGGTCTCACCCCCTTGCCGCCGGAGGCACTCCTGTGAGGAACCGTGGTACACAACGGACGTCCCCTTTGTGGGACCGGCGTTGAGGACTCCACGCTCGCCCTGGAATCCCTGCGGGTTGGTGAGGGGGCATACGGTACGGTGTCCGCGCTTGGACACGATCTCCTTCAGACATCTCTCGACGGCCAGGCCTCCGGCGGGCAAGGGGGATTCTCCCCCTTGCATCCCCTGACCAGGGTGCCCCTGGACCCGGTGAGGCCTTTATCGGATGACTACTTTGGGAACGATGTTTGGCTCCCCTTCCACACACACGACTTCCCGGTCGAGCGGGACCACCTCAAACCGCTGCATCCGACCACTCGGCCAGCGAACCTCGACCGTCGCCACTTCCCCCGCCGACCCAAGCCCAAAGTGCAGCAGCGGCGAGTTGCTCGCCTGATAACCGCAACCGGCCGTGAGGAACCGCGTCCGCCTGGTCTCGCCCGATGAGACAGTGACCTGCGCACCGACGGGGTGCCGAGGAGACTCGCGACCCACCAGTTCAACACTCAGCCACCGGCCACCCGTCGCCGTCCGGTTCGTCAGCAGAGCCGCGGGGTCTTCGAGATGTGTCACAACGAAGTCCTCACGCCCATCGCGGTTCCAGTCGAGCATCGCCAGCCCCCGCCCCAACCACTCCTTCTCAAAGTACGGCCCCATCGCCTTCGGAGCCGCTTCGACAAAGCGGCCCTGTGCGGATCGCGAGAGAAACAGCGGCGGCATCCGGAACGGAATGTCCTTAAAGGAAAAGTCGTCAATGTGGCCGTTGGCAATAACGAGCTCCGGCCGCCCGTCGTTGTCGCCATCGATCGCCTGGGTCCCGAACCCGAGGAGCTTGTAGCCCGGCTCCTTCAGCCCCGCGTCGCGCGTCGCATCCCGGAACAGCCCCTCTCCGTGGTTCTCGTAGAAGGTGTTCGACTCCAGATAGAAGTTCGTCACGAACAGATCGAGATCCCCATCGCCATCGAGATCGTCCGCCGCGACCCCCATGCAGGCCTGTGGCCGCCCCTCCGCATCGACTGCAGTGCCGTTCGCAAAGGCGACATCGGTGAAGGGGGCTCCCGGATCAGCGGAGTCGCGGCTGAAGAAGAAGTTCGGAACCGCGTCGTTGGCGACGAACACGTCGAGCGTCCGGCTGCCGTCGAAGTCCGCGACCAGCAGTCCCAGGCCATTGCCGAGCGGGACATCGAACCCGGCCGCCTTCGTCCGTTCGACGAATCGTCCGTCGCCCGTCCCCTGGTGGAACGCATCGGGCGCGGCGGGGAACACGATCGGAAGGCAGGCCCGCGGACGGCCATCGGTCACGCACATCTTCGTATAGATCTCGTCACCAGCGAGGTAGTTGGCGGCATACAGGTCGACCGCCCCGTCCCCGTCGAGGTCCGCCATCCCGACACTCGTGGTCCAGGCGTCCCCGCCGCCGTCCGAGAGGTCGGCGGTCACCTCTGAAAATGTCCCGTCGCCGTTGTTCAGGAACAGAGCGTTCGGCCCGAGGTTCCCGACATAGAGGTCCGGGAACCCGTCGTGATTGACGTCTCCCCAGGCCAGCCCCTGGCCGAAGCGGGGCTCGATGATCGTGCTCCCGGCGGTCGCGTTCGCAAACGTCCCGTTGCCGCGGTTGCGGTAGAGCTGATCCAGCCGGGACAGATCAGCCGAGGTCTGGGGCCTCGGGGGAAGGACGCAGCCCTGTGTCAAATAGAGGTCGGGCCAGCCATCACGATCGAAGTCCGCCGCACCGACTCCGCCGCCGGTGAACTCGAACATCCGCATCCCCTCGGTCGCGGGGTCGGCGCTGTTGAAGTACGTCATCTCGATCCCCGCCGCCGGAGCGTCGTCTTCGAACCGGAAGGCGAACGCCCCTGAGGACGTCGACTCCGGGACGGAGGAGCCGGGTGCCGCAGGAGCCAGCTTCGGCAGCGGGAGAGCGGAGAGATCGACCTGGAAAGCGGGGCACGTTTCCGGAAGGACAAACGGCACGGTGTCGTCCGCCAGAGCCGACTCGCGGCGGGCGAGCCGTTCGCGGATCTGCGGCTGCCGGGCCGGTTCCGCCTGCCAGACGAAGCGGATCCACAGCCGTGCCTCCCAGGGCCGCCCGAGTGCGTCGAGGTGATCTGCCGTCTCCAGCATGAGTTCCGCCGTCGGGTCGGAATGAAGCCGGTTCAGCACGCCCGCCAGTTGCTCCAGCCGCGCGGCCCGGAGGAGAAACGGTTCGCTGTCGGCGGTCCGCTTGAGCGCGGTCAGGAGCTGCCCGAGCTGATAGTGCGCGGGGATCGAGTTCGGGTTCAGCCGCGCCGCCTGATAGAAGCAGCGGGCCGCCGTCTCGCGCCGCCCCGCCGCCTGCTCATGCCGTCCCAGGGCGAGCCAGAACGTCGGATGCTCCCGAAGCGTCGGCCGCGCCGCGATCCGGCGGACCCAGGCGTCAAAGGCGGCCTCACCGCGGTCGCTCGCCAGCAGTCCCAGTTCGACCCACGCCTCGTCCAGATCCTCCCGCGTGGCGACGACCTTCTCCAGGAGTGCCACCGCATCGTCGAACCGCCCCTGCTCACGGCGAACCTTGGCCAAGCCGATGAGGGCCGCCACGTCCTCGGGCGCCGCGGCTCGATACTGCTCCGCCTCGGTCTCGACGTTCAAGGTCCGGTCGAGATCCCCTAGCAGCAGGAGGTTCTGCGCCGTGCAGGTCCCCTGTCGGACAACGGTCTCCAGAAAAAGACGAGCCTCCCACCGCCGCCCCTGCAATCCCAGGACGAGTGCGAGGCGATTGAGTGTGAACTCGTCCGTCGGTGCGCGGCTCAGGGTCGACCGCCAGATCGATTCCGCGTCGCTGAGCCGCCCCTGGTGCAGCCGGAGGTCGCCCGCCGTCTGCCGGGCGATCACGAACTCGTCCGCCACTTCGTCGATCCGCAGGAACAGGTCGACCGCCTCGTCGAACCGCTTCTGCCGCTGACGAACTTCGCCGGCAATCAGCAGTGCCGCGTTCCGCTGCGGTCCCGTTCCGGCCGCCATCGCATCGGCAATCGCAAACGCGTCTTCGAGCTTTCCCCCCTTCATGGCCGCCCGCGCCTCCGGCAGTCGGTCCGATGCCGACGGCGAGGAAGGGGGCATGGGGCCGGAGGAAGGGGCCGGTGAGCAGCCCCAGATGGCGATTCCCACCAGCCCGCACAGGAGCACGCGGCGATCGGCGAGCAGCAAGGGATTACGCACGTGTCGGGCGAGGCGGCGGAGCGAACGCGGAAACGGGGCCCTCACAGCCTACACCCGTCGGGAGAGGAGGTCGAACCTGCGGAAACGCCGCGGGTCTTCTCCTCACGGAAATCGCACGGTTTACCTGCCGCGGCCGGTTCCACATACTTCGCGGTTCCGCCAGTGCGTTCCGCGGTGCGGTTGTGCCGCGAAAACGTGCCGGCGTCCGACCCGTTCATCAGCCTTCCCGAAGTCCGTCATGTCCACCGCTCCCGACCGCCTCGAAGCGGTCCGCATCGAAAAGCTCCAGAAGATCGAAGCCCTTGGCCACGACCCGTGGGGCCAGCGGTTCGACGACCATCTGCCGATCCGCGAAGTCCGCGCCAAAGCCCCGGCTGAGAACGGCATTGACGGCGAGACCGTCCGCGTCGCGGGCCGGATTCTCCGCCGCAACGACCGCGGCAAGCTCAAGTTCTTCCACATCCTCGACATGTCCGGCCAGATCCAGCTCATGGTGAGCAAGGCGGATATCGACGAGAACGCCTGGGCGCTCATCGAAGAGCTCGACCTGGGGGACATCATCGGCGTCGACGGCCCGGTCAAGCGGACCCGGACCGGCGAGATCACGATCGGCATCAAGGCGCTGCAGATCCTCTGCAAGTCGCTGGCCCAGCCGCCGGAGAAGTTCCACGGCGTCGAGGACATCGAAATTCTCCTGCGGCACCGCCACCTCGACCTGATCTACACTGAGGGGGTCGTGGAGCGGATGCAGCTCCGCACCAAGATCCTGCAGTCGGTCCGCAACACGCTGAACGAGCGGCGGTTCCTGGAGGTCGAGACCCCGGTGCTGCACGCCGTTGCCGGCGGGGCGGCGGCTCGGCCGTTCATCACGCACCACAACACGCTCGATATTCCTCTCTATCTCCGGATTGCCCTCGAGCTGCATCTCAAGCGGCTGATGGTGGGCGGGATCGAGCGGGTCTACGAAATGAGCCGCGTCTTCCGGAACGAAGGGATTGATGCCACGCACAATCCTGAGTTCACGATGATCGAGATCTATCAGGCCTACGGCAACTACGAGTCGATGATGGACCTCACGGAGGCGATCATCACGAACGCCGCCCGGGTCGTCGTCACCGAGCGGGCGAAGCTGGCCGGGACGGAAGCCCCCGAGCGGCTCGTCATGCCCTGGGGGGACAAGGAAGTCGACTTCACGCCGCCGTGGCAGCGGCGGACGTATGGTGACCTGTTCCGCGAGCATGTCGGGGTCGACATGGCGGACTCGGCGGCGGTGACGGAAGTGGCGAAGAAGCGGGGGATCGAGACCCAGGGGGTTCATCCGGACGTCATTATCAGCGAGCTGTTCGAGGCGTATGTCGAGGACAGTCTTGTCGGTCCGGTATTCGTGACCGATTACCCGTCGTCGCTCTGTCCGCTGACGAAGCGGAAGCGGGGCAACCCGGATATCGCCGAGCGGTTTGAGCTGTTCGTGCATGGGATGGAGCTGGCGAACGCTTACACGGAGCTCAACGATCCGCTGTTGCAGGAGGAGTTGTTCCGGACGCAGCTGGCCGGGATGTCTGAAGAGGACTCGATGGCCAAGATGGACACCGAGTTTGTGACGGCGCTCAAGACCGGGATGCCGCCGGCCGGTGGGTTGGGGATCGGGATCGATCGTCTGATCATGCTGCTGCTGAACTGTCGCAGCATTCGGGACGTGATCTTCTTCCCGTTGTTGAAGCCTGAAGCGCCGCGGGGGATCAGTGGTGGGACGCCCGAGGTTCCGTCGCCATCGTGAGGGCGCGCTTGCCGGCACGACTCTGCTCGCTCAAACCCGATGTGCCACGGCAACAGGGGTCAAGGGGGGAACCCCTTGCCGCCGGAGGCACTCCTGTGAGGAACCGTTGTAAACAACGGGCGAACGCTTTGTGGTACCAGCGTTGAGGACTCCCTCACAGCACACCGCTCGCTTTGCAATCCCCGCGGGTTGTTGAGGGGGCACGCGGCACGTTGTCCGCGCTTGGGCACGTACTCCTTCCGACAGTGTCCGACGAGCCAGGCCTCCGGCGGGCAAAGGGGCGTTGCCCTTCTGCACTCCCCACCAGGGGGACCCTGGACCCGGCTGTCTGGCGCACTGCTCAAAAAACAAAACCGCGGCGCCCTGAGACGCCGCGGTCGGTGGATTCTTCAGTTGCGACGATCTGTCAGTGGCCCGCCGGCGGAGCGGCCGGACCATGACCCATCGGTCCATGCCCCGCAGCACCCCCGTGACCAGCCCCTTCACCATGCCCGGCTCCCTCGCCGTGCTCTCCAAACTCTTCCGGCTCTTCCAGCACTTCCTCTTCTTCTTCCGACCCCTTCCGCGTCCGGCGGAAGTTGTAGAACGGCTTGTTCTTGAGGTCCGACTCGTACTGGCCCGGTCCACCCTGGTACCGCTTGCCATGCCACCAGTTCAGCGCCACCGACTCCCGGAAGCCCGGAACGATCGGCGAATAGTCGATCCCGAACGTCCCCTCATGGCAGTAACGCGGCTCGCCACCCCGGGACCGCCGCTTCGCTCCACCACCGACGTAGTAACCGAGGTACCCGTCGTCGTAAGTGCAGCTCGCCCACCGAGACCACTCGTTGGCGTAGCCCGCCCGCGCCATCCGGTCTTCACAGCAGCCCCGATGGAACCAATCGCCCGCTTCAGCCTGGATCGACAACAGCGCTCCGGCCGCCAGCACAAGAAATGAGAACGCGCACCGCATCTGCCCGGCCCTCCTGACCTGTTGACTGCGTGACCCCGTCCCTAAGCCTATCGGCCTGGGAACAGGACGCTGCAGCAACGGTTCCGGGTAGCAGTTGCCCGGAACAGTCACGAAGAGCCGGTTTTGCGGGTCTGTGAAACTGGGTAAGCCGATTCCGGGCTGCCGATTGATCGGCCGCCCGGAACCGCCTGCGCTATCAGCCGAACGGGTTGCGGTTGAACTTGAGGAACGGCAACCGGACTCCGTTGACCGCCGTCTGGTCGGCCCGCTGAGTCGTGACGCCGTCAGGCAGGAAGCCCTGAGCCGCCAGGAAGGTCACGACGTCGTTCTGGTCGACCCCGTCACCGGAGACCCCCAGGCCGCCGACCAACACGCCGTTCTTGTAGAGCGGGATGCTGCCGGGGAAGAACGCCACGCCGCTGCGGTTGGCGAGGTTGCTGTCGTCCCGGAAGTTCGTCTGCGGGTTGAACGAGTCGAACCCGAGGACGCTGTCAAAGAGCGAGGCTGGCGCCGCCGCACCGATGTTCTCGCCCGTCAGGGGATCGATCCCCGCCGGACCGGCGTCCTGAAGGATCGACCAGGGTCCCGGAGGGGAAAGGTCCACGCCGTCCGGATACCGCGGGCCTGCCAGGAAGCGGAATGTCCGGCCCGTGACCGCCGTGCCGGGGGGGAGCCCCGCCACCTGGTCTTCCGGATGGAGCGCCAGCTTGGCGGCGTCGGCGTAGTAGGCCGCGTTGCGGGCCTTGGCCACCGTCACCTCCAGGGCGTCCACCAGGGAGTCGTCCATCCGGAACAAACCGAGGACTTCCCCGGTCGTGTCGGTGATGGCGATGACCATCTTGCTCCGCGCTCCGGGGGTAAAGTCGGCATCGAGGCGGATCGCCGAGCGGGTCACATCGGCCCCGGCAATCCCCTGGTTGATAATCTGTTGGACGTCGGCCGCCGTCAGGCCGCCCGGCACGGCGGAGTTGTGCGGAGTCACGAGCGTTCCCGACGCGACCGCCTGTCCGTCAAGGAGGGTCGCGGCTCCGACCACGCCACCCCCTTGCACGGTGACGCCGGCCGCCAGGACTTCCTGGTTGGCTCCGCTCGAGACCCCTTCCTGGATTCCCAGGTTCAGCAGGTCGCGGACCCCGTTGACCCCCGGCCGCGGACCGTAGATCTCCAGGTTGATGCCGACGAGCGCGATATGACCGAACAGCAGGTCGAGACCCGCCACCGGCGGAATCCCCGCGATGTCGCCGACCACCGCTCCAGCCGCTCCGGCGACCGCCGCTCCACGGCTGCCGCCCAGGGCGGCAAACGCGATGTACTCGGCTTCAAGCACTTTCGGAGCATTCGTTCGCTCAAGGGACGTCTGCCCCACGCCGTTGACGAAGCCCTGTTCAAAGGTCGCATAACCGTCCGCGCCGGGGAAGAAGACCCCGATGCCGGCGATCAGCGTATCGCCGAGCCCGTTCCCGTCCGTGTCGCGGTAGATTCCCAGACCGCCGGGGAGCGTGGCGATGCCGCGGCCCTGGAACGAGCTGTTGTTCGCCTGGGCCAGATCGGCGGAGCCGTACCGCTGCTCACCGTAGGCCAGCGGCGGGACGATCGTCTGCCCGGCCGGGACGAAGGCCGGATTGATGTTCAGGCGATACAGGTAGTCGATGTCGTCCGCCGTCCCCTTGATGTTGTCGGCACCGGGGTTCGAGAAGCTGTCGCGGTTCGTGTGCTCGATCGCGAACAGGTCGACGGGCGGGGTGTAGGTGACGTCGGCCGGGAAGTGAGCCCCCAGGCCGATCGGGGCGACGAACCCCGGACCGCGGATCGTCGAGTTCGGATCCGTGATGTTCGGATTCCCCTGGACTTCCCGCTGGGTGATCGTCGTCTGGCTGAGGTTGCGGACGGTCCGCGAGGTAATCGGACCGGCGTTGCTCGAGAAGAAGCAGGCCGAGCGGGCCTTGGCCACCGCGCCGTCGATCGCGAACGCCAGGACGGCGGGATCGACGATCGTGTTGAGGACGTCCTGCTCCACGCGGACGCCGAGAATGATCCCGTTGCGGTCGACGATGGCGATGATCGCGTCCTGCGAAGCGGAGGCGGCCGAGGCCCGGTCGAGGAGCTGGCCGACTTCCACCTGCGTCAGCTGCGGGAACCCGGCGCCGAGGTTATGGACGGCATAGCCGTCGAGCGGCGACCCGGGCTCGGGCCGCGGGAAGAAGATCGCGGTCTTGTAGGCTTCCGCGATCCCCGCGACCCCGCGCTCGATCAGGTACTGCGGGTTCATCACCGCGCCGATGCTGCTCCCGAGGTCGTCCTCGAGGCCCATCGCGTGGCCCGCTTCATGGGCAAAGACCGTGAAGAAGTCCTTGGTGCCGGCCGGGTTGCCGTTTCCGATCGTGTTGTCCCAGGTCTCGGCGTTGTCGAGCCAGATCGTCCCGATGACGGTCCGCCCGCCCCCTTCGGCGTTGTCGAGCTTGCTCTTGCTGATCCCCAGCGTCCCTTCGGCCGAGCTGTTGTAGCCCAGGGCCCCCAGGTCGCCGACGCCGATGTTGAGGATGTCCTCGGCCGCCGCTTCCGTGTCGCGGACCCAGGTGATCCGTCCGCCGCTCGCGTCCGACCACGCCTGGAGGGCCTGCTCGGCGGCGGCGATCTGTTCCTCGGTGATCTCGTTCTCGTAGCCCGCTTCCGTGCGGAAGTCGTACTTGATGACGACCGGCTGGGACTCGCTGTCCCACCACGGGATATTGGTCTTGGAGAACTCGTAGTCCGCCATCGTCTCGTTGTCGACGAAGACGTTGCCGGGCGGCTGATCGGTGGTGGCGTCCAGTTCCTGCGGCGGCGCGGAGTCGGCGGCCGTGGTGGTCGACGAGTTCGTCCCGGAGTCCGCGGCGGGGCCCGATTCGGAGGCCATCGTCACGGAGGGATCGAGGCTCTCGCCGCTGGAGCTCTCGGTCGCCGGGGCGGAGGAGTGCGGGCTCGCCTCCGGCTCATCGAAGGTCATCTGCTGATCTTCGGCCGAAGCGTCAACGAGCGACGTTTCGGTGGTCGTCGTCGTTGTCGTCGGAGCCGGCGGAGTGGTCTCTGCGGTCGTCGGGGGAGTCGTGGGAGCGGCTGGAGGCGTGGAGGAGGACGCGACGGTCTCGCTCGACGATCCGCTCGAGAGTGTGGTCGGGGTCTCGGAGGTCGGCAGCGGCGCGAGTGCGCCGAGGACCGCCCGTTCTTCGAGGACTTCGACCTGGGCCACGGAGATCTCGCGTCCTGTCGACCGGACCCGGCGATCGCTGTTGGTCAAGTGCCGGCGTACGCTGTTGAGCCAATCCATGGCTTGCTCCGACTGTGAATCACTGGCCGCCCGGCCCGGACATCTATTGAGCGGCAACTCGAAGAGGAGGAGTCCCGTCCGGCAATCGTTCCGTGAACTGCATGGCGGATCTGTCGACACAATGGGCGCCGCACTTAGGCAGCGCCCCAGTCAGTCGATCGGACCGAGGCTGGTCAGATATCCAGTCGACAAAGACGGCACAATCGGAATAGACGGAAAAGTCTCTCAGTCCGGCAGCCGCTGCCGTTGACCGGGATCGCGGTCGCCGGCGCTCTCCCCGGACCTTCAACGTCTCCTGAATTCGCATCGGCTCGCAGAGAGCTCGGACGGCCTTGAAGAGGGCTGCGAGGACCAGCGGAATCAACCGGTTCCCTTCGCGCTCAAATCATTCGCACCCTGTGAATTTGCTTGTCGGCGGCAGCTTCTGCCAGTTTTGAGACCCCTTGGCATGCGATTTCGGAGGATTTCGAAAACTCTGCTTGTCAAGGCGAAACCAATCGCCCAAAACGGCCAGTCGCGTCGTTGGAGTTGCCCCCATCAAGTGTGCGGTGGATGGCCTCGCGGGACTTTGTCGCCCTCCCCCCGGGAGACGAACTCGACCCCCGCGGGGACACGAGCCATAGGCACACGGTCGGGCAGGACGCGCGAGCGGGCTGTATCTCACCAGGGTCCGGCCAGATGTCCATGTGCGTCTCTTGAGAATCGATGTGAACGCCATGCCAATCCTCCCTGCGTCGTGCAAGCGGACCAGTCACGGTCTTCGCGTCAGCTGGCCTCGTCGCCGCCTGCGAAGACCGCTTGCCGGACTGTTCCTCTCGCTCTCGGTCGGCCTCGCGCCGGCCACCTCCGTCGTCTGGGCTGACGACATCCCCGCGGCGGAGGAGGGAGCGGCCCGCCCCTTCCGTTCGAGCCGCGCGGCGATCGCCCCGGCCGGCGGGCGGCGGCCGCTCTCCGAGGTCCCGCTCGAGGAGTTCCTGCAGGCCTTCGACGCGGAGGCCCAGAGCTCGATCCGCGACCTGGACCAGGACATCTCGGCCGAGGAGGCGCTGCTGGCCCTCCTGTCCGACTCCGACAGTCATGTCCGGGGTCAGGCGGTCGAAGTCTCCGGCCGATACGAACTCAACTCAGCCGCCATGGAGCAGATCCGGGCGCTGACGCTGGACGACCGCAACGCGATCGTCCAGGCCAAGGCCCGCCTGGCGCTCGCCGACTTCGGCAACGTCCCCGCCACGACCAGCCCGATTCCCGCCCGCAAGTCGATCGGCGACGCCGCCCCGTCTCCTTCGCGGCCGCGGACGTCTCTCCGCCCGGCCGAGCCGCAGTTCCCGTCCCCTCCCGCCGCCAATCCGGCGACCGAGGAGCCGGAGGCGGTCCGGATCTCCGTCAATACGGACTGGTGGGAACCCTCGGAATCGCCGGCCCCCTCGGCTCCTCCCGCACTGCGGCGGGCCGGGAACCGGTCCGGCCTGGAGAGCGAGGGAGATGTCGGCACCGCCGCCATCGGCAGCGCGACGCTCGGCCTCCCCTTCGCGCAGCTCGCGAGCACCGGTGACGAGACGACGCCCTTCCCGGGCGACCCCTTCTTCCCCGCCGAGTACGCGCCGGGCGAATCGCGGAGCCTGATGGGAGACGGCCTCGCCAGCCTCGACGGCATGGGCCGGGTCCGCCCGGAGGTCCTCGATCGTCCGCTGTTCCCCTCCGACGACGTCTTTACCGATCCCTCCTTCGAGGATCCGGACGCCGGCTTCTTCACGCATCCCGTCGACGCCCCGCTAGGCTACACCGGCCGCTCCAGCGTCGCCGCCGAGGACTACCAGCTCGACAGCCACTTCGTCCCGCTCGCCGACCGGTGGCGCTCCGGCTCCCCCGCCTGGGACCGGTACGGCAAGGGGCACCCCCCGGTCGACGACTACCCGTACCAGGAAGGGCACTGGTGGGACCCGTACAACGAGAACGTCCTCAAGGGGGACTTCCCGGTCATCGGCCAGCACACCTTCCTCAAGCTGACCGGCCAGGCGCTGCTCATCAACGAGTACCGCCAGGTCCCGACCGCCACGACGCCGTTCGAAAGTACGGTCAACCCGGGCCAGCAGGAGTTCTTCGGCGACCCGAACCAGTACTTCACGACGAACTTCTTCAGGCTGAGCGTCGAGCTGTTCCACGGCAACAGCGCGTTCAAGCCGATCGACTGGGCGGTCCGTGTCACCCCGATCTTCAACTTCAACTACCTCGACGTGAACGAGCTCGGCGTCGTCAATCCCGACGTCCGCCGCGGCACGACCCGCCAGGACAACTTCCTGGCCATCGAAGAATACTTCCTCGAAGCCAAGCTCGCGGACCTCAGCCCGGACTACGACTTCCTGTCGGCCCGCATCGGGTCGCAGCCGTTCACCAGCGACTTCCGCGGCTTCATCTTCTCGGACATCAACCGCGGCGTGCGGCTGTTCGGTACGCGGTTCGCCAACCGCGACCAGTTCAACCTCGTCTACTTCAATCAGGCGGAGAAGGACACCAACAGCCAGCTCAACACGTTCAGCGACCGCAACCAGGACGTGTTCATTGCCAACTACTACCGGCAGGACTTCGTCTTCCCCGGCTACACGGCGCAGGCCAGCATCCACCACAACATCGACGGGCCGAGCAAGCGGTTCGACAAGAACGGCTTCCTCGTCCGCCCGGACGCGGCGGGGAACGCGGCCCCGCACAAGGTCGAAGCGACCTACCTCGGCTTCACGGGCGAAGGGCACATGGGACGGGTCAACGTCTCGAACTCCTTCTACTGGGTCGTCGGCAAGGACAGTTCGAACCCGATCGCCGGCCAGCAGCAGGACATCAACGCCCAGCTCGCCGCCATCGAGCTCTCCTACGACCGGGACTGGATCCGGTTCCGGGCCTCGTTTCTGTGGGCCTCGGGGGACGACGATCCGAAGGACGGCAACGCGAACGGCTTCGACGGCATCCTCGACAACCCGAACTTCGCCGGGGGCGAGTTCAGCTTCTGGCAGCGGCAGCAGATCCAGCTGTTCAACGTCGGTCTGACGGGCCGCAACAGCCTGTTCCCGGACCTGGTGTCGAACAAGTTCCAGGGGCAGTCGAACTTCGTGAACCCCGGTCTGCTCCTGTTCAACCTGGGGATGGACTTCGAGATCACCCCCAAGCTGCGGCTGGTCACGAACGCCAACTACCTGGAGTTCGACGAGACGTCGGTGCTGGAGCGGTTCACGTTCCAGGACGACCTCGACAAGACGATTGGGGTCGACCTCAGCGCGGGGATCGAATACCGGCCGTACCACAACGACAACGTGATCCTCCAGGTCGGCTACGCCTGCCTCCTTCCCGGCCGCGGATTCGAGGAGCTGTACGGCACGACCGACCCGATCGCGACCGCCAACGCGGCCAACGTCGACGCCGACACGCTCCACCAGGCGTTCGCGCAACTCGTTCTGACATACTGAGATAGACGAGACCACCCACGCCCCGCGGGCGGGGTCCGCGGCGGGAGCGGGCCAGAGGGCGAGCGGGCCCGCATTCCGGTCAAGACTGGTCTGGATGCGAAATCGCCAAATCTTCTAAAGTCTTGCAGTTCCGAGCGATCAGGCTCATTGAGCGGACCAGGGATTCTGTCCGGCACAGTGCGGGCTCACCCACTTATCGTGGTCGACAGCGGCAGGGATGCCTCCAATGCACACCAAGTCTCTTATCAAGTGGCTGACGGGCGCCGGCTTTCTTGCCGCCTGGGTGGTCCTCTCGATTCTGACCGGCCCCGAGCATGACTCCGAAGCGCTCGCGCCGCGGGTCGAGGCTCAGGAAGACCCGCTCCCGGCGGAGACGCGCCCGGCCGACACCCGGCAGGCCTCGGCCGCACCGGCGGATCCGAAGCCGGCCGACGCGAAGGCCGAGACGACCCCGTATCCGGTCCCGCCGGAGCTGATGGGGGTCGACTTCACGAAGCAGTCGGAATCGGAGGCGATGGCCAAGAGCCACGGCTGCCTCCAGTGCCACCAGAACTCGCACGACCCCCACAAGCAGCCGGGCCGGCCGCTCTCGTTCCACCTCGGCTGCACCGACTGCCACGGCGGCAACGCCGACTGCGTCGACAAGAACCTGGCTCACATCCATCCCCGCTTCCCGAACGTCTTCTACTCGTCGGCCAACCCGGTCCGCTCCTACACGGCCCTCAACCACGAGAATCCGGAGTTCATCCGCTTCGTGAACCCGGGCGACCTCCGCATTGCCCACATCAGTTGCGGAGCATCGGGCTGCCATGCCAAGGAGAACCTGGAAGTTCACAAGAGCATGATGACCCACGGCTGCATGCTGTGGGGAGCGGCCCTCTACAACAACGGGGCCGTGCCGAACAAGTGGCCCAAGTACGGCGAAAGCTACAGCATGAACGGGACCGCGCAGCGGATCCAGACCGTTCCCCCGCCGACCCCGGAAGAGACCGCCACCAAGGGAGTCCTGCCGTACCTCGATCCGCTGCCGCGGTTCAACGTCACGCAGCCCAGCAACGTCCTCCGCATCTTCGAACGCGGGGGCCGGTTCGCTCCCGAAGTCGGGATTCCCGAACGGACCGAAGAACCGGGCCGTCCCCGGCAGCGGTCCAGTAACCGCGGTTTGGGCACGCTCAACCGGACCGACCCCGTGTTCGTCGGTCTCGAAAAGACCCGCCTCTTCGACCCGACCCTGAACTTCCTCGGCACGAACGACCACCCCGGCGACTACCGCTCGAGCGGCTGCACGTCGTGCCACATGATCTACGCCAACGACCGCTCGCCGGTGCACTCCGGCCCGTGGGCCAAGTACGGCAACAAGGGGAAGGCGGCCTCGGCTCCGGATGACCTGATCGAGGCAATCGATCCGACGATCCCCAAGGACGAGCCGGGCCACCCGGTCGGCCACCGCTTCGTCACCGGCGTCCCGACCAGCCAGTGCATCGTCTGCCACATCCATCCCGGAACGACTGTCATGAACAGCTACCTGGGTTACATGTGGTGGGACATGGAGACCGACGGCGACCTGATCTATCCGAAGGAAGAGAAGGACCCGACCTCCGAAGAATTCACGCAGGCCCAGATGCAGGACCCGAACGAGATCGCGGCCCGCACGAACCTGACGAACCCCGAGTTCCTCGACAACCTCGTCTCGCTGAACCCCGAAGCCCGCAAAACCCACTTCTCGGACTTCCACGGCCACGGCTGGGCGTTCAAGGCGGTCTTCAAGAAGGACCGCTTCGGCAACCACCTCGACCACCAGGGGAACATGATCCCCGAGCCGACCGCCGAGGACCGGCAGCGGGCGGTCAACTTCCCGATGCAGGCCCGCAAGCTGCACCGGAACATCGACGAGAAGACGATGGCTCAGGTGGAGAAGATGGAGGAGGACCTCCTGCGTCTTCAGCAGGGCTCGCCCGTCCACATGCTCGACATCCACCTCGAGAAGGGGATGCACTGCGTCGACTGCCACTTCATCCAGGACGTCCACGGCAACGGCAAGCTGTACGGCGAAGTCCGGGCGGCGATCGAAATCGCCTGCGAGGACTGCCACGGCACGACGGACAAGCACGCGGTCCGGTTCTTCAACGGGATCCCGAAGCTCCTGACCTCCGGCCCCGCCGCCAAGGAGCGTCCCGACCCGTATCCGAACGGCCGCGACCTGACGAACATGAAGACGCCGTTCGGCAAGCGGCGGTTCGAAGTCCGGGACGACAAAATCGTCCAGAACTCGATGGTCGAGGCGGACCTGAGCTGGGAAGTGAAGCAGGTTGTCGACACGGTCGACCCCAAGCACCGGCACTACAACGCCCTCTCGGCCCTGGCGAAGACGATCCGCCGCGACGAGAACGGCCAGACGATCTGGGGCAGCGTCCCCGAGCAGGAGACGCAGTGCGCCCACAGCAACGAGCACATGAGCTGCATCGCGTGCCACTCGTCGTGGAACCCGAGCTGCTACGGCTGCCACCTGCCGCAGAAGGCCAACAAGAAGCTGCCCGCCCTGCATAACGAAGGGGACGTCACCCGCAACTACGTCTCGTACAACTTCCAGACGCTGCGGGAAGACATCTACATGCTGGCCAAGGACGGCAACGTCACCAACAACCGGATCGGCCCCTCGCGGTCCTCGTGCGCCATCCACGTGACGTCGTACAACGCCAACCGCGAAGCGATCTACCAGCAGCAGCAGACGATCTCAGCCGACGGCCTGAGCGGGATCGCCTTCAGCACAAACGTCCCGCACACCGTCCGCGGCAAGGGTGAGACCAAGAACTGCAGCGACTGCCACCTGTCGATCCAGAACGACAACAACGCCCAGATGGCCCAGCTGATGATGCATGGGACCAACTTCATGAACTTCATCGGGCGGTTCTGCTGGGTCGGCGCCGGCGAGGAGGGTCTCCACGCCGTCATCGTCAGCGAGCGGGACGAGCCGCAGACGGTCATCGGCAGCACGATGCACGAGATCGTCTATCCGGAGAAGTACGAGGAGCACGTCGAGAAGGACTACGAGCTGGAAGCGGACGAGCATCCCGGCAAGGACATCAGCGACGGCGTGCTGCACCCGCGTTTGACGCCGGAGATCCTGAGCCTCCAGCTCCGCGGCGAGTTCCTGTATGCCGCCTGCGGCGACGCCGGCTTCCGGATCTTCGACGTCTCGTTCATCGAGAACAAAGGCTTCTCCGAACGCGTCACGACCGCCCCGGTCTCACCGGTCGGGCAGAAGTTCTACGTCCGGACTCCGTTCGCGACGTCGGTCACCGCGCCGACGACCGTGGCTCCGGACCCGACTCGCAAGCAAAAGCCGGAGAACTGCGAGCAGGACGTCCACCCGGTGTACGCCTACATCTACGGCACGGACCTCGAACTGGGGCTCGTGATGATCGGGGCCGGATCGCTGCTCGACGGCAATCCGCTGAACAACTTTGTGAAGGCGGATGTCCAGTTCAATCCGAACGGCCTCCTCAACGGGGCCCAGTCGGTGACGATCGTCGGGACCTACGCGTATGTCTGCTGTCCGAAGGGACTGGTGGTCGTCGACATCAACGATCCCAAGAAGCCGTGTGTCGTCTCGGTCGTGGGCGAAGAGACGCTCCGCAAGCCGCGGGCGGTCCAGGTCCAGTTCCGCTACGCCTTCGTCTGCGACGAGGATGGGGTGAAGGTTCTGGACGTCACCGAGCTGGCCCAGCCGAAGCCGGTCTGTGCGGTCCCGATGCGGGAAGCGAAGAACATCTACGTCGCCCGTAACTATGCCTACGTGGCGGCCGGGTGTGATGGTCTCGTGATCCTCGACGTGACGAACCCGGAGAACCCGCAGCCGTACCTGCAGTTCAATGCGGGCGGATGCCTGAACGATGCTCACGACGTGAAGCTCGGCGTGTACTACGCCAGCCAGTTCGCCTTCGTGGCGGACGGCAAGAACGGTCTGCGGGTGATCCAGCTCACGTCGCCGGAGACTCCGGGTTATGACGGTTTCCTGCCGCGGCCGGTTCCCAAGCTGATCGGGACGTATGTGATCCCGAAGGGCGGGGAGGCGCTTGCGGTGTCGAAGGGTGTGGACCGCGACCGTGCGGTCGACGAGTGCGGGAATCAGATCTCGGTGTTCGGCCGTGTCGGGGCTCGTCCGCTGAATCTGGAAGAGCAGCGGCGGCTTTATCTCGGACCGGACGGCCGCACTTTGTACAAGGTGCTGGATGGGGTCCGCGACTATGGGATCAACGGTCGTCGTCCCCGCGAGATCGATCTGCACCGGAAGCTGGAGCAGTATTACGGGGAGAGCCTGCACCCAACGTTCCTGCGGCAGTAGACCGTCCTGGCCGGCACGGCGCTGATAGCTCAAACCCAACGTGCCATGGCCGCTGGGGGTCAAGGGGGGGAACCCCCTTGCCGCCGGAGGCGCTTCCACGAGGAACCGTGGGACGTAACGGGCGTGCGCTTTGTGGAGCCGGCGTTGGAGTCCACGCTTCAGCGTGCCCCGCTGGACGCGATCGGTTCGAAGATCATGTAGCGGGCAACCTGACAGCTGAGCGCCACAAGAAGACGCTATCGCTGAGAACGCGCTCACCCTGCCCCGCTCGCTTTGAAATCCCCGCGGGTTGGTGAGGGGGCATCCGGCACGCGGTCCACGTCTGGACACTCACTCCTTCAGACATCTCTCGACGGCCAAGCCTCCGGCGGGCAAGGGGGATTCTCCCCCCTGCACCCCCTGACCAGGGTGCCCCTGGACCCGGTGAATCGAGACTACGGCGCGGGCTGAACCAGCAGCCGCTTGAACGCCCCCTGAACCGTTGCCGGATCATAAGAACCGAGGACCGGCAACGTCTTCGACAAATCGACATCCGTCTGCGGACGCGCCTGCCGCTCACCTGGGAACTTCGTCGTCGTCG
This sequence comes from Planctomyces sp. SH-PL14, assembly GCF_001610835.1. NCBI lineage: Bacteria > Pseudomonadati > Planctomycetota > Planctomycetia > Planctomycetales > Planctomycetaceae > Planctomyces > Planctomyces sp. SH-PL14. Next base: position 4,832,556 of record NZ_CP011270.1, on the reverse strand, counting down.
TCGAACCGGTCCGCAGATCCAGAACCAGCGACGACTCCAGCGACTTCAAAATCTGCTGCGACTCCGTCAGCGGCTTCTCCTGAACCATCCACCCCTTCCAGGCCAACGCCTTCGAGGTGTTCTCCGACTCCTTGGCCTGATCGACTTCCCCTTCCGTCGCGGCGGCCGGGGCACTCTTGTCCGCCTTCTTCAGCAGCTCCGCATAGACCCGCTCATACGCCCAGACCAGCTGCCGGGCAGTGTCGTAGTCGTACAGGTCTTCAGATCCGTAGGTGGCGATCTTCTTCAGGATCTCCTTCCCATCCGCCTCGCGAAGGACCTTCGCCTCCAACTGGACCGCCATCGTGTCCGCCGTGTCGGCCAGCTTCCGCGTTGCCGCCAGAAGCTGCTTGTTCTCGCCGAAAGGAGCCGCATTGAGGGCGGTCTGCACTTCGTCCATCTGCTTCTTCAGCTCGTCCTGCTCACCCAGCACGCCCGCGGCAATCATCGCCATCGCGGTCGGCCACTCGTGCAGCGTCGGCCGGCCAGGAACGCTCGTCCGGGGCCGCGACTGCCGCCATCCGTCCCGCTTGAGATCGTGGTGACAGGCGTAGCAGGAGAAGTTCGCCAGCTCCGGCCAGGTCGAGCCCGAAACGCTCGCACCCGCCGGGACTTCAATCAGGTCCGCGCTGAGCCGCATCGACTCGCTGACGGACATCAGGGCGGAAACCATCAGGGCCCGCGTCTGGCGGAGCTCGTCCGCTTCCATCTTCTCGCCGCGGGCCTTCAGGAAGGCGTCGCGAATCTTCGGGGCCTTGTCTTCCAGGTTCCGCCAGTGCCGCGGCTCCTGAGCGACAAACCCGACCAGCTCAAAGCTCGGGAGCGGAGGATGCCCCGCGGCATACATCTCGTGCGTCACCACCTTCCCCTCGTCCACATTGCCGACGTGGCAGGAGAGGCAGATCTTGGCGCGGGATCGGGCCGACCGGACGTCCCAGAAACCGTAGTCGTTGTACTTCTCGCCGGCGGGCATCGTCCGCCACTTCGGGTCCTGCCAGTGGGCCGCCGCCCAGCCGCCGGCCGCCTTGTCCCCTTCGAGCTTCGAAGACGGACCGTGGCACCCTTCGCAGGAGACGCCCAGGTTGTAGCGCGGATCGGCCAGCGTATCGACGCTCGCCAGGTTCGGCGCGCCGTCGCGGCGGGGAATCTGCTTCAGCGGGACCGAGCTGTGGCAGCCCAGGCACCGCGCGTCGAGATGGATCAACGACTTGGAGTTCGGATCCTTTGGATCTTCGACGATCCCTAACCGGCGGGCCATCTCCTTCGAGCGGTCGTTGTGCAGGACCGCGTAGGCCTGGTAGTGCTTGTCGTCCTTGGCCCACGTCACCAGTTCATTGAGGAGGACGAAGCCGTCGTCCTCGAACTGGAAATCGGGCAGCGCCAGCTCGGAGCTCGCCCCGGTCCGCCCGTGGCAGAGGGTGCAGGAACGGATGCCGTCGACGCGGCGGGCGCCCGATTCGGGCGTGCCGAAGTAGCACGGCATCTTGCCGCCGGACTGTCCCTTCTCCTGACCGCGCGCCGTTCCGGACGCCGTCAGGACCGCAAGACAGCTCCACGCCGCGAACGCCGCGAACTGCATCTGGCCGCGCATCATGTCCCTTTTACTGCCGTGGAAGAAGGAGAGGACTCTGGTCGGCCACCGGCGGAAGCGCGTCCGCAGGCACGGCCGCTTCAACTCGTGGCCGGGTCTGGAGGTACTCTTCAAAAGCCCGCAGGATCTCGTCCGGGGTCCCCTTACGATATCGGGGGCTGTCCGTGATCTCAAAGGTCCGCGGCGCCCCGCTCACCGGATCGAACGAAAGGAGCTGGCGGACCTTGAGGAGGGAGGCGTCCTCCGCTCCCGGCGTCCCGCCGATCAGGCCCCGGGCCTCTCGGCCGGCATTCTGCAAGGCCGCGGTCGCCAGATAGAGCTGCGTCGTCCGGTCCCAGCCCCCCTGGACCAGTTCGTTCCGGTCCTTGAGGAGCCCGTCCTGGACGGTCTGGACCGAACCCGCGTCGTACCGCTGCTGCGGAATCTTCGCGAGGGCCGCCTGCAGCTCCGCCCGCATCCGGGTCGCCGGAGAGTGGATCACGTCCGGCCGGGCCTGCAGCGTCTGGAGGTGGCCGCGAAGGAGGGCGGCGTCCTTCTGGAACTGCTCGGCATTGAGGAGCGAGTAGGCGGGCGGAAGCGATTCGACGAGCCCCAGTCCCCACGTTCCCCAGCCGATCTCGCCCGGCTTGAGTTTGGAATTCGTTCGCACCTGCCGCCAGCTCTGGTCCTGGAGCTCGTGGTGGCAGGCGTAGCAGTCGAACTGCGCCAGTTCCGGTCCGGACTTGCCGGAGCGTTCCGCGCGGTTCAGCAGCAGGGCGAGCTCATGATCGGCCGTGACGAGCTGTCCGACGAGCCAGCTCGTCGATTCGAAGGTCGAGCCCCGGACCGACGCCTCGCCCCCCGCGACCGGTGTGCGGGCCCGGTCGTCGGAGACCCGCCAGTGCTTGGGGTAGAGGGCCTGATAGGCGGCGAATTCGAAGTTGAGCCGCGGGTGTCCGGCGGCAATCAGGTCGTGATCCACCTGCTGCCCCGGGCTGCCGACGTGGCAATCGGCGCACATGTGGGCCCGGGTGGCGAGGTTCTTGTTCGTCTTGAAGCCGGCCGCGGTCTTCCGCTCTTCCGACCAGATATCCGGGAACTTCCACTCGGCGCTGCGGTGGGCGGCCAGCCAGCCCTCCGCGCCCCCGTGGCACGACTCGCAGCCGATTCCGTCCCGGACGAGGGCCGAGACGAGCGACGGATCAAACGCGTTGACCGCACCCGGGGAGTGGCAGACCAGGCATTCCTTGGCCTTCCAGGCCGGAACGCCGAGCTTCAGCCGCTCGACCATGTTTCGGGAGCGTTCGTTGTAGAGGACCAGTCCCGCCTTCTGGTGCGGGTCTCGGTCCATCACGAAGTGGTAGGAGGAGAGGACGAGGTTTTCGCGGTTCGGGTTGCCGTGGCAGTTCGAGGCGCCGCAGGACTGCGAGCCGAGGAACCGGTTCAGCGCGACCGGCGGCGGAGTTTCGCTCTCCGGGAGGATCAGCGTCTGTCCTTCCCGCGGCGGAGCCGGGAGGGATTCCGGAGCGACCGCCAGCTCCTCCGCGCGAACGGACGCCGTGGCGCAGGCGAGACCGATGGCCAGGCCGCCGACCCAACGGGCAAGATCCACGCCCCTGACAGAATGGGAATAACGCATATCGCCCCTTCCCGGCCCGTCCCCGACGAACGCCGCGCCATCAAACGCTGACGGTAGACTACCCGCCCTTCATCTCTTCGGCCAAACCTGCCGCAGCCGCGAGAGGAATTCTCGCTCCGGCTCGGGAAGGAAAAATCCCAACGACTCTGCGCCGGTTCTTCGGAGCCGTTGGTCGGGTTTTCCTTGCTGTTACAACCGTCGCGATGGGTGAGATTGGCTCGGATGGATGGTGATTCGTGTTGGGACGATGTCTTCGCAGAAACGGGCTACAGACATGCCTAAGAACCGGGGTCCAGGGGGTACCCCTGGTGAGGGATGCAAGGGGGCCACGCCCCCTTGCCCGCCGGAGGCCCGTCTCGTCTCGATCAATCTGAAGGAGCGAGTGTCCAAGCGCGGACACAGTGTCGTATGCCCCCTCACCAACCCGCGGGGATCCCGGAGCGAGCGGTGAGTCCGCAACTCTGGCTCCACAAAGGGGATGCCCGTACTGTCCCACGGTTCCTCATGGAAGTGCCTCCGGCGGCAAGGGGGTGAGACCCCCTTGACCCCGGCGGCCGTCGCACGACGGGTTTGAGCGAACAACGCTACGCCGGCAAGGACGTCCATCAGTTCGGCGGGCCGCCTCGCGCTCCCGTCAGCAGCCTCATCCCCGCCTGCAGCAGGATCCGGCCCGTGTTCTTGGCCTGGGTCCGGAGCTGCGACCAGTACTGTTCGTCCCGGAACTCCTTGAGACACCGCAGGTACTTCGCCCGGTCGGCAGCCCCCAGAACGTTCAAGATCGCCGGAACAAGCCCCTCGTCGACGTTGTAGATCTGACCGGGGGCGAGGTTCACCGGAATGACCTGATCGACCTCCACCGCCAGGTCCGACGCCGTGACCTCGACCGCCTCGCGGATCTGCCGCGCCTTGGGACTCTGCGGATCGGCAAGGTTGTAGGGGGGACTCCACTCCCGGATCGGCCGGAGCTGGTCAATGTGCGTGAGGGCCACCACGAGCGGCGGGAACTCCCGGTCCGGCGTCTTCTGGAACAGAGCCCGCAGGTGATCGAGCAGTTTTCGATCGGCGTCCCGGGCCGCCGTCAGGGACGTGCAGACCAGCAGGATCAGGTCCGACTGCAGGACTTCTTCGCGGGCCTGGTCGATCGCGGCGTTCGCCTTCGAGGGGTCTTCATAGCCGGCGGTGTCGAGGATAATCGCCCGCTGGAGACCGTCCCGCTCCAGCAGGTACGGGTCGACGCTCTTCGTCCGGGGAACCACGTCGACCGCCGCCCGCACCTCGCCGAACAGCGAGTTGATGAGGCTCGACTTCCCCGCCTTGACCTGGCCGATCACGAGGATCCGGAGCGGCTCGCTCGCCAGGGCGCTCGTCCGCTTCTCTTCGACGGCGAGCGAACGCTTCGACCGCTCGCTCATGTACGGGTTGAACTCGACCCCCCGGAGCACCAGGTTCCCGCTGTAGAGCTCGATGGCGTAGAAGCCGACCTTCCGGACGACGTACTGCACCGCCCACCGCTTCGTCTCCTCGGCGGAGGCGTTGAGCATCTCCTCCTGCATCATCGTATTGAACTCGCGAGCGAGCCCCGTGGCCGGGTTGATGATCAGGCTCACAAGCCGGTACAGCCGGTGCATCGACGGAAACATCCTGGCCAGCCGCTGGAGCCGGATCAGGTCGTGGATCGTGAGGATGTGGGAGCCGGGGATGTTGGCCGTGAACGTCTCCCGCAGGTCGCGGGCGACGAGTTCCACGATCTGGAGCAGGTGGGGAACGGGGATCTCGTAGACCGGCTGCTTCGATGTGGTGTGAAACCGCCGGGCGACGGTCTCCAGGATCTCCCGGGCGAGGCCCGTCAGCACTTCCGGTTGATCGAGCGGAATGTCCCGCGACTGGTAGCGGTCGGCGATCGTCTGGACGTCGTCCCAGGCGGAGCGGGCCAGGGGGGACCATTCGTTCGAGGCGGGGACTGCGCCGGCGGAGGGGCGGGAGCCGGACTTCTGCAGCCGCCGCATGACGGGCCAGCCCGCCAGCGTGACGAGGGCGGTGACGATGAACCACCACAGCCACCATCCCGAGTGATAGAGCCACAGCGCCCCGGCGATTCCCAGGAAGAGATAGGGGACCATCGAGAACGCCGCCAGCAGGGCCCATTGGGTTTTGAGTTTCATGGTGATCCCGGGGGAGCCTCGTTGAGGCGGTCTTTCGATATCAGTCTTCAGCCAGGGCGGACCGATGGGGGATGGGGCTGTCGTTCTCGCTGCCCGTCATCGTACGTCATGACGACAACGCGTCGATGAAGAGAGCGGACCAAGGTGCGTTCTGCCGGGTGCGGAAATCGTGCCGGATCGCCGGTTTCTGCTGCCGGGGGTCTTTCTGCCGCACGAACGGCCCGGACATCGCCCCCCCGATGGGTCTCCACAGCACGGGTCCAGGGGCCCCTGGTGGGGAGTGCCGAGGGGCCTGTGTCGTTTTATTGGCCCTTTGCCCGCCGGAGGCCCGTCTCGTCTCGATCAATCTGAAGGAGCGAGTGTCCAATCGCGGACACCGTGCCGGATGCCCCTTCACCTAACCCGCGGAGATTGCAAAGCCAGCGGTGTGGATAAGGGAGTCCTCAACGCTGGTTCCACAAAGCGGACATCCGTTGTGTCCCATGGTTCCTCATGGAAGCGCCTCCGGCGGCAAGGGGGCGTGGCCCCCTTGACCCCAGGCTGCCATGGCACGTTGGGTTTGAGCTACCACGTCGTGCCGGCAAGGACATCGATTCCGACGCTACTCCAGCCAGCCTGCCTGCCGCTCGACAAGCAGGATCAGCAGCGCCCCCAATGCAGCCGGCCCCAGCCGCAACCGGTCGACCAGCAACCGATCCACCGCCTCCCGATCCGCCTCGCTGAGTGCCGCGCTCCGTCCAAAGAGAGCCGCACGCACCGCCCGCAAGGCATTCCGCGGCCCCGCCTTCCAGCACAGCCGGACAATCACCTGCACGACCGCCAAAACGCACGTCCAGAGCAGGACCTCCATCCCCCCTTCCAGCCCCAGGAAAGCCCCCATCATCGCCAGCAGCTTGACGTCCCCGCCCCCCACGCCCGGGCACAGGGCCAGCGAAACCGCCATCATCCCCCCCAGCACCACCCAGCCGAGCAGCGAATCCGCCAATCCCTCGGTCCCGTTCCGCACGCCGCTCAACAGGAAGCCGACCAGCATCCCCGGCAGAGTCAGGAGGTTGGAGATCCGTCCCTGGCGAAGGTCCGTCCACGCCGCAACCGCAGTCGCCGCGAGGACGGGCAGCGACCAGACGAATGGATCATCCATTCCGAGTCCAATTCCGAACCGCCCGCCGGCCCCGGACGAAACTGCGCCGCGCCCGACAGAAGCCTGCTCGGGCAACGGAGAGGGGGAGAGAGAGGAAAGACCGAGGAGGAAACGGAGCCGCCGCGCTCAGCGGGTCGCCTCGTCGTTCTGGACGTTCTCCGTCTGGACTTCCAGATCGTTGATGCCGTCCATGAAGTACGTCTTGACCTTGGGATAACCCCACTTCATGAAGCCGATCAGAACCGGAATCGCGATCGCGCCGATCAGGAGGACAGCCTCAAGGCTCAGAGCCCCCTGTTCATCGCGGCGGATGGTCCGGGCCAGACGACGAATCCACTTGCGAATAGCCACGATCGACTCCTGCCGCCCCGCGGCGGCCTCCAGAAACAAATCAACAGGGAACGGAACGACCGCCAACCAAATCTACATGAACGGCCACGCGATCAGCGTACACGTCATCTCGTACATCAGCCGCAACATCCGCCTCGTAGCCGGGATCCCGACGGCCACGATCGGAAACACGACACCGACCGCCAGGATGTAATCCATCGTCCCAAACCCCGCCCGGCGATTCCCCGACGGACGCGGTTGAGAATGACGTTGCATCCCTTGATGTTACGCAAGGGGGCCGGCCAGTTCCACAGGATCTTTCGGCATCTTCATCCGGGGTCCTTTTCGCGGCCCGTGGATCCGGCACCACTGGAATCGGCGGAAAACGGGGCGTATGTTGATTTCTTCTGCCGCAAACCGGGGCTCCTCTCACCAAACGGGCATCCATGAACCGTCACGCTCGCAGACTGGTCGCCATCTGGGTGGTCCTGGGGATCCTGCAGGCGGGCGGCCAGGTGTCGCGTGGCCAGGATCCGGTCGCTCCGCTGAACGGACTCAAGGCGCAAATCTATGCCGGCCGGAACTTTCAGCGGCTGGTTCGCGAGCGGATCGATCCGAGTATCGAGTGCTTCTGGGACCACGGCGCTCCGGCTGACGAGGCGCCAGTCGACGACTTTTCCGTCCGGTGGAGCGGGTGGATCCGGGCTCCGAAAGCCGGACGCTACAAGCTGCTCGTCTCCTGCGACGACGGAGTCCGCCTGTGGGTCGGGGGGCGGCAGCTGCTGAACGAGGGGGGAACAGGAGCCTTCAATCTGGAGACGTCGGTCGAACTGACCGATACCCCGCAGTCGATCACGGTCGAGCACTTCGACGTCGGCGGCGCGTCCTGGATCGTCCTGCTCTGGCAGCCGGTCGGCGTCCCCGTCCCCTGCCCCGTTCCGCCGGCGGCACTGTTTCCGGATGAGGCGCGGGCGAACGCGAAGCCCGACCGCGGGGATGAGTCCAAGTCGGGGCTGATCGCGGAGTACTTCGACAAGTCCTTCAGCCGCAGGCTCCGGGCCTCAACGGTGCCGCGAGCGGAAGCGATCTGGGGGGAGGGCGCGCCGGAGTGGGGACTCCCTCCCAACGCGGGAGCCCGGTACACGGGGGTCCTCGTGCCGCCGGTGACCGGGAACTACAAGTTCATCGGCTGGGCCGACAACCGGATGCGGGTCTGGATCGACGGCAAACCGCTCCTCGACGCCGACTTTGACCGGCGGAAGCACGAGACCGCCTTCCTGGATCTGGAGGCGAACGTCCCCTACCCGCTCCGGATCGAATTCGTCGATACCGTGTACGGCGGAAGCTATCTGCTGCACTGGGTCCCTCCCAAGGGAGACAAGGAACTCTGCATTCCTCCCGAGTGCCTGTTTCAGACGAAGTCCGCCGTCCCCAAGCGAAGGCCGCCATCGGGACCGTCCGCCGCGAAGGGGGAGTGACGAGACTGCGGCGCGGAACAATGAGATCGTGCGGACGGAACCGTCCGACGGAGGTCCGCCTCGACCTCACTCGCCGCTAGCGACCAAGGACAAGGAAAATGCGACTCTCCAGATCGCACCTCACGTGAATGCGTATCCCGGGTCCAGGGGCACCCTGGTGGGGAGTGCAGAGGGGCCTGTGTTGTTTTCTTGGTCCCTTTGCCCGCCGGAGGCCCTCTCGTCGAGAGATGTCTGAAGGAGCACGTGTCCAAGCGTGGACACCGTGCCGTATGCCCCTTCATCAACCCGCGGGGATGGCAGAGCGAGCATCGAGTCCTCGACGCCGGTTCCACAAAGGGAACGTCCGTTGTGTCCCATGGTTCAGTGAGGACGAGGCCACCGGCGGCAAGGGGGTGAGACCCCCTTGACCCCAGGCTGCCGTCGCACGTTGGGTTGGAGCTATGGGAGCTGTGCCGGCGAGGACGCGGTTCGAGCCCCGGACCGTTGAGGCACCTCAGGATTGTTGTGGCAATGTCGAAACGAGAGATGCACAATCGTCCTGGAACATCGCATTCCACTCGAGGGCCCTCGCATGCGACTCGTCTCTTCTGTGCGCCTGCTTCCCCTGTTGCTGCTGACGTGCCTGATCTCGGAAGCCAGGGGCTTCGATCGGCCCACGATCGAGATGAGGAAACGCGCTCCTCCCCCGCTTGGGGCTCAAGTTGTCGTCAGTCCGTCAGCCGGACTTGGCGTCTCCGGCCAGATCGTCCCTCCGATGAGAGTTCCCGTGGAGGTGCTGGTCGAACATCAATTCGAAGATGGCAAGACGCTTCAGCAGCTCAAGGTCACCGTCCAGGCCGACGCCGACGGACAGTTCGTCGTTGGCTTCGACCCTCCCCGCGGCGGCTGGCTCCCTGGACAGAACAGGACCGTCGTGTGCATCCAGAACCTCCGCCGCGTTACCGATGGGGAGACATGGACAGCGGTCGGACCTCCCGCACAGTCGGCAGATTTTCCGGACGCTGTCGTTCCCCTGCTCAAGGCGGACCGTGACGTCGACCTCGGACAGACGGAGGATCTGCCACCGCTCGTCAGTGAACGGACCTATCTCTTGAAGGGGAGCTTTCCGCATAACTCTCAGGCGGAGGGAACGCTTGGACCACCGGTCCTGGTCGAGTTTCGACAGCCCACCGAGAAGAACCTGGATGGAATCATCTGCGAGTCCTGGATCATGGCGTCGTTTCCCCGCGACGAGCGGACGTGCAATTACGAGATTGAGGTCCCTTTGAAAAGACACCTCGAACCGGGACTTTACCTGCTGCGGACGACCATCCCGATCAAGCCCGGAGCGGTCCCCAACGTCCGGTCCATCCGAATCCTGCCGAGAGACGAGGCGGACGATCCTGAGAAGCAGTGAGCCGCATCAGAAGATAGGGCCCGAGCGCCGCGATATCGGCCCACTCAGTGCCGTTCCCCGATCCCCTCATTGACCGCGGCGGACTTGCCGAAGGCGAACAGGATGTCGCCGGCAAGGATCCGCGTGGCCCCGGGGGGCGGAAGGAAATCCTCGCCGTTGGCGCGGCGGATCCCGATCACCATCACCCCCCATCGCCCGCCGGTCGGCCTCCGATAAGGAGTTCTCCGACGAGCGAACTGCCGTCCGTCACGTGGACCTCGGCCAGCTGCAGTTCCGCCCCGCGGGCGCCGGTGATGTCGAGAAAGTCCTGGACGGTCGGACTGACTATGAAAGTCGCGGCGCACTTTGGGCAACTGTCGACCGTGGCTGGATTCCGACATCCGCGCCTGAAAACCGGCGGACCGGATCTCGGCCACCGATAGACTTCCCCCATGAGCACGCTGCCACCCGCCGCGGAAATGGAGCGGGCGTATCTCGAACGGGATGCGTCCTACAACGGCCTCTTCGTCCTGGGGGTCCGGACGACGGGGATCTTCTGCCGGCCGACCTGCCCCGCCCGCAAGCCGCTCCCCAGGAACGTCGAGTATTTCGCGACGCCGCGGGAGGCCCTGGTCGCGGGTTTCCGCCCCTGCAAAAGGTGCCGGCCGCTGCAGACCGATGACCAGCCCCCCTGGGCCGCCGACCTGCTGGCAGACGTGGAGCGCGACCCGCAGTCCCGAATCACCGACGGCGACCTTCGAACGCGGGGGATCGACCCCGCCACCGTCCGGCGCTACTTCCAGAGGCAGTACGGCATGACCTTCCAGGCCTTCACCCGCATGCGGCGGCTGTCCGGAACGTTCCAGCACATCCGCGGAGGGGGAACGATCGACGAGGCGGTCTTCGCCGGCGGCTACGAGTCGCACAGCGGCTTCCGTGAGGCGTTCACCCGCGTCTTCGGCGACACCCCCGCCAGGGCCCCGCAGGGGGAGTGCGTGCAGGTGGCCTGGATCCAGAGCCCGCTCGGTCCGCTCGTCGCCGGCGCGACGAGCGACGGAATCTGCCTTCTCGAGTTCTCCGACCGCCGAATGCTCGAAGCCCAGTTCCGCACCGTGCAGCGGCTGTTCCGGTCCCCCGTCGTTCCGGGAACGAACGCGCACCTCAAGCGGCTTCAGGCGGAGCTCGAGCGGTACTTCGAAGGGGAGCTCAAGGCCTTCACGGTCCCGCTCGTCTATCCCGGAACGCCGTTCCAACGAAAGGTGTGGGACCAGCTCCTGCGGATTCCCCACGGCGAGACCTGTTCGTATGAGGCTCTCGCCAAAGCGATCGGACACCCGACGGCGGTCCGGGCGGTCGGAACGGCGAACGGGATGAACCGGATCTCGATCGTGATCCCGTGTCACCGGGTCGTGAACAAGGATGGGCAACTGGGAGGCTACGGCGGCGGCCTGCGGCGAAAGCAGTTTCTTCTCGATCTGGAGAAGGGCCGCCAACACTAGCCCGAAGCGCCAGCGAGGAAATTCACGCCTCATTCAACGCCGCAGGAACCGCATGTCTCCGTGGGCAAAACTCTGAAAGGGCGTCGCCGATCTTTCGGGATGAGTCTCACGCGGAGGAAACACCAGCACGTCCTCTCTTCTCCGCGGCCTCCGAGTCTCCGCGTGAACCCTCTCTCCCCCGACTCGGTTCGCTCACGAACTCTCTTCGTCACGAACCGGCTCCAGGATCAGCAGGACATTCATCTCCAGAAGGTGCCGTAGCGACGAACCACCGAGGCTGAAGGAATGCCATGTCTCGGGAACCGAGATCATGAGCTGGATGTTGCTGCCGGTCTGGCGGAGCCGCTCAACGATCTCCTTCCGCCGCCAGAGGAACAGAACGCAGTCGTGGATCACCAAATCGACCCAGTGTGCATGGGCCGGCGAACAGGCCGGGCAGGGCCAGGTGCACGAGCGGCGTTCGGGACTGTAGACGAGATCCGCTTCGGTCACGCCGCTGGTGAAGAGGTGACGAATCAGGGCGAGCTGGTCCGGTTCGATCGCCCAGTCGGTGATCATCCCGAGCCGGGCCGTCGCGGGGAGTGGAACGGGACTCGACATCGCCGCCTCACCTGGACCGTTCACGACGGACGTGCTTCCGGCGGGCAAAGGGGCCAAAAAACAAGACAGGCCCCGGCATCCCCGTTAAGCGTCGGCCGCGACGCTCGCCTTCGCCGCCGTATGAGGCTTGTTCGGAATCAGCTCCCACGCCTCATCGCTCCGCAGAGCCTCCCGCAGATGATCCACCCCGGCCGCCAGGGCCTTCAGCCGCTCCGGCTCAAGACTCCCCGCCAGCACCTCCCACTCCAGCGGAGCGGAGCCTTCAAACAGACCGCGCGACATCCCGCAGACCACGGGCGGGTTCGTCATCCAGTCGCAGAAGTGCTGCCCCACCAGCCGCGCGAGTTCAGGATCGGCGTCGCGATACGGACCATCGGTCAGCAGCACGATCTGGCACGGCTTCATCTGCCGCCCCCACAGGCGGTCGCAACCGCGCTGCAGGGCACCGGCCAGCCGATGCCGGAGAAAACTCACCTGCTCATCGACAGGGACGCCGAGATACGGCCGAAGGTTCCCCGGCTCGGAGACGATCAGCGGATAGCTTCCCCCCTCCAGATCGATTCCGGCGACGAACCACCGCAGGGTGTCCGTCTCGATCAGGACCAACAGCAGAACCGGCTGTTTGGAACTCACTCGCAAATCTCCCTCGTCCGAGGATGGTTCGTGACGATCGAGGAACGGAAACGAAAAGGCATCGGGGACAGTCGGGGGACAAACGGTCGACGTGCCGAGAGGCACCGGATCGAACGCAAACGGTCACGAGTCCAGGAACGGCGCGAGCCGCTCCCGCATCGCCTGTCCGCGCGAGGCGAAGGTCTCGAAGGCCGGCGGCAACGCCCCGCTGCTCTTCATCTCGTCGGCGAACCGGCAACTGTCGCACACAAACTCGTGCAACTCCTGGTTGAGGCGCCGCTGCTCCATCACGCGAACATACTCGCTCGCCGCCTGGTGCAACACCTGGACCAGCTCATCCGGATCCCAGGGCTTCGTCAGATATCGGTACAGGCCGCCGGTGTTGATCGCGTCGACCACCGCTTTGATGTCCGCGTACCCCGTGAAGATGATCCGCACGGCGTCGGGGAACTTCTTCTTGACCTTCGCCATCAGCTGCGTGCCGGTCATCTCCGGCATCCGCTGATCGGTCATCACGACATGGACCGGCTCCCGCTCGAGGATCTCGAGCGCCTGCTGGCCGCTGTCGGCTGTGTGCAGGGTGAACTCGCGGCGGAGCAGTCCCTTCAGCGACTGCAGGATCTCCGGCTCGTCATCGATGAGCAGGATCGGCGGACGATCGGGCTTGTTCATTCCAACTCTCTTGAGGCGGCGTCACCGTCCCCCTTCCGAGCGCCCAAGCGCGGAGAGGACGGAGGCCAACGGTCACGTCATGCAACCGGCGCGGGCTTGAAGGGGAGCCAGACCCGGAAGGTCGAGCCGTACCCCACCTCGCTCTCCACGTCGATCCGGCCACCGTGGTCGCGGATCGTTCCGTAGGAAAGAGCGAGGCCCAATCCCTTTCCCTGCCCGACAGGACGAGTGGTGAAGAACGGCTCGAAGATCCGCGGCATGTTGTTCCGGTCGATGCCGGTGCCGTCGTCTTCGATCTCCACCCGGACTCCTTCCCCGTCGGTGCAGGTCCGAATTTCAATCGTACTCTCGTCGTCGCTCGCCTGAACGGCATTGAGCAAAAGATTGTAGAAGACTTGGTTGACTTTCAGCGGCCGGCAGAACACGCGCGGCACCTCCTCGGACTCCACCAGGACGTGGATCTTCCGCTTGTCGAGCTCGGGCCGGACCATGTTGAGAGCGCACTCGACCGACTTGCGGAGATCGACCGACTCGAAGTCCGCTTCGTCCAGCCGGGCGAAGTCCCGCAGGTTCTTGACGATGTCGCGGACCCGCTTCAGTCCATCGACGGAGGCCTCGAACGTCCGGGGCAGCTCCTCGCGGATCCAGGCCAGGTCCAGGTCCTGCTCCAGATGCGCCGCCTCATCGGCCAGCCCCGGATTGACGCGGGCCAGTTCCTCCCGTCCTTCCTGGTATTTCGCCAGGATCTCGTCCAGGTCCTGCGCGTTCCGGCGGAGCACCGTGAGGTTGTTGCTTACGTAGGCGATGGGATTGTTGATCTCATGCGCCATCCCGGCGGCGAGCTGGGCCAGGCTGGTGAGTTTCTCGCTCTGCATGAGGGCCGCCTGCGCCTCCCGCAGCTTCTGGTTCTGCTCGGTGAGGGCCGTCTGCAGCCGGATGACCCGTTCCCCCTGGGCGACGCGGACCCGCAGTTCATCCGAGGCGAACGGTTTTGCGAGGAAGTCGTCCGCCCCCGCCTCCATGGCCTGGACGAGGTTTTCCTTCTCCGACTTGGCGGTCAGGAGGATCAGGTAGACGTAGTTCGGCCGGCCCGCCGCGCGGATCCGCCGGACGAGTTCGTAGCCGTCGAGCCCCGGCATGACCCAGTCGGTCAGGACGAGCTGATACTCCCCCTCCTGAAACCGTTCCCAGGCGGCGGTGCCGTCCTCCGCTTCGGTGACGTCGTACCCCCACCTCTGCAGAGAGGCGGTGAGGATCTTGCGCATCACCGGACTGTCTTCGGCGACCAGGATCTTCATAAGACCGCGGACGGGGAAACGGGAGGGGAACCAATCCCCGCCGCCTCCACCGCGGCGAAACACCGGACCCCGGACCAACGTTGTCAGGTTACCCCAAGCCGAAAGGGCTTCAATCGCCCGTTCCCCTGATCGGGCCGAAAATTAGGATGTTCGTCGGAATGAGGCTGGATCGATCTTGCGATCCGGCCGGCCTATCCTGTCGGACGCTCCCTTCCCGGCTCTCAGCCTCCAGCCCGCAGGCGCTCATCATGTCCTCCGACTCTGCCGCCCCCGCCCCCGCCGCTGCCCCGGCCCCGTTCCGATTCGTCGGGATCAACTTCGACCACATGCACATGGGGGACCTGCTCCGGAAGGTCCACGAGCATCCCGGGGCGGAGATCGCCGGGATCTGCGATGCCGACCCGGCCCGGATGCAGAAGGTCATCGAGAACTTCCAGATCCCGCCCGAGCGGGTGTTCACGGACGTCAAGACCTGTCTCAAGGCGGTGAAGCCGGACGCCGCAATCCTCTGCCCGGCGACGGGGCGGCATGCCGAGTACGTAGAGCTGGTCGCGCCGCACAAGGTTCATCTGCTTGTGGAAAAGCCGTTCGCAGCGTCGCTCAAGCATGCGGACCGGATGATCGCGGCGGCCAAGGCGAACAAGGTCCGGATGGCGATCAACTGGCCGATCCGCTGGTCCCCGTGTCATGTCACGGCCCACCGGCTGGTGAGCGAGGGGTTGATCGGCCAGCTCGAAGAGGTCCACCACTATGGTGGCAATCGCGGTCCGCTGTGGCATTCGGCGGACAAGGTGGAGCTGACGCCGACCGACGCGATGAAGCGGAAGAGCTGGTTCTACAAAAAGGGCGAGGGGGGCGGTTCGCTGCTCGATTACCTGGGATACGGGGCGACGTTCGCGACGTGGTATCACGGCGGGAAGAAGCCGCTGGAGGTGACGGCGGTGACGCATGGCTCGGCCGGGCTGGAGGTGGACGAGCACTCGATCGTTGTCTGTCGGTACAAGGTGGGGCTCTCGAAGCTGGAGACCCGGTGGGGGACGTTCACGGATCCCTGGACGCACCAGCCGCAGCCGAAGTGTGGATTCATCCTGAAGGGGACGGCGGGGACGATCAGCAGCTTTGATTATTCCGAGACGTTGCGGGTGCAGACGGCGGAGTGTCCGGAGGGGCGGGACGTTCCGGTCGATGTTCTGGAGGCGCCGTTCCGGAATCCGATCGAGTATTTCGTGCATGCGGTCCGGAACAAGGTGCCGTTCGAGGGTCCGCTCAGTCCGAAGATCTCGCGGGTTGGTCAGCAGATTGTGGACACGGCGGTGAAGAGTGCGGAGAAGAAGAAGACGATCAAGCTGCTGGAGTAAGGGCGAGGCTGTTGGCTAACCGGGTCCAGGGGCACCCTGGTGGGGGATGCAAGGGGGCAACGCCCCTTTGCCCGCCGGAGGCCTGGCCGTCGAGAGATGCCTGAAGGAGATCGTGTCCAAGCGCGGACAACGTGCCGTATGCCCCTCACCAACCCGCGGGGATTGCAAAGCGAGTGGTGAGTTCTCGACGCCGGCTGCCCAAAGCGGACGTCCGTTGCTTACCACGGTTCCTCACGCAAGCGCCTCCGGCGGCAAGGGGACCTGTGTCATTCTTTTGGCCCCCTGACCCCAGCAGCCGCCGCGCGTTAGGTTTGAGCTGGCATAGCCGCGCCTGCAAGGACGCCGTTCAAGCCGCCGCAAAAACAAAAACGCCCGCCGTAAGGCGGGCGTTGAGCATTATCAATCATCGCAACCAATCAAACGGCCGCTTCCTTACGAACCTTGATCTGCTTCACCAGCGATTCGACTTCCGCAATCGCCGCGTACTGCTGCTTACGCTCCGCATCGACCGCTTCATCCCAATCCATCGCATCGAGAGCGACCGAGCTGCGAACATAACGAAGTCCCCGCAAAAGGATCTCGTGCTGCGCGGCCGTCATCTCCAGGGTCATTTCACTCATCAGACTCACCGATATCGGAAAGGGAAGATCAGTGCAGCGACCTCGCGTCCTTCCCTGACGGCGTCCAATCGTACTGCAGCGAATCGGGATTCTCAATCTCCCGCCCCGTCTCATGAGGCGGTCCAACTCAAACTCGTCAAGCCCGACCTGCGGTCAAAATCTGACCGCACAACAGGCCGACATCACTTCATCGAATGCCGCGAACCGTTTTCTTTGAAGACCTTGCGACGCGTCGCACGCCGGTTGCGATCCACCAAGACGGTGCCACCGGCAATTCTTGCCGCGCTCCGAAAAAATCAAGGGGATTCACGGAAAACCAGCGAGTCAGACCGCCGAACCGTTGGCTCCCGCCTTGGCTCGCATCTGCCCCTTCAGAAACGCGTCCGCCATCGCCTTGGGAACGTCCGCTTCGGCCAACACGACCGCCGCTCGGTTCTCCTGCGTCAGGGCCTGCATTTCCTGTTCCCGGGCAACGGCTTCTGCCCGCCGCTGCTCCGCCTTCGCCCGCGCGACCCGGACGTCCGCCTCGGCCTGATCGGCCTGAAGCCGGGCTCCCACATTGTCGCCAACGTCAATATCCGCAATGTCGATCGAGACGATCTCGTACGCGGTCTGGCTGTCGAGGCTCTTCCGCAACACCGCCTGGGCAATCAGCATCGGGTTGGCGAGAACGTCCTTGTGCGACGCGCACGAGCCGATCGCCGAGACGATCCCTTCGCCGACGCGGGCGATGACCGTCTCTTCGGTCGCCCCGCCGATGAGCTGGCTGAGGTTCGTCCGGACCGTCACGCGGGCGCGGGCTTTGAGCTGAATTCCATCCTTGGCCACTCCGTCCAGGGTCGACTTTCCCTGCTTGGAGTCCGGGCAGTCGATGACGCGGGGATCGACGCTGGTCCGCACGGCGTCCAGGACGTCGCGTCCCGCGAGGTCGATCGCCGAGGCGGTGTCCCAGTCGAGATCGATCCGGGCCCGGTGGGCGGCGATCAACGCCCGGACCACGCGCTGCACGTTGCCGCCGGCCAGATAGTGGGCTTCCAGAGCCCCTGTGGAAATGTCCTGCAGGCCGGCCTGCACGGCACTGATCTTGGCGTCAACGATCGTGTTCGGATTCACCTTCCGCAGGGACATGAAGACGAGGGAAGCCGGGTTGATCCGGGCTCGTGTCACGAAGGCCCGCAGCCACAGCTTGAAGTACTTCGCGAAGATGATCGTGAAGATGATCAGCAGCAGGACCAGGAACACCAGTCCGGCAAACACGAAGATGTACCACGGACTCATGTTGCGTCCGGGTGCCTGTGCGAGGAGCGGGTTGTGGAGGATGCCGGTCAGCAAAGCCCTGACTCCTTGCGAAGGAACAGCGGGGTCAGCCGCCCCGAGACGACTCGCGGTTTTTCAACGTTGCGATTGTAAGGGTGACCCATTGAATTGCAATTTGGGGAACTCCGGGGGACCAGGAGGCTCCTTGGCGGCACGGGTCAGGTATGGGGAAGGAACGGGAGTGGGGTGGGCGCGGATCACTCCATCTGGGAAGTGCCCTCGTCCCGAACACTGTTCTGGCCGGCACGGCTTTGCTCGTTCAAACCCAACGTGCGACGGCAGCCTGGGCCTAGGGGCCAAAAGAATGACACAGGCCCCCTTGCATCCCCCACCAGGGTGCCCCTGGACCCCGATACTGGCTGGCGTTTTCACCCGCCGGAACTGACGATAGATCCTTCCTCGAAACTTCACCAACGGCGCTCCCCCATGCTGAAGTTGTGTCGCCCCCTCATCCCCCTGGCACTCCTGCTGGCCGCGATCGCCACAAGCCATGGATGCCGCGAACAACCCGCCCCCGCGCCCTCACCTGCCCCTCCGCCAGGGCCCTCGACCTCCCTGCCTCCCGGTTCCGAAGCCGCCCGACCGTCCCCGTCCCCCGCGGCCACCTCGAGTCCGACCACACGCCTCGCCTTCCGGGACAGGACCCAGGACGCCGGCGTCTCCTTCGTCTACCACGACGACCAGGAAGCGGGCCGGTTCGCCATCCTGGAAATGCTCGGCGGCGGACTCGCCCTCCGCGACTTCGACCGCGACGGCCAGCTCGACCTCCTGGCGACCGGCGGAGGACGCTACACCGGCCCGCGGGAACTGGAAGGACGCCCCCTCGGCTACTTCCGCGCCCGCTCGGCCTGGCACTACACCCCTGCCACCGAGGCGGCGCAGCTCCCCACATCGCGGTACTACTCGCACGGCATCGCCGCGGCCGACACCGACGAGGACGGATTCACCGACGTCCTGATCACGGGCTACGGAGGAGTGCAGGCGCTGCGGAACCTCGGCGACGGAACGTTCCTCGACGTCACGGAGGAGAGCGGCCTCGACGATCCGTTCTGGAGCAGCAGCGCCGCCTGGACCGACCTCAACAACGACGCGATCCTCGATCTCTATGTGGCCCACTACGTGGACTGGTCATTCGACAACGACCCGTTCTGCCCCGGCCCCAAAGGAGCCCGAGAAGTCTGCCCCCCGCGGCGCTACGACGGCCTGCAGGACGCCGTGTTCTTCGGGAAAGGGGACGGAACCTTTGAGAACGTCACGGAGAAAGTGGGGCTGCGGAAAGACGGCAAGGGGCTCGGCTGCATCACGGCCGACTTCGACCTCGACGGCGACCAGGACGTCTACGTCTCCAACGACACCGTCCCGAGCTTCTTCTACCGCAACCGGGGCGACGGAACGCTCGAAGATCTTTCCCTCCTCAGCGGCACCAGCCTCAGCGCCGAAGGGACTGCCAACGGCAGCATGGGGATCGACGTCGCCGACTTCAATCGGGATGGAAAGCCCGACCTCTGGGTCTCCAACTACGAGCGGGAGACGTTCGGCCTCTATCGGAACACGGGGGGCTGCTTCTTCGAACACGCCAGCCGCTCCACGGGGCTCGCGGCCGTCCCCAGCCTCTACGTCGGATGGGGAACGATCTTCAGCGACTTCGACCTCGACGGCGACGAAGACGTCTTCGTCTCGAACGGCCACGTCCTCCGCTACCCGGTCAACTCGCCGACGCACCAGCTTCCGCTCATCTTCGATTTCTCGGGAACACGGTTCCTGAACGTCGCCGAGCAGACGGGTGACTACGGCCGCAGCCCCCACATGGGCCGAGGCGTGACCGCCGGCGACCTGGACGACGACGGCGACGTCGACCTGGCGATCTCCCACATCAACGACCCGCTGGCACTGCTCGAGAACACCTCGGACTCCGCCGGCCGCCATTGGCTGAAGATCCGGCTCGTAGGGAGAGAGACAAACCGGGAAGCGGTCGGAGCCCTGGTCTCCCTCACCCTGAGCGACGGAACGCGGCTCACGCGGCAGGTGAAAGGAGGGGGGAGCTACGCCTCGACCGTCGACCCCTGCCTGCACTTCGGCCTCGGAACAGCGGACACGTCCGCTCCGAGCCGGCTCGAAGTCCGCTGGCCCGGAGGATCGCCGGAAACGGTCGAAGTCCATCCGGTCGACCGCTCGATCACGATCGTCCAGGGCCTCGGAGCGCTCTGACGGACGTCCGCCGCCCGGCCCTGCCCCCCGCCGCCACAAGTCCGTCGGCGGCGAACGGGAACTACTCGGGACGGGGCCGCTTCGCCCGCTCACTGCGGAGCTGCGTCAGCTTGGCCGACATCTCTTCCGCCGGCCGGGCGCTCTGGGCGACGCCGTCCGGGAGCATCGTCACGCCGCCAATGAGCGCCACGATCGCCCGCCCCGCCTTCCGGGAGCTGTAGGCCGAGGGCATCGACTTCGGAGCATGGCCGGTCGCCACCGGCATCTTCGCCGGATCGAGGAGAGTCTCCATCGACCAGCCGGCCCGCGCCGACAGCCGGTACTCCTGGCACAGCGTCGCCACGACCGCGAGGTCGAACAGGTTCTGGAGCTCGGCGAACACAAGGTGCTCGCGGGCCAGTTCGGGGATCAGGTCGGTGAACTGCTTCGAGAACGCCTCGGTCGACTTCCGCTTGAACGGCGCGTCGCGGCGGTTCCCTTCGACGTCGGAGATCTGGTCCTGCGAGAGGACCTGGAGCCGCTGCCCCTGGATATGGAATGCCAGCTTGTCCGGCGACATCTCGATCGGCTCGTAGAGCGGCGAGAACCACCACCGCTGGATCGCGTTGGCCCCTGGCGCCGTCAGGGCGAGGTTCGACTTGAACCCCTTGACGCCGGCCGCCTCGAAACCGAGCGCCAGCCGCTTCATTCGAAAGTCCGCCGCCACCATCACCTGCCCGAAGTGCGTCTCCGGTGGCACGCCCCAAACGCGGACATCCTGCATGCCCAGCAGGCGAGCCATCTCTTCGAACCGCCGATGGGCCTCGTTGGCGAGGGCCGGCGTGTTGTTCTGACGCAGGAAGTCCTGCAGCTTCGCCATGTTGTCCGGGACCGGGTCGATGGAGCAACCCATCGTCCGCTCTCCCGACTTCACGGCCCGGAAGGCGACGACGAGGTCCGACCACATAATGACCGGCCGGCCGGACTCGAGTCCCACCATTGTCCCGGACGCATCAGGCCCGAACCCTTCGGCCGGCCCCGCCAGGCAGACGTCCTTGTTCTCTTCGTCGACGAAGACGTAGTCGATCCGTGTCAGTCCCGAGAGATACTCGAGGGCCGGCGACACCGGCTTGCCGGCGGCATGGAGTGCGGCAATCTTCTCCTCGACTTCGACGAGCGATACGACCCGCAGCTCGCTCGCCTCGACGATCCCGGCCGGGATCCGCTCCTTGGCGAACGCCTCGCGGCGCTTCTTCGAGACGGTCGCCGACTCCCGCTTCGCCTCGGCGGGGCGGATCACTCCCGACGGATCGATCAGAATCCCCCCGGGATTGTTGTTGGGGGGATTCTGCTGCGCGAAGGCAAACGAAGCGGCTGCGCTCAAACCCCACAGGGCGAGCGCCGCGAAAGCAGTCTGGCGGAACATGGAACGAACTCCGGGCTCGAAACGGTCGGATTCGACGTCGGCGCCGGAGTTCGTTTTCCTGGCCGCTACATCGATCCGACGATCCTGGTCAAAAGGGCGAGCGAGGCCTGAGCCTCCTCGACCGTCATCGTCATCGGCGGGCTGACCCGCAGGACCTTCTGGGACAGAGGGCCAAGGAGATGGATCCCATCGCCCCCCACCTCGCCGAGGTAACAGCGGCGGACCACTTCCATCGCCGTCTGGTGGGGCGTCATCCCCTTGTAGGCGGCACATTCAATGCCGAACACCATCCCCTCGCCGCGGACCTTCGCCACGACGCCGGTCGACTTCAGGCCGACCAGGGTGTCGAGGATCAGCTTCGACAGCTTGCGGGAATGGGCCATGACGTCGGTCGACTCGAATTCGTCGAGCGTCGCCAGGACCGAGGCGCAGGCGACCGGGTTACAGCTCCAGGTGTCGGAGCCTTCGCCGTAGGTCAGGCTGGCCATGATGTCCGCCCGGCCGACCGCCGCGGCGACCGGCATCCCGTTCCCGAGACCCTTGCCGAGGCAGACGATATCGGGCTCAATGCCGTACTTCGTGTAGGCGTACACCTCGCCGGTCCGGCCGAAGTTGGCCTGGATCTCGTCGAAGATCAGGATGATGTCGTGCTGCCGGCACCACTCCTGAAGCATCAGGTGATACTCCTTCGGCGGATGGAAGCTCCCTCCCCCGCCCAGATACGGCTCGGTGATCAAAACATTCAGCCGGTTTCCGAATTCTTTCCAGAGGGCGTCCAGTTCCCGGCGATAGGGGGCCAGGTCGACCGGCTGGCCGTAACGGCTGACGTCGTCGATCTCCTCGCGCGGGAAGCCCACGAACTTGACCCGCGGGTCGCGGTCCGTATCCGACTCCGATCCCGTGACGGCTCCGGCGAGGCCTTTTTTGCCGTGGAACCCGTAGCGGGTGGCGACGATCAGGTCGCGGGACTTGTCGCGGTGGAGGCAGGCCCACAGCGCCTTCTGGACCGCCTCGGAGCCGCTGGCGGCCCACAGGACGGTCTCCATCCGCTTTCCGCCCTTCTCACCCTGCATGTTGCGGATGAGCCGTTCGACCGACTGCGATTCGACCTCCGTCATCGCGTTGTAGGCGGTCAGCGGGACGGCAGAGAAATACTCCCCTTCGGCCGCGGTGGGGCCGGAGATGTGTTCCGGCTTCCAGCCCATGTAGGCGGCAAACCGCTGCATCCAGCGGCGGGGGTTGTGTCCGAGGTTGGAGACGAGCACGCCCGACGTGAAGTCGTACAGCCGCCGTCCTTCCGGCGTCCAATGGAACGTGCCGGCTGAGCGGGCGATGACGAGCTGGCTGGGGGTCAGTGTCCGCTGGGCGACCGGCTCCTTGTGCGTCAGGACCGAGCGGTGCGCATTCGACTTCGGCTCATTGGCGAACGAGATCGGCTCGACAGGCTTGCGGGCGGGCGCGGAGACAGGAGCGGGGGCGGTGGAGGGAGCGGCGGGAGCAGTCGCAGGGACGGACATAACACTTCGGTCCAGGTGGGAGACGTCACGCGAGCGAAATGGAAGTGTAACCGCACCCATCGGTGACAATCCATACCGGTGGCGTTGAGGGAAGGCGGAAGGCAGAGAGTTGGTGGCGACGGTCGGACCGCGTGCCGGGCCGACGGGGTCCCCATCGCAACCCAACGTCGCTGGCCCACCGGGTCCCGGGCGGATCCCCTGGTGGCGTGCAGGGGCCAGTGTTGTTTTCTTGGCCCTGCCCGCCGGAGACACTTCCCTGGGGAACGGTCCAAGCGCCCCTCGGCTCCCTGACGCGGGAGATCCATCCGACTCGACGGAACTTCGATGAACCGTTTGTCCGGAACGTCCGTTGTCCGCTGCACATGAGCTCGGCGCTCGACCGATACTCCCTTTCTCTGAGCACGATGTTCGGATTCCTTCGATCGTCCCGCGATCATCGGGTTTGGCGGCAGGCGTATGCCCGATGCTGCCAGGGGCTCCGGCGCGACTACGGATTGCGGGTCGTCCCGTGGCTCAGTTACGAGGCGGTCGCCCTGTACCTGGCCGCGATGGATGTGCGAGCGGTCCCGCCGCCGGGGGAGGCGTGGCCGACGTGCTGTCGACTCCGTTCGATTCCACGAAGAGCGGCGGCACCGGATCGGGCGGTCGTGCGGTACTGTTCCGCGGCGGGAGTCCTGCTGGCGGGGATCAAGATGGAGGATGACCTCCGCGATGATCCGACCCTGGCAGCGCGGATGCGGGCGCGGATGCTCCGCGGCTCCGTCCGACGGGCGGAGGCGGAACTCAACGCGATCTCGCCGGGGCTGGTCGAGCGGCTGCGGGGTGAGGTCACGCGGCATATCGCGATGGAAGCGAGTCGGGAACTCGTGACGCTCGATGCCATCGTGGCGCCGACCTCGCGAGCCTTCGGACTGCTGTTTGAAGGGGTCGCGGGATGTTGTCCCTCGCCCACCGATGAGGACCGTGCGGCGCTTCGCCGACTGGGTGAGCGACTCGGCTCGGCGATCATCCGCTTCGACTGCGCAGTCGATCGGGAACGGGATGCGCGTCGCGGTGAGTTCAATCCGCTCCGTTCAGCCGAGGAGGGGGAAGACTCGTACGATGCGGCGCTCGAGGACCTGCATGACGCCGGGACGGCGTGGCGGATGCATGTCGGTTCACGCTCGGAGATCGCCACGCTGCTGGAGCGGCGGATCGAGACGTTGCTGCGTCGTTCCCTGCCCTCCACTTCGAACCGTGGTGCGATCGCGGAGCAGTGCCAACTTCGCCGCGATCGGCGGTCGGTCTATGCCCACATGAATGTGTGCGCGGTGTTTGAGTGCCTGGAGTGCTGCGTCGGATTCGCCGACTGCATGACCTGCTGTGCCCCTTCCCGCTCGCATGGCTGTGACTGCGGAACGTCGACGGGATGCGGATGCGCGTTCTGCGATGACCTAAGTTCCTCCTCTTCGACGAAAACGGCGGACGATCCCGAAGAGCCGTTCATCGGCCGCAAGGGGAAGTGCATCACGGCTCTGGCGCCGCGGGGGATGATCCGCATCGGCGGTGTCCGGCGGCGCGCGGAGACGAACGGAGAGACTCTCGCGAAGGGGACGCGGGTCATCGTGATTGCGGCGGAGTCGAACGGCCTGATCGTGAAGCGGGCCGACAAAGAAGAATGATTGTCATGAAGAGCTCATGAGAAGTTGTCCGGCACAAGCGGCCGGTGGATCGTGTCAAGACTTCTTGGCGCGCCCCGCACGAGGAGCGCAATACGGCCAATCGTGACAGACCGGCAAGCTTGCCCAGTTCCGTTCGCCAACTGTCCAGCCTCACGGCCTCTTGAGAACCGGCACAGCCGTTCAGGAGTCGTCCTGTTGAAGGTCGCTTCGACCTAACAAACTCTTTGGATTGCAGCGGTCAAACCTGAGGTCGGAATGAATCTCCGTCCTCCAGATGACGGATGCGTGAGCTGCCGCTGATATCAGCCGTTATCGAGCTATCAATCTCGGGAAAACGAATGAAGTCGCCTCAGTCAAATCGAGGCATGTTGCGATAATCTCCGGTGAACCTTCGCCAACGCGCTTGGGTCTTCCATCGTGTTCTCCAACGAGACCGCGATGTCGATGAGCCGGTCCTTCTCACGCGAGCTTCCGCAAGACGAGCTGACGCACGAGTGGACCAGACCGATCCGGTCAGGCAGATCCTTTTGACGATCGGTTCACGCGCCGCCCGGCGCGTCCCCCCATGGTGCCCTCCCTCCTGCCTGGCACCGACCGCGACCTTTTCAGTGAAGTCCGTAATGTCCCAAGTTTCCAAAATCCGTCCCGCCTGGGTCTCCACCCACCGCCGCCTGGAAGACGATCTCCTCGAACGCCTCGCCCGTCAGGAAGCCGTGCAGACGATCGTCCGTCGCCGCAGCCAGTTCCGGATCCGATTGACCGCTCTGGCCCTCGCGTTCGCCACGGTGCTCGTGGCCGTGGGATGTGCGATCCGGTGACTCGTCCGGCCGCAGGGCCGCGCTGTCCGCTTGTTGTTGAGAGTGACGTCTGAATCTTGAGAGCCGAAGCGGTCAATCCGCTTCGGCTCTTTGTCTTTTCTGGCGGCGTCAGTCGGCTCGCGTCAGGCGGATGCGATGAATGCCCGCGGGCCGGAGCACAATCGTCGCTTTGGGCTCGGGCCGGGGGCCGTCGACGGGGGACCAGTCGAACCGGCGGATGAGCCGGGCCAGGACCGTCCGCATCTCCACGAGCGCGAACTCCTGTCCGATGCAGACGTGCGGTCCCGCCAGGAACGGGAACAGGGCGCCGCGCGGGATCTGATCTCGACGTCCATCGGCGAACCGTTCCGGATCGAAGCGGCCGGGGTCGGGCCAGACTTCCGGGTGCCGCTGCGTCAGGTAAGGGGAAACGAGGATCGGTGTGCGGGCCGGGACCGTGAAACCGCCGAGCTCGACCTCCTGCGTCGCTTCGCGGATCACGCCCCAGACTGGGGGATAGAGACGCAGGCTCTCCTCGATCACCCGCCGGACGAGATCGAACCGGTCGAGGTCCAGAGCCGAAACGGATGCGTCGTCTTCGGATGAACTCTCGGCCCGCAGACGCTCACGCAACTCCGGATCGTCTGCGAGGACGAGGAGAATCCAGGTCAGCGCCATCGCGGTCGTCTCGTGCCCTGCGAGCAGGAACGCGAGGACGGTGCTGCGGACCTCGTCGTCGGAGAGAGATGTCTTGCTCTCGGCGTCCTGCGCGATGAGCAGGCGCGAGAGGAGATCATCGTGCTCGGCCGTTCCACTTCCGCGGTGCTGTTCACTGCGGCGGCGAGTGATGATCCCGGCCACGATGGCGTTCAGTTCGGCGAGCGTTCGCCGGAACTCGCGGTTACGCCGGGTCGGCACCCACGTCGGTGGAGAGGTGGCGATGTGGTTGAAGCGGTACTCGAGATAGGACTGGGCGATCTCGAACGCCGGGGCGATCGCCTGCTCTTCCTTCCCGATCTCCTGGCCGAACAGCGTGCGGGTGGCGATGGAGAGCGTGAGCCGCGCCATCTCGTGATGGACGTCCAGCGCCTGTCCCGCGGCACAGGCCTCATCCCAGCGTCGCTCCATTTCCCGCGTTGCGGTCTCCATGACACGGGCGTAGTTCGCGAGGCGGCCGCGGGCGAAGGCCGGCTGCGAGAGGCGGCGGTGCCGCAGCCACTCGGGGCCGTCGGTGACGACGAGGTTCGCTCCCATGAGCCGGCGGAGGAGACCGTAGTGCCAGCCGCGGACGAAGAGCTTGGCGTCGTCGA
This sequence comes from Planctomyces sp. SH-PL14, assembly GCF_001610835.1. NCBI lineage: Bacteria > Pseudomonadati > Planctomycetota > Planctomycetia > Planctomycetales > Planctomycetaceae > Planctomyces > Planctomyces sp. SH-PL14. The sequence goes on along the minus strand of NZ_CP011270.1, from coordinate 4,805,927 downwards.
TCAGGATCCGGCGGACGAACTCCGGATGGACGGCGACGTGCAGTAGGGTCGGGCCGATCCGGATGCGGATGAGGTCGCCGAACCGGTCGCGGGCGGAGGAGAAGTAGGCGAGCGGATCGCGGAGCATGCCGCCGAACTCCCCCCAGGGGAGCGGCAGCCACTGCGAGACTCCGGGAGCGATGCGGGGGCTGGGCATGGGATCGAGGAGGCGCGTCTCGGGACGAGTCTCTCTCGTACGCGGAACTCATCCGGGATGCAAAGGCAATCGGCCTTCGTCCGCCGAACCGGGCCGGAGCCGAGGCGACATCGAAGGACACGATGTCGCCTCATGCGGTTGCCGTCAGCCTTCGTCGCCGGAGGGGCCGTACATGCCCGGGACCGGGATGTCGTTGAGCCGGAGGTAGACGCAGAGGTGGGCGCGGTGGTGGATGAGGTGGTTCAGCACGAAGCTGCGGACGACCGCTCCCTTGGGCAGGGTGACGATGACCTCGCCCGCCTGGAGGAGGGACCACATCTTGCCGAGCTCTTCGTCCTTCACTTCCTGGATCGCCTTGCGGGCGGTGGCGACGTTCTTGTCGAAGAAGTCGAGGACTTCCTGGCGGGTGCGGAAGGTGGGGAACTCGTATTTGGGGCCGTCGACGGGGGCGAAGTCCCAGGTGTCCTGAAAGAGCGAGCCTTCGACCCAGCCGGGGATCTCGGCGACGTGGTTGGCGTTCCAGCCGATGGTGTTCGACTTGGGGTGGCACTTCCAGTCCCATTTGTCTTCGGGGACGCGTTCCAGGACTTTGCGGGTGCTGGCCATTTCCTGGTCGAATTCGGGGAGGATGGTGTCGGCATAGCTCATGGGCGGACCTCGGAGAAGTAAGGTGGATCGGCCAAAGTGTACAGACGAACACACCCAACACAAGAGGTCATGGCGGCGTCATTCGAAGACGCGCCGATTGGGGTCCAGGGGGCTACCCCTGGTGGGGAGTGCAGAGGGGCCTGTGTTGTTTTTCTGGCCCTTTGCCCGCCGGAGGCTTGGCCGTCGAGAGATGTCTGAAGGAGTGTGTGTCCAAACGCGGACACCGTGCCGGATGCCCCCTCACCAACCCGCGGGGATTGCAAGGCGAGGGGTGAGTTCTCAACGCCGGTTCCACAAAGGGGACGTCCGTCGCTTACCACGGTTCCTCATGGAAATGCCTCCGGCGGCAAGGGGGCGTGGCCCCCTTGACCCCAGGCTGCCGGGGCACGTTGGGTTTGAGCTATGAGAGCCTGTCCGGCCAGGACGCGTTTCGAGTTGTCAGACTGCGGCCCGTCGCGCGGGACTGTCCCGCTCAATATGCTCCATCCCACATCCACCCGCCGTCGGCAACATCTTGTGCGGACTGCACCGCCCCTCCGGATTAAACGCCTTCCGCAACTCCTCCATCACGGCGATATCGGCCCGAGAGAACAGGAAGTGCCGGTGCTCCGTCTCCGCACACCCTCCTTCGGGCGGACACATGAAGCTGATCTTCTCCACCCCGATCCCATGCTCGCCCGTCACGCTCCCGCCCAGCTCAATACACTTCGACAGGATCGCATCCCCCGCCTCAATCACCCGCCGCGTCTGCTCCGCATCCCGTTCATCAAACAGCAGGATCGGATGAATGTTCCCATCCCCCGCATGAAACACGTTCACAATCCGCAACCCATACTTCTCACTGGTCGCAGTGATGAACTCCAGAATCTCCGGCAGCTTGGTCCGCGGAACCACCCCGTCCTGCGTGCAGTAACTCGGACTCAACCGGCCAATCGCCCCGAACGCCTGCTTGCGGCACTTCCACAACAGCAGCCGCTCCTGCGGCGTATTGGCGGTCCGGACCTCGCGGGCTCCGCTGGTCTTGCAGAGGTCAATGATCTTCCGGGCCTCTTCATCAACGCCGACCTCCAGGCCGTCGACCTCGATCAGCAGCACCGCGCCGGCATCGAGCGGGAACCCGAAGTGAAACGCCGCCTCGAGCGCCTCGATGATCCCCTGGTCCATCATCTCCAGCGCCGCCGGCACGATCCCCGCCCCGATGATGGCGCTGATCGCCTCGGTCGCGGCCCGGACACTCTCAAACACGCCGAGCATCGTCCGATAGGCAGCCGGATCGCGGGTCAGCCGGACCCACGCCTTGGTGCAGATGCCGAAAGTCCCCTCGCTCCCGACATAGAGGCCCGTCAGGTCGTAGCCCGGCGCCTCCTCGGTCGGTCCGCCGAACTGGACCACTTCGCCATCCGGCAGCACGACCTCGACACCGAGAATATGGTTGACCGTCACACCGTACTTGAGCGTATGCGGTCCGCCGGAGTTGGTGGCGACGTTCCCGCCGATCGTGCAGGCCCCCTGGCTGGAGGGGTCCGGAGCGTAGTGGTAACCGGTCCCCTTGAGCCGGTTCGTGAGATGAACGTTGACAAGCCCCGGCTCGACGATGGCGTAGCGGTCCCGGACGTTCACCTCCAGGATCTTCTTCATCCGGGTCAGGCAGATCATGACCCCGCCGCCGACCGGCAGCGTCCCACCGGCGAGGCTCGTTCCGGCCCCGCGGGGAACGAACGGCACCCCCGCGGCATTGCAGGCCCGGACCACCTGGACCACCTGCTCCGTCGAAGTCGGGAAGACGACGACATCCGGAGCCTTCTTCTCGACAACGTAGCCGTCGCACTCATAGACCAGGAGCTCGTCCTGGCCGACGATCAGGCCGTCGGCCCCCACGATCGCTTCGAGCTGGCTGGTGAGAGACGTTTCCACTGCGATCATCCCATCGGTCTCGAGGTCCGCCGCAGGTCGGCCGGCTCCCCTCCCCGGACGACCTTCCGGCCCGAGGTGGGGAACGACTCCCCCTTGCGACGCGCTGCGCCGGTCGGTCCCGCGATCAGAAGCTCCCCGACGGCTTGGCGGGCGCGCCGGGCTGCTGTCCGGCCTTCGGCTTGGTCGGGGCGGTCGCCGGGAGGACGAGCTGCTCCATCGTTTTGGTCAGCCGCTCAATCAACTTGTTGGCATCCCGCATCCGCGCGGGATAGAGGCACAGGATCACGACCTGGGCCTTGTTGCTCCGCCCGACCGGGACTTCGTAGCGGGCGGCATAGCCGACGCGGGGGGGCATGACCTCCGGCGACTCCGGCGGAACGAGCCGGGCCCAGTCGTAGGTCTTGGTCGGCGTGTAGGGAATGGTCCCGGCCACCGGGACCCGGGCCATCAGCCAGGCGTTGTCGGCGACTCCGCCGGCCGGCCCCGGGCCGAGCGTGACCTGCAGGCCATCAAGGAGCGCCGCGTCGACGTCGGCGTAGAACTGCGCGGGGCTGCGGCTGTCTTCCGCGGTCGGATCATACTCGAGGAACCGCTGGTGGTTTCCGAGGAGGAACAGTTCGGCAACGTGCCGCGTGCCGTCGTCGAGCTGCACTGGCATCTCCCACTTCCCGAGGAGGCCGGGGAGGTTCGAGACGCGGGTGAACCGGGAGTTGACCCGCTCGTCGGGATCTTCCCCCTTGGGCCGCGGGATCTCGCGGAAGCCGGTCGGGGTCCGCAGCGCGACGCCGTGGGGGCCCGTCCACTTGCGGTCGAGGTTGGCGTTCAGGTCTTCCTGGTAGGCGTAGTAGGCGTTGGCCGCGCGGACGCGGTTCTCGTAGATCTCCTGCCCGCACCCCGAGAGGGCGGCACACAGGCCGAGCAGTCCGAGACTCAGCCACTGCGGACGGCGATAGGCCCGAGCGGGCGGGCGACGCGAGGCCGACGGGGGAGATTCGGCAGGGAGGACGCCGCCGGCGCGGGAGTTCGGTCGAGCGGAGCGCTCCGGAGTCGTCATGGAAATCGTCTCGCCTGGTCTCGGTCGTGCGCTGCGTCAAACAAGTCCGGCCCGCGCGGCGCGTTCCTTGCGACTCTGCGCAAGGCTCCGCCCCGTTCAACAGAGCCATGGGCGATTCTCAGGGGATTCTCGATGAGCGTCAATCGACTTCCTGTGGGAGGGTCGCGCCCGGGTGCATTCGCGAAAGGGTCGTCGCTCACCGGGTCCAGGGGCACCCTGGTGGGGGATGCAAGGGGGCAACGCCCCTTTGCCCGCCGGAGGCCTGGCCGTCGAGAGATGTCTGAAGGAGCCCGTGTCCAAACGCGGACACCGTGCCGTATGCCCCCTCGCCAACCCGCGGGGATTGCAAAGCCAGCGGTGTGTTGTGAAGGAGTCCTCAACGCCGGTACCACAAAGCGGACATCCGTTGTGTACCACGGTTCCTCACAGGAGTGCCTTCGGCGGCAAGGGGTTGCCCCCTTGACCCCGACTGCCGTCGTACGTTGGGTTTGAGCTATCGGAGTCGTGCCGGCAAGGACGGTGTTCTAGTTTCCCACATTGCCCCATTCAGCAGATACGCCTGTCGCGCCCTCCAGAGCCCCCGGCCTTTCCGGCGGCGCGCGATGTGCTGTCATACCGATTCCGGGCGGAACCTCATATTCTCCACTGGCTTCGAGTGCTCGCACCCTGTCCCTGCTGAAACGGAAACTGCCATGGCCGCCGTGTTGACGATCCAGGATCCCTCGACCGGCTCCCAGGCCCTGATCGCCCCCGAGATCGGATTCAACTGCTTCCGCTTCGTGAGCCGCGTCGGCGAACACACCGTCGACGTCCTCGACTCGCTGCCGGACTTCCTGACCGGCGGAAGCCGTCCCACCAAGAGCGGCATCCCGATCCTCTTTCCGTTCCCCAACCGGATCGCCAAGGGGCACTTCCTGTGGGAGGGGAAGGAATACCAGCTCCCGCTGCCGCCGGGCCGGCCCGATGCAATTCACGGGTTCTGCTTCGACCGCCCATGGCGCGTCGAGCACAACGATGAGCGGTCCGCCACCGGCCGGTTCCAGCTCAGCGTCCACGCGCCGGACCTGCTTCCACTCTGGCCGGCCGACTTCATCCTCGATGTCAGCTATGAGGTGATCGGCGCCAAGCTCCACAGCACGCTCCGGGTGACGAACCCGACGACAGTTCCGCTTCCCTGGGGCTTTGGAACCCATCCCTATTTCAAGCTGCCCCTCGCCCCGACGAGCGATCCCACACGGTGCGTCATCCGGGCTCAGGCGAGCCGCCGCTGGCCGCTCGAACAGAATCTCCCCTCCGGCCAGCCGGTCGACGTCCCGCCGGAGGCGGACCTCCGCAACGGGCTCCGTCACGGGAGCGTCGCGCTGGACGACGTCTACACGCACCTCATCCCGGAGCGGAATCAGCACGAGACCTCGATCACCGACGGCGGCCTGACACTGGTTCAGACCTTCGGGATCGAGTTCCGGGAACTGGTCGTCTTCACCCCCCCCGAGCGGCCCAACGTCGTCTGCCTGGAGCCCTACACCTGCACGACGAACGCCATCAACCTGGAGCAGCAGGGGGTGAACGCCGGCTTCAGCGTCTTGGCCCCGGGGGCTTCGTTCGAGTCGTGGATCGCCATTGAAGTCCGCGAGTGACGCCCCGTGCGTTCGGGGTTCGCGGGAGAATCAGGACATGCCGCACACCAATCCGGATCTTCACGGCAGCGCGCCGGACAAGTGCGACACCGCTCTCCTGCTGATCGACGTCATCAACGCCCTCGACTTTCCGGAGGCGGACCAGCTGCTCCCCTTCGCGGTGCCGATGGCGGACCGGATCGCCGCGCTGAAGCGGCGGGCTCAGGCAGAGGGGGTTCCCGTCATCTATGTGAACGACAACTTCGGCCGCTGGCGTTCCGATTTCCGCGCCCTCGTGACCCACTGCCGGCGCCCCGAGAGCCGGGGCCGCGAGATCGTCGAGCGGCTCCTGCCGGACGACGACGACTACTTTATCCTCAAGCCCAAACACTCCGGCTTCTACTCGACCGCTCTCGACACCCTCCTCGACTACCTGGGAACGCGGCGGATTCTCCTGACTGGGGTCGCGGGAAACATCTGCGTTCTGTTCACGGCGAATGACGTCTATATGCGGGATCTCGAGCTCGTCGTGCCGGCGGACTGCGTCGCCTCGAACACGGCGGAAGACAACGACTACGCCCTCGCCCAGATGCGGACCATTCTCAAGGCCGACACACGCCCGTCGGATCAGATCCCGATGCGAAGCCGCCCGTCGGCCCACTGCTGAACCGCCCGCAACCGGAAACCGCTCTCAGCCGGCCCGCGAACTCGGCATCCCCCTCCAGCGGCGGTCGGCACCGTATGTGGCGACGTCGTCCGCCGCGGCAATCAGGTCCGCGCAGCGCTGCCGGACGTCCGATTCCAGATAGGCCCGCTGCGGCTGACCGTGGCCGGGGAGCTGCACGTGGACCGCGGGCGCATCGTGGAGCCGCTCCATCAGCGGCGCCAGCGGGACGTTGAAACGTTGGGACCACGCCTTGGCGCATCCCAGCAGTTCGGACTCTCGATCTTGCATCGCTTGGCTCCTGCGAAGGCTTCCGAGCCTCCGCGGGAATCGTACGGCCGCCCCAACTGTTCGACGACTCGTTCCTGCCTCCCGTGACGCGGGAGACATCGGATTCCGCCAGGCCCCGGCCCCCCGAGATCGAACGAAACAGTTTGACTCCCCGGATGGGTTCGAGTGAAATGGGGGGTTGACGAGCCAGGCCCAGACGCGCTGGCGACGGATCGAGGAGACGCGACTCGCGTCGGAACGCTGGTGAGCGTCTCGATCCTGTGATTCGTCTGGAAGCGACGTCGAACGGCACGGGACGCGAAAGAGACGATATGGCAGGCCACCCCTCGGCGGCAGAGACGAAGACGCTCGATGAAGTCCGGACCCTTCTCCGCGACGCCGGACTCCGCAGCACCCCCGCCCGGATCGCCGTCTACCGCGAGCTGAAGCAGAGCCGCCGGCCGATGACCCACGCCGAGGTGACCGACAAGCTCGCCGGCTGGGGGTTCGACAAAGCGACCGTGTTCCGCAATCTCTCCGATCTCGTCGAGGCGGAGCTGGTCTCCCGGACCGAGCTTGGCGACCACGTCTGGCGGTTCGAGCTTCGCGATCCCAACCACCCTGGCGGCGAGCAGCATCCGCACTTCGTGTGCGTCGAATGCGGGACGGTGCAGTGCCTGGGAGACATCGACATCCTGGCTGCCTCCAAGAAGCGCTCGAAGTCGATCGGCCGGATCACCGAGATCCTGATCAAGGGGCACTGCACGGAGTGCGACGCCGGCAAGGCGTGAACGCCGCCCGTTGACGTTCCCGTTTCGTGAACAGGTTCGGCTACGCGCTTCTCCCGGGGCGGGCTATTGTCCGTGAGCCGCCCAAACGGTGCCGATCGGCCCGCATGGATGGTCCGGACTCCGCTTCCCTGACGAACGGAGCCCGCTCTCGACGTTGCAGGATGCACGATGTCTCAGGATTCCGCCGCGCCCGACGCCGCCTCTTCCCCTCCCCGGCTTTCGATCTGGAAAGACCGGGCCTTCTGGGGGATGACGGTCACGCAGTTCCTGGGGGCCCTCAACGACAACATCTTCAAGCAGCTCGTTCTGCTTCTGTGCGTCGATCTCGCCCGGCAGGGAAGAACCGACCGGCAGGGGATCGCCACGATCCTCTTCGCCCTTCCCTTCATCCTCGGATCGGGGTTCTCGGGATTCCTCGCCGACAAGTGGAGCAAGCGGAGTATCGTCGTCGGCTGCAAGATCGCCGAAGTCATGATCGCCGCGCTGGGGATGGCCGCCTTCGCCGGGATGGAGCGGATCCCCGACAGCGGAATCTGGCTGCCGATCGCCGTGCTGGCCCTCATGGGGGCGCACAGTACGGTCTTCGGTCCAGCGAAGTTCGGGATTCTTCCCGAGCTGTTTGACGACCGCGACCTGCCGCGGGTCAACGGCGTGATCCTGATGACGACCTTCCTGGCGATCATTCTCGCCCTGCCGCTGGCGGGGTCGCTGAAGATGATGTTCGAAGGGCGGGTCTGGATGGCTTCGACTACCTGCCTCGTCGTCGCTTCGCTGGGGGTGGTGACGTCGCTGATGGTCCGGCGGACGCCGGTGGCTCATCCCGGGCTCCAATTCGAACCGGCGAGCCTGTTCGTCCACCCCACGACCTGGCGGGCGCTGGTTCGTCAGCGGGGACTCCTGGCGGTGGTCATTGTCCTCTCGGTCTTCTGGATGACCGGCGGGATCGTCTATCCGAACGTGACGAACGCCGTCGGCAAGATCCAGATGGGTCTCAACGACGAGCGGACCGGGCTCCTGGCCGCCTGCACGGGGCTGGGGATTCTGGTCGGGTGCGTTCTGGCGGGGTGGCTCTCGCACAGCCGGTTCAATGCGAAGCTCGTTCGAATCGGCGGCTGGGGGATCGTGGTCTCGCTCGCGCTGCTGGCGATTCCCGGGTCGGATGTCCGGCCTGTCGTAGAGGCGGCCGGTGCTGAGCCGGTCCAGCCTCCCGCGGCCGTTGGCGTCGTCCCTCCGGCGGAGCTGGCGGACCCGCCGCTTCCGGTCGTTCACCGGCAGCCGTTCCTGGGGCTGGCCGGGACGGCGATCGCGCTTGTGGCGGTCGGGTTCTTTGCCGGGGTCTTTACGGTTCCGTTGCAGGTGTTCCTGCAGGCGCGGGCTCCGCACGATCAGAAGGGGCGGGTCATTGGCGTGATGAACCTGTGCAACTGGCTCGGGATTGCTTCGGCGGGGTTTCTGTATCAGTTGTTTCAGTGGATCTTTGTTGGCATCTTCCGCGCGCCGCTGAACCTTCTGTATCTGGGTGCGGCGATCGTGATCTTGCCGGTGTTGCTGCTGTACCACCCGCAGGACGAGTCGTTGCAGGAGACGCGGGCGGAAAGCGCTGTGTGAGGCTGCGGGCCACGTCCTTGCCGGCACGACTCCCATAAGCTCAAACCCAACGTGCCCCGGCAGCCTGGGGTCAAGGGGGCCACGCCCCCTTGCCGCCGGAGGCACTTCCATGAGGAACCGTGGTGAGCAACGGACGCCCGCTTTGTGAAGGCAGCGGGTTGGTGAGGGGGGCATCCGGCACGTCGTCCGCGTTTGGACATTCACTCCTTCAGACATCTCTCGACGAGAGGGCCTCCGGCGGGCAAGGGGGCGTTGCCCCCTTGCATCCCCCACCAGGGTGCCCCTGGACCCGGTTCTTATCGGAGCGATCGAACTCACAGGACCGGCGAGAACAACCTCGCAATGTTCTCCAGAAACACCCTCCGCTTGGGATGCCGCAACCGCTCCGGCAAAGTGATCTCGTGACAATGGCCCACATCACGATCGAACTGCCGATTCAGCTCCGCAACCTCCTCCGAGCCATACATCGCCACCCCCATCTCGAAGTTCAACAGCAAACTCCGGGCATCGAAGTTCGGCGACCCCACAAACGACCAGTCGTCATCCACCGTGATCGTCTTGGCGTGCATCATCCCCCGCCGGTACTCGTAGATCCGGCAGCCTGCCTGCAGAAGCGTGTCGTAATACGACCGGCCGGCATAGATCGTCACCAGGCTGGCCGACTTTCCAGGACAGATGATCTGCACATCGACCCCGCGAAGGGCCGCCGCCGAAAGCGCGGTCACAAGGGCAGGCGTCGGCACGAAGTAAGACGTCATCAACCGCAAACGCCGCTGCGCCAGATTGATCGCCGCAAAGAACAGCATGTGAAACGTCGGATCGTCGCTGTCCGGACCGCCGCTCACGACCTGCGCGACCCGGTCCCCCGACGCGTCCGGCTCCGGGAAGTAATCCATCGACGTCAGGTCTTCCTGGGTGGCGTAGTACCAGTCCTCCGCGAAGACCTGCTCCATCTGCAGAACGGCCGGCCCCCGCACTTCGAGATGCGTGTCCCGCCAGCGGCCGAACGACTTGTCCCGCCCCAGGTGCTCATCGCCGATGTTCATCCCCCCCGTCAGCCCGATCCGGCCATCGACGACGACGAGCTTGCGGTGATTGCGGAGATTGAACGACCACCGCTCGAAGAACTTGAGCCCCGGGAGGAACGACGCGACCTGGATCCCGGCGTCGAGCATCGGCTGGAGGTACGTCCTGTTCAGCCGCATCGAGCCGATCTGGTCGTAGAGGAAGCGGATCTTCACCCCCGCCTGGGCCCGCTCGATCAGACGGTCCCGCAGCCTCTGCCCCGTCTCGTCCGGCTGCCAGATGTAGAACTGAATATGAATGCTCTTCTGCGCGGACATGATCGCTTCTTCGATCCGCCGCGTGATGATGTTGGTGTCGTCCAGGATCTCGATGGCATTGCCACGGGTGAGCCCCGGCGACTCGCAGTTCTTCAGCAGGTGAACGATCTGCCGTTCGGGCTCGGAGAACTCCTCCGGGACGGGGATCTCGTACTTCGCGATCCGCGGCCGGTCTTTCGCGAGGCGTTCGCGGACCGCTTTGCGGCGCTGCCGCTTCCGCCGCTCGACGCGGTTGATCCCGAAGAAGAGGTACAGGACCCCGCCGAAGTACGGCAGGAGGACGATCGCCAGGATCCAGGCGACGGTGGAGACGGGGTGTTCCTTCTTGTTCAGAACGACCCACCGCACCAGCACGAGGGTGACAAGATAGCCGACGACGAGGCTGGCGAGTGTGAGCGGACTGGGCATCGGGCGGGTTGTCTCCGCGGGAGGAGGGAGGGCCGGGGGAGGATGCTGATGGGGGGGGACGAATTAGAGCATCCGGGTCGTGCCTGTGTCTGCCGGGAAGGTTCGCTTTCGTGGCGACTGGCTCGAACCGCGTCCTGGCCGGCACAGCGTCCATAGCTCAAGCCCAATGTGCCACGGCAGCCTGGGGTCAAGCGGCCAAAGAAACAACACAGCCTCTCTTGCCGCCGGAGGCGTTTCCATGAGGAACCGTGGTGCACAACGGACGTCCCCTTTGTGGAGTTGCCGTTGAGGACTCACTCACATCACACCGCTGGCTTTGCAATCCCTGCGTGTTGGTGAGGGGGCATACGGCACGTTGTCCGCGCTTGGATACGTGTTCCTTCAGACATCTCTCGACGGTCAGGCCTCCGGCGGGCAAGAGGGCGTTGCCCCCTTGCATCCCCCACCAGGGGCCAGCCCCTGGACCCCGATAGTTGAAAGACGTCCGGTCGGCAGGGACGACCCGTCCACCAACTGTCAGATTCGCGGCACCGCAAGGCACGAGACCTATTGAATTGCCTGAACAGTCCGAGAAGAATGCGGATACCCTCCCTCATTGCTTTGGCCGCCGTCACGCGAGAGACATCGGGCTTTCTGCGGCCGTGATGGGCACTTGTCACCTGAGGAGCATCCCGTGCGATCCGATCTGACTGATATCACGCTCGTCGTGGACCGCAGCGGCTCAATGCAAAGCATCCGGAGCGACGCCGAAGGAGGAGTCAACGCGTTTATCCGCCAGCAGGCCTCCGAGCCGGGGGAGGCCTACGCGACACTGATCCACTTCGACCACGAGTATGAGTTCGTCCACCGCGGCGTCCCCATCCGCGACTGCCCGGAGTACAAGCTCGTCCCGCGCGGTTCGACCGCCCTGCTCGACACGCTGGGGAGGGCCATCACCGAGACCGGCATCCGACTCAATCTGATGACGGAAGCGGAACGGCCGGGACTCGTGATCCTTGTGATCATGACCGACGGCCAGGAGAACGCCAGCCGCGAGTTCACGCGGGAGCGCGTGCGTGAAATGATTGCGCACCAGCAGCAGCACTACCGCTGGCAGTTCACGTTCCTGGGTGCGAACCAGGACGCCTTCGCCGAGGCGGGCCTGCTCGGCGTCGATCCGACGGCCAGCGTGAAGTTCTCGCCGGACAAGGTCGCGGCCTCGCTTAAGGCGACGTCGAACAAGGTCTCGCGGATGCGGCAGCAGGTCCTCGCTCAGGCCCCGCCCGACAACAGCTTCACCGAAGCCGAGCGACAGGCAATGCAGTAACGGAGCGGGCAACAGTCGAGCTGAGCATTGTCGTCGGACGCCGCGGGCGGACGGCGAAATTTGACTGACGGCCGGATAGACTTCCAGGAGCCCTCGGCCCGTCGGGTTTCTGCTCCCGGTCGGAGTCGGCGGCCCCCGAGAGATCCCGATGCCCCACTTCCCGTTGAAGCGAGTTGCCCAGCTCCTGGTCCTGTTGCCGTGCCTGTCGGGGCTGGCGCAGCGGCTGGACGGTCAGGAGGTCGCTCTTCCCAAGGACCTCGTTCTCACGGCCCCCGACATTCCCGAAGAGGTCGGTGGCGAGCTCCGCCGGATCAACGAGACCCTCGCCGGACGGGTCAAGCCGCAGCAGAACGCCGCCATCCTGATCGTGCACCTGCTGGGCGAGTCCGCCTTCGTCCCCGACCTCGCCGACGCGTCGCTCGCGATGCTGGGAATCGAGACGATGTCGACGACCCTTCCCGAGCTCGTGGCGGTCGAGCCCTATGTGGAAGACCAGCGGGACATCGCCCCGGCCGACCGCCGCCGCTCGGCGCTCGAGCTGCAGGACCAGATCTTCGTCGCGTCGGAGCGTCCCTGGAAGAGCGACGAATTTCCCCGAGTCGCCGAGTATCTGAAGGCGAACGACGCGGCCCTGGACCTGCTCGTCGCGGCCTCCCGCCTCCCCGGCTACTACTTTCCGATGCTCTCGGAGGACTCGCCGCAGAAACTGATGTCCGCCTCACTGTCGGTGGAGCGGCGGCTCCCGTTCCTCGTGCGGCTCCTCTGCGCCCGGGCCCTCCTGCGGGCGGCCGCGGGGGACATCCCGGCCGCAACCGGCGACCTCCTGGCGGGACATCGGCTGTCGTACCTGCTGGCGAGCGGATCCCCCTTTGACGTGTCGGTCGCCAAGGCCCTCACGATGGACGCCTTCGCCTGCCGCGCGGCCTCCACGCTGTTGAGCGGCGGGATGCTCTCCCCCGAGCAGGCGGCCGAATACGGCCAGGCCCTCGACGCGATGCCGCGCCTGCCGCACTCCGACGTCGCGGCCGACATCGGCGAGCGGGCGATCCTGCGGCAGGAACTGGAGACCCTCCGTTCGGACGATGTCCAGCTCAAGGAGTTCTTCGAGATCCCCGGCGAAAAGGACCTCAAGCATCTGGAGAAGGCCAACCTGTCGTCCCTCAAGTGGGATGTCGCCCGGAAGCGGGCAGACGAGCTGCAGGACGGCATCGTCAAGGCGCTCCGGATCCGCGATCGCCAGGAGCAGTACGAACTCTTCAAGCAGATGGACGTCAACTACAAGCTCTGGGAGGAGACGCAGGACACTCGCCTCAAGGCGATCGCCGAGACGATCGACAAGGACCTCGACGGGGCAAGCCGCTGGGTCGGCGAGACGATGGCAATGTCGCTCCGTCCCCTCTACTGGCAGCGGCGGGCGACCGACGACCGGGCGGACGCGCGGCGCGATCTCCTGCGGGTCGGCCTGGCCCTGATCGCTTACAGCGGAGACCACAAGGAGTTTCCGGCGACGCTGGGAGCACTCGCTCCCAAGTACCTCAAGGAGATTCCGATCGACGCTCCCGTGGACGGTCCGTTCCAGTACAAGGTCTTCTCGAAGGACCATGTCGTGATCGCCACGCTGGGGACCAACCGCGTGGACGACGCCGGCAAGCCGTACAACGACGACACGATCCTGGAACTGAAGGCGCCCCGCTGAAGCGGCCGTTCCGGCTTCGGATCACCCGTGCGGGTTTTCGTTTCGCATTCTTGAGAAGCCGGTCGTAAACACGGGCAATCGGCCCCTCGCGCGGAGGCTCCGCAGCGGGCGGGCGTGTTTTCGAACTCAGCCGTGAGAGCGTGATGGAGATTGCGACGGCCTACGGGGATCTCCTCGATCAGGAGGTCGAGGTGATCGTCAACGCGTGGAACCGGAACATCTTTCCGTGGTGGCTGCTGCTGCCCCAGGGGGTTTCGGGAGCGATCAAGCGGCGGGGCGGGACCGGGCCGTTCCGAGAGCTAGCCCGGATGCCGATGATCCCGCTCGGCGGCGCCGTCGAGACCGGACCCGGAACGCTCCCCTTCCGGGCGATCATCCATGTCGCCGGGATCAACCTGCTGTGGCAGTCTTCGGAGTGGTCGGTCCGGCAGTCCGTGCGGAATGCCCTGGCGCTTGCTTCGCAGCGGGGCTACCGGTCGGTCGCTTTACCGCTCATCGGTTCGGGCTCCGGCGGCCGACGATCCGAGCGGGTCCGCCAATGGATGGAGGACGAACTGCGGACGATCGACTTCGACGGGCGGGTCCTGATCGTCGAGTACCGCCGGACCTGATGAGGAGGCGGCTTGCCAGCCATGGCAGGGAGGAATGGGGCCACAGATGAACACAGATGCACGCGGATCGGAGAGGCGGCTGGTGAACTCTGTGCCGCTTTCGATACCGCTGCTTTAGAACGGAGACGCTCCGATGCCCGGCGGGACTTCTTCCTGGAGCGGAATCGTCGTTCCGGTCAGGCGGTTGGCGTCCCACGCGCCTGTGACGTCGCCCGCGAACTGGAGTTCGTCGACCGCCAGGCCAGCTGGCGGCGGGGAGTCGTCCTGCGGAGCTTCCAGCCGGGTCGGACCGAGCCGCTGGCCCTGGAGCGGAGTGCCGAAGGCGAGGAGGCTCGCCTGCGGGTCGATCGTGAGGATGCGGCGGAGGTCGCTCCCCGGCTCCGCGGTCGTGGTCTCGAACAGCGCGGCTGCTTCGACGGCGAAGACGCAGTGGTCGGCGTGGACCGCGATCCGGTCGGACGACCGGAACCGCGCCGCTGAGACCAGAGGACAGGCGCCTCGCAGCGTGGACCGGCGGAGATGAATGTCCTGCTGGCGGGAGGTGTCGGCGTCGGGAAACGAAATGAGCTCGCCGCGGCCGGATTTGAGGATCTCATCTGCGGCCACGACCCCGGCGCGAGAGTGCGGCTCGATGCCGCGGACGTCTCCCGCGAAGTGAGTCTTCTTGAGGAGCAGCCGTCCGTTGGCCGCCGCCTCGTCGATGAGGGTCCACCGGATGGCCGCCGGAAGAACCTTCGGCGACGAGGCGTCCGGAACGACGAACCGGCACTGTTCGATCTGGACCCGCTGGGCGTCGAGGGCGAGCAGGACCGGCAAAGGATTCTTCGCTAGGGCGGCCGGTGCGCTGCGGAACTCGATCCCGGCGAGGATCACCTGCTCCGCCGCGATGTGAAGGGGCTCCTGCTCGATCTCGATCACCGGCCGGACACCGGCGGCGGCGAGGATCCGGACCGGACCGATCATCGCCAGGCGTCCCGCTTTCCACGGTCCCGGGTGATCGAGAACGATCTCGCCGTTCTTCAGCGGCGGAAGCGGGCGGAGCCGCGGTGGAGCCGGCGCGGTATCGACGGCGTTCGCAGTGCGAGGGGGAGACGCCGGCGCCGGGAGCCGGTCCGGAGCCGCAAGCGGTCCCGGGACGCTCAGGGGATCCGCGATCCCCCCCGAGCGATGAATCCACGCGAGCGTCCCCGCCAGTCCCAGGACCGCGCAGGCCGCAAGCCCGGCAACTCGGCCCATAGACGAGGCTTCACGACCGCCCCGGATCGTGGGGAGGGCTTCGACCGGGTTCGCCCGTTTCGATGTCGTGCGTGATCGCCTTCCCAGAATGGCCAAGGCCTCCTCCGCGGAGGCGGGCCGGCGCTGCGGGTCGCGCTGGACAAGAGCCTCGATCAGGGAGGCCAGCGTGGCCGAGGTGTCGGGAGCCCAGACCCGGACGTTGGCGATGTCCCGCGCCTGGTGTGCGGCGAGCCGTGAGAGGGGATCGACAGTCGCGTGCGGCGAGCGGCCGGAGAGGAGGTGCCAGAGCAGGACGCCGAGCGAATAGAGATCGCTCTGCGGAGTGCGGCGGCCGCGCGGGCCGATGCTCTCGGGGGGAACGCCGTCGAGGGCTTCGATCGGCCAGACTTCGTGATGCGAGACGACGGGACGGACCGCAGCGACGAACCCGGCGTTCATCAGCTGCAGCCGGCCGCGGCCGCGGGCCACCGGGTCGAGCCAGACGTTCCGGAGGCGAATGTCTCCGTGCACCACGCCCTGCGCGTGCATCTCGGCCAGAACGCGGAGGAGCCGCCGCGCGATCGCCTCGACATCGGCATCCGCCAGGCGGCCGCGACGGACGAGGAGGTCATGGAGTGAGTGCGTCCCTTCACCGTTTCGCGAATCCCCTTCGGCCGCGGAGGCGACGAAGAGCCGGTCGGCGTCACGGCCCCACTGGATCGGGATCGAGAGGTCGGCGGAGCGGCACTCGCGGAGCTGACGGCCGACTTCGTCAAGACGCGAGAGGGCGGCTTCGATGTCGGTCGGGACCGTGATCGTCGAGAGCAGGAGGGGCTGCCCTCCCTGCGGGCCGCGGACGCGGAACATCCGGGGGAGGTCGTCGGAGACGAGTTCGTCGGCGAGGGTGAAGCGGTCGATGCGGAGGCGGTCGCCGGTCCGGTCCTGGAGGTGCCGGGACTGAAACGGGGTCAGGACGTTGCCGCGGACGAGGGCGTCGAGCCAGACGCTGTCGAAGAGCGGAAGGTCGCGGGCCAGCCAGCGGACGTGGCGCTGGCACTGCCGGAGGTCGCGCGGCGAAGCGAGGCCGAGCGTCTCGAGTTGCGCAAGCAGATCCTTTGACGGAGAGTCCACGGAGCGATCGTCGTCCCTGACGGCCACCTGGTCGATTCGGGGTCCAGTCCGCTGTGCCCCTTCGGGCGGAAGTGTCTCACGGCCCTCAAATTAGGACAAGATCAGAGCCGCACGCCCACGAGCTCCCGGGCTACCGCTGGTGGGCGGGAGTCGTAATCGGGTTCGGAACCCTGCGACCGTTCTTCTGATCCGGCTTCGTCTGGTTCTGGAGAGCATCGAGCGTCGTGGCCCCGCCGATCCCCATGCCGCGCGGAATCACTTCGTTCGGCGTCGGGGCCGGGCCGGGGGGAATGACCATCACCGCCACCATCACGCCCGCGGCCGCGACCGTTGCCACCAGCGAAGGAGCCCATCGCTTCCAGGCCGCATCGGGCCGCTTCCGCGGACGCTGCGGCAGCCGCTGGGAAATCGCGGGCCACAGGCTGTCGGCGGTGTCGTACGTCGGTTCCGGGATCGACCGGCCCACCACTTCCAGAGCGGACTTGACCCGGCGGGCCTGCGCCCGGCATTCCGGACAGGCGGCGACGTGCCGGCGAATCGATTCCGCCTCGTCGGGCGGAAGATCATTTCCGACCCACAGGGCGATGTCGTTCTGAATCTGTTCGCAGTTCATGGCAGGCACTTTCGGTCCGGCAGGCCGGTCAAAAGGTCGGAAGGCGGGGTTCCGTTGGGGGAGGGCGGTCATCCTTGAAGCCGGGCAACTTCGCAAGGATCACAAATCAGGGGCAATCAGGGGGTGGTTCGGGGGTGGATCGCACTTCGATCCATATTGTTCGTCAGGAGGAACCGCGTTTCTGGCGTTTCTCCCAGATTTCCGCAAACCGCGTGCGGGCTTCGCCGAGCCGCCAGCGGATCGTCGCCTCGGTCCGCTCCAGGATGGCGGCGATTTCCGACGTCGAAAAGTTCTCGAGGTCGCGGAGGACCAGGACGATCCGGAACTGCTCCGGCAGTTGTTCGATAACGCGCTGCACTTCCTGTTGCAGATCCTGTTCCCCCCGTGGATCGGGGGTCGCCGGATCGGGAGGAGACTCGCGTCCCGACTCGGAAAACAGGAAGCCCCAGATCCGCCGCCGACGGGCGCGGTGGTGGTCCAGGGCCAGATTCACCCCGATCCGGAACAGCCAGGGGCCGAACCGGCGGGAGGGATCGAACTGTTCGAGACGCTCGTAGGCGCGGAGGAATGTCTCCTGGGCGAGGTCTTCGGCCAGGTCGACATCCCGCACGAAGCGCAGCAGGACGCGGATGAGACGCCGTTCGTACAGCCGCACGAGCTGCCCGAACGCCGCCTGACGCCCTTGCCGGGCCTCCTCGACCAGTCGCGCTTCGCTCCCCCCTTGTTCGAGATCGGCTCCGTTGGGGGCATCCACGTCGACAGGTTTCCGCAGGCTGGTCATCGTCGGTTCCTCGGAAGGTCAGCCTACTTACGACGCGGACGCGGAAAGTGCGAACACATTTTGCCAGATTCTGCGGGGGCAAGCGAACGGAATCCGGGGCAGTCGCCCTGGGGCGGCGACATTCCACAAACCGCTCCCACAGATATGGTTACAAAAAGCAGAGCGGTGTCGAAGCGACAGCACGCCCGTTCAGAATCTGTGTTGATCTGTGTTCATCCGTGGCAAAACCGGAATTGGCCACAGATAAACACAGATCAGAGGGCAATCCGTGGGTGGCCCAGTTGGAATGTTGAAACGGCCGCTAACCGCTCCGCGGCAGATCCATGAGCTTTCCGAAGCGGTCGAGGACGCGGAGCTTGAGGGGGGCGAATTCGGCGGAGTCGATCCGGCCGGCGTCGACGAGTTCAAAGGCGGCTTTCCGGGCTTCGACGAGGATCTCCTTGTCCCGGACGAGGTCGGCGACGCGGAGCGGCAGGTCGCCGTGCTGCCGGGTGCCGAGGACGTCCCCGGGACCGCGGAGCTCGAAGTCCGCTTCCGCTATCTTGAAGCCGTCGGAGGTCTGTTCCAGGGCGGACAGGCGGGCGGTCGCCTCGGGCGAGTCCGCCTCGGAGGAGAGGAAGCAGTACCCCTGGTACTTGCCGCGAGCGACGCGGCCCCGCAACTGGTGGAGCTGCGAGAGGCCGAACCGCTCCGCCTGCAGGATCATCATCAGCGTGGCGTTGGGGACGTCGACCCCGACTTCGATGACGGTCGTCGAAACAAGGGCGTCGAGGTCGCCGTGGCGGAAGGCGTCCATCGTCTCCTGCCGGCGGGTGCGGTCCATCCGGCCGTGGACGAGTCCCAGGCGGAGTCCGCGGAGTTCTCCCTCTTGCAGGTCGACGAACGTCTGCTCGGCGCTTCCGTCATCTTCCGGGCCGTCGCCGTTGGGGGTCGCGGCTCGCCCCTCGTCGCCCACCTTGGGACAGACGACGTAGAGTTGCCGCCCCCCTTCGATCTGCTGCCGGATGAAGGTCCAGGCCTTGGTGCGGGCGGCCGGACCGGGGAGGCGGCTCGTCACGACCCGCTGCCGGCCCGGGGGGAGTTCGTTCACGACGGTCAGGTCGAGGTCCCCGAACTGCGTCATGCAGAGGCTGCGGGGGATCGGGGTGGCGGTCATGACGAGGACGTGCGGCGCGAGGTTTTCCGCCTCGTTGCTGAACCGGGAGCGCTGGGCGACCCCGAACTTGTGCTGTTCGTCGATCACCGCCAGCCCGAGGTTGGCGAACTCCACCGCATCCTGAATCACCGCCTGGGTCCCGACGACGATCTGTAGGCGTCCGGAGCGGATTCCTTCCAGAACGTCCCGGCGTTCCGCGGCCCCCAGGCGGCCGGTGAGGACCGCCCGTTCGACGCGGCTCTTGGCGAGGATCCGGTCGAGTGTTTCCCAGTGCTGGGTCGCGAGCAGTTCCGTGGGGGCCATCAGGACGCACTGCCACCCCGCCGCCACGGCCGCGAGCATGGCGTAGAGGGCGATGACGGTCTTCCCGGCCCCGACGTCGGCCTGGACGAGGCGGTGCATGGCCCGGCCGCGGGCGAGGTCTTCGGCGATCTCGCGGATCGCGGTGTCCTGGCCGCCGGTGAAGCGGAACGGGAAGAGGCGGCGGATGCGGGCGTCGATCTTGGCGGTGACGGGAATGACGGGGGACTGCTGGCCGCGGTGCCAGGCGCGGCGGCGGAGGGCGAGGCCGACCTGGAACTCGAACAGGTCGTCGAACAGGACGCGGTGTCGGCCGGCGTCGTACTCCGCGGCGGTCGCCGGGAGGTGCATGGAGCGGACCGCCTGGGCGAGCGGGGGGAGGGAGCGCTCCGACAGAAAGCTTTCGGGGAGGTGTTCCGGGATGGAGGGGGCGAAGGTGTCGACGGCGCCGCGGATGAGGCGGTGCATTTCGTGCATCCGCAGGCCTTCGGTGAGGCCGTAGCGGGGGACGAGGCCGCCGGTGGTGAGGTCGTCGTCCTCGTTGAGAAGTTGGAGGCGGGGGTGGGAGAATTCCCAGCGGGCCTGGTGTTTCTTGGGTTTGCCGGAGAAGAGGAGTTTGGTGGCGCCGCGGAGGCGGGTGAGCATCCAAGGTTGGTTGAACCAGGTGCCGCGGACGTATTCGCCGTTGCAGTCGAGGAGGCAGGCCGTCATGTGTTTGCCGCTCGACGTGTGTTTGGCGTCGAGGTCGACGAGGAGTCCGCGGACGGATTGGACGACTCCTTCGACGAGGTCGCGGGGTTGTCGGACTTCGGTGAGGTCGAGGATGTCTCGGGGGAGGTGCCAGAGGAGGTCCTGGACGGTGCGGATTTCGAGTTTTTCGAGGAGTTGGGCGCGTGCGGGTCCGACACCGGGCAGGAACTGGACGGGTTGGAGGAGGGGGTCGTCGGAGTCGGTGGGTCGGTCGGGCAAGTGGTCTCCGTGAGTGGGACAGCCCTGCATGATGAAGCCCCAGTTCATCGCCGACAATCAAGCGTCATCGATGCCCAAGAACCGGGTCCAGGGGCACCCTGGTGGCGTGCAGGGGCCACCCCCTGCCCGCCGGAGGCCTGGCCGTCGAGAGATGTCTGAAGGAGAGTGTGTCCAACCGCGGACAACGTGCCGGATGCCCCCTCACTAACCCGCGGGGATTGCAGAGCGAGCGGTGTGATGTGAGGGAGTCCTCAACGCTGGTACCACAAAGGTAACATCCGTTGCTTACCACGGTTCCTCACCGGACGGCCTCCGGCGGCAAGGGGGCGTGGCCCCCTTGACCCCTGACTGCCGTGGCACATTGGGTTTGAGCTATGGGAGTCGCGCCGGCAAGCACGACTTGCCGCGACTTTGACGTCCCCAGCTCCCCCCCGATAACCTCTGCCGACCAGTTATGAACGATCGCGGCGGGGGACAGACGATCCGGGCTCTCCCGGATCTGATCGCACGCATCCGTCACTTCGACGAATTCCGCCACGTGCTCGGGGCCCTCCAGCACGGCGAGAGCGGGACCATCGACGGCGCGTGGGGCTCATCGTCCGCGCTGACCTCGGCCACTCTCGCCTCCGAAGTCCCCGGCACACTCGTCGTCGTCCTGCCACGACTCAGCGAAGTCGACGACTTCGCAGCCGACCTCGCCCCCTACCTCCCGGAGCCCCCCCGCGTCTTCCCCGCCTGGGAAACGCTCCCCAAAGAACGCTCGGTCTCCGACCAGGTCTTCGGCGCCCGGCTCCGCGTCCTGCAGGAACTCGAGTCCCCCACGCCGCCCAAGGTTGTGGTCACCTGCTTCCCGGCCCTGATGCAGCCGGTTCCGTCCCGTGAGTCACGGCAGGCGGGCACTCGAACGCTCCAGGTCGGCAAGGATCTGGAGGTGGATGAGTTCCTCCTCTGGCTCGTCCAGCAGGGATTCGAGCGGGTCCCGTCGATTGAAGCTCCCGGCGAATTCGCGGTCCACGGCGGAATCATCGACATCTTCCCGCCCGACGCGACCGATCCGCTGCGGGTCGAACTCTTCGGCGACGAGATCGACTCGATCCGCCGCTTCGACGTCGAGACCCAGCGCAAGGTCGAGGACTTGAAGCAGGTCGCCCTGACGGCGATCGGGCCAAAGTCGGAGGAGACCAAGGGCGAACCGGCCTCGACAAAGAAAGCCCCCAAGGCCCAGGACCCGGCCCCTGTTCCGTCGGCCTACTTCTTCGATTCCCTCCCGAAGGGAAGCTGGCTCGTCCTTTCGGAACTGCAGGACCTCGTCGACGAGGGAAAACACTACCTGGAGCGGCTGGAGAACCCGCAGGGGCTGTTCTCCGTCCAGGCGACGCTGGCCCGGACGACCGAACGGCCGACCGTGACCGTTTCGGCCCTCGCCGGGGACAGCGCCGAGACGACCTGCCACCTCAAGGTGGAGTCGATCGAGCGGTTTACCGGACCGCGGGCCGAGGTCCTCAACGAGCTGGCGACGATCGTCGGTCGGGACGAGACGGTCCTCATCGCCTGTCACAACCAGGGGGAACGGGACCGCCTGGGGGAACTGCTCAAGGAGTCAGTCCCGGAGCTGGCCCCCCGCGTGACGCTTTGCCTGGGGACCGTGACCCGCGGGTTCCGGCTCGTCCGCGACCGGATTCTCGTTCTCAGCGACAACGAGCTGTTCAACCGCGTCGAGGTCCGCCGCACGACCCGGACCCGCAAACGGGCCGAAGGGCGGGCGATCGACAGCTTCCTCGACCTCAAGGTCGGGGACCTGATCGTCCACCTCGCCCACGGGATCGGGCGGTTCCGGGGAATGGAACTGCTTGAGAAGGAAGGAGCCAAGGAGGAGCACCTGTCGCTGGAGTTCCGCGACGGGGTCATGATCTATGTCCCGGTCTCGCTGATCCACCTCGTCCAGAAGTACGTCGGGGCCTCGAAGGGCTCGCCGCCGCTCTCGAAAATCGGCGGGACGGCGTGGGCGGGGAACAAGAGCCGCGTCGCGCAGGCCGTGCAGGACATGGCCTCGGACATGCTCAAGCTCCAGGCCCAGCGGGCCCACAAGCCCGGCTACGCCTGTCCCCCGGACAGCCATCTCCAGCAGGAGTTTGACGCGGCATTTCCTTATGTCCCGACCGACGACCAGGTCCGGGCGATCGACGACAGCAAGATCGACCTGATGCGGGACCGGCCGATGGACCGGCTCATCTGCGGAGACGTCGGATTCGGCAAGACCGAGGTCGCCATGCGGGCGGTCTTCAAGATGGTCGACGCCGGGAAACAGGTGGCGGTCCTCGTCCCCACGACGGTCCTGGCGGAGCAGCACTACCGCTCGTTCTCCGACCGGATGGCGGAGTTCCCGGTTCGGGTCGACGTCCTCTCCCGGTTCCGATCCACCAAGGAGACCAAGGAGCTGCTCCTCAAGATGGAGGAGGGGCAGGTCGACGTCGTGATCGGGACCCACCGGATGGTGCAGAAGGACGTCAAATTCAAGGACCTGGGGCTGCTCGTCATCGACGAAGAGCAGCGGTTCGGTGTCGACGCCAAGGAGATGCTGAAGCGAGTCCGGCTCTCGGTCGACGTCCTGACACTCTCCGCAACGCCCATTCCCCGGACGCTCCACATGTCGCTCCTGGGAATCCGCGACATCTCGAACCTGACGACGCCGCCGCAGGACCGGATGGCGATCGAGACCCGGATCGTGCGGTGGGATGCGGATCTCATCAAGCAGGCGATCGTCCGCGAGATGAACCGCGGCGGACAGGTGTTCTTTGTCCACAACAAGGTGTGGGATATCAAGTTCGTCGCCGAGCGGCTGCAGGCGATCGTCCCGGATGCCCGGATTGCGATCGTCCACGGCCAGATGAACGAAAACGAGCTTGAGCGGAACATGCTCGACTTCGTCCGCCACCGGGCCGACATCCTTCTGGCGACGACGATCATCGAGAGCGGGGTCGACATCCCCAACGCGAACACGATGTTCATCGACCAGGCGGAGAACTACGGCCTGGCCGACCTGCACCAGCTCCGCGGCCGCGTCGGCCGCTACAAGCACCGGGCCTACTGCTACCTGCTGCTCGACGAGAACAAGTCGCTCACCAGCATCGCCGCCCGGCGGCTGAAGGCGATCGAGGAATTCAGCGAGCTGGGGGCGGGGTTCAAGATCTCGATGCGGGATTTGGAGATCCGCGGCGCGGGGAACATCCTCGGGACCGAGCAGAGCGGCCACATCTCGACCGTCGGGTACGAGCTCTACTGCCAGCTCCTCGAAAACGCCGTCCGGTCGCTCAAAGGGATGCCGGCGCGGGAGCATCCCCACGTCGACGTGGAACTCGCGGTCACCGCATTCCTCCCCAACTCCTACGTCCCCGCCGGACGCCCGAAGATCGACCTGTATCGGAAGATTTCCGCCGTTGCGACACTGGAGGAACTGGGCGAACTGGCGAACGAGATGCGGGACCGCTTCGGGCCGATCCCCGCCGAGGCGCAGCAACTTCTGCTGGTCCGCGAGCTCCAGCTCCATGCCTGGCGATGGAGCATCCGCCGGATCTATACCGAGGAAGGGCGGTTCGCCGTCTTCGAGTACAAAGACGACAAAACGATCAAACAGCTACAGAAAAAGCTCGGCTCCGACCTCCGGATCGTGGACGCCCGGAAGGCGTACCTGCTGCTGCCGAAGCGGGATCTGGGGGCGCACGACATCGTCGACCACCTGAAATCCCTGTTGCCGGGCTGAAAGTTCCGGGCGTATAACCTGCCCGGAACTCAAGACTTGAGGAAGGTCCAGAGTTGAGCGTCGAGCGCTGAGCGTTGAAAAGGGCCCCGTCCCTGAACGCTCAATGCTCCACTCTCAACGCTCGACGCCCCTCCCCTCGTGGCATGGATGCTCACGGAAATGAAGCTGTGGCGACTCCTCCTGGCGGTGACGCTGGCCGCGACCGGCTGCAACCGGTCGATCAAGGTCAGCAATCCCGTCGTGGGCCCCGCGCCGCCCCGCGTCCGTGACGCCGAAGCCCTCGCTCAGAAGTCCGAGGCGGAATCCCCGGGCGACAACCAGGCGATCGAGAAGGTCGCCTTCAGCGACGGCCAGCCCGGCAAGGGCAAGAAGCGGGCTCTGACGGCGATCGATCCGGTCGCCCGCGTGAACGGCAAAACGATCTTCGCCGGCGATATCCTCGGCGAGCAGATGATGCAGTTCGAGGCGGCCAAGGGGAAAGCTCCCCCCGAGGAGATCCGCAAAGTCCAGGAAGGGGTCCTCAAGGAAAAGCTCCAGGACTACATCGACCAGCAGCTCATGGTCGACGCCGTCCGGGTCAAGCTCAAGCCGGAACAGCTCGAAGGGATCGACAAGCAGCTCGATGCCGCCTTCGAAGAGAACATGGTTCCGGAGCTGATGAAGTCGACCAAGTCCCAGTCGGTCGCCGAACTCGAACAGCTCCTCCAGAAGTACGGGCTCTCGCTGCCGCAGATGCGGAAGCGCTGGGGCGACCAGCAGATCGCCCTGCAGTGGATCAAGACCAAGGCGGGGAATGACCCCAAGTTCTCCCGCGAGGATCTGATCGCCGCGTACGAGAAGCGGCTCAAGGACTACACCGTCGTCGGGCAGGTCAAGTGGCAGCAGATCCAGGTCAACACCGCCAAGCACGGCGGCGACCGGAATGAGGCCCGCGCGGTCCTGCTCGAGGCGATGAAAGCCCTCGTCGCCGGTGAATCGTTCGACGACGTGGCCCGCAAATACTCCGAGGCCCCGAGCGCCAAGGAAGGCGGTCACTGGGACTGGACCCAGACCGACAGCCTCGCCAGCAAGAACCTGGCGCAGAAGCTGGACACCCTCAAGGTCAACGAAGTCAGCGAGATCATCGAAGACGGCAAGACGCTCCAGATCGTCCGCGTGACGAATCGGCGGGAGCGGCGGATGAAGCCCTTCGAGGAGATCCAGGACGAACTCAAGGCGACCCTCATCGAAGAGGATCGCAAGCGCCGCACCGAAACGGTCATCGACGAGCTGCGGAAGTCGGGCGTCGTCGAGACCATCCTCGACGAAGAGATCACGTCGTAGCGGTTGGGACCAGAGACGAGGGTCCAGGGACTAGGGTCCTGAGATCGTTTGTCTGCTCCCGGCCGTTGGCTCGCGACGTCGGCCCGCTCGCCAGCGTTTCCCTTACGCAAGTCGTTCTCCATTCGCTTGGCTGCCTGCTCCCTAGACCCTCGTCCCCAGTCCCTCAACCCGCCCGGTAATGGCAGCTTCCGCCGGACAAATGCTCGCAAATGCCTGAATTCCTGAAACTTCCGCGAGCCATATTGACCCTCGAAAAAAACTTCCGGTATTCACTCGCTCCGTTCGAGGATCGGGTCATTCCGAAGACAGCCCCCTGACTTTCGATCCCTTCCCCCGAACCCCCTCCGGCCTGCCCCCCAGACCGGAGAACACCTTCGAACGAATGCCCGGCCGGACGGTCCTGCCGGGAGGACTTCGAAGGGACCGTTTCCCGTCACCGTTTCCCCACTCCTGTTTGCTGAACAGAGACTGGGAGCACGGATGGACGGCGACCGGATGAGTCGCCCGCCCGACCCTCGGACGTGCGGCTCGGCTTAACCGGCCGTCGCCCCCCCGGACTCGCGGTCCGTTCACGGCCCTTCCCAGTCCCATTCCGGCCCAGATCCCCCGATCCCCCTCTGGTAAGAACCATGGCGCGACATCGAAAAACTCGGCGTGACACGGGTCACACCTCGTCCAAGGGACCGAATGTGTCCAAGACCCTCACCATGCTCACCTGCGGCGGGCTGGTCGCGACCAGCGCCTGGCTCACGACGCGCCTCAAGGCGCAGGATGACGCCAAGGTCAACCCGTTCGAGCGGTACAACGCCGACTCCCCGACGGGAGCCGGTCCGGCCGCCGGACAGGTGAGCGGCGTGGACGTCAACCGCCGCAAGGTGGAGGACTACATGCGGCAGGCCCGCGTCGCCATGCGGCAGGGGGACACCGCCGAGGCCCTCCGCCTGGCCGAGACCGCCGACAGCCTGGCCCGCCAGTTCAAGGTCCCGTTCCGCCCGAACGAGCAGACCCCGGCCCAGCTCCTCTCGGTCATCGAGGGACCGACCCCCGGCAGCCGCTTCGCCAACCGCGGCGCCGCTCCGGCCGCCGAAGAAGCGGTCGCCTCGCCCGAACAGCTCCTGGCTCAGGACCTCCTGAAGTCCGCCCAGGAGGACATCGCGGCCGGCAACCTGACCGCCGCCCGGACCAAGATCGGCGAAGCCTCCAAGCTCAACGTCTCCTACGCCGAAGGGGACCTCAAGCCGGAGCAGCTCCTCTCGCAGCTCGGCCGGACCCAGAAGGCCAGCCCGGAAGGCCCGTCGGAAAACTTCCGCGTCGTGCCGGCCGGAGCCGAGGAAGTCGCCGAGGCGAAGCCCTTCGCCCGCAAGGCGACCCCCGCGGTCGCCGTGGAAGAAGACGCCAAGGCCAAGGCAGCCCGGCTCCTCGCCGAAGCCCGCCAGTGCCTCAACAAGGGACAGTTCGACGACGCCCGTCAGTTCGCTCAGGAAGCGGAAGCGCTCGGCCTGACGTACGACGTCTTCGAAGACTGCCCGGAAGTCCTCCTCTCCGAAATCCAGCAGCGGTCCGGCAAGGTGGTCTTCACCGCCAAGTCGGAATCCCGTCCGGCCGCCCCGGCGGCGAACGACGAGGCTGACCGTGAGACCGCCCTGCGTCTGATGGCCGAAGCCCGCGCTGCCATGCAGGCCGGCAACTCGGCCCTGGCCCGCGAAAAGGCGGCCCAGGCCCAGAAGCTCGACGCCTCGTTCCGGATCTTCGACGACCGGCCGGACCTCGTCCTGCAGGAAGTCGACGGCCGCGATCGGGCCGTGGCCCAGCAGGCCAAGGCTCAGCGTCCCGCCGCCACCCCCGCGGTCGCTCCCGAGAAGCACCAGGCCCAGACCCTGATCGACGAAGCCCGCGACCTGTTCGCCAAGGGAGACGTCGAAGGGGCCAAGGCCAAGGCCCGCGAAGCGGCCCGCTTCAATGTCGCCTACGACATCTTCGAAGACTCCCCGGAACAGCTCCTCGCCGACGCGGAGCGGATGGAACGGGCCGTCGCCCGCCGCAACGCCCCGCTGCAGGCCCCGGCCGTCGCCGAGCCCGCGCAGGAAATCGAAACGATGCCGGCCATGCAGGTCGCCGGCCGGCAGGCTCCGGCGGTCAAGACGCTCGCGACTTCCGGAATGAACGCCGAGGAACTCTGGCGCCAGGGTCTCGACTGCCTCCGCTCGGGCGACCGCACCGGAGCCTACGAGTCCTTCCTGGCCTGCTATGAGTCGGGCGAGCAGATCCCGCTCCAGCGCCGCCAGCAGCTCCAGGACAAGCTCCGCGAGCTCGCTCCCCGCAAGAACAGCGGCATCCGGACCGTCAGCAACGAGCAGGCGGCCAGCGACCAGGGGGACACCCTCCCGGCCCTCGCCCCGAGCCACATCGACTCGGCGGCCAACACCGAGTCCGCCAAGCTCGAGCGGCTCCGGACCGAGACCCTCAACGCCATCCACCGCGCCTCGCGGATGCAGGACAAGCAGCCGGAACAGGCCCAGCAGCTCCTGGCCCAGACGCTGGCCGCGATCGAGAACTCCGGAATCGACCCCAAGGAAACCGAACGGCTCGCCGCCGCGGTCCGGGCCGAGAAGGACTCGATCGACGCGTACCTGCACCAGCACGCTCCGATCATCGCCCTCGAGCGGCGGAACGCCGAGACTCGCAACGTCGTCCAGCGTCAGATCGACGCCCGCGTCCGGGTCGAGCAGGAGGTCGCGGCCCTCGTCGACCAGTTCAACGACCTGATGGACCAGAAGCGGTTCGCCGAGGCCCACACGGTCGCCAAGAAGGCGAAGGAACTCGACGGCGACAACCCGGCCGTCGTGAACATGGAACTCAAGAGCATGTTCGCTCTGCGGGTTCACAGCATCGAGCAGCTCAAGTCCGACAAGGAAAAGAGCTTCTACGACCAGCTGTGGTCTGTTGAGACGGCCGCCGTCAACCCGGTGACCGACGACGCCCATCCTCTCGCCTTCGGCAAGGACTGGGACACGCTCAAGGCCCGCCGGAAGCCGGGATCGACCCAGGCCAAGGAACGGACCGAGCAGGAGCAGCGGGTCTACGGGTGCCTGACGAGCCCGGTCTCGCTGCACTTCGACAACGAGCCGCTCGAAAAGATCATGCGGCACATCGCCGACACGCAGTCGATCAACGTCGTGGTCGACTCCGTCGGTCTGGCGGAAGAGCAGGTCACCGGAAGCACGCCGATCAGCATCAACGTTGACGGCGTCCAGCTCCGCAGTGCCCTCAACCTGATCCTCGGACAGCTCAACCTCGACTACATGATCGAGGACGAAGTGCTGAAGATCACGAGCCGCAGCAAGCAGCAGGGCGGGATGAACGTCCAGGTCTACCAGGTGGCGGACCTCGTCGTGCCGCTCAACCTGCGGTCTCCCTCGGTCGAGATGCAGAACGCCAAGGGAATCAACAGCCTGGCCAACAGCGGCCTGCCGCAGATCCCGGCCCAGATCGACGGCGACCTGACCCTCACCGGTCAGCCGACCTCGCCGATCGACCAGGTCATGACCGACCGGCAGCGTCAGTACCAGTTCGAAGCCCTGACGGGCCTGATCACCAGCACCGTCGCTCCCGACAGCTGGGCGGAATTCAACGGACAGGGCTCGGTCCAGCAGCATGAAAGCACGCTGAGCCTCGTCATCCGTCAGACGCAGCGGGTCCACCAGGAAATCGCGGACCTGCTCGAACAGCTCCGCCGACTCCAGGACCTGCAGGTCACGATCGAAGTCCGGTACATCACGGTCAGCGACAACTTCTTCGAGCAGATCGGGGTCGACTTCGACTTCAACCTGCAGGACACGGTCGGCGGACCGGGGGTCGACAACACCTTCACGCCGCTCGCTCCGTTCGGATTCGTCGACCCGGTCAACGGCTCGACCGGCGGTGCCGGAACGGCGACGGCCGGTACGACGGGCGGCGGAACAACGGGTACGGCCGGTACGGCCGGGACCGCTGGTGCCGGCGGCGGGGGAACGGCTCCGTTCGCTCCTGGCCCGCGGATCAACCTCGTCGGCCGCGACAGCTGGCCGAGCCGGACGGTGGTCGGCCTGAGTGCTCCGAATACCTTCAGCGGTGACCTCGACCTCCCCTTCCGCAACGGATCGTTCGGCTTCTCCCAGCCGACCTTCGGTACGCCGGACCTCAACGCCGGTCTCTCCTTCGGTCTGGCGATCCTGAGCGACCTGGAAGCGTTCCTGTTCGTGCGGGCCGTCCAGGGTGACAGCCGGTCGAACATCATGTTCGCCCCCAAGGTGACGCTGTTCAACGGGATGTTCGGTAACGTGACCAGCGGTACGCGGCGGCCCTTCGTCGTGTCGCTGATCCCGGTCGCCAGTGCCTTCAGCATCGGCTTCCAGCCGATCATCCAGACGATTCAGGAAGGTTCCTCGCTGACGGTGCGGGCGGTCATCTCCGCCGACCGCCGGTATGTGCGGCTCGCCGTGCTCCCGACCTTCCAGAACATCACCGCGGTCTTCACCTTCAGCTTCATCGGCGGCTCGTCGGCCAACCTCGGTGGTAACACCGGGGGCGGCGGACTCGGCGGTGGCCTGGGCGGTGGTGGAACGGGCGGCACGGGTGGGACGGGCGGTACCGGTGGTACGGCCGGAACGACCGGGACCCAGGGATCGACGAACGTCGCGGTCACCGTCCAGCAGCCTGTCGTCGACGTCGTCACGGTCGATACCGTGGTGAGCGTGCCGGACGGCGGAACGGTCCTCCTCGGTGGTGTGAAGCAGATCCGCGAACAGCGGAACATGGCCGGTGTCCCGATCCTCAACAAGATCCCCTACATCAGCCGCCTCTTCCGCAACACCGGCGTCGGCCGCGAAACCTCCAGCCTGATGATGATGGTCACCCCGCGAATCATCATCCAGGAGGAAGAAGAAGAACTCCTCGGCATCCCGAACTGATCGTTCGGATCACCGAGTGAAGAACCTGGACCGCCCGGCAGTTCCGACTGCCGGGCGGTTTTTCGTTTGCCTGGAGGAGAGGAGTTAAACACCAAGGCACGAAGGAGGCACCAAGAGCACCAAGGGTTTTAAGGCCTTGTCCGGGCGGGCGTCGGAAGTCCCTGGTGTCCTTCGCGGCTCCGTTGGATCTGAGGTGGGGCGAGGAATCGGGAAAGCTGGTCTTGTCCCATTTCAGAACAACGGTTTAGAACCCAGAACAAGATGGATTCGTCCCGGCCCTGGACCCAGGTCCCCAGGCCCCACGGCCCGCGACGACATGGATGTCAGTCATGAGTCACTCCCCCCTCCCTTCGTCCCCCGCGCTCCGCATTGCCGATGACGGCCATCTGCCCGTCACTCACGGCCGCATCATGGATTTTGCCGCCGACCCGATCGCCGGGATGCGGCGGATGTGGGCTTGGCACGGGGAAGTCTCCGCCCTGCAGGAAGCGACGCAGCGGATCTACTTCGTCTTCGGCCCCGAATACACGCGGCAGGTCCTGAGCGACTCGCAACGGTTCCATTCGAGCTTCTTCGCCATCCGCGGTCCCCGGAAGTCGGCCCAGCGCCGCGTCACGAGCGGCCTCCTGACGATGAACGGCGACCAGCACAAGGAGCAGCGGCGCTTCGTGATGGGCCCGTTCCAGAAGCGGGCCATCGCCGCCTACCACGACCACGTCGCCGGGCACTCGCAGGACCTCGTCCGCTCCTGGCAACCGGGAACGACGCGGGACGTCGCGGCCGACATGACCCACTACATGCTGCGGCTCACCAGCAGCATCCTGTTCGGACTCGACCAGCCGGAGCTGGCCTACAACATCGGCGAGCTGACCGAGAAGTGGGTCGCCCTTAATCACCGGATCGGCCCCGCCGCCCTGACCTCCGACCCCGGCCTTGTCGCCGAGTACGACCTGCTCCTGCAGTCGGCCGAAGACCTCGAGAAGGCGGTCCTGGAGATGATCCGCCTCCGCCGCGGGGGACATCTCGGCCATGACGTCCTCTCGCTCCTGATTCGCGCCCACGACGAGATGGGGAACGTCAGCGACGACCAGCTCATCGGTCACATTGTCCTGCTGTTCGGCGCCGCGCACCTGACATCAGCCCACACCCTGACCTGGACGCTGTTTCTTCTGGCCCAGCACCCGGAGATCATGCGGCAGCTCAATGACGAACTGCAGTCGTCGCTCGTCGGGTCGTCACCGACGCACGAGCAGGTCGACGCGCTGCCGGTCCTCGACCGTGTCATGAAGGAGAGCATGCGGGTTCTCCCCGCCTCGGCGTACTCGCAGCGGATCGCCGCCGAGCCGGTCCAGCTCGGCCCGTTCGAGGTCTCGCCGACCTCCGTGATCGTCTTCAGCCAGTTCATTACGCACCACATGCCGGAGCTGTTTCCGCAGCCCGAGAAGTTCCTGCCGGAGCGGTGGGAAACGATCTCGCCGTCGCCGTACGCGTACCTGCCGTTCGGCGCGGGTCCGCGGATGTGCATCGGGGCGGCGCTGGGGATGATGCAGCTGAAAATCAGCCTCCCGACCTTCCTCAAGACACGGAAGGTGACGGTCGTTCCGGGTTCGGAGATCAACGGCCGGGTGATTTCGACGATGCTTTTCCCGACCGATCCGGTTCCGATGCTGATCGAAGAGAACGATGGCCGGTTCGAGGCGTCGCACGTGACGGGGAACATTCACTCGCTGGTGGATCTCCCGGCGGTCGCCCCGCAGATTCTCCGCCGCGCCGCGTAAGACCTGGTCCGCCGTACTCCGCCCCGCTCTGTCGATGCGGTTCTCATCGCTTGTATCTGTGTGTATCTGTGTTCATCCGTGGCTAAAAAATGAATTGAGCCACGGATGAACACAGATGCACACAGATAGGAGAGAAGGCGGCACCGTCCTCGGTCCTCGCTCTCTGGACGGGCTGTCGATGTGTCGTCGTTGACGACGTCTCTGCGAACTCGCTCTCGCAAACCCTTGTCCTGCTTGACGCCCCGCACGGCTGGCTACGATTCTATCGCCTTCCGTTTTCCGGCCCGCCGCCCTCGTGGCGAATGGGCCACCGCCGGACCAACCGGCGGGACTCTCCCGACGTTCCCGATTGCGTTCCATGTTCCAGCGCGTTGACGATCCCCAGTTCATCTCCGGCGAACACGAAGTCCTGCGCTTCTGGGAGCAGGAGCGGATCTTCGACCGGCTGCGGAAACAGAACGCCGGAAAGCCGAAATGGTCGTTCCTCGACGGACCGATCACCGCCAACAACCCGATGGGGGTCCACCACGCCTGGGGTCGGACCTACAAAGACGCCTTCCAGCGCTACTTTGCAATGACCGGCCGCGAACTGCGGTACCAGAACGGCTTCGACTGCCAGGGGCTGTGGGTCGAAGTCGAGGTCGAGAAGGAACTCAAGGTCGGGACCAAGACCGGAATCGCCGACTACGGCATCGACAAGTTCGTCTGGGAGTGCAAGCGCCGCGTCCTGCGGTTTGCCGCCCGCCAGACCGAGCAGTCGGTCCGCCTCGGCTACTGGATGGACTGGGACAACCCCACCCAGCTCCGGGCCCTCGCCGAAGCGGTCGGGACCGACAGGAAGGTCACAATCACGACACCGACCGGCAAGCCGGTCACCGACCAGTCCGAACGGATCGTCGAACGGCTCGGCAACCCGGAATGGGGCGGTAGCTACTTCACCTTCTCGACCGAAAACAACGAGACGATCTGGACCTTCCTCAAGAAGTGTTTCGAGCGCGGGAAGGTGTACCGCGGCCACGACGTCATGCCGTGGTCGGGACGGGCGGGAAGTGCGTATTCCCAGATGGAGATCGCCGACGGCCGTAAGCTGACGACGCACCGCTCGCTCTTCGTCCGGTTCCCGCTCCTCGACCGCGAATCCGAATCGCTCCTCGTCTGGACCACGACCCCCTGGACCCTGACCTCGAACGTCGCGGCGGCGGTCAACCCGGAGCTCGATTACGTCCGCCTCAAGGCCAAGAAGGATGGCGCGGTCTACTACTTCGCCAAGGACAACCTGGAGTTCAAGCGGCTCGAGAAGGAGTTCAAGGAAGGCTTCGGCCGACCCGAGTGGAGCTGGCCCGAAGGAGTTCCGAAGCTCAAAACGATCGCCCAGCTCTTCAAGGAGCAGGGGGGCTACGAGATCGATGGGACCGTCAAGGGAGCGGAGCTCGTCGGCCTGCGGTACCGCGGTCCGTTCGATGATCTGCCGGCTCAGCAGATGAGCGGCGCTGAGATCGTCGACCGGGAGATCGGTGAGGCAGGCGCGTCGCCTGAGCTTTCGGCGGTCCAGTGCCACCGCGTCGTCGACGGCGGACGGGACTTCAAAGGGAACCCGATGGTCACCGCCGGCGAGGGGACGGGGATCGTCCACATCGCCCCCGGCTGCGGGGACGTCGACCATACGCTCGGCAAGCAACTCGGCCTCGTCGGCATTGCGCCGCTGGGGGACGACGGGACGTTCGGCGATGGCTTCGGTCCGTTCACCGGCCGCAACGCGACCGACCCCAAGACGGTCGATCTCGTGATCGAGCAGCTCAAGGCCAACGGGGCCCTCGTCTACGTCGAGACCTATCCGCACATCTACCCGTTCTGCTGGCGGACCGGGGACGAGCTGGTGTTCCGGCTCGTCGACGAGTGGTTCATCGACATGGACTGGCGCGATGAAATCAAGGACGTCACCCGCTCGATCACCTGGCTCCCCGACTCCATCCAGGGTCAGGAGCGGGAGGTCGAATGGCTGACGATCATGCGCGACTGGATGATCTCCAAGAAGCGGTTCTGGGGACTGGCGCTCCCGATCTGGGTCGACGAAGTCGAGGACGACCAGTTCCAGGTCTTCGGCTCGCTCGCCGAGCTGAAGGCCTGGTACGACGAGCATGGCGGCGAAGGCTGGGAGAAGTTCGAAGGCCACACGCCCCACCGCCCCTGGATCGACGCCGTCCTGCTGAAGAACCCGAAGACCGGGAACCTGATGCGCCGCATCGAGGACGTCGGCAACCCGTGGCTCGACGCCGGAATCGTTCCGTTCTCGACCCTGAACTACAACGAGAACTATCCGGCCGACGTCCTGAAGTGGAAGGACTGGTTCCCGGCGGACCTCGTCACGGAATGCTTCCCGGGGCAGTTCCGGAACTGGTTCTATTCCCTCCTCTCGCTGGCGACGATGATGCGCCACGACGAGGCCCAGGATCCGCTGGAGAAGCGCCCCTTCAAGACCCTGCTCGGTCACCGGCTGGTGATGAACGAGGAGGGGAAGCCGATGCACAAGTCGGACGGGACGGCGATCTGGTTCGAAGAGGCGGCGGAACAGCTCGGTGTCGATACGCTGCGGTGGCTGTACCTCGCGCAGAACCCGGCGCAGGACCTTCGCTTCGGCACCCGGCATTCGCAGGACGGCGTGACCCTGGAGACGGTCGACGGACCGATCTCGCAGACAAAGGAAGGGCTGCCGACCTGCAAGGTGACGAGCAAGCCGGCCGACGACGTCCGCCGGCAGGTCCTGATCCCGCTGTGGAACAGCTACGCCTTCTTCGTGAACTACGCCCGGCTCGACAGCTTCGATCCGTCGCTGCCGCCAGTCCCGGTGAAGGACCGTCCGGAGATCGACCGCTGGATCCTGTCGAACCTGCAGGCCCTGATCGCGACGGCGCGGACCGAATTTGAGAACTTCAACTCCCCCGGCGTCACGTCGGCCGCAGCCGCATTTATTGATGACCTTTCGAACTGGTACATCCGCCGGAACCGGCGGCGGTTCTGGAAGTCGCGGAGCGAGGGAGCGTCCGAGAGCGCTACCGGCCAGTGGGACACCGACAAGCTGGCGGCCTACCAGACGCTCTACGAAGTTCTCGTGACGCTGACGAAGGTCCTGGCCCCCTGCATCCCGTTCATGACCGAGCGGATGTACCGCAACCTGACCGCCGGCCAGAAGGACGCGCCGTCGTCGGTTCACCTCTGCGGCTATCCGGAGCCCGTCAGTGCCGTGCTAGACGAGTCGCTGAATCACCGGACGGCGACCGCCCAGCGGGTTGTCCGGATGGGGCACCGGCTCCGCGAAGAGGCGAACCAGCGGGTCCGGCAGCCGCTGGCGGAGCTGCAGTACGCCTGTGGCAATCCGCAGGACGCGGCCAACATCGCGGCTCTGGCGGACGTCATCGCCGACGAGCTGAACGTCAAGAAGATCACCGCGGCGGCGAATCTCGATTCGCTCGTCCACTATTCCTACAAGCCGAACCTCAAGACGGTCGGTCCCAAGTTCGGCAAGCTGCTGAACGCGATCAAGACCGCGCTGCCGACGATCGATGGCAAGCTGCTGGCTCCCCTGCGGAAGGGGGAGTCGGTGACGCTGCCGATCGGCGGGCAGGAGGTCACGCTCGCGCCGGAAGACGTCCTCGTCAGTACGGAGCAGGCGAGCGACTGGGCGGCGGCCGATGATGCCGGGATCCAGATCGCCCTCTCGACGGCGCTGACGCCGGAACTGGAGCGGGAGGGGATGGCCCGCGACGTGATCCGTCAGGTGCAGCAGCTCCGCAAGGACCACGACCTCGAAGAGAACGAGCGGATCGAGATCCTGTGGGCAGCGGTCGATTCCGATCGGTACCCGGAAGAGGTCCAGGCGGCACTCGACGAGTGGCGGGAGACGATCCTGGCGGAGACGCGGGCAACAGCAGTCGTGACTCAGGCCGAGGGAGCCGAGAAGGTCGTCCTCGTCGGGGTCCACGAGGTCCGGCTGGGATTGAAGCGCGCCTGAGCTTCGCTGTTTGCTCGAACAACGTCCTTGCCGGCGCGGCTATGCTTGCTCAAACCCAACGTGCCACGGCAGCCCAGGGTCAAGGGGGCCACGCCCCCTTGCCGCCGGAGGCATTTTCGTTGAGGAACCGTGGGACACAACGGGCGTCCGTTTTGTGGTACCGGCGGTGAGGACTCACCGCTCGCTCCGCACTCCCGGCGGGTTGGTGAGGGGGCATACGGCACGGTGTCCGCGCTGGACACGTGCTCCTTCAGACATCTCTCGACGAGAAGGCCTCCGGCGGGCAAAGGGGCGTTGCCCCTCTGCACTCCCCACCAGGGTGCCCCTGGACCCGACGGCCAGCGCGACGCCGCTCAGCGGATGTTGCGGAACTGCGCGTCCATGAACTTCCAGATCGCCGGCGCGTAATAAGCCAGACCGCCGATCAGGGCCGCCGCCACCGCGAGGTACAGGACCAGGCCGACAAGGCCCAGCGTCCCGTCGCGGAAACGGGCCAGCATCTGCCACCACTTGCGGCGGTCGTACTGCTTCTCGAGCTTGGCAATCTCCCCCGCCAGACTCCGGCCGCGCGACTGCTGGCGATGAATCATCTTCCGCGCGGCATCGGCAAAGGCCGGGACCTGCGGCAGAGGGAGGAACGGCCCATTGGGACTGGCCGCGACCTGGGCGGCGGTTTCGATCTTGTCCGTCTTGATCGCCGCCAGGATCTGCCCGCTCGTCATCCGGAGCGTCGCCGGCTTGCCATCCCGCACGACCTTCACATACCAGGAGGTCGTTTCCGGCCCGGCAGCCGCGGCGGGAGCGGGAGAGACCCCCGACATGCCGGCGCCGGACGCGGACGAACGGTTCTTGGGCGTTCCCGGCAGCCGCGGAGCCGCGCGGATCGCCGAGGCGGACGAGACCCCCGAGGCATTCGACCGGGGGCCCTGGGCGAACGAGAGGGCCGACCCCGCCAGCCCGAGCGACCGGAGGTCCCGGACGAACTCCGTCATCGACTGGTAGCGGGCCTTGGAGTTCTTGGCCATCGACCGGTCGATCATCAGGCTCAGCCGCTCGGGGATGTCGCGGTTCACCTTATGGGCCGCCGTGAACGTCCCCTTTTCCTTATTGGCGATCAGCTCGATCACGGAGTCGCCGCTGAACGGGACCTGGCCGGTCAGGAAGTGGTAGAGCGTGACGCCGAGGGCGTAGACGTCGCAGCGGTGGTCGACGTGCTTGGCGTTGCGGGCCTGCTCGGGGGGCATGTAGTGCGGCGTCCCCAGGCCCATGCCGCTCTGGGTCATCGACATGTCCTCGTCGGTCGCCTTGGCCAAACCGAGGTCGGCCACCTTCACGACGCCGCTCTTCGTGACGAGGATGTTGTCCGGCTTGATGTCCCGGTGGATCATCTTGAGGTCGTGCGCGTGCTGGAGCGCCTCGGCGACGACGATCGTGACGAGCAGGGCGTCCGCCACCGAAAGCTGCTTGAGCTCGTTGAGCCACCCCTGCATGCTCTTGCCGTCGATGAACTCCATCGCGACGAAGTGCGTCCCCGCCTGCGTCCCGACGGCGTAGCACGAGACGACGTTGGGGTGCTGCATCTTGGCCATCGAGCGGGCTTCGCGGACGAACCGCTCCACGAAGCCCGGCTTGTCCGCCAGTTCGCGGGCCATGACCTTCAGCGCGCATTCCCGGTCCAGGCTCATCTGGTGGGCGAGGAACACCGCCCCCATCCCCCCTTGCCCGAGCTTGCGCGCGATCTTGAAGTCACCGATGACCGAACCAGGCGCGGTCGGCGAGGTGTCCTGGCCGATCGTCCCTTCGGCGGCCACCACGGTCTGCTGCATGGGGCCAACGTTCTGCTTGGTGATCAGCGTGTCCTGCAACGACTCCGCAGACGGCTCCCCCGCTGGGTTCGACATCTTCTCCACCTCATCTCCGCCGGCACGGCGCGAATGTGAAGACCCGTAAACTCAAGCTGTGGGGACGACTCGCAACCCCCTGCCGCGAGACTACCGCATCGCAAGTTCCGATTCATTCTTGAGATTTGCGGATTCTTGGATCATTCACAGAATGACCGCAGCGGTCCCTGCGAGTTGTGGCAAAACGCCACAAGGCTCCAAAACAAAACCGGCAACGCCCGTTTCCAGGCGTTGCCGGCAGATGTCACGGCGATGAGTCCTAGACTACGAAGCGGCGTCGGCGGCGGCCTTCTTCTTCTGTTGCCGCTGCTGTTTTCGGTTCTGCTGCTGTTGCGGCGGCTCCTTGGGAGCGCTCGGCTCGGCCTGTTCCGCGTTCCAGCGGTCCCACAGCCCCTGGAGCTCCTTGACCTTCTCCGGCTCGGCGGCGGCGAGGTCCTTCGACTCGCCGATGTCGGCGGCGAGGTTGTAGAGCTCGGCCGACTTCGTCCCACCGCGGGCCACGAGCAGCTTGTGGTCGCCGTGGCGGATCGCCCACTGGTCACCGAACCGCCAGTAGAGGGTCTCGTGCGGCTTGCCGGTGGCGGTCCCGGTCAGGTACGGAAGGAGGTCGACGCCGTCGAGCTTCCAGTCTGCGGCCACTTCGCCCCCGGCGGCGCGGATCGCCGTCGGGAGGATGTCGAGCTGGATCACCGGAGAGTCGTAGGTCTTACCAGCGGGGATCTTTCCCTTCCACTGGACCATGAACGGGACCCGCACGCCCCCTTCCCAGGTGGTCGCCTTGAAGCCGTGCAGCGGGCCGTTCTGGGACGTCGTGCTGGCAGTCGGACCGCCGTTGTCGGCGAGGTAAAAGACGAGGGTCTCTTCTTCCTGGCCGAGATCGCGGACCTTCTTCATGACGGAGCCGACGGCGTCGTCCATGCTGGAAAGCATGGCGGCGAAGATCTTCCGCTTCTCATCGGAGATCTCGGGGAAGCGGTCGAGATACTTCTTGGGGGCCTGGAGCGGGGCGTGCTGGGCGTTGAACGGCACGTAGAGGAACCAGGGGTCCGCCTTGTGCTTCTCCAGCCAGTCAACGGCCCGTTCGGCGTACTTGTCGGTGGTGTAGAACTCCTCGTCCGTGATCTTTTGGACTTCGGGGGAGACGCGGGAGTCGATGAACTGGGTCGGGTGGTAGAACGGGGTGTTGGCGAGGGTTCCGAAGAACTCGTCGAAGCCGCGGTTCATCGGGCGGTATTCCGGGCCGCCCATTCCTCCGCCGCCGAGGTGCCACTTGCCGACCGCGGAGGTCTGGTAGCCGAGCGACTTGAGGCGGGTGGCGATGGTCGTTTCGGTCAGGGCGAGGCCGGACTTCTGGGCGACGCTGTTGAACTCATGGCCGAAGCGGGTCTGGTAGCGGCCGGTCATCAGGCCGGCGCGGGTGGGGCTGCAGTAGGGTCCGCTGACGTAGCCCTGGGTGAAGCGGGTTCCCGCTTTGGCGATGGCGTCGATGTGGGGGGTGGGGATCTGGGGGTTCCCCTGGCAGCCGAGTTCGCCGTAGCCGAGGTCATCGGCAAGGAAGATGAGGATGTTGGGTTTGCGGGCCGGCTTGTCGGCCGCTTGGGTAGTGACGGCCGTGGCCGCGGACCACGACAGGAGGATGGCCATCGCGGCCAGCCAGCGAAATCTCATGGAAACCTCTATCGAACGAGAGTGAACTGGTGGTTCGAACGCGAGGTTATACCGCCCGCAAATTAAAACATCCATGAACTAGGTATTGATTTCACCGTGACTTAATCGGGTCCAGGGGCACCCTGGTGGGGAGTGCAGAGGGGCAACGCCCCTTTGCCCGCCGGAGGCCCTCTCGTCGAGAGATGTCTGAAGGAGTGAGTGTCCAAGCGCGGACGACGTGTCGGATGCCCCCACATCAAGCCGCTGGGATTCCAGGGCGAGCGTCGAATCCTCGGCGCCGGTAGCACAAAGGGGACGTCCGTTGCTTACCACGGCTCCGCATAGAAGTGCCTCCGGCGGCAAGGGGGCGAGGCCCCCTTGACCCCAGGTGCCGTCGCACGTTGGGTTTGAGCTAACCGCGCTGTGCCGGCAAGGACACGGCAGCAGCATTCGAGTGAAGGCCGACAACTCTCAGTGCTTCACCGTCTCGCTGATCTGATGCACCAGCGTCTCATGATCCGGCTCCTGATGACCGGTCCACCACTCCGAAAGCCGCTGGAAGATCACGAAGAACACCGGCACAAAGAACACCGCCAGAATCGTCGACGCCACCATCCCGCCAAACACCGCCGTCCCGAGAGCGCGACGCCCCGCCGCCCCGGCACCGGTCGCAATCACCAGCGGGACCACCCCCAGGATGAATGCGAACGACGTCATCAGAATCGGCCGGAACCGCAACCGCGAGGCTTCAATCGCGGCCTCCAGAATCGGCGTCCCCTTGGCCCGGATCTCACGGGCAAACTCGACAATCAGGATCGCATTCTTGCTGGCGAGCGCAATGATCAGCACGATCCCGATCTGCGTATAGACGTTGATGTCCATCCCCCGGATCGCCACCGCCGCGACTGCTCCCAGCAGGCCAAGTGGCACGACCAGAATGACCGCCGCCGGAATCAGCCAGCTTTCATACTGGGCCGCCAGCACCAGGTACACGAGCAGCACCGCCATCGAGAAGATCAGGTACACCTCGCTCCCGACCTTCCGCTCCTGGTAGGCCGTGCCGGTCCAGTCGTAGTCCATCGTGTTCGGCAGGTTCGCCTCGGCGACCTGCTCCATGATCCGCAGCGCCTCACCCGAACTGTACCCGGCCGCCGGCTCGCCGGTGATCGAGGCAGTGCGATAGGTGTTGTAGCGGTTAATGATCTGCGGCCCGAACGACTTCCGGACCGTGGCGACCGTGCTCAAGGGGAGCATCTGTCCGCTGTTGTTCCGGACCTCAAGCCGCTCGATGTCCTCCGGCTCCGCCCGGAACTGCGGCTCCGCCTGCATCCGGACCTGATAGGTCCGCCCGAACTTGTTGAAGTCGTTGACGTACGCCGAGCCGAGCGCCGTCTGCAGAGTCGAGAAGACGGTGCCGAGCGGCAGGTTAAGGCTCTTGACCTTCTCGCGGTCGATGTCGACATAGAGCTGCGGAACGCCGGCGCGGAAGGTCGTGTTGAGATTGGGAGCGATTCCCGATTGTGTGCGGGCGTCGGCGATGATCCGGTTCGCCGCTTGGGCGAGCTGCTCGCCCCCAACATCCCCTCGGTCTTCGATCTGGAGCTGGAACCCGGCCCGGACCCCGAGGCCCCGGATCGACGGCGGCGGGAAGGCAAAGATGACCGCCTCCCGGATCTGCGAGAACTGCGCCCCGAGACTGCCGAGGATCTTTTCGACCGTGATCCCCTTGGGCAGCCGCTGCTCCCAGTCCTGCAAGGTAATGAATAGCGTCCCGGCGTTCGGGGCACTGCTGCCGTCAAGAAGCGAAAGGCCGCCGATTGTGACCCAGTCCTCGATGCCGTCGGTCTTCTTGATGATCTCGTCGACGCGCTTCATCACCTCCCGCGACCGCTGCTGCGAGGAGGCGTCCGGAAGCTGGATCGCGACGAAGATGTAGCCCTGGTCCTCATTGGGGAGGAACCCCGAGGGGACCTGCAGGTACCACCAGCCGGTGAGGGCCACGAGTCCGGTGAAGAACAGCATGACCAGGACAAGCTGGCGAACGAGGACCCGCACGATCGCGACATAGATCCGTTCGAAGAAGTCGTACACGCGGTTGAAGCCACGGTAGAACAGGTTCTTCGGTCCCGCCTTCGGGGGCCGGAGCCACTGGGCGCACTGGGCGGGCTTCAGCGTCACGGCGTTGATGGCGCTGATGATCGCCGTGGCGGCGATCGTGAGGGCGAACTGCCGATAGAGCTGACCCGTGATCCCGCCCAGGAACGCACTGGGAAGGAACACCGCCATCAGGACGAGCGTGATCCCGATGATCGGACCGAGCACCTCGCTCATCGCCTGAATCGTCGCCGGTTTCGGTGCCTGTCCCTGCTCGATATGGTGCGCGGCGTTCTCCACGATCACGATCGCGTCGTCGACCACGATCCCGATCGCCAGGACGAGGCCGAACAACGTCAGCATGTTGACCGAGAAGCCGAGGGCGGCCATCGCCGCGAAGGCCCCGATGATCGTGACCGGGACCGTCGTGGCGGGGATCAGCACCGCTCGCCAGTCCTGGAGGAACACCAGGATCACGACGAGCACCAGGACGCCCGCTTCGATCAGCGTGCTGTAAACCTCGTGAATCGAGGCGTTGACGAACTTCGTCGTGTCGAGCGTGACCTTGTAGCGGAGCCCCTCGGGGAAGTTCTTCGAGAGCCGGTCCATCGCCGATTTGACCTGCTCGGCCACCGTGAGGGCGTTCGCTCCCGGGAGTTGATAGACGCCGATGTTGGCGGTCGGCTTCCCCTGCTGGAGGTTGAACTGGTCGTACGACTGGGCCCCCAACTCGATCCGGGCCACGTCCTTGAGGTACGTGAGCTGACCGGACTCTCCGGTCTTCACGATGATGTTCTCGAACTCCTTCTGGTCAGTCAGTCGACCCAGCGTCGTGACGGCGAACTGGAACTGCTGCGTCGCAGGCGAAGGGGGCTGGCCGATCTGGCCGGCGGCGACCTGCACGTTCTGCTCGCGGACCGAGGCGACGACGTCCTGCATGGTCAGGTTGCGGGCCTTGAGCTGCTCCGGGTCGACCCAGATCCGCATGCTGTAGTTGCCGGTCCCGAACACCGTGACGTCGCCGACGCCGTAGATCCGGCTCAGCTCATCGCGGACCCGGAGCGTGGCGTAGTTCGCGAGGAACAGGCTGTCGTACTGGTCCTGGTACTGCTCCTCGGCGTTGATCGAGAGGATCAGGATGAAGTTGGAGGACTGCTTGCGGACCGTCACCCCCTGCCGCTGCACGTCTTCCGGCAGGAGCGGCGTGGCGGCGGCGACGCGGTTCTGGACGAGGACCTGCGCGTCGTCGAGGTTCGTCCCGATATCGAACGTGATCGTCAGCGAATAGGAGCCGTTCCCCGACGAGGTCGAGGACATGTAGAGCATGTTCTCGACGCCGTTGACCTGCTGCTCGATGGGAGCGGCGACGGTCGACGCAACAACGGAGGCGTCCGCCCCGGGATAGGTCGCGTTCACAACGACGGTGGGCGGCGTGATCTCGGGGTACTGCTCGATCGGCAGCGCCCAGAGCGCGACGCCGCCAATCAGCATCGTCACGATGGCGATGACGTTCGCGAAGATCGGCCGCTCGATGAAGAACTTGGAGAACATGGTGCTGGACCGGGGTGGGACGAAAGGGCGGAAGGAACGAAGTCAGGAGCCCGGGGGACGGGGCTCACAGCAGGTTCGTTCCTAGGTCTTCCCCTCTCCTTCCGGCGGGGTTGAGGTCGCCGGGGAAGTGGCCTCCTTCGTCTGCGGCGCATTGGATCGCTCCCCCTCGGCCGCGGGTTCCATCGGGGCGGCAGCCCCTTCGGTCTTCGGGCCG
The DNA here is from genome assembly GCF_001610835.1 of Planctomyces sp. SH-PL14. Lineage (NCBI taxonomy): Bacteria > Pseudomonadati > Planctomycetota > Planctomycetia > Planctomycetales > Planctomycetaceae > Planctomyces > Planctomyces sp. SH-PL14. The sequence continues at coordinate 4,762,411 of NZ_CP011270.1, read as the reverse complement.
TCGAGCGAATCGGGCGAAGGGGGAGCCGCGGGGGTTTTCGATTGCTCTTCCGCCGGCACCTTGGTTGGCGTCTTGTCGTCGGTCTTCGCGGCGGCCGGCGCGGCGGGGGAACCCTTGGAAGCGGACTCGAGTTCCGCGGTGGTCCGCATCCGCTTCTCGTCACTGGGGGTCACTGGCCGGGACGGAGCGGCGAGCTGCAAGCCATTGATGATCACCTTGTCCTGGGCGCCGAGTCCGGACTTCACGACTCGCAGGCCGTCGTAAGAGGGGCCGAGCTGCACGAGCCGCAACTCAACCTTGTTCTCGGGGCCGATCACAAGGACGAATTCCCCCTGCTGGTTCGTTCCGACCGCCCGCTCTTCGACGAGCAGTCGTGGAGCCGGATCGCCGAGCGGAGCCTGGATGCGAACGAAGAGGCCCGGGATGAGCGCGTGGTCCTCGTTGTCGAAGACACCGCGGCGGAGGACGGTTCCGGTCCCGGTGTCGACGCCGAACTCGCGGTAGTCGAGGTAACCTTTGCGCGGGAAACCTTTCTCGTTGATCAGCCCCAGGAACAGTTCGGGGCGGATCTTGCTCGGGTCGGGGATCGACTTGGACCGCAGCAGCTCCATGACGCGGAGGAGTTCGCGCTCGCTGACGTAGAAGAACGCGTGGATCGGAGCGATGCTTTCGATCGTCGCCAGCGCGGTCATCTGAGCCTGGATCAGGTTTCCGCGGTCGACGAGGTGCCGGCTGATCCGCCCGGTGATCGGAGCCCGAATCTCGGTGTAGCCGACCTGGAGTTCAGCGTTCTTGAGCTCGGCTTTGGCGGCCGAGACATCGGCCAGGGCGGTGTCGCGGGCCGCCTCGGCGTTTTCGACGTCGGTCTCCGGGGCGGCGTTCTGACTGAAGAGCTTGCGGACCCGCTGGATCGCCAGGTCTGCTTTCTTGAGGGCCGCTTCCGCCTTCTGGACGGTCGCCTGGGCCAGCTGCAGTTTGGCCTGATAGGGGGGCTGTTCGATGACGAACAGGAGGTCCCCCTCCTTCACCGTTGCCCCGTCCTCGAACGCGATCTTCTCCAAGATCCCGCCGACTTGGGCCCGGAGCTCCACTCGGGCGGTCGCCCGGGTGGTTCCGGTGAACTCGATCGTCTCGACGATCGGCTTTTCGAGGGGGTAGGCCCAGTCGACCTGGGGCGGGGTGAGCTGGACCGGCTGGTTGCGCTTGCCGCAGCCGCAGAGCGGCAGCACGAGAAGGAGGCCCAGCAACAGGCGAAACGGCATGGTTCGGACTCACGAGCAACGATGGGCGGCGAATAACTTTAGCATGCTAATTAATTGGGTGCGTTTGCTGCAAAGTCAATTGACGAATCCGCACAATGTCATTTACAGGAAATGACTTGCGACAGATATTCGCGCACAAACGAACAGTTCGGCACGTCGAACACCGCCCTCGCGGGTGATCCGGGCGAGGCTCGGCGGCCACTCCGAGGTCAGCAGGAACGATGCCCGGGCTCAGAGCCGGTTGATCGTCATTCCGCCGTCAATCCGGAGCACCTGGCCGGTCGCGTACGGCAGGTCGCCGCGGACCAGCATGGCCGCCGCGCGGCCCACGTCCTCCGCCTCGCCCCAGCGGCGGTCCAGCGTCAGCCCTTCGGACAGGAGCTTGTCGTACTTCTCGACGACTCCCGCGGTCATGTCGCTGCGGATGACTCCCGGGCGGATCTCGAAGACGTCGATGTCGTACTCCGCGAGTCGGGCCGCCCAGAGCCGGGTCGACATCGCCAGGGCCGACTTGCTGAGGCAGTAGTCGCCGCGGTTCACCGAGACGAAGTCCGCCGAGATCGAGCTGACGTTGATCACATAGCCCCGCAGCCCCGGCACCTGCTCCCGCTGCCGAATCATCTGCCGGGCCGCCAGTTGCGTCAGGAAGAACGCCCCCTTGAGGTTCACCGCCATGACGCGGTCGAAGGCCTCTTCGGTCGCCTCCAAGATGTCCTTCCGTCCGGGGGACGTGATCCCGGCGTTGTTGACCAGGACGTCGATCCGGCCCATCCGCGAGATCGCCTCGGCGATGAGCCGCTCCCGGTCCGCCGGCACGCCGATGTCACCGGAGATGTAGGCGACCCTCCGCCCCGTCCGCGCCAGGTCGGCCACGACGTCGGCGACGTCCGATTCGGGACGGACGCCGTTGAGGACCAGGTCCAGACCTTCCGCGGCGAGGCTCCGGGCGATCCCCAGGCCGATTCCGCGCGCGCCCCCCGTGATGACAGCGACTCGATTCATGGCGGCACTCTGATCCCCGGCTCCCGCTCCGTCAATTCCCGGCCGGCGCGACTGACATCGGGATGACGGCACATTTCGCGGATTCGACACGCGCGGTCGCCTGTCCGGGTCGGATTCGCTTGCAGAAACCGCCGGACGACGATCGGTCGCCGTTTGGCAGACAAGTTGCCTTCACAGGGGGATGTGGGCGGTCGCTTCTCGTGGTGTCCTCATGTCGACGGGATGGTTTGTTGTTTCGTTGTTGACGTTCCGACCGGGGTGTCCGGGGATCGAGGAGGACTCGCTGCCGTTGACGGTGTGCGGACTGGTGCGATCTCAGGATGCCAGGATTGATGGCGTCATGGCGCTGCTCCTCTTCGAGCACCTGTCGGTGCCGGAAGCTGACGCGGGCGGGGCTGTGGTGGAGGACGGCGTCTACTTCTGTGTCGGCCTTCGGGAGCGAGGGATTCCGGAGGGGAGTGGGATCCACTCCGTCGAGATCGAGCGGCCGGAATGATCTCGAGAGGCGCTCATTCCGTTGACTCGAACCCCGTCCAGGCCGGCGCAGCGTCCATAGCTCAAACCCATCATGCCACGGCAGCCAGGGGTCAAGGGGGCCACGCCCCCTTGCCGCCGGAGGCCTCTTCCATGAGGAACCGTGGGACACAACGGGCGTCCCCTTTGTGGGACCGGCGTTGAGGACTCACCACTCGTCCTGGAATCCCTGCGGGTTGATATAGGGACATCCGACACGTTGTCCGCGCTTGGACACGCACTCCTTCAGACATCTTCCGACGGCCAGGCCTCCGGCGGGCAAGAGGGCGTTGCCCCCTTGCATCCCCCACCAGGGGTACCCCCTGGACCCGGTATTGAGCTCTCAACACTACGGCGAGGACGCGGCCGCGACGACCGGCCCATTCTCCTCACCCACATCCAACAGGATCGCCACCTGCAAATCCCCCATCACATTCACCGCCGACCGCAACCGCCCCAACAACACATCGACCCCATAAAAGAGCGGCAGCACCAACTGAATCGTCTCGTCAGAGAACTGCGCCGCCTTGAGAACGAGCGCCAGAATGATCAGCCCCGAGTTCGGGATCCCCGCAATCCCCATGCTCCCCACCAGCGCCGCCAGCAGAATCCCGATCTGCTGCCATACGCCAAAGTCCGCACCAATCGCCTGAGCGACGAACAGCGCCGTAATCGCCTCGTACAGCGTGACCCCGTCGTTGTTGAAGTTCGTCCCCACACACGCCGAAAGCCGGGCTGACGCGTCACTGACCTTCATCCGCCGCAGCGCATCGAGCGTCAGCGGCGCGGTCGCGAGGCTGCTGTTGATCGACAGCCCGGTCAGGATCGCCGGCAACCCCTCGCCCAAGTACACGCGGGGAGACTTCCCGCCCACGATCCAGGCCGAGAGCGTGTAGTACACGAGAGAGTGAATCAGCAGGGCCGCCACAACCGTAATGATGAAAACGCCCAGCGCCCGGATCGCCTCCAGCCCCATCATCCCGATCGTGTTCGCCACCGCCAGGCAGATCGCATACGGAGCCAGATCGATCAGCCATCGCAGAATCCACAACGTGATCTGATAACCGGCAACGACGAACGCCTCGAACGTCCTCATCGCCGCGCCAAGATCGACCGCCGGCTCCCCGGCCTCACCGCTATCCGCATCGGACGCTCCACCGGCCGCCGTCGTGCTGCGGCCGCGTTTCAGCGACCGCATCGCCGTCCCGATCAGGATCGCCATGACGGCGATCGTCAGGACCTTGTTCTCGGCGAAAGGCTGAAGAATGCTCTGCGGGACGTAGCCTTTCAGAATCACGAGCGGCGAGAGGGACGAACCGGTGGCATGGCTCGCCATCTCCCGCCCCTGCTTCAGCGAACCGGCCCCGTCCGCCTTGGCGGCCTGCTGAGCATGCTTCTCAAACGTCTCGCGCCACTTCGTCCCCGGTTGAAAGACGTTGAGGATCGTCAGCCCGATCGCGAACGCCGCCGCGATGTTCACCGCGCAGATGGCGAACATCTTGATCCCCTGCCGCCGGGTGAACTGCGTGTGGACGAACGCCTCAATGATCGCAAAGAAAATCAGGGGAGTCGCCAGCGTCGTGAGCGTCACGATGTAGAAACCGGCCAGCGTCCCGTTGTCGGCGTTCGTCCATCTGCCGAGGATCGGCTGGTCGCGGAACAGGAACCCGATCGCGGCGCCGATCACGACGCCGATCAGGATCCGGACATAGAGGGGCCACTTGCGGGAGGCTGAGCTCTCGGCTGTCGGCGATGCGGCGGAGGAGATGACAGAGCTCCCGATCGATCAGTGCGGCAAGGAAGCGACGCGATGGCGCGCGGCGGCAGACGGCCTTTTCCTACACGCCACAGCCTACCGCCCGCAGCCCTAAAAAAAAGAAGACCACCGTCGCCGGTGGTCTTCCTGAATTCGCAGTCACATCCGGCTTACTTGGCCGGCGGCGGGAGCTCACCCTTTTCGAGGAGCGCGCCGTAGGTCTTGCCCGGTTCGTATTCCTTCTTGGCGGCGGCGTTCAGGGCTTCGACGATCTTCGCGTCGTCCTTCACGTTCTTGCCGCCGAGAGCTTCAGCGAACTCCTTGGCGTAGTCGCTGACGACCTTCTTGTTCTTGCCCCCTTCACCGTGGCAGACGCCGCAGTTGACCTTCTCGTCGCCGACCTTCTTGCCGTAGGTCTCCTTGAAGGCCTTGTTGTACTGCGGACGGGCCTGGGCCGGCGTGCCATTCGAAACGATGGCGATCGCGGCGGCGGCGCACAACAACACACCCACTTTACGCATTGCCAAACTCCACAAGTCAAGTAGTCAATCGACGGTGTTATCCCCCGCGCCGTCACCCAACAGGCGGGATCGATAAGATGGCGGCACAGTCCCTGTACGACACCGTCTTGGGATTCCGGCCAATCTTATGGCCGCCCCTTCACTGCATGTCAACTGAACACACCAGTGCCGGCTGATGGATTGCAGGGGTTCGGGGCGACGACGGGATCGGCGCAGACTCTCGGGGTCGGACTGAACCTGCGTGACATTTCGGCCAGCCCCTACGATCTGCGCCATCGTTTCGGCGCAATGGAGAATTTTCTGTCGAACATTCGCCCCGGCGATGCGGTCATGGGCACGGTCCGGTAGCGGGAAGCGACCGCGCGGAGAAGATTTCACCAGTCCCGGTGACGAATCAGCCCGCGCTTGATTGTGGTAGGGACATTCGTATTCTAGACGTCTGCACCTCTGCACCCTCTTCCGCGCTGCGGTCTCTCCAGTTTCATTCTGACGGATTCCGAGATGTCGTTTTCTGTTGAACGTTTGCGCCGCATCGCGCTCGCTGCGGCGCTTCTGGTGCTCGGTCTCGCCGCGCTGACGACGGCTCCCAAGGTGTACGCTCAAGAAGCGGCGCCGGCCGCCGCCCCCGCCGCGGCTCCGGCGGCCCCTGCTCCTGCCGCCGGGGGACACGAGGCCCCGCCGTCCGACGAATCGTTCATCTGGTGGGTCATCAAGACCTCCGGCTCGATCGGCCTGTTCCTCCTGATCCTCTCGATCTACTTCGTGTCGACCGTCAGCAAGCTGTTCGTCGACATGCGGCCCGAGAAGGTGATGCCCCCCGAGATCGTCGAGGAGTCGAAGGCGCTCGTCGAGAAGCGGGACTTCAAGGGGGTCTACAACCTCGTGAAGGCCGACAACTCGGCCTACAGCAAGATCGTGACCGCCGGCCTGCATGAAATGGGCGCGGGCGTCAGCGAAGCCCGCGGAGCGATGGAGCGGACCGCGGAAGTGATCACCGCCGAAAACGAAAAGCGGATCAGTATGCTGGCGGTCCTGGGAAGCCTGGGCCCCATGATCGGGCTGCTCGGAACGCTCCAGGGGATGATCGGGGCCTTCTCCGTCATCGCCCGGTCCGACACGCAGATCAAGGCGAGCGAAGTCGCCGGCGAAATCTCGAAGGCCCTCCTGCTGACCTTCGAAGGGGTTATGCTCTCGATCCCCGCGATTTACTTCTTCGCCGTGTTCCGCAACCGGATCACCGTCCTGGGAGCCAATGCCCTGCTCGCCGCCGACGAACTGATCGGCAAGCTGGCGAATGCGGTCCGGCAGCGTCCCGCTGGCGGCGGGGCTCCCGCTGCGGCTCCGGCCTCTCCTGCCCAGTAATCCTCTCCTGCTCAGCCATCCTTACGTATAGGCGACTCCCATGAGCGGCGGCGGTGGAGACGGGGCAGAGCCCGACCTGACTCCCATGCTCGACATGGTGTTCCAGCTCATCACGTTCTTCATGCTCGTCACGAACATGAAGGCGGCTGCGCTGGACCTGAACCTCAAGCTCCCCGTGGTGGGATCGGCCCGGCCGGTCGACACCAAGGGGGTCGAGGAACTGCTGATCCTGAACGTCACGAGCGACGGGAAGATCAACCAGTACGGCATCGTGAAGGATCCTGGCCCCTACATCGCCAGCGAAGCCCAGGTGAGCCGCATGACCGCCAACAAGGCGGGGGGCAAGCTGGAGGCGGGGGATGAGTTGCCGACCCGCGTCGTGATCCGTTGCGACCGCGCGACGACGTTCGCCTCGCTGTTTGAAGTCATCAAGCTCTGCCAGGACCAGGGCTTCGTGCAGTTCGCCCTCCGGGCGATGGACCGGGAGGCGGACAAGTGAGCCGCAGAAAACACAAGAAGAAGCAGGAGAAGGTCGAGCTCAACCTGGCCGCCATGCTCGACATGGCGTTCCAGCTGCTGACATTCTTCATCTTCAGCTTCAAGCCCGATCCCCGCGAAGGGCAGCTCAACCTGCGTCTTCCGAAGCCCGAACCGGTGGCGATGGCCAAGGACGGGCAGCAGGCGGGTTCGGACACGAACAACTCGAACCCGGTCGCCGGGATCGAGACGCTGGTGATTTCGATCCCCTCCAACGGAGGAAATATCGACGGAATTCTCATCGGAAGCGTGGCGGACGGGAATAATGTGGGTGGACCCAACGGCCTCGACGGCTGGTTCAAGGGACAGATGGACGGCGGCGATTTCCCCTTCAAGCAGGTGATCCTGCAGGTGGGATCGAAGCTGCGGTATTCCGAACTGATGCGGGTGGTCGACACCTGCATCCGCCAGACGCTCCCGGACGGTTCCAAGCTGACGAAGCTCAGCTTCGTCGAACTTCCCGAAGGTGGCTGACATGCGCCGACTCGATCCGCGACCGACCGGGCTGTTTCGCGGTTACGAGCTGACCCGCCTCATCGCCGCGACGCTGTTGCTGGGGATCATCGGGCTCTACTACTTTCAGGCGGTCAATCCCAAGACCTGGACCGGGATCGCCCGGGACGACACGGCCCCGAGCGACGACAGCGTCCGGGCGGCCGTTTCCCCCGAAGAGGCGGCGCGGTGGACGGAGATCATCGTCCCGATTCCCGGGAGCGAGGGGGAAGACGGCGGGGCCCGCGATCCGGAGCAGATCGACGCCTTCAAAGAAGAAGCGCAGGTCATACAGGACCGCGAGGTCCTGACGGCCGAAGAGATGGCGAGCTACTGGCGGCTGTTCCGGTGGGCCCGGGCGGAGCCGTCCGTGGAGCTCGAAAACCGGGCGCGGCGGGATCTTTTCTTTACGCACTTTGCCCAGGCTCCGGCGACGTATCGCGGGGAGTTGGTCCGGCTGAAGCTCAACGTGGCCCGCGTCCTTCCCAATTCCGATTTGAAGCAGAATTCGGCGGATGTGAAGCAGGTTTACGAGGCCTGGGGGACGACGAGCGACTCGCAGTCGTATCCGTATGTCGTCGTGTTTCCGGACCTGCCGCCGCAGCTGCCGATCGGCGTGAACCTGGTCGAGCAGGCGGTGTTCACCGGCTTTTTCCACAAGCTGATGCTGTACAAGACGCCGGACGGGCAGACGCACTTTGCTCCGCTGTTCCTGGGCCGTATCCGCTGGACGGAGAACCCAGTCAGCGCCCACTACAAGCGGCAGGCGAGTGCGTCCGGTTGGATCATTGGCGGGGTGATTGCGGTGATCCTGATCATCTTTGGGACGCAGTGGTGGTACAGCCGGCCGATGGCGGTGACGATTCCGGAGCGTCCGGTGGATCAGAAGGCGCTGGACCGGTTCTTGGAGACGGGTGAGATCCCCGAGTCGCCGCCGTCCGGGCCGCCGGAGTGGTTGTTGTCGGACGAGCCGCCGCCTGAGGACGTGAAATAGAGCGGACCCGTTCTTGCCGGCGCGGCGTCCATAGCTCAAACCCAACGTGCGACGGCAGCCTGGGGTCAAGGGGGCAACCCCTTGCCGCCGGAGGCATTCCGGTGAGGAACCGTAGTACACAACGGATGTCCCCTTTGTGGTACCGGCGTTGAGGACTCCCTCAAACAGTAGCGCTCGTTCTGGATCCCCGCGAGTTGGTGAGGAGGCATACGGCACGTTGTCCGCGTTTGGACACGCCCTCCTTCAGAGATCTCTCGACGGTCAGCCTCCGGCGGGCAAGGGGGCGTTGCCCCCCTTGCATCCCCCCACCAGGGTCCCCCTGGACCCGGTTCAATAGACACTGGTTGACTTGCGCAATCCGACCGTCTAACCTCTGCCCCTTTCCCCGCACACAAATTTCCTGTCGAGATAGCGTAAGACACCATGGGGCGGATTGAGCGATCCCGCGAGTTGGCACGCCGGCGGACACGCCGCGTTAAGTTGAAGAAACTCCGCGACCGACTGGCCAACGCCAAGACCGACGCCGAAAAGCAGGCCATCGTCGCCAAGGCCCAGCGGATCAGCCCGCTGATCAAGGACCTGGCCTAGACCCACTGAAGTGATTGAAAACCCGGTCGGACTACGTCCGCCCGGGTTTTTCTGCTGCGCTGCCGGGAAGAAGTGAACTTCTGTCCCCCAATTTCGAGCCCGCCCATCCGGCGCGAGAGCTCTTCCCGCCGGGTCAGACGATTTCTGCAGCGGACCTCCGCCCCCGGTCTTTGGATCATCCATGTCGGCGTCGCCTACGCACGCTTCAGGAGAACACGGGCACCACTTCAAGAGCTTCTGGCTCTGGGTCATGTGCCTGACCGGGGTCGACTACTTCTCCACACTGGGCTACCAGCCGTCCATCGCCTTCGATAACGCGGGCCGGCTCTCCCCGATCGCCACGCTGTTCCTGGTCCTCGTCACGCTCTTCGGAGCGGTTCCGATCTACCGGCACGTCGCCTCCTCCTCGCCCCACGGCCAGGGGTCGATCGCCATGCTGGAACGGCTCGTCAGCGGCTGGGGCGGAAAAATCCTCGTCCTGATCCTGCTGGGATTCGCGGCGACCGACTTCGTCATCACGAAAACACTCTCGGCCGCCGACGCCGCGGTCCACCTCCTCGAGAACCCGTTCTGGGAGCACCACGCTCCCCGCCTGCTGCAGAACCAGGTCACCCTGACGATGATGCTCCTCACCCTGCTGGGGGGCTGGTTCATGCGGGGCTTCGCCGAGGTCGTCTGGCTGGCGGTCGCGATCGTCGCGGTCTACCTCAGCATCAACTTCCTGCTGCTCGTCGAGTGCCTGCGGTATCTGCTGACCCATCCGAGCCTGCTGTCCGAGTGGTTCCAGCACGTCGTCAACGGGGAATGGGCCATCGGAAGCCATTTGCCGGTGTCGGGGACCGGCTGGGGCTCGATCCTGATCCTGTGCTTCCTTCTGTTCCCCAAACTGGCCCTGGGGCTGAGCGGATTCGAGACCGGCGTGGCGGTCATGCCGCTGATCGCTGAAGAAGGAGAGACGCCCCAGGAGCGGCTGGAAAGCCGGATCGACGGCGCGCGGAAGCTCCTGCTGGTGGCGGCCCTCATCATGTCGTCGTACCTGCTCTGTTCGTCGCTCGTCACCGCAACGCTGATTCCAGCGGATGCGCTGCGGAAGGCCCCCGCCATCGCCGAAGAGGAGAGCGCGGCGACCCTCGAGCCCGGCCGCCCTCCGGAGAAAGGCCCGGCGGCCGATCGCGCGCTGGCCTATCTGGCACACGGCGAGAGCCCGCTGCCGGTCAGCCCGCTGTTCGGGAACGTCTTCGGCACGCTCTACGACATCAGCACCGTCGTCATCCTGTGGTTCGCCGGGGCGAGCGCGATGGCGGGACTGCTCAACCTCGTGCCGCAGTACCTGCCGCGGTACGGGATGGCCCCTGACTGGGCGCGGGCCACCCGGCCGCTCGTCCTGCTGTTCACGGGGATCAATCTCTTCGTGACCTGGATCTTCAGCGCCAGCGTCGACGCCCAGGGGGCGGCGTATGCGACGGGGGTCATCGTGCTGATGTCGAGCGCCGCGACAGCGACGATCATCGAGACGTACCGCTCCCGCACGGGCCACTGGATCTGGCGCGTGCCGTGGGGGTATTCGCTGATCGGCCTGCTGTTCTTCTACACGATGGTGGCGATCATCATCGAGAAGCCGCAGGGGATGCAGATCGCCAGCTTCTTCATTGTGGCGATCATCGTGACCTCGATCATTTCCCGGACGTGGCGGTCGACGGAGCTGCGGTTTACCGGCTTCGACTTCAAGGACGATAACGACAAGTTCCTGTGGGACAGTCTCCGGCATCTGGAGATTGCGATCCTGGTGCCGCACCGTCCCGGCGGGCGGGACCTGATCGAGAAGGAGCAGAGCATCCGGGCGGAGCACCATCTGCAGCCGCATGAGCCGATCGTGTTTGTGGAGGTCTCGCGGGGGGATGTGAGCGAGTTCTACCAGCACCCGACGATCGACGTGACGCAGCAGGAGGGGCGGATCGTGCTGCGGATTACGAACTGTTCGTCGATCCCGCATGTGCTGGCGGCGGTGGCGCTGGAGATGTCGAAGAGTGGTCGGCCGCCGGAGATTCACTTTGGCTGGTCGAACGAGAGTCCGATGCGGGCGAACGTGGGATTCCTGTTGTTCGGTGAAGGGAACGTCCCGTGGCTGGTGCGTGAGCTGCTGATGAAAGCGGAGAAGAACCCGGCTCTGCAACCGCGCGTGATTATCGGTTGAGTACGTCTCATCCGGGTCCAGGGGCACCCTGGTGGGGAGTGCAGAGGGGCAACGCCCCTTTGCCCGCCGGAGGCTGACCGTCGAGAGATATCTGAAGGAGGGCGTCTCCAAATGCGGACACGGTGCCGTATGCCCCCTCACCAACCCGCGGGGATTTCAAAGCGAGCGGTGAGTCCTCAACGCCGGTCCCACAAAGTGGGCGTCCGTTACTTACCACGGTTCCTCATGGAAGTGCCGCCGGCGGCAAGGACGCGGTTCAAGCCTGCCTGGCCGCGGCTTTTCCCCACACGCCCCGCAAGTTACGCTTACCCCCTTATCGTCCTCCAATACCGAGAGAAGTTTTCATCATGGTGATGCGTCTGTCCTGGGCGGCCTGTCTGTCGCTCGCCCTCTGTCAGGGGTGCGCCGAGCCTCCCGCACCACCCGCCAGCGCACCGCCGGCCCCTCCCGCTGCCGCCGCCACGGACTCCGGACCGCGCGAAGTGAAACTCCCCGAAGGCGCGGGCAAGGCGGACGAGAACGCCCCCAAGACCCTCACGGCACAGCCGTCCGGCCTCAAGTACCGCATTCTCCGCGAGGGGAAAGGTGCCAAGCCGACCGCGTCCGATACGGTCGAAGTCAACTACCACGGCTGGCTCGATAACGGCAACGTCTTCGACAGCTCCTACGCCCGGAAAGAATCGATTTCGTTCCCGCTGGGAGGTGTCATTCCGGGCTGGACCGAAGGGATGCAGCTCGTCGGCGAAGGCGGAATGATCGAGCTCGAGATTCCGCCCGAACTCGGCTACGGGGCGCAAGGCGCCGGCCGCGACGTTCCCCCGAACGCCACACTGCACTTCATCGTCGAACTGATCGACGTCAAGTAATCGCCACCACCGGAGCCGACGGGAAGTCGGCTCCGTTTTTCACTGTCCGCATCGATGACCACGTCCGCCGGACGCCCGGTGCGTCGATCGAGTTTCACACCGCTCCAATGGATCAGGTGCTTTATGCTGTTGAAGGGATTGACTCGCGTAGCCTTGGTCGGACTGGCCCTCGTGATCGCAGGAGTTTCCATGGCCGATGACAAAGAAGTGAAGTTCCCCGAACTCCCCGCCGGCGCCGGCAAGATGGACGCCGCCGCCCCCAAGGCGCTCACCACCACCCCGTCCGGACTCAAGTACCGGGTCCTCCGCGAAGGAAAGGGAGCCAAGCCGAAGGCGACCCAGACCGTCGAGGTCAACTACCACGGCTGGCTCGACAACGGCAAGGTCTTCGACAGCTCCTACAAGCGGGGTGAGTCGATCTCCTTCGGCCTCAATCAGGTCATCAAGGGGTGGACGGAAGGGATGCAGCTCGTCGGTGAAGGGGGAATGATCGAACTCGAGATTCCCGCCAGCCTGGGCTACGGCGCCCGCGGCGCCGGACGCGACGTTCCGCCGAACGCCACGCTCCACTTCCTCGTCGAGCTGATCGACGTGAAGTAGTCCCGCCGGTCGCCGGCTCTGCCGTCGAGAATCGATAACCCCGCCCGCAGCCGGAAACGGCCGCCGGCGGGGTTTCTTCGTTTTGTAAAGGACCACATTACCCGGCGGCGTGAGGCTCTACTTCGGAGCCGCGGCCCGAGGGCCGGCGTCCTCAAGGACCGGAACATCGATGCCCAGCATCCGCGCGGGGGAATCGGCGCGGACACCGCGCTCCGGATGATCGGGGTCGAGCCACCGCGGATCACCGATCGCCGAGTGCTGGTCGTGACCGGACCCCTGCCACTCCTCCCAGCTCTTCCCGGTCCACGTCCTCGGACCCTCGGCCGGCGTGAAGTAGAGGTTGTGGTTGCAGGGATAGGTCCCCTTCTTCCAGTTCCCGGTCAGGAACGCCGGCGACGGGCTGACGACGACGTTCTTCTCCAGCGTGAACGACTGGTGGTCCTCGTCCCGCGAACGCCGGATCCCCCCTTCGCCGCAGTTCACAAAGACGTTGCCGCGGATCGTGTTCTCCTTCCCGTAGTGCTGGTGGAACCCGGCCGTCTGGCAGCGGTAGACGACATTCCCTTCGAGCAACATGCCGGACGAGCCCTCGTCGGTGTAGAGGCCCCAGCCGCCGTAGTCGAAGCAGGCGAGGTCGTGGATCAGGTTCCCCCGCACGACCGTCCCCGGCTGCGGGCCGAGGAGATAGACCGCCCCCAGGTCGCTGAGGAGCTTGCCCCCGAGATCATGGATGTGGTTCTTCTCGACGAGGTTCTCGCGGCAGGGGGAGTCGCGATAGCCCCAGGTCCAGCCGACCGAGACGCCGGTGTAGGGGGCGTGGTGAATCTCGTTGTGGCGGATCGTGTTCCGGGCCGCCTGGAACACGATGGCTCCGCACGCCCCGAAGTCGATCTGCCCGTAGTCGTGAATCCGGCAGTCCTCGACAACGTGGCCCGAGACCTGGGCTTCGGGGACCTCCTCGATCTTCGTCTCCCCGATCCGCACACCCCCCGCGCCGAGCTGCGACAGTTCGCACCGACGGACGATGCAGTCGCGAGAACCGCGGGCGATGTCGACCGCATAGCCCGCGACGCTGCGGACCGTGCACTGTTCGACGAGGCCGTTCCGGACGGACCGCAGCACGATCGCGCCTCGCCGGGGAGCCGCGGCCTGCATGTCGATGTCTCCCTGCGGCGGCGTCTCGACGTCACACTCCGAGAACTGCAGCCGCTGGAGCCGGACGTCCGCCGCTCCGTCGATGAGGACGAGCGTCCTGAGCCGCGGGACCGTGATGTTCGCCGTCAGTGGATCGATGCCGGCGGGCGGGATGAGGCGGATCGTCCGGGCCGACGGATCGCAGCACCACTCCCCCGGCTGGTCGAGCGCCTCGGGAGCGTTCTCGATCCAGAAGCGGTTCGTCTTCTCCTGGCGATGCGCAATGGCCGCCCCCGGCAGCGTGACCCGCTGGGCCGCAACGTCGACCTCGGTCACGGCGAGCTGGAAGCCGGCCCACTTCTGGAGGCCGCGGATGACGACTCCCTGGCGGACCCATTCGGCCCGGGCCATCCCGTCGGGAAGGCCGAGCGTCAGCGGCGGCTTCGTCGCCAGGGTCTCCTTCGTCTCCAGCCAACCGGTGTTCGGCGTCCGGGCCCGGACGAGCCGGCTTCCGGCCAGGAACAACTGCCGGGGAGGGGCCGTCGGGAATCCGTCCGGCAGGCGGCACTCCCAGACGTTGCGGGCTTCATCGATCCGCTTCCAGCCGGTCAGCCGTGACGAGCCGACGATCTCGACCTGGGCTCCCGGCTCCGCGGCCAGGGTCAGGCCGCTCGCCTCCGGTCCCAGATGGAGCGGTTCCGTCAGCTCATAGCGTCCGGCCGGAATGAGGACGGTCCGTGCCTCTCCCTTCTTCCCGGAGTGGTTGATCCGTTCCTGAAGCGAAGGCTCGGCCCCGTGGACGGAAAGTCCCCAGGGGCCGGCGATCGACAGCAGGAGGGCGATACGGGTCAGTGTCGTCATGGAGCGTCTCCTCACGGTCATCGGATCCTTCGTCCGTTCCGCCGCCCGCCGGATGTTCGAAACGTCCGGGATGCGCAATACTGGTTGGACTCAGTGATCGTTCGTTCCCGACCACTGTCGTTTTCCGAGCCCTCCCCGCCAAGCAGAACACCTGTTTCGCGGCGGGGCCTCTTGTCTCCCACTTCCCCGCCGTGCCCTCCTTGCCTTCGCCCGACACCCCTTCCGCCTCCGATCCGGGATCACAGCGCGGCCGCCTTGGATGGCTGCTGCTCCTCCTCGGCCTTCCGCTTCTGCTGGTTCTCCTGTGGAACCGCATTCCCCCGCGGGGAACGCTCCCGGAGCCGGTCTCGAACGGAACCTCCTACCCCGCCTCGCCGATCCCGTGGACCCCGCGGGAGATGGAGAGCCCGGCGGCCGTCCCGTCGTGGACGACGCACGTCCAACTGGCCGATCGCAACGGCGACGGCCGCCGCGACGCCATCGTGTGCGACGCCCGCTTCAATCAGGTCGTGAGCTACGACCAGACGGCCGACGGCGGCTGGACCCGCTCCGTCCTGGCGACCGAGATTCCGGCCCCCGCCCATGCCACGCTCGTCGACCTCGACCGGGACGGCCGTCTCGACCTCGTAGTCTCGTCCCTCGGGAACATCTGGCCCGACGACCTGCGGGTCGGCAAGCTGATCTGGCTCCGGAACACGGGGGAGGCCTATGAGCCCGTCGAGCTGCTGACCGACGTTCGACGGGTCGCGGACGCCCAGCCGGGGGATTTCGACGGCGACGGGGACATCGACCTGGCGGTGGCGGTCTTCGGCTACGCCCGCGGGGAGATCCTGTGGCTGGAGAACGACGGCCAGCAGGCGTTCACGTCGCATCAGCTCTTTCCGGCGGCGGGGGCGATCCATGTCCCGGTGGCGGACTTCGACGGCGACGGCGATCTCGATATCGCGGCCGTCGTCTCGCAGGACCGGGAGCAGGTGTGGGGCTTCGACAACGATGGCAAAGGAACGTTCACGCCGCGGCTTCTGTTCGAGTCGCTGAACTACGACCTCGGGAGCGCCGGCCTCGTGAAGACGGACCTCGATGGCGACGGCGACGTGGATCTCCTGCTCCCGGCCGGAGACAACCTGGAAGACTCCCACAGTTACCCCCAGCCCTATCACGGCTGCTTCTGGCTGGAGAACAACGCCGTCGGCGCCAAGCCGACGCCGTGGACCTTCACGAGCCATCGGATCTCGAACCTGGGGGGGACCTACGCGGCATCGGCCGGGGACCTCGATGGAGACGGTGACAAGGATGTGGTCCTCGTCAGCATGTTCAACGACTGGGACCGCCCCGGCCACGCGAGCCTCGTGTGGCTGGAGAACGACGGAAAGCAGACCTTCCGGCCGTGGCAGGTCGAGACCGACCAGACGCATCTCGTCACGGTCGACTGTGCGGACCTCGATGGGGACGGCCGCGCGGAGGTCGTGACCGGACCGCTGCACCTCCACCCGCCGTTCCGGAACAGCCCTCCGGCGACGCTCTGGACCACCGCTTCCGGAAAGGCCGCGCCATGAGTTCCCGCGCCCGCCCCCTGCTGATTGGACTCCTGGTCGTGGAACTGGCCGTCGGGGGCTACCTCGTCGTGACCCGTCTCGGCCGGCCCCCCGTTCCGCAGGTCGATGTCCGCCGGCTCCCGCCCGCGACCGCCGCCGCGATCCGGCACCTTGAGTCGCAAGCCGACTCCGACCGGCCAGCCGCCTGGCGGGAACTCGGAGAGGCGTATCTGGCTTACGGCTACCTGCCCGAAGGAGAGGTGGTCCTGGCCCGGGCGGTCGCGCTCGACGAGACGAACGAGGCGGTGCGGTGGATGCACGCCCGATGCCTCGAACGGCTTGGCCGGCTCGACGAGGCGATCGCGGAGTTCGAACGGGTCGCGAGTGGATCGGACGCGGGACGGGATCCGGACTGCTGGCAGCGGATCGGAAAGTGCCGGCTCCGCGCGGAGCAGCCCGAGAAGGCGATCGCCGCGTTCGAGAAGGCCCTCCCCTCTTCGCTGGCGGAGTTCGAGCTCGCGCGGGTCCTGCTGCGGACCGGGCGAGTCGACGAGGGGATGAAGCACATCGAACAGCTTCGGCGCACTCAACCGCTCGACATCTTTCTCGAGACGGTCGCGGTCGAAGGGGCCCGCCTCCAGGGGGACCTGTTCCGCATGGCGGTCGCGGAGGAGCGGGCGGAGCGGGGGACCGGTGAGATGGAGCAGCAGCGGGAGTGGAAGGACCTTGAGCTGATCCGCTCCCGGTATGGACTGATGGCCGAGCTCGCCGAGTGCTCCGCGGAGCTCGAGGCCCGACGGGCAGCGCAGGCAGTGAACCGCTTTGAGACCGTCCTCCAGACGAATCCGCCCGAAGTCACGGAGGTGCTTCTGACGAACGGCCTGCAGATGACCTATCTGGCCCAGGATCTGTCGACCGCCTCACGCTGGGTGGCGTCGTTCGAGCCCCGGCTGGCGATTTCGCCGCTGGCCCGCCACATCCTGGGGGAGATGGAGTGGAATGGCGGCTCGCGGCAGCGGGCGCGGGAATGGCTGGCCGCCTCGCAGAAGATGCAGCCGAAGTCCGAGGTCGCTTCGCGGCTGGCAGAGTTGTCGGAGGACAAGGGGAGTGCGGAGCGGCGGGCGGAGTACCGCAGCGAGGTCTTCTGGCTGGAGGGGGTGGATGCCTATCGGATCGGCAGCTTTGAGGCGGCGGAGGGTCATCTGCAGGAGGCGGCGCGACGTCGGCCGCAGGATCCGCTCCCGGAGTTTTACCGGGGAGAGATTGCCTTGTCGCAAAGGGAGTGGTCGACGGCCGAGAAGGCGTATGGGAGGGCGATCGCGCGGGATCCGCATTGTGGCCGGGCTCATGACCGACTGCGCGCGCTGGCGTCTCGGAGCGGCTCCTCTGAGTAACTTCACCGGGTCCAGGGGCACCCTGGTGGGGGATGCAAGGGGGCCTGTGTTGTTTTTCTGGCCCTTTGCCCGCCGGAGGCCCTCTCGTCGAGAGATGTCTGAAGGAGCCCGTGTCCAAGCGCGGACGCCGTGTCGTATGCCCCCTCACCAACCCGCTGGGAGTGTGGAGCGAGGGTGGATTCCTCAACGCCACTCCCACAAAGCGGACGTCCGTTGTGTACCACGGTTCCTCATGGAAGTGCCTCCGGCGGCAAGGGGGTGAGACCCCCTTGACCCCAGGCTGCCGGGGCACGTTGGGTTTGAGGTAGCAGCGCCGTGCCGGCGAGGACGCGGTTCGAGCCGGCGCGCGATGCATCATCGAACCGCCGGACCTATGATGCCGGGGCGTTCGCTTCGTCCCGATGAGGTTCCGCCGACATGGGTCTCCGCGTTCCGCCTGCGCTTCGCTCTGCTCTCACGCTGCTGTCCCTGTCCGTGGCAGCCCTGCTCCGGTTCACTCCGGCCATCGCAGCGGAACCGACAGCGGTCCGGTTCGATCACCTGACGAGCGCCGATCCGTACTACCCCGACATCGCGTTCCCCAAGCTCACGACGCCCCAGTGGGTCGGGGACGAAGGAGTCGAGGCGGTGGTCGTCCTCGCGATCGACGACATGCGGGAGCACCCCAAGTACGAGACCTACCTGCGGCCGATCCTGAACCGGCTCAAGCAGATCGACGGCCGGGCGGGGGTCAGCATCATGACCTGCCGCATCGATCCCCAGGAGCCGCACCTCCAGACGTGGCTCAAGGAAGGAGTGAGCCTCGAAGTCCACACCTACGACCACCCCTGCCCGCTCCTGGCAAAGGGGAACTTTGCGGCGGCCAAAGGGACCGTAGACCGCGGCATCGATCTTCTCTCGGAGATCCCCGGCAGCCGGCCGGTCGCCTTCCGGACCCCCTGCTGCGATTCGCTCAACACCTTCAGCCCGAAGCTGATGGCCGAGATCCTCGGCCGGACGACCCCAGCCGGGAACTTCCTCCAGGCCGACAGCTCCGTGTTCGTGGTCTATACGGCCGACGATCCCGAGCTCGATCCCGCCTGGGTGACCGAAGGGAGCGGCGGCAGCGGGCGGTTCACGAAATACATCCCCCGCGACCGCGGATTCGTGAACTACATCGAGAACTATCCCTATCCCTACGTCATGGCGGGAGGCGTGTGGCAGTTCCCCTGCATCGCCCCCAGCGACTGGTCGGCCCAGCACCTCCACAAGCCGAACAACCCCGTGACGGTCGAGGACTGGAAACGGGCTCTCGACTGCACGGTCCGCAAGCAGGGGGTGTTCGACCTCGTGTTCCACCCGCACGGCTGGATCTCCAGCGAGCAGGTCGTGCAGTTCATCGACTACGCCGAGGCAACCTACGGAAAGCGGGTGAAGTTTCTCTCGTTCCGCGAGTGTGTCGACCGCCTCAACACGCACCTCCTCAAGGGCCAGCCGGTCCGCGAGCCGAAAGGGGGAGGCGACAACGGTGTGCGGCTCGCCGACCTCAACGGGGACGGGCATCTCGACGTCGCGGTCGGCAACGAGTCTCTCCAGGTGACCCGGCTCTGGAACCCCGGGACGAAGAGCTGGCAGGAGACTCCTCTCCCGGTCCGGATCGCCGGCGGGAAGGAAGCGGCCGCAAAGCTTGGAACGATCCATCCCGGCGTTCCCTACCTGCTCGCCATGACCGACGACGGAGCCCGCGCCTGGGAACTCCGGAACGGAGCTTGGGCGATCGCTGAGGGAGCGTTTCCCACCGAACTGACGGCGAAGACCCGAACCCTGTTCCACGACCTCGACGGCAACGGCGTCGACGAGCTGCTCCTCGATGGCGGGAAGACGATCTGCCGCTGGGACGAAGCCGCGGCAAGCTGGAAGGCGATGCCGTGGTCGATCCCCGCGGACGCCCGACTCAGCACCGAGGCGGGCCAAGACACCGGTGCCCGGCTGATCGACCTCGACGCCAACGGGTCGCTCGATCTGCTGGTAGCCAATGACACCGTGTCGCTCATCGCGCTCTTCGGCTCGATGGAAGCCGGCTGGAAAGTCCGCCCGACGCCGCAGGACGCCGATCGACCGGCCGTTCCGCCGATCGCCGTGAAGGGGCAGAACAACGGGTGGTTCACGCGCGGGCGGACCTGCTACTGGCAGAACGAGACCACCGATACAAAGACCGCCCTCGTCGAGACGCGGACCTTCAATGTGCTGCTGACCTTCGCCAACCTCAGCCAGACGACCCCCGAGCAGTCGCTGCCGCTGCTGCGGGTCGCTTCGGGATACCGAGTCGAGCTCGCGGCGGCGGAACCGCTCGTCGAGGACCCGGTCTCGTTCGCCTGGGGGACGGATGGCGCCCTGTGGGTCGTCGAGATGGGGGACTACCCGAACGGCCTCGACGGCCAGGGGAAGCCGGGGGGCTGCGTCCGACTGTTGATCGATCGCGACCGCGATGGCCGCTACGAGGAGGCGAGCCTCTTCCTCGAAAATCTCCCCTTCCCGACCGGTGTCCTGCCGTGGCGGAAGGGAGTGCTCGTCACCGCGGCGCCGGACCTGATCTACGCCGAGGACACCGATGGAGACGGGAAGGCGGACGTTCAAAAGACGCTCGTCACCGGGTTCACCCCCGGGAACCAGCAGCACCGGTTCAACGGACTCGTGTGGGGACTCGACAACTGGGTCCACTGCGCCAACGGCGACAGCGGCGGAACGATCCGCTCCGTCCTGACCGGGCAGGAGTTCGACCTGCGGGGCCGCGACTTCCGGTTCCGTCCCGACACCGGCGAGCTGGAGCTGACCTCGGGGCAGTCGCAGTTCAGCAAGTGCCGCGACGACTGGGACCACTGGTTCGGGGGAAACAACACGATCGCCGCGCGGCAGGTTGTGCTCCCCGATCACTACCTCCGCCGCAACCCGGCGGTCGCGGCGGGCTCGATCGTCCGGCAGCTCATCGAGCCCGCAGCCCGGGTCTATCCGACAAGCCGCACCATCGCCCGCTTCAACGACCTCCACACCGCCAACCGGTTCACCTCGGCCTGCGGCATCGGCATCGGCCGCGACCCCGCCCTCAGCCCGGAGGAGACATCGCTCTTCATCTGCGAGCCGGTCCATAACCTCGTCAGCCGCTGGCGGCTCACACCCGACTCCGAATCGCCGTTCCTCCTCGACGCCGGCCGCGGCCCCGGTGACGAGGCGTCCGAGTTCCTGTCGTCCGTCGACAACGCCTTCCGCCCGGTCATGGCCCGCACGGGACCGGACGGGGCGCTGTGGGTCGCCGACATGTATCGGGCGGTGATCGAGCATCCGGAGTGGATCCCCGCCGAGACGCAGAAGACGCTCGACCTGCGCGAAGGACACGACCGGGGCCGAATCTACCGCGTGACCCGCGTTGGCGCTCCCCCGTCCCGGCCGCTCGCGATCCGTGACCGTTCGGCGGCGGACCTCGTCGCCGCGCTCGACTCATCGAATGGAACCGTCCGCGATCTCGTTCATCAGGAACTGGTCTGGCGGGCCGACGCCTCTGCGGCAAAGGCTCTGGAGGCCCTGAGCCGGACGGCAGGCGACGCCGCCGTCCGTTGCCAGGCGCTGTGTGTTCTCGACGGCGTGAAGTCCCTCACTCCGGCGTGGCTTCTGGAACGACTCGCTGCCGAGACCGATCCGCAGGTCCTCTGTCATCTCGCGCGTCTCTCCGAGCCGCATCTCGCGACCGAGCCGAGACTGGGAGAAGCGATCGTCCGGCTGCTCAAGACGCCGGGCTGTGCGCTGCAAGGAGCGTTCTCGCTCGGCGAGTGGCACGATCTCCGCGCCGGTGACGCCCTCGGGGCCCTCGCCGCCGCGTCTGGTGGTCGGCCGGAGATTCTGTCGGCGGTCCTCAGCTCGGTCTCGCGCGACAATCTGGAACGGGTCGTGACGGCGTATCTCGGGGCTGTCTCAGCGGACCACGAGTCCGACGCGTTCCTGGGGGACCTGATCCGGATGGCGGGGGCCGCCGGCGATAGCTCCCTGCTCGGCCGTGTCCTGGGCAACGTTCTCTCGGCTCAGGAAGAGCACGATCCGGCGTCTACTTTCCGGCAGGCGGCGGTCGTCTTCGCGACGCTGGAGCGGGCGGCCAAGCTTGGCGAGGCAGTCCGCCGGGAGTCCCCTGAACTCGCTCGCCGCCTGGAGGACTTGAGCCGCCGGGCGACCGAGGCCGTTCGCGACGCCGCGGGCGACCTCGCCGCGCGGCAGGCCGCGATCGAAGTCCTCGGCCGAACCGCCGCGGCGCGGGAAGCCGATGTCGAGCTCTTCGAGTCGCTCCTCAGTCCCCGGACGGAACTGGAGATGCAGCGGTCTGCCGCCTCGGCCCTCGCCCGGACGGGGGACTCCGCGGTGCCGGTCCGGTTCCTGGCCGCCTGGAAGTCGGCCTCGCCCGATCTGCGGGCGCACCTTCTGAACCTGCTCCTCTCCCGACAGGAGTGGATCTCGCCGCTCCTGGGCGCCCTGGAGAGCGAGGCTGTCCGTCCCGTCGAAGTCGACGCGGCGGCGCGGCAGCGGCTTCTCTCGCTCAAGGACGACACCCTTCGGCGGCGGAGCGAGTCCCTCTTTGCCTCCCGGGCCTCCGCGGATCGGGGAAAGGTCATCGCCACTTACGCTGCGGCGGTAGAGACACCGGGAGAGGCTTCGCGGGGACGCGAGACGTTCGTCCGGGTCTGCGCCGCCTGCCACCGGTTGGGAGACATCGGCCGCGACCTCGGTCCGAGCCTCGCCTCGCTCTCGGGGAAGCGGCCGGAGTACCTCCTCGAAAACATCCTCGACCCCAATCGCGCGGTCGAAGCCCGATATCTCTCGTACATCGCCATCACCGACGCCGGGCTCACGCATACCGGCCTCCTGACTTCGGAATCGGCCACGTCGGTGACGCTCCAGGGATCGGACGGCAAGCCGGTCGCGATCCTCCGGACGGAGCTCGAATCGCTGACCTCCAGCGGCCGTTCGGTCATGCCGGAAGGGCTCGAAAAGGACGTCACGGTCGACCAGATGCGGGACCTGCTGGCGTTCCTCCGCTCGCAGCTTCCGGCCCAGGCTCCCAAGAGCTTCGCCGGCAACACGCCGGGGGTCGTCACGCCGGATGAGAAGGGAATCCTCCGCCTGACCGCGAAGTCCGCCGCCGTCTACGGGACGACGCTTGTCTTCGAGACGCCGTTCCAGAACCTCGGCTACTGGGGGAGCGGCGACGACATGGCGATCTGGACCGTCGATCTCCCGAGCTCCCGCGGGTACGAGGTCGTGCTGCGGTTCGCCTGCCCCGACAATGAGGCGGGCAAGGAGTTCCGGATCGAATGCGGCGGCGAGCGGATCATCGCCCGGACGACCGCGACCGGGGCCTGGGACCGTTATCAGCGGGCGCCCCTCGGGACGTTGCGGCTTCCGGCGGGCCGGTCCGAAGTGCGGATCATGGCGGACCAGCGATTCGACGGGCACCTGATGGACCTGGAGTCGCTGCAACTCACGCCGGTCCCGACCACCGCCAAGCCGTAGTCGCGTATCGGTCGCGGCTGCTCAGGCAAGCCGGAGGAGCTTTCGCGTCAGCCACTCAAGGCCGAAGAGCGTGACCAGCAGATACAGGACCCAGCTCCGGTCCCACAACTCCTTGATCCGCTGGTCGATGATGATCCGCTCCCCCTTGTTGGGGAACAGAGCAGGCGCGGCCTCGGCCGCCTCGGCAAGCGTCAGGTATTTGCCCCCGGTCCCGGCGACGAGCGATTCGAGCGTCGGGACGTCCTGGGTCAGCTTGGCGAATTCGAGCTGCGGCAGCCGGACCTGAAGCTCCGCCGTCACCGGCTCCTTCTCGTCCGGGACCGCCACCGCGATGCGGTACTTGCCGGGCAGCAGCACTCGAAAATCCCCGGCGAACTCCTGCGGCCGGTTGGGATCCTTCGTCAGCTGCGGCGGCGGAGTGAGGGGCCGGCCCTGCGGATCGAAAACGTCGAGGTTGATCGTCCCGACGTCGAGCGGCTGGAACTGCGGCGTGACGACGCGGGCCCGCACGGGGACGACCTGACCGAGATCGAACTCGCGGCCTTCGAGGATCAGCATCCCCCGCTGGACGCCCCGCTTGCTCCGCCCTTCGGCCGCCTTGCGGGTCAGCTTGATCCAGAACCGGTCGTAGAGTTCATCCCCATAGTTCCGCAGCCGCCAGAACTCCGCGCTCCCGATGTAGAGCGACTGCCCCTGGCTGTACCGCTGGGCCGCGATCAGGACCGGCTGGCCGTCCGCACCGCGGGACAGCGGATCGGAGAACTCGGCGTAGACCGTCGTCCCCCCTTTGCGGGCCTTGGTCGGGAAACACTTGTAGAACCCCGGGAACTGCTGCCAGAGTTTTCCCGCCGCGGCCGGGTCGTCGGACAGCCGGAGGAACTCGGCCGCCTGCCCTTCCTGCGTGAGGCCGACCTGCCACGCCTGCGAGGCCGCGTCCCCTTTGAGCGCGGGGCCGGGCTGATCGACGACGACCGGGCAGAGCCGCCGCATCGTGGCGACCGCCGGGGAGTCGGCCGAGAGCTGCTCCGTGTAGACGTCCCCCGCCACGAAGACGAGGCCCCCCCCTTCCTGGCCGACCCATTCCTCAATCAGCTTCTGCTGGTCGGGAGTCACGAGCTTCCAGTCCGGGTCGAAGGCGAGCATCACGTCGTAGGCGAAGAGCGCCTCGCGGGTCTCGGGGAACTTGAACAGGAGGTGGTCCGAGTCCTGGCTGATCCCGACCTCGCCCGTCTGGAGCCAGACGTCGACATCCATCGAGGGGTGGCGGTGCAGCAGGTTGCGGACGAAGCGGTAGTCCCGCATCGGGCCGCCGGCGACGATCAGAACCTTCATCGGCCGGTCGAAGATGTTGATCGTCCGGGTCTGGAGGTTGTCGTCCTCCCGGCTCTCGATGACCGTCCCCTGCGGCTTCACACGGACGGTGTATTCGTAGTTTCCCGCCCCCGGCGGGGCCCGGTCGAACTTCACTTCCACAGGCTCCCCGTCGCCGGCGAGCGTGATCGTCTTCGAGTCGACGACGCTCGCTTCGGAGTCCTCCGCCCCCTTCTGGACGAGCTCGAGCAGCGCGGACTGCCCCGACATCCCCTGGGCCTGGACGAACGCGGTGATCTCGAACGAGTCCCCCTTCTGGACGTCGGTGGGAGCGATGATCTTGGCGAGCTCGACGTTCATCGGCGGGACCGTAGCCCCGACGCCAACCGCCACAAGCCGCGCCCCGTTCTTCTTGGCCCGGTCGTTCGCCGTCCGGACATCGCGTCCGGCGTTCCCGGCGCCGTCGGTGACGACGAGTACCCCGGCGAGCGTGTTCCCTTTGAGTTCGGAGAGCGCTTTGTCGATCGCGTCGCCGAGGGCGGTCGAGGAGCCCTTGGGGGCCAGGACCGCCGCGTAGTCCGGCGCAGCGGCCGCTGCCGGAGCCGCGGCGCCGGCCGGTGAGACCGGCTTGCCCTCGGCTTCCGTTTCCGAGGGGAAGCGGTGGAGGCTCGGGGAGAGGTCGGAGTCGAAGCCGTAGAGATCGACGGTGTGCTGCTTCCGCAGGTCCGCGATCAGGGGCGAGTCGGCGAGGAGCTTGCGGACAGCCTCGGCCCGCGACACGGGGGGCGCCGGGGAGGCGCGGTCCGGAAGGGCGACCGGCTGCTGCATCGAGAGCGACGTGTCGACGAGGACCGCCACCTGCGACGGACGGAAGGCCTCGGTCTGCGTCCGGGTATGAGGATTGAGGGCGATGACCGTCAGCCCCGCCAGGACACCCAGCCGCAGGAGAATCAGCCACGCGGCCCAGCCGGGATGGAGCCGCCGCGTATCGCGGTAGCACATCCAGACCGTAAAGACCGCCGCCGCCAGGAGCCCCGCGAAGAGGAGCCACTCGCTCGCCGCATACGGCCAGTCGAACTCCCGCACGCTCGTCACCGAGGCGGCAGAGGAGGCGGCGGACGTTTGGGCAAGGAGCATGGAAGGCGGAGAAGGGGTCAGGGGGATCGGGGCTGGGACTCGATGTGCTGGCGGTCCGTCAAATCTCACGCATGGTAACTCAACCGGTACGCCAGGGCCTGTTCCGCCATGCCGATCAGGACGAGGAGCCACAGGAGCCAGCGGCGAATTTCGCTGCCGGGGGAGTCGCTGCGGATCCATTCGAACGAGCCGGCCGCCTGGATCGTCGCTTCGACGTCGCCGAGCTGCCGGCGGAGGATCTCTTCCGAGGCCAGTTCGAGCTGGCCTTCCTGTGGTGGGACGTTGTAGGCCGCCAGCCGCTCTTCGCCCGGCTGGCCCGATCCGGCGAGCCGCAGGGCATAGATTCCGGGCCGCTCCGTGTCGCGGAAGGTGACCGAGGCGGTGGGCGTCGAGGAGGTCGTCGCGCCGGCCCCCTCTTCGACCTGGGCCTTGATCTTGATCGCCTGATCGTCAGGCGTGAGGACTTCGACTTCCTCCTTGTATTGCCCGAGCGAGAAGGTCGCGGCGATCGGCTCGCCGACCGTCCGCCGCGGGAGGGTCAGGTCCTGCCGGGCGATGTACTTCGCCAGTTCGAGCTGGAGGACGGAGAAGCTGACCGCCCCTTCGCCGCTGGCCCAGTTGTTCCACATCATCCCCTGCGGATCGCGGAGCGGTCCGGCGGTCGTCAGGCAGGTCACGATCCGGCCCTCGCCGAAGGCATGCTCCATGATGAGGGGAGGCCCCCCCTGGAGCGTGGCGATCGGCTTGACGTGGTTCCACAGGTCGGCCGGAACGTCCTCGGCCGGCGGATAGAAGAGGTTCACCCGGACGACGTCGATGAACGGGTTATCCTGGCCCGAGAGAACATTTGTAATCGGATGCCGCGAGACCGTGATGTCCGGCCGGACGACGCTCGCGTCCCGAACCATCCGGGCGGGGGAGTTCGCGATCGGCACCGGAAACAGCCCCGCCCCGCCGGCATAGAGGGTCTTGTTGTAGAAGTCCGGCTGAACGAGATCCCCCAGGAACCACGCCAGCCCGCCGCCGCCGCGGACGTAGTCTTCGAGGGCGGCCAGGGCGTCCGGCTGGAGCGAGGGGACGTTGACGAGGTACAGGAAGTGGTACTTGTCGAGCGACAGCTTCCGCAGACCGTCCGGCCCGTCGATCGTCGGGGCGTAGCCGGTCACCGCCCGGTTCGCCGCGATTGCGTCAGCCAGATACAGCCCCTGCTCCGCCCCCGGCGTGCCGTCGATGATCAGGACCGGGTTCTCGTCCGGGACCCGGACCGCCAGGTAGCGGATGTTGTCCTGCTCCAGCGGATCGGCCTCGAGGGTCAGCTGCAGGCGATGCGTCCCGGCGGTATTGAAGATCGTTTCGAAGGGCAGGTCGACCGTCTCGCCCGCCGCGATCTTGGGAATCACCTTCGTCGCCGGGAGCCGGTTGCCGTCGACCAGGATCCCGACCGCCACGTCGCTCGCTTCCCGCGTCCCGAAGTTCGAGACCTTCGCTCCGAATGTCACCGGGACCTTGGCCGCCGCGACTTCGACGAAACCGGCCAGATCCGAGACTGCGAGGTTCTCGTTCGACTCGCCGACGACCCGCACGAGGTTGAGCGAGACGTCCGCCCCTCCCAGGTCCTTGAGCTCGGTGCTGAGGGCCTTGTCCTCCGCCCAGTCGTGCCGGCGGAAGTCGGAGAGGATGTGGAGGTGTTTCGTGGTCGCCCGGTCCTCGCCGAGCCGCTGGCGGGCGGCGGTCAGGGCGGGCGTGAGGGGGAAAGCCCCGAAGGTGCAGTCAATGTTCTCCAGCTTGCCCGCGGCGTCCTTCACGAAGGCGTCGTCGATGTCCCGTTCGCTGAGGCCGCTGATCGTCTCCGCCGGGCGGGAGAGACGGATGAGCGTGAACCGCTGCGTCCCCGGACGCTGGGCCCCTTCGGCCAGCAGCTTGCGGATGACGCCTTTCGCCTCATCGAACGCCGTCGACTCGCCGACGCGGTCCCGCATCGAGCCGCTGTCGTCGAGAATCACGACGTGGTGGGCCTGCGCCCCCTGGAAGAGCGAGAGCTGCGAGGGATCGACGATCAGCCGGGCGATCAGGGCCCCGATGAGCAGCACGAGCAGGATGCGGCTGGCCAGGAGCAGAAGCTGCTCCAGGAACACCCGCCGCCGGTTCCGCTTCTCGCTCGTCAGCAGGAACTCCATCGCGGCGAAGCGGACCGTCTTGTACCGCAGCCGGTTGATGAGATGAATCACGATCGGCACCGAGACCAGCAGGAGGGCCGGCAGGGCGATGGCGGGATTCAGGAAGTAGGGGGCGAGCCAGGTCACGGGGTGGGGAAGGACTAGGGTCGGGTGACGAGAGACTAGGGAAATACCGGGAGGGCGAGGCTCCTGCCGAGTCGCGATTCACGAGGGGCCTTCATCGCAGGAGAAACTCCGTTTTCATTCATCGTCGTCTCCCGGGAGGGTCAAAAGGGGGCGGCCTCGGGCGTCCTGGAACTCCTCACCGGTGAAGACGATGGCTTTCATCGCATGGGCGAGGTTGCCGATGACGTCGAGTCCCCCGCGAACGACTTTGAGCCGCGGCGTGCCGACGACCGCCACCAGGCATTCCGCCTTCTGGATCTGTTCGATCACCTTCTTCTGCACCTTGGGATCCTTCCCGCGGACGATCTTGGCGACCGCCGTCATCGCGGTCCTGAGCCGGGCCAGCGGGCTCTTCTCGCCGGCGTCGCGGAGGGCCGAGAGCTCGATCGATCCCTTACCGGACCGCAGCGCAAGCTGTTCCCACGCCTCCCCCGCCTCCCGCAGGCTCACCTCCGCGTCGACCGGCTGCTCTTCCAGAATCTTCCGGACGGCCGCGAGCGAAACCGCCCGGCCGATCAAGGTGAGATTCTCAGAGGGAAGTTCGTCGTCAGACATCGAGAGAGGACGGTGTTAGGTGTCAGGTCTTGGGGATGGACAGGTTCGGATGCGGTGCAGGTCTCGGCGGCTTCGCCGACCCGGTATCTCTCCTCACTTCCTCTGCATCCCCACCCGCGCATTGATGTAGTGCCGCAGCATCGCGTCCAGGTGCTCGCTGGTGCGGATGGTCTGGTAGTCGATCATGTTCGCCGCGCAGGTTCGGCGGACTTCGTCGAGGAAGGCGTTCATCGCCTGCAGGTAGCCTTCGCGGAGCGAGCGCGGGTCGCAGACCAGCTCCCCGGACTGTTCCATCCCCTCGAACTTCGTCGTCCCGGCGTAGTTGAAGTCGAGCTCTGCGTCGTCGAGGACGTGGAACACGAGGACATCGTGGCCCCGCTTGCGGAGCATCCGCAGGCCGCGGAACAGACCTTCCCGCGGCGCGAGCAGGTCGGAGATCAGCACGACCATTCCCCGCTGCGACTTCTCGTTGGCGACCTGCTTGAGGATCCCTTCCAAGTCCGTCTTCCGCGACGGCTTCTCGTTCACGAGGACCTGCAGGATCGAACCGAGGTGCGTCGTCCGGCTTCGCGAGGGGGCCTGGACGCGGACCTTCTCGTCGAAGGCCAGCAGGCTCACGGCATCCTGCTGGCGCAGGAGCAGGTACGCGACCGCAGCGGAGATCGAGCAGGCGTAGTCGTACTTCGTGGTCTTGCCGGAGCCGAAGTGCATCGACTCGCTCGTATCGACCACGAGCGTGGTCCGGAGGTTCGTCTCCTCCTCGTAGAGCTTGACGTAGTACTTGTCGGTCTTGGACCAGACCTTCCAGTCGATACGGCGGACGTCGTCCCCCGGCACATACTCGCGGTGCTGGACGAACTCGATCGACTGTCCGAAGTACGGCGAGCGGTGTTGTCCCGAGAGGAACCCTTCCACGACCTGCCGGGCCGCGATCTCCAGGCGATGGATCCGGGCAAGGGCCTCGGGCGGCAGGATGTGGGCGTAGTCTGGGGTCATAAGACGGGGAGGTTAAACACCAAGGCACCAAGGAGGCACCAAGAACACAAAGGGAGAAAAGAGGAGGGGGACGGGAAGTGGTCGATCGTGAGCGAGAGTGTTGAGGGCGCCGGCCGCTCCGAGGAATCCCTCTCCGTCTTCTTATTCTTGGTGACCTTGGTGCCTCCTTGGTGCCTTGGTGTTTAATCCTTCCTCTCAAGCGGCGAAGATTTTCTTGAGCCGCGGGTCGCTCGTCAGTTCGCCTTCTTTGGCCGGGGTCTCGGCGATCAGGCGGGCGATGACCTTGTCCGGCGTGATCCCTTCGCTCTCGGCGGCGAAGCTCGTGACGATGCGGTGCCGGAGAACGGGGGCGGCGAGGGCCTGGATGTCCTCGGTCGACACGTGGGCCCGGCCGTTGAGGAGAGCTCGCGTCTTTCCCCCCAGGAGCAGGAACTGGACTGCCCGCGGCCCGGCGCCCCAGCTCAGCCACTGCTTGACGAACTCCGGCGCTTCGGCCTCGTCGATCCGGGTCTGGCGGACGAGGGCGAGGGCGTAGTTCACGACATGGTCCGAGACCGGGACCTGGCGGACGATCTTCTGGAGTTCGAGGATCTCTTCGACGCCGAGGATCGGCGTGATGTTGTCCGACTGGATTCCGGTCGTCTGGAGGGCGATCTGCTTCTCTTCGTGGAAGCTGGGGTAGCCCACGAAGACCTTGAACATGAACCGGTCCTGCTGCGCTTCAGGCAGCTGGTAAGTCCCTTCCTGTTCGATCGGGTTCTGGGTGGCGAGGACGAAGAACGGGTCGGCGAGCTTGTGGCGGATCTGGCCGACGGTGACCTGCCGCTCCTGCATCGCTTCGAGGAGGGCGGCCTGAGTTTTGGGCGGGGTGCGGTTGATCTCGTCCGCCAGCACCATGTTGTGCATGAGCGGGCCCTGGATGAAGACGAACTCGCGCTGACCGGTCTCGCGGTTGGTCTGGAGGACGTCGGTCCCGGTGATGTCGGCGGGCATCAGGTCGGGGGTGAACTGGATGCGGCTGAAGCTGAGGGAGAGGCACCGGGCGAGGGTGCTGATCATGAGGGTCTTGGCGAGGCCGGGGACCCCTTCGAGGAGGCAGTGGCCGCGGCTGAAGAGGGCGATGAGGAGTTGGTCGATGACCTCGGTCTGGCCGACGATCACCTGGCTCATCTGTTCGCGGATGGCGAGGTAGGACTGGTTGAGTTTTGCGATCGACTCCGAGGTCACGTCCGACATACGCCGTATCTCACCGCAAATGGCAACATTTGAGAGCAAACCGAATCATCGTAGGGGCTGGACCAAGGCTGGGGGAAGGGCGCGGAGTCTCCCACCGACATCCTGCACCGGGTCCAGGGGCACCCTGGTGGGGGATGCAAGGGGGCAACGCCCCCTTGCCCGCCGGAGGCCCGTCTCGTCGGACACTGTCGGAAGGCGTGCGTGTCCAAGCGCGGACACCGTGTCGGATGCCCCCACATCAACCCGCGCGGATTGCAGAGCGAGCGGTGAGTTCTCAACGCCGGTTCCACAAAGCGGTTGTCCGTTGCTGACCACGGTTCCCCATGGAAGTGCCTCCGGCGGCAAGGGGGTGAGACCCCCTTGACCCCAGCTGCCGTCGCACGTTGGGTTTGAGCAATGGACGTCCGTCCGGCGAGGACGCGGTCCAGTTTCAGCGCAACTGCTCGACCACACTCGGCACCAGCCGTGTCGGCACCCCTCCGGTCAGCACCAGAACGATCGGGGGCGTCGCTTCGCCAAGCCCCTTGCGAATCCCGACCGCCACGTCCCGGAACGGCTCCAACCCCGCCGGAATCACTCGCCCGTTCCCATCTGCCAGGTCGCCGAGGATCACCTTTTTCCCTTCCGCCAGTCCGACCAGGTCCGCAATGTTTCCCACGTCCCGGAGGATCCCCGGCGGGATCGTCCCGAGGTACTGCCGCTCATAAGGCTCCGAGTGAATCCACGAGGCCATCGTCCGGCAGGCGGCTACCGTCTTGATCGCGGGATGCGCCGTCGCCGACGAGATCGCCACGATCCCTGCCGGGCCAACCCCCACGACGCTCACGGACCGGACCAATCCCGGATCGACCGACTCCATCGCCCGCACCAGCTGCCGGACATCATGAACCCATTGCCCCAGCAGCGGCCGCCCGATCCACATGGACCACTCCGCCGAATTGTGATCCGGCGCCCGCCCCACACCGTCCCGCGGCACCGCCAATGCCCCCGTCGCCCGCAGATCGCACGTCACCACATGGAATCCGCCCTTCTGAAGCTCCTTGTCCCACTCAGAGTCCTGCGTCTTCTTGACTCCCTGTAGGTCCAGCAGGATCACAGTCGGAGCCTCGGCCGCCTCGCTCCGGGTGATGCGGGCCGAAAGCGTCAGCCCCGGCTCCGGTGAAAACGTCAGCGTCGTCACGCGCCCGGAGTCCTCTTTCTGGACGCTCATCGGCCCTCCCTCGGGAGCGGCCAGATACTTCTCGCGGAAGATCCGCGCCCGCTCCTGCAGCGCCCCCTTGTCCTGCTTTGCGCGAAGCGCCGTGAGCACCCGCTCCCCCTCCCGCGCGGCGAACTGCGGCAGCGTCAACCAGTCCTTCGGCCGCGTCTCCCCGGGAAAGCACCGGATCGCCTCCGGATCCTCGAGCGTCATCTCCGGATCGGGAAGCGGCGAGCCATCCCCTTCGCCCGCGAGGTTGAGCTTCATCCAGCCATACATCGCCTCCCGCATCTCTTTGTTGTAGTCGTGCGGCGATTCAAAGACCGCGTGCTTCAACCGCCCCGGCTCCCCTTCGAGGGCATAGATCGTCTCGGTCACGGCGAGCGACCTCTTCGCCTCCCCGACCGAGAACTGGATCGCATCGCGCGTCGCGTTCACGACCATCAGCCCCCGCGGCGCCGTGAGCCCCAGCACCCCCCATTCCTCCGTGAACCGCAGCGCCCCCGGCACCACCTCGCACATGCAGCACGCCTGCCCAAGGTACGCCTGATAGTTCCCGACCGAACAGACCGGCACCGCCGATCCGAACCGTTCATCCCACGCGGCGGCATACATCGTCTGGTTGCCGCCACCGCTCGCCCCGGTGATGCCGATCTTGGCCGGATCGACCTCGGGCCGCGCCTGGAGATAGTCCACCGCCCGCGTGTTCTCGAAGACCTGAATCCCGGAGAGGGGAACTCCCGTTGGGAAGAGCGTCGCCGCCACCATCTCGCCGTGGTACTCCCCGAGAGCCGGTTTCAACCCCCGCTCCCCCGCGCCGAAGGCATCGACGGCCAGGACAAAGAAGCCATGCTTCGCAGCCCCGATGCACCGCGCCTGAACATGTGGGTCCTGCTTCGCCCCCGCCCAGTGCCCATGCACCTGCAGGATCGCCGGGAGACGTCCCTCGCGCTTCGGCACATAAGCATGCGCCGTCATCCACACCCCCGGCATCGTCTCCAGAAGCAGCCGCTCCAGCCGATACCCCTCGCGATCGATCGTTCCCAGGGTCTGAACCTGGACCTTCCCCCGCTCGAACGGAAACCCGCCCCAAGCACCAGAAAGATGATCCCTCAGCACCTTGTTGGCCGTCCGCCACTCCTCCAAAGTCTTCGGCCGCGGCTCCTCTTGCCGCAGAGCCCGCGCCTGCTCCCGGATGAACGCCAGGAACGGATGCGGCGTCTCTTGCGCGTCTCCGGACAAGACGCCAGCGATCACGAAACCCACAACCAGCACAACTCGCCGCAGCATGGCCACCGCCTTCAAGAGAGGAGAAGCAGGGGGAAACGAAGAACACGGCGCTCCGCCAGCGTAGCGCATCGAGCGAATTCCTCACAAGCGTCGCAGCCAGAGCCTCTTAGGGAGGCCACCGAGGCCCGCCCCGAAGGTCGCCGGCACCACGGACGCGGAACATCCGGGTTTCGTGACGTGTCCCGACCGTGCTTGTGTCGCGAGAGATTTGCGGTATCCTGACCCACCCGACACAACCCGGCCTCGCCGGGACGCGTCCTGCACCCCTAGCTCAATTGGATAGAGCATCGGTCTACGGAACCGAAGGTTGGTGGTTCGAGCCCACCGGGGTGTATATAGAGCCGCAACGACTTAGGTCGAGCGGCTCTTTTCATTTGGCGTTGGATGTACCTAGGTACATTTCGACGGCTGTATCCTGTTTGGACTCTCGCCCCTGCAGACTGGGACTCGCTCAGTTCAGGACTTTCCGGCCTCGACCGCTGGAGTCCGCGTTGACCCTGGTAACGATGAACTGCTCAATTGGCCTAGGTCCTCCAAGTGACAGCCACTCCTTGAGGACCCGCTGGTACTCGCGACCAACCGGGTGGTCGCACTTGTCGATGGCCGAGAGCTTATCGTAAGCCTCTCGGAACTCCTGCTCACTCGTCATGGTTCGCGGCACCCGTGTTCCTCACACATAGGGCCGCGTATTCACAGTTCTTTTGGCCGAAGGACTGCTGTGGAGAAACTCCCTGCTCTTTCAGGCGTTCAGGGGGCTTCCGAAATCCGTTGTTTATTCAGAGCCTCATTTCGACTGAATGTGAATAATCCGACGTGTCATCTCGCTTCGCCGATGTTGTCGTTGCGGATGACAGACAGATTCGCCAGAGGGGAGCCCGTGCGTCGTCGGCGATACACGTAGTTACGCGGCATGTGGCCCGAAGCCCACAGAGTGTGTCTGAGGCGATGTGAGAGAAGTTCGCCGCATAGAGCGTCACCAGCGCAACCTATCCGTAAGCTCATACGGGGAAATGGCTTATGCAGTGACGCCATTCGTGTCGCTCGACTTACCGTTCCCGTCACTGTACCGTCACGGCGGTTGAGTGAAGCAGCCATCGCAGCTGCCTAGATGAAAGGTGGTTACAGGTCACAAAAGTGTACCCACTTTTTGAGTCTGGCCGGTTTTGGCTGGAAATCGACCGTTCAGAAAAGCCGTGTTTTTTCTGGGGTTTTCGGGGTATCCCGCGGCCACCCGAAGCCCATCATGGCACTACGGAACCGAAGGGTCGGTGGGACGTCAAAGAGAAAGCCCGGCGGGGGTCAGGAGGACGACACAACCGACCGAAGACTCTGAGCGAGTGTCTCCCGAACGGCCGATGCGTCCCGAAGTCTGACTTCGAGCATCTGGCATGCAAGATCGAGCGGCAGGCACTCGGAGAACTTCAGGCCTTCAATGGCTCGGTCGTCAACCGCTGGACGGAGCTCGTCAACATCTCTTTCTTGAAGCTCGCTAAACGCTTTCTGCAAGTCGGTGAACTGAACCGATGGCTCAAAGACCAGCGAAAAGCTGTCGTGTTCGACGTGGCTGGTCGTCATCTGGGCTAACGAGTTGGCCAATGACGCGTTGGCGCGGCTTCCCGCGAAGTTCCACCAGGTCATTGTTCCGTCGGCCTCGGCAACTGCCGCCGTACTGTCGACTTCAAGCCACGGAAACCGGGACCGCGTGGCATTGACCTGGTCTTGGGCGCGACGTGACCAGTACTCCGCACTTGTGTCGCTCGCGAGGACACGCTTGATCGCCTGGGTCAGTTGATATCCGAGCCCTCCTCCCTCCCCCTTCCAGCGGCTGCGCCCCTTCTGATCTGTCACTTCGACGTACGCGATTCGCCGCTGCCAGTCGATGTGATTCACCAGCCAGCTGCGGCCGGCGAGCAGCAGAACGCGCGGCCCCTCCTGCTTCCCGAGGAAGGTTGTCTCATCGACGTAGCCAAGCTCCTGGCGTCCGTGGAGCACCGAGAACAATGGCGGCGACATGAAGACCGAGAATAGCTCCAGGAAGTTCCGGCGACCGTAAGACTCTTCACCCTCTCGCCCGAGCGACAGGATGCCCTCGTCATCAAACAGGATCTCCTTGGCCAGCATCCATTCGACGAGTTTCTCACGACTCGTCGCAGGGATCTGCCCAAAGCCCGGGACACCCTCGATCCAGCGGAACCAGTCAAATCGTCCGATGCCCGATTCCTGCAGCGCCAGGGCCATGAGCTGCTGCGACAGAATGTGGTAAGGAAGAGGCGGGGGGACGATCGGCTCGATATAGCCGTGTGACCAGAGATCGATCAGGCCCGCCCCCCGAATTAACGACTCCTCTTTGGTTGCCAGGAACAGGCAGTTGCGAGTGGTGCCCGCACGGCGTCCGGTCCGCCCCATCCGCTGAAGGGAGCTCGAGACTGTCCCGGGCGAATCGATCTGAATGACTCGATCGAGATTCCCGACGTCGATTCCGAGTTCCAGGACGCTGGTGGCGACGATGACACAGTCATCGCGTGACGTGAACGCCTCCTCGGACTGGTGACGTTGTTCGGGACTCAGCGAACTGTGTGTGACAAACGTCGCCACATCCAGTCCTCGAAGTGCTGCCCCGAGCTGCTCGGCCTGTGAGCGACTGTCGACGAAGACCAGTCGCTTCTCGCCACGATGCAGGCGCGAGATCACGACGGCCGCATTCTGCAGAGAACCGACGTAGTCGAGCGCCACCTCGGCCGGGCTGTCGCTTCCCTTCGGCGGCAGGAACACCGACCGGGTTCCACCGCACGATCCGGCCAGCCAGTCAACCAGCGTCTCGGGATTGCCCACCGTCGCAGAAAGTCCGACCCGCTGAATCTCACGGCCGGCGAGCCGCGAGATGCGCTCGAGGACTGAAAGCAGGTGCCAGCCCCGGTCATCTCCAGCGAAGGCGTGGATCTCGTCGATGATGACAACGCGAACCTGGCCGAAAAGCGTCCGGGCGTCGACATTCCTCGAGACGAGCATGACTTCCAGCGACTCGGGCGTCGTCAGCAGGCAGTCGGGCGGTTCCCGCTGGATCCACTTTCGGGTCGTCTGCTTGATGTCGCCGTGCCACAGGCCCGACCGGCGTCCGAGCAGATCGCAGTACCTCCGCAGGCGTCCGTCGATGTTGTTCAGCAGGGCCTTGATGGGACAAAGATACAGGACGCTCAGGCCCGTCCACCCCTCGGTCAACATCCGGGACAATACCGGAAAGAGCGCGGCCTCGGTCTTCCCCCTCGCGGTCGGTGCCAGCACGACGAGGTGCTGACCATCGAGCATCGGCCGGATCACGGCATCCTGGAACGGCCGCAGTTCTCGCCAGCCGAGGCTGTTGACGATGTGGTGTTGAACCGCGGGATGCAGTTGATCAAAGCCGCTCACAGGTCCAACTCGATTTCGTCGACGCTTCCAGCTCCCATGGCCTGGCGTTCGACAGATGTCATCTCGGTGTCCGAAATCGTCAGGGCGTAATGCTCCCGCGGGTCGAAGTCGGAAAACTGGTCGATCCGGTCCAGCACATCCGCCACGAGCTTCTTCAGGAAGATCCGCGGCGCTACTCCCACTTTGCCTCCGAGCTTTCCGGCGACCCCCTGTGCGAGATCCCGCACGTAGCTGTCGTCGCAGAGGGACGCGATCCGCTGCGGAGCCCCGGCATGCTGCTGGTAAGTGTCCCGGACCTTGCATCCGACCAGCACCAAGCGGTCGAGGCTGAACGCCGGCAGGCGGACCTGAATCGCCCGGGGATTGTCGAACCGGGCCTCGGTCTTGAAATCGACATGCAGTCGCTGGGCGAGCGGTTCCAGTCGCTGAATCCCCTGGGGACCCTCATAGAATGTCGGGGTGCCGGTAATCGCCAGATAGAGGCCCGGAAAGCGGCCCGAATCTACCTCGTCGATCATCTGGCGGAGGGCGTTGAGGCTCTTGTCCCGAACATCGCTCCGGACCCGCTGTACTGTCTCGACCTCATCCAGGACAACCAGCAGGCCCGGGTGACCGGAATCGCGGAGGACAAGCAGCACTCCCTGTAGAAAGCTGAGCGCGCCAAAGTGGTCGATGTCCCCTTTCACTCTCCCCAGCCGCTTGGCAGCCGCCGCGACATTCGGCTGGCCCGACAGCCATCCCAGCAGTCCCTCCGCCGCCGCGTGATCCCCAGCGGCCCGGGCTTCGCGGTAGCCCCGGAGGGCGGCACTGAACATTGGCGCCGCCCGGGTGACGTTGGCCAGCCGTTGCTCGAGGAGGTCGTTCGTCCGGGCCATCAGGGCCGTGGCGTCGTCGGCCGAGACCGTTCCTTCGGCGAGGATGTCCTCCTCCAGCGTGAAGAACCAGCCGTCGATGATCGTGCGGAGAGCTCCCTGCGGTGTCCCTGAAGTCGCCAGGCGCTCGATCAACCGGCGGTAAACCGTCTCCAGACGATGCAGCGGCGTCTCCGTCTCGGAGACCTGCACTTCGGCAGTCGCAAACCCGAGCTGGCGGGCTCGGTCCGCCAGCCACCGGACGAAGAACGTCTTGCCGCACCCGTACTCACCCCGGATCGCCTTGAAGACCGCCCCCCCCTGGGCGACCTTGTTTAGATCTTCTTCGGCGACGTCCGCGAATCGCTCGAGGCCGACAGCGAACGTGTCGAGGCTGCTCTGCGGCACGGTCCCGCGACGGAGCGCGTCGATGATCTCTTCCCGGCGTTTGACGCTCAGCGCCATCGGCTACTCCTACACCAGGTCAAACTGCTTGAGGAGCAGATCATGGTTCAGCTCGATCGTGAAGGACGCAGGGTCATAACTCAACACCTGATAGCCGTCCACGTTGAGCAGCCGGCTCATCTGTGCCAGCAGCCCCGACACCCGCAGTTCGGGCAGTGACAACGCGCGGGCGAGTGCGAGCGAGGTCATCCTCCCTCCGCGTCCATCGAGCGCCTGGAGAATCCGCTCCACCAGAACGGGATCCCGCAGGCCGCGCGTCGCGAGGGCCTGCTGCTGTTCGTAAACCGGGGACTTCACGAGTCGAGAAATCCAATCCGGCGAGTTCGGCATGACCGGTCCGGCGGGGACGGGTCGAGCCTCGGCTTCCATGTCAAACAGGGTGCCTGTTGCGGACTGTTTTTGAGGCTTTAGGGGAGGCGTCTTCTGCGTGGGGGTCGGGGTCTCGGCGAGCGACTCATCCCACCAGCACGGCAGATCGACCGGCTGGAGCTGCCACGCGCCCGGGAGCTTGTCGGAGCTGGAGAGCACGATGACTGGCACGACCATTTCCTGGGGCGAAAGCCCCCCGTGATATCCGTGCTGCTTGCCGCCGTAACGGACCCGCTCGCTCCACGGTGCCGTCAGCCTCTGCCCGTCGACGAGGACCCGCGAGCCGCTGATCGCAAACTCATCCGCCTGAGGCCGCTCGACGGTCGACTTCCAGCGGGCGCCCCGGGCCTCGGAAACCCCGTCAGGAGTCCGCTGCACGGTCTGGAAATCGAGAATGTGACCGTGATCGCTCAGCAGAACGACCAGCCGCCCTGAGGTGCGGGCCTCATCGAGCAGGGCCGGAAGAATGTGGAGCCTGTCCTGCGTCCAGTTGATATCGAGCTGGTCCCCCTTCGCCAGATAGTCATCAATGGCGTTGACCACGACGCCCACGACCCTGCGGTGGGAAGACTGGATCGCGTCCCGGACCTCCTTGGCCAGGCCGGCGTCATCGGCCTGCTTGAGCGACGCCTTGTGAAAGAGGATTGGCGGGTTCCCGGCACGGCAGTGCCTGACCAGCGACGGAAGCTCGGCAAAACCGGGCTTCTCGATTTCGGCCGTACCCTTCTGCAGGTTTCCGCAGAGCAGACTCGTCCGCGAGAACTCCGTGATCGACGGAAGGGCTGCGAGCCCGGCCCGGTTGTGAGATCGTCCGGGCTCGGCGAGCGGCAGCCAGCCGTTCTGCAGGAGGTCTGTCACCAGCTCCCGTCCGACGGCCATACTCATCCCGTCGACAACCAGCACGAGCACCGGGCGCTCGGCCGCTAGCGGAGCCACAACCTCGTTGAGAATCCGTTCGACCGGCAGAACCTCGTCCCCCTGCGAACCGGTCGCCGTCCAGTCGACGAGCAATCCAGCGAACTGCTTCGCCTGCCGTTCCCGAACCTCGGTCACCGCGGCAAACAACCGGGCATAGGCCGTGGAGAGCGGGGCGGAGGAATCGCCGGTCACGAGGGTGAGGCGGGCCCAGTCCACGAATCCCCCTTCTGTCAGGTGGTCCTCCGCAGCCTCGCGTAGCGAGCGCGGGCCGGGCCCGGCCGTTCGTTGAGCGGAGAGCCATCGGACAAGACGGAGCGCCATCTCGACCCGGCCCAGCCGGCGGCTTTCCCGTGCGGCGTAGTCGTGGTCCCGAATCTCGTCGCGCGCAGCAGTGAGCTTCTCGAGCGAGCCCGGGGATCCCTTGCGCAGGACCTCGGCCAGGTGCTGTCCGTACGCGGCCAGTCGCTGGTCATACCCCGCAGGAGACGTCTTGCTCAGGCGGGCAGAATCGATGGCGCCGAGTTCCTGCAGAAGTTCATCGGCCCGGGCCAGCAGTTGCCGTGCACGGTCTGCGTCGGTGTGGCGGATGGCACGCACCACCTCGGTCGCCGCCGCCCCCCAGCTTCGCATGAGGTCAGCGGGAAGACTCCGGTTGCCCAGGTAGAGTCCCTCGAGCTTTCCGATCGCCTTGTCGAGCAATCCGGTCGATGAGGGATGAAACAGGACGACAGCGGCCAATCCGATCGGCACGGCATCCGGATGGTCCCAGCCCGCCATGGAGGGCAGCAACACGCCAACCACCGGTCCGGCGCTGTCGATCAGCCACTCGGTCGCAGCCTTACGGAACTCCTCCGACAGGTGCTTCCATTGCCCGACGGCGGCCGGCGTCAGGGACCACCGCAGCAGGGCGGTCAGGTCGGGGATGTCCGCCACGAGCGCCAGCTTCTGCCTCAACAGCAGCGGCCAGACCGTTTCGGCGTCGAGAAAGGCACCCCGTGCGGCGGGGTATCCCTCACTCGGAATCGATTCGAGGAGGAGGTCCGCCATCCACCGATGCCGCGCGAGCCGTGGATCGACCGCCTGAGCCTGAAACAGTGTCCGCACAATCTGCCACGCCTCGATCTGAACGAGCCTCTGCTTCGCCAGTCGAACCCGGATATCGTCGCTCAGTTCACTGTCTTCCAGCGGCGTCAGCAGGACCGTGATCGTATTGGTGTCCGCCGGGGTGCGGAGAGCCAGCCGCAGGGCCAGGGGCGAATCGCATTGCCGGATCAGGTAGGTCTCCCCTCCGTGGTGGTTCAGGCTCTCACCAGTCCAACGACCGGTCGAGTGAATGCCGATCGTCCGTGCCTGATTCGGCTTCTTGCTCCTGCGGATCGCGGCCACCTGGGCACGGATCTGGCTGAAGGTCGGATTGGCGACGCTCATGGCGTCCCTCCTTCCTCAATGAACCAGTCCAGGTTGATACGGAGCGTCTGCTTTGGCTGGAGGGCCGCCTTCGCCTCCGACAACAACTTCTGCGCGGCTTCGGGCGACAGATCTCGACGCGATTCCTGGCGAACAGTTCGCTTTCCGGGTTTCGGCTTGATCGTCTCCTCATCCAAAGGCTTCGGATCGAGGGGAGGCGGACGATCAGTCAGCAGCTGTAGCGCCCTGGCGTTGGCCCCCTTCAGAGCCGGCGCCAGGGGGACGGCGTGCTCGTCACTGCGGAGGGCCTGTCGCACCGATTCCACAAGAGTCTGAGCGGCGGCCTGCCGCTCGCCGGTCAGCCCGCGAACCGCTTCAATCAGCGCCCAGCCAAACGTGTCCAGGTTCCCTTCCAGCTCGCCGGCCCGCTTGAAACACTCAGCCATGGCGGACTCACTCGTATCGATAGTCGCCATGGCCAGCACATCGACGACATGGCCGTCCTCAGCGGCGATTAGTTGCTCGATCAGGGCGAGCGTGGCGGTCGCAGTCCGACCACGGTCCGTCTCCTGGAGAGTCAGGCCGAACTTCGGCAGCCGCTCCCGCAACTGTTGCAGGTACTTCACGCAGGAGGGCCGTCCCCCTCGGGCCTGCTGCTGCAGTTCGCCATTCAGGCGACCAACATTGGCCGCGTTCCGCAGGCGCGAGACCCCGGAGCCGAAGAGATTGCCTGCCCGCGCGAGGGCGCCCTCCCAGCTAGCTTCTTCCGGCAGGTCGACACTTCGCAGCTCGCACTCATCGGGAAGCGACTGCAGTGTCGCACCGTCGTACGGCCCGCCATGCCGGTAGAGCGACTTGTCAGTCTGCGCGGCGTAGAGCAGGATCAACAGGTTCTGCGCCTCCTTCGACAGCCCCATCGGCTTCGGTTCGTCGATCCGGCGTCGGAGCTGTCCGACGGTGATCCAGGGGGTACCCGGGTCGAGCTGGGTGCGGCCGAAATGTGACTTCCAGTGCTGCCCCAGGATCAAGTGTGTGGCGTCGACCCCCATCTCTCCGAGCAGCAGCGGATTGGCCACCTGGCGCAACAGGGCCCGCTGTGGCTTGTCGATCGGCAACCGGCCATCGGGGACCTGCGTGGCCGGCAGGACCAGTTCGTAAACCTTCTTCAGGACGCTCGGCTTGATCTCGGCGTCGAAATGCGGCGCGCCGGGGAACTCGTGCGTCAGGGCCTGGCTCAGCAGGTGATCCGCCGCATCGCGCAGGTTCACTGCCACAGGGGGTTGCGGCGCGAACGCCGGATCGAGCGACACATAGTGCTCGCTCAGCTCCAGATCATGCGTCGTATCGAGCGATCCGGGCGTCACTTCGGTCAGGCCATAGGCGGCATCGAGATGATTCTGAACCCTCTGCTTGAGAACGCCCCGCTGACTCTCGAGTGTCGACTTGGCGACCAGCCGGTCCCCGGGCGAGAGATGCGCCGAGTAAGTACCGAACCGCTCCCCGGTCAGCACATGGTCCAACAGCACGAGCATCCCCAAGTCCTTCTGGGCCTCGGCGCTGAAGAAGGACGGCACCCAGCACAGAGTCTTCGATCCCGCCGGATGCGTCTCCGAAAAGTTCTTCAACACGATCAGGTCATGGCGCGGAGTCTTTCCTGATTCGTCGAAGGGGAAGTCGATGACGAGCTTCCAGTCGCCCGAGGAATTCTCGAGCGAGCCCGGGGGAAGCTCGCGGATGTTCCTGAACAGGATCTCCGCCCGCCGCGGCGTGTTTCGCCACAGGAACTCGTGGTATTGCTCGAACTCCCCCTCGCCCGTGACGCCGAGCTGCTCGAACAGCATCTGCCGCACCCGCCGGATGCGGTTTCCCTGGTTGTCCTCGCGCCGGGCCTGCGCGATGATCCCCTCGACGTCGACTCCCGAGAGCTGCACGCTGATCGTGGGGTTCGCTTCCTCCCCGATGCGGATCTCCCCCGCGTCTCCCGCCCAGTTCCGGCAGCGCCGGAGCACTTCCTGCGCTTCGCGGCCGGGGATCGGCGTCTTGATCGTCCCGTGGTTCAAGGCCGCCAGCTTCTCGGCATTGAGCCCTCGCAGGGCTTCCACATTGGGGACCAGGGCCGACAGCAGAAGCGTCTTCACCAGCCGGTCGTCGTTGCGGAAGGCGGCCCGCT
The DNA here is from genome assembly GCF_001610835.1 of Planctomyces sp. SH-PL14. Classification (NCBI taxonomy): domain Bacteria; kingdom Pseudomonadati; phylum Planctomycetota; class Planctomycetia; order Planctomycetales; family Planctomycetaceae; genus Planctomyces; species Planctomyces sp. SH-PL14. Next base: position 4,719,615 of record NZ_CP011270.1, on the reverse strand, counting down.
TCGGGTCGCTGAAATCGAGCGTCTCCAGCTCGTCCCGGCGGGCTCCGTGCGACCGCTCCAGCAGGGGCAACAGCTTCTGATGGTACAGCCGCGTGGCATTGTCGAAGTGGATCGCCATCGCCGGGCTGAAGGCCTCGTCCCCATGGGCGACTACGTCGAACAGGTCGCCGACGGGGATGATCTCCCCGACCTGCAGCGTCTCCCGCTGGTCGACCATCAGCTGCATCATCACCTTGAGAGCGGTCCGCTCCCGCTGCAGCATGCTCGAGACCGCAATCAGCGTCTGCACGAGTGCCGGGCTGAAGGGGTACACCTTGCGGAACATTTGCTTGTCCCCGGTCTGGGTCAGCAGGATGTTCATCACGTTGTCCTTCATCCGTGCCGTCACGTCGAACGCGGCGTCCAGCTCCTGCCGGGCCGCGGCGCTCTTCACCTTCAGCACTCGCTTCTCGGCGATCGCCGGCAGGTTGCGGTCCTCCAGGGTGATCGTGTCGAACCGCCCCTGCTGAAAGTCGAGCGAGTCCCCGAAGCTGAGCTGCTGGGCCCCTGGCACGTGGTTCCCTACCAGCTCCCGCAGGTCCCGCTGACGGGCGACGAAGCTGACGAGCGGAATGGGCCGGTCGGCCGACTGGGCCTCGACGAGGTTCGTCAGCTTTGCCGCCTCGCGATTCACGAAGCCGAGGTCGGTGGCGTGCGTTGCCAGCCAAAGGATCAGTTCGTCTAGAAAGAGGATTAGCGCGTGATAGCCCAGGTCCGAGGCGTGCCGACTGATGACCGACAGCCCCTTGTCGAAGCGGATGAAGTTTCCGCCCCGGTGCGTGATGACTTCGGCATGCGACGTGGCCACGGTCTTCAGCAGCGTACTGACGAGCAGCAGATGCTTCTCCGAATCGGGGGGGGCAGCGGCCGCTTTCTCGAACCGGTCGGCATCCCAGGCCTCGGTCAGGTCTCCCCAGCCGCCGCCGCTGCTGCCGGCAAGGCCCGTGTTCAGCCGACGGAAGAACGGTTCATCCCCGTAGCTCTCCCGCTCCTGCCGGGCCTGCTCGATGATCGCTGCGGAGGCATACACCGGCGGAACAGGGGCCTCCGGATGCCTCTGCCGCATGAACTCGACATAGTTGCCGAGAATCCCCGACTCCGTGTCGTGGGCGGTCAGCATGTGGAAAGGGACAAGTAAAAACTTCTTCCCGGCGAGCCACTCGTTGTGTTTGCGGATGACGGTTGACAGCTCGGGGATGCCCCGGGCGGCGGGGTTCCCCTGCAGGATCAGGTGCAGCACCGCCATGAAGTGGCTTTTCCCGCTGCCGAAGCTGCCATGCAGGAAGGTCGCCTTGCTGGTCCGACCCTGAAGGCCGCCGCGGATAAAGCCGAGAGCCGCATCGAAGCATTTTTCGAGCTCGGGCGTGACGACATACTCCCGTAGCGTCTCCTGCGGGTCGGTGACCCCCTCGGTCAGCTTGAGAACGAACCGGTCTTTCTCGACGCGCTCGGGGATGTCGATCAGGTCTTTGATGAGCGTCATATCAGGCAATCTTCTCAGTTGGTGCGGCTGATCCTACCAGCGGCTGTTGCGGCCTGCGCCTTTGGATGCGTTGCACGACGAACAGGCCAGGGCGGCATTGGACAGGTCCGTTCGACCGCCCCGGCTGTAGGGCGCAACGTGGTCGACCTGGAAGTTGTTCCAGTCGAGAGGTTCCTCACACAGCGAGCAGCATTTCTTTTCATCGCTGTTCCAGAGGAGCCGGCGTTGCTCGGGACTGAAGATCCTCCGCTCGTCCTTGGCTTCAAACAGCCCGCTGAGAAGCTGTTCGATCATCTGCCCCCGTCGCTTCCGTTGGGCAAGACTGTCGGTCGATTGCTGCGTCAGCATGAGATAGTCGACGTAGACCTGCTGCTCGGGAGTCGGGCCGCGGGCCTTGCGCTGCTGCTCGCGGACCGCATCCACACCGTCGGAGAACTGCTGCAACAAGTCCGCGGCGACGTCATTCCGCTCACGGTCGTTCAGAATCAGCTTCTGCTGGTGCATCTGCCAGAGCACCAGGAACAGCGTGTAGAACTCCGCAGAGTTTCGGAACCGCGTCGACTTCAGATTGGGGCACACCTGCCGGACGGCTCGCAGTGTCGCGGAGAACTCGTCAATCGCCTTGTTCAGCTCGCGCGTGGGAGCGGCCTCATTCCCAATCGCTTTGTCGACCGCCTGCTTCTTGTGAATCGGGCCACCGGACGAAATCGATGCGAGGAGCTCACTGACCAGTTCGACGTCCCTCATGCGGTCGATGTCCGTAGTGGACATGATCCTCTCGGACGTGAGGAAGTCGCGGTGTCGCCTGGCGAGCCGTTCGGCTTCCTTCAGGAACGGGCTGTTGTAGAACCTGGCGTGTCGTTTCTCGCTGGTCGTCAGTGCCTTGCCGGTCGAGTTGATCCGGACGAACAGGTCGACAATGTCCGCCAGGGATCCGCCGACCTCCGCCACCTGGATCTTGTATGTCAGGAAATTGGCAGTTCGCTCCCAGCGCTCGAGCGATTTCCATTCCCACTCGTGTGGACATCCATCTTCGGCGAACTCGTGCTTCACCTCGAATCCGTCCCGGTGAAATGGGTGCTGCCGCGAGAACATGAAGATCGTTTCGAGGCGCTGCTTCCCGTCCAGGACGTCATATTTCGGGATACCCCCTTCATCGCGTCGATAGAGGAAGATCGACGGGACGGGATAACCCTCCAGCACCGACTGGATCAGCTTCCGCCGGTCGGTGATCCTCCAGACGCTCTTCCGCTGGAAACCGGGCTCGAGATTCAGATGCCCCTGCTCCTGCAGATTCCGCAGTTCCAGAATCGTCTTGCTGCTGTATTCGACGTGCATTCCCGTATTCGACATGGCCCCCTCATATTTGTTGCCCGCGGCCCGTTTTAGCCTGTGGCGTTCATGATGTCGCTTGCGCCACTGTCTCACCGCCTCTGGCGGGCTTCGCCCTGAATTCACCGCCGCCGGAATTAGACGAGTTCAAACAGACGGATCAGGAAGTCCTGCACCGCCTTGATCCGCGGCAATTGCAGGTTGGCCCCCTTGAACCACTTGTTGTCCTGAATGGAGACCTGAACTGCTTTCCCAGGTCTTAGGGCACTGGCCACGGCCCCGACAATGGCCTTATTCCGCATCGGGATCCTGGACAGGTCTTCCCCATCGTAGCCGGCGGTCACTGCCGCGACTGCATTATCGACGTGCGTTCGGGCCGATGCGAGCAAGACGGGATATGCCTGCGCGGCACACTCAAGGAGAAGATCTTCCAGGTTGCCGACTTCTCTGTTGTCGGGCAAGACATACGCACCTAGCCGTGGAGGACCGGCACCGACATCCCCTGGCTGGCCCGGCAGGGCGTGCCCGATGCCAGCCATTGCGGCCTGAATCCCCTGGTAGCGATCGGCAGCAGGAACCCCTCGATCCGAATCGAGCAGAATGCCCATTCCCGTCAGTTCGTCGGGCGGGAGGAAGACAGCATTCTCCTGGACGGTCTCAACCAGCCGGGAATCTCCAACGGCGCTGTGGAGGGCAATCGCATGGGAGTTGCTCTGCAGGAACAGCGGAACCGGCATGCGCTTTTGAAGATCGCCATCGTGAGGAAAGCTCCTGGGGACGAGTCCGTGAAACTTCTCATCAAGGTCGTCAAGTTGTTTCACGCGCTGCAGTCCGAACGGCCTGAGCAACCGATAGACGAACTCGACGTCATGTGGCCCCTCGACGACCAGATATCCATACTTCGGCACGGCTTACCTCACGTCCAGTCCGCGCTCGCGGCGGAGACGCAGCAGCAGTTCGCCGGGGATTCGTTTGACGTTCGTCCCCTCCGGAGTCTGATCGAGGTGATACGTGATGAGCTCGGCGCCGGCGCCCGCCATCGATTCGGCGATCGCATCAACCACCTCGAGGCTGTGCGTTGTCGCGAAGACCTGCACGTCGAGCTTTTCCGCGACCTTCGAGAGCCAGGTGAAGACACGCTCCAGGGCGCTGACATGAATACCGGTTTCAATTTCATCGATCAGCAGGACGCCTCCTCCTTTCAGTTGTTGCAGCGTGTTGGCGAGCAGGACCACCCGTCGCACGGCGTCGCCATAAACTGACAACGGTGATGGCCCAAGCCGCTTGTGATTGAGGTAAATTGCTGGCCGGTCCCCGCGGAATGAGGCAACGCCGATCTCGGTGACCTCCGGGTCGAACTCGTGGATGATCTCCAGCAGGTAGTCCGGCTCTGCCGAAGTCTTCCTTTTTCTTCGGGTAAACATCTGCTGCGACTGCGATCTCACCTGACCTCTGTTGAGCTGATACGAATACGGGGTCAGGGTCTCGGTCGGAATTTGCTCCCGTCGTCTGACGTAGCTCCGCCGACCGAATATGGGATCCTCTTCCCAAAGCTGAATGGATACCGGTTCGATCGCCGTTTCAGCATCCGATGCAGGTGGCAAGAGGGCTTTCGATCCAGGTTCGACTTTGACGAAGTGAGTGATTCGCGCTCCCCGCCAATCCCCGGCGGCGGGCAAATCACCAGTTCGATCACGCCGCCGAGTCAGCCTTTCGAGCTCTCGGGGTGCGGGCTCGCCGACCAAGTCTTCGTAGTCGACCCGTAGAAGGATCGACCCACCCCGACCCAAGCGGCTCAATCGAGCCTGGCCCTCGAAAAGAAGGTCGGGATCGCTCAATTCGCCCGATTGGTGAAAGCACCACCGCAGAGACTGGATTCGCGTCTCGTCTAGTCCGCCGAAGTCCCGGCGGCGAACCATTGCCGTCCATTCGTAGGGGTCAAACGGTCGACACAGGATCGACAGAGCCTCGATGACGCTGGTCTTGCCTGAGTTGTTCGCACCCACGAGGAGATTGAGTCGTCCGAGTCCTTCGAGCTTCAGGTGTCGCAGTCCGCGAAACCCGTTGATCGAAATATCTTCGAGAGATCGTTCTGACATTTCGCAGTTTCCTTCGTGGCCGGGCGACTCCATCGTTCCCGTCCATTGCGCCTTCTTCTTCGGTTGGACCGATCAGCCGGCACGCGCTAGGCCAGATTGTTGACCACGGATCACACGGATTTCACGGATGGCCATGTTGGGATTGAAGTTCTGAGGATAAGGGGCCTTGTAGGAGATCGACAGGCACGGCTTCTCACTCAGACGTTCGACGTCTCCTCTCTTCCGTGACATCCGCGTGATCCGTGGTTTCTGAATGGGCCGTGCCAGCGTCCGTGTACGAGCGTCTGTCGGCACACCGCCCGAACGACGACGCACTCATTTCATTCACGTGGTCTTCCTCTTGCCGCGGCCTGTTTTCGCCGGCGGCGTCCACGCCTTCACTTCCGCCAGCGTCTTGCCCAGCTGGCGGGCTTCGTCCTGGATGAAGCCTTCGAAGTAGTCCCCCATCTGCTGGCCGCTAAAGGCGGGGTCGGGGGCGTTGTGCCATTGTTTCAGCCAGGGGACCAGCTCGGCCAGTCCGGCGAGGAGGGGTGGGAGGCGGGAGTCGTCGCGGCCGCCGTGGCGTTCCTGCACGTCGACGAAGTACGCGCTGACGGCTTGAGCAAGCTGCAGGTGGTCGTAGCCCGCCCAGGCGATCATGGGTGTGCCGTCGGGTCCGTCGCAGTGGGGAAAGCTGACCCAGCGTTCCTTGGGGACATCCAAGTCTCCGCGAAGCCGCCAGAAGTTGCCATTCCGCGAATCGGCGCTCGTGTAGTCAGGGGGGACGGAGATTGTCCCAACCGACTCGCCGGCATCTTCGCGGCGCTGGAGCTCCCAGGTCTTCTCCCACTCGGTCCGTTTGCGAAGGCCGGAGTCCTTGAACCTGAGGACCGGCAGCAGTGGCACACTCTCCGCAGAGACGAGCTCCTCGACGAGCTTTTGAATGTCGAAAGCGTTGTCGTTACGGTAAACGGCTCCGGCCTCATGAAACTGGGGGTCGTTTCGTGCGATATCAGCGAGGCTGGCCAGTGAGATCATTCGGATCTCGATCTGGGCGGTAGGCGTACCGGTGTCATTCATTCGGCCGTCGAAGTCGAAGTACCGTTCGAGTCGGTCCAGAAGCCATTCGCGAAGAGCCTGCTCCAGCTGCGATTCCCATGACTCGGTGTTCCACCGGCGCTTGAATTCAGGTTGTTCGACGAGGCGGATGCCTGGATCAGCCTCGATCAGGTTGATCCGGCGTTCAACGATTTTGCGGTAGTCGTCCGGCCATTCGGGAGGAAGCTCGGTGATCGGTGTCGAACCGTGGCGCTCGAACCACGTGGTTTGCACTTCTCCTGCGGCCATCTTTCGGGCCAAGACTACCTCGAACGCCCGCTGGCCGAGCTCCAAAGGCGGGGGTTCCAAGAACGTCATGTCCTGATCCAACAACCCATAAAGCCGATAACACTCCCAGTCGAGTTCCTCTTGAGTGGCTATCAACCTCCGTAGAAGGTTTTCACTCGATTGACGTGCGGTCGCAAACATATCACTCCCTCGAACACCGCCCTGTACAAGCGCGTGCGGCAATGTTTCTCGCAGCGATTGAATGGTTGCTTGCAGCAGGCGTCCTTTCGCAACGGGATACGTCTGAGGCAGCGGAAAATCTTTAAGTTTCGTCGCGTTTCTCTCGAGACGAACCTCCCATCGTTCTTGGCCAGCGCCGGCTACCTGCCGGTGAACCTCCCGCTCCCAGAGAGCAGTAATAGATGAGCTAAATATCCCGAGAAGGCCCTCGTAAGTATCATCTGGCTCGTCGTCTCGCAGGATTACTGCGGGGGCCGGCCGATTGAAGACACTTCCACCGACGGCCATCGCGAAGTGATTATGCGTTGCTTTGAAAGCAAACACTAGACAACGGCGAACGAGATATCGCGCTGGAAAGAACATCGAGTGATCGATCCATCGCAGGCCCCGCTCTTGAATCGTCTCACCGTAGTCACGTCGAGACATCAGTACCGTTCGGTTACACCAGAAGTGGCGTGTCAGCGATGAGGGGAAGTTTTCAATTGGTGATCCCGTCAGGCGGTTGTACGGAAATATGACAACCGAACTTGGATGTACTTGAAAATGTCGAACATCTTCACCTGTAACAATCGGCACGACGAACTTCGACCAACCGCGGGTACGATCAGAGCGGCCTTCGAGCACGAAGGCAGGATCCTTTCCTGTATGAGTTGTACGACCAATTGCGACCGCCAGCGCGCGAAGTCGATGATGTGAGTTCGCCTCGATCGTTGTTTTGAGTAAGGCGACACCGCCCCCGCCAAGGGACCAAGGGTGCTTGGCAAGCGCGTGTCGTGGGACATTGTATACGGAGATATAGTCGTCACCTCCATCGGGAAGGTCGACGAGAGTGAGAATGCTCGACCATACTTTTCCTTTTGCAAGGTCCAGTGGCGCCGGAGTCTCTCCTTTAACTCCCATGACCACTCGCACTGCGCTGTTAACTGGAGGACGAGCACGTCCGAACAAGATCACAGTCGGCGTGTCGTGCCCCGGTGGTTGCAAGTAACGAGTGTCGACCACAGCCTGCAGGTCAACGCCGGGAAGGAAGACTTCGACCAATTTCGTGCCAAACTCATTGTTCATGAAGCTGTTTGCCGTAATCTGGCCAGTGTAGGCACCCTTGGCGGCAAGCCTGTAAATTTGCTCCATGAATGGCGCAGCAAGCGAGTATTGACCGTGGCAGGAGTCGAATCGCTTCCGGTAACGAGCGCTCAACTCCGAGTCGTTGGGAACGATGTAAGGCGGATTGGCCACTACCGCATGGTAAGACTTGGAGCGTAAAAGTTGCTTCAACTGCGGTAGGTCCTCGGTGGCGTAAGCGTGATCACACTCATGCGAGCTATTCTCGAGTTCAAAGTCAAAAACCCGCCGTCCTCCTCGATAGGGAGAATGTAGCAGCGAGTCGCCACAGACGAGGTTGATCTGGAAGGCCGGGGCGTTTGACAGTCGCGTGATTCCGCACTCCCGCAGCGCCGCCAGGAGAAGGCGGAACCGGGCGATCGCGATCGCGTACGGGTTCACGTCGACCCCGTTTACGCTCTCGAGCGCCCGCTGCACCAGCACCCGCACGTTCGTCCCCGGCTCCGCTCGCCGCCAGCGATCGAAGAGCCGTCGGAAGGCGCCCAACAGGAAGTGCCCGCTGCCGCAGGCGGGATCGATCATCCGGAAGCGTTGAGCGTTGAACCCTGAGGGTTCATCGCCTGACGAAGAGGAAGAAGGCTCTGTCGCCGGGCCGAGGCCGAACTCCTCAATCGCCGGGTCGAGCGTCCGGTCGAGGATGAACTCTTCCACGAACTCCGGGGTCTGCAGCAGCGCGTACTTCTTGCGGGCGGCTTCCGACAGATCCTGGTAGAGATCCCCCAGGAAGCGTGTGTCCCATGCCGGGTCGGTGAAGTCGTGCAGCAGTTGCCCCGTTCCCGCGTCGATCTTCTGGAAGAACTTCAGCAGTTCCCCCGCGGCGTCGGGCGACAACCAGTTCGGCAGCTCGCGGAGGGGGTTGTGACCTCCGAAGACGTCCCGCGTGCCGGGGAGCCTGGCGAGTTCATCGAAGATCTTCAGCAGGTAGTCCCGGTCGGACTCCTTCGGGTGCTGACGGAAATAGAGCTCATGCTCGTCCCGTGCCCGCTGCAGCCGCTCCCCCGGCCCCGAGATCCGCGGCGGATCGATCAGGCTATTGTCTTCCAGAAACCGCACGAACACCGCCGACAGCACCCACGCCGCGGCGTGCTGCGTGATCGCATCGCTCCGCCAGTCCTCGTAGTTCTGCGCCGTCCGCTCGGCCGTCTGGGCGCGGGCGTACTCCGCGCGGAGTGTGCGCCCGACCTCTGGAACCTCGGCCGACTCGCTCCGATCGAGCAGGTCCTTTTCGAGCCGGGTCAGAAGCTTCTGGAGATCGCCAAGGAGCGCGGAGCGGTCAATCATGAGACAACGTGTTTCGGCAGAACAGTACGGAAGGGGACTTGGAGCTTGGAGCCCGTCTCAGAACAGTTTTCTTTGCCACAGAGTGCACAGAGAGAGTGACACCATGCGGAGTGATTCGAGAGACAGGATGTCCACAGTAGGGTTCATCGGCATATCGGCTCTCTGTGTTCTCTGTGGCTGAATCACGATTCACCGGTGCTTCCGGTTGGTCCGGCCCCGGCCACTCCCCGCTCGGTCTCCCGAAGGCCGGCCCTGATCCAGCTCTGCGGGATCCTGGCCCGCTGGCCGGGGCCGATCAGGGGGACCGACTTGCCGTCGAGGAGCGGCTGCTCCCCAGCGAGCAGGAGCCACAGACCCGGAATGCCGTTCTGCCGGCCGACCTTCTGTGACAAACGGCTCAGGAAATCCATCTGCCCATACCGCGCGAGCAGCCCCGCATAGAGCACGAGCATCGTCTGTTTCGCCTGCAGCAGCCGCGCCTCCACCGCCGGCATCGCCCGGCCGACCAACATCAGCAGCTTGTCCCAGTCTCCCTGGTTCGGCGCAGCGTCGGTCTTCAGCACGAGTTCCCAGTCGACCCTGGCCTTCACGACAACCTCCTGCAGGGCGTCGAGCAACACCTCTTCGAGATCGACTACCTCGACATCGTTTGGGAACCGCTCGCAGATCTTCTCCCGCGCCGAGTCGAAGTGCTTCAGAGGGACCTGCAGGCAAAGGAACGCCCCGTCGGCGAGTGCCCGCTGGAGCTTCTCCTCGAACTGCCGGGCATCGGCTTCTTCCGGAGTGACGACTCCCGGTTCGCCCCGACCCGGTAACGTCGGACGCCGACTGGTCGAGATGCTTCCGGTCGAGCCGGAGTCCGGCCCGGGACCTTTCGACGTGTAGGCCCCCTGTCCCTCCTTGAGGACGGGATCCCACTCAAACTCGAAGCCGGCTTCCCGCAGCAGTTCGTCGAGCTGCGGCCGATCGGGAAGCGGGGCCGCGTCGGGGTAACGGCTGCCGACCCGTTCGCGGATCAGAGGGATTGTCAGCACGTTCACGCCGAAGATCGCCCCCTGCGACAGCTTGAGCGCCCGGAGCGCCGGCATCCCGCAGGGATAGAGCTCCTGACGGCTGGAGACCGCCGCCGTCTGCGAGACGGCTGCGGCAAGCCGGACCAGGCGGGTGTCCGCAATGTCGATATCGGCCGGAGCCGGAGCTTCCCGCAGGCGCTGCACGATCCGGGGCGATGCGGCCAGGGGATCTTCGGCAGCCAGCTCATCGGCGAGCGTCCCGAGCTTTTCGGCCCACGACAGGAGTTCGGCGGAGAGGGCCACGACGACCTGCTCTCCACTGCGGCGCACGACGAGTTTCGGCTCGGCCAGCGTTCGGTCGACTTCGAGGACCGCCCGCAGAACTCCACGTGCATGGGTGGTCCGGAGCGGCTCTTCGGCGAGCGAGCCCCGCGCCACGAGAATCGCGTCGGCCAGTTCGGGAATCGTCATGACCCCTCCCTGGCTGGCAAGGAGCCCCTCGATATCGGTCCGCAGCCGTGTCAGGGCGGGGTCGTTGGACCAGCGCTCCTGCAGCTTGCTGACAACCTGTCCGACCCGCGCCCGCGTGACGCCGACGGACCGCGCGATGTCGGCCTGGGCGGGCCAGGTGCCGGACTCGCCCAAGCCAAGCAGCGACCGCACCACCTGCGTGACGGTGTCTCCTTCACGCGAGGCGGTCTTGAGCAGCCGATCGGCCAGCAGGTCGACGCTGATCGCCGCGGTGGCGAGCGGATCGACCGGCGGATCCGGTTCGATGACGGGGGCCTCTTCGTCCACCGCGGGCCGGCCGAGTCTCTCCCGGAGGATCCGGACCGCGGCGAGGATCTCGCGCCGGGTCTTGTGGCCGACCCCCTTCAGCCGCTGCAGCCGGGCGGGAGAGATCGTCAGCAGGTTTGCGACCGTCAGGATGTTCGCCCGGTCGAGAGCGTTGGTGGCCCGCGTCCCGAGGCCGAGTTCGGTGATGGGGGTGTTGAACGTCGCTTCCACGAGCCGCTGCGCGAGCTCCGCCTTCCCCCCCGGGTCGTCGGATCCACCCACTTGGTCAACCTTGCGGAAGCAGTCGCGCCACGCCTGGAGCATTTCCTCGGCGTTGTCGAACCGCTCGGCGATGTTGCGGCGGAGCGCCTGGCGAAAGAAGCCGATCAGGGGCTCGCGGAGGCCGGGATCGAACTTCTCGGGGTCGAGCGTGATCTCGACCGTCGGGCTGAGCTGCGACGGGGCCGACTTGCCGTCCCCCCACTGCGGAAGCTGCCCGGTCGCCAGCTCGTAGAGAGTCAGCGCGGCGGAATAGCGTTCGGCATGCAGGTCCCAGCGGGGTGGGGCGGGCTTTCGCAGCGGCAGAAACGGATCGAGATACGCCTCGGTCCCGGCGCGGATGTTCTCGGGCAGGGTCCGCGACAGCGAGAAATCGAAGAGGACCAGGTGCAGCTTGTGTCCCCGGCCGACCATGCCGATGGCGATGTTCTCGGGCTTGATGTCCCGGTGCGGGATCCCCTGTTCTTCGAGGTGGGTCACAACGCCCAGCAGATCCTCGCCGAAGCGGTGCAGCAGATCGATCTGCAGGGGACCTTCGTCCCGGACCCGCTTGCCGAGGGTCTCGATGGACTTCTTTTCCCTGTCGGCGAACACCGGCCGGAGCAGGATTCCCATCCGGTCGCCGAGCTCGATCGTCCGGATCCACTCGACGATGTGCGGATGGCGGAGTTGTCTGCCGAGGACATCCGCTTCGTCCTTGACCCGGGCATTCTGCTCCGGGGCGTTGGCGACCTTCAGGATGTAATCCTGTCCCTCCTTCTCGACCAGCAGCGCGACGCAGGTGGAGCCCTGCCCGATCCGCCGGACGACGCGATAGCCACTGGGGAGGATGTCGCCGGCCGTGGCTCGCGTGGGATCGTCGCCGTATTCGTGGTCGGGAGCCGTCAGCTCTTCTTCGACCTCGTCGAGAGTCTCCAGGAACTGGGCGACCGAGTCGGTGCGGTTGAGGACGACGGGATGCGTCGCCTCCTGGATCAACAACTGCAGCCACTCCCCCGCCCCGTTGAGCACCGAGCTGATCTGCAGGCCGGTTGTATCCCGCAGCCTGTTGCCGAGCTCGATGGCGTCCGTCGCCGGCGGCTGGCCGGAGAAGATGTGGTAGGCGATGGCTCCGAGCGAGAAGATATCGAGGTGCTCTCCAATGGCGTCGCCGCTGAGGGCCTCGGGGGCCATGTAAGGCGTGCCGGCCCGATCGACCAGCCGATCCATATGCGACGTCGCGGAGACGGGCGGAGAGGCTCCCGCCAAGGACGAGCTTTCCCGATATCCGACCTGCCAGTTGAAGACCTTCAGCCGAGGGCGCTCGCTTGCTGCCGCGGTGACTAGAATGCTCTGCGGACAGAGGGCGCGGTGGACAACGCGTTTGTCGTGCGCAAACCGAACCACCTCGGCGAGCTGCCGGACGAGATCGAGCCGCACATCGAAGCTGAGGGAATCCGCCCGGAAGCGGAGGAAGTGGTCGAGACGGATGCTGACGGGGTCGTGCTCGAAGATCAGGGCGGAGCCGACTTCGTGCTCGGTGTAGCCGTAAATCCGGAGGACGCCGGGGTGCTGCAGGGTCTCGAGGAGCTGGAACTCGCGGAGGGCGGCCCGTTCGCGCATCTGCCGCTCTTCGGCCGTGGCGCCCTCCCGGACCAGGTAGAGCCGCACCCGGCGGATGACGTCCTTCGACTGGGTGTGGTGGGCTTCCCAGTCCTGGTAGCCCGGGCCGTCGCCGATGGTCTTCGTCAGCTCGCAGTCGTAGACCGTGCGGTGCCGGCGCGTCACGCGGATCCCGGCCTGATCCATGGCCTGGGCGACGAGCTTCGCCGTGGGCTTGTCGTGCGTCCCTTTGGCCGGTCCTTCGAGCCCGGGACACTCCCGGCGAAGGATCGCCGCCATGATGCCCGGCCGCGGATCACTGGTGTCAGTTTTTGGCCGGTCCCGGGGGCAGACGCGCAGACGGGCGTTCCCTTCCAGTTCGATCTGAAGCTGCGGGCCGGAGCAGAAGACAAGCGGCTCGATGAACGGGACTCGTCCCTTCTTGAACGCCTTCTGCCGCTCCAGCAGAGACCGGAGCCTTTTGGCCTTGAGATTGGTGGCGTTCAGCGGGTTGTCGACGACCTTGTGCCGGCCCTCGTGGATCCACGTCCAGGTTCCGGCGTCACCCGTCAGTCGCCCGAGGTGGCTCTTGATCTCAATCAGGAACAGGCCGGCCGGCGTGAAGACCAGCAGGTCGACCTCGTTGATGCTGCCGTCATCGGCAATGAATTCGAAGTTCGACCAGGCGCGATAGGGCTCATCGCGGGGAAACTGGGCGCGGACGAACTCGAGGGCTTCCTGCTCCCAGGAGTACCTCGACACCGAATTCGCCTGCCAGTTCGTGGTTGCTGCCATCTTGAAATGTGACTCGGCTGTTCATCCCGGGCGGTGAGCGACAGGGGACCGATGGACGGGGGCGGACTTCGGCCGCTGTTCCGCCAGTCGGAGCAGTCGTGATAACTCGGTCTCCTTGTAGAGACGGTAGTTATTCACTGGGTGGCGATGCTCCGGGACCTTCCCGTCTCGCCCCCAGTTGCGGAGGGTATTCGGGGAAACGCCAAGAAACGCGGCGGCGTCCTTGATTCGCAGATAACCGTCGAGTCTCTCCATCGCTGGAACTCCCGGCCCCGACGCGCCCCGTAGCACAGACGACAACTCTGCCAAACCTTACCAAGCAGGCGCCAGGGCGACAATTGCCCGGCGACCATCGCTCCAATCACTCTCACTCGAGAAGGGAAACTGCAATGAACCTTGTGACCGCGGAGCCCTTGTTCTTCACCAGTGATCCCGTCCGGCATGCATGTGCTCTGTGCGAAGGTCGGTTGACCTAGAGCCTGTTATGCACTATCGGCAACGAGATTCATCATTCTGCGGAGTATGAGAGTAGCGAAGGCCAGCCAGTGCCAGCTGGCCAGCGTGGAGCCGAGACGTTCGTAGTCCCGGGCCAGACGTCGGAAGCGGGCCAGCCACCCGAAGGTTCGTTCCACCACCCATCGCCGAGGCAGTAGAACGAAGCCCTTCTTGGCCTCGGTGTGCTTCACCACCTCCAGGTCGATTCCCTTCGCGCGAGCCGCCTCGGCTGGGGCCTCCCCCGTGTATCCCTGGTCGACATAGGCCAGCGTCACGGTTTGCCCCGTTGCCTGCTGGACCTGTTCTGCCAGCTCGGCCACCTGAGCCCGCTCCTGCTCGCTGGCGGGTGTCACCGTCAGAGCCAGGAGATGACCGAGCGTATCCACAGCGGCGTGGACCTTGGAGCCGTTCCGCCGCTTGTGTCCGTCGTACCCCGCTCGCGATCCGCTCTCCGGCGTCGACTGGATCGTTCGGGCGTCGAGGATGACCGCCGAGGGACTCGCCTTCCGATCTCCCGTCAGACGCAGCAGTTCCCGGACATCATGGACGATGGCCTCGAAAACGCCGGCAGTCACCCATCTTCTGGCCTGCTGATAGACGACCTGCCAGGGAGGGAAGTCTCCGGGGAGATATCGCCACTGACCGCCGGTCTTGACCAACCAGCGGAGGGCGTCGAAGACGTCCCGCAGGGAATGCTCCCTTTGAGGGGCGTCCTCCCTCATGAGAGTGAGATAGGGAACGACGAACTCCCACTCTTCGTCGCTGACATCGCTGGGATAGACCTTCCGTGGCTTATCCATCGACGCAAACTAGCGCCAGGCCATGACAAAAATCCACAACCGGCTCTAGCCGTAGGGCGACGCTGGCTTTTTGAGGCCTGAGTGCGTTTTGGCTACCGATATTCGGACCGTCTGCACGTTGCAGTTTTTGGCGCGCCGCGGAGTCTTAGGCGCGCCACATCGTCGAACGATGGCAGAGCCTTGAGTTCGTCGCTCCGGCATTCTGTTCCAATTACCGTGCAGTGAGATCGTTGGTGGTCAAACGCTCCCTGCGCCCCCATCAGAAAGAGTCGAGTACGCGCCGGTAACTACCGGATCGAGATCGATGAATACCGTATTCCCTGAGATTCGATGCGGTAGATTGCGATCACTTGCGGTTCTTGCTCGTGATCGTAACCTTCTCCGGCTCAACATTTCGAGATTCGAAGCCGGGTGAAACAAGTCGCCTACGGAACCGACGGCCCCGTCATCCCCTTCCGGTCTCCGCTCGGGCGCGCGCGTTTTCTTCAGATGTCGTGGCACAATGCATTTGGAGACTTGTGCGGCCACTTGTCTCCTGGCGTGGGCCAAGGTCACCCAGCCGGCATACTCAGCGAAGACGAGCGCGAATTCATCAAACCTGCATAAGCCCGTTGGATCGCTCCTTCAATTCCACCTCGCTCGCCAAGATGACGGCCGAGATGACGCCATTCGGCCTGAAACTCGTCGGTCGCGTTCGTTGGCGTCGAGTAGCGTTCGACATGCTCGCGCAATTTGTTCTCCAACCGTTCCATCAGCCGCTGCCGACCGTGGCGGAGATAGTTCTCAACAGTCGATTGAGGGAGTTCCAGCGCCTCGGCGATCTCCGCAATCGTAAGGTTCTCGCAGATTCGGCTGTAGAGAGCTCGAAAATAGTCGCCCCGGCCCGTGGCATGGTAGTCCTGCATCAGCGACTCGACGGACGCGTGGACGAGGTGTTCGGCCCAGGCGGCGTAGAACTGGTCGCCATCGGTCGCCGGCGGGATGACCTCCTGCCGCAGCAGCTCGTCCCGGTACTCCGCCAGAGCGGCCTCCCGACTCCGAACGGCTCTCGAACGGTTCGCCAGCACGTTTCGCACGACGGCGCAAAGAAGCGTCCTGAGCTTCGCCGCCCGGTTGTCGGTCCACCGCGCCAGGAGCGCGCCGTCGGCCAGAATCTGCATCGTGTCGGAAGCTACCTCCTCGGCGTCCGCCAGACTGAGACTCCCGGACCGTCTCGCGAACCGTAGCACGGCTCCCCAGTAGTCTTCAAAAAACTGCTTCCAGTCCTCCTCTTTCCGGAAAGACACCAGCCGCTGAATGAGCGTCAGCTGTGTGTCGGGAAAGGCCATGAGACAGAACGGCGGACGCCGGTAAAAGCCACGATTTCTCCGCGTCTGACTGTGCTCTGTTTATGAACCGGTGTCAACTTGACCCCCGATCGTCAGGGGGCGGGGATCTCGCGGACGACTCGAAATCCCAGAACACTTTGCGCACTGTCCGCCCTGCCGTGATCGCGGAAGGCGGAGTAGGCCATGGAGGCATGGAACGTGAATCCGCACCCACGCTGGCTGTGGCTCTTTCCGCTGGGCGGTCCGGGCGGATCGACCGCCGGGCCGTAGGTGTAATAGGCCGGATCGTAGTAGTCCGAGCACCACTCCCACACGTTGCCGATCATGTCATACAGGCCGAAACCGTTGGGAATCAGACTTCCGACGGGCGCGGTGTTGCCAAACCCGTCCTCCCAGGATTTCGTCCAGTCCGCCGCCGGATTGATTCCCAGGTAGCTCCGGTCGGCCACGTTCGCCGTCCGCTCGAGAAGCCCGACGAAATCGCCTCCGGGGAGGAGCGTGTCGGTCCCGCCGCGGCTGGCGTACTCCCATTCGGCCTCGGTCGGGAGACGGTACTTCGCCTTCTCTCGCGCGCTGAGCCACGTGCAGAACGCCTCCGCGTCGCGAAGGGACACCTGGACGACGGGGTGATCATCGGCCTGTTCGAAGCCCGGATTCTTCCACGTCAGCGAGACGTCCTGCCTCTCATGCTTCTCCCCGGGAAAGAAGTGAGAGCCCCCGCGCCCGGAGGTCTCGGCCGACGTCTTGTATCCGGTCGCTTCGACGAACTTCCGGAACTGGCCGACCGTGATTTCGTGCGCGCCGATGCGGAAGGGTTTTGAAATCGTTACGACGCGCTGCGGCTTCTGATTGGGTTGCGTCATGGTCCGGTTGTTCGGGTACCGTTTCGAGTCGAGACTTCCCATGGGAAACCGGCCCGCCGGAAGATGAACGAGCTGGACCCCGATCGAGTCCGTCAGGACGCCGAAACAGGCGTCGGGATTCGCCTCCTCCAGGGGAACAGGGATCTCGGCCGTCCAGAGCTGCTGGTCATCGCTGCCGATCGCCAGCGTCCGACCGTCGGGCGAAAGGGCCAGACTGGTCGGCAGGGCTCCGTCGGGCATCCACCAGGCGAGCAGCCGCGCTCGGGCGACATCCCACACCTGGATCGCTCCGCGCTGCGCCAACGTTGCGACGACACGGCCGTCCGCCGAGACCGACATTCCCTTCGGCTGCTCCAGGCTGATGAACGTCCCCAGGGGTTGCCCCGCTCCGCCGGTCAGATCTCCCGGAGGGATCGCCCACCAGCGCAGCAGCCCCGTGTCCTCCAGGCCAAAGAGTCGCGTTCCATCCGCCGAGGTCCGGCAATGCGTCCAGACCGCTCCCGGCTCGGCGAAGATCCGGGTCTCCTCGAACGTCTGGGCGTCGAGGAAGCTGATCCGCCCCAGGAATCGTCTCTCGTCATCCGTCCGGGAGCCCACCGTCGAGGCACTCCTGTCCATCAGGCTGACGACCAGCGGCCCGTGGGCCGAAGTCCCACAGACGTCCACAAGATAGGCCTCCGAGCCGAACCGGCGGCTCTCCAGCAGTTCCCCGGTGCCGGCGTTCCAGACCGAAAGCTCCTGTCCGTAAACGCTTCGAGGCGTGGAGAAGAAGCCGGCAAGACGCTCTCCACCGTGAAAGAAGGCGAAGGCGGTGTGCCGGGAGGTCGAGGACAGCGGGATTGACGACAGCGGCTGGAGACTCGCGTCGTAAACCGTGGCGACCATGCCGCTGTCGCGGACCACGATCCGGCCCCCGGTCCGATCGATGTCCGTAATCCGCGTCTCCCCGGGAGCGGCCGCGGACTCCCGAACTGCTTTGCCGGTCTGAATGTCGAGGACGCGCAGCACGCCGTCGGCGCCGGATGCCGCGAGCTCCCGGGGGTTGAGGAACGACATCTCCAGCAGGGACGTTTCGAGCGTCGCCACCCGCTTGCCGAACGGGACCGCGCGCTCGAGGTGCAGGCCAAGGTGCTTCGCCGTCTCCGCAAAGTCGCGCGGCGGACCGCCCGCCGGGGCCGGAGAGGCGGTCCCCTTGAGCCAGGCCTCGAGGCGATTGTCCCGGGCGGCCGAGACGAAGAACACACGGCCCCGCGGCCCGCTTCCCGCCACGCCGCTCTCGAGCAGCAGCGTGTTGGTCTCCGGGAGGGCAACCCCTTCAAGACGAACGTCATGCCTGATCATTTCGGCCGACGCCGCGTTGCCCCACACGTGGCCCGCCTCCTCGACGAAGCCCCACCGCAGGTCATCCTTGAGGCCGCTCGCCAGCCCGCAGATCAGCTGCGAAGACTCCGGGACGTCGACGCGAAAGGCGGCAAACTGCGGTTCGTCAGGCCCGGGCCTCAAAGCACTCCAGGACGACGGCTTTTCGGATTCGAAAAGCGGCGGCAGGGAAGGCCGGACGAAGTCCAGCAGCCAGCGGAACGTGAGCCCCTCTGTCCGCTCCTCCCGAACGAGCGACTGGCAGCGCCGCAGAGCGGCTGCAATGCGATCCGGAGAGACGCTCTCCGGAAGGGAGAGGCCCAGCGTCCGGGCGATTTCTGCTGTCGTGGCCGGGAGGGACTCGTCCGTCTCCGCGATCAGCCCCAGCGAGACGTCAAAGGGGGGAAGGATGCCCCACGGCGAACTGAACCAGAGGACGTACTCCTGGCCGGGGAGGATGGCGTCATGAGGCAGGGTGGCGAACACTGCCAGGTTCTCCGCGGGCGCGACGGTCTCCGGCAGCGGACAGTTCACTTCCAGGTGCGTCGTCACGGAGCCGGTTGGATAGCCATCGGGCGGCAGGAGTCCCCACCGAAGCGGTTCCTGTTCGACCACGTAAGCGAGGACGAGCCGGGCGGGAACCTTGAGGTTCGATCGGAAGCGGAGGGCCGCGAATTTCGGGGCGAGAGAGGCGACCCGGGTCCAGGGGGGGCGACGATCGGCTGTCACCTCCGCTTGCGGAAGCCGGTGGAGAACCGGCTGCAGAATTCGACGGGTGACGTCGATCCGCGCGACATCCTCCCCATAGAGTTCGCTCAACGAGGCGGTCGCGGCCAGGAGCCCTTCGGGGGTATCGGGAAAGGTCTGGTAGCCGTACGTCAGGTCGAGGTGCCGCGCGAGCTCGACGGCGTCAGCGTCGGGACGATGCGTGCCGGCAGGAACGATCCGGAGTGCGCAGTGGACGTCAATCGCCGGCCGGCCCCGCGGTCCCGCCAGCCAGATGATGTACTCCCGTCCCGGCAGAATCGCTCCACCGCTCAGCTCCTGCAGATACAGCGTGTTATCCCGGATGAGAGGGACTTCGGGGATCTGGACACGCCAGTCGAGGTCGAAGTCCTTGAATCCCTCCATCGTTCCCTGATCCGGAAGGATGTACCAGCGGACATCCGAATCCGTCCCGCTGAACGCCCAGTAGAGATCCGCGGGCTCAGAGAGCGGCGAGCGAAATCGGAATCCGCCGAAGGGACGGCTCACGGCCTCTTCGCCGGCCCCCGGAACCTCCGGCAGCGTGATTTTCCGCCACTGGAGCGGCTCGTCTCCCGATGCCGGAGGAATGTCGTCGAGATGACGGGACGCCTTGCGCAGCGTGGCGGCAAAGGGGGCGGAGCGGGAGCCCTGTGCCTCGTAGTGCTGCCGGACCACCTTCAACTCGGCGAGTCCCGGATGGGGAGGGGCAGGCGGGGAGGCAGATGAAGCGAGCGCAGGGCCGGACGGTGACGCCGAAGGCGAGGGCCGCGGAGCCTTGGCGGAAGACGGAGCCACGGTCGCGGAAGAGGATACGTCCCGTTTCGCCGCCGAGGCCGCATCCGGAGCGGAGACCGGCTGGCTGCATCCTCCGGTCACTCCAAGGAGCAGCAGAAGGAGAAGAATTCCCGGCCGGGAGTCGCGGAGGTTCGTCACGGGAGATCCTTCGAGGGAGGCGGTGCAGGCGAGGAGGCAATCGTTCGCCACCGGCCGAAGGTCGGATCACCCCGGCCGTCCGGCGTTTCGAACGCCCAGTCGACGGGGGTCTGCGTCAGCTGCAGGAGCTGCTCTCCGGTCCGCGCCAGGACGACGTTCGAACGCTGGAGCTGGCCGGTGTCGAATGCGACGACCCATTCGCCGTCGGGCGAGAAACGACACCGCGTTCCGAACATCTTCGAAGCGCGAACGCGCTCGACGAGGGCAGCCGCGTCCCAGATCTGGACGACCCCCTCGCCGCACGACACCAGGGTTTTCCCATCCGGAGAGAAATCGAGATCGTTCGGTCCGCCGGGGAAGTCCCGGGTCCGGACGAGGCGCCGGCCGGAAAAGAAATCGAACACTTCGATCGCTGAGCCGGCAGCCCTCGTCATGGTGCCGATCGCCACGCGGCGGTTGTCTGGTGACAGGGCGACCGAAATCGGCCCCGAGAGATGGCCGTAACGGACCAGCACCTGACCCGTTCTGCCGTGAAGCAGCCGGACTCCCAGGTCCTTGTCGAGGGTCAGCCGGTATCCCTCCTTCGAAATCAAGACTTTCGGCGACTTGGAAGTCGGAGAGGCGTTTGGACTCCCCGTCGCCCCCCCCTGGCGGTCCAGTGTGAAGGAGGGGAAGAGGGTGGGCCAGACCTGGAGCGTCCCGTCCGCCTGAAGCGTCGCCAACGACTCGCCGTCGAGGGCGAACGCCAGCTCCCGGCAGTCCGCGACGGGGAGGACGATCCGGAGGAAGCCGAGCTGGAGATCCCAGATTCGAACGCGGTCGGCCGAGGCGACGGCGAGCTTGCGGGCCGTTGCGTCGAAGGCCAGGCGCTGCACCTTGGCCTGACAATCCAGTTCCGCCCGGGTTCGCCCCCGGGCCATGTCCCAGAGCGCCACGGTCGAGGCGCCCTTCCCCGCGACCGCCGCCACGTCCGTCGCCGGGGCCAGCGCGAACAGATCGGTCGGCGCGGGAAACCGCCTGGACTCGGAAGGCTCGGACACATTGGCCGCCCGGAGGGCCGTCAGGAACCCGCCCTCATCGCGGCCAACAATCCAAGTCCCGGAGGCCGAGACCGCCAGACCGTCGAGCTGAGGAGAAGCGGCGAGCGGCCGGAGGCGGGGAGATCCGGTGGGGCTCGCCTCCAGGAGAGCGAATTCGGAGCCGCGACGGCCGACTCCCGCCAGCCCGATCGGATTGGCATCGATCCGACCGGCTCGGAAGCCGGTCAGGCCGTCCAGGCCGATGCGGATGTTCCGGGACAGGCTGAGGTCGCGGAGCTCGATCTCCGGCACCGCGGGGGACTGGTCGGGCACGGGATCGCGGACCGCCAGTCCCGTGTTGGGAGGGAGCCGCCAGCTCCCGGCGGAGAGACCGGCGTCGGTGGCGATTGCGGGGTCCGGCCCATCGAAGACCGCAAGCGAGTGCAGTCCGCCGCGGTTCAGGATCCAGGCTTTGCCCGAATCGAAATGCAGCCCGGCCATCTCGCCGATGACAGCGGGAGAGAGCCGGTGCGAAGCCGCCGGGGACGCGAGGACTTTCGTGGTGAACGGGATCGCCGCCGGCCCCGAAGACGGGACGACCGGCGCCACGGCGGGCCGCGGGTGTTCCCGCAACGCCAATCGGAAGAGGATCCCGTTCACGACGACGGCTCCGATCCCGGACGCGGCAAGGATTATTCCCGCCAGTCCCGCGATACGACGGACGCTGCGGCGGGCGCCCGTCCGCCCGAGACGGCGGTGCGCCGCCTCCAACCGGGCGTCGAGCAGATCCCGCTGGCTGCGGAGCGTCTCCAGCGTCGTCTCGATCCGGGCCAGCCGGAGCTGCATCGCGGCGAGCTGCTCCTCCTGGTTCGAAACCAGTTGGGCAATCGCCTCGACTTCCGACGTGTGGGGCTGCTGGGAGCGGAGATCGCCCAGGATGCTCTCCGCTTCCCGGACATAGGCGCGGAGCTGTTTGGCCCGCGCGGCGTACTCCGAGACCGCGGAATCGACTTGCCGCTGCGTTTTCGAGAGGCGGTCCAGGAAGGCGGGGCTCCGTGCCCGCCACGCGTCGACGAGGGGCTTGAGAAGTTTTTGCCACCAGCGAAGCTGCAGACCGTCCGGAACGACCGGGTCGGCGGCGAACTCCGGCTCGCAGACGAGCAATCCGCTCTGCCCCTGCCGCGAGATTGTCCGCAACGGGCGCCAGAATTCGTCGAAGTCCTGCGTATGTGTGCCGGATGGGAGCGGCCTGTTTTCGCGGCAGGCGACGAGGTCATCGAGGACGGCTGCGGAACTGGAGTAACGCTTCGCAGGGTTTTTGGCGAGGAGCCGAGCCACGACGGCCCACAGCGCGGGCAAGACCTCGGGGACCCGCTTGGGGAGCGGCACCGGCTTCTCGTAAACATGCTGGAAGATCATCCCCGTCGGGCTGTCGGCGCTGAACGGGAGAGACCCGGACAGCATCTGATAGAGGAGGACCCCGACCGAATAGAGGTCGGACCGCCCGTCGACCGGCTGCCCCCGCCCCTGCTCGGGAGACATGTAGTCGACACTCCCCAGGATCACGCCGGTGATCGTCCGCTGTCCTCCGCCTCCTCCTCCCCGGCCACCCCCACCTTCGGCGAGCAGTTTGACCAGTCCGAAGTCGGCGACGACCGCCCGGCTGTGCCGATCAAGCAGAATGTTTCCCGGCTTGATGTCCCGGTGGATCATTCCCTGGGCGTGGGCGGCCCCCAGTCCGTCGAGGATTTCGGAGACGAGGCGGGACGCCTCGGGGATCGCAAGTCGGGTTTCCCGGCGCAGCCGTCCCGCCAGCGAGCCCCCTTCGACGAACGGCATGACGAAGAAATGCCGCCCTTGTTCCTCGGCGATCTGATAGATCCGAATGATGTGGGGATGCGACAGACGGGCCGCCGCGGACGCCTCGGCGTAGAACCGATGGACAAACTCGGATTGGCGGGCCAGCTCGGCTGGAAGAATCTTGATGGCGACTTTCCTCCGCAGGGCGAGGTCGGTGGCGCGGTAGACGTCTCCCATTCCTCCGCGACCGACGAGTTCCCCGATCTCGTAGCCCCCCAGACGGTCTCCCGGGCGAAACTCAACCGGTTCGGAACCGGACGGCTCGGCAGCCTCCGGTGGGGACCTCCTGGCCCCGCCTCCGTCCCGGGACGGAGACTCGCCCCCCTTGTCTTCCGGAGGAACCGTAGGGGCGTTCGCCAGATCGACGAGACGACGGGACCGACGACGGTGGCCGTCATCCGTCGACGCTTCGCCTCCGGGCGGTGTTTCCGGTTCCTGAGTCATTCGCTCCCCCACGATGTTTCGGCCACCATCTCGCGTTTCCCCTCCGGCGTCGAATCGCGCTCCCCCGTCCCGCCCCCCGGCGTCGTCACCATTCGAGCCCGTCGAGCGGCACCGGTACCCCATCCAGGCCGACCGCCCAGAGATTTGACTCCTGATCGAACTCGAACGCGGCGGTTGTCTCCGGGACAAACTCCTTGGCCGGAACGTGCGGCTCCGGGCCGGTCGCGGTTGCCGCCGCGGCGTTCTCCCCTCCGCGTTTCCAGGATCCATAGTGGATTCGACCGCCGCTCCCCCAGGCGAGCCTCTTTCCGTCGGGCGAGAGACGGAGTCGGTCGATCACCGTCCGGTCCAGATCGAACGTGGCCAGCGGCCGCTGCGTCGCCATGTCGAACAGGCTGACCGAGAACGCCAGCGAGGCCACGGCGGCCGTTGTTCCATCGTCGGAGATCACCAGCTCGGCCGCGGGGACGGGAAGGCTCCATCGAAACGTGCGGCTGTGGAGATCGAACAAATCGGCCGCCGACCGGGTCCCGGAGACACCGATGAGGAGCCAATCCCGAGTCGGCGAAGCCGCCACCGAATACGGAGAAGACAGCGAGAACTCGCGTGGGAGCTCGCTCACCTCCTGCGTCGCGAGATCGATGGCCTTGATCGTCGGCGTCTGCGTCCGGTCCACGCTGTCGACCGCGCTGGCGACAACGAATAACGTCTTCCCGTCCCGGCTGAAGGCCAGGCTGGAGCTCCGCCGGGGGCTCTCGATCGGATAGCGCCCGACGAGCTCCCTCGACAGTAGAGACCAGACCCGCAGATCGTATTGCCGCGTCGCGGCATTCATGCCGGCCGACGCGACGAGATCCCCTCCCCGGGAGAGGGTCAGACTGTGGCTGATGTGAGGACCGGGGAGCTCGAAGGCGGGCCGGCGGCGCCGCAGATCAGAGACCAGGATCCGCGGAGCTCGAATTCCGGCCTGCCCGGACGCGGTCGGCTGAGCCGAGGCGACAACCGCTGTTCCCTTCCGCGAGTCCATCGCGAACTGGGGAGGCGGACCGTTCAGCTTCGGCGGCGTTCTGGGACCGGAGACTGGAGGTACGGCTCGCGGAGGCAAAGGGACCCCGTCCGGGCTGAGGCGTGAGGCGGTTGCGGCGTCAAGGAGCGTGGGGCGGCTCTGGTGCGGTGGACGGAACACGACGCGGATGACGAGCGCCGCAGCGATCACGATCCCGCCCGCCGTCATGATGAGGCGCCAGCTCTCCGCCGGCCCCTCCTCCCCCGCGCGGGCCCGCGAGACAGCCAGGCGGGCGTTGAGGAGATGCCGCTGGTGGTCGAGCGTCTGAAGATTGGCTTCGATCCGGGCCAGCTGCAGGCGCATCGTCGCCAGCTGCTCTTCCTGTTCGGCAACCAGACGAGCGCCCGAGCCCCCTTCGAGTCCTCCCTCATGGATCCTGAGCTCGGCCAGGACCTCCTCGGCCTCCCGGACCAGCGAGCTCACCTGATCCCGCCGGGCCTCATGCTCCGCCACCGCCTCCTCGACCTGCCGCTGGGTCACGGACATGCGACCGGGCGTTCGCCGCCCCTTCCCGCGACGGAAGGAGAGAATCTTTCGCCATCCCCCCGGCGCCGGCGGATCGGCCGCCTCGACGGGAGGGAGGAGGAGCTGGTCGGCGGCGAGCTCCGAGGGAGCGCGGATGAGGAGGGTCTCGGCGGCGTTCTGTCCGGAGGCGGTGGCGGGACGCCAGAGGGATTCGACATCCAGCCAGTCTCCCCCCACGGCGAGGCCGCGGCCGGCGAGAAACGCCTCCAGATCGTCGCTCACGGCGCGAGCACTCTGGTAGCGGGCGGCGGGACGCTTCGCAAGAAGCCGGGCAACGATCATCCAGAGGGGGTAGGGGACGTCTGAAACGACGCCGATGAGCGGAACGGGCCGTTCATAAACATGCTGAAAGATCATCGCGGTCGGGCTGTCCGCGCTGAACGGCAGCCGTCCTGCGAGGAGCTGGTAAAGCATCACGCCCGCGGAATAGAGGTCACTGCGGAGGTCGACCCCCGCTCCCCGCCCCTGCTCGGGAGACATATAGTCGACCGTCCCGATCACCAGGCCGGTCGCGGTCCGCGAGACGCTCCCCGTCAGCGATTTGACGAGGCCGAAGTCCGCCACGACCGCGCGGCCCGTCTCACGGTGGAGGAGGACGTTTCCCGGCTTGACGTCGCGGTGAACGAGCCCCTGTTCGTGCGCAGCCTGGAGTCCCGCGAGGACATCCAGCAGAATCTTGACCGCTTCCCCGATCGGAACACGTCCGCAGCGGCTCAGTCGTTCCGCCAGCGACTCCCCGTCCACGAACGGCATCACAAAGAAGTGCCGTCCCGCGTCCTGGCCGACGTGATAGATCGGGATGACGTGCGGATGGTTCAGGAGGGCAATCGCGGAAGCCTCAGCCTGGAACCGCTCGAGAGTGCCGGGCTTTCGAGCCAGCTCGTCTGGAAGGACCTTGACCGCCACCTGCCGCCGGAGAGCCCGGTCATAGCCCCTGTAGACATCCCCCATCCCTCCTTGCCCGATGAGCTGTTCCAGCTCAAACGTTCCGATACGCGAAAGCCGAGTTGAACCGGAAGGTCCCCCGGTCGCGGTCGACTCGGCTGCCGCCAGGTCTCGAGGCGACGACGCCCCTGGGTTTGGAGTCGGACTGAGATCCGGAGCGCGAACGACCGTCGAATCCGCCGCGGCATCGAGGGAGGACAGCTCCTGCTGGAGCTCCGCGACATCGCGATATCCGGATCGCCCGTCGAGACCGAAGCAGCGTTCGATGATCTTTCGTGCCGACGGCGGAACCCGTCGTTTCGCCCGCACGCTGCGGCGGTAGTCCTCCGGGGAGACTTCGAAGATCCCGCAGATCTGGACTCCGATCTGGTGCAGGTCGATCTGCCTCGGATCGTCGTCGACCCCCAGCGCCGCCAGAGCGAGGCGGGCGGAGCGGATCTCCCGCGGTAGATCGAAGGGGAGCCGCTTCTGAAACCGAGCGGGAACGAGACATGTCATCGCGGCCCCGAAACAAACGACTTCCGCAACCGCCTCCCCCGCAGGCCCGTCGGGGTCCGATTCTTCGCTGCCGCTCGCCGATCCTCCGCTCGGCCCGGCGGCAAGAGCCGGGAGCGACAACCGCCCCAGGCCGTGACAGTCCTGCACCCCCTTGACCAATCGGCTCAGGCGGTCGAGGACCTCATCGTTCACGGCTGTCTCTTCTGGTCGACGTCCGATGGGGCCGTCGTGTTGGAGAGGGACACGGAGGGGGAGAGGGAGCCCGAGAGCCGTCGCCGAACACCCGGCAGCGGTGCTCTCGCTTCAGCGCCGCGCGAAGACGATCAGGGTCTCGAAGACACGACGGTGTTCTCGCTCTAGCGTAACGCCCGCAGTTCGCCGCGACGAGAACACCGTCCGGGAGGAGGGTCGCCGACGCTGGCCCGCGCCGCCGGGAGCGGCACTCGTCGGCGTCCCTCTACCGTCCGTCATTCTCCCTGGACCTGCTTCTTGAGGTTCGCCAGCTCGGCGTCGATTTCGAGGTCGCCGAGGTTTCGCATTGGCTCCGCGCAGTCCCCCTCCAGCTCGCGCCGCAGGTCTGCCAGGGCGTCCGCCTCGGCCTCCGCCTGCTCGACCTTTTCCCTCAAACGGTCGAACTTGGCGAATGCGTCCGCGGAGGTCTCCGCCCCTTTCAGCACGCGGTGGGAGGACTCGACTTTCTTTTTGAAGTCGGCAGCCCGCTTTCGAGCGGCCAGCGTGGCGAGGCTGCGCTTGGCTTCCGCCAGCTTGGCCTGCATCGCTTCGAGCTGGCACCGAAGGGTCCGCGTGGTCTGTTCCGACGACGCCTGCTGTTCCTCGAGGGCGGCGACCAGTTTCTGATGCTCCTGCTTCCGTCCCAGCGCCTTGCGTGCGAGGTCATCGTCACCAGACGACACGGCCAGTTCTGCCCGCCGCTGCCACTCCTGAACCCCCTCCAGGTTCTTCGCGAGCTGTCGCGCCAGGAGTTTTTCGCTGGCCAGGACTTTGGCGGTTTCCGTCGTCGCTTCGCCGATCGATTGCTCCATCTCCCGAATCGCCTGTCGGAGCATCTTCTCCGGGTCTTCAAATCGATCCATCATCTCATTGAAATTGGCGCTCAGGATGTCGGAAATCCGCTGGAACAAGCCCATGGTGGACCTTCTTCGAATTGACTCGCGTGATGATTGAAAGGTGGCGTTACCCTGTTGATGTCACGTCCCCTCGGAATCAGTAGGTTTTTCCGGACGGTTTTGAGAAAGTTCCTGAGAATCCAGGAATTCGCGGCCGCGTCACCCTCTGCCGCGACCACAACTGGTTGGCGTCGAAGCCAGCAAACGTCTTATTCGAGCCACCCACTACCGGATTGAAGTTCGGAACACTGCGATTCCCTCCAATCCATTGTGACGGTTCGCGATCACTCGCGGTTTTGTCAGACCGACGTAACCTGATTCATGCTCGACGTTTCTCGTTTCGAAGCAGGGCGAATAGAGCCGCCTACGGTACCGCAGGGTTCCCGAGCGTCTTCGCCCGGCTCAGCCACTGCAACCTGCACTGCGTTTTGGCGCGACACCGAGCACACGTGGAAACTCAAGGAAACGTCTTTCCGCTCACTCTCGTTGGATCGAGGGGCCCGTCACCCCTTTTCAGTCGGATCTCGACCTTCGAAACAACCGCGACAGTGGGAACCTCGTCGTGATCGACGATGCCGATGGGCTGATCGCAAACTGTGATGGAGTCCGCCTCCTGTAGTGCCTCCGCCAAACTGAGCTGACGAAAACGGCTGGTGGGCGCACCTTGGCTACTGTCGCGGTCGCTCCCCTCGCCGGCTTGGCCGGGTGTTCATCAGGTCGCACTCTCCCCGAGCGCGGCCATGCTCACAGGAACGAAGAAGAACGGTTGGGCAGAAGCGTCCGGAATCCGAGCCGTTGTGGAATGGTCCACGTTGCGCCGAGTCTTCTGGTAAGCTCCTGCGTCTTGCGACGCGACGTGCCGCGAGTCTGGGCACCAAAACCAGCCATTCCGGGCTGAGGGGTCTTACCACCCCCTCGCCATTTTCCAGCTCAAGCCAGAGACGCGGCGCCATTGAGCTCGCGGCAGCGAGTCGTCCGGAGGATGTCGACAGGATACCTCACGGCGCCTGTGCCAAGGCGTCAGTTGGAGATGCGATATGCCCAGCTCGACACCGACCGACTCCCTCCCGTTTGGCGAATTGATCCAAGCCTATGTGGCCGGCGACTACGCCGGAGCTCTTCGTGAGACAGAAGAATTCATCGGCACGCACGTGATCCTGGAGGTCGCGCGGATTCGACTGGTCGTCCTGCAGAGGCTGGGCCAATCGCAGACCGCTGCGGATCTGGGACGTCGTCTGCTGGCATCGCTTCCGGACACTCACGAGCTCCGGATCGACCGAGCCCTGCTGAGCCTGATCTTGGGAGAGTCGTCGCTCGACGAAGTGCTCCAGATGGCCGAGACCGACAAGGAGCGCTGCCGGTCGTTGTACTATGCAGCGGCGCTGAAGCGGACGGCCGCCGGATTCGAAGCTGCGCGGCCGGCCTTGGAACAGTGCGTCGAACTCAATGCTGCCTGTGTCGAGCACGAAGTGGCCCGGCTCGAACTGGCCACTGCCCAATCGACCGGAGGCGGCGGGCCGGCGCCTCCGGTCTGGCAGGCAGGGGACCTGATTGAGCGAACGTACCGCGTTCGATCAATGAACACCGGCGGAGCCATGTCGATCGTGTACTTTGCATGGCATGAGAAATGGAATTTGGAGCTCGCGCTGAAGGTTCCTCGGCCCGATGTCTTCGCTCAAGCCAATGCCTGGGACCGTCTGACGGCGGAGGCCAGTACCTGGGTCGATCTCGGCCTGCACCCCAATATCGTCTCGGCCTACTACGTCCGGCGGATCGGAGGCGTGCCCGTCATCGTCATGGAGAAAGTCGATGGGGGAAGTCTGAAAGAGGCCCTGGCAGCGGGCCGCGTGAAGGCGATCGACTCCGTACTGGATGTGGCCATTCAGGTCGCCCGCGCGTTGGACTACGCCGCCCAGAAGCGACCGGGCTTCGTTCACCGCGATATCAAGCCAGCGAACGTGCTGCTGACCGCCGGGGGGACGGCCAAGCTGGCGGATTTCGGACTGGCGAACGCGACGGGGAGCATGGCCGGCACGCCCGCCTATCTAGCCCCCGAGGTGTGGGTCCGTTCCGATTCCGTCGGACCGGCGGCGGACGTGTATTCCTTCGGGATCATGCTCTTCGAGATGTTGACCGGCCGCCGACCGTTCGCGCTGGGGGCCGGTGGACGGTTTGCCCCGATTCCCGACGTCGTCCCGTCCGAGCCCGCCCCGAGCGAGGCCCCGCCATCGGATGATCCTCTGCGGACCAGGACCTGGCCGGGCGATCCCACGCAACTGATGCCGGAGGGCCGCCACGCGCTCCTGGAATTGATGCGGGCTCACCAGTACGAATCGCCTCCCGAGCCGCACCAACTCCGCAGTGACATCCCGGTCGATCTCAGCCAATACTGCCTGCGGTTGCTCGCGAAGGATCCGGCCGCCCGGCCATCCATATCGGACGTGGTGTCGGAACTGTCAGCCCACTTCCGAGCCGTGACGGGACGCGACGATCCGCCGCTGATTCCGGAGGCCCAGGAGCTGCTCGCGGACTCGCTGAACAATCACGCGTTGTCCATGCTTGACCTCGGGTTGGATGAAGAGGCGACGCGGCTGTGGGAACAGGGACAGCAGGCGAATCCGCTCGACGCGGCGATCGTCTTCAACACCGGCGTCCGTGCCTGGCGCCGCGGCGAGTTGACCGATGCCGACCTGCTGGAGCGGCTCGATGACATCGCGGCCTCTCATCCTGACCCCGCTCTCATCCAGTACCTCAAGGCGCTTGTGCACCTCGAGTGCGGGGATGGACCGTCGGCCTGGGAGGAAGTGAAGGCTTGCGATGAACTGGAGGCCATCAGCCAGGAAGCGTTCGACCTGGTTCGCAGTCGAGCTCAGGAACAGGCTACGGCCGCCGGCCAATCCAACCGGCGACTGGAGGGGCACCTTGCTTCGGTCGATGTTGTCCGTCTGAACCGCGACGGGACCCGCGCGATCACCGGCTCAAGCGATCGGACTCTGCGATCGTGGGACCTCGACACGGGAGCCCCGTCGGCGCCGCTCGGCGAGCACGCCGCCCCGATCAATGGCCTGGACGTGACTGCCGACTGGTCGGCCGCCGTCTCGATCGATGTCGAAGGACACCTCCAGTGCTGGGATCTGGCATCCGGAATCCGCCGGTGGTCCGTCGGGACCGGTTTCCGAATGATCGGCTTCGTCTCGATCAGCAGAAGCGGACAGATGTGTTTGGCAGGCGGCCCATTCCTGGAGAACACCCCCTGCTCCCTGCGGAGCGTCGAAACTGGGCAGCGTCTGGCGACGCTCAAGGGGCCTGTAGAACACATGTTCAACACATTCCGCTTTCTGGGCGAGCACGATATGGTCGTGGCGACCGAATCGGACGCGATGCGTTTTTGGCGGCCGTCGGACGGTGAGCCGTTCCCTGTGGTCGCCCGAGTTCCGTTATGCCTCCTTCCCCGGCGTCCGATCGAGTTCGATCACGACGGTCAGTTTTTCGTGGCGCCGTGTGACAATGTCGACATCGCCCTCATGGACGTCCCGATGGCGCGCGTAGTCCGGACGTTCCGCGGCCACAAGGATGCCGTACTTCACTTGTCGAGCCCACCCAAGCTCGACCACTTCGTTTCAGCAGGAAGCGATGCGACCGTCCGTCACTGGGATGTCCAGACCGGGCGATGCCTGCGGACGATCCACATGGGAGCCGAGCATGTCACCGCTCTGGCGATCAGCGCGGACGGTGGTCGAATCCTCGCCGGAACCGAATCGGGCCTGGCGCTGGCCTGGAAGTGGCCGGAATCGTCCTGGACCGCTCCCTACCTGCTGAGTCGTCCGCTGGACTCGGACCGCATGCGGGAGATCGCCCAAACCGTCCGCGCGGCGGAAAGGCAAACCGCCGAGGGACTCGCGGCCGGCGAGTTCACCGCGGCCAAGGAAGCGATACGCCGCGCGAGAGACCAGCCCGGTTGCCGCCGGCACCCGCGGCTGCTCGCCGCGTGGTTGAAGCTGTACGGCCGGCTGGAGAAGCGATCGCTCGGCGGGGCTTGGCAAACCCGCCGACTGGAGGGGCAACGGACGTACGTTCAGTCGGTCCGGTCGAATGATCAGGGGGACCGGGTTCTCTCCGCGGGGCGGGACGGTCTGCTCATCATCCAGGATCTGGTGACCGGGGCCTCCCTGCAGACGCTGGAGGTCTCCCCCACCCTTGATCGCGGAGCGCAGGACGCTTCGAGACCGCCTGGCAGCGCGAGCCGGAAGGACCGGATGAAAGCCTTCATGACGTGGTCGGCCGATCTGTCGGCCGACGGACGACTGGTGGCGGCTGGCGGCGATGGCGACATCTCGCTGTGGGACGTCTCAACCGGCAAGCTCTTGCGCACGATCGTCGTCGGCGAGGCGCTGGTGAGCGCGGTGCGGATGACGCGCGATGCCCGCCGCGTCGTTACCGGAAGCGCGGACGGAACCGTCTCGGTCTACAAGCTTGAAACAGGCGAACGCCTGCACCTTCTGTCGGGGCACTCCGACGCTGTCACGACGCTGGCCGTCACACCCGACGATCTGTGCTTGGTGACGGCGGGAGAAGACCAGACGATCCGGGTCTGGAACCTGCTCGATGGCGCGTGCCTCTCGACGTTCGGCGATGAGGAGAGTGGACCGCTCGTCCCGGCTCGAGTCTCTCGCGAAATGCGATTGGCGGCGCCCGAGCCCCCGTCCGCTGCGGGCGTGGCTGCTCTCCTCAAAACTCGTGCGGATTACATGCACCGGCCGGTCCGTCTCGCCGCACAACGGGTCCTGGCCATTTGCGTCGACCGCACCGGCGAATTTGCCCTGCGGGCTATCGGCCCGCGATTGGAGCTTTGGAACGTTCGTCGCAGTTGTCGGGTCCGTTCCATAGATGCCCATCCAGGGCTGGTCCTCGCCGCGGACCTGACTGCGGATGCGCGCTTCGCCGTCACCGTCGGTGTCGATCGGCAGATCCGCGTCTGGGACCTGGCAACCGGAGAGTGTCAGCAGTCGATGCACACGGACCAGGAACCCTGGTCCGTGCAGTTCAGTCCCAACGGCGAGTCTCTGTTCGTCGGCGAATTTGGCTCGGTGACTCAATGGACGCTGGACTGGGAACTGAGAGATGACGGCGAGAAGGAGGTGTTCTTGGCTGAACCGCCGGTATCACCGCCGCGGAATGAGGAACTCGTCGCCGCGGTCGAACGTTTCCTCGGCGCTCGCGACGACCCTTCGGAAGACGCGATGAACCACATCAGTTCGTCCACGGCTCGTGACTGTTTCGCCCTCCGTCCCATCTTGATCGACCGGCTACCGGCGCTGATCGCCCGGCTGCGATCAGCGAAGAATGAACCGGTCGCCAGAGCCGCCGCGTTCCTGCTGTTCGGAGTCGGTGACACGGTGGTCCCGCTCGTGGCTCCACTCCTCAGCAGTCGCAATCCTCACACCGTGTTTGCCGTGACCCATCTCCTGTTCTCGATCGGCCCCCAGACGATTCCGACTCTCTGCGAAACGCTACGAGCCGGAGATCCGCAAGCCCGTGCCGCTTCACTAGCGACTCTGGCGACTTTCGGCCCGATGGCCCGAGCAGCTGTGTCCGAAATTTCGCAAGTGGCCTCCGAGACGCATGATCCTCGCATTCGAGAGGCAGCCGTCGACGCCATGCGTCGCATCCTCGATCCTGAACAGGCGGATCGCCCCGTATCAGACTGGTCGCTGTTTCGGGCGATCCGCCGTGTCGCGGTCCTCCTGCTTCTCGTCGGCGGAGCCTGGTGGGGCCTGAGGCGATTCTCGGCTTATCGCGCCGAGCGGCACGCCCTTTTGCAAGCCCGCCAGCAGGCGCCCGAGCACGTTCGTCACGCGCGAAGTATTGTTCGGATGTGGAGCGCCGGAGTATTCGCCGATCAACTTCCAAGTGTCTCGCTTTCCCACGCGCAGTCTCTGTTGGATGACACGCTCCGGGTAACGGACGAAGAAGCGGTCCGACGCGAGGCGGAACAGTTGCGAGATTCGATCACCGCGCGTCCGCACTTCGCACGCCTGGCCGGCCGTCTAGCGGAGTTCAAATCTCGCTTCCCCGATCTTCGCGAACTTCTGACGTCAATCGCCTCCGATGACCATCCGGAACAGCCGCTCCCCTCCGGGGATGCTCTCCCCTCCTTTCTCGTGGTCACCACCAAACGGCCTCAGTTCGAACAGACCGATGCGCAGGAAGATTCACTGTATTTCGATGCGGAGTTGAACGACGCGCTCGGCGATGCTGCTGCGTTGTCCCCGAGTGAACTGAAAACCCTGATCGCCATTTCCTTCGACAGCACAAGCCTTGACGAGGTGGTTTACGAGCTCCCCCAGTCGCAAACGATGAAAGGGGAACCGCCGATGCGATTCAAAGTGCCGGTGCTGCACCACGTTTGTCGCGTGCTGCTCATCGACATCGAACGCCGCGCACTTCGGGGAGTCCAGCGACTCGAAGAAATCGACCGAAAGCCACAGGCGGCGAATCCATGGAGCGGTCAGTCGGAGCAACAGGAGAGTTACAGAAGACTCCGGAAACGCGTGCGACGCGTCATTCAAGACCTTTCCGCGACCCGGTGAACCGACCAGAGTCGCCGTTCCTCCGGTGTTCTCAATCCGGCAATTGCGAACGGCCGCCAACTTCCCCTGGTCACCGTGCTCGCCACGGAGGCATGCAAAGATCCGCCTGGGAGGTATCGCCATCCGTCGCACACGATCCAATTACTGGGTAATGAGACGACGGGTCGTCAGATCTCTATGAACACCAAGACGGATGGACTACGGCACCCGTAAGTACCGCCTTGAGGGTGCCGAACACCGCGACTCCCTGAGCATCATTGCGACAGTTTGCGATCACGGCGGGTCATCGTAGCCTGCTCGCATCTCGACAGTTCGCGATTCAAAACCGGGTAAAAAAAAGTCGCCTAGGGAACCGAAGGTTAGTGGTTCGAGCCCACCGGGGTGTCTATACATGGCAATGACTTATATTGCGTCGACGCCCGGTACGCTGAAAGCTACTTGTCACTGACTGCTCGTCAGTGAGGAACGTCACCCACCCACAGGACACCGGTGGGATTGCGCGCACCGCACCTCTCCGTGGCCACTCGTTCTCCAGCTCTGAGGTTCCGCCGGATGAGAGCGATGGTTCCGTCTCGGTGACAGGCCGTTAGGCGAAACGTACATGCGGTTTCGAGGTCGCGCTGATGCGAACCCCTTCCACAAGCCTCAGGGGGACGTCAAGGAGCGCGAGTCTTCTTTGTCGACTGCCAGCGTCCCCAGGTTGACCATGGCTTCTGCTTCGGGCCGACCACTGTCGCGGGGGGAGTCACCGTGTTGGCTCCGGGTGTGGTCCCCTGACCTGATGCGGATGTCGCGGCCGGGTCCTGCGTATGAGAGGCCTGCACCACTCCCGTCGGTGACACCGGGGGGCCCTGTCTTTGCATGCGTCGCGAGACCGCCGCGTCCGCGGCGTTGCGATCGGCGGAGGCGGCGGGGGTCACGTCCGGGCTCGTGGCCTGCTGGTCGCGCGGCCCCAGGATTGAGGTGGCGTCGGAGGTCTCGGGGAACAGCGGCGGGTCGTCGAAGATGGGACCGTGGATCTCGGTCACGTCGTGCCAGGGCATGGCGATCTTGTTCGATTCATCCAGCTTGAGCTTCGCCTCGTGATCCGGGCCTTCGAGAATGTGCGGCGTCAGGAAGAT
This sequence comes from Planctomyces sp. SH-PL14, assembly GCF_001610835.1. Taxonomy (NCBI): domain Bacteria; kingdom Pseudomonadati; phylum Planctomycetota; class Planctomycetia; order Planctomycetales; family Planctomycetaceae; genus Planctomyces; species Planctomyces sp. SH-PL14. The sequence goes on along the minus strand of NZ_CP011270.1, from coordinate 4,684,549 downwards.
CAGGAGCTCCTTGCGGACCGACTGCTTGCGGTCGTACCGGAACAGGTGGCCGAGGATCGGAATGTCGCCGAGGTAGGGGACCTTGTTCTCCACCGTTGCGTTGTCGCGGGTGATCATTCCGCCGAGGACGATCGTCTGACCGGTCCGGGCCCCGACCGCGGTCTGGGCGCTCGTGACGTCCTTCACGGGGGCTTCGATGACGTTGCCGTTCGTCGCGTCGGTGAAGATCGGGACGCCGGTCCCGGGGGCGAGCTGGAACGCGCTCTTCTCCGCATTGACGTCCATCAGGACCAGACCGTCGGGACCGATGCGGGGCATGACTCGCAGGATGATTCCCGCCTGGTCCTGGCGGATGACCGGGTTGGCGCTTCCGACGCCCGTGATCGCCACACCGTCGACGACAGGGACCTGCTGACCGATCTGGATCACTGCTTCGTGGTTGTCGAGGGTCCGGATCTGCGGTCGGCTCAGGACGTCGATGTGGTGCTTTGCGGAGAGGGCGCGGAGCAGGACGCTGATCGACTCCGAACCGGCCGAGAGGACGAGGCCGCCGAAACCGAGGTCTCCGTTGATCCGCCCGACGCCCAGGTTCGACAGCCCCTGGGTGCCGACGGTCGAGGGACTGGCGGTGATGTTGTTGCCGAGCGGCTGGTTGTTGAAATTGAAACCGGGATTGGCCGTCTGCGAAACGATCCGCTGGTTGGACGTCTGCGTGCCGTTGGGGCTGGTGACGGTCTCGGTGACCGTCAGGATGTTGTCGATCACGCTTCGCTGGAACAGGACCGAATCCTGCAGACCGACCTCGACGCCGAACTCGTCCGTGTTGCCGAGCTGGACTTCGACGAGCAGCGCCTGGATGAACACCTGCGGCGGCGGCGCGTCGATCTCGCAGATGAGCCGCTGGATGACCCCCAGCTCTTCCGAAGTCCCGCGGGCGAAGAGCCGGTTGGTGACTTTCTCCGGCACCACGATCTGCGGACCAGCCATGGCGGGCGGAGGGGCGCCGCCCGCCTGTACGATGGCCGGACCGACCGGTCCCGCCATCCCGGACAGGAGGACGTTGTTGATCGCCACCGCGGCTTCCTCGGCGGGAGCGTTCCGGAGACGGAAGGCGACGGTGTGGATGTCCGCCGCGCCGACGCCGGTGCCGGAGAGGAGGTCGCGGATGCGCCGGAGGTAGTCGCCCGTGTCGGTGAGGATGACGCGGCGGGAGTTCGTGAGGGTCCGGACGCGGCCGAGCGGACTCATGACCTGCCGCATCTCCGTGATCGTCCCCTCCGAGAGGAGTTCGTAGGGGAAGGCGACACTCGCGACTTCGTTCCGTCCCAATCCGTCGAGCTGGGGAAGGGTGATGAACGGGATGGCGCCGTCGTCGATCGGGTCGGCGGATGAGAAGAGCGAGAGCTTGCGGCCGTTGCGGGTCAGGACGAAGCCGCTCCGCAGCAGGTGATCGTTGAGGATGTCGATCACCTGCGACTCGGAGTAGGCGTTCTCGTCGTAGTAGTTCAGTTCCCCGGGAGGGGCCTGCCGCATGTCGAGCGACATGCCGAAGTCGCGGGCGAACTGCCGCAGGACGACGGTCCAGGGGGCGTTCTGGAAGCGGAAGGAGTACCGCGGCGACGTGTCGGGGAGAACGGCCGTACCGGGAAACGGAGTGACTTCCACATTCGCGGGTCCGCCTGGCGGAACGCCGGAGAACGACTGTGCGGCGGGAGAGGAATCGACGGAGGCCGGCGGCGGGGGAGCGACGTACCCCGGGTATCGCTGGCCCCCCGATGGAAAGCCGTTCGGCACGGAGCCATTCCGCGGATCGGCCTGGGGGACGGGAGTCCAGCTGGTGGCGTCGCTCGGAACCGAGCGTGTCGGCGGGGCGGGAGTCAGGGGTGGATAAGGCGGGGCGCCACCGGTCGCCGGTCCCGGGGGGAGAAGCCGGGGGGGAGCCGAGGGAGGCGGCCCCCCGGGGTACGAGTGTCCCGGCCAGGGGACCGCGGGGTCGGGCTGGGGGGGGACCGGGGTGGGAAGCTGGGCCCATTGTTCGTACTGGGCCTGCTGGATCTTCCCCGAATATTCATAGCGGGGGCGAGAGGGAGCGCCGTTGCCGATCGAATGCCCCTGGGCCGAAACGACCGTCGCCGACAGCAGGCCGAATCCGATCGCCACGGTCACCGCCGCGCCGAGCGTCATCCCGAGCCGCAATGCGGCGCGAACGACGATCGATGGGGCGGCAAACGGCATGAGGTCCTCGCGGAGCGGCAGCCCGCTTCCTCATGAATCGGGCCCACTCGAACCGCCGTTATCCGCCGGTCCGCCAAAACTGGTCAAGAGGGATGCTCGGTACCTCAACCGGCTGAGGCCGACGAACCTCCCGCCTCATGAAGATTGCCGCATTTTCCACCACCTGGCGGTGGAACGTGTTTCCAAATGGGGACACGGACCGGCCGATTTTGCGGGGTTTTCGCCCTGAGCCCGGCCGCCTCAGCGAACTCCAGCCCCTTCCTTCGGCGTAACCCGCCCGGGTGCTCGGCAGTCGACCGGCAACATGGCTGTAGAATCGCCACGATGCTTCGTCGGAGATCGGGGACTTGGGACAACCTGGCAAATTCTGGCCGACGCGATTGGCTTTCGAAAACTACCGTGCAGTTAAGCAAAACGGACTCGCAACGAGCGGACGAGTCCAATCTCCCTTCCCATGACTGCAGGGCCTCGGCAGCACGCGACGCGTGTCGTTCGCTGCCGGTCTGCGCACCGATTGATCCACACTCATGAAGCGTGATCTCCTCTGGACGCTGGGCGGCATCGCCCTGGCCGCGACCGCCATTGGCGTTCTCCTCCCCGGTTCGGAGCCCAACCTCGTCGCCAGGACCGCCCCGGTGAGCGAGTCGGTCCCGGGCCGCGCCGCGAGTTCCAACACCGCACCGGCCACGGGACTGTCCCCGCACTCGGCCTCAACGGCCCCCGCCCGTCCCGCCGTGGTCCGTTCCGCCGTTCACTGGTCGGCGGCTCCCTACGCGACGGCCGGAGACGCCTATGCCGTTGTCTTCCAGCCGCGGGCGACCGCTGCCTCCGAGCGATTCACAGTCCTGGAGAGCCTCGTCGGCGAACTCCTGCCGCGGGATGTCGCCGAGCGGACCGAATGGATCGTCGCCTACGGCCGCCGGACCGAGCAGGAACTGGAGCTGACGCAGAATCTGACCTTCGTCGTGAAGCACGTCGAGCCGACGACCGCCATCGACGTTGCGGCCGACCGGTTCGCCGGCCGCGAGCTGACCGATCTCGTCCATGGCGAATGGAGTGGCGTCCGGGTCGCGCCCGCCGCCGAGACGGTTCTCATCGAGCGGGCCGACGATCAGGGGAACTACCGGGAGGTCGAATCGACTCTCGAACACGAAGCGATGGCGGTCATCGAGCACGATCCGCAGACTTACCTCATCGTTCCGGAGCGGCGGCTGCCTGAGGTCCTCGACACCCCCGCTCCTTCGGCGGTGGCCGAGCGCCTCGCGGCTCTCGATCCGAAGGCGGCCTGCGGTTTCGTGACCGCCGACGGGGAAGCGTCGATCCTGACACTCCTGGCCCGCACCGGCGGAGACCGCTCGGCCCTCGCCCTGCAGCCGGTCCTGATCCTCCTGAAGAATGCCAGCTCGGTCTCGATCGCGGCCGGACTCGACTCTCCGGCGCTGGTCGATGCCCGGATTGGCTTCGCCGACGCCGCGGAATCGACGCGGATCGAAAAGGCGGTCAACAGCCTCAAGACCCAGACACTCGCCCTCCTGGACGACCTCGCCTCGGGCACGGGGGCCACACCGGCCCTCCACACCGGACGGCGGCTGCTGAACAACACCGAACTCTCGACCGACGGCACGGCCCTGCGGGTCCGTCTGCCGCGGCCGGATGACCTGCGGACCCTGCTCGCTCCCGAGCAGCTCTCGTCCCGCTGAACGCCCTGCGTTCCCGTCCGTCGTCCTCAGGCCGACGGACAGCCTCGTCCCCCTTTGACTCCTCCCGCGGGTGGGCGCCGAGCCGGCGTTCCCGCGGCGGGAGCTCCCTGCCCCGCATTCGAAGCGCCCCTTCGACAACGTCCGGAACCGTCGCGCCCGCCGGTTCCCCGCTCGCCGCAAGCCGCTTTGTTCTCCGGAGCCGGGAGTTCCCGCCGAGATGTTCTGACTTCAGTGCAAAGGAAGATCGCGAATGACGAAATGGCTTTACTATTCCAGGCTGCGACGGGCCCTCCTGATGGGCCTCGCCTGCAGCGCGCTGGGAGCTTCGGTTGCCTCCGCGACCGCTCCAGCGAAGAAAGGCCTGTTGGGCCTCCTGTTGGGCCAGCCGGGGGCCCCGGCTCCGGAAGGACCCGAGGTCGAGAACGTGGCTCCCGGTCCTCTCGAAGACGTGAAGGTCCCGACGCCGCCCGACCTCGACAAGTACGTCAAGGACAACGCCGCGGCCATCCGGCTCGGGAAGGCGCTGTTCTGGGACATGCAGCTGGGAAGCGACGGCAAGACCGCCTGCGCGACGTGCCACTGGCACGCCGGGGCCGACCTGCGGACGGTCAATCAGATCAATCCCGGTGTCGACGAGTTCGGGGCGGAGCAGCGGTTCTTTGGCCGGAACTATGAGTTCAAGGCGAAGGACTTTCCGTACCACCGCCTGAAGAACCCGCACGAGCCGCGTTCCGACAAGAACCCCGTCGTGTTCGACACGAGCGAGATCGCCGGCTCGCAGGGCGTGGTCAAGAAGCAGTTCACGAGCATTGTCGAGAAGTCCCCCGTCGACAAGGGGCAGAACATTCCCGACGACATCTTCAACCTGAGCGGGACCAACATCCGCCAGGCGACAGGCCGCAACAGCCCGACCAACATCAACGCGGTCTTCAACGACCGGAACTTCTGGGACGGCCGGGCCAACCGGTTCTTCAACGGCGTGAACATCGCCGGCGACATGGACCCGACCGCCCGCGTCTGGAAGGCCTCCACGACGAGCCCCGGCCTCATCACCTCGATCCTCGGCCTCCTGCTCGGCAAGAAGCCGACCACGACCGAGACGATCAGCCAGGTGTCGATCCTGATCGACAATTCCTCGCTGGCGTCCCAGGCGGTCGGCCCGCCGCTGAACTCCGTGGAGATGAGCTGGCTCGGCCGCTCGTTCCCGGAAGTCGGCCGCAAGATGCTCTCGCTCCGACCGCTGGCTCTGCAGCAGGTCCATGCCAAGGACAGCGTCCTCGGCACCGACCGGCACACCTCCGGCAAGGGGATCAAGTCCGCCTACGCTGACCTGATCAAGGCGGCGTTCCGGGACGAGTGGTGGAACAGCTCCAAGCTGACGCCGGATGGCTACACCGTGATGGAAGCCAACTTCACGCTGTTCTTCGGCCTGGCGATCCAGCAGTACGAAGCGACCCTGGTCTCCGACCAGACGCCGTTCGACAAGTACGCCAAGGGGGACAAGAAGGCCCTCGACAAGACGGAACTCGAAGGACTGGCGATCTTCCTGAACGAAGGGAAGTGCATCAACTGCCACGGAGGAGCCGAGTTCGCCGGCGGAACGGTCAGCGAAGTCCGCGGCGACGAGATCGAGTTCATGCCGATGCAGGTCGGCGAAGCCTTCTATGACAACGGATACTACAACATCGGCGTCCGGCCGACGGCGGAGGACCTCGGCGTCGGGGCGATCAACCCTGACTTCGGACCCCTGGCTCTCAGCCGCCGCGTCCAGCAGGGTCAGAGCCCCAAGGGGATCAACAAGCCGAACATCGGACGGAACGATCGCATCGCCGTCGACGGGGCCTTCAAAACTCCAACGCTGCGAAACATCGAACTGACCGGCCCGTACTTCCACAACGGCGGACAGCGGACGCTGAAGGAAGTCGTGATGTTCTACGCCCGCCGCGGCGACTTCTTCCAGGAGAACATCAAGGACCTCGATCCGGATGTCGACGGCATCCCCGAGATCCGCGGTGACAACAAGAAGATCGACGCCCTCGTCGCCTTCCTGAAGGCCCTGACGGACGACCGGGTCAAGTTCCAGAAGGCTCCGTTCGACCATCCCGAACTGATCCTGCCGAACGGCCACACGGGTGTCTCCGGAGGCGTCGCCATCGACGACGACTTCGTGCTCCCCGCCGTCGGTGCCTCGGGGGGAGCGGCCTTCAAGTCGTTCGAAGAACGCGTCAAGTGATGCCGCCGGCTCCGTCCGGCCCCCCGGACGGACCGGTCGAGACCTTTGCGGCGGCCGGCTGGAGAGATCCTCTTCAGCCGGCCCGTCCGCGTTTCTCCTCCCAGCAGAATCCCTTCGCTTTCCGCGGAAACTATGTCCTCCGTCCAGCCTTCTGACGCCCCCGTTCGGCCCGCCACGGCTCCCCTCCACGGCGCGGCCGCTCCGACCGGGCCGGCGCTCCTGACGAGCCCCAGCGACGAGATCGCCGCGGTCGCGGCCCTCGCCCGGCGGTTCGCCCTTCCGTATCGCGACCTCGAAGGCTTCGCGGTCGACCGGACCCTCATCGAGCGGTTTCCCGGCCGGATCCTTTTTGAACGGAACGTCCTCCCGCTCACCCGGACCGCCGATCGCGTGACGCTCGCGATCAGCGATCCCTACGACCTCGAAACACCCGACCAGCTCACCGCCCTCACCGGCGACTACATCGACGTCGTCCTCGCTCCTCAGCCGCAGATCCAGCGGCACCTCCGCGCGGTCCTGGGGGTCGGCGGCGGAACGGTCGGCGATCTCCTGGCCCAATCGGCCGACGGCCTCGACACCTTCGACGACCTGGGGAGCGGCGACGACGCCTCCGGGGCCTCGGCGGTCATCCGGCTCGTGAACGAACTCCTCGGCGACGCCGTGGACCAGCGGGCGAGCGACATCCACCTCGAACCGGAAGGGGACCAGCTCTCGGTCCGGTTCCGCGTCGACGGCCTGCTCCGGCCGCAGAACGTCCCGGCCGAGATCCACCGCTTCCGGGCCTCGATCGTCAGCCGGCTCAAGATCATGGCCCGGCTCAACATTGCCGAGAAGCGGCTCCCGCAGGACGGCCGGATCAAGCTGGTTCTCCAGGGCCGCGAGATCGACGTCCGCGTCTCCGTGATCCCGATGCTCGACGGCGAGGGGATCGTGATGCGGCTCCTCGACAAGTCCCGCAGCCTCGTCGACCTGTCGCGGATCGAGTTCTCTCCGGCGATCGGCGAACGGTGGAACAAGCTCATCCGCCGCTCGCACGGCCTCCTGCTGGTGACCGGCCCCACCGGCAGCGGTAAGACGACCACCCTCTACAGCTCCCTGACGTCGATCCGCAATCCCGCGACGAAGATCATCACCGTCGAGGACCCGGTCGAATACAACCTCCCCGGGATCAACCAGATCCAGGTCCAGTCGAAAATCGACCTGACCTTCGCGGCCGGGCTCCGCAGCATCCTCCGCCACGACCCGGACGTCGTGCTGATCGGAGAAATCCGCGACGGCGAGACGGCGGCGAGCGCCATCCAGGCCTCGATGACCGGGCACCTCGTCTTCAGCACGCTCCACACGAACGACTCGGTGAGCGCTCTCAGCCGGCTCGTCGATCTGGGGGTCGAGCCGTACCTCGTCGCCAGCACGGTCGAAGGGGTGCTGGCGCAGCGGCTCGTCCGCCGGCTGTGCCTCAAGTGCCGCGAGCCCTACATCCCCGACAGCGACGATCTGCCGGGGGACCAGCAGGTCCTCCGCGGCCGGACGATTTACCGCGCCGTCGGCTGCCGGGACTGCTTCGGCGCCGGCTACCTGGGGCGGGTCGCGATCTTCGAACTGCTCCAGACCGACCGCACGATCCGCCAGCTCTGCACGCGGAAGGCGAGCACCGACGAACTCAAGGCCCACGCCGAATCCGCCGGCATGCAGACCCTTCGACAGTCGGGCCTGGCCCGCGTCCAGGAAGGCCAGACCAGTCTCGATGAAGTCCTCCGCGTCTGCTCCACCGGCGACGACTGACCCAACACACCAGCCCGAAGCGCCTGCGAGGGAATTCGCACCCAGTCCCTCGCTGGCGCTTCGGGCTAGTGGCAGTCTCCAAACGGAACCTAACACCTAACACCTCCGTCTCCCGCAGTGCCTCAGTTCCGCTACACCGCCGTCCTCGCCACCGGTCAGCCCCAGTCGGGTCTGCTGACCGCCGACTCGCGCCAGGCGGCGTTCGACATGCTGCAGGGGGAACGGCTCTTCCCCGTGAGCGTGGAAGAAAGCGGCGAAGCCCGCCGGTCCGGGGGACGCGTTCCTGCCGCCCCCCTGACCGCCGCCTTCTCGTCGCTCGCCGACCTGCTCGACTCCGGGGTGCCGCTGCTGCGGGCCCTGGAAGTCCTCGTCGAACAGACCACGCATCCCGCCCTCAAGACGGTCCTCGCCGAAGTCCGGCATCAGGTCTCCGACGGACGGGCCCTCGCGGCCGCGCTCCGGACGTTTCCCGCGATCTTCTCCGACCTCGCGGTCAGCATGGTCCGCGCGGGCGAAGAAGGGGGCTTCCTCGAAGAGTCTCTCCAGCGGGTGGCGACCTTTACCCAGCGGCAGGAGGAACTGAAGGGCCGGGTCATGGGAGCGCTCGCCTATCCGGCGTTCCTGACCGGCGTCGGGGCGATCGTCGTGACCGGAATGATCGTGTTCTTCGTCCCGCGGTTCGAACCGCTGTTTGCCCGGATGCGGGACCAGGGGGAACTGCCGTGGGTCACGTCGGCCCTGCTGGAAACGAGCGCCCTTCTGGGGCGCTACGGCCTGTGGATCGTTCTGGGGGCCGCGGTGCTCGGGGTCGCCCTCCGCAACTCGCTGCGGTCGAGCGACCTCAAGAGTCTTCGGGACGGACTGCTGCTGAAGATTCCCGCCGCGGGGACCATCCTCCGCGGGCTGGCGATCTCCCGTTTCTGCCGCGTCCTGGGGACGCTCCTGACGAACGGCGTTCCGATGCTCCGCTCGCTGGAGATCGCCCGCGGCGCGACCGGCAACACGGTCCTGAGCGAGGCGATCGCCCGCGCCTCCGAGAACGTCTCGTCGGGCCGGACGCTGTCGGCTCCGCTGGCCGCGAGCGGCCAGTTCCCGTCGGAGGTGATCGAGATGGTCCGGGTCGCCGAGACCTCGAACCGCCTCGAATCGGTCCTGCTGACGATCGCCGACCGGCTGGAGCAGAAGACCCAGGCCCGGCTCGACCTCGCCGTCAAACTCCTCGAACCGGCCATGATGCTCGTCATGGCGGTCGTGATCGGATTCCTTGTCATTGCCCTGTTGATGCCGGTCTTCACCGGCGGAGGCGGCCTCGGCTGACCGAGCCCTCCTCTCGAGGCTGCTGAGCCTCCGACCCTCGCACACATTCCAAAATGGAGAACCCCATGACCCGCACTCGACTCTCTCGAACCCGACGCCTGGCCCGAGCCGGCCAGCGCCGGTCTGCATTTACCCTGATGGAAGTGCTTCTCGTCCTGGCGATCATGGGGGTCATCATGTCGATGGTCGTCCCCAAGCTCGTCGGACGGCAGCAGTACGCCAACATCGACGCCACCCGGATCAGCATCCGCGGGGTCGAGCAGGCGATCAAGCTCTACTCGCTGGACCACACCGGGAAGTACCCGACGACGCAGCAGGGGCTGAAGGTCCTCGTCGCCAAGGAGGGACAGGATACGCGGTGGCGGGGTCCGTATCTGGAGCGGGAAGCGCTCGACGCCTGGGGCCAGCCGCTTCAGTACACGTTCCCCGGGAGCAAGACTCCCGGCTCGCCCGACATTTTGTCGGCGGGTCCCGACCGGCAGTTCAACACGCCGGACGATATCGGCAACTGGGCGGAAGGGGCCTAGGTTCTGTTCGGACACTCACAAGATCGAATGAGCCGCCGACCAAGTCGGGTCCAGGGGGACCCTGGTGAGGGATGCAAGGGGGTCACACCCCCTTGCCCGCCGGAGGCTTTGGCCGTCGAGAGGTTTCTGAAGGAGCACTTGTCCGAACGCGGACAACGTGTCGTATGCCCCCTCACCAACCGGCGGCGATTGCAAAGCCAGCGATCAGGTGTGAGGGAGTTCTCAACGCGGGTGACACAAAGGGGACATCCGTTGTGTCCCACGGTTCCTCACCGAAGCGCCTCCGGCGGCAAGGGGGTGAGACCCCCTTGACCCCAGTGGCCGTCGAAAGTTGGGTTTGAGCTAAGAGACGCAGCCGGCAAGGACGCGGTTCCAGACATCGTTTCGATATTCATGCGACTGCGAACTCCCATCCCCGTTCGGACGAACCGCGCCTCCACGCGGCAGGGGTTCACGCTGTTTGAAGTTCTTCTTGTCCTCGGACTCGTCCTCGCCCTGTCGAGCGTCGTCCTCCCGGCGGTCGGACGCTGGCAGGCGGACGCCGCACTGCGGCAAGGGGCGACCGATCTCCAGAACACCCTGATCCGCCTCCGCACTCAGGCGGTCTCGACCGGCCGCTCCACCGGCCTCGAATGGACACCGGGCAGCCCCGCCTACCGCCTCATCCGGCAGTCGAGCGGAGCCCAGGGAACGTCCGGCGGCTGGACACGCGAGGAGGGGACGCTTCCCACCGGAGTCCTGTTCGGAAACACCCCGTCCCGTTCGGGAACGCCGACCTCGATCCTGTACTCGGCCGACGGCATCGCGGCCGACACCGAGATCCCGCTCGTCGATGCAGACCGGCGCCGCGCACGCCTTCGAGTCCGGCGTCTGACCGGCACCGTCACGGTTGAGAGCGATCCCTGACGGTCGTCCCGACACGCAGTCCTTCCGAGACCTCCGTTCCCGATCCCGTCCGCAGAGCACCATGTTCCGACATCGACACCTCGAGCGGTCTCGTCCGCCACAAGCCGCGTTCCAATCGCGACGACGGGGGATGACGCTCCTCGAAGTCCTGCTCGCGACCGCCATCATGGCGATCGCGCTGACGGCCCTCGGACGGCGGGGGTTTGTCGCCATCCGGGCGGCGGAGAAGTCCCGCCAGCAGGCGGAGGCGGTCCTGATCGCCCGTTCGGCGCTCGATGGCCTGCTGGCCCACACGCTCCGTCCCGCCGCGACCGAGACCCGCTGGTCCGACACGAGCGAATGGTTGTGGTGGTCCGAGACCGCTCCGTCGGAGACCGCCGGTCTCGTGACGCTCCGCGTGCATGTCCGCGAACCAGCGGCCCCGCCGCGGGTGCCGACTCTGACCCTGGCCCAACTCGTCCGCCCCGAGGACCTCCCCGGCCGCTGACCATCGGCGTCCCCGCTCCCTCTCCTCCCGACTCTCTCCGACACTCCCACGTACCCGATGCTGTCCCGTCCTCTCCCCCGCCGTCGCCTCTCGCTTCGCCGCCACGGAACCCGGAGCGGCTTCACGCTGCTGGAAGTTCTGCTGGCCGCGGCGCTCTGCGCGGTCCTGGTGGCGGCGAGCTTCGAGGCGGTGCACCTCAACTGGACGTACCGCACCGCCGGCGAGGCGACGCGACTGGAGAGCCGGTTGCGGCTCGGTCTCGTCGAGGACCTGGCCTTTGACCTTCGCGCGGCCCTCGCCCCTGACGCAGAGGGGCTGGACCGGGCCGTGAGACCCGCTCGCTCAGCCGGCTGGTCGCGAGCCGACTTCTCGGAACAGCAGCTCACGATTGCCGACGACATCCCGCTCCGTCCGATCCATTTCGTCGGCACGCCGACCAGTCTCCTCGTGCTCCGCGGAACGCCCAGCCCGCGGTTCCCGGCCGCCTCCCGTTCAACCCCCGTCCAGCAGGTCGTGTGGTGGTTCGGAGCGGCCGGCGCCCCGCGGCTTCCCTACGCGATGAGCGGCACGCAGAAGCGGATGCGCTCGCCCGCTCCGCCGATGACCTCCCCCGCGAGCGGCCTTCTGCGGACTGAGTGGCCGGTGGGGACATCGGAGACACGGCCGGGAGTTCGGATCGGCTCCGGCGACGGAGGAGGGACGATTCCGGTGGAGTCGTCGGTGCGTTCCATCGGTTTTCGCTATTTCGACGGTTCCGCGTGGCGTACCGGCTGGAACAGTTGTGACGACGGCGCGCTCCCGCGGGCGGTCGAGGTGACCCTGACGTTGATGGAAGGGGACGGGCTCCCCCTGCGGTGTGTCGTACATTTGCCACAGGGCCGGTCCGTTGCCGGCGGGGAAACCGCGCGCCCTGGAACGCGCCACGCCAGCCTCGACCGCTGACCGAATGAGGTCCTTCGCTTCGACCGCCGCGCGTCGTGGACTCCGTCGAACCGCCCCGATCCCGCGGGCCGGACGGCGAGGGAACGTGCTCGTGCTCGTCCTGGCGATCATCGCGGCCCTCTCGTTCTCCGTCTTCTCCTTCTCCGAAACGACCCTCAACGACTACGAGGCGATGCGAAGCTCGGTCGACCAGGTCCAGCTCCGGGCGGCGGCCGCTTCGGGGATCGCGGCGGTCCGGACACGCCTCGCGGCGGACGACCTCACGATGCCCCCCCGCTCCGGCGTCGTCGTCCGCGAGCCGGGAGAGTCGGTCTCGTACGCGATCGTCGCCTCGCTGGAGGCGGCGGCCGACAAGGACGCTCCCGCGCTGTTCGACGAGTCGGCCCGCTTCAACCCGAACGCGCTCTCGCTCAAGCCGTCGCGGCTCCGGGAGTCGCGGGAACGGCTCCTCGCCCTCCCCGGCCTGACTCCCGACATCGCCTCCGGACTCCTGGGCTGGATGTCCCGGCCTGACGAACTCACAAAGACGAACCCCGCGACCACCGTCGATCCGGACGAGCCGCCGCGGCGACGGTTCCGGCGTCTCGATGAACTCCTGGAAGTCTCCGGCCTGACGCCGGCCCTTCTGTACGGCGCGGACCGCAACGCCAATGGCCTTCGCGACCCCGATGAGCTGGAGAGCCGCGACGGGCGCCTTGACCGCGGACTCTCCGAGCTGATGACCGTCACGGCCTGGGAGAGCACGATCGCGCCGACCGGCGAGGCGAAGATCGACCTCAATCGCCGCGATCTGGCGGGGCTCTACGACACGCTCCGGGCCCGGATGCCGCGGGAGATCGCCCTGTTCGTCGTCGCGAGCCGCTGCGCCCCGCTGGACTACGACAACGAAGCGGCCCCTCGCCCGGTCGACGCCGATTCGGAGCGGCTGGCCCGTCTCGATTCGGCGGCAGAGCGGCTCCGGCGGCAGCTCGGGCCGGCGACGGACGATGAGGCCGCGCAGGTCAATGCGCGGGATCTCGTTCGCGACGGTCTCCCACTGCCGATCGATCCTCCGTTCCGTCTCGAATCGCTGCTCAGCCTCGCCGGAGGAAAGATCCAGATCCGGATCGCCGATGAAGACCGCCTGCTCCGCAGTCCGTGGGCCGCCGACGCGGGCGGGATCGAACGGCTGCTGACGCAGCTCGAACCGATCGCCACCGCGGTCTCGGGACCGGGGAACCGGCACGAAGGGCGGATCAACATCCAGTTCGCGCCGCTGCCGGTGTTGCGGACGATCCCCGGGATGAGCGAGTCCCTGGCTCGGGCCATCCTGGCCCGCCGCCGGCCGCAGAGCCGCGATCAACAGACGATCGCCTGGCTCGCCCGCGAATCGCTCGTCACACCGGCAGAGCTTCGCCGCCTCGCCCCCTACATCACGGTCCGGGGGAGCGTCTGGAGCGGCGTCGCGCTCGGCCTCCGCGAAGGCCGGACCGCCGCCGCCCCGACCGCCTTCGTCGTCGCCCGCCGCGGCCCGACGACCGACCTCCTGCAGCAGACCGACCTCCCGATGATCCCCTTCTCCTCCGCCTGGAGCACCCCCGCCGGAGGACCGACGCGATGAAGCTCCCCTTCTTCCCACCCGCCGCTCCCGCCGCGGCGGCCGCCACGTTCCCCTCGCCGACGCGGCTTCCGGCCGGTCCGCTGCTGGCGATCGACTGGAACGAAACCTCCGTCTCGCTCCTGCACGTCCTGTCGACCGCCGGCCCGATGGAGTTCGGCGCGCGGCTGCATCTGCCGTGGCCGGAAGAACTCAAGTTGCCGCTGCACGCCGCCCAAGCCGGGACGTGGCTCAAGACCGAGCTCCGCCGCCACGGGTTGCCGCTCCTGCCCGCCGTCGTCTGCGCCCCGCGCCGCCGCGGGCTCCTCAAGCTCCTCGAAATTCCGCCCGCCGCTCCGGAACTCCTCGCCGACCTCGTCCGCAGTCAGGCCGAGCATCGGTCCGGCGCCGAGGTCGGCTCGGTCCGGATCGACTTCCTCCCCCTCCCCCTCCCGCCCCCGCCGGCCCACGGTTCCGCCACCGCCGCCACCACGGCCGTGGACGAAAACCCGCTGCGGCCGGTCCTGGCGGTTGTCCTGTCGAACGTCATCGTCCAGCAGATCCGGTCGGTCCTCGAAGGGGCCGGGATCACGCCGCTCGCGATGGGGATCGGCGAGCTGGCCCTGCCCTGCCTGGCGGACAACGACGAGCGTCTCGTCCTCGACATCCTGGCCAACACCGCCAAGGTCGAACTGACCCTGAGCCGCCGCGGCTATCCGCTCGCCTCGCAGTCCCTCTCGTCCGAAAACCTGGAGCGGGACGCCCCGACCTGGCTCGCGACCGCGGAACGGATACGGCAGGCGCTTCCGGCGAGCATGGCTTCCGCGGCGATCGACGAAGTCCGCATCTGGGGCCCACGAGGAGCCGAGGCGGCCGAACGTCTCCGGACGACCGCGACGATCGGCGTGAGCGTGATCCCCACGGCGCACGAGAACGACCTCCGGAGCATCGCCTACCTGACGTCAATGCGGTCCGCCCCGCTCCTGCTCGACTTCCTCCATCCCCGGCAGGCGGCCGATCCCGCCGTGGTCCGGCGGCAGCGGATCCGCCGCGGCGCCCTGTGGGCCGCCGCCAGCCTGGCCCCGCTCGGAGTCTGGTTCGGAATGGAACAAGCCGATCTCGATTCCCGCCTCGCCCGGCTGCGGGAAGAGGTCCGCGACCGGCGGCAGTACGTCGAGCGGGGACAGGACCTCGTCGCCGCCTCGACCTTCGTCGACGATTGGGAAGCGGCGCGGCCCGACTGGGGGCAGGAGCTCGGCACGCTCCTTCCGCTGCTCCCCCGCGGCGAGACCGGCTATCTCACGCGGCTCCAGCTCGAACAGCGCGAAGGGGAGTCCCCCTCGATCCAGGTCTCCGGACTCGCCCGCTCCGCCGACGAGATCGCGGGACTGAACACGCGGCTCGTCCGCGACCACAGCCGGTACGAACTCCAGCCCCGCGCCATCGAACCGAACCCGCTCGATCCGGAGTACGAAGTCCGGTTCCAGACCGACCTGACCGTCCGCCCCCCTGCCGCTGCCGCCACCGAAGAGCCTTCGCCCGACCGCGCCGCTGGAGGTGCCCCATGACGCTCTTACGAACCGCTCGCGAGCGGACAATCGCCCTCGTGCTGGGCGGAACCGTGACGCTGTTCGTCCTCGCCCAGTTCGCCGAGGCGTTCGTCTTCGCTCCGCTCGCGGCGCGAAGGCTCGAGCTCTCGGGGCTGGAGCGGCAGCTTCAGGACCTCGACTTCCAGTCGGCCCTCGTCCGCCGCGCGCAGAGTCATGTCGCCGCGCAGGCGGAGTCCGGGCTCGCGGCCGATCCGGTGACGGCGACCCTCGACTGCCAGAACTGGCTCCTCGACACCGCCCGCCGGGCCCAGCTCCAGGCGGTCCATATCGTTCCCGGCCGGCCCCTCGTCGAAGAGGGGGTCGGCCACCGGATCCCGTTCACGCTCTCCGCCACCGGCCGGTTTCTCTCCCTAGTCCAACTCCTGGAGCGGACCCAGGGTTTCCCTGGTCTGATGCGGCTGTCGCACATCGAAGTCGCGGCGGCGGGGGGAACCGAAGCAAAGGGGGACGAGCTGACGATCTCGGTCATGCTCGAAGTCATCGCCCTCCGCGATGGAGGAGCGGCCAGCGTCCTGAGTCCGCTGAAGGCGCTCGAGGGCCGCGGAGAGCGGCAACGGCTCAAGCAGCTCGCCGCCGGCCCGGCACTGTTCGGCCGTCCCACGCGGACCGAAGCGGTCGCCCGGACCGCTCCCGCGACCGACGCGGCCGACGAACAGCCCGCTCCCCTGACGGCCAGAGTCGACCGCGGCTATCTCCTGATCGCCTGCGGCAGCAAGGACGCGCGGCCCCTCGCCTGGTTTATGGAACCGGACGGCGAGACGCTGCGGACCTTCCAGGCGGGCGAGTCCCTCACGCATGAGGGACAAACACTGGTCGTCAGCCGGATCGGGAGCGACCAGGTCGTCCTGACGCGGGACGGGCGGGACGTATTGGTGGAGCTGGGGCAATCCCTTCCGGAAGCCGAGCCCCGCTGACTCTCTGCCGACGTCCTGTTCTATCAGTCTCGGGAGATCGCCCGGCCCGGTGTGGTGTGGTGTCGCCGCAGCACAACGTCATCGCTGCTGGCCCTGACCTCGCTACTGAGCGGTCGCTCTCACCCATTCCATCGCCGCAGCGCAGACGTCAGCACTGATCGAAACGTCACCTCTTATCGTGGACGCGGATCGGGCCTTGAGGGGTCGCTGACAGTCGACCGACCGCCAGTCGCGCACTCTGGTACCCCTGCGACCACCTCTTCCCTCGAATGGCGGTCCCGACGACCCGCGCGGATCGGCCCGAATCGGCGTTCGGGGTGGAGATCGACTGGAGTTCGGGAAGCTCCCTCGCGGTCCGGGGGAACATCTTGGGACGCGGTACAACGGTTGCTTTCTGTCTCTGTCGGAAACGCATGACAAAGACAACCTCCCTGTCAGTGTGGACTTAGGAGGACACCATGATTCGCAGAATAACGGGGATTTGGGTTCTGGCGGCGGTTGCCGGGATGACCGGATGTTCAGCCGAGCGGCAGGCCCAGGAAGCCCGGAAAGACTTGGAGCGGACGCGACAGGAAGCGAAAGAAGATGTCGCCGAAGCTCGACGTGACCGAGACGCGGCGATCCGCCATGAAGCCGCCAAGGTGACCGACGACGTTCGGGAAGCGGATCGTAATCTGCAAGACGCTCAGCGGAAGGCTGGGCAAAAGGTCGAAGCGGCCGAGCAGGAGGTCCGCGAGGCGGATCGGAAGGCCGCGGAAGAGGCAGCGGAGAAGTCCCGCGACCGTCAGGTCCGGATCTCCGATGCCCAGGCCAACGTGACAAAGGAAAAGCAGGACGTCACGGCGGCTCAGCAGAGAGTCGACGCGGCGAAGGCAAAAATGGCCCAGGCGCAGACTCGCCTTGATGGCCTGAAGCCGGATGAAACAACGGCCCGCAATGACGCCCAGGCGGAATTGAAGGTCGCTCAGGACGAACTGGCGGCAGCGGAAAAGGACCTCATCAAACAACGGGATGAGGTGACCCGCGCCGAACAGGAAGTCACCAAGGAGAAAACCACGGACGTGCCCAAGTGACGTCCGTGGCCACAGCGTGCGGCTCCCGGCGGAGCCGCACGCGTTTTAAAAGTGATTTGCCCGGGCATGGTCAGGTGCTTGTTCACCTGGCCGGCTCGGGTTCCCCCCCCCGCGTCAGTACGAGTGAGGATGTTTTTAATGGTTTCGAATGCGCACGCAGCCCGAATGGAAGCGAAGGTGAATGGCGGCTCCTGCCTGGAAGTCGAGGATGCGCAGAACTATCCCGGCCCCCTCCGGGAATCCATTTCGCGGATGTCCGATCGCGACCTGACGCTGATGTCGCGGGAAGACCTCCTGCACATGATCCAGTTGTCCCGCGTGATGTTCCGGGATCAGAACCGCGCCGCCCTCGAATGGGCGAGCGAGAATGAATTGCGAACGATGGCACACGCCGTGCGAGCGTGCTGTCGCAATCACCTGCACGCGTTCCACTATCGCCGGGGAGGCGTCTTCGCGTGGGAGTAAACGATCGGTGGAGATTGGGACCGGCGGGAGGTAGTTCCGTCGGCCTCAACCTTCCACCGTTATGGAAGCACTGAAGGGGGATGCTGGCTGGGTTGTGATCATTCACACCCAGCCAGCATTTTTTTGCGCGCCGACTCAACTCAGCGAACCACGGTTTCGTCGCTCATCGGCAGTCGGGCCAGCCGCTCCTCGATCGCCTTGCGGTCCTGCTCGTTTCCGAGCTGGTTCAGCAGGTCGACGTAGCGACGGCAGATATCCCGCTCGAGCTCGCCCGGGACGCCCTCCTGCTCATCGCAGTAGCTGACGAGCGAGATGTACTCTTTCTTGGCGTCCTCGGTCTTGCCGAGTTCGCTCAGCGCGTGGGCCAGATGGGCCTTGGCCAGCGCGTAATTGGCCGGATCCTGCTCCTTCGATTCCGCCAGAGCGTAGAGGGCGTTTTCCGAGTGGCGACGGGCCGCGTCGAAGTCCCGCCGGTTGATGTCGACCCACGCCAGCGTGAGGTAGTTCATCCCGCAGGGAGGGGTGTCTTCGCCCCAAAGATGCTCATTGGCCCGAAGCGCGAGCGCCGCTTCCTTCCTGGCCGCGTCCCACTGTCCGAGCTGACCATCCGCGGTCGCCATCAGGGAGAGCGAGAAGGCGTACCAGGGATGGTTCTTCCCCAGCAGCTTCACGGTCTGGGCGTTGACGGCCCCCGCGGTCAGGCGGGCTTCGGCCGAGCGGCGGGCGCCGGTCTGAAGTTCCGCCAGGTGGATCCGCGCCCGGGCGGTCAGGACCGAGTCGTCCCCCAGCGTCCGGCAGAGGACGTCGCAGCACTTGCCGAGATCGGTCAGCCCGACCATTCCCTGCGACGGGTCGAACTCCCGTGCGGCCGACTCCCACTTCGCCAGGGCGGAGACCGCAGCTTCACGCTTGGCAGCCGGGAGGGCCTGCAGCTCCTCCAGCGCCTTCACCTGGAGGGCGGCCGTCCGGACGCCCCAGTGGTCGGCTCCCAGGAGCGGCATCCGGCACGCGTTGGCGGCCTTGAGGGCGGCGATCGCCTTCGGCAATTCGCCCTGCGTGAGATGCTCGTGCGACTGGCCTTCGAGGCGCTCGGCCCGTTCGAAGATCTCGTCGGGATTCTGGTCTCCGGGCGCCTGTTCTCCCGGCGCCGCCGGGGCGGCGGGGGACACCGGATCCGCCAGCAGCGGTCCGACCATGACAACGGAGCAGCACAATCCAACGACCGCCGCGCGGGCGGTTCTTCCATGAAACAGCATGCATTGCCTCCCTGGCGTTCCTGAGCCCGACGGGACGGGTTATATCCCAGAGAACGCAAACGGGGAAAGACGCAAGTCCCGGCGCGCGGGGACCCGGTCAAAATGGGGATCGCAAGCGACTCGATCCGCCGTTTCGCATCGGCAATCCGTCCCGTAGGACCTCCGAAAGCGACAGACCTTGGCAAGCAGACGCCCGGGGACGTTACCCGGACCGCGCCCGTAAGGAAACCCGGAGCCCGAATGATCGTCACCGTCCGGACTTGACACGCATGGAACGATTCCGATTCATCGTGGAAAAGGGACGCGGGGGCGGGTAGCATCGCGAGGCCATTCAAGCCGCCTGGTCGCCAGGTCGCACTGCGGGCCGGCTTGAGTCTTTCCCATCCGGATCCGGCGCGCAGGTCTGCGCGCCCGCAGCCGTCTCGACGAAAGACAGCACCTCTCCCTTCACCAAGACGGTAGTCAGTTCAATGAGCCAGGCAGAAACGACAAATGGGATTGCGCCCAATGCGCACCGGCTGCTGTGGGCCGGATTTATGGCGATCCTCGCCGCCGGGGTCGGTTTTTCGGTCCGCTCAGGGATCCTCAAGCAGTGGGCCGATCAGTTCGGCTTCACGATGACCGAACTGGGGGGAATCACCGGCGGCGGACTGACGGGCTTCGGGATCATCATCATCCTGACGTCGTTCATCGCCGACAAAGTCGGCTACGGCAAGCTGATGGCCCTCGCCTTCGTGCTCCATTTCACGTCGGCCGTCCTGACGCTCGCGGCCCCGGCCGCCTTCGCTTCCGGCGGAAAGAGCGCAGCCTATGACTGCCTGTTCTGGGGGATGTTCCTCTTCGCGATCGGCAACGGCCTGTGCGAGGCGGTCGTCAATCCGCTGACTGCCACGCTGTTCCCCAAGAACAAGACGCACTACCTCAACATCCTGCACGCCGGCTGGCCGGCCGGGCTTGTCCTGGGAGGCCTGGCTTCGTTCTTCATGGCGGGAACCGTCAGCGATGCGGGTGAGGTCCTGACGAAGGCGGTGGACTGGAAGATCCAGATGTCGCTCTTCCTCGTTCCGGTCGTCCTGTACGGCCTGATGATCCTCGGTCAGCGGTTCCCGAAGTCCGAGGCCGCCTCCGCCGGGGTCACCTTCGGCGAAATGTTCGCGACGCTGTTCGCTCCGCTGATGCTGGTCCTGCTGATCATTCACGCGATGGTCGGCTACGTCGAACTCGGAACGGACTCGTGGATCGCCAAGATCACGGGATCGATCATGGCCAGCCCGTCCAAGGGGCTGATCCTGTTCGTCTACACCTCGACCCTGATGTTTGTGCTGCGGTTCATGGCCGGCCCGATCGTCCATAAGACTTCGCCGCTGGGCCTCCTGTTCGCCAGCGGCGTGCTCGGCGCCACCGGCCTGACCCTGCTGGGGAATGCCGCGACGGTCACGGCCTGCGTTGTCGCGGCGACCGTGTACGCGATGGGCAAGACCTTCCTGTGGCCGACGATGCTGGCCGTCGCCTCCGAGCGGTTCCCGAAGGGGGGAGCGGTCGCGATCGGGATGCTGGGTGGTGTCGGGATGCTCTCCGCTGGCCTCCTCGGCGGACCAGCGATCGGGTTCAAGCAGGACTACAACGCTTCGAGCAACCTCAAGGCGACCTCTCCTGAGTCGTACGATCGGTACAAGGCGGGCAACGAGAGCAGCTTCTTCGGCATCAAGACCGTGGGGCTCGACGGCTCCAAGGTGGCGGTGCTCGAAGACAACGGAGCGGAACTGGATCGGACGGGCGAGCTCCTCGCCAAGGAAAGCCGGTCCGACGCCAACTACACGGCCCTGGCGACGTGGTGGGAATCCGCCAAGCCGCATGTGGCCGAAGACAAGAAGCCGGTCCAGGACGCCGGTGTCTATGGGGGCCGAATGGCTCTTAAGTACACCGCTTACGTTCCCGCCACGATGGCGGTGCTGTACCTCCTGCTGATCGTCTACTTCCAGACGCAGGGTGGCTACAAGGCCCTCAATGTGACGGAAGAGCGGGAGATGGAAGCGACCCCGGCTTGAACCCAGCCGGCCCTTTCCGAAACCGACGGAATCACGGACACCCCGAACGCCTCGCGGCTTCGGGGTGTTTTCGTTGGTCCGCCAAGCGGGCAGGGACCGGACAGGCGGATCGCGCCGGCGTCCGGTCGCGCGACCGGTTTAACGAACTCTCGTGCCTCGCGTGATCGGAGCCGCCTTGGGAACGCACAGCGGCAACGAACGAAGAACTACTTCGTGACGCGGAAGTTGTCGTAGCGGACCCAGTGGTTGTCCCCCGGCTTGCCCCCGCCGGCCCGGAGTGCGAAGCCGCGGCGCTTGGGTTTGGGATTCACGGCGCTGTGAAAGAACGTCTGGTATTTCCCTTCCTCGGACGGGCCGACCATGAAGTAGGCGTGGTCGCCGCGGGTCACGATCCGCAGGGGACCGGCGGCATTCGTCGCCGGGGTGTAGTGCACGTGATACTTGGCGGGATTCCCTTCCTCGCCATCCTTCCCGGCAAAGCGGTATTCACCGGGAGCGAAGAACAGCCCTCCCTCGATCCGCTGCTTCTGAACGGTGAAGTCGACTCCCGTCTCGTCGAGCAGGCAGAGGGCCGCCCCTTCCCCTTCGCGGGTGAACTCGTCGAGGACCGTGACCTCGACGGAGGCGATGGCGGTGTCCTCGATCGTGAAGGGGAGCATGATCTTCAGCATGGGGGTCTTGTCGCCCCCCTGCTGCGGCTGGATCCGGACCTCCAGGCCGCCGTTGCGGAGGCGGTAGTCCTCTTTGGTCAGTCCGACAATCTCCCAGCGGTCGGACAGCTCCTTGTCGAAGCGGTCTTCAAACAACAGCTCCGCATGCCCGGCGCGCGGACCGAATGCGGTCAGGGCAAGGACGATGGCAAGCCGGCGGAGCGGGGACATGCTCATTCTCTGGGGCTGGAGAGAGACCGACTCCACCGCAGGCTACCCTCGCGATCAGCCACCAGCAAATCGGAGTGGCTGATCGGAATCGCTCCCATCCGTCGGGAAGAGCCTGGCCGATGAAGCGAGGCTCCCATCCGGGCGACCCGTCGCGCTCCTACTGCACAGGCAGTCCTTCCGGAGGACGTTCCGGAAGAGGGACGCGGCGGTCGAGCTGGTAGCTGAAGGCGCCCAGCAGGAAGCCCTCCGGGACGGTGTGGCACTGCAAGCAGGCCTTCCCCGCCACGATGGCCCCCAGCATCCGCGTCGTGTTCACGTCGGAATGGATGACGATCGGTTCTCCCCCCTCCAACCGCGGGAGCGCGGCCGCTTCGAACCGGTCCAGCTCCCGCGTCGGAACGTCCTCCCGTTGCTCCATGTTCGGGAGCTTCCGCGAGACGTAGACCCGCGGCCGCTCATGGCGGAGGAGACTCATGAGCTCCAGTCGCGACAGCCGCCACACCCCGTCGACGTCGGAATGCATCTCTAGTGAAAAATTGGAGTGCTGCCGCATGGCGTGCGGCGCAAATCCAATGACCTCACGCTGATTGCGGACGTAACCCCAGCCTTCCGGATCCAGGAAGGACGACTTGGCCTGCCGATGAAAGTCCAGCATCCCCCGAGAATCGCCGAGGGTGTTCTCCGGTGGCGGGAGCTGCGGCGGCTCGAACCGCGGAGCCGACTCGGAACGCGGCGCGAGAGGCACCCCTCCTGGCTCGTGATCCTGTGGATAGGCCGGGGGTTCGGGACGCGGTTCCGGAAGTTTGGTCGTGTCGAGGAGCGGTATCGCGGACATCGTAAGCACGGCGTGCCGCATTCGCTCGACCCCGAAGCCCGGCGAGGTCACGAAGTGGTCATAGGTCCCCGCATGCAGCTCCTTCAGAATCCTAGCCCGATTGCTGCGGTTGAGGACCATTGTCATCTCGGGCTCGTCGGTCCGTGGGCTGGCCTCAATGCCCTGTGATTCGACCGGCCGATGCGGCTCCTCGTAGGCCAACCGGGACTCCAGCGACATCCGCGGATGTTGGGCTCGCCACTCTTCCATCCGCACAGCCCCCGATTCGAGAACCGAAAAGTTGCACGGAAGCACGAATGCGAGCAGCAGCAGATTGAGACCGACCGCAACCCAACCGGGCACCCTCCGCCACACGGTCGCCCACATCCCGACCAGGAGAGAGAACATGACGAGACCGGTCGTGACCTTCGTGCAGATCAGCACGGGGAAGGCCAGCATCGCCACCCAGAGCACGCCCCAGCGGAACCGCGGCCAGTAGGCCAGCGAGATCAGGCCGAGGCCGATCGCGGCATCCAAAAGCATCACTTGCCAAACGGGGCTGAGCATCGATCGGCCCTTAGTCGGAAGAACTCCGGCACGCTGTCATACCCCTTCCAAGATACGCCATCAGGACCGGAATCGTGAGCGCCGGCCGCTGACCTCCTAACGGCGGGGCGGCCGATCTCCCGCAGCGTCGCGAGCCTGGAGACCGTCGGCCGGAGGCGGCGGTCGAGTGAGGATAGAAAATCCGCCGGTTCAGTTCCGGGCTTGGGCCGCGGCGCGCACGGAGCCCGCCCGACTCTCTGCGTCCCGTTCGTTCCGCGTCAACGTTTCCCCGTCGACCGTCGGATGGCTCGACGTCCGCAGGTCCAGGCACACCACTTCCTTCTCGTTCCGCACGAAGAGCCGGCCGGCCCACAGCGCCATCGTTGAATAGCAGGGGGTGCTGAGGACCGGTTCCGCGGTCATCTGGAAGAGAGCGGGCTTCTCGCGCCCCGGGACGAACGCGCCCAGATGGCCGTGCTCACCGAGGACGAGGACGTGGCCGTCGACGAAGAGCGTGTTCGCCCGGCAGAGGTCGGACTCGTGTTCCCACAGGAGCTTGCCCGTTTTCAGGTCCGCGCATCGCAGCATCGCCAGCCGCCGGGCGGTCACGCCGTAGAGACAGCCGTCCAGCTCAAGAAGGTTCGTGTACTGTCCGTCGACGACCCGCTGGTTCTTCCACACGAGCTTGTGCGATCCGTCGGGCTGGATGTCGAGGACCGCGGTCCCCGGGCCCGGGCCGGAGGAGATGATGACGAGGTTGCCGACGACGATCGGCGAGACGGCGTTGACCCGTTCCGCCGAGGCCTGGATCCCGAAGGGGTACATCCAGTGGACTTTACCGTCGTTTGGATCGAGCGACACCAGCCCCTGTTCTGTCAGCACGTAGGCGAAATCCCGTCCGTGCTGCCGGGCGACGATCGCCGTTGCGTAGCCGCGGCCGTAGTCGATTGCCGACCAGAGCGTTTCCCCCGTTGCGGCCGAGAGAGCGACGATCCCCTGCCCGTCCTTGCCGCCGATGTTGAGAATCAGCCGGTCCTGCCAGAGCCGCGGGCTGATGCCGACGCCGAAGGCTCCGATCTTGGCGTTCGTCTCCTTGAGGAGCGGCCGCTCCCAGATCGGCGCGCCGGAATCGAATGTCACCGCCGCGACGTCGCCGTCGGCCGTGACGGCGTAGATCGCTTCGGGGGTGAGCGTCGGTGTCGCGTAGGAGCCGCTGCTGTAGGCGTACTTGCACTGATAGTCGCTCGGAAAGCGGGTGATCCACCGCTCCTTCCCGGTCTCGGCATCGAAGCAGACCAGCCGCTCGTCCGCTTCGACGCGGTCCTGGAGGATGAGCCGCCCTTCGCGGAGCACCGGAGCGCTGTAGCCGATGCCGATCGGCTTCCGCCAGACGACGGGTGGGCCCTGCGGCTCCCAGCTCCAGTCGAGGCTGTGATCGGGCGATCGGCTGTCGCAGTTCGCGCCAAAGAGCTGAGCCCAGTCGCCCGGACGCGACTTCGAGGGGGGGGAAACCGAGGCTTGCTCGGAACGGTCGGCAGCGGTCGTTGCGACATCGGGTGCAGCCGTTCCCGCCCCATCATCCGTTAAGACCATGCTGGACGAAGCTGACGGCGGACCGGCGGCGGGGGAGTTCGCCTGCGACTGGCAGCCGGTTCCCCACAGCGGCCAAAGCAGCAGGGGAACCGCCGGTCGCAGGGTGGCCCAGAGAAGAGTCCGGCGAGGAAGCGATCCACTCATGGGGAAGATCGTACGGAGCCGGTTCCGGCGGATCGAATTCGTCCGCCGCCCCTTCGCGGGAAATTCACCGGCTCCTCGCCGTCCCTCCACAGTCCCGGCCGGTTCCCTGAAACGGACGGGACTCAAACCGCGTCCTTGCCGGCAAGGCTGTGCTCCCTCAGACCCAACGTGCGACGGCAGCCTGGGGTCAAGGGGCCAAAAAACAACACTGTGCCCCCTTGCCGCCGGAGGCACTTCCATGAGGAACCGTGGTAAGCAACGGATATCCCCTTTGTGGTACCCGCCATGAGCACTCCTTCACACCAGACCGCTGGCCTTGCAATCCCCGCGGGTTGGTGAGAGGGCATACGACACGGTGTCCGCGCTTGGACACTCACTCCTTCAGACACCTCTCGACGGCCAGGCCTCCGGCGGGCAAAGGGGCGTTGCCCCTCTGCACTCCCCACCAGGGGGAACCCCTGGACCCCGGTTCTTCCATCGCCTTTCCTACTGATCCTTCTTCGCCACTCCGGCCTTGGCGTTGTCGAGCCACTCCTTATACGTCTCGTTCGAAGGCTCTTCCGCAAGGAGCTTCTCGATGTAGGGGATCGCCTTGGCATGCTCGCCCCGCTCGACCCACGTCTGCGCCAGGAACGTCGTGCCGGCGTTCGGACCCGGAAAATCCCGGTCAAGCTTCTCCCAGAGGGCAATCGCTTCGTCAGTCTTCCCCTCAGCGTGAAGACACCGCGCCAAACCGTTCATCGCACCAGCGTGGCTCTTGTTTGCCTTCAGGCACTGCTCGAAGTAGGGCTTCGCCTTGTCCCACTCACCCAGGTTCAGAAGGGTAAAGCCGAGACCATTGGCCGCCCCCAGGTCATCCGGCGACTTCTTGAGAGCCGCTTCGAAGGCTTCGCGAGCCTCTTTCATCTTCCCCTGATTCAGCAGGGCCCAGCCGTTGGTCGCCCCCGGTTCGGGCAGGCCGGGAGGTTCGATCATGGCCCGCAGTTCGTCGCTGAGCGATCCCGCTTTGGATGCCGCCAGCAGCCGCGCGGCGAGGTCGTTCCTCGGTTGCTGGTTGGCGATCTTCTGCCACCAGGTCTCCGCCTTCTTGAAGTCCCCCTTGAGCAGGTAGACGGTCCCCAGACCGTGCCACGCCGCCTCCGCCGTGGGGGCCGCTTCCAGGAGCGCCTTCTCGGCTTCGTCGTACTTTCGCTGGGCCAGGAGGCACTGCCCGACGCCGTTCAGCGCGGCAGGATGCTTGGGGGCGAGTTCGAGGCACTTCCGGAAGGCCTCGACCGCCTGCGGGTACTTCCCCTGTCCGAACCTGGACCAGCCGAGGCCGCTCCAGGCGTTCTCCGACTTCGGGTCTTCCTTGGTCGCTTCGGTGAACTTCTCCTCCGCTTCGGTGTAGCTCTGGGCCTTCCAGAGCGACCAGCCTTCGGTGGCGAGCGAATCCGCCTTTCCGGCCATCGTGGCCCGGATGGCGAAGCCGCCTACCAGCATGGCGATCAACAGGCCTCCGAGGAGGACGGCCCGGCGCCGGCGGATGCTGCGGCGGGCGTCTTCGCTGCGAAGGGAGTTCAGCAGCAGGGGGTCGTGGAGCGCGGAGTCGAGCCAGGCTCCTTCATCTCGACGGTCGGAACGGGACATGGGTTGACCTCGCAAGCGCAGCCGGGCCGTACGTCGGCCCGAACGGGGGTGGACCGGAAAGAGAGACAGCGCACCGGAAGCCCCAAGCGGGCACTCCGGACTAGATACTCTTGATGAGCTCGGCCGCCGACGGCTCGTCGTCGACGGCATCCAGCAGGGACCCGCGGGTGACGGAGGTCTTGCCGATCTCCGCCCGCAGGACATCGATGATTTTCAGCAGCCGCGACCGGATCGTGGGATAGGAGACCCCGGTCTGCTCGGCGATTTCCTTGAGGTTGCCTCCGGCGAGGACGAACATCTCAATGAACCGTTGATGCTCGGTCGGGAGGTTTCCGAGCCGCGATTCGGGGAAGGCCGCCTCGACGCCGATCCGGCAGCGGGTGCATTCCATCCGTCGGGTCGCCATGGGCTCCGAGCAGTAGGGACACTCGTTGGTGACGGGGGTGCGGGGGGCGGACATGCGTTTTGATTCCGGGAACAGGATGTCTGGACTTGTTTCGCAAGTCAACAGCAATTCGGCCAACCGCTTTCGAAAAACGAAAAACACAAACAGAGTCTGTTTCGTTTTCCGAACCCATCTGAGCAAGGTCAGTTCGAAAGCTCAAACTCACGTTGTTGCCGACGCAGCTATGCCCGCTCAAACCCAACGTGCCACGGCCACTGGGGTCAAGGGGGCCTCGCCCCCTTGCCGCCGGAGGCATTTTCGTTGAGGAACCGTGGGACACGACTGACGTCCCCTTTGTGGGACCGGCGTTGAGGATTCACCGCTCGCTCCGCACTCGCAGCGGGTTGGTGAGGCGGCATCCGCCACGGTGTCCGCACTTGAACACGCGTTCCTTCAGACATCTCTCGACGGCCAAGCCTCCGGCGGGCAAAGGGCCAAGAAAACAACACAGGCCCCTCTGCACTCCCCACCAGGGTGCCCCTGGACCCGGTTCTCACGAGGCCGGCTGCTGCTCAGGCCGTAGCGAAGTTCCTCAACAACTGCAGACCCACCTGCTGGCTCTTCTCCGGATGGAACTGCGTGGCATACAGATTCCCCCGCTGAATCGCCGCCACAAACTCACCACCATGATCCGACGTCGCAGCGATGAACGACGGGTCCTTCGGAACCACGTGATAACTGTGGACGAAATACACCTGCGGATCCTGCGGAAGATTCGCCAGCAGCGGCGCCGGCTGAACAATCCGCAACGAGTTCCACCCCATGTGCGGAATCTTCAACCCCGGCTGTGACTCAAACCGCACCACCTGCCCCGGCACAATCCCCAGCCCCGCGTATTCACCATCCTCAAAGCTGACGTCGAACAGCAACTGCAGCCCCAGGCAGATGCCGAGAAACGGACGCCCGGAGGCCACGTACTCACGGATCGGATCCGGAAACCCAAGCCGGTTCAGCTCGTGAATCGCATCCCGAAAAGCCCCCACCCCCGGAAGGACCAGCCGGTCCGCCGTCGCGACATGCCGCGGGTCGCTGCAGATCTCGGCCGGGAAGCCCAGTTTCTCAAATGCCTTCTGCACGCTGCGAAGGTTCCCCATGCCGTAATCGATAATCTGAATCATGCCGGACGTCGTCGCCCCTCTTCGGATACCGCGATACCAACCCGCATCACAACGGCGCGGACCGGTCCCGTCAATCCCCCGGACCGCGAGCATCCGCCAGGACAGGCGGTTCCCCCGCGAGGTTCATTCTCCAGCCCGACCCCGGGTGCTATCCTCGCCGGACCGGTCGAGTGATTTCTGACATCGAGCGCCCCGACCCGATTCGCCGCGACCGGACACATTTCCTGTGAGGGTGGTATGCGGATGGCCTTGTTGTCGATGTCTCCTCTTCGTCGCGGCCCGCTGGCCGTGATGTTGCTCCTGCTCGTTCTCCTCGGCATGGGTCCGGCCGCCCGGGCCGAGGAAGCCGAAGAGATCCCGGAAGGCAAAGGGATCCACCCCGCGTTCGCCGTCAAGAACCTTCCGGACGCCGCCACGAGCGTGGCCCTCGACCCGACCGGCAAGACCGTGGCGGTCGGCAGCTACGACGTCGTCGAGCTCTGGAACCTCTCCGAAAAGAAGCGGATCGCCAAGGTCCCGACGAAATCCGGCTTCGTCCGCAGCCTCACCTACTCGAACGACGGTACGCACCTCTATGTCGGCGGCTACCAGGGGATCACGCCGGTCACCGTCGCCGACGGCACGATTTCGCCGAAGTGGAAAGGCCACCGCGGCTACGTCACCGACCTCGCCCTGACGCCCGACGGCCAGTCGCTCGTCTCCTGTGCGGAAGACATGACGGTCCGCGTCTGGAACGTCGCCGACGGCACCGAGCGGTCAAAGCTCGGCAAGTTCACCGATCCCGTCACCGGCGTCGCCGTCTCGCCCGATGGAACGCTCGTGGCGACGACCTCCGGCGATGAAACCCGGCTGACCCGTCCCGGCGAGATCAAGGTCTGGAAACTCGCCACCGGCGAAGCGGTCCAGACGCTCACGCCGCACCAGAAGCCCCCCACGGAAGTCACCTTCTCCCCGGACGGCAAATTCCTGGCGACGACCTCGTTCGACGAGCGGGTCAACGTCTACGACGTCGAAACCGGCAAGGCGCTCGGCTTCTTCGGCGGGCACCAGCGGCCCTCGACCTGCGTCGCCTTCTTCCCGGACAGCCAGCGGCTCGTCAGCGGCTGCGGCGGCCGGTTCCAGGGGGGGGCGGGGATCCGGGTCTGGACCCGCGACGAAGGGGAAGTGGTCGACGGGGTCGACTTCGAGACCGGCAAGGTGACCGACCTGGCCCTCTCGGCCGACGGCAAGCGGCTGGCGGTCGCGCTCGATACGAAGCAGGCGATCGTCTACGAGGTCGAGGCGGACGACGTCAGGCCGAAGGCCGAAGGTAGAAATGGCGGACAGAGCGGCTCCGGCGGCGTGGTGGTCGTACCGGCTGAAACACTCCCCCGCTCCTTAGCTCACGCCGCGGTCTCCCCCTTCGCGGCGGCCCAGGAGGACAAGGCGGCGAAGCCGGCAACGCAGGAGAAGCCCGAAACGGAAGAGAAGGCCGAGCCCCCCAAGCCGGTGAAGCCGATCAAGATCGGACTCATCGGCCTCGATACGTCTCACTCCGTCGCCTTCACAACGGTCCTGAACTCGGCAAAGACGAAGCCCGGCTTTGAAGGATGCCGGATCGTCGCCGCCTATCCCTGGGGAAGCCGCGACATCGAGTCGTCGAAGAGCCGGATCCCCGAGTACACCAAGAAGGTGGAGGAACTGGGGGTCAAGGTGGTCGACTCGATCGACGATCTGCTGCCGATGGTCGACTGCGTCCTCCTCGAAACGAACGACGGCCGTCCGCACCTGGAGCAGGCCCTCAAGGTCTTCAAGGCCGGAAAGCCGGTGTTCATCGACAAGCCGGTCGCGGGCTCGCTCGTCGACTGCCTCGCCATCTACCAGGCGGCCAAGGAATACAACGTCCCGATGTTCTCCTCCTCGTCGCTGCGGTTCATCCCCGAATCGCTCAAGGCCCGGGCCGGCGAATTTGGAAAGGTCTTCGGCTGCGACGCCTTCAGCCCCTGCTCGCTCGAAGCGACCCACCCGGACCTCTTCTGGTACGGCATCCACGGCTGCGAGATCCTCTACACCGTGATGGGCCCCGGCTGCGAGACCGTCACGCGGGCCTCGACCAAGGACGCGGACTTCGTGACCGGCGTCTGGAAGGAAGGCCGGATCGGGACCTTCCGGGGGATTCGCGGTGGCAAGGGGGGCTACGGCGGAACGGTGTTCGGCGAGAAGCAGGCCGTGCCGCTGGGGAACTTCAAAGGCTACGAGCCGCTGATCGTCGAAATCGTGAAGTTCTTCCGCACCGGCGAGCCGCCGGTCGCCCCGGAGGAGACGATCGAGCTCTACGCCTTCATGGAAGCGGCCGACGAGAGCAAGCGCCAGGGGGGCAAGCCGGTCTCGGTGAAAGAAGTCCTGGAGAAGGCGCAGGCTCAGGTGAAGGCCCGGCTGGACAGCCTGCGGTAGTCCACTGCACCGCATCCGTTCAGGAAACACGCGAGCCGCGTCACCAAGGTGACGCGGCTCGTTCGCATTTCCGGCTGATCGCAGAACACAGCCCGCGGCGGCACGGTCGTCGGCCTTGCCGGAGGATTTATTCCGAGCGTTTCACGGGGGCCGTAGCTAGATAGCGGCCGGAGACCCGGAAAGACGTTCTTGGGCTCCGTCCGCGTCGCGGCGGTGGGCTGAAGAAGGAGAGTTGGACAACGTCTCGGAAGTCGTCCCGGCTCCACGCTTCGTTCTCCGTGGCAATGTCCTTCATCCGTCCTTCGGTCGACACCACATAGCCTGTGCTCTCGAGAACCTCCTTAACCTGGGTTCGAAGATCGGAAGATGTCCGATAGTTCCAACCGGTATTGAGGGTCAGCGGC
The DNA here is from genome assembly GCF_001610835.1 of Planctomyces sp. SH-PL14. Classification (NCBI taxonomy): domain Bacteria; kingdom Pseudomonadati; phylum Planctomycetota; class Planctomycetia; order Planctomycetales; family Planctomycetaceae; genus Planctomyces; species Planctomyces sp. SH-PL14. The sequence goes on along the minus strand of NZ_CP011270.1, from coordinate 4,653,471 downwards.
ACCAGCCGGCGTGGCGGGACGGCCGAATCGGTCGGGAGCTGCAGTGTTTCCAGCCGTTCAAACGTTCCGGCGCTCAGCACCTTGAGAAGCTGCTCATCGATGTGCTGCGGTTTCATCGCCGGAAAGGCCTCAAGAACGCCGTTCAAAGTCAGGGGAGATTTGGGCAGCGGGGCATGGACGTACCACATCAGGCCGACCTCGACGGTCGATCCAGGTCTGGCGTTCTTGTCGACGAGCGGGACGATCAGCACCTCCCGCAATTCTCCGGAGGTTCGCTGATAGTGAAGGATCTCGCGAGATCGCTGTTCCAGCAACGGAGCCTCCCGGAGAACCGACGACGGCAGCTGACCCCCCGGGACGGACTTGAACCCAAGTTGCTCGATGGACTCCGCAATCCACTTGCGGGCATCGGCCAGCTCACCGTCATAGGGCGCTTGAGCGGTCCACAGCGCGGTCACCTCCTTGCCGTCCTGCTCCAGAGCCAGGACCAACGACTGAAACGGGATCGGTGCACTGACGAGGATCGACCGGAAATCATTCGGCACCTCGACCTCTGCGCGGAGGCCGGCGTTCTTCTTGAACAGGTCGAACCGCTCGTCGGTTCCGACCTGCACCGGTTCAAAAAGTTGCCGGAGTGACTGAGCGTCCGTGTAGGCGGCTGGCTCATCCGCCCGGCCGGTCCGGCCAGGAACTGCCCCCAGCAAGAGAATCCACACGACCAATCCGATGATGCGCGACATCGCGAGACCCTTTGGAGGAGAGATGGCCGGTCCAGAAGAAGTGACGAGTCTCGGTAGGAGATCGCCTCGCTGCAAACGGGAAAGCCAAGGCTTCATCCGGAATTGACGGAGACCCTCCGAACGAACGGGACGAAGACGCCCGGCGTCAGTCTCCCTCGTTCCTCAGAACTGCTGCCGAGCGAGTCCAGAGGCCTACTTGGGCCGATGAGGCCGAGACGTCATTTCCGTCTCGTCGTCCGCTTCCGTCAGCGAGAGCGATTCGATCCGGACGTACTTCTCGGTGTTCGGATCGGCCAGCTTCTCGGGGTGGAACCACTTGAGGCCGCGGCGGAACATGTGCCGCGGCAGGCGGAGGAAGTCGGGCAGAATGACTCCCCACTTGAGCCCGAACATGAACATCGGGATGAAGCGGCAGCCCGGCAGGGCGGCGATGAAGCACTCCCGGTACATCGGGCGGAAACGGCTCTTGAAGTGGTACAGCCGGCGGGAGTCGTAGAACCAGTTGGCGGTCGTCCACCAGATGTTCATGCTGTTGCGGACGAGGGCGCTCTCCGAGGCCGATTCCCCACCGCACCGCAGGGCCGGACACTGGCAGAGCGAGAGGTACTGGACTCCCTCGGCCCGCATCTGACGCGACATCTGGACGATCAGGAACGTCACGACGCCGCGGGCGGAGTCCTTCCGGCGGCGGTAGGTCTCGACGCTCCAGACGCGGCCGTTGTGCGAGGGGGTCGAGACGACGAAACCCTCGATCCGGCCTTCCTTTTCGGCGATGAACAGCCGTTTGCGGAACATCTCCCGCAGGTCGAGCTTGCCGACCATCAGCCCCAGCTCGCGGCCGTAGACGGTGTCGTTCAGGTGTTCCGTCGAAATCTCCGCCAGTTCCCGCTCGATGCCGGCGTGCTGATCCGGTGTCAGGAGATCGACGCAGACTTCCCGGTACGTCACGCCGCTGCGGAGGCAGGAATTCTCCTGCTGCCGGACCCAGGCAAAGTCTTTTCCCGCCCAGGTGGCGGTCCGCAGGTCGACGAGCGGCTCCTCGCCTGTCTTGCTGACTTCAAATCCGAACTCGCGGAACAGCGGGACGTCTCCCGCCATGATGTTCAGGAAATGGATGTTCCATTTCCGCTCGCGGCTGAACTGGATGAACTCCTCCAGGAGTCCCCGCCGCTCCTCGGGGGCCGCCACGAGCCCGCCGACGACGTAGATGTTGTTCCGCCACCGCTCGAAGCTGACGACCCCCCGGCCCTCGGAGCCGAAGTAGAACTCGCGGTCGCGCTCGAGAATGAGGTAGGAGTCGTACGCCTCGCCGAACCGGAAGACGAGATCCTCGGCCCGCTGGAGCCAGTCGCGCGTCATCTCGTGTCGCGCCGGAAAGTATCGCGCCGGCGCGGCATCAGTGGAGAGAGGCTGGTGAACCTCCGCGACCACGTTTCGGAGAACGGGAGCGGCGGCGGAAGCGACAGTGATTTCGGCCATGAATCTCTTTACGACTCTTCGGCGGCCTCATTGCCACGAAGTTGCGGACCGGCAGTTCGCAGGCGCAACCGTGCGCGTGGGGAGAAGGTATCGCGACGATCTCCCACGGTCAATTTGCACAAGCTGGTGGGACTTGAGCGGATCCGTCGAGTCTCTTGATTCTTCTGCCGGCCCATGCCCGGAGAGATGGCGGGGCCCAACGGCGGCGGACGAGCGGGGACCACGAGGCCCCCTTTTCTCCCCATCCGCCCGCCTCGACGTCCTCTCTCATCCGGCCAGCAGGTGCACGGTCACGGTGACGCATGCAGCCGCGCTGATGAACAGGACGACCGCACCCAGGCATCCGGATCCGCCATCGGGGCGGGAGAGCGCGAACTTCTCGGGATGCGACTGCCGGAGGCGAACCGCGATCGCCTCGACCTCCTCTTTGGACTCCCGGAGCCCCATCCCGGTCGCCTCCCGGTGAATCTTGATCGCGTCGATCTTCCGGCCCTGGAAGATCGCATCCGACAATCGGCCGAGGAGTTCGGAAGAGAGCGGTTCGCCAGCCATGTTCCGAACCTCGCTATCGCAAGAGCAGAGACATTCTGTCAGCCGTGGATTCTCTAGGAATTCGGCGTCGATTGCGATCCGTCCGTCGCGTCATCCGCAGGGGCAGTCCAGTTCGACACACTGTTCTGATACCACGGATCGAGGCCGGCCAGGAGTCGGCTTCGTTTCTCGTCCCAGTCTTCTTCGTCTTCCTCACCGTCAACCGCCGTGGTCGGGGGCAACTCCCGCAGGGGGACCGTGACACAGACGCCCTCCGTAAGAGTCTTGAAGGGATAAACCTGCCACGGCCGAACGTCGCGGACATGGATGTGGTCAAGCTGAAGTTGACCACGAAACACCTTCAGCTCACACATCGCTCGAATCCACTGCTCGCCGACCTCCTGTGTCGCCGCCTCGATGCTGATCACGGATTGCCCTGAGTCATCCCGGCCTTGCCTGCAGAACTGCTGAAACACGGCCCAATGGGGTTTCGCATACTCCTCCCAGCGGGCCAGCCCGCGGTCGGTGAACGTATAGCACAGACACCTGGGATCGTTGCGAAACCCCGCTTGGATCTCGCCGTCGGAAGGGACAAAGAGTGGCCCGGGTTTGCTGTATCCTGGTCCCCATTCCGCCGCGACGATATCCCCCCCGTCGAAGAGTTCCCGGAGTTCCCGGAGTTCCCGGCGGACTGCCGCATCCGTCAAATGGTGCGGGTGGAGGTCCATGATGAGATGGTTGCTGGCCTCGCCACGCCCCCAGCTCTCCTCGTTCGGATCGCTATCCGGCAATAGGGCGATCGGAATCCAGCCATGTACGGGTGGCTTCGCCTCGATGATGGCTTCGAGCAGCCATAACTCTCCAAATCGCATCGAGTCGCCCCCGAGAGTGATGGGTTTGAGTTGGCTGGCGGAAGAGACGTGACGGCGAGGTGCGCCTATGACAACTCGTTGAAATACTCTGCGACCGGGTTAACGGCAACCACAATTGCCGGTTCGAGGTGGGCATGGGCTTGTCGCCGCGGCCGTCAAATTTCTATTCAGGACGTTAGGGGAGAGGGCTGGTTTGATGGCGTCTGCTCGGTTCAATCCAATCCTGTTTCTGTTCGGCACCCAAGGGACCCTGGACCGGGGGCGGTATCTCGCTTGGGGTGTGGGGCTGATGCTGCTGAAGTACGCCGTGGAAGCGGCCGTGATCGGAGTGGCGACGGGTGAGGTCTATACGCCGCTCGATTTCTTCAACCCGACACTCAGCGGGCGAATGCGGTTCTCCCGGCTGGGGAACGAGTGGCTGGGGCTGGCGTTGACCCTCTGGACGATCCCGTTCGTCTGGATCGCGGTCGCGATGAGCATCCGCCGCTGCCGGGATGCCGGGGTTTCGCCCTGGGAGGTCCAGTGGATCTTCGTCCCGATCGTGAACTTCATCGAGATGATCCGCCTGGCGGTCCTCTCGTCCGAGCCGGCGATCCTGGCGGAGGACTCTCAGGAGCCGGGCGAACTCCCCGCCCCGTTGCCATCCGGCCAACGGGAGCCGCCGTCCGGGGCGGTCCGCGCGGCTCTGAGCGGGATCGCTGCCGGTGTCCTGTATGCCCTGTTTCTGATCGTCAGCTCTGTCTACCTCTTCGACAACTACGGCTCGGCGCTCTTCTTCGGAACCCCGTTCGTCTCGGGCGCCGTCGGGGCCTTTCTCTTCAACCGCCCGCGTCCCCGGTCCCTGCTGGCGACGCTCGGCAATACCTCCCTGATGGTCCTGTTCTGCTGTCTGGCCCTCCTGCTCCTGGCGCTCGAGGGGATGATCTGCGTCCTGATGGCCCTCCCGATCATGGTCCCGGTCGCCTGGCTGGGGGGACTGGTCGGCTGGACGATCGCCCGCGAAACCCGTCGCCCGCAGCGCGAACGTCAGGGCCTCCTCTGTTCGCTGGCGGTGCTGCCGCTCCTCGCCGGAATCGAAGGGGCGGTCGCGCCGAATCCTGTCTTTACGGTGGAATCCGCCATCGAAATCGCCGCGCCCCCCGAGCGGGTCTGGGAGACGGTCATCGGCTTTCCGCCGATCACGCGGGAGCCGGCGTGGTTCTTCCGGCTGGGGATTGCCTGTCCCGAGCGGGCCCGGATCGAGGGGACGGGGATCGGCGCGATCCGGCACTGCGAGTTCACGACCGGCGCGTTCGTGGAGCCGATCACCGTCTGGGATCCCCCGCGGCGGCTGGCGTTCGACGTCACCGAGCAGCCGGAACCGATGTTCGAGCTGACTCCGTACCGCCACATCCATCCGCCGCACCTGAAAAGCTCCTTCCGCAGCACTCGCGGGGAGTTCCGGCTGGAACCCCTCCCCGCGGACGGGGAGCGTGGTCCCGGCACGCGGCTGATCGGCCGGACGTGGTACACGCTCGACATGCGGCCCCTTCCCTACTGGACCGTCTGGTCCGACGCCTTGATCCACGCCATTCACCGGCGGGTCCTGGAACACATCCGCGAGGTCGCGGAGGGGCGGACGGTCCCGGCAAAAACCTTGTGAGACACCCGCTTGAGCGGAGCGCCCCCTGCCCGATACAGTCCCGGAAGCGGTTGCGGAGTTCTCCGAACGCATCTGGACCTGACCGAAAATGCCCTCGCGGCTCATTACCGAGCAAAACGAATTCGACGACTTCTGCGCCCGCATCCGCGAAGCGGGCATCGTCGGATTTGATACGGAGTTCGTCTCCGAGTTCTATTTCCAGCCCAAGCTCTGCCTGCTGCAGTTCGCGCTGCCGGACGAGTCGCACCTCGTCGACCCGTTCGAGGTCGAGGATCTCTCGGCCTGGTGGTCGATCATGGCCGACCAGACGACGACGATCGTCTGCCACGGCGGGCGGGAGGAACTGCGGTTCTGCCTGCGGTACGCCGGGGCGCCTCCGGGGAAGTTCGTCGACGTGCAGGTGGCCGAGGGGCTGCTGAGCCGTGGTTTCCCGGTCTCGTACAAGAACCTGGTCGCCAAGGTGATGAACGTCAAGGTGCACAGTTCCGAGACCCGGACGAACTGGGAGCACCGGCCGCTGACGCAGCGACAGGTCGACTACGCGGTCGAGGACGTCTCGTTCCTCCTTGAGATCTGGAACCGGCAGCAGAAGTCCCTCAAGAAGCAGGGGCGGATGGCGTGGGCGGAGGCGGAGTTCGACCGGATGGTGGCGGATGTCTCCCGCGAGCAGGACCGCGAGGGATGGCGGAAGCTCCCCGGCGTGCAGGGGCTGCGGCCGCGCGATCAGGCGGTCGCCCGGGCGCTGTACCACTGGCGGATCAACACGGCGCAGAAGCTCGACAAGCCTCCGCGGACCGTCTTCCGCGACGACATGCTGATGGAGGTCGCCAAGCGGCAGCCGGCGACGCTGCATGAGCTCAATATGACCCGCGGCATGCAGCGGAAGGATTACCAGCGGTTCGGAACGGACCTTCTGGACTCGGTTCAGGCGGCGCTCGATCTTCCGGAGGAGGATCTGCCGAAGCCGGACCGGGCGAAGGCGTATCCCGCTTCCGACGATGCTCTGTCGCGGCTGTTGAGTCTGGCGCTCTCCAACCGCTGTGCGGAGATGAGTGTCTCGATGTCGCTCGTCGGGAATGCGGCGGATGTGGAGAACCTGGTCCACTGGCACATCCATCACCGGCAGTCGGCCAAGCATCTGCCGAAGCTGCTTCAGGGTTGGCGTGGCGAAGTGTGCGGGACGCTGCTTTCGGACGTGCTGGATGGGAAGCTGACGTTGCGGGTGGCCGATCCGCGTTCGGATGCGCCGCTGCGGTTCGAGCCGTACAAGCCAAGTTGAGTGCTTGAATCGCGTCCTCGCCGGCACGACTCAATATAGCTCAAACCCAACGTGCTACGGCAGCCGGGGTCAAGGGGGTCACCCCTTGCCGCCGGAGGCACTTCCATGAGGAACCGTGGTACACAACGGACGTCCCCTTTGTGGTGCCAGCGTTGAGGACTCCTTCAACCTACACCACTCGCTTTGCAATCCCCGCGGGTTGGTGAGGGGGCATCCGGCACGGTGTCCGCGTTTGGACACGCCCTCCTTCAGACATCTCTCGACGGCCAGGCCTCCGGCGGGCAAGAGGCATTCTGCCCCCTGCACCCCCTGACCAGGGTGCCCCTGGACCCGGTGATTGGGCTTCAAACACTTTCTCGCGGCGCGCCCCAATGCTCACGGTACGTCCGCTTCAACATCCGGCCCGCCTCGTCATCCCCGACAAACATCTCCTTCGCCGGATCAAACTCCAACGCACGCCCCACCCGCGTCGCGATATTCCCGAGATGGCACAGAGCCGTCGAAACATGATTGATCGAGACATCCGCGTTCTGCACTTCGCCCGTCCGAATCCCGCCGAGGAAGTTCCGGTGATGCGCAGCCAGATCCGGCCCGCCCCAAGTCGCCTCCTCAATCAGCTTGTTCCGGCGCCCAAAGATCTGATACCGCCCCGTCTTCCCCAGCAGCATCAGCCCGTCCGTCCCATAAAACGCACACCCGTTCTCAAACCCTTCCTGCACATACGGCGACCAGATCCGCTGCTCAAAGATGAGCTGCTTTCGCGAGTGCGGACCGGGCAGGTTCTGGTACTCGAACAGAACCGTCTGCGTATCCGGGAACTGCTGGTCATCGTCAAAGACGTACTTCCCACCCATCGCCGCGATCCGAGTCGGATGGACCTCGACCCCCAGCCCCCAGCGGGCGATGTCGATGTCATGAACGCCATCATTCCCCATGTCCCCCGCACCAAATTCGTGCCACCACCGCCACACACCCGGCAACAGGTTCGAGCGGTACGGAACCGCTGGAGCGGGGCCGAGCCAGGTGTCGAAGTCGAGGAACTCTGGAGGGGACGACGGCTGCTGTTTTCCGATCGTCCCGCGGCGCTGGCTGTTCCAGGCCTTCGCGACCAGCACCTCGCCGATCACCCCTTCGCGGAGCCGGGCGATCCCCTTGCGGATCCCCTCCGTGCTCCGGCTCTGGGTCCCGACCTGGATGACCCGACCGTGCTGTTTCCCCGCCTCGATCATGAGCCGCCCCTCCCGCAGGTTGTGCGAGCAGGGTTTTTCGACATAGACATGCTTTCCGGCCTGGCACGCCAGGATCGTGGCCGGCGCGTGCCAGTGATCGGGGGTGGCGATCCAGACCGCCTGAACGGCGCGGTCATCGAGGATGCGGCGCAGGTCGCCGGTCGTCTGCGGCCGGGTTCCCGCGGCCTGCTCGACGTGATCGGCGGCGGCCTTGAGACGGTTGGCGTCGACGTCGCAGACCCAGGCGATCCGGACTTCCTTGTTCTGGGCCAGAAGCCGGACGTGGTTCATCCCCATGCCGCCGGGCCCGATGAACCCGATAGGGATCGGCCCGTCTTCCGCCGCGTTCGCTGTTGCCGGAGCGGCCCAGGCTCCGGCGGCGAGGGCCGCTCCCGTGACCTGCAGGAATCCGCGCCGATTCGCCTCAGCCATGCTCCCCTCCGCTTCCTGGCCCCGATCGGAATGTCGCACAGAACACTTTAACGAACGCTGATGCGACAGCAATCACCGAAAGCTCGAACCGCGTCCTTGCCGGCACGACTCGATAGCTCAAACCCAACGTGCGACGGCAGCCTGGGGTCAAGGGGGCCACGCCCCCTTGCCGCCGGAGGCACTTCCATGAGGAACCGTGGTACACAACGGACGTCCGCTTTGTGGAACCGGCGTTAAGTCTCCCCGCTCGCCTTGCAATCCCCGCGGGATGATGTGGGGGCATACGACACGGTGTCCGCGTTTGGACACGTGCTCCTTCCGGCGTCTCCCGACGGCCAGGCCTCCGGCGGGCAAAGGGGCGTTGCCCCTCTGCACTCCCCACCAGGGTGCCCCTGGACCCGGTTCTCATGGTGGCAGTTAGATCAGCCCCGCCTGCCAAGGCCCCGTGATCGCCAGCGTGATCCCCGGCGTCTGCAGATTCGCAAAGAGCCACCGACCGTCCGCCGAAAACGTACAGCCACACCACTCCCGCCCGCGATGGTCCGCTGTCGCCACCTTCTTCCCCAGCGTCGCCAGACGCCCTTTCGCCCTGCCAGCACTGAAATCGCAGTTGTTGGCCGCAAACGGAAACACCCGCCCGTCACCCGTCAGCCCCTGCAACCGAAGCGGCGAATGATCCCCATCCTCACAGAGGACAATCCCACCCCGCGGACTGAACGTCATGTTGTCCGGCATGTCCAGAACGTCCCGCGCCGGCGACTCAAACAAAAGCGTCAGCTGCTCCTTCGACGGGTCGTACTGCCACACCTGCCCCCGCCGCGCATCCCCCCCGCTGGTGGCGGTCATCACGATCATTCCGTGGGCCGCCGCGCACCCCTCCAACCGGGCAAACGTCGAAGCCCCCAGCCGCACCCCCCGCTTGAAGACCGCCTGCGTCTCATCCGCTTCGCCGGTCCGGGCATCCTCGACATCGTCGAGAACATGCCAACGGACATCGAAGTGGCTTCCAACCCGGATCCCTCGCCGCAGATCCTTCTGCCCAACCGCTTCCAGGATCTCCAGCCGGCCGCCGTCATGCATCTTCCCCGGGATCTTGGGGACGTAGCGGTAAAGCCCGGACTCGCCACGGTCCTCCGTCAGGTAGACGATGCTCGTCGCCGGGTCGACGGCCACTGCCTCATGAACGAAGCGGCCCATCCCCCGGATCGGCTCCGGATTCGCGGCGCCGTCGGCGGCGACTTCGAAGACCCAGCCGTGCGACTTCTGGAACTCTTCCCGCTCATCGACGACGGTCTCTTCACAGGTGAGCCAGGTCCCCCAGGGGGTTGGACCGCCGGCGCAGTTACGGACTGTTCCTCCGAGCGCCGCGCGGCTCGACAGCCACTTGCCGCGGGTGCCGTCGAACTGCAGCACGGTGCAGCCTCCGCGGGCGGCCGCGTCGTAGGTCGCTTCGGGCTTCGTGAACGGCACGCCGGGCTTGTCGAGCTCGTGGTTGCGGATGAGGGAGATGATCCCTTTCTGCTCCTTGACGACTGCCATCCCGTCGTGGGCGGCAGGGGTGGGAGCGCCGTCGCTCATCGGGTCGCCGGTCCAGCCGTAGGAGATGCAGCGGAAGCCTTCGGGGAGCCGGATCAGTTCGAGGCCGGTTGTTTCGTCTTCGACGGGGCGGAGCGGGCCGTAGCCGGGGGCGAGGAGTTCGGGGAACCCGACGGCGGCGCAGTGGGAGGTGAGGGAGGCGAAGAGGGAGCCGACGGCTGTGGAGGCAAGGGCGGAGCCGAGGAATTGGCGGCGGGAGAAAGACGTCATGGGGGAGGCGGGCGTCTCGCGTGAGGTCGCCCGATAGGGGTCAAACGTGGGAACCCGGCCTGTCCGAGTTTGACCGGCACGTTACCGGCCAAACCGCGCCCCCTTCAACGCCACCCCAAGAACCGGGTCCAGGGGCACCCTGGTGGGGGATGCAAGGGGGCAACACCCCCTTGCCCGCCGGAGGCCTGGCCGTCGAGAGATGCCTGAAGGAGTAAGTATCCAAACGCGGACACCGTGCCGGATGCCCCTTCACCAACCCGCGGAGATTCCAGAGCGAGTTGCGAGTCCTCAACGCCGGTTCCACAAGGGGACATCCGTTGCTGACCACGGTTCCTCATGGAAGTGCCTCCGGCGGCAAGGGGGTGAAACCCCCTTGACCCCAGAGGCCGTCGCACGTTGGGCTTGAGCTATCGAGCTGTGCCGGCAAGAACGGTGTTCGAGCGCCGGCCCTTACAGCGACTTCCAGTCCAGAATCACCTTCCCCGACTGACCACTCCGCATCGCCTCAAAACCCCTCTCAAACTCCGTCGCCGAAAACCGGTGCGTGATCACCTGATCGATCTTCAGCCCCCCCTGGAGCATCACCGTCATCTTGTACCACGTCTCATACATCTCCCGGCCGTAGATCCCCTTGATCGTCAGCATGTTGAAGACGACCAGGTTCCAGTCGATCGCCATCTCCTTCTCAGGAATCCCCAGCATCGCCACCTTCCCGCCATGCGCCATGCTGGCCAGCATGTCACGGAAGGCCGAAGGATTGCCCGACATCTCCAGACCGACGTCGAACCCCTCCTTCATGCGGAGTTCCTTCTGAACGTCCGAGAGCTTCTCGGTCCGGACATCAACAACCCGCGTCGCCCCCATCTTCTTCGCCAGCTCCAGCCGCCACGGGTTCACGTCCGTCACAACGACGTACCGGGCCCCCGCGTACTGCGCGATCGCCGTCGCCATGCAGCCGATCGGCCCCGCCCCGGTGATCAGGACGTCTTCGCCCAGAAGGTCGAACGACAGCGCCGTATGAACCGCATTCCCGAACGGATCGAAGATGCTCGCGATGTCGCGATTGATCGAAGGATCGTGGTGCCAGACGTTCGTCTGCGGCACCGCGATGTACTCCGCGAACGCCCCGGGCCGGTTGACACCGATCCCCTGCGTGTGGGCACACAGATGCCGCCGCCCCGCCAGACAGTTGCGGCAGTGCCCGCAGACAACGTGCCCTTCGCCGCTCACCACCTCGCCGGGAAAGAAGTCCCGGACGTTCGAACCGACCTCGACGATGTCCCCGACAAACTCATGCCCCACCACCATCGGGACCGGGATCGTCTTCTGGGCCCACGCGTCCCAGTTGTAGATGTGGACGTCAGTCCCGCAGATCCCCGTCCGGTCGACCCGGATCAGGACATCGTTGGGGCCGACCGTCGGCTCCGGAACGTTCTCCAGCCAGAGTCCGGGCTGGGCATGGCGTTTGACGAGAGCTTTCATGAGTGTCCCGGTAGAACGGTTTGCCGCCCGGAATCGGGCAGCCAGAGGAGCGGGGCGAAGGAAGGCGGAATCCTAACACCCCTCCAAAATCGCGGGGCGAACGTTCCGACGCGATTCGAGGTTCCTTATCCTAGACGGGGCACCGTGCAGTATGCAAGACATTCATCCACAATAGTGAACATGGCCAGACGACCAGCGGAAGAGAGCGGCGGGACGGGAACCGGGTCAAACGCCGACGTCGTCGGCATGCAGCTCAGCCAGCGGATCAAAGCCCTGCGCGGAGAGAAGGGCTGGTCGCTGGAGCGGCTTTCCGCCGCCTGCGGGGTGAGCCGCTCGATGCTCAGCCAGATCGAGCGGGGGCTGGCGAACCCGACGCTCGGCGTGACGCTCCGGATCGCGGAGGCGTTCGACCTGACGATCGGTGAGTTCGTCGAGCACGGCCCCAAGCGGGGGTCGACGATCCACGTCGTCCGCGGCAACGATCCGGCCCACACGTTCCGGTCGGACGAGCACGTGACGCTGCGGACGCTGTCGCCGCTGCACCTGGAGAAGGACACGGAGTTCTACGAACTCGTCCTGGAAGAGGGGGCGGTCCTGAGCAGCGCGCCCCACTTTCCGAAGACCCGCGAGTTCCTCACGGTGGTCCAGGGGAAGGTGCGGGTCACATCGGGAAGCGACGTCTCGGAGCTCGCCCGCGGCGACTCGGCCACGTATGCGGCGGACGTCAGCCACGAGATCGCCAACACCGGCCGCGGGAAAGCGTCGCTGTTTCTTGTGGTCAGCTATCGCTGAGAGAGGCGGAAGACGGAAGGCTTAAGGCGGAAGGTAGAAAGACAGAGAAGGCGAAGGCCGTGACGGCAGCCTCAACCTTCAGCCTTCCGTCTGAACCCCTTCAGCCTCTGCCTCCCCCTCACGCATACGACTCAGCCAGCACGGAGCGCGACGGCAGCGTATGCGGCTCCTGTCCCAGGTAGCCGTCGTGGAAGCGGTTCTTGATGGCGAGGATCTCGTCCTCGCAGCGGACAAAGGAGGCGACCACGCGGGGATCGAACTGCGTCCCGGCGCCGTCCTCGATGATCTCGCGGGCCAGCTCGTGAGTGAACGCTTCTTTGTAGACCCGCTTGCTCGTCAGGGCGTCGTAGACGTCAGCCACCGAGGTAATCCGCGCGGCGAGCGGAATTTCGTCTCCCGAGATGCCGCTGGGATACCCCTTGCCGTCGTACCGCTCATGGTGCGTGAGAGCGATGTCGCGGGCCATCTTGAGAAAACCCCCGCCCGGGTAGCTGGCCGCGACGTCTTCCAGCGTCTTGGCCCCCAGCAGCGTGTGGGTCTTCATGATCTCGAACTCTTCCGCCGTGAGCCGTCCGGGCTTCAGCAGGACCGTGTCGGGAATCGCAACCTTGCCGATGTCGTGCAACGGGCTCGTGAGATAGAGCAGCCGGATGTATTCGCCGTCGATCTCGTCGCGGAAGTCGGGCGTCCGGGAGAGGTCCTCGGCGATGACGCGGGAGTACTCCCGCATCCGCTCCAGGTGCTCACCGGTCTCCTGGTCGCGGGACTCGGCCAGCTTGGCGAGGGCGAAGATCGTCAGCTCGCGGGTTTCGAGACCGAGCAGCCGCTCTCCGGCGCGGACCCGGACCCGCAGTTCGCTGGGGTTGAACGGTTTGGCGATGAAGTCGTCGGCCCCGGCCTCGAGCCCCTCGATGACCCGCTCGCTCCCGGAGAAGGAGGTCAGGAGGATGATGTAGATGTACCGCCCCATGTGCCGCTGGCGGATCTCGCGACAGAGCTCCGGACCGCTCATCCCCGGCATCTGCCAGTCGGAGATCAGCATCCGGTACCGCCCCGAGCGGAGCAGCTGAATGGCTTCGAGGCCGTCGTGGGCCACGGTGACGGAGTAGCCGAACGCCTCCAGCGCATGCGAGAGCGTCAGCGTCGTGCTCTCATCGTCATCAGCGATCAGGACATTCATGGGAATACAATCCGCAGCCCGCGTAGTATTCGGTGTTCTACCGCTCCAAGGGGTTCAGGCGCCGGCGGCGCCCTGCTGAAGGTCGCAGGAAATCTGTTCGAGGTGTCCGATCGCGTCCGTCACTTCGTCCGACCATTCGCGGGTCGCAAAGTCTTCGATGCGGGCCGCCCAGTGCCGAACGTCCGGCGCCGCGACGTTCGCCGCTTCTCCCTTGAGGCGGTGAGCCAGGAGGGCGACTCCCGGCATGTCACCGGCATCGGCCAGGCCGCGGAGGGTCGGGACGTTCGTCGCCAGGCTCCGGCGGAATCCGGAGATCAGCTTGTCGACCAGCCGCATGTTTCCAAGGCAGCGGTCGAGGAGCTGGGGAAGATCAAAATGGGCGCTCGTTCCGGCGGGGGTAGGAGAGCCGGAGAGCTCCGCGGCGGGGCGAGTCATTTCGAGCGTGGCCATTGACAGGGGACCTCGTGATGTGGGGAAGCCTCACAAGGCTAGGTTGCCGCGTTTTCTGACGTCGCCGAAATGTTCCGAAATCGCAGCAGCGAATGCCCCAGATTCGGACAAATGCACCTTTCGCCGAGACAAACGGCACAATCGATACATCTCTGGCCGCGAACCGCAGCAGCGGGTCTTGATGGGTTTCCGCGCTGCTGGCGGTCCTGCCCCGTCCCGGCGTTCATTTTCCCTTGCCTGACGCGGCCGGGGCCGGGGCCGGAGCGGACTTCTCTCTCAGGAAGATCAGGAGCAGCGTCGTCCCCAGGACGGCGCTGACCAGCGACCCCATCAGGGTCCCGATCTTTCCGGCGGCCGCCATCTCGGCGTACCGCGGGCCCGGGAACGACAGGCCGTTCAGGAACAGCGACATCGTGAAGCCGATCCCCGCCATGCAGGCCCCGCCGGTCATGACCTTCCAGTCGACGCCGGTCGGCAGCCGTGTCACCCCCGCTTTGACCGCCGCCACCGTGAACAGCAGGATCCCGAGCGGTTTCCCCAGCACCAGTCCCGCCGCGACCGCCATCGAGACCGGATGAGAGAGCTCCGAGGGATCGAACGCTACCCCGGCGTTCGCCAGGGCGAAGAGGGGCATGATGAAGAACGACATCCACGGGTGCAGGCCGGTCTCCAGCCGATGGAGCGGCGACTCGGACTCGCGGAGGGCGAACTCGACCCGCTTCAGGTCGGCCCGCCGGTCGCGCTCTTCGGGATCGGCCACATCGAGACTCTTCCAGGTCTTCTCGAGCACTTCGGAAAGCGTTCGATCGCCGATCCACGCGCGGGCCGGCGTCAGCAGGCCGAGCAGCACGCCGGCCACGGTCGGATGGATCCCCGCCTGCAGAAACCCGAGCCAGGCGATAATCCCCGCGAAGACATAGAGCGCGATCGCCCGGACGCCCAGGAGATTGAGCAGGACCGCGATCAGGAACCCGCCCCCCGCCACCGCCAGCCACTCCCACACGATCGTCTCCGTGAAGACGACGGCGATCACCAGCACCGCCCCCAGGTCGTCCACGATCGCCAGCGACAGGAGCGCGATCTTGAGTCCGAAGGGGACGCGGTGCCCGAGCAGCGACAGGACGCCGACGACGAAGGCGATGTCGGTCGCCATCGGGATCGCCCACCCCCGCTGGCCCGGCTCGTCCCACTGCAAGCCGAAGTAGATCAGCGCAGGAACGATCATCCCGCCCATCGCCGCCACGACAGGGAGGAGAGCTTTGCGGGGATCGCGGAGTTCGCCCGCCACGAGCTCCCGTTTGATCTCAAGACCGACGACGAAGAAGAACAGCGTCATCAGGCCATCGTTGATGATCAGATGGCCCAGCGTCCCTTTCAGCGAAAAGTCGCCGAAACCGAACTCGACCGGGATCTCCCACAGCTCGGAGAACTCGTGGCTGAAATCCGAGTTGGCGAGCACCAGGGCGACGATCGTCGCCAGGAGGAGCGCGATGCCGCCGGCCGCCTGAACATGGAGGAAACGGTGCAGCGGGGCCAGCCAGCGCTCGATCGGGCGGGACGGGAGGGAGGTTGCTGCGGCTCCCTCTCGTTTTCCTTTCGCCGCGTCCTTCATCCTGTCGCTCCTTCGATCCTGGGTTGCCTCCAAGTTGTAGTTGGCTTGGGGGTTGTCTCCTACCGCAGTTGCTCATCCGTTGCTACTGAGACGAAGACGGCGCATTGCGCCGGAGCCATCTCTGCGCTCTGCAGGTTCCTCATCGGAAGAGGTTTGAAACACAGAGGCACAGAGAACACAGAGAGGGACGGCGGGAGACGAGACGTTCGTGAAGCGGTTTCGGGAGAGGAAGGGGAGCCACAGATGAACACGGATGGAGACGGATGGACACAGCTCAAGGCCGGGAACGCGGTCCCACAGCCCCGTCCTGCCTCTGGATTCGTCACTCTCCGTGTTCTCTGTACCTCTGTGTTTCAAAATCCGAAGGCCTCTGAAATACAACGACGTCAACCGAGTCGGGCCTCGTCCTCCGCCCATTGGCAGAGCTCGCTGCCATGACACGAGCGCGCGATGCTCCGTCTTCGGATCAGGAGCAACGGTCCGACAGGGAGTGCGGCCAGGGGCCGTCGCCCGATCGGTTTGAGAAAATGGCGCTGCGCCGACGGGGACGGTCTTCACGCGACGGTCCAGCCGTGATTCGATACTCTCCTCCGCATGCCCGTCGAAACGCGAGACATCCGGACGCCCACCCCCACGCGGCACCGTCCGACTCCTCGCGCAGCAACCACTGAAAGAGAAGCAGCCCGAATGGAAGAGGATCGCGTCGGTGAAGCGGTCCGCGCTCTGTGCTGCTGGGACAACGAGTCCCCCCGCGTCGGGATCATCCTGGGAACGGGGCTCGGCAGTGCCACCTCCCGGCTCGAAACGACAGCCCGCATCCCCTACGCCGACATCCCCCACTTCTGCCAGTCCACCGCCGTCGGACACGCCGGCGAATGGCTCTGCGGCCGCTGGCGAGGAACGCCGGTCGCCGTCATGTCCGGCCGCTTCCACCTCTATGAAGGCTACAGCTTCGAGCAGATCGGCCGCGCCATCCGCGTCATGCATGGCCTGGGGGTCGAGACCCTGGTCGTCACCAACGCCGCCGGCGGACTCTCGCCCGATCTGCGGGTCGGAGACCTTGTGGTGATCGAGGACCACGTCAACTTTGCCTTCTGCAATCCCCGTCGTGACCCGGTCGTCTCCGGCGGCGGCCCCTGCCGGTCCGGCACGTTCTACGACCGCGGGCTGCACCGCTCCGCCCTGGCCTCGGCCGAAGGTGCCGGCATCCGGGCCCGGTCGGGCGTCTACATCGGTGTCACGGGACCGAACTACGAGACGCGGGCGGAGTACCGTTTCTTCCGTGGACTGGGGGATGTCGTCGGGATGTCGACGGTTCCGGAGGCAACGACGGCCGCGAACCTGGGTATGCGGGTCCTGGGGATCTCGACGGTGACGAACGTCTGCGACCCGGACCATCTGGAAACGACGAGTGGTGAGGAAGTCGCGGCCGCGGCGCGGAACGCCGCCGACCGGGTGGGGGCGGTTATCGATGGAGTCCTCAGCGGACTCTCGTAACGCGGCGTGTCGAACCACGTCCTTGCCGGCACGACGTGATAGCTCAAACCCAACGTGCCAAGGCCGCTGGGGTCAAGGGGGCCTCGCCCCCTTGCCGCCGGAGGCACGTCTATGAGGAACCGTGGGACACAACGGATGTCCCCTTTGCGGTACCTGCGTTGACGACTCCCCGCTCGCCCTGGAATCCCTGCGTGTCGATGTGGGGGCATCCGGCACGCTGTCCGCGTTCGGACACTCACTCCTTCAGACAGCTCTCGACGGCCAGGCCTCCGGCGGGCAAAGGGGCGTTGCCCCTCTGCACTCCCCACCAGGGTGCCCCTGGACCCGGTGGAATGAACGCGCCGCTCGCGACGCATTTCAAAAATTCTTTTGATCTCGCTGATTCGCGCCCACGTTGGCCTCAGACAACACGTAATCGAGAGATCACGCGGCCCACAACCGCCATGCCTCCATGCGCACAAGGCTCGTCATGCGCAGAGCGACGATCGAGGAACGACTCGCCACCGCGCAGCAACATGACCAACGCTGCCTGCTGTGCGAACACCGCTGCGCCATCAACCGCGCCGCAGCCGAACGAGGCGAATGCAAAGCCGGGATCGAAGCCCGCGTCTTCCGCCATCGCATCGAATGCGGCGAAGAACCCGAACTCGTCCCCTGCCACCTCTTCTACCTCTCCGGCTGCGACCTGCGCTGCGCCTTCTGCATCGCCGAAGCCAACGCCTTCGACCCAGGGCGCGGCCGCATTCTGACTCCCGACTTCTTCCGCGCCGCCGCCACCTGGGGACAACAGCAGGGAGCCAGAACCCTGCAATGGGTCGGCGGCGAACCGACGATCCACCTGCCGCGAATCCTCGAAGCGATGCAGGGCTGCGAAGCCCTCCCGCCGATCGTCTGGAAGTCCGACTTCCACGGGACCCCCGAAGTCTTCGAACTGCTCGACGGCCTCGTCACCACCTACGTCGCCGACTTCAAGTTCGGCAACGACCACTGTGCCCAACGGATCGCCCGCGTCCCGAACTACTGGTCGATCCTGACCCGCAATCTCCGGATCGCCTCCCGGCAGGGACGGCTGATCGTGCGGCACCTGCTGATGCCCGGCCACCACGACTGCTGCTTCGTCCCGGTCCTGCGGTGGCTGACCGACGAGCTTCCCGAAGCGGCCCTCAGCCTCCGCGACGGCTACCTCCCCCGCTGGCGGGCCGCCTCCGAAGCCAAGGGGATCGAAGAACTCTCGCGGCGTCTCCGCCGGGACGAGGTCGAACAGGCCCGCGCGCTGGCCCGGCAGTCGGGACTGGAGGTGCTGCTGTGACGGCACACGAAACACTTCAGGACATCGCGGTCTCCGACCTTGAATGCTCCGAGTCCTCGGCGATCACCGAGATCGAGATCGCCCCGGACGGCCGGCTGTTCCTGTTCGGAGCGTCGTCGGGCGTCCTGACACTGCTCCGCGAATGCGGCCTCGCCGACAACGCAATGCTCCCCCGTATTCCCACCCCGGGCGACCACTGACACTATGGACTCGGCTGCAAACTCCTCCGGCGCCTCTCTCCCCTCCGTGCCCAACGCCGCGGCGCGGAAGCCGGCCCCTCGACCCGCGGCCGCCACCCCGGCCCCCGCCCGGGGAAGATGCCGGCTGACCCTGGACCAGGAAGTCGACGTCCTGATCCGCGCCCGCTACCCGATCATCTTCATCCGCACCTATGAAGAAGAACGGGCCGAGCACCTCCTGCGGTCGATCGCCGAGCGACGGAACAAAAAGCTGCTTGTCTGGACCGTGACGCAGGGGATCCAGAAGCCCGAGGCGGAAGCAGCCCGCGGCAAACCGGGCGGCCGCACCAACGACCCCCTCACCGCGCTCGACTCGATCCTCGATTCCGTCGAGCCGGCGATCTTCCTCATGAAGGATTTCCATCCCTACATGATGCCGACGCCGTGCAACCGCAACGGCCACATCATTCGCCGGCTTCGCGACGCCGCGATCCAGCTTCGCGACACATACAAGACGATCGTCGTTGTCGGCCCGCTGCTGAACCTGGCGCCGGAGCTGGAGAAGGATGTCACGATCCTCGATTTCCCGCTCCCGACCACGCGCGAGTTCAACGCCCTGCTCGACCGGATCGTCAGCGACGTCAAGGAAAACAGCCAGCTCGAGATCGCCATCGACAGCCACGACCGCGAGCGGCTGTTCCACGCCGCCCGCGGCCTGACGCTGCGGGAAGCGGAGAACGTCTTCGCCAAGACCCTCGTCGTCGACGGCAAGCTCACTGCCGACGACATCGACATGGTCTACAGCGAGAAGCAGCAGATCATCCGCAAGAGCGGCCTCCTCGAGTACTACGAGTCCGACGAGCGGCTCGGCCACGTGGCGGGCCTCAACAACCTCAAGGACTGGTTCAAGAAGCGCTCGATCGCCTTCAGCGACCAGGCAGCCCGGTTCGGCCTCCCCTCCCCGCGCGGCGTCCTGCTGCTGGGAGTCCAGGGCTGCGGCAAGAGCCTCATTGCCAAGGCAGTATCGAGCTTCTGGCGGCTCCCCCTGCTGCGGTTCGATGTCGGCCGGATGTTCAGCAGTCTCGTCGGGTCGAGCGAAGAGAACGTCCGCCGCGCCATCCAGACCGCTGAGAGCGTCGCCCCTGCGATCCTGTGGATCGACGAAATCGACAAGGCCCTCGCCGGCTCGACCAGCTCCGCCGGCAGCGACGGCGGGACATCGTCGCGGGTCTTCGGAACGCTCCTGACGTGGCTCTCGGAAAAGTCCTCACCGGTCTTCGTCATCGCCACCGCGAACGACATCAGTCACCTCCCCCCGGAACTCCTCCGCAAGGGGCGTCTCGACGAGATCTTCTTCGTCGACCTCCCGAACGCGGAGGAACGGAAGGACGTCTTCCAGATCCACCTCCAGCGACGCGGCCGCGACGCCGCCCGCTTCGACCTCGATGCCCTGGCCCGCGCCTGCGAGGGGTACAGCGGGGCGGAGATCGAGGAATCGGTCGTCTCCGGCCTGTTCGACGCCTTCAGCCAGAAGTCGGACCTCACGACCGACATCCTCCTGAACAGCCTGCAACAGACAGTCCCGCTCTCGCGAACGATGAGCGAGGAACTGAACCGCCTCCGCACCTGGGCCGCCGGCCGAGCCCGTCCGGCAACAGGGACCGAAGCGGCCGCCAAGCCCGAAGCCAGGCGGAAGATCGAACTGGTTTAGAAACATCGAGGAAGCGACCGACATCCCGGGAGGGCGACGCTCCCGCGGAGCCGCAAACGTCTACGGTCGATCAATCGCGAATCGCGGCGTGATCCTGCGCGAGAGGAGTTTCGGATGAGCACAGTCCTGGTGATTGCCCCCGTCGTGGTGGCGAGCTGGCCGGCGATCTCGGCCGCGGTGGTCGGCGCCGTCGGGGCGATGGGATTCGCCGCCGTCCGCGAAGGCCGCTCCGTCACAAGACAGGTCGACACGGGCAACCGCGCCGAGATCGCGATCGAGGACAGCGAGATCCTGGCCGGAACCGGCCAGCAGGAGATCGTGGTCCAGCGGGACGGCGTCATCGCCCGCTTCTCCCGCGATGCGAGGGGCGCCCTCAAGGTCTGCGTCGAAGGGGGCGGACTTTCGAAGGGAGAGCTCCGGCAGATCGGCGAAGAGCTCGTCGGCCGCGTCACGCAGCAGTACGCCTATCACCGGCTCATGACCGAAATGAAGAGCCGCCACATGACGGTGGTCGAAGAGTCCGTCGAAGCAGATCAGACAGTCCGGATCCGCGTCAGGAATTCGTAGGAGCAGGACTAGGGTCTAGGGACGAGAGAAAGAACAGAGCCTTCCCATTCCTCTCCCTAGACCCTCGTCTCCAGTCCCTAGACCCACCCGAGACCTCCCATGGCCCGTGAAGAACTCGAAATCGAAATCAGCCCGCAGGGGAAGGTGACGGTCCGCACGATCGGCATCAAAGGCCCGCGGTGTCTCGATATCGCGGAGGCCCTCGCCCAGATCGTCGGGCAGGAACAGGACCGCGAGCTGACGTCAGAGTATTACGAAGCGGACCAGGTCGTCAGCCAGCACCAGAACCTGCACGATCGATATCAGTGAGGAAGGGGGACGAGGGACTGGAGACGAGGGTCCAGGGACCGCGAGGACGAACGCCCTTGTGATTCTCGGAACCAAGCCTCTGGCCCCTGGTCCCTGGCCCCTCGTCCCTAGACCTCCTCCTCATGCAATGCCCCAGCTGCCAATTCGAGAACATGCCCGGCCTGACGCGGTGCGGCCGGTGCGGCGGAGCTTTGCACTCTGCGGCGGTTCAGATCGACGTGCATCCGCCGCGGGCCACCGCGCGCCGCAAGCGGCTGCGGAAGCAGTTCTCAGCGGTTCCGAAACTCCGTGAGCAGGCGGAGACGCTCTCGACCCAGGTCGGCAAGACCCTCATCCCCGAATGGGTGGTGCCGGACGTCCCGGAGTCCTCCATCCTGTGGCGACTGTTCGTCCCGGGCTGGGCCCAGTCCTACCTGGGGCATCGCATTCGCGGCCGGATCTTCTTCTGGAGCTACCTGGCCTGTTTCCTCTCCGGCCTTCTGATGATCGGAACCGGCTGGGGAACGTGGCTTCTCGGTCTGGCGGTCGCCGGCCACGCCGCCTCGGTCCTCGACGTCGTCCTGCTGGAAACGGATTCGCGGTTCGAACGACTGGGCAAGGGGGCGGTGACGATCGCCGCCCTGCTGGGCGGGATCTACGTCCCGCTCTGGTGGGGGTCCCTCTTTGTCGCGAGCCCGCTGGTGATTCCGCGTGCGGCCTATCCCTTCGAGCCGGGGGACGTCCTGTTGACGAACGCTCTGTTCACACCACGAGTGGGGGACGCGGTGGTCTACAACGTCCCCTACATCCGGTTCAACGGTCAGGTGGACGGACGAAATGCCAATGTCGTGCTGGAGGGATGGCGCATCGACCGGATCCTCGCAGGGCCGGGTCAGACGCTGGCGTTCAACGGAAAAGGCTTCACGCTCGACGGCGTCCCGGCTCCGCACCTGCCTCTGAACGCCGGCCGTTACCGAAGTCCCTTTGCCCTCACGGCCCGCTCCGGCGAGTGGATCATCCTCCCCACGACCGATCAGTATGCCACGGAGTTCATGCTGCCCGAGCTCGGCCGGGTTCCTGCGAGAAACGTTCTCGGCCGGGTCGTCTTCCAGCTTCATCCCCTGACGCAGTTCGGACGGATCCGGTCCCTCCCCTAGAGCGATGGACCTCTTCGTCCCGGCCCCCCCTTTCGAACACCGCTCGCGAAACGTCACATGGCCCGCTTCACCAAGCTTGAAATCGATCGAAACGAGGAGCACCACTCCCACACGGAGACCATCGCCGCCTCCCGCGTCGACGACACGACGTGGCAGAAGCGCGCCGAAGAGTCCCGCCGCCTCGGAGCTTACGAAGGGGCGCTCCAGTATTACTCCCGGGCCCTCGAGTCCGACAAGACGCAGGTCGCCTGCTGGGTCGGTCAGGTCCAGATGCTGATCCTCCTCGAAGAGTACCCCGAAGCGGAGCTCTGGAGCCGCAAGGCGCTCGAACTGTTCCCCGCCGAAGCGGATCTGTTCGCCTCCCGCGCGCAGGCCCTCATCCGCCAGAGCAAGACCCGCGACGCCTTCGGCGCCATCGATCAGGCGATGCAGCAGCCCGGGCAGTCCGCCTACCGCTGGACCGTCCGCGGCGAGTTGCTCCTGGCCGGCCGTCAGCCGACGGATCGGCATTGCTTCGACAAGGCCCTGCAGATCGATTCCGACTGGCTCGTCCCGGTCGAGATCTCGCTGATCCACACGCACTACGGACAGCCGAACAACGCCCTCGCCCGGGCCCGGCTGGCGGTCGAGCGGGACGCCACCTCCCCCTACGCCTGGTACATCCAGGCCGCCTGCCAGCAACGGATGGGCATGGCGGTCCCCGCCCGCCGATCCGCCCAGCACTGCCTGGAACTGAAACAGGATTTTCGTCTGGCCCAGGATCTCTTGATGGAAACCGAGCAAGGCGGATCCCTGTGGCAACGGCTCCGCAGCCTCTGGAGCAACTGAAGGCGAGCGGGGGGCGTCAGCCCCCTGATCCAACGTGGCGTCGAGGCGGAAGGCGAAAGACCGAAGGCAGAACGAAGAGACGATCCAGGACACCAAGTCCAGTTTTCCGCCCGGCTCCGTCGCCCCACGGATTGATCCTCGCGATCGATCAACGTCACCTCCGCGCCTGACTGAGACTTGATACCTGCCACCTGATACGTGAGCCCTCCTCCCCATGTCCCTCGACCTCGCCTCGCCCCCCACAATCCTCCCCCCTTCTCTCCGCGGCGGCTGGTCTCTCGACCGGATCCTCAAGGGAGCCCGGCTGCATCACGCCAGCGACGTCCACCTGGTCCGGGGCCTTGCGCCGATCTACCGGATCAACGGCGAGATCCGCCCCATCGACGGCCCGCCGCTCGATGCCGAGGCGCTCACGTCGCTCGTCGGCGGCCTGCTCTCGCCGAAGCTCCGGCAGAGTCTCGAAGACAAGTGGCAGCTCTGCTTTTCGCGACATCTCGAAGGGGTCGGGCGGTTCCGCGTCAGCATCTATCTCCACGCGGGAGTCCCGGAGCTGGCGATTCGGATCTGCGAGCCGCGCGTCCGCTCCCGCGAGGAGCTGTCGCTTCCGCCGATCATCCAGGAACTGACCCGCAAATCGAGCGGTCTGATTTTGGTGACGGGCCCCACGGGGGTCGGTAAGACCACGACCCTCAACTACATGATCGACCTCATCAACACGGAGCGGCGGGCCAAGATCATCACGATCGAAGACCCCATCGAGTTCGTCCACGAGAACCGCAAGAGCGTCATCATCCAGCAGGAAGTCCTGACGGACGTGAAGAGTTTCCGTGACGCTCTCATTCATGTCCTGCGGCAGGATCCGGACGTCGTCGTCATCGGCGAGATGCGGGATCTCGAGACGATCGAGACCGCGCTCATCGCTGCCGAAACCGGTCACCTCGTCCTGGCGACGCTCCACACCCCCGACTCCGTCCAGACCATCCAGCGGATCTACAGCGTCTTCCCCGCGGCGCAGCAGAACGCCATCACGGTGCAGCTCGCCAACAGCCTGCAGGCGATCGTCTCGCAGAAGCTGCTCCCCAAGGCAGACGGCAAGGGGCGGGTCGTGGCCTGCGAGATCTGCATCGCCAACGCCGCCGTCCGGAACCACATCCGCGAGCAGCAGCCACACCTGCTCTACAGCGAGATGCAGACGGGCAAGAAGCTGCAGATGCAGACCATGGACCACGCCCTGCTCGATCTCTACCAGCGGGGGGAGATCACCTACGACACCGCGGTCTCCAACGCCCGTGAGCAGGCGACGATCAAGCACCGGACCGGGGACCGAACGTAGGTATGTGAAATTTGCGAAAGAAGGCCTGTTCCCCGAGGACACCTCAACAGCGTCCCGAGTCCGAGGGGCGCGCGGGTCGACTGCAACAACAAAACTGCAACAACAAAAAAGGGATGACGTCCTGGCGAGAACGTCACCCCCGGGGCGCGTGCGACCGCGCGCTGAACGGCCGGCCTACTTGGCCTTCTTCACCTTCGCCTTGAACTCCTCCAGCGAAAGCTTCATGTCGCTGTTGGTGTCCTTGGCCTTGAACTGCTTCTCGGCCGCGGCAAGCTTGTCTCCTTCGAGCTTCCCCTTGAACTCGTCCCAGCTCAGGAAGCCGTCGCTGTCCTTGTCCCGCCGCTTGAACATCTCCTCCGGCGTCGCCTTCGGCTTCTCATCCGCGGCCTGAGCACAAACAGGAACCACGGAACTCATCGCGGCACACGCCACCACGGCGACCAACCACTTTGCCATCTGTCTGACTCCGAGTAAGGAATACACAACCGACCCCGTCCGACGTCGATCGGCTGCCTGTCCAAGTCAATGCGCCGCTCCTCGCCGGTATTCTCTCCTGCGTCGGAAAATGTCACGGCCATCGAAGCCCGCCCCGCCCGTCTTCGGGTCGGCAGCGACGTGGAAAACAAAACAGGCCGGGGAGAATCCCCGGCCTGTCGTCGCTCTTCCGCGGAGTTCGATCCGCTTAGAAATCATTGTCCGAAAGGACCTTCTGGCCAAACCGCTTGCCGTTCCACGAGTACAGTTCGGCGTAGATCCGGTCGTCGATATCCTGGCTGAGGAGCTTGCCGTTACCGCCGGCGAACATGACGTTCACGACACCGGTGTGCAGCGAGCTCGGGCGGGGTGCGAGACCTTCGCTGGCGCCCGAAAGGTTCTTGTTGATGACGCCGTCCCGCGTTCCAGGCAGGGCCAGGCTGAACGTTCCGCCCGACGCTCCGGGAATCTGCATCGCGAAGTCCTTGGTGGTCCCCAGGCCGATCCCCTGAGTCGTCATCGGGTTGAAGACCCCCTTCGTTGCGATGGCCGGCGAGGTGGAAGTGGCCAGCGGCAGCATCATCGAGAACGACTTGAGGTTGGTCTCGATCCAAGTTTCCGCCTGCAGGTTTTCGCTGAACATCAGGGTCTGCGAAGTTCCGTCTGCCGAGGTCACCTGATCGAGGGTGATCTGCCGTGAGGACAGTCCGGCCGTTGTCGAGGCCGCGGAAATGAGCTGCGGGAAGAACAGTCCGCTTGCCGTAATCAGATCCACACCGTCCGAGGCGGTGAGGGCCGGCGTGCCGGTGAACGAGTAGTTGTCGGCCCGGTGGACGTACAAATAAGGAGCCGTCATATCCGGCTCATCCAGATCTCCCCACGTGGCCTGGGAGGTGTAACCGGCGTTAGCCACGTACGTCACATTCGCCTGCGAGTTGCGGGCCGGATCGTTCGGACAGTTCAGCACCGAGATGGAAATCGGATCGGCCGGCTTCATCGCGTTCTTCTCGAGGAGGCGTTCATAGAGAGCGCCCTGTTCCAAGAAGGGGAACAGCGAAACCATCCAGGGGATCCGGATATCTCCGGAGTTGCCGGTTCCCTGGATGTAGTACTGCATCGTCGAGTTCGACACGAGATACGGCAGCGCGCCGCCGCGGGCGGTGGCGAACTGCTGGGCGGCGAGGGCGACGTTGCGGATGTTGTTGAGGCACTGCGTCCGGCGGGCGGTTTCGCGGGCCTGCTGGACGGCCGGCAGGAGCAGGGCGGCCAGGGTGGCGATGATCGAAATCACCACCAGCAGCTCGATCAGGGTGAATCCGCGACGCGTCCGGGACGCACGCGGGGCGAAGGGACGATGGGATTGCATGGAACTCTCCAGGACTGCCGGGATAGACGGAACAGGGAAGGGAAAAAACTGGCTGACCGCCGGAACGCTCACGTGCGACCGGCGGGGGTGATGCCTCGGCGAGAACCGCCCAGACATCGGCCGGCGTCACCTCCCGGCCTCGACCGCATATTCTGACGTAAGGAACTCTTACGCTCTTCTTCAGTTACGAAATCCTGCGAAATGTTTTACCGAAAATCCAGTGCAAGGGGGCCGGCGAAACGTTTCGGAACTCTGTGAATTTTCTCTGGTTGCACAGCTGGAAGGCTCGTGCGTTCGGCGGTGTTGCTCCGCCTGCGTCTTAGAGGGTGGCCGCCGCGTTATGCAGCAGCCCCCCAATTCGCCGCTCTCATTATGGAACACCGGGAGGATCGGTCAAAAGGAAAACCAAAGTCCCCGGAAGGAGTTGCATCGTTTCAACCCATCTCCTCGGTGGGACGGCACATACGGCAACTCCGGTGCCACTACTCCAGCCGTTGCCGATAAATCACAAACTTCCGCCAGTCGAACGAATTGTCGGTCGTGTTGAAGGCTTCCTCAAGACGGGTCATGTCGACGATGAAGAACCAGCGGCAGGTCTGCACGTCCGTCGCTTTGGCTCCGACCCGGAACTGACCGGATCCGGTCGACGTTTCCGTCCCTTCAAAGAAGTCCAACCCGCCCCAGATGGCGAACATGTGACTGCGATTCGTCGTATTGTTCGCGATCTTCTGCAGCAGCCGGTAACGCGTATGCAGATCGACCGCGGACAGGTCCTCGGTCGGCACCACGTCCGCCAGGTCACGGGCCTCGAACAGGCCGAACTTGGAGTTGGCGCCGGTCAGGATTTCCCGGTGCCGCGCCATGCCTCGCTCCACGCCGTCCGCGGGACGGGTCGGATCGACGTTGAACTGGCCGGGCGGGAGGAACGGGACGGACGACAGGCCGCCCATCCCGTTGCCGGGGCCGCCGTCGCGACGGCTCTTGAAGTCGTTCCACCAGTAACGTTCGGTCGCCAGACCCGGGTTGTTCTTGAGGCCGGGCGTATTCACGTCGATCATCCGCGGGTCGTCGATCAACCCCTCGAGAACAGGCGGCGTCCGCAGGGTGTTGATGTTGATCTGCCCAAACGTCCGGGAGCGGACGTAGTTCGGATTGACCTTCTGCTGGACCCGGTCGGTCGGATCCGGGAGGGCCACAAAGTTCAGCAGGCGGGTCCACGGAATCACATCGGGCGGCTGAGTCGCCTGGTACCGGGGCAGGAACTTGATGGCCGCCGCGTACGGCAGGAAGGTCGTCGAGTTGGACCAGCCGTTCACCGACTTGGCCACGTTCACGTTGCTGGCGTGATCGCGGATCCGTTCCACGAGCTGCCCCGGCCCCACGACCGGAATCGACAGCATCTCGTAGGCCGAGGTCAGGTCCCGGTCGTGATGCGGCTGCCAGACCGTGTTGTAGACATTCGTCATGTCCGTCAGCATGTCTTCCGTCGCGATCGTATTTCTCTTGACCGCGTTGGTCGCGTTCACGCTGTACGGCTGGTAGATGCTGTGATTCACCAGGAAGGCCCGGCTCCCCATCGCCGGAGGCGCGGGGGCCACGACGGCGGCTTCATTCCGTTCATCGAGGTGGTGATAGCGTTCCCGGCTCCGGAGCTTCGGAAGCTCCGTCACAATGGCGGCATCCGAACCGATCGTCACCCGGTTGTTGCTCTCCATCGTGAAATCGAGCCGGTCGACTTCGACCCAGTCATTGGCTCCCGGGGCGGAGGCGGTGTTGGTGATGTTTCCATCGGTCCAGAGATTCCGGCGACGCTGGAGCGAAAGGACCATCCGGTCCGCGTTGGGGTTGGTCGTGATCTCTTCGGCGTCCGTATCGAAGTACAGGAGCTTCGGCACCAGGTTGTTGGCGGTCTTCATCGTCGCCGAACCGGCGGAGTTGGCCGGGTCACCGATCGCAACGAGATCGAACTCCATCGCATCCCGGCTGTGGCAGAGATCCAGATCGCAGAGCGGATCGGGAGTCGCCGACGCGGTCGTCGTCGGTCCCGCGCCGGGCACGACCGGTTCCAGGGTCGTCCCATCCCCGTTCGTATCGGCGTAGTAGTCCGAAGAGATCGGAACGTCGCTCTCGTTGACGACATTCCCGTCGTGGCCGGCGATCACGAAGTTCGCGCCGCCGCTCACATACTTCGTCGTGGACCGGAACGCGACGCTGGCGAGGTGATTCGTCTGGACCGTCGGATCCATCGTGGGGGTCACGAGCGTGGGATCCAGACGCACGAGACGCCAGGTGTTCTGCCGCAGGTCGATGTTGAACGGGGTCCCGTTCCGCAGCTCCACGTAAAGGAACTCGTGGTGCCCCTTCCCTTCCTTGTGCAACGTGCCGTTGACGGCACCCATGTTCTTCTTCTGCTTGATCCACAGGGCTTCGGACAGCGTCAGCTGCTGGGCTTCCACGCCGTTGACGAAATACTGGTTCGAAGAATAGTACGACGGGGTGAGGTTCCAGCCGTCCGACAGGTCCGGGTCGTACTCGAAGCGGGTGATGACATCGTCCGGGTCGAACGCGTCGACGTAGTTGACCGCGAACTGGGCCATTTCCTTCGCCACGACGGGATCCATGGGAGTCGTCATGGGGTTGGTCGTCGTCGGATTGCAAAGCACCGCCAGAAGGACATAGATGTCCCGCGCCAGGCGCTGGCGGTCATACCGCGCCCACCACTCCTGGACATAGGGGCCGGTCGGATCGCCCGGGGTCGTCCCCCACAGGTTGTACTGACGGACGGGATGGGTGGGGATAATGGCGGGGATGATGGAAACGTCATCGATGTTGTTGTGATGAAGCATCTCCGGCTCGACCGTCCCCGGCGTGCTGGCCGTCCGAAGATTCGGGTGCGGCGTCAGCTGGCGGAAGTTCGGATTCCCGTTGCTGTCGAACGCCTTCAGGACCGTGCCGTTCTCATCCAGGATTCGATTCAGCTCCAGCGGAAGCTGCGGGAAATTGGCCCGATTCCGCAGCGGCGGATTCGTGTTGTCGCGGATGCTGAACGTCGTCAGCAGCCGCCGCACGACGGGGCGGAACGGATCGTTGTTGACGAGCGTCCCCAGTTCGTGACGGGACGCTCCCGTGCCGTTCGACTTCGGAGGGAACCGATAGTTGCTTCCGTCCTGATCGTTGAACTCAAAGTTCCGATTCGGATCGTAGGGGAACGAGAACTCGCGCCGATCCCAACTCTCGGTCGTGAACTGCTGACGGATGTTCCGCGAGAACGAGGACATGTTGAAGTTGAAGGGAGCCAGCTGCCGCGTGCGGGAGAACATGGCCGCCCGCGTGTAGTCGAAGTCGCTCAAATGCAGAGCCGCGATCTCCGTCGGACGGAACAGGTTGTCCCGCTCCGTAAAGGTGTAGGAGTAGCGATTCACTTCGCCCGGATCGTCCGGCCGCAGGTCGACGACGGCCGGCGCCGCCCCGGTCACGGGGGGGAGCAGCAGGGAGCCGCCGAGGGAGAGATCGCGGTAGTTCTGTCCCATCATCGTGGCCGGCTGGGCCTGCCAGCGGCCGTTGTAGCCCGGCATCGGGATCTG
This sequence comes from Planctomyces sp. SH-PL14, assembly GCF_001610835.1. Taxonomy (NCBI): domain Bacteria; kingdom Pseudomonadati; phylum Planctomycetota; class Planctomycetia; order Planctomycetales; family Planctomycetaceae; genus Planctomyces; species Planctomyces sp. SH-PL14. Next base: position 4,623,652 of record NZ_CP011270.1, on the reverse strand, counting down.
GCCCCCCGGAAGGAGGGTCAGCTGACGCGCCCCGCGGGCGGTCACGTCGATGTTGATTCCCCCGGTCCCGAACGAGTCGGTCGGGTGAATCCCCCGCGGGACGGCGTATCCATCCAGGATCCCGTTCCCGTTGACGTCTTCCCCCGTGTCCAGGATGCCGTTGTTGTTGACATCCTCGCCGAGGTCTTCGTCCGTGTTGGGATCGCCCGCCGTCGCGTAGTTCCCCGTCGGCGTGTTCAGAATGCGGTTCGCGTCTCCGTAGCGGCCCTGCAGGTCATCGAGGTTGTCGGTGAAGCTGTAGCCGGTCGAGATCGACTGCTCCATGGAGACCGACGAGCCCATGAGGAGCATCGCCAGCTCCGTGTTCTGCATCTGCTGACGCGTGAACGTAGCGTTCGTCGTCGAGCGGTAGAAGGCGACATTCCAGCGGGTCCGGCCGTCGGAAGCGGTCGGAGGGACGGCCCACAGCGCCCACGCCGGGTTCACTTCCGCGCGGCTCAATCCGTAGTGCGAGTAATGGATCGAACGGTTGCTCCCGCCCGAGTTGTAAACGTCGGCGATCAGGTCGACCGTCGTCGGCGTCGACAGATCGATCGCCGTCTTGGCCCCATCGGTCCGGTTCTTGTAGATGATGTCCGCGATGTTGCCCGCGGCGTTCAGATCGATCAGGCCGTTGAGGTCTTCGATCTTCCAGAACGACATCGGAACGAGAACCCGCCCGCTCCCATCCGCCAGTGTCTGCGGCGGCAACCCCAGGTCGATGTAGATCGAGTCGCGGACGCCGTTCGCGTCCGCATCCACGTCGAGTCCGCCGTAGTTCTTGCCGCTGCTCGTCCAGGGCCCGAGCGCCAGCGCCGTCGGAGTGGTCTTGATCTCCGGGAACTCGTCGACCACGAAACGAGCGGTCGTCGTGTTGGGAATCTGATGCGACTTGTGCGGCCGGAGCATCCACCGCTTGGTGCTCGCCGCGTTGTACCAGTTCGCCGTGGTGTTATCCAAAGCGAGGAAGACCGACGGGTCCATGAAGCTCGGTTTGACGACAACAATGAAGTCGTTCGCGTTCCAGGCGCCGCTTCCATTCAGGTCCGTTTCCCCGCCATCCTGGATGCCGTTGTTGTTCGTGTCCTCCGACTGCAGATACTCCGTCGAGAGAAACAGCGAGGTCACGTCCGGATAGGTGTAGCCCACGTCCGGCTCATAGCTGAAATCGGTGTCCGCCAGCCGCACCCCCGATCCGCTCGCCGGGTTCGCCGCCGCACTCCGATTCAGAACCAGAGCCGGATCAGACGTTCCGACGCCAGGCGTGGAGGTCGGCGGATTCGGGTTCAGATCGTTTCCCGTGTAGACGAACTGCGGCGGGTCGCCCGGATTCGTCCCGGGAATGACCCGGATCCCGCGCCCGTTCCGCAGCTCATAGTCGTGCGGCTTCAGGACGGTGCCCGACTTCTTGATGGTTCCCAGGATGTGCGGCAGAAGCCCGAGCTTTCCGCCGTCGAGCACGCTGCCTCGCGCCACGGCGTCGTCATCCGGATGGACAATGATCTGCGACAGACCATTGTTGATCAGCGACTCCGGATCGATCCCCCCCAGCGGCTCGACGACCTGGGAGAAGTTCTCCGCCGTATTGGCCTCGACCTGCACGAAGTCGTAGAAGAACAGACCCAGGAAGGCGAGCATCGCCATCAGGGCCAGCACCACGACAATGACCGCTCCCCCGCGGCGCGCTTCCGCTCCGCGGCCTGCTCCCGCTGTGCGGCGTGCGTCCGCTTTGCGGCGTGCTCCTGCTCCTGGGAGCGGAACTCCCGAGCGGCGACGACTCTCTTTAGTCCGGTTCATAGTGATCGTCCCTTGAGCGCCCGCACAAGGTGAAACAGGGAGCGGGTGGCCGGCCGGCTTTCGCCATCGAGGCTTGCAGCGCCGGAAGAACGGGACTCGCCTGTCCTTCCGGCCTGCCTGTTTCCTCGTCTCCGGCACCCACCATTAATCCAAAAACGAATGATCCAGGGTCACCTGACGGATCAGGTTGCTTCCCGGATCGACAAATCGAATCGTGATCCGCATCGCCGTCAGGCCGATGCGGTTGTCGAAGCATTCCCACGTGACACCGCCGTCCAGGACTTTGTCGCCCGGAATGCGGCTCCAGACGGGCTCGCGGGTTCCCGTATTGCCGCTGGTCGTGGCCCGGTACCCGATCGAATAGTCGCCGCGGAACGCCCAGGGGAAGTAGACCTGATGCGCGGTCCAGTCCGTTCCCGTGACGGTGATCGCGCTGTTCGCCCCCCAGGAGAGCGCGGCGGTCGATTTGTCCGGGGCGATCTTCAGGGGATAGAACGGCGGAGAGATCGCTTCCGGCGTAGTCGGCGCCGGGGACGTCGACGGGGGAGCGCCGGGGAAGTTGCCCGTCGGCGCGAGCGGATGCCACGTGTCGAACACCCGGTTGCCCGAGGGGCCCCCCGGGCCGTAGGTGCTGGTGGAGTTCCGCCCCCAGGTCGAATTCGTCGGAGTTCCGGACGGAACGGAGTCGCCGAACGGCCCCTTGGTCGTTCCATCCGTCAGTGCACCGTGGCCCAGGTCGACAAATCGCCCGCTCCGCTGAACCCCTTCGAAGTTCGCTTCGCGGGTGCCGTTCGCATTGCCGTCCTGCTGTTCCCACACCTTGACGTCGAAACCGACGACGCCGGACAGAACGATGTCTTCCCCGGTCCGGTTGCCCGAGAGCGCCGACCGGCCGATGAACGTCGTCCCCGTGAACTCTCCCGACGGGTTGCCGGAGGGTGAGACGTGTCCCTCACGAAACAGCGGCAGTGAGACGGGCGTATTCGTGTAGCGGGACGAATTGTCCAGCGACTTCACGCTCAGCAGCCGACGCCGCTGATCGGGAGCCATCGGGTTCGAAAACACCGCGCTCGGGGGGACGTTCTGCATGACCGCCAGCGCGTTGTTCTGATACCAGGCGGTGAAATCGGCCGCCGTGAACAGCGGATTGCCCAGTCCGATCTGGTCGGGAGTCGGCTCGTTGGAGGGCTGGACCGGCAGCCAGGTCAGCGCCCCGGCTCCCGCATCCCCCGTGTTGTAGGGATTCGGGATGACCAGCGGATCGCGGAGCAGGTTGATCCGGCGGTGCAGCTTTCCGTCCCGCATGTAGTAGGTGACGATCGCGGCCCGGGAGGAGGTCACGCCATCCCCGACCACCGCATCGTCGGAGTCCGGGTGGTTGGGAATCCCGCTCATGGAGGTGTCCTGAGCCACCCGTCCCGTAAAGTGCCCCAGCTCCTGGCGGAGAAACATCGTGAACGACAGGACGTCGTCCGAGTCGTTTCCCGGGTCGTTCTCGGACACGTAGAAGTAGCCCCGCTGCGCGTCGTTCACTTCCATGCAGCGCGGATGAATCGGCACGATTCCGCGGGTGATCACGCTCGCCCGGAGCGGATCGCTGACCGCCAGCGGAATCTCCCGGTAGGAGCGTTCCCGCAGATCGTTGCGGAGCATCGTCACGACCGACCGCGCCTTGGCGTCGTTCTTGGCGATCCCTTCCTGTTCCCGCAGCGTTCCGACCGCGGCCCCGTAGATCTGGGCGAACAGCACCATGATCAGGAGCACGAGCGCCGTCGAGACGAGCATCTCGACGAGCGTAAAGCCGCCCCGTCCCCGATGGGCCGCCCGCGCGAGGAACTTCGACGTGTGACGCATGCGAGGATGGCTCATTATTGACCCCGGACCTCGAGGTCGAAGACATGGACGAGACCGTGCGGAAGCATCACCATGGTGGCGGGCTTGCGAGCGGGCCGATCGAGTTCAATCGTGGCACTCCCGGTCGTGCCGGTTTCCGTGATGGTGTAGGACCGGATGCGGTACCAGATCGCGTTCTGAGCGTCGAAGAGGTAGTTCCCCTCGCGCAATACGGGTTCCGGTTGCCCCGCTCCCCACGTGATGTCGACCGTCGAGGAGGTGGCGGTCATCGGAGCCGATCCGCCATTGTCGTAGACAAACTCCTCGTCCGGATCGAAGGCCCGGCGGAAGAACACGACACAACTCGCCTGAGGAGGGGCGTCCGCCGGCGACGGACAGGTGATCACCCAGGAGTAGCGGGACTCGTTCGCCTCGACGACCGCCCGTCCGACACTGGCGAGATCAAAATCGGGGAGGGGGATGTTGGGCTCCGTTCCCAGCTTCGTGAACTTGTAGTTGTTCGTCGTTCCGAGCCGGGTGATGCTCCGGGTCCCATCCAGCGAGATCAGCGTCAGCCGCACGTTCCCGCCGCTCGCCCCGAGCGCGGGACCGGCCGCCGAAAAATCGACCTCCGTGGCCGAGATCGCCTCCGGGATGTCGTCCGCGACGGTATTCCACGAGTCCGGCAGGGCGCAGATTCCCGCGTCCAGCCAGGTGTGATCCGTGACGGGCCAGTCGACGTTCTCCGCGGCCGTCTCGTAAGACGGATTGACCGCTGTCCCCGCGTTGTTGGTCAACTGGGCGAAGGGACTGATCCGCCGAATGCAGTCCGTCGGAACACTTCCGCTGCCGCGGTTGCCGAACTGCCGGCCGTAGGCCGGGTAGTACGTCCCCATGACCGGCTTGCCGAGCGGATCGATGACGCAAGGTTTGACGAACTCAGTGTCCGTCGAGTTCAGCTTCGGATCGACCGGCGACCCACGCCACATCCAGGGATTGGCGTGCAGAAACTCCTCGATGTTCTGTTCCAGAACCTTCGAGTTCGTCAGCTGCGTCGCGTGGACGGCCCGGAGGATCGCCAGCGGAAACAGCGTGATGACGGAGACGACCCCGATGCTCATGACGAAGATCGCCATCAGCACCTCCGTCAACGTCGCTCCGCGACGGGGAGACACCTGCGGGGGAAGAGAGCGGATCATCACTTGGACTCTCTTCCGTAAATGGACTGACCGAAACGGTCCAGGCTGTTCGTCGACTGGATGTATTCGGAGGCGAGGACCTGCCCCGTGGCAGGAATCAGAGAGACGAGACGCTGCGGACCCGTCGTCGGCGAACTGGCATTTCCATCGATCACCCGCGGCGTTTCCATGGGGGAGACGATCCGGTCATTCTGGCTGTCTCCGAGTTCGCCCACGTAGAAGTGAACCATCCCCTGCCCCGCCATCGATCCCTGAATCTCGCCGCGCGGAGTGAACAGGACGTCGACATACCCCTTGGGGATATCCGACGCCAGAACCGCGTTGGGAATCTTGGACGCGTTGACGTCGATCACCGTCCCGCGGGGGAGCGTGACCGGCTCACTGTTGGGCAGAACTTCCGGGGCGAGCTCCAGGCGGTAGCGGATCTCTCCATCGAGCGTGATCGGAGGCTCGGGTCCGCTCACGCGGATCTTCGTCTCGCCGCCGTCGTCATAGATGTCGTTGATGTAGAACACCCGTTCCTGGTAGGGGAGTTCGTCGTCGATCGGCGGATCGAACGGCCGGCGCGGAGGAAGGCTCGGCCACTGGAGATAGACCCGGTCCCCCTTCCGGGCGTTTCCGCCCGTCCGCAACGAATCCCAGAGGATCGTCTCGTTGTTGTCCTGGCGGATCTCCCACCCCAGGCCGTCCGGCATCAGCTTGACGGTTCGCTGAGGATGGAACGGCGTGGCGGGAATGTCTCCGTTGTCCCGCAGCTTGCCGACCACGTCGGTATTGGCGCCGACGTAGACGAGGCTCGTGAGATAGATGGTGTCGGTGCCGGTCGACAGGTTCGTATCGAGCAGCAACCGCAGCCCTCGGGCCGCACGGTCCTTGACCGCCCGGCTCTGGGCGCCGGCGATCATGCCGCGGAGCTGCCGGGCCGCGGCAGGGACCCGGTCTCCGCCGAGCTCGCTGAACGAACCGATCGCAATCGTCGCCAGGATGGCGAAGATCGTGATGGCGATCAGCATCTCGACCAGCGTGAAACCGCGGCGACGCGATGACGCTTCGAGCGTGGGAGTCAGCATTCTCATGGCCTATCTCCCCTGCCGGTTGGTGATGTTGTCAGAGACCGTCGCCGCGTCGACGTTATCGGCATGATCCCCCGTGATCCCCATGCCGCGATCGGGACCGGCCGAGACCAGCAGCGGCGTGTGAAAGGCCTGCCGTTCGTGGTAGTCCGCCTCGCTGAAGGCCTTGGCACTGATCGTCGACATGGCGAGGCGGAGATCGAACGTGGAGACCGGCGGCGTGGCGAAGTTGGAGAACCTCTTGTTCTTCTCCAGCACGCCCAGGGGATCGTCCGGGTCCTTGTTGGTCGTGGAGGGAAGTCCGGGGATGAGGGCCTTCGCATAGGCGCGGTTGGCGCTCGACATCAGCCCGGTCGGCCAGCGGAACAATTGAATCGGCGTTCCCCAGGCGTCGACCAGGATGTTGCGACCGTTGGCGCTCTGCGCGATCGACGACGACGGCAGCCCGTCGAGAGTGGCGGGAGACAGCCCATAGGCCGTCCCCTCGGTCAGGGCCCAGTACAGGAGCTCCGGCTCCGTGTAGCCGCTGACGGTCATGGCCTGCGGGTGATCGTCCCAGGTTCCGGAGACCCCATCCATTCCGTAGAGATCTTCGATCTTCGTCGGAAACAGCTGTCGGAAGAGGTTCTTTCGAACCAGGATCTCCGCCGCCTTCCGGTCCTGGGCCGTAAACGCGGCTCCCATGTTGGCGGCCTCATAGGCCTTCTCGAACTGCTCGACGATCTTGGTCAGGTCGGTCGCCCGGAAGGCTTCCGTCCGCTGCCCCATGATCGCATCCATGTACTTGAGCGTCGTCTGCGTCTGCGCAACGCGGGCCTGCGTCCCCGAGGTCCCCAGCAATCCGATCCCCAGGCCCGCCAGGATGGCGATGATCACCATGACGACGAGCAGCTCGACCAGCGTGAATCCGCCGGAGCGTGCGAGAGCGCGGGATGTTCTTGTCGCCTGCATAAATCTGTCCACCGATCGAGTGACTGCCTTCAACCCGGCTCAGTTCAACCGTCCACCCTTGAAGTTGGTGATGTTGTCCAGCTCCGGGGAACGGGCCGAATACTGACGGTACGCCCCCGTTCCGTCGGTCGGAATCCCGGCCTCCTTGTAGAGCCCGCCGACGCCCCACTGACCATCCGCTCCGGCGGAGATAATCTGGAAACCCTTCGGGTTCCAGGCGGCTCCCGTAATCGCCGCCGTTCCCCCCATGGAATAGTTGTTGTCCTTCTGCAGATAGACGGACCGCAGCGTGGGGGTCGTGGCGTCGATCCAGAGGACCTCGTCATCGAGCTGTTCGGCGGTCGTGCTGGAGACGCCGTCAAAGCCCGACAACCGGTACCCGCGGCCGCCATAGGAGCTGAAGTACTGATAGGGGGTGATGCTGTTCGGAAAGGCATCGCGGTAGACCGGCATGCCATCCGTTCCCCCGAACGGGTCATCCGCCAGCCGCGACGGACGGAACTCCGTGAACGGGCCGATCCGGGTTCCCCACGAATCGGTCGGCATCGCCGGGCGATAGAACGGATTGAGCGGATTCGTCGAGAAGCCGCGGGGGATGTAGTTCGACCCGTCGATCTCCATGATCCCGCCCAGGAAGAACACCAGGCACTCCGCGCCGTTCAGCCGGATGGGGGTAGTATCGATGGTGCCGTTGCCGTTGATATCGATGTTGTCGCTGCCGTTGACCATGCCGTCGTTGTTGATGTCCGGCTTGCCGTTGCTCTTCAGGAAGCTCGGCCAGAGGCGACGGATCAGCGCCACGTTCTGCTGGGTGTTCATGCCCGCCGTAAAGTCCGCCCAGTCATCCGCGTCTTCAAACAGGATGAGCGCGCTGGGGGGGGGCTCCGACACGCTGAACTTGGACTGGAACTCCTTGATCCCCTGCTCCAGGTTCTTGACGTCCACGCCGACCGCCGCCTCCCGGGCCCGTCCGACGGCCGACTGAACGCCGACCATGAGCAGGCTCGACAGGATGGCGATGATCATGATCACCACGATCAGCTCGATCAGCGTGAAGGCCGATCGGGAGCCGAGCTGTGCCGGGCGAGTTGAGTGGGACGTCCTGAGGGTCGATCGCATGACGGACTCCTGCTCCCCAGTTCCAGGTGATCGGACCAATCCAGGTGATCGGGTCAGGCGATCGGGCCGGGGTATGGTCGAAGGGGGGGGGGGGCGGCGGGGATACGGGTTCGGATGGGCTCTGAGATGTGGTCTGGACGTTCTTATCTGGACGGCGGGCTCAACTGCCGGGCCGGCCGGCGGCCGGAACGTTTCGGCCGAAAATCCTGATGCTGTTTCAATTTGCCTTAGCGGGCGTGTTGGATTACCGCATCACCCGTAGCGGCACTCGACATTCAACTCGGCGGGGACCCTCTGTGGGGAAGGAAGGCATTTGGCGTGCCGCGGGGAGCTGTCGACTGAGGGTAGTTTGCTTTCCGCCGTCAGCGATCAGCCGCCGGGAAGAGACTCCACAGCCTGCTAAGGATTTGGCTGGCCGCCGCGTCCCCCTGCCGCCCCCTCGCCCCTCCCTGGTCATCCCCCCGGCGAGCTTTGCGGCACTGTTGCCGTCCGGCTCGCTGAAGGGGGCCGTCGCCTTCCCCGATTCCCCTCCGATTCCTCCCTGGCGCCCCTTCGGGCTGACCGCTGAAAACTGACGGCTGGCAGCTTTCAGCGGTCCCTTGCTCCCTTCGCTACGACAGCGACTGGAGCAGCTTGACCAGCGGCAGGAACAGGGCGATGACGATGAAACCGACCGCGAGACCGAGCACGATGACCATGATCGGCTCGAGCAGGCTCACAAGGCTTTCCACGAGGACGTTGACTTCTTCGTCGTAGACGTCCGCGACCTTGTAGAGCATGTTGTCGAGAGCACCGGTCTCTTCACCGACGTCGACCATGTTGACCACGAGGTCGTCGACGATGCGGGTCTCCTTGAGCGGGACGTGCATCGACTCCCCTTCGCGGATCGACTGGTGGATGTGGTCGAACGCCCGCTTGAAGACCTCGTTCCCGGACGTGTCCCGGGCGATCGAGATCGCTTCCAGGATCGGCACCCCGGAGGCAATCAGGGTCCCTAATGTTCTGGTGGTTCTGGCGACCGTCGATTTGCCGATGATCTGCCCCATGACGGGGATGCGTAACAGGATCCGGTCGAGGATGTAGGACCCGGTTTTGTTTCGCCTGATGATCTTGAAGAACAGGATCAGCCCGATCGGGACGGCGGGCCCCAGGAACCAGTAGTTCACGACCGTATCGCTGATGGTGATCAGCAGCACGGTGACTTCCGGCAGCTCGACGCCGAAGTCCGCGAAGATCGCTTTGAACTTGGGAATGATCGAGTACATGATGAAGCCGACGATCACGACCGCGACGGTGATAACCGCGCACGGATAGATCATGGCCCCCTGGACCTTCCGCTTCAGGCTCTGGGCCTTTTCTTTGAACTCGGCGAGACGCTGGAGAATGATTTCCAGCGCACCGCCCGCCTCACCCGCCTTGACCATGTTGACGTACAGGTCGTCGAACGCCTTGGGCTGCTTGCCCATCGCTTCCGACAGCGTGGAGCCGGACTCGACGTCTTCGATAACGCCGATCAGCGAGTTCTTGAGCGGGCCGGGCTTCTGCTGCCCTTCCAGGATGCGGAGGGAGCGAAGAATCGGGAGGCCGGCGTCCTGCAGCGTGGAGAGCTGCCGGGTGAACTGGCACAGATGCTTGGCTTTGACCTTCCCCAGCGAGAAGGCCCGCTTCTTGCGCGGACCCGTGGGGGCCTGGGTCTGGGCCTTGGTCTTGTCTTTGTTCTTCTTGCCGCGGTTCTTCTCCGTGATCTTGGTCACGTAGAAGCCCTTTTCCTTGATCTTGGTCGCCGCTTCCTGCTCGGAATTGGCGTCGATCGTGTCCTTGATCTCGGTGCCACGGTTGTCCATGGCTTCGTACGTGTAAGTCGGCATTGAAGCCTCCTACGGAGGAGTTATCAGTTTTCAGTCGTCAGCTCTCCAGGCAGGAGTCGAACTGAGCGCGAGCCGAAAACCAACGACGAAAAAGACTGACAACAAACAAACGAAAGACGGACAACCGGCAACTGAAAACCACTTACTCCAAGTCTTCCATGACCGTTTCCCGCACGACCTCGTCGATCGTGGTCACCCCGTCGAAGATCAGCTTGAGGCCGGACTCCCGCAGGGTCGTCATTCCCTGGCTGCGGGCCAGGTTCCGCATGTCGTCCACCGACGCGTCCGAGGAAATCATGTCCCGGATGTCGTCGTTGACCTCCATGAGCTCGTACAGACCGCACCGGCCCTTGTAGCCGGAGTTGTTGCACCGCGGGCATCCCTTGCCGTAATAAAACTTGTAGCGCCGGGCCTGCTCCAGGGGAAGCTGGAGTTCCATCAGGAGCTCATCGCTGGGGTCGAACTGCGTCCGGCACTCGACGCAGATCTTCCGCACGAGACGCTGGGCCAGGATCGATTCGACCGAGGCCGTGATGAGGAACTGCGGCGTCCCCATGTCGCGGAGACGGGTGATGGCGCTGGGGGCGTCGTTGGTGTGCAGCGTGCTGAACACGAGGTGGCCGGTCAGCGCGCTCTGGATGGCGATTTCGGCGGTCTCGTAGTCGCGGATTTCTCCGATCAGGATGATGTCCGGGTCGTGCCGCAGAATGGCGCGGAGGGCGTTGGCGAACGTCACCTCGATGTCGGCATTGATCGGCACCTGGACGAGGCCCGCGATGTCGTACTCGATCGGGTCCTCGGTGGTGATGATCTTGGTTTCGATGTCGTTGAGCTCGTTGAGAGCCGAGTAGAGCGTGGTCGTCTTTCCCGAGCCGGTAGGGCCGGTCACGAGGCAGATGCCGTTCGGCTTGCGGATCAGCTCCCGGAACCGGCTCAGCGTGTTGGGGTCCATCCCGATCTTGTTCAGGTCGAGCTGGACCACGGTGCGGTCCAGCACCCGCATGACCACGGACTCGCCGTGCATGGTCGGGAGGACGCTCACCCGGAGGTCGACCGCGTTGCCGCCGATCGTGAGCTCGATCCGGCCGTCCTGCGGGAGGCGGCGTTCGGCGATGTCGAGGTCCGCCATGACCTTGACGCGGGAGACGATCGCCGCCGCGAGGTGGCGGGGGGGTGGGACCATCTCGTACAGCACGCCGTCCGCGCGGACGCGGATCTTGAACTCGTCTTCGAACGGCTCGAAGTGGATGTCGCTCGCCTGGTCCTTGATGGCGAGGAGCATGACCATGTTGAGCAGCTTGCGGATCGGATGGGAGTCCATCAGATCCGCCTCGCCGCCGAGGGCGTAGGCGTTCTTCTTCCCCTTGGCCCCCGCCTCCATCTCCTCGACGCTCAGCTTCTCGAGCTCGCCGATGACGTCCTCGATGCTGTCGTCGTGCGCGGCGTAGTACTTGGCGATCGCCGCTTCGACGGCGGCGGGGCTCGAGACCGCGCCGCGGACTTCCATGCCGATGAAGTTCCGCAGGTCGTCGAGCGCGGCGACGTTCTGCGGATCCGCCATCGCCACCGTCAGGACGTCGTCCTTCAGGGAGATGGGCATGATCTTATAGACGTCCGCCATCGTCTGCGGGACGAGCTCCAGCACTTTCGGCGGAACGTTCGTCTCGTCCAGGTTGACGACCGGCATCCCCCACTGCTCGGCCAGCGCTTCGGTGAGCTGGTCCGGGCTGATCATCCCCATCCGGAGGGCGACCTGCCCGATGATCTCGCCGGGGCTCTGCTTCTGCTCCTCGAGGATGTCCCAGAGCTGGTCCTCATTGAGGTACCCCAGGTCGACGAGGATCTGTCCGAGTTTGCGCTGGGCCATGAAGTGAATGGGAGAAAGGGTTCAGGTTCCGGATCGAAACGAACGCAACAGGACAGGAGGCTCGGACCTCCCATCCGCCTCAGTGCTTGTCCTCGTCTTCGTCTTCATCCTCATCTTCGTCGTCTTCGTCTCCGTCCTCGTCGTCGGAGATGATTCCCTTCTTGAAGTTCGCGATCCGCTGCTTGAGCTCCGCGGGGTTGTTGGACTTCATGACGACGTCCTTCTCCTCGCAGAGCTGTTTCCGCCACAGGTCGAAGAGCGCGTCGTCGAGGAGCTGCATCCCGTGCTTGCGGCCGGTCTGGATCGACGAATTGATTCGGAACGTCTTCCCTTCGCGGATCAGGTTCGCGATGGCGGACGTGACCACGAGGAGTTCATACGCCGCAACCAGCCCCTTGGGCTTGCGCGGAAGGAGCGCCTGGCTCAGAATTCCGACGATCGACGTCGAAAGCTGCGTCCGGATCTGCTCCTGCTGGTTCGTCGGGAAGACGTCGATGATTCGGTCGACGGTCCCCTGGGCCCCGGTCGTGTGCAGCGTTCCGAACACCATGTGGCCGGTTTCGGCCGCGGAGATCGCCGAGGAGATCGTCTCGAGGTCTCGCATTTCCCCGACGAGGATCACGTCGGGGTCCATCCGCAGGGCCCGGCGGAGGGCCTCGGGGAAGTTCGGGACATCGACGCCGATCTCCCGCTGGTTGATCGTCGACATCTTGTGCTGGTGGTAATACTCGATCGGGTCTTCCAGCGTGATGATGTGGTGGTCGTGCGTGTCGTTCAGCCAGTTGATCATCGACGCCAGCGAGGTCGTCTTCCCCGAACCGGTCGGGCCGGTCACGAGGAACAGCCCGCGGGGCCGGACGATGAGCTCGCCGATCTTGGACGGGAGGCCGAGCTGCTCAAACGTGAGGAACTCGTTCGGAATCCGCCGCAGCACCATCGCGATGTGGCCGCGCTGCTTGAACACGGCAACGCGGAAGCGGGCCTTGTCGCCGAAGGCGAACCCGAAGTCGGTCCCTCCCCGCTCCTGGAGTTCCTGCTGGTTCCGCTCGGGGGTGATGGACTTCATCAGGGAAACGGTGTCCTCGGGACCGAGGGATTTCGTTTCCAGCTTGCGCATGCGTCCGCCCACGCGGCAGACGGGGGGCTGTCCGGTGGTGATGTGCAAGTCGCTCACGCGGTCGCGGACGACCGTTTCGAGCAGCTTGTCGATCTGGATGAAACTCATGAAGGGCGCCCAGGGCTAAGGCCGGCCACAGGCGGAATTGCCGGGCCGATCACCAGAGGATTCTGGCGGACGATGAAGTTCCGATTTCGGATCGTGCGAACGGATTTCAAATTCGAATCGCCGGCGCGGTCCCCGCGAGGGAGCGGGAACAGGCGTTCTGCCGGGCCGCGCGAGCGGCGGCCGAGAGGCAGGGCGGGTGGGGCGGACCAAATTATTCTGAAGGACGAGTGAGAAGCCCAAGCCGCGTGCCACTTTGGGCTCAGAAGAGGGGGACTCTCCGTCGCCGGCGGGGACGGCCTGCGGACACCTGCCAGCGGCCAGGCGGCTCAGTTGACCGTCGACAGCTCGAAGGCCTCCTTGAGGGAGGTGATCCCGAGGAGCGCCTTATCGAGGGCGTCCTCCGCCAGGGTCCGCATGCCGTACAGGCGGGCCTGGCGGCGGAGGTTCTGGGCCGGCTCGCTCTTGAACGTCATGTCGCGGAGCGTCGTGTTCATCATCATCAGTTCGAACACAGCCTTGCGCCCGCGATAGCCGGTGTGTGAACAGTTGTTGCACCCCTTCCCGCGCTTGAACTTCGCCTCCGCGATCTGTTCCGGGGTGAGGGGGAACTGGCCCAGCTCGGAGGCGTCGGGCTTGTAGGACTCCCCGCACTTCGGACAGATGACCCGCACGAGGCGCTGGGCCATGACCGCCATGACGGAGGAGGCGACCAGGAACGGCTGCACTCCCATGTCGATCAGGCGTGTCACAGAACTGGGCGCATCGTTCGTATGAAGCGTACTGAAAACCAAGTGTCCAGTCAAAGAAGCCTGAATTGCCATCTCCGCCGTCTCCTGGTCCCGGATTTCTCCCACAAGGATGACGTTGGGGGCCTGCCGGAGCATCGCGCGGATGATGCGGGCGAAGTCGAGGCCGATGGAGTGCCGCACCTCGCACTGGTTGATCCCGGGGAGGTAGTACTCGACCGGATCCTCCGCCGTGATGATCTTCCGGTCGGGCCGGTTCAGTTCACCTAAAGCACTGTACAGGGTCGTGGTTTTCCCGGACCCGGTCGGACCTGTCACCAGAAAGATTCCGTTCGGCCGGCGGATGATGTTCTGGAACCGGCGGTAGTTCTCTTCGCTGAAGCCGAGGTTCCGGATCCCGATCTTGATGCTGTCCCGGTCCAGGATCCGCATGACGATGGCCTGCCCGTGGTTCGTCGGCAGCACGCTCACGCGGAGGTCGTAGTCCTTGCCGTTGGCGCGGGTCTTGATCCGGCCGTCCTGAGGGCGGCGCTTCTCCGAAATGTCCATGCGCCCCATAACTTTAAGGCGCGAGATCAGGGCTCCCTGGAGACGCTTGGGGACGCTGTCCCGCTCCAGCAGCACCCCGTCGATCCGGTAGCGGATGCGGACCTTGTCCTCGAACGGCTCGATGTGGATATCGCTGGCCCGCTGCGCAACCGCTTCCGTGATAATGAGATTCGTCAGCTTGACGATCGGCGACTTCTCGTCGTCCTCCTGGAGGGACTTGGCCTGCCCGAGCTCGGTCTCGGTGAAGTCGATGGCGGTTTCGGTGAACTCCTGGAGCATGGAGTCGACCGACTCGGTCTGGCCCCCTTGACCGTAGTATCTATTCACCCCCGCGAGGATCTGCTCCTTGGGAGCCATGACGAGGTCGACATCCCGGTTCAGCACGAACCGGAGCTTCTCGACGAGCTCGAAGTTCATCGGGTCGATGACGGCGACGGTGAGCCGCTCGTTCTCGAACTCGATCGGGAGGCAGACGTTTTCCCGGGCGACCGATTCCGGGACGAGCTCGATCGTCGAGTGGGCGATCTCGAAGGTGTCGAGGTTGACGAACTGGAAGCCGAACTGGGCCGCCTTGGCCCGGAGGAGGTCAGCCTCTTCCATGTACCCCAGTCGAACCAGCGCTTCCTCGACGGAGATCGCCTGGCTGCGGGCCATTCCCTCCGCTTCGTGGAGCTGGTCGCGGCTGATCGTGCCGTCCTGGACGAACTCTTCGAGGTAGTCTTTTGCCATGAGGGCCGCTCGCCTGTCGAACGAATTGGATGTGGGCAAAGGGGTTGTGTCGCCGACCCGCGGAACGCGGCAGCAACCACGCGGCGCGCCAGACCGGGCGCCGATAGATCAAAATCAGTCTACGCTCCCCCAGAACCCATAGCCAGCCACCAGGGGCGAGGCCCCTGGACCCGGTGGCCGTGGACAGACGGGATTGAGGTGGCGGGAGTCGTGTCGGCTGGGATGCGGTTCGAGCTAAGATCAAATCGGTGCGGTTGTTCCGCTGTGCCGAGCCCGGCGGCCACGTCTCCGGACGATCGCGGTTGAGCACCCGCCTATATATATTGTGTCGAGGAACCGGTTCCCTGCGGGGCGGGTTGTTCCGTCCACCGGAATCGTGGTCCGCTTCGGCCCTCTGGAAGTGCGGAGCGTGACTTGTCCTCTGCAGCCGATTCCTTTACGATCCTTCGCTCCACTTTTCCACCCCGGTGGTGACGAAAGATTTCGGCCATGCATCCGTTGATCCTGGCTGCCGAAAAGGGCAGCCTTCGCCAGACGTCCCTCTCCTTTGCCATCGGCGACACCGTCGACGTGCATACCCGGATTCTGGAAGGGGACAAGGAGCGTATCCAGCTGTTCAGCGGCGTGGTGATCGCGATCTCCGGCCGCGGGATGGGTGAGATGTTCACCGTCCGCCGCGTCGTTGCCGGCGAAGGGGTCGAACGGACCTTCCCGCTGAACTCGCCCAAGGTGGCGGAAGTCGTCGTCAAGCGGCGAGCGGAAGTCCGCCGGGCGAAGCTGTACTTCCTCCGCGACCGCATCGGCAAGGCGACCCGTCTTCGCGAGCGCCGGATCACCAAGTCCGAAGGCTGAGCCAAGACGTCCATCGATCGAATTCAAAGGCACCGGGATCCCCTCCCGGTGCCTTTTTTTGCGCGCACCTCGTGTGCTGGCCAAGCCAGAGCCGGTCCAGGGCCTCAGGATCACAACGGGTCGCCTCCGCCGAAAGCCGGACGTCCGATTGTAAGAGTGATCACGACGCCCCGCGTCGCGTGTAGAAACGACAATCCCGGCGAGCTCTCCGCGAAGCGGCGCTCAACGAAAACCCTCCCGGGAGGACTTGTCGCGCCGGGGCACGGGAATTGATGCCCGCCTGATCGGGCTGCGGCGGATCGGCGCACGGAGTGCGCCGCCGAGGTTCTGGGATTTCCAGGCGCAGCGACTCTCAGGGAAAAGGGATTGTGATGAAGCCGGTCATGATGGCGGCGGCGGTTCTGTGGGCAACGATGGCGGGGAGCGTTCACGGCGATCATTTCCATGGCGGACACGGCGGGCATGGCGGCTACGGTGGGCCTCCGCCGCACTTCCATCATCACCATCACCACCGGGCCTTCGGCGGGGCGTTCCTCTATGCCCCTCCTCCGGCGTACTACATGGCTCCTCCGATCGTGGCGGCTCCCCCGGCCGTCATTGCGGCCCCGGCGCCCGTTCCGACCATCGTCGCCCCCGCTCCGGCGATGGTGGCCCCTGTCCCGGCCCCGGTGCTGGTCCCCGCCCCGGTTTACGCACCGCCGCCGGTCGCCGTGTACCCGGTCGCTCCGTATCCCCGCAGCAGCTTTTCGCTCTTCGGTCGCGGGTTCGGGTTCAGCATCTCGAACTGAGCCCTCCTGATCGCGGCTGCCCTGCGCCAGCGGTCCGCGCGGAGAGTCCGTCGGACCGCGGCGATTCCAGGTGCGCCGGTGGTCGGTCGCGTGTGTATCCCGAAAGTCCGGGGAGCATTCCGAAGGGGAGCGACAAGGGCCCCGCATTGTTCAAGCTGCCGTCCTCGGGAGGGCGAGGCTCCGGCCGAGCCGCGGTGGTGGGGCCGTGCCCGATCGCCCAAGCCCGAAGAGAGCCGTGACGTTGGGGCCGTGCGTCTCGGACGCGGGAGGTCGAGGCGACGAAGGGAAGACGATTGCGAACCTTCGCGGCTCAGCAGGAGCTTCGCCCTCCCTGTCCCCTGCGTCAGTCTTCCCTGACCGACGTTCCAGACACAGACACGTCAGAGGCGGAAGACCGCTTCGTCGGTGACGGCGTAGATCTCGTCGCCGGGCTCGCGGCGGATCAGTCCGTGATCGGCGAAGCGCGTGAAGGCGGGGAGGATCAGGACCTCCTGCCGCTGGAGGAAGCAGGGGAGCTGGACGCGGTCCGCTCCGAGGTCGAGCCGGATCTTGGGGTGGAGATGGCCGGCGAGGGTCGGCCGGCCCCGGGGGTCGGGATAGTGGGAGAGCGTGAAGGGGCCGAGTGCCGCTCCGTCGTCGAGCTCCTCCATGCTCCAGGCGGCGGGGGGGCGTCCCGCGCGGACGTCGTGGTTTCCGCGGACGAGCTGGATCCGGAGATCGGGGTGGGTTCGCCGCCAAGCGTCGATCGCGGCGAAGGTTGTCTCGCATCGACCGCGGCGGGCGTGGATCAGGTCGCCGAGGACGATGAGCTTTGCCGCGCCGGTTCGATCCATGAGCCGGTCGAGGGCTCGGAGGTCTTCGTGGGTCGCGTCGGGGATGGGGATCGCGGCGGCGCGGAAGGTGGCGGCTTTGCCGAAGTGGGGATCGGCGATGAAGACCGTTTCGCCGGCTGGCCACCAGGCCGCTCGTTCGGGGGTGAGGACGAGCCGTTCGCCGGCGAAGCGGATCTCGATCTGTCCGGGAGACCGTTCCGTTGTTTGCTCGCTGACTTCCTTGGGCGAATTCATTCCGTTGTTCCAAAGGCGGTTGTGAAGGGCAGTTGCGGCATAGTGGTCAGTGAGGGTCGGAACCACGTCCTTGCCGGCTGAGCTCCGTTTGCTCAAACCCAACGTGCCACGGCAGCCTGGGGTCAAGGGGGCCACGCCCCCTTGCCGCCGGAGGCAATTCCATGAGGAACCGTGGTAAGCGACGGATGTCCCCTTTGTGGGACCCGCGTTGAGAACTCACCGCCCGCTCCGCACTTGCAGCGGGTTGGTGAGGGGGCATACGACACGTTGTCCGCGCTTGGACACTCACTCCTTCAGACATCTCCCGACGAGAGGGCCTCCGGCGGGCAAAGGGGCGTTGCCCCCTTGCATCCCCCACCAGGGTGCCCCTGGACCCAATCGGCTGGATCGGGGTCGCAGTCTCTGCCTTGATCTGTGTTCATCCGTGTTCATCTGTGGCTCCCAACACTCGCCTCCGCCGCCCGCTCCAGCACCTGCTGCATCCGCTGGATCCGGTCCGACAACTTCTCCGACGTCAGCCGCTCCCGCAGACGATCCACCATCAGCGGAAAGGCCAGCGGCGTAAACCGCTCACAGTTCCTATGCACCACCCGCGCCCGCTCCAGCGCTCGAAGCGTCTCCACAAGCCGCGCATGTTCGAGCTGCCGCTCAAGGACTTCCCGACGGGCCTGATCAAGAAGCAGGTTCGCCGGGTCGTAGTTCGAGAAAACGTCGTACAACAACCCCGTCGAAGCCTGGAGCTGCCGCGCCGACTTCTGAGCCCCCGGAAACCCACTGAACACGAGCCCCGCGATCCGGGCGATCTCGCGGAACTGCCGCTTCCCCATCTCGACCGAGTTCAAACAGTGGGCGATGTCGTCGGCCAGCCGGTTCGTGGTGAACAGCCCCTCATCGAGCGCGCCGCGAAGCGGCGCGGGAGTCGGCGAAACAAGCTCAAACCCATAGTCATTGGCCGACATGCTGAACGTGATCGGAGTCCGCCGGGAAAGGCGATACGCGCACAGCGCCGCAAGCCCCTCGTGGACCAGCCGGCCGGCAAAGGGATAAATGAAGACGTGATACCCCTCGCGGGACTTCGTCTCCTCGATCAGAAGCTCGTCCGGGCGCGGGATGTGGGACCACGCGGACTGGACCTGGAGGAGCGGCCGGACCGCCTGCATCTCCGGCCCCAGGAACTCGCCCCGTGCCGCTTCGTCGAGCTTCTGGCGGAACGCCTGCGCCAGCTCGGTCGAAAGCGGCATCCGCCCCCCCATCCAGCGGGGAATGCGGCCGGTCGCGGTCCCGGTCGCCTTGCGGACCCAGACCTTCATGTCGCGAACGAACACGAGCTCGACCACCCGGCCGGCGAGCGTGAACTTGTCGCCGGGAGTCAGCTTGGCCAGGAACGACTCTTCGACGGTGCCAAGCTTCGGCCCGTTGAGGAACTGGACCGTCAGCGAAGCGTCGCTCGTGATCGTCCCGATCGACATCCGGTGCTGCCGCGCGATGCGGGGGCTGTCGACGAGATACCGGCCCTCCTGCTGCCGAACCTTGTGGTAGTCCGGATAGGCCCGCAGCGCCGGACCGCCGCGGGTGATGAAGTCGAGCACCCAGGCCCACTCCCCTTCCGTGAGGTCCCGGAAGCTGTGGGTCCGTCGGACTTCCTCGAACAGGTCGTTCCGCTCGAAGCCGCCGCCGACCGCGATTGTCACCGCGTGCTGGATCAGGACATCGAGCGGCTTCTGATGCGCCATCCGGCTTTCGATGTGGCCGCCGTGGATCGCCTCGCGGACCGCCGCCGCTTCGATCAGCTCCAGGGCGTTCGTCGGGACGCAGGTGACGCGGCTGTCGCGGGACGGATCGTGGCCGCTGCGTCCCGCCCGTTGGAGCAGCCGGGCGACTCCCTTGGGACTGCCGACCTGGATGACCCGCTCGACGGGACTGAAGTCGACGCCGAGGTCGAGACTCGACGTGCAGACGACTCCCTTGAGTTCGCCGCGGCGCAGACCGTCCTCGACCCAGCCGCGGGTGCCGTGGTCGAGCGAGCCGTGATGGAGCGCGAGCTGCCCCGCCCAGTCGGGCCGGGCCCGCAGGATCGCCTGATACCAGATCTCGGTCTGGGACCGGGTGTTGGTAAAGACGAGCGTCGAGCGGGCCTCGTCAATGGCCGCGACCACCTCCGGGAGAAGCCGCAGTCCCAAGTGCCCCGCCCACGGGAACCGCTCGATGCTCCGCGGGATGACGGAATCGATGACGATCCGCTTTCGCTGCCGCCCCTGAATGCGGGCCGGGGTCAGCCGCCGCGGCTCGGGGCCGAGCAGAACCTCCTGGGCCTGTTCGAGATTGCCGAGCGTGGCCGACACCCCCCAGGTCCGCAGTTCCGGCCGCCAGCGGCGGAGACGCGCGAGAGCGAGTTCGACCTGCACGCCGCGTTTCGTCGAGAGGAGCTCGTGCCATTCGTCGACGATCACGGCCCGCAGGTCGCGGAACTGATGCTCGGCGTCGGGCCGCGTCAGCATCAGCGACAGGCTTTCCGGGGTCGTGACGAGAACCGTTGGAAGCCGTGTCCGCTGACGGTTCCGGACCGAGGAGGCGGTGTCGCCCGTTCGCGTTTCGAGGGTCCACGGGAGGCCGAGGTCGAGCATCGGGCGGATGAGCGATGTCGCGGTGTCGGCGGCGAGGGCCCTGAGCGGCGTGATCCACAGGATCCGGAGCGGAGGCTCCGCCTTGCTGCGCGCGGCCTTCCGCTTTCCCGTCGCCTCCACCGCCTCATCGGTCGCCGCGGGCTCAGATCGTGCCCCGCGTTGCTCGGCCAGCCCCTCAATCAACGGACCGAACCACGCCGCGTAGGTCTTTCCGGTGCCGGTCGTCGCGTGAATGAGTCCGCTTCGCCCCTCGGCGTAGGCGGTCCAGGTCTCTTTCTGAAACGGAAACGGCGTCCAGTCCGCCGCACGAAACCACGCCAGTGCCGACGACCGGGCCTTGGCCCAGCGGGCGGCGGACGGCAGCGAGGGGGCGGGCGTCGCGAGGGGCATCGGAGGGGATGAGGGACTAGGGTCTAGAGACTAGGGAGTGGAGGAGTCCGGAACAGGCTCGCCGTTTTGAGGGAGCAGGGCTTTGATCGCGTCCAACGTGTCCGCCTGGTCGGGGGTTTTGTCGTGCCGCCAGCGGGCCATGCGGGGGAAGCGGACTGCGAGGCCCGACTTGTGCCGCGACGACCGCTGGATCCCTTCGAAGGCGAGTTCGAAGACGAGCTCCGGTTTCACCGACCGGACCGGACCGAATTTTTCGATCGTGTTCTGGCGGATGAAGCGGTCGACCTGGTTGATCTCCTGATCGGACAGCCCCGAGTAGGCCTTGGCGAACGGGACCAGTTCCCCGTTGTGCCACGCGGCGAACGTGTAGTCGGTGTAGAGGCTGGCCCGGCGGCCGTGCCCCCGCTGGGCGTAGATCAGGACCGCGTCGCACGAGAATGGCTCGACCTTCCACTTCCACCACAGCCCCGTCACGCGGCCGGTCCCGTAGACCGAGTCCTGCCGCTTCAGCATGAGTCCTTCGACGTGCTGGTCGCGGCTGCGGGTGCGGATCGAAGCCAGTTCCTCCCAGGAGGCGGCCCGGACGACCGGCGACAGGAGAAACCGACTCTCGCCGACGGGAGACATCGGCTGGCCGAGAACCGCGTTGTCCGAGAGCGCCGCGCCAGGCTCCGTGGTGGCCGATGAGGCCGGGACGAGTGCTTCCAACTGGGCCCGGCGTTCGGCAAACGGCGCCTCGCGGAGGTCCTGGCCTCCCACCTCCAGGAGATCGAAGGCGATGAAGTGCGCCGGGACATCGGCGAGCATCTTCTTCCCGATTGTCTTCCGGCCGATTCGCTTCTGGAGGTCGTTGAACGGGAGGACGCGGCCCCCCTTCCAGCCGACGATCTCGCCGTCGAGGACCGTTCCGTCCGGCAGGGCGTCGACATCGGCCTGGAGTTCGGGGAACCGCTCGAGGATCAGTTCCTCGCCGCGGGACCAGACGAACGACTGTCCGCCGCGGCGGATGATCTGGGCCCGGATGCCGTCCCACTTCCATTCGACCGACCAGTCCTCGATCACGCCGAGCGTGGCCGGGTCTTCCTGGAGAGCATGCGCGAGACAGAACGGATAGGGGCGGCTGCGGTCGGTCTCGCCGGAGTCCGGAGCGAGCAGCCCGCGGTAGAACTCCGGCGTCGGCTCCCAGTTCCCCATGAGCCGATGGGCCACGACCGCTGGGGGGAGCCCGGCCGCTTCGGCGAGTCCCCGGACCACAAGCCCCTGCGAGACGCCGACACGAAAACTGCCGGTGACTAGCTTGTTGAAGACGAACCGCTCCTGCGCAGTCAGCCGCCGCCACGCTTCGGTCAGCATCCCGGCCTGTTGGGCCTCCGGCATGGAACCGAGCGGGAGGAGAACGTCGTCCATCCAGGTATGAAGCGGGATGTCCGACGACGTGTCTGGTGGAGGAAGCACGAGGGCGATCGTCTCGCCGAGGTCGCCGACAGCGTCGTAACACTCGTCGAACAGCCACTCCGGAAGTCCGGCGGCCTCGGCGGACCAGGCCCGCAGGTTCCGGGTCAGCACGAGCCGCTTCAGCCGCCGGCCGCACAGGAAGTAGACCGCCCACGCGGCATCGGCCGGAGGAGCCGCCGCGAAATACTCGCGCATCGCCGAGACCTTGCGGTTGGTCTTGGTCGTTTCATCGAGTTGCCGGAAGAGGTCGACGAATCGCTTCATGATGCGGGGGGATTCGCCTCCACGTCCTCGACCGGTTTCATCTCCTCGCCTGCCTCCGCGTCCTCGCCCGGCTCCGAGCCGTCCTGCTCCCCTTCGAATTCCGTCCGGAGTGGAGCGGCTTCGATCCCCTGCTGGTTGAGCCAGTTGACCATGACGCCGACCTGGCCGTGGGTCACAAGCACGCGGTGCGCCCCGGTGGCGCGAATCGTCTCCTGCAGGCCGGGCCAGTCGGCGTGGTCCGAGAGCGGGAAGCCGCGGTCGACGGCGCGGCGGCGGCGCGTGCCGCGGACGAGCATCCAGCCCGAGACGAAGGCGGTCGAGAGCTCGCCGAATTTTCGGAGCCAGGTGGTCCCCATCGCCGAGGGAGGGGCCACCACGATGGAGTCGCTCCATCGCTTCTTGGAATCGGCGGCGCCGGCGTACTGGGTCTCCGGCAGCGGGACGCCGGTCTCGCGGTAGGCGGCGTTGAGCCGTTCGACGGCGCCGTGGCAGTAGATGGGGCCGATCGAGGGATCGAGACCCGCCAGGACCCGCTGGGCCTTGCCGAAGGCATAGCCGAAGAGGACCGAGGTCCGGCCTTCGTCCCGGTTCTTCCGCCACCAGTCGTTGACCTCCCGATAGATCTCTTCCTGGGCAGGCCAGCGGTAGATCGGGAGGCCGAAGGTCGACTCCGTGATGAAGGTGTGGCAGGGGACGAGTTCGAAGGGGCGGCTCGTGAGGTCGGGGCCGGTTTTGTAGTCCCCCGAGACGACCCAGATTTCGCCGCGGTGTTCGATGCGGACCTGGGCCGAGCCCAGGACGTGTCCGGCGGGGTGGAGGGAAACCCGCACGCCGTTGAGGTCGAGCGATTCGCCGTAGGGGAGGGTGTCGATGACCGCCTGAGGCCCCATGCGGCTCTGGAGGACGTGGCGGCCGTCGGTCGTGGTCAGGTACCGCTTGTGGCCCCAGCGGGCGTGGTCGCCGTGGGCGTGGGTGACGATGGCCCGGTCGACGGGTCGCCAGGGGTCGACGTAGAAGTCGCCCGCTTCGCAGTAGAGGCCCGCGGAGGTGTCGCGAATGAGGGGGGCGTCCGGCATGCCGAGGGGAAATGTCCTTTCCACAAGTCGTTGACGGGCCGCTATTTCAGAGGCGGCTGCGGAAACCGGGACCGGCAGGTCGGGGGCGATATTGTACGCCTGTCCTGTAGTGAGGGAGGGGCGATTTCCGGGGATTGCCCCACCGGGGTCCAGGGGGTACCCCTGGTGGGGGATGCAAGGGGGCAACGCCCTCTTGCCCGCCGGAGGCCCTCTCGTCCAGAGATGTCTGAAGGAGTGAGTGGCCAACCGCGGACACTGTGTCGTATGCCCCCACATCAACCCGCGGGGACTCCAGGGCGAGCGCGGAGTCCTCAGCGCCGGTTCCACAAAGGGAACATCCGTTGTGTACCACGGTTCCTCATGGAATTGCCTCCGGCGGCAAGGGGTCGAGACCCCTTGACCCCAGGCTGCCGTCGCACGTTGGGTTTGAGCTGGCATAGCCGTGCCGGCAAGGGCGTCTTTCGAGCCGGCGCCTGCGGGAAGTTCGACACTTTGACTCAAGCTCCGGACGGCCAAAAGTGCCGAACATGGCCCCGCTCCCCGCCGTGTCCAGCAATCCCCGCCTGTCACACCCCCTCCCGTCCGGCGAAGTCGGCCCGCATCTTGACCCTTCAAAAACGGCTGCCGTAGTGTCCCGGATTCCATCGCGGCAGATCCTTCCGATCCGCCCAAACTGCCTGTCTCCCATCCTACCTCGCCCCGACCGGCATCCCACCGGGAGTTCGAGTTCATGGCTCGACCGATCTCTGCTCGTCCGTCCACGCCCCCCGCGCGCTCCCCTCGCCTGCTCGGCGGTCGCCGCCTGCTGGCCCTGGTGGCGGGCCTCCTGCTCTCCTCAATGGCCATCGGCTGCGCCGGCATCGACCTGTCGGACATCAAGCTCGACATGCCGTTCAAGAAGGACGAACGGGAGAAGCTCAAGCGGCGGAAGAACGTCGACGCGGCCCTCCTGGGCATGGGCGGGCACTCGAAGTACATCGGCGACTACATCAGCATCCGCGGCCAGGGGGTCACGACCATCCAGGGCGTCGGGCTCGTCAACGGCCTCGACGGCACGGGCGAAGACCCCCCGGCGTCGTACTACCGCAAGATGCTCCTCGACGACATGCGGCGGATGAAGATCGACAGCCCGGAGTCGATCCTCAGCTCTCCCAACACCGCCCTCGTCATCGTGACCGCCTACATCCCCCCGCTGATCCGCAAGGGGGAACGGATCGACGTCGAGATCACCCTCCCCGAAGGGAGCGAGACGACCAGCCTGGCCGGGGGATGGCTCCTGCCATGCCGCCTGTCGGAGTTCGTGTATCTCGACGGCGGGATGCGTGAAGGGAAGGAACTGGCGCGGAGCAACGGGCCGGTCATCCTGTTCAATTCCGACTCGAGCTCGAAGGCGTCGCTGAAGAAGGGGCTGATCCCCGGCGGCGCGGAGTACATCGGCGAAGACCGGAACCTGACGATGGGACTGCGGCCCGACTACGTCGGAGCCAAGATGGTGACCAAGATCTCCAACCGGGTCTCGTCGCGCTACCACGGCTACGACAAGGCGGGGATCAAGCAGCCGATGGCCAAGCCCAAGACCGACTCGCAGATCGAGCTCGTGGTCCATGACAAGTACCGCGAGAACTATCCGCGGTACCTGCAGGTCATCCGCCACATGGCGCTCAACGAGACGCCGATCGACCGCCATATGCGGATGCAGCAGCTCCGCGAACAGCTCCTCGTCGACGCGACCTCCGAACGGGCGGCGCTCGAACTGGAGGGGGTCGGTCCCGACGGACTCGCGGCCCTCAAGGACGGACTCAAGGCGCCGGGGCTGGAAGCCCGCTTCCGCGCGGCGGAGGCCCTTGCGTATCTCGGCAACGCCGACGGCGTCCGGGCTCTGCAGGAAGCGGCCGACAAGGAGCCGGCGTTCCGGGCCTATGCCCTGGCGGCCCTGGCGACGTTGACCGACGGCGACGCCATGCTGGTCCTGCGGGAGCTGATGAACCATCCCAGTATCGAGACCCGGTACGGCGCCTTCCGGGCGCTCTCCACCGTCGCGCCGCACGATCCGGTCGTGGCGGGGATCAAGTTTGACGACAACAAGTTCTCGCTGCACATCGTCGACTCGACTGCCGAGCCGATGATCCACGTGACCCGCTACAGGAAGTGCGAGGTCGTTCTGTTCAACGCCGGCCAGGAGTTCCTCCCGCCGATGATCGCCCGGCCCGGGAAGAACTTCATCGTCAAGTCGTCCGGCGACGGAACGCACATGGAAGTCACCCGGATCGCCGCGGGCGAGCGGGACATCAAGCAGAAGGTCTCGCGGCGGGTTGCCGACGTGATCCGGACGCTGGCCGCCATGGGGGCGACCTATCCGGATATCCTGCAGCTCCTCGTGGAGGCCGACCGGCAGCACAACCTCGCCGGCCCGATCGGCATCGACGCGCTGCCGCAGGCGGGACGGGTGTATTACCGCGAAAACGCCGAGGGCGAGAAGGAAGAGGCCCAGATCGGCGGCGAAGGTCTCGCCCCGAACCTCTTCGGGACCGGCCAGGAAGAGCGTCCGGCGGAACCCCCGATGCTGATTCCGGCCGAGGAGGAAAAGCCGTCGGCCGACGAGAAGAAGGGCAAAAAGGACGCCGACGCTTCTGAGAACGAAGAAGCCCCCGCCAAAGCGAGCGACGCGGACGCCGACAAGAAGCGGACCGCCGAAACGCCGCCGCCGGCCAAGCCCGCGCAGGCGGAGTCGAAGAAGCCGGAGGCCCGGAAGACCGCCCCCGCGGAAGCCTCCGGCAAGAGTGCCATCGACGACCTGCCGCCGGCGCAGGGCGAGTCCGAACCTCCGCCGCAACAGGAGGTCCCTTCGGGCGGACGCTTCGGACGTCTGCCGGAGACCGCCGCCCTCGACTCCCGCGAGGGAGCCCGTCCGGCCGAGCGGACCGTCCGCTGACATGCCTCTTCCCTGCCCCACTCACTTCACTGTCGAACCTGCCCCGAACGTTCCCTTTTGACGTCTGACTCGGGCGGCCCGCGCGCCGCCCTCCACTTCGCGTCGTTTCCCATTCCATGCTGAAGTCTCTCGAACTTTTCGGTTTCAAGAGCTTCGCGGATCGGACTCTCTTTGAGTTCTCTCCGGGGGTGACGTGTGTCGTTGGACCGAACGGAAGCGGCAAGAGCAACGTCGTCGACGGCATCAAGTGGATCCTGGGGGACCAGAGCGCCAAGAGCCTTCGCGGAAAGGAGATGACAGACGTCATCTTCAACGGCTCCAACAGCCGTAAGGCGAGCGCCTTCGCCGAGGCGTCCCTCTCCTTCGACAACGCTTCCGGCCGGCTCCCGGTCGACAGCGCCGAAGTGAAGATCGGCCGGCGGCTCTACCGCAGCGGCGACTCGGAGTACCTGCTCAACGGGAACGTCGTCCGCCTCAAAGACATCCGTGACATGTTCATGGGGACCGGGGCGGGGACCGCGGCCTACAGCATCATCGAGCAGGGGCGGGTCGACCAGATCCTCCAGGCCAACCCGGCGACGCGGCGGCTCGTCTTCGAAGAGGCGGCCGGGATCAGCAAGTACAAGTCCCGGAAGATCGAGGCGGAGCGGAAGCTGGAGCGGGTCGCGCAGAACCTGTTGCGGCTGACCGACATCGTCGACGAGGTCGAGACCCAGCTCAATTCGACCCGCAGCCAGGCGAGCAAGGCGGCCAAGTACCGCGAGCTGGCGGTCGAGCTCAAGACCCTCTGGACCGGGCTGGCGGCGGACGACTTCCGCGAGCACCAGTCCCACATGGCCGGCATCCAGGCCGATGCGGCCGGGGCGCAGGCCGAGGTCGAGCGGCTGGCGGGCGAGCTGTCGCAGATCGAAGAGGAGACGCAGGGGCTGGAAGGGAGCCTCTCCGAGCATGAGCGGGCGGTCCGCGAGCTGGAGAAGCAGGCGGGAGCCAACCGCGAGCAGATCGCCGTCCAGGAATCGACGATCCGGCACCAGACCTCGCGGCTGAAGGAACTGGAGCAGGAGATCGACCGGCTGCGGCAGGATCGCCTGACGCTGACGGTCCGTTCGGCCCGGATCGACGAGGAGCTGCGGACCACCTCCGCGCGGCTGGAGCAGTTCGCGCGGGCCTTCGACGAGCAGCGGCTGGCGATGCAGGGTCGCGAGGAAGAGCTCGCCGGGCTGCGGGTCCTGTTCGACGAGGCGCGGGCCCGGATCCGCGAGACCCGGAACCGCCGGGACGAACTCCTCAAACGGGTCAGCGAGCAGCAGCGGAAGACCGCGGCCCTCGAATCGCAGCTCAGCGCGGCGGCCGAGACCGTGGCGCTCGCCGAAACGAAGGTCCGCGAGAGCGTCGACCGGCTGGCTCTCGCCGAGCGGGAACTCGAGCGGCAGCAGATCGCGACGGGCGAAATCCAGTCGTCGAGCGACGCCGCCCGCGAACAGATCGAGTCGATCCGCCTGGAGCGGATGAATCTCCTCGGCGACCACGGCCAGACCGAACGGCGGCTGGCGGACCTGCGGGAGCGCCGCAGCGCCGCGCAGGCCCGGCTGACCGTGTTGCAGGACCTGGAGCGGCGTCAGGAAGGGCTCGGGATCGGGGTCCGCGAAATCCTCGAACGGGCCGCCACGGTCGCTTCGCCGCCGTGGTCGAGCATCGTCGGGAGCGTCGGCGAACTCGTCGACGCGGCGCTCGACGTCGCCCCGCTGATCGAAATGGCGCTCGGCTCACGGACGCAACTCATCGTCGTTGACGACGCCGGTCCGCTCATCGATTACCTCAACCGCGGCGAGGCCCACATCCTGGGCCGTGTCGGGTTCCTGGAACTCCCCTCCGCCCGCCGAGGCGCGCCGACGGCCGCGGCGGCGGCCCGATCCCGCGGGTTCCGGATCTCCGCGGAGCGGCTGCCGGACCTGTCGCACGAGGCGGGGGTGATCGCCCGGGCCGACACGCTCCTGACCGAATCCGAAGCGGTTCCGGGACTGGCGGCGCGGCTCCTGGCCGATACCTGGATCGTCGCCTCGCTGAAAGACGCGTACGACCTCCTCGACGGTGTCGGGGCGGGCTGCCGGTTCGTGACCCAGCAGGGGGAGCTCGTTGAAGCGGACGGGACGCTCTATGTCGGGACGGTGCCGAGCGAGAACGCCGTCCTCTCCCGCAAGAGCGAGCTTCGCCAGCTCCGCAACGAAATCATCCGCCTCGACCGGACGATCACGAGCGAAGTCGACCGGCTGGGCTGGCTGACGTCTTCGCTGACCGACCACGACGGCCGGCTCGCCGCCGCCGACCAGGAATTCCAGCTGGTCTCCGCGCAGCTCGCCGAGGCGGTGACGCGGCTCGACTCGCAGCAGCAGACCGTGGCCCGGTTGACCGAGGAACTGAGCAGCTACGAAGGAGTTCTGAGCCGCCAGGAGGAGCGCCGCGACCAGGTGACCCGGGCCCTCGACGAGCAGCGGGTCCTCATGGAAGAGGAACGGGCGAATGCCGACGCCCTGACGCTGGAAGTGGCGGATGCCGAGCAGCAGACGGCGTCGATCGAGGCGACGCTCAACCTCCTGATCGAGACGGCCCGCGAGGAACAGCTCGAGTTCGCCAAGCACGAGGAACGGCTCAAGACACTCCAGAGCGATCAAGTCCGGCTGCGGCAGGATCAGGTCCAGCGCGTGGCGCAGCAGAAGGAAGTCGAACAGCGGCTGCGGTCGCTCCTGTCCGGACGGCGGGAGGCGATCCAGCTCATCCTGCGGACCGAGTCGAGCGTCTCGCTGCGGTTCGGCCAGGGGGAGACGCTGTCGCAGTCGGTGCGGAGCGCGGCGAAGCAGCGGGATGCGGTCCGGATGCAGCGGCAGCTCCTGTCCCGCCGCGGGGACGAACTCCACAAGAAGCGGCGGGCGGCTCAGGACCGGCAGCACGCCGCCGAAATGCAGATCCGCGAGCGCGAGATGCATCTCCGCTCGCTCGCCGAGAAGATGCAGGAGGAGTACCAGACGACCCTCGAAGAGCTGGCGGCCAGCGGCGTCTCGTCCTTCCGCGCGTACCTCGAAGAGCATGCGCCCGAGCAGGCGGCACAGATGTGGGGCACCCGTGAGTCCGAAGAGGCGGCCGTTGAAGAGGCTGCGGACGAAGAAACCGGGATGGAAGCAGTCGACGCTTCGGACGAAGAGTCCGTCGAAGTCGAGGTGGAGTCGAACGAGCTGGCGGCGGAGGAGTCGGAGGCCGGGGAGTCGGCCTACGCCGAGCTCGTCCCGGTGGTGAACTACGCCGACATCCGTCCCGAGCTGGAGGCGGCGGTCGAGCGGCTGCGACGGCGGATCAAGGCGCTCGGGAGCATCAACACCGACGCGCTGAACGATCTCGACGAGCTGGAGTCGCGGTTCTCGATCCTGAGCGCCCAGCTTCAGGACCTGCAGGAAGCGAAGTCGACGCTGGAAGAGATCATTCGCCGTATCAATACGGAGAGCAAACGGCTGTTCCTTGAGACGTTCGAGACGATCCGCGGGCACTTCCGGGAACTGTTCCGCAAGGTCTTCGGCGGCGGCGAAGGGGATATCGTTCTCGAGAACACCGACGACGTGCTGGAGTGCGGCCTCGACATCGTGGCCCGGCCGCCGGGCAAGGAGCTCCGCTCACTGACGCTGCTCAGCGGTGGCGAGAAGACCATGACCGCCGTGGCGCTCCTGTTCGCGATGTTCCGCAGCAAGCCGAGCCCGTACTGCATCCTGGACGAAGTCGACGCCGCGCTCGATGACGCGAACGTCGGCCGGTACATCAACGTCATTCGGGAGTTCGCCGAGATGACGCAGTTTGTCGTCATTACGCACCGGAAGCAGACGATGACGGCCGCTAACGTCCTCTACGGCGTGACGATGGAGCAGGCGGGGGTCTCGAAGCGGATGTCGGTCCGGTTCGAGGAAGTGGGCGAGAACGGCGAGATCAAGAAGGCCAGCAAGGCGGCTTGATCGTCGGATCGCCGCATCCGCTTTCTCCCTATCTGTGTCTATCTGTGTTCATCCGTGGCTGAAGAATCTGGATTGAGCCACAGATGAACACAGATTCACACAGATAAGACGGGCGCCGCCGAACTCTGCGGAGCCGGGCTGAATTGGGAAGCGGACTTCGTTATTGTTTCGGCTTTCGTCCTGCGGGTATTCCTTCGTGTCGCTGCTCGAACAGATTGCGTTTTTCCGGGAGTTTCGGCGGCGGTTCGAGACGACCGGCTCGATCCTTCCCAGCAGCCGGTTTCTGGCCCGGGCGATGACTGAGCCGCTCCGTGCTCATCCGCGTCCGAGGCCGCTGCGGATCCTGGAGATCGGGCCGGGGACGGGGGCTGTGACGGGATCGATCGTCTCGCAGCTGCAGCCCGGGGATGTCTTTGACCTCGTTGAGATCAACGAGAACTTCGTCGCGGTTCTGAAGAATCGGTTCGAGTCCGATGGGGCGTGGCGGTTGAGGGCGGCGCAGTCGACGATTCACAACTGCCCGCTTCAGGCGTTTCAGTCTACCGCTCCGTACGACGTTGTGATCTCGGGGCTTCCGTTCAACAACTTTCCGATGTCGCTCGTTGAGGAGCTGGTGTCGGCTTCGTGGGGGCACGTGGCGCCGGGGGCGACGTACTCGTTTTTTGAGTACATGTTCGTGCGGTCGGTCCGGTGTTCTGTGGGGGCGAAGGGGGACCGGGAGCGGCTGACGGCGATTGAGAGCTATCTGCAGGGTCGGTTTAGGGATTCGCGTTTTCGCCGTGACTGGGTGTTTGCGAATGTTCCGCCGGCGTGGGTGCAGCATCTTCGGAAGGAGGCCTGAGACCGCTATCTCAAGAACCGGGTCCAGGGGCACCCTGGTGGGGAGTGCAGAGGGGCAACGCCCCTTTGCCCGCCGGAGGCCTGGCCGTCGAGAGATGTCTGAAGGAGCGAGTGTCCAAACGCGGACACCGCGTCGTATGCCCCCACATCAACCCGCGGGGAGTCCAGAGCGAGTCGTGAGTCTTCGACGCCGGTTCCACAAAGGGGACGCCGGTTGCTTACCACGGTTCCTCACAGGAGTGCCTCCGGCGGCAAGGGGTTGCCCCCTTGACCCCGGCTGCCGTGGCACGTTGGGTTTGAGCTATGGGAGCCGTGCCGGCAAGGACGCCGAGCCCGACCGGCGATACGATCATTCTGCCCGCCCCCGGTGACCGGGCCGGCCCTCGCGGAGCCACCCATGCGAACGATCGTCGCCCTCCTTCTCCTGGCCACACCCGTCTCCGCCGGAGAACCACCGGCCTGGACAAAGGAGATGTTCTACGGCGTCTACGCCTGGTCCAAAGACGACGGCGAGCAGTACCTCAAGGACCACGGGATCCGTCGTCCCCCCACCACCCCAGGCGTCTACGTGAAGTCGGCGGAGGAGGCGGGCTGGCTCAAGGATTCCAACCCGCTCCGCCCGGGCTCGCTCATCGAATCCGTCAACGGCGTCCGCGTTGCGACCCCGGACGAACTGCGGAGAGAGCTGGTCGCATCGCCACACGGTTCGACAGTCACGCTCAGCGCCTACGAGATTCACGCAGGCGGAGTCGCCGCCACGCCCACAGTCCACAAGTTCACCGTGATGTCCCGGGGCGACGTGGCCAAGTCCTACATTTCCCTGGCCGGAAGCAAGGACCGCCCCGAAAAAGCCGCCTTCCCCAACAGCCGGCGCCTGCCTCCTGATCAGAGCGTCTTGTTTGTCCGGTTCGTCGTCGACCCGGACGGTGCCGTCCACTCCCCGATCCTGATCGCCACGACGGGGCACGGGATTCGAGGGATGCAGGAGCTGACGGTCCGCAAGGGAGACGACGTCCGAACGATCCCCATGAAGAATGGCAAAGCTCCGGTCACCGCCGAAGTCCTCGCCGTCTGCCGATTGATCGCGTCCGGGGACTACGCGGTCAGCCTCACGCACGCAGACCACACCGTGAAGTACGACGAAGCGCCGGGCATCTGCGTCAAACGGTGCATGGAGGCCTATGAGGCCTTCGGCGGCGAGTGGCCGAAAGAGTGAGGCTCAAGCCCAATTCAATCATTCCACGGTGGTGTGCTTTGCAATACTGCCTACCCCGAAGGGGTTGCGTCCAATAGCCCAGGGTTGCCCGCCATGCGGGCTACCCTGGGATGAGAGGGCGTGGGCAGAGACTACCCCAAAGGAGGTTGCGTCAAGGCGGTTCGTTGACGGAACCCCGACGGGGTTCTTGAGAATGAACCAACGATAACCCAGGGTAGCCCGCTCCGCGGCCAACCCCGGGCTATTGGGCGTAACTCCTTCGGAGTAAAGAGAAGAGGTCTCGGCCCGACTTGGAACGCCCCGATCTACTGCTGCGCGTCTTCCAGCGCCGGGATGAACGTCTTCCAGCAGGCATACCGCCGCATCGTGAGCTGGCGGCTGAGAAGCGGACTGCGCTTCGGCTTGACCGGCTCCCGGATCAGCCGCATCCCCGCTTCGGCCGGCGTCCGCCCCCCCTTGCGGGTGTTGCAGGTGAGGCAGGCGCAGACCACGTTCTCCCACGTATCCGGGCCGCCGCGGCTGCGGGGCATGACGTGGTCGAGACTGAGACGCTGGCTGGCAAACCGCCGGTTGCAGTACTGACAGCGATGCTCGTCCCGCAGGAAGATATTGCGGCGATTGTATTTAACAGCGTTCCGCGGCCCGCGTTCGTATTTCAGCAGCCGGATGATCCGGGGGACTTCGATGTCGAAGTGGACCGAGCGGATCCACTCTTCATGCTCGCGGGGAAGATCGAGCGAGCGTTTGAGCTGGCTCAGGTCCTTCCAGCCCTCGAAGTCGTACGCCATGACGCCGGCGTCTTCGACGGCGATCACCTCGGCGACGCCCTTGCAGAGGAGACAGAAAGCCCTCTGCACCGAGATCACGTGGACCGCACTGAATCCACGATTTAAGACGAGAACACTTCCCTGCATCGCAGAGGGCGACCGTTGATCAAGATCAAGCGGTGCGTCCTCGTGCGGTGTGGCGTTGGTCAGGGAACTGCGCGGGACTGATGAAATCATCCGCATTCACCCTGTGGACCTAAACAGGCCATCGAAACCGAACCGGTGCCGAGCGCCCACCCACGGAGACTCAAATCCTAGTCACGCCCCGGAAGGCCGACAATGGATCGTGGTGAACTTCCAGTGAAGGCGGCGTTGCGAATCTGTTGGGGACGACGAGGCTTTACGGCGAACCGGACAAGGGCTTCCGCCACAGCGTGAAGCCGAGAGGAAGCTCCCGCGGGGCCCAGTCCAGACTCCTCAGGAGGTCGTGGACACGGTCCCGTTCCGGCGCGGTGACGACCGCCTCGAACCGGTTCCAGTCGATCGGAGTCTCCGGCGATTCCCCCCCGCAGAGGCGGCGCCAGTCGTCCATCAGCTTCTGCTGCGACCAGTTCAACTCGTAAGCCATGACGACGGGTCGGCCGAGGTAACTGGCCCGCGTCGAATCGCTGATGATCGGGTCGAGCAGCACCCGGTCCTGCGGAGCGGTCTCGCGGCGGACCGCATAAATCAGGTCGACCGCCCTCGTCGGGAAGTGCCGCGTCTCGAGGACGGGATACTGGAAGGCGAACAGCCCCCCGTTGAGGATCTGGACTCCGACGACCAGCCAGGCGAACCGCCGTCCCCAGAGCGTCGCCGGAGCGACGGGGCCTGACGGGAGCGCCGCGACGAACGGCCACAGGAGCGACAGGCAGCCCATGGCCCCCCAGAACAGGTTGGGCTGCATCCCGAGCGGGACCAGGTCCTCCTCCCGGAACAGCAGCGGAAAGAGGAGCGATCCTCCCATGGCGATGAGGAGCAGATCGACGGGCCGCCGTTCCGCCGGACGCCCCAGGTCCCCGAAGAGTTTTCGCAGGAAGGGGAGACTGAGAAGAAAGATCCCTCCGCACTTCCCGAGGAAGAACGAAAGGACGTCCCTCGCCTGCCCCGCGGAAGGATGCAGGGACCAGCCCCGCGAGAGGCTGAAGACGGGATAGAGGAGCGGCAGGTGGTAGATCCCGACCCCCGACAGCAGGATGGCGACGACGCCGGCGAGCGCCCGCCAGGAGGTCCGCTGAAGGACGAGCCGGATCAGCAGCGCGGGGGCCAGAACGATGAACAGCGACGGCTTGCACAGTCCGCTGACGACCTGCAGGAACGCCGTCAGAAACAGGTCCGGCGTTCGTCCCCGGCGGCAGTACTGGTCGTAGAAGACCATCGAGACGAAGGCGAGCGCGACCGACGCCGCCTGCGGCAGGTTCCACGACATCGCCCCCGCCACCTGGCTGCCGGCCGCCGCCACCTTCTCGAGGTCGGTCGAGATGCTCCAGGGGGGCCAGCCGACGCACCCCAGTACGAGAGGGACCAGCGACGCGAGGACCCGGAGCCACGGTGATCGAATCCGGTCCCCCAGGAGCTCCCACGCGCTCCACGCCGTGAGGAGGCGGCAGAGGATCCAGACGACGGCGGCCGCGTGATAGGGACCGACTCCGGTGATCGAAGAAACCCCGTCCATCCAGACCGCGTAGCCGACATGGCCGGGGGGTTCGAACGGCCGGGCCGGATCGGGCGTGCCGAAAACGCACCGCAGCGGCAATCCCCCTTCGCCGATCAGGGTCGCGACATGAACGTGGATCGGGAGGTCTCTCCAGAAGTCGTTGTAGATGGAGTGGGGGACCCGCTGGACCCGCAGGGGAAACTCCAGGAGAGCGTGCTGCCACAGCCCGAAGCCGGCGGCGAGCAGGACGGCCGCGACCCAGGACGCGGGCCCCCGGGAGATCGCCCATCGGCGACGGTTCCGGACCGCTCCCACGACTCCGGCCAGCGCCAGGACTCCCGCCGCCGCCGTCCCGGGGATCGCGGACGGCACGATGAACAGCGCCCCGGTCCAGAGCAGGATGTTGAGGCCGATTCCCGCCCCGACGCATTGCAGCAGCCGGCCACCGAACGGAACGGGGTAGGGTTGGCGATCGGCTTCGTCGCGGGAGGCCGTTGGCCACGCGAAGAGCGCCCATCCGGTGAGGGCGTGGACGACCAGCATGACCGCGGCCGCCAGAACGAGGCGGAGGACCGGCTCCGGACTCTCGGAGAGAAGCTCCAGGTACTCGTTGAGGGAGGTCATCCGAAGTCGTCTTGATCCCGCTGTGCTCACAGGCGGCCGATCGCGCGTGCGGCAGACGACGCGGGGTACGCCTTGACCCGGGCGCTGATGCTAGAGGCCCCGTGTTAAGGCTTCGCGTGTTTCTTTGCGGCCGGGCACCCGGTCCCACCCGGTGTGTTGCCGTTTGCGATGCCGATTTGCCACATGAGGTGTTTCGGAAACGCCTCACGGGCAGCGCTGGACGTGTCACGGAAGACGGACAGGGAAAAGCCCCTCGTCGGCTCCGCCGCGCGACCAGCTCCAGACAATCCTTGCATTTTTGCAAGCGGCGCGGCGGTTCGCGGGATCTTCGGCTTGAGCGCCGCCGATCCCGCGGCCGTTCGGACGCACCCCGGAGAGCGCCGCGTCAAGATTGGCACTCCATTTGTAAAGACTCCCTATCAGGAACGGGCACGGCGGCGCGGACGCACTTTTCGTCTGTCGGTGTGCGCCTGGCTCGTCCATCACGGGAAGTCTGTATGCGATCGACGATGATTCTGTGGCTGACCTCGGACCGGGACCTGACCAGCACGGCGGAACAGGAATTCGGCTCCGCTCTGCGGCACCATCGCGTCACGACACTCGACGACGCCCGATCCTCGATCGCGCCGCTGCAGCCGGGCCTGCTCGTCATCGACCAGCGGACCGTTTTCGACGGAGGCCACGGCGCGGACCGGTTCGTCGAGGAGCTGTTGCTCCGGCATCCCCAGGGCCGGATTGTCCTGCTGACCGGGCCGGACTGTCCCGAGATTCTGGAGCGCCGCGCGGCGTGCTCAACATTGATTCATCTCCGCGATGCCGCGGGGGTCGTCGACGCGATCCGGAAGGAATACACCGACGCCCTGATCACGCCGATCCCGGTCCATCATGACCGGCCGACCGAGACGTTCGGCCGCGCGGTCCTGGAGGGGGCAACGCACAAGTTCGAGACGAATTCTCCCGTCCTCAAGTCGATGCTCGAGGACCTGTCGATCGCCGCATCGCACGACGTCACGATCCTGCTCATCGGGGAGACGGGGGTCGGGAAGACATTTCTCTCGAAGCTGATTCATGAGACGTCGCCGCGGCGGAACGAGCCGTTCCTGCACGTGCCCTGCGGGGCGCTGCCGCGGGAGCTGATCGAGAGCGAGCTGTTCGGACACCAGAAGGGGTCGTTCACGAGTGCCCATGCCGACAAGGAGGGGAAGTTCGTCGCCGCCGGGAAGGGGACGATTCTGCTGGACGAAATCGACGTCCTGGGGCTGGAGCAGCAGGTGAAGCTGCTGAAGGTGATCGAGACGGGAGAGTTTGAGCCCGTCGGATCGAATCGGACCCTCAAGTCTCAGGCGCGGCTGGTGGTGGCGAGCAACCTGGATCTGCAGCCGCTGGTTGAGGCGAGCCGGTTCCGGCCGGACCTTTACTACCGGCTCAGCATGCTGAAGTTTGAGATCCCGCCGCTGCGGAAGCGGAAGGTCGACATCATCCCGATGGCGAAGAAATTCATCGGGAAGTTTGCGGCGAAGCACAACATCACGATTGCCCGGATCGATGACACGTTCCTGGAGGCGCTTCTCGACTATCCGTGGCCGGGGAACGTCCGCGAGCTGGAGCATGTGATCCAGCGGGCGGTGATTTACTGCCGCAACGGGCTGTTGACGGCGGAGCAGCTTCCCGCGCACGTCATGGCGGGGAAGGCGGGTCCGACGAACGATCCTTCGGTGGTGCTGGGTGATCGGCGCGGGACGAACGAAGTGACGCTGAGCAATCAGGTGGCCGTGAACGAGCGGGAGATCATTGAGCAGTCGCTGTTCAAGAACAGTTTCAGCCGGACGCGGACGGCGAAGGATCTGGGGATCAGCCGGGTGACGCTGTACAACAAGATGAAGAAGTACAACATCCTGAAGAATTCGAACTAGTTCACCCGGCGGGCCATATACCGGGTCCAGGGCGGATGCCCTGGTGGCGTGCAGGGGCCACCCCCTGCCCGCCGGAGGCTGTCTCGTCGGGAGATGTCTGAAGGACGCCGTGTCCAAGCGCGGACAGCGTGCCGGATGCCCCCCACATCAACCCGCAGGTTCCACAAAGCGGGCGCCCGTTGCTTACCGCGGTTCCTCATGGAGGCGCCTCCGGCGGCAAGGGGTGACCCCCTTGACCCCGGCTGCCGTCGCACGTTGGGTTTGAGCTATCGGAGCTGCGCCGGCAAGGATGCGGTTCGAGCGCCGGCACTCAGCCGAGAACCATCAGCAGGTCGCCGGTCTCGACGTTCTCTCCCTTCGCGACCACGACCTCCCGGACCTTCGCGTCACGGTCGGCGTAAATCGAGGTCTCCATCTTCATCGCTTCCAGGGTCAGCAGCTTCTGCCCCTTCTTGACCTCTTCGCCCACCGTCACGGGGACGAGGACTACCATCCCGGGCATCGTCGCCCCGATCTGCTTGGGGTCATCGCTCTCCGCCTTGCGGCGGGACTTCGTCTCGGGGGTCAGCGACAGGTCCGTGATCGTCACGTTCCGCGGCTGGCCGTTCAGCTCGAACGAGACCGTCCGGGTTCCGTCCGGATGCGGCATCCCCAGGCCGACGTACTTGATGAACAGCGTCTTGCCGGACTCGATCTCGACGGTGGTCTCTTCGCCCGGCTCCATGCCGTAGAAGAAAATCGGCGTCGGCAGCAGGCTCGTATCGCCGTACTGATGGCGGTGAGCGGCAAAGCCTTCGAAGACCTTCGGATAGAGGATGTAGGACAGAACGTCCTGGTGCGACGGCTCACCGTCGACCATACCGGCGACCTTCTCCTTCGCGGCACCGAAGTCGACCGGAGGAAGGCTCGCGCCGGGGCGTTCGGTGAACGCCTTGCGGTTGCCGAGAATCCGCTGCTGAATCTTCTCCGGGAACCCGCCGGGGGGCTGGCCCATCGCCCCGCTGAGGAGGTCGATGACCCCTTCCGGGAAGGAGAGCTCGCGGTCGCCGTTCAGGACGTCGTTCGCCGTCAGGTTGTTGGCGACCATGAAGAGCGCCATGTCGCCGACAGACTTCGACGTCGGCGTCACCTTCACGATGTCGCCGAACATCTGATTGACCTCGGCGTAAACCCGGCAGACTTCCGCCCACCGGTCTTCGAGGCCGAGAGCCCGGGCCTGCTCGTAGAGGTTCGTGTACTGGCCGCCGGGCATCTCGTGGTTGTAGAGGTCGGCCGTACCGGCCAGCTCGTCGCTCTCGAACGGAGCGTAGAACTGCCGGGCGACGCGCCAGTATTCCGCGATCTCATCCAGGACGTGCGAATCGAGGCCGGTGTCCCGTTCCATAAACCGCAACGATTCGCTGAGCGTGTTGAGGTTCGGCTGCGAGGTCCCGCCCGAGAGCGGAGCCATCGCACAGTCGACGATATCGACGCCGACGTCCGCCGCCTTGAGATAGGAGGCGGCCTGGATGCCGTTAGTGTCGTGCGTGTGGAAGTGGATCGGGATCCCGATCTCCTGCTTCAGCGCGGTGACGAGCTTCGTCGCTGCCTCCGGCTTGCAGAGCCCCGCCATGTCCTTGATGGCGAGGATGTGGGCTCCCATCTTCTCGAGCTGCTTCGCGAGGTCGACGTAGTACTTCAGGTTGTACTTCGTGCGGTTCGGGTTGAGGATGTCGCCCGAGTAGCAGATTGCCGCTTCGCAGATCGTCCCCGTCTCATTGACGGCGTCCATCGCGACCTGCATGTTCGGCACCCAGTTCAGGCAGTCGAACACGCGGAAGACGTCGTTCCCTGCCTGGGCCGCTTCCTTCACGAACTCGCGGACCACGTTGTCCGGATAGTTCGTGTACCCGACGGCGTTCGAGGCCCGCAGGAGCATCTGGAACAGGATGTTCGGGCACTGCGCCCGCATCTCGGAGAGCCGCTGCCACGGGCACTCCTTCAGGAACCGCATCGACGTGTCGAACGTCGCTCCGCCCCACATTTCGAGCGAGAAGAACTGCGGACAGCGGCGGGCGTAAATGCCGGCGATCTGGAGCAGGTCATGCGTGCGGAACCGCGTCGCCAGGAGCGACTGGTGCGCGTCCCGGAACGTCGTGTCCGTGATCATGAGCCGCTTCTGGTCGCGGACCCAGGCAGCGAACTTCTGCGGGCCGAGCTTCTTGAGAAGGTCGCGGGTTCCTTCGGGGAACGCGGCCGCCTGCGGGCTCCCGGCCGCGGGAGCCGAAGCCCCCGGCGCGACCGGAGACGGGATCGGAGCCGGAAGCCGCCGCTTGGCGACGGGACGGCCTTTCACGAGCGAGTTGCCGTTGACGATCGTCTCGCCGATGTAGCTCAGGACCTTCGTCGCCCGGTCCTTCCGCTTCGGGAGCTCGCGGAGCTCCGGAGTGTCGTCGATGAAGCGGGTCGTGCAGAGACCTTCCAGGAAGGTCGGATGGTTCAGCAGGTTGGTGAGGAACGGGATGTTCGTCTTCACCCCCCGGATGCGGAACTCGGCGAGGCTTCGCTCCATCCGGTGCACGGCGTCGGTGAACCGCCGGGCCCGGGCGGTCACTTTGACGAGCAGCGAGTCGTAGTACGGCGTGACGGTGGCGCCGGAGAACGCGGTGCCGGCGTCGAGGCGGATGCCGAGTCCCGCCGCCGAGCGGTAGTGAGCGATCTTGCCGTAGTCCGGCGTGAAGTTGTTCTCCGGGTCTTCTGTGGTGACGCGGCACTGCACGGCGAAGCCGGTCGTCTTGATCGCGGCCTGGGAGTCGATCCCGATCTCCGGGTCCGCGAGAGCGGCCCCCTGGGCGATGAGGATCTGCGACTTCACGATGTCGAAGCCGGTCACTTCTTCCGTGACCGTGTGCTCGACCTGGATCCGGGGATTGACCTCGATGAAGAAGAACTGGTTCGTGTCGGCGTCGACGAGGAACTCGACCGTCCCGGCGTTCTCGTAGTTCACCTGCTTGCCGATCTCGACCGCCGACGCGCAGATCGCGTCGCGGACCTTGGAATCGAGGTTCGGCGCGGGAGCGATCTCGACCACCTTCTGATGGCGGCGCTGGACCGAGCAGTCTCGCTCGAAGAGGTGGACGAGGTTCCCGTGCTTGTCGCCGAGGAGCTGGACTTCGATGTGCCGCGCCCGGCGGATGTACTTCTCGATAAAGATGTCCGGGCTGCCGAACGCCGTCAGCGATTCGCGGCGGGCGGTGTCATAGGAGGCGAGGAACTGGTCTTCGGACTCGACGACCCGCATCCCGCGGCCGCCGCCGCCGTGGGCCGCCTTGAGGATGATCGGGAAGCCGAGCTTCTTCGCCGCCGCCAGACCTTCGTCGCCGTCCTTGAGCGCGTTCTCGGTCCCGCTCAGGACCGGGACCTTCGCCTTGACGGCGATCTTGCGGGCCGCGGTCTTGTCCCCCAGGTTCTCGAGGGCATCGATCGTCGGGCCGACGAAGATGATCCCCGCCTCTTTGCAGGCCCGGGCGAACTCCGGCTTCTCGGACAGGAACCCGTAGCCGGGGTGGATCGCCTCGATGCCGTGCTGCTTGGCGACGGCGATGATCGCCGGGATGTTCAGGTAGTTCTTGATCGGCTCCCCCGGGGCCCCGATCTGGTAGGCCTCGTCCGCCTTGAAGCGATGCAGCGCGTAGCGGTCCTCATGCGTGTAGACGGCGACCGTCCGGATCCCCAGTTCGTGGGCCGAGCGGAAGACGCGAATGGCGATTTCGGACCGGTTGGCGACGAGCAGCTTGGTGATGGGCATGTTTGACGTCGGAGACAGCAGATGTCGGCGCAGGGAGGCGCCTGCGCGCGGGTCGAGTCGATCGTTCGTGGGCCATCGGGGGAATGACGACCGACATAAGGTAGGATCGACCGAAGGGGGCCGCAAACGGATGGCGGATCGTTGCCAGGAGTTGGACCGGCGGACCTCCGCCCCGTGAACAGCCGTTCCGAATCGCGGCGGGCTCTCTGACAAAACCGACAGGACTGAGCGTAAAACTTCTTCTCTTTTCGGAACCGGGTCGGGAAAATCGGTGAAACAACTGTCAGGCCGTCCGTTCGGGGAGGGTGTCGGATCTCCCCTACGGTCTGACGGCGACCCCGGCGGGGCCAGAAACATGACCGGTTCGTCAACGATCAGGGCCCTCGCGGCCCTCCTGTGCACTGCTGTCTCCGCTTTGTCGTATGCGGATGCGCCCACTCCTCTTGCGCACGAATTGACAGTCCTTGCCGAGGAGGGATTGCGGGGAACTCCGGAGGGACTCAAGGCGGCCGAGCGAGCCTATGAGAAGGCTCGACGACTGGCCCCGGACGATGCCGGGGTCGAGTATGCCTGGTCCGTCGTACTGACGAAGAATCGAAAGTTCGAGCAGGCCGAGGAGTCGTTTCAGAAGGCGCTCGCCGCGTCACCTCCCTATCTGCCGGCCCGCGTCGCGAATATCCGGACCAAGCTTCGTCAACGGAAGTTGACGGAAGCTGCGGAGCAGCTTGTGGATCTGGCGGAGTTGATCGGGCATGCGCCGGCCGAGGCCATCCCCGTTGAGGATCGGCGTCAGGCGGCGGTCTGGATGGGGTCGTTCGTCGAGTATCTCAAGGGACCGGCCGGGGATGCGGAGGTCGCCCAGTTCGTCAACCGGCGGATCCCGAGCGTCAACAGCTACCTGCAGGAATACGGCGAGCAGGTTGCCTCCGGACAGGCGGCGGTGGGGCGGGTCCAGCGTCAGTTTCAGGATCAACTTCAGACGGTCCTCGACGAGTCTTCGACGGCGAAGACCGAGGCCCTGCGGCGCGAGATTGAGAACAAGGACAAGCTGGAGCGCGACTACCGGGATGCGCAGAAAGACCAAGCGTCCGCCAAGAAGCTGGTCGAGGAGGGCGCTGCGGACCTCGATGCGAAACTGGGGGCCCTCGAAAAGCAGTTGACCAGCCTTCAGGAGACGGAGAGGAAACTTTCTGACGCAATCCTCAACCTGGCCTACGAGATGAGCGCACTGCAAAGAGATCTGGAGAGGCTGCAGAGGTACGAGGGGTACCCGGCAGCCAAGCGGATCTATACCGACAAGATCAATGAGAAGGCGGCCGAGCGGGAGTTGCTCAGGGCCGACCTCATGTCGCTCTACGCGACACACGATCAAGCCACACGACGGGCTCAGCAGCTCCTCGAACAGCGTTCCACGGTTTACGGCTTCCAGAACCAGTTGGCGAACAAGTCCGTTCGCGTCTCAGCTCAATACGAGCGTTTGCAGAAACTGGCTCGGACACAACTGCGGGAAATTCAGACGAGTGCCCCGGGCAGCTCCGGCCGCGCGCAGGCGCTGCGAAACAAGATGCAGAGTTGGTCGACGTACGATTCTTTTGACGCTGCCGCGGAACTGTCCGCGCTCGCCGCTGGCGGCCTGCCGGCCGTGAAACAACCTTAGGAGTCTCAGCGATGTTGCGAATTCTCGGAAACCTGAGCCTGGTGTGCGGCGTGTTGGCGACAGGAGCGGCTGTACTAGCCGCGCCTCCGACTCCCAAGTCCTCGGCCCCCTCGGCCGAGGAATCCCCGGTTGTCGATGGAAAGCGAATCCTGGAGTTGGAGCTCTCCGGAGATCAGGCCGCGAGAGCATCGGCGGTCACACGGCGTCTGGCTGAGAACCCCAACGATCCGCTGGCCCAGTGGGCGGCGGGAAACGTGAAGGTTGGAGACACCTGGG
The DNA here is from genome assembly GCF_001610835.1 of Planctomyces sp. SH-PL14. Taxonomy (NCBI): domain Bacteria; kingdom Pseudomonadati; phylum Planctomycetota; class Planctomycetia; order Planctomycetales; family Planctomycetaceae; genus Planctomyces; species Planctomyces sp. SH-PL14. Next base: position 4,580,438 of record NZ_CP011270.1, on the reverse strand, counting down.
TTCCGTTTGCCGAAGTCGCCGATCACGGCGACCGCTGGAAGGAGTTGTACGACTATCGAAAGGCGCGGGACAGCCGCCAGATGACGGTGGAAGACCAGTTGTTCCTGGCGGACGGAAGTCGCGCGCATCGGCTGAAGGATGAGGAGCGGGCCCACCTCACTGCCGTCACACTGCTCGATCCGACGCACACCGAGGCTCGGCAGCGGCTGGGCGATATGCAGGTTCAGGGGCGGTGGGTTGCTCGGGAGGCCATTGGCCGCGCCATTCATCATCAGGAGCGCTGGTCAACATCGCTGAACCGATACGGGAAGCAGGCGACCGCTCTCGTTCGTCGATTGCGCAATAAATCCTCGGAGGTCGTCGCCCGAAACCTGCAGCAGTTCGACGAATGGACGGCGCCCGAGAAGCTTCCGGCCCTGGAGTCCGCGATTGGCGACGCTGGCGACCCGCTTCACACCGCCTATGTGGAATGGCTGGGGACGGTTTCCCACTTCCAGGCCTCGCACGCACTTGTCCGTCAGGCTCTCTTCTCCGAGAACGCGAACATCCGACTTCAGGCCACGGAGGAACTGAAGGACCGACCGACGGAAGGTTATCTGCGAGAACTGATTTCGAGCGTCACTCTGATGTCCGAGAATCCGACTCCCGAGGTGCTTGCGGGACGAGGCGCGCAGACCGTGCGGTTCACAATGGAGACGCTGGACCAGAAAATTGATCTGCAACTGCTGCTCAAGAATCCCATCGAGCGTCTCACTGTTCTCATGGCACCGGACGTTCCCGGCTTCCTCGACTTCAATGAAACGGTCGGCAAGGCGGGAGCCCAGATCTGGGCCTCGATTCTCGTCAACCAGACCGCGGGAGACGGTGTCCGAAATCGTCGAGCGATTCAGACCGTTGCCGCCGTGGCGGGGCAGAAGCTTCAGCAGCCCGCCGACGTCTGGAAATGGTGGGAAACCGAAGGGGATGCGGTCGGCGGGAAGCAGCTGGTCTCGATGAACTATGAACAGACCTGGTACATCGATCCGCGGACCCGAAGGATCGAACACGCGCCGCGGCAGATCGTCCGCCAGAAGACCTGTCCTCCCGGCTCCTGCCTGGCGGCGGGGACGATGATCGTTACCGAACTAGGAGCGCGGCCGGTCGAATCGATCCAGCCGGGCGATCGGGTTCTCTCGCAGAACGTGGAAACCGGCGAACTGACGTTCAAGCCGGTGTTCGCGCAGACCGTCCGTGAAAAAGCCAAGCTCTACCGGGTCAAGACCGGGGACAACGAGATCCTGTGTTCGCACGGACACCCGTTCTGGATCAATGGCGAAGGCTGGGTGCAGGCCCGTTCGCTGCAGCCCAAGATGCCCCTCCATACGGTGCGGGGCGCGGTCGAGGTCACGTCGGTCGAGCCGGCCGGGGAGGGGACGGTCCACAACCTCGTCGTTGCGGACTCGCACACCTACTTCGTTGGCAAGGAGGGTTCGTTCCTGAGCCACGACGTCACGCCGCGGCAGGCGACGAATGCCCTCATTCCCGGGTTGCAGCCCGTATGGGATCTCGGGGCGGAGAAGGATGCCGAGAAGCCGCTGACCGCCCGGTGAGGACTCGTCTGGAATTCCGACCGGAGAGACTTCGAGTCACCCGCGCTGTTTCGCGGGTGACTCTTTTTGTTTGGGCCTCACTTACGTCCCGATGTAACGGGCGTAGAGGGTCCGGGCGGTCGGGATGTCTTCCGTTCCCTTGATGATCGCGCGGCCGTCGCGGAAGACCGTGATCTCGTAAGCGGGGTCGCGGAGGTCGAGACGGACCAGGAACGGGTTGCGGGTCACGGGGCCGCTGGCGCAGAGGCGGGCGGCGAGGTCGTCGAGCGAGAGGGTCATCCGCTGCGGCGGGGTCACCTGGACGGCGTTGCGGCCGCAGAGGGAGGTCGAGCGCGAGACGGCGTCGCCCCGGAGCCAGCGGCGCTCCCCTTGGACGCAGGCGGGGCAGTTCGTGCGGGCGGGGAGGTCGCCGAGCTTGAGGCGGCGGAGCGAGGCGTCCCAGACATCGACGATTGTCAGGGCGGATTCGACCGCCTGGCCGGTGAGGATCTTCATCGCCTCCACGATCTGGAGCGAGGCGACCACCTGGATCGCCGGCGCGAGGACCCCGGCGGTATCGCAGGTGTCCATGGAGCCGGGGTCGGGGACCCCTTCCATGAGGCATCGCAGGCAGGGGGTCTGGCCGGGGATGATCGGCATCACCTGGCCGTGGCTGCCGACGCAGCCGCCGTTGACCCAGGGCGTTCCGGTTTCGAGGGCGGCGTCGTTGATGAGGAAGCGGATCTCGAAGTTGTCGGTTCCGTCGAGGACGAGATCGATCCCCTGCATGAGGCCCTGGATGTTCGTGTAGTCGACGTCCGCCACGATGGGCTCGATCGTGACGGTCGAGTTGATCCGCTGCAGCTTCCGGGCGGCGGCGATCGCTTTGGGCAGTTGGGCGGTGACGTCGTCTTCGTCGTAGAGGACCTGTCGCTGGAGGTTCGTGAGTTCGACGAAGTCCCGGTCGACGAGCCTCACGAAGCCGATTCCGGCCCGGACCGCGGTCTCGGCCAGGACGGAGCCGAGTGCGCCGCAACCGACGATCAGGATCCGGGCCGCACAGAGGCGCCGCTGGCCTTCTTCACCGATCCCGGAGTAGAGAACCTGTTTGCGGTAGCGATCAAGCGGCGACATGGGGCAGTGAAGGGGTCGTGGGTAGCCAGGATGGTGGGGGGGGGGAAGGACTCAAGCCGCGTCCTTGCCGGCGCGACTGTATAGCTCAAACCCAACGTGCTACGGCAGCCGGGGTCAAGGGGGGCTGTGTTGTCTTCTTGGCCCCCTTGCCGCCGGAGGCGCTTCCATGAGGAATCGCCGGATACAACGGACGTCCCCTTTGTGGGACCGGCGTTGAGGACTCACCGCTCGCACTGCAATCCCGGCGTCTTGGTGAGGAGGCATACGACATGTTGTTCGCATTTGGACACGACCTCCTTCACACAGTTCCCGACGAGACAAGCCTCCGGCGGGCAAGGGGGATTCTCCCCCCTGCACCCCCTGACCAGGGTGCCCCTGGACCCGGCTAGGGGGAAGAGCTCCACCAAATGTCACAGCCTCCCGCTCCGCAGGACCCCATAAATCAACCACACACCGAGGAACCCCGACAGCAGGAAGACCGGAATCGTGATCCACGACGACGTCACCCCGCTCCGGAGGACGAGAGCCGACGAGAGAATCAACGACGCAATGATCACCGCGATCACGACACGATTACTCGATCGGTCGAACTCCGTGATGAGATGGTCGAGCCCCCGGTGTTCGAACTTGATCCGCAGGTCGTCATGAGCCAGCTTCTCAAGGACGCGGCTCGTCGACAAAGGCAGGTCGTGGGCCGCCGAAAGAAGCGACCGGACGTCGTCGTAAGCGCGATGGAACATCCGCTTCGGCTCGTACCGTCGGCGGACGACCCGCTCGATGAACGGCTGCAGCTCTCCCGCCAGATTGAAACGGGGGTCGAGCGCCCGGCCGACCCCTTCGAGCGTAATGATCGCCCGGATGAAGAGCATCAGGTCCCCCGGGCAGCGGAGACCATGGTCGGAAAGCATGTGGACGAAGTCCCCCAGGAGCCGCCCCACCTTGATCCGTTCCAGCGGCAACTCATAGAAGCCCTCGACGAAGTCCCGGACGTCGGCGGTGAGCAGGTTCTGATCGATCGGCCGCGAAGGCGGGCAGATGACCTGGACCATCGAGACCGTCCGGCGGATATCGTGCCGCACGACCGCCAGGAACATGTCGACCAGCTCGTCCCGCTTCGACTCGTCGAGCGTCCCGACCATTCCGAAGTCGAGGAGCGCAATCGTCCCGTCGCTCATGACCCGCAGGTTTCCGGGATGGGGGTCGCCATGGAACACCCCCAGGTCGAACGCCTGCTTCATGAAGATCAGGGCCCCATTGCGGGCAACCCCCTTGGGACAGATCCCGCGGGCCCGCAGGGCCTCGGGGTCGTCCGCCCGCTCGCCGGTGACGAAGTCCATCGTCAGGACCGCTTCGGTCGTCAGCTCCTCGTAGACGTGCGGGATCCGGAGCGTGGCGTCATTCCGAAACAGCCGCTGAAACTCCTGGATGTTGCGGGCTTCGCGGTGGAAGTTCATCTCCCGGCGGATCGTGCGGGCGAAGTGGTTGACGAGGCCCGTCGGATCGAAGACCCGCGCCTCCGGGACGCTGTAGTCCAGGAGCGCCGCCAGCTCGCCCAGGAGCGAGAGGTCCCGTTCCACGTCCCGGACGACGTTGGGCCGGCGGATCTTGACCGCCAGTTCCGATCCGTCGTGCGCGCGGGCCCGGTGCACCTGGCCGAGCGATCCGGCCGCCAGGGGCTCGAGGGTGAACGAGGCGAACAGTTCCGAGACGGGGCGGCCGAGTTCCGCCTCGACGGTGGCGGCGGCCTCTTCGCCGGAGAACGGGGGAACCCGTTCCTGGAGGAGGGCGAGTTCGTCGAGCAGTTCCGACGGGAGGATATCGGGACGGGTGCTCATGACCTGCCCGAACTTGACGAACGTGGGCCCCAAGTCCTGAAGGGCCATGCGGATCCGCTGGGAGGTCGTGTACTCGACGACCGGTTCGGGGCGTTTGAAGCGGAGCCACCGCCAGCCGCGGTCCAGGGAGCGCCGCATCCCGCTGCGGTAGAGCAGGTCTCCGAATCCGTAGTTCAGGAGGACGGTGGCGATTTCGCTGCTGCGGCCGAGGTTCCGCAGGAATCGCAGGGGATGGGCTTCCACGAGGAGGTCCGAAGTTTGACGGGAACGGGGACGCAGCATTGTCCGGTGAAGGGCGAGATCCGACAACCCGCTTCCGGTGGTCGCCCAATACTGACCGAACCGGGTCCAGGGGCACCCTGGTGGGGGATGCAAGGGGGCAACGCCCCCTTTGCCCGCCGGAGGCCTGGCCGTCGGGAGATGTCTGAAGGAGGGCGTGTCCAAGCGAGGACAGCGTGTCGTATGCCCCCTCACCAACCCGCGGGGATTGCAAAGCGAGCGGTGTGGATTGAGGGAGTCCTCAACGCCGGTACCACAAAGCGGACATCCGTTGTGTCCCACGGTTCCTCATCGAAGTGCCTCCGGCGGCAAGGGGGTGAGACCCCCTTGACCCCAGACTGCCGGGGCACATTGGGTTTGAGCTATGGGAGTCGTGCCGGCAAGGACACGGTTCGAGCCGGAAGGATAAGCATCCCGGCCTTCGTTGAGCGACCACCATCCAGCTCAACACTCCCGTCAACGGCGGAGCCTCGCTCTCCGCACGAACCGACGGTGACATTCGTTCCCAACGGATCGTATAGTGTGGGACGTCCGTTCCCGTGCCGAGGGAACCCTCGTCTCCTCGTCCACGCCGCCGTCCCCGGACCTCCATGCTCGCGTTCGACTGGCCGACATTCCGCGGGGTGGAGTCCACACCGTGGCTGATCGTCTTGATCGTCGTGGCGGCGGCGTCGGTTGGGTGCATCACGTTCCTCTACGGTTACGAGCGACAGCTCGTCGACCGGAAGCTCGGAAACACGCTCCTCGGCCTGCGACTCGCGTCCCTGGCGGTGATTCTCTTCGCCCTGTTCGAGCCGGTCTCGCGGTGGAGCGAGGACATCACGACCACCGGCCGCGTGGTCGTAGCGATCGACGTCTCCGAGAGCATGGACACCCAGGATGCCGTCGCCACGCCGGCGGAGAAGCTGCGGCTCGCCAAGGGGCTGGGGATGCTCGGCCACGGCGAGGCGGCAGAGCGGGTCGATCCATGGATCGCGGCTTACGAGGCGGGGAAGGAACCGGATTGGGTCCTGCCGCAGGAGACGAACGACGCCGACAAGCGCCGGGCCCTCGCCGCGGGTCGGCGTGAGCTGGTCCAGGGGCTGATGACGGAAGTCGAGCGGCTGCCGCGGTACGAGATCGCCCGCCGGCTGCTGATGAACGGCTCGCGGCCTCTCATCAAGCAGATTCAGGAGAGTGCCAACACCGAGCTGTACGTCTTCGCCGCCGATGTGGCGTCGACGGACGTCAAGGCGCTGGAGTCTCCGGAGAAGGTCAAAGGAAACAGCGAGGGAACCGACGTCACGCTCCCGCTCAACGCGGCCATCGAAGGCTCCGGAGGCGGAAAGCTGGCAGGCGTCGTCATCCTGACCGACGGCCGGGACAACCTGCACGGAGGGGACGGCCGGTTCGTTCAGCGGTTCGGCGGCCTGGCTCCGATCTATCCGATCCTGATCGGGTCGGACCGGCGTCCCAAGGACCTTGCCGTGGCGGGGCTCGACTACCCCTCGACGGTGTTCCAGGACGACACACCGATCGTCAAGGCGATCCTCCGCACGAGCGGCTACGACGGCAAGGAGATGTCCGTCGTCCTGGAGAAGCGGGACGCCGCCGGCCAACCCGTGGGGGAACCGGTCCGCAAGACGGTCCGCATCGACGGTCCGACGGCCGAGGTTCCGTTCGATCTCGACGCCAAGGAAGTCGGCCGGCACCAGTACGCCCTCCGGGTCGAGCCGCAGCCGGATGAGACCCGGCAGGACAACAACCAACGCGACTTCCAGATGCAGGTGGTCGACGACAAGGCGAACGTCCTGGTCCTGGAAGGGGACGCGCGGTGGGAGTTCCGGTACATCCAGGACGCCCTGATGCGGGACAACCGCCTCAAGGTCGACAAGATCGTTTTCAACCAGCCTTACATGGGTGTCCTGGCCGACACTTTCTTTCCTAGGCTGCTGAAGCTGCCCGAGCAGTTCACTCCGGGAAGCCCGACGCCGTTCAGCCAGTACGACCTAGTCCTGATCGGCGATGTTGCCCCGAACGACCTTTCGCCGCGGGCCTGGGAGTTCCTCGACCGCTATGTCCGCGAGGAAGGGGGCACTCTGCTCCTGATCGCCGGGAAGAACTTTTTTCCTCAGGACTACGCCTCCGATATCGTCGCGGGGCTGCTGCCGGTCACGAATCTCCGGGCGAAGGATCTGGCCGGCCCGACGCAGACCGGGGGGCCGCTCGACCGGGGCTTTCACCTGCGGCTGACGGACGACGGCGAGCAGCAGTCAATTCTCCAGTTCGACGCCGATGTGGCCGAGAACCGGCGGATCTGGTCGAAACTACCCGGACATCAGTGGGGACTCGTCGCCGAAGCCCGACCCGCCGCGACGGTCTGGGCGTCGCTGGAAGTTCCGCCGGGTGAGGCCGAAACGCCGCGGCTCGACTGGGACCGCAAGAACGCGATGCTCGTGCAGCAGTTCGTGGGGGCGGGCCAGGTGGTCTGGATGGGGATCGACAGCACCTGGCGGTGGCGGTTCCGCGTGGGTGACAAGTACCACCATCGCTACTGGGGACAGCTCGCCCGGTGGGCGGCGGATGCAAAGTCGGCGGCGGGGAATGAGTTCCTGAAGTTGAGCCTCGATCGGCCGACGATCAGCCTGGGCGAGGATGCTGTTGTCCGGGTCCGTTGGGACGAGCAGGCGCTCAAGAAGGCGCCGAATGTCCGCGTGCAGGCGATCCTGGAGCCGATCCGAGCGGACGGGTCGGCCGATGGGGCGCATCCTGCGATCGCGCCGGTGACGATCGATCTGCGGCCGTCGAAGCCGCTGACGTTCGAGGGACGGGCGATCGGGCTGAAGTCCGGGGACTATCGGGTGCGGCTGCAGGTGGACAATGCGGACGTGAAGACGGAGGGGATTCAGGCGGAGCTGGTGGTTCTTCCGCCGACGACGGGTGAGCTGGCGGACGTGAGTGCGAACCGGGCGTTGCTGGAGCAGATTGCGAGCGTGTCGGGCGGGCGGTTGTTCCTGCCTGATCAGGCGGGTGAGATACCGAGCCTGTTCCGGGACGTGAATCAGACGCTACACAAAGAGGGCGAGGAGCCGCTGTGGAATCGGTGGTGGGTGCTGTTCCTGTTCTGCGGGATCGTGATGACGGAGTGGGTGCTGCGCAAGGTGAACGGCCTGCCGTAATCCGGGTCCAGGGGCACCCTGGTGGGGAGTGCAGAGGGGCAACGCCCCTTTGCCCGCCGGAGGCCTGGCCGTCGAGAGATGTCTGAAGGCGATCGTGTCCAAACGCGGACACCGTGCCGGATGCCCCCTCACCAACCCGCTTGGAATGCTGAGCGAGCGGTGAGTTCGAGACGCCGGTCCCACAAAGGGGACATCCGTTGTTTTCAACGGTTCCTCATTGAAGCGCCTCCGGCGGCAAGGGGGTGAGACCCCCTTGACCCCAGCGGCCGTCGCACGATGGGTTCGAGCAAGCAACGCCGTGCCGGCAAGAGCGCGTTGGTGCGTTCACCAGATCTTGGCCGTCAACAACTTGACGACGATGCTCTTGTTCTGGAAATCGAGGAACGTCGGCGTCGTCTGCGGATCTTCCTGCACCCGCTGCAGCAGATGCCGAATCCGCGAGACCGGGTACACAACCGTGATATCCCCAAAAGGAATCGCCGTCAGCGGCACCGCCCCGCCGATGTAGCTCGAACCTTCAAACTCCCCGTTCGTCGTGAAGTCGTCGTTCTCCATCATCCGCGTCACGATCTCTTCCACAAAATCCGTGAAGTTGTGCAGACCGCGCCGCGATTCGCTGGCCGAGGCGAGATCGAGCAGACGGGCATTCACAAGCACGCACGTATCAACCAGCCCCTCATTGACCGGCGTGTTGAAGTAACCGGCAACGCCATAACCATTGCGGAGCAGACAGGCGACCGGGATGTAGTCGGCCTTGCCGGGCTGGGATCCAATCAGCGTGACGAAATCGTTCCGCAACATCGAACGTTCTCCGAACCGCGCGGGGGAAGGGCAAAGAGTCCGCGAGGGATAGCGGGTGAACGTGAGTTGGGAACGAATGCTCCGTGAAGAGAGGGAGAAGATCCACGGAGACAAGCCCGTCTCCCGAGGACTGGACCCTGCCCCAGGATCAGGCCGGCGCGAATGCCTTCCGCAGCAGCTCCAGGCTCTTGGGGATGGCTGTCGAAAAGTCTTCTTTCCCCTCGAACTCCAGCGAGATGTAGCCCTGGTAGTTCACCTTGCGGAGGATCTCGGCGACGCGGGGGTAGTCGATGTCGAGCGTGTACCACGTCCCGCCGCCGAAGTAAGTCTTGGCTTGGACCAGGACCGCCCGCGGGGCGAGGAGTTCATACTGCTCGTACTGCCGCTCCAGGAAGTTGCCGGTGTCGAGCGTCGCCTGGAGCCAGGGAGACTGGACGGCGTCGAGAATTCGCAGGACCCCTTCCGCGGTCCGGCCGAGGCCCCAGTGGTTTTCGAGGCCGAGGACCACGCCGCACTCTTCGGCCTTCGGGAGGCACTGCGTGAGGCTGTCGATGACCCACTGAAACCCTTCGTCATCGGTGTGGCCGGGGAGACGGTCTTCGATCCCCTTGTTCTTCATCAGCTCGTCGAAGGTCTTCGTCGTCCCCCAGCGGCCGGTGTTGACCCGGATCGTGGGGATGCCGAGCCGGTAGGCGAGCTCGATGCAGCCGATCGTATGATCGATGTTCTTCTGCCGGACCGCCTTGTCCGGTGAGACGAACGACTGGTGGGTCGACATTCCGCACAGGTCGAGCCCGTGTCGGAACGCCCGCTGCTTAAGCTTCTGCAGGCGGGCGTTCGAAAAGTCGTCCCCCATCTGGATGTGGAGGAGTTCTACGGCGTCGAAGCCGTCCCGGGCGGCGAGGTCGATGCACTGCTCGACATCGAGCTTCGTGTCGTCGCGGAACCGCCAGTAGGAGTAGGTCGAGACGCCGATCCGCGGCGGGCGGGACGGCTTCGGCGCCGCGGGCTCGGCGGCCGAGGCAGCGGGCATCGCGGGCGAAAGTCCACCGGCGACGGCGGTCAGGGCCGCGGCATTCAGCCAGTCACGACGGGTCAGGCGGGACATGCGGTGTCTCCTTCGATACGTCGATGTCGAGTTCTGAACGACCGCGGCGGCCTGCGGGAGCACGGCCGCCGCCGAGGCCATCGCCGCTACACGCGTCCCGGATAGAGAACGCGCGGCTCGGCCGAACCGGGCCGGTAGAGGACGAGTCCCCCCTTGGCCTCGTTGACCCGCACGACGCAGTCGGCGTGTCCCCCGGCCTGCTCTTCGAGGATGGCCTCGAGGGCCTGGACCGCGGCGACCGATTGCCGGTCGGCGGTCAGGTCGTTGTACCCCAGGGCCTGCATCTCGGCCAAGCGCTCGCTTCGCTTCGACTTGTCGCCGCCGTGCTCGACGTAGGCCACCTCGCGGGCGAACCGCTCGATGACCTCCACGCCGTAGCCCCGCTGCGACCGCTCGCCCCACGGCTCCAGGAAGGTGCCGTTGTAGTGGTTGTTGATCGTGATCTTCCGTTCGAACGGCGTCTTCCCCTCGATCGTGCACTCGACGCCGCGCTTGCGGGAGTGGCCGTTCCAGACCCCGTTGTCGAAGCGGAACTGGACCTCCTGCTCGACGTAGCCGGGGAAGTTGTCCGGCGTGACCCACGAGGTGTGGATGTCGAAGGCAGCTTCGCGACCGTCGTCGTACTCGTAGATCATCCGCATCTGGGTGCTGTCCCAGGTGGGGCCATCCTTGGGGCCGACGATCCCCCGCTGGCCGGTCGCCGTCACGGTCTTGAGCCGGCCGCCGAACGTGAAGTCGATGAGCTTGATGTAGTGGCAGGCGACGTACGTTCCCGGGTTGCGGCCGGTGATCCACTCCGAGAACTGGGCCCCGGCGATCTGCTTCGGCTCCAGGAGCGAGCAGTAGCCGTTGTTGACGTGCTGCAGCAGGCCGTCGGCGACGAGGGTCCTGAGCTTCTTGTGGTCCGGGTCAAGGAGCTTGTGGTAGACGACTTTGGCCAGGACGTTCTTCTGTCTGGCGAGGGCAGCGAGTTCGTCGAGCTCCTGGAGCATCAGGACCGAGGGCTTCTCGATGATGACGTGCCGGCCCCCTTCGAGGACCTGTTTCGCGGCGTCGAAGTGCCGGTTGTCCGGGGTCGCGACGCAGGCGAAGTCGACGCCGCTTTCCAGCAGCGCCGGAACCGGATTCTCGCCGTAGTGGCTTACGAGATTCCGGAACGCGGCCGGGGCGGACTTCTTATACGCCTCGACCCGCTTCCCCGTCCGCGAGGCGACGGCGGCCAGCTCGACCGCGACGTCGCCGAAGCGGCGGTCGTAGAGTCCTTCCCGGGCGACTCGCTCGAAGAACGGGCGGTAGGTCTCGTCGAAAATCATCCCAAAGCCGACCATGCCGGCGCGAAGCGTACTCATCGGTAGACACAACGATCTGAGGTGAGGTGCAGGCAGGCGAGCGGTCCATGTTGTAAGGACCGCGGCCAGCCTCGTGCCAGTGACGGGCGGCTCCGTCAGCCGCCATCGCCTCATCACGTTCAGTCCGGGCGTCGCTTCGTGTGCATCGGCCCCGACCTAGTCGACCAGTTCGTAGGCCGTCAGCTTGTCCTCCATCATCCGCGGCAGGATCAGGAGCCGCTTCTCAGGGATGTAGGCGTGGTCGGCGGTTCCCTGCTTCATTGAGAGGAGCGTCGTGGCTTTGCCGTCGGCCGTGACGTGGAACACTTTGCCGTTGAACCAGTCGCTGACGAGGTAATGGCCGTGTTCGTCGACTTCCAGCCCGTCGAGGTTGCCCAGCGGTTCCGGCGTGATGAGTTTCCGTTCTTTGGTCTTGAGGTCAAAGCTCATGAGCTGGCCGGCCACCTTGGTCGAGCCATCCGCGTTCTGTTCCTTCATCCACCCGCCGACGATCAGGGCGCCGTCCTTCACGAGCAGTCCATTGGGGGCCTGCGTCTCGGGCCCTTGGACGAACACGGAGAGCTTCGCGGACGGATCGACCCGGTGGATCACGCCCGTTCCCGTGTCGGAGATGTAGAAGTTCCCTTCGCTGTCCATCGCGACGTCGTTGAGGAACTTCGCCCCCTCGACCGGCATGGTCCGGTTGATCTTGTCGAACTCGGAGTCGATGACCACGATCTCATCGACCGCGCTGACCATCATCAGCCCGTCGACCCCGCGGATCCCCTTGGGGGAGTTGAGGCCTGTGATCCACTTTTCCTTGAGCACCTTGCCCGAGGTGTCGTACTTCGAGATGTAGCCGGTTCCATCTTTCTTGTCGGGGGCGGTGCCGATGTTGGAGACGTAGACGATCTTCGTCAGAGGGTCGTACCACGCCGATTCCGGCTTCATGAGTCCGGTGTTGACGGTCCAGACTTCTTTGAGTTCCGCGGCGCTGGCGGTGACGCTGCAGAGGCAAAGACAGAACGTGATGAACGCTCGCATGGGTGTCGCTCCTGACGAGGCTGGAGGTGAGGGACCGGGCCGGGCTCAAAGAAGAAGAGGATTGTGAATGGGCCGACGTTCAGGGGGAAGCCAGCGATTCTGTCGATCCGTGCCCCCAGCGGCATTGTCCCCAACCGGGTCCAGGGGCACCCTGGTCAGGGGGTGCAGGGGGCAGAATGCCTCTTGCCCGCCGGAGGCCTGGCCGTCGAGAGATGTCTGAAGGAGTGAGTATCCAAGCGCGGACAACGTGCCGTATGCCCCCTCACCAACCCGCGGGGATTCCAGTGCGAGCGTCGAGTCCTCAACGCGGGTACCACAAAGGGGACATCCGTTGTGTCCAACGGTTCCTCACAGGAGTGCCTCCGGCGGCAAGGGGTCGCCCCCTTGACCCCAGGCTGCCGTCGCACGTTGGGTTTGAGCAAGGGACGCCGTGCCGGCAAGGACGCGGTCCGAGCCAGGCGGATGCTGGTCGATGCTGACGAACAGACCTCCCCACCGTATGCTCTCAACACGCCACCACGAACCGCGAGCCAGTCGTGAACCTGCTCACCCTAGCCCAGGATGTCCTTCCGCCCGTCCCACGGGACTTCGGGTGGCAGCACGCCCTCTGGAAACAACTCGTCGGACTGGGACCGTGGGTCTACCTCCCGTTCCTGCTCTGGATGGCTTACGTCTGTGTCCGGGACGATCCGGAAGCACGGGCCTGGATCTGGATCATCCTCGTCATTCAGCCCTTCGGCCCCTTCCTGTACTTCTTCGCCCGCTACATCCCGACGCGCGACTGGCATGGCCCGAAGTGGCTCCGGCGGTTCACGCGGGGGAGTGAGATCCGGCGGAAGGAGATCGCGGCCCACAACATTGGGAACGCTCACCAGTTCGTCGAGCTGGGGGATGCCCGCCGCGAAGTCGGCCAGTGGGACGGAGCCTGCGAGAGCTACGACCAGGCGCTCGCCAAAGAGCCGGACAACATCGCCGCCCTCTGGGGGGCCGGGCAGTGCGAGTTCCAGGCGAAGCACTTTGAGGAGGCGAAGGCCCATCTGGCCGCGGTGCTGAAGAAGGATCCGGCCTACAAGTTCGGCGATGTTTCGCTCCTGCAGGGGCGGGTACTTCAAGCGCTCGGAGACGACCCGGCGGCGATCGCGCATCTCCGAGAGCACACGCGGCGGTGGCGGCATCCTGAGGCGCTGTACATTCTGGCGGACCTGCTCGCCAGACAGGGGGAGGCGGCCGAGGCTCGGCGACTGCTCGACGGGCTGCTGATGGATCTGGAGGCGGCTCCGAAGGCGATTGCCCGCAAGCAGATGTTCTGGAAGGGACGGGCCAAGCGGCTTCGGCGAACGCTTCCCAAGGCTTAATTGGGCGACGTCCTTGCCGATGCAGTGTCCATAGCTCAAACCCAATGTGCCACGGCAGCCGGGGTCAAGGGGGCGACCCCTTGCCGCCGGAGGCACTCCTGTGAGGAACCGTTGTAAGCAACGGATGTCCCCTTTGTGGAGCCGGCGTGGAGGACTTGCCGCTCGCACTGGAATCCCCGCGGGTTGGTGAGGGGGCATACGACACCGTGTCCACGTTTGGACACACGCTCCTTCAGACATCTCTCGACGAGAGGGCCTCCGGCGGGCAAAGGGGCGTTGCCCCTCTGCACTCCCCACCAGGGTGCCCCTGGACCCTGCATTTGGTGACCACCAATCGGCGAACCGGCCGCGAAATCGCGAATTGCCTCCGCCAGGACTCCTCGCTACCATCTCATCAGCTCGCATTGATGGATCGTCGTCGCCCAGGAATCCCCGGTTCCGTCCATGAATGACGCTGCGCACGCTTCTTCGCCGGTCTGGTCCTTTCTCAACGCCCGGCGCCCAGAAGGTCTCCAGGTCCACTCCCGTCGCAATGTCCTCAAGGTCGGTCTGGCAGGAATCGGCGGACTGACGCTCCCACGGCTCCTCCAGCAACAGGCCCAGGGCGCGGCGGCCGGGGCCCGGCCCAAAAGCGTGATCCTGCTCTGGATGGCGGGCGGGCCGAGCCACATCGACATGTGGGACCCCAAGCCGGATCGCCCGTACAACAACCGCGGGCCATTCTCCGTCATCTCGTCAAAGCTCCCCGGCGTCATCGTCTGCGAACATCTGCCGAAGATCGCCGGGATGATGGACAAGCTGACCGTCATCCGGTCGGTCGACTGCAAAGGAAGCAACCACGAGCCCAACAAGGTCATGCAGACCGGTAACCGCGAGGCGGAGCCGCGGAGCAACCCCAACGGAGACAAGTACGCCAGCTTCGGCTCCATCATCGCCAAGCACCGCCGCGATCAGACCGATGCGATGCCCGCCTACGTCGCCTTTCAGAAGTCCCGCACGCACGTCGCCTACGGCGGCTGGCTCGGGAAGGAGTACGACCCGTTCCTGGCCAACACCGCCACGCGGCTGCCGATCCTGACGGATGTCGGCGTCGACACCGGCCAGATGACCGGGGCCGACATCTTCCGGATGTCGAGCGGTGTCTCAGTGGAGCGGCTGGAGAGCCGCCGTGAGCTGGCAACGCAGTTCGACCGGATGCGGACGAACCTCGACCAGTCCGGGATCATGGAGGCGGGAGACGTCTACCAGCAGCAGGCGGTCGAGATGCTGCTCGGCCAGAAGGCGCAGCGGGCCTTCGACCTCTCGCGGGAAGAGGCCGCGGTCCGCGACCGCTATGGAAAACACCTGTGGTGCCAGCAGGCGCTCGTCGCCCGGCGGCTCGTGCAGGCGGGCTCGAGTTTCGTGACGCTCGACCTCAGCTACCACGGCGCCTCCGGAACCTGGGACACGCATGGCGACAACATTCCGCCGTACGGCGGGATCTCAAAGGGACTCGGCCCGCTGCTGCCGCTCTTCGACCATCTGCTGACGACGCTGGTCAGCGACCTTGAGCGGTGCGGTCTCCTCGACAGTACGCTCGTGATCGCGATGGGGGAATTCGGCCGGACGCCGAACATGGGAACGCAGGGGAGCACCGATGGCCGGGACCACTGGCCCGAGGTGATGTCGATGTGCCTCGCCGGCGGCGGCCTGCGGCACGGCCAGGTGATCGGCAGCAGCGACCCGCAAGGGGGCACGATCGCCTCCCGTCCCGTCACTCCCGGCGACCTGGCGGCGACGATCTACCAGTACATGGGTGTCCCGCTCGACGCGACCTACGACGACGACCGCGGCCGCCCCCGCTACATCGTCGAAGAGAACGGCCGACCCGTAAGCGAACTCTTCTGATGAGGCAGAAGAGTTAAACACCAAGACACCAAGGAGGCACCAAGGTCACAAAGAATACAGGTGCAGCGAAGACCTTGGTGTCCTTGGTGCAATCTTTGTGTCTTGGTGTTTAACCAATCAGCCCTCGACACCGAGGTACGCCTGGATCACCCGCGGGCAGTTCTGAACCGCGGCCGGGGGGCCTTCGCTGATGATCTGGCCCTGGTCGAGGACCGTGATCCGCTCGCAGATGTCCATCACGAGCCCCATGTCGTGCTCGATCAGCAGGATCGCGACGCCGAAGCTGTCGCGGATGTGGCGGATCGACTGCGCCAGCTCCCGCTTCTCCTGCGGGTTCATTCCCGCCGCCGGCTCATCAAGGAGCAGGACCTTGGGCTCGGTCGCCAGGGCCCGCAGGATCTCCAGCCGCCGCTGGTAGCCGTAGGCCAGGCAGTTCGCCGGCTGGTCCGCCAGCGGGCCCATCTGGAACAGGTCCAGGAGATCGAGCGCCTTCGCCCGGAAACGGTCTTCCTGCGTGCGGTAGTGCTGCGTGCGGAACAGCGTCCGGACGAGCGTGTGCTGGCCCCGCACCTGACAGGCGAGGCGGACGTTGTCGAGAACGCTCAGCTCGCCGAAGAGACGGATGTTCTGGAAGGTCCGGGCCAGACCCGCGGCCGTGATTGCCTCCGGCTTGCGTCCTTTGAGGTTGTTACCGGCGAGCGTGATCTCGCCCGAATCGGCGCGGTACACCCCCGTCAGCAGGTTGAAGACCGTCGTCTTGCCCGCCCCGTTGGGACCGATCAGGCCGTAGAGCGCCTTGTCCGGCAGCACCAGCGAAAAATCCTGGACCGCCTTCAACCCCCCGAAGGCGATGCTGAGCTTCTGGACGTTGAGGAGCGGTGCGGGCGAAGCGATCACGGAAGCCTCCTCATGCCGCGGCTCCCTTCCGTTCGACCGTCTCGTTCGACGGACTCGTTCGCCAGCCCCTTCCGGCCGAAGAACTTCGACAGGGGCCAGATCTCCCAGATCTCGCGGAAGCCGAGGAGTCCCTGCGGACGGATGAGCATCATCCCGACCAGCAGGGCGGCGTAGGCGATGAGGCGGTACTTCTGGAAGTCGCGGAGGGCCTCCGGCAGCCAGGTCAGGATCGCCGCCGAGATCATCGAGCCGGTGATCGAACCGCTGCCGCCGAGGACGACCATGATGATGTAATCGAACGACCGCTGGAATCCGGCGTCCCGCGGCTCGATGTTCAGTCCGAACTCGTGGGCAAACAGTCCGCCGCCGCAGCCGGCGAAGAAGGCGGCCAGGATGAAGGCCCACACCTTCTGGCGGGTGACGTTGACCCCCATGGCCCGCGCGGCGATCTCATCCTCGCGGATCGAGATCATGGCCCGGCCGAGGCTCGAATTCTTGAGCCGCCAGGCGGCGATGACGGTGATCGCCAGCCAGGTGTAGACCCAGAAAATGCTCGTGTACTTCGGGATACCGTTGAACCCCAGGGCTCCGCCGACGGGAGGTGGAAAGAGCTGCGCGGCGGTGGCGCTCTGCAGCTCCGAATAGTCGTCGATGACGGGATTGGTCTGCTGCAGCAGGACGCGGAGGATCTCGCCGAAGCCGAGCGTCACGATCGCGAGGTAGTCGCCGCGAAGACGGAGTGACGGGAGGCCCACGAGATACCCAAGCCCGGCCGCCACCAGTCCGCCGACGATGCAGGAGAAGAAGAACAGCCACTCGCCGACACCGAGAAAGCCGCCGTGGCGGGCCGTGGAATGCCACGCCGTGAGCGAGACGTAGTAGGTGATGAGGCCGGCCGTGTAGCCGCCGAGGGCCATGAAGCCCGCGTGTCCGATCGAGAACTGGCCGGTCATGCCGTTCACGATGTTGAGCGAGACGGCGAAGATCATCGCCATCCCGATGTCCATCGCGATCCGGACCCGGTAACCGTTGACGACTTTAGGGAGGGCAAAGTGCAGGACGAGGGCCAGGCCGATCCCGACGAGGAGCGGCCAGACCGACTGCCAGACTGTCTGGAGCGGCGAAGGGCGGCGGAGCGAGTCCAGATGCATCGTCGTCGGCATCTCAGGAGCGCTCCAGTGGGTAGTGTGCCGTTGGTCGTGGGTCCAAAGAAGCAAGACGAGCCCGTGACCGCACGGTCCTCTTCCTTTCGCCTTCCGCCTTAAGCCTTCCGCCTCTCCCCACTCCCATCACACCTTCTCCCGCAAAGGTGACCCGAGAATGCCGGTCGGCTTCACGAGGAGGATCAGGACGAGAAGCCCGAAAACGTAGACATCGCGATAGCTGGCCCCGATGTAGAACATGCCGAACTGTTCGACGAAGGCGATCACGAAGCCCCCGGCGACCGCCCCGCGGATGCTTCCGATCCCTCCCACAACGGCCGCGACGAACGCCTTGAGCCCCAGCAGCACCCAGGCCGGATCGGCGGGGTGGTTCAGGGCCGCGGGGTACTTCATGACGAACAGGAACCCGGCCGCCGCCGCGAGGGCGGAGCCGAGGACGAAGGTCATCGAGACGACGCGGTCGACCGGAATCCCCATCAGGGCCGCGGTGTCGGCGTTGAAGGAAATGGCCCGCATCGCCCGGCCGAGGCTCGTGTGGAAGACGAGGTACTGGAGGGCGACCATCAGGATCGCCGAGAGGCTCAGGATCAGGACGTCGACGAGACCAATCACGACCGTCCCGGAGCCGAAGGTCATGCGGATCAGGTCGCGGTTCGGCCAGAGGTTCGGCATCGCCCGCGGACTGGCGCCGAAGGCCCAGGTCTGGATGCCGATGTTCTGCAGCAGGAGCGAGACGCCGATCGCCGTGATCAGGATGTTGAGCCGCGGGGAGCGGCGGAGCGGCCGGTAGGCGAACCGCTCAATGATGAACCCGATGAGGCTGCACAGGGCGCAGGAGCTGAGCAGGACGAGCAGCCCCGCGTACCAGGGAGCATCGGCCCCGACGTACCCGAACTTCGTCGCGAGCGTGTAGCTGAACCAGGCCCCCAGGACGACGATGTCGCCGTGGGCGAAGTTGATGAACCGCAGGATGCCGTAAACCATCGTGTATCCCAGGGCGATCAGCGCATAGAGGCTGCCGACCGTGATGGAAGACACGAGGGTCTGGACGAAGTCCGTCATCCGGAGGAAGAGAGGATCCAGGAGTTAGGAACTGGGATTCAGGCGAGGAGACGGGGTGGGAGACGGACGGTTCCAGGAGATGGACGATCCTGACTCCTCTGCCCTTTCCCTACGGCGCGTCCGGCTCGATCGTCGTCAGGTACTTCGGCTGCCCGTTCTTGATCTCCAGGATCACCGCCGGCTTCACGGCGTCGCGTTTCTCGTTGAGCGTGATCTTGCCCGTCACGCCGTCGAAGTCCCGTGTCTTGGCGATCGCGGCCGCCAGATCCTTCCCCTCCAGCGAAGGGGCCTTCTTCATCGCCTCGAACAACACCTTTGCCGCGTCGTAGCCCAGAGCCGCCATGCTGTCAGCCTCCCCCTTGTACTGGTCCTTGTACTTCGCCAGGAACTCTTTGACCTTCGGCGAGTCACTCTCCTGCGAGTAGTGGCTCGAGTAGTAGCATCCATCGAGAGCCCCCGCCGCCAGCGAGGTCAGCTCACCCGACTCCCAGCCGTCCGCCCCGATCATCGGGACCTGAATCCCCAGCTTCCGGGCCTGCTGGGCGATGTTGCCGATCTGGGCGTAGTAGACCGGGATGAAGACGACGTTCGGCTCGCTGCCGCGGATCTGCGTGAGCTGCGAGGAGAAATCCTGGTCGCCCGCCTGGAACGTCTCCTTGCGGACGACGGTGCCGCCGGCTTTGACGAACGCCTTCTCGAACTCCTCCATCAGGCCGACGGAGTAGGGGCTCGACTGGTCGTAGAAGATCGCGGCCTTCTCGGCCTTGAGCTGGTCGCGGCAGAACCGGGCGCAGACCGAGCCCTGGAACGGGTCGATGAAGCAGACCCGGAAGACCATGTCCCCGATCTCGGTCACCTTGGGATTGGTCGAGGAGGGGCTGATCATCGGGACGCCGTGCTCCTGGCAGATCGGTCCGCCGGCGAGCGAGAGCTTGGAGGCGACCTGGCCGATGACCGCTTTGACGCCGTCGTTCGTGACGAGCTTGGTGACGGCGTTCCCCGCCTCCTTGGCGTCTCCCTTGTCGTCGTACGTAATCAGCCGGACCTTCTTGCCGTTCAGACCGCCGGCGGCGTTGAACTCCTCGACGGCCATCTTGATGCCGTTGTCGGTCGAGGTTCCGAAGGTCGCCTCCGAACCGGTCAGCGACCCGTAGTGTCCGATCAGGATCTCGTTGGAGGTGCCGCCGGAGCCAGGGCATCCGGAGAGAACAACGAGCGTCAACAGGGCCAAGACGCCAGCGGCGGCACGTCGGGAGACGTGACGGACGGAAAACATCGGGAGCGGCCTCCGCGAGGATCAGCGAGGTCGGGACCGGCGGAAGCGAGCGAACCTCCGCACATTTCGGAGGTTACGCAGCCCCGGCAGAATTCGCCACCGAAAAGCGGCCGGCCCGCGCCGGCCCGCGGAGATTTGCTGCGCGCTCCGCCGCCTCGTCGTCCATTCTCACAGCCGGTCCGACCGCGACCGGCGCGCCCACTGAGAACTGACGGCTCAAGTCCGACAACTCGCTACGACTTCAGATCGAAGTCGTAGTCGGTCTTGTCCTTGGTGACTTCGATCTTCAGTTCCGAGTTCTTGTTGAACTTCTCCGGGACCCGCTCTTCCGCCTTAGGCTTGGGAGGACCTTCGCCGCCGCTCCCCCCTTCTTCGTCGGAGTTCAGGCCCAGGACCTTGCGGGCCGTGCTGATGCGGACCGTCCGCGGGCCGCTCGGGCACCCTTTCGCGACGGAGTCCACCTGCAGGCTGTAGTTCCCGCTGGAATCGGTCAGCCCATAGGCGAACTGGCCGTCGGGAGCGTCAAAGCTGACGACCGCCCCCGCCAGTGGCTGGCCGTCGAGGGTGATCGTTCCGGTCACCGGAACAAGTCCCAGTCCGTCGTAGTTCGACTGAGGCGGTGCATCGCAGCCCGCCAGAACTCCGACCGACACCGCCACAACTGCTGCCCACACGAAACCGCCACGAGACATAACGACATCTTCCAGAGAACAAGTCGGTCGAACGCAACGAGCCGGCACCGGCTCGTCAAAACAAAACGGCCCGCCGCTCCAGTGGTCCGCCGTTGCGGACACCGAGTCGGCGGGCCCGATCGAAACCAGCGAAACCCTTACTCCGGCATCACGACGCGCTCGTTGCCGGCGCGGCTTCCCATTCCCTGGTAGCTGACGATGTCGATGTTCTCGCTGATGAACTTCACGCTCCCGTCGCCGATCACAAAGAACGCGCCGCCGGGGTGGTAGCTGCCGAACGAGGCTTCCATGATCGCCCCGTGGACGCTCGGCTGGAGGCGGGCGTTGATCGGCCCGTTGCAGGAACCGACGAACTCCGTGAACTCGCCTCCGCTCGTATTCCCGGGAGCCCATCCGCCGGTCTGGGGCGAGCCGAACTGCCAGAAGTCCATTCCCTGGCCGTCCTTGCTGTACTGCGGATCCGTGTAGGACTCGCCGATCATGATCGTGTTCGAGAGTCCGTCGGAAACGTCTGCGAAACGGACGCTGGAGCAGCCCCAGAACATTCCGTCCTGCGGCACCTCGTCGAACGCGACCACGGTCTGGCCGGTGATGTCGTTACTTTCGTCCGCCACGGCCTTGCTGCCGGTGCTGGCCCGGTAGGAGACGGGACGGCGATCGGTGATTCCCTGGTTCGTCAGCTTGCTCGGTCCGGAGTAGCTTGGGCAGATGAAGGTCGGAACAAAGGTCGCGCAGGCGACCGTGTTGGCGCTGCCGGAGTCCCAGTTGCCGGGTCCGCTTTCCTGCCAGATGAACTTGTTCCAGAGAGCGCCCTGGTCGATGAACGGAAGGATCTGGCAGTGCCAGCTTCCTTCGAAGGTGTCCCAGCCGTACGGCAGGACGTTGCTGACTTCGTGATAGTTGTGCATCCCGAGTCCCAGCTGCCGCATGTTGTTGGAGCACTGGGAACGACGGGCGGCCTGCCGGGCCTGCTGAACGGCCGGCAACAGAATTGCCACCAGCACCGCGAGAATGGCGATCACCACGAGCAACTCGATCAGGGTGAACCCGCGTTTCCGAACCGACATCAATAGTTCCTCCGAGGAAATTCCGAGCACGCGAATCATCGATTCCGCCGTTCAGAGCGCGTTTGGTTCACGTAAAGAAAACGTGAAGGTTCAGCAGTGAGAATGTGGCCGGTTCACTCAGAATTCATTGGACAGACCGTGGGCGAGGCGGCCGCGAACCCACAAAAGACGGGATTTACGGGGAACCTCCGCCGGCATGGCGCACCTTGGCCTTGGCTGAAAGCGTTCGCCGGCTCATCAGTTTCCAAGGTCAGCGGGCGTCCTTGCCGGCGCAGCGTCCGTAGCTCAGACCCAACGTGCCATGGCAGTCGGGGTCAAGGGGGTCACCCCTTGCCGCCGGAGGCACTTTCGTAGCGGAACCGTGGGACACAACGGACGGTCCCTTTGTGGGACCGGCGCTGAAGACTCACCGCTCGCTCAGCATTCCAAGCGGGTTGGTGAGGGGGCATCCGACACGTTGTCCGCGTTTGGACACGATCACCTTCAGACATCTCTCGACGGCCAGGCCTCCGGCGGGCAAAGGGCCAGAAAAACAAAACAGGCCCCTCTGCACTCCCCACCAGGGTGCCCCTGGACCCGGTGGAAAAAGATTCGGCGACCACCAGTCGGCGAATGCACCCATCGGCGACAGGCGTGCTATCCGCCGATTGAGTACATCGGGCGCTTCGGCTGAATGAAGTCTGCCGCGTTGATGTGGTGGCCCGCCCACTTCCGCGCGATCGAGCCGCGGACCGCCTCGACGATCTCGGCATCCGCCGCGGTTCCCCGCAGCAGGCCCCGGATGTCGGTCTCCTCGAGACTGAACAGGCAGTTGCGGACCTTGCCGTCCGCCGTGATGCGGAAACGGTTGCAGGAGCCGCAGAATGGCTGGCTCACCGACGGAATGAACCCGATCCGCCCGACGCCGTCTTCGAAGACGTATTCGGTCGCCGGGGCGTGCGGGTCGGCGCCGCGGAGCGGGACGAGTGGCATCAGCTCGCGCGACAGCCGCTCGACGATCTCGCTGGCGAACAGGACCTTCTCCCGCTCCCAGGCGGACTCGGCGTCGAGCGGCATGTACTCGATGAACCGGACCTCGTGCCCGGTCCGCCGCGCGAAGTGGCCGAAGGGAACGATCTCGTCTTCGGTCATGCCGCGGATCGAGACGGCGTTGATCTTGATCTCCCGGAAGCCGGCCCGCTCCGCCGCTTTGAGTCCTGCGAGGACCTGTTCGTAGCCGTCGCGCCGCGTCACCTCGCGGAACTTGATCGGGTCGAGGGCGTCGAGGCTGACGTTGAGCCGCCGCAGTCCGGCGCGGTACAGCCCTTCCGCCTGTTCGCCCAGGAGGAGGCCGTTGGTCGTGAGGCCGACGTCGCGGATGCCGGGGAGCGCCACGATGCGGGCGACGAGCCGGTCGAGATCGCGGCGGACGAGGGGTTCGCCGCCGGTGAGCCGGATCTTTTCGACTCCGAGCGGGATCATGATCCGGACGAAGCGTTCGATCTCTTCGTAGGTCAGGAGTTCCTTCCGTTCCATGAACGGCACGTTCTCGGCCGGCATGCAGTAGAAGCAGCGGATGTTGCACCGGTCGGTGACGCTGATCCGCAGGTTCGTGTGCTGGCGGCCGAACGTGTCGAGGAGCGGAAGGAGCGGTTCGGAGGTCATGCGGGAGGTTCGGGAGAGGCGGCGAACCTTCCATCATACGCGCAAAGGCGACTTCCGGGGGAGGGGGTTGGGGCTTCGGCTTGCCGAAATGGTACTCTCCTTTGACCGGGTCCAGGGGCACCCTGGTGGGGGATGCAAGGGGGCAACGCCCTCTTGCCCGCCGGAGGCCTGGCCGTCGAGAGATGTCTGAAGGAGATCGTATCCAAACGCGGACAACGGGCCGTATGCCCCCTCACCAACCCGCGGGGATTGCAGTGCGAGCGGTGAGTCCTCAACGCGGGTCCCACGCAAGGGACGTCCGTTGTGTCCCACGGTTCCGCATGGAAGCGCCTCCGGCGGCAAGGGGTGACCCCCTTGACCCCGGCTGCCGTGGCACGTTGGGTTTGAGCTACCAAGCCGTGCCGGCAAGGACGCGGTGTCAAAAAAACAAAAGGCCGGACGCGTGGGCGTCCGGCCTTTTGTCAGAATCTCAAATCGGCGTCACTTAGAAGACGATCCGGTACTCGATGCGGAACAGGTCGTTGTAGAACTTCTCGTTCGTGACCGGGATGCCGAAACCGGCATAGATCGAGTGGCTCGGCATCATCATCGGGCCATTCGGGTCGCCCAGGCCGATCCGCACACCCGGCTTGATGTTGAAGATCGTGTCGCCGTTGGCGCTCGACTGGCCATACAGCGGGTTGAACTTCTGACCGCCAAGGAACGTCCAGCCCACCGCTTCGAAGGTCGGCATGACCGTGACGCTGTTCGTCTGGAGCGCGAGGTAGCCGACGCCAGCCCCGTACTGCAGGACGTCGCTCGCGAAGTCGCTGCCGCCGATCGGCGTCCAACCCGTGAACTGCGACTGGAACATCCACCGCTGCGACAGCCGGCGGTAGTAGAGCAGCGAGGGCTCGATCGAAACGTGGTCCGTCCCGAGACCCTTCGTCGATTCGCCGGTCGGGATGTAGGTCCGGAGCTGGAAAGTCAGGTACTCGTCCGGATCGGCGATCAGGGCGTACTTGAAACCGGCGTTCATGTCGCCCAGCCCGCCGTCGCTTCCAGGAGAGGGCATCGTTCCGCCCGGATCCGGCAGCGACGAGAAGTCGACGAACCGCACGGGGAGGTCGGCGAAGATCGAGAACCGCTCGCTCGTCGCATATTCCATGTAGGCCGAGAGCGTCTGGGAGTCGACGCTTGTGTTCAGTCCCCCAGGACCGGCCGCGTTCGGGTCGAGGTTGGCCTGCCGGAAGCAGCCGCACTTGGCGTAGAAGTATTCGCCGCGGTCGCCGTAGGCGTTGTCGTTGGCGACGTCATACCGCAGCCGGAACATCGTGACCGGCGCGGCGGGATCGAGGTAGCCGCCAGGCATGTTGGCCGCGGCGATCAGGTTCTGTCCCGTCAGGGCTCCCTGCCCCGCCGGCAGCGAACCGAAGTTCTGCGGAGCGGCGGTCGGAGCCGGATTGGAGAAGATCGCGTCCGGAGTGGTGGGGGCGGCCTGCGGAACGGTCGCCTGGGGAACCTGGCCCGGAACGGCCGGCTGGTAGCCGGGAGCGGTGGGGGCGCACCCCGGAGTCCCCTCGAGGCACGGCGCGGTCGTCGAGACCGGCGAGGTGACTTCCTCGCTGACGAGCGCCGTTTCGAATCCCAGCTGGACCGGGGCGGCTTGTTGGGCCATCGCCAGGGCACCCCCGAAGGCGGGGGCCACCAGCGTGACCTGCAGCGACATCCGCATCGCTTTCCACAGGCTCAACTTCTTCATCGTGACTCTCCGACTCTCGCGAGGTGAACGCCGACCCTGAAGCCCCGACCGGCGACGGCAACGATCGCCGTACCGGTGAGAAGGAACACTGCCTGCGAAGGTCGCGCGGCCCCCTGCCCGCCCCCTTCCGCCAGACATCTCTTCCCGTCCAGTATCGAGCGCGGTGCAGCCACTTCCGCAAAACCGGAGAAGGAGGCGTTAGAGTCTGCCAATCAGGAAGGTCATGCGGGCTGAACGGCACTTTCTGCCGATGCGCATCGTGAGAGATGGGACAGAGGGGCAGCGAGTTGAGCTGCCAGCGATCCGCCACCAACCATCAGCCGCGAGCAGACCGCAGCGCGCACGCGTTCCAGCATCATCGAAGCCGAGTCACACCGATCGCCCTGAGGGCTGACAGCGGAACGCCCGTCAGAGAACCCCTTCGCCGAAGTCCTCGTCGGCCGGCGCGACGCTTCGGCCCTGCCGCGTTTCGTGCGGACCGTGCGTGGAGGGCTGGCGCGGAGCGTCGATGCGGCGCTGGACGTCGTCCGCGGGTCGGACCGACCCCGCGGACGGGGCAGCTCCTGATGCGGCCGCCGAAGTTGCGGGAGATGCCGCGCCGGCGGCAGCGGGAGCCGCGTGGCCCGCCGACGGATTGTCCGAGCTGTGGTGCGTCCGCAACTCGTTGCTGGCCCACTCGTGGAACTCGTCCATCATGCCGTCGTCATAGTCATCATAGCGGCAGACGTATCCCGGCTGCTGGGCGAGGACGAGCTCGCGATCGAAAGCGTTGATCACCTCAACCTGGATCAGCTCCCGGCACTCCGAGTTGATCGGGTGGGCGATATCGGCATAGAGCTTCGCCCGGCCGTCCTGCCCCCGCGGAGCCCGGTCGTTGCGCAGCCGCAAACCGCATTGGCTGCAGAAATTCGAGCGGAGGGCGTTCTTGTTTCCACAGACGTGGCAACGGTCCGTCAGCTTGCGGCTGGGCATCGCCACGAACGGCCCCTTCAGCCCCCGGATGATCTTGAGATCCCGGACGACAAACGAGTTGTCGAACGTGATGGAACAAAAGGCCAAAAGACGGTCTTGGGCGTCCGCCATCAGCTTCACGCGGACTTCAGTAATGTGCACGTCTTCCTCCCTGACGCGCCACCGTCCGGCCTGACCGGATGGCGACCATCGTTGCAGACTCATGGGTGCGAACCGACTTGCTCTCCTCCCGCGATTCTCCGTGTCCCGTCCGTCCTCCTGCGTTCCTTCTGTAGCAAGCTCGAAGAGGTTGCACTTCCAATGCCGGCCGAAGACTCCCCACCGGCCCGACGGCGAGACTGCGACAACTTGGTGTCAGCTGAAACGCACGGGTTTTGCTACTCCCCTTCCGAACTCGTCCCGCCCGAACGGATTGCGGGAGCGGCTCCGAATTCGGGTGGACCTTCCGGACGACCGGGTGATACCGTCACGGCTCACCCGGCGCTCTGCGTTTCGCCACAAACCGGTCGGCAAGCCGCATCGAGCGCGTCCGATTTCGCCTGCCAACGACGCCACCGTGGTCGCGCTGACACCGCCGTGCCACTTCGCGTCCACCCGCCCTGTTGCGTTTACGCAACGTCCCGACTTCCAATGAAAGGCCGCTTTCATGCGTCACCGCCCCGCCACCGCGCGGCTGCTGACGATGCTTCTCTTTGCGTCGCTCATCTTGTTCGCACCCGCCGCAGTCCGCGGACAGGGGGCGATGGCCGATCCCGCTGCTGCGTCTCCGCTCGGCATGGGGGCCAGAACTCCGGCAGCCATCCAGGCCCGGCTCAAGGCTCTCCCCCAGGACGAGACCCTGGAAGCTCCGGCCAAGGCCCGGCTCACCGAATTGTACACGAAGGCTCTCGAGCTCCAGAAGAGTCTCGATGACGCCCAGGCCCGGATCGAACGCTTCAGCCGCTTGACGCGCGACATCCCCGAGGCGGTGAAGACCCAGCAGGGGGAGCTGGCGGCTACGCAGTCGGAGCTGCCGCTCGGCCTCGACAAGGACGCCACGCTGATGAGCTGGCAACAGCGGCTCACCGCCGTCGAGGCGGACCTGGCGGCGGCGCAGCAGTCCCTCAAGGAGTGGCAGGACGAACCGAAGCGCCGCACCGACCGGCGGGCGGAACTGACCCGGCAGGCCGAGGCTCTCAAGACGCAGCAGACGGACCTCGAGAAGCGGGCCGAAGCGCCCCCCACCGCGGAGGAGCCGGGGGAAGCGGCCGCCGCGTCGAAGCTCCTGCTCGAACTCCGCGGCCAAGCGCTCAAGGCGGAGATGGCGGCGGGACAGGCCGAGCTCAAGTCCTACGAAGCAGCGGCGGAGCTGCTCCCGCTCCAGCGGGATGTGGCGGCCCGGAAGGCGGCGGCGCTCGAAGCGCTCGTCAAGCGGTTGCGGGACGAGGTCGCCGTGCGGCGGCGGCAGGAGACCGCCCGGCAGGCGTGGGAAGCCCGCCGCGCCGAAGCCCAGGCCCACCCGGCGCTGCGGGCGATTGCCGAGCGGAACTCGGAGCTCGCGAAGCTCCGACAGAACCGTGCGGCGCAGATCGAGGAGGCGGTCCACGACGTCGACTCCGTCAGCGCGCGCCTGGAGCAGCTTGACTCCCAGTTCAAGAAGATCCGCAAGCGGGTCGACATGGGCCAGGGGCAGAACAACACCTCCGTCGGCCTCCTGCTCCGCAAACAACGGGACGAGCTTCCGAGCATCCCGGCGGAGCGCGCGCGGATGGACAAGATCGGCGACACGCTCGGGGAGACCTCGCTGGAGCTGATCGACTACGAGGACCAGCGGAACGAACTGGCGACGCTCGACGATCGCGTGAAGGGGGTGGTGGAAGGACTCGGGCCGGATCTTCTCCCCGAAGAGCAAGCGCTCTTCGAAACGGACGTCCAGGCGATGCTGGAGGCGCAGCGGACCTACCTCGACTCCCTGATCTCGGACACGAACGCCTACCTCGACAAGCTCGTCGAACAGAACACGCACGAGCAGTCGCTGATCGACAAGACCCGGGAGTACCTGGCGTTCTGCAACGAGCGGATCCTGTGGATCCGCAGCAGTTCACCGTTCGTCCTCTCGCAGATCCGGGACGTCGTCCCCGCCCTGCGGTGGCTCCTCGGACCGCGGCACTGGCTGGCGGTCGGCGAAACGCTGCGGAAGGACATCGCGGACAACGCCGTCGCGGCCGGGCTGTTCGCCGCTCTCTGGTGCGGCGCGCTGGCGTTCCGCAAACGGTGGCGCGGGGAAGTGACGCGGCTCGGAGAGGTCGCGTTTCGCGGGACGTGCCAGGACATGACCCCCACGGTCAAGGCGCTCGTCCTGACGATCTTTCTCGCCAGTCCGTGGCCTGCGCTGATGGCAGTCCTCGGAGGGCGGCTGATGTTTGCCGGCGCGGGAGACCCTTTTGTCCACGCCGTGGGGAAAGGGCTGCTGCACACCGCGGGGCTGTTCTTCGGTCTCGAGCTGCTGCGGCAGATCAGCCGGCCGAGCGGTCTGGGGGATGCCCACTTCGGCTGGGACTCGACCAGCCTCAAGCAGGTCCGCCAGGGGGTCCTTTCCTCGATGCTGGTCGGCCTGCCGATGGCGGCAGTGATCCTGATCACCGAGTTCCAGCCGGACGAAGCGATCAAGAACTCGCTCGGCCGACTGACCTTCGTGGCCGTCCACGCGCTGCTGCTCCTGCCGGCGTACCGGATCACCCGCCTCGTCGGCGGCGTCCTCTCTCCCACCTATCGGCTCGAAGCGGGGACGTGGTGGACGCGGCTCGGCTGGCTGTGGCGGGCCGCCTCGATCGCGGTGCCGCTATGTCTCGTCGGGCTGGCGGTCTCGGGGTACTACTACACGTCGGTCCAGCTCGCCGCCCGGATGCTGTTCACGGCCGCGCTCTTCATGGGGCTCGTGGTCGCCTATGCCCTGCTCCTGCGGTGGTCGTTGATGGCCTACCGGGCCCTCGGCATGAAGCGGCTGCAGGAGCGCCGCGCCGCGGCTCAGGCGGCCGGTCAGGCGGCCACCCCGATACCGCCCAACACGCCCGTGGCAGGGAACGCGACGCTGGAGATCAAGCTCTCCGACATCAACCAGCAGACGCGGCAGACCCTGCAGTGGATCCTGCTCACGGCGCTCGCGATGGGGGTGTGGTGGATCTGGGTTTCGGTCTTCCCCGCCCTGGGGGCCCTGCGGCAGGTAGAGCTCTGGACGCTCGAGACGACCATCGAGGGGGGCAAGACCCTCAAGACGCCGATCACGCTGGCGGACCTGATCCTCTCGACCGCCGCGATCGCCCTGACGATGGTCCTGGGGCGGAATGTCCCGAGCCTCCTCGAGCTGACGGTCCTCAAGCGGCTCCCGCTCGACGCCGGGGCCCGCTATGCCACCGGGACGGTCGCCAAGTACGTCGTGACGGGGGCCGGGCTCGCGATGGCGTTCGGGGCTCTGGGCCTGCAATGGTCGCAGGTCCAGTGGCTGGTGGCGGCGATCTCGGTCGGTCTCGGCTTCGGCCTGCAGGAGATCTTCGCGAACTTCGTCTCGGGGCTTGTGCTGCTGTTTGAGCGGCCGATCCGGATCGGCGACACGGTGACGGTGGGGGACATCACCGGGAAGGTCTCCAACATCCATATGCGGGCGGCGACGATCACCGACTGGGACATGCGGGAGCTGATCGTGCCGAACAAGGAGTTCATCACGACGCGGGTCATCAACTGGACCCTCTCGACGACCGTCTCGCGGATGAGCATTAACATCGGGGTCTCGGGGAACGCGGACTCGGACCGGATCCGGGCCCTGCTCCTGGAGATGGCCCAGGCGCATCCGCTGGTCCTCAAGGACCCGCCGCCGCACGCGCTTCTCGACGACTTCCGCGAGGGGGTGATGCAGTACGTCCTGCGGGTCTACATGCCGACTCGCGACGTGTATCTCGAACTGCGGCATGGCCTGTTGACGCAGATCGCGGCCCGATTTCAGCGGGAGGGGATCGAGTTCGCCTTCCCGCAGCGCGAGATCCATGTGCGGCAGGAGGGGAGCATCCCCCCCGAGCCGCCGCGGGACGGGCACGAGCTGGTTCTCCCGGCGAGTGTCCGCAAGTCGGATGGGCGGCCGATCGGGAGCGGGTAAGCGGCGGAGTCCGTTTCACTGCGGCGCGGTGATAACGTCGCCGTTGTCGAGGGCGATCCAGACGGTCCGCTTGGGGCTGATCGGGAGGACGACGTAGTCGCGGCTGTACCAGTCGTACCGGAAGGTCGCTCCGCGGCCCTGGGTGAAGGCCTCGTAGGCGAGGTTGCGGTCGGCGCCTGACAGGCCTTCGAGGACGGCGATGAAGTCCGCTGCGCCTTTCCGTTTTCCATCCTGGCCGTAGATCGAGACGACGACTCCGGCGTCTCCCCGGACTCCGTGGTGGCCGATCGAGACGACGTCCCCGCGCTTGGAGACCAGCGTCTGGAGCGGCAGGGTGTCGAGGACGGTGCGGGAGACGGTTTTCTCGCTTCCGTCGGGGTTGAGCTGATAGATCAGGAGGGTGGTTTCGTAGACGTAGGACTCGGAGGCTTCGGGGGGCTCCTGTTTGGGGAGGATTTTCACTCCGAAGTTGCCTTCGTGGGCGGCGTAGAGGCGGGGGGAGAGGTTGATTCTTGTTTTGCAGACTTCGGGTCCGTCGCCGTGCGATGTGGCCGCCATTGTCAGAAGTCCGACGAGGGCCCAGGTTGTGACGGTCAGGAACGGTCTCATTGGGGTCCACCTCGTCGCGTGTTGTGGAGGGACGTCCCATCGAGACGCGCGGGGCGCCTGCTGAGTTCCCGCAAAATCACCGGGTCCAGGGGCTACCCTGGTGGGGGATGCAAGGGGGCCACGCCCCTTTGCCCGCCGGAGGCCGTCTCGCCGGAAACCATGGAAATCAGACGGTGTCCAAGCGCGGACAACGTGCCGGATGCCCCCTCACCAAGACGCGGGGATTCCCGAGCGAGCGTGGAGTCCTCAACGCCGGTTCCACAAAGGGGACGTCCGTTATGTCCCACGGTTCCTCATGGAAGCGCCTCCGGCGGCAAGGGGTCGAAACCCCTTGACCCCGGCTGCCGTAGCACATTGGGTTTGAGCTATGGGAGTCGTGCCGGCAAGGACGGTACTCAAGTCGCGGAACTACCGGTTCAGCGCCGTCTCCCGACTCGCCTCCGCCGCAATGTCGTACGCCGCCATCCAATGATGATTGCGGACGTAGAGCACGCCACGCGACATCGCCGGCGGATTCCACGTCTTCACATCAGCCGGCAACGCCTGAAACCGCGCCAGCTCCTCCAGCTTCTTCGGGTTCGGATGAATCAGAATCACCTCCCCCTTCTCCGAGAGCACGACGATCCGGTCCCCGGTCGCAAGCAACTGCCCGTGCCCGTACCGCCCCCCCTTCCAAGTCCGCTTGCCCGTCTCCGGGTCGAAACAGACCAGAATCCCCTCATCCAGCCCGTAGAGATAGCCGTCATGCAGGATCATGCTCGCCATCTTGGCCTTGAGGTCATACGAAGGCTTCGGCCACACCGACGTCACCGTCCACTTGCCGTCCACCTGCGTCATCTTCAGCCGCACCGTCCCCAGCCCATAGCTGGCACTGACAATCAGCGAACCGTCCTTCAACTGCACCGGCTGCGCGACATTGACCCCCGGCGGGTTCCGGAAGTCATACGTCCACAGGACATGCCCGTCCTGGATGTCGTGCCCACGAAGAGCGGTCCCATCGAAGTTCAGGATCTGACGGACGCCATCGAGCTCCGTCACCTGCGGCGAGCTGTAGCCCGCCATCGCCGACCCGGCCGCAGCCACGTCTTCCCCCGCGTCGGCCGTCTTCTTCGACTCCTCACCGGCCGCTGAGGCGGCTGCCCCCGACGACCCCGTCCCGCCGGCGCCGGAAGTCTTCCAGAGCAGATTGCCGCTGAGCTTGTCGAACGACAGGAGCCCGTTCCCATTCGCCCCGCCGATGTTCACGACGAGCTGGTTGTCGACAACAAGCGGCGAGCTGGTCATCCCCCACTGGGCGTTTTGCACACCCGTCATGCCGAGCACGTTCTTGCTCCACACGACTTCGCCGCTGCCGAGCTTGAGACAGTGCAGCTCCCCCGTCGCTCCCAGGGCGTAAACGTGCTCGCCGTCGATCTCCGGCGTCGCCCGCGGTCCCGGGCCTCCCTGGGCTTCGTCAAAGAGAGCCTTGGTCTGGTGAACCCACAGCTCGCCGCCGCTCCGGGCGGAGTAGCACACGACCGCTTCCCCTTCGGTCCGCTGCTCCATCGTGACGAGGCGGTCCCCCACGACGACGAACGACGAATAGCCTTCGCCGACGGGGTGCTTCCACAGCTCCTTCGGCGGGACCTCCCGCCAGTTCTCCCGAACCGCGGGGCCGATCACGATCCCGTCCCGATGCACACCGCGGTAAGCGGGCATGTCTTCGGGGGCGACAATCGCAGCGACTGGTTCAGTGACAGCGACCGTCTCGCCCGCCGGCTTGGCGGTCTGCCGGCGGTACTCGTCGACGACTTCGGTCTGCAGCTTCTGCCAGCGGAAGACGGGCTGGATCTGCATGTCGGCCGTGAACTCGAGGTCCCGCACCGAAGCGACGAAGGCGACGACCGGAATCACGATCAGGGCGATCCCGGCGGCCCGGACACCGCCGGACAGCCGCGAGAAGGCGAGGAGCCACAGGACGGTCGTGCCGAGCAAAGCGACAAAGCTCGACTGGGCGATCAGGTACGGAATCGCCCCGATCCCCGCGACGGCCCCTTCGATCGGGAACCAAGCCACCAGGACCGCGCCGACGAAGATCGTCAGGAGTCCGTAGAACGCAATCAGAAACAGGGTCCGCAGGATTCCCCGCGGGGGCCGGGCGGCGGGCTGGGCCACAGGGGTGCCGGCAACAGGGGACGGTGTGGGTGAAGGGATGTCAGACACAAACGTTCTCCAGCAATCGAATTCCGTCGACGGAGGATGATAGGTCGAACGCGAACCGCAACGACAGGCGGCTTTTCACTGGAGTTACGCCGCGGGCCTGTATCAGGATTCAGAAAGAATCCCCTCCCATCGCGGAATTCATCAGAAGATCCATCACGCAACCTGGATCTATCGCAGCTGCCTGATCCGTTCCCGCAGCCACGTCTCAAAGGCATCCCCCCGTTCCTTGAACGGCCGGTGCGCGAGATACCACTCTCCCCATGCCAGGAGGGCGCGGCGCTTCCACGAAAGCACGGCGGCCGTCCGGGCCTCCGCCGGGGCCCCTTCCGGGACCTCCTCCTGGGGGTCCTGCGGCAGGTCGAACGCCGTCGGATTGCGGGTGATCCAGCACAGGGCGTTATGCGCCTCGACCGCAACGCCGGGATCCTTGTCGTCGAGCGCCCGGACGAGATGCCGCGCCAGCAAGAGGTCGTTGGTCCGGCCGAGGGCCCAGACCGCCGTCCGGCGGACTTCCCCGTCGGGATGCGTCAACAGCTTCAGGATCTGATCCGTCTTGCCGATCAGCTCCTTCCGGTCCCCGAGCTGGATCTGCTCGACGAGCTCCGTCTGCGTCTCTTCGACTGTCTTCAGATCCGCTTTCTCCAGCGTCGACAGGAGATCCCCCAGCGGGCTCGTCCGCTTCTTGGGATCCGGCGGCGGAGCCTTGAGGTTGTCCGGCAGCCCCCGCCCTCCGGCCAGGAGACCGCCGCCAATCCGGACCTCCTCCGGCGGCGCCAGGTCGAGCGTTTTGGCCGTGGCCCGGACCAGGAACAGCATGACAAAGCTCGTCTCGACGATGTCTCCGTACTGTCCGCTCCAGATCCCGCTGGGCCCCTGGAGCGGGATCACAAGATCGGCTCCCCCCTGATACCAGTCGTATCCGTCAAAGTCCTTCCGGTTGCTGAGGGCCGCCATCCGCTCCAGCGAATAGAGGTAATAGCCGACCGAGTTCCCCGTGAACTGGGGCTGCTTGATCTTGGGGAGCAGCGCCTGGAACACCTTCTGGCATGCCTGCGACGCGAGGTCCGTCCCGGACCGCGTGGCGACGACGGGCCGCTTCTTCTTGGCCACCTCGAGCGGGACCGGCTCCAGGAACCCGTATCGCTTCGTCTCCTTGGGAACCTCGGGCCGCGGCGGCGGGGCGGTCCCGCTCAGGAGCTTGGTCACGGCGGGGGGATTGAGGAACAGAATCGCGATGTGCATCGACGCCAGGCTGTTCACCGACATTTGCGGCGAGACGGAGATGGGCGCCGGGAAGGGGGTGTAGGCAACCATCCCGTCCGGACGCACGGTCGCGGCGTGCCAGCCAATGAGCTTCTGCCAGACCCCCGGCTCGATCTCGACCTCGCATCGGGCGGCCGCCCACAGCCCCAGGCAGCCGTACTGGGTGACGCTCGTATCGCCGTTGGTGTTCCGTCCCTCCGCGGCCCCTTCCATGTAGTCGAACGAGCCGTTCTCCCGCTGGGCCGCGAGAAGATACTTCGCGATCGGCTCGATCAGTTCCTTCCGCTGGTCGTGGTCCTCCAGCTCGGCGACGAACATCGCGTCGACGCCGGCGGTGTAGATCGCTTCGTGCGACGTCGTGCTGGGGGAATAGACGCCGTCCTTGATCTTGCCGCGGATCGACTCGATCTCTTTCTTCTCGACTTCCCCGCCGTGGGGCTCGCCTGACTTGAGGAGCGCCATCGCCGCCAGCGTCCGCCGCCCTCCCGGTCCGGCTCCCGCCCACAGCCCCTTGAGCCCCATCCGTCCCTGCTGAATCGCCCGTTCGATCTTGGCCGGATCGGCTGCCCGCACGGTGGTGGCGAGGAGGCTCAGGAAGAGGAGAACCGAGAGCAGGAGAGAGAACGGAGCCCGCTCTCCGGACGGAACGCGGAACGTCAGGCGCCCCCTTCGGCGATGAAGATGCACGACCACCGCGCTGCTCCTCTCCCCTTCTTTCGCTTACCGCTCAACTCTCGACACTCAACGCTTGCCGAAGCACAGGACGCGGCCGTCCCCGGCCTCCGTCCCGATGACGACCCGCCCGCCGCCGACCGCCGCCGAACCCTTGAAGGCCTGTCCTGCGCCATAGCGCCAGACCTCTTTGCCATCCTTGAGCGTCAGGACGTAGAACGTCCGATCGACGCCCCCGACGGCGACTTTGTCTCCGGCCACGACCGGCGAGCCTTCGAACTTGGCCCGCGAGGGGAAGGTCCAGAGCGGCTTTCCCGTCTTGCGGTCGAGGCTCAGGATCATTTTCCCCGGTCCGCCGATGACGACCTCGTTCTCCGTGACCGCGGGGGAGGAGTCGATCTGCTGGTCCTGGTTGGCGACTTCGTGAGCCCAGACCATCTCGCCGGCCCCCTTCTGCCAGTCGAGGGCGCAGATCTTTCCTTCGGCCGTTCCGAAGTAGAGGATCCCGTCCTTGAAGGCGATGGAGGCGATGATCCGGCCGTCGATGGCGATCTTCTTGCTGAGCTTGCCGGTTTCGAGATCGACGACGAGGAGGTAGGGCTCGCTGCAGCCGGTCATGAAGGTGAACTGGCCGGCGATGGTGGCGGTGGCGTTGACCGGGCCGCCGGCGTCGAACTCCCACATCTTTTCGCCGGTGGCGAGTTTCAGGCGGTAGAGTTTTCCGTCGCGGGAGCCGACGAGGACGCTGTCCTGATAGATCGCCGGGCCGCCGTTGATGATGGTGCCGGTCTTGAACGTCCACCGCTTCTCGCCGGTCTTGCGGTCGACGGCGTGGAAGACGCCGTCTTCGTCGCCTCCCATCGCGAGGTCGGCCGTGATGCCGATCGGGGCGGCGAAGCCGGGGGCGAATTCATTGGGGTCCTTGGACTCGATGGAGTGGTAGCTCCAGACCTTCTTGCCGGTGGCGAGGTCGAGGCAGAGGAGGTCGCCGCTGAGGGCTCCGATGTAGACGCGGCTGTCGGCGATGGCGGGGGTGGAGTTGGTGCCGTCGACGGTGGGGTATTCCCAGAGGAGTTCGAACTGGGGGGGGAGGGGTGTGTTGCTCACGCCGAGGAGGGCGGGGCCGTTGCGGAAGTTGGGCCAGTCGGGTTGGAAGTTCGCGGCCGGTTCCTGGGCGTGGATGGGACCGGGGGGAGCCAGCGACGCGATGAGCGTGAGGCAGATCGCGTGGAGACGCGGAAAGGGCATAGGTGGACCGGGAGGGATGGTGACTCGGGTGCCGTGGTGATTCTATCCGGTGGAGCGACAAACTCGAAGAATATCGGGGTCCAGCGGGAACCCATGGTGGGGAGTGCAGAGGGGCCTGTGTTGTTTTTCTGGCCCTTTGCCCGCCGGAGGCCTGGCCGTCGAGAGATGTCTGAAGGAGCGCGTGTCCAAGCGCGGACAGCGTGCCGGATGCCCCCTCACCCAACCCGCGGAAAGTCCAGAGCGAGCGGTGAATCCTCGACGCCGGTACCACAAAACGGACGTCCGTTGTTTACCACGGTTCCTCATGGAAGTGCCTCCGGCGGCAAGGGGTTGCCCCCAACGCCGTTAACCCCGGTTGAGGAGCTTGAGTCTCCTGGCCTGGTCGATCTGCTGGGACGTGGCGTTGGTGATCTTTGGCGATCCCGCCGGCCGCTCCTTCTTCCTCCGTGTGTAGTCCCGGCTGGCCTTGTTCTTCCGCTCATACGGGTCGGTGACGGATTCACGCAGCATCGCGCACAGCGTCTGACCTCGAACAACGGGATGCCGGTAGTCCCGTATCAGTCGACGGAACGACCGCAAGACTCCCGCCATGCTGATTCGAGACAGCGGAACCTGGGCCTTCGCCAGTTCCACTGCAACCGACAGTCCCATGCCCCACAGGCCGACCAGCGACCATTCGAGCTCGACCGCGGCATTCAGGGAGGACAGGCTGCGGAGTTTTCGTCGACCGAACGTCTGCTTCAGGGTTCGATAGAACAGTTCCACTCCCCAGCGTTTGCGGTACAGGTCCAGGACCGCCCGGTCGCTCAAGATCTTCGGGTCCCGGACGCTCGTGAGCAGAGAGATCGGAGATCTCGGTCCCTGGGCCACGATCAGCCGGAACACCAGAGGCGGATCGAGCCGTTTGGCGGCCTCGTCAGGCCAGACGTAGACGGTTCCTTGCGATTCCCGCACGAACCCCAGCTTCCGCAGAAGCTTGACGTTCGCTCCCACCCGAACCAGCAGATGCCGGCCGCTTCCCAGGACTTTCCGGGCGAAGTCATAGCCCACGAAGCCGGCGTCCGCCGTCATCAAGCTTCCCTCGGGCAGGTCCTGGAGCATCTGAAGGGCGTGTTCCCGCTCACTGCTGTCGGCGGGGCCGATCCGCCAGTCCCACGGAAGCCCCGTCCCGACATGGAACAAGGTCGTCAGCCACATCTGGGGAACGCGGGCCGCCTTGGCCCCGGCGGCTGTTCTCGTCCGTTGGCGGCGGTGGCGCCTCTTCCGGATCGATCTCTTGAACGACGGGGCATAGGCCGTCTCGTGGGACTGGGTGCGAGGGAGCTCCACTCGGCTGCCATCGACCCCGTAGACCACCAGACCGCAGGATTCCCACTGCCGGGGGAGCGTCTGGCGAATCCGCTTTCGGAGAGCCGTCGTGAGAAGATAGACCAGGGGAACGGTCCAGCGTCGGAGGAGCTTCATGAAGGCCTGGGACGACCCGGCCAGAGGGCCGTGATGGGGGAACAGATGCGCCATCAGCCTGTGGGTCGTGACAAACCGTTCCTGCAGTGTCTGCTCATCGGACCAGGCCCACAGAAGGGCGGCTCGAACCAACAGTGGTGGCGTCCACGTGCAGTCGTGCCGGAAGAGGATGGTCTTCCAGTCCGTCCCAGCCAGAAGCCATTGCAGAGCTTTCTCGAGATGCCGAGAATTGAGCGCAACATCCGGAGACAGGTCTTGATGCGGCATCCCCGAATCCTTTCGGGAGGGCGAAGTGGGTGGGTTTCAGTGTGAGAACCGAAGCGTCTCCACAACGCCATGTCGCATCAAGACTTTCTTTTTGAACACGAACCAGGGTTAACGGCGTTGGGTTGCCCCCTTGACCCCGGCTGCCGTGGCACGTTGGGTTTGAGGTGGCACAGCCGTGCCGGCTAGAACGCGGTTCGAGACTGAAAGGCGGTTCCAGACACGCTCTAATCTTCTCCATGCCCGCCCTCCACGCCACCGCCTTCCTCGCCAAGACCCCCGCCAAACTCGGCCCGGTCATCGTCCTCCACGGCGACGAAGCCCACCTCAAAAACAGCGCCATCTCCCGTCTCGCCCAAGCCCTCCTCGGCCCCGACGCCGACGCCTCCATGGGACTCGTCCCCTTCGACGGCAAACAGTGCGACTTCAAGATGGTCAAAGGAGAACTCCAGACCGTCTCCATGTTCGGCTCCGCACGCGTCATCGTCGTCCACGGCGCGGATGACTTCGTCACCGAACACCGCCCCGCCCTCGAAGCCTACTGCGACAAACCCTCCTCCCGCTCCACCCTCGTCCTCGAACTCAAGACCTGGCGAGCCAACACCAAACTCGCCAAAAAGATCGCCGAGATGGGCCTCGAGCTCGACTGCTCCCAGCTCGAAGGCAACGCCCTCGCCAAATGGCTCGCCGAACAGGCCGAGTCCCAGTACGGCAAACAACTCACCCGCGACGCCGCCGCCCTCCTCCCGGAACTCGCCGGAACCAGCCTGACCCTCCTGGCCCAGGAACTCGCCAAACTCGCCTCGTTCGTCGGCGACGGGAAACGGATCGGCGTCGACGAAGTCCGCCAGCTCGTCGGCGGCTGGAAGGCCGAAACCACCTGGACCATGGTCAACGCCATCCGCGACGGCAAACCGGGCGAAGCCCTCGAGTGCATCCAGAAACTTCTCCACGCCGGAGAAGCCCCGCAAAAGATCCTCGGCGGGATGAACTTTGTCTTCCGCCGGATCGCCAACGCCACCGAGAAGTCCCGCTCCATGGCCCTGCCGGCCGCCCTCAAGGAGGCGGGCGTCTACTACAAGGAGCTGGAGCTGGTGGAGCGGTACCTCCGCCGCATCGGCCGGGACCGAGCCGAACGGATCATCCCCCGCCTCGTCGCCGCCGACCGCGGACTCAAGGGAGCGAGCCGCGTCTCGGATCGGCTGCAGATCGAGAACCTCGTCCTGTGGCTCACCGGAACGGTCCCCGTGAGCCAGGCGTGAGGCGAGGCAGTGTTTGCGCACTCCACAGGCATCCTCATCCGCTTTTGAGGCAGCGCGGGCCTGAGCGCCTCTCTCATCACGGCGAACCCATCGGACACTGCCGCTTTGAAGGGCACTGTTCGCAAAACAGAGAGAGCTTCGAGACGGGCGGTGCAGATCGACCTAAATCCACTCTGTGCGAAGTGTTTCCAGCAGCAGATGTCCCGGCGGAGGCCTTTGCCGATTGCGTTTCCCGCGTGGCAATCGCCAGTTTCGCGGTGTTGGAATGTCGCTTGCTAAGTCACTAGGCACATCGCTCGCGCGACCGCCCAGGATGGGATCGGAAACGTGCTGAGCGCCTGTCCGGACCTCTTGGTCCGATCGCCGGATCACGACGCGGTCGTCTCCGTGTCTCTCCTCCGCGAATGCGTGGAGTTCCACGCGTCGAACAGGTTCGAACGGCGCCGCCCGCGAGGAATCAAGGCGGCCCCGAAAGTGTCTCCGTTTTTCCCAGGGTGAGCTGATGCTGTTTTCGAAGTCCGGTCTCCGCGGGAGATCAAGCGGTTTCACGTTGATCGAACTGCTCGTCGTCATCGCCATCATCGCCGTCCTCGTGGCGATCCTGCTGCCCGCCGTGCAGCAGGCCCGCGAAGCGGCCCGGCGGTCGCAGTGCCAGAACAACCTCAAGCAGCTCGGAATCGCCCTCCACAGCTATCACGAGACGCACTTCATCTTCCCGTTCTCGTCGATGAACCCGGGCTCGTGCATCAGCGTGGCGGCCCCCAATACGGTGAACAGTCCCGTCCGGAACGCCCGCGGCTGGACGATGCTGCTCCCCTACATCGACCAGGGGGCCCTCTACAACCAGTACGACCACAGCTCGCCCGCGAGCAACCACGTGCGGACCGGAAGTCCGGCTGTGCTGACCGGGACGGCGGTGGGGACGAACGACAAGGTCGTCTCCGTCTCGCTTCCGGCATTCCTGTGCCCCTCGGATCCTGGCGACCGGTTCTACCGGTCGACGACATCCGCGGACTACTCCATCGCGTCCAGCGGTGCCAACGCCGCCTACCTGGGGGCCAAGACGAGCTACGAGTTCAATGTTGTCGGCACCTCGAGCAACTGCACGGACTGGATGAACGTTGCTTCGACGAGCCGCCGGATGTTCGGGATCAACTCGAGCGCCCGAATCGGCGACGTGAAGGACGGCATGAGCAACAGTGTCGCGGTCTGCGAGACGACGCTCGATATCCGCGACGGCGTCACCGGGACGTGGGGCTACGCCAAGTGGGTCGGGCAGGGGGTCGACCTGGCCCGCGCCGCGAACATCAACAACTGGGACTGCTGCGCCTGGACTCCGCCGATCACGCAGATCCCGCTCCGCCTCGGAACCTGGAGCGCTCCCGGGAGTGTGCACGCCGGAGGCATGAACGTCCTGATGGGGGACGGCGCCGTCCGGTTCCTGACCGAGAACCTCGACAACACCGCCCGCGGCCGTCTGGGGACGATCTCCGACGGTCAGCTGCTCGGCGACTTCTGATTCCCTCCAGCCGGATGTCGTGACGGAGGCGGGACCTGTCGTTCCGCTTCCGCTTCTCTCGGCCGCGCGGGCGGCCGCACCCGGCCTTGTCCCACCACCACAGCCCTCCTTCCCTCATCCCTCCCCGGTTCTCCGCTGGCCCTTTGGGTGGTCAGCGGAGAACGGAGGGTTTCTCCATTCCCGGGTTTCTGTCCGATGTCGATTCGTCCGATGCGCTCACTCGCTCCTTACATGCTCCTCGTCTCCGCGCTTGTCGGTTGCGGGGGGGCCAAGTCGGAGAAGCCGGAGAAGCTGGCTCCCGTCAATGGGATGGTGACTCTCGACGGCAAGCCGTTGACGATGGCTGCCATGACGTTCCTTCCCGACGGCGAGACGAAGGGGATTGCGGGGGTCGCTTACACGGGCGAGGACGGGAAGTTCGAAGCGAAGTGGCGGACCGAGACCGGGATTCCGCCGGGATCGTACAAGATCGTCGTCTCCCGCATGGGTCTGCCGAATGGCTCTCCTGTTCCGCCGGGCCAGTCGGCGGCGGACGTTGGTGCGATCGAGACGGTGCCGCCGCGATTCAGCGACGCCGCTCAGACCAAGCTGACGCTGACGGTGCCGGACGCGGGGTGGACGCAGACGTTTGATTTGAAGTCGAAGTAGTGGTGGGAGAGGCTGAAGGGAGAGCAGACGTCCGACGGGGGCTCTCCGTCCCGACCGGGTCCAGGGGCACCCTGGTGGGGAGTGCAGAGGGGCAACGCCCCTTTGCCCGCCGGAGGCCTGGCCGTCGGGGAATGTCTGAAGGAGGGCGTATCCAAGCGCGGACAACGTGTCGTATGCCCCCTCACCAACCCGCGGGGATTGCAAAGCGAGCGGTGTATTTTGAGGGAGTCCTCAACGCCGGTTCCACAAAGCGGACATCCGTTGTGTCCCACGGTTCCTCATGGAAGTGCCTCCGGCGGCAAGGGGGCGTGGCCCCCTTGACCCCAGCGGCCGTAGCACGTTGGGTTTGAGCTACCAGAGTCCGTCCGGCAAGGACGCGGCCCGTGCAGTACGCTACATCGCCCGACGACTCCGCATCGCCGGAACGATCTTCGTCCCGGCTTCACGACCCGCTGCAATCCGCGCGTACTCGGAACTCTCCACCGACACGAGCGTAATCCGGCCATCCGAATCGAATCGCAACCCCCAGCCGTACTTCTTGGGGAGCGCAGAGGCCCGCAGGCAGGCGTGAGACTTCGAGAAGAACGCCTCCCACAACTCCCGGTGCCGACTCTTCGCCTCCGCGGCCGCAATCCCCTCCCGCCGCAGATGGACCGCGAACTGAAGCTCCTGCTGCGTCCACTTTCCGGGGCTCTTCGACAACAGCTCGAACTCCAGCTGCGGAATCGTCGGCGCCTCGCCCCGGACGGGCGGCGCAGTCCCCTCCTTCGCCGTGGAGTCCGGCGCGACCGTGATGAACGTGTCGACGTAGTTCCTGTGCGGATCGAGACTCGCCTTCGGGATCGCCGACGCCTTCATTGCGTTCTCCCTCCCCGCACCGACCCGGCCCGCTTCGTCACTTCTTGAGATAGAGCATCACGACCGCCAGGTCCGCGGGCGTAATGCCGCTGATCCGGCCCGCCTGTCCGACATCGCGCGGCTGGACCCGGCTCAACTTGTCCCGCGCCTCGGCCCGGAGCTGCGGGATCGCCCGGAAGTCGAACGTCTCGGGGATCCGCATTGCCTGGACCTTCTCGGCCCGCTTCACATCCAGCTCCTGCCGCTGGACGTAACCAGCGTACTTCACCTCGATCTGGACCTGCTCGCCCGCCCG
Source organism: Planctomyces sp. SH-PL14 (assembly GCF_001610835.1). Classification (NCBI taxonomy): domain Bacteria; kingdom Pseudomonadati; phylum Planctomycetota; class Planctomycetia; order Planctomycetales; family Planctomycetaceae; genus Planctomyces; species Planctomyces sp. SH-PL14. The sequence goes on along the minus strand of NZ_CP011270.1, from coordinate 4,537,994 downwards.
CGGGCTGAGCCCCAGCTCTCCCACGGCCGGGGCCATCTGACACAGGCTGTCCCAAGTCATCTCCGGCCGCCGCAGCCACGCCTCCAGTGTGTCGTGTTCGTGCCGCGTCTTCCGGAGGAAGGCCAGCCCTCGCGCCAGTTCCTCTTCGTAGGCCTCATGCCGCGTCCGCCGCTCTTCCGTCGCCAGGCCGATCCGAACTCCGGTCGGCGTCAGGCGGCGGTCGGCGTTGTCCTGCCGCAGCAGCAGCCGGTACTCGGCCCGCGACGTGAACATCCGGTACGGCTCGTCGACGCCGCGGGTCACGAGGTCGTCGATCAACACCCCCAGGTAGGCCTGGTTGCGGTCGAGGATCAGGGGCGGCTCCCCCTTCAGCTTGAGGGCCGCGTTGATCCCCGCCATCAGCCCCTGTCCCGCGGCTTCTTCGTAGCCGGTCGTGCCGTTGATCTGGCCGGCGAAGTAGAGCCCTTCGACACGCTTCGTTTCCAGCGTCGCGTGGAGCTGCGTCGGCGGCGCGAAGTCGTACTCGACGGCGTACCCGTACCGCATGATCTGGGCCTTTTCCAGCCCCTGGATCGAGTGGACGAGCTCGTCCTGCACGTCCCGCGGCAGGCTGGTCGAGATCCCGTTGCAGTAATACTCCCAGGTGTTCCGTCCTTCGGGCTCCAGGAAGATCTGGTGCGATTCCTTGTCGGCGAACCGGACCACCTTGTCCTCGATCGACGGGCAGTACCGCGGGCCGGTCGAGCGGATCTGACCGCTGTACATCGGGGCCCGGTGGAGGTTGGCTCGGATCAGGTCGTGGACGTAAGGGTTGGTGTCGGTCAGCCAGCAGGACATCTGCGGCTGCGCGATCCGGTCGGTCAGGAACGAGAAGGGGGTCGGCTCGGGGTCGCCGGGCTGTTCCTTGAGGACGGAGAAGTCGATCGTCCGGCCGTTGAGGCGGCACGGGGTGCCGGTCTTGAACCGCTCCAGCTCGAAGCCGAGGTCCCGCAGGCTGTCGGACATCGTCCCCGTCGTGCCGTCCCCCGCGCGTCCGCCGGGAGTCTTCGCTTCTCCCGTGTGCATGATCGCCTGAAGAAACGTCCCGGTCGTGACGATGACGGCGCGGCAGCGGTAGACAGCGCCGCCGCGGACGGCGACGCCGCGAATGCGGCGGGAGGCTGAAGGTAGAGAAGAGGGGAGCTCAGCGTCCGGCGCCTCTGATGGGAGGCCGTTCACGGCCTCTTCCCCTCTACCTTCCGCCTTAAGCCTTCCGCCTTCCGCCTCCTCCGTCAGGAGGCCTTCGACCATCTCCTGTCGCAGGTGCAGATTCGGCTCGTTTTCGACCACTTCCTTCATGCGGAACTGGTAGGCCTTCTTGTCGGCCTGGGCGCGGGGGCTGTGCATGGCGGGCCCCTTGCCGCTGTTGAGCATCCGGAACTGGATGCCGGTGGCGTCGATGCACTTCCCCATTTCGCCGCCGAGGGCGTCGATTTCGCGGACGATCTGTCCCTTGGCAACGCCGCCGATGGCTGGGTTGCAGCTCATCTGGCCGACGGTGTCGCAGTTCATGGTGAGGAAGGCGGTGCGGGCTCCGAGCCGTGCGGACGCGAGGGCCGCCTCGATTCCGGCGTGTCCCGCCCCGATGACCACGACGTCGAATTCGTAACTGCAGCCGCTCATTCTCACCGTTCTCGTTCAAGCACAAGCCCGTAAGTCTACCGGCGCGCTCCCCGGTGAAACAGCTCACCCGAAGTCACAGCCCTCACCGGGTCCAGGGGCACCCTGGTGGGGAGTGCAGAGGGGCAACGCCCCTTTGCCCGCCGGAGGCCTGGCCGTCGAGAACTGTCTGAAGGAGTGAGTGTCCAGACGCGGACGACGTGTCGTATGCCCCCTCACCAACCCACGGGGACTACGAAGCGAGCGTGGAGTCCTCAACGCCGGTGACACAAAGCGGGCGTCCGTTGCTTACCACGGTTCCTCATGGAAGCGCCTCCGGCGGCAAGGGGGTGAGCCAACTTGACCCCAGCGGCCGTAGCACCTTGGGCTTAAGCTATGGGAGTCGTGCCGACGAGGACGCGGTTTGAATCAGTGGCATCGGGGGCAGTCGATCTTTCCCGTCCCGCCACAGGTACCACACGAGACCTTCCGCGTCACCGACTTGAAGAGCGCCTGCCCGGTGACCGGGTTCGTCCCCGCCTGGACCGTCTCCGTCACCGACATGCCACCCCGCGAACACCCCTTCGCCGAACAGGTGACCATCTGCGAACCGCCACAGAACGAGCAGGCGTTGTCTTCGATGTAGGAGCCGGACGACTTCGTCGCCTGTCCCGCGGCCCCCCCTGTCCCCGCTCCGAGCTTCACGACCTGCTGGTAGACCCCGACCATCACGGTCGACTTGGCGATCAGCTCATCGACGTCGGGCCATTCGAGCTTCTTGCCCCCCTGCTTCGGCCGATAGTCCCCATAGTGGAACTGGATGAACTTCAGCGCGTCCGACATCGTCACGCCCCCGGTGAGCTGCCCCTTGAGGTCGAATCCCACCGTCAGGACCGCGATGACGTTCCCGTTCTGATCGACGATCGGACCGCCGCTGTTGCCGGGGTTGGCGGTCGCGTCGAACAGCAGCATGCCGTCGTAGTCGCTGCTGGGGAGAGCGGTGATCGAGCCCCGCGTCGTCTTGAGCGTCCGACCGAGCGCGCCCGGCTTCGGGTAGCCCAGGATCATCACCTCCGAGCCGCGGCGCTGCGCGCCGGTCGAGACCTGCACCGCCGGTGAAACCAGCTTGGGACACTCCACGATCGCCAGGTCGAGCGTGTCGCTGACCGCCTTGACCTTCGCTTCGAGCGACGTCCAGCCGGAGGCGGTCTCGACATCGACCCGGATCGAATGCGCGTCGTTCACGACGTGCCGGTTGGTCAGCACCACCCCCGGCAGAATCGCGAACCCCGTCCCGCTCGCCGCCAGGATCAGCGACGAGGCGTCGCGGACAGGGGTGCGGTCCGCTTCCTCCTTCGGAAGCGTGAGGTGCATGTACCGCCAGCCCCCCTGCTTGTAGCGGTCCGGCGCGTTCTCCCCGGTGGCGATATCGAGGTACAGGTCCTGAAACCGCTTCTTCTCGGAGTTCCCGAGGTTGATGAGCCCCTTGCCGGACTCGTCGAGCAGCCGGCCGAGGTTGTGCGACAGCTCCGGCGTGTTGGGGGCGACTTCGCCCAGCTGCCGCCAGCACTCATACGCCTTCGAGAACTCCTTCTGCCGAACGCAGCACAGGGCGAGGTTGTTGAGCGTCGGAATATGATTCGGCGAGCGCGTCAGCACTTTGCGGAAATGCTTCTCCGCCGTCTCGGGCGAATTGGCGAGGATCGGCGTGTTGAGCAGGCCCAGCAGAAAGTCCGCCCTCAGCCCGGCGTCGTCGGTCCGGCTCGCCTTTTCGAGGGCTTCCCGGGCCGACCGATAGTCCTTCGTGTCGATCAGGAGGAAGGCCTTCTCGATCAGCAGGTCCGCCTCCTTCTCCCGGCGGGTCTTCTCCTCCGCGGTGATCCAGCTGGTCCCGCTGCGGACGAGCTTGTCCGCCTCGCGCTTCTGCCAGACCTCCAGTTCCCTGGCGACCTTCTGCCGCTGGACGGCGGAGAAGGTCTTGTCTTCGAGGAGCGTGGTCAGCAGGGCGACTCCGTCGGCCGGCCGGCGCATCGTCCGGAGCTTGGAAAACGCCCCGTCGATCGCCTTGTCGGCGGGACTCTTCGAAGCGGTCCCGAGCCCCGGTTTCGTCTGGGCGAGACTTGTCGGCCCGAGGGACATCAGCACCGCCAGCATGAAGAGGCCGGTCGTTCGCCACAGGAATGTGCTCATTCCGTCACCTCGTCCCCTGCCCTCACGATCCACGATGCCCAAAGCCGACACCGATCCGCGCCCGACTCTACCACCGTCGAACCACTCGGTTCAACAACATCCGGCCTTCCAGGGATCACCTTCCTTCGTCCGGGGCACACAGTTTGCCCGCTCCACCCTCACCGAATCTATCTCTGCAAGAATCGAGGACATGATGGCATCTCAAAACACTTCCTCCGAATGCGGTTCCGCCTGTCACCGGAACATCAGCCAGCACGAGCAGCAGCTTTCCCTTCTGATCGGCGGCGGACTCCTGGCAAGCAGCCTGCTGTTCGCCCGATCCTGGAACATCCTCACGCTGGCGGTTGGAGGCGGGCTTCTCTACCGCGGAATGACCGGTCACTGCATGACCTACGAGGCCCTCGGGATGTCGACCGCCGAAGACGACCTGGAGCCGGCCCGCGTCAACAGCTCGCCGCGGCCGGCCCGCGTGCGTCAGGAAGCCTGAGCGACATCATCCTCCGGCGGGTTCGTCCGTCGGCGTGTGGAGGAATCGAGACGCTGCGGTCGCGACGGCGACGATAAGGAGCGGTTCCAGCGGCAGGCGATAGCGGTAGGTCGGGATCTCCAAGCCGGCGGTCAGGAGGGTCGTCCCTCCGCAGAGCCCCGCCAGCAGGAGACCGTTCCAGCGCGTCGCCGGATCCCGGATCAGCAGCAGGACACACAATCCGCTGATCGCCCCCGCCGCCACGACGAACCATTGCCGACGCTCAGGCGTCCAGGCGAGAACCGTTTCCCGGGTGCTGGAGGGGATCGGCATCGTCGTTCCTGATGGGAATCGGCCGATCTCGTTCGTCGGAGGGGCGAACTCCCGGCAATACCAGAACGTGAGACACCGCGCCGCCCCGTAGAACGCCGCGCGGTTTGGCTGGCGGAGGATCGCCTGCCATGTCGTCCGCTCCATGAGACGGTCGAGCTCCGCATCATTGAGCCCCGAGGCCGCCAGGGCTTTCGCCACGCTCCAGTTGTGACGGAGATCGATCGCCGGTTCCGCCGCGATGCGGTCGCGCAGCTCCCCTCCCGGGCCGTCTTCCGGTATTGCCAGCCCCGCTCCGGGCCACGGGCTGAAGTTGGCTGTCCAGAGTTCCCGCCCCGCGAAAGTCACGAGCGCCCAGCGGCCGAAGAGGACCTTGTTTCGCCCGGCCCACGGAACCACGATCAGAAGCGCCAGGAGAACCGGACCAATGATCGTGGCGGCGCGACTTCGCGACCCGGACAGGCTTCGAGCCTGCCAGACTCCCGCCGCCAGGACGGCAATCGGCAGCACGATCAGCGAAGGACGGATCAGGACCCCGATCCCGGCCAGGAGCCCCACCAGCAGCATGGACCGGAGCCGCGCGGCGCTCCCGGTCGATGAGAGCAGGAATGACACCCCGACGAGGATGAAGGTCGCCAGCGTTTCCGTCAGAATCCAGTTGGCGTACAGGGGCCGGGCCGTCGAACAGACGCAGAGCGCATAGGCAATCTGCGCCCCTCGTCGCGATCCGGAAAGCCGCCAGGTCCAGAGCACGACGATCAGGTGGGTGAGCCACACGCATCCCTGCTGGAAGATCGCAGTCGCCAGCAGGGCCCGGTCGCCCAGGGCCCACTGCAGTCCTCCCAGGAACCACGGATACCCGGGGGTGCGATAGCCGACCGCCGCGCCCCACAGGGCCAGGTCCCCCGCGGCGACGTCCCGACCGAGGGACCAGTAACCGACCGAGTCCGGCCAAGGCTGCCCCAACCCCGAGAGAAGCACCAGCGCGAGTTTGGCGGCATCAAGGACCGATAGGACGACCAGTCCGACTCCCGGCCCCGCTCCCTCCGCGTGGGCCGTGGCCTCTCGGGCCGACCGAGGGATCGAAGGAGGGGAAGACATCAGGAGAGAGGAGCCTTGGACGAGGTCGGTCGGAGGTCCGGTGTCGCTCGTCACAGCATAGTCCCCGCTCCCGTCGGGTGCAGTCGGTCACTGGGCGGGCCCCCCGATCTGGAAAGTTCGCCAGCCGCAAGCCCATACTTCGCAAAGGAGGAGCGTTGGCGGGCCATATCTTCGACGACAGAGGGGACGGCACCATGCGGACCGGCGTTTCCGACGACCTTTCACCTCGAACATCGATCGTCCGCCGCATGCGGCACGGGCTGGCGATCCTGGCCTGTCTCGCGACGGCGATTCCGGCCCTTGCCGACGACTGGCCCGCCTTCCGGGGACCGCGGGGGGACGGGACCGCCGACGCCGCCCGTGTCCCGCTGAAGTGGGGCCCCGACGAAAACATCCGCTGGAAAGTGCCCCTCCCGCAGCCGGGCAACGGCAGCGCCATCGTGGTGGGAGACCGCGTCTTCGTCACGAGTGCCGAAGACCCCGCCGGCAAGCGGTTGAGCCTGATCTGCCACCGCCTGCTCGACGGGTCGCTCGAATGGAAACAGACGGTCGAGATCGACCGCGAGATGCCGACGCACAAGACCAACCCGCACGCTGGAACCACGCCCGTTGCGGACGGCCAGACGGTGGTCGTGTGGCACGCCACCGGCGGACTTCATGCCTATGCCCTCAGCGGCGAGAAGCGCTGGACGCGGGACTTCGGCGAGTTCCGTCACATCTGGGGATACGGGACCTCCCCGATTCTCCACGGGGGACGCGTGATCCTGCACTCGGGACCAGGAAAACGGGTCTTCGTGGCGGCTCTCGATCTCCAGTCCGGTGAGACGATCTGGCAGACGGAGGAGCCGGTCGAAGGGGACGGGAGCAACACGCCCGACCGGCGGTACTTTGGCTCATGGGCCACGCCGGTCGTGGCCAAGGTTGGCGGGCAGGACCAGTTGATCGTGGCGATGCCGACCCGCGTCGTGGGGTATGACCCGCGGGACGGCAAGGCGCTGTGGTGGTGTTCCGGGCTGCGGCATGGCGGGGGGGACCTTGCCTATTCCTCGCCGCTGATCGTGGGGAACCTGTGTTTCATGACCGGCGGGTTCAGCGGGCCGGCGATGGCTTTCACGCTGGGCGGTACGGGGGACATGACGGACACGGCCCGTCTGTGGCGGACGGAGAAGAGCCCGCAGAGCATCGGGACGGGGCTGGTCGTTGGCGAGCACGTCTACCGGCCCAACGCCGGCCCGGGGACGATTGAGTGCCTGGATCCCCGGAGTGGAAAGGTCCTGTGGCAGGACCGGGGAGCCGGGGGGAACTACTGGAGCTCGATGGTCCTGGCGGAAGGGAGGGCGTACGCGACGGCTCAGAACGGCAAGACGGTTGTGTTTGAGCCGCAGTCGGCGGGATATGTCGAGCTCGCGCGGAACGATGTGGGGGATGCGACGAATGCCACGCCGGCGGTTGTGGATGGTGCGCTCGTTCTTCGCGGTCAAAAGTCGCTGATCTGTATCGGAAAGTGATTGCCGCGGCCGGCCTGACATCGCCCCCATCCGGGTCCAGGGGCACCCTGGTGGGGAGTGCAGAGGGGCCTGTGTTGTTTTTCTGGCCCCTTGACCCCGGCTGCCGTAGCAGGTTGGGTTTGAGGTGGCATCGCTGCGCCGGCAAGGACGCGGTTCGGGCCAGCAGATGTCCCGGGCAGAAGTGTCTCCCGGCTTCGGGCGAACGCCTTGGGCTCGTTGCCCCACAACACTTTGCGATGAACAAAGCTGCTACAAGACTCTCGATTCGCCGCTGCCGAGACTATGATTGGCGAAATCCGAGCGTTCCTGCGGCGATGCCGTGCTGCCCACGGCCACACTGCCTTGCGACCGACAACGGCCCCCGACCTCGTCATCATGCCCCCTCTCTCCTCCGCGTATGAAGCGACCCAGCTGATGGCGTCGCCACTCGCGCCAACCCCCGTCGCTCAACGGGCCGCCGTCCAGATCATCGCCGGAACCACGCCCGGACTGACCGGGGAGATGAGCTCCCTCCTCGCCAGCCGGCTCCGGAACGTCGCCCTCGTGCTCTCGGTCGGCTTTATCGTCTTCACCGTCCTCGGCCTGTTCGACGTCGACGGTCTGACGACGATGTGGCACCGCGCCCAGTGGTGGACGCATCTGGGAGTGACGATGCTCCTGATGCTGATCGCCTGGCGACTGTGCGTCCGCTGCACACACGCCATCGCCTCCCTCCGGGTCGTCGAGTTCCTGATCTTCGCCTCGACGACGTTCGAGTTCTTCTTCAATACGAACGTCGCCCAGATCGAGACCGCGCCGCTCGGCTTTCTGATCAACCCGGTCCACCCCTGGATCGTCCTGATCTTCATCTACGCCCTCTACATCCCGACCACCTGGCAGCGGGCGGTCCAGATCCTCGGGCCGATCACCGGGCTCGCGGTCCTGGCGACATGGCTCCCTTCGCTGCTCCGTCCCGAAGTCGCCCGCGTCCTCACCGAGCAGCCGATCTTCGTCTCCGTCCTCGCCAACCAGTCGCTGGCGATCGTGTTCAGCGCCGGGGTCGCGGTGTGGGGAGTGCGGACGATCGGCCTGCTGCGGCGGGAAGCCTACGAGGCCCGCCAGATCGGGCAGTACCGGCTGAAGAAGCTGCTCGGCAAAGGAGGGATGGGAGAGGTCCATCTGGCGGAGCATGTCCTCCTCCGCCGGCCGTGCGCCATCAAGCTCATCGCCGCCTCGAAGGCGGGAGATCCGCAGGCGCTGGCCCGCTTCGAGCGGGAGGTCCAGGCGACCGCGCGGCTCACGCACTGGAACACGATCGAGATCTACGACTACGGCCGGACGGCGGATGGGATCTTCTACTACGTCATGGAATACCTGCCGGGGATGAACCTGCAGCAGATTGTCGAGCGGCATGGACCGCTTGAGCCGGCCCGCGTGATTCATCTGCTGACGCAGGTGTGCGACGCGCTGCAGGAGGCGCATCAGCACGGGATGGTTCATCGCGACATCAAGCCCGCCAACATTTTCTCCGCGTACCGCGGCGGCGTGCACGATGTGGCCAAGCTCCTGGACTTCGGTCTCGTCCGCGATCAGTTCTCCAAGGCGACCGACCTGGGGCTGACGCAGGAGGGGCTGATCACGGGTTCGCCGCTCTTCATGTCGCCGGAGCAGGCTTCGGGCGATACACCGGATGCCCGCAGCGACATTTACTCACTGGGGATCGCGGCGTACTACCTGCTCTCCGGGCGGGTGCCGTTCGATGCCGACACGCCGATCAAGGTGATCCTGGCTCACGCCCAGCAGCCGGTCCCGCCCCTCTCGGTTCCAGACCTGGAAGTCCCGGCGGATCTGGAGGCAGTGGTTCTCAAGTGTCTTGAGAAGCGGCCGGACGATCGGCTGCAGTCGGCCTCCGAACTGCGGGATGCCTTGGCGCTGTGCGGCGACGCGGGGCAATGGTCGCGGGACAAGGCGGACCTGTGGTGGACCGACTGCGGCTGCCCGGAGAAGAAGGCGCTCGACGCGGAAGTCTGCGAGATGGTCTGCTGACCCGGGATGGATTCGCTGCTCAAACCTCGTCCTTGCCGGCACGACTCCCATAGCTCAAACCCAGCATGCTACGGCAGCCTGGGGTCAAGGGGGTCTCACCCCCTTGCCGCCGGAGGCACTCCTGTGAGGAACCGTGGTAAGCAACGGATGTCCCCTTTGTGGTACCAGCGTTGAGGACTCCCCGCTCGCTTTGCAATCCTCGCGGGTTGGTGAGGGGGCATACGGCACCGTGTCCGCGTTTGGACACGTACTCTTTCAGACATCTCTCGACGGCCAGGCCTCCGGCGGGCAAAGGGGCGTTGCCCCTCTGCACTCCCCACCAGGGGTTACCCCCTGGACCCCCGGTTGGCTGACATCATTACTTCGCGTCTCGGGGGCGCTCGTCTGGAAACTGCTTCCAATACAGGTCATGAAACGTGTTCGTCCCCGTCACCGGCGCGTCCTCGTTCGAAAGCTCCGGAAGAATCGAAGTCCACCACGCGTCATAGGCACCGCTGAGTGACTCCACGACCTTCGGCTCGCTCTCGGCAATGTTGGTCTTCTGCCCCGGGTCGGCCTGGAGGTCGAACAACTGCCACATCGGAGTCGTCGCCGGCTGGCGGGGCTTGGCCGGAACACTGACGAGCGAGTACCGCGCGTTGCGGATGCTGCAGTTCGCATACTTCGCCTCCTCGACCTTGCCCCGCTCCCACCGCCCCATGTGGGCCACGAGCGTCCGGTCGGGCCAGTCGGCCTTCGGCTGCGAGAGCAGAGGGATCAGGCTGCGGCCGTCGAGCCGTCCCGCCACGTCTTCCGGGATCGAGGCGCCCGCGAGATCGCAGAAGGTCCGGAAGTAGTCGAGGTGCGCGGTCAGCTCGGGGACCTCCTTCGGCCCCCACGTCCCCTTCCACCGCCAGAAAGAAGGGACCCGGATCCCCCCTTCCCACGGCGTCACCTTCTGCCCCCGCATGCCGGCGTTGAAGTCCTTGACGCCGACGGTCCCGCCGTTGTCGGTCATGAAGATCACGAGGGTGTTCTCGTCCATCTTCCACTCGGTGAGCTTCGCCATCAGCCGGCCGACGTTGTCGTCGATGTTCGTAATCATCCCGTAGAACTTGGCCAGGTCCGGAGCGAGATCCGGATAGCGCTTCTGGTACTCCTCGGGGCAGTCGAGCGGGCCATGCGGCGCATTCGTGGCGATGTGGCAGTAGAACGGGCCCTGCGACCGCTGCCGGTCGATCCAGTTCAGGGCTTCGCTGAAGAAGACGTCGGTGCAGTAGCCCTTGGTCTTCTCGAACGTGCCGTTGTGGAGGATGGCCGGGCTGAAGTAGGAGTTGCCGGGGGCGTCTCCGCAGCTGCCGGGATAGGTCTGGCCGATCCCTCCCGCGCCGTGGATGAAGACCTCGTCGAAACCCCGCTTCCCCGGTTGGTACTCCGGCTGGTCTCCGAGGTGCCACTTGCCGAAGATCCCGGCCCGGTAGCCCGCCTTCTGGAGGAGTTGGGGATAGGGGGTGGCCTTGAGGCTCATCCGCTCCCGCTCATTGATCGTGTGCGTGACCCCGGAGCGGAACTCGTGCCGGCCGGTCATGAGGGCGCAGCGGGTCGGGGCGCAGGTGGGGCTGACGTGAAAGTTCGTGAGCCGGACGCTCTCTGAGGCGAGTCGGTCGATGTTTGGCGTATGGACGTGCGGGTTGCCGTGGCAGGCGAGGTCGCCGTAACCCTGGTCATCGGTGATGATGAGGATGATGTTCGGCCGCGGGGCCGCGAGCAGTAAGGAGGGCCACAGGAAGCACAGCGTCAGCAGGAGCAGCGAGCGCATCGGTCGGTCTCCGGAGATTCGGGGAGCACGAGATGCTGTTGTATTCCGGAGGCGGCCGTGATGCGAATGCGGCGATGGTCCGCAGCGGCGACGGACGATCCATCGTGCCTCATACCGGGGTCCAGGGGGTCACCCCTGGTGGGGGATGCAAGGGGGCCTGTGTTATTTCTTTGGCCCTCTTGCCCGCCGGAGGCCTGGCCGTCGAGGGATGTCTGAAGGAGTGAGTGTCCAAGCGCGGATGACGTGTCGTATGCCCCCTCACCAACACGTGGGGACTGCAAAGCCAGCGGTCTAGTTGGAGGGAGTCCTCAATGCCGGTCCACAAAGGAGACGCGCGTTGTGTCCCACGGTTCCTCATGGAAGCGCCTCCGGCGGCAAGGGGTGCCCCCCAACGCCGTTAACCCTGGTTCGTGTTCAAAAAGAAAGTCTTGATGCGACATGGCGTTGTGGAGACGCTTCGGTTCTCACACTGAAACCCACCCACTTCGCCCTCCCGAAAGGATTCGGGGATGCCGCATCAAGACCTGTCTCCGGATGTTGCGCTCAATTCTCGGCATCTCGAGAAAGCTCTGCAATGGCTTCTGGCTGGGACGGACTGGAAGACCATCCTCTTCCGGCACGACTGCACGTGGACGCCACCACTGTTGGTTCGAGCCGCCCTTCTGTGGGCCTGGTCCGATGAGCAGACACTGCAGGAACGGTTTGTCACGACCCACAGGCTGATGGCGCATCTGTTCCCCCATCACGGCCCTCTGGCCGGGTCGTCCCAGGCCTTCATGAAGCTCCTCCGACGCTGGACCGTTCCCCTGGTCTATCTTCTCACGACGGCTCTCCGAAAGCGGATTCGCCAGACGCTCCCCCGGCAGTGGGAATCCTGCGGTCTGGTGGTCTACGGGGTCGATGGCAGCCGAGTGGAGCTCCCTCGCACCCAGTCCCACGAGACGGCCTATGCCCCGTCGTTCAAGAGATCGATCCGGAAGAGGCGCCACCGCCGCCAACGGACGAGAACAGCCGCCGGGGCCAAGGCGGCCCGCGTTCCCCAGATGTGGCTGACGACCTTGTTCCATGTCGGGACGGGGCTTCCGTGGGACTGGCGGATCGGCCCCGCCGACAGCAGTGAGCGGGAACACGCCCTTCAGATGCTCCAGGACCTGCCCGAGGGAAGCTTGATGACGGCGGACGCCGGCTTCGTGGGCTATGACTTCGCCCGGAAAGTCCTGGGAAGCGGCCGGCATCTGCTGGTTCGGGTGGGAGCGAACGTCAAGCTTCTGCGGAAGCTGGGGTTCGTGCGGGAATCGCAAGGAACCGTCTACGTCTGGCCTGACGAGGCCGCCAAACGGCTCGATCCGCCTCTGGTGTTCCGGCTGATCGTGGCCCAGGGACCGAGATCTCCGATCTCTCTGCTCACGAGCGTCCGGGACCCGAAGATCTTGAGCGACCGGGCGGTCCTGGACCTGTACCGCAAACGCTGGGGAGTGGAACTGTTCTATCGAACCCTGAAGCAGACGTTCGGTCGACGAAAACTCCGCAGCCTGTCCTCCCTGAATGCCGCGGTCGAGCTCGAATGGTCGCTGGTCGGCCTGTGGGGCATGGGACTGTCGGTTGCAGTGGAACTGGCGAAGGCCCAGGTTCCGCTGTCTCGAATCAGCATGGCGGGAGTCTTGCGGTCGTTCCGTCGACTGATACGGGACTACCGGCATCCCGTTGTTCGAGGTCAGACGCTGTGCGCGATGCTGCGTGAATCCGTCACCGACCCGTATGAGCGGAAGAACAAGGCCAGCCGGGACTACACACGGAGGAAGAAGGAGCGGCCGGCGGGATCGCCAAAGATCACCAACGCCACGTCCCAGCAGATCGACCAGGCCAGGAGACTCAAGCTCCTCAACCGGGGTTAACGGCGTTGGGTGCCCCCCTTGACCCCGGCTGCCGTCGCACGTTGAGTTTGAGCTAACAGCGCCGTGCCGGCAAGGACGGGTTCGTCTGCCTCCCGTCTCCATAGAGCGGACGGGAGATTCGCGCTGCGCAAAAACAAACACGGTTCCGGGAGACCGGAACCGTGTGGAAATCATGTTCACAACGCGATCGCTCAGCCTTCGGCCGGTGCTTCCGCGGGGGCTTCACCTTCAGCGGCGGCCGCTTCCGGAGCCTTCTTCTCCTTCGGCGGGGTCAGCGGCGCCGGGGGCTTCTCAGCACCCCAGGAGTTCGTTTCGAACTTCTTGATCAGAACCGCGACCTTGTCGCTCGGCTGCGCGCCGACCGAAACCCAGTACTTGATCCGCTCAAGGTTCATCGTGACGCGCTTCGACTTGTCCTTGACCATCGGGTCATAGGTGCCGACTTCCTCGATCGCCTCGGCGTCGCGGGCCTGGAGCTTGTCCATGACGCAAATACGGTAGAACGGGCGGTGCGTCCGACCCAGGCGCTTCATCCGAATACGAACAACCACTGCGAACTCCGACGGGCGTTGAGCGTGAAATAGGGAAACGCTGAGCGTAGGAAACTTCGGCCAAGGGCCTCAAGACTTTTCCGGCGGGCATCTTCGTTCGAATGGCAGGCGATGCGGGGCGTTCGTTTCCAAACGCACGACGCTCAACCCTCGACGCTCAACCCATCTCACCGCTTCTTGTTGCGTTTGCGAGCCTCTTTGGCCTGCAGACGCTGCTTCTTCTTCAAATCGCGAACCTTGTCCCGCTCCTGCGGGCCCCTGGCGGAACGTTCCTTGGGATTCCCCAATTGAACGCCCGGCTGCATCAGCTGCGGCAGGGAATTCATGGCCTTCATCCGATCGAGGGCGCTCATGCCGGCCATCTTGGTCATCATTGACCGCATGCCGTCGAACTGCTTGAGCAGCTCGTGCACGACCACCGGATCGGATCCGCTCCCCGCCGCGATTCGATTTCGGCGGGAACGATCGATTTTGTCAGGATTTCGCCGTTCGTCAAGCGTCATGGAGGAGATCACGGCTTCGATCCGCCGCAGATCCTTGTCCGGGTCCATCCCATCGGCCTGATCGAGGGCCGCCGCGATCTGGCCCATCCCCGGGATCAGTTTCAGGAGCCCCTTCATGCTCCCCATCCGCTTGATCTGCCTCATCGCCGACAGGAAATCGTCGAGCGTGAACTTGCCCGACGCCATTTGCTGTTGCTGGCGTTCGATTTCCGTCTGATCAAGTTTCTCCTGCGCGATCTCCAGCAGGGTCGCGACATCCCCCTGGCCGAGGATCCGCTGCGCCATTCGTTCCGGGTGGAACGGCTGGATCTTGTCCAACTGTTCACCGACCCCGACGAACTTGATCGGGACGCCGGTGACCGACTTGACCGAGAGGGCGGCCCCGCCGCGGGTGTCGCCGTCGAGCTTGGTGAGGATGACGCCGTCGAGCTCGAGGGCATCGTTGAAGGCCTTGGCGCTCTTGACCGCGTCCTGGCCGGTCATGGCGTCGCAGACGAGCAGCACCTGGTGCGGCATCAGCTTGTTGTCGATCTCGACGAGCTCTTTCATGAGCGCGTCGTCGACGTGGAGGCGGCCGGCGGTGTCGAGGATCAGGACGCTGCAGCCCTGTTTCTGGGCTTCTTTCCGGCCGTTGACGCAGACCTGGACCGGGTTCGATTTTCCGGGTTCTTCGGCGTAGACCGGGATATTGAGCTGCTGGCCGATGACCTTGAGCTGCTCGATGGCGGCGGGGCGCTGGAGGTCGGCCGCGACGAGCATTGGCTTGGCGCCGTGCTGGCGGAGCATCTGGGCCAGCTTGCCGCAGGTGGTGGTCTTACCGGCCCCCTGAAGGCCGCACATCATGAGGACGGTGACTTCGCCGCGGCGCATCTCGATCGAGTGATCGACGGGGCCCATCAGGTTGCAGAGTTCCTGATAGACGATCGAGACGATCTGTTCGGTCGGGTTGAAGGACTTGAGGACGCGTTCGCCGACGGCCTGTTCGGTGACTTTGTCGCAGAAGTCTTTGGCGACGTCGTAGTTGACGTCGGCTTCGAGGAGGGCCTGGCGGACCTTCTGCATCCCCTCGCGGATGTTTCCTTCGGTCAGCTTGCCGCGGACGATATTGCCGAAAACATCGGAGAGGCTTGAGGTTATGCCTTCGAACATGATTTGGCCGTCACCGGGGCTGTCGTCGCGGCGGCCGGTGGACCCGCGCGCGAGGGGGACGGAAGGCGTGGGCTTCCGTCGTTAGGGGGTTGAGTCCGCGCGGGGCGCGGCGGTTGGGGGAAGACTCTTATGGTACGAAGCGGCATGGCCAGCGCGAAGTCGCCAGCGTCTTTGAAGGGTCGGAGGAGGCTTTGTGAAGACTCCAACAGCGCGCACTCAACGTCGCCGACCAAACCGGGTCCAGGGGTCCCCTGGTGGGGAGTGCAGAGGGGCAACGCCCCTTTGCCCGCCGGAGGCCCGTCTCGGCGGGGCTTCTTTGAAGGAGCACATGTCCAAGCGCGGACACCGTGCCGGATGCCCTCTCACCAGCCTGCGGGGATTGCAAAGCGAGCGGTGTTTTTCGAGGGAGTCCTCAACGCGGGTCCCAAAAAGGGGACGTCCGTCGTGTCCCACGGTTCCTCATAGAAGCGCCTCCGGCGGCAAGGGGTGACCCCCTTGACCCCGGCTGCCGTAGCACGTTGGGTTTGAGCTATCGAGTCGTGCCGGCAAGAACGCGGATCAGCAGAACCGCTTCCTACAGCAACTCTTTGATCGGAGCATACTTCTCATGCTCCACCAGGAACCGCGGACGACCCTGCAGATCCGGCAGCGTCACCCGGTCAATGTCGATCCCCTGCGTCTTGTAGAGCGTCGCAAAAATCTCCTGGAAGTGGACCGGACGCTCCGAGGCAAACTCACCCAGCCGGTTCGTCGCCCCCACCACCTGACCGCCACGAATCCCACCGCCTGCCATCAGGGCGCAGGAAACCTGCGGCCAGTGATCGCGGCCACCCTGAGCGTTGATCTTCGGCGTCCGGCCGAACTCACCCCAGACAATGACCGTCACGTCCTTGAACAGACCGCGATACTCCAGATCCTCGAGCAGGGCGCTCAGCGCCTGGTCGAGCATCGGCATCTCCTCGCTCGCCTGCTTGAAGTTGTCGTTGTGCCAGTCCCACCGGCTGAACGACAGCGACACGCACCGCACGCCGGCTTCGATCAGCCGCCGGGCCGTCAGGAAGTTGTCGAGCAGCCGCGGCCCGCCGTCATCCTTGAGCTGATTGAACCCACGGCCGTACCGATCGCGCAGGCTCTTGTCTTCCTTCTCGATGTCCAGGGCATCGGCCAGCTTGCTGGAGGTCAGGATCCCGAAGGCCTGCTGATGGAACGCGTCCACCCCCTCCATCATCCCGCTGTTGTCCGCATCGCGGCGGAAACGGTCCAGCGACGCCAGCACCTGCCGCCGGTCGCCGAGCCGGTCCAGCGTCAGCCCCTGCAGGGTCATGTCGTCCTTCCCTTCGCCATGCGGAGAGAAGGGAGCATGCGACACGCCGAGGAAGCCTGGGCTGCCGTTGTCCGCCCAGGGCATGTGCCCCATCTTCGGGGACAGGCCAACGTACGACGGCAGCGAAGCGTTCTTGGGGCCGTACACCTTCGAGAGGACCGAGCCGAGCGCCGGCCAGCCACCAGGCGGCTGGTTGCGGTCGTCATGACCGGTCAGGCACTGGTGGGCGTAGTGGTTCCCGGTCGCGCCGACGACCGAGCGGATGTAGGCGACCTTGTCCGAGCAGGAGGCCATGCGGGGGAAGAGTTCGCAGATCTCGACCCCGGGGACCTTGGTGTGGATCGGGTTGAACGGCCCCTTGATGTCGACCGGGGCATCGACCTTGATGTCCCACATGTCCTGGTGCGGCGGTCCCCCGGGCAGGAAGACCATGATGATCCCCTTGCCGGCACCATTGGTCCCGGCCGCTTCTTCTGCGCGGAGCATGTCGGGCAGGGCCATTCCGCCCATCGCCAGTCCGCCGATCTTCAGGAACGCGCGGCGGGAAAGTCCGTCACACATGCCGACACGACGGCCAAAAATATTCAACATTGGCAGGGGCCTCCTGAGGCAGGGAGGTTTCAAAAAGGACGGCCCGCAGCCAGCCAACTGCAGGAACCGTGATCGGCGAACACCGGAGCCGCTCACTCGGGCGTTCGAAGGACTGTCGATCGCAAGCCACCGATGGAGAGCCATCGGCACCAACGCATCAAACTTTGCAGATTTGTCCACTCCGGTCAAACCCGAATTGGAAATCTGCCGCGAATCCGGCGGGTTACGCCGTTGGGACCGGTTGGAGCTCGAACATCCGGTGCGGCTGCATGGACTTCACCACCCGGCGGGCCGGACGCCTGGTCCACTCGTCCCACACGCGGGCGGCCCGGTCGGGATCGCCTTTCCCGCCATGCACGTACAGCAGATACCGCAGGTGCAGCGGAGACTCCCGGCGGATCGTCCGCGGGGCCTCGTACGTCAGCGAGCATCCCATCCAGCCGTCCGCGCGGACATGCCACTGCGGAAAGCTCGCTCCGTTCGAGGGGTGCGAAAAGTAAGTGACCCCCGCTTCGATCGCATCGCGGGTGTCTCGTTGGCGAATCGGACCGGAGTAGTCGACCCAGCGCGCAGGCTGACCAAAGATCTCCGGCTCCCCCGTCTTCCCCTCACTGCTCGAGAGCGTTCCGCTACCGAAGTGAGCCGACAGGCTGCGGGCGACTCGCACCGCCAGCACGCCAAAGTTGGACTGCTGGAATTCTAGGTCCGGTGAACGAGGGGTGAAGACCGTTTCCAGGTCGAGAACGTATTCGTCGTCCTCTTGCGGACGGAGGGTGGCGATGAGGTCCTGCGTAAGGAGCGGCGCGGCATCATGGCCATCGCGCCATTCGAGCCGGACAGCCATGGCGGCTTCGTCATCGGCGTCCTCGTAGAGGAGCCATTCCTTCTGCTCGATGCGGGCCTTGGTGTTCTCGCTCCAGAAGTCGACCCCCTGGACCTTGGCGTGCGCGAACCAGACGGAACGATGGTGATCGTGATTGGGGGCGCCGGGGTGTCCGATGCGCGTGAGCGATTCATCGGAGCGCGGGGCGACGAGGGGCCAGAAGAACGGGCGCGGGTATTCGGCTCCGTGGTGCCAGCGGCAGCGCTCGCGACCATCGATCCGGAGGGACACCTGATGCCCGGGGAGCGGAACGCATTCGCAGCGCGGAAGTGCAGCGGCGGCGGCCATTGAAGTCTCCTTACTTCAAAGGGCGGTGTCCGTCAGAGGACGATCCGTGCGGGTCTCAGACGGATGAGCGAGCGCGATCCGTCAGAGCGAAAAGGACTGTCTGAAACATACGGCTGAAACAGACAGAAAAATCACTGCCTGAAAACAGGCAAGCCAACAACAGCAACGCCATCCCGGGCGGTGCCGGAAGGGGTGGGATCCTAGCCGGATCGGCAGATCCCGCCACCCCGGATTTCGCCATTTTTCGCAATTCGCCGACATCGCGTGGAATGTCGAAATTGGGGTTTCACGGGAACGTTGGTTGCGTTCCACCGGCGAGCCCGGACCTGTCTCGAAGGGCTCGCTCACAGGCATGTCCCGGCTCGTTCAAACCCCTCGTACGACCGCTGCCAGGGCCAAGGTCTGTGCTGTGATCCGATGGGCTCTCATCGGCAGGGCTCTCGCCCGCTCCATCCTCCCCCACGGACTTGGTCCAGGAGCCTTGTCGCGGGCCCGGCGGCACACCGGCAGGCAGGCACCTTTCCCTGAACCGCCCAGTTTACGGCCGGCGCGGAATCGCGAGCTGACCCCAGGGATCCCTGCCAACGAATTCCCTATCGAGTCAGAAAACGGAGCGATAGGATGCAGATGCGGGAGAACCCGTCGTCAGGACACATCAGGAGTCAGCCGGTGAACACGAATCAGAAGCTCAGTTGGGTGGCGGTCGGTGTGGTGTTGGGGTCCATGATCTCCGTCTACTGGCCGGCAGAACGAGCCTACGCCGGCTCGGCGGACAGCAATCAGAAGCTCTCGATTGCGACGTGTGCGACGCAGGCGGGATTCACGGACGCGGTGTTCGTGCTCGATCACGTGACCGGGCGGCTGACCGGCGCCGCCTACAACGCCCAGGCCGGGGCGTTCACACAGGCCTATGGCCGAAGCATTGCCCAGGACTTTGGCCTGACGGAAGCGGGAACGTTCGTGATGTGTCCCGGGAACCTGCTCCTGACCGGCCGTTCGGGCGGAGATCCCCCGGGGCTCGAAGGGGTGTTCATTGCCGAGCTGACGACCGGCAAGGTGGCGGTGTATGGGTTCGGGTATTCGAACCGCCGCAACGGTGTTCCGCCGCGCGAGCTGACGGCGCTGGCGACGTATGACTTCCGCGAAGCGAAGAAGTAGGCGTAGAGGGAGAGGGGTTCAGACTGAAGGCGGAAGGCTGAAGGTCGGAATCTGGTGGCCCGCTTTGCGGGCGCCGAGTTGCTCAAGCGTGCTGCTCAAACAGTGACACCCGGTGGGGACAGTGGTCCCGGCCGGGTGTTCTGGTTTCTGGGGTGGGGTTTGGGGGTGCTTGTGGTCGCGGGGCCGTTCAGAGGGTCCGGGGTCGGAGCGCCTTGCGGACGCACTTGGCGTAGGCGGCGCTGACTCGGACGAGCTGGACCATTCGCAGGTCGATGGTCCGGTGTTCTTTCCTGGGGGATTTGAGGAACACGAACGGGAGGCAGATCGCCTGGACGCGGAATGGGACGCCGGGGTCGCGGGAGGCGTAGCGGGTGCGGACCGGTTCCTGGGGGGAGTGGGTGTTGATGTCGCAGTCCCAGATCCAGCCGGGGGTTTCGAAGGTCTCGTTGAGGATGGCGACATCGTCGCCGATCTTGAGGTCTTCGCCGGCGACGGTCGTGGCGAGTTCCGTTGCCGGAACCGGCTCGATTTCGTTCTCGATCTCCAGTTTGCGTCCCATGGTTGAGTCCCTCCCGCGACGGGTGGGGTGGGGACACGGGGCAAACCGGCAAGGTTCGCCGCTGATATGCACGGCGCCGCTGATCCACCGGGTCCAGGGGCACCCTGGTGGGGGATGCAAGGGGGCAACGCCCCTTTGCCCGCCGGAGGCCCTCTCGTCGAGAGATGTCTGAAGGAGGGTGTGTCCAGGCGCGGACAGCGTGCCGGATGCCCCCTCACCAACACGCGGGGAGTGCATCGCCAGCGGTGGACTTTGAAAGAGTCCTCAACGCGGGTCCCACAAAGGGGGCGTCCGTTGCTTACAAAGGTTCCTCATAGGAACGGCCTCCGGCGGCAAGGGGGCCTGTGTTGTTTTTCTGGCCCCTTGACCCCAACTGCCGTAGCACGTTGGGTTTGAGCGAGCACAGCCGTGCCGGCAAGGACGCCGTCTGATCACGCCCTCCCAAAACGAGAAAACCCGGCGGAGGATTGCTCCTCCGCCGGGCTCTCGTGCACCTGAATCGCGTATTCCTACGGTTCCTGGTCCATGTCCGGGCCGGCACAACGGATCAGGTAGTCATGGTCGACATAGACCACCTGCTGCACCTGGTCCTTATGAGTGAACGGCACGGGCCAGTAAGACCGCTTGGTTTCTTCGTAGTACACCGTGCACTTGTAGTGACAGTGGTGCAGCCGGGCCGGTCCGACCATCGGGTAGAAGCGGCAGTCGTCGAGTCGGTCGACGATCGGCTCCACGACCATCCGGACGTTGTTCCAGCTCGTCTCAGCCAGGAACGCCACGCCACCCGAGGTCATGTCGGGAAGCGCCCGGTAGACTTCGTCCGGGGACGGCGGGTCGAGACAGAAGAGCGGGGCGTTCTCGCCCTCGATCGGGTCCATCACAATGACCCGCTTGTAACGCTCTTCTTCCCAGTACGTGTCTTCAATCTGCTGACTGAAGTAGGGCGAAACCGGGATGAACGGCGTCGTCCAGAAAAAGTTGCCGGCAATGAACAGATCTTTGACGGCATAGAAGAACAGCTTACATCCGCTGCTCGGCACAACGGTCAGTGCCAGCATCAATGCCAGGCACAGGCGTTTGAGCCAGTATCGCTTGGTCATCCCAGTCGCCTCCAGGTGCATCGGTGACTTGGACTGCGGGTTCCGCATTCACGAAAGCCTCGAATCCACAGGATCAGTTATCGAACGGATGACGGCGACGACTTGTGAGAATATTCCGGTTTTGACGCGTCTCCCGGATGCAACGGTTGTTGCGGCGTCACACTGGAGAAGGCAGGATGGCTGAAGGGGTTTGTTCGCCCGAGACGATCCGTTCAAAGCCGCCGGACCTCAAGCGCTCTTCCGACGGAACTCGATAAGACGAGCAGGGGCGAACCGCGCCGCGGTGTTCCTCTTGCGCCCGAACAGGATGAGGTAAGCGATGCTCCGAAGCCGCTGGTTCGCCGTCTCCGCCGTGGGGCTTTCGCTGGGACTGAGCGCCGTCCCCTCCTTCGCGCAGAACGAACCGCCGGCCGATGCTGCCGGAGCGGAGGCGGAAAAGCTCGATCTGGTCCTCCCGGAAGAGCCCAAGACCCCCGAGGAACTCGTGCGGGCGGTCTCGCTCACGCTGAAGCTGGCCCGGCCCGAGCTGGCCCGCCGGTATATGGACGCCCTCGTCAAGATGGAGCCGGACGACGACACGCTCCTCCAGCTCCGGGACAAGTTCGGGACCGCGCTCTTTATTGAGTTCTCGCGCAACAGCGACCTCAAACCCGCCGCCGGACAACTCCTCGACCGGATGACCGAGGCCGGGAACCGCCGGGGCCCCTCCGCCGCGCGGATGGACCAGCTCATCGGCCAGCTCTCCGGCACCGACCGGCAGCGGGAACTGGCGATCCTCGAGCTGCAGCACCTGGGACCGCATGCCGTCGGACCGCTCGTCAAAGCGCTCTCCGACCCGCAGAACACCGACAAGCAGGGGATGCTGGCCTACGTGATGACCCGGCTGGGTCCCGCCACCGTCCCGCCGCTCGTGGCGATGCTCGACGCCGACAACCCCACCCGCCAGGCCCTGGCGGCCGAAGTGCTGGGCTCCGTGGGCGATAAGAACGAAGAACTGCCGCTCTTGATCGCCGCCTTCTCCCCGGCCAAGGACGACCGGGTCCAGCTCAGCGCCCGGCAGGCGCTCGCCCGCATCCTCTATAAGGATGTCCTCAAGACGGGGCGGCTCAATCCGGACGGCCTGGCGGAGCGGATCCGGCGGACCGCCGCGGACTACCTGACCGGCCGCATCCGGATGCCCGTGGGAGACAACGGGCTCGTCACTCTCTGGACCTGGAACAAGACCGAAGGGTTGCCGCAGGAGAATCGGGTTTCGGCGAAATCGGCCGCCCTCTTCAAGGCGGAGCAGCTCACCCGGCAGGCGCTCGACTTCAGCCCCGCCGACCGGGCGATCCAGACACAACTCCTCTCGATCCTGCTCCTCCGCGACGTCGAGCAGGCGGGCTGGGCCGCTCCCCTCCCCGAAGGTCCGGGAACGGCGCACAACCTCCTCCTGACGTCGGGACCGGAATTCGCCGCGGACGTCCTGAAGGTCGCCCTCGAGCAGCGGAACATCGCCGCCGCGGTCGGCGCCCTGCGGGTCATGTCCCAGAACGGATCGGTCGCCCTCCTCCGCCCGACGAACCAGCAGAAATCCGCCGTCGTCGCCGCTCTCGACGATGCCGATCCCCGCGTCCAGTTCAGCGCCGCGACGACGATCCTGAGCTGGGATCCGGTCGAGCCGTTCCCCGGCGCCCGCCGCGTGGTCGAGATCCTGGCCCGGGAGCTCAACAGCGACGAGAAGCCGAACATGGTGATCGTCGACCCGAACTATCCCCGCGGCGACGAGTTCCGCAGCCTGCTCCAGGCGCTCGGATATGACGCCGCCGCCGTCCGGACGGGGGCTGAAGGGTTCAATGCCGCCGCCGCGCGGGGCGACATGGCGGTCGCCGTCCTGCACCTCAATACGATCCGTCCCGATCTCACGCCGACGATCGCCCAGTTCCGGGCCGACGCCCGGACCGCGTCGATCCCGATCGTGATCTACGGACCGGCCGCCATGCGGTCCGCCGCCGACAGGCTGATTCGCGAGTACGACCACGTCGCCTACCTCCAGGAAGCCTCGACCCCCGGCGAGCTGCAGGTTCAGCTCACGCCGTTCCTGGCCGAGCTCACTCCGCCGCCGCTGACGGCGGAGCAGCGGGAAGAGCGGGTCAAGGCGGCCGCCTACTGGCTGCGGCACATCGCGGAAGGCCGCCGCGAGAAGATCTTCGACCTCGGTCCCGCCGAGGAGGCGCTGACCGCCTCGATCACGAAGCCGGAGATCGGCGGCGATGTCCTGCTCGCCCTGGCGAGCATCGGCCGGCCGTCGGTCCAGCGGGAACTGGCTGAAGTTGCCCGGACCGCCTCGAACCCCGTGGAGCTCCGGACCCTGGCCGCCCGCAACCTGGCGTACCATATCCAGAAGCACGGCCTGACGCTCTCGAACGACGAAGTCCGCGCCGTGTACGACATCTATGAAGCGGAGCAGGACGCCAATCTGCGGAGCGCGCTGGCGGCGGTCGTCGGCTCGTTCAAGCCGGATGTGAAGACGATCGAAGCCCGGATTCGCGAGTTCCCGATCGCCGAGCAGCCGCTTCCGACGCCGTGAGCCTTTCCGCCGCCGATTGGACGGGTTAAACACCGGCAGCAGGGAGTGCCGGAGGAGAACCGGGGTCGTCGAGACCCCGGTTCAGGACGCACGTGAGCGGCCGCCGGGGCACTGCTGCTGAGGCCCCGAGGTCCCGGTGTCCGAATCTCACGCGAACGCCTCGATTGCCCCGCCGGAGGGATCGCGCGACGGTTCTGCCGACTCGGCGCGGCAGTTCGGTCTCGGGACCGGCTATGCCCTGGTCGTGGCCAGCATGGTCGGGGCGGGCATCCTCGCGACCTCCGGCTACACGCTCCGCGACACCGGCAATCCGGCGGCCCTGATCGCGCTGTGGATCGTCGGCGGCGGGATGGCCCTTTGCGGGGCGCTGACGGTGGTCGAGCTCGCGACGACCCTTCCGCACGTTGGCGGCGACTACGTCTTTGTCCGCGAAGCCTACGGGCGGCACGCCGGGATCGTCGCCGGCTGGGCGACGTTCGTCCTCGGCTTCGCCGCCCCGACCGCCGTCATCGCCCGGCTGGCGATCGATTACCTCCTCGTGCCGGCCGGCTCCTCGTTCTCCCATTGGCCCCCTGACCAACTCGCGACGCTCAGCCGC
The DNA here is from genome assembly GCF_001610835.1 of Planctomyces sp. SH-PL14. Taxonomy (NCBI): domain Bacteria; kingdom Pseudomonadati; phylum Planctomycetota; class Planctomycetia; order Planctomycetales; family Planctomycetaceae; genus Planctomyces; species Planctomyces sp. SH-PL14. Next base: position 4,513,770 of record NZ_CP011270.1, on the reverse strand, counting down.
GCGCTGGCGTCGCTCCTGATCGTGGCGGTCTCGTTCGGGCACGGCCTGGGGCATCGACAGAGTGCCTGGCTTCAGGGATCGAGCACCCTCCTCAAGACGCTCGTCTTCGTGGCGATGGCGGCGGCGGCGCTGCTCTGGGGGCGGGGGGACTGGAGCCACTTTGCCCAAGGGGGCTGGCCGACGGCGCCCCAGTGGTCCGCCCTGGCGACGGGACTCGTCTATGTGGGCTATGCGTACTCGGGATGGAACGGGGCGGCCTACATCGCGGGGGAGATCCGCGATCCGGCGCAACTCCTGCCGCGGGCCACGATCTGGGGCTGTCTGTCGGTCGTCGCGCTTTACGTCGTGATCAATGTCGTCTACGTCTATGCCCTGGATCCCGCGGTCATGATGCGGAAGTCCCCCGCGGAGGTGGAGCGCGTGGCGGAGCTGGCAACGACCGCGCTCTTCGGCCCGCGGGCGGCGGCCCTGGTCTCGGCCGTCCTGGGACTGGGACTGATCGCCTCGGTCAGCGCGTACCTGTTGGCCGGCCCGCGGGTCGCCGTGGCGATGGCCCGCGACCGGGCCTTTCCCCAGATCGCCAGCCGACTCCACCCGACGCGCGGCACTCCGGTAATCGCCACGCTGGCGCAGGCCGCCGCGGCGGTCGGGATCGTGTGGTCCGGATCCTTCGCCCAGATCCTCGACTACGCCTCGATCGGTCTGGCGGCGATCGCGGCCCTCGTGGTCGTGTGCGTCTTCCCGCTCCGGAGGCGCACGGATCTCGTCCGCCCTTACTCGGTCCCGCTCTATCCGCTGCCGCCGCTCGTCTTCCTGCTCCTGAGCCTCGGGACGATCGCCGTCGCGCTTCTCGACCGAGACCGCCGGATTCCCAGCCTCCTCAGCCTGGCGACGCTGGCGGCCGGGATTCCGGTCGCGCGGCTGGTGCTCAGGAAGGAGGCGGGGACGGGAACTTGATCCGACCTCCGCGGACGTGAATCGGAAACGCCGCGCCACGTTCGCTCGAACTGGGGTGGCGGTTTCGCATTGATGGCCGTATCGCCGAAGGCGTGCGAAATCGCCATGCCTTACACGGACTGCTGGGCGCGTTGGCCGCGAAGATAATCTCGTTCCTTTACGCTCCCCGCGATAGTATTTGCCCCTGTCCCCAAGGAGAACGTGGGCACAATGGATGGCCTTTCTGGAACAGGGGTTGTTTGGGCGTTCTTGCTCGCAATAGCTGCTCTCGTTATGGGAGTGTGTGCTGTGCTCGACACAGCAACACGGCATCGGAGATTCCCCAACTGGTTCATGGCAACGCGCAGGTTCGGCGCACCCACCACAAGTCAAGCTAGTCCGCACTGGAAGTGGTGCTACTACCGCGATTCACCCGGGCACGAACTCATGGGCCGGAATATCGCCGTGGCAACGGATGGCCTTCTTGTGCGCGAAGGCCCTTCCCCGTTTGGGTTCCCAAGGCCGCGCACGATTCTCATTCCTTGGGCTTCATTATCGAACCCCAAGGAAGTGACGATTCCTTTATACTACCTTCGCCTTTGGAGGCACGGCGTCGCGTTGGAAGTTGAGGGCACGAATATGACCATTGTGGTCAGCAAGGACATCTGGCCTGATGTCCAGAGAAACCTTGTTGCGTGAAAACAATGCCCGGGCAACCGCTGGCTTGCTCCGCAGTGCTCAACCCGACGATCCAGATCACCAACAACGGCACCAACCGGGCAAGCGCTCTCAGCACCGGCGCGGTCTCTACCTTCCGCCTCTCCCTACACAGGCACCTTGATCGTCGAGATGACCTCTCGCATCACCTGGTCGCCCGTCAGGCCGCTGTACTTGGCTTTGGACGAGAGCATCGTCCGGTGAGCGAGGACCTGGACGGCGACCCGCTGGACGTCGTCGGGCATGACGAACGTCCGCTCCGCCGTGAAGGCGGCCGCCTGGGCGGCGCGGAAGAGCATCAGCGAGCCGCGAGGGCTGACGCCGAGCTTCAGCATGGGGTGCTTCCGCGTTTCCCGGACGATCTCGACGATGTAGTTCGCGACGGTCCGTTCGACCTGGACCTCGCGGACCTGGGCCTGCATCTGGCTGACGTCGGCGATCGAGAGGACCGGCTCGACGTGATCGATCGGCGGTTCGAGGGCCTGGGCGAAGAGGATGTCGACTTCGGTCTTCTGGTCCGGGTAGCCCATGTTGAGGTGCAGCAGGAACCGGTCGAGCTGCGCCTCGGGGAGCGGGTAGGTGCCGTGGAAGTCGACCGGGTTCTGGGTCGCCAGGACGAGGAAGGGGTGGGGGAGGGGGTGGCGGTGCCCTTCGATGGTCGCCTGCCCTTCGCTCATCGCTTCCAAGAGCGCCGACTGGGTTCGCGGCGACGCGCGGTTGATCTCGTCGGCCAGGAGGATGTGGCTGAAGATGGGGCCCGGATGAAACGTGAACGAGCCGTCGCGGGGGTTGTAGATCGAGGCCCCGAGGATGTCGGTCGGGAGCAGGTCGGGGGTGAACTGGACGCGGCGGAATTGAGTGTCGAGCGATTTCGCCAAGGCTTTGGCGAGTGTTGTTTTGCCGACTCCGGGGACGTCTTCGAGGAGGACGGAGCCGCCGGCCAGGAGGGCGGTGATCAGGAGGTCGATGATCTCGACTTTGCCGCGAATAACCGAGGCGAGGTTGCGGCGGAGAAGCTCGATCCGGGCGTGTCCCTCGGCAACGGCAGCGGCGTTCAGCATCGTCGGGGAGGAACTCAGTGGGGCAGCAATGGAGGAGGCGCGAGTCTATAGCAATGGATGACATTCCGGGAGGGTCGTCCTTGCCGGCGCGACTCCGTTAGCTCAAACCCAATGTGCCACGGCCATTGGGGGTCAAGGGAGGCCACCCCCTTGCCGCCGGAGGCAGTCCTGTGAGGAACCGTGGTAAACAACGGACGTTCGCTTTAGGGAACCGGCGTCGAGGACTCCTCGCTCGGTTTGCAATCCCCGCGGGGTGGTGTGGGGGCATACGGCACGTTGTCCGCGCTTGGACACACACTCGTTCCGGCGCTGTGCGACGAGACGGCCTCCGGCGGGCAAAGGGGCGTTGCCCCCTTGCATCCCCCACCAGGGTAACCCCTGGACCCGGCTGAAGAGCGGGTGGCTGGCGACGGGGGGGCGGTTTCGAACAGAATTCCTCTGACCGCCGCCCACGGTCCCCCCAAATCCTGCCAGACTTCGCTTGGACTAGATTGATGATCCGACCTGCCTCCTGGCACACCCTCCTCGCCCTCCTCCTCGGGCTCTGGGCCACTGCGGCGACCGCCGCCGACCGCCCCAACGTCCTCTTCATCGCCATCGATGACCTGAACCACTGGGTCGGACACCTCGGCCGACACCCACAGACCAAGACCCCCAACATCGACCGCCTCGCCGCCCAGGGGGTCACCTTCAAACGGGCCTACTGCACCGCCCCCGCCTGCAACCCCTCGCGGGCCTCCCTCATGTCCGGAATGCGGCCCAGCACCACCGGCTGCTACCTCAACAGCCAGAACTGGCGCCCCGGCATCAGCGAAGACAAACTCCTCAACTCCCAGTTCGCCAAGGCGGACTACCGCGTCTACGGCGCCGGAAAGATCTACCACGGCCCCGGCGACCGCGGCGGCGACTGGGCCGACTACTTCCCCGGCAAAGGCCAGACGCGGCGACATCCCGACGCGAAGGATGACGGCGTCGGCGGCATCCAGTTCTATCCCCTCGCCAACACCGACGAGGAAATGCCGGACTACGGCGTCGTCAGCTACGGCATCGAGAAGCTGAACGAAAAGAGCGACAAGCCGTTCTTCCTGGCCGTCGGTCTGGTGAAGCCCCACATGCCCTTCAGCGTCCCGAAGAAGTGGTTCGACATGTTCCCGCTGGAGTCGATCCAGCTCCCGCCGCACCGCGAAGACGACCTTGCCGACGTCCCCCCGGCCGGCGTCAAGATGGCCGGACCGAACGGCGACCACGCCAAGATCGTCGCCTCCGGCCGCTGGAAGGAAGCGGTCCAGGCCTACTTGGCGACGATCGCCTTCTGCGACTCCCAGGTCGGCCGCCTGCTCGACGCCCTCGAGAAGTCGCCGCACCGCGACAACACGATCGTCTGCCTGTGGAGCGACCACGGCTGGAGCCTTGGCGAGAAGTCGCACTGGCGGAAGTTTGCCCTCTGGGAAGAGCCGACGCGGACCGTCTTTGTCTGGAAAGTCCCCGGCATGACGCAGCCCGGCGGCGTCTGCGAGCGGACCGTCGACTACGTCACGATCTATCCGACCGTTTGCGACCTGGCGAACCTCCCGAAGCCCGACCACCTCGACAGCCGGAGCCTCGTCCCGCTGCTGAAGGACCCGAAGGCGGCCTGGGACCTCCCGGCGATCACGACCCACGGCCGGAAGAACCACACCGTCCGGACCGAAGGCTGGCGGTACATCCGCTACGCCAATGGCGAGGAAGAACTCTACGACGAGGCGGCCGACCCGCTGGAGTACGCCAACCTCGCCGGCAAGCCGGAGTACGCCTCCCGCAAGGAGGAACTCGCCAAGTGGCTGCCGAAGACCGACGCCGCCAACCTCCCGGGCGCCCCGGAACCGGGCGAAGGATCAGGAAACGGCAAGGCCAAGGGGAAGGGCAAGAAGCAGCAGAAGAACGAGGACTGAGATACGTCTCGCTCGGATCAGAGCGGATGGGACAGGCGCGTCCGAGTGGAGGCGTTCGGACGCGCCGGCCGGAGAGGAATCACGAAGCTCCCAAGGACGGAGATCTTCGAGGCAGCCCACGCCAACGGCGTGAAACAACATAGCCTGGGGCAACGCCCCAGGAACGGTGACGGCGCTCGATCCTGAGCCCTGAAGGGGCGCAACAACGATAGGCGTTGTGTCGCCCCTTCAGGGCTGGTCGATTCGTACGTGCCACAAACCTGGGGCGTTGCCCCAGGCTATGTTGTTCAACGCCTTCAGCGTTCGGAAAACGCCCGCCCGCTCTCTACGGCGATGGCCTGAAACTTCCGCCACTACCAATTGGCGCCTTCCGCGCTTCGCCTCACAGCCCCTCGGGCCACCGGCGGGTTTCGACGAGCGACTCGCCGGTTTCGAGCAGGGTCTTGAGGCTCGACAGGATGTGCGGCCAGCCCTGTGACACGGCGTCGATCAGTTTGGACTTCGGCTGGTCCATTTCGTGGATCACCGTCAGCTTGACCGACTCCCCTTCCGGATCGAGCTGGTAGGTCAGCCGCGAATGTCCTTCCGGCTTCAGCTCCTCCTTGAACTCGTTCTGCCAGGAGAGGACCAGCTTGCGGGGCGGGTCGATCTCCAGGACCTCGCCGCTGTCGCCGACGCGGCCGTCGGGGATCATCAGCTTCCAGGGGGAGCCAGGTTTCCACGCGCAGTCGTGCCAGCACTCCGCCCAGTATTGGCGGGTGAACTCCGGTTCGAGGAGGGCCTGCCAGAGCTTCTCAGGCGTTGTGCGGATGTAGGTGACGTAGACGAATCGGGACTCAGCCATCGTGGTCTCCTTCGAGACGGGTCTTGAGGTCGTCGAGCAGGCGGAGGCGTCCGCGCTCGTACTTGCCGATCCATCGCTGGGCGATCTCGTGGATCGGAACCGGATTCAGGTAATGCAGCTTCTCCCGCCCCTGGCGGACCGTGGCCACGAGGTTCGCGGCCTCGAGGATCCGCAGGTGCTTTGTGACCGCCTGGCGGGTCATGCCGAGTTGGGTGCACAGGGCTCCGAGCGTCTGGCCGTTCTCGACGAACAGCCGGTCGAGCAGCAACCGCCGCGTCGGATCGGCCAGCGCCTTGAAAACGTCATCCATGTCCCGCACTCCCGGCCCGATTATGCAACCATTTGGTTGCACGTCAAGAGCACTCCGTTCGACCATGCCTCGAAGGCTGCTGTCCATTCCGATTGCGGAGCACGTTGGCTCGAACCGCGTTCTTGCCGGCGCAGCGTTGATAGCTCAAACCCAACGTGCGACGGCAGCCTGGGGTCAAGGGGTTTCGACCCCTTGCCGCCGGAGGCGCTTCCATGAGGAACCGTGGTAAGCAACGGACGTCCGCTTTGTGGAACCGGCGTTGAGGACTCCTCGCTCGCTCTGGAGTCCGAGCGGGTTGGTGAGGGGGCATACGGCACCTTGTCCGCGCTTGGACACGGGCTCCTTCAGACATCTTCCGGCGAGACGGCCTCCGGCGGGCAAAGGGGCGTTGCCCCTCTGCACTCCCCACCAGGGGTCCCCCTGGACCCCGGTTCACTCGCGCGATGAATCATCTGCCCGCCACCACCCGACCACCACCGACCAAGTCCACGCCCTCCCCCCTGGTCAGTCGTGGACGCCGAGATAAGCCTTGCGGACCTCATCGCTCGCAGCCAGCTCCTTCGCCGGGCCCGACATCGTGATCTCACCAACTTCCATAACATAAGCCCGGTGAGCGACCTGCAGCGACATCCGGGCGTTCTGCTCGACGAGAAGGATCGTCGTCCCCTGCTGGTTGATCTCGCGGATCACCCGGAAAATCGTCTCGACAATCTGCGGCGCAAGCCCCAGAGACGGCTCGTCCAGCAACAGCAGCTTCGGCCGCGCGATCAGCGCCCGGGCGATGGCGACCATCTGCTGCTCCCCCCCGGAGAGCGTCCCGGCATTCTGGCGGAGCCGCTCCTGCACGCGCGGAAAGAGCTCGAACGCCCGTCGGCGGTCCGCCTCGACCTGCTTCGGATCGTCGCTCCCGTAGGCGCCAAGCTGCAGGTTCTCATCGACCGTGAGGTTCGAGAAGATCCCCCGCCCCTCGGGGACCTGCACCAGCCCCCGACCGACGATCCGGTGCGGGGCGAGTCCCGCGATCGACTGGCCGTCAAACTCAATCGTCCCCGCCCGCGGCGTCAGCAGCCCGGAGATGGTCCGCAGCGTCGTCGTCTTGCCCGCCCCGTTGGCCCCGATGAGGGTCACGATCTCCCCCGCTTCGACCTCCAGCGAGATCCCGCGGAGCGCGTGAATGGCTCCGTAGGCGACTTCGAGACCGGACAGGGAGAGGAGGGGCATGGAGGCATCAGGTGCGGGGACGATGCCTCACTGTAGTCCGACATCCGGCCTACCGTAAGGCGCCGGCCGCCGCGATCCGATCCTTCCCCTCCGACAGCCACTCGACGTTGAACCGGGCCACCGTCAGCGAGCCGCTCTTGTACGGAGACTGGTTGTCGACGCTCCCCCGCTCATAAACCATCACGACCGTGTGGTCCGGCAGGATCGCCATGTCGGAGTAGCCGCTGAACCCCTCCTCGACCATCCGGGAGACCGGCCACGTCGTCCCTTCGTCGTAGCTCATCCGGACGGTGATCTTCTTCCGGGCGTCGACCGTCGCCGGGTTGGTGAAGAGCAGCCGCGTCTTGTCGGACTCCTTCCCCGTCAGCCGGACGAGGCTCGCCATGCAGATCGGTTCCAGGAGCGTGTCGTCGAACTTCGCGGGGGTCCACCCCCCGATTCCGTCCGGGCTCGTCGTCACGAGGCGGCGGTGCGGCTTCGACTCGCTCCGGACGTTGAGCATCACGCGGCCATCGACCAGTTGGGCCACGACGGTTTCGTTCGGGTTGACCCATTCCTCGGTATTCGGGACTGCGATCTCCCCGGCTTTCCAGGTGGCGCCGTGGTCGTCGCTGTAGATCGTCGACGTCACGGAGGGGCGATGAGCGTGCCCCCCGGTTCCGAGCGATAGCCAGACCGGCACGACGAGCCGCCCCGAGGTGAGCTGGATGCCGTGGGCGGGACCGGTCGCCAGGACCTTCCAGTCGTAGTGCGGGCGAAAGGCCTCGAAGGACTGCGTGATCTCAACGGGGGGCGAGAACGTCTGGCCGTCATCCTCGCTGCGGGCGTAGAAGCACCGCATGTACTCCAGGCAGAACAGGAAGTGGACCGCGCCGGTCTTCCGGTCGACGATCAGGACCGGGTTGTTGTAGGTCACTTCGCCGTCGCCGCCGAGCTTCTTCGCGACCGCGACCGGGTTCTTGACCTTGGGGCCGGGGACGTCGGAAATCGTCTTCGGCTCGGACCAGGTAGTGCCGCCGTCGGTGCTCCGCCGAAGCTGGACGTTGATCGTCCCCCAGTCCCCCTTGTCGCTCTTGCGGGCTTCGCAGTAGGCGAGCACGGTTCCCTTGTTCGTCACGACAACGCCGGGAATCCGGTAGAGCTGGTATCCGGCGCTGCCGGCCGTGAACAGATCGTGCTGGTCGAACCGCGGCTCCGCGGCGTGGGCGACGGCCGGAGCTGTTCCGAGAAGGAGCACGAAAGAGAGCAGAGCGCGCATGAAGGAGTCTCCAGAAGCATGAAGAACCGGTCTATACCGTAGACGACCGGCGTCCGGTCGTCTGCCTCGGGGACTCTCGGGAGGGCGAGGCTCCGGCCGAGCCGCGCCGGTGGAAGAGGTGACCGAAGCGGTCCCGGCGGGCATCAAGAGTCTTTGCAGGCGAGACGCCGCAAGGACCCTGCGCGGCTCAGCAGGAGCTTCGCCCTCCCGATCGCGCGGGGCGCGCTCTCAACGCGGATTGGAGTCGCGAGAGCCGTGGCGGTGATAACGGCGTCGCAGCATTGGAATCAACGCGCCGGTGCAACGCTCCGGAGTCCGGCGATCGACTGCGCAATCAGCATCCGGGCTCCTTCGAGGACCTGTTGCCGCCAGCGGGGTGAGCTCGGGCAGAACAGTTCCGCCAGCCGCTGCTTCGTCCGTTCGACGGTCGCGGAGCTCGACTTGCTCCAATGATGCGCCCGGTTCTCCGCCCGCAGGCCGCCGAGGACCGCGACGGGACCGAAGGTACCGAACTCCGCGCAGGCATAGAGGTAGTCTCGCTCCGGGTTCGTAGCCCGACACCAGCGGCCCAGGCTTCCCCAGCTGTCGTAGGCGATCGTCCGCGAGTCGCTCGCTTCAAAGCCCTGCGGACCGTACCAGTCGATCAGCCGGCGGCGGTCACTCTCGCTCAGCGGGTAGTCAATCAGCAGCTTCCCGGTGCCGCCGGCGCCGAGGCCCGTGTGGAAGTCGAGATGGACGACGGCGCGGCTCGCGCCGAGCCAGCGGGGGAGGTGCTCGCCCAGGATCTGGGGGACACGCTCCGGCCCGATCCCGCCGAAGAACACCCCCTGTGGAAAGTCGTACTGCCCGCCGGCGATCGCCTGCCGCAGCTTCGGCAGCCCTTCCCGGGCGATCAGCCACAGAGCCTTGAGCGTGAACGGCTCCCACGGCGAAGGAGCGGACTTCGGATTCAGGAAGCCGTCGAGGTCGGTATAGCCCGGCGGCGATCCTTCATACCGCTCGTCCGGCAGGAGGAAGTTCCGGTTCAGGTCGACGTTGTTTTCGTTGGCCCGCCGCCGCCAGGCGAAGCCGTAGGGATTCAGAGCATGGATCAGGACGACGCGCACCGGCGGCGCGGACCGTTCCCAGCTCAGGAGGGCGTCGCACTGGACGGCGGAGCCGAACGGTCCTTCGACGCCGTGCAGTCCGGAAGAGAGAACCAGCGTGGGACGGGCGTCGTCACCGGGGGAGAGGACGACGTCGATCGTCAGGTTCTGGCCATCGGGACCGGTCTGGCCAATGGAGTGAGTTTCGTGCTGCCATTGGAGACGCTCAGCCATCTTGCGAAAGTTGGCACGCGCAGTGACGTAGTCCGGTGAAAATTCGCTCGTCACCCCGGCCGATGTCGTCATCCAAAGAATCTCACTGATTCAGCCATCCCTAACGTCGCCGCCGAGCAACTCGTCTGTCCACGACGGCCGGTCCTGTTTTACCCTGTTGTTCGTCTTCAGGACGAGACGAGTCTCTTGATCGAAAGGAATCGGGGCATGCTGCGATCTTCCGGGGCCGTGCTGGCCATTGTGTTGTTCATCGGTCTGCGGACCTTCGTCACGGCGGCGGATGAGAAGCCGCAACCGCCGGAGCCGACGTTGTACGTCTGTGTCTATCAGGTGGCGGACCTCCCGGTGTACCGCATCGGGAAGGACCTCAAGTCCCCGGAATTCGACGCCACACTCCTCGTCGACTTCATCCGGTCGTCGGTCGATCCCAAGTCGTGGGCCGAGGCTGGGATTAGCGTCCATGAGAAGACCGCATCCCTCGTCATCCGGCAGACGCAGGCCAACCACGACAAGATCAGTGATGCGATCGGTGCTCTTCGGGAAAAGAAAGCCCCTTGAGAGGTCTGATGCAGGCTGGTGTCGAATCGCACTGGTCACGAACAGATTGACGGTTCGCAAACCCGCTCGGCGAGTGCGCCGGGCGGGCTATTTTGCCGTCGCCCTCCCGCTATCATTTCCGCATGGAATTCTCGCACGCCGAACTGCCCAACGGTCTTCACGTTCTCGGAGAGGTGAATCCCCGCGCCCATAGCGTCGCCCTGGGGTTCTTCGTCCGCACCGGCTCGCGGGATGAGACTCCCGAGGTCGCCGGGGTGAGCCACTTCCTGGAGCACATGGCGTTCAAGGGGGACGAGCGGTATTCCGCGGCCGACGTCAACCGGGTCTTCGACGAGTTGGGGGCGAACTACAACGCCTCGACGAGCGAAGAGACGACGCTCTACTACGCCGCCGTTCTGCCGGAGTCGCTTGAGCCGACGCTCGATCTCCTGTCAGCCCTGATCCGCCCGTCGCTGCGGACCGCCGACTTCGACATGGAGAAGCAGGTCATCATCGAAGAGATCGGGATGTACGATGACCAGCCGTCGTACGCCGTCTACGAGCAGGCGATGCAGGCGTACTTCGGCAGCCATCCGCTCGGCTACAGCGTCCTCGGGACCAAAGAGAGCATCACCGCCCTGACGGCGGAGCAGATGCTTCAGTACCACGCCCGGCAGTATGGCACGGAAAACCTGACGCTGGTTGCCGCCGGAAACTTTGATTTTGAGAACCTGAAGTCGCTCGCCGAGAAGCGGTGCGGCAGTTGGCTTCGCGGCGGGGCGGAGCGGAAGCTGATTGCTCCGCGGCCGACCGAGATCACGAAGTGGGTCGAGAAGGGGACGATTCATCAGGAGCATGTCATTGCCATGTCGCCCGCGCCGGAGGCGACGGATCCGCTGCGGTTTGCCGCCGAGATGCTGAGCATGATCGTCGGTGAAGAGGGGAGCGGACGGCTGTACTGGGAGCTGGTCGAGAGCGGGCGGGCCGAGACGGCCGACCTGGGCTACAGCGAGTTCGACGGGCATGGGTCTTGGATGACGTATCTCTGTTGCGAGCCGGATGACGTGGATGAGAACCTGGAGCTGATTGAGCGGGTTCTCAACAAGGTCATGCGGGAGGGGGTGACGGAGGAGGAGTTGGAGCAGGCGCGGAACAAGGTTTCGTCGCGGACGGTGCTCAGGAGTGAGCGGCCGATGGGTCGGCTTTCGGTGCTGGGGAACGACTGGTTGTATCGGCATGAGTATCGGTCGGTGGCGGAGGATCTGGCTCAGCTGCGTGGTGTGACGGCTCGGGACATTCAGGAGCTGATGGAGCGGTTTCCGTTGAAGACGCTGACGCAGGTGGGGTTGGGACCGAGAAAGTAGTGCTGACCTGAACCGGGTCCAGGGGCACCCTGGTGGGGAGTGCAGAGGGGCAACGCCCCTTTGCCCGCCGGAGGCTTGGCCGTCGAGAGATGTCTGAAGGAGATCGTGTCCAAGCGCGGACAACGTGCCGTATGCCCCCTCACCAACCTGTGGGGATTCCAGAGCGAGCGGGGAGTTCTCGACGCCGGTTTCACAAAGCGGTCGTCCGTTGTGTCCCACGGTTCCTCATGAAAGAGCCTCCGCCGGCGAGGACGTGGTTCGACACAGCGACCGCGAAGTTGACTCCCGTTCGCCGCTTCAGGACACTGATCAGCAGGCGTTGTTGCGATCCGCTCGCGCCCTCCCACCGGCCCTGTGTCTGACCGGGCTGCTGACATCCCACCTGGACGTTCGCCATGTCGAAACCCTCGGCACCCGCTCCGTCTCATCCTTCGCCACCCCCTCACTCCGCTGCCTCCACACACGAAGTCCCGCGCCGCGGCGTCATCGCCGGCTTGCTGGCCGTTCTGTTCGGCGGACTGGTCACCATCCTCCCCGCCGGCATCGGAGGAGCCTTCTTCCTCGACCCCCTGCTACGGAAGAAGAAGGGCGGCAGCGGCGGCGACAGCAAGATCGACGCGGACGGCTTCATCATCATGCCGACCGCCATCGAGGCGAAACTCCCTGAAGACGGAACACCCCAGCTCTTCAAGGTCGTCGCCGACCTCCAGGACGCCTGGAACAAGTTCCCGAACACCGAAATCGGATCAGTCTTCCTGCGGAAGGAAGAGAACGGCTCGGTGAGCTGCTTCAACTCCCGCTGCCCCCACCTGGGCTGCACCGTGAACTACAAGGCGGATGAGAAGAAGTACATCTGCCCCTGCCACGACAGCGCCTTCAGCCTCGACGGCACCCGGTCCAACGAGATCCCGCCGCGGAACCTCGACTCCCTCGAAGTGAAGAGCAAGGACGGCGTCCTGTGGGTCAAGTTCCAGAACTTCGTCACCGGCAAGCACGAGAAGAAGCCGCTCTGACATCGCCGGCCCGCGGTCCCGATTCCTGGGCCGCCCAAACCGCGCCGCTCCGACTGCCGCCTCCCGCACACCTCGACGCCCCCCCTTGACAGCGCCGTCGACAGGACTTCGACACTATGGTTACGAGTTTGCTGACGTGGCTCGACAGCCGCACCGGATACAAGGCCCTCATGCACGAAGCGCTCTATGAGCGGATTCCGGGCGGGGCGCGGTGGCGGTATGTGTGGGGAAGCACGCTCGTCTTTGTCTTCGTGCTGCAGCTCATCACGGGCTTCATGCTCATGACCGCCTACAGTGCCAACGCCCGCGGCGCGTGGGAGAGCGTCTACTACATCCAGCACGAGATGACCCTGGGCTGGCTGATCCGCGCGATCCACCACTTTGCCGCCCAGACGATGGTCGTCCTGATGGTGTTCCACCTCGTGCAGGTCATCATCGACGGCGCCTACAAGGCCCCTCGCGAAGTCAACTTCTGGCTGGGTCTGATCCTCATGCAGATCGTTATGGGACTGGGCCTGACCGGCTACCTCCTGCCGTGGGACCAGAAGGGGTACTACTCGACCCAGGTCGCGACGAACATCATGGGGTCGACGCCGATCATCGGCCAGCAGATCCAGCAGGTCGCCCAGGGGGGAACGCAGTACGGCCACCACACGCTGACCCGCTTCTTTGCGATGCATGTCGTGGCGCTGCCGGCGCTGCTGGTGGCGTTCCTCGGCCTGCACATCTGGGCCTTCCGCCGCCACGGGATTACCGTTCCCGACCCGCAGCGGGCTCCGGAGACGACCTTCTGGCCCGACCAGGTCCTCAAGGACGCCATCGCCTGCTTCGCCGTCCTGGCGGCGGTGATGGGCCTCGCCCTGTGGAAGGGAGCCGAACTGACTGCTCCGGCGAATCCCGCGGAGGCGTTCTCGGCCGCGCGTCCCGAGTGGTACTACCTGTTCCTGTTCCGGTTCCTGAAGTTTGAGTGGGTCTCTCAGGTTGGCGAGAAGACCGGTCTCGGCGAGGCCTTCGGCGCGATCGTGGTTCCCGGCGCGCTGATGGGGATTCTGGTGCTCGCGCCGATCCTCGGCCGGAAGCGGATCGGGCACGTCTTCAACCTGATGTTCCTGTTCATCGTCATGCTCGGTGCGAGCAGCCTGACGGCGCTGACGGTCTATGAGGACTTCTACAAGGACGACAAGCCTGGACAGGAGTTCCGGCTCGCCTTGAAGGAAGCCCACGAAGAAGGCGAACGGGCGGTCGCGCTGGCGCAGTCCCCCAGCGGCATTCCCCCCGCGGGGGCGATCGAGCTGATGAAGACCGACCCCCTCACGCAGGGCCCGAAGCTCTTCCGGACCTACTGTGCCGACTGCCATCAGCCCGCCAGTCTGGCGGGAGCGTTCGCGAAGCCGGCCGAAGGACCGGAACTGGCGGACGTCGTCGATCGCGCCAAGATCCGCTTCGGCAGCCGGGAGTGGATCGTCGCCATGCTGACCGACTTCGCGCAGCAGATGGACCCGACGAAGAATATCACCGGTCCCCGGGCTGAGGCGGCGAAGGGGATTCTTGCCGGGAGCATGAAGGACTGGTCGGCGACGCACGGTCCGACGCTCAAGAATCCGTCCAACAAAGCGGACTTCGACGCTCTCGTCGAGTTCCTCTATGCCCAGAGCGGGCGGGCGGATGTCAGCCATGACCAGGCGGTCCTCGACCGCGGCCTGGCGATCTTCTCCGAGGGGAAGCTGACTGAAGGGGAGATCGACGCCTGCGCCGGGTGCCACGCTCTGCAGTACGGAAAGAATCTGCTAGGCGAGGGGACCGACGCGCCGAACTTGACGAATTACGGCGGCCACAAGTGGCTGACCGACTTCATCCGCGATCCGAAGGCGTTTTACGGCGACAACAACGCCATGCCGAGCTTCATCGACCAGCTCCAGGAGCATGAGCTGGAGCTGCTGGTGAACTGGATGACGGGGAACTACTACCACGCGCCGGCCCCGGCTGTGCCGCACAAGTAGGCCGGTCGGCAGCGGCGCAACAGAGTGCGGTCACTTTGTGGTGCCGGCGGCCTTGGCGTGGCAGGGGGCGGTCGGGTGTTCGAGGGCGTCCAGAATGGGGCAGCCTTCGAGGGGGCCGAGGCCGTCGCAGGCTTCGACCAGCGGGGTGAGGGCTCGTTTCATCTGGGTGAGTTCTTCGATCCGGGTTTCGATGTCGGCGATTTTGGCGAGGGCTTTGGCCTTGAGGCTGGATCGTTTGGCGCGGGGATCGACGCGGAGGGCGAGGAGGGACTGGATTTCTCTGAGGGTGAAGCCGAGGCGTTTGGCCATGCGGATGAAGCGGAGGCGGGCAACGGCTTCGTCGGAGTAGTGGCGGTATCCGGATCGGCTGCGGGATTGGGGGGTGAGGAGGCCTTCGCGTTCGTAGAAGCGGATGGTTTCGATTCCGACGTCTGCGGCCTGGGCGAGTTTTCCGATCGTCAATGTTGGCATGGGAACCTCCGATTACCGTACCAGTATACACTCTGGACCTTACTACAGGGTCAAGGCGTGAATAGTCTCACAGCCATACCGGGGTCCAGGGGCTCGCCCTGGTGGGGGATGCAAGGGGGTCACACCCCCTTGCCCGCCGGAGGCCTGGCCGTCGAGAGGTATCTGAAGGAGCACGTGTCCAAAACGCGGACACCATGTCGTATGCCCCCTCACCAACCCACGGGGATTGCAGAGCGAGCGGTGAGTCCTCAGCGCCGGTCCCACAAAGGGGACATCCGTTGCTTACCACGGTTCCTCACGGAAGTGCCTCCGGCGGCAAAGGGGTGAGACCCCCTTGACCCCAGCGGCCGTCGCACGTTGGGTTTGAGCTATCGAAGTCGTGCCGGCAGGATGGTCTTCGAGCACTCGAGGGGCCCGTTGTTGACACAGCCGAGGAGGCGATTCGTAATAACGACGGAACTGAACCATCGGGAGATCGCAGGCATGAATAGCAGACAGCAACAGCGGTCGGGACAACTGAGAATCCGCTTCGTGTTCCTGGCAGCATTCGTCCTCGCGCTGATCCCCGGACAACGCCCGGCGATCGCGGCCGAAGTCGTCGTCGCCACCGGCACCCCCGAAGAGCGTCCCCGCCAACCCCAGGTTGCCATCGCCGCGGACGGCACGGTCCATCTCGTCTACGGAGTCGCCGACGCCGTCTACCACACCCAGTCGAACGACGGCGGACAGACCTTCTCGCCACCCGCGCTCGCCTTTCGCTGCCCCAACATGTCCCTCGGGATGCGGCGCGGCCCGCGGCTCGCCGTCGTGAAGGGCGAGGTCGTCGTGACCGCCATCGGCGGCCTCCTCGGCAAGGGGAAGGATGGCGACATCCGGACCTGGCGCCGGTCGGCAGCGGGAGACTGGTCCGAAACGGCCCATGTCAACGACGTCGAGTCGTCTGCCCGCGAAGGACTCCACAACATGGCGGCCGGACCGGACGGAACGCTCTGGTGCACTTGGCTCGACCTCCGCCGCAAGGGGACCGAGCTGGCCGCCGCGTTCTCCCGGGATGGCGGAAAGACCTGGAGTCCGAATCAGGTCGTGTATCGCTCCCCGGATGGAAGCGTCTGCGAGTGCTGCCACCCCTCGGTTGCGGTCGATAGCCAGGACGGCGTCCACATCCTGTTCCGCAATCAGCTCGACGGACAGCGGGACATGTTCGTGGCCAGTTCAAAGGACGCCATGACGTTCTCGCCGGCCCAGGCTCTTTCGGAAAAGACCTGGACTCTCAAGGCGTGCCCCATGGACGGCGGCATGCTGGCGGTCGGCGGCGACGATCGGGTCTGGTCGGCGTATCGCCGCCAGGATCAGGTCTTCCTGGCGGTCGACGGGCGGGAAACGCTTCTCGGTCGGGGAGAACAGCCGACCGTGGCCCGCCACGGAAAGGGAGTCGTGGTGCTCTGGACCCAGGGGCGGCTGGGAGACCTGATGGTTCAAATCGGTGACGGAGCCCCGCGCAAGCTGGCTGCGCAGGCCCGCGATCCGGTCGTGGTTTCGAGCCCGGCGGGGGACCGGACGATCGCGGTCTGGGAGTCGATGGCTGACGGGGCTCCGCAGATTCGGGCGGTGTTGATTCCGGACTGAAATCGTCCTCCGGGTCCAAACCCGCCTGCGTCCTGTTTGCACTTCCCGTCGACCGGAGAACCCGGGGACGATGGCGTCGGGCCGTTCTCCGGGGCAGAATGGAGCGTCCGGTCCGCGGGACTCGCGCGGCCGCTGCGGTCTGATGGACGGAAGGTGTGCGTTTGATGCGGCCCGATTCCCGATCGATCCTCCGTCTGTTCTGTCTTATCGCGGTGACGGGAGCGGCGATCGCGACCGCGCGGGCCGAGGACAAACTCTCTTACAACCGGGACGTCCGGCCGATCCTCTCGAACAACTGCTTCTTCTGTCACGGGCCTGATCCCAAGACCCGCGAGGCGGACCTGCGGCTCGATACCCGCGACGGGGCCGTCGGCGGAGACCACCCGGCGGTCGTCGCCGGCCGGACCGCCGAGAGCGAGCTTGTGGCCCGGATTCGCGCCGCGGATCCGGATGTCCTGATGCCCCCGCCACATTCGCACCGCAAGCTGACCGAGGCGCAGAAAGCGATCCTCGAGCGGTGGATCACCGAAGGGGCGGAGTACGAGGGACACTGGGCGTTCCTTCCGGTCGGCTCGCCAAACCCGCCCGCCGTCAAGAATCCGTCCTGGATCCGGAATGAGATCGACGCCTTCATCCTGGCGAAGCTGGAGCGGGAGGGGATCGCCCCCTCGCCGGAGGCCGACCGCGAGACTCTCATCCGCCGGCTGACGCTCGATCTGATCGGCCTCCTGCCGACCCCCGAAGAGGTCACGGCGTTCGAGGCTGACACCGCGCCGGGGGCCTACGAGCGACTCGTCGACCGGCTGCTCGACAGCCCGCACTACGGCGAGCGATGGGGGAGGTACTGGCTCGACCAGGCCCGCTACGCCGACTCGAACGGGTACACGATCGACAACGAGCGGCACCTGTGGCCCTACCGCGACTGGGTCATCCAGGCCCTCAACCGGGACATGCCGTTCGACCAGTTCACCGTCGAGCAGCTCGCCGGGGACCTCCTCCCCGACCCGACCCGGCTGCAGCTCATCGCGTCGGCGTTCCATCGCAACACGATGATCAACGAGGAGGGGGGAACCGACGCCGAGCAGTTCCGCAACGAGATCGTCGTCGACCGGGTCAACACGACCGGGGCGGTCTGGCTGGGGCTGACGCTGGGGTGTGCTCAGTGCCACACGCACAAGTTCGACCCGCTCACGCACAAGGAGTATTTCCAGCTCTTCGCCTTCTTCAATCACGGGACCGACGTCAACAACCGCGGCGAGACGATCGACGTCCTGCCGGGGGAAGTCTTCGGCACGACGACGCCCGACATGCTGATCAGTCCGCAGGCCAAGGTGGCGATGGACCGCCGCGACACGCTCGCGGAAGAAACCCCTGCCCGCCGCGCGGCCTGGGAGAAGGCGCTGACGGAACCGGCTCCTGCCGCGCCGGAGTGGTCGTACTTCGAGATCGAGCGGACGACGAGCGAGGCGGGCCGGAAGATCGCTCAGCTTCCCGATCAGACGTACCTCGTCCCGGCCGAAGGAGCCCCGAACGACAACTATGAGCTCTTGGCGACGACGAAGCTCGAGCGAATGGCGGCGATCCGGCTGGAAGTGTTTCCGCACGAGACCCTCGCCAACGGCGGATCGGGGACGGCCGGGAACGGGAACTTCGTGCTCTCCGAGTTCGAGGTGATTGGCGACGGCAAGCGGATCCCGATCGCCTATGCGGTCGCGTCGCACGAGAAGGACAAGTATCCAGTGACGGCGGCGATCGACGAGGACCGCAAGACCGGCTGGGCGCTCGAGATCGGACAGGGGGGAAAGGGGCGGCAGGAGGCATGGTTCATCTTCGCCGAGCCGATCGCCATGCCTCCCTCGAAGATGACGATCAAGCTGCGGCACGACGTCAACAAGAACTACCTGATCGGGCGGTTCCAGTTGACCGTGACCGACCAGGTGCCGGCGTTCCATCCGAATCCGGAGCGGTCGAAGCAGGCCCGGGAGATTGCCGCCAAGGCGCCCGCGGAACGGACGGCGGACGAGGGAAAGCTCCTCGACCAGACGTTCGCGGAGATGGACTACCCGCAGCAGATCGCCACCCGGGAAGCGGACCGGCTGACACGGAAGCCCGCCAATGTGACCGCCGTGATGGTGATGCGGGAGACGCCCAAGCCCCGCGACACCTACATCCACCTCCGCGGCGACTTCCTTAATCCCGACAAGGCGACCGGCAAGCTCGAACCGGGGACCCCCGCGGCCTTGCCGCCCCTGGGCGCGACGGGGACGCCGAGCCGGCTCGATCTCGCGCGGTGGCTGGTCCGCGCCGACAACCCGCTCACGCCGCGGGTGACGGTCAACCGGGTCTGGATGCGGTACTTCGGGACCGGTCTCGTCGAGACCGAGAACGACTTCGGGATGCAGGGGACGCCGCCGACCCATCCGGAGCTCCTCGACTGGCTGGCCCGGCTGTTTGTCGACGGCGGCTGGTCGATGAAGGAACTGCACCGGACGATCGTCACTTCGGCCACATACCGGCAGGCATCGCGGTATCGGTCGGAGATCAAGGCCCGCGATCCGGGCAATCAGTGGCTCGCGCATCAGAACCGGGTCCGGTTCGAGGCGGAGACCGTTCGCGATGCGGCTCTCACGGCGAGCGGGCTGTTGAACCCCGCGATCGGCGGTCCGACAGTCCGGCCGCCGCAGCCGGAGGGGGTGTACGCCTTCACGCAGACGAAGAAGAAGTGGGAGACGAGCCAGGGGGGAGAGCGGTACCGCCGGGCGCTGTACACGCAGTTCATCCGCAGTGCTCCCTACCCGCTGTTCACGACCTTCGACGCGCCGAGTCTGTCGAGCGTTTGCACGCGTCGGCCCCGTTCGAATACGCCGCTGCAGGCGCTGATGACCGCCAACGATGAGGTGTTCATCGAGCTGGCGCGGGGGCTGGCGAAGCGACTGTGGACCGAGATTGCCGACGGCACGTCGTCGGGCGACCGGGACCGGATCGAGCGGGCGTTCCGGATCTGTTATGCCCGTGAGGCGACGGCTCAGGAGATGACGATCCTTCTCTCCTATCTCGATCAGCAGCGGACGCGGTTTGCCGGAAGTCTGGATGCGGCGAAGGAGGTGGCGCCGGTTCTGTTGGGGCCGGAGGTGGATCAGCCGACTTCGGCTGCGTGGTGTGCCGTGGCGCGGACGCTCCTCAACACGGACGAATTCATCACGCGAGAATAAGCCTGTAAGGACGGAGCGGGAGTGTGGTCTCGGATTGGGCGACAGAGCGCCGGTCGCGCGCTCCTCTCGCGGAGCGAGAGGGCTACATTCCGGTGCCCGAGCGCGGATCGGCGTGTAGGACTCCCGCTCACCTCTTCGCTGACTGCGGTTGCGAGCTGTGGGCAGCGGCACCTCAAGGATGAAAGTAGACCGAGTCGAGGTTCATGAGCCCGCCGCGGCGCTCAGGGTTCACGAAGACGAGGTAGAGGTCGTGGCGGCCGGAGACCATTCCAAGGTCGACCGTCCGCTCGTACCACTTGTCCCACGAGCCGTTGACCTCCACGTCCGCGGTCGCGACCGCGGGGCCATCGGGGCGGTCGAGGTGGACTTCGATCTTTCCTCCGGAACCGGCCGAGGTGACCTGGAACGAGAGCCGCTTGACCCGGTCGAAGTCGATCTTGTCGAACCGGAGATAGTTCTCGTGGTTGATGGCGCCGATGAACCGGCCGCCGCTCGCGGTTCCTCCGAGGATCTGCGCGCCGTGGACTTCATCGGCCGCTTCCGCTTCGACGAGCCGCTGGCGGAGATGGAGTGTCGCGGAGGCGTTGAGGGCCGGGATCTCGCCGAAGCCGCGGTCGGTGTAGTTCGCCTGGAGCGAATAGTGGCCGGGCTTGGCCGTCTCGGCCTTGTCGACCGGGACCTCTCCGGTGAAACCCTGGAAGACCCGGACGAGACCGGCCGGTTCGAGAGAGTAGATCCACGTGACCATCTCGCGGACCTGTTCGGGGGTGTGCTGGGAGTGGGGGATCATCGGGATCTTGCCCCACACGCCGGTCGAGCCTTTGAGGACCCGCTGGATCGAGGCGTCGATCGTGCCCGTCTGACCGCGGTACTTTGAGGCGACATCGAGGAGCGGCGGGCCGACCCGCTTCTGGTCGACGGCGTGGCAGTTGAAGCAGTCGCTTCGCTTCATCATCAGGAGACCGGGCGGGCCCTGCTCCGGCTGTCCGGCCGAAGCGGCGGTTGGGATCGGCCCGTTGACGAAGGCGGCGTTCAACGCGAGACGGATGCCCGCTTCGGGATCGATCTCGGGGAGCTGCTTCGCGTCGGCTTCGTCGAAGTCGCTGGTGCCGTCTTCCGGGTCATTTACATAAAGACGGTAGGGGATCGGCTGGTCGGCGTCGTAGAAGTCCCCCTCCTGCGGATGGAGGAACTTCACGGTCGGGCGGGCGTTCCCCACGACGACCGGGATCGAGGCCGCCCGCTGGGCTCCCTGGCGGTCGGAGACGACGAGCTCGACGTTGAAGACGCCGGGGTCGCTAAAGGTGACGGTCGGGTTCGGCTCGCGGGAGACGACCTTCGGTTCCGCGGGGGTTCCAGCCGGGGTGCCGGGGATGACCCGCCATTCGTAGGTCAGGGCATCGTCCTGGTCCTTGTCGAAGGAGCCCTTGCTCGAGAGGGCGACGGCGAGCGGCTGCTTGCCGATGTTGTTTTCCGCGGTGGCGACGGCGAGCGGGGCCCGGTTGCCGCGGACGTAGTCGATGCGGATGAGCCGCGAGTCCTTGTTCACGCCCCAGGTCTCGCCGTACTCGATGAGGTAGAGCGCGCCTTCGGGACCGAACTCCATGTCGATCGGCCGGACGAAGGGCTGATCGGGCATGAAGGGCTCGATCGACTTCACGTGAAAAGCATCGTCGAGGTGGACCACCTTGATCCAGTGGCGGGTCCACTCGTAGATGAACAGGGCCTTGTCATAGGCGGGGGGGAACTTCGTGGCCGACGCCAGCCCCTCGGAGTAGTGATAGACCGGGCCGGCGCAGGCGGTGCGGCCCCCTTTGCCGAGCTCGGGGAACTCGGTCGAGTCGCCGTAGGGGTAGTAGAGGAGCGCGGGCTGGGCGGGTGGAAGCGTCTTGATCCCGGTGTTGTTCGGGGACTCGTTCAGCGGCGCGAGGGGATCGAACTTGGGCCCGATCTGGCCCGTCGCGAAGTCGACGTCCGCATAGGGAAAATTGTTGCCGATGAAGTAGGGCCAGCCGAAGTTCCCGGTGCGGCGGGCCTGGTTGATCTCGTCGTAGCCGCGGGGACCGCGGTCGCCGTCGCCGCCGGCGTCGGGACCGACGTCGCCCCAGTAGAGGTTGCCGCTCGCGGAGTCGACGCTGATCCGCCACGGGTTGCGGCAGCCCATGACGTAGATCTCGGGGCGTCCCTGCGAGCCGTCTTTCGGAAAGAGGTTGCCGTCGGGGATCTCGACAGTGCCGTCCGGGAGCGGGCGAATCCGCAGGACCTTGCCGTTGTAGCTGTTCGTGTTCGAGGAGGACTTCTGCGCGTCCCACGGGGCTTTGTCGGCCCGCTCGTCGATCGGGGCGTATCCCTGGGAGTCGCCGTGGGGGTGGGTGTTGTCTCCGGCGGCGATGAACAATTCGCCTCGCGGACCGAAGGCGAGGGAGCCGGCGTGGTGGCAGCACTCCTTTCGCTGCTCCTCGTACTTGAGCAGGAGCTTTTCCGAGGCGAGGTCGAGCTTGCCGTCCTTCAGCGTGAAGCGGCTGATGTGCTGGCCGGGGAAGTCGGGCGGAGAGTACTGGAGATAGATCCAGCTGTTGCGGGCGAATTCCGGATCGAGGGCGAGGCCGATGAGGCCGTTCTCCTGGGCCGTTGTGACGGTGACTTCGCCGATCAGTTCCGCTTCGGACCGGCCGGGGCGGAGGGCGCGGAGTTTGCCGTCGAGCTCGATGTAGTAGACGGTCCGGTCGGGCCCGACCGCCATCTCCATGGGCTGCTTGAGGCCGGTGGAGAGGACCGTGATTTCGAAGCGGGTCGGGTCGAGCGGTTCGGCCGCTGCGGCTGGGCGGGTGGTTCCGACCAGCAGGGCTGCCGGGACGAGGGTGGCGAGGGCGAACGACACCAGGAGCGAGGGGAGTCGCGGCATGGATGCGAGGGTGGTGGGCGAGCGGGGCGGGGGGAGGGCCAAGCAGTGTGTGGTATGACCATAATCGGGCCGTTGTGCTTCGTACAGTGGCCGAGTGGCACGTCCTTGCCGGCACGGCTGTGCCACCTCAAACCCAACGTGCGACGGCAGCCGGGGTCAAGGGGGTCACCCAACGCCGTTAACCCTGGTTCGTGTTCAAAAAGAAAGTCTTGATGCGACATGGCGTTGTGGAGACGCTTCGGTTCTCACACTGAAACCCACCCACTTCGCCCTCCCGAAAGGATTCGGGGATGCCGCATCAAGACCTGTCTCCGGATGTTGCGCTCAATTCTCGGCATCTCGAGAAAGCTCTGCAATGGCTTCTGGCTGGGACGGACTGGAAGACCATCCTCTTCCGGCACGACTGCACGTGGACGCCACCACTGTTGGTTCGAGCCGCCCTTCTGTGGGCCTGGTCCGATGAGCAGACACTGCAGGAACGGTTTGTCACGACCCACAGGCTGATGGCGCATCTGTTCCCCCATCACGGCCCTCTGGCCGGGTCGTCCCAGGCCTTCATGAAGCTCCTCCGACGCTGGACCGTTCCCCTGGTCTATCTTCTCACGACGGCTCTCCGAAAGCGGATTCGCCAGACGCTCCCCCGGCAGTGGGAATCCTGCGGTCTGGTGGTCTACGGGGTCGATGGCAGCCGAGTGGAGCTCCCTCGCACCCAGTCCCACGAGACGGCCTATGCCCCGTCGTTCAAGAGATCGATCCGGAAGAGGCGCCACCGCCGCCAACGGACGAGAACAGCCGCCGGGGCCAAGGCGGCCCGCGTTCCCCAGATGTGGCTGACGACCTTGTTCCATGTCGGGACGGGGCTTCCGTGGGACTGGCGGATCGGCCCCGCCGACAGCAGTGAGCGGGAACACGCCCTTCAGATGCTCCAGGACCTGCCCGAGGGAAGCTTGATGACGGCGGACGCCGGCTTCGTGGGCTATGACTTCGCCCGGAAAGTCCTGGGAAGCGGCCGGCATCTGCTGGTTCGGGTGGGAGCGAACGTCAAGCTTCTGCGGAAGCTGGGGTTCGTGCGGGAATCG
Organism: Planctomyces sp. SH-PL14; assembly: GCF_001610835.1. Classification (NCBI taxonomy): domain Bacteria; kingdom Pseudomonadati; phylum Planctomycetota; class Planctomycetia; order Planctomycetales; family Planctomycetaceae; genus Planctomyces; species Planctomyces sp. SH-PL14. Next base: position 4,489,966 of record NZ_CP011270.1, on the reverse strand, counting down.
CAAGGAACCGTCTACGTCTGGCCTGACGAGGCCGCCAAACGGCTCGATCCGCCTCTGGTGTTCCGGCTGATCGTGGCCCAGGGACCGAGATCTCCGATCTCTCTGCTCACGAGCGTCCGGGACCCGAAGATCTTGAGCGACCGGGCGGTCCTGGACCTGTACCGCAAACGCTGGGGAGTGGAACTGTTCTATCGAACCCTGAAGCAGACGTTCGGTCGACGAAAACTCCGCAGCCTGTCCTCCCTGAATGCCGCGGTCGAGCTCGAATGGTCGCTGGTCGGCCTGTGGGGCATGGGACTGTCGGTTGCAGTGGAACTGGCGAAGGCCCAGGTTCCGCTGTCTCGAATCAGCATGGCGGGAGTCTTGCGGTCGTTCCGTCGACTGATACGGGACTACCGGCATCCCGTTGTTCGAGGTCAGACGCTGTGCGCGATGCTGCGTGAATCCGTCACCGACCCGTATGAGCGGAAGAACAAGGCCAGCCGGGACTACACACGGAGGAAGAAGGAGCGGCCGGCGGGATCGCCAAAGATCACCAACGCCACGTCCCAGCAGATCGACCAGGCCAGGAGACTCAAGCTCCTCAACCGGGGTTAACGGCGTTGGGGGTCACCCCTTGCCGCCGGAGGCGCTTCCATGAGGAACCGTGGGACACAACGGGCGATCGCTTTGTGGAACCGGCGTTGAGGACTCCACGCTCGCTTTGCGATCCCCGCGTCTTAGGTGAGGGGGCATCCGACACGTCGTCCCCGCCTGGACACGCTCTCCTTCAGACATCTCTCGACGAGAGGGCCTCCGGCGGGCAAAGGGGCGTTGCCCCTCTGCACTCCCCACCAGGGTGCCCCTGGACCCGGATGGACTGCGATTCCGACAGACAATCGGCGAATTCTGCAGACACAGGCAATCACCAGCGAGGCAAACTGGAGCGGTGAGGCTGGCTCTGAGGGAGAGAGACCAAATCGTCCGGAGGGGACGATTGTCCAGACGATTCCCTCCCTACCGGCCGCGCAACACGGACAGGATGTTCCGTTGGCCCGCTGCAAAAACAGGGAGGAATCCGATGTCTGCCGAATCGTCCACCATCCACCTCTCCGCCGCCGTCAAGCTGGTGGACTCGATCGAGAAGCAGGCCGCCAAGACCGAAGACCCGCACGTCAAGCGGATCCTCCTCACCTCCGGCTGCCGGATCATCGATCACGTGCTCAAGCAGCACCAGAAGGCAGCGTGAGAGGAGAGGCGGAAGGCTTAAGGCTGAAGACGGAAGGTAGAGAAGAGCCTTATGGCTCGCCCTTCCGTCTTTGATGCGGGCCTGTGTCCTGCGATGCCTTGCCTCATCCGTTCCGAAGGGACTCTGTTCCCCTCTACCTTCCGCCTTCAGCCTTCAGCCTCTCCCATCGTACAACGGCCGAATCACTTCGCCGTTGCACAAGCGGTTCGGCCGCCCGAGCGGATCCGAGATGTGCGCGTCATGATCGACGCCGAGAGCGTCGAAGACCGTCGTCAGGACGTCCGCCGGGGTCCATTCGCGCGTGATCGGATACGCGGCGATGCTGTCGCTCGTGCCGATCACCTGCCCGCCGCGGATCCCCGCCCCTGCAAAGAGGCCCGAGTAGACGTTGGGCCAGTGGTCCCGCCCGGCGATCGTCGACCCCGGCAGCGTCGAGATCTTCGGGGTCCGGCCGAACTCGCCCATCACGATGACCATCGTGTCGTCGATGCGGCCCGTGGCGTGGAGGTCGTCCATCAACGCCTGCAGCCCCTGATCGAGCTGCGGCAGGAGCGTGTTCTTGAGGCGCCCCCAGTTGTCGACGTGGGTGTCCCACGTCTGGACGATCCCCATCGCGGCCTGAATGACCGGGACACCCGCCTCGACGAGCCGCCGCGAGAGAAGGAGCGACTGGCCGAACTTGTTCCGGCCATAGCGGTCGCGGACCTCCGCCGGCTCGCTGCCGATGTCGAACGCCTTCGTCACCTTGGCCGAGGTCAGGAGCGAGAACGCGACCTCCTGCTGGTCTTTGTACTGCTTCGGACGGGTTCCCAGATCCCGGTCGTCGAGGCTCGTCAGCGTGTCGACGAGTTGCCGCCGCGAGACAAGCCGCGAGCCCGTCACTTCCGACGGGAGCGAGAGGGCCTCGACGCGGAAATTCGGATCGTTCGGATCCTGGTTGATCTGCCAGGGGTCGTGCTTGGCCCCGATGAACCCGGCGTACTGGCCGGGCCACGTGAGCGGGCCTTCAATGAAGTAGTTCGGGAGCGACACCCCCGACGGAATGCCGTCGTTCCGCGGACGGACGTAGTCGAGGCACGAGGCGACGTTCGGGAAGTCGAACCGCGACTGGACCCGGTCGAGATCGCTGCCGCCGCGGGGGATCGGGGTCGGCCGGCCGGTCAGGGCGACATGCGTCGCCAGGAGGTGGTTGTATTCCTTGTGGACGAGGGTCCGGAGGATCGTCCAGCGGTCGAGCGTCTGGGCCAGCCGCGGGAGGTGCTCGCAGACCTGGACACCCGGGAGGGTGGTGTCGATCGTCGAGAACTCGCCCCGGATTTCCGCGGGGGCCTCAGGCTTCGGATCGACCGTGTCGAGCTGGCTCGGTCCGCCGCTGCACAGGACCAGGATCACCGACTTGGCCCGCTGCGGCCGGTCCGTCGACGCCGCGGCTGGTCGTCCGAGAGCGGTCCCCAGGACACCGGCGGCCGAGACCTGCAGGCATCCCCGGCGGGTGAACTGATAGCGTGGCAACATCGTCCATTCCTTCCGTAATGGCTCGAGGAGCGGCGAGCCAGGGGAACCACTGTAACCCAAGACTCGGCCGGCACGGAAGAATACTTCAACGATCGTTGATTGATCGAACGGAATCCGCTTTCGACTCCGATCGGCGCTGGGTCCCTGCGTGAAAGTCGGGGAACGGGCCAAAAAAGAAGGTCGGGCCGATGAGAATCGGCCCTTAGCCCGCAACCTTCCCCGCGGCTCGCATCGCTGCGAACCACAGTGCGCACCGGGAGATTGGCCCGCGAAGTCCCGGTTCGTTACCCGGGGATGCTAAGCTTCGGAGCGTTCGCCTGACCGGCAACTAACCGGCACGGCGGAGAAGTCGCTAGGATTTTCCTTGGTGCACCCGGTGTTTTCCGGGTCGAGTGCGGCGGGGGGAGGGCTCTCCCTGAGGCACGGGCCGGTAAGCGGGACAGGGAACGGAGAGAGACGATGCCGGAGAGAGGGGAATCGTCACGATTCAATCGCGCCAACGGTCCGCGGCTGCGGGCCCTCCGTAAGTCGCGGGGCTGGTCGCAGCTGGAACTGGCGACCCGCGCCGGTTACTCGGAACGGGTGATCCGCAAGGCCGAAGCGGGCGAGACGGTCCGCCACGACGTTCTCAGCACGCTTGCCCAGACCCTGAGCACCGAGGATGAGGCGGTGTCGGTCCCGATGCTGGCCTTCGACCCGGTCGCGGCCGTCCGGCGGTTCTTCGAGATCTACGACCGGTACGAGATCCGGATGCTGGCCCACATGCGGGACCTGCTCACGGAGGATGTCCGGTTCATCTTCCACGCCGATCCGAGCGTCAATCCGCTCTCCGGGACCTGGCCCGGCTTCGAGGGACTTCAGGCGTACCTCGACCTGTTCTTCGGGATGTTTGTCCGCTGCAACCCGGAGCCGATCGCGCCGGTCTTCAGCGTCAGCGGCGATCACGTGGTGGCCCGTTACTCGGAAGTGGTCCGCCACGGCGACATTGTCGCGCCGCCGGTCTGGATCCACCTCATCTTCACCTTCCGCGGCGACCAGATCTGCCAGGTCGAAGACTTCTGCGACACCGACACCGCCGCCCGGTTTCTAAAGGAGATCGGGAAGGCGGGGAACCGGGACGACGAGAACGGCGAGCTTTCGCCCGAAGGCTGAGGGGCGGCACAGCCTCGTCGCTTCGAACAATCGTCGGTCGAACCGGGCGGCCGTCAGGCCCGCGACAGGTCGGTCATCTCCAGCTGGTCCGAACGCTCGCCGATCAGCCAGCCGCGGAGACGGCGGTAGCGGCGGGGGCCGAGGATCGTCTTGGGGATGTTGAGCAGGCCCCGCCGCAGCGACTGGCTCGAGAGGCCGGTTCCGCTGATGGTATTTTCCAGATGGGCCGCGGTCGTCGTGTCGCGGATCGCGATCCGGCCGATCGCCAGCGGGCCCGTCTGCGGTCCGTTCGCGTGGACATCCGAGGTGTAGATCAGCCGGTAGTCCGCTTCGACCGCGATCCGCCGCACCCGGGCGTCGATCGCCCCGTTCGGGATCGAGATCGTGTCGACCGGCTTGCCCGTGATGTCCTCCAGGACCTTGCGGGACGTCACCAGTTCCTCGCGGATCGCCGTCTCCGACAGCTCATTGAGGAAGTCGTGCGTCCGGGCGTGTGAGCCGATTCGGTAGTGGGACGGGAGCCGCTGGAGCTCTCCCCGGGAGAGGAACATCGGTTTGCCGATGAGATCCGTCGTCACGAACACGAGGGCTTCCATCCCCGCCTCGGCCAGGATCGGCCCCGCGCGGTCGACCGACTCCTTCCAGCCGTCGTCGAACGTGACCTGGACCCGTGGCCTGCGTTCCGGCCAGGAGCGGGTCGGGGCCGCGATAACGTCCGGACGGAATGGCGCGTCGGCGACCCGTGGCAGAAGCTCGTTCCGCACGTCGCTCAGCGTCAGGGGGGTCGTCTCCCGCTGCAGCCAGGCGACGTGCTGCCGGAACGCCGACTCCTCGAGGAAGTACGAGGTGATCGACGGACTGAGCCGCGCGTAGGTCCCTCGCGGACTCTCGAAGAATCCGTCCTCCACCACGTTGTGGTACATCAGCGAGAGGAACATGGGGCGTCTTCGGCGGGAAGGATCAGGTCGCAAGTCTCGAGGATTAGTTGGAGAACTGGATCAGTTGGAGAACTGGATTGCCGGAGGGAATCCGGAAGGGTCAGTAGGCTGCGGTGGTCTCGGGATGGCGCTTGGAGGTCCGGCCGACGCGGGAGCGGTCTTCCTCCAGGATGTCGTCGAGGAGGTCCGCCAGTTCGCCCGCGAGGTTCTTTCGCTCGAAGCGGGAGATGTCCCAGTGGGCGTCGTCGAAATGGACGCCGCAGCGGTGCTGCTCGATGGCGATCGCCAGCTTCTCCGCCGTGGCGTGGAACCGCGCGGGCTCGCACAGGACGGTCCCCGGGAGGTTACAGAGGATGTCCCACACATCGCCGGGAGGGGCGATGACGAACACCGGACGGCGGGCCGCCATGTACTCGAACGTCTTGGCGTTGATGATCCGATGCGCGTGCGGGACGTCCGCGTTCAGCATCAGCAGGGCGTCCGAGGAGCGCATCATCTCGACCGCCTCGGCGTGCGAGACGAACGGCAGCCGCGAGACCGCACAGGGGAAGGCGCTGAGCCGGTCGACGATCGCTTCCTGGTCCGGAGTCCGGCGTCCCGCGAGGACGATCTCGAGATGCTCGAGGAGGATCTTCTGCGAGGAGGCGAGGTACTGGACCGCTCGGACGAGCGGCTCGATCGAGTTCAGGTTCCACAGCGTCCCGATGAACGAGAGCCGGAAGCGGTGCGTCCCGTTCCCGTAGTCCTTCTTCACCGCCGGGGCGCTGGCGGGGGGAAAATCCTCGGGATCGAAGCCGTTGTAGATGCAGGCGGCGCGGGGACTGTAGGTCGAGTGCCGCGTGATCGTCTTGACCGCTTCCGTGCTCGCCGGCGTCGTGGCGACGATGGCCCGCGCGGTCCGGAGCACCGACCGCTGCATCTTCTGCTGGACCCAGTTCGAGAAATCCCCCTGCCGCTTGTTCTCCCAGTAGGCGTTGCTGATGTCCCACTCGTCGCGGTAATCGAGGACCAGCGGGAGTCCCGACTTCTTCGCCAGCGCCTGGCCGACGAGGAACGACGAGAACGGCGGACCGGTGGCGATGATGGCGTCGTGGGGGGTCTCGCGGAGAGCCCGCATCCCTTCCCGGATGGCGTTCCACCGCCACAGGATCTGGGCGTCCGGCTGCAGGATCGTGTTCCCGATCTGGCGGGCGGCGGCCTTGAGTCCGGCGGCGACATGCCCCAGCAGGCTGCGGCGTCCGGTCGACTGTCCGCCGGAGACCGACTTCTTGAGCCCGTAGCCCGGCTCCCAGGTCCGCGCCTTGCGGATCGCGGTCCCGGCGGGGATGTCCTTCAGGAGGCTGTCGTCCAGCAGCGGGACGGAGGGGTTCTCGACCGTCAGGACGGTCGACTCCCAGCCGAACTGCGGCAGGTACTTCACGAACTTCGTGACGCGATGCACCCCGACTCCGCCGACCGGCGGGAAGAGGTACGAAACGAAGAGGACGCGACGCATGGTGATGGACTGAGGTGACAGGGACGAATGTCGGACGAAAGACGAGGTGATTTGGGTGAGCCGGTCAGCGGATGATGTCCGCATGCTCCAGCGCGAGCTCGCCGGAGGACCCGGTGTCCTCCGGGCCATCCTTGGGGGATGGATCGGACGTTCCGCGCTTTCCGATGAGTCGTTCGAAGTGTTCTTCGATGTCGCGGGCACAATTCGCCCAGGAACGCGGCCAGTACCGCTGCGCCGCGTCCCGGAGTTCCGGCGCCAGGGCCTCGCGAATTCCTTTCGCCAGGTGGGGGGCCGAGCCGGGTGGGACGAGGCGGGAGAAGCCGGGATCGGCGATCTCCCGGATGCTTCCGATGTCGGTCGAGACGAACGGCGTTCCGCAGGCGGCCGCTTCGCGGAGGACGTTCGGGAGCCCTTCCGAGGCGCTGCTCAGGACCACGAGGTCCGCCGCGCGGTACCAGTCCGGGAGCCGGGCGTGCGACACCGCCCCTTCGAAGAAGACGCATTCCCGCAGTCCGAGGTCGGACACCCTGGTCTGCAGCTGCCGCCGGAGGGGACCGTCGCCGACGAGATGGAGCGAGAACCGCAGGCCCTCCTGCCACAGGAGATGGGCCGCTTCGACCAGGAGGTCGACCCGCTTCACCGGGACCATCCGGCCGACCCAGACGAGGCGGCGGGCTCCCGTTTCGCGGAGGCCGACCCGCTTCCGGGCTTCGCTCTGGTCGCCGGAACAGAAGACTTCGCCATCGACCCCCTGGTAGGTCGTGTGGACCTTGGCGGGATCGATCCCCAGGCCGATGACCGCCTGCCGCAGCCCCTCGCTGACGGTGAAGACGGCGCTCGATTCGGTGAGGACCCGCGTCACGCAGGCGCCGCGATTCTTCCGCTTCGGCAGCATCAGGACGTCCGACCCGCCGACGATGACCGCCGACGGAATGCCGAGCGACTGGGCCGCCATGAGCCCGGCCTCGCCGTCTGGATGGGCCCAGTAGCTCAGGACCGCGTCGAAGGCCCCTTCGGCGGCGTGGCGGGCGACCGAGCGGCGGACCGATTGCCACATCCGCTGGCCGTAGTTCCACTCGCGGACGCGGGGGAGGTAGTAGTGCGTCGGATAGAGGGCTTCGATCCCGCTCGCCCGGACCTTCTCGGGAGTCTCGTAGCGACGGCCGCGGAGCCGGTGCGGGAGGGCCTCGATCCACGGCCGGGGGGAGACGACACGGACCCGGTGGCGGACCGCCAGCGCCCGGCAGAGCGCCTCGTTGTACGTCCCCTGCGCCGGGTGCGCGGCGTCCGGAAACGTCTCGCTGATGAAGAGGATGTTCATGAGGGGAGACCGCACTTCGCCTGAGGGGAGTCCGCCGGAATTGCGGAGAGGAGGTCGGGCCAGGGAGGAACGGGACAGGTGACTGTTGGGCGGAAACCGGCAGCGTCTGGTCCGTCAGGAGGCGCCGCAGGGGTGCGAGACCGTTCTCCGGAACGCCTCGTCAAAGGAGACGGGCGGGGTCCACTGCAGCCGCTCCTTCGCCTTCTGGTTCGTGTACCGGACCCGCTTCCACATGCTGTCGCTCTTGTACCGCGTGATGACCGCCGGCAACTGGCCGCCGGACCACCGGGAGTACCACTCGTAGACGCTCGAGGCGGGACCGATCAGCGGCCGCGGCAGCCAGACCGCGCGGACCCGCTGGCCCGCCTTCCGGTACATCCGCAGGAGCTGCGAACCGCTCGGCAGGCCGTCGTCGAGGACGTTGAACACTTCCCCTTCGATCCCCGGCACGATCCCGGCGTTCCGCAGGGCGGCGGCGCAGTTCTCAACGTACGTGTAGGGCATTGTCTGGCTCCCCCCCATGCGGAGGAGGAGCGGGCCGAGCTTGAGGCCGACGCGGTTGCTGAGGATGCTCCGCCCCTCGCCGAAGATCACTCCCGGGCGAATGACGACGAGCGGCAGTCCCCGTTCCCGGTGCGCCTGCCAGGCGACCTGCTCCTGGACGACCTTGCTGTACGTGTAGGGATCGCGGAGGTGCGGCGCCGCGTCGACCGCGGTCGTCTCATCGAGCGTGCTTCCCGTGCGGAGTCCGGCGACGCCGTAGACGCCGAGCGAGCTGACGGTCACGAAGCGGCGGACGTTTTCCTCAACCGCGGCGTCGATCAGCCGGCGGGTCGGAATGACCGTGTTGAGGAACATGACCGCCGTGCTGCCGGCCAGGGCGGCGGCGACGTGGTAGACGGTATCGCACCCGTCCATCAGGCGGCGGATCCCGGCAACGTCGTTGAGGTCCCCCTGGACGACGTCGACCCCTTCCCACAGCTCAGGACCGACGAACGTCCGCAGCGGGGCGATGTCGCTCGATCCGCGGACGAGGCAGCGGACTGGCAGGCCGTCTTCGCGAAGGGCCTTGACCAGTCGTCGACCGAGGAAGCCGGTGCCGCCGGTGAGGAAGGGGTACATGGGGAAGTGCCAAGTATCAGGTGTCAGGGGTGAGGATTCAGGTCAGGACCGCGGGGTGGTGGGTTTCCTGGGGTCTGACCGCGGGCTTCTTTGTTGTCCGCGGGTCCTGGGGAACCGTCTCGCGGTCGCGGCACTGGTCGAAGATCTCGTCCATGAGCCGCGTGACCCGGACCATTTCGGCCGGAGGAATCGGGAGCGGCGTGTTGTTCTGGATCGCGCCGTAGAACCGCTCGAAGAGAGTCTTCATTCCGGCGAAGTAATGGATGTCCCCCTTCGCGAACCGCCACAGGTTGCGGCGGAAGTTGCGGGCCGCTTCCCGCCACTGGCGGAACGGGGCATCGAGCTTGCCGAACGCTCCCGGCAGCCGCGGCGGCGCGAGATGCCGGATCGTCTGGGCGTCGAAATCGACTTCCAGGGCTCCCTTGGCTCCGTGGACCTTCGTGATCCGCTGGGCGGTGATCGTGCTCAGGAATGTCAGCGAGCCCGTGACGCTCTCGCCGCGGAGGAAGACGCTTAGCTCGGTCGGGAACGGGAACCGGCCCGTGCGGGTCCAGTGGGCCTGGATCTGCGGATGCTCGTCGAGCAGGAAGTCGGTGATGCGGTACAGCGGATGGGAGATCGTGTTCTGGAACAACCCCCCTGGGAGCTTGCGGACCCAGTGGTTCGGATCGCCGGTCACCTGCGTGCCGAACTGTCCCGAGATCGGATACCCAAGGGTCGATTCGACATGCCGGACCGGACCGATCTCGCCGCGGTCCACGCGACCGCGGACTTCGCCCCACATCGGGTCGAAGAGCTGGTCGTGCCCCAGGCAGAGGTGCCGTCCGTGCTGCTCGGCCACGTGGACCACACGTGCTGCCTCGACGGCGTCCAGCGTGAACGGCTTCTCGACGTAGACGTGGCAGCCGGCTTCCAGAATCCGGGCCGCGAGACCGGCGTGCGTGTGGGCAGGGGTCGTGACGTGAACGACGTCGGGCCGCGCGCTCTCGATCATCGCCTGCAGGTCGGTGAACCGCGCCGGGACCTCGAACCGGGCCGCCGCCTGGTCCGCGAGGTCCTGATGGACATCGCACACCGCGACGAGCCTGGCGCTCGGCAGCTTACGGATCTCCTGCAGGTGCGCGTCGGCAATCTGCCCGCAGCCGAGGAGAGCGATCCGAAGAGGGGAGGACATGGGAGGGGTACTGGGTCTCAGGTATCGGGTGTCGGGGATCAGGCTGGTGCGGGTACATAAGGCCGGCGGGTCAGCAGGGGCCTTCCCGCTGAGACCGGAGACCTAGCTCCGGACACCGAGCAGTTCCTCATACAGCCGCTCGTACTGGCGGATCATCGTGCGGATCTCGAACTGCTGTTCGATCCGCTCGCGGGCCGCGCGGCCCATGCCGTTCCAGGTGGACCGCTTGCCGCACATCTCGACGATCGCCTGGGCGAGGGCTTCCGGGTTCTGCGGCGGGACGAGGTGGCCGGTCGTCCCTTCGGCGACGATCTCGGGGTTGCCGCCAACCGCCGTCGTGACGACCGGCAGGCCGACCGCCATTGCTTCGAGGACCGTCAGCGAGATCCCTTCCGTCTTCGATGAGGAGACATAGAATCCCGCCTGCGCCAGAAGGCTCGGGATGTCGGACCGTTCGCCGAGGAATTCGACCCGATCGGCGATCCCCAGTTCACGGCTCAGTGTTTCGAGACCCTTCCGCTCCGCGCCGTCGCCGACGAGCCGCAGGCGGAAATCCGGCACCGACTGGGCCGTGAGCTTCGTGGCCCGCAGCAGCGTCGGGAAGTCCTTCTCGGGCGAGAGACGGGCGACCGAGATCGCGACGTTCGCGTCGGTCGGGCCAGTGTAGGCGAAGCGGGTCGAGTCGATCCCGTTCTGGATGGCGATGATCTTGTGGGCCGAGCCGCGGTCCTGCTCCTGGCACAGGCGAGCCGAGTCGTTCGAGACGCCGACCACCCGCCGCGTGAAGCGGTTGGCGATCATGAACATAGTCTGGTCCTTCAGCCGCGGTCCGCTGCCGCGGCCGTGCTGCGTATTCAGGATGCAGGGGATCTTGGTCTGCCACGCCGCAAAGGCCCCGTAGAACTGCGGGCAGGTGTTGTGCGTGTGGATGATGTCGATCTGCTCGTCGACCAGGATCTCCTTCAGCCGGCGATAGGCGGCCCGCTTGCCGTTCCGGGCCAGGCACATCGCGTCGACCTGGAAGCCGAGCTTCCGCAGGTCTTCGGCCGGCGGCCCGAGTTCCGTGAGGGCCACGAACCGCAGGTTGTAGCGGGCCGAGTCGTGGAACTTGCCGAACTCGACGAGGAGCCGCTCCAGCCCCCCGGTCAGCAGCGACATGCTGACGTGGCAGACATTGAGGCGGCGATGCGTGGCGCCGCCGGCCTCGGTACGGGTCGTCGACGTCGGATGAGTCAGGAGTGCGGTGGGCATGAGGAGAGACATGTCGGTGGTGGGTGATCGGGAAGAGGGAGGGGCCGGCGAGGCCGTGGGACGCGGAAGCGGCTCCTGCGACCCGCGGCTTCAGGTCGGCTGCTGACCCTCGTGTTCGTTCTCTTTGTTCGCGGGGACGGCGGGCTCCGCCGCAGGACGCTTGAACCAGTCCAGGGCCTTCCGCCGGCCCTGGCGGAGCAGGCTGTAGGTGCGGATCTTCCAGGTGTCCGGGAGCCAGGTCCCCCAGACGAGCGTCGCCTCGTCGGTCGAGAGGTTGTCCTTGTGCTGCTTGTCGCCGACGAGAAAGTCGTAGTCGTCAAAGCCGCGCTCGAGCGCTTCCTGCATGCAGAGCGCGTGGGTCACCATCCCGGGGCTCGCCTTGCGGTCGAAGGCGCAGAACCCGGAGAAGTAGTCGAGGATCCGCCGGCCTTCGACGAGCAGGACCAGGCAGCCGACCGTCTCCCCCTGGTGCCGGGCCCGGAAGGCGACGACCCGCTGCGACTCGGCCCAGTGGGTCAGGAGGTCCCGCTGGAAGGCGGTGAAGAGCGGGCTGGAGAACGAGCCGGGCTTGCCGAGGGCGTTCCAGCGGGCTTGGTGCAGCTCGATCAGCTCGTCGACGATCGCGTGAGCGGTGTCGGCCTCGGTCGCCCAGGTGGTTTCGATCGGTCCGTAGTCGCGGAGCTTCCGGCGGAGTCCCTGGCGGGTGCTGCGGCCGAGCTGGCTCAGGACGTCGGTCCCGGCCGCGCGGGCTCGCGTCAGCCGGAAGAACTTCGAGGCCTGCGTCCGCAGCTCCATCGGCGGCAGGAAGGGGCGAAGGCTTTCCCACTCCTCGGGAGCGAGACCGTCGAGCTCGATGCCGTCCTGGCCGGCGTCGAGGAACCACTCGGCGATCTTCTCGTGGAAGTCGGTCCGAAAGGCGGACTCGGCGAGGACCCGGTTGTATTCGACGCAGACGCTGTGGGCCCCCGGCTCGCCGGCGGTCCCGAGATGCCACTGCCGCAGAACGAGCGGCCCCTTGCGGATGCGGGACTGCGTCACGAGGGCGATCCCCGTGACGGTCTCGCGGCGGTCGGGACCGAAGCCCTCGGTCGTGACGTGGAGCAGGAAGCGGTGCGGGACGAGCGGGCCGTAGTGGCGGAGCCAGAGCTCGGTCCAGTCGGCCGAACAGCCGTAGCCGTGGTCGTTGCGGAAGCTGGTGCGGGCCGCCGCGGGTGTGAGGCGGGTTTCCAGCCGCCGCCACTGGTCGAGGGCGCGGATCGCGTCGGTCTCGACGACGAGGCGCGACACGACCGCCTCTTCCGGCGGGGGCCGGCGGAGGATCAGGTTCGGCGATGCGGTCGAGACCGTCATGGGGAGACACTCCCGGTCGTCAGCGGTCCGACAGACGGAACCTTGGCGACGGAAGAGGAGGGATTTGAGGCGCTGCCCCACCGAGCCGGTCGGCGGAGGCGGGATCGGGTGAGCCACCAGGTCGCTCCCAGGACCGCTCCCCCTCCGGCCGCGATCGACAGGAGTTGAGGCCAGCCGTGGGAGGGTTGGAATGAGGCGACAACGCAACAATAGGTCAGGAGTGCGGCCAGTGCGGGGAGTTGTGGGAGGAGCCCGTGGCGAAACAGCCGGGACCAGCTCGTCCCGACTTCGCGGTTGGCGTACGGCGCCAGCAGAAACAGCTCAAACAGCACAAGCGGAATAAACGTACCCCAGGCGACCCCGACGACGCCGACCGAGAAGACGAAGGCCAGCGACAACCCCAGGTTCACGAGCGCCGCCCCCAAGTCGATGAAGGCCGGGTAGCGGACGTTTCCGATCCCGAGCAAAGTCTTGCGGAGGACGGTGGCGGGCTGGGCCACGATCTGGGCCCCGAGCAGGATCGACAGGACGGCAAGGCAGGTCTGCGTGTCGGCCGGGGTCCAGGAGGGGTCCTTCCGGGCGACCCAGATGTCGACCAGCATCGGAGCGAAGAACCAGCAGCCGATAAAAGCCGCCGTGATGAGCACGAAGGCCAGGCCGAGCATCCGCTCGGTCGTTTCGACGAGTTCCTGCCGCTTGCCGGTGGCGTGCAACTCGCCGGCCTTGGGGAGCATCGCCTCGCCGATCTTGCTCAGCGGCGTCTGGGCCATTTGGCAGATCCGAAGGGCGATGGCGTACGGCACGACCGCCTCGACCCCCAGGCAGAGGCCGATCACGACGGTGTCGGTCATGTACATCAGGTGCTCGGCGATCAACGCCAGGGCGCTGAACACTGTGAACCCGAAGCAGTCCCGGAGGACCGACCGGCGGACGTTCGACAGCCGGACCGAGAGGGTCGGGAGCTGACGGTACGCGAAGTAAACCAGCAGAGCGTTCTCGGCGATCGTGACCGCCAGGAAAATCAGCGAGAGAGTCGTCAGGCTCGGCCGCCACAGCAGCAGGGCGAAGACGAGGGCGAAGCGGATCAGCGCCGCGCCGGTCTCGATCGACTGCTTGAGGTCGATCCGCTGCGTCCCGATCAGGACGCCGCCGTAGACGCTCGTCACCATGCCGAAAGCGGTCGAGACGCCGTTCAGGAGGATCGCGAGCTGGACTTCCCCGAGCGACTGCGTCCCCCAGCGGTCGAGCCACGGCGCGACCGCCGCCAGCCCGGCCGAGGCGAGCAGCACGACGCCCGCCATGGCGCAGTACACGCCGAATACGGCGCTGACGACGTTGTTGAGATCGGTCCACTCTTCCCGGTGGGCGTGCTTGGCGACGTAACGGCAGACCGTGGCCCCGAAGCCCATGTAGAGGAGCGACGAGTACCCGGCGAGGGCGTTGATGAACAGCCACACCCCGTAGGTGCTCTTGCCGAGCGCCCCGAGGACGAACGGCAGCATGAAGAAGCCGAGGACCATGATGACCACATGGCCGACCCAGCTCGTCAGGATGTTCTTGCGAAGAGTCATTCGGAAAAGGTGTCAGTCTTCAGTTGTCGGTGTTCAGTCCGGAGTCGTCGGTCAGGCGTGGACGGCGGTGCGGCGGAGGTTGAGGAGCGAGACCGGCATGTAGGTCGCCATCCAGCGGACGAGGGCGTGGACCCGCGGTTGGATGCTGAGGATCTCGCCATAGCAGCGGCGGGCCTTCTTCATGTCCCGGGCGTGGAACATCGCCCGGCCCCACTCCTCGTAGATCTGGACGAGCTTGCGGCGCTTCTGATCCGGGGTCAGGCCGCACGCCTTGTCGATCTTCTCGACGTTGTTGAGCTCGCTCCGCATCATCCGCTCGAGCTGGCCCGAGAGGTTCCCGTCAGCCGGCGTGTAGTGGACGAGCCGCTCGCGGATCGTGTGGACCTTGTGCCCCTTATGGACCAGCCGGAGCCAGAGGTTGTAGTCCTCGACCCCCATGATCCCGCGGTCCTCTTCGAACCCGCCGACGTCTTCCCAGGCGGACTTCCGCATCAGGATCGTCGACGTGCCGAGGGTGTTCCGCTTCCAGAGCGTTTCGAAGGTGACGACGTCCTCGGTCGTGGGGCCGGTCTCGTCGATGACGCAGTAGGTGTGGAGGAACGAGACGTCGTCCGTGATCCCCAGGACCTGCCGCTCGAGCTTGTTCGGGAGCCAGGAGTCGTCGGCGTCGAGCAGCGCGATCCAGGGGGACTTCGCGTGGCGGATGCCGTTGTTGCGGGCCGCGGCGGGACCGCCGTTCGGCTGGCGGATGACCTTCGCGCCGCACTCGAAGGCGACGGAGGCGGTGGCGTCCTTGGAGCCGTCGTCGACGACGATGATCTCGCGGACGGGGTAGGTCTGTTCCTGAACGCTCTGGATCGACGCGCGGAGGCAGTCCTGCGAGTTGTACGCGGGGATGACGACGCTGATCGGGATGGTGTTGGGCATAGTCGGTCGGGATCGCCGGTCGCGGCGGCTCAGTAACGGACGAACAGCCGGACGAAGACGAAACAACAGAGAAGGAATCCGAAGCTGCAGACCGCGAGGTGCCGGGCCAGTCCGTGGTTGAAGACCAGGACGGGAACGGGCCGGGCGCGGTAGTAGCCGACAAGGTTCAGGAAGGCGGCGGCCGTGCCGCAGATCATGTAGGTGGGTGGGACGTAGCAGCGGGAGAGGGAGGCCATCCCCATGCACCAACCGCCGACGATGGCGGCCATATAGGGGAACATCCGCTCCAGGTCGTGATCCTCGATCCGGAAGCGGTACCGCTTCATGAGGTAGAACGCCCACGCCGGGAGGAAGAAGCACCCGAAGAAGAACGTCCCCCCGACGAAGCCGAGCTCCACGTAGGCGTGGATGAACGAGTTGTGGGCGACGAGGCCCGCGACGTCCGGATACTTCCCTTCGCCGATGCCGAACACCGCGCGGGAGGTCTTCATCTGGTTCAGGCCGTCGGCCCAGAGCTGGATCCGCTGCTGCCCGGTGCCGCCGGAGACGTCGATATTCCCCTGTCGTCCAAGCGCCACGGGGACTGCCGCGGCCCCCATGAGACCGATCATGAGCGCGACCCGTCCGCCGTACTTCGTCGACATCCAGGCCATGAGGGCGACGCCGGTGCCGAGCAGTCCCCCGCGGGAGTGCGTGAGGTAGAGGCCGTAGAACGAGAGGGCGATCGGAATGGCCCACAGGTACCGCGCGGAGCTGAGCTGGCGGTCCGCGAGGAAGTAGCAGGAGATGATGATCGTCAGGTTGAGGACCAGAGCAAAGTCGTTGGGGTCGCGGAACATCCCCAGACCGGTGATCCGGAAGATCCACTGCTGCTGGCCGTCTTCGCTGACGTTCCCCCAGTCGACGACGTGCCGCAGCCGCCGGGGCTCGTTGGTTTCGAAGAGGTCTTTCTCTTCCTCGCGGACGATTTCCAGGTCGTCCCGTCCCGACCATTCGGCGACGAAGTCCCGGTAGTCCACGATGCTGAGGGTGATCATGACGGTCGCCGAGAGGGCGGTCGTGACCAGGAAGGTCCGCAGCCGCTGCGGCGTGTTGATGACCGAGAGGAGGGTCAGGTAGTAGAGCATCACCTTCGCCATGGCGTTGATGCTCTTGATCGCGGAGCCGACATCGCCGAGCGAGAGGTGCGAAATCGCCGTCGCGATCGTGACGAGGATCACGCACAGGCTGACCGGCTGGAAGAAGAGGTTCCGCGGCCGGAGCTGATCGAGGATCTGATGGGCGGAGGCGAAGATCGCCGCCGTGATCAGGTACATGTACAGCGGAAAGTCCCCCATGGCGGGGAACAGCTCCGCTGGGCGCAGGAAGAGCGCGGCGTTCGCCATCAGGAAGAGGATGTAGGCCATCCTGCTCGCGCTCCATTGTGCCAAGGGGGGCGGGGGCGGGGACCGGCCGCGCACGTTCAGCGCGGCCTGACAACGCCGGCTCCGGCGTCGAGCAAATATGGGTCAAAGCGGTCGGGGCCGGTCGGCGAAAGGTTCGCCCTGTTGCCAAATCGCACCGTGCCCGGGGGCAACCATCTCCCCGGATCGGCAGAATCGTCAGATCGGGAACCCTCGGCGAAACCGGACTCTTTTGACTGGCGACTTCCGACGCTTGTCGGAACCCCGGGCGGAATCCAGACTCCGGGCGGGGGTTCGGTCCTTCGTGGCGGTTCTGTCCGCTCGTCCCACCTGATCGTGCGTCCCCTTCCCCGCCTGCCCCTGTCCCCGCGTCAGCTCCCCGGAATGTCCCGCTCCGTTGAAGTGACCACCGGTTCCCGTCTTCATTTTGGGCCGCTGGCCTGCGGCGGCGGCGAAGGGCGGCGTTTTGGCGGGATCGGCGTGATGCTGGCCGAGCCGGCGTGCCGCGTCCGGGCGACGCGGGCCGAAGCCGACGAGATTCAGGCCGAAGCAGGAGACACAGGCCGCGTCCGGGAGATTCTGGATCGGGTCCGGTCGCAGTTAGGACAGAAAGCGGGGGTCCGGATCGACGTGTTGGCGGCGATTCCGCCGCATCGGGGCCTTGGCTCAGGAACGCAATTGTCGCTGGCGGTGGCGGAGGCGGTGGCGACGCTGTTCGACGCCCGGCCGGATTCGGCGGCGGGGCGGGCTCGGCTGGGGCATCGGGGCGAGCGGTCGGCGATCGGGCTCCACGGATTTGACGAGGGGGGCTTTCTGGTCGATGCCGGGAAGACGCCGGAGGAGGCGATTGGGACGCTGGCTTGTCGGGCGGCGGTTCCGGCGGAGTGGCGGTTCGTGCTGGCGTGTCGGCGGACGACAGTGGGCTTGAGCGGGGAGAGCGAGCGGGCGGCGTTTGCGCGGTTGCCGCCGATGGCGGAGGCGCTGTCGAATCGTCTGGCGCGGATCGTTCTGGCGGAGTTGCTTCCGGCGCTCCGGGCGGGGGACTGCCGGGTGTTTGCCGGGGGGTTGTCGGAGTACGGGAGGCTGGTCGGGACGTACTTTGCGCCGGTGCAGGAGTTTCCGTTCAGTGATGGTCGGGCGTGGGGGTATTCCGAGGCGCGGCGTCAGGCGGGGAAGACGGGACTGGTGCAGACGAGTTGGGGGCCGACGGTTTCGCTGTGTTGTGAGAGTGAGGTGGTGGCCGAGCGTGAGGCGGTGGAGATCGGGAGGCAGCTCGGGAGCGATTACGAGGTGAGCATCGCCGCCCCGCTCAATGAAGGCGCGGAAGTCCAGATCGTCCCTTAAAACCGGGTCCAGGGGGACCCTGGTGGGGAGTGCAGAGGGGCAACGCCCCTTTGCCCGCCGGAGGCCTAGCCGTCGAGAGATGTCTGAAGGAGTGAGTGTCCAGGCGCGGACAACGTGCCGGATGCCACCTCACCAACCCCGGGGATTACGAAGCGAGCGGTGAGTCCTCAGCGCCGGTCCCACAAAGCGGACGCCCGTTGTGTCCCACGGTTCCTCATGGAAGTGCCTCCGGCGGCAAGGGGGTGAGACCCCCTTGACCCCAGCTGCCGTCGCACATTGGGTTTGAGCCAGCGAAGCCGAGCCGGCAAGTGGGCTGTTTGATCAGGCGACGTTTGGCAGCGGAAGAATGTCGCGGCGGACCGACGGCGGCGCGAGAAAACTCTCGTACCAGCTGATCGTCCGACGCAGCGCCTCGTCAAAATCCGTCGTCGCCCGCCAGCCGAGAACACTGTGCGTCTTGCTCAGCGAGAGAATGTTCTGCGTCGGCTCCGGCAACGTTTCGCCCAAGAGCTCCGGACGCAACCGCGAACCAGTCGCCTCGATAATCTTCTGCACGATCTCCCGCGCCGAGAGCCGCGTCTGCGATGAGAGGTTGAACGCCTCGCCCGCCAGCTCCTCGCGCTGGGCCAGCTCCTCCGCCAGGAACATATGCGCCGCGGCACAGTCCTCGACGTACAGGAAGTCGCGGATCCGCGAGCCGTCCGAGCGGATCACCGGCCGCTGCTTGCGAAGGATCGAACGGATGCTGGAAGGAACGATCCGCTGCCAGTTCAGATCGCCCCCGCCGAACAGGTTGCCGTTGCGGGTGACGACGATCGGCATCCCGTAGTTCTGCGCGTAGGACTGGGCGATCAGGTCGCCGCACGCCTTGCTGACATCGAACGGGCTGCGGGCCAAGAGCGGGGAATCTTCCGTGCGGGGCTCATCGAGACCGCCGCCGTAAACCTTCTCCGATGAAGCGATCAGGATCTGCCCCACCGCCGGCGTCCGACGGCACGCTTCGAGGACCTTCCACGTGCCGCCGACGTTCGTGTCGAACGTGGCCCCGGGATTCTTGAGCGCGACCGAGGAGACCGACTGGGCCCCAAGGTGAATGACGGTCCGGATCTCGAACTCGCCGAGTGTCTTTTCGATGAGAGCCTGGTCGCTGAGATCGCCGCGGACGACGTTGACCTGTTCGATCAGCCGCGAGCTGACGAATTCGCTCTGCGGAGTCCAGTTGCGGACGAGGCACACGACCTCGGCTCCCGCCTGGACAAGCCGTTTGACGAGCCAGCCCCCCAGGAACCCCGTCCCCCCGGTCACAAAGACCGGGCGATCGCGCCAGAAGTCGATATTGAGGGCAGCCGCGTCATACATCGTTCGGCGAGCATAGGCCGATCCGGGAAAGTGCGCCAACGCCGATCCCCCATCCGCAGGTGCTGCGATTTGGGCCAGCGGCAGCTTTCGCCGAAACGGGCCTCGGTTGCCCCAAATCGAACCCTGCGTGGTACCGCTTCAGCGCAACGGCGAAGTCTCAGCGGTCTTCCGTCGATGCACCTTGACGTAAATGCCGTAGGGGTCGCGCGGGTCCCCTTCGGTCCACAGGAGGTTGTCGTCCCAGCGGAGATGGGCGAAATACCGGTCGGTCGAGCGGCCCTCGATCCGGTAGTCGTAGGGGGTCGACGGCGGGACGGCCCCTTCCACGATCGCCCGGAAGGCGAGGGTCCGGCGGCCGTCGCGGATGAAGTCGAGGGCGAACTCCTCGTCGACGAGGTACGTCGCGTCCCGCGGGAGGCGGGCGAGGAGTTGCTCGACGAACCGCGGGGCATCGAAGTCGATCCGGTTCCAGTTCCGGAAGTAGGCCCACGTGACCCGGATTCCGGAGCCGAGGAGCATGGCGACCACGAGCAGCATCGCGAATCCGAGACCGGCGGCGCGTCCCACGCGGCCGCGCTCCGACAGCCAGCGGGAGAGACGATCGACCGTCCAGCCGACGCCGATGAACGCCAGGGCCGACGGGTAGCTGAAGTAGCCGAAGACCGGATGGTGCGCTCCGACAAGGCCACATAGGAGCCAGGCGCCGGAGATCGACAGCCAGCCGATCGTCGACAGGAGCGGACGTCCTTCGCGGCGGCCGAACACGAGGCACGCGATCGCTCCGCCGATCGCCAGAAGGAACTGCCAGGGGTTGATGTGCGGCCAGAGGAAGCCGATATGGAAGGCGATCGACTCCCAGGGCCACAGGCTTCGCAGCAGGAGCGAGCCGCCGCGGTCGTGAAGGAACTGGTTCCGGAACTGGATCTGGAATGTCTCCGGGAACTGCAGGATCAGCGGAATCCAGAGCGTCGCGACCGCCACAGCGACTGCGGCCATCGCGAGCGGGCCAAGGAGCCGCTTCCAGCCCCGCTCGACGAGGAAGACCCAGACCGCAAGCTGGATCGCGTAGACGAGCGCTAACGGGTGCGTCATTCCTCCCAGGCCAATCCACAGGCCCGCCAGGACCAGCCACCGCCACGTCCGGTGCCGCGTCCAGGCTTCGGTTGAGAGAATCGCCAGGAACCCGAAGAGCGTGCAGAGGGCATCCGGCCGGGCCGCGATCGTATTGAAGTAGAACCAGCGGGACATCATGAACAGCCCCGCTCCCCAGAGCGCGGCGCGCGGCGTTCCGCCGCTGAGTCGGGCAAAGCGGGCCATCGCGAACAGGATCGCGATCCCGGCAAAGGCGGAGACGAGGCGGGCCGTGCCGTAGAGATCGGGCAGGACCGCATAGAAGAGGGCCTGAACGTAGAACGAGAGCGGGGGCTCGAGATAGACCGCCTCATCCGATCGGTAGTAAGGGGACTCCGGGTTCCGCGAGGGAAGGTGCGGGAGTTTCGGCAGGCCGGTCTCAAGGATCGTCAGGCCCGGGACCGCGTAGCACTCCTCGTCCTGTCCGCCGGCGGAGCGGTACATCATCGGTCCCCGCCAGGCGAGGAACAGGAGGGCGATGAGGATCAGCCCCCACCGCGTCGTCCGCGCGGCGCGGGAAGAATTGTCTGCCGTGGAAGGGACATCGGCGGCGTCGGGTCGAGAGAGCGATGCCACGATCAGGGTCGGTATTCAGAACGGGAAATGCGGCGGCGTGGGAAGAAGAACGTTGCCAACGCCGATCACTCGGTCGCATCGGGTGTCTTGGGGACGGACCGACGGGTGGCGAAGACCTCAGCGTAGCAGGCGAACGGGTCGGAGGCGTCCCCTCGGGACCAGAGCCGTTCGTCGTTCCAGGTCCGCTCCGGCTCGACGTACGCGATCGAGCGGCTGGCGATCCGGTAGTCGTACAGCGGAGCGTTCTCGCGCGGGTCTTTGGGGAGGGCCTGGACCATGAGGGTCCGCCGGCCCGCCGCCAGGAAGTCGAGGACGAACTCGGGGGCGACGACGTATGTCGCGTCGGCCGGAAGCTCCTTGAGGAGGGCTTGGCTGAAACGCGGGGCGTTGTGGTTGACGTCCTGAAAATGCCGCGTCAGCGCGAGGGTCGCCCGGGCCCCCGAGCCGGGGAGCATCGAGAGGACCATCACCGCACCGAACAGGAACGCCAGTCCGGGGACACGTGCCAGTCCGGGGACACGCGCCAGACCGCGGCTCAGCCGGTCGACCGCCCCCCCGACGCCGACGAAGGCGAGCGCCGCGGGATAGCTGAAGTACCCGAAGACCGGGTGATGCGCTCCCACCAGCACGGCGATCAGGAACGCTCCCGACAATGCGAGCCAGCCGATCCACCGCGGGTCTTCCCCTGAGTCGTGGCGAGCGAGGAGCGCCCAGGCCGTTCCGACGAACGGCAGGAGGAACTGCCAGGGACCGATGTGGGGCCAGGTCTTTTCGACGTGATAGGCCAGCGACTCCCACGGCAACGCGATCCGCCCGAGGAGCGAGCCCCCCGCGTCGTGGACGAACTGATTGCGGAACTGGATCCGGAATGTCTCGGGGTACTGGACGATGAGCGGGATCCACAGGCCCGCGACCGCCAGCGAGACCGCGGCGACGAGCGCCGGGTTTCCGAGCCGTCCGGCCCCACGCGACCGGAGCGCGATCCAGCCGGCCGCCTGCACCGCGTAGGCGAGGGCGAACGGGTGCGTCAGTCCGCCGAGTCCGATCGCGACCCCCGCGGCCAGCAGCCATCGCCGTTTGCGGCTCCGGTCCCACGCGTGGACCGCCAGGATCGTCAGCAGGCCGAAGACGGAGCAGAGGGTGTCGGGCCGGGCCATCGTGGCGTTGAAGAAGAGCCAGCGGGACATCATGAACAGCCCCGCCCCCCACAGGGCCGCGGCGGGGCCGAGCCCGGCCCGCAGGGCGAGGACTCCCGTCAGGGCGATCAGCATGACCCCCGCGGTGGCGGACGCGAGCCGGGCCGTCCCGTAGGTGTCGGGGAGGACGGCATAGAACAGCGACTGGAAGTAGAAGAAGAAGGGGGGTTCCAGATAGACCGCGTCATCCGAGCGGTAGAAGACCGACCGCGTGTCGCGGACCGGGAGCTGCGGCATCTGCGGCCGGCCGCTCGTCAGGATCGTCAGGCCGGGGACCGCGTAGCACTCTTCGTCCTGGCCGCCGGGCTGGCACCACATCGTGGGGAACCGCCACAGGAGGAACAGCACCCCCAGGGCAAACAGACCCCATGCGATCCTTCGGAGGGGGTTTCCGTCCGAGGGTGGGTCCGAGCGGACACCCGTGCGATCGAGGGTCATGGCCTGCTGGCGCCAGAGAGCGATGGCGGAATCTTGACGAGTAGTCTATAGATTGAAGCGGAAGACGGACGCAAGGGAACCTCCATCCTCGTGTCGCGGGTCCGCCGTCGCGTGCCCCCGGTCGGAGATCGTCCCGCCGTCCCCGTCCTTCTTCCAACTCCGTTCACTCCCGGCCCGCCCGCCTCACGGCGTTCTGCTTCCGATATGCCATCGTCCCCATCGCCCGCCTCTCCTTCCGCTCCTGTCGCGCTGTACGACCGGGGTGTCGAGGAGATTTCCTCCGGCGCTCCCGTTGCGATCTCGGAGACCGACGGGGGAACGCGGACCTGTCCGGTGTGCGGCGGAACGCGCGCCGCCCCGCGGTTCCGGATCGAGGGGTTGGCGAATCGCCTGATCGAGTGTCCCGACTGCGGACTCGCGTGGATGGACCCGATGCCGTCCCCGGAGGAGATTGCGACCTTCTATCCGCCGCAGTATTACGGCTCGAACGGCGAGAAGTTCCGCGGGTTGATCGAGGGGGCGGTCCGGCTCGTCGGCGCGCGGCGGTTGCGGTTCATTACGTCGCGGTTGCCGCGGGGGGCGGCGGTCCTTGATGTCGGCTGCGGGCGGGGGGTCCTGCTCCGTGATCTGGCGGATCGAGGGTACCGGGTCTTTGGGACCGAGCGGGCTCCCGAGGCGGCCCGCGGAGCCGATCCTCGGGCGGAGATCCGTTTTGGCGACACCCTGGCGGACGTGAAGTTCGACGCCAACCTGTTCGACCAGATCATCATCTGGCACGTCTTTGAGCACCTGTCGAATCCGCGGGAGACGCTGGCCGAGGTCTATCGGATCCTGAAGCCGGGGGGGAACGTGATCATCGCGGTCCCGAACTATTCGAGCTGGCAGGCCCGCTGGAGCGGGGCGGCGTGGTTTCATCTCGATGCGCCGCGGCATCTGTTTCACTTCTCGACGCAGGCGATGTCGCGGCTGCTGACCGACAGCGGGTTCCAAGTCCGGAGCTGGCATCATTTTTCGCTGCGGCAGAACCCGTATGGGTGGGTGCAGAGCGTTTTGAACAAGCTCAACCCGCGGGTGCGGAACGGTCTTTACTCCTGGCTGCTGCGGGGCTCGGCCTCGCCGGAGGGGATTCCGCTCGGGACGCGCGCGTGGTACTCGCTGGCGTTTGGGTTGGGGATGCCTCCGGCGACGTTGCTGGAGATGTTGGCGGCGGTCTGTCGTCGCGGGGCGACGTTTCATGTTGTGGCGACCAAGCCCCAGCAACACTCCTGAGTCAAAGACGGCCCGAACCGCGTCCTTGCCGGCACGGCTCCCATAGCTCAAACCCAACGTGCCACGGCAGCCTGGGGTCAAGGGGGTCTCACCCCCTTGCCGCCGGAGGCCCTTCCATGAGGAACCGTGGGACACAACGGACGTCCGTTTTGTGGAACCGGCGTTGAGGACTCCACGCTCGCCCTGGAGTTCCCGCGGGTTGGTGAGGGGGCATCCCACACGTCGTCCGCGTTTGGACACACAAGGTTTCCGATGGTGTTCGACGAGACGGCCTCCGGCGGGCAAAGGGGATTCTCCCCTCTGCACTCCCTGACCAGGGTGCCCCTGGACCCGACCAGGACCAAATGATCTTGAGCTGCGCCGCTCTACCTTCCGCCTTCAGCCTGAACCCCTTCCGCCTCCCCCACCGGCCCCCTTGCATCCCCCACCAGGGTGCCCCCCTGGACCCGGATCGGGCCTGTGACATTGGGTTGGGCTATGAAGCGCCGTCCACAGCATCGCGCCGGAATCGCTTCTTGCGTCGGGAACCTTCATCCGACTCCGGAACTTCCGCTACCGGAGCCGGGGGCACTTCCTCCTCCCGGGCCACGACATCCGCATGGTGACCCTCCAGATTCGGATCAGGCGGCCAGATCGTGATCTCGCCATAATCCCCCTCCTGCAGCGCCCGGAAGCCGTGGTGCCGCAAAAGCTCGAGCACCGCCAGAAACATCCCGACAATCCGGCTCCGAATCGTCTCCTCGTCAAAGAGCGACGAGAACTTGACCTCCCCCCGCTCCCGCACGACCCCGCCGATCTGGGCCACGTAAACATGGATCGGCGTCTCGTCGTACTGGACCGTCCGCTCGTCCTCGACATCCTTCCGCTTCAGGATCCGGCCGAGGGCACTCACAAGGTCCCACAGCTCGACCTCCTTGATCCGGTCCGCCGCCGGGTCCTTGCCCACACGGGGCCGCTCGTCCGCCAGCCGCGGATACCGCTCCTGCCACTCCTGTGCCCGCGACTCAAGGGCATTGGCCGCGTCCTTGAACCGCTTGTACTCGAGCAGCTTGCGGATCAGGTCCGCCTTGGGATCCCCGTTGTCGAGCGGCCCTTCCGCGTCGACGACGTCAGGGGTCTCGTCCGGGTTGGGCAGCACGTCCCGGCTCTTGATCTCCATCAGCGTGCTGGCCATCAGCAGAAAATCGCCGACGAGATCGAGGTCGATCGCCTTCAGGATCGAGAGGAAGTCTTCGAATTGCGATGTGATCGGCGCGATCGGAAGATGGCGGATATCGAGCTCGTTCCGCCGCACGAGGTACAGGAGCAGGTCGAGAGGGCCCTGGAACAGGTCCAGGGTCACACGATATCCCACGGAAAACGACGACTCCGCACCGGCCGACATCCACTCCTCCTTGCGAAGGGGAGTGTAACACCCGGAGCGAAACCGGGGATACGGCGGTTGCCCGTCAGCCGGCGGCCGGGCCCCGCCGGAACACGAACTCGTTGCAGCCGAGCCGCTTCGTCGATCGGGAGTTGACGAGCGCGAAGCCGCGGGACTCGCAGAACCGCACCGTTTCATCGAAGCCGGCGACTTCGAAAGGGAGCCCCCCCAGCCAGTCGACCCAGTCGTGCGTGATCGACATCCCCCGCTCCTCAAAGTACGCCGCAAACTCGTTCCGGCCGCGAAGGAGGGATTTCAGCGTCGTCCGCAGCGCGAAGTAAGGGACGAAAGTCGCCAGAACCAGTCCCCGGAGGACCGGATGGGCGCAGTACGCCTGCTTGACCCGCAGCCAGAACCGCGAGAGCCAGCCCTGGTCGTTGTAGAGGGCGATGAAGAGCGTCCCCTGGCCCGCCACGCGGCGGCACGCCAGGTCCACGCCGGTCCACATCCGGCCGGTGTGGTGCAGGACTCCCCAGGAGTAGACGATGTCAAACTCTCCGAGCGAGGTGAGGAACGCTTCATCGAGCGCGGAACCCCGGTGGATGATCCATTCCGGGTCATCGGAGAACTCGCGACGGCGGAGCTCCTCAGCACAGGCCACGCTCTGCGGATCGAAATCAAAGGAGACGACCCGGGCTCCGAGGCGCCGCGCGGCGAGCGAGAAGAGACCGCTGCCGCATCCGATGTCCAGGAATCGCCGGCCGTCCAGACGATCGACCTGGAGCATCGACCTCAGCGAGCCGACTGCCCGCTGGATCCGGTCTTCGTTCAGATGCTCGAGGAAGCTGGCCCAGTTCCGGCCGAACTCGAACCGCTGTCCCGCGCGGATTTCGGCTTCGAAACGGGACGGCTCAGACACGCTGGGAGATTCCTTCCGGCCGCCCGCCTCGGCTGCCCAGACTCCAGGGCGCCCTTCGAAGACGCGATCGGAGCGACAGGCCGAGTTCTCAGGCGGAAGGACTTACCGCGAAACCGGCAGGGGAAGGCTGGTGGTGAGCGGCTTGGCATCGACCGTCTGCCGGTCCCCCGCGACTCCCCGCTCCTTCTCCATCTGCTCGACGATCTGGGCGTTCTTTGCCAGGAGGGTCTGGAGCTCGGCGAACTTGTCGCTCAGCTCGCGGCGGAGCTTTTCGACCTGGGCCTGCTCGACATCGCGGACTCCTTCTTCCTTGGCGAGGCTCTTGACGAGCCCTTCCTTCACGTCTTCGCTCGCTTCCGGCAGAGCGTTCGGATTGCCGTTGAGCTCCGCCATGCGGCTATCGAGCTGCTTCTTCGAGCCGGCGATCTCGATGTCCTTCAGGCGGACCAGATCCTGCTCCGTCTGGAGCTTCTGGTCCATCTGGATCTGCTGCGACCGGAGCTCGTAGAAGTTGCTGCGGTGGGCGATCGGAATCAGGTCGCGGACCCGGAACAGACCCGCCTGCCACGTCTCGGACTCGCCGGCGAGCGGCGGATGCGTGAGCTTGACCCCCGTCCGGTCGGCCCGCGGGTCGACGACGTCGAAGTCGCCGAGATAGCGGGACTGTCCGTCGGGAGTCGTGGCGAACACGAAGACCGTCGGAAGCGGCTTGTTGGCCCCCATCGGCTGGGTTGCCAGCCCGGCGCTCATTCCGACGCCGAGATCGATGATCGGCTCGGCTCCCCCCTGAACGCTGGAGTTGGGAGCGGTCCACTCCTGTCCCCAGGAGTTCTGCACCAGGGAGATCTGCCGATCCAGCGCGGCGACTTCCGGCTCCAGCGTCTTGAGCTGGGCCTGATTCTTGTCGCGGGTCTGGACCAGGGTGTCGTACTTGGCCTGGTACTTCGACCGGACGTCGAACAGCCGGCCCGCCAAATACAGCGCACAGGCGGCGCTGACCGGCACGAGGAAGAAGGCGCAGATCTTACCGAACAGATTCATGCTCACCGCCCCTGACGCGGGTGTGGGAGGAACCGGTGTCGCGGCCACCTCATCCTGGCAGGCGGACGCTCCACGAGACCGACACGGACCGCTGACTCTATCTCCTCTCGGTCATCGACCGGGCGGGCCATCCGCGTGAGAGACACTCGAATCAATCCGCGGAGGCAACCTGTGCGGGTTGTGCCAAGGGTGCCGGTGCCGCGAGGTGGCACGGTCGCAAATCCATCCTACGCCTGCCGATCGGCCAGCGTCAACGGGCTTCAGAGACGGGAACGCCGAGGGCAGGGCTTCCCTACAGTGGGGTTCGAGACAGGAGAGGTCCCGACAGACAAAAGGCCAGCATCCGCGGGTTGCGGGCTGGCCTTGGATTCTCGTACTTTTGCTTTTTGTGACGTCCGTTCCGGCACGTCCGCTCTGGCCCGTCCGTTCTGGGGGCCGCCTCGTTTAGAAGCGATCCCAGGGAATCGGATCCTTGATCGGCGCGATGGGTCGGGCCGACTCGGACCGGCCGCTCGCCACATGCGGCGGCGGGGGCGAAGACGAGCGGGCTTCGTTCACGGTGACGCGGCGTCCGCCGATCGTCGAGCCATTCAGCCGCCGGATCGCCTCGTCGGCGTCGTCCAGACGGGACATCGAGACGAACGCACAGCCCTTGGAACGGCCGGTTCCGCGATCGGTCACCATGCGGACCGACGACACCCGCCCGTAGCGTTCGAAGGCGGTGCGGACTTCCCGTTCCGACGCTTCGAAGGGCAGATTGCCAATGAAAATGCTTGTCATCTGATCAAACTCTCCGGGTGCCGATCGGCACCGTTTTCACACGCGGACTCTTTTCCGCGCTCTGGAGGGGCCGGCTGACCTGTCCCAGACCAGCAACACAGTCAGAAGGACAGGACGACCCCGTGCAGGACCACTCGGGTGCGCAGCACCCCTGCTGAACCGAGAGGGACGAGACAAGGACGTTCCCGATGCGACCATCGTGCCGTTCGCAAAAAACAGCCGGCCAGTCGCCGTGAAAACATCCCTGAAATCACGTCCTTCCGACTGGTCCACAGGATCAATCGGATCGGTCCAGAACCGAATCCCCACAACCCACGTGTGCCCTGGGTCAAAGGGATGACCGCGGTGACCACGCTCTTCAGCCGCCGGCGGGCAGAACCCGACTCAGCAGCCGGAATGAACGACATTCACCCGGCGGATGGAGAGTTCGCCACTCTCCGGAAACATCGGCGAAACCATCGCAACGACGGACGCTCGACGGATTTCACCACACCGTCAATGCTCTCGATCGACACCGGCCACACACAAATGAGCCGGAGACTCAACCAAGGCACTTCGCGGCAGAAACACCGCAATCCAGACAGAAACAACGAGCCAGACAGCACGCCTGAACCCGCAGGCCATCACACGTCAGACTCGGGTGTGATGGATTAAGTATATCGAATGCTTTCGACCGTGACAGGCCAGATTCTCCAGAAACTCCAAATGGACGGTGGAAATTGCCCAAGTTTGAACAGGGCTGGAGGCTTATGGCGAAGGGCCGGAATGAGAGCAAGAGCATCCGAGAGTCCGAAAGGTTCGGGGGGCCCGAACGGTTCTGGTCCACACGAGAGGCGACGGCAGTAAGCTGTTCCTTTCTTCTTCTGCCGGATCCCGTCCGCTTCTCTCATGCCGCTTTTCGCCGCCGGCGGGCCAGGTCGGCGGTGACCCGCTTGTGGCATGGCTGACACAGTGTCCGATATCCATCGGCCCGGCACAGGCCGCCCCCTTCGCAGACCGGGACGATGTGGTCCGCCTCCCACAGCCGCCGGACGGAGAAGAGTCCCGTCCGGAATCCCTCCTTCTTGAGTGCGATGAGATAGATGCGGGCGCCGCCGAACTCCCGGCGACGGCGGAGGGCGTTGACGATCCGGCGGATCCGCTCGGTGTCGCAGCCGCAGAGTGAGCAGACCCCTCGGTCACGTTTTGAAACGGCCTGGAAGATCGCCGCGGGCTGGAGTGACAGGAAGGCGTCGACGCAGGGCTGGCCGCACCATCGGCTCCGGCGGGGCGGGACCGCCGCGCCGCACCAAGTGCACTCCTTGGATTGCCGGCCGAGCACGCGCCGGAGCTGTGCTGCTCCGATGATCCGTTGCCGGCGTCCGAACCGGGCAATCCACTCCTGGGCGTGCATGGCGATCCTTCGCGAAGACGACGTTGCGGGAGGCTACCGTCTTCCTAGTAAGGGGGGCAGGCCAATTCCGTCCCCTCGCCGGCACGGCTGTGTCACGTCAAACCCAACGTGCTCCGGCAGCCTGGGGTCAAGGGGGCCCCGCCCCCTTGCCGCCGGAGGCACTTCTATGAGGAACCGTGGTACACAACGGATGTTCGCTTTGTGGCCCCGGCGTTGAGGACTCACCGCTCGCTTTGCCATCCCCGCGGATTGGTGAGGGGGCATACGGCACGTTGTCCGCACTTGGACACTCGCTCCTTCAGACATCTCTCGACGAGAGGGCCTCCGGCGGGCAAAGAGGCGTTGCCCCTCTGCACTCCCCACCAGGGGTGCCCCTGGACCCGGTTCAAGACACCAACTCGCTCAGCCCTTCTTGTACACGTTGTACGTCGTGTACTCCCAATGCCGGAACAGGTCCGACTTCGTCACCAGATCCGCATACGGACCAATCGCCTCGACCCGCCCCTCATTCACCAGCACCACCTGATCCACACGACGGACCGTCGACAGCCGCGTCGGAAGGAAGATCACCGTCCGATTGTTCATCAGACGGGAGTAGGCATCGTCGATCGCATCCTTCGTGACAGAATCGAAGGTGATCTCCGGCTCTTCGACAACCAGACAGGCCGGGTTCCGCAGCGCGGCCCGCGCCAGTCCGATCCGGAACGACTGGCCGGCATCAAGCCGGTCCCCATGTTCCCCCAGCAGCGTCTCATAACCTTGCGGCAGCTTCTGGATGAACTGGTGGGCGTGAACCATCTTGGCGGCATCGGTCGCGGCCATCGTCGTGTACTTGGCATCACCACAAGTGATGTTCTGCAGCACGGTGCCGGTGAACAGCGGATCGTCCCCGCCGACGTAGAGCATCTCCGCCCGGATCGACTCCAGAGTCCCCCAGGCGACATCCTCGCTGTCAAAGAGCACGCGGCCCGCCTGCGGCTCGATGAACCGCGGGAGCATGTAGGCGATCGCGCGGGAGACGCGGCGGTCAAACGAGACGACAGCCACGGAGCTCCGCGCCGGAATCCGCAGGTCGAACCGCTCCAGGAGCGGCTTGCTGCTGCCGACCGCGTACGTGACGTTCTCGAAGATGATCGATTTGGAGACCGGCTCGATGAACTTGGCCCCGACCGCCTGACTCACTTCGGGAATCGTCAGGAGATAACGCTGCACCGCATTGCTGGCGATGTCGAGCTTCAACCGCGCGTCGACCTGATGCTTGAGGGCGTTGACGCTTCGGATCAGAAGGCCGAAGCCGACGAGGAACGTCGCCGCCACGGCAAGCGAGATCGGATTCGTCTCCGACAGGACACGGGCCCCGATCAGGAACAGGACGATGGCCGAGAGGAGCGCGATCCCCGCCCGGGCGGTCCAGATCGTGGAGCCTTCCAGGTTCTGCCCCAGCAAGACATCGCGCGTCAGGCGGTCGAGATACGTCTGGAACTGCTCGTGCTCGAAGTGCTCCATCGAGTATCCCCGGACCAGCCGCGGCTTTCCGAGCCCTTCCGAGAGAGCCCGAACCGCGCCCGAGGCCCGGTCGATCGCCAGCCGACGCTGATCGGCTCCGGCCCGGCGCTCATACCAGTAGAGCCACACCGCGGCCGCCAGCGGAACGACCGCCTGCAGCGTCAGCCGCCAGTCGAGCCGGAGCAGCAGCAGCAGGACCAGCACCGAGGTCAGGATCTCCCGCCACCACGTCCGGGCGAAGGCGAAGACCCCGTCCCAGATCTGGCCGGTCTCCCGGAGAAACAGCGAGACGACCGTCTCGTTGGGGGTGTTGTCGAGCCCGCTCAGGCCGACGCGGAGCGACTGCCGGTGCAGGTCGCTTCGGACTCGGGAGGCGACCTCGGCGGCGAGCCGCGATGAGAGAGTCCGAATTCGGGAGCGGCAGATCGTCCAGAGAGCGGCGAACGAGGCCCACGCGAAGATCAGCCAGAAGAGCGAGCCGCGGTTCGTGCGGAGGAATTCGTTCCGCATCCCCCAGGCCAGCAGCTGCCCCACGGGATTGATGTTCCGCAAGGCCCATGCGGTCGGCATCAGTCCGGTGTTACCGGTGGGGAGCG
Organism: Planctomyces sp. SH-PL14; assembly: GCF_001610835.1. Taxonomy (NCBI): domain Bacteria; kingdom Pseudomonadati; phylum Planctomycetota; class Planctomycetia; order Planctomycetales; family Planctomycetaceae; genus Planctomyces; species Planctomyces sp. SH-PL14. The sequence goes on along the minus strand of NZ_CP011270.1, from coordinate 4,458,608 downwards.
TGGTCCCTTCGTCGAAACCGAAGAAAGCGACGGCCCGGGGAGCGTCGTCCGGAGCGATCACCAAGTGTCCATGGTGAACCAGCAAGTCCACCAGCAGAGCGAAGATACAGAGCACGACAACGATCGAGATCGCCGCCAGAGAGCTCCAGAGCAGGATGCGGAGCCCGATGCTCTGCGTCCAGATGCGGCGGGGGAGGAGACGATCGAAACCGGTCGGGGCGGACATGTCGGATTCCTGAACGTCGCGAGCGGGGCGGACCATCCTCTACGACTGGCAATCCGTAACCGGGATCTCACTCCCTTACTTGTTGGTCGAGGGCCTGGCACCCCGGGGGGAGGGCCGAACGGACAGCCGTTCCTGGTCCATTCGCCACGGGGCACTCGACCTTCAACTCAGTCGGCCTGCTACGCCAGATCCCGGTCCTCGAACAGGATGAAGGCCAGCAGCACGATCGCTGCCGAGTACGCCACCGCGTACGCGCCTGTCGAGAGGAGATAGGCAGACGGGATAATTTTACCCGTCGAGACGGCCGCGGACATGTTGAAGTTCTCCAGCGCCGGCAGGACGGTGGCAAAGAACTGGGCCACGAACGGGACGAACGGAATGTCCTGCAGGGCGGACCGGACGAGCACCGGCATCAGGTGCCCGACGATGAAGATCGAAAAGCACGCGGTCATGTTCACGATCATCGGCATGCGGGTCGAAATCGCCACGCTCACCGCCGCCATGACAGCCGACTCGAAGAAGATCAGGACGAGGCCCGGGAGCAGCGTCACGGCCGCCTCGTAGCGGTCCTTCTGCAGCGAGGGAATGTTCCCGCGCCACTCGACGTAGTCGAGGAGTTCCTTGCCCGACTCCTTCTGGTCGAAGCCGAACTTGAAGTAGGTCAGACAGACGAGCACCGTCCCGACGATCACGATCATCCAGAACGAGGCCTGCAGGATCCCGAAGTACTTCCCGAGGATGAACTCCCGCCGCGTGACCGGCTTCGAGAGCAGGGTGATTGCGGTCTTACCTTCGATTTCTTCCGCCACGCTGAGGGAGGCAGTCCAGACGGCGAGGATCAGCGAGCAGATGAGAGTCGTCGCCAGCCCGCAGTCGACGAACATCTTGGTGTCTTCGCCGAGCGAGAAGAACGGGAGGTAGTAGTTCACCACCCCGACCACGACGCCGACGACCGCCAGGAGGATGAACACCGGCTGGCGGATCGCTTCCTTGAGGGTCGCCCGGGCGATCGAGCCGGTCCGGGTGAAGTAGTTGACCCCGATGAACAGCGCGACGATCGCCAGCAGGAAGCCGAGGACGAGGCCGGTCGGCGTCTGCGGAGCCTGAACCGCCTGCTGAGCCAGAAGCGACAAGGACAACGTGTGCATGGTCAGGAAGAACGACGAAGATGAATGAAAGGCGACGAACGCTACGTCCGGACGCGGAGGGCCGTGAAAAACAACGCGGAAAACCGGGCCTCCGTCCGTCCGAGCCTTCACACTCTACCCAGAGGTGGGACCGGAAGGAACCGTCCTTAACCACTGCATACGTCGTGAATTCCTGTTCTTTTCCCTTTCCACGGGTTTTCACGATACAATCCTCGGACTCGTCGACGCCGTCCTTCCAGGGCTGTCACATGACCGGATTCTCTGCGGAGCAAGCGGACCGACGTCGCCGGCTGTTTCTTCTGGCGCAACTTCAGGCAAGATCAGCAGTTTCGGAGCCAGGCCCCGAGGAGACGGCGACGGTTTCTGGGGCCGGATCCGCACCCGTCCCGACGTGGAAACGGAAGCGGCGGTCGTTCGAGACCGCGATCGCCGACCGGGCGACGCCCCTGGCCTGGGTCTTCACCGGCGAACCGGCGTGCGGCGCCCCTGATGACGGCCCGTCCGTTCCGCTCTCCGGGCTGGCGGGGGTGGCGATCCGGGAGAATCTGCGGCGGCAGACCGACGCCTTCGTCGATACCTCTTCGCCGGGGCTGCGGCTGACGGAACTCCTCCAGGACTTCGACCGCCGCGTGGCCCGCTTCCGGCCGGACATCCTGGTCGTCGGCACGACGACCCGCGAGGAGGTCCGGGCCCTCAAGGGGCTGCCGCGGTTCGAGCGGCGGCTGATTCAGCTCACCCGCTACTGCCATCGCCGCGGCTGCGAGGTGATCCTCATGACGCCGACGTTCCGCGCCGCGACCTCCGCCGAAGACGAGATCGACCGCTTGGTCTATGTGGAGGCAACCCGCGGAATCGCCGCCGAGCACGCGATCCCGCTCGTGGACCTCTGGGCCCACGGGGAAGAGACCGGCGATCTCTCCGCCGGTGGCCTGCTCCACCGCTTCCTCCGGGACTTGCAGCTGGAACGGGAACGGTCCGAGGCTAGTACCGACTGTGGTGCACCGCGACGCCGGGCCTCTCTTCAGTAGAACGCTCCCTAGACGGCACTGCTGTTCAAAGGTTCAATACCGGACCTGAGTCGCTGCGAGTGTGGGCCCGGCGGGCTTGCTCTCCGTCTCGAACCTCTTCTCCGGCCGCGCCCTTCAATGCTGTCCAAACTCTGCACCTACGCCCTGTTTGGAATCGACGCCCGGCCGGTCGAAGTCGAGGTGGACATCTCTCCGGCGGCGGTCCCCAAGACAATCCTCGTGGGGCTGGCCGAGGCGGCGGTGAAGGAGAGCACGCCCCGGATTGAGCGGGCGATGGTGAACAGCGGCTATCACCGACCGGTCGACCGAGTCGTGATCAACCTCTCACCCGCCGATTTCCCGAAGGAAGCGTCCTCGTTCGACCTGCCGATTGCCCTCGGCACGCTGGCTTCGAGCTCGCAGCTGGAGACCGACCGGTTCGAGAAGTACGCGGTCGTCGGAGAACTGGCGCTCGACGGCGCGGTCCGGCCGATCAAGGGGGTGCTGTCGATGGCGCTCCAGGCCAAGGCCGAGGGGCGAAAGGGACTCGTACTGCCGGTCGAGAATGCCCGCGAAGCAGCCGTGGTCGAGGACCTCGACGTCATTCCGGTGGCGTCGCTGACCGAGGCGGTCGGTTTCTTCGCCGGCCAGCTCGACATTGATCCCGTCCCGTTCAGCTGGGCGGAGGCGGTGCAGCAGTTCGGGGCCTATCCGGTCGACTATGCCGACGTGAAAGGGCAGGAGGCAGCCAAGCGGGCGGTGGCGGTCGCCGCGGCGGGACGGCATCACCTGCTGATGATCGGTTCGCCGGGGACCGGGAAGACTCTCCTGGCCCAGCGGCTGGGGACGATCATGCCCGATCTGTCGCCGGAGGAGAGTCTCGAAACGACCCGGGTCTACAGCGTGGTCGGCAAGTTGCCGGCGGGGCAGCCGCTGATGCTGACACGGCCGTTCCGTCCGCCGCACCATACGATCAGCGAGGCGGGGCTCGTCGGAGGTGGCAGCACGCCGCAGCCCGGGGAGATCAGCCTCGCGCACAACGGCGTCCTGTTTCTCGATGAGCTTCCGGAGTTCAACCGTCGGACGCTGGAAGTCCTGCGGCAGCCGCTGGAGGACAACCGGGTGACGATCTCACGGGCGACCGGGAGCGTGACGTTTCCGGCGAACCTGATGCTCGTCGCCGCGATGAATCCCTGTCCCTGCGGGTTCCGGGGGGACCCCAAGCGGCAGTGCAACTGTTCGCCGCCGCAGATCGAGCGGTACATCTCGAAGATCAGCGGTCCGCTGCTGGACCGGATCGACATTCATGTCGAGGTGCCGCCGGTTCCGTTCCGCGAGCTGTCCGACGACCGTCCCGGGACGGACAGCACGACGATCCGCGAAAGCGTGCTGCGGGCGCGGGGGATTCAGCGGAAGCGGTTTGCGGGGCAGGCGACGACGCTGAACGGGAACATGTCGCCGCAGCAGATCCGGAAGCACTGCAAGCTGGAGTCGGAAGCGGAGTCGCTGCTCAAGGCGGCGATGGAGGAAACCGGTCTCTCGGCCCGAGCCCACGACAAGATTCTGCGGGTGAGCCGGACGATTGCCGACCTGGACGGAAGCGACCGGATCCAGAGTCATCACCTGAGCGAGGCGATCAACTACCGGACGCTGGACCGGACGTTCTGGTCACGGTGACGGCCCAGCGGTGAGATCCCCGAATCCCGTGAAAGGCATCGCGCCGCCCGCGAGCCCCACAGAAGAAGAAAGCTGAGATTCCTCAGCCAAACGACCCGTACACTTTTCAGCGACTTGTGACTGGAGCGGAAGCTGATTCCAATCGCCCCCACACTGTACCGTTCGACTCCTGCGACATGTGGAAACGGAGAATCCCGCTGTGACTCGCACTCCGCGGCGCCGGCCCTGCGGAATGACCCGGATCTCACACTTGTTGATCGCGACGGCACTTAAACGGGCGGGGGAGGATACCCGAGTCGAATCATTCGCTCCCGTTCCTCTGCCAGTCGCTCGGCCTCACGCTGTTCGTCGAGCGCCAGCAGTTGCTCTAGACGGGCGAACAGCGGTTGAAGGTGAAAGCGATTGGTTGTCCCGACTTGCATCTCCCGAGCAAGGAGCCCTTTCTCTTCGAGTCGTCGAACGTGGGAACGGACGGACGTGGACGTGATCCCCATTCGTCGACCGATCGTCTTCAATGCCGGAAACGGGGCATTGTCGTCCCACTTGAACGACACCAAATGAATGACCACCATCGCCTCGGTGTGACTCATCTCAAGGCGGTGGTAGTTGTTCAGGAAGAAATCTGAAACCGGAGTGAAACTCACCCCAAGCCGGGGTGTCCAGCGATTCGCCACCTGCCGAGCGACCTGTACGGCTTTCTTGGCCATCTCGGTTCGATGAAGCGGGATAAGGAAACGGCAGGCGGGGGAGTCGAACCCCGGCGCCGAAGCGCCCTAATGGTGTCTAACGCCACGACCAGAGCCGTCTGGACACCTGCCGGTTGCGTCAAGCTTAGGCGGTCGGCCGGAGGAGGGGAAGGCCTCCGAACGGAAAATTTTCGTGGGTCCCCTGCTTCTCCTCCTGCTCTACATCAAACTGTTTATGCTCAATGTCTCTTATTAGGCAACTATTTTCAAATACCCGATCGAAAGTTTTCATTCTACCCCCCACGATCAAATTCAACCGCCTGGGTATTTGAAAAACACAGATTTCTGCACTTCGAAATTGTATCGCAGAGCGAGTCGAGCATATACTTCACACGTCTAACGCCACGGCCAAAACCGTGAGAACCGGCTACTCGAAAGGGTAGTCGGTTTTTTTGATATCAAAACCAAAATGGTGAACACAAGTTCACATTTGACGCCGAGACCTGCCAACGCTCCCCGAGGAAAGTGCCTCCGGCGGGCTAGCAAATTGAGCTTCGGTAATAGACACCCGGTCGCGGTCTTCGAGCAACGAATCATTCCTTCGCTCGTGCATGGTCCAATCGTACGGCGTTACTCCCGTTTCTTCGCCGCCTGGTAGTACTCCTCCATCTCCAGGAGAGAGACCTCGTCCAGCGTCTTGCCGGCCGCCTGGACTGCCGCTTCGATCGCCCGGAACCGGCGGACGAACTTCGCGTTCGAATTCCGGAGCGCCTCCTCCGGGTTCACGTTCCACCGGCGGGCGAGGTTCGCGATGACGAACAGGACGTCGCCGATCTCCGCCTCGACCCGCTTGAACCGCTCGGGATCGTCGATCGGCTCGTCGGGGACGGGATCCCCCTCGACACCAGCCGGAATGATCTCCACCGGCTGCCCGGGGAACAGCTCATCGGTCAGCTCCCGGACCTCTTCGTTGAGCTTGTCGAAGAGCATGTTCCGATGCGGGAAGTCGTATCCGACGCGGGCCGCCTTCTTGCTCAGCCGGGCCGCCCGGGCAAGGGCTGGCAGGTCGATCGGGATGCCGTCGAGGATCGACGTCCGATGCCGCTTCTCCTTCTCCTGGGCCTTGATCCGCTCCCAGTTCTGTTTCACCTCTTCGGGCGTATTGGCCTGGGCATCGCCGAAGACGTGCGGATGCCGCTCGACCATCTTCCGGGTCAGCCGGGCGATGACGTCGATGATCGTGAACCGCCCCTCGTCCGCCGCGATTTGAGCGTCGAGGACCACCTGGAGCAGGACGTCGCCGAGCTCTTCGCAAATGGCGTCGTTGTCGTTCGAGTCAATCGCTTCGAGGAGTTCGTAGGTCTCTTCGAGCGTGAAGGGCTTGATCGTGGCGAGCGTCTGAACCCGGTCCCAGGGGCACCCGGTCGGAGAGCGGAGCCGGGCAATGACGTCGCAGAGTTGCTGAAAGGAGTCCCGCAGCGGCTCGGAAGCGGGCGGGGTGCCGGGGACGATCGACGAAACGGGGGGCGTGTCCATCGAGGGAGAATATCGAATCCGTTCCGCCGACACGCGGCCGTGCCGGCCGGCGAAGAACGAATTCACGTTGTCCGATCGCGTAACGGATTCCTTTCGATCACGGAGGCCGATCGCCACGGTGGCTCTGCTACACTGATCTGTTTTCCCGCCGCCGCCCGCCGTCCGACTGGTTCCGATGTCCTCCGCCGCTCCCACCATCGTTCTCAAGCCCCGCAAGGCGCTTCCGTTCTTCAGCCGTCATCCGTGGGTTTTCGAGGGGGCGATTGCGCATGGCGAGGGGGAAGCGACGCCCGGACAGATGGTCCGCGTTGTCTCGCACGAACGGAAGTTCATTGCCTGGGGGCTGTGGAATCCGACGAGCCGGATCTGTGTGCGGCTGTACTCCTGGGACGAGGGGCAGCCGCTTGATGAGGCGTTCTGGCGGCGGCAGATCCAGGCCGCCGTGGCGATGCGGCGGGAGGTCTTTGCCGGGGGGGATCCGGAGCGGGCCTGCCGGGTGATCTTCAGTGAGGCGGACGGACTCTCGGGGATGACGGTCGACCGTTATGGCGACTGGTTGCTCGTGCAGTGGACGAGTCTGGCGCTGGCCCAGCGCGAGGAGATGCTGCTGCGGATTCTCAACGAAGAATTGAAGCCGCGAGGGATCTGGCGGCGGACTGAGAAGGGGATGGCGGAGGCCGAGGGGCTGGAGATCCGGGACGGTCTGGCGACCGGCGAGCAGCCGCCGCGGCCGATCGTGATTACCGAGAACGAACTGCAGTTTGCGGTCGATGTCGTGGAGGGGCAGAAGACGGGGTTCTATTACGACCAGCGGGATAACCGCCGGGCGGCGGCAGGGTATGTTCGTGGTGGGCGGGTGCTGGACACCTTCTGTTATTCCGGCGGGTTTGGGCTCGCGGCGCTGAAGCATGGGGGGGCGAAGGAGGTCGTGGCGGTCGATACGTCGGCTGCGGCCCTGGAGCTGGCTCGGCGGAATGCGGAGTTGAACGGGCTGGCGGACCGGATGCGGTTTGTTCACGAGGACGTGTACAAGCAGCTGGAAGTGCTGCGTGATGCGGGGGAGCAGTTTGACCTGGTGATCCTGGATCCCCCGAAGATGACCCGGACCAGGGGGGCGCTGGAGCGGGCGATGCGGGGGTATCAAAGTCTCAACAAGCTGGGTTTGTCGGTGCTGCGGCCGGGGGGAATTCTGGTGACGTGCAGTTGTTCGGGGCTGGTGGACCGGACGATGTTTGAGGAGATGCTGGCCGGGGTGGCACTCGATACGAATCGGCGGATTCAGGTGCTGGAAGCGCGTGGTCCGGCGGCCGATCATCCGCTGGCTCTGCATTGCCCGGAGAATGCATATCTGAAGTGCTACATCTGCCGTGCGTAGCGAATGGTTTGTTATGGGCCAACCGGGGGCCAGGGGGTACCCCTGGTGGGGGATGCAAGGGGGCCGGTGGGGGAGGCGGAAGGGGTTCAGGCTGAAGGCGGAAGGTAGAGCGGCGCAGCTCAAGATCATTTGGTCCTGGTCGGGTCCAGGGGCACCCTGGTCAGGGAGTGCAGAGGGGAGAATCCCCTTTGCCCGCCGGAGGCCGTCTCGTCGAACACCATCGGAAACCTTGTGTGTCGAAACGCGGACGACGTGTGGGATGCCCCCTCACCAACCCGCGGGGACTCCAGGGCGAGCGTGGAGTCATCAACGCCGGTTCCACAAAGCGGACGTCCGTTACTTACCACGGTTCCTCATGGAAGTGCCTCCGGCGGCAAGGGGGCCTGTGTTGTTTCTTTGGCCCATTGACCCCAGCGGGCCAGCGACACTGGGTCTGAACATCGGAGACCCGTCGGCCGGGGACGATGTTCGAACACGCACCCGCCGACACGACTCCCGCCACCTCAATCCCATCCCTCCACGGCCACCCCGCTCCAGCGGGACGCTGGCCCTGGCTTGATGATCGCCACCTAAGGTTTATCCTACTCGTTTCGCCTCGCAAGACCCGACGAAGGCACGTTTCCCGAAGTCGCTTTCAATAAAGCACTTCCGGCCGATCGGCTCATCATGCGGAGCATGGGAGCTCCATTCTCACGCCGCCTCGCGGCACTGGATTGACCTATGTATCGCGTTCTCATCACCGACGACCTCTCCAAGGCGGGCATCAAGCTGCTGTCCGAAACGCCGGGGATCGAGGTCGTCAGCCTCAACAAGCCGACGCCCGATCAGGTCAAGGAAGCCCTCAAGTCGTCCGACGCGATCATCGTCCGCAGCGCCACCAAACTCACCCCCGCCCTCCTCGAAGGCCAGACCCGCCTCAAGCTCATCGTCCGGGCCGGCGTCGGCGTCGACAACATCGATCTCCCCGCCGCCACCCGGCAGGGGATCATCGTCATGAACACCCCGGCGGGAAACACCACCAGCACCGCCGAACACACCATCGCCATGCTGATGGCCCTCTCCCGCTTCATCGGGCCGGCGCATGCCTCGATGAAGGAAGGAAAGTGGGATCGCAAGAGCTTCACCGGCGTGCAGCTCGCCGGCAAGACGATCGCCGTCGTCGGCCTCGGCCGCATCGGGCTGTCCGTGGCCCGCCGGGCCAACGCCCTCGAGATGAAGGTCCTCGGCTACGACCCGTTCCTCTCCCATGAGAAGGCGGCCGAAAACGGCATCGAGCTCTATCGCGACATCGATGAGCTCATCACCAAGTGCGACTACCTCACCGTCCACACGCCGTTCACGGAAGAGACGAAGGGGCTCATCAACGCCCCGCGGCTGGCGAAGATGAAGAAGGGGGTCCGGATCGTCAACTGCGCCCGCGGCGGGATCGTCGATGAAGCGGCCCTCGCGGACGCCATCGAGAGCGGCCACGTCGCCGGCGCCGCCCTCGACGTCTTCGTGAAGGAACCGCCGGAGCCGGAAAACCGCCTCCCCAAGCTCCCGCAGGTCCTCGCGACCCCGCACCTTGGAGCCTCGACCGACGAAGCCCAGGAGCAGGTCGCGATCGAAGCGGCCGAACTGGTCGCCGCCTTCCTGACGAAGAACGAAGTCCGCTGTGCGGTCAACATGGTCTCCATCTCCGCCCAGGAGATGGAAGGACTCCGGCCGTACCTCGATCTCGGCTACCGCCTCGGGACGCTCCTCGCGCAGCTCACCCGCGGCAGCAACGTCCAGGGTGTGAACCTCCAGTACAAGGGGGACGCCGCCAGCCGCCCGACGAAGATGATCACGAGCGCGTTCGTCACCGGCCTCATGGGGCAGGCGGTCGATGAGGTCAACATCGTCAACGCCGAGCTGATCGCCCGCGACAAAGGCCTCAACGTCACGACGTCGAGCATCTCCGAGTCCGGTCCGTTCAGCACCCTCGTCTCGGCCACCGTCGTCACCGACAAGGGCGAGCAGTGCGCGGCTGGCACGACCTTCGGCAACGAGTTCCTCCGGCTCGTCCGGCTGAACAGCTTCCCGATGGACGCCTACCTCGACGGCCTCCTGCTGATCTACCGGCACAAGGACGTCCCGGGCCTCATCGGCTCGATCGGCACGGTCCTGGGCAAGCACAAAGTGAATATCTCCTCGATGGCCCTCGGCCGCGAGAAGAACCAGCCGGGCGGCAACGCCGTGGCGATCCTGAACCTCGACAACGAGCCGAGCGCGGCCGCTCTCGAAGAAGTCTCGAAGCACCCGGACGTCACCGGCGTCCAGCTCGTGAAGCTGCCGGGTCTGAACGAGTCGATTCCGAAGGTGGGGATCTAGCTCTGGTGGGTGGAGGTGGTTCGCTGTGGGCAGCGGGAGAAGTGAGTGACCGTTCCCGGACCACCTGTGATTGCGGCGAGCGCCGGCCTTCTGGCGGCGGTGCTCGCCGGCTTTCTCACGCGGCGGGCGTTCGGAGACTGTGAACTCCCGATCCGCCGCTGGCCGATGGTGCTGGCGATCGCCGCGGGGCTGCTCGCGGCCGCTCTCGGCTGGCAGATCCTGGTCGGCCAGTGCCAGACCACGCCGGAGGTCCGGCCGACGGAGCTGTGGGGCGCGGGGCGGGCACTCTATCAGGGGATCCTGATCGCGACGCTCGTCGTCATCACGGCGACGGATCTCTCGAACTACATGATCTCGACGTTCGTCCTCCGCTGGGGGACGGCGGCGGCAATCGTTCTCGCGGCGATCTCGGGCGACCTCCAGATGGCCCATGTCTGGGTCGACTGGAACCAGGCGGTCGAGCAGATCCGCGGGCCGTATCTGCCGGAGTGGCTCAAGACGCACCAGCACCTGCATGGCCTCGCCTGGAGCATTGCGGGGTATGTCGTCGGCGGTGGACTGATCTGGCTCGTCCGGGCGCTGTCGTCGTGGGTGCTCGGCGAGTCGGCGATGGGCTCGGGAGACATCGGCCTGATGGCGATGATCGGGGCCTTCGTCGGCTGGCAGCCGGTGGTGATCGCGTTCCTGATCGCGCCGATTCTGGCCGTCGCCGGGGCGATGGTGACCCAGCTTCGCGGCGGGGCGAGGTTCCTTCCCTACGGGCCGTTCCTGGCCGGGGGAGCGCTCGTCGTGATGTTCTTCTGGAAGGCGATCTGGATGTTCGAAGTGGTCCTCGCGCCGACGCAGGCCCGCGATGACCGCTTCTCGACGTTCGCGGTCCGCCGGATTTTCGGCGATCCGATCATCCTGCTGGGGCTGTTTGGGGCCGTGATTGGGGGCACGCTGATTCTGCTCGGGCTGCTGCGTCTGTATCGCGCTCTGCCCGTCCGCTAGGCCACCGGTCGCGTCCGTTCGCAGAACGGTTTCTTCTGATCTGTGTTTATCTGTGTTCATCTGTGGCCAAAGACCAAAGAGAATTGAGCCACAGATAAACACAGATGCACACAGATAGGAGGAGAGCCGGGCGTTTGTGGCGGCTGCGAAATGAAACTCGAGCGTGAGATTCCTCTTGAAGTCCATACCTAGCCCGTCTAGGCTACATACCTAGCTGGCCGATGTATGGAGTGCTGAGATGGATCCCAAACTGCTGGCGGGGACGCTCGACCTGATGATCCTCGATCTCCTCGCCGAAGGGCCGTCCTACGGCTACGAGATCACCCAGACCGTCCTCGACCGCTCGCGGGGCTACTTCGATCTCAAAGAGGGAAGCCTCTACCCCGCGCTGCACCGCCTGGAGCGGCAGGCGTGGCTTGAGTCCTACTGGACCGAGCAGGAGGGCCGCCGCCGCAAGTACTACCGCATCACCCCTGTCGGCCGGAAGGCCCTCAAGGACAAGCGGACCGAGTGGCAGGCGTTCGCCAGCGGCGTCAACGGGGTCCTGGGGATGGAGTTCGGAGCCGCCTGACGTTTCGTGAGGGCCTGGAGCGGAACGACCTGATGCGCAGTCCTGACGACATCGCCGCCGAGTGGCCTCCCCCGCGGGACGACGAGCCGGCGTCGCTGCGGAGGGACATCATGGACGAACTGGCGGACCACCTGGCCTGCGCGCTGGAGCGGGAGCGACAACGGGAAGAGATAACGCCGTCCGCGGCCGGAACGTCTCCCTGGCAACGTGTCCTCGATCGATTCGGAAGTCCCCCCGCCATCGCGCTCCAGCTGTGGCGTCAGGCAATGCAGGAGAGCCTCTTCATGCAGCGACTCGTGCTCCTCGCCGCCATCTTCGTCATGGGGGCCACATGCTTCGGCATGTTCTTCATCGTCCGGACGCTCTCGTCGCAGAATCAGGCGATCCTGGCGCAGCAGCGGGAGATGGCCGAGACCCTCCGCCGGGTCAACGAACAGGCCCGCGGCGCCGCGGCCCCCCGGACCGAGACGTCGGTCGAGTGGGTTCCGGTCGAAGTCCAGCTTCGTTCAGCGGAGAGCGGAACCTCGCTCCGGCCCGGCTACCTCGTCTATCTCGCGCGGCAGCAGGACACGACCGGCATGCCCCCCTGGGAGGCCAGGACCGACGACACGCCCTTCGTGAAATTTCCTCTCGTGCGGTACGGCCGGTACACGCTCAAAGTCGAGGCCCCCTGGGGCGAGTTCCTGACGCGGGAGATCAACATCAATCCCGGCGCGGCGGTCAGCATGACGATCGATTGCCCCTTCCAGGCGCCGCGGCCGCTGGTGGTCAAGCCGCGGCTCGTGGTCCCCCCGGAGTTTCAACAGTTCAAACTCTTTGTCCAGTTCCGTCTCGGTCAGGGCGAGCGACAGGTCGCCGGCCACCGCTGGAGAACCTTGGAGAACCGCGGCAAGTTCATGGGGAACGCCACGATGGCCCTGGTCGGGACCGACGGTGCCATCGGCTCGTCGGACAAGATTGACGAGCTTGAGCCCTTTCAAGTCCGGGACAAGGCGGGGGACGATCTCGGAGTCCGCTGGCCGGGCGAGGAGCTGGTTCCCGGTGACATGGTCTCTCTCTGTGTGGAGCGGACGGTCGACGCCCGAGGCGCCTACGCTTTCCCTCTGACCTTGGTGGCGGGGGAATCGAACGACGGCCCACACCCGACGAAGGTCATCTTCCATCTCAAGCAGCCGTTCTCGGTCGGGCCGCACATCTCCGTCGTCGCGGAAGGGGATGGCCAGCCGCTGCGGATTGAGCTGACCGAAGAGGGGGGACGGCTGTTGCGGGATGTGCTCCAGGCGTTCAAAGAGAAGTCCGACTACGAGATCACAGTCCCGAACAAGATCGCCGACGTGCTGGTGCGAGGGGAGCTGCCCCTTCTGCGCCGCGGCACTTCCTCGCCGACTCCCATGACCCCTGCCGCGGCGGCCGGATCGGAGTGACTTCGTTTCAGAGCACCCAGCGAGGGCGTCGTTCCCGAACATGGTTCACCGTCCCGACGACATCGCCGCCGACCTCCCGCCGCCGCGCGACGATGAGCCGGCGTCGCTCCGCCAAGACATCCTCGACGAGCTGGGGGACCATCTGCGGTGCGCTCTGGACCGGGAGCGGCAGAGACAGGCGGCCGTTTCGTCGGGAGTCGCCGCGACTCCCGAACAACGGGCCCTGGAGCGGTTCGGCAATCCGGCCCAGCTCGCGCTGCGGCTGTGGTGGGACGCCATGCGGGAGAAGATCATGACTCGTCGACTCGTGTTCGGTCTGGCGCTGGCGATGATGGTCCTCGGCGGGACGGTCGCCGGGGTGCTGTTCCAGCAGCTCCTTCGCCAGCAGGCGATGATGGCCGACTTCCAGCAGCGGATGGCCGCCGATGCCGCCGAGCAGGCGCGGCGCCACGCGGAACAGCTCGACGCGATCCGCCGCGAGTCCCGGGAGGCGAGCGCGCGGCTGATCGAATCGGCCAGGGCCGAGACGGCGTCCGCCCAGGCGGCCCTGGAGGAGGCGCGGGCCTCGCGGGAACTGATGGCCAAACGGGTCACGACCCTGGAAGGGAAGCTCGATCAGCCGTCCGACTGGAATCCCGCCGAGATCACGCTGCGGCAATCCGCGATGGACGGCCCCCCCGCCGCGGGGTTTCAGGTCCGGCTGTCGCTCCAGGGGACGCAGTCGGACATTCCCCCGATGGCGGGGACGTCGGGCGAGGACGGAAAAGTCCGGTTCGAGCGGGTTCGCTACGGAGTGTATGTGCTGAGGATTGTGGCTCCGTGGAAGGAGGCGACTTTGTCGACCGTTCGGATTCAGCCCGGCGAATCCTACACCGCGACCTTCGCCTGTCCTCCGGCGGCGCCGGAGCCGCTCCAGGGCCGGCTGCGTCTGCAGCTTCCGGGCGATCTGAAGACCCGCCCGCTCTGGTTCCGCGTCAATCTGATCAACGTCTCTCGCGAGTTCGCGGGCGTCCGCTGGTCGACGCAGGGTCCCGTCGGCCAGGGTGGCTCTCGAGGGAGTTTCTCCAGCAGCCCCAACCTGATCTTCAGCACGGACGGCACGCTCCACACGCCGGACCGCCCCAGCCGCATGTTCTCATCCGTGCTGGACCTCGGTCCGGGCGGGGAGATCAAGGGGGTTCGGATTCCCGGAAAGGACTACCACCCGGCGGACGGCGTGGAGTTCTATGTGAAGGAAAGCCTCGTGGACCTGCAGAACGATCCCCGGCCCCAGCGAACGCTCCTGATCCCGGCGGCGACGCTGAATCCGGACGAGGTCGTTTTCCAGCCTCACCCTGCCGACTCGACGATTCAGATCGTCCCACCGGAACGGTGCGTCGCGGCGCTGCGGAAAGCCTTTCAGCAGATCGACGACGACGTGGCCAACGGGCGCGAGGTTGTGTCGTCGAACGCGGAACCGTTTCAGGTGACGGCGCTCGGAAACCCCGGGAGCGACGGCTCCAACCGTCCCACGTATCTGCCGTCGAAACTGGAACGAGTCACCGAGCGAGGAGACTCGTTCGGCAATCGATGACAGGCTCCCTCGGATGCGTTCCGACTCAGGAGCCTTCTCACCCAGCGGCTACCAGGTGACCTGGAGACCGCCGGTTCCGGTGTGCGACGTGAGCTGGCTCGTCGCCTGGCCAATGTAGTGGCCGTAGAGGCTGACGTACTGCGTCAGCATGTACGACGCTCCCGCGCCGTAGACGAAGAAGTTCTCCCCGGCACTGACCCCCTGAGCGGTGAACGGCGTTCCGGGAGAGCTGGTGAAGGTCGCCCCGATGTTCTGGCTGCTGTCGAGGAACTCGTACATGTAGCGGGCATGGATCTCCGGAACGAAGCTCCGGCCGCTCTCGTGCAGGAACGGCAGCAGCAGCCGGGCTCCCAGGGCGCCGCGGAGTGAATCGTCCGTCCGGCCCGCGACATCGAGCGTCGCTCCGCCCCCGCCGGTCGCCTGTTCGGTGTAGCCGTCGGTCTGCTGGTTGATGTACTGCATCGAGACCAGCGGCTGGAGCACGAAGTTCCCCAGCGACCGGTTCTGGCCGTACTCGACGAGCGTTCCGAACTGGTCGGCTCCGTAGCTGGCCGCCGTGCTGCGGTCGACGCCACCGATGTTCACGACGCGGTTGGTGCCGTAGTCCTGGTTGCCGTAGTTGACGATCCCGAGAACGTAGTTCTGGCCGAAGCTGGTGCGGGCGTAGAGGCCGACCTGCGTCGTGTCGACCTCCGCCCGGTCCGCCCCGGAGCCGCCGCCGCGGACGTTGCTGTTGTAGTAGCCTCCCAGCACGCCGACGATGGTGTTGTTGTCGAGGTAGTAGCCGGCGCCGAAGTTCGTGCCGCCGAATCCGTAGCGGGTTGCCGCGGCGTTGCCGTTGCTCGCGAAGTTGCCGGTCTGGCCCGAGCCCTCGATCCAGCCATCCCAGGTCCGGGCGGCGGAGTAGACGTCTTCTTCGAGGTACTGGACGAGGGTCTGTTCGAATGTCGCCCCGCGAGCCACATGGGTGGCGCTTCCGGTCCCGCTGGCCAGCCGGATCACGTCCTGGTGGGCGGAGGAGTCGCCGCTGGAAACGAGGGAGAAGGCCTGATCGGGCGAGGGCATCCGCATCGCGATGCCGGTCGTTTCGTCGGCCCCCATCCGGCGGAGGCGCTCGGCCACGTTGCGGAGCGTGGACTGGGCCTGTTCGATCGAGGCGGCCGAGCTGCTGGCGAAGATCTCGCCGCTGAGCTGATTGTACGCCGCGCGGGCCTCCGGAGCGGTCATGCTCAGGATGTCCTGAATGAGGAGCGCGGTATCGCCCGTCGCACCGGGACTGATGGCGTCGAGCGTCCCCGCGACGCTGCTCTCGTTCGGCGTGTCGGCGACGTTCGCGAACGTCGTTCCGTCGAGCGCCAGGGTGAACGAAACGGCGTTGGGGTCGGTGTAGTCGAGCACGACACCGAGGAACGCGAGGTCCTCGGTGACCGGGTTGAACGTGCCGCTGACGCCCCCCGTGGCCGTGAGGAACGTATAGGTCTGGTTGACGGAGAAGCCGGTGCTCCCGCCGCCGGTGATGTTGAGCGTGCCGGCGAGCGTGGCGGTGCCGGTGATCTCCAGGACGTCAGTCTTGCCGCTGCCCGGCTCGATCTCGATCTCCAGGATCCCGTTGGCGGTCTGGGAGTAGTTGCCGGCGATCTGCAGGGTATCGATCGAGTTCCCGGGACCGACCGTGCCGTCGTTGACAACGCTGCCGACCTGGCCGTTCCCCGAGAGGATCCCGTCGTGGTTCACGAACACGTCGCTGGTGAGCGAGCCGTTGACCGCCAGGTTGCCGCCGTTGATGACGGTCGATCCGGCGTAGTCGTTCGTGCCGAGCAGTTCGAGCCGTCCATCCCCTTCCTTGGTGAGGCCCCCCAGTCCCGAGAAGTTGCCCGAGAAGCTGGAGTCGTATCCCTCGGTATCGATGGTGCCGCCGAGGGTGTTGAGGATCACGTTCCGCTGGGACGTGATGGCGTCGTAGGTGTGGAGGAAGCCGCCGTTGAACGAGAGGACGCTGGCGGTGTCGCCCAGGTTGGCGTCGTCGGTGATGATCAGGCCGCCGCCGTTGATGTTCGTTCCGCCGGTGTGGGTGTTGATCCCGTAGAGTTCGAGGACCGAATCACCGGCCTTGGTGAACGAGCCCGTTCCGCTGATGACACCTCCATAGAGGCCGTCGTCGTCGCTGTCGGTCGTGAAGGCTCCGGAACCGAGCAGGAGGAAACCTTCGCCGAACAGCGCTCCCACCGTCTGCGTCCGGCCGTTGAGGTCGAACGTCGCGTCCGGAAGGATCAGGAGATTGCCGGTGCTGGCGAGCGATCCGTTCGTCCCCAGCCGGAGCGTCCCTTCGTCGACGATCGTGCCGCCGTCGTAGGTGTTCGCGCCGTCGAGGATCAGGGTCCCTTCCGTGAGCTTGCTGAGGATCCCGTTGCCGCTGATGACCCCCGTGAAGGTGCTCGTGCCGCCGAGCGTCGCGATGCCGCCGAGGAGATCGAGCGTCACGTCGCGGGCCGTGGTGATGTCGTTGTTGAGCCCGAGAGCCGCTCCCGGGCCGATGTGGATGTCTCCCGACAGGTCCCCCAGGCTGGCGTCCGAGTCGATCGCCAGTCCTCCCTCGTGGATCGTCGTGTCCCCGAGATAGGTGTTGGTGCCGGTCAGTTCCAGGAGACCGAAGCCGATCTTCGTCAGGCCGCCGACGCCGTCGATGGTCCCGCTGAGCGTCACCTCGTCGAAGTCATCGTAGACTTCGAACGCTCCGCCCCCGGCGCCGAGCGTGATGTTTCGCGCGATTTCGAAGCTGTTGAACGTGGTCAGCGTTCCGCCGTCGAGGCGGAGGGCTCCGGACGCGTCCCCCAGGTTGGTGTCGTCGCTGATGCCGAGGTAGCCGCCGTTGATCGTCGTGCCGCCGAGGTAGGTGTTCGTTCCGGCCAGTTCCAGGAAGCCGTCGCCGGTCTTCGTCAGTCCGCCGGAGCCTTGAATGACACCATGCAGTGTCAGGTCATCATCGATGTCCTGCGTCTCGAATGTTCCCCCGCCGGCTCCGAGGGTGGTGAGCCGGTTCATCTCGAAATATCCGACGGCGCTCAGGGTTCCGCCGTCGAGGGAGAGCGTTCCGGACGCGTCGCCGAGGTTGGCATCGTCGCTGATGACGAGCGCGCCGCCGTTGATCGTCGTTCCGCCGAGATAGGTGTTCGTTCCGGTGAGGGTCAGCCGCCCCGTGCCCAGTTTCGTGACGGCGCCGTCCCCGCTCAGGGTGCCGGTATAGGTGCCGTCGGTCGCCTGGTCGAAGATCACGGAACTTGCCGCGGAGGAGAGAGCGATGTCCCCCAGCAGGCTGTCGGTGTTGCCGCGGACGGCTCCGAGCTGGACGTCGATTCCGCCGGTAAACGAGTTGGTCCCCGTCAGGGTGAGAGTTCCCAGGTCGAGTTTGACCAGCCTTCCGTCACCGGAAATGTTCCCCGACAGAGTGACGTCGTTGCTGTTGGTCAGGAAGTTGGCGTCTCCCGAGTTGAAGACGACCTCGTTGTCGATCGTCATGCTGTTATTCGTCTGCAGGATCCCGTCGTTGAAGACGAGAGCGCCCGCTCCCAGGTTCGCGTCGGAGCCGATGACCAGCGCGCCGCCGTTGATCGACGTTTCGCCGAGATAGCTGTTAGCCCCATCCAGGAACAGATAGCCGCCGCCGGTCTTGGTCAGTCCTCCCGCTCCGGTGATCGGTCCGCTGAAGATCACCGCCTCCCCGAAGACGGCGTCGAGCGTTCCACCTCCGGCCTCAAGGGTCGTGTTGCGATTGACCGCCGTTAAGTTGCCGGTGATGCGGAGCGCTCCGCCATCGAAGGTCAGCTCCCCTCCCGCATCTCCGAGGTTGGCGTTGTCCGAAACGACGATCGTGCCGCCACGGAATGTTGTCCCGCCCGAATACGTGTTCGTCCCCAGGAGAGTCAGTTCGCCGATCCCCGCCTTGGTCAGCGATCCGGTCCCGCTGATGACCCCGGAGAAGGCCGAATCGTCAGACGTGTCGGTCGTCAGCGCCCCCGAGCCGAGGAGGATGTCCCCCGCTCCCGAAAGCGTGCCGATCGTCTGGGTCTGTCCGTTGAGATCGAACGTGGCCCCGCCGCTGATACTGAGCGAGCCGGTACTGGCGAGCGTCCCGCCGTTGAGGCGAAGGACCGAGCCGAGGCCCGTGATGCTGGTCCCGCCGGTGTAGGTGTTGGTCCCTTCCAGGAGGAACACCGAGGGACCGCCGGCGGCGTTGAAGTTGATGGATCCGGTGCCGGTGAGATCGCCCGCGAAGGTCGTGCTCAGGCTTGTGGCCCGGAACTGCCGGGCGCCGGTGACGTCGAAGTTCTGATTGAAGACGACGTCGGTCCCGCCGACGATGATGGTCCCGCCGTTGTACTCGACGTCTCCGGTGCCGAAGTTGGCTCCGTCCTGAACCAGGACGAGTCCCGACTCGATGATCGTCCCGCCGCTGTAGGTGTTGTTGCCGTAGAGGAACAGGCCCCCGCCGGCGTCGATCGTCAGGGCGCCCGAGCCGCTGATTGTGCTGCTGACGGTGGCCGAGCCGTTCTGGAAGTCGATCGTCCCACCGGCCGAGCCGAGTTCGATATTCCGGTCGAAGAGGTCGCTCGTTGTCTGACGGAGGGTCCCGCCGTCGAGGGTCAGCGTCCCGGTCCCCAGGTTGACCTGGTTTGTGATCTGCAGGGTACCCCCGGTGACCGTGGTCCCTCCGAACCATGTCGGGGTGATCTCATCGGAATTGGTGCCGGACAGGATCAGGGTCCCGTCGCCGGACTTTGTCAGGTCGCCGTTCCCGGAAATGTTTCCTGAGAAGGTCGAGTTGAATCCGTTGGTGTTGATCGTCCCGCCGCCCGCGTCGATGACGATGTCGCGCGCGGAGGTGACTCCCGCGTCGGTCCGCAGCGTGCCGGCGTCGAAGGTGACGCCGCCGGCGGCGTCACCGAGGTTGGCGTCATCGACGATGGCCACCGTCCCGCCGTTGATCGTGGTGCCGTCCGAGTAGGCGAGGTTGGTCGCGCTGAAGACGCCCGACTGCACGAAGACCGACCGCACGCCCCCTGCGTCGATGGCATTCCCGGTCCCGCCGCTGACCGTCAGGTCCTGCGTGATCGTCGGCAGGGGGGAGCCCAGGGTGACCGTTCCGACGTTGTCGTCGAAGACGATGTCATCCGCTCCGGCGTTCCCTTCCGCGTCCAGGATCGCCTGGCGGAACGACCCGATGCCGCTGTCGTTGTTGTTTGTGACGAAGAACGTTCCCGCCGAGGCGGTTCCGGCAATTCCCGCCGCCCAGAACGATGCGGTGTAGAGGCATCGCTTCCATGTCCGGGAGCGCCGCAGCCCCCGCAAGGCGGACGGAGTGAACGGGTGGCCGCTTCCGACCGCGGGGTTACGGTCCGCGGGAATCGACGGTCCCCGTCCTACGAAACGACGAAAGAACTGCGCTCCCCGCATCGCCGAACTCCTCCCTGATGCATCCACCGCTCTCCGCTCTCCTGCGGATCCTGCCGAACCTTGGCCCGATTGCGCGGTGTGACACGGAAGTTGCATCGGACCCTGACCGGCCCGAATTGAGGCAACTCCGCCTCCCGCGGGGGACTCGCTCCCCTTAGCCGCTCGATCGACTCGGAGTCGAGAGCAGAACTGCCGCGAACCGCCTCACTGTCCGGGTTTTTCCGGAGTGTGGTCGTCGCTCGTCGGAAGGAGTCGGAGGACGATCAGGGCGGCGGCCGTTCCGAGGGCGGCGACCAGTTCCCGGCCGAGTCCCGCGGCGATGCCGATGGCGGTGGCGAAGTAGAGGCTGGCGGCGGTCGTGAGGCCGCGGACGCGGTTCTCGTCTTCCCGTTTGAGGATTGTTCCGGCCCCGAGGAAGCCGACGCCGGCGGCGACTCCCTGGATGACGCGGCTGAGGTTTTCGCTGGTGACTCCGGCCTGTTGGGGGGCGATGACGAAGAAGGCTGCGGAGAGGGAGACGAGGGCGTGGGTCCGGAGTCCGGCTTCTTTGCCCTGGTGCATCCGTTCGCTGCCGATGACGCCGCCGAGGAGTGCGGCGACGAGGGTGCGTCCGAGGACTTGTCCGGTTTCGGTTCCGCTGGGGAGGCGAAAGTCGTTGGCGAGTCCTTTCCAGACTTCCTGGAGCCAGTCAACCATTGTGTTTGGATCTCGTGGTGGAAAGGGGGCATGGTAGCGGAGTCGCGTATTGATCGCGCGCCCCATCCGGGGTCCAGGGGGTCACCCCTGGTGGGGGATGCAAGGGGGCAACGCCCTCTTGCCCGCCGGAGGCCTGGCCGTCGAGAGATGTCTGAAGGAGTGCTTGTCCAAGCGCGGACAACGTGCCGCATGCCCCGACATCAACCCGCGCGGATTCCGGAGCGAGGGGTGAGTCCTCAACGCCGGTACCACAAAGGGGACGCCCGTTATGTCCCACGGTTCCTCACCGGAATGCCTCCGGCGGCAAGGGGGCGTGGCCCCCTTGACCCCAGACTGCCGTGGCACGTTGGGTTTGAGCTATCACGTCGTGCCGGCAAGGACGAATCAGCCCTGCGACTCACCCTGGCCGCGGAGCTTGCCCAGCATCGCCCAGGAGTAAAGACCCGTCGAATGGCCGTCGCTCCACTTGATCTTGAGGGCGTAGTTGCCCACGAACCCGATCTCATCGGGGACGATACTGTTGGGAATCGTCTCCGGATCCAGAAACCGCTCGCCGGTAATCTCATCCACGCAGCCGGCACACGGGCACTCGCACCGCAGAAACTTGAAGGGGAACCGGTCGACAGTCTTGTCCGGCCAGGTCACCTCAAGGATCCGCTGGTCTTTGAGGGCGCGAATGTTGGTGGGAGTGACGGCGGACATGGGGAGGAGCACGAAGGAAGGATCGAGGAGTCAGGAGTCAGGACTCAGGATAGGAAGATGCCTCAGGGAAGGAAGCGTCGATCCGCAGGGGAGCACCCCGGATCCTCCCTCCCGCACTACTGCTGCTTCCCCTTCGTCAGTTCCATGAACGCGGTTTCGAGGTTCACTTCTTCCTCGCGGAACATCTTCAGGCGGAAGCCCGCTTCCAGAAGGAGCGTCGGAAGGAAGCTGTAGTCAAGGACGTCCTTCTTGAGCGCCACGACAATCCGCTGCCCCTTCATCGTCACGGACTCGATCTCGCCGTGCTGCTCAATCAGCTTCGCCGCCGCTTCCGGCCGCTCGGTCACTTCGATGTCGAGACAGATCGCCCGGCGGGCCTGGGCCATGATCTCATGGACATAGCCGTCCGCGACCATGATCCCCTTCTCGATCATCCCGACGCGGGTACAGACGTCCGCCAGCTCGGGAAGAATGTGGCTGGAAACGATGACGGTCTTCTTCATCTCCCCCAGCCGCTTCAGCAGCTGACGGATCTCGATCCGGGCCCGCGGGTCGAGACCGCTCGCCGGTTCGTCGAGCAGCAGCACCTGCGGATCGTGGAGCAGCGTCCGGGCCAGCCCCGCCCGCTGCGTCTGTCCGCGGGAGAGCTGGTTCACCATGGCGTCCCGCTTGAACGACAGGTCGACCAGCTCCAGTTTCTCCTCGCACACCTTCCGCCGCGACGGTCCGTTGATCCGGTAGGTGGCGGCAAAGAACTCCAGGTACTCGATGACCGTCATATCGTCGTACACGCCGAACAGGTCGGGCATGTAGCCGACGAGCCGGCGGATCTTGGCGGGGTCGGAGTAGATCGACTCCCCGCAGACGTAGCACTCGCCATAGTCCGGCTGGAGGAGCGTGGCGATCATCCGCATCGTCGTCGTCTTCCCCGACCCGTTGGGGCCGATGAAGCCGAAGACGTCCCCTTCCTTGAGGCTCAGGTTGATCTCGTTGGCGGCAATCAGGTTGCCGTAACGCTTCGTCAGTTTTCGGGTCTCGATCACGGAACGCCTCGGCACGGCGCGGGTGCGCGCCGCGGATGACTACTTGGGGGGGGCGGGGAACGAAAAGTCGGTCTCGATCTGGCGGACCGGGAGGACGACACGGACGAACGTCTCCGCCGTGAGCTTGGGGGAGGCGTCCTTGACGGTCAGTTGCGAGGCCGGGATCTCCAACCGCCCGAAAAGGACCGCATGCCCGTTCGACACGACGCCGGAACGGTCCAGGCCCATGACTGGCCCGTTGGTGAGCGTGACGAAGTTCTTCCCGCCGGCGGCCCGGTAGAAGGAGATCATCTTGAAGATGTCGTACGGCTCGATGCCGGTCGGGTCGTAGGTCTCGCGGGTGAAGACGTAGTCGCTGTCGACCCGGTTCTTGCGGAACTGCGAGGTCGAGATCACGCCGGTCAGGTAGTCGCCGAGCATCTTGGCCTGCAGGTCCTTGATGTCGACGCAGGTCCCCGGCTTGAGGGTCATGATCCCGAACGCCCGCCGCTCGAGCGGGGCGTGGTAGGCGAACCGCCCGTAGGCGATGAACCAGTCCGTCAGCGGCCCCGGGAGGTTGACCTTGAACTGCCCCTGGAAGCGGCTCTTGAGGTCCCCTTCCAGCTCACCGGCGACCTGGGCTTCGTCCAGGGTGCCGCTCCAGGAGGACTCGATGTCGCAGGTCGACCCCGCCCGCAGCGGGAACGCCTCGATCATCGACGCGCCGTCCGATCCTTCGCGGAGCGTGTAGCCCGCCTCGCCGCTGCTCAGTCCGCCGGGACGGTGCATCCCCCGAAAGCCCGCCTCCGGCCGGCCGGACCAGCGAACTTCCCGGTCCCGGATATCGCGGACCGGCCACGTCTTGTCCGGATCGACCGTGATGTCGACCCGCTGGCTCTCGGGACTGTAGAGCGTGAACCAGCTCCGGGCGTGAACGCGATGGAGCGTCTCGTCGATGTCGACGATCTCGACCTGGTTGGCCAGCGGAACGGTGCCGCTCGTCCGGTTGGCGTACGAAACGCCGACGAAGGTCAGCAGCGCGACCCAGGCGGTCAGGGTGAACCAGGTCCAGTGCGGCCGCCGCAGCAGGTGATGGACGAGGAAGTAGTCGACCGGGCCGATCACCAGGAATGCCACCACGATCAGCCCCAGCGAACTCCAGTAGGAGGGGCGGCTGACTTCGGGGAACTGGTTCGTGGTCCGGAGGACCTGGGTCTGGAGATCGGAGATGCCGGTCGGGTTGAGGTTCGTCCGCTGCCGGGCGGTTTCGCGCTTCACGTCGTAGTCGACCTGCCCGGCGAGCAGAGCCGGGAGTCCGTCCCAGTCCCGCAGCGGAGGCTCGTCGGAGTTGATCGCCAGCATCGTGACGCTCCCCTGTCCGTAGGGGGCCCGCATCAGGAGGTCGCCATCCAGGCTCGTCGCCAGGACCCGTCCCGTGGATGCGGTCATCCGCACGCCGGGGGTTCCCTCGCGGGGCGTTCTCAGGAGGCCGCGGTTGACCCCCTGGCTGAGGATCACGAGGTCGCGAAAGCGGATCGGGGCCGATTGCGCGTCGACCTGAATCGGAAACCAGTCCTTGACCGCGGGGGCGTCGTAATCGGCCGGCGCCCCGCGGGCGATGACCTCAAGCTGGCCGCCGCGGGCCAGCCACGACTTGAGAGCGTCCCCGGTCTGCCCCGCGCCGTACGCGAGATTCCGCAACGTGTCGGCACCGACGAACAGGGCGTCGAGTCCGTCGAAGTCCCCCGGCTGCGTCGGCGAGACCGAACGGACTTCCACGGGAGAGCTCGCATCGGCCCCCTTGGCGTCTCGGAGTTCCTCGACGAACTTATCGATGGCCGACCGGAGGCCCGTGTCGGGCTCAAAGATCCCCCACAGCCGGACGTCGGGCTTCAGGAACCGCAGGTCGGAATTGCGTTCCGACAGAGTCACCGTATGGATCGGTGCCGCATCCGGCGTTTCGGACGGCACGAATTCGACGCGGATCGGACTGCTGATCTGGCCGATCAGGAACCGTCCCCGCGAGACGCCATCCTTGAAGTCCGGCAACAGGAAGCGGACCGGCAGACCGTCGGGATCGGCCGCGATCACCTCCGGGTGGACCGCCTTCGCCGGGGGCTTGGCCGCCTGGATCGAGATCGGATTCCACTCGCCGACCTGGACCCGCCCTTCGTCACCCAGCTTGATCGTCAGCGCGCCGCCGAAGTCCCGGTCAGCGGATGACCCGCCGCAGCCGGACAGCACCAGCCCCAGGATCGCGACGGCGACGGCCTGCAGCCATGTTCCGATCCGCAACGGACTGGTCCGTTCTCCGGCAGCCTGCCGACAGCCTACTGCCTCGAATCTCATCCGCCGCCGACTCCCCGGAATTTCGAAAGCCTCATCTTAACAAGGATTGTGAACCAAACGTGAGCGTGTGTGCGGATTTCGTCCGGTGGCTGGTGGGGACCGGAAACGTCTGGTGGCCTGGACCGTTTCCTCGTGGAGGCGTCTCCAGCGAGGGACGGTCACCAATCAGGAGAGTCCCCCTGCATCCCCACTCTCTCCGCTCGCAAGCCCGCAGTAGAGGGCGGCCGGCGGCGTGCTTCCCCCCCAAGGTTACGTGATCTCCATCCAAGTTCCCTGATCCTTCGCGAGACATTTTCCACGCGCCGCTGTAGCATCGACGGCCCGTTTCTTCCTCCACAACTCCTGTCCCCGACAGGTCTCCGCTCCACAATGGTCGCGCTCCCCACCCCGCTCGCTCCCGCTTCCGGCCGGCACCCGCTTCGCTGGCCGGCGTTCTTCGTTCTGAGCTTCGCCGGTCTGGTCGCCTCGGCCTCCGCCGACGGCCCGGCCCGGCCCATTCCGCTCAAGCTTCCGAACGTGGACGCCCAGACTCAGGACGAGATGAAGGAGTACAAGGAGGTCCTGGAGCACGCCGGCGTCAACATCGAGATGGTCCCCATCAAGGGGGGCAAGTTCCTGATGGGGAGCTCGAAGACCGAAGAAGAGCGCAAGGACGACGAAGGCCCGCAGCACGACGTCGAGATCGCCCCGTTCTGGATGGGGAAGTACGAGCTGACCTGGGAAGCCTATGACGTGTGGGGCGAGGAGATCGACATCCTCCGCCGCAAGTTCACGAAGCTCCAGCCGTCCCCGCGCGACGCCGTGGCCGATGCGGTCACCCGTCCCACGGAGCCCTATACCGACATGAGCTTCAGCATGGGGAAGGGAAAGCATCCGGCGATCTGCATGACGCAGCACGCCGCCCGGACCTACTGCAAGTGGCTCTCCGCCAAGACCGGCCGCTACTACCGCCTGCCGACCGAGGCAGAATGGGAATACGCCTGCCGTGCCGGGACGACGACCGCCTACAGCTTCGGCAACGACCCGGACAAGCTCGACGACTACGCCTGGCAGAACAGCAACAGCGGCGGCCAGTACGCCAAGGTCGGCCTCAAAAAGCCGAACCCGTGGGGCCTCTACGACATGCACGGCAACGTCGCCGAATGGGTCCTCGACCAGTACATCCCCGAGTTCTATGCCGCCGCGCCGCAGTCCGGCACGGTCGTCCAGAATCCACTGGCGATTCCCAAGACCGTCTATCCCCGCGTCGTCCGCGGCGGCGGCTGGGACCATGAGCCGGCCGATCTCCGCAGCGCCGCCCGCATGGCCTCGGCTGAGGAGTGGAGCGATCAGGATCCGCAGAACCCCCGCAGCATCTGGTACCACACCGACGCCCTGAGTGTCGGCTTCCGCGTCGTCCGCCCGCTGGTCGAGCCTTCCGAAGAGGAGAAGGCGGCCAAGTGGGAGAAGACCGAGCCGGAACAGAAGGATCCGCCGGAGTAGTGGTCCAGGGACTGGGGACGAGGGTCTAGGGAGCAGAAAGGCGACTCTCGCCAGAGTGGCCGACCTCTCACCTCCGGCCATTGCTCTCCTCCCTCTGATCCCTAGACCCTCGTCCACTAGACCCTTGACCTCACAAGTCCCTAGACCTCAGCCTCCCGCCAGGAGCCCTTGATGACCACTTCGCGTCGCACGTTCCTCAAGCAATCCACGTCGATCGCCGCCGCCAGCACGCTGCTCGGCGCCGGCGGAGCCCGGCTGTTCGCGGCCGAGAACAGCAACATCCGGGTCGCCCTCGTCGGCTGCGGCGGACGCGGCACCGGGGCGGCGACCAACGCCCTCTCGGTCAAGGAGGGGGGCCTCAAGCTCGTCGCGATGGCGGACGTCAATCCCGACAAGCTGAAGTACAGCTACGACAACCTCCAGAAGACCTTCGAGGGGAAGGACAATATCGACGTCCCGGCCGAACGGAAGTTCATCGGCTTTGACGGCTACAAGCAGGCGATGGACGCCCTCAAGCCGGGGGACATCGTGATCCTCGCCACCCCGCCGGGCTTCCGCTGGGTCCAGTACACCTACGCCATCGAAAAGGGACTCAACGTCTTCATGGAGAAGCCGGTGACCGTCGACGCTCCGACGAGCGCCCGGATGCTGGAGCTGAACAAGAAGGCCAAGGAGAAGAACCTCAAGGTCGCCGTCGGCCTGATGGTCCGCCACTGCCGCGCCCGCCAGGAACTGCACAAGCGGATCCAGGACGGCGAGATCGGCGACCTGGTCCTGCTCCGCGGTTACCGCATGGCCGGCCCGACCGCCACCGCCGCGGTGCCGCCCCGTCCGCAGGGGGACAAGAGCGAGCTCCTGTGGCAGATCGCCAACTTCCACGGCTTCCTGTGGCTGAGCGGCGGCGCGGTGAGCGACTTCCTGATCCACACGATCGACGAAGTCTGCTGGATGAAGAACGAGTGGCCGGTGAAGGCCCAGGCGGTCGGCGGCCGGCACTACCGCGAGGACATGGTCGACCAGAACTTCGACTCCTACGCCATCGAGTACACGTTCAAGGACGGGACGAAGTTCTACATGGAAGGCCGGACCGTCCCGGGCTGCTACAACGAGTTCGCCAGCTACGCCCACGGCTCCAAGGGTGTCGGCGTGATCTCGACCTCCGGCCACGTGCCGGGCCGCTGCCGGATCTACGACGGCCACAACCTGTCGAAGGACAAGCTCAAGTGGGCTTACCCGCAGCCGGAGACGAACCCGTACCAGCTCGAGTGGGACGACCTCGTCGAAGCGATCAAGAACGACAAGCCCTACAACGAAGTCGAGCGGGGCGTGATGGCGAGCGCGGTGACGTCGCTGGGCCGCATGGCCGCCCACACCGGCCAGGAGATCTCGCTCGACGACTTCCTGCACGGCGACCATGAGTTCGCCCCGGAGATCGACAAGCTGACGCTGACCTCGGACTCGCCGCTGATGGCCGACCCGAACGGCAAGTATCCGATTCCGCTGCCGGGGATCATCAAGAACCGCGAGTACGCGTGAGTGAGTCCGCAAGCCGTTTGAATTCGAGCCTGAGGCCGAAGCGGGAAACCGTTTCGGCCTCTTTTGTTTTCACGCGGCGCTGAAATCCCTCCACCGGGTCCAGGGGCACCCTGGTGGCGTGCAGGGGCCACCCCCTGCCCGCCGGAGGCTGTCTCGTCGAGAATTGTCTGAAGGAACGCGTGCCAAGCGCGGACAACGTGCCGGATGCCCCTTCACCAACCCGCGGGGATGTGAGGCGAGCGGTGAGTCCTCAACGCCGGTTCCACAATGCGGACGTCCGTTATGTCCCACGGTTCCTCATTGGAGCGCCTCCGGCGGCAAGGGGTTGCCCCCTTGACCCCGGCTGCCGTCGCACGTTGGGTTAGAGCTATGGAGGTCGTGCCGGCAAGGACGAGGTTCGAGCCAGCGGAATCGATTTCCCCAGTTCACAACGGCTGCGGCGGGACCGTCATCCGCTTGCCACCGAGCTCCACCGTCTCCCCTCCCGCCAACTTTCGCCGCCGGCGGGTCTCGGTCTCTCCGTTGACCTTCACCTCGCCGCTCTGGATCAGCACCTTCGCGTGGCCGCCGCTGTCGACCACCCCGGACAGCTTGAGGAACTGATCGAGCCGAAGCGGCTCTCCCGATGCTGCGCCTTCGTCCGTCACCGCTCCACTCCAAAAAAGGGAAACCCGCGACAGGGTCGCGGGTTCCTCGTGACACAACCGGCAAACCGGGCGAAAGGGCTCAGGCGTCCAGGATCGGACTGGTGAAGACCTTCGTCTCCGTCGTCGACCGCTTCCCCTGAATCAGCTTGATCAGCGCCTTCTGCGGATCCGAGAACTTCTGCAGCCCCTCTTCCATGAGGGTCTTTTCCAGATGCTCGAAGTCCACCTTGGCGTCGATGTCCTTGAGGACGCTCGCCGGCGGGAGCTTGTCGACCTGCTTCGTGTACCGCTTCCCTTCCAGCTTCTGGACGGCGGCGTTCGTCGCCGGGGGATTGGTCTGGATGTCGGAGCCGGCGAGAGCCGCGACGTACTTGTCCGGCGGGAGCTTGGGGTCCTTCGTCCCGGTGCTGGCGAAGATCATCTCCTGCTGCAGCGGGAGGCTCTTGTCCTTCCACCACTGCTGGTTGTCCTGCCAGATCCGCTGGGCGTTGACGATGCCGACCAGTCCCTGGGCCTCGGCACTCAGCGTCGGGGCGTGCTTGGCCGTGTAGACGTCGATCCGGCTGACGAAGATGCTGTAGACGGACTTGAGCGTCTTGGGGTTCGCCCGCTTCTGGGCTCCGCGCCACACCGCCTCGCGGGCCGCGTGGTACTGCCGCGAGCTGAAGATCAGCGTCACGTTCAGCGTGATCCCAGCCGCCGAGAGCCCTTCCAGGGCCGCCAGCCCGGCGGGGGTCGCCGGAACCTTGATCATCCGGTTCGTGTGCCCCGCCGCCCACTTCTTGCCGAGCTCGATGTACTGCTCCGCCCGCTGCTCCGTCGTGAGCGGGCAGTCGACGTCTTCCAGCAGCGGATCGAGTTCGAAGCTGACGTAGCCGTCGTTGCCGTTCGTGACGCGGTGGACTTCCGCGAAGACCGACTGGGCGTCCCGGACGAACTTGTCCGTCAGCTTCCAGGCGATCTCTTCATCGTTGAGGTTCGCGTTGATCAACCGGGTGATCTCGCCATCGAAGCGGCCCGTCTTGACGAGGTCCGCCACGATGATCGGGTTCGACGTCGCTCCCGTCGCGCCGAACTTCCGGTTTTCCTCGACGAGGTCCGGGTCGATGCTGTCGAGCCAGAGCTTCGTGCCGCTGGAAATGAGCGATTCAAGAGGCGTCATATTGAGAAATCTCCGTGGCCGGGCGGTGTTGCTGGGACGGTGTCGCTGACGTTCCTTCGTCGTGCATTTCCTCGCGGACGCGACCTCCGCCGACCGGTCGCACCTCGAGGCCCGATGCGGCCGGTCACGCCGTCAATTTAATCTCCAGCGGCTCGGGTCCGACAGTCAAGACAGTGAATTCGTCGAGAGGGAAGCGGGCCAGGTAGTCCAGGAGCCGCTCGACCGTCAGGGCATCGATCTGCCGCCGGATCTCGTTCAGCGTGTTGACCCGGTTCAGGTAGAACCAGTCCCGGCTGAGCGAGGAGGAGCGGGACATCGTCGATTCCTGCTGCATGATCAGCGAGCTTTTGGCCCGCGTCCGGCAGCGGTCGAGCTCCGCCGGATCGATCCCGTTCGTGAGCTCCCGAATGACCTGGAGCGAGACGTCCAGGGTCTCCTGGGCCCGCTCGGCGGTCGTCCCCGCATAGGCCAGGATCCGGCCTTCGACGAGGAGGGAGTGCAGCGTCGCGTAGATCGAGTAGCACAGCCCGCGATTCTCGCGGACTTCAGTGAACAGCCGGGAGCTGCTCCCGCCGCTCAGGACGCTGACGACCGCCCAGGCGGCGTAGTAGTCGGGGTGGCCGTAGGCGACCCCGCGGGTCGCCACGCCGATATGGGTCTGCGTCGACTCGTGCGGGATGTGGTGGTTTTTGGCCAGGACCGGCGTGCGGACGACGGACGGCTCCGGGAGGCGTTCCCACCCGCCGAGGCATTTCGCGACGGCGTCCCGGATTTCGGTCGCTTTCACGTTCCCGGCCACGCCGATGATCGTCCCGTTCGGACGGAATGAGCGGTGATAGAGCTGCCGGACTTTCTCGGGGGTGATCTGCGGCAGATCCTCGAGGGTCCCGTCGGTCGGGCGGTTCCAGGGGGCGTCGTAGCACCGCTTCCGCAGCTCGATCAGGACTTTGCGCTGGGGATCGTCCTCGACGGCGATCAGCCCCTGCTCGATCCCTGCCAGGACCGGCTCGAAATCCGCTTCGTCGAGGTGCGGACGGAGGAGGATATCGGCGTAGACCTCGAGGGTCGGAACCATCAGCTCCGCGAGCGTGGCGGCGGAGAAAGACAGAAAATTCCAGCCGACCTGCTCGTCCCGCTGGACCCCCAGGTAGTCGAGGGCCCCGGCCAGCTCGCGGCTGTTCCGCGTTCCGGCGCCGCGGGTCAGGAGGTCGCACAGGGCGGCGGCGGTCCCGTTCGTCCCGTCGTCCTCATACAGCGAGCCGGCGGGAACCAGGACGTTCATGGCCGCCGACTGCACGTCCGGCATCTCTTCGACCAGCAGGACCAGTCCGTTGGGAAAGGTGAACTGGTGAACGGAATGGTCGGCCATGAAGGGACACTGACTCGGTGGCGGGACGGGATCGACCGACGCGGAAATGCGAATCGGGGCGCAAAGGGAGCGTACCGGAAGTCACGGAGAACCGCAGCCGGAAATCGCCGCCAGCCTCAGGCGGCGTCTCCCGAGCGCGACACCGCGGCGTTCAACCCTTGGCCGTATGCATCTCGACGTCCGTCGCGGCGTCCATTTCCGGAACCGTGTCGACCCGCGATCCGGCGACGATGTCGAAGGTCCCTTCGCAGGGAACGTCTTCGCAGGCGCGGGGATCGGTGCCGCCCAGATTCTCGCGGATCATTTCGCAGGTCCGCTTGAACTTGGCGAGCTCTTCCTCGCTGATGCCGCGGACCGCCTGTTCGCGGATCTCCTGGCACCACCGGGAAGTCGTCTGCCAGATCGCTTCCGCCTGCGGCGTCGGAACGAGCCGGCGCCGGCGACGGTCATCCGCGTGGGGCTGGCGCACGAGCCAGCCGTCCCGCTCCATCCGGTTAATGACGCCAGCCAGCGTTGGGGGTTCGATCCCCATGACGTCCGCGAGCTGGCACTGCGAGAGTTCCGGATTGACCGCCAACGCGGCCAGAACTTCCCACTGCCGAAGAGTGATATTCCCCTCTTCGAGACGCTCGTTCAGCCGCCGACGCATCGCCTGGCTCGTCAGACACACCCAAAAGCCTACGCTCTTGTCAAAATCGTATTCGAGCACACGACGCTCCTGGCCCCTTCAGGACAATGAAACCCACCTATTTGGGAAATGTTAAGCCGCTTTGTCGCGCCGGAGCAAGAGGCAACCTTCGGTTCTGTGGCAAACCGAAGCATTCTAATTGCAGAGAATTGCATCGATTTTCGGCATTTCGCGACGAACAGTCGCCGCGGACGGGTGGATGACTTGTGACCGTTCCGCGAGTTCCGAATACTCGACACACCCTCAGTCTTCTCCCGGCCAGGATGGTTCGTCCCTCTCGAAACGCCTATGAGCACGGATCCCTCTGCTGCCGGTTCGCCCTCCTCCGCGGCTCATTCCCCGGCCACTCCTGCCGACCTGGCGCGGGTCCAGGCGGCGATTGCCCGTATCCGTAACCAGTTGCAGCAGGCCATTGTCGGACAATCGAGCGTTATCGATGACCTCCTCACTGCGCTGCTTGCCGGGGGGCACTGCCTGCTCGTCGGCGTCCCCGGGCTCGCCAAGACGCTCATGGTCCGGTCGATGGCGGAAACGCTCGGCCTGACGTTCCAGCGGATCCAGTTCACCCCCGACCTGATGCCGGCGGACATCACCGGGACCGACGTCATCCAGGAAGACCGGATGGCGGGAACGCGCCAACTGACGTTTATGCGTGGGCCAGTTTTCGCGAACGTCATTTTGGCGGACGAAATCAATCGGACACCTCCTAAGACCCAGGCGGCCCTGCTGGAGGCGATGCAGGAGCGGCAGGTGACGATCAGCGGGCAGCGGCACGGGCTTCCGGATCCGTTTTTCGTCCTGGCGACGCAGAACCCGATCGAGCAGGAGGGGACGTACCCGCTTCCTGAAGCGCAGCTCGACCGGTTCATGCTGCAGGTCTTTGTCGATTACCCGTCCGAAGAGGAGGAGTACCGCATCGTCTGCCAGACGACGGCGACCGAGAGTGTCCGGATCGACAAGGTGGTAACGGGGGAGGAACTGATCGCGATGCAGTCGATTGTGCGGCAGCTGCCGATCGCCGAGCACGTTACGCGGTACGCCCTGGCGCTCTCCCGCTCGACCCGCAAGGAGGCTCCGGAGGCGCCCGAGATCGTGCGGAAGTATGTCCGCTGGGGGGCGGGGCCGCGGGCGAGCCAGTATCTCGTTCTGGCCGCGAAGGCTCGGGCGGCGATGCTTGGTGAGAACCACGTGACGCCCGAGCATGTCCGAGCGGTTGCCAAGCCGGTGTTGCGGCACCGGATCATGACGAATTTCCATGCTGAGGCGGATCGGGTGACGACGGACCGGATTGTCGATTCGCTTTTGGAGGCGACTCCGCTTGTTCCGACGCACCGGTCCTCGCTGGCTCCGGTCGCTGCGGTGTTGAAGCGATAGTGGAGCGGTTCTCCGAACCGCAAGAAGGACGGTTCCGCTGGCTCGGACAATGTCCTTGCCGGCACGACGCTGCCCGCTCAAACCCACCGTGCCACGGCAGCCTGGGGTCAAGGGGGCCACGCCCCCTTGCCGCCGGAGGCATTTTCGTCGCGGAACCGTGGGACACGACGGAAGTCCCCTTTGTGCTACCGGCGCTGAGGATCACCGCTCGCCCTGAAGACGCCGCAGGTTGGTGATGGGGCATCCGGCACGGTGTCCGCGCTTCGACACGCCCTCCTTCAGACATCTCTCGACGAGAGGGCCTCCGGCGGGCAAGAGGGCGTTGCCCCCTTGCATCCCCCACCAGGGGGACCCTGGACCCGGTTGAAGGACGCATGTCCGTTCCCCGCTCAGCCTTCCACCTTCGGCCTCAAACCCCTCCCCCGCGTCAGCCATCCCGCCTTATGCGTGCTGATGAGCGTCCCCGCCAACAACGTCCCCAGACTCCAGACAGTCGCCGTGGCCGCAGGAGCCCCGATCGCGGCAACCATCATCCAATACCCGCGGGCCAGGATCGCGTAGATCCCGACCAGCCCAATCCCTCCCGTCCCCCAGGCGTAGCTCCGACTCCCGGTCCGGCGGGCAATCTCAAGACAGACCGCCGCGATCAGCAGCACATACCCCCCACGCAGGAACCAGGGAACGAAGTCCGCCCGCGTCGACTGGATCGCCAGCAGCGCCGCCAGCGGAAAGAGCCCGGCTCCGAACACTCGCAGTGTCTCGGCAAACGGATCTCGTCCAACCAGCCCCAGAACAACCATCGACATCCAGATCAGGTGAAACGCCAGGATCGCGCCATAGCGCGCCCGGAGCGGATCCGGCAGGAAGGAGACCAGCAGGATCGACCCGACCACCGCCGCCAGAAAACCGAGTCCCGACGACCGTAACCGCCACGCCTCCCATGTGAGCTGAAGAGTCGCGAGCCCGATGGCGACGGGGCGGCTCAACTCATAGAAGCGGGCGATCGATGCTGGCGGACCGGCGAACACGTACAGGGCCAGCAGAGCCAGTACTCCGAATCGGGCCCCGGCGATCCCCCGCAGCCACGCGAATCCATAAAAGAGCGCAACGAACAACCCCGTCAGCCAGACCGGCGGGCCGATCCGCTGCTCGACAACGTGGTAGAAGTCAGAGTAGACCCGTCCGCCGGCGGGAATCATCGCCAACAGAATCAGCAGCGGGGCAAGCCACAGCGTCCGCCGCGTCAGCGACAGGTTCCCCGTCACGAGCGACGCCTCGAACATCAGGAGCAGCAGGGCCAGCAGCATCGGGACGAGGAAGTACGGCCCCCAGATCGTGTCGAGCGCAATGGCGTGGACGCTCCGGTCCATCCCTCGACTGGGAAGCTCGATCCAGATCTTGCCGGTCTGGGAGAACGTGAGGGCAAAGACATAGGACCGGAACAGCACCGCGAAGGCGATCATGACGAAGGCGCTCCACGGATAGAGCGGCCACCGCCACGGCGTCCCGTTCCGGGCCACGAGGTCCGGCCCGCGGCGGACCGCCGGCAGGAGTGTCAGGAACAGCAGCGCCGCGACGTTCGGGAACAGGAACACCACCCAGTTGAGGTCCTCCGCCAGCCATCCCTGGATCTCCGGCGACGCGACGTAGGGGGCGGCGTAGAAAAACAGCAGGAACAGGTGGAGCGGAACGCGATACAGCCAGCTCAACCGCAGCCGCGTTCCGATCAGCACCGCCTCGGTGACGAGCGCGGAAAACAGGTATCCCGCGGCCAGCATCCGGATGCCGGCGGCCTTCGAGGCTTCCCGCGTGAACAGGTCATCGGCGCTGACCGAGACCGCCAGGAACAGGAGGAGCAGCAGAAGCACGATCGACCGCGCGTCCTCCCACACCTTTCCCCAGCGGACGATCAGCACGCCGATCGTCGCCAGCACGAGCGTGTAGGCCCCCATCACGCCAAGGAGCGCCCACGAATCAATCTCGCCGATCGACATCACGCCGTAAGCCGCCCGGACGGCGTAGAGCATCAGGAGCGTGCTGATGACGTAGAACGGGTTGTGGTTGTAGACCCACCGCCAGAACCCCGGCGGCGAGGGAGACGGTGGATCGAAGGGGGAGGGAACGGGGTTGGGGCGAGGATCGGGAGTCGTGTCACCAGACATGGAAAAACCTCCGCGCAAGACGGGACTGGCCGCCAGCGGCCCGCGAAGGGCGCGGCGGTCGGAGGAAAGAAAGTCGACAGGACGGGGCGAGAGCCGGAAGACGGGCGAGGATGGCCGGACAGCCATTCCTACGCTCGGCGTCGGAGGAGGCGTGAACGGATTTCCGAGCGATGGCTCGCATCCGCGGGCGCCGGCGCCGATCTATGCCCAATCGTTCGTCGAGAGAACAAGGAGCCTCTCATGACGGGCCGCGATCCAGAGGCGCCGCGGGCAGCAGTGAACAAACGATCCGTTTCAGGCCGCCTTTCCTTCGGTCCGCCGCCAAAAACTCACGGTTGTTCCGTATTCCGCCTGCCGATACACTTCCGGACTTCTCCGAAAGTCGAACGAGGACTGGTAACGTGACGATCGATAAGAGTCTCAAGCGCAAGGGCGGACTGGCCCGCACCCGCAACGTGCTCAAGCGCGATGAACGCATCGCGAAGATGAAGGAAGACGAGAAGTGGCCGGAAGGCCGCCCCGCCTTCGGCATTCCGAAGACCCGCATCCAGAAGCTGGCGATCGGCAAGAAGAAGAAAAAGAAGGAAGAAGGCGAAGAAGGGGACGCCAAGGGGAAGAAGGGAGCCAAGGGGGCCGCGAAGGCTGCTGCTCCCGCCAAGGCCGCCGCTCCGAAGGCCGCTCCCGCCAAGAAGTAGTTTCCGTTCGGATTCCTCGTCCGTTCGTCGATTTCGGTTTACACTCTTACGAAGCAGTCGGAGTCCTGTCCGGCTGCTTCGTTTGTTTGCGCCCGGCGCTCCGGCCGCGGCCTGTTGATCTGCGATCGCCTTCCTCGCCAGGGAGCATCGCAGGAGGGCGACAGGCCGACGCCCTGACGGCCGGAGTGAAGTGGGCGTCGCATCGGGCATTCTCCGGCATCGTGCCGGAGCGGCGGTCCCTCGGAACGCGTTTCCATCCCCATCCCCCAGCGGCTGACGGGAGGCTCGGATGTCGGCTTCGGTGTACGCCGTCGCCACGCTCGATACGAAGGGGGCTGAGCTCGCTTACGCCGCCGGCCTCTGCCGGAGCGCGGGGGTCCGGGTCCTGACGGTCGACATCGGAACCGGCGCGACTCCTGCCGTCGCGGCCGATATCCCCCGTGAGAAGGTGGCGGGCTGCCATCCTCGGGGGGCGCAGTACGTCCTCGATCTCAAGGACCGCGGCGAGGCGGTCGCGGCGATGGGAGACGCACTCCAGGGCTTTCTGCTCCAGGAGTCCTATGCCGGGCGGCTGGCGGGCGTCCTGGGGCTCGGAGGGGGGGGCGGGACCGCCCTCATCACGCAGGCGATGCGTGGCCTCCCGATCGGTCTTCCGAAGCTGATGGTCTCGACGATGGCCAGCGGCAACGTGGCCCCCTACATCGGGACGAGCGACATCGCGCTCCTCTACTCCGTCGTCGACATCGCCGGGCTCAACGCGGTCTCGACCCGCGTCCTGGCGAACGCCGCGCACGCCATGGCCGGCATGGTCCTTCACAAGGCGCCGCGGGCCCCGGTGAAGCCGGCACTCGGGATGACGATGTTCGGGGTCACGACTCCCTGCGTGACCGAGGTCCGCCGGCTTCTCGAGGAGGACGGGTTCGACTGCCTCGTGTTCCACGCCACCGGCTCGGGCGGGCGGGCAATGGAGAAGCTGGTCGCCTCCGGGATGATCGAGGGGGTGATCGACGTCACGACGACCGAGATCGCCGACGAGGTCGTGGGCGGGATCCTCTCGGCCGGGCCGGAGCGGCTCGACGCGATCCTGCACCAGGGGGTGCCGTACGTCCTGAGCCTCGGCGCCCTCGACATGGTGAACTTCGGGGCCCGCAACACGGTCCCGGCGAACTTTGCCCGCCGGAACTTCTACATCCACAATCCGCAGGTCACGCTGATGCGGACGAAGCCGGAGGAGAACCGGGAGTTTGCGCGGTGGATCGCGGCCAAGCTGCAGCATGCCCGGGCCCCCGTGGTCGTGGTGGTTCCCGAAGGGGGGGTCTCTGCGATCGATGCGCCGGGCGAGGCCTTCCACGATCCCGAGGCGGATGAGGCCCTGTTTTCCGAACTGGAGCGGGCGACCCGCGGCAACAGCCATGTGACGGTCAAGCGGTACCCCGAGCACATCAACGATGTGAAGTTCGCCAAGCGGCTCGTCGACAAGTTCTGTCATTTGTGGGCCCGGCGACTTCGTGTTCCGCTCCCGTAACCGTCTCGCCCTCGCCGGGTCCAGGGGCACCCTGGTGGGGAGTGCAGAGGGGCAACGCCCCTTTGCCCGCCGGAGGCCTGGCCGTCGAGAGATGTCTGAAGGAGTGAATATCCAAGCTCGGACAACGTGCCGTATGCCCCCATCACCAACACGCGGGGATTGCAAAGCCGGCGGCGCAGGCTGAGGGAGTCCTCATAGCCGTACCACAAAGGGGACA
Source organism: Planctomyces sp. SH-PL14 (assembly GCF_001610835.1). Lineage (NCBI taxonomy): Bacteria > Pseudomonadati > Planctomycetota > Planctomycetia > Planctomycetales > Planctomycetaceae > Planctomyces > Planctomyces sp. SH-PL14. The sequence goes on along the minus strand of NZ_CP011270.1, from coordinate 4,420,963 downwards.
TCCGTTGCTTACCACGGTTCCTCACAGGAGTGCCTCCGGCGGCAAGGGGTTGCCCCCAGTGCTGTGACGATGATTGGGTTTACGTAAGCGATTCTCGACAGGAGACTTAGGCCGTAAGGGGTGTTCGGAAACACGCTCGTTTTGAACAAGGAGGGAAGCATGGAGGGGTTTTGTCGCGAGGTCGCTGCGCGTCTTCCTCTAGCTCAGGCCGTCATGAGACTCTTCCGGTGGATCTGTGAGGAGGAGTTCCTGGCCGAGGTCTTTCGGCAGCACCGCGGCCGATCCTACGAGAAGCTCCTGACGTTTCCCCAGATGGTCCAGCTGGTCTGTGACGCGCTCCTGCAGCACCATGGAAGCGTGCGGCAGAGCTTTGCCCGAGCCAAGGAAGAAGGCGAGATCGATTGCGGGATCCACTCCGTCTATCGCAAGCTCGCCGACCTGCCGCTGTCACTCTCGATGGGCTTCTTCCATGAGACCACCAAGCGTCTCCAGCAGGTGTTCCCACAGGAGGTGAACTACTGCCCCATCCCCCCGTCCCTGGGAGAGTTCGAGATCCTGTGCCACGACGGCAAGACCATCAAGCACGTCCAGAAACGGCTGAAGGTGTTGCAGGGGATCTCCGGGAGTCTTCTCGGGGGCCGATTGGTCGTCAGTCAGTCCTATCGGACCGGCATGGCGGTGGCGCTCTCGGCCAGTGAAGACGGCGAGAGCGGAGAGACTCGCCTCTTGCCAGAAGCCTTGCGGCAAACCCGGGAAGTGATCGCCAGAACGCGGCTGCATGTGTGCGATCGGGGCTACTGCGGGTCGCCCCAGATGAACGCCTGCCAGGAACACGGGGACCATTTTTTCCTGCGATTTCACAAGCAGCGGCTGGCTTTTCACGAGAATGGCGACTGGGAACCCGCAGAGGGAATGGACCGTTATGGACGGTCCTACACGGAGGACTGGGGCTGGCTGGGCGGCCCCGATCATCCCGAGCGACGTCCCGTTCGGCGGATTCAGTTGCACCGCCCCGGGATCAAGGACGAACTGATCCTGCTGACGGATCTGGAAGATCCTGATCAGTACCCGGCCGACGACCTGCTGGAGGCCTATCTCAAGAGGTGGAACATCGAGCGGATGTTCCAGCAGGTGACGGAAGTCTTCTCCCTGGAGTCGCTGATCGGGAGCAGCCCGAAGGCGACGGTGTTCCAGGCCTCCTTCTGCTTCCTGCTCTACAACCTGATCCAGGTGCTGCGGGCGTATATTGCGGAGGGGCAGGAGATCGAGTCTGTGGAGACGATCTCATCGGAGTTGCTGTTCGTGGATGTGCACCGTCAGTTGAACGGGTGGACGGAGCTGCTGGACGTCTCTCAGACGGTGGATCAGCTCCCTCCACTGATGAGCGTATCGGATGTGATCGACCACCTGAGGGAGCTGCTGGGGACGCGGTGGACGGATCGCTGGTGGAAGTCACCGTCGAACACGCACCGGAGCGCCAAGGTCAAAGCCAAGAAGCCTGTTCGAGGAGGCCACGCCGCCGTGTTCCGCATCCTACAGACCCAAAAGGTCAGGAGGAAAACATAGTCACAGCACTGGGTTGTGCCCCCAGGGGCTGGCGAAGGAGCTGGTTCGTCTGGCGAAGAGGGTGAAGTTGTCCCGGTATCCCAAGCGGAAGCGAGGTCCGAAACACCCGCCTCCCGCGAAAACAGGACGCCGCAACGATCACCTTTCGACCGCCAGACTCCTTGAGAAACGCAAACGCAAACGACCTTGAAAGGGGTAAGTCAAGGGGGTCACCCCTTGCCGCCGGCGGCATTCCGGTGAGAAACCGTTGTGAACAACGGACGTCTCCTTTGTGGGACCGGCGCTGAGGACTCCCACAACCGACACCGCTCGCTTTGCACTCCCCGCCTCATAGGTAAAAGGGCATACGGCACGTCGTCCGCGTTTGGACACGTGCTCCTTCAGACAGCATCCGACGGCCAGGCCTCCGGCGGGCAAGGGTGCGTTGCCCCCTTGCATCCCCCACCAGGGTGCCCCTGGACCCCGTCAGGTTGGGACGCCACGACACCTCGATCACCATCTACAAAACACACTTCTTCACGGTGGGGCGCCGCAGCCGCCGATTGACAGCCCCGCCCACCAACCTATCCTGAATACCTTGGCGATGGGGTTCCGCCATAACCGCCGGGAGAATGCCGCAAGGTCTGCCTCCCGCGCTGATGACTCCTACCGATTGCGGTAGGGGTGCGCCTCCTTCGAGCCGCCGGCTCCCGCGATCGATGACATCGACTCCGCGAGGTGCCCAGTGCCGTCGGCCTTCTTCTCCGATCTGTTCCAAAGCCTCCGCTGGGTCGCGCGCTGGGGACTTCTGACGCTCCCCGTCGGCCTGGCGACCGGCTCCGCCTGCGCCCTCTTCCTCTGGTCCCTCGACCGGGTCACCAATCACCGCTTCCAGAATCCTTCCCTCCTCTACGCCCTGCCGATCGCCGGGATCGCGATCGGGTGGGTCTACTCCCGCTGGGGAGAGTCCGCCGAACGGGGCAACAACCTCATCATGGACGAGATCCATGAGCCGGGCGGCGGCGTTCCGCTCCGCATGGCCCCCCTGGTCCTGTTCGGAACGCTCGCGACCCACCTCTTCGGCGGCTCGGCGGGCCGCGAAGGAACCGCGGTCCAGATGGGGGGAAGCCTGGCCCAGGGGTTCGCCCGGCTGGTCCCGGGACTCTCGGCCGAGGAGGTCCGGATCCTGCTCATGACCGGGATCGCAGCCGGGTTCAGTGGCGTCTTCGGGACGCCGATCGCCGGGACCGTGTTCGCCCTCGAAGTCCTCTCGATCGGCCGGATCAGCCACGCCGCGCTCGTCCCCTGCCTGATCGCCAGCCTCGTCAGCGATCGGACCTGCCTCGCCTGGGGGATCGGCCACACGCACTATCCGATCAACAGCCTGGTCGATCCGGTGTCCGGCGCCGCCCACCCGCTGGGAGGAAGCATCCTGGCCGCGGCGGCGCTCATCGGAGCCCTCTCGGGACTGGCGAGCGCCCTCTTCTCCGAGCTGACCCACGGACTTCACGCGGCCTTCCGCAGACTCTCCGGGAGCCCGCTGGTCCGACCGTTCCTGGGGGGGCTGATCGTCATCGGCCTGACGTTCCTCGTGGGAAACCGCGATTCGCTGGGGCTGGGAGTCTCATCACCGGACCCCGCCGCCGTCACGATCGTCCGCTGCTTCGAGCCCGGCGGTGCTCATCTCTGGAGCTGGCTCTGGAAACTCCTCTTCACGGCGGTCACCCTCGCCAGCGGTTTCAAAGGGGGGGAGGTGACTCCGCTGTTCTTCATCGGAGCCGCGCTCGGCAACGTCCTCGCGACGGCGCTCGGGCTGCCGGTGGACGTGCTCGCGGCGCTGGGTTTCGCCGCGGTCTTCGCCGGGGCGACCAATACGCCTCTCGCCTGCACGCTGATGGGGATCGAACTGTTCGGGAGCGGGCTGGCCGTCCCGCTCGCGGTGGCCTGCTGCCTGGCCTATGTCGCCAGCGGTCATACGGGGATCTATCTCTCCCAGCGGATCACGGCGCCAAAGGTCCCCGGTCCGGCCGGCGACATCCCGCGCTCGCTGAAGGCGGAACGGGAGAGGCGTCGGGAGCGCGGACGACGGGCGGTCGAGTTGAGCCGAGACGGGGCAGCGGACCCCGCGGAGCAGGAACGAAAAAGCCCTCCGCCTCCCGAGGAAGCGAAGGGCTCGTGACGCGCACTCGCGGGCACGAGATCGGCGATCGACTAGAAGTAGACGCCGAAGCCGCGGCCGTAGATGCCCGTCCGGGGAGGACCGTACCAGCCGGACCGCGGTCCAGCCCAGCCTCGATCCACGCTCCGGCCGTAGCGATATCCCTGATTGAATGCGCGGTTGTAGTTCCGCGCGGCTTTGTTCCAGTTTGCATTGGGCTTCACGCGGACGTTGACCCGCGGATGGGCGTCCGCCGTCGCCGCCAAGCCCCCCAGACAGACAATCGCGACCGCCATGGCGGTCAGGATGCGATTTCTCATGATTCTCTCCTTCATCAAAAACGGCGGGGCGGTTTCGGCTCAGAAACCGATCCAAACCGGCAGTGCCCCGGGGAGGAGAGAAAAAGCAGGCGACGTGCCAGACGGCCTAAACCGGGACGGTTCGTCGCCTCAAAAGGACTTATGTCGCTGAAGGGGTGGCGGAGTGACCACATAGCGGGCGAGGTGGCCGACGGGAGACCTCGCCGCCGTACGTCAGATCCCGAATAAACGACGTCCTTGCCGGCACGACTCCCATAGCTCAAACCCAACGTGCAACGGCAGCCGGGGTCAAGGGGGCCACGCCCCCTTGACCCCGGAGGCGCTTCCATGAGGAACCGTGGTCAGCAACGGATGACCACTTTGGGGAACCCGCGTCGAAGACTCAACGCTCGGACTGCGATCCCCGCGGGTTGGTGAGGGGGCATCCGGCACGTTTTCCGCGCTTGGACACTCGCTCCTTCAGACATCTCTCGACGGCCAGGCCTCCGGCGGGCAAAGGGGCGTTGCCCCTCTGCACTCCCCACCAGGGGGACCCTGGACCCGGTTCTTCGGTCAGCAATGTCGGAGGCGCGCTCGGCACCCATCACGACCCGCAATTCAGGGAGCGACTTCCAGCTCGTTCACGACCTTACGAACCCCCGGCTCGAGCCGGAGAATCGCCGCCGCCAACGACTTGGCATCCTGAGACTCGACACGGCCCGTCAGGGTCACGACCCCCGCGTCATCCAGCTTGAGGTTCACGTTGTCGATCGAGCCGAGCGACGGCTGTGCAGCGGTGAGCCGCACCGCCAGCGTGTTGCTGACAGCCGGGGTCGCCATCGGAGGGATGGCGAAGCCGAGCTTCAGCTGCGGCCGCACCCTTCGCGCGTTCTGCGCCTGATTGCCCTGGTTGAAATTCTGGTTGTTGTTGCCGTTCTGGCCCCCGCGGCCTCCCAGTCCGCCGAAGTTCGACCGGGACATCGACTGCTGCTGGCCCGCCTGCGTCTGCCCGACGAAGCGGCCCGAGTTGTCGCTGCGGCCGACAAAGCCTCCCTGGCCGATCTGGTTCCCGACCGAGCCGAACTCGTTGAACTGGGGCTGGTTCATCCCGCCGGCCCCGTTCTGTCCCGCTCCGCCCCGCCCGTTCGCCGAACCGAAGCTGCTGGTGTTGCTGCCGCCGGTCGCGCCTCGACCGCCGGTCGAGCCACCCATGGAGCTTCCCCCCATTCCGGACGTGCCGCCGCCGCCGCTTCCCGACGAACCACCGATCGTCGTGACGCCGCCGGACGAGCCGGAGCCGCCGCCACGCCCGCTGCTCCCGCTTCCGAAGAGGGAACTCTGCTGAGCCTGCGCGGCGTTGTCCCAGCCTGCCCCGAAGAACGAGACACCGAGCGCCAACACACCGAAAACGAGGGTCCGCTTCATGTCTGCGTCTCGCGCCGAAGTCACCGTTCCGACCTGATCCCGTCCGGGGATCCCAATTCCGGGGAGCCCGGGCGGGAATCGCCCCTTCCGGGCAACAAATCAGTCTACAGACCGCCGAACGAATCTCATCCGGAATTTACGGAACTTCGAGTCCGTCGATCTGCTGGGCCAGGGATCTTCCTACCCATCGGACAAAACCCTCATCCAACTGGATTCGCGTTCGTATCCCGGTGTCGGTGGGGCGAACCGTGAGCCGCGCCGCGTCGTCCTGTGCCGAGAACGACTCCTGCGCCATTTCCCGTTCCGCCGAATCCTCGTCCTCGTCCGGCGGAATCTGCAGCCAGGGGGCCATCCGGAAGACAACCTGAAAAGGGGCTGAAGGAGTCGTCGCCGTCGGCGGGCCGGAGGTCTGGACGAGGTCGATCGTCTGGGTCAGGGTCGTGAAGACCTCGGGGGTGCCGAAGCAGAACCAGAAGTTCCGCCCCCCGGCGCCGATCCATCCGCTCGGCTGACCGCCGTACATCCGCTTCTCGCCGTCGCTGACGCCGGGAGGGGTCAGGTGGTGGAAACTGATGTTGAGATGCGTGTCGGTGTCGAGCTCGATCCCCTTCACGTCGTGCCGCGTGCGGAGCTCGTCGAGGATCTCCCGGATCCCGACGGCCAGGGTCTCGGCCCCGGCGACCCGGGCGCCGCCGACGAGTCCGAACTTCCCCTTTTCGAGGGCGATCATCTGGATGCAGAGGTCGATGTGGCCGTCCTCGATTGAGGCCTGGACGACGTCGTGAATCTTCCTGAGTCCCGGATGAATGACGTCCGTGTACATGTTGTCGTTGAGCGCCTTGTTGAGCTCGACGGTCAGCCCCTCCATCCCCTCGGCGGCCGCCTTCTTCTCCCGCTTGTCCATCGACCAGGAGCCCGCGATCGTCAGGGGGTGGGCGTCGTTCAGCATGGCGTGGAACGTCGTCGGCTTCCCGGCAACCTCCTTGAGGTACTTGCCGAAGCCGCTCCCCGGGACGGCGTCGATCTGCCATTCCAGGACCGCCGACTTGTTCTCCTTGGAGGCGTCCCAGCCCAGGAGGAACTGGTCCCCCTGGTCGAGAACGTTTGTCAGAAACTCCAGCAGGCTCGTTCCGTTCGCCTTGCGCATCTTGTAGATGGAGTCGGGCTCCTCGTCCCGCTGCTGCATCTCGGCGGCGAAGGTGGTCCGCAGCATCCCGACCACGACGTCGCGGATCGTGGAGGGGATCTCGCGAATGCGGAGGTTGACCGAGAAGTCGTACCGGGCGGCCAGGGGGGCCACGAGGGGGATCGGGTTGGCGATCTCCTGATCCTCGAAGAAGTCCTTCTCGTTCGTCAGGAAGGCGAACCCGTCCTGGACCATGATGCTGCCGGAGCGGCGGGGCCCCTTGAGCTCATACCGATCGGTCCGGCCTTCGACGGGAGTCATCTTCATCGGCCCCAAGCCGACGGTCTTGATGAGGTCCTCGACATCGGTCACGGGGACGAAGGCGACCGGGACCGGCCGCGGCGGAAGTCCGGGGGCCAGGAAGAGCAGGATGCCGAACGGCTTGTTCCGGTCGATCCCCTTCAGGTCGTTGACGTTCCCGAGCTGCCCGGCGATGAAGTCGGTCAGTTCCGGCCGTCCGGCGGTCTCGAAGGTCCAGTCGATGTCGACCAGGAACCGTTCGATGCTGGCGCACGTCACGATCGCAACCGGGTTGACGGGGGGGAGCTTCGTCGCGGGCTCGTCCGCCTGCTGGCCGTAAGCCACAGGACAAACGAGCAGCGGGCTCACAAGCCCCAGAACCAGGACCACCACAAGAGACCAGCGCCGCATTCCCAACCTCCCCGAATCGAACGCTGCTACCATACCAAACTGTTCGATCACGATACCTGAATCGAGCGGACCTGGATTCAGAAATCCGGGATTCACCGAGCCTTCAGGGGGTCCGTTTGTCCGGCGTTCCGGAGGTCGGCGTGACCATTTTCACCTTCCTGCGGCAGCTCCTCCGTCTCCCGGGTCACTCGACGTCGCGACGCCGGTTTCTCGCGGGGCTCACGGTCTCGCCGTTGACCCTCCTGCCGGGTCGGACCAGGCGGCCCGCCTCGGCGTTCCGTCTCGCGGATTTTGCCGTGGCCGGGTTCCGATATCACGATGGACCCAGAGTGCTGGCGCGACTCCGGCCGGGAGACCGGCTCCGGCTTGTTCCCGAACCGCTCAACGCTCACGACGAGAACGCGGTTCGAATCGAGTTTGAAGGGTGTCTGCTCGGATACGTTCCCCGCGGTCAGAACCGGACGCTCTCGTCTCTTCTCAGGCAAGGCTGTCCGGCGGCCTGCACGGTCTGCCGCATCGACGGGAACGCGGATCCGTGGGAGGCCTTGTCCGTGGTCGTGGACATCGCCCCCTCGGCGCCGCTCGACGACTGGGGAGGTATCGAAGCCGAGGCGGATGAATTCGGTGCGAGTCCTCGCCCGGCCGTTTGACCGCAGGGGCTCGCGTTTCCACAATCGCCCCTCGCCTCGGCGGTTCGTCCCTCGGAACGGTTCCATGCTCCATCTGTTCGACAAGATTCAGGAAACGTGCGCCTTCCTCCGCAGTCGGTGGGGAAAAACGCCGCACGCGGGTATCATTCTCGGTACGGGGCTCGGTCCCCTGGTCGAACGGATCCAGGTCGATACGGTCATCGATTACGCCGAGATCCCGAACTTCCTGAAACCGACCGCCACCAGCCACAAAGGGCGACTCTACTGCGGGGAACTGACCGGCTTGCCGGTCCTGGCCATGGAAGGCCGCTTTCATGCTTACGAGGGCTATTCCCTGCAGGACATCACGCTTCCGGTGCGGATTTTCCGCGCCCTGGGGGCGGAGCTGATGATCGTGACCAACGCCGTGGGGGGGATGAATCCCAACTATGCCTGCGGCGACATCATGGTCATTGACGACCATATCAACCTGATGGGGATGAACCCTCTCATCGGGATCAACGACGACCGCCTGGGACCCCGTTTCCCGGACATGAGCGCGCCGTTTGACCGGGAGCTTGGCGACGCCGCCCTGGAAATCGCCCGGAAGGAGAATTTCCCCTGCCATCGCGGGGTGCTGGTGGCCGTGGCCGGGCCGAATCTCGAGACGCGGGCCGAATACCGGTTCCTCCGCCAGATCGGGGCGGACGTGGTCGGTATGTCGACCGTTCCCGAGGTGATCGTGGCGGTTCATGCCGGCCTGCGGACGCTGGGCTTGTCGGTCGTGACTGACATGTGCCTGCCGGACAATCTCCATGCGGCCAACGTGGCGGAGATCATTGCCATTGCGAACGCCGCGGAGCCGAAGCTGACGTCGCTGGTCACGGGGGTTCTGGCTCACGAGGCGAAGCGGAAAAAGTAAGGCGAGGGGCAAGATCGCGTCCTTGCCGGCACGGCTTCCATAGCTCAAACCCGACGTGCGACGGCAGCTGGGGTCAAGGGGGTCTCACCCCCTTGCCGCCGGAGGCATTTTCGTAGCGGAACCGTGGGACACAATGGATGTCCCCTTTGTAGAAGCTGCGTTGAGGACTCCCTCCACATACACCGCTCGCGTTGCAATCCCCGCGGGTTGGTGAGGGGGCATCCGGCACGTTTTCCGCGATTGGACATGTGCTCCTTCAGAGAGGCCCCTACGAGACGGGCCTCCGGCGGGCAAAGGGGCGTTGCCCCTCTGCACTCCCCACCAGGGTGCCCCTGGACCCGGTGGACGAGCAGCGATCGCTTCACGGACCGTTCGTTTCACCGAAAGCCCGAACACCGCCCCCGCCCGAACGGACTCTGTCACCTCAATCCCATCGTGCGACGGAACCCGGTCCAGCGGGACGCTGGGAATTCTTCCTTCCCTCACTTTCCCGGTCACGACTAGAATCGAACGGTTCGCCCGTGCGGAAGCCACGGGCGCGATCCAGGACAACGCGGCCCACCAAGGCCGACGGGAATGTGGAGTCTGTGCATGCGCGGTTTGCTTCGCCCCTGGTGCGTTGGCGCGGTTCTCGGGCTGTTCGTCGCCGGTTCGCTGAATCTCCTCACGGCGGAAGACACGCCCTCGTCCCCGGCCAAGGACTCCAAAGAGGTCGCCGCCAAGGAAGAGGGGAACACCACTCCCCCCAAGCTCTCCAAGGAAGACGAGTACTACGAGCTGATGCGGATCTTCGCCGACTCCTTCGAGGAGATCGACCGCAACTACGTCACCGGCGTCGACCGCCGGAAGCTTGTGGAAGCGGCGGTCCGCGGGATGCTGACCGAGCTCAAGGACCCATACTCCAACTACATCAACCCCGAAGAGGTCACGGAGTTCAGCGAGGCGGTCGACCAGGAGTTTGGCGGCGTCGGGATCCAGGTCCGCTTCGATGACGCCGCCCGTGAAATCGTCGTCACCACCCCGCTCCCGGGAAGCCCGGCATACAAGGCGGGAATCCAGTCGGGTGACCGGGTCGTCGAGATTGAAGGGAAGCCGGTCGCGGACTTCGGAGCCGGCAAGGAGATGCAGACCGCGATCAAGATGCTCAAGGGTGAGCCCGGCGTCACGGTCAGCTTCGGCTACAAGCGCGGCACGAGCGACGACGTCAAGAAGGTCTCGATGAAGCGGGAGATCATCCAGCTCGACACGGTGCTGGGGGACAACCACAACGCCGACGGGACCTGGGACTACATGGTCGATGCCGACAAGAAGATCGCCTACCTGCGGCTGACGCACTTCACCAGCCGCAGCGCAACCGAGATGCGAGACGCCCTCAAAAAGCTCAAGGGCGAAGGAATGAAGGGGCTGATTCTGGACCTGCGGTTCAACCCCGGTGGTTACCTGCAGTCGGCGATTCAGATCTCGGACCTGTTCATCGACGATGGAAAGATCGTCAGCACCGAAGGGCGGAACAGCCCGGAACGGGTCTGGACCGCCAAGAAGTTCGGGACCTACAGCGGCTTCCCGATGGTGGTCCTGGTGAACCGGTTCAGTGCTTCAGCAAGCGAGATCGTGAGCGCGTGCCTGCAGGACCACAACCGGGCGGTCGTCATCGGCGAGCGGTCGTGGGGCAAGGGGAGCGTGCAGAACGTGATGGATGTCGAGGACGGCAAGAGCAAGCTCAAGCTGACGATCGCGACGTACCATCGGCCGAGCGGCAAGAACATCCACCGTTCTCCCGGCGACGACGAGAAGGCGGAGTGGGGGGTCAAGCCGAACGACGGCTATGAGGTGAAGTTCAACAACGAGCAGCTGATCCAGTACCAGATCTCCCGCCAGAAGCGGGACGCCCGCGCGGAGGGCTTCGAGAAGATCGAGTTCGACGACACCCAGCTCGACAAGGCGATCGAATATCTCCGCGAGGAGATTGCGAAGGCTCCGGCGGAGCCCGAGAAGAAGGCGGCCTGATCGCCGACATCACCGCGGAAACGCAGAAAGCCCGGCTTCATCGCCGGGCTTTCTTTTTGTCTCAAAGCCGTTCAACAGCTTCCCGGCGCTGGATGGAGCCACAGATGAACACAGATCGACACAGATAAAGGCAGAAACGCGATCCTCGTGAGGATCGAAGTCTGATCTGTGTTCATCCGTGTTGATCTGTGGCTCAATTCTCTGTCTCTATTTCGGCTGCATCTTGGCCGTTTCGAGGATCCACTCGAGCGCCCGCATGTTGGCGACGCCGTCCTCTCCGGGGCCGACGAGCTTGCCCGCTTCGATCGAGCGACAGAAGTCGTCGATCTCCTCACCGAACTCGTTGGCCGGCGGGATGTCGATCGAGTCGAGCTTGCCAGCCCACTCGGTCGCGGTCGTGTAGAGGAGCGGGGTGCCGGCGGGAGGGAGGAAGGCTTCTTCGAGGACGATCCGTCCCTTGGTCCCGACGAGCTCGGCGCGGCAGCGGTAGGGGGTCTCGAAGCTGCAGTCGATGTTGGCCAGGACGTCGCCGGGGAAGGCGAGGGCGATCTGCATCGTCATATCGACCCCGGTCGGCCACCAGTGGGCGCGGGCGTAGACGTGGGTCGGCTCGGCGCCGGTGAAGTGGCGGGCGCAGTTCACGCCGTAGCAGCCAACGTCCCACATCGCTCCGCCGCCGCGTTCGGGTTTCAGCCGCCAGTCGGTGCGGTCGATGTCGAAGCTGAAGCTGGCGTTGATGAGCCGCAGTTCGCCGATGTCGCCGTTCTCGACCATCTTCTTGGCGAGCTTCGTCCGCGGGTGGTGCCGCCACATGAAGGCTTCCTGGAGGATGACTCCGGCGCGGAGACAAGCCGTGGCCATCTCGTCCGCTTCGGCGACCGTCAGGGCGAGGGGTTTTTCGCAGAGGACGTGTTTGCCGGCCTTGGCGGCGGCGATGGTCCATTGTTTGTGCTGGTCGCCCGTGCAGGGGACGTAGACCGCCTGGATCTCGGGGTCGGCGAGGAGGGCTTCGTAGGAGTCGTAGGCTTTGGGGATGCCGTTCTTGTCGGCGGTTTCGCGAGCGACGCCGGGTCGTTCGCTGGCGATGGCGTGGAGGGTGGCCTTCTTGCAGGCTTGGATTCCGGGGAGAAGTCCTCGTCCGACGATCCGTCCGCATCCGAGGCTGCCAAATCGAATCGTCATGTTGATCTCCGTTGAGCGCCGGTGTGGTGTTGAGACCCGCATGATACGGAGGCGACATGCGATTGGGCATGGAACAACGTCTTTGCCGGAAGAGCGTTGTTAGCTCAAACCCAACGTGCTACGGCAGCTGGGGTCAAGGGGGTCTCACCCCCTTGCCGCCGGAGGCACTCCTGTGAGGAACCGTGGGACAGAACGGATGTCCGCTTTGTGGAACCGGCGTCGGGAACTCACCGCTCGCTCTAGAATCTCCGCGGGTTGGTAAGGGGGCATACGGCACGATGTCCGCGTTTGGACACGACCTCCTTCAGACATCTCTCGACGGCCAGGCCTCCGGCGGGCAAGGGGCATTCTGCCCCCTGCACCCCCTGACCAGGGTGCCCCTGGACCCGGTGCTTCAACACTTGGTCCGCGAGCGCCCGACCGCTACGGTGTCGGGCGCTCGCCGCCGTTTCGAAATCCCCGGGATGTGTCGATGATGCGCTGTCTGTGCCTGGCAATGATGACGTGGCTCCTCTTGAACCGAAGCCTCGCCGCTGACGAAGGATCCCCCCTTCGAAAAGCCCTCTCACCCAACGCCGCCGTCGGAGCCTCCGGGGCCGTCCTCGTCCAGGGCTTCGATCTCGTCCAGACCGACCAGGTCCTGCCGCGGACACCATCCGGAACATCCGTCGCCGACCAGGCTCGCGACGTCTGCACCCAGATCGACGCCCTGCTCAAGGGACTCGGCTCCAGCCTCCGGCAGGCCGTCCGGATCCACGTCTATGTGGCGGACGACCAGCACGCCGCCGCGGTGCGGAGTGTCCTTGCCGAGCGCGTCGATCCCGATTCACCCCCCGCGGTGAGCTGGGTCATGACCTCGCTTCCGAACCGCGAGGCAGTCGCGATGGACATCATCGCCGCGGCTCCCGCCAAGGCGGATCGGGCCAAGGTCGCAACGGTCGATGGAGTCCGCTACTCGGTCCTGCCGGCGAAGGCCACCTCCCGCTCCTACGTCTCGGGACAGGCCGAGAAAGCCCTGACGGCCGCCGAGGGAACGCGGCAGACCATGGCCAGCCTCGTGAAGACGCTGCAGTTCCTCGAACTGCAGACGGCGGACGTGGTCCAGGTGAAAGCCTTCGTGATGCCGATGTCGGATGCCGACGCGGTGGTGAAGGAGATCGCGGCGGTCTTCAGCCCCGAGGCCTGTCCCCCCGTTTCCCTTGTGGAGTGGGAGTCGGCGGCGTATCCGGTCGAGATCGAACTCGTCGCCGCTTCGACCGCGCCCGTCCCATCGGACCGTCCGGCACTTGAGTTCCTCACCCCGCCGGGGATGACGACGCCGACCGTCTACTGCCGCGTCGCCCGGGTCCAGCATCCCGCCACGATCTTCCTCTCCGGCCTCTACGGAACCCAGGAGGATCCAAACGGCGAAGCGGAACTCCGCGAGCTCTTCGACAAGACCAGGAGCCTCGCCGAAGCCGGAGTAAGCGATCTGCGGCACTTGGTGAAGGCGACGTACTACGTCAGCGCCCCCGGAAGCAGCCAGCAGCACAATCGGCTCCGTCCTGAGTACTACGATCCGGCGCGTCCGCCAGCGGCCTCGAAAGCTCAGGTCAAAGGGGTGGGACAACCGGGGCGGACGATCACGTGGGACATGATCGCGATTCCGAAGTCTCCCTAAGCCGGCCCGCACGGGGACTTTCAGGATTCAGCTTCCTCACGGAGAAAGTGGAGCGATAATTGCAGAGAGGAGCCCGGCACACCTGACCCCTGATGGAGTTGAGTCATGTCCGTCCCCATGGCTTCCTCGCCGCCAGCCAATGGCGGGTTGCGAACCACGTTCTGGGTTCTTCAGATTCTGCTCGCGGTCGTCTTCGGAGCCTCGGGGATTTTGAAGCTCTCGGCCCCCATTGAGGAACTGGGGAAGATGCTTCCCTGGGTTCATGATGCGCCGGAGCTGATGGTGCGGTTCATCGGGATCGCGGAGCTGATTGGAGCGGTGGGGCTGATCCTTCCCGCTGCAACGCGGATCTCGCCGATCCTGACGCCGTTTGCTTCGCTGAGCCTGACGGTGGTGATGACGCTGGCGGTGCTGTTCCATCTCACCCGGAAGGAGTTCAGCGCCGTGCCGCTTCCTCTGGTGCTGGGAGTCCTTTCCGGACTGGTGACGTGGGGGCGGCTGCAGCCGGCTAAGATCCACTCTCGTCGCCGGGAGCGGCGGGAAGCGATGCTTCACAACTCGTGATGGCTCCTTTGTCGCGCCACCCATCCGGGTCCAGGGGCACCCTGGTGGGGGATGCAAGGGGGCAACGCCTCCTTGCCCGCCGGAGGCCTGGCCGTCGAGAGATGTCTGCAGGAGCGAGTGTCCAAACGCGGAAAACGTGCCGGATGCCCCCCTCAACAACCCGCGGGGGATTGCAAAGCGAGCGGCGGAGTCCTCAACGCCGGTTCCACAAAAGGCACGCCCGTTGTGTACCACGGTTCCTCATGGAAGCGCCTCCGGCGGCAAGGGGTTGCCCCCTTGACCCCGGCTGCCGTCGCACGTTGGGTTTGAGGTGGCATCGCTGCGCCGGCAAGGGCGCGGTTCGGGCCTACTTGCCGCCAACAAGCTTCACGAGCGCTCCACCTTGCTCCGGAGTCTGAATCCGAACGTTCAGCGGACCATCTCCCGCCACGTCGCGATTGATCGCCAGCGTAATCCGGTGCTTCCCAACCGGAAGGTCGAGCAGAGCATCACTCGCCGGATCGAACGGCTTATCGTTCAGCCACCCCGCCACCCCCTTGGCCGGAGAAACAACGATCCGCCCCTTCCCAGCCTGCACGACTTCCATCTCCGTCCGCACATAGCTCGCCCCCCGCTCACCGGGCTTCAGGGCATAAGTCGCCCGGAGGGTCGGCAGCTCACCCAGCGGCAAAGCTCCCCCGACCGTGCTGTAGACGGGAGCAAACTGGAAGGCCGGATCATCCGTCGCGGCCGTCGCGTAACTGGTCCGACGAATCGCGTTAGCGGCCGGCTCGCTCGCCTGCAGGGCCAGCCAGCGGCGGACGACAAGCTCCGGCTTGATCGTGAAGTCCGGCTGTTTGCCAAGCGCCGCGAGGAACGCCACAAGGTCGGCGAGTTCGGACTCCGTCAGCCGGTCGGCCAAGCCCACCGGCATGATTGAAGCCCCCGCCTTCTGCTCGTCGATCTGGCTCTTCGGGATCGAGATCTCCCGGTCGTCGGCGTCCCGGATGATGAGGTCCGTATCGGACTCGCGGAGCTTCACTCCCGAGAGCACTTTCCCCTCGTCGGTCACGACCACGACCGTCGTGAACCCTTCCTTGACGTTCTTGTTCGGGTCGAGAAGCGAGTTGATGACGTAGTCGAGCTGCGCGGTCGCCCCGAGGCTCACGAGGTTCGGGCCGACCTGTCCGCCGGCATCGCCGACGGCGTGGCACTTGAAGCAGTTCAGCTCGGCCCGGCGGAAGATCGCCTCGCCGCGGGCCGCGTTGCCGTGCGCCTGGACGAACTCGATCTCCTTCGTCATCTGCTCCGGCGTCAGGACGCGCGGGCCGGTGGCGATGTTGGCCGCCGTCGCGAGGGCCTTGGTGAGGGCTTCATGCGCCTGTCCGCTGGCACCGATCGCCCGCTGGCCGATGACTGCCGCGTCCGCCTTGATCTTCTGGTCCTTGAGGGCCGCCGCCAGCAGGCCCGCGCCGTCCTTCCGCTGCAGGAACGCGGCAAACAGGGCCGCCAGATCCGCATCCTGCGTCCCGCCGCTCGTGCGGGCGCCGTCCTGGAGGTACGTCACGAAGGCCTTGGCGGCCTCCTCCGGCCGATGCTTCAGGAGTCCGGTGATCGCCGGACGGAACGTCTTCGCGTCACCGCTGAGCTTCTCGAGCAGCGCGACGGCGTCCTTCCCGCCAAAGTCCGCGATTCCCAGAATCGCGGCGTCGACGACCGCCGGGTCTTTGTCTTCGATCAGCCCTCGCAGCGCCTCCCACTGGGATTCAACGTGCCATGCTCCGACGCCGCGGGCCGCCTGGGTCCGCAGCGCCGCGTTCTCCGACTTCAGCAGCGGCGCGATCGCCGCCAGGTCGCCGGCCGGGCTCACGTTCCGCTTGGCATGCGCGGTCAGCAGCGAGGCGAGCAGCCCCGGGTCCTGATTCGCGATCGCCAGATCGAAGACCGACTTCAGATCTTCGCCGCGGCCGAACTCTCCGATGACATCGAGGACCTGCGGGCGGTCGGCGTCCTGGACTTGCTTGTTCTGAAGCATCTTGACGAGGGCCGGGACCGCTTCGGGCGAGCCGGCCGACTTGAGGACGAAGGCGAGGTGCCGGGCGTTGTTCCCGAACGTGATCTCACCTTTCGTCAGCGCCGGCTGCCAGACCGGTTGGAGCTCACGCGACGTGAGCCACAGCGAGTAGTCGAGCCACTCGTCCATTTCCTTATCGAGCGCCAGGGCGGCGATCTCGATCGCCCGCGGGTCCTGCACGCGGCCGAGGACCCGGACCGCTTCCAGCCGGACCTGCGGATGGGCATCCGTCACCTGCTTCTGCAGGAGCGCGAGGGCGTCCGGAAGCCGATTGAGCCACTGTCCGACGACCCGCGTCGCCGCGGCGCGGACGTGGTGGTCCGAGCACCGCAGCAGCCAGCCCAGCAGTTCCGGTTCGACGACGTCGAGGCCAACGTACATCCACAGGGCTTCGAGCCGCGCTCGGTGATAGCCGGGGGCGGTGTTGTCCATGCTCTGCGACCAGGTCCGCAGCGCCGCGACGATCTCGTCCTGCTTCCCTTCGAGACTCGCCCGCTCCCGCAGGACCCGCTTGGCCTGCTGCCGGACGAAGCCTTCGGGAGACTTCAGCTGTTCGAGGAGTTGTTCGGTCGTGGTTCCGACGAGCTTCGTCGGCGCGACGGCCGGTTTTCCCTTGTAGCTGACGCGCCAGATCCGGCCGTGGACCTTGTCCCGCCGCGGATCGCGGAAGTCGACTTCCCCGTGCTGGATGATCGGGTTGTACCAGTCGGCGATGTAGATCGCGCCGTCCGGTCCCTGCTTCACGTCGATCGGCCGGAAGGCGACATGGTCCGACTTGATGACTTCCTGCTGCTCCTGCGAGAGGTAGCCCGAGCCCTGTTCCTTCAGCACGTACCGGCAGACCCGGTGGCCGCGGAAGTCGTTTGTGATCAGGCTCCCCTGCCAGTCGTCCGGCAGGTGGGCGCCGGAAACGATCTCCAGGCCGCAGTCCTTGGGGCTTCCGGGATTGAGTCCCCGCAGGATTCGCGGGGCACCGTAGGCGGTGGTGTAGGACGCGCCGGGGACGACGTAGTTGATCCCTTCGCCGCCGGCTCCGTCGGTGGCGAACGTCGCTCCCCACTGGTCCCAGGCGGTTCCCCAGGTGTTGACCAGGCCGCGGAGGATGATGTCGAGCTCGAGGTTTTCGGGCCGCATCTGCCAGATGCCGCCGGCGTTGAGCCGTTTGACGCCCCACGGCGTTTCGATGTGGCTGTGGATGTAGATCGACTGGCTGAAGTACAGGAGCTGTTCCGGGCCCCAGCGGAAGGTGTGGATGATGTGGTGGGTGTCTTCGGTGCCGAAGCCGGAGAGAACGACGCGGCGGTGGTCGGCCTTGCCGTCGCCGTCGGTGTCCTTGAGGAACAGCAGTTCCGTGCTGGCGCCGACGTAGGCTCCGCCGTCGCCGGGGGCGATGCCGGTCGGGATCAGGAGGCCGTCAGCGAAGACGGAGGTCGAGTCGGCGACGCCGTCGTGGTTCTTGTCTTCGACGATCAGGACCTTGTCGTTGGCGACCTGTCCCGGTTCGATCTGGGGGTAGACCTCGCTGGAGACGATCCAGAGCCGCCCTTGCGGGTCGAAGTTCATCTGGATCGGTTTGGCGATCTGGGGGTCGGCGGCGAAGAGGTTGACCTCGAAACCTTCGGGGAGGACGAAGGTCTTTCGTTCCAGTTCCGGATCGGGGAGGGGGATGTCTTTGAGGTCCCGCTGGGCGTAGAGCGGCGTGGTGCTGAGGAGCAGGCCGAGGGTGGCGGCGATCAGTGGACGCATGGAGGGCTCGTGTCCAGGTCGGGAATCTGGGAGGAACCCGATACTATGGACGGGGAGCGTCGAGTTCGGAAGTGACCAGCGTCCCGCTGTACTGGGTGGCCGTCGCACGATGGGTTTGAGGTGGCAGAGTCCGTTCAGGCGGGGGCGGTGTTCGAGCTTTCGGTGAAAGCTGGAACATCGCGCTATGCCGACCGGGTCCAGGGGGTACCCCTGGTGGGGAGTGCAGAGGGGCAACGCCCCTTTGCCCGCCGGAGGCCCGTCTCGTCTCGACCAATCTGAAGGAGCGAGTGTCCAATCGCGGAAAACGTGCCGGATGCCCCCCTCACCAACCCGCGAGGAGTGCAAAGCGAGCAGTGAGTCCTCAACGCCGGTTCCACAAAGGGGACATCCGCTCTGTCCCACGGTTCCTCACAGGAGTGCCTCCGGCGGCAAGGGGGTGAGACCCCCTTGACCCCAGCGGCCGTCGCACGTTGGGTTTGAGCTACCAGCGCCGTGCCGGCAAGAACGGTGTCAAAAAAACTGAGGGGTAGGCCGGTCCCCAAATGCGGACCGGCCTACCCCTCGCATATCTTTGCCGCGGACCGGCTCCCCTAGAACTCGGACAGCTTCTCCCCACCAGCCCGCGTGCCGAGACCGCGCCACACGTCAAAGGCGATGTTGTCGCTGAACGACTTCACCGAACCGTCCACCAGCACCGAGTTGACGAGGCCGTTGTGGAAGCTGCGGGAGGTCAGCACGGCATAGCTCGCCGACGTCGTGCTGCTCCCCTCCTGCCGTGAGTTGAAGTCCGAGTTGTAAGTGACGCCCATATAGGAGTAGTTCACCCGCGTGTTCGGCGTCAGCGTCGTCGTGAAGCCGCTGTGATGGCAGTGGCCGTTCGCCCACTCCGTGTGGCCGGTGCCGTCCGCGGTCGCCGGCTGGAGCCGGTCCTTGACCCCCGAATCCGCGATGACCGCGACTTCCGCCGGGGTGTTCGGGACGGTCGTGCTGGGGGGACCGCCGTTGCGGGTGTAGGCCTGCCAGGTGTGGACCTCCGACGCCAGGAGCGTGTTGCTCGTCCCGTCGGTAAAGCTGCCGGCGTTGAGGTTCGAGTTCGGATAGGTGAATCCGTCGCCGCCGCGATTCGTCGCCGGGTCATAGACGAACCAGGTGCCGAAGTTGAAGCCGTAGCTCGTCGGCAGCAGGAAGATGCCGCCGCCGGCATCGCGGGCGGTTCCGGCCTTGGCGTCGCTCTGGCAGGCGTAGTTCGGGACGCGGAAGTTGCTGATGACCGGGAAGGCACTCCAGCCGACAGCGAGGTCGATCTTGTTGTAGAGGTTCGTCTGCTCCATGTAGGGCATCAGCCGTCCATGGATCGACCAGGTGCTGTTGTTCGACAGCGTGTTATTGACGCAGGCGCTGGGCGGGAAGAGAGAGAAGGTCGACAGGTAGTTGTGAGAGGCCAGGCCGATCTGCTTGAGATTGTTCTGGCACTGCGACCGCCGCGCGGCTTCCCGGGCCTGCTGCACGGCCGGCAGCAGAATCGCCACCAGGACGGCGATAATGGCAATGACGACCAACAACTCGATCAGCGTGAAACCCGATTTCTTCTTCATTGTTTGCCCGGAGCGACAGCGTGTGGAAACTTTTCGCCCACAGCAAATGGCATCGCGCTGAGAAATTACGATTCCGACAGGCTTCGGCTTGAGAAAACGTTAGGCGGCGACACACCGCCGCTTGAGCCGTCGCGGCGCAACGGACATTTCTTCGCCATCGCCGGCGACAAAATGTCCGTTGCGTCTAGTTTCCAGCCTGGACACGGGATTCCTTCGCCCCTTATTCAGCCACCCGGTCCAACGGGATGCTCGTCTGGACCGTGACCGTGAGGCCGAGGAAGTCGGCCGAGGTCCCCCCGAAGACCCCCGAGATCGGCATCACTCCTCGCGGATGATTGCTGACGCCGACAACCACATGCTTCAGCGACGTCGGCTCCCCGATCGTCGGATCGAACCCGCGCCAGCCCAGGAGCGGCAGGTAGTACTCGATCCACGCGTGCGTCGAGGCCCGCCCCGCCAGCGACGCCGGACAGTCGAGATATCCGCTGACAAACCGCGACGCGATCCCCAGCTGCCGGGCCGCGTCCATCATCAGCGTCGCCATGTCGCGGCACGAGCCGCTTTGAAGCTTCAGCGTCTCGGCCGGAGTCTGCACCCCCTTCTCGGGCCGGCGGTTGTACTTGATCCGCTGATGGACGATCGAACCGAGCGCCAACAGGACCGCCTCGGCATTGGTCTGGTCCGGCGCCGGCATCTCGCGATCCATCCACTGCCGGACCGCGGCCGCGTCGTCCGGGTAGGAGGGAAGCAGGTAGGCGTCCGTCACCACCGATTCGAGCCGGTCGTAGAGGACCGGCATCGGGACCGTCCAGGGCTCATGCGGCTCCTCCGCGGGAAACGGGACCTCGCGATGGAGTACGACCTCGCTGTGGATCTCGAGCCGGTCGGCCGGCTCGAGGAAGTGGACGAAGGCGACGGAGTTCCCGAAGACGTCGCGGGTCCAGGTGACGTGGTTCCGAGGAAAGATCTCCAGCGTCATCCGGAGGATCTGCTGCTCGTGCCCTTCCCGCGGACGGAGGACCAGCCGGTGCCGCCCGAAAGTGACCGGGCCGGAATAGCGGTAGATCGTGCGGTGATCGATTCGGAGCGTGGTCATCTCTTCTCCCGATCTAACGGGGGGACGCCGCGTCCAGCGAGATGCCCTTGCGGGCGAGTTGCTTCCTGCCGAGGGGAGCATACTTCTGCCCCGGCCCGAGCTGACAGTCGACGACCATCCGCTCGCACCGGACCGAACCGAAGATGCTGGCGACCGCGGCTTCGGCCGCATCGCGACCCGTCCCGATCCGGACCAGGCCGTTGAGATGCGCGAGCCGCGTGGCGTCGAAGATCATCCAGCGTCCCCCGACGTACGCCTCGAAGCAGGCGTGGAAGTCCGGGGGATCGAGCTGGTAGGCGTAGCCGGAGAAATACCGCGCGGGGATGTTGAGCGCGCGGCAGAGCGCGATCCCCAGGTGGGCGAAGTCGCGGCAGACACCGGCCCGCTGGGTGACGGTGTCGTAGGCGGAGGTCTCCGAGTTCGTCGAGCCGCGGACGTATTCGACGTTGTCGTGAATCCAGTCGACGATGGCGACGACCCGCTCGTACGGGTTGGCGATCTTGCCGAAGAGGTCCCACGCAAGGCGTCCCAGGCGGTCCGACTGGCAGTAGCGGCTGGGGAACAGGAACGGGATGGCGTTGCGGTCCATCTCCGCCACCGTCTCGTCGTCAATCTTGCCTGCCGCGAGGAGCTGGTAGTCGCACTCGACCTTGGCCTGATACTGGATGGTGAGCCGTTTGCGGCGGCCGGTCTCCAGCCGGAGAAAGCGGTTGTCGCTCCCGCGGAGATGAAACTCCTCCACCCTCACGTGGGGGTCGATGGTGAATTGCTCCTCGAGAATCGTCTGGGAGGCGTTCCGCTGCGCGTGGAGGTTCAGGATCAGGGTCGAGGGGAACTTGACCGCGTACTCCAGCGTTGCCGAGCAGAGAAAGATCATGGTGTGGCATCGAAAGGGGCGAACTCAGTTGTCGTGGCCTCCTGGAACTGCAAATGTCATGCGCATTGAGCGGCGGCCTTCACGCGGATTTCTCGGACAGCCTGTTCCTAACTCGGGGATCTGATGCGTCTTGCAACAGTCCTGACACCGATCAATGAGGCCAACCTGCAACTGGCCGCCCAATGCGGCGTGACGGACCTCGTTTCGCGCTATTTCGGGCCGGAAATTGCCTCGCTGGAGGCAACCCAGCGGTTGGCCGAGCGGCATGGCCTGCGGGTGTCCGTTGTGGAGGGTTATCTGCCGATCGAACGGCTCAAGCTGGGGACCGACGACGGGACCGAGCTGGCGGCGATGAAGCGGCTCCTTCGCCAGATGGGGGACGCGGGGGTCCCGCTCCTCTGTTACAACTTCATGTCCGGGACCGACTGGGTGCGGACGAAGCTTCACGCGCCGGCCCGCGGCGGCGCGACGGTGACGGAGTTCCGGCTCCAGGATGTCGAGCGGGCGATTTCGCTGAATGCCAATCCGACGCCCGTCAAACCGTTGGTCACGGCCGAAGAGCTGTGGGTGAACGTCGAGCGGTTCCTGCAGGAGCTGCTTCCCGTTGCCGAGGCGGCGGGGGTGACGCTGGCGATGCATCCGGATGATCCGCCGCTGCCGATGTTTCTGGGTCGGGCGCGGATCATGAACACGGTCGAAAGCTTCGAGCGGCTGATGGCTCTGGCTCCGAGCTCCCGCAATGCGATCTGTTTCTGCCAGGGGACGTTCGCCACGATGGGGGTCGATATCCCGGCGACGATCCGCCGGCTCGGGTCGCACATCCGGTACGTGCACTTTCGCGATGTGGCGGGGACACCGGAGTCGTTCGTCGAGACGTTTCATGACGACGGGCCGACCGATATGGCGGAGGCGATGCGGGCGTACCGGGCGATCGGGTTCGATGGTCCGCTCCGGCCGGACCATGTGCCGGTGTATGTCGGCGAGGAGGGGGAGCCGGGATACACGATGCTGGGGCGGCTGTTTGCGTACGGCTACATCCGTGGGCTGATGCAGGCGACGGCGCGGGATAGTGGTCTGTGAGAGGTAGCCCTATACCACGGTGTCGAACCGCGTCCTCTCCATTGCATCTTGCCTCGCCTCCGGAAGAACCGGCCAATTCACCACTTGTGGCGTTGGCGTTTCGCTCCGATTCGACGTTGTGCCAAGAGTGTGCCATCAATACCTCGCTGCAGGCGTTGGTCACAGTCACACAGCCGCGGTCGGGCCTCCTGACGGGGGGGACTGGCCGGGACCGACGTTGGTCTCCGGCGACACGGTCATCGAGACTCGCGCCATCTGGCGACGGGCCTCGTCGTGATCGAGATGGTAGTAGCGGCGGACCATCGCCGCATCGGCGTGCCCGAGCCACGTCATCACCATTCGCTCCGCCGTATTGCTGTTGGCGCAGCGGGAGCAAAAATAGTGACGAAAGGAGTGTACGCGACCATCAATGAATCCTTCCTCGCCGGGTGCGCTGGGGAAGCGCCCCTTGATAGGTTCGAGCACATCGCGGATGAGAATTCTTCTAACCGTGTCCGGCTTGAGACGCCCGCCCCGGGGACCGGCGAAGACATGCTTGCCGGTACGCGGGAGACGATGAAGCACGGGGAGAAGGTCCGCATGAATCGGGAAGGACCGGCTGCGATGGTTCTTTAACGTTCGCTTCTCTCCACCGGTCTTGGCCTGTCGACTCTCATCGACCAGGGTAATTCTCCCCTCCACGAGATCGATGTCCGACCACCTCAGATTGGCCGCCTCGGAAATCCGCATTCCCGTGTGGCCCAGCGTGAAGCAGAGGTCTCCAAGCCAGGTGAGTTCTGCAGACTGGCGGCAGTGCTCAATGATCGCCGTGAACTGCTCGACCGTCCAGCAATACCGCGTCGAGTCATGATTTTTCCTCAGCGGATACTTGAAGCTACAGGACTCGGGCAGGTACTTCTCATCGATGAGCCATTTGTGAGTCTGTTTGACTGTGGAGAGCTCCAGACACTGAGTTGCATGGGCGTATCCCTCTCCCTCAAGCCAGCGAGCGTACTTAGACAAAATGTCCTTGTTGACCTGGTTCCAATAACCAACCGAGACGGTCTCTGCGAAGGGCAAGAATTTGTCGAAGACCGCTTTGTACCGCTGCCGGGTCTTCGGCCGGACGCCATGTGCAATCGACGGTCGAGCAACGTACTCCTCATACAGCCGCCGGCCCTCCGCGAGGGGCAGGCGGTTGTCGCCCGAATTCCTAGCCACGAACTCGCTGACGGACAGCAATCCTTCCTTGACTGCCATCTGGCGATCTAACGCATCGAGAGCATGTCGAGCTTCCTCACGGCTGCCCGTTCCGAGGGAGCGACGTCCAAGGGTTGGCAAAGAACCTCGGCCATCCGCGTAGTAGACAGCCCCCCGCTTATACAGCAGCCAGACAAAGAACTCGGCATGGACTTTCTCCGGTCCGCCTTTCCGCTTTGACATGTCGTTGTCCTTTCAGATTATTTGAGGTGGCGTGTCCAGTGCGGCGTGGTGCGTGCGTGCCGCAGCTGTTTGGGCCGAGTCTGTTCCGGCGGTCCGAAGTTGGACGGCCCAGATCGAAGAGCCGATGCGGGAACGCGAATTGCCGTCCGCGGCCCGCCGGGCTGGTAAGTCGGCAGAGAACCGTCGCGGATCCTTCGGCGTACAGTGGCCAGAGAGAGTCCGGCTCGCTGAGCAAACTGGGCCGGAGTCAAGTACTCCGGTTGGGAGTCCGTCCCCATCGTGGTCATCCTCATCCGTTGCGTTGGAGCTCGATTGGTGAGCTCAACGACGCACGTAGGATGGCCCGGAATTGATTCTGTACTAGGACACGGTTTCGCCGAGGAGTGTCATACTTCTGCCCGGTTCAGATACCGCGGGACTGCCATTGAGGGCCTAGACGGCGACCGATCAGTGCGAGGTCGCGTTTGATCGTCCGATCGCTGATCGCGAGATACTCGCCGAACACCGCCCCCAAAAACTCGCCGGATCGCTTCACGGCTTCTGGATGCCGCTCGAACAGAACACGCATGTAGTGATGCAGCCGGTAGACCCGGGAATACTGCGTGATTTGGTTTGTCCCTCGCTTGTCGCCGCCACAAAGCCGAAACCAGTCCGCAAGGTGTGGCGATTCTGCCTGCGACTGCATCGACGATTCGCGACGCTGACGCCTCAGGACATCACGATCTGGAATTGGGGTCGTATCGGGATGGGAAACAACGATGCCCCTGTCTTCGACCAACGCCGCATCCCACTCGGGCATCAACGACGGGACCGATGCGGCCACCGGAAACACCGTCATCAGTCCGTTGATTGCCTGCAGTCGCCACCGTCGGCAGAACTCACCCACGGCAAGAGAGTGCCGATCGGGAGACGACTCCGGTTTCAGAAGGGGATTCTCGGGGGCGATGGGTTCCCGTTGAGGGGGGAGAGGCGTCGGAAGCGGCCGGGCGTCGGTGAAGGTGCCGAATTCCTTGTCCAGGGCTTGGAGTTCGCCACGAAACACGGGATTCGTCCAGAGCCAACCGAGGTAACCAACAATCGAGTCCGCCGGCTTCTGCGCAGCCTGATACTCTCGAAATGAAACCGAGTGCCCCCACTCGGCGCGAGACTCCTCGAACATCTTTTTGAACGCGGGCGAGATTTGCGGAGCCTCGAGGCATACGTCTTGGATGGGAGCGCCAGCCTGAAATCCGACGGTGTTTCGGAGGGCCAACTGCGTGATGGCCCGCTCGTTCTCGATCCAGGGTTTCCAATCCGGTCGTCCATGACGTCTCAGCAGATCGCAGAGCCGCTCCGGCAAGATGTAGTAGTATGAGTACTTCAGCTCCGGATGAGAGGCGAAGAGATCGACGAATTCGTACGCCGTCGCCTTCGGAGTCGTGAGGCAAGCGAACACAGGAGTTTGGTCGGCTGAGTCCATGGCATGTCTCTTCGTCAACAAGCGGGAAGGTGACGGCTTCATGCCTGAGGGCGTGACGCTACGTCGACGAAGCCCGTTTTGCCAAGCCCTGAGGCGGAAATGCGGTCCGCCAGAGGCTAAGCAGCCCAGCAAAGAGACTTGACGCGTTTTGGCGGCGAATTTAGTCTCGTTTTCACGGCGGTGTAACGGCGGGCTTGGAACTGGGGTGGTACCCGCAATGGGTGATGTAGCGGCCACATTCGTCCGCGGAGAAGCGGTCAAGAATCTTCCCCAGCAGTTCCCACAGCCCCTCCACCGTCCGTTCCTTGGCACTCCGCAGCAGCCGCTTCAGCTTCGAGAACACCAGTTCGATGGGGTTCAGGTCTGGACTGTACGGCGGTAGGTAGGCCACCCGCGCTCCGGCCCCCTCAATGGCTTCCCGCACACCCAGCACCTTGTGCGAGGCCAGGTTGTCCATCACCACGATGTTGCCAGTCCGCAAGGTTGGCACCAGCTGTTGGCGCACGTAGGCCAGGAAGATCCGCCCATTGATGGCGCCGTCGATCACCACCGGCGCGGTGAGTCCCTCTAGCCGGAGTGCCGCCACGAACGTCGTGGTCTTCCAGTGCCCATGGGGGACGGCACCGATCAGCCGCTGGCCCTTGCGGCTGCGGCCATATCGGCGGCTCATGTTCGTCGAGGCCCAGGTCTCGTCGATAAAGACGAACCGGCTCATGTCCTCTGGACTCAGCGCGCTTTGCCACTTCCGCCAATCCGTGCGTTGGCTGGCGACGTCTGGCCGGTCCTGTTCCGCGGCGCGGAAGACTTTTTTTCAAGGTGAACCGGAGGGCGATCAGCGCCCGGGAGAGAGTCGGGATGCTGAGGGGAATTTCCAGATGCTCTTTGAGCTCCGCGAGCGTGGCATCCGGCTGGTCCGTCACGAACTGCTCAATCGAGTCAGCATAAGGTTGCCATTTGGGAGGAGACGTCTTCGGTCGCCGGGGAGCCGTTTCACCGCTCTCCCGCCGTCTCTGGCGGAGGCGTCTGATCCAAGACTCACTGCGTTGTACTTCACGGCAACCTGTCGGGCCTCCATCCCAGCGTCGCAGTCGGCCAGCACCCGGTTCCTGAGATCCATCGAGTAAGCCTTCATCGGCAGCCTCCTTGAGGTTACCTGTCTTACTCAATTCCCGCGGATGGCGCTAGAGACTGAAGAGAACCGCTCTAGCTCGACCCCACCAACCCGACCGCCCCACCTGGCATTGTTCGATTCCCGGACGCCGGGGCCTCACTCAGAGCGGATGGAGGACTCGAAAAAGTCGGGCAGCCGTCACTTTTACTGCGTGACGCAGTGGGGTAGCCTAGCGCTACGCAGGTCGCTCTGCCGACCTTGAGGGCAAAACAGTGCCAAGTCCGATCTCCTCGTGCATTGAGCGCGCCTCATGGGACTACTTCTGAGACGATCAGTCCGTGTCGGGCCCTTTCGGTTCAATCTCTCTCGGTCAGGACTCGGTGTGTCCACCGGAATTCCAGGATTTCGAGTGGGGATGGGCCCACGCGGCAACTACGTTCACATGGGATGCGGGGGCCTTTCCTATCGAACGTTGATCCCACGTGCGTCCTCCCCTCGGAGTCCGGCGTCGTCGCCCCGACGCTTCTTGAACGCCACGACTCCTCCTGCTGCAACGACGCACGCCCCGCTGACGCCGCTCGTATCCGCAGATGTCACGCAGTTGATCGATGGCTCTTCCGACCAATTGCTCGACGAACTCAAGACCAAGCACGCCAAGTTGGCGATTTGCCCCTTAGTCGTGCTTGTCGCAGTTGCCGCCGTTGTGATGGCGGTCATGTCTGGCCGACCGACTTGGATGACAACGTCACTCGGTGTGATGGGAATCGGAGCGGCAGTCCTAGCTGCGCAATGGGATGCATTCCGGAAGACGACGGTCCTCTTCTACGAATTCGATCCGCAGATGCAGGCTCTCTACGAGTCGTTTGCCGCGGCAATGGAGAAGCTGCGATCTTGCTCGAGAACGTGGCATATTGAGGCTTCCGGACCTGTGCACGATCGCAAATATCATGCAGGGGCCAGCCAACTGGTGAGCCGCCGTGCAAATCGCATTGCGCTAGGGACGCCGCCATTCGTGAAATCGAACATCGATGTGTTTGCGATTCCCTTCGGACGGCAGACCCTGTACTTCTTTCCGGATCGTATTCTCATCTTCTCTGGCGGCGAACTCGGAGCCGTCGCCTACTCGGACCTTTCGCTTCAGGCGAGCCAGAATCGATTCATTGAGAGCGAGTCAGTCCCCCGGGATGCCAAAGTCGTCGACCGAACTTGGCAGTACGTCAACAAATCTGGGGGTCCTGACAGAAGATTCAAGGACAACCGTGAGTTGCCGGTCTGTCTCTACGAGGAACTCGTGTTCATGAGCAGAACGGGACTCCAGCAACACCTGCAGTGCTCCGGCTTGGGAGCGGGACCTGATCTCGCCCGAAGCTTGGCAACGCTCTCGCAGAGGATGCCTGTAGAAACGCGCCGCCGCCCTTGATGTTCCGTTCAACAACTCAATCGATAGTGCAGAAGACGGAGGAGGAGACTGCCCGTGGATGATCAGATTCCCTTTGGTACAAATGACTTTGCCCTAAACCCGGAGCCGCGGGTTCCTTGTATCCTGTTGCTCGATGTTTCCGGATCGATGGCAGGCCAGCCGATCTCTGAACTGAATGATGGCCTCACTGTCTATCGAGATGAGTTGGCTGCCGACGCATTGGCATCTAAACGGGTCGAAGTGGCAGTTGTCACCTTCGGCGGCAAAGTCTCAGTCGATTGTCCCTTTACGACGTCGGAAAACTTTGTCCCATCGCCCCTCCACGCGGATGGAGACACGCCGATGGGGCAGGCGATCATGAGCGCAATTGATCTGCTTCGCGACCGGAAGGCTGAGTACAAGGCAAATGGGATCTCCCACTATCGCCCTTGGATCTTCTTGATCACCGACGGAGGCCCTACTGACGGTAATCTTTGGAAAACAGCAGCCGAGGAGATCAAGCGAGGCGAACAAAGTAAGTCATTTGCCTTCTTCGCTGTGGGGGTCGAAGGTGCGAACTTTGAGGTTCTGAATCAGCTTTCGAACCGGCAGGCACTGCGGTTGAAGGGGCTTCGTTTCAGGGACCTCTTTCAGTGGCTCTCGCACTCCCAGCAGTCCGTGTCTCGCTCTTCCCCGGGCGATGCTGTTCCGCTCGAGAATCCGACCGGGCCTGAAGGCTGGGCATCGATCTAAGACCAGGGGAACAGAATGTGGAAGTTCGTTGGTGCGAGCGTTCGCGGAACGTCCCATATCCGGACGGAGACGGCTTGCCAGGACTTCTTCCGCATCGAGCAGACTCATACTCATGCGGGAGACTATCTGATCGTTACGTGCGCGGACGGCGCCGGCAGCGCGAGCTTTTCGGAAATTGGAGCTCGGGTCGCCTGCGAACGGGCCTGTGAGGCGAGCAAGGCGCTTCTCGACGAGCGACCAGCGGAATTACTCGCGCGAGCAGATCTGATTGCTGTGTTTCGAGCGGCTCAGCAAGCGATTGCTGACGCGGCTGCGTTCCACCAGAAGCCTCTGAGAGATTTGGCGACGACTCTAATCCTGGCAATTGCCGGAGAGTCGCAAACAGTTTTCGCTCAGATCGGGGATGGCGCTTCGGTCTATGTCGTCGACGGAACGTACCACATTGGTTGTTGGCCGCAGACTGGCGAGTACGCAAACATCACGACTTTCGTCTCTCACTGTGATCTCGAACAGTCGCTCGTGTTCCACAGCTGCGGCCGTATCGATCGCCTTGCCGTCTTTACGGATGGGCTGCAGCTCCTGGCCCTCGACGTAGCGAAGCGTGAAGCATACGCCCCCTTCTTTCATTCGATGTTCGAGCATCTTCACAGAGTGGATTGCGCTGAAAGTCTTCAGGAACCGCTGTCTCGATTTCTGGAGTCGAAACCAGTCATCGATCGGACGGACGACGACAAGACTCTCGTCTTAGTAACGCGGAGGAAAACGAATGAGTGAGCGATTCGTTGATCATCGAGGTCGACGGATCGAGCTTGGGAATGTCATCGGTAAAGGAGGAGAAGGAACGGTCTACGAGGTCGTGGGCCAAGTTGGTGCCGTTGCAAAGCTCTACCACTCGAAGACAGTACCGGACATTAAGGCCGCAAAGCTCAAGGTGATGGTCGAGGCATCGAACGACCAACTCTTCAAGGTTTCAGCGTGGCCGAAGGCGACTGTTCATTCGGAAACAAACCGAGCGATTCGTGGAATCATCATGGACCGCGTTAGCGGGTACCGTGAAATTCACACGCTCTACAGCCCGGCTCATCGGAACAGCGCGTTCCCGAAGGCGGATTGGGGCTTCTTGCTTCGAACTGCTGAAAACTTAGCGAGGGCGTTTTCGGTGCTACACCGGAACGGTCAGGTTATTGGTGATGTGAATCAGAGCAATGTGCTGGTGGCCTCGGACGCCCTGGTGAAGCTGATCGACACCGATTCGTTTCGAGTGAGCTTCAATGGTCGCTCGTTCCCCTGTGAAGTGGGTGTCCCTCTTTTCACCCCTCCCGAATTGCAGGGCAAGAATTTCCGGGACGTCGACCGCGCGGAATCGCACGATCTTTTTGGCCTGGCGGTGTTGATCTTTCATTTGCTTTTCATGGGACGTCACCCCTTTTCGGGACGATCCACCGGCTCAGGAGATGGACCTACCATCGAGCAAGCGATCAGCGAAGGGCGCTTCGCATTTAGCGTTAACGCCGCAAGGCTTCAGATGCAGCCGCCGCCCCATGCGCCGCAACTGACGCTGGTTCCCCGACCAGTGGCCGAGCTGTTTGAACAGGCCTTTGCGGTTCCGGCTGCAGCTTCCTCGCGCCGTCCGAGCGCACAGCAGTGGCTTGACGGTCTGTCGCGCATCAGCGGGGAGCTGAACGTCTGCAAGACCGACCGAGGCCACCGATACGGAAGGCATCTCTCCTCCTGTCCCTGGTGCGACCTTGTGACGCGCGGGTCCCCAAATTTCTTCGTAACCGTCTCGGTCCAAGCGACCCTGCACTCTGGTCCCCGAACCATTGCGTCGTTTCAACTTAGGATCAACGGGCTAAAGATTTTGGAGCGATCCTTTCTGACAGCCTCCTCGGGAGTTTCCAATACCGCCCCTCCTGAGATCGTCATTCCGCCGGAGATCCCGCTGCAGCGTCCCATCACTCAGACTATTGCCGTGTGTGTCGCCGTGATTGGAATCCTCCTCTGTTTCACCACTTTGATTCCGATCGGACTCCCGATTGTCTTTGGGATGGCCATTTGGTGGGCCGTTATGGAGCTCGACGCTCGCGATCGCTATCGAGGCGCCAACTCGATGCGCAACGAGCTTCTTGCTCGCCTCAGACGGTCTACTCAGGAGATGCGAAGGGCAATTGAGGTCGCCGAATGGGAGCGAGCCGAGGTGAAGAAGGACATCTTGAGCCGTGTTGAGAGAGGCAAGACGGGGCTGGGTGAAGTCGTTCAGCGTGCCAAAGCGGCGTTCACTCAGTACCAAAGGCTGGATGGCGAGTTTGCTGCGCAGCGCTCTCAGCTTGAGATGAAGAAGAGGGAACTACAGCTTGATGCATTCCTGCGACAATTCTTCATCTCGGATGCGCAGCTCCCGAAAATTGGCCTTGGGCGAGTGGCGACGCTCGAGAGCTTCGGCATCGAGACCGCGGCGGACATCGAGGATTACGCACTCTCGCTCGTCCCGGGTTTCGGCCCAGTTCTGGCTTCGACGCTACTTGCCTGGCGTTCCGCTCTGGCAAGTCAGTTTCGATTTAACCCGTCAACGGCCTTACCCCAAGGAGAGCTCAACCGTTTGCTTCAGCGGCAAACCCAGCAGCGAAACCAAGTGT
The DNA here is from genome assembly GCF_001610835.1 of Planctomyces sp. SH-PL14. NCBI lineage: Bacteria > Pseudomonadati > Planctomycetota > Planctomycetia > Planctomycetales > Planctomycetaceae > Planctomyces > Planctomyces sp. SH-PL14. Next base: position 4,389,508 of record NZ_CP011270.1, on the reverse strand, counting down.
TCAATCAGGCGGCTGTTCTGACCTCTGAGGCCGAAAGATGCTGTCAGCGCGTGAACACCGAACTTCAAGGATGCTGGTCACAACACGATGAGCTGAGTCGCCGCCTCGCAGACATGACGCACCGTTGGACAGCGGCTGATGGCGCTCTCGCACTTGCGACACGACGTCAGTGAATCCGCAGGGCACGGCACATTCCGAGTAAGAGTCGACGCGGTGGACACCATCCAAGATGAAGGTACTGTGCGCCGCAGATGGCCGACAGGGCCGTCTGACATCGTAAGAGTTACACACAGTTGGTCGTTCGTTGAAGGATGTGTAACACTTGCCTGTCCAACCACAGCGAGGGGCAGCCATGAAGCTCGTGACCTACATCCGTGTCAGCACGCAACGCCAGGGCCGATCGGGACTTGGCCTGTCGGCTCAAGAGAACGCTGTCCGCGAGTTCGCGGCCCAGCATGACGCAAAGATCGTCGGCAGCTTCACAGAGGTCGAGAGCGGCCGTGACGATGAGCGGCCGGAGCTTGCGAAGGCGATCGCCTACGCCAAGCGCCAACGGGCCACGCTGATCGTCGCCAAGTTGGACCGCCTCGCCCGCTCGGTTCGCTTCGTATCGACTCTTATGGAAAGCGGAGTCGAGTTCTCCGCGGCGGACATGCCTTTCGCGAACCGCCTGACCCTGCACATCATGAGCGCCGTGGCCGAAGACGAAGCTCGCCGGATCAGCGAGAGGACCACGGCCGCTCTGAAAGGCCTACAAGCGTCGTGGCGGGCTTCGGGGCGGCAGCCGGCCCGAGTGTCGGGATCTGACCGCAGCGGGCCGGAGACGAGGAGCCAAGCGGGCTGCCGAGGTGAACCGGGCCAACGCTGTCGCAGCGTACGCTGATCTCGCCCCGATCATGCGAGAGCTTCGGGATCAGGGACTCTCCCTGCGAGGGATCGCCGACCGTCTGAACGAGGACGGTCACACTACCCGCCGCGGACTGCCCTGGAATCAGGTGCAGGTCATGCGAGTCCTCGGGTAGGGGTGGGAGGGTCTTTTCGGCGGTGGACGGCGGGGCCGGGACACGGCCAATCGCCGCAGCAGTATTCGCGATTCGGGCAGATTTGCGGGAAGGTCCGACGCGGTCAATCTTACCGTAAGTCGAAATGCCCTCCTGCGAGCCGCAGGACGTCCGCTGCCGGGCCGTATGATCGCCGCAACGCTGGTGTCGATGAATCTCACGCGGGTCGCTGTGGGTAGCCTCCCCCTCGATGGCCGCAACCAGGAAAGCCTCAGGACGACTTTTCTCTGGCATGAGCATCGAAGTCGTTACGACTTAGTTGCCGGCTCGGCGTAATCCCGGAAGACCTCTTCCGTGTAGTGCTTGAAGAACTTGAGATACCGATAGAACAGGCCGACGGCGACGAGCACAGCAACGCCGGCCCAAACCAGTTTATCGCCGTCAAGGACAGCGCCAGATTTCAGCTTCAAATGTCGAACGGCTGCGACGAACAACATCGCGGCGGCGATCAACGATGCCATGCAGGCGTTCCGGCAGAACCCATAGACGTTCAAGAAATTGCTCAGTCGATCCGCCGTACCCTTATCGCGTTTTACGATGGTGTGGCAATGAAAAAACAGGCCACGACCGGGGCAATCTAATCCCGCCGCCTTGGCACGATCCAGGATCTTCTTCTGCGTCTCGACAGGGAACGGCTTGTAGAAAATCGGAAAAAGATAAGACCATCCCCCAACGGTCTCGATGAACAGCGTCTCCTCTGGGGACTTCAGGACGCCTCGAAGGAACTTGTGCTCCAAGAAGTAACTCGACAGGTTCGCAACTATGTGGCCGAGCACATAGGCCCCAAGGGTCAGGAACACGATCATTCCTGGAGGTAGCTTATCCTTCTGGAGCCAGCCGAGATCGAACGCGTAGTCTGCAGCGCAGAGCACGATGAAGCCCGTCGCGAGGAAGGCGAAGAAGTCGTAGACAGAAAAAGGGATCTTCACGCTGTCCTCACTCTGATGCTCGTCCGAGTTGTGCATTGTCTAAGTTCCGGCCCTCCACCCACCGCTTCGTAGCATCTGGCCAAGGTACCACTCTGTGTAGCCGTGATCCCCAGCGATACCCATCAACGCCGGAAGGCCAGCCACGTCCATGTTCTCAGTCAGCCAACTGAAGACCTTAAGATCGTCGTCACTCGGCAGGCAGGGGCAGCCGGCTGGATGAGAGTGCCACTCCCCGACATATTCGATTTGGCCACCCGTCATCTCCTGGACCTTGTCCACCTGGAACTTCAGTCCCTTCATCCCACGAATGTACAACGTCGGCCATTCTTCGCTGTCGGGGGGCGAAGGGATCGTATCGACTACGTAGACAATCTTTCGAGCCAGATCGTAGGAGCCGATCAGCACACCGCCGGTTTCGTGTGGAAGTTTTGCGAGCCGAAGTTTCGCGATTCGGGCCGTCAATTGGTCATCCACGACCAGCGTCCATTCTCCGAGACGGCTTCGCTTCGATGACGACACCGCTACCCGAAGGTGACGGACTTCGAGGCTCTCCGGATCAGAAGTCCAGATCCGAATTTCCGCGTTCGCACCTTGGACAGCATCACGAATCGCTTTCGCGGCGATGGCCGCATGCATTGCGACTGCGTAATTCGGGATCGTCGAGCTGACGTCTCGGCATGACCTAGCATATCGAAGGCGACCGTCTGGCGGTGACAGGTGATTCTCCAGCTCAGCGGTCTGGCAGATCGCTCGGTAATACTGCATCTCCAGGAAATCCAGCCCAATCGTTCGCGCTGTGTCCTCCACGAGCAGCACGAGGTCCGTCCCCCGGGGATTTAAGAACGCTGCAATCCGCCTCCCGTTGCTCTGGACGTCATACGTGAGATGGCGAGAAACCGGAATAGACGCGGCGAGATCAAGCACCAGCTCTGCTTCGGCCAACTCCTTGTCGAGCTGCTGCTTTTTGTCGTCAGGGCGGAGCAGATCAGCATCGATCCATTTCAGATCACCGTCCCGGTCATAGAAGCTCCGCAACTCGATGGCAACTGGCAGAGCTTTGGGGAAACCGATCCAGCGGTTGTCCAGGGCGTGGCGGGCGACGTTATGAGGTAGGAGAACATCCTTGTCGACTACGCACCAGGCCCCAAATCCCGACTGAGCCAGCAGACGCAGAACTTGGGACCCGAGAGCCCCCGCCCCGATCGCAATGCTCGGACGGAGATCGGAAGTGAGTCCGCTGGATATTGCCGCCGTCTCTGCTGAAAGGTGGAACAGAGGAGACAAGATACTCAAGCCAATGGCTTGTCCATCGGATTTCGGATCTCGAAGGATTGGTCGGCCGTACGAGTGCTCGGCGAGCTTGTCCCAAAGGCCGATTGCGACGCCGACATCACCAACACTGCGGGTGGTCAAGAAGACCCACAAATCACTGCTTTCGATCGTTTCCTCACCGTTCCGTGTCAGTGGGAACGCGACGACCAGCAGGATTTTCTTGTCCAGCAATTCTTTCTTGTTCCAGTCCTCCAGCTTCTTGTAGAGGAGTTCGACAATGGGGACACCGGCCGGCTTCAGGAACTCATCCAGTTCCTTGAGGTTCTTCGGAGCATGGCGAATCGCACCATGCATCTGTGCCTCTGCCACGAAGGAGAGTGCAAGGAACGGAAGCCCCCCGGCTCCTTGTCCCTTCTCGGCGCGAAGGAGCCGGCAGTCCTTCTCGTTCGTCGCGAAGGAGACCTTCAGTTCCTCGAACGTTTCGTTGCTCTCGCCGTCAAAGAAGTCGAACGGAAGGACAATCCGATAGCCGTTTCCGAGCAACATCGGTTCGAGTGGCTGATCATCCTGGTGAAGGGTTCCCTTGGCGGTCTCCGCCAGCCAAAACCTGATTCGCTCGACGACGCTGGCTGCCGTCCAACGGATTGCAATCTGTTCCCAAGGCTGATCGTAGAGACACAGGCTGCGGGGAAACTCCTTCTCCCGCACGTTCGTGTGTGAGACTCGTGGGAAGTTATCGCGAAGTGCGAGCACCTCGGGGTACCAATTGTCGGAAGGAAGGAACGTGACTGAGATCCGCTCCTTCTTCCGGATATCGTTCGCAGTCTGCTGCGGCCGTTCTACCTCGACGTCGAACACGACGGTTTCGGCGAGGTCATCGCCGTCCACGTGCTGTCGACATTCGACGAACTCAACATAGGGCAGCCCATAATCGGCCACAGCCGCCGCAAGCGCGATTGCTCGCGGGATTTGGAGTGCAGCCCGGTCTGCGATGATGCCACTTGGTTCCAGGTAGTTCACTTGCGTTTCCCGGCCCGAGGAGCACTGACAGTCGTAACGGCAGCGGCACCGACGGCAATCCGCTTCTGAAGCATCGCCCCCCGTCTTGTGATCTCAATCGTGATCGGTTCAGGACTGGCGACCTTGGGATGTTCCATCGTTACCTTCCATTCGCCGTCTTTCGGATTGACCACGTCTTCCACATAGTAGTTCTTCGCCTGCCGGTGAGGCGGTTGAATGTCTTTGTCTTCCTGAGTGCCCTTCGCCGGAATAGGCCAACTCGGCGAGATGATGATGCACCCGCGGTTAGACTTTTCTTCAAACAGCCACTTGGTGGCAGCGACAGGCGTTGTCTTGTCAACGCCCTTGTTCTCCTTGGGGCCGAGCGTCAGATATGAGCAGTGGTGAGGCAGTTTGAAAATGTCCCACTCCAGCCGCTCTTCTCGCTTGTGGTACTTAGTGATGTTGACGATCTCGGTCCAATCTTCGTGGTCCGCATCCGAGCCGAGGATGGCACGTGTAGTGGTGCCGAGAACATTGAACGTCGCCTGCATGACAAGCGAGTCGCGATTGCGGTCGAAGAGCACCCCATCTTGCCGAGAGGCAAACGGACTGTGGACGAAGAACTCGACGTTGTCGGCGGCAAGACTCAACCCGGGCGCAAGCTCACCGGCATCCTTGAAGAACTGGTCGCGATCCTCCAACGTGAGACCCTGTTCTTCGAGCCAGTCCTTCAGGGCTTCGGGGCGTGAGAAGACGCAGATGCCGTATCCCTTCTTGAGCCGGTGTCGAGCCTCTGCCTGGAGGGCCTTTGCACCATCACCAAGATCGTTGCGACACTCAGTGATCGCGCCGGCCGGCACCCACAACGTGTCGATCTTGAACCGGCCATCACCCTGGTACTTCTTGGCGTGATCGAGCCAGAAGAATGTTTCCGCCTTGCAGGTGTGGTCGTTGTCGAGGTGCGTGATCGCAACGATCTCGTAACTGGTTTTGTCTGCGGCTTCCATGTCCTCCCGCAGCGTCGTGCAGAGGTCGATCCGCTTGTCATCCTGGTCGTCCGGGTTCCCTTCATCGCCGAAGTCGAACAGGATCTTCTTCCCGTTCTCCAGATCAATTAGGCATGAATCCGCGTTGCCCAGGGGATAGAACGTCATCTTGTGCATTTGAAACTCCCAAACCAATGGTCACTTGGATTCGGGAGGCACCATGCGCACCGCAAATCCGGCAGTAGATTGATCCCGTACACGCAAACCGTTTTGCACAAAGGCCTTGTAAGCCCCTGTAGCCCCTGGTCCGCATCCTCAACTTCCATCACGGCCGCAATGCAGAATCGGAAGCTCCGCTTCGACTCTCATAACCCGTATTTTACGCGTGACTGTGGCTTCCCATCGCCGAAAAAAAATGTTTTTCAGCGCCGACAGCGTAGGCGACGTCTACGCAACCACCTCGATCGCATCATCTTGTGATGATTTTTCAGAAAACAAAAAGTGGTGATCAAATGCCACGAATGACCATGTGTCCAGTTCTGTAGTCGAAGACCTCGCTCTGTGTCCGATGATTGCAGCTTTGGGGCGAGTTAAACGAAAACACCCCGATCATCTGACCGGGGTGTCATTCGTAGGGCGTGAGTCGTTCGGTTCCGCTCCGTTGTCGTCCCTCCAGCGTCTGCGCCATCGCAACGAAAATCGCCTCCACCTCGTTAGGTAATGGTGTGGAGGCGATTTTCGTGAGGGCGGCCCTCAGTGAAACTGAGAGGGATGGCCAGCTTAGAATGAACGAGACCAGCTCGAAGCTGGTGCATCCAGTGGTGCATCCGGAGTCCGAAGAAGTCGTAAGTTCTTGCAGAATCGCGTGTTGGAATTCTGGTTCGTCAGATTGTGGATCTGGTACGCCACGTTCCGGAAGTATGCGGCTGGCATTGAGGCGTCGTGTAGACGGGCGGCGGAGCCCCTTCCAACATAGGAACCGCCAACGCCTTGAACTGCAGGCGCCACCATGAATGGCCATACCTTTACGCAATGCCCTGTTCTGGTCAACGGGCACACTGCACGCCGCATTGACGATCCGACTTCGCAAGGTCGGCAAAGCGATCATCTAGCGACAAAAGCCGCCTGGATGTGTGAGACCACGAAGTCCTGAGGAATCCGCTCCTGTTCGATGCGGAGATTCGAGGCTGAGCAGACCTGGAACGCGGCTGCTTCTTCAGGAAGAAGGTTCATTCCCAGTCTTCCTAATCGTCCATTTCCGACACCCCTGACGGTGGGGCGCAGGGCAAACAGCGACTTCTGGTCCATGAACAGGCTTCTGACATTCGGAAAGACGGTTCGGAGGCGCGAGAGAATCTCGAATCCGTCGACGTCGATATCTCCCCAGTACCAGACAGCTAGCTGAGACAGCCATGTAACGTATCGAAGATCGCTGACGCTGTTACCAAGGCCTCCCAGCGCAATAGCCCCCGCGATCGGAGGTAGTGTCAGCAGATTGATCTTGTTCTCGACGATCAACACCGACTCCGCCGCGATCGGATGGGATGCCAGTGAATGCAACGGAATCGCGCATTCGCTCCAGGGCAGGTTCGCCCTCTGCCTGACAGCCTCATCCAGAAATCGCACGGAGATCAACGGTTCGACGTAACGGAGCCCGAACCGTCGATCGAAGTGCTCCTCGTCCGCACGGATCGCGTGGGGAGGAAGAACAAGGTCGAGCCAAGACCTCAAAATGCCACGATTGCGCTCTACGAACTTGGTGTCGAGCGGCAAAGGCAATTCCCGAGCGAAGAGCTGCGGCCACGGATGGGCCAACAAGAAATCGAGCACCTGCAACAGCCCGTCGAGCTCCGCGGCGGAATCGACGACCTCAGCGGGATGAGCGCGTACCCACGGTGCCAACTGCGGATATCTCTTGCGCAGCTCCGAGACGGAGCGGGCGAACTGAGCAAACTCGCGTTCTTTTCCAATGAGACCTAAGAAATCGTCCTGGGTCTCGAACAGAATCTGCCGCGGAAAGCGATTGCGACCATGTGTTCGTGAATTGCGATCCTCCCATTCCACGGTGTATCCAAAGCCGATCCTTTCCTTGGAGCCATTTCTGAGCTGTTGGACGGATTCACTTGCAACGGCTAGGTTAGAGTCCAAGGTCTTGTCGCAGGGAATCACTCTCGGAAAGAACGGCTGGTCATCGAGCCAAGCCCATTGGAATGGCCGATAGAGGCTCGTCGCCTTTCGCTGGATGTCTTCAGGCCGAATCATGGTGATGTGCTGCCGTCGGTTCGGAAGTCTCATGATGCCCGGCGCACTCCTCGAACGCTTCCGCTGTCATCTCATAGATCGCCGACCGATTGTTCTTCTTCACCGCGTGGAGGTAAGAACCCACGTACGGTTGAGTGACTCGCGCCTTGGCATCCAATGGGGCCACAATCAGCACTTGGAGTCCGAACTGCTTGAACAGTTCCAAGGCATACTCGGCGTGTTGGTCGTCGACCTTGGAGAACATCTCGTCGACGACGACAAAGTGAAAGCGGTCGCTGACGGAACTCTCCGGGTCGAGGTCATACTGGTAGGCGATGGCGGCCACCAGAATCGTGAAAGCCAGCTTCGCTTTCTCGCCTCCGGACTGCCCACTGCTGTCCTGGTAGACCGAGACCGACTTGCCTGTCTCACGGTCGATGACGACCGCGAGAAAATCGAACCAGCGACGGACGTCGGTGACCTTGTTCCGCCAAGTGCGATTCTCCTCGTCCTGCAGACGCAGAATCAACTCTTTAATCCGAATGAAGCGCGCCTCGTTGGCTTCGGCCGTGTCTTCAAAACTCCCCTCCACGCACTCGCGGAGTCGGGTTTGAAAATCTGTGATGTCGACGTCCCGGATCGGCCGTGGCTCCAGCTGGATGTGCGTCCCCAGCCGGTACTCGAGTTTTTGCAGCGAGGCATTGAGCAGTTCGATCTTCTCCTCGATCTTGCGCCGCTCCTGTTCCAGAGCGCTGCGAAAGAACCCGATGTCTTCGATGACGTTCCGATTGAGCCGTTCCTTGAACCGCTGCTCATGTCGAGGAAGGTCATCCTCCAGAATCCGTTGTCGAAGCCCCAAGAAACTGCCGAGGTAGTCCACTGACGCGCTCAAGTCGGCCGACTCTTCGGGAGCCGATCGCAAGAAACGTGACATCGCCTCCGTCAGATGATTCTGTTTCGGCGCGACCTCTTCCTTCAGGTCTGCAATTCGTCGATCCTGTTCCCTGCGGAATCGCTCTCGACGGTCGAAGAAATTGTCCGTCGTCAGTGGCGGACTGGCCAACTCCGAGTCGAGTTCGCTGAAGACTTTCCGATCGGCTTCCAATCGACCACCGGCTTCGCGACGCCCCAGCTCAGACCGGGCATTGACAACAAGCGTGTTCGCCTCGCGAATCCGGAGTTGGTGCTCTCGTTCGTCACCAACCAGTCCCTCATCCCGCTGTCTCAGATCGGCCTCTTCCGCTTCGGTGTCGCTCAGCCTCGTCTTCAACGACCGGAGGGTACTTGATCCGGCCTCGATGGCATCCCGCTCTTCTTCGAGTCGGCGAACCTCTCGATCGTGCGTGGCGAAGTCGATCTCAGCAAAGCGTGTTACCCGCTGGATCTCCAGAATCGCACTATGCTGGAACTGCAGCTGGGCCGTCGCGTCATCGACGGTCTGGATTTTGGACGACTCGACGGCATCGATCTCCTCAAGGCGTTTGATCGCGGCTGCGATCCGCTGCTTCTTCTCACGGTTGTCCCATCCCAAGACGAAGTTGCGAGGGTCGACCGCCTGCTCGCGGTCGTCCTTTTCATGCCGCTGGCGTCCAGCCTTCACATGTCGATTCCGGGTGATCGCCATTCCCCGCTGCTCATGGAACTCCTCAATCGTCTCGCAGCATCGATAGTCGAAGCGATCGAGCAGTTCTCCTTTCAGCCACGGAAGCAGCGAGTGGCCTTCACGAAAGTCCAGTTTGCCAACCAGCGAATTGCGATCTGGCTTCGTTCCAGGCCCAGTGGGACGCGCTGCCACATGAAGGTACACAAGTCGCTGTCCTCGCCCTTGGGCGGTCAGCCGAGTCCTGTCGATGTACTGAGAAACCGTTCGGTAGTACCTGTCGGGCACCAGCAGGCTCAATGCGAGCCCCCGGAGCACTTTCTCGATCGAGGACTCCCAGTCCCGGGCCGTTGCACTGACTTGCATCAACTCCGCAGCAAAGGGGAACTCGCGTAGCGGCAATCCCAGCTCGCGGCAGAGGGCGTCGCGGAGCTGAACCGACCATTCAGGGATATTCTCTTTGCGACGGTTCAGTCCATCCAGTTCTTCGCGGCACGTGACGAGGTCTCGGCGGGCTTCGCCACGAACAAGGAGCGATGCGTCTCGTTCACTGGTGAGCCTCGCCGCTTCTGCCGTGAACTCAGCCTGGAGTTCTGCAACGCACCTCCGCACTAACACGAGTGAGGCTTCGTCGTGAACTTCGACAGAGAGAGACAAACGGTCCAGCGCTTCCTGGAACCTTCCGTGCGCCTTTCGTTTTTGACCGGCATGGGCGCCTTCGAAAGCGATCAGTCCGGGGATCAGTTTGAGCCGATCCCCACCGACGTTCTCGATCTCGTTTCGAAGAAGCCGAGCGCGCTCCTGAAGAACGCGAATCTGCTCCTTCACCGTTTCTCGTTGTTCGGCAGTTTCCTTCCGCTGACGTTCCTCCTCGGCGATGGCCGGCACGAAAAGGTCGACTGTTCTCTGAGCGAAATAGGCGGCGGAGGCATTCACAAGCCTTTCGGCGTGGTCCAGTCGGGTCTTTGCATGCCGGTATTCTTCGCCGATGCGGGCGACAGGTTCCAAAAGATCTCGCTGTTGGCGGACGCGGACGAGGCTGTCGTGCGCTTCACTCAGCTGTGTGAAGTGCCCCAGGAGACGATCAAACTTTTCTTCCCAGTTGTGAGGTTCCAGCATGTGGTCGCGAATGAAATCGTTTAGCCGCTGGATGTCCTTCACTGCGACAGTCTGATTGAAGACCTCCATCGCCTTCGGTTTGACGTGCGTCGCCTTGCTGAACCACGCCTCAAACTCTTGGAAGGTCCGGGTCGCGCGAATGCCGCGGCCCTTCAGGACTTTGACAATGTTCTCCGTGGACTCCAGATGTCCAAAGTCCTCGCGAATGGACCGTTCGCCCTCGGCGCAGCAATACACCTTCTCGACGCTCTGGTCTCCGGCCAGATAGAGAACCTGAGCGATCGTAAAGACCTTGTCGATGCCCTGATTGCGGAAACAAGCCAGGATCACCGAGTACTTTTCCCCCTTCGGCCGGAGATACTTGACGCGAACTCCTCCATCGTCGTCACTCCCACGGTCGTAGGCACCGAGCAGATACGAACGCTCGTCCCGTTCGCGCTTCTTGGCTCCCGCGGCGACATTGAAGTTCCTAACGCCTGGACGAACGAGCAATGTCAGAATGGCATCGACCAAGGTCGATTTGCCTGAACCGTTCTGGCCAATCAGAAGGGTCGATTCGCCCTTCGGAGCAACAGTGAAAATATGCTCGTCGAACGTACCCCAGTTCCAGAGTTCGACTTTGCGAAGTCGATATCCCTTGGACCTCGATTCGACGAACGAGGATAGACTCCGATGCTGCGTGATCATAGCTCCGTTTCCACTTGCTCAGTACCTGCGTTCTTCCTCTCAGGACGCCGTTGACAGACTATTCTGGCCTCGTCGCTCGATGGCCGTCCGTAACTGTCGTTGCAAATGCTCAAGTTCTTCGGCGGTGAGGCGAGCTTTGAGAATACGACGCACTTCCCAGCGGGAAGGCTCTTCACCGAATCGCCGAACGAAGCCGAGATCTTCGAGTCTCTTCAGGTTGGACTGCAGCTCTCGCTGCTGCCGAACCTCATCGCCGTGGGCTGCAAAGTAGCCCTTCCACTGATCAAGGAGTTCGGACTCATCGACAACGCATCGGTCGTCGCGGGTGTCCTCATCCTCGAAGCGACGAAGTGCGTCTCGGAGCAGTACGCACAGAAGCGTCTGTCCGAAGCTAAGCCGGGTCGCCTTGAAGAGCTTGGGGATTGCCTCGTACCCGGCCGGAAGAGTCTCTGCCGCGAACTGCCGCAAGTAGGCCAAGCCTTCGGATTCGTCGACGACCAGTTGCAGTCCCAGCCGAGCGAAATACTGCTCGAGTTGCGAGCTGTTCGCGAGGACAAGATTCCAGGCGCGGCCGTCCTCGAACTCGACGACTCCCTGCAGCAGCTTCACTGCGGCCACGCTCCAGTCGCGAAACTCCGGATACTCATTTCGCATGATGATTCCTCGCGGGATGGAAGGTGACACGGGGAATCGTGACGCGAAAGAAATGGTTCCCCGGCGGCCCGGACGAGACGACGACCGTCTCCATGAGAGCGGAATCGATTGAATGCCCGTCATCTGCAGCGATCTGGATGTAACCGATCACTTCCACCACTCCCGCATCCGCGGGATGGAGCTCCAGCAGTTGCTTGAGCGTTGGCGAATGGTGAATCGCCAACATGTGACGAATGCAGTCCCGCATCCCGTGCCAGTCGAGCCGTTTCAAAGCGGCAAGTTGCGCAAATGCGGCGTTTCTCTCAGCGGCGTCGGGTTCGAAGTTGGATAGATCGATGTCCTCAAAGCGAGGGGGATCGACCCAGAAGGTCCGGCGAAAGGGAGATTCGATAGCGAGATCAAGGTCGAGCTGGATCCCCACCTCCGTCGAGTCTGGAGACTCGGCGAAGTCGGCCGCCAAAACTTGAATCTCTTGAAGGAGCTTTGCAATCCGTTGCCGCTCGGCATGGGCTCGCACATCCAGAAGGCGCCGTAAGCTGGCGGAAAGTCGCTGATTCGTGCGTTTGACCTTCTCGGCCTCGCTCTGAAGCAACGTGACCATATTGCGAACCGTTTCCAGACCGTCCTGCTGCTGGACCAGTTCTGGAATCTGGCGGATTTCGCGAATGATCTTTTCGAGTCGTTCCGTCTGCGTTGGGGAAAGAATCAGCCGAACAAACTCGTAGAAGCTGACCCCCTGGTCTTCCTGCATCAGAAGGTCTTCGGCATCCAACGCGAACTCAAGGATCTTACCGCGCGTCTGCTCCCCACCGACTTGCCGCTGCTGGACCTGCGTCGTGATGTCGCGGAATGACTCTTCCACCGCTCGGAAGTCGCCTTGGAGCTGGCGAAGCAAGGACACCGCCGTCGCAAATCGTTCCCGGATCTGTGCCGGTCGGTACTTCGAGATCCGGCCATCGTTCTCGATCTGTTCGATCTCCGTTTGCAGCTTGTCTCGCTCTTCGCGGAGATGGTGGAGCCGGGTTTGGGGATCATCGGACGCCCCGATCACCAGGTCTGACAACGTTTCGATCACCAATTTGAGGCGGGACTCTGTCCCAACGAACCCAAGATCCTGATCCAGAACACGATCGAGGAAGGCGAACACGTCCTCAGTGTGGGGCGTGAGTTGGTACACCGGTTCTTCGCGCCCCGCCTCCAGAAATCGCTGGAGCCATCGCGTCTCGCGCGAGCACCAGTCGCTGATGTAGACCTCGGGCTTCCCTATAAGCGCTTCGGGATGACTTTCCTGCAGCTCTTCCTGATAGGCGGTCAGGCTTGCGAGCAGATCTGAGTGCGGAACTGCGATCTGTCGACTCTGCTTAAACTGACGGTCCAAGAAATCGATGATGAATGGAGCGTTTCGGGCGCGGAGTAAATGCAATGCCGGCGAGGTCTCGAAGTAGACGAGGAGCTTGCCGAGTCGCATGAAAAGTACCTGTCACGAATGCAGCAAAATCAAGTTCTCTCCTGCGGCGCTTCCTTGCCTAGTGGTTCGCACGACCAGTGTAGTGTACACACCTTCACATGCGTGATCGAGTTCTCGCTTGAAAAACAGGCCAAGCTTTTCGGGGGGGGGGTATTTGGGAGTGCAGTAGCAACGAAGCGCCTCAGTCACGGTTCACTCCACATGCATCGGTTGAGGAGCGGAAGGATGAGACTCCCGTCGACTCGTGGACTGGTTCAGGATCACTCGTTGCGGCCGCCTGACATCTGAGCTCTGAAACCGCGCACGCCCAAGAACCACTGGCTCAATGTGACTGTCGGTTGTCACGTGGAAGTATCGATCTGCCGCGCGCAGACAGGCGGGGACAAAGCGAAGAAAGACGCTGCCAGGGCCTGTCAGAAGACGCTCGACTTCGTCGAAGATCAGCATGGACGGGCGGCTTCTTTGAACGATTCGTGCGGCCCCACCGAACTCCGGTCGACGCGGTAGGTGGCACGCGAGGCCTACATTCAGATGCGCGGCGATCGTCGGGTGGGTGATTCTCCGTCAAATTCCGTCGGAGCCCGACGCCTCGTTCGGGTAGCATCCGCCGCCCTTGTCCCTGGCCTGGCTCGGTGTTCGGCTTTGGCCCATGAAACGTCGCAGGCAGTAATCCGGCCGCAATGGGAGCAGAGCAGGTCAGAACGCATGCTTCCGGCCATCAGTAAGGGTTCGAGGTCGCCGACCCTTGTGCTCTTCGTCGATCGCGAGAAGCAGGTCTCTCGGTCGCTTTGCGACCGATTGGCCCATTCCATGGGCGGACATAACCTTTGGAGACAGAATCGGTTACGACATGTGTTGGTGACATGGAAATGGCCATCGTTCGCGGGTGCGAATGACGATGATTTCCAAGTCCGCAGCTTGGCCTTACCCTCGGCGAGTTCAAATCCTGTCACCCCGACTTTACTTACGACGACGCGAAAAGGGACTTGCAGCAGCTTTTGCAGCAACCCCATGAAAAAAGGCCTCATCGAGCTGCAACTCGATGAGGCCCCGCGAGCCTTTCAGCTCAGCGAGTGGTTTCACTCAGTTGAGAGGTTCGTCATGGATCCCAAACCTTGGTTTCGCGCCCACGATGGCTGGTGGTATGTTCAGGTCCGAACAGACGGGGCACGCCGCCAGGTCAAGCTGGTCAAAGGGCAGGAGAACGAGGCGGAAGCAGTCCGCCGTTGGCATCAGCTGATGCTGACCGGAGATTCTCCGCAGTCGATCGCGGATGCTGCCCGCGCGATGTCGCTGATCGGGCTGGTTGACGTTTTTCTGGACTACGTCAAACGAGAACTCTCTCCCGCGACGTTCGATTACTACGAGCTGTTTCTCAGCTCTTTCTGCCGGACAATCGACCGCCGGATGCAGATTCCCGCCCTCAAGCCGTTCCACGTCACAGCATGGCTGGCAAAGAAAACAGGCTGGAACACCAGCACGAAGCACAACGGCGTGCGAGCCGTAAAGCGGGCTCTCAAGTGGGCAATGGAGGAGGGATACATCGAGACGTCCCCGATCGCCCACATGAAGGCCCCGCCGAAGCTTCGGCGAGAGACAATCATCACTCCGGAGCAGTTCCAGCTGATTCTGTCCGTCAGCCGCGACCAGTGTTTTAAGGATTTGCTGTTGTTCTTGTGGCACACCGGCGTCCGCCCCCAAGAGGCAGCCAAGATCGAACGCCGCCACGTCGACCCGAACCTCCGGCGAATCGTATTTCCGCCGTCCGAGGCGAAGGGCAAAAAGGCTCCACGGGTCATCTACCTGAGTGATCCCGCGTTTGAGATCGTCAGCCAACACATGGTCACCCGAAAGGGCCACCCGGTGGAGGGAGCGATCTTCAAGAACGTGATGCGTAGGCCCTGGAACAAGGACTCGCTCAATTGCCGCTTCCGCAGGATCAAGCAGAAGACAGGAATCTCCGTTTGCGCGTACCACTTCCGACACTCCTTCGCGACGAATGCACTTCAGAACCTCGACCCCATCACCGTCAGCGTCCTGATGGGCCACTCCGACGCCACAACGCTCGCCAGGACCTACCAGCACTTGGCGAAGAAGCCGGAGTACCTTCAGAAGGCGGCCCAGCAGGCGATCACGTCACAGCCGAACGTGCTTGAGACGGACGGGAGGAACAACGGGTAACTGCGGAGCCTTCTCAGCGGGAGCGCGGCGACAGGATTCGAGGTAGAGGGAGAGATCCTCTTCCGAAACCCGAATCACGCCGCGCCCCACTCCGATTCGATGATGGGCCAGCTTCCCGGACTCGACCAGCTGATACGCGGCCGCGCGACTGATGCTGAGACGATTGGCGACTTCCTGAACAGTGAGGAACATCACTCGTCCCCCTCCGTGTCCTCTGAGACGCCGAACAGAACCATTCGGATGGCCACGAGCTCGCCAAACCTCTCGGCTTTGGAATAGTTCTCCAGTAGCATCAGCACGACGGCGAGCCCTTCCTTGAGATCCGTGATCCCGAAGAAGGCACAAACGGAGACGAACCGTCCCCAGAGCTGCGCGAGCGCTCCCTTGAGATCAGCCCTCGGTTGCGGGTTGATCCTGCGAAGCTCGGAGACCTCGCCAAACCGACTCGCCACGTCCTGAACCTTGGCCCACATCGGAATGACGGTCCGACGCGAGACGTTCTTGTTGTCACGGTGTCGGAAGGAGATGCACAGCGTTGTGAGGGCTTTCCACAGCCCACCCAGCTTCTTGTCCAGATCGTCGAGAGAGTCGATCTGAAAGGACTTCAGCGCCTCACGGCGCAGTTGGAACTCGACTCGCCACACGTCTTCCGCCCGTTCCAGCTTCCAGATGTCGTAGAACCACTCCTTCTTGCTCTTGATGATCTCCTTCGTCTTGTCGTAGATCCGGCACTGAATCGATGACGTGCCGGCTCCGACATGGAACGTCTCCATTCGCTTCTTGCCGAAGACGCGATACTTCAGGTTCCTCGGCACCAACAGTGTCCGGAGCGCTTGGTCGTCGAGCCCGCCGGGGATGTGGAAGTCGGCGCAGACATCGCATCGGCTAACCTGCACTCGGTCTATCGACATGCCGAGCTGCGTTACCTGCTCCAAGACGAGGCCGACAGCCCCGTGGACTCCGTGTTTCCAGAGGAGGCTGGAGTCGAGTGCGGCCATCACCTTCGGAGCCTGGCCGTTCGCGGACTCGCTTCTCCGGATGAAGATGTGGAATTCCGGAAGAGTCAGCTGCCATTCATAAAATCGCTTTCCATGCGCCAGAACGAGACATCCGGGAATCGATGGGTGCAGTACACCCCTCGTGTTCTTGGCCGACTCCTTGAGCTTGGTCAGCTCGCCTTCCAGCTGCTGCCATCGCATCGGCCCAAACTGCCCGTAGATCCCGATGTCGAGCGAGTCGATTCCGTGCGCGAGGTAGCTGCACTCCCCTGGCACTGAAATGTTGAGACCGGATGTTATAGGTGATCCGGTCTCAACGGCGTCTTCCTCCTCCTCCAGAAGTGACTCCCAGCAATCCCCGCCGGACAGTTCGATCGCTCCGAGCGTGGCCGCTCGTCGCTCCTCACCACCGGCGGGACCGCTATCTGCCGACAGCGGCGAGGGCTGTTCCGTACCGTGTTCCGCACCATTTGATCGTTCGCGTTCGTGCAGTACATCCCCGCTGCCGTCCCCGTGACATCCCTGCTGCGCGGACCAGTTCTGGCCATCTTCCAACGGACTCATCCGTTCACTCCATCGCGAGAAGAGACTCGCCGATGAAAGAATCGACGAGGGCGAATCCGCGATGGCAAGGTTCGACACGACCCGGATTCTGGGCACCGTGTCACCCGCAAAGAAGCGGGTTAGTGGAGTGAACTCGTGCAGCCATCATGGGCCGCAATCGAGTGGATGCTTTGTTGATTTATGCTGTCGCAGACAGTTCCCAGCGAGAGCCGGGTGAAGTTGGTGAGTGGGGAAAACTCTACGAGTGTCGATAAGTCACGTCAATCGGTGTTTCAGCTGCCATCAAGCTCCGCCGCAGTCGATTGGTTCATCAGGAATCCGACCTCGCCCCCCCGCTCTTCGGCTGTGAGAAAGGAAGTGCTGGCTTGTACTCCTTACAAGTCCACCTCACGACCGTCCACTTTCCCAGGCATGATCAATGACGCCAAGTCCTGGCTTGGCCACGCAAGCCCGATACCACCCCGCTCGAAGGAAACGATGCGGCATTCCGCTCTCACGCGAGGACTTGACGCGAGTCAAGTTCTCGTCGCCCCCCGAGTTCCCCATTCTGATCCAGGACGGGGGGCATTTTCCTTCGCTCGTGCAGTCTTCCTCCATCGGGGTCCGGGCCCCCCAGAACGAGCCCCAACCGCGACGGATGAAGACCGCAGCAAATCAGCACGAACATCCAACGTCGTTCACACCAGATTGCATCCGCCATAGCCACATCCAAAGCGTTGTCGCCGTCGGCTAGACGCGCTTCGGGCTGATGTGGCCGTCCGTCCCCGGAAAAGCCTAGTCCGTGGACAATGCCGGGAGGGACGCCAGGTGCGGGGTGTCCCCTGACGGAGAGTGGGGGAGAATGGAGGCAGGATGGAGTGACCTGCCGGTCGCCACCTTCGGCAGAGTGACTCACAAGGGAATGAAATGAAGACAGATCTGGTTTTGTTACGGGACGAGGTGGCGTTACTTAAAATGACCTCCATGCAGCGAGTGATCAGCGGGACGGGCGGAACGCTGTCGCAAGATGGTGCGTGTGACTTCTGCTGCGAGCATGGTCTCGGCGAACGGCAGGGAGACGACTTCCGCCTAACGCCGTGGGGCGATTGCGTCGCACGTAAGTTAATTCGTGACGGCTCTATCGGCACGGTCTGGCTGCTGGAGTCGCAGCTCGACGTGCTTCGAAGAAGCTGAGAATTGCCGTTGCGTAGAGATCCCAAGGCCGCCCGTCGCGGAAAAGACGTGTCTGAGTCGGCAGCGATCGTGAAGAACGGTCGCCGACGCAGCTTTTCCGCAACGCCACTTTGCTTGAATGGAGAGAAAACGTGGTAGCGGAAGACCTGATGTTTTCAGACATGAGTTACGAGCTCCTACAGTCGACGGCTGCGAGGGACGGGGTTGCCCTTGAGCGGCTGACGATGTCGACGACGGCAGCTGCTTGCCGGTTGGCCCAGCTCCGCTTGGTGACCCAGGAGGGGGGCCGCTTGATGGCGACACCTCGCGGGCACATGGTGTGTCGCGCCGAGGCGGAGACATCGGCGGCTTGGGTCGGTATCCGGGTCAGGGCAGGCGCCCTCTGGGCAACTGAGCTCGCCGAGGAGTGGGCTGCACTGGACGACCTGGCTCGAAGCCCGTGGGGACGCGAAGGCTCATAGGCATGGAACCGGTGCGACATCTGAAGATCTCCGAGGAGGAGTGGCGGTTGCTGGTCGACTTGGAGGACGGGTTCAATCACAGGCGCTACGAACCGGATGGGCTCCGTTGGCGATGGATGGACTGGAGCGCGCGGGCTTGATCGAAGAGGTGCCGAACGGTTACCGCGTCACTGAACTTGGCCGGCGGGTGAGGGCGGAGATGCCGGCGTTCGGTCATGGCGGCCCGCGGGTCTGGACAGGCCTGGCTGAACTCCCGGCGCTGCCCGCGGAGTTGATTGCGGAAAACGACCGTAGCCCCCCGGCCTGCCCCATCTAACAGGCAATGTTCTGGGGTTTCTCGGGGCAACTTGTCTCAGGTCATGCGGGGCGGCGAACCTCCCGATGACAGCGGCGAGCCGCATTGCCCTTTCTGTGCCGGTGAGCAAATGGGCAGTCGCTAGGCCTTGGAGGACCGGGAGCGGCCCGCAACTGCTCTGCCGCATTCGGAATTCCGGCACAGGTGTCACCGCTAAATGACTACGCCGAGGGCGGATCGGGACGGCGGCGATGCTCTCAAGTCAACCTCGCTCCGACCTGAACACCGCAGGGGCCTGTCGGCATCCGCGGAGTTCGACTAGTAAGCGAGCTAAAGGCAGGACACCTAATCATGTTCAAGGTCCACTTGACCGATCACAATTTCTTCTCCCGCCTCGGCTGCGTCGAGCTTTCTCTTGGCCGCGGTCTCGAACTCTCGGAAACGGGTATCGAAGACGTGCAGCAGGTCTACAGGCCTGGAGCATGGAAGGCCGCCATCGGTGATCATCGCGGTTGAGACAACGCACCATGTTGGTCGCCCGTTCACAAATGCCGCGAATCGCACAGCGTCTCGTTCGAAGAGGTACTCTCGCTGCCCGGTAAACTCGATGGTCCTGGTCATGATTTTATTCCGTGGAAGCGGTGCTGCTGTCCGACTGATACGAACTGAGACCGATGATCTTTCCAGCGATCATGCATTCTGTCCGAAGGCTGCTCGACTATCGCAACAACTGCGCCACCGCATCTGTCGCCTCGGCTGCAGTATTCTCGTCTGTCATTCCACAGGGAGACTCCAGCATCGTCTGCCGCCCTGCCGCGACTCCCGTTGGCAGCTTCAGGGACTCTGCGACGACGTCGTCTCGGCAGTTCGCGTCTCCTTGGTGACGCCGTTGAGGTCGTGTCGGACGTCCTCGACATGCTCTCGCATCTCACGAGCGTTCGCGTCACGCTCTCGCGAGACAGACCGCTGTGCCAAGATCAGAACCGCGAAGCCGCAACCCAGACAGGCGACGAAGAGGAGCAAACGGCCAAGTCGCGACGGTCGTTCTTCTGAGGCAAGGGAATATCTCATTTTAGCTCTCCAAAGGCGGGGACGGTCCGGGGAACTGGGGGCGGCTGCACACCGCGAGCCTTATGCGAGGCCAGCTTCATGGGCGTCTAACCAAGCCTCGACCTCACTCCCTAGGACAACCACGAGAACCCTTCATCGCGACGGATCGTCGCCTCGATCTCGCCGCCAATGATCTGCCGATGTTCGGGCCAGACTGATCTGAATAGAAGAAGCATGCCGGCCAGTATCCCGCGGGCTTCATCTGTATAAGGCGGGTCGCTTGTGAACTGCGTCCTCGATGGCCTTGAGTCGAACGGCAACCATGCCTTGCTCCGCCGCGAACTCCTTCCGCTTCTGAAGAGGGGCGATCCCTTGTTTGACGGGGGCCGGCGGTAATGGCTCGCGAAGCAACTCGTCCCGGATCTCGATGATCGACGCATGCTTGTTATACATCGATGCCGCACGCTCGTACGTGTCCCGGTACGTTCTGGCCCCGCGGGCGTTCAATCGCCGTTCCGCAAACTCGTCAATGGCTTCCTGCTCGGCCGCCGGGTCGTGAACCAACGTCTTTGAATCTCGATCAAGCACGCTGGTCTCCTTTTGGCCGCCGGAAATGCCGGGACATCGACGACAGAATCCGCAGTCGACGCGGCCCCGAGCTCAACGTCACGCCAGAGCCTTCCGCCCCTCTCCGGTGATGCGGTACTGATCCTCTGCGACGGATTCGATATAGCCCTGACGGATGAGCCGTTGCAGCGCGATCAATCCCCGTGGCTCGAGGTTGACCCCCCGCAGCGACGCCGACAGTTCCGCGGCGGAGAGCGGCTTCGAGGCATCCGCGGCACAGCAGATGAGGTCAAAGTCGTCGTAGTTCATTCGCTCTGCGGTCGCCATCACATTCATTCCCACAAAGAACGCCACGAGGCGTCCGAGTCTCCGACAAAGCCCGCCCGCCTGAGCCACCTAGTGGTCGACCAATCGATCGATGTCGCACATCTGGGCCAGTGTTCTCTTAGAATTCGCCTCTTCCGAATGCGACATTGATCACCGGGTGGTCTATTAGGGGCCCAGCGGTGGCTTGGGGCCATCCACGGCCGCCGTCCCTCGATCCGCCTTCTTGAGGTCCTTACGGACCCGCTTGTCCTCCGCGCGACGGCGCTTGTCCTGCTCTCGCTGCCTCTTGACGAGCGTGTTCCGATTCTTCGAGATGATCCGCTCCCAGCGTCCTAAGAATGCTGCCACATGGTCTTGACCGAAGAGAACGCGAAGCCCCGCCGCGCGTCTCGCGAGCAAGGCTCCGCCGTTTCCCGGCCGCCGGCTGGAGTCGCTTCAGCTTCGCTGTTCAGCCATCACCCGATGGTGCCGCGAACACGCGACCGCCAACTCACAACCGACGACGGAAGAACGCTTCTGAACCCGTCCTAGTATCGACCGCCCCGGAAACCGCCGCCCCCGCCCCCGCCGCCGCTGCGGGACTCGCGAGGCCGCGCCTCGTTGACGGTCAGCGAACGTCCACCGACATCGTGGCCGTTCAGGGCGTTGATGGCGGCCTTCGCTCCGTTGTCGTTCGACATCTCGACGAAGCCGAAGCCCTTCGAGCGACCGGTGTCCCGGTCCATGATGACCTCAGCGGACCGGACTTCTCCGTGCGCGCCGAACAAATCCTGCAGGGTCTGACTTGTCGTATCGTAGGTCAGGTTGCCTACATAGAGTTTCGTAGCCATGACGTTCCTTTCGATCGTCGCGCGCGGGGCCGCATCCGAAGGAACGGTTTCGCTGGACGAGAAGCGATGGGGACCCGGCCAAAGCAGACGGGTCGTTCATCCAGCAACAAAGTGGAATGAGATGAAGCGATCTTAGCAGAACGCGATCGGCGAACGGCGAGGGAAACACGCGAGTCCCTCGGAATACAGCAAATCGCGCGGCGCTCGGTTTGAAAGCGGTTCCTTTCGCGGGCCGGAGACGACATCCAGAGAACGTTCCGTCCCGTTCATCGGGACCGGGTGAGAGGCGGGACTACTGTCCGCACGCATCCTTTGCAGCCCGTCATCCGGCGAACACCCGCAGAAGAGTCTCTTCCAGTTTCTGCACGACTCGATCGCGATCGATGCATGCCACGACGGTTTTCCCCACAGCCACGGCCCCCCCGCGACCGGAACTCGTACGAATGCTCCACCTTGGCGGGAGTGAGACGCGATTCCCATGTGCGCAGCGTAAACCGTTCAGCGATCGCGAGGGGCTCGATCACGTCACATTCCACGTGGATCAGCACGAGGAAGTAGCCCAGGTCTTCCAACTGACGCGGACTGATTCCCTGCTTCCGGAACAGCTCCATCCGTCCCAGTTCGAGCCACTTCACCAGGGTCGACATGGAGGAGCCGTCGACACCGGCCCGCTCGTTCGGCCGGACTACGACGTCCATAGTCATCTCCAGCGGACGAAAGGTCACTGCGGCGACGGACGAGCTCATCTTCTCATTCTCAGACGGGGAACGCGGGCCGCCTGATCGGGCCCGGGAGGCCGGGGCGTTCGGGAACAGCGTCTTCGCTGACCGGGAAGGGAGCGGACTTCAGACCTCGACCGCCGCCGGGACATCGTCCATTCCCAGCATCCTTCCCAATCGCGCTTCATCGAGGGGCCGCGTAAAGCACTGGGCACGGGGCCATCCCCAGGAGTCCGCCAGATCCTGATCCGATCCCTGTCCGGTCACCAGCACCTCCGGGTGGCTCTCTCGTCCCCGGCCCCGCTCCAGCTGATCCAGCAGGCTCTCCAGGGTCGTCAGATGCTCCGCGGGATCGACAAGCAGAAAGTCGGGCGCCAGTTGCTTCAGCCCTCGCAGGCAGGCCGCCTCATCTCTCGCGTAGCAGACCTCGATTCCCATCTCCCGTAGCCGTTCGACGAACGGTTGGGAATACTCGATCTCGGAGTCCGAAACCAACAGGACACGATTCATGAGTTCTTCTTTCTGAAGTTCTGTTGCGCGCGACAGGTCCCTCTACGCCTCACAAAGGCAGATTCCGGAGACCGGGCCCCGCGGGCTGCGTCCCCTCCGCCGGGGAGTCCGCCGCTGCCCCGTCTTCGTTCCAGAGCGAGACCAGACGTTCGGCAAAGGCCGCCTCGTCAAACGGCCGCTGAACGCACTGCCCGGCTGGAAGCCCCTGCTCTTCCGAGAAGCGCCACGCCGGTTTGAAGCTGGCATAGAACACCCGCGGCGTGCGGTTGGTCATGTTGTGGAGTCCCCGCACCACCTCGCCAAGCTGTCCACCATCCGTCTCGGAGGAGATCAGGACAAAGTCCGGCAGATGGATCTGGACCGCCTGGAGGCATTCCCTCCCGGTCCGGCTATGGCGAGTCACGATCTCGCGGCGGTTGAGATGCTCGCGGAAGGAGCGCGGGTAGTCGTAAGTGGGATCACAAATCAGCAGAAGCGGAGGCATGGCGCACCGTCCTTGTTCAGCTCAGCAAATCCGGTCCGTCAGAAGGTGGCGGCAGCCGATGGCGCCGGCGTTGAGCGACCGGCGGCGCGCTCATTGTCGCACATCCCTCCCTCCCGCCTCAGGAATTGCGAGTGTCTCCGACCGAATGTTCGATATCGGTGGCGAAGCGCTCCATGGCCTGCGATTCCTGACCAAATCGTCCGGACCAACCGAATCTTCCCCAATCGCGGCGCCCACCGGATACAGTCAGACCTCGCTCTCTTCGGAACGAGACACCGGCTGACCGTCTCAGAGTTCGGAAGCTCGCCTGAGACAGAAAAGAGATCTGTGCCCCAGCTCCTGCTGATCTGCGACCCGCCGTTGAAACTCGGCCGGGGGCTCATCGCGGCGCTCTCTCTGCGAGGCATGGATGTTGGCTACCTGAACCACGCGAGCGAGTGCTACGGGGCGGTTCAGGCGTATCGTCCGGACTTCCTGATTGTCGCTTCGGGTACGCAGCCTGCTCCTCTCGACCGAACGATGAGATGGATGGCGCGCGCCGATGGAGAAAGTGACCGCGCGCGGGTGTTTCTCACGGGCGACGCCTCCAGCGCAAAGCTGGCCGATCAATGGCAGTGGCCGCGCGAACTCTGCTTGCCCCGTCCGATTGATGCCTCGACATTGATTCGTCTGTTGTTCGAAACGACAGGTACCATCGTCGCCACAACGTAGACTGTCCCGATCAAATTGGAACTCCGCCGCCGAATGTCGCTCGATCACTGGCGGCTCCCGCGTTTCCCCTGAAAGGCAGCGGCTGAATGAGAACTTTGAATGCCCGCTGAGAGAGCTCAGGAAGTGATGATCCGCGTCGATACTCGGCTATTATTCGCCAACTGCACAGCGCTTGGAATACAGGTCACCGAGGATGACATACAGCTGATGCTCGACGTCTGGGGGTTCCGGCCGCTCTCCTGGGACGTGTGGATTGGTCCACAGAATCGGCTGGATCAGTTCAGAACGGGGGAGTTCGCGCGGCTTCCCAGCGCCAATTGAAGGGGGAGGCCACGCTCAGTCGTGCCCGACTGAACCGCCGCGAAACGGAAATGTCTGCACGTTCCCGGAATGCTTTGCCTGCGATCGTGTTGTGCAGGGGCAACTTGTCCTACGATCGCTCGCTGCATTCGATCGCTTTTGCCCTGAACCCAATCTCCAGTTGAACCGTAATGGCGAAAGCCTCAAGTTCGATCGCCGAAACGCTTAGGAACCATGAGGCCCGATTGGTCTCTGATTGGATGAGTCGACTGCGCGAGAGGGGGGCCGGGCGGGACAACCGGATCGACGAAAACTCGCTCAGATCACGGGCAGGAGAGTTTGTCGCATTGCTGCAGAGGGTGGCGCAATGCGGCGACACCGCCAGTTCGAAAGGCCCCGAGTGGAAAGCGATAGAGGATTTTCTGGCTGAGGTCTCGCGCACTCAGGTTCACCAGGGGTTTTCTGCTGACGAAACCGCTCGCTTCGTCTTTTCGTTTAAGGAGCCTTTTTTTGTGAGACTGAAGGCCGACTTTGGGAATGATCCAGACACGCTCGCCGAGCAAATCTGGCGCGCTACGGAACTGCTCGACGCCATGGGAATGCTGACCATCCGAGCCTTCCAGAGGACCCGGGAAGATGTGATCCGCCGACAGCAGCAGGAACTGCTCGAACTTTCTACGCCCGTCGTGAAGTTGTGGGACGGCATCCTCGCCCTGCCCATGATTGGCACACTGGACAGTGAGCGGACTCAGTTTGTTATGGAGTCGCTCCTTCAGCGGATCGTCGAGACCGGATCGGAGATTGCGATCATCGACATCACTGGTGTGCCGACCGTCGACACCCTCGTTGCTCAGCATCTGCTGAAGACCGTTACCGCTATCCGGCTGATGGGAGCGGATTGCATCATCTCTGGCGTCCGGCCGCAGATCGCTCAAACGATCGTTCATCTCGGTATTGACCTCGAAGGCGTGATTACGAAGTCGACCCTGGCGGACGCTCTGGCTCTGGCCATGAAACGACTCGGCCTCCTCGTGGCTGAAAAGAGTTGATCCTCAGGCTCACAGTATCCCGCCGAGTGAGAGGCGAGCGCCGCCGAATAGGCAACGCCCAAGAGAGGGCTAGTGTATTCCCAATGTCCCATGCCTAGGAATCTCTTGCCAGCCGATCAGAGCGGTGACATTCCTGTCGTGTCAGCGTTGCCCACCACGTACGCGGTGGCCAGTCGAACGAGAGCGGCCCTTCTGGACAACTGCAGCTTCTCAGCGATGTTCTGCCGATGGCACTCGGCGGTTCTAACGCTCACTCCCAGCGCCGCTAGCCCCCCATGCTGGGCGACTGCGAATGCCATGGGCACACGGCCGATGGGTTAATCTCGAATGTCGATAGCGTCTTCCACAAGTCTTGGAGGATCTCGAGGTCTGCCGAGACCTGATCCCGCCACTCACTGCCACGTGAGAAACACCCTTGCAGCACCGCGTTTGAAATCCTCGGAAATTGCTGGAATCCACGGAACCCGGTAGAATCGTGCCGTTCGCTGAAAGGTCAATGTATTCGCGGAGAGTGTGGCGTCTGTCGGCCGGAGTTCGGGACCAGGAGGTCGCAGGTTCAAATCCTGTCACCCCGACTTTTATTTCGTCATGCCCCTCGCCCCGATGGGCGGGCCTCCGACCATCTTTGAGGAACGTCTTTCGCGGCCTAAACACTGTCGGTTCTAAGAGCCTATCCGAGAACCGTCTCGTGAATTGGCCCGCTCTGTGCATTTCGAGAAGTGTCTGCTCTCGAAAGTTGCATGGAGGTGTGCCCGTGGCTGTCAGCGACGCGTCAAAGTTTCACCAGATCTCCGATTCGCTCTGGGAACGGATCGAGCCCGCGCTCCCGGTTTACAGACCGAATTGTCGAGGGGGACGTCCACGTCTGCCTCTACGCCGTGTCGTGACAGGCATCCTGTACGTGCTGCGGACGGGTTGCCAATGGAAGGCGATGCCCCAGGAGTTCGGCTCCGGCAGCGCCATTCACGCCTACTTCCAGGAGTGGGTCAGACGCGGCTTGTTCCGCAAACTGTGGCGGACCGCGCTTGAGGAATACGATGACCTGAAAGGGATCGACTGGGAGTGGCAGAGTCTGGATGGGGCCATGACCAAAGCGCCGCTCGGGGGGGAAAAAGACGGGGAAGAACCCCACAGATCGCGGGAAACTGGGGGTCAAACGCTCGGTGCTGACTGATGGCCGGGGTGTGCCGGTGGGAGTGGCCGTGGCCGGCGCCAACGTGCACGATCAGAAGTTGGTGGTCGAGACGTTCCAAAGCCTTCCCGTCCGCCGTCCCCCGGGACGACGTCGTCGTCAGCATCTGTGCGCGGACAAGGGCTACGACGCGCAGACAATCCGCCAGACGGCGGCCCGTCGAGGATACGTCGTCCATATCCCTCGGAAGGGGACCGAGCCTCCGCGTCCTGTGCGGCGACGAGGCCGGGCGCGACGGTGGGTGGTGGAACGGCTGCACTCGTGGACGAACCGAGCCCGACGCCTGCTAACCCGGTGGGAAAAGACCGCCGTCAACTACCTCGCACTTCTCCACCTGCAGTTCGCCATCACCGCTTGGAGGACGGCCGGGGATCTCGGATAGGCTCTAAGTCGTATGTGATTTCTGAGAACACCAAGTCTTCGGCGATCACGTTTTTACTCTCGTCATCTGACACGGGCGCTGCGGGAAAGACGTCGAGCGATGGGCACTACCGAACGGCGCATGGCAGAATCAGGTGTTCCCCCAATGTCGCTGGGAAAGTCCGTTCAGCCACTGCGAGTCAACCGCCCCTGAAAGCAGCCAGCGTTGACGGTCGAAGTCGCACTACGCCGACATTGCCGTCTTCGGTCAGCTCACGGGCGACCTGGCGGCCCCAGGAAGTCAGACGAAGGCCATTCGCCCGAAGTTCCGCCAGTCCCTGCTCACAAAAGAATTCGAAAGCTGCCTCTTCGGACAGACCTCCGTGCGTCCCGCAGAGCCCCCCCTGCAACGCACTCCGTTTCAGTAACGCAACTTCATCAGGCAAGAGCACCAGGTCCTGCATCGAACTACTCCCTCGCTGATCGCGATTTCGATCGCAGCACCCGGCAGGCCGTATCGAGTTGGCTCAATCCTTCGAAAACCGCCGACCATCGACTACTTGCGAATCAACCTCAGTCCAGGAGTTCCATGAAGACCAGGAATTCCCCGGGAACGGGGTCGCTGAGAAATCAGGGCGGATGCGAGGCTCGGATTGGTGTTCAACTCGCGTCCAATTGTTTGCCGCGATGACGCTGTCAACGGCCGTCCGATCCTGCTCGGCCTCGTTACTCGAATACGACGTCGTCGGCGCCCTGTTCGCAACCGCGTCTCAACGTCGGTTGGCTCAGCCGGAGAGAAGATGGCCGAGCCAAGGAGCACATGATTCGCCGCCGTTCCCAGACACGCTACGGCAAGCCAGGAAGAGCGATTCCCCCACGTGACCATTACACGCACGGCGAACGCGTGAATATAACTTGCGGCCCCAGTGCATCGAGAAGGGCCGGGGGAATGGATACGGTGCCAGCCGCCGAAGTTGAGATGAGCCGGCGTGCCAAGCGTTGACCGAAGGCTGTGAGTCGCACCTGATCGCCTTCAAGATCGGCGAGACCGGACTCGCAGAAGTAATCACAAGCGATCTCGTGGCCGAGCGTCTCACCCGTTCGACGGAGGGCCCCCTGCGTTGCAGCGAACTTCAGCAGCGCGACCTCGTCGGACAGCAGAACAAGCCCTTTCATCGGCCACCCCACAGACCCTCAATTGGTCGGGAAGGAAGGACCGGCAGGACTCAGCTTCCAACGCCCATCTTCCCAAGCGGTTGACCGCGCACCAGACGTGATCTGGGTGCCACGCGCGAAATCGCCGTGTCGGCGTCGAGAGGATCGGGGGTCAGTAATCCTTTGTGGTCTGAGAGCGGTTACCAGCTCTTTGACCGCAGCCCGAGTATGCGGCGATCTGCACGGCTCGGTGGGGGCGAATCTAGGCGCTCGCGGGAAGGGACGCCTCCCGGCATGACTGCGACCCCGTATGAGATCTCCGCCTCAACGACTGGCGCTTCAGAGCTTTAAGGACCGCGAAATTGGCCCTTATCCCTTCGTCGTCCAGTCGGACGCTGTCGGGCACACCGACAAGATTCGCACCACGATCGAAGGCGTTGAACAAGAGGAGGACTGCCTCCGTATGATCGCGGAATTCGTCCAAGACCTGACGGCCGCGGGAATCGGGACGGAGTGAGCTGTCGGCGGTATGCTGTCCTCGCCCGGTGGATGTCACTGAGGAGGAGGGAGCACTGTCCCGGCAGCGCTCTGGTGGCTCTCCCCGGGCTTCGCAGTCTCTTTCCGCTTGGGGACGGTTGGGCAGTCACGAGATCGTGTTGCATCGCGACCGTTTCCGTTCTCGAGCGTTGTTACTCGCTCGCGTTGTCGGTCGCCTTTCCAGCGGCGGACGAGGGGGGATTGTCAGCTACTGTCGCCCGGCTGAGTTTCGCCTGCTGCTGTTCCTCGATCAGCTTCAGTTCGACTTGGATCAAACGCAACCGCCTTAGCGTAGCCTTGTCGGCGATCGTGCGAAGGTTGGCCGCAGCCTCAGCGACGAGACGTGCGGCACCGTTGAGATTCTGCAGGGCCCGCGACGGATCACTCATGGGGGGAACGATATCCGCGGGGATCTCGTCCTGCTATCACTCTGTTGCCCGGGGATGGTGAGCGGAGCTGTGGCTGGCCCTACACGCCCTGTTCCTGTCCCCGGGCGTCGTTATTTTCTTGCGGACTTCGCCGGCCAGCGGATACTTGTGAAGCCCGGGAGCGGTAGAGCGTGGCTTCCTAGCCGAGCCCAAGTTCCCTCCTCGGGCACTTTTGGTGTTCCACCTGGGGACGGTCGAGCAGCTACGGGATTCGATTGCCTCGCGGCCGCTCCTGTCCCCGGGCATTTCGATTGCGACCCTACCTCAGTGTTCCTTCACCGCGGACGATCGAAGGTGTTGTGGTGAAAATGCTGGAATTGAAACGGGCGACGTATTACGTGCGGGTGAACCTGAAGCGGTTGGCCGAGAACGCGGGTCGTGACGGGGAGCCTCTGCCACTCGAACAAGCTCGGATGTATCTGCTTGCGTGGAAGTTCGTCCCGCTGCCAGACGATCTCTGGCAGTGCACCGATCACTCTTTGGCCTATCTCCGGCCGGACGAGATCGAAGCTGTAATTTACTTTTGACCCGCAGAACTGCGGGATTCTGGATACTTAGCTCGGACACTGAGAGCCAGATTCGGTCCGGTACCGCTGGCTCTCACGCTTGGGCAGGGACCACTCTGCCGAGTGCTTTGGACGAATGGCCCTGGGATAACTAAACGGGGCGAGGTTGAAGGACCGCCTCTGTTCCCGTCCCCGGTCATTGATCTTCTGCAGAACGACTTCCAGCTACAGTTTGGGAGTCAGCACGATCGCCCCACCGCCCTTGCCGCCGAACGGACTCGTGCCGACGAACACGAGATTGACCGCGTTGTTCGTGAGCTTCCCGCGCATCTTCAACTGAGAGACACCCTGCTTCTCCGTCTCGAAGATCACGGCGCCGGAAGCCTTGTTCGTCGCTGTCCCGCTGACCTGGAACGTAACGACCTTGCCTGCGGGACTCTTGGCTAGGAACTCACCTTTGAATGACTCGCCCATTCGCTCACTGACGGTAAGGATCGCCTTCCCCGCCTCCTCCTTGCCAGCCACACGGAGCTCTCCGTTCCAGACGGATCCGGCGGCAAACTGATCCTTGACCTCTTCGGCAGCGGATGTGGTGATCTCACAAGCAAGGAAAAGAGCGACCGCCATCGACAGAACAGCACGCATCGTCACGGCCCCACGGTACCAGGTTGCGGAAGACGCACTCAGCTGCGTCGGGCCGCATCTTGATCCAACGAACCTCCAATTGTCGAGGTCGAGGTGCCACTCCGAACTCTCGGATGAGCGAACTTTCAAGCGCCACGGGGAACGCTTGTGGTGGCCATCCTGATAGACTGGCGTAGCCCGGGGATAACGGCGAGGAGGATGAGACGAATGCCGGCGCGCTCCTACTGGCGTCTCCGGGCGTTCTTCTTCTTGGCCCTTTCTAACTTGCCTTCAAGTCGGTTGAGCAACGCGGGTGTCCATCAGGAACTTTCCGGATCGGTTCCTGCCAATACTGGTTATCGCTCGGGGATGGTCGAGTCGGGGCAGCGTCGCGCTTGCCCGGCTTCATGTCCGCTTCCGCCCCGATCGATTTTCACATCCAAAGGTGGCGATGCCGAGGAGACGGGCGGCAGACTCGCAGGGCCAAAGTCCTGCAGCTCCACTCCCAGGTGGGCGAAGTACATTCGCCCCGATTGTTCCTGGGTCGCGGGGCACACGATCTGCTTATAAGTCGAGCAGAGTGCTAGTGGTCCGGCAGCCACTCGCACGTCTCACCCGGGTTAGGCGTCCGACCTGCCCGGGTGTTCTTTTTGACCAAGCTGTCATCGTCAAGAAAACAAGCCAGAGCCTCAACTGGCTGATCAACGTGCCTGGCTGGATACGAGGTTTCCAGTGCGATCGTCGAATCAGGACAGTTGAAGCTCCGGCTGTGAACCCAGAACGCGACTCAGTGGTCGCGAACATTGATTGCTTACCGAGCAGGCTGACTCATCTTGTCGGTCATGTTACTGCCGCGTGCTTCGCGCTCGTTCTGCCGTTCCATCACGTTATGGACGCCCTTCTCACGCGTCGCCGGGGTGAATGCCAGGATTGCATGAAGAACCACGCCTAGGCCCCAACCTCCGGCTACCCACATCACCCACAAATTATCAGGGTTGCGGGTGTGGTTCATGTACGCCAACGCACCTACGACGATCGCGTATACGGCAAAATGAATTGCGAACCCTCGGTTGATCTTGTGCTCTGCGACTTCGCGCGTGGCCATGTTTTGCTCCTTGGTAGGCAGTGATGCCATTTCCGCCGGCAAAGTGCATGCCCACACAGACTCGCGTATGAGTCCGGGAAAACGCCCATGGATCAGTAGCTACGAACGCTGCTGCACAAGGTCGGAGGCGGCTCTCAGTCGCTACGCCCTAGCTCGGTCGGATTCCTCCCCCAACCGAGTCTTTTTTTCCAGCCGCTCGGGAGCGGAAGACGGGTTGGACCGGGCAGCCGAGCCTGCTTCCGTCTTCGAGCGTTTTCGCTTGCGAGCAAAGCAGATTTCCGGACAAAATGGCGTCTTGGGACCACGACTGCACTCTCGAGGTCGCAAGATGGAAACGCCGATTTTTGTGAAAGTGAACCTGAAACGTTTCGTCGAGAACGCTCGCAGTGAGGGGGAGCCGCTGACCCCAACGACTGCAAAACTCTACCTTCAAGCATGGGGCATCAAGCCATGCATCGGAAATGTGTGGCGCTGCAACGAAGTCACGCTGAGCTACCTTCGTCCGGACGAGATCGAGAAGGTCATCCGGCTATCCGGTGACCCTGAGACGTCGTTGGATGCGTCACGGAGCTGACGATCCTGCGACGGGGCCCGAACGGGGGAACAGCATGCAGGCTGGACGAAAAGTCGCACGATGGGTCGCATGGTCCGCCTTGCTCAGCATCGTCTACATCGGCAGCTTCGTCGTCATCGCCGTGCTCTACCAGAAGGGGTACGTTCCCGAAGGACTGTCAGTGCCGTTCACCATCGTGTTCGCCCCTCCTCGCTGGGCCATCCAGAACGTCCCGCTGGCAAATGACATCGTGGGGTGGCTCTTCGTTCTTCTGGGTGGAAAGTAATCCGACTAACCGAGCCGTGGCACGAATGGCGATCGCGCTGCGGCGCGATGAGGCACCTCTTTTCGCCTTGTGGAGTTCTTTCAATCCCTCCGAAGTTGTGGGGTGTTCCTAGGATCTTCCTAGGGCGGCGAGGCATGTTCTCTGCTCGGATGACACGCTGGAGTGTCGGATTTGGTCCGGCAGCCGCCGACACTCTCGCTCGGTCAGGGCTGATGCCCGGTCGAGTGTTTGTCGCACCAGCCCCCGGGGGACGGTGAGCGGACCAGTGATCGCCTGCTCTGATCCCGCCCCCGGGATTGCTTCGGCTTGAAGCGGTCGGTCATGTTCTTCACACTCGCCTGGCCCGTGTGCGGTCGACTCTAGGCAGTTCGGCAATACCCCTTGCTGGTTCGCGTCACCGGGCAATCTTCGTCTCGGATCATGCCACCGGCACCTGCCGCACGTGAGCGTGCTCGCCGCCGAACTCTTGGTGCTGATCGAACCATTCCGCCGCGGCGGCTTCGGAGTCAAACGGTCCCGCGATCGCGAATCGGAGCAGCGTCGAGACCGAGGTGTCGCCGCGCAGCCTAGATGGAACCCGCGATGGCTCGTATCTGACTGCGTACCACTTCCCGGGGATGAGCTCGTCCTCGGGAATGAAGTTCAGTGCCACGGGCCCCTCCGAGTAAGAAACGCCCCGCGAACCTTGCGGAGCTCGCAATCGACCTTCCTGGCCTGCGTCCACTCAGTCTGCCCTGCCGGCGGGGGAACGTAAAGCATCCTTCAACGCTCGCAGAATCACCAACTCTGTTGTCGCTCAGAGGGGTGCTGGATCGGATGCCGCCGCTGTCCGGAGGAGGGTTGTCAGCTCGCATCCTCTGGCCCCGGAGCGTTGGCACCATCCGTCCCTTTTCATGGCGGACCAGCTTAAGACGCAGCAGTGCGTCGAGAGCCAGTTGAAGTTGCCCATGGTCCGGCCAACGTTTCTGTGCGCCGTCAGCAATCTCGACCAGCAAGTTCCATTCGTCGTCCAAGAGCGCCACGCTGCTCATCACTTCACCCGGCCCCACGACTCAATTTGCGATCAGTCTAAGAGCAGGAGCTTCCTGGTGACCACCGGGAGAATCCTGGGTGACACGGCGGCGCGTCTGGCTCACACTCGCCCCACGACGCGAGAGGAGGGCGAGATTCTTGACAGGCGACACGCGCCGACCAAAATGACAACTTGCGGGCGGACCTACGGAGGTCGGGACCATGGAAAAACCAACCTATTTCGTGAAAGTGAACCTTCGCCGATTCGTCGAAAACGCTCGTCGTGAGGGGGAACCCCTTACGCCCGAGTCGGCCAAGCTTTACCTCAGGGCATGGGGGCTCGAGCCGTGCCTCGGTAACGTCTGGCGATGCAACGAGACCACGGTGGATTACCTCAGGCCGGAGGAGATCGAGACGAAGATCAAAGTCTGACTGCGGAGGAGAGAGCTTCGCCGCAATGATGGAGCCCGTATGGAAGGTTCGGTTGACCTGAGCAGAGTCGACGACGCGAAGCTTCACGGCAGCTTGACCGGAGGCGTCCTGTCCCTTTGGGGCCCGACTGGTCTTCATCTCATCGGCACGGTCGGAATCGACGGTGGGTTCGTCCTGTACGAGAGCGGCTCCGCATTTGCCCACGGCCGCGTCGAACGTGATGGCTCGATCAACGCAAAGGACACCGAGGGCCGAAGCTACGACGGTAGGGTCATGGGGCGATGAGATCGCCGTCAGGGCTGACTCCGCTGGGCATCCCGCCTGGCATTCCGTTATCCGTCAAGTTTGGTGGGGTCGAACGCCACCGTGTACGCGGTCTGGCTAAGGATCGGCAATTCGAGAAGTGCCCGCCCACGATCGGAAATCGAGACGATCTTCCCTTCCTGAGTAACGAGCTTCTGGCTCAAGAGAAAGTTGACGGCCTCTTGAACGCTGGGTGCCGCCCAATCCAGATTGACCGGTGTCACGGCCAAGTCACGGACTAGTGCGTACTCCCGGACCATTAGTCGGAACGCCCGCTTCGGCATCTCACTCGCCGCCGGATCCGGCTCGGACATTGGCCGCAGTCTCCCGTCACGAAGGCCAGCCTGCCTCGGCCCAGATTCTGACTCCGCCTGCCGACGGCCGGGGGGCGGCTGTCACCAGCCCTAATCCCAACACCGTCAAAAACAGCAACCCTCCAGCCTCTGCTACAAGCTTTTGAACCCGCATGCCATTGATGATGTTCGCCTCAGGCGACGTCAGGAGGCCGGCTTCGACTGGCCCTCGGGCCAGCCGCGTCAGCCAGCCCCACTCAGCCTGATCGACCATGACTCGAAACATCAGGACACTCTCGCCGCCTTTCATACAAACGCCGCGACCACCCATCGACTGCCGGTTCGCGGCGCACGGCCCATGCCAACTCTACTCTGTCGCCGGGTGCTTCACTGCCGGACTTGGCCCGGGAGATCCCCCGTCTTTTTCCTAGTGCCAACAGATACCTCAACGGATTACGGAAACGCTGCCGAGCAATTCGCGTGCTGGTTTCGCAGCCCTGCCGCAGAGTCGTCCGCTAAGCCCGCTGCGCGGTCCCTCATCGCGGCCTCAGCTCATCGCCGCTTGTTGGTCATTGGAGCGCCCCAGCACGTGGACGGTAGCGTATCGCACGACCGCGCTGCTGCCGGAGAGCTGCAGTTTCTCCTTGATGTTCTGACGATGGTATTCGATCGTCTTGATACTCAGGTGCAGATCCCGCGCTATCTCCTTGGCGGTCATCCCTCGGCCCAAGCGTTCGAAGACCTCCATCTCCCGGTCAGAGAGAATTGCGAGCGATGAAACATTCTCTGAAGCAGGCGCCAAGCGACTTGCCAAGAGGCGATCGGTCATTCTCGAACTCAGAGCGATCCTTCCTTCGAGAACCTTTTCGATCGCCGCGATAACCGTCGCGATCGGCTCCTGCTTGTTAACGAACCCGTGGGCTCCAGCCCGCAGCACTCGCTCAGCGAACAGTTCCTCTTCGTGTGCCGAGAACACGAGCATTCGGCATGTTGAAACGCTGTCGCGGATCCGCTTGATCAATTCGAGTCCATCGCCGTTGCACAGCCGCAAGTCAATGATTGCAAGGTCCGGACTCGATTCCCGGATCAGTTGGTACGCTTGCACACAGTCATCCGCTTCGCCGCACAGCTCCCACTCCGGTCGCTTGCCGATCAGATGCGCGATTCCCATCCGCATCAAGGCATGATCTTCGACGAGGAATAATCGTCGGCGGCCGTCTGATACCCCGGGCTCCGGAGGCGAACTTTCGCCCCGGGCGGTGGGGCTCAGGGCGCTTTCCAATTGAGAGAGAGAGGCGCCAGTCGTGGGAATTTCCATCGAAATCTCCGGTGGGAGTTACATCGATGGCCCTGCACGAGAAACGTCAGGCGTTCAAAGAGTTGGAATGAGCCCTCGCACATGTCGCGCCACCTTCGCCTTCAATCCTCGCCGTAAACGGAAGTATGACGGATGGGCGCCGCAGCGGTCACCATCCAAGCTTCTGAATGTCGAAACTGACCACGACGGGGCTCCAACTGTACGGCTGCACCTTTAGGAGCTCCGCGCCCCGCGGATTGATCGTCACCGTGTCCCCTTCGCGAGACGCCAGTTCGGCTCCCACCAAGAACTCGACATCCCCGGCAACCGAAGGAGCAACGAGTGTCACGACGATCGGCTTCACGCCGATCTTTCGAAGGGTGATGTACTCCGAGATCAGCATGCGAAAGAGGCGACCTGGCGTTCTCGGTCCGAGCGAGTTCTGCTCCATGTCCAGCCTCATGCAGAAAGTGCCCCAACGGCAGACGCACTGTCAGCAAATCGTCGCACATCGGGCGTTGGAGGAGCAACCGACACCGCTGTCATGAACCAAGCGTCATCGGCCGCATTGGACGTCGCGACGAATGCCACATGTCCCGCCCACAGGAGCCGGTTACAGCAAGTGAGCCTAGCCGATGCCAATATCGCTGGGACTCCATGCGCTGGTAAAGCTGAGAGCCGTGGCCACGCTGACCAAGAATGCCGGTGCCAGCAAGGTGAGATAGTCGAAAGAAAGGGTCAACGGGACGGCTACGCCAGCCCCGAGCATGAACGCCAAAATCTTCCCTCCTCGAAGAGCGGCCCCACGCAGGGCCGCCCGACGCTCTTCCCCGTCGGCCAGGATGGCGGTTCCCAGGTGCATTCCGGTGTCAGTTGCCGGACCGCTCAAGTGAGTCGTTCGGACGGCCAGCCCCGTCGTCGACGCAACCGCCGAGTTCTGGAGGCCCATCGTGAAGGCCAGCAGGGAGAGAAACGCGACCGGAGGGGCCTCCGTGACGGCCGTCCGTGCCAGCTGGCCGAAAGCGCCGCCGCGTCCGGCAATGGCAACGCTCGCCAAGAGCGCGACGACCAGAAGGAGCGGCGCCGCCCAGCGTGGCTGCTTTCCCTGCCTTGCCCGGGACTGAATGACGATGACCGCAACAGCCGCTCCCAGGACAAAGCTGGCGAGCACAACGGCATATTCGATTGCCACCCCGACGACCGGCCACTCGAGCCCCATCCGTGTTACGGTTCCCGTGACATGTGTCACGAACTGCTCGCACATCAGAAAGGCGAAGCCGTTGACCATCCCGGCCGCACAAGCCAGAAGCAGCCAGCTCGGCACGTGTCGTGGCGAGTAGATCGTCTCTGGGGTGTGAAGCGTGATCTTCATGGAACGAGGCCGCCAGAAGAAAGAGTCCCGACGACGGGAGCACAGTGAGGCGGGCCAGCTCTACACTCCGCTCGACCATCGTCGGGCACTCACTCATCGCATGATGCGGAACGAGAACCTACGAGGTGGCGAGCCGTTTCTGCCCGTCGGCCCGTACGGGGATCCGCCGTGGCTGGTGTTCCGGCTTCTTGGCGATCTTGATCTGGACCACACCATCCGACAGGATCGCCTCGACGGACTCGGCGTCGACCTCATCGGTCAGCCGCAGCGATCGTCGGAGCGTGCCGTACGCGCGTTCGTCGTACCAGCCATCACGGGCGTTCGCGGGCGCCTTTCGGGTGACCTCGATTAGCAGGTGTTCCTTCTCGAACGTGATGCTCAGATCGTCGAGGGCGACTCCCGGGACATCCATCTCGACGTAGTAATTCCTTTCATCTTCCCATGAGGCCAAGGCGCCGAAACCGTTTGCGATCGCCCGCGGGCGGTTGGCGATCTCGCGGCGAACGGCCTCGAACGGATCGGAAAACAAGGCGTTCCAGCGTTCATTCAGCGGGGGCATCATCTTTCATCTCCTTTCGGGGTTGTGGCCGTGCCCCTTCAGTTAGGGCGATGGCCGGAGAGGGAAGTCACCTCCGGCATGGGGCGACACCGCGAGCAAGCCGCGCGCCAGTGAGATTGCGTCGCTCGAAGAGGAAATTCGCCAAGACTTTGGGGAAAATCGCACCGCGTAGCGTTGAGTACTCCCTGTCATCTCGGCAGATAATTGGCAGCGTGGCCGTCTGGGCGGAGTGGGGTGGATTGCCCGGCTTCGTGGTGATCATCCGGCCGGGTACTAAAAGTTTCACTAGCTGGACCATCGCAGGCCCCTTCCACGAAGCGGCCAGACCGCGATCCTCTCGCGGCCGAATCGCCTCTATGTAACCGATCGGCGCTGGCTGCAACCCAGGCCCCCGATGGAACTGGACGCTAGCTACCATCGCGCGCTCCATTGCAGAGGGATATCAATCCGTCCCGGAGGGCCACCGGATCGTCCACGGACGCGACCGACAGGCCCGAATACCTCGCGACTGCGAATGCCGCGGCGGACACTTCGTCAGCGAGCACGCGAAGGAGTGGGAGCGATCGCAACGGGATGAGCAGCCAAGCCGACGGCTCGCCATGGACCTGGAAGTCCGACGCGTAGCCTGGAAAGTGATTACGGAAGGCGCTGGGCACTCGGACGGATCTCCGGCGGAATCGTAGGCGCAAGTTGAGGCCGTCGCGGTAAAGAAGGATAAAACCTCTGCATAACTTGTTCGGGAAGCGGCTAACCATACGGCCGCCGGCAGACGGTTCCTTCGTTCCCTCTGCCTTGCGGTCAGCTCGGTTCGACTTAGGCCGCAAACCTGTTGGGAACAGGACGTGCTCCCGCCTTCCACGGGATGGCGGAAGCGCCGCCGTTGCCTCGCGGCGAAATCGACCGTGGAACCAAGGTGGTCGGTATGTGCAAGAATCTTTCATTCACTTGGCCGCTCCTCAAGCAGACGGCGGCCGAGTGGAACGAGGATCGAGCGCCTCAGCTTGGGGCAGCACTGGCGTTTTACACTGCTCTCTCGCTCGCTCCGCTGCTGGTGCTGCTGCTCCGCATCGCGGCGGCTATCTTCGGAGACGACCAAGCTGCGCGGTTGGAGATCGAACATCAGACTCAGTCGTTGATGGGGGAGGAGGGAGCAGAAGCGATCCAAGCGATGATCGACAACGCGGACGACTCCCAAGGTGGATTGGTGGCGACGATCCTGAGTCTCGTAACGCTCCTCTTCGGGGCCTCCGGGGTCTTCGGGCAGCTTCAGGTGAGTCTCAACACAATCTGGGAGGTCGAGCCCAAGCCGGGACGAGGCGTGTGGGGCTTCGTTCGTGACCGCTTTCTGTCCTTCGCTATGGTGCTGGGAGTCGCGTTCCTGCTGCTGGTCTCCCTCGTCGTCAGTGCCGGTCTCACATTCGCCACCAGCTACCTGCAGCACTTCCTTGGAGAAAGTCAGTTTCTGGGTGGAGCGCTGAACGCAATTATCTCTACGGTGGTCATATCTGTTCTGTTCGCGCTCATGTTCAAGCTGCTCCCTGATGTCAAAATGGCGTGGAAAGACGTCTGGCTTGGGGCGATCGTGACGGCGATCCTGTTCAGTCTCGGTAAGGGGGCTATTGGGATGTACTTGGGACACAGCGCCCTGTCGTCCTCCTACGGTGTTGCGGGGTCACTCGTCGTCCTTCTGGTGTGGGTCTACTACTCTGCCCAGATTCTCTTTTTCGGTGCGGAACTGACGCAGGTCTACGCCAACCAGTACGGCAGTCGCATCCTCCCCTCGGATAACGCCGTCCCGGTCACAGAGGAAGCCAGGGCCCAGGCCGGAATTCCGAGACGTGACTCTCGCCAGGCGTCCGCACCGGATCCGTTCCTGCGGCCGCCGCATACGGCCTGATTTCCAAGGAAGGCAGTCGTGAAGGTCCTGGTCACCGGCGGAACGGGCGTGATTGGCCGCGGGCTGATTCCCGCGTTGCTGAAGGCGGGACACGACGTGAGCCTGCTGTCGCGCCACGCCTCCCGGGAGTGCGCCGAGTGGCCCGCTCCGATCCGCGGTCTGGACGCGGACATCGCCGATCGGGACTCGCTCCGCGGGACGCTGGAGGGGATCGACTGCGTGGTCCATGTGGCGGGCATCATCGCCGAGGAGCCCCCCGGGCGAACCTACCAGCGGATCCACGTGGAGGGGACGCGGAACCTCGTTGAAGAGGCCGAGCGCGCCGGCGTCCGGCGGCTGATCGCCGTCTCGTCCCTGGGGGCGGACCGAGGCCGTTCTCCCTACCACGTTTCCAAGCGGCAGGCCGAAGAGGAGGTCCGCCGGTTCTCGCGCGAGTGGGTCATCGTCCGCCCCGGGAACGTCTACGGTCCCGGAGACGATGTCTTCTGCCGCTTCCTGCGGATGGTCCGGGCCTATCCCGCGGTGCCGCAGGTCGGACGGGGGAACCAGCGGTTCCAGCCGATCTGGTTTGAAGATCTTGGTGTGGCGCTGACCCGATGCGTCCCAGACGGGACGGTGGCGGGAAAGACGCTGGAGCTGGCGGGGGACGAGATCCTGACTCCGCACAAGCTCCTCGAGCACTTCCAGAACCTGACGCGGCGGCCTGTCCCCGCGATCTGCCTCCCCGCGTTCTTCATCCGGCTCGGGCAGCGTTTGCTCGACGCGCTGCAGGCGGTCCTGCGATGGACCGGCCTGCGAACCTCCGTCGCTCCGCCGATCAACGAGTCGCAGCTGACGATGCTCCTCGAGGAGAACCTCGTCCGGAGGCCGGAGGGCCCG
Source organism: Planctomyces sp. SH-PL14 (assembly GCF_001610835.1). Lineage (NCBI taxonomy): Bacteria > Pseudomonadati > Planctomycetota > Planctomycetia > Planctomycetales > Planctomycetaceae > Planctomyces > Planctomyces sp. SH-PL14. Next base: position 4,349,481 of record NZ_CP011270.1, on the reverse strand, counting down.
CGGCTCGCCGACCTGCTCGATCGGCCTCCGACTCCGGTCCAGGAAGGGCTGCGGCGACTCGTCGACGAGCTGCCGGAGCTTCCCCCTTCCCGCGGCGTCGGCGCGCTGCAGAACAAGGTCTTCTGGGCCGACCTGGACAGTGTTGGCCCGGAAGAGGCAGTCGAGCTGTTTCGTAGGAACGTCATGGAAATCATGCCGATCGACTTCTGCGCAGAGCCCGGCGCCTCCGACGAAGTCGCGCCAGGGCAGACCTTTACCGCCCACCTGCCGGTCCGCGGTCACATCCAGATCCGGGTGGAGGTCAATGAGCCGACGGAGATTGTCTTCATGACCGTGGAAGGGCATCCGCTGGCGGGGCTCGTTCGATTCTCCGCGGGCCCTCGCCCCGCCGGAGGGCCAGGGAGCCAGCCGGACGCAGCCTCGCGCACACGGTTCCAGATCGAGGTCTTCGCCAGGGCCGGAAGTCTTCCCGACTGGCTGGCGGAGCAGACCTTCGCCTGGGTGCTCCAGAATCAGATGTGGAAAGGGGTGCTCGGTCGTCTCGTCAAGGCAATCGGCCAGCCGACCGCGGCGGTTCACATGACATCGCGGATCTTGGACGACGCCGAAGCCAAAGATGTGGAACGACGTGCCGACGAACTGTTGGTCGGACGCCAGCGTGAAGAGCGGAAAAAGCTCCTCACGCCCAATGCGCCAGACCATGTTGAACGCGCCCGTCGTCCCTGCCCGCTCGAGCCGGGAGACACGAAGACGGGGGGCTGAGTTTCGGGCAGAATCGCGGTACAGAACGAGAACTTCAGATGGACTGCACAGACGCGCTTCAGGCGACAGACCTCGTCTCGGATCTTCGAAAGGCAGTCGATTCAAAGGTCGGAAGCCAGGTCAAGAACTGTTGCGTCGAAATCTGCGGCGGACGTGTGACGGTGCGAGGCAATAGCCCGACATACTACGTCAAGCAACTTGCCACCCACGCACTCCTCCCAATCATCGGCGATCGGGAGCTCGACAATCTCATCCTAGTCGATCCGCCTCGTGTCCGAGACCCGGCGAATTGACTGCATTCATGGGGTTTGGGCGTGGCCGAGAAGTGTTACGAGCGGCTGTCGGTTCCCGATGGCTGTCGCCGATGTCACAACCGATTGTATTCTGAGGGCGATCCTGCCCGCGCGACGCGAGCGTCGCCAGGGAGCAGCCTACGTCACTTCGCAGGCATTGGCTGACAGGACGGGCAGTAAAAACTCACCCGTCTCAAATCCCCGGTCTTTTGCACGGTGACATCTTCTCCGCAATGGGGACATTGCTGCTTACGGTAGACCTGCCAATTCCGCTTGAGAACGAAGGCCTTCTTCCATTCATAGAACTTTTGGGAGTAACTGTGCATCTCCTTGACCATCCGACGACGGATCGCCGACTGGCAGTCTTCAAGTCGGCACTCCGGATGGAGGCGAAGGTTGAAGAGAACCTCGTTCTTGATGATGTTTCCCGCGCCGGCGAAGAGATCCTGGTCTAGAAGGAGATCGCAGAGCATTGCGGAGGAATGCTTCGTCAGGAGTTGGGTGACGTACTTGGGGTCCCACCGCGGTGACATAAGGTCGACCCGCCAATCATACAAGTCCTCGACGCACCCACTGAGATGAGTGATGGAACATGAGTAGAAGTTGATCTGGCCATTGCGAAATCCCAGATGAAGTCGTGGGATCTTTCCGTCTCGCTCCTCATTGATCCGATAACTGCCGAACATCAAGAAATGGACCTTGATCGTCTGATCCCCGAACTGCATCAGCAGGTGCTTTCCCCAAGTTTCGATGGTGACCAATCGCTTCTTGAAAACGTCGGGCGAAATCTGAGCGATCGATGTCGAGCGCTCGACGGCACGCTTGCCGACGAACCTCACCATTTCTTCGCGAAGGATGACCAATGAAGGGCCTTCCATCACCTTGCTCCGGATCTAGGATGCGTAGTTACAAGTGCTGCGACAGGCCACACTGGGTTAGCTCTCATTCCCACTCGCGCGCGAACCAGTGGCTGCTAAATCCAAGGCCGTTGACTCGGACGTGTTCGCTTTCAGGATTCCTCCCATCTGACAAAGGGCGAAATCGTTCTCTGCTTGCGTATTTGACGCAACGCAGTTCCGTGGAACTACAAGCCCCAGGTCACGCATGTAGGCGTCGTTGGCAGTGAAAAGGACACAGATGTTCCCGGCAATACCCGTGAGGATGACGCGCTGCGTTCCCAAATAGGCAAGGAGCATCTCAAGCCCCGTTGCAAAGAATCCGGAGTGCTTTGGCTTCAGAATGAAATAGTCATCATCGGCAGGACGCAGCTGCTCCACGAACCTCCGACCTGCCGCCTCAGGACGGGTACAATGTTCAACGATGTGGCGAAAGTCGGACCGCCAGCGGCCGAAGTTGTCGTTCACGTACACAACCGGAATCCGCAGTTGCTTAGCCTCCGCCTTCAGTGCTGACAGGTGGGGAGCCATGGACATCGCATGCAAAAGCAGCTGGTCTCCCTCAGGAAAATTAAAGTCATTGATGACGTCGATCAACAATAGCACGACATCGGACTTGTCCGGTGCGCTCCCATGCAGATCGGGATTACGACTTGGTGTCATCTCGTTCCTCGGTCCGTTCAGTCAATCGGATTCCTTCCATTGGTATTGCCATCAACAATTGGCCGCCGACTAAATCGTTTCTGCTGACGAGACTCGTATCAGGACAACGTCTTGATCGAATTGATTCTCCAAACGTCTCCGGTAGACGCTCCACCATTCCCTGTCGACGTGATCGCACATAACCTCGATTACGGCGATGTCATCTTCTTGAACGTCCCCACTCGTGGAGCGCCAAAGCCCCTGTCCCGGTGCACGCAGAAATGCAGTGACCCCTCCGAAACGGTCGGTCAGCTCTCCCCGCACCTCCTCGAACAAGCTCCTGGGCCACGGATGACCAGCTTTGTCTGCTGTTGGGAGGAAGATCTCGAACAGGTGCATGATCCAGATGTTCCTGCTGGTTGGTTTAGCGGTCGAGAGAGGTGTCACATCTTAGGACGGACTCTGCCGGTCTCGAACAACGCAGTGCGAGTGGAAAGTCGGCGAACGCCTGCTCCAGCCGCACCTCTCCGGTCGAGACGTCGACCATGTGCTCAGGCTAGCCAGATAGGGCAACAGCCACTACCGGCGAGGGGCAGGCGGCGTTCTCGAAAAGCCGGTCAAATGCTCCTACACCGTATTCTCCGGTACCAGACGCGTCGTGGATCGTTAGCGAGGAAATGTGCATCGGGCAAATCCTAGCTTAGCCATCAATCGAACAACTCACCCGGGGATTTAGAGAAGGTCCGTGTCTCACGCGTCAGCGACCACTCGAACGATAGCGATTCGACCGGGGATGCGTGGTACGACGGGGGGTGGAAGTCGCCGGGCGGCGGCGATGGACGGTGTGCTCCATGCTCTTCTTAAGGGCGTCCATGAGGTTGATGACCTCGGGCTTCTCTTCGACCTCGGGCTCGACCGTCTCCCGCCCTTTGACCTTGTCGTCGATGATGCCGCTCACCTTCTCGTAGTACTCGTTGTGGTACGCGGCGAGGTTGAACTTGTCGTCGCTCCAGGAGTCGATGAGCTGCTCCGCCAGGCGGACGCTGCGGGCGGGCGGCGCCGTGGTGGGGAGGGGCGTGATCGTGTCCGCGGGGTCGCGGATCTCGGCCTCGTAGTTCAGCATCGCCATATGGAGGGCGTCCTCGTAGGGGCGGAGGACGACGAGCTGTTCGCGGCCGGACCAGATCACCTGGCCGACACCCCAGCGGTCCTTCTTTTTCATCGCCTTGAGAAAGATGCGGTACGGCTCGCGGGCGGCGTCGGTCGACGGAGAGAGGTAGTACATCCGGCCGTCGAAGTGGATCGGGTCGATTTCGTCCGGGGAGATGAAGGCGTCGATGGTGAGCGAGCGATCCTCGCGGGAGCTGAGGGCTTCGAGCTCGTCGGCGTCGATCTCGACGTACTTCCCCTTGCTGTACTCGTAGCCGCTCACGATCTCATCCTGCTCGACGGGGCCGTGGACGGGGCAGACCTTCTGATAGCGGATGCGGCTGTGGCACTCCTTGTGGAGCTGGTGGAAGGAGACGCGGTCCTCCTGCGGGGCGTGGGCGTTGATGGCGTTGACCTCAAACGTCACAAGGCCGAGCTGGACCGTCCCCCGCCAGCTGGCCCGTGGGCCGGAGGGTTTTTTCTTTGTCGTCTTCTTGGTCGTGCGGGAGCTTTTCTTGCGGGCCATGGTGGAAGTTTTCGTAGTCAGTCACAGCCGGGCGTCAGGCGTCTTCGACGGTCTTCCGCATGGCGGCGGTGAGGGATTGCCGGAGGGTGAGCATTTCTTCCCAGGGGTCGCGCTTCCGCCGCGCGAGGGTGGCGGTGAGGTTCTTCATGGTGAAGTGGTCCGAACGCATCTGCGGGGTGAGCTGTGTCCAGGCGATCGGGACCGCGACGGAGGCTTCGTCCCTGGCCCGGGTGGAGTAGGGGGCGACGGCGGTGGCGCCGCGGTCGTTCCGCAGGTAGTCGAGGAAGATCTTTCCGCGGCGTTCGCTCTTGCTCATGTTCGTCGTGTAGGAGCGGGGATCGTCGGCCGCCATCTGTCGGACGAAGCCGCGCGTGAAGGCTTTGATCTCCGGCCATTCGGCGCGGCGGACGATCGGGGCGACGACGTGGAGCCCCTTCCCTCCCGTCACCTTCAGAAAGCTTTCGAGGCCCAGATCCTGGAGGCGGTCCCGCACCTCGCGGGCGGCTCCGACGACCTTGGACCAGGCGAGACCTTCGTCGGGATCGATGTCGAAGATCAGGCGGTCGGGCTTCTCGATGTCGTCACAGCGGGAGCCCCAGGGGTGGATCTCGAGCGTTCCCATCTGGCACGTCGAGAGGAGCCCCGCGAGGCTGTCGATGTAGAGGTAGTCCTCGGTTTCGTCCTTCTCCCGGATGGGGATCCGCTTGAGCGCGTCGGGGGTGCCGCCGGCGGCGTGCTTCTGGAAGAACCGCGGACCGCCGACGCCGTCCGGGCAGCGGACGAGGCTCAGCGGCCGGTTCTCGATGTGCGGGAGCATCCACTCCGCGACCGCGGCGTAGAACTCGACGAGGTCGAGCTTGGTGATCCCTTCCGCGGGATAGAGGACCTTCTCGGGATGCGTGAGGTGGAGCTGTTCGAGCTGCTTCTGGTCCGCTGCTGAGAGTTCGGGGCCGCTGTGGTGCTGGGTGGGGCGTCGCCTGGCTGGAGCTTTCCTGGCGGTCGCGCTTGCGGGCCTTCGTTTGCCACCCGGGGACGACTTTGTCTTGTGCGGTGCTTCCTCCATCGCCGGGGCCTCCTTCGGAATGTCGCGTTTCACCGAGCGGGCCGGCTTGTCTTCCCGCAGGCCCTGGAAGACCGGGTGCCGCAGGCGGCCGTCGCGGGTCCACTGCGTGAAGCCGATCTGGGCGACGAGGTTCGGCTCGACCCAGTGGACGCCCCGCCCCGCTCCGGTGACGCGGTCCGCGAACGGGGACTCATTGCTCTCCCGGGTCACGAGGCGTTCCCGGAGATCCGCCGTCATGGCCTCGGTGAAGCCGGTCCCGACTTTGCCGGCGTACTTGAACTGGCCGTTGTCGTGGTAGCCGATGAGGAGCGCCCCGAGACGCCGCGTTGCGGAGGTGGAATCCGTGAAGCCGCCAATGACGAACTCGTCCTGCTGGCTCGTCTTGGACTTCACCCAGTTGCCGCCGCGCCCGGAGATGTACGGCTGGTCGCGGCGCTTGGAGACGATCCCCTCCAGCCCCATATCGGAGGCCTTCCGGAACAGCTTTTCGCCGTGCCCGACCTGGTGGTCCGAATAGAGAATCCGGCCGTGGGGACGGTTGCCGAGGAGCTCCGCGAGCTGATCCTTGCGGACCTCCAGCGACTTTCCGCGGAGGTCCGTTCCGTCCCGCCACAAGAGGTCGAAGACGTAGTAGACGAGCCCGTCGGTCTGGCTGTCGCTGAGTGCCTCCTGGAGCATCCCAAACCGCGTCACCCCTTCGTCATCGACCGCGCACACTTCACCGTCAAAGACCAGGTCCTCGCCGTGGAACCGCCGCTGGAGGTCCTGGGCGATCTCCGGGAAGCGGTGCGACCAGTCGAGGTCGTTCCGCGTCTTGAGCTGGACCTTGTCCTTGTGAACGAAGGCGACGACGCGGTAGCCGTCGAGCTTGATCTCGTGCAGCCAGTCGTCCCCCATCGGCGGGGCTTCGACGAGCGTCGCCAGTTCGGCCTGGATCGACTTCGGGAACTTGTCGCCCGACGTCCTGGGCTTCGCCACAGTCTTGGGCTTCGCCGCGGGCTTGGATCGGGTTGTCTTCGAAGTCGGGCGGGACTTGCGGCCGGTCTTCGGGCCTTCGGAGTTCCACTCGGCGGGAGGTTCCTCAGCCATCTCGCCGATCGTGACACCGCTGATGACACTGGCCGGCTCGTCCTTCACGATGTCCCGTTCCTTCAGCGGCCGGGCCGCGTCGTCCCGCTCCTTGATGAGGAGCCAGTTGTCCTTCTTCTCCCCCGGCTTGCGACGCATCCGGACGAGGGTCCAGCCGCCCGTCAGCTTCTCGCCATGGAGATGGAACTTGAGCTTGCCGCTCCTCAGACCTTCCGCCGCGTCCCCCAGCGGCTCCCAGGTGCCGTTGTCCCAGACGATGACGGTGCCGCCCCCGTACTGGCCCGGCGGGATGATCCCTTCGAAGGTGCCGTATTCGAGCGGGTGGTCTTCGACCTGGACGGCGAGGCGTTTCAGCGAGGGGTCGAGGCACGGGCCCTGCGGGACGGCCCAACTTTTCAGAACGCCTTCCCATTCCAGACGGAAATCGTAGTGGAGATGACTCGCGTCGTGCTTCTGGACGACGAAGGCGAGTTCCTTCTGCGTCGAACGGTGTCGGGAGGACTTCCCCGCCGGTTCGCTGGTTTTGTGGAAGTCCCGTTTCCGCTTGTATTCCTTGAGCTGTGATTGAGCCGACGCCATTGCCTGTGTGCTCCTGTTTTCAGCCCGTCTGTGCAAACTTCAGGCCTGCGACCTCTGATGCTTCCTCGACAGCTAGCCATCGGATCGTTACTCCGAAGGAGAGGAAGGCGACCGGGCGTCGGACTGGTTTCCGATCGCAATAGGGTGACAAGATCACAAGGACTCGGATCCCCAGACCTCTCAGAATGATCAGGGGAAACACTTTGGATCTGGAAACAACTTTGGCACTGGCCTACTTCCCGCCGTACAGTCCGGACCTGAACCCATCGAGCTGGTGTTCTCAAAGCTGACGCGGGTGCTGCGGAGTTCCAATGGACGGACGGTGGAGGGACCACTGGGCAGGGAAGGCATGGTGCGGAATGGTCCTCGGCACGGCAGAACTACGAAGACCGGCGGATGAGGAACTAGCCCGGAAGGTGCGCCCAAATCATTAGAAAGTGGATAGCAGCGGATTCCGTAACGACGTCCTGGAGCGCGCGAAACCGGGGCCAAACTGACCGGGATCGCGCGTATAACATGGCCTGTTAGATGGGTCAGGCCGAGGGGCCGAGGTCGTTCACGGACTCTGACCCGACAGGTCGCTTCGTCGGCTTGTCCTCGCCGACCCAGACTCGCGGGGCGCCGCGACTGAACGCCGGGGCATCTGCCCTGACCCGGCGCCCCAGCTCGGACACCTCGACTCCCCTCTCAGTCCGCTCCAGCAACCCGACGCGGACGAGCTCGTGTGTCGCCAGCTCCAGGTCGTCGGGGTCGTAGTCGGACCTCCGGAACCCGTCGACCAGGTCGACGAGCAACCGCCACTCGCCCTCACTCATCGTGATCCGTCGCATGTCGCCTCCTCCTTTAAACGACTCACCCGCCCCACGGGATGCGACTCCGGGGATCCAGAGCAGCCCACCGATGAGAGAGCCCCGTCGACCACAGGGATCCCGCCCTGACACGAACGTGCGAATCACCGGGGGCCTTCTCCGTCTCGGCGAGCGAGACGACGTGCGCTCGGGTCGTCGCGACCACCCGACCATTCTCCAGGGCAACGAGGCAGAGGTGCGCCAGCCACCACGCCGCGGCCGCATCTGTAACGGTCAACCGCTGAACCGGAACCCCTTCACCGGACGCGGCCCCCTGCAGGAGTTCGTAGCTGATGTCTGAGAACACCAAGTCTTCCGCAATCACATTTTTCCTCTTGCCATCCGCCACGGGCGTTAGGGGAAAGATCGACGAGCGATGGGCAAGCCCGGCAGACGCTCGACGAGATCAGGCTTTCCCCCAACGTCCCGCTGGGAAAGTCTGCTCAGCCAACGCGCGTTACGCGCGGTGCAAGGCTGCGAGCACTGACGGGCGAAGCCGGACAACGCCGACATTGCCATCCTCGACCAGCTCTCGTGCAACCTGGTTGCCCCAAGAAGTCAGACGAAGGCCATTCGCCCGGAGCTCCGCCAGCCCCTGCTCGCAAAAGAATTCGAACGCTGCCTCCTGGGAGAGATCCTCGTGCGTTCCGCACAGCCCTCCCTGCAACGCGCTTCGTTTCAGCAACGCCACTTCATCAGGCAAAAGTACCAGGTCTTGCATCTGTCGACTCCCTTGCTTGTCGCGACGGCAGCACCCGGCAGGCCGCGTCGCGTTAGGTCAATCCTTGGGCATGATGCGACCTTAGGCTACTCGCCAAGTTCCAAGCCCCGGCGACTTCCATCAAGACCAGAGATTCTCCGGGCACTCCGCCATGTGGACGGCGCACGGGCCGAGCCGCCTGGGAAGATAATCGACGCGCGTCGATTTCCGCGGGGCGGGTCTCTTCGTCCGCGCTAGAGGCCGAACTGGCGGACGTCAAACATCACGACGTCCTCGCTCTGCCCCATCGGGACCGCGTCCGCCACCCGACGCCCTAGGTCTGTGATGTGGAACGCGCCGTCCCCATCCGCCAGCAGACCGACCGCCGCCAGCTCCCGCGCCCCGTGACGGAGAGATGGCGGTAACTCGCCGGCAGTCAGCTCTAAATCCCTCGCGACGGTTCGCAACGTGGCGAACGCTTCCAGAGGGATTGAGAGCAGGCCCCCTTTCAGCACGACCTTGCATCGCCTGTCGACGTCGTGCCTTTCTGCAGGATTGTTCATGCTCTCGACCTCCCATCGTGGGGCCGGTACTCGCCTCTACCAGCCCAGACGTTTTCGATCGAATGCCAACGTGTACTTGGTGCTGCTGATAGGAGTCGCCTCGAGAAGCTGGCGACCTCGATCGGTGACAGAGACCTGTTGTTCGTCAACAAGCACAAGCTCGTGCGACCGAAGGAAGTCCACCGCGTCCGCGACGCTTGGTGCCAATGGCCCTGCCGCCATGGGTGCTGCCGAAATATCGCGGAGCAACGAGTACTCGCCCATCAACATCCGCAGCAGGCCTCGCGGAACCAGCCCGTCGGCCTGGCCACTTGAAGTAACCTCATTCCCGGGGGGAGCTCCCTCTCCGAACAGGTCCTTCATCGTCCGTC